>OZ253666.1:602500-3720366 GCA_965263305.1 Parvularculaceae bacterium
CTTTTCAGTTTAAAACAAGCATCCTCCGTTTGGGCGTTACTCAACTTCTTCCTATTTTCGTTGACGGCTTGGTCCTTCGGAGGATTAATGCGTACCGTGAGCGCATCAAAAAACGGCACGGCCGCGCCGTCCGAAGCGGCTCAGCGCCGCCTTCAATTGTTTTTCACCGCATGTTACATTGCGATCTGCGCCGGCGTCTGGAAAGCGACCGCAGTTATATTCTTACATAATACGCCCGCGTTTCTCTTTTACGCCGGTGTGATCGCTTGCCTTTGGGGCGTCGCATCCGGCCGCAACTCGCTTCTGGTCGTGGGCCTGTTCTTTTGCATGATGAAACCGCAGATTGGCGCACCCCTATTCTTGGCCGCGTTCCTGGCGCCACAAACGCGCCGGGCGAGCCTGGCCGCATTAGCCGCGACGGTGGGCGCCGCCATTCTTGGGGCCGGCCCAAACTATCTTGAAACCCTAGCGAATATGATGGGGAGTATTTCCGAATACGGGATATACCCCGAAAATGCTGCGGCGAATGTTAGCGGCTTGGGCCATCTCATTTATCGTCTAGTTGGTATAGATGTATCCGCGTTTATCATGCTGTTCGTAAGCATCGTGACGACCACAGCCTTTGGCTTTACAGCCCCGACCGCCCTTCGAGGACGGCAAGATTGGCCGATGATCCTCATGATTTTTGGCTTAACGGTCACGCTTTTTCTGACGCCGTCCCATAACAATTATTATCTGGCGCTCGCGCCGGTGTTTCTGCTCCTTCCCTCGAACCGATTGGGAAAAATTGCGATCACCGCTGCCGCCCTGATGACCATGACCGCTTGGGACGTCGCTGCATTTTTCGAAAATGCGCATATTGGCTACCTGCAGGCCAATGCCGCCCTTATCGATAGCGTGGCGCTTTTGATCGTAACGGGCGTGATGGTTCAGAGCTATTTGTTCCTCACCAATCCCAAAAACGTTCGCAGCGCAAACGTAGAATCATATGCCTAAGGGACTTGAACGAAAGACGCTATGACCAACGACGATCAGAATATCCCTGCGACTTCGGCTAATGATGTCCGGCCGGGCGATCAACAAATTGGGCTGGCCCTTGGCGGGGGGGTTGCCCGCGGGTGGGCGCATATCGGCGTTTTACGGCGTTTGGATGAACTTGGTATCCGCCCACAGATTATTGCCGGCACGTCTATCGGCGCTGTCGTCAGTGGTTTTTGGCTCGCGGGAAAGCTCGATATTCTGGAAGACTGGGCGCGTAGCTTCACCAAAAAAAGTCTTTTCACAAATTTTGATCTGGTTCTGAATGGCGCAGCCCTTATGGGCGGTAAACGCTTGCGGAAAACCATGACGGACCATTTGGGCGACGCCTTTATTGAAGAACTCCCCGGCCGACTTATCATTGTCGCAACCGAGCTTGTTACGGGTCATGAGATTTGGCTTCGCCATGGTCGCTTGGTTGATGCGATCGAAGCATCCTACGCGCTCCCAGGCGTCTTCCCGCCGCGCGCCATTAATGGGCGCTGGTTGATCGACGGAGCGCTTGTAAACCCGATGCCCGTATCTGTCGCCCGCGCCATGGGCGCCCGTCTCGTCATCGCCGTCGGGCTCCATGCGGACTCCTTCGGACGCGCGAGCGTTAATCGGCGGGAGAAATTCAATGCATCCGCGACCCTCGATGATGAGATGATGGACGAGGCCGGAAAAGACCGTAGACTGACTGAACGCATGATGATCCGTCGTTTATTTAAAGCATCAGGGCCCGCTCCAGGCCTTGGGGCGACCATGCTAGCGTCTTTCAATATCGTCATGGATCGGATCACCAGATCGCGCCTTGCCGGCGATCCACCTGACGTACAGATCATGCCTCAATGCGGTCATGTCGGGCTTCTCGAATTTGACCGCGCCGATGAGCTTATTAACACAGGCCGAGAAGCCGTTGATTACGCGATGCCGCGGATCGAAGCGGCCATGGAAATGCTCAAATAATACTTGTTACGTCGGCGGTCGGTTATTGGATTAGTTTTCTCGCCCCGGAACTTCATATTCAACAATATAATATTCGGTACGGCGTTTTTTATGAAACTTCGGTAAAACATAATCCGAGTCTCTTATGGTGTGCGTACGTCATATGGATTGCAAAAAGGAGAATCGCATCCAATGACCCTACGTTCCACGATGACACGCTCGTTCGTTATCGCCGCCGCATCCGCTTTACTTTTGAATGCCCCTGCCTACGCGGAGCACAAACATGCGAAGAAAGAAGATGCAGTAAAAGCTGATATCGTTGATACCGCCGTCGCCGCCGGTTCCTTCAACACCCTTGTCGCCGCCGTTCAGGCCGCTGGTCTTGAGGACACATTACGCAGCGATGGGCCATTCGCCGTATTCGCACCAACAGATGAGGCTTTTGCAGCCTTGCCAGACGGTACGGTCGCAAATTTGCTAAAACCAGAAAATAAAGACCAACTGGTATCAATCCTTACCTATCACGTCCTTTCGGGGAAAACGAAGTCGAAATCCCTTGCGGGACAAACTCTTTCGGTTGCCACGGTGAACGGCCAAAGCGTTTCTATCGATGGGACGGACGGGGTGACGGTCAATGGAGCGAACGTTGTCCAGGCCGATATCATAACCGCAAATGGCGTAATACACGTCATCGATGGGGTTCTTCTACCGCCGAGTAGCGATGATGCGGAGTAAATCCGTACTGCTCTCTTTGTAGTTTTTACCCTAGTGATTTCTGAGAACCCTCCCGCCCTCACGCGGGAGGGTTCTAAGACGAAATATATTCTTTTAGCGCTGCGGCTTCTTGTTCGGCCGTATCAATTTTTCGCTTGACCACATCTCCAATGGAGACGACGCCAACAAGCGCGCCGTCTTTCACTACGGGCATATGACGAATGCGTTTCTCGGTCATTTGCCCCATGACATCATCGACCGATGTATCAAGACTACACGTAAAGGGGCTTGGCGTCATGCACACCGACACTTTGGCGTCTAGAACGGCGGCCCCTTCATTATTCAGGCGGCGCACAACATCGCGCTCCGATAGAATTCCGGCCGCACCGCCGGCCCCGTCGCTGACGACCACGGCGCCGATGTTTTTTTCACTCAAAACATTGATCGCGTCACGAATAGAGGCCTCGCCCGATATCGCGAAGACCGACGCGCCCTTCGTTCGAAGAATTTCTTCTACTTTCATAGGACACTCCTCCCTGGTTACGAGGATGGTCTACACGGCGTCCTACGCTCTTAAAGTACGGTACACAGTCTTTCGGCGGTTGGCTTACGACGATTGACTTTCCACAATTGGCTCGTGGTTTCATACGCGGGCGACGCAACTGGACGACCATCTTTCTAATGATGAAATAATGCGCTGAAATACCTTTGCGCGCAAGCGTTTAACGCCTCACACATCATCGCTTAGAAAGGGCGTCAAATAAAGGAAACGCGAAAAGCCCAAAAAAGTAACCGCCGAGATGCGCCTCCCAGGCGATGTTGGCGTTTCCACCCGTTCCAATACCAAAGACGCCCATCGCAATATTGATGAACACAATAGCGCCGCTCCATACCCAGATCGATTTATCGGTCAAAGGCGCAATGGGCTGTTCGGCGGCGCTAAACAGGCCAGGACGCTGAAAGGCAAATCGCACCATCGCCCCCAAAAGGCCCGAAACACCCCCCGAAGCGCCCACCAATGTCACCATGCTGTTTGCGTTGACCGATACATATGCAAGAGCGCCTGCTGCCCCCGAAGCAAAGAAAAACAGTAAAAACAATACCGGAGAACGCCATGCCCCACCATTCGCCGGCCGACCTTCATCGGTCGGGTTGATTGGCGTGAAGATACGTCCGCCGATGATCTGCGCCATATAGGGGCCGCTGGGCCCGCCTTTATTGAACCGACGCATAACGGGCGCCCCCATCGCCAGCATCCATAGCGAGTTGAACAGAATGTGCATTAAATCAGCATGCAAAAACATGTGGCCGATCAACGGGGACAGCATTTTGATGACCCCGCCATTCGCTTCTGGCCCGGCAAGCAAAACCGCTGGTTTCAAGTCGAAGAAGGGAGCAAGAACCGTTTGAAGACCACGAGGCGCTATGAGGAAAAAACCATACGCGGCCCAAAGGGCGCCCAATGTCCAAACGACAATCGCTGGTGCGGTAAAGATTGGTTGTCGACGACCAGCCGATGACGATGTCATTCTCTTTCCTCTTAGCGCGCTATTATTCGCACCATGTTTTGAGCAATTTGCCGAGTGAAACGATGCGTTACGAGCATCCCAAGGCAATTCGCTGTAATTAGCCCCGCAAGCACGGGGTAGAATTCGTTTCATTTTGGGACGACCGCGAGCCGCGCCAAGACCTATTCACCATATTTCGACAGCGAAATCTGAAGATTTTCTTCATGACATTCAAAGTCGGTCACGGACCGATCACCGTTTTTTCCTCTGAAAACCCGCTGAACCTCCACCGAAAGCATTGAAAAGTCTCATGGTTTTTCTCCGAACGCTTTTATTTTTTTGCGCCGGCCGCGCGTTCAGGTGTTGTGTTCTCATTCATGGACGCATCAAGCCTTTCTTCACCTTGTTGATCTAGGGTCTCCTCGAATTTAACGCGTTCGCATCAGCAAAGCATAAAGGCGCCATGTCAAATCCTTCAGACGCTTTGTCAAAACGGTCCTCTTCAGACGTGCTGTCGGCCCGCGCCGCGCGCCAGCGCACAACCACACCCGAAGAAAACGCTAAAACAACAAAAACGCCCCGGGCGGCAACAGCAACATCGCCAGCGCGATCACCAAAAACCGGAGGATCTGCGAGCACGATCAAGCAGCAGGACCCGGCGGAGCGGCGCCGCCACGCGCGTGTGGCGCTCACGGCAAAAGCGCGCTTCTTGAAAGAAAGCGGTGAGGAAGAACCATGCCTCGTCGTCAACATTTCTGCTGGCGGCGCTATGTTAAAAGCTAAAAATCCACCACCTACTGGGGCCAATGTTATTCTGTACATTGATGATGTTGGTCGTTTCGAAGGGCGCGTGATCCGCTCAGGGCGATTCACATTCGCCGTAGATTATCGGAGCCGGCGGGCAAAAATTCGCCGCACGGCAGACGCCTTAACACGCGCTCTTAATACGCGTCCCCTCGGCTTGGACAAACGCGGCGCCCCACGCATCAGAGAAGAAAGCGCCGCGATCGTAACATTTGCAGACGGCGAAACGATCGAAGCCGCGATCCTCGATATATCACTCACCGGCGCCTCCATTGGCATCGAACCGCGTCCTCCCTTAGGCGCGGCCATCACAGTGGGAAAAATGTCTGCAAAGGTCGTCCGCCGACACGATCGAGGGGTTGGCGTCGTGTTCACTGGCCCCGCAAAAGGCATGGAAGACGTCATCGAAAAAACCAAGGCCCAGAACGAAACTGATAAAAACGCTGTTGAGGGCGGCGCCTTTGGAAAAAAAGGGCTCGATGCATAACGCATCGGTGCAAAGGGAATAAAAGACATGCTCGGGGCCGATAATTGGTGCGTTAAAGTAAAGGGAAAGGTATACGGTCCCTATACGTCGCTTCAGCTGAAGAAATTTGCGCAACAAGGGCGCTTGGCGGCCAACTCGCTAATCGCACCTGCTGGCAGCAAAAGCTGGCGACGGGTGACGGAAGAAAGCGTTTTTAAAAACCTTCCCCTGACGAACGACAATCAACCAGCAGCCAAGTCAAAACCGAAAACAGAAACGTCGGCGCAGAGCGCAACTGACCGCGCGACCCCCACAAGATCCCAAAACACCGCTCAAAACGACGTATCTCAAGACGCGTCTTCATTCGGGCGGCGCGATGTTGACGCTGACGCCAATGTACCTGAGCAGACATATGGTGATTTTAGCGCTTCAAGCCCCGCCGGTGCGAATCAATCGGCCGGGGCGCCTCGCCGGGCAAAGCGACTTGGTCAGGTCAATAAACCAATAAACGCAGAGCCAACCGGCCCATCAAACTTCGTCATCATTTTTGATGTCGTCAGCGGGGCCGCGAGCCGTGTATCATCGGCAATACAAAGCCTCGGCGCTTCATTTCGCTTAGCGGACAATGTGTGGACGGCCCGTTGCTCCCTGACGGCGCATGGTGTGAAAAACGCGATCGCGCCATTTTTAAAACCCGGTGAGTCGCTGTTTATTGTTGACGCCACCAACGGCCGCACAGCATGGCAGGGATATGGTCCGGAACCCCATGCCAAAATCTCAAGTGCATTTATGCTGAACAAACAATAACAGCGATATTATTAATCTCTATACAAATTGTTTTGTAGGTTTATTTTAAGCGGTTTATTAAAATCTATCCGGTAACCATAAATTGCTGAAAGTACAATTCCGTTGCGCAATCAGCGCCTGATTATTCGATTGATGTCCAACGCGTTGGTCACTTGTAATGATTCGAAAAAACAACTTTTTTACCCTGTCGCATAAATTTCTTTTTTATCCCCCTCGCCAGATAACGCGAACGCCCGTAGCGTCTTTCACATGCCTGAATGTCAGTTTGGTGATCAGGAAGAAGAAAAACGCCCTATCAAAGGGCATACTTCCTGGATTCTTTTTGTCAGACCAACGGCCTCACCCAATTTGGAGGTCTGGAGGTTTCCGCTTTGGAAGTTTCCTCCCGGTCCCGCCCTTCCCTGGAAGGGGCCGCGTGGCCGCACTCTTAAATTGTTGGATTTTTCGTTCGCCGGATGCGCCATGCGCTCCGGCGTTTGTCATGCGTTCCCATCAATCACCCAACCGTCCCGTCTATCATCCATAAGGAGAAGTTGAATGGCTAAAAAATCCGCCCGACGCGCACAAAGGCAATCAGCCGCCTATGGTCACGCCGATTATGAAACGGATAACGTTCGCCGATTGTTTGACGAGCCGGGCTGGTCTCCAATGGGATCACAACAAAACCAATCCCGCCAAACGCAAAACCATGAGGCGGATCGCCAACAGAAATATCGTAAAAATATTCGCCCCCAAAACCCGACCCAGCAGAAAATGATGGACGCCATTGATGAGTCGCCGCTGGTATTTGCGGCCGGCGCCGCAGGCACCGGCAAGACCTATCTGGCGATTGCGAAGGGCGTTGAGGCGCTGGAGCGCGGCGATGTGAGACGCATCGTTCTCTCCCGCCCCGCCGTTGAAGCGGGCGAAAGCCTCGGATTTTTGCCGGGGGACATGGAAGAAAAACTCTCCCCCTATCTCCGGCCGCTTTATGATGCGCTGTGCGACCGACTTTCCACGAAAAGGCTGAAGGCGCTCATCGCAGAAGGCGTGATCGAGATCGCGCCAATCGCCTATATGCGCGGGCGTACCTTAAATAACGCCTATGTTGTCATCGATGAGGCCCAAAACTGCACCTATACTCAGTTGAAGATGCTTCTCACCCGGCTCGGGTGGAACTCAACCATGGTGGTGACGGGCGACCCCGCGCAAACAGACCTCCTCCCTGAAATGTCCGGGCTGGAAGAGATCATGGATCGGCTGGAATCCCTGGATAAGGTGTCATTGGTGCGCTTTGAGAAGGGCGATGTGGTGCGTCATCCCGTGGTGAAGGAAATGATTGATTTGCTGTAAGAAACGCTGATCGGCGATCGACCGCCTTCATACGTTTTTTCCACTTTTCCTTGTCTAACGAGTTTCCGGTGCTCCCGGGTTTCGCTGGGCGACGACAATGGTATGATCCCAGTAGGGCCGGCCGAAGGTCGGCCCTTCATTTTTGGTGGTTAGCGACGTTTTCGCGGTCTGTTCCTTCAGATCGCCCGCCGCGGTCCCACAGGTTCGATGGATGATACCGATGACGACAGGCGGTTTTGGCGGTGAGGAAATCAAAGAGGAATCAAGTTGGCGCTATCCCCTCGCCATATTCCTCGCCACCCTCTTTTTATGCGCGATTTTTCTCTACTATTACGTCGGCCCGAGCGTGAACGAATTGGGCGGTAATACGCCAAGCCCAGCGATCAGCGAAGAGCCCGTCGCCCTCTCCATCAATGGATCAAACTTCAGCGTGCCCGCCAATTACACGGTCTACCCGCGTGACCGACGCGGCGGCGAGCGCGATGAGGTCATACTATATGCGCTTTGGCCAACGTTCTCGGGATATTCTCCCCAAAGGCGGACGGAATTCGTGGAGGATGGGCCCGACATTCGCCGCATTGACCTCACTATCGCTGCCAGAACATCACCGTTTAACGAAGCGGAACGCATCGAACGCCTCTATATCCCGCTTACGACTGACGCACGGGGGGTGCGCACGCCCCTCCAACTTCTGAAATATGATTTCAAAGAACGTCACACGAATGTTGAAACCAATGGTTATTCGGACACCGAACTCTATATCGGCGAGGCGGCCGATGGGTCGGTACTCGCCTTGTTTTGCTACGAACAAAAAGACGAAATTCGCAACCCTGATTGCTGGCGCGAATACGAGTTGAACGAGACCGTCACCGTCATCTATCGGTTCAAACGCCCCTATCTGAGCGAATGGCGCAAGATTGATGCCGATGTACGGACGTTTGTCAAAGGATTGGCGCTCGGTGCGTAGCAAACAACATCGCATACTGAAATTTTTTTTCAGACCCAATAGATAACTAATTCCCTATCGCCACTAATCAAAAGATCAAACGCTGGATCGTTTGTTTACGCGTCAATTACGAACTCGGCGAGCGTTTTAATGAATGGAATCGGCCCCATCACAACGTTAGCCGCCCGAACAAAATATTAATCACGATCCGGAATGGGAAGCAGACGAGCGCTAGAAGATCGAAAATCTATTCAATCATTCGATCGGCCGCCTTTGGTCAGTCACGGCCGAATAACGCGCCCAACCCGGTCATAACCGGGGCAAGGAGCAGCGCGGCGATCGTCCACATGATCAAGACCTCCCGCGTCAAATCACCAATATCGGCCCAATAATCAGATAGGTTTGCTGCCGCCAGAACCATCAAAACAAAAACCATATTGAGGCTGACAGTTGGCGTGCAATCAATCAGGGCTTTTTCTGTCACCAGTTGCGGACGCAGCCACGGCGAACGCGCCTCGCGCCAGCACAGCGCCGCCGGGGCGAAGACAACCCCCGTCAGAGTGACCGCTAACCAGCTCGCTAAGGGGGATTGTTGTCCAAACACTGAGCTTGAGAACCATCCCCCAAGAAACATTGTCGTCGCCACAAGAAAGCAAAACAGCAGACCCGCCCTTATCGAAACAAACGCAATGGCCGCCGCCGCTCCTGCTCCGATGCACGCCGCAATTTGCACGGCGCCGAGCGGCGCATCACGGTCAAAAAGAGAAGCAAGCGACAATATAGCCACGATGGCCACCAAAGCGACAGCATGGCTCGGCGTCAGTGACCCTCGAAAACGCTGAACGAAAAGACGAATGCGCTCCCGGCGTTGGTTGGCATGAACGGCGATGAGCTCCGTCTGCGGCGCGCTTACCATGGCGCCGCCGCCAATGAAGATACTGGAAGCAGCCGCAAATGCCGCGAACACGCCAAGGATCGCCATATCCCCTAACGCAGCTGCAGAAGCCCCCCCCGTCACAATATCCGCGCTCCAAGCGCTTACCATCAATGTGATCAACACAAAAACAGCGTTCGCCGCAGAGGTCGTCGCCGCTGAACCAACCGCATCGCGAAAGTCACCCCCTTCGGAAAAAGCATCAGCAAAGCGAAACAACATCACGGAGAGGATTGTTAAGCCTGCGCCGGTCGCAGCTACGACAAAAGCGCCCTCCCCGACGGCTGCGCCCGCCCCTGGCGCCAATTTTTCCGCCATAATCATGGCGAGGGATTGCATCGCGGCAACGGCCAAACAAATGCCCAAGGCGCCGCCAAGGGTATACCGAAACGCGGGTCGCCATATCGGTGAAATCAAAAACAAAAGGGAAGAGATGGCAGCCGACGTCGCGATCATCCGAAGATCGATAGCGGGAAAAAACCCAAACCCAGGTTCAGAGAAAAATGACAGCGCCCCAGGCGCGAAACGCGCCATGATCCCCAATGTCAGGGCGAAAAGCGCGATCCCTCCTGCCGCAGCAAGACGATAGGCAAATGATATCGGGGCGAAAGAGGCAACCGCGACCGGCGCGACTAAACAAAATCCGAGCATCTGCAGGAAGGAGATATTCCTGGTAATCGCCGCTATTGGCGCATTGCTATAGGCAATCGCGCATAACGCCATGGCGGCGACGGCAATCAGTCCGCTCGCTAAGATCGGCCGATGGGCCGTGACGGTTCCAATCGGGCCCAAACGGTTTCCAGTCGCGACCGCCCCTGACCCTTTTTCTTGAACACTAAGCATCAGCCGCCGTAAGGGTCAAAACGATGTCCTCTCTTGCGATCGCCATAGCGTAGACTACCCTACGTCATCGAGGTCTTCGTCAAGTATCGCCATATTGAACTGGTAACAAAGATCCCCATCCTCATCATCCTTGAAGAGAACGCCGAGGAACTCCTCTCCGAAGTAAACCTCCGCTGAGTCATCCTTTTTTGGACGCCCCCTCACCGTAACGGTCTGAAGGCCAAATTTGGTCCGGAAATAATTTTGAAGGCGTGAGATCTCTGATGCGTCCATGATCGCGGGCCCCTTTGGCGTTGTAAATTTTTGTGTAAACTTCCCTTAACGCTATTCCCGATAAAAAAAAACGCTTCAAATCACGAATAGATTGAGAATCAACTAGGCGGCTAAATGAGCCGTGGGGTCCAGTGAGGACAACAACAAACCCTCTAATTTAGGCGCATCGCTGGCACCTGCCCCCATTTTTCGGTTGAAATAAGAAACCCAAGCTTAGGCGCTCGGTTCATCCGGTGATCCGAATGGAACAATTTTATTCTCGCTATCGTGGCCGATATCGCACTCGCCCAAGAATGGAACATCGATCATTTTTGCCCAATGGGTGACAATTTCCTCAGCATTGTGAATAAAATCGACATCGTTTTCGGGGACTTCGCTAACCCGGCCCAACCGTACGCCTTCAAGGCCTCTCATCTTCTCGCTAGAGAAAATAGCCGCACAGGCGCGGTCAATTCGGTAAAGGTACTCGGCAACATCCTCTAGATAGAGAATATGACCTTGCAAGGCTGGCATCCAGGGCGACGCCGCCATATGGGCGAGCACGGTGATATTAAAAGCAACGACGGGGGAGCGCTTCGGTATCGATTCAATACGTGGCCTATCGCCGTGTTTTAAAGCGCAAAACCACTGGAGTGCTCTTGTTACAGCGTTCTCACCGCCTTCACGGGAAATATCCTGCACCATGGGCCCATGGGCTTGGGCGCCAATTCCATCCGCATAGAGACGCCCTAGAAGGAAACCAACATCGGAATAGCCAAGATAAGATTTGCGATACGCGGCGTCGGTGAGCTGAGAAACACTGTCTAGGATTCGCCCCGAGCCGTAACCGCCGCGGGCGAACCAAAGGGCGTCGATCTTGGGATCATTCGCCATCTCTACGAACGCTTGCGCCCGGATGTCGTCCGACCCTGCAAAATGGCCCTCTTCCAGAAAACACTGCTCATGGAACACTAGACGCAGATTACCATCGGGGAACCGGTCTCTTGCAAGACGTGATACGCGATCAGCTATTTCCCGCCCGATGGCGCGCGCCGGCGCTGTCACACCGATCGTAACCGTTTTCTTTGTCATAGCGCCTCGATAGCATCTATTTTACGCCAATTTATTGACGCTTGTGACGAATAATGGCCGGATTCACGGCCATAATAATCGTGTTCGCTATGACAAAAAGCGCATCAATCGCGCTCGGTGTTATTGGCGACATCCCACAGTTGGTGAGTTTCACGCCCATGAGCGAACAAAAACGCTATTTTTTCTGCGGTATCGGCGGCAGTGGCATGTTGCCATTGGCGATGATTTTAAAAGCACAAGGACACATCGTGGCGGGGTCGGACCGCTCCCTTGATCAAGGCCGCACGCCCGCTAAGTTTGACGATTTGCGCGCCCAGGGCATTCACCTTTTCCCGCAAGATGGATCGGGCATCGATTCATCAGACCAGATATTGATCGCATCAGCCGCCGTTGAAGACACTGTCCCGGATGTCGCCGCCGCACTCCACCATGGCGCCAAACGGCTGAGCCGGGCGGAGATGTTGGCAACGCTTTTCAACGCCGCACCACTCCCCATCGGGGTCGCTGGCACCTCAGGTAAATCGACAACAACGGCAATGCTGGCCTGGATTTTTCATGCCCTTGGTCAGGCGCCGACCGTTATGAACGGCGCTGTGATGAAAAATTTCCTGCCAGAAAGCGGTGGTCTGGCGGAATCCGATGCGCCCGCTACATCCACAGGGGCCCTCGCGAGCGCCCTGATTGACGACGGCGCCCCGTTTATCAGTGAAATCGACGAAAGCGACGGTTCTATAGCTCTCTTCACGCCTAAAATCGCATTGGTGAATAATATATCTCTTGATCACAAATCGATGGATGAACTGCGTGATTTGTTTGGATCGTTCGTCGCGAAATCCAACGCCGCCATCCTTAATCTTGATAATGATGAAACCCGCGGGTTGGCTAAGAGCCAAAATGGAAATTTAGAGACTGTCACTTATTCTCTCAATGAGACCTCAGCAGACTTTCTCGCACTTGATATCACGTCACATCCGGACGGCGTCGCATTCAGCCTTCGTGCGCCGGGATCAAATGAAATGATCCCCGCAAAACTGAAAATTCCAGGCCGTCACAATGTATCGAATGCGCTTGCAGCCATCGCCGCCGCCCATCACGCAGGATTGTCTGTCGACGCCATCGTTGACGCCCTTAGCGCCTTTGAGGGCGTAAAACGCCGCTTAGAATTTGTTGGCGAGAAAAACGGCATATTTGTTTACGACGATTTTGCCCATAACCCTGACAAGATCACCGCCTCTCTCTCGACGCTCCACGAGTTCACCGGTCGCCTACTGCTTTTGTTCCAGCCTCACGGATTTGGCCCTATACGACATATGAAAGAGGAATTCATCGATTGTTTTGCGACCCATCTGGACGCGGAAGACATTCTGTTTATGCCGGAACCACTTTATTTCGGCGGCACGACCGATAAATCCGTATCCAGCAGCGACATCGTCAACGGTGTTGCCCGTAAAGGTCGCACCGCCGTCTCCTGCAAGACACGCGAGGCGGGCGGCGATGAATTGTTGAAAAATGCCCGCTCTGGCGACCGCATCGTTGTTATGGGCGCACGCGATGATACGTTATCGATATTCGCGCAATACCTACTCGACCGGCTTCCCTGAAAATCTGTCGTTATACCGGCGCCGAAAAGGTCAATGAACGGAAAAATGTGTTGCTGAAACAACGTCCGAAGCGCTGATAATATCGCGTTCTGCAACACGGACTGAATGCAAAACGCCATCCAATTCTCGCGCCCAGAAATCCAGAAATTTCGTGAGCACAGGATATCGCGGCGCAAGATCGTAATCTTGCCAGATATAACTCTGAAGAAGCTTTGGGTAATCCGGTAGGTGATAAATTATTTCCGCCGTAGAAAGACGGTACCCTTGCCACTGACAATCAAAAGAAGCGTCGGCTTTCATTTGCGCCTCCATTACACGTTACACAGATAGAGGCTGCCCGAACTGTTCTTACCAATCAACTAAAATTGGCGCGAACGGGGTTATTTTCGGTAAGTTAGCAGCCGTATAGTCTTGCTGCCAATAAAATAGAAGAAACACTATTTTGTATTTATGCGGAGTTTCCGCTGCCGATATAGTGAAGCGCCGATAACGTAAAGAAGAGCCACTTCAAAGAGACGATTGATGAACACATCAATGACCACGAGCGGAAAAACCTGGAAATGGGATATGGCCTGAAGAAGAGCCGACGTTAGATAGATGAGAAATAACGGCCGGGGAAAAAACCGATGGTAGGAGGCAAAAAGAAAATATCCCGCAAGCAGCCCGTCCAGCACGGTGGAATTCAAGTATAGGTTGGAAACAGCCAAACAACACCATGAAAAGACGGAAAGGCCCCAGACGAGGGCGATCATGGTGATTGAGGATAGAATAACCGCGCTTCGTGAACGCCGCGCGCAATCAAGCGCGACGCCCACGAATCCAACGTAAAAGAAAAAAGTTACCCAATCCCAAGCAGTAATCTCACAGCCTCCGAAGGCGGGCCTTTCGGCCGGCCGCCACTGACCTCCAGCGCGCGCAAGCCGGCGTCAACCGTCGACTGTTCAAGTGTCGCGTGGGCCTTTGTGGTTACGTCAGCCAAATGAATAAGAGCATTCTTTATATCTTCATAGGCTGCTAGCGGAACATCGCTTTCAATTTTTGATGAAGCTTGGGCGGCAGTCGCTGAACTCGCCGCGACAAACGCCGCAAGACCCATCAGTTTTTTCTCAAATTTTAGCAAAGTTAGTTGTTCATTCCTTACGTCTTCAGACATCAGTAACACCTTAACGATAAGAGTTTGATGATAATCGCCATTCTTCTCGAATAGCGATTTTGGCTTTACGCAACTGAGAACCAGAACTACGAAACCTCTTTTAAATTCTATATTTCTATTTTAAAGAGAGTTTTCATACATGGGGAAAAGAATGTCCGCGCATCACGCGAATAGTCAGGCCGCACTCATCGCCAGAAATATGTGGCGGATGGCGAAGCGCCGTGCGGGATTGTTGGGTCAAACAGCAGGATTTAACCCAAAAGTGCTCAACCCAATTGCCGAGAACGCACTCGCCGGATCGCTTAGCCAAGATAGTGATGCAGCGCCTGATTTGAGACCTCATCCACGCGGGCTTCAAGAGCCTGCGCATCGGACGAAACCGGATATTCTGACTGGATTTCTCTCAGCACTAGCTGAAGAGCTAGAAGAAGAAGATCTTCTTGGCGAATAGAGGGAACTTGCTCTAGCGCATCAACCGTATGGACTACAGCTTCTGCGCCCGGCGCCGCGAATACCGTTAAATCTGGATCCTGCACTTCCCCGTCAAACAAACGCGGCAGCGCCTCCATGAGAGCCTTTTGCAACCGCCGCGCATCTAAAGGAACGTTAGGTCCGCTGTCGCCCCGTTGGCCAACACGCATTTCGGCGAGGTTTTCAACCAGCATAAGGTCTTTGATCGCGACAGAACCATCAGTTGCACTGCTGATCCGACGCGCCTGAACAAGGGAAAGGCCGCTCTCCCCCGCCAGCGCCTCCCGCAATAGCTGAGCAGGCACGTCCGTTAGGGCCGCAAAACCGGCGAGCGATAATCCTGCTTCATCAAGATACTCTCTCAACGGGTGAGACTGGAACAACGCAACTCTCCATCAGTTGGAACCATCCTCATCAAAAATTCCAAAGAGGCGATTAACGGCGATTACTTGTTTCATCGGTGTTGCGCCGCGATGCTCTCTTTCGCGAGATGCCCCCTCAGTGGGCGGCTCATGGCTTCCCCATTAGGGCGCCAGGGCGCGCAGTCCCGCTTCTAGGCGATTGTTCGACCTTGAAAGTCAGGCTACACCCCCGCTCCTATGACCGCCGCCCTGATGTATTTGAAAGATGTTCGCCTCACCTTTGGGGGGGATGCGATTTTTGATAACGCCTCGTTGACGGTGGAACCAAGGGCGCGCATCGCCCTCGTCGGCCGAAATGGATCCGGTAAATCAACCTTGTTGAAAGTCGCGGCAGGCTGGATCGAGCCAGATGCCGGAGAACGCTATGTCGATCCGAAGGCGACCATCGTTTATCTCCCCCAGGAACCGGATCTGTCAGCCCACGCGACGATCGCCGACGTTGTCCGAGATGGCCTCTCTCCCACAAGTAATCCCCATGATGCGGACCGCCTAATCGAGGAGTTCGAGCTATCGCCAGAGGCGACGCCTGCCACACTATCCGGCGGTGAAGCCCGTCGCGCCGCCCTCGCCCGGGCGCTAGTGGGAGATCCTGATGTTATTCTCCTCGACGAGCCGACGAATCATCTCGATTTGGCGTTCATCGAAAAACTAGAGAATCGGTTGACCCAAAGCGATGCTGCGCTTGCCCTCATCAGCCACGATCGGCGCTTTTTGGAGACCCTTACAAACCGCACGGTCTGGATTGACCGCGGCGTAACAAGATCCCTCGACCGAGGATTTTCTTCGTTCGAAGCGTGGCGGGATAAGGTCCTTGAAGAAGAAGAAACAGAAGCCCACAAGCTCGATCGCAAAATCGCGCGCGAAGAAGATTGGGTCCGATACGGCGTCACAGCCCGTCGCAAACGGAACGTTCGCCGAATGGCCGAGCTCGCCGCCTTGCGGGAGAAACAGCGCACGGCGCGCAAGGCGCAAGGCGGGGTCTCCTTCAGCGCCAATCAAGCCGACGCATCTGGCAAGAAAGTTATCGAAGCACAAGGCGTCTCCAAATCTTTTGGCGACCATGTCGTGGTTGATACCTTCTCCATCACCATCAATCGCGGCGATCGCATTGGCTTTGTCGGACCGAACGGTGCGGGCAAAACCACCCTCCTGAAACTCTTAATGGGCGAATTGCCACCGGATGCAGGCGAGGTAAAAACCGGCGCGCGACTGGAGGCGGTAAACCTCGACCAACGCCGGGCCAGCCTTCTCCCCACGGCGCGGGTGGCTGACGCAATCACCGATGGGCGCGGCGATTGGGTAACCATTGGCGGCGAGAAACGCCATGCAGCAACTTATCTGAAAGACTTTCTATTCGGCCCGGAGCAATGGCGCGCACCCGTCTCTTCCCTCTCCGGCGGCGAACGCGGACGCCTCGCTCTTGCCGCCGCCCTCGCTAAACCGTCCAACCTACTCGTGCTGGACGAACCGACCAATGATCTGGATCTTGAGACCCTCGACCTCCTTGAGGAATTGCTGGCTGATTATCCGGGTACATTGCTCCTTGTCAGTCACGATCGCAGTTTCCTGGACCGGGTTGTGACCTCGGTCGTCGCGCCCGACACATCCAATACGCCCGGGCGCTGGACCGAGAATGTTGGTGGTTATTCAGACCTGTTGGCCCGCCGCAAAACTGAAGCCGCCGCCTCTTCCGATGCCGTTTCGACGGGCGCCTCGTCTAAAGCCGCGCCAACGACCGGTAAAGCGCCTTCTTCCAAACCATCAGTGGGCGCAACAAAACTCTCCTACAAAGAAAAATACGCCCTCGAACAATTACCCGGAAAAATGGAAGCACTTGGGCAAGAAATAGAGACCCTTAAAAACGCCTTGGAAGACCCGACCCTTTTTGACAAAAACCCTGACGCCTTCGCCAAAAAGGCGGACGCGTTGGCGAAGGCTGAAAACGACCTCAGCCAATATGAAGAGGAGTGGTTAGCCCTAGAGATGAAGCGCGAAAGCTTGGAGGGCTAAACGCAATTCGCGCGCTAACGACCATCAAAGGTTAAGCCAACCCAGAGCGTTCGCGGCCTCGCCCGCTCAACTACACCCACCGCCGAGACGGCTGCCTCAACGGTTTCATCGGCTAAATTCTCGCCGCGGAAGACGAAGGAAAAGCCCCGCCCCAAGGGCAGTTCCGCCGTAACGTCAACCGTGAAGGCGTCATCTAGCGTCAGTAGGTTCAGATCATCCTCAAAGCGGTCACTCGTATAGCGAAGCGTTGTGGATACCGTCCGCCAACTGAGGGTTGTACTTGCTGTATGGGCTGGAATCTGCGCTGGCCGTAACCCGTCTAAAGCACCGCCGTCCGCCTCATTTTCAATACGCGATCCCGTAAACGCGTAACTGCCCGTTACCGTCCAATCACCGCGCGAAAGACTCGCATCGAGCTCTACGCCTCGCGCGCGGACAACATCGATGTTCCGCCGTTGCCGGGCAAGTCCGCCCCCTGGCACGAACCCAATATCGGGAAAGAAACCGGGACCAGCACCGACAGTGACATTCGCAACGCCGTCGCGCAAACGATTGTCAAACCCGGTTATCGACAACCCCACGTTATCCGTCGGCGCATAGGTGAGCCCAATTTCAACCCCGCGGGAGCGTTCTGGCTCTAAGTCCGCATTGGCGCCCGTCACAATGGAGCCTACACGGAATGGCCTATAAAGCTCGTTAAGCGTCGGGAGCCGCCAGCCGATATATCCCGCTGCGCGTAAAGAGAGGGCCCCGGACAAAGCGTAATCAGCCGCCAAACGTCCGGTCGGAAGAACGCCCGTGCGGCGCGGGAATAACGTCTCGTTCAGCAATGCGCCATCTGCGATAACGAACTCGCGCCGCTCCCCTTCAGACAATCGCCAGTAATCGACGCGGGCGCCGCCGGTGATCGTCAAGCCCCCTCCCGTCCATCCGCCTTCAGCGAAAAGGCCCGCCGTTAAACTTTCCCCGCCGGCAAGTCGTTGGCGTGTCGGCGCTTCGTCGACGAAGAAAAAGCGTTCATTTGTTTCACCCACCGTACGGCGCCAATCGCCGCCGAGGCGCAACTCAAAGGCATCACCGAATAAGCCTTCAACCGGTGGACGAGCCTCCAAGCGTCCGCCAACCCCTGTTGAAGGGACATCGAACTGCTCCAACACTTGGCGTGCGGAGCTGCGATCCGCGGTCACCGCGGCAAAACTGTTTTGCAGCTCCCGCTGTTGCCAATAGAGCAAGGCCGACCACGCCCAATCACCATCGCTCACCAGGCGGGCGCTTAGGTCGAACCCCTCATTGCTGTTGTCCGTAAAGACAACGCCGCGGTTGCGTTGATCCGTAAACGCCAGAAATGATAATTGTAATTCACGATGCGCGCCCAATGGCGCCAGCGCCCGTGCTGAAATGCTTGCCTGCTCGTATGGCGCATCACCATCAACGGCGCCTCGATCCTCTTCCACAATGGGCGCGAAGCCATCGCCGCGCGCATATGAGCCGCCGACGAACGCAAACACATCGCCAATTTCGCCTGCAACCAATGCATTTGCGTCTAGCGAATCTCGCGCACCGTAGAAAAATGATCCAGACAAGGGACCTGTGTCTTGGGGGCCGATACTCTGTAACTCAATTGTTCCCGCAAGTGCGCCCGGCCCTAAAGCGCCAGCGCCGCCGCCGCGGGTCACGCGCACCCCAGCCAATCGGTTGGGGGCATAGGCGGGCCATGCGATCCACCCGCCGAAGGGGTCATTCTGAGGCGCGCCGTCTAACACAACGAGGGCCCGTGACGAGGCATTGCCGCCGATACCCCGCAAGGTAGCGCCTTGGCTTGTTACATTGGCGGATCGGGCGTCGGATCGACGAAACTGGGTCAGCCCTGCCACGTCTTTTAGCGCGTCTTCAAGACGGCCGCTCGCAACGGCGCCCAACCGCTCGCCGCCAATGGTCACAACGGCGTAAGCGTCAGTCCCCACCGCCTCTGGCAGGGCCCGCCCCGTGACAACGATTTCATCGACTGCCGCGGCACCTATCCCGGGGTCCGGCTGCGCGATGGCCGGCGACGCCAGTGTCAAAGGAAAACTGATCATAAAGAACGAGCGACTTGCGGCGGTGAGCCTTGGGGATATTGGCATGGGCGCTGGTAACACTCTTTGACGCGACGGAATACGCTGATAGTGCCCAGATTTATGGAAGGATCAACGCGGCGCGTTCACCCGAGCGGTTATCGGGATCACTGCTACCCAATATTTCACCCTATGTGTTTTTCAGGTATCGCTTCGCCCCTGACGCAAAGGAATGCCCCTTATGAAATGGATCCTCGCAATTGTTGTTGTATTGCCCATCGCCGTCATCGCGGCGTTTTTTATTCTCGGGCGCCAATCCGCCGGCGGGGCGCCGCTGGGATTAGTAGAAAACCGACTTGCGCCTTGCCCCTCGTCTCCCAATTGCGTGTGCAGCGAAGTCGACACCCCAGAGGAGAAAAAGGTATCGCCACTGCCGCTATCATCATGGGACGGCTTACCCGCCGTTATCAGCGACATGGGTGGTGTCATTGTGACGAACGAACCAGCTTACATCGCCGCAACGTTCACCTCATCGACGTTTAAATTTGTGGATGACATCGAATTTCGGCGCGGCGATGACGTGATTCATTTGCGGTCGGCCTCCCGCGTTGGGTATTCCGACCGGGGCGTGAACAAGGCGCGCGCGGCGAGCTTTTTGGAGACCGTCTCTGTGGACGCTTCAATTCAATAAAAACTTAAAACGCCTTGGCGATTTTGGCCACCGTTACCCCCTGACGGGACGCGCTGCAAAAACGGATTGCTCGGTGAACCCACCCGCGCCGGCGAACGCATCGACGGGCAGTCGATCTTCGCCGCCTTTCAACGCAAGAACAATGAACAGAGCGACGCTCAACAAAACGGTGACAAAAAGATAAAATCCATTTTTCATGAGAATGCTCCTTTATAAAGGCCTGTATTCTCATTATGGCTTTTCCGGCAGCGACCCTATGTTACCTACCGCACAGTCCGGCGCACGTTTCCATCCCAATCATGTCACGAAAGGACGGGCGTTATCCCTCCCCGAGTTTGGGCGCAGGCCGGTCTGTCGATAACACACAATCCGAAAAACGGATCGGCGTTCTAATGCCCGGGGTCGTGCGCCCCTCAGGATCTTCGGTG
This sequence comes from Parvularculaceae bacterium, assembly GCA_965263305.1. Lineage (GTDB taxonomy): Bacteria > Pseudomonadota > Alphaproteobacteria > Caulobacterales > Parvularculaceae > MED-G105. The sequence goes on from OZ253666.1 coordinate 622,994, forward strand.
GTAATTTGCATTTCCCGCACCGCCACTTGGGGTTCGGCGAACGCCTCAGCAACCGTATTTATGGGCCCGGCAGGAACGCCTGCTTTGGCGAGTTCTGTTAGAAGGTCGTCCCGCCTCCATGTTTTTGTTGCCCGCCCAACAAGAGCGCTAAGCGCTTTTCGCTGCGCCACCCGCTGGGGGTTTGTTGCAAACGTTTCATCTTTGCCAAGATCATCTAGTCCCATTACGGCGCAAAATTTCTGAAACTGCGCGTCATTGCCGACCGCAAGAATGAACCAGCCATCAAGCGTCGGGAATGCTTCGTAAGGGGCGATGTTGGGATGAGCGTTCCCCAAACGACGAGGGTTTTCTCCGGAAACTAAGTAGTTCATTCCCTGATTGGCGAGAACGCCCATCATACAGTCCAAAAGCGCCATATCGATATGCTGCCCCCGCCCCGTCTTTTCCCGATGGGCGAGAGCCGCCTGTATAGCGATAACGGAATAAAGCCCGGTAAAAATATCGGCGAACGCCACGCCCATTTTCTGGGGTGCGCCCTCCGGATCGCCCGTCAGGTCCATCACGCCGCTCATCCCCTGGATCGTAAAATCATACCCCGGATGAGAGGCCTTGGGGCCATCTTGCCCAAAGCCCGTGATGGAACAATAAACAAGGCGTGGGGCTACGGCCGACAACGTCTCGTAGTCGAGCCCATATTGCCGCAAGCCGCCCACTTTGAAGTTCTCAATAAGGACATCGGCTTCGCTCGCCATTGCGCGTATCTGCGCCTGCCCCTCAGCCGTTTTCAGATCAACGATCACAGATGATTTACCGCGGTTACACGCGTGGAAATAGGCGGCGGTTTTCTCGCCATTTCCGTCGTCAATAAAGGGCGGGCCCCATCGGCGCGTATCATCCCCTTGTGGGCTCTCAACTTTAATAACGTCAGCGCCCAAATCAGCGAGGGTTTGCCCCGCCCAAGGCCCCGCTAGAATTCGTGCAAGCTCTAAGACCTTTACGCCCTCAAGCGGGGCGCATTTCGGCGGTTCGTTTTTTTCCATATGACCTTTGTCTCGATTGGCCTATATTTTGACGACAACGGCAGGTCCGGACGCTAGAGCAGCGTTGCTTTAACGCCTGGCGGCAAGCCCTTACGCGACGGGTTTGGGGCAAAGGCTTCAGAAATCGCGGTGCCCAAAGCGACAGTCGCTTCACGCCAGAACTCATCCGCCTGATCATAAACCCGGCGTTCGTGGAGAAAGAAACTAGCCCGCATGCCACCCGCAAGGGCGTCGATGAAATCATCGATATCTTCGCTACGCACGGCGCCAAAGGCTTCTTTGCCAAGGCCGATGCGCCAGCGAAAATCATCCATCGTCGTCGCGCTGACGACTTTTACATATTTGCGCCCTTCAACGCTGACAGCGGCTGACACGCCCGCCTTGTAAAAATCATCAGCTGTTTTAAGGCTGGAACCAGCGCCATTCACGCCATGGCTCATCATCCGTCCCCGCAGCATTTCAAAGAGCGCCATGCCAAGGCCGAGACCGGTGTCTTCTAACACAACATGGCTCGACGACAGTCGCGTCGCCCGAAAGAAAACATCCATGTGCAAATCAGCGGCTTGCGCAAAATCGTCCAGAAATTCCGGAAAAGCGCTGACGTCTATGGACGGCGCCACATCAAATTCGGCCTTCGCTTGCCCGCCCTGCCCGCGCCAAACATTGATACGTACTTCGCTTTCGGCCGTCACCCGCTCAACAACAGCCCGGCCATCATCATCAAGGCGCACCGTGATGCGCCCATGGGTTTCGCGTTCTTCACGGTTCGCGCTTTGAGCGGAATGGTCGTCACGAGTGCTCACGCAGCCCTCCTTAAACGCGCAAGGGCGATGCCAATCGCGCGGAAAACGCCTTCCCAACTATGATGGGGGTCCTCAAACGTACACAGACGGGTTTCAATACGCGCGCCAAACCCTTTCGCGAACCCATCGGCGAAATCGACAAGCTGTTGGCCTGCGCGCACCTGTTCAACCCGCATCGCCAGCACCTGCTCCGCTGGCAGGGAATGATGGGTTGAAAAGACCGCGCCATGGTCACCGGCCTTGCGGTCAATCAACACTTCCGCGGCGCCATCGTCGATCATGCCAAGGGTTGATGCAGCGTCGTTCGTAAACTCAAAATGCAGAAGCCCTTCCCCGAGGAAACGCCCAAGTGCGACCCAGTCATTGTTCCGCCAGCGGATATCGATACCTGTCCCCATGCGCCAGGCGATATGTTCGATCATATGGCTGACAAAATCATTGGGTGTATCGATTGTTTTCCGAGCGGGATCACCGTCGTGGAAGCCAAGCGAAGGTGGCTCAAAACGGTCAAAAACGATATCGGCTAGATCTAGCTGCTCCAAGGCATCCACCGATAACGCGCCCGTCGCCACCGCGATCGCCTGTTTGCACCCTGCGTTGCGCCCGGATCGCAAGCCTGTGGCAGAATCTTCGATATAGGCGCAATGAGATGGCGGAACATTTACCATTTGCGCCGCACGCTGATAGATATCCGGGGCCGGCTTCCCGCGCATGTTATCGCCGGCAATACCAGCGATGGCGTCCACCTCCTCGGCGACGCCCGCCCTCGCCGCCAACGCCTTCACCACTTCCTCATCGTTACTAGAAGCTATGGCGATTTTTAGGCCCGCTGCGCGCGCATCGGCCATCAGCGATTGAATCCCCGGCAGAACTTGAAACTCGGCCGAAGAGCGAAACCCGTCATAGACCGCGACAAGCCTTTCATGGGTGGGATCGTCGATCGGCGTTTTCGCGTTTTTCTCTAACTCGCGCCAGAAACCATCGGGCTCTAAAGCAAAATAGGCTCGCACGACATCGCGCCGGACCCATGCTCCGTCACCGGTCACCTCGACGGCCGCCCTTACGCATAAATCATAATCGGCCCCAAGCGTATCGAGGATAACGCCGTCCATATCGAACAACACCGCCTCAATTCCTGGCGCTAAAGCCAGGATACCGCCCAGGTTGACGCCGTCAAATTCTTGAGATCCGGGACCTGCGGTCATTGCGCTTACTTCATCCGCCTGCGAACAGCTGCGGCATGGGCTGGAAACCCCTCGTAATCCGCCAACGTCACGGCTGTGGGCGCCAATTTGTCAAACCCCTCGCGCGTAACAGAGACGAAAGACGAACGTTTCTGGAAATCCGGCACGCCAAGGCAAGAGGCGCTGCGCGCAAGACCGCCCGTCGGTAAAATCGCGTTGGTGCCGGCGCAAAAATTGCCAAGGGTAATTGGCGCGTAGGCCCCCATCATCACTTCACCGGCATTTTCAATCCGCTCCAGCAAGCGTTCAGCGTCGTCAGCCAGCAGCGCCAAGTGTTCGGGCGCGAAGTCATTGATGAAATCGATGGCTTCATCCTCACTCTGCGTCCAGACAATACGCGAACGATCTTTGAAATTGGTCTTCACAAAATCATCGCGCGGCGCCGGCAAGGCGTCCACCAGCGCTGGCAAACACGCCGCCACGGCCTGAGCATGGGCCTCACTCGTCGAGACGAGGACTGCGCAAGAATCAGGTCCGTGCTCGGCCTCCACCAACAAATCATGGGCCACGATATCCGGCTCGACAGAGCCATCCGTATAGACAATAGATTCACTGGGGCCCGCTGGCACACCCGGATCGAAAACACCCATTAGCGCGCGTTTCGCAGCCGTGACATAGGCGTTTCCCGGCCCCAACACTTTCGGCGCACGCGGAATTTCATCCGTTCCATAGGCAAGCGCGGCGATCGCCTGAACGCCGCCCACCCTATAAACTTCTGTAACGCCGGCGCGCCTTGCCGCAGCGAGCGTCGCAGCGTCCACCTCGCCATTGGGCCCCGGCGGCGTGACGATCACGGGGCGCTTCACGCCCGCCACAACGGCCGGCGCGGCGAGCATCATCACAACCGATGGGAACGATCCTTTGCCCCGGGGTACATAGAGGCCGACGGAGGACAAAGGCGTCGTGCGCTCGCCGATAACAACGCCCGGTGCTATGTCCGTTTTGATCAACGGGTCTTTCAACTGATCACGGTGGCCTTTGATGATGTTCGCCAACGCGTCATCAATCGCCGTTAGGACATCCGCCGGCAGCTCTTTTTCGGCCGCCTCAAATTCGTCGGGCTGAACTCTTAAGGGCCGGTCCGCCAAATCAACTTTGTCGAACTCCAGCGTCATGGCCCGAACAGCGGCGTCACCCTCGCGGCGCACCCGCTCAATCAGTGGCTCAACATACGCCATTAAGTCTTTGATATCATTCTCAGACCTGCGTAACAGCCGTTCCATTGCTTCAGCTGATAAAGCGCTCAGCGCGTCCACTCGAATGAGCGGATCGTCAGCGGATGAAGGCGAAGAAACCATTGGCGTTGTCAAAACAAAACGCTCCTAAAAGGATCGGAGGAAACACGATCCTTAAAGGCCTCCACCACGGGTATCGTCAAGCGCCGACGCAGTTTTTGCACGCTTCATCGATCACAATGGACAATTCGCCCCGATAAAAAGATTAATTTCGACGTAATTGGTTAACGTCCACGTTATAAGGAGAAACCGATAACGTTAACCTTACTTGAGAAGGCGTAGACCGTTCGTGAGGATGCCGCTCGCCGCAAATGCCGCGCCGTCCATCGCTTCAGGCTTGAGATACGAACAGGCCAGGTTCATGTCTTCAAGACGGGATGGCGGCGCGCGTGACGTGACGTCTGGGCGGAGGGCGCCCTAATTGTTGGAGAATGACGGCATGCCGAGCAGAAGCGCGGTAATTTTATTACTATTATCAACTGCTTGCACAACAGTTGATCAGGAACTTCTCGACTCCAAATTGCCAGCAGCGCCAGCGACATGGTCAAGTGTCGCGAGCCCTGCCGGGGGTAGTGATGCTCTAAATGATGGTGTTTCAAACCTAACGGGCGTGCCAATCGGCGATTGGGTCGCCGCCTTTGAAGACCCGCAACTAGAAATTCTTATCGACGAGGCGGTCGCCCGCAATAATTCGCTGCTTTCCGCTGCCGCCAATTTAGAAGCGGCGCGCAGTGGCGCCCGCGTGGCGCGATCAGCCCTCATCCCGAGCTTAAACGCGTCTCCGAACGCCAGTCGCAACGCCATTGTGACCGACCCATCGATCGCCGCCCAATCCGGCGGCGGCGGCGCACTTAGCGGCTTTCGCGCCAATGATCTCGAAGATCAGTTCGGTGTCGATGCCGATAACAACGGCGAATTGGATGGTCTTGACCTCGACGGCGACGGCATAGCCGAAGCGCCATTGCCGAACCGACGCCTCTACATCAATAACTTCTCACTCGGCGCCCAAGTGCGTTGGGAGATCGACCTTTGGGGTCGACTGACGGACGAAACAAAAGCGGCCTATCGCGACGCCGCGGCAAGCCGCGCCGATTTTGAATCAGCCCGCCTCTCCCTTGCGGCCGCCGTCGCCCAAGGGTGGTTTTCACTTATAGAAGCACGCCAGCAACGCGAACTCGCGGAACGCGATGTCACCGCGCGCGAAAGAAATCTGTCGGTCACCGAACGCCGCTATGAAGCAGGCGTCGCCTCGAGCCTGGATGTGCGACTATCGCGCTCGGCCCTGGGGACGAGCCGGGCCAACCTCGCCACCAGAAGTCAGTTTGAAAAAGAGGCCGCGAGGCGCATTGAAGTCTTGCTTGGACGCTATCCGGGGGCGGAGCTTGAAGCGGTTGCCACCCTCCCCGTCTTACCGCCCCTCAACGGCGCCGGCGCGCCGGGAGATATTTTGGCGCGGCGCCCCGATCTGATCGCGGCCGAAGCGCGAATGGCGTCAGCCGGTCTTCGCGCCCGTGCGGCGCGCAAACAGTTCCTTCCGCAGCTGACCCTGACCTCAAACTTGTCGACGAGCGGCCCAGACCTCTCTGACGTGATTGACCCCGAGCGTTTAGCGGGCAACATCGCCGCCGGCTTGTTTCAACCGATTTTCCAAGGCGGACGCCTTCGCGCCAACGCGAAGCAAGCCCGCGCAAGAGCGACAGCCAGCCTGTTAAGCTATGCGCAGACGGTGCTCGAAGCATACGAAGAGGCAGAGAATGCCGTGGCGGCGGAAGGCTACTTGGCCCTGCGCGAGGATGCGCTAAAGCTCGCTTTCGAAGAAGCGGCGTTCGCTGAGCAATTGACCGAAAGACGTTATGCGTCCGGCGCAGCCTCGATTTTTAACTTGCTCGACGCGCAGACGCGCCGCATTTCCGCTGAAGTCCAATACATCACCGCGCAGCGTGAACGGGTCGCCAACAGGGTGACTCTGTATCTCGCGATCGGCGGTGACTTTATGACGGAAGACGAAATTCTCGCCATTACAAACAAATCGACGAACGAAAAAGGCAAAACGCTAGAAACTGAGGAAACGTCGAAAAAAACCGCCTCTTTAGATGGAAGGGGCGGATCCACCCTTAAAAGGGTCGCATCACGCGACGCGCGTGGGGAGTAAGACATGATCCGTAAGTTAATCACCATTCTTGGCACTCTCGGTATTTTTGCCGGGGGCATCGCTGTTATCGCACTCATGGGGGCCGCACGGCCAAAAATTGAGAACGAAGAACCAACCATCACGCCGCCCAGTGTGTTTTTCACCGTCGCCAAGAGCGAGGCGATCACCCTTGTTGTCGAAGCCCAGGGTGAAGTGCGCCCACGAACGGATATTGTTCTGACCGCACAAATCGCCGGGCGCGTTGTCTCAACCTCCGATGATTTCGTGAACGGCGGCGCTTTTCAAGAAAAAGACCTTCTACTGAAAATCGAAGATGCGGATTACCGTGTCGCGGTAACCAGCGCCAAAGCGCGCGTAGCGCAAGCACAAGAAGCGTTGCGCCGGGAAGAAGCGGAAAGTAACCTCGCCGCCCGCGATTATGAAGAATTAGGGCTCGGCGATGACCCTTCGGAACTGACATTGCGCCTTCCCCAACTCGCCCAAGCACGGGCGAATTACGATGCCGCACGCGCCGACCTTAGCGCCGCCGAACTCAACCTTTCGCGCACCCGCGTGAAGGCGCCGTTCAAGGGCCGCGTACGTGAACGTATTGCAGGCCCAGGCCAGTATGTCGCGCCAGGCTCTCAACTCGGGCGCATTTTCTCGACAGACGTCGCCGAAATTCGGTTGCCGCTAACCGACAGTGATCTCGCGAAGTTAGGCTTGCCGATTGCCTTTGTCGAAACAGAGGAATCGCCTGGACCGGAAGTAATGTTATCGTCGGTGATTGCCGGCCAACCACAAGAGTGGACGGGGCGCATTGTCCGCACAGATGGCGCCATTGATCCGGCCACACGACAGATTTCTGCAATCGCGGTGGTGGATGACCCTTACGGCGCCGGCGCTAATGACGGCGTGCCATTGACCATGGGTTTGTTCGTCGACGCAAAAATCGAAGGTAAGCCATATTCGGACGCGATCGTTCTTCCGAGAACGGCGCTTTACGGCCGTGACCAGGTATTTGTCATCAATGATGATAACACTCTTGATGAGCGCAGGGTCTCCGTTGTGACCTCTGCGCGCGATACGGTCACAATCGCCCAAGGCGTATCTCCGGGGGAGCGTGTCGCCACGTCGCCGTTACGCGGCGCGGGCGACGGTGATTCGGTTCAACCGCTCGGCGGGGAAACCGAAGCGACGCCCGTCGCTAGTCGCGCAGCCTCCAGCAGCAAACTTTAAGGAATTCCAAGATGAACGGGCTTATTTCTTGGTGGGCAAAAAACTCCATTGCCGCGAACCTTCTGATGTTTGGATGTTTTGTCGCTGGCTTATTGTCCTTTCTTCAGCTGGAACGCGAAATCGATCCTTCAGCAACCTTTAGCGGCGCCGAGGTCAGGGTTAGCTGGCCAGGCGCCTCACCGAAAGAAATTGAAGAACAGATCATTCTTCGCATTGAGGAAGCGGTCACGGGGATTGATGGGATCAAACATATTGAATCCACCGCGAGAGAAGGATTCGCTGAAGTCGATATCGAAGGCGAGTCGAGCATCGATAAAACCCGCTTTCTGAATGAAATCAAAAACCGCGTCGATGGCATTTCTACGTTTCCCAATGACGCGTTTCCGCCGATCGTGTCATTGTGGAGCGGACAATCCCCGGTCGCTTTTATGGGGCTGGCTGGCGATCTCAATCAGAAAGAACTCTATCGACTAGCGCGGGAAATACGCGATGAGTTAGCGGCCCTCCCCGGTGGGTCTCCATTAGTGAATATATGGGGTATTACCCGCGAAGAGGTGTCAATCGAAGTCTCGGAACAGGCGCTCCGCCGGTATAATCTAACATTCGATGACGTTGCGCAGGCGATCCGCGGGTCGTCTCTCAATCTCGCGGGCGGACAAGTGCGCACCGAGACCGGGAACCTTCAAATTGCCGCGCGATCGCTAGCAAACACTGAACAAGATTTTGAACGTATCATTGTTAGACAAAACGTCGATGGGTCCTCCATTCGGGTGAGCGATGTCGCGACCGTTATCGACGGATTTGAAGATAGAAAAACCATTAGAACACTGAATGGACGCCCATCTATTTCTTTTGGTATTTTGTCGCCCGAGAAATCTGACGTTACAAAAGCGTCTAAAGCGATCAATGATTATGTGGCGCAGAAAAACGCTGAATTCGATGGTGAAGCTGAACTCTTTATTTGGTTTGACGGCGGTGAGTTTTTTGGAGGTCAGTTAAATCTCGTTGCATCGAATGCGATCATCGGCCTTCTCCTCGTTCTCATTATCTTGATGTTGTTTTTACGCCCAGCGGTCGCGTTCTGGGTCGCCGTCGGCATCACTGTCTCTTTTGTCGGCGCCTTTGTTCTTATGCCGGCCAATGGCGTCTCCTTGAACTTCTTCTCAATCTTCGGTTTCCTGCTCGTCATTGGCATTGTCGTTGATGACGCGATTATTGTTGGAGAAAATATCCATAACCAGGTGGAGCAAGGAAAACCCGGACTGGAGGCGGCGGTCGTAGGAGCGCAGCTCGTTGCAAAACCAGTTATATTTGCCGTTTTAACGACAATGATTGCTTTTGCCCCCTGGATGTTTATCGACGGCAACGCCGCGCAATTCACCCGTCAAATTAGTTTGACAATTATCTTTGCGTTGACTTTTTCTCTGATCGAAGCGTTCTGTATCTTACCGGCGCACCTTGCGCATATGAAACCGCAAAACAAAAAGAGTCTTTACTACAAACTGCAACGCGGCTTCTCGGAAGGTATCGTCGAATTTGGGGAAACCGTCTATCAACCAATCATCCGTACCGCGCTAAAAATTAGATACTTCACCGTCGCTGGGTTTATTGTCGCCTTCATGATGGCAAGCGCTTTGCTTGTACAGGGCTGGATATCGTTCAGCTTTATGCCCGAAATCCAGGGAACATTTATCTCGATTAATGTTCGCCTACCGGAAGGATCGTCCTTTTCCCGGACAACCGAAATTTACGACGCCGTTGACGAAGCTGCCAATCGCCTAAAGTCCCGCCTCGGCGACGCAAAAGACAACGAACCATTTGTGAAATCGATCTACATTGCGGCGGATGAAGGCGATGTACAATCGTATGTAACTATCACTGGCGCCAAAAACCGCGATCAGTCAACTGAAGATATCGCAAAAATGTTGCGAGACGAACTCGGTGACATTCCTGACGCAGAAGAAATTACGATCGGCTTTACGCAAAACGAAAGCGGACCTGATCTGGCGTTTGGCGTTCAGGCCGATGAGTTAGAGGAATTGCGACTAGCGACAATCGACCTGCAAGACTATCTACGGACCTTGCCGGGAGTGTATGACGTCAGAAACTCTCTGCAATCCGCCACCCCTGAACTGCAGATTGAGTTGAAACCAGGCGCTGAACGTTTCGGCCTTACCCTCGCAGAGGTATCTCGACAGGTCCGCCAAGCCTTCTTTGGTGAAGAGGTCCAACGCCTGCCGCGCAATGGCCAAGATGTTCGCGTTATGGTTCGTTTCCCAAAGTCAGCACGGGAATCGCTAACGACCGTCGAGACGATGCGAATTCGAACGGCTGACGGTCGCGAAGTGCCCCTCAGTGCGGTTGCAGACGCAAACTTCGCACCGAGCTTTAAACGTATTGACCGTCGCGATCGCCAACGCTCATCACGCGTCACCGCAGAATTGGGCGAGAGCGCCGAACGTTCGGCGATAATGGAAAAGTATAATGAGGAATTCGTGCCAGTTTGGCAGGAGCGCCATCCAGACGCCTCCCTCGTCCGGCGCGGAGCATCGGAAGAAGAAGCGGCGGTTCTCGCTAACCTTGGAAGTCTTTTGATCGTCGCGCTTTTTGCAATGTACGTTTTGTTGGCGATTGGATTTAATTCTTACTGGCAGCCCTTATTGATCATGTCGGCCATTCCCTTCGGCTTTATGGGAGCGTCGTTTGGGCATTTTATTTTCAATCTCAACTTTGCCCTTTTCTCGTACTTTGGCATCTGCGCAGCAGCGGGTGTTGTGATCAATGACAATCTCGTTCTGATTGATGCGGTCAATCGCTATCGCAGAGAAGGCGCCGGCGCCGTAGAGGCGTTGGTACGCTCAGGCGTGGGCCGTTTCCGACCCATTATTCTGACGTCAGTGACAACCTTCGTCGGCCTCCTCCCGATCATGTTCGAACGCTCCACGGACGCTCAATTCCTTAAACCGACCATTGTCGCCCTAGGCTTCGGCGTTTTCTTCGCCACCTTCGTCACCCTCATATTCGTGCCTTGCATGTACGCTGTGGGCGCCGATATCGGTCGCTTTTACAAATGGGCTTGGACGGGCGAGAAGCAGCCCCGCCTAGGCCAAGGCGCCTCGGCCGAACACGGCTACGAGGACGGTGATAACGATGCACAGGACCGCCAACGGGACGGATCGGGCCAAAAACTATTTCCCGCCGAGTAAATCGATATCGCGCCGCCGCGCTAAACCGCTTCTGAAGCATGACACGCAAAACGCGTTAACCATTTGTTAATAAGTTCAGATCATCGTTCCTCCATCCTCTGAAAAGAGGGTACCCCACCACCCACGATAGTGAGTACCGACCCCGTCTTTCCCCCAAGGACGGGGTCACTCATTTTCGGGCAAAAAAAGTCATCAAGGTGGTGGATTCACTAGAAAGCCTTTGCTATATCCGCCCCTCTTAAGGTTATTCCCCGATAGCTCAGTTGGTAGAGCAGCTGACTGTTAATCAGCGGGTCACTGGTTCGAGTCCAGTTCGGGGAGCCAATTTCCAAAGAAAAATCAACACATTAAGCTGGGGAATACATCAGCGAGAAAAAAGTGTTGGAGACTAAAATCAAAAAGTGTTGGAAATTTTGTTAGCCGGTTCTCTCGTCGATATTCCAAATAGCCAGGCCATTTCCGTCACCGCGTTCAGCCCGTTCTCGCCACAATTACTATAGAAAAATTCAAGCGATTTGCGGGTCAATTCGATTGGTCTACTTGCCCTGTACCCTGATCGAAAATAATTAGCATGCTCAGCACCAAAATTCGCGTGGAAGAGTCGCTTACATATCAATTCAAAGATATCGATGCCGCAGAAAACTTTGTTCGAATACTTCTAACCCTGCATGAAAACTCGGGGCCCCTTGTTTTTGAGATTGAATTCTATGGAGGCGAGACCCTGGATGTTGGTATTGGCTCCCCGAAAGGTATTTTCCTCCAACACATTCAGGAGGCTGACGGGCTGCATCTAGTCACCAAGGGGCCTGCCGTGTATGGTGGGATCGACTATTGCCTATACGGAAATCACCACACAGAAGTATGTTGTGAGTATCTTGTTGGCAGCTACCAAGCCACAAAGGCAATTATTCACTTCATACATACCGGAGAGCCATTGTCCCAATTGAATTGAGGTGTGAATTTGGCAGTTCGGGATCAAGCGTTGAATCAATCCATTGGGTCCGCAGATAATTTCGGAAACAAGTCGCTTTGAATAAGTCCTCAGGAATATCAAGCGAAGACATCTTCCCAGTTTGGCCATTTTATCCGCATACAGAGACCTATAATCAACCAAGTCGGAAAATGACGCGCCTCGACGACCCAGGAACTGAGCCTTTTGCCCTTGGCTTGAATAAGTCGCGAAATCTATGGAAACGAGTGGTGGGCGGTGACGGGTTCGAACCGCCGACCTACTGGGTGTAAACCAGCCGCTCTTCCAGCTGAGCTAACCGCCCGATCGCTCCTGAGCCTTGTACCGGCCTCAGTGAGATAGATGAGGGACCTTACATAAAAAACGAGCGTGAGAAGAGCAATAGCTGATCACTCTACACGCTCGATTTTTATGGGGTTAATTGACTTAGTTAAGGGCTTCTTTCAGGCCCTTGCCAGCCGTGAACTTCGGTTGGATAGAAGCCGGGATCATAATTGTCTCACGGGTGCGCGGATTACGCCCCTCGCGCGCTGCACGCTTTGCCGCCGAGAATGCGCCAAAGCCAACGATCCGAACATCATCGCCATTCTTGAGGGCTTCTGTGATCGCGTCGAAAACCGCGTCGACAGCGCGGGCGGCGTCCGTCTTGCTCATGCCCGCCATATCCGCAACGCGATCAACAAACTCATTCTTATTCATGCCTTTTCCTTTCCACAGGCTGGTCCTTCGGAACCCTTTAAAATATGGGCTTATTATCGCCTGTGCCGGGCCTTCGTCTCAAGGGTCGAAACGCACAGAATGCGGATAAATGACCGAAATTCTACTTAAATATCTGTTTTTAAAGTATAATTTAAAATTAACGATTTCTGATTCGTCGCCACTCATCCGCTTCAAAGGCGATAGATTGTTCAATTAATTCACGCCAAACGGGTTCAGCGATTCGCGCAGGGAGGTTTTCGGCCTCCGCTGTTTTCAAAACTTTGGCGACAACATCCTCTATACGCCATTCGACGCGTACATCATTCTCCGCTGTTTTGACCCTTGCTGCGGCTGCAATAAATTGCGTCCGCTCCGCGATAAGCGCGACTAAAGCCCGGTCCAGGCGATCAATTTCAGCCCTGATTTCCGACATCACCCGGCAGTCTTCGGGCGCCGTACGTTGGACGTTATCGCCGTCAACGGCAGCGCTGAGCCCCTTATCGCCTGCAGCAACATCACCAATTCTCTCAGCCGTCATTACGCTTTCCACGGGGTTGCTACGCATTTTTGCACAGTAGACCTATCGCGAACGCTTATGGGTCGTTGACGATCAGCCGTCAACGACCCCATGACCTAGTGCGTCACCACGGTCTCGTCCGGCCCGTCACTGTCGTCTCGGTTAGGCGTGTCGACAGGTTCAGTCCATTCGATAGGCTTTAAGGGTTTCATCAACGCATGGGCCAAAACTTCATCCACCGTCTGCACAGGGATGATCGTTAGGCCTTCTTTGACGTTATCGGGCACATCAGCCAGATCTTTTTCATTTTCCTCCGGGATCAGAACCGTCTTGATGCCGGCGCGCAAAGCGGCGAGCAGTTTTTCTTTCAGACCACCGATCGCCAATACTCTACCGCGGAGTGAAATTTCGCCCGTCATGGCGATATCCTTATGGACTTTGACGCCTGTTAAAACAGAGACCATCGCTGTCGCCATAGCGACGCCAGCCGATGGGCCATCCTTTGGCGTCGCCCCTTCGGGCACGTGCACATGGATATCGGTTTTTTCAAAAATCGGCGGCTCTATGCCGAATTGAATGGCGCGGCTACGCACATAGGACGACGCAGCAGATACAGATTCCTTCATGACATCTTTCAGATTGCCCGTCGGGGTCATGCGCCCTTTACCTGGCATTTTTACCGCCTCAATGGTCAGGATATCTCCGCCGACGGAGGTCCAGGCAAGCCCGGTAACGACGCCAACTTGATCCTCACCATCAATCTCACCATGGCGGAATTTCGGCACACCGAGGTAATCGTCAACATTTTTTTCGGTGACGTTCACTGCAGTCTCGTCAGTCGTCTCGATTTCACGCACAGCCTTGCGCGCCAAACGAGAAATCTCACGCTCTAAATTGCGGACCCCTGCTTCGCGGGTATACTGACGAATAACGCTCATCAACCCTTCATCGGTGACGTTCCATTCTTCATCAGAGAGGGCATGATCTTTTTGTTGCTTAGGCAAAAGATGCCTGCGCGCAATTTCACGTTTTTCATCCTCCGTATAGCCAGGGATTCGGATAATTTCCATCCGGTCTAGCAACGGTTGGGGCATGTTGAGGCTGTTCGCTGTGGTGACGAACATCACATCCGACAAGTCATAATCGACTTCCAGATAATGATCTGCGAATGTCGAATTTTGCTCCGGATCCAGCACTTCTAACAATGCCGAAGACGGATCGCCGCGAAAGTCTTGGCCCATCTTGTCTATCTCATCCAGCAAGAATAGTGGGTTTGACTTTTTGGACTTCTTCATGGATTGAATGATTTTACCCGGCATTGAGCCTATATATGTCCGCCGGTGGCCGCGAATCTCCGCTTCATCGCGGACCCCGCCGAGGGAGACGCGCACAAACTCGCGCCCCGTCGCCGCCGCAATGGACTTCCCAAGAGAGGTCTTGCCAACGCCTGGAGGGCCAACAAGGCAGAGGATAGGCCCTTTGATTTTCGAGGTGCGTTTTTGCACCGCTAAATACTCCAGAATGCGCTCCTTGACCTTCTCCAGGCCGTAGTGATCAGCATCCAAAACATTTTCGGCTTTTGCGAGATCGGTTTTGACCTTGGACTTAACGCCCCAAGGAATCGACAAAAGCCAATCGAGGTAATTGCGCACCACCGTCGATTCCGCTGACATTGGCGACATTTGACGGAGTTTTTTCACCTCCGCTTCCGCCTTGGTTTTGGCTTCTTTCGACAGTTTGGTTTTTGCAATGCGCTCTTCGATTTCAGCGACTTCATCGCGACCATCATCGGCCTCGCCCAGCTCTTTCTGGATCGCCTTCATTTGTTCGTTTAAATAGTATTCGCGCTGAGTCTTCTCCATCTGGCGCTTTACGCGATTGCGTATTTTTTTCTCCACCTGGAGAACACTCATCTCGCCCTCCATGAGCGCGAGCACGCGTTCCAACCGGGTCGATACGCTGAAAATTTCCAAAAGCTCTTGCTTGTCTGAAATCTTGATATTGAGATGGGACGCGACCGTGTCGGCGAGATGCGACGGATCGTCGATCTGATTAATGGAAACGATGACTTCCGGCGGCACGCGTTTGTTTAATTTTGCATAGGTATCAAATTGGTTCACCACAGAGCGTAGCATGGCTTCAATCTCAGCAGCGTCAGCAATCTCTTCTTCCGGCGCTTCGACCTCGGCTTCAAAAAAGCCTTCCGTACGCGTGAATTTTTTAATGCGGGCGCGCCCCTCCCCTTCGACAAGAACCTTAACGGTGCCATCGGGCAGTTTCAGCAGTTGGAGAACAGAGGCGATTACCCCAATCTCATAAATGTCTTCTTCTGCCGGGTCATTGTCGTTGGCGTCTTTTTGCGCGACGAGAAATATCTTCTTGTCGTTCTCCATCACATGCTCAAGCGCTTGGACGGATTTCTCTCGCCCGACAAAAAGAGGCACGACCATATTGGGAAAAACGACAATATCGCGAAGCGGCAATACAGCGAAAATAGCGGTATCTGACATCAATATAACCTTTCATTCGGCGGGCTCACATAACGCCCCGCCATGTTCACTGTCCCAGGATTCGCATCAGCGCTGTTAGCCGGAAAATCGCCCAGGCGACGCCCGCCCTTTCGAAAGCGGCGGTTAGACAAAATAGCGCAAAGTGCCGATCCATCATGGCGATCAGTCCCACCAATGTGGCGCTCCTAGGGTTGGTTTCAACCCAAACGCTCAGTCACGTCCAGGGGAATTTCGCTAGATTGCTGTTTAAAAATAAAAAAACGGGCCGTCGAAACGGCCCGTTTTTAGTTTAAAATCAATGTTCAAGCGCTGAATACAGCCCCATGCGAAGAGGGGTTATGCGCTGGCGTCCGCTTCGGCCGCCCCTTTGCCATTGCGCTCTTCGTAAATGAGCAATGGTTGGGCGTTCCCCTCCACGACTTCCGCATTCACGACCACTTCCGCAACGCCTTCCATTGCAGGCAGGTCGAACATGGAATCGAGCAAAATGCCCTCCATGATGGACCGCAATCCGCGAGCGCCGGTTTTGCGCGCGATTGCCTTTTTGGCAATCGCCGCTTTTGCATCATCGGTGAACGTAAGCTTTACGTCTTCCATCTCAAAGAGTCGCTGATACTGTTTGACGAGCGCATTCTTTGGGGAGGTCAGGATCTGAATGAGGGCTTCCTCGTCGAGATCTTCCAATGTGGCGATCACCGGCAGGCGTCCGACAAATTCGGGAATAAGGCCGAATTTTAGCAGATCTTCCGGCTCAACTTCCGCGAGGATATCGCCGACGCGCCGATCGTCCGCTGATTTGATATCAGCGCCAAACCCGATGGAAGTCCCCTCTCCGCGCGCGGAGATGACTTTTTCAAGCCCCGCGAAGGCGCCGCCCACGATGAACAAAATGTTCGTCGTGTCGACCTGCAAAAATTCTTGCTGCGGATGTTTGCGTCCACCCTGCGGGGGCACCGATGCAACGGTCCCTTCCATAATCTTCAACAAGGCCTGCTGAACGCCCTCACCGGAAACATCACGCGTGATCGATGGGTTATCGGATTTACGGCTAATTTTATCGACCTCGTCGATGTAGACGATGCCGCGTTGCGCGCGCTCGACGTTATAATCAGCTGACTGAAGAAGCTTCAGAATAATATTCTCAACATCCTCACCAACATATCCCGCTTCCGTCAGGGTCGTGGCATCAGCCATGGTGAAGGGCACATCAAGAATGCGCGCCAGCGTTTGCGCTAACAACGTCTTACCAGACCCCGTCGGCCCGACGAGAAGAATATTTGACTTCGCAAGCTCGACGTCATTGTTCTTCGTCGCATGGTTTAGTCGCTTGTAGTGATTGTGGACCGCTACAGCGAGGACGCGTTTCGCCTGGCCCTGGCCAATGACGTAATCATCAAGAACTTTTTGAATTTGGCGCGGGCTCGGCACGCCATCGCCTGCCTTCACAAGAGAGGATTTAGATTCCTCCCGAATGATGTCCATGCACAACTCGACGCATTCATCACAGATAAAGACAGTCGGACCAGCGATGAGCTTGCGCACTTCATGCTGGCTCTTTCCACAGAAAGAACAGTAAAGAGTGTTTTTACCGTCGCCGCCGCTGCCGCCAGAGCCGCCGCTTTTTCCACCAACTTTGCTCACTATCGCACTCCTGCCTGACGGGTATACGCCGTCTTACCTAGCGGTTTGCCGCCAATCATGTTTCCTCGACCCCATCGTCCCGCTACGCGTTTCAAGAGGGGTCCCACAAAGCCCCACCTTTAAGTGGGGTCGTTTTCCTTTTTCGGCGCCCATCTTGGGCAACCTTCTAAGCCATTTCAAAGCCGCTGCATGTTTTAAGCCAAGGACATTATCGCTAAAGTTGTCCCATCTTAAAAACATCCATTTTGTTATATAGGACCATATTCGCTGCCACGTGATCAAGCTTACCCATACTTTCGCCAAACAGGCGTAATTTTCTTATCACGTTACCGTCACCAAATGTCGGTCGACAAATGCGGGTCAGGAGCGATTATGCCTTTTATTCTTCCGCTGGGGCCCCGCGCTCCGTGATCACCTCGTCGATCAGACCGAATTCAACGCCCTCTTCCGGCGACATAAAGTGGTCGCGATCAAGGGTTTTCTCAATAATATCATAAGGTTGCCCGGTGTGCTCCACGTAGATTTCGTTGAGGCGGCGTTTAATCTTGATAATATCCTGGGCGTGGCGCTCGATATCAGAGGCCTGGCCTTGGAACCCGCCTGAAGGCTGGTGCACCATAATGCGGGAGTTTGGCAGGGAATAGCGCATGCCTTTTTCCCCGGCCGTCAGAAGTAGGGAGCCCATGGACGCCGCCATGCCTGTCACCATCGTTGAGACAGCCGGGCGGATGAATTTCATCGTATCGTACATGGCGAGCCCTGCAGAAACCGACCCGCCTGGGGAATTAATGTAAAAAGAGATTTCTTTTTTCGGGTTCTCAGCTTCAAGATAAAGGAGCTGCGCGACAATGAGTGTCGATACCTGATCATGGACGGGGCCCGACAGGAAAATAATCCGCTCTTTTAAAAGCCGAGAGTAGATATCAAAAGCTCGTTCGCCGCGGCTGGATTGCTCAACGACCATCGGCACGAGGGTGTTCATAAAAATATCTTGTGGGTCTTTCATCGGTTCTCTTCTTTTCGGGCGCGAAATCCGCCTGATGCCATCTGCGCGCGATCCAGCGCCTCGTTTGTTCTTATAATGCCCTCGGCATTCGTGAGCGACCGGGAGCTACTTTAAATTGGGATACGCTATCTGCTTTCCAAGACGGTCATCCCGTCAATGACAACAAAAAGAGCACCCGTTTGGAAAGGACATTAGCCCAAGGTCGCTTAAGCGAGGGTTATTCTTTCCCAAAGGCAAGGGCGCTTCTTGTTAATGAAGCAAACATTTTTCTTAAAACAACATGATCCGGCGTTATAGCGCTAGATCCGGCCTTCATCGCCGCCAGACTTGGGAAATCGAAGCGTCTCGTTCAATGCGCCGCTCAATTCCATCAAACCAAATAGGGTTAACAAGGCAATTGTCGCAATTCGCGTGCGATCAGATTGCCCATCGCGCGCCTTCGTAGAATACGTTATCAGCCGTTAGGCGTTATGCAACGGCGTCATCGCCTTCTGGATCGGCCATCAATTCGTCTTTTGAGACCGTTTTATCCGTCACCGTCGCCTGCTCGAGCACATGGTCAACCACCTGTTCCTCGAACAGCGGCGCACGGATCTGCGCAAGCGCATCAGGGTTAGAGCGGTAAAACTCAAGGACTTGCTGGGGCGTCACATCCTGGCCCTGCATCTGCATCATCTGCGCTTCGCGCATGGCCTGTGACTGGACAGCTTGCTGGAACTCTTCCGCCGGCACTTGAACCTCAGCACGCTTACCGATTTCCGCCAGCACGAGCCCTAGCCGGACACGACGCTCTGCAATCTTTCTGTAATCGGCTTTCAACTCGTCTTCGGATTTGTCCTTATCATCCTCATCACGTTCCGCGCCCTCAACCTGGCGCCAAATCTGCTCAAATTCAGCGTTGACCATACTTTGAGGCAACTCAAAATCGTGGCTCGTATCGAGTTTATCCAGCAGCGCCCGCTTTACGTGCATGCGGGACTGTTGCGTGAAGCTTTCGCTTAATCGCTCGGTGATGCGTTCTTTAAGCTGATCAATGCTCTCTAACCCCATGCGTTCTGCGAGTGCATCATTTATCTCCACCGCTTGGGCGGCTTTCACTTCGCTAACGTGCACGGAGAACACCGCTTCCTTGCCCGCGAGGTTGTCAGCGCCGTACTCTTCTGGAAAATTGACGGTTACATCGCGGTCTTCATCCGCTTTGACGCCGATAAGCTGGTCTTCAAAACCTGGGATAAAAGTATCGGAGCCCAACACTAAGTCGTGACCGTCGCCGCGGCCGCCGTCGAATTCTTCGCCGTCAATGCGGCCGACAAAATCGATGGTAACCATATCGCCATCGGCGGCGGCTTCCCCCTCGCCCTTGGCGTCATATTGTTTGTTTTGGTCAGCGAGGTTTTTCAGCGCCTCATCGATATCTTCCTGGGGGACTTCCGCAACCGGGCGTGTCAGCGACAAGGTCGAGACATCCATTGGCTCAATCTCTGGCAGAATTTCGGCGTGCACATCGTATTCAAGGTCAGCCTCGCCGGTCATGACCTTTTCCATATCGCCGTGAAACTGCGGGCTGGGCGCCATGGCGGGCTGCATATCGCGATCAGTGAACGCTTTCGTCGCTGTTTCGCTCACCACTTCCTGGACGATCTCGCTCATCACGCCTTTACCGTACATCTTTTTCAGATACGGGATCGGCGCTTTACCTTTGCGGAAACCTTTCAGGTGGATTTGACCTTTCATGCCTTCCAAGCGCTTGATGAGCTTCTCATCAAGTTCGGCGGCGGACACCTTCACGGTGAACCGGCGATCAAGCCCTTCGGCGCTTTTTTCTGTGACTTCCATGACAGCCAAACTTTCCAGTCTCTATCTTAATCAAACCAAGTGGTGCGGATGAGAGGACTTGAACCTCCACGCCTCTCGGCGCCAGAACCTAAATCTGGTGCGTCTACCAATTCCGCCACATCCGCAAAAAGATGATCACCCCCACCGCGACGCCGGGTCTTAAAACCAGCCGAACGGCGAAAGCAACCCTTCGAAGGCGCGCTTCTATAACAATCAGTCCGCCTCTGTCGAGCGGGTTAGAAGCGCTTTTCGTACCACATGACATCATGAAAGCGCCCGAACTTGCGCCCAACCTCGTTCAACGTGGAAATATAGGTGAACCCAAACGCCTCATGGAGACGCACCGAGGCCGGATTTGGCGCCACGATTAGCGCATAGGCGCGGTGGACATCCTGCGTCGCCAAATAATCAAAAAGCGCTGTATAAAGGGCCTTGCCAACACCTCTCCCACCCGCCTTCGGGCGGATGAAAACGGATACTTTCACTGAGGTCTCATAGGCGCCCCGAGGGTCAAACGCGCTGGCGCCGGCGAACCCGAGAAGCGCCTCACCCTCTTCAGCCACAAAAACCGGCCAGCGGGGATTGGCGCTTCGCTCGCGCAGCCAAGCCTCCCTATCCGCCCTGCTCATCGGGTCGCGTTCAAAGGTGGCGGCGGTGTCGCGGATGAACGGGTTATAGAGAGCGTTCATTCGTTCCGCGTCTTCAAGCGCTGCAGGCCTGATCAATAGGTCGCTCACGTCTGCGGCGTTTCTTTTTCTGCTGTCTCGGTTTCGTTCGCGCGGCCCTGGTGCGGCGTTAACAATCGGCGGAGGACTTGCGGGAGCATTTCCGGCAGATCATCGGCGATGACCCCTGGCCCGGCGGCCTGTCCACAGGCGCCGTGGAGCCATACCCCCGCGCACGCTGCTTCGAAGGCCGGCGCGCCTTGCGCCAGAAGTCCGCCGATAAATCCGGCCAAGACATCGCCCGCCCCCGCCGTCGCCAAATCCGATGGCGCATTGGTGTTAATGGCGATCCGCCCGTCGGGCGCGGCGATCACGGTATCAGCGCCCTTCAACAAAACGACGCCGCCAGCCGCCCTCGCAGCCATCAACACAGCATCAGGTTTAGAAACGGCATTTTTGATTGCATCACCGAACAGACGCTGAAACTCACCGGCATGGGGGGTCAAAACATCGCTCGGTCTAATCGCGGCGAACAGCGTGTCCGGCATCGCTTCAAAACTGGTGAGTGCATCGGCGTCAAGAACGCAAGCCGTCTCGCTCGCAAGGGCCGCAAGTGTTTTTGCGCGTGTCGCCTCAGCGCTATTCCCCTCAACGCCAGCGCCCGGACCAATAACGCAGACCCGATAGCGCGGATCGTTCAAAAGGGTTGATAGTGCGGCGGCGTTTTCGCAAAGGCGCATCATGATTGCCGTTATATTGGCCGCGATCTCGGGCGCTGCGCCGTGATCACAAGCCAATGTCACGGCCCCCGCCCCGACCCGCAGCGCGCCGCGCGCCGCCAGGCGCGCGGCCCCGGTTCGGTAAGCGGGGCCAGAGACAATCAACGCGCCGCCTCTCGCGTATTTATGTGAGTCAAAACGAGGACGCGGGAATCGGGCGCCCCAGATCGCCGGGCCGTTCTCGACCATGGGTTTTGTCGCCGTCATCGCCCCCGTCCCTGGGTCGCCGCTGAGCGCAGTGTTTAAATGTCGATCTTCAACGCCGATTTCAGCAACATGAATCTCACCGCAAAATGCCCGCCCCGGATAGAGGAGATGCGCCGGCTTTCGGGCAATGAACGTCACCGTCGCCGCGGCTTGCACGCCGACGCCCAAAACGGCGCCGGTGTTCACCGCGATGCCTGAGGGTAAATCAACGGCAATGGTCGGCTGGGGCGCGGCGTTCATGATCTCGACGATCGTTTTCGCGGCCCCTTCCAGCGGCCGCGAAAGCCCCGCGCCAAACAACGCATCGATAAAAACCGACCCATTCTGACAAAAGGCGCCAAGGGCTTCCGGCGCAAGCTGATCTAACCGCTCAACCTCGCCCTCATAGAGATCAGCCATCATGGCGGCGTCGCCCGTCAGCGCCGCGCGGTAGCCTAACAGCCCGACTCGCACGCCGACGCCTGCGGTTTTCAATTTGCGCGCGACAACGAACCCGTCCCCGCCATTGGCGCCGGGGCCGCAAAACACCACGACCGGGCGTTCTTGAAACGCCGATAAATCACCCGCCGATGACCCGGCGGTGACCCCCACCTTCTTCAGAACGACATCGGCGACAGAAGAACCGGCGGCTTCCATCAAGGCGGCCGAAGCCAACCCTTCATCGATCGCGGCCTGTTCAGCGGCGCGGGTTTGCTCGCGGGTTAAAATAAGGAATGGAGGCGCCAGTTGACACTCCTTAGGGCTACGATTGATGGTGGCTTACCCGATCGACACTGGGCTGACAGGGACCTGCAAAGATATCGATATGAAAAAGATTGAAGCCATCATCAAGCCGTTCAAACTCGACGACGTCAAGGAAGCCCTGCAAGAGATTGGTCTTCTCGGCATGACCGCCATCGATGCGCGGGGGTTTGGCCGCCAAAAAGGCCACACTGAGCTCTATCGCGGCGCCGAGTATGTGGTGGATTTTTTGCCTAAGGTGAAAATAGAACTGGTGCTTCCCGACGGGCAGGTTGATGCGGCCGTCACCGCCATCGCCAACGCGGCCCATTCCGGAAGAATCGGCGACGGTAAGATTTTCGTCACCCCCGTCGATGACGCGATCAGAATCAGAACCGGCGAACGCGGCGAAGAGGCCGTCTGACAACGGCTCCCAGTCAATTCGTCTCATTCGCACCAGCAGCACGATGTGGCATTTTCCTCCAATATCAGTCGATTAAACCCAGCAGCAAGGGTCGTTCACAGCGCTATTTTGGCGCCTCCAGCCCATTTGAGTTGTGCAGCGCAATATTTGCGGTCATAGTGCCGGTAGTGTTCAAACGTTGAGCAAACCTCGGTGACGCTCGCGCACATGAATGGGCGCTTAGCCGATAAGCCCCTTTAATAAAGAAGCCCGAAATCCCAAGGGCGCATTTTGGAGTTAGAAAATGTCAGCAAACGCTGTTTTGAAAATGATGAAAGAGAAAGACGTTCGGTTCGTTGATCTCAGGTTCACTGATCCACGAGGCAAATGGCAGCACGTCACGTTCGACAAAAGCATGATCGACGAAGCCTTTTTTGAAGAGGGCTCCATGTTCGACGGGTCTTCTATCGCCGGTTGGAAAGCCATCAACGAATCCGACATGATTTTGATGCCAGAGACGGAGACGGCGTTTCTCGATCCGTTTTTCGCGCAGCCGACCTTGGCGATTTTCTGCGACATTCTCGAGCCAGCGACGGGGCAGCCCTACAGTCGCGACCCACGGACAACGGCGAAAGCAGCGGAAGCTTATTTACAGTCCAGCGGGATCGGAGACATTGCCTATTTTGGTCCGGAAGCTGAGTTTTTTGTATTCGACGATGTCCGCTTCGCGGTAGAACAGCACAACACAGGCTTTTCGATCGATTCCAAAGAAGGTCCGTACAACTCTGGCACCGCCTATGAAGAAGGCAATCTAGGCCACCGCCCGGGACCAAAGGGCGGTTACTTCCCTGTACCGCCGGTCGATAGCGAACAAGATATGCGCAACGAAATGTTGGCTGTCATGGGCGATCTCGGCATGGCGCCAGAAAAACACCACCACGAGGTGGCGCCGTCACAGCACGAGTTGGGTATGAAATTCGATCGCCTGGTTTCCATGGCTGACAAGATGCAGATGTATAAATACGTCGTGCAGCAGGTCGCCCACTCCTACGGCAAATCAGCGACCTTTATGCCGAAGCCCGTCAACAACGATAACGGCTCAGGCATGCACGTTCACCAGTCAATCTGGAAAGACGGCAAACCAGCGTTCGCCGGTGATCGCTATGCGGATCTCTCGGAAACCTGCCTCTATTACATCGGCGGGATCATCAAACACGCCCGGGCAATCAATGCATTCGCCAACGCCTCAACGAACTCCTATAAGCGCCTCGTCCCTGGCTTTGAGGCGCCGGTGCTTCTCGCATACTCCGCGCGTAACCGCTCCGCGTCCATTCGTATTCCATGGGTTGCGTCACCGAAAGCAAAACGCCTTGAAACTCGTTTCCCGGACGCCGCTGGTAACCCTTACCTCACCTACGCCGCCCTTCTGATGGCTGGTCTCGATGGGATTGAAAACAAAATCCACCCGGGCGATCCGATGGACAAGGATCTTTATGATCTGCCTGCAGAAGAACTCCAGGACATCCCAACGGTTTGCGCCTCCCTTGATGAAGCGCTTGATGCGCTGGATAAGGATCGCGAGTTCCTCAAGAAAGGCAATGTGTTCAACGATGATCAGATTGACGCCTATATCGAGCTAAAAGAAGAAGAGACAGAGCGCTTGAACACGACGCCGCATCCGGTCGAGTTCGCGATGTATTTCTCATCGTAACGACAGCTTCTTTGCGAACGAAAAAGGCGGCGCATCAGCGCCGCCTTTTTTATTTTGGGGTAAACCCCCTGCATAAAAAAACCGCGCTGCGTTCCAACGAGGAAAGCACAACGCGGAAAGGAAAAAAGGAACCGCCCTTTTATTGATCGAGCGGTTCCCGAGCCACGCTCAATTAAGCGACGTCTTCCATCGCAAACTGGTTCATGGTGTTGTCTTTGCCGCCGGCTTTTAGGGCCGCATCGCCAGCGAAGTACTCTTTGTGATCATCGCCGATATCGGAGCCCGCCATGTTCTGGTGCTTCACGCAGGCGATGCCCTGACGGATCTCCTCGCGTTGAACGTTCTTGACGTAGCCGAGCATCGCCGCGTCACCGAAGTACTCCTTGGCGAGATTATCCGTGGATAGCGCCGCTGTATGGTAGGTCGGCAACGTGATGAGGTGATGGAAGATCCCGGCGCGCTTTGATCCGTCGCGCTGGAAGGTGCGGATTTTTTCATCCGCTTCGGCGGCAAGTTCGCTGTCGTCATAATCGACGCTCATAAGTTTGTCGCGATCATAGGCCGAAACGTCTTTGCCTTCTTTCTCCCAGGCATCGAAAACCTGCTGGCGGAAGTTCAACGTCCAATTGAACGATGGAGAGTTATTGTAGACAAGCTTCGCATTCGGCACCGCTTCGCGAATTCGGTCCACCATACCGGCGATCTGCTCCACATGAGGCTTTTCGGTTTCGATCCACAGTAGGTCCGCCCCGTTTTGCAGCGACGTGATGCAGTCGAGAACACAACGGTCTTCACCGGTGCCTTGACGGAACTGGAAAAGGTTTGACGGCAAACGCTTCGGACGCATCAGTTTGCCGTCGCGCTTAATGACAACATCGCTTGGCGACAATTCTTCCGGCGTTACCTCCTCGCAATCGAGGAAGGCGTTGTATTGATCGCCAATATCGCCAGGCTCTTTTGAAAATGCGATCTGCTTGGTCAAGCCAGCGCCAAGGGAATCCGTCCGTGTTACGATAACCCCGTCTTCAACGCCAAGCTCAAGGAAGGCGTAGCGGCAAGCACGCACCTTTGCGATGAAATCTTCGTGGGGAACGGTGACTTTGCCATCCTGGTGGCCGCACTGCTTTTCATCCGAAACCTGGTTCTCGATCTGGAGAGCGCAGGCGCCAGCCTCAATCATTTTCTTCGCCAGGAGATAGGTCGCCTCTGCGTTCCCGAAACCAGCGTCGATATCAGCGATGATCGGGACAATATGGGTCTTGTGCTGGTCGACTTCTGCCTGCAGCTGTTGCGCTTTCGCCTGATCGCCGGCATCGCGCGCGGCGTCAATCTCACGGAAGAGACCGCCTAATTCGCGGGCATCAGCTTGGCGTAGGAACGTATAAAGCTCTTCGATCAGCGCCGGGACAGAGGTTTTCTCGTGCATGGACTGATCAGGCAATGGGCCGAAATCAGAGCGAAGCGCCGCGACCATCCAACCGGAGAGGTAGAGGTACCGACCTTTGGTTTCCCCGAAATGCTTTTTGATGGAGATCATTTTTTGCTGGCCGATAAACCCGTGCCAGCAGCCGAGGGATTGGGTGTAGTTCGCAGGATCGGCGTCATAGGCGGCCATATCCTCGCGCATGATTTTCGCGGTGTATCGGGCGATATCGAGGCCGGTGCGGAAGCGGTTCTGGGCGCGCATCCGCGCGGCTGCTTCAGGGCTGATCCCATCCCACGAGCCGTCTTGGCTTTTGATCAATTGGGCAATGCTATTGAAGTCTTCTTGAAAGGTCATGGCTGTCGTTCCGAATTAAATGCGCCCCGAGCGGGGAATTTTGTCTTGGTATTAAGAAAAACCATCGATGCTGCGGGTGCGCAACGCCGACAATGTTGGGTTGTAAAAAATAACCGGCAAAAATTGTAAATTTGTAAACTATTTACAAAAATAGCTTTACAGTTTTGGGGGCGCGAAAGCGGAAATTATCGCGCATCCCGTGAGCGTCTGCCCGACGGCAC
Organism: Parvularculaceae bacterium; assembly: GCA_965263305.1. Lineage (GTDB taxonomy): Bacteria > Pseudomonadota > Alphaproteobacteria > Caulobacterales > Parvularculaceae > MED-G105. Next base: position 649,557 of record OZ253666.1, read on the forward strand.
TATCCAGATAAACTCTAAAAAATAGCGAATACTATTTTTCGTACTTGTTCAATGTTTGCTCGATCCGCCCGAAGATCGATTTACCCGCCGCATCTAACATGTCGATCTCCACACGGTCGCCAAAACGCATAAAGGGCGTTTTCGGCGCGCCGTCGCGGATTGTTTCGATCATCCGAATTTCAGCGATGCAGGAATATCCGGCGCCGCCATCGGCGACAGGCTTGCCGGGCCCGCCCTCTAACTTGTTCGATACAGTACCGGAACCGATGATCGTGCCGGCGCAAAGCGGGCGGGTTTTGGCGGCGTGGGCGATCAATTGACCAAAATCAAACGTCATGTCGACGCCGGCGTCCGCCCGACCAAACTCGCTATCGTTCAATCTGACCAATAAAGGCAAATGCAATTTCCCGTCCCGCCACGCATCGCCCAGAGCGTCGGGCGTTACCGCACAGGGGCTGAACGCTGAGGATGGTTTCGACTGAAAAAAACCGAAGCCCTTAGCCAATTCGCCGGGGATGAGACCGCGCAAGGATACGTCATTGACGATCATCAAAAGGCGGATATGCGACAGCGCTTCTGCGGGCGTGACGCCCATGGGCACATCGCCTGTGATAATGGCGACCTCCCCCTCCATATCGACGCCAAACTCTTCATCTTGGGGCATGAGGATGTCATCGCGCGGCCCCAAAAAGCTGTCTGAGCCGCCTTGATACATCAGGGGGTTTGTCCAGAAACTCTCAGGCATTTCCGCGCCGCGGGCTTTGCGCACCAACTCCACATGATTGACATAGGCCGACCCATCAGCCCACTGAAAAGCACGCGGCAGGGGCGAGGCGCAATCACGCTCATGGAAGCGCTCCAATGGCACAGACCCAACCTCGACCCCATGGGCGAGTTCGCGAAGGCCGGGCTCCACGCGATCCCAATCATCAAGCGCCCCTTGCAAGGTAGATGCGACGCGCGAAGCATCGGTGCATTGGGTGAGATCATTGGAGACCACCACAAGGCGGCCATCGCGGTGAGATTTAAGAGAGGCGAGCTTCATTGTGTTTCTTTCTTTTTTTGGCGAAGGACACTCATCTGTTCACTGAATAGATCAGCGATCGCGGTCCAACTCCGTGCAAAATATCAGTCGATTTCCGAAAGGATCATTGATCGCCATTTCACGATATCCCCAGGGTTGTTCCTCAACGCCCGGGCGCGCATGGTTTGTTTTTTTCTCGTTCAGATGTCGGCAAAATGAGTCAACATCCACCATCTCAATGCGCAGGCTCGCCCCAGGACTTGCATCGCCGTAATGCTCCGACAGATGAATAACACACGCCCCTCGCGTGACGCCCATATATAGCGGCGCCGTTGGTTCGAAACGGTGTTCAAATAGAAGCTCAAACTCCAGAAATTCGAGATAAAACGCTTTCGCGAGGGTCTCGTCGAAGCTGCGTAAAATCGGGATCATCGAACCGAACATGAACGGCCCCTATTTCTCTGGCGCTGCCGGCGCCGCCCCCAGGCGGGCGCCGCACCAAGGGCAATTATTGATCAGCACAACATTGCGCTCACCGTCACGCACAATCAGCGCGAAGCGATCAAGCCCCTCGTTATAGGCGATGAGACTATCAGGACAGTCGAACGGGTCATCATAGGTCTCAGAATCTATTTGCAGCGCCGCGCGCATCATATCGCAGCATAGCGTATCAGGATTTGGATGTTGGGTTTTCAACGAAGAACTTTCTTGATGAGATGCGCTAAAATTCGATACATGGCCCAAAGGTAACTGATGTTACTAATTGCGCAACCCCATCGTAAGCGCGATAAACAAGGCCGCCAGCCGCCCATAAAAAGGACCAAACGGCCTACATGATCAAGGCGCTATCAAGGCCCCGTGAACGCGCGCCCCGCGCCGGAATTCCACCCTTGTCGGAATGGCCGGTAACAGCCATATCATCGCGAGCATTTTACAACCAACCGAAAAAGAGAATGAGAGCGTCATGAAAACGCGCGTTTTGATTATCGGGTCCGGCGCCGCCGGCCTTACCGCCGCCATTTACACTGCCCGCGCCGGCCTAAAACCGGTCGTTGTCCATGGCATCCAACCGGGCGGCCAGATGACGATCACAACGGAAGTCGAAAATTACCCCGGCTTTGCCGATGTCATCCAAGGACCCTGGCTGATGGAGCAAATGCAAAAACAGGCCGAACATGTCGGTGCTGAATTTGTCGCCGATATTATTACGGATGTGGATCTCACCAAGCAGCCCTTCACCCTAAAAGGCGATGGCGGTGAACTTTATGAAACGGACGCGCTGATCATCGCCACCGGCGCTCAAGCGAAATGGCTCGGCTTGCCGTCGGAGGAAAAATTCCAAGGCTTCGGCGTCTCCGCCTGCGCAACCTGCGACGGGTTCTTTTACCGCAATAAAGATGTGATCGTCGTCGGCGGCGGCAATACTGCGGTTGAAGAGGCCCTCTACCTGTCTGGATTGGCGAAATCCGTCACTGTCGTGCACCGCCGGGACAGTTTCCGTGCAGAGAAAATTCTGCAGGACCGGTTATTCGCCAAAGAAAACGTGAACATCGTGTGGGATCATGTTGTCGACGAAATTTTGGGGGACACCGAACCTTTGGGCGTCACCGGCGCGCGGTTGAAGAACTTCAACACGGGCGAAACCCATAACGTTGAAGTCGACGGCGTTTTTGTCGCCATCGGCCACCAACCGGCGACATCTTTATTTACCGATAAATTACCGATGAAACATAACGGATATATTGTCACCGAACCGGATTCGACGGCAACGACGATCGAAGGCGTCTACGCCGCCGGCGATGTGACCGATGATATTTATCGCCAAGCCGTCACCGCCGCTGGCATGGGATGCATGGCGGCGCTAGAAGCCGAACGCTTTTTGGCCGGGCGCGAATTAGGAGCCTAATAATGACGCAAGAAACCGCGATCCTCGCCGGGGGCTGCTTTTGGGGGATGGAAGACCTCTTCCGGAAACGCCCCGGCGTTCTTGACACCGAAGTTGGGTATACAGGCGGCGCCCTTGACAATCCGACGTATAATGACGTTAAAAAAGGAACGACGGGGCACGCCGAATCCATCAAAATCGCTTATGATCCGAGCGCAACGTCCTACCGGGCGCTTTTGGAATTCTTTTTCCAAATCCACGATCCGACGACGGTGGATCGCCAAGGTAATGATGTCGGGTCCCAATACCGCTCAGCGATTTTCTACCTCGACGAGGCGCAAAGACAAGAAGCGGAAAAAATCATTGCTGAAATTGATGCATCGGATCGTTGGCCCGGTCAGGTTGCAACGCAGGTCGTCGCCGCTGGTCCTTTCCACCGGGCGGAAGATTTCCACCAAGATTATCTTATCGAATACCCGAACGGCTATACCTGCCATTTTATTCGGCCTGAATGGTCACTAGCGTAACGCGTAAAATTTTGCGAGCGCGGCGGACACCGCCGCCATTTCACCCGGTTTCAGTCAGCAACCTCATACGGCGAACGAGCGACATGACGAAACGAGAACCGCCACGGATATTGCCCATCCTCTCGATCATTCCGCTGGGCATAGCGGTGACCGCCGCAATGAACGGCTGTGTACGCCAAGATGGCGCCCAGCCGGCTGACCTCGTTCTGGAGGGCGGACCGATTTACACTGCCAACGGGGCGCAGGAAATCGTCGAGGCGATCGCCATTGATGACGGCAAAATCGTCTATATCGGCGACAGTCTCGGCGCCGGCCCCTATAAAGGGGATGATACGAGCGTGATCGACTTGGCGAATCGCGCGGTATTACCCGGTTTTCACGATCTTAGCATGCACGCCGTTGAGGCCATGGACATAGAGGTTTGCGACCTCAATGGCGCCCCTCTTTCCTACACTGAGTTAAGCAGCGCCATTGCGGACTGCGATGCATCGCTTTCCAGGGACGACGGAACCTGGCTCGTCGCCATCAATTGGCGCGATGACGCGCCCGCCGGGCGCGGCGCCTTTCGCACGGTGAAAGAGGCGTTGGATGCGAGCGTCAACACCGCCATCATAGGCCAGGCCGATAATCAAGACACCAACGAAACCGACGGCAATAACGCACTGGAGACGCCAGTGTTACTTATTAATGCGTCCAAGGACGTCTTCGCCGCGAATACGCCCGCCCTTGCTCGCGCCACAACTTCGAACGGCGACGTCGTCGGCTTTTCAAAAGACAGCCTGAAGGATGCGTTCGCCGATCTCGCCAATGGCGTCACCACTGATCGCCGGGGCGCGCCCACTGGCATGATCACCTCGCGCGAAGCCCTCGCCGCCATGGGCGCCGGGGAAAAGCTCGACCCGACATGGGACGCTCGGCTCAGGGAGCCTCAGAAACTAATCGCGACGCTCGCCCCTTTGGGCTTTACGACTTTTCTGGAAACCATCAAGGACCGCCGAGAATTTGATCTTTATGACGCTTTATTGCGGGATGACGCCTTGTTGGCCCGGGCGATCCTCGCCAATGAATTTGCCCCCGATGACTATGCGAACGAGAGCGGTGAAATCGATTTTGATCGGCTAATGCTGGACGCCAACCGAAACCGAGTGCGATACGCCGGTGAACGCCTGATCAAAGCGGATATACTGAGCCTCGCCTTTGACGGCCCATTGCGGGGGGATCCAATGCCCGCAGAGGGCGCGCCCCGCCTTCCAACGGCCGCGATCACCCAGAATTTTCGCCAACCGATCTTCCGCCTCGAAGCCCCTGAACAAAGCGAAGCGACATCGGAGGCGGAAGCCCCCATTGACGGCGCGAGTGATGGCGAGAATGATGCCCCCATACCGGTGCTCAGCATCGGAGGATATGTTGATCTCCAAAAGGACGATTGCCGTACCGCTCGGCGTACTGATTTTAACGAGCGTGACCGCCAAGCCTATCGCAGGGCCACGGGCCATGATCCAGCGCAATGTGTCATTTCTAACGGCGCCCTTCTGACATCGGAGGAAACCGCCTCATCCCTTGCGGCGCGCGCGACAGCCGCCAATTTTGGCGTTTTGTTCCGCGCCCATGGCGATCGCGCCGCGGCACGCGCTCTAACCGCCTTTGAAGCCGTGCACCCCGATGCCCCAAGGCTACACGCGCTGTTGGGCGGGATCACGCTCTTACCGCCTGACGGCGCACAACGCCTCGCGGCGCTCAATGCTTTTGGGATCACCGCCCTCGCCCCGCCATCTGATGACGAAACGCATATCTCGGCGTTTCTGCCGACCTTGGAACAATCTTCGTCAACCCAGGGCCTTCCACAACTCTTCCCAGCGGCCGCAATAGATGCCGCGACGACGCTAGCGGTCGGGCATGCAACATCGGATAGAAACCCGTTTATTGCCATCGCACACGCCCTCGAGAGAGCATCGGACCGATATCCGCCACATGCAGACGAACCAAACCAAAGCGATCGCCTCACGGAAACTATGCTCTCCCTTGAGGATATGATTGACACCTACACGATCAACGCGGCCCGCGCCCTGCGCCATGATGATGAGACCGGCGCTTTGCGCGTGGGCAAGAAAGCTGATTTTATCATCATTGATCGGAATATATTCGCGCTAGCCGACCACGGCGACACCCAAGGGCTCCAAAACACACGCGTACTCGAAACCTGGCTCCAGGGCGAACAGGTGTTTATCGCAAGAGATAAATAGGCCCACCAGCCAGCCGGCGTTTGTGATTGAACGACATCGCTAGGCCAGATGACGCCGTGAACTGCGAGGCATCAACGCCGTGCTATGCGGCTGATTTTACTGGGATCAAACCGGTGGAAACGGGTGAACCGGCTCTGTTCGGAACCGTCTCTCCAGGGCGCTACGCGACATTTTATATTGGTAGCGCGGGGCAGATTTGAACTGCCGACCTCAGGGTTATGAATCCTGCGCTCTCACCAACTGAGCTACCGCGCCAAACAAGAGGGGCGGGGTATAGCGACCCTCGCCCCGTCTTTCAAGGTCATTTTGCGTTGACCGCCGAGCGGGCGGTGTTGGGCGCGATCGGCGCCGCCCAACGGTTCCCGCCCTTATTCGTCACCCTATTCATCACCCTGGCGCGCCGCCTGGTCATCGTCTTCGCCAGGCTCCGGCTCCGGCGGGATAATGCGGGCGATCGGCCCGTCTTTCGGCAATCCGCCAACTAAGAAACGCCGGACCGTATGCCAGCCGCCGCCCAGGAGCACCATGGCCCCGCCAAGGAGGAGGAGCGTCACCGCCGCCGTCCAGCCGCCGGATAGCCCCGTTTCGTTGACGAGAACCCCAATCGCAATAGCGGCGGACAGAAGACCGGAAACAAGGAGCGCCCGACGGTTGATTAAGAGCGAGACAAGGGCGAACAGCATAACAACCAACAACGTCACCGCCGCCGATGCCGCGTTTAAGCTGAAAACAGATGAGCTTAACGGGTTGCTGGAAATACCAGAGACAAGCGACAGGGTCGCGCCAAGAATAGCCGGGGCCGCAAAGAAATGAAGCCAAAACGCATTGTCGGAAAATCGGGTCCGCCGCATGGGGTCGCGCGCATCAAAGACAAGCCCAAGGACAAATAAGAAGATCCCAGAGATCAATTGCAGCCAAGACAGTTTCGTCAAAAATTGCATTGGCGGCCCGTCCACCACACTCGGGTCAGTAGTGAACGTAAGATACGTATAGACGACCCCCGTAACGAGAGTAAGGCAGCCAAGCCCCATCGCAAACGGCAATTTCATCCGCGCATAAAAAGCAAAGATCGCTGCGCCCGTCCCACCAAATAGAATTGCCGGCAACCAACGTAGCTGGATGAAGGTGGTTTCTAAGTTTTCGAAGGAGAAATCCTGCCCCGCGAACAACGTCAAATATCCGGCGAGGAGACCCCAAAACACAAACCCGCTGAAGCCCAACAAGATCACAATCGCCGGCAAAAACAACCGACGGCGGCGCGCGAAAGATTCCGCTAAAAACCACATCAACACTGCGTCAATCGCCATCACGACAACGACGATCCATCCGGAACTTTTCGGATTGCTAATGTCGGCTATATTCAGCACTTCGCCTAAAACAAGGACTGAGACAAATGTAATCCCCAGGATGAAGATCGTGAGGCCGATGCTGAGAAAAACATCATGGAAATTACGGATGAACCGCAGTTCCTCTTCCCCGACGCCAGCGCGCGGACGCGGTCGATCGGAAAAGCCGCGATCATCAAGCGCCGCCCAAGTTTCATCATTTGAGTTTTTATCTGTAACCGTTGTCATGGTTGCACCCCTCCGCAAGCCCCTTTGAATGAAGTCTTCGAAGGAAACTACCCTTCCTCTCCCATTGTGGGCAAGCGGTGCAAGATAGGAAATCAAGCGCTTGGCCGCTCGGATAAGGCGCGTTATCGCGAAAAAAGGGCGCCAGGGTTTTTGCGCATCACCCAGAATACGATCAACGCAGCAATGACCATCTCCAAAAGGCTTAAGGGCAAGGCGACAGCTAAAACGCGCCAATCGGCCAAATTCATATTGAAAAGACCAAACCAAAGGATGACGAATATCCCCAACCACAGCCCAACGCCGGCTATGACGGCGTTACGCCAGGTGACGCCCTTTGCGGCTAGCAACAACCAAGCTGAACCCGTCACGATACAGATGAGGATTAGATCCCAAATTCCCCACATCATGAAAATGCCCCACGACATTGGCGCGACACCCGATCTTTCGGGGATCGCCTCTCGCATCATTGGCATAACAAAGCCAAAGTACCGAAAAATCTCCGAGACATTGATCCAGAGGAAGTTTAAAAAGCCGGCCCGCCAAAGCGCGTGATTTGCCATTATCATTGGGAAATTTTCTCCTCCACCATCGCGATCATCGACCGCGCCATTAAACGCAGATGTCGGCCATTATCTATTGTTCTTGATACAGACCATAATCCACTCGCGAAAACGACCAGAAGATTGCTGAGTTGCGCGCAGGTTGCTTTTCGTTGTTTCATCTTTCGATTAGAGGCGCGGATCAACGCGTCGAAAAACCCGGCGCGCAAGCGCTCATTATGGGCCCGCGTTTTTTCCAGTACATCCGGGTCATGGGGCGCTTTTTCGGTCATCGCGTTCGCGACCAAACAGCCGGGCCCGGGTAAACCACCCTCCTCCGCGCGTCGGATCTGCTGCTCGAAATACGCCTTTATCGCCTCAAGGCCGGCATCGGGCGCTTCGACTTGCGCAAAGGCCGGGGTCACGACATCGCGCTGATAGGCATCAAACGCAGCGAGATAGAGCCCGTGTTTTGAGCCAAAATCACCATAAACCCCATGGCGACTAACACCCGTCGCCCGCACCAAATCATCCATCGATGTGGCTTCAAACCCAAAACGCCAAAATTGCTCCATCGCAGCGGCAGCCAAATTTTGTGGTGTATGTGACTTTGGTCGGGGCATGAATTTACCATGGCAGAATGTTTGTTCTGTTACAATGAGAACGAGAAGTGAACCCAAAAACCGTCATTTTGGAGGTGAAACGGGATGGCGTTTTGCCGGACAAAAAATCCAAGATGGCCGCCCAATGGCGCGGACCAACTTTTAGACCTTGAATTCAGAATGAAACAAGCAAAACGCAATTTGCCCCCTCACGGGATTTTCGGTTCATCGCCGTTCATCTCCACCAAGCCCATTCGGTTCCCGGCAGGGTCAAAGAAAAGGCCCAACACCGCGACACCAGGAACCTCAAACCGGGGGACATCTATTCGCCCCCCAATAGTTTCTATTTGCTGGAGGGTCGCGGTTACATCGGGCACGCCAACATAGATCACCGTTTCATTCGGGTCTTGACGAATGTTCGCACCCAATGTCTCACTATTTCCTGGCTGGAAAGACCCCGGCGCCTCACAGCCCCAGTCAAAAATGGTTGAATAGAATCGCCGAAGACCTGCTTCATCCGGCCCCGCGATATCAATGAAAACGATTGGTCGCGACATGAGGTTAGCCCATCTGAGAACGGATCATAGAATCTGCATCCACTACGCAGCCGGTTGCCATAGCTGAATGCCATTGCCCTCGGGATCGGTCAGCTCCGCAAACCGGCCATGGGGATAATCGGCGATATCTGAAACGTCATTTCCATTCTCGCGAAGCTGGGCGACCATTTTCGATAAATCATTCACCCGGAAATTGATCATCCAGCTTTTCCCCTCTGGGATCATTTCGTTCTTAATCTCAAATGGATCGAAAACGGTGAACCCGGCTTCTTGCATCCATGGCGCACCGCCAGTTTTTTGGGGCGCCAAGTCAATGCCAAGATTGTCTCTATACCACTCAGATAGTTTTTCCGGATTTTCCGCCCGAAAGAAAAACCCGCCGATCCCGGTTACCTTTTCCATTTTTTCTCCCATTTCATCTGTCGCTGCCGATTGTGATTGAGCGCAGGCTGACAATGAAAACGTCAATCCGCCCGCAAGGGTCATGATGGACGCCTCTCGTCTGGTCAGCTGCGATTGATTTCCGTCGCCAATCAGCGTCGCGCTGTTTGGCCCAGCGTCGGGCCTCGCGTCAGGATCGGCTATCTTCTTTTTATTCGACATTCAAAACCCCCTTTGAAATCAATCTCGCCCAAACCAAGATACCAAAGAAAAACCCAAGGTTCACTTTCTTTTTACGGCTTTAGACCGGCGGCGCTTCCCCCGCGCAACTTCGGTCGCTAACGCCTCGAACTTAGGCGTCCAGAATTGTCGAAAGGGCGAGAGCCAAGAATCGATTTCTTCCAAGCCATTGGTTTCAAGCGCATAAAGCCGTTTCGCGCCCTCAATCGTCACTGTGGCGAAACCGTTGTCTCGCAAAACCTTCAAATGCTGCGAGACCGCTGACTGACTGATGGCGAAATCTTCTTGGATCGCATCGACGATCTCGCCCGAGGACAGTTCTCCGCGAGAAATGAGCTCCAGAATGCGACGTCGAACCGGGTCGCCCAAGACATCAAATGCATGCATCATTCAGCCGTATAGAAACGAGCGGTGCGATCAGCCATCGCGTTCGCTACATCTGGTTGCTCACCGGCGGCGATATGAGCCTCGCCCCATTTTGCAGCGGAGGCCCTGATGAATGCCTTTCCCTCAGCAGAGCTTAACCAAACGGTGTTTTCCGCCGGGTCGATCGCGGCGTTTCCATTTGAGAGACTGTAATCAAGCGCAAGAAACGCCAACTCCCAACCAACGCCCGTTGCGCCCGGCCCGTACTGTTTCCAATGCTCATCGGCCTTGTCGCCCTGAAGCATGACATGTTCCAACGTTAATCGCGCACCCTTGGGGTCGTCTTTAAGGGTAACAGTGATCCAACTAACATCGTCCCCATACTCCCATGTTGCGCGCAGTAGGGCCGGCGGATCGCAGTCGAGAATTTTGCCCCCGGCATGGCCTTCAAGCTGATACCGTCCGCCGAGTTTTAGGTCGCCGCTGACGGGAAGAAACCAGCGACGAATTCGGTCTGGATTTGTGACAGCGTCCCAAAGGTCCTCGATGTCTGTGTCGTAACTCCGCGCCCCTGATACGCTACGCGCCGGGCGGCCATCATGGGTCATTTCTTTGGTTTCGCGGAATTCGATTCCGAAAGCATTGCCGTAGTCCATCGACTCCTCCTTATTTTAATTGTTACTTATATTAGTAAAACCTAAAATAAAACCCCTAAATCGAATGGCGTTGTGAATTCCCGGCGACGGGAGGCCCGCCGGCCCCCACACGTTAACGGCGCCGGCGCCTAGGTATTTGGGCTGGAATGCTCTAAGAGCCCTTTTTCCTTAAGCTTCATCCAATCCCGGAGTCGTCTTGGGACCGTTGATGAAAGCAAGCCCCCAATGTCCGTTGATACGCCCCCCGCTTCGCCTATCCCGGCGCTGATCCCTGCGCCCCTCGCCGAAGCCCTTTCCAAGAAGGGGTATGAGGCGCTCACCCCTGTACAGGAGGCTGTTCTCGACGCGGGGATTGGGACGGCGGATCTGTTGGTGTCAGCCCAAACGGGGTCGGGCAAGACCGTTGCCTTCGGCCTAGCCCTCGCCCCATCATTGCTAAACGGCGCGCCCCATCTTCCCCTCGCCCAGCCGCCGCTCGCTCTGATCATCGCCCCGACCCGTGAACTTGCGTTACAGGTCACCAAAGAGCTGCAATGGCTGTACGCCATCGCCGACGGGCAACTCGTGTCTTGTGTCGGCGGCATGGACATCCGCCAGGAGCAGCGCGCGCTTGGGCGCGGCGCCCATATTGTCGTCGGTACGCCTGGCCGGTTGGCGGATCATATTCGCCGCGGGTCGCTGGAAATGTCCGGGTTGAAAGCCGTCGTCCTCGATGAAGCCGATGAGATGCTCGATATGGGCTTTCGGGAGGAGCTGGAGGAAATTCTAAATGCGGCGCCGCAAGAGCGCCGCACCCTGATGTTCTCGGCCACCGTGTCCAAACCCATCGCCCGCTTGGCGCAAAATTTCCAAAAAGACGCGATACGCCTGAACACGGTTTCGGCCGAGGCGGCCCATATCGATATCGATTATCAAGCGCTGAGCGTTGTGCCCACCGATATCGATAAAGCGATCATCAATCTTCTGCTCTTCCATGATGCGCCAAGCGCCATTATCTTTTGTTCAAGGCGCGAAGCGGTCAACAAATTGACGGCGCGATTGAATAATCGAGGGTTCTCCGTGGTCGCCCTATCGGGTGAATTCAGTCAGAAAGAACGCACCAATTCCCTCCTCGCCATGCGCGATGGGCGCGCGCGGGTCTGTGTGGCGACGGACGTTGCCGCGCGCGGCATCGATTTGCCGGGATTGGATCTTGTGATCCATGCAGACCTCCCCCGCAATAAAGAGGCCTTGTTGCACCGCTCGGGGCGCACGGGCCGCGCCGGGCGAAAGGGTGTTTGCGCGTTGATCGTACCGGTTCGCGCCCGCGCACGGACGGAGCGTCTGCTAAGGGAGGCGAATGTTGACGCCACTTGGCGGCGCCCGCCCTCCGCCCAGGAAATTAAAGCGGCGCTTGACGAGCGGTTGTTGCACCATGACGCGTTCAACGCCCCTGCGGACGATGAAGAGACCGATAGCGATTTAATTGGACGGCTATTGGACAAATATCCGCCGGAGCAACTCGCCGCGGCCGTTTTGCGCTTAACGCGCTCAAAAGATTCCGCTCCGGAGGATTTGCAAACACCGCCCGAAGGCCCTTCCAAGAAAGGATGGCAGGACCGTGCTGGCGCCTTCGACCCAAATGACGATGGGCGGGGCCGAGGGCCTAAACGGCAAGGCGGGCGCCGCAGCGCCGATTTTGCTGACGGCGCTTGGGTGAAGCTCAGCGTCGGGCGGAAGAAGAAAGCCGACCCCAAATGGCTGGTGCCCATGTTGTGCAAAGCCGGCGGGTTTTCCCGCCAATCAATCGGCGCGATACAGATCAACACAAACGAGACCTTCGTTGAATTAAAACCGGGCGCAGCGGCGAAACTGATTACAGCAGCCGGCCCAAAGCAGAGCATCGACAAAGGCATCGCCATTGACATCGCCGAGCAGCCTCACTCCCCTCAACCGTATAAAGATAAGAAAGGCGCGCCAGAACGTCGCCGCGCGCCCAAAAAGCGGGGGTCCACGGCCAAGCCAACGACAGACGCCCGCCAAGAGGCGCAACAATCCCCCGATGAAAGCGCGCAAACCCGCCCAGCCCGCCCGCCGCACCCGGATAAAAAACGACCTGCACCGCGAAAGAAAAAGCCGACGAAAGCCACCAAGAACGCCAAACGCCCCCGGCAAGGCCCGAAGAAACCGCGAGGGCCCAATGGCGAGAAAAAGCGGAGTAAGAAAAAGTCGTGATTTTGGGGCGGGGTTTGAATTCCAATGGCAGTTCCCGCCAATGAGAAAGGAACGGCAATATCTGCGAGGGACCGGCTTTTAAGAGATTATTGCCTTAACGATCAGCCCCTTATTTAAGGTGGTTTTTGAACGCCAAGGCGGGCATTATTCTAATCGTGTTCAGACAAAATTCTCTATCAGCGCACGCCACAAAAGGCCCATTAGGGGACATTTCCGTTTGGATAAAGGGCGGCTTCAAGCCTGGAAACAGTGTCCGCAACGCCGAGAACTGCCTGATAGCCCTGAGTTCGCACCCTATTGTTGTATTCATAGAGCTGCGCAACAGCATGACGAAATTCCTTGTCCTGAACGAGCTCTTCAAAAACATAAACCGGTGTAATCTCGCCACGTTCTGGCGGATCGAAAGGACCCGGTTCCATAAAAACTCGGCTGTATATGATATCGCGCGCGTTATGACCCCGCTTTTCAAATTCTGTGGTGAGATGATCAGTTCGTGTCCAATTGCGATGCAAATCGATTAATATGTCTTCATACGCCGTTCCCTGAAACTCAGAGAAGAGCTCCGTTGTCTCCATGCGGCGTTGTAGCAGCGATACATCGACACCATACCATTGCACCAATGAGAGTAATCCCGCATCAAACCGAGCTTTATCTTCCTCGTTCAGGGTTCCCGACATTAAGGCATCGAGAACAACACGTTCATTAGCGTCGTCTTCGATAGCGACTCTATTGTTTGCTTCAAGCCAGCCCTCCATACGCGGCGCCAGATCGGCATAGAGCTGTTCCAGCATCGCTCGTTGATCTTGTCGGACAGCGCGATCGTCATTCCAGTTCGCGACCTGAATACCGATAAAGACACCGACCACGACAATGACGAAGTCGATGCCAACGGCGGTCCAGTTCTGGGCTTTGACGTGTTCGGTGATGCGGCGCAGGAGCATTAGTCAGCCTTTCCTGTGTCAGCATCGGAAATATCATCGCTATCTAGCACCGCCGCCAGGTCGTCGAGGCGCTCTAAGTGACGCTTTAAGAAATTCACATACCACTGGTTTACTTGTAGACCGAGAACAGCATCGCTCAAAAATTCCGGTTCGGGTGTCGTTTCCAAAAAGTGGCATTGTGCGGCCATTTCGTATCCGCCTATTGCGAAGACCGCATTGTCAAATTCATCACCGCTTATTTCTGTCGCGCGTGCCCAACTTATGGCGCTAGGGTATTTCTCGCTGAGAACAGGGCTTCGATTCTTCAAACTATCAATGACCGTGCGCAAACGATCTTCGCTCTGTTCCACAATAATCAGCGCCTGAATAACCTCGGCGTCAGACAGCAAATCAATCCTGCCGCCCGCAAAGGCTTCCGTAATGCTGGGCACCGCGACTGGAGGATGCGTGATGATGTTCATACCTGCAAACTGTGTGTATTCCAACTCGCTTAGTGGTCCAGCCTCTCCATCACCGAAATACATATTCTCGACGCGCGCAATTGACCGTAGTCGTTCTTCGCGCTCCGCCACAAACTCTGCCAACTGTTCACGAGCGCGATCTACATCGACGGCCAACCGCGCAAGAAACGCCGATTCTTTGATGCGATCCGCCCGCGCTTCGTTCCAATTGTTGATCTGCAAACCAATCAGCAGACCAATCACCAAAATGCCGATTTCGATCAGTACGGTGAACCAGTCCTGCCGGCGGATGGCGTTTGCAATACGACGCAGGATCATTTGAGCCATCCGTTTTCTTCTGCGTATCCGGTGAGGTCAGCCAGATACTCCTGATTTTTTTGCCTGGAATTATCGCGAAAACTATCAAAGTACTGATAGGTGAAAATAAACTGTCCGACCCGTCGTTCAAGGACCGTATCAGCCAAAATGTCCTCGGTGGAGGACACGATTACTCTCTCACCGTCCCTCAGCGAAAAATCAAGACGGTCGTTTAAAACAACAATATGGTCGAGGTTCATCTGCCCCAAATTCTGATGCACCAATATCGCCACATTCACATTTTCTCTGTGCCGTGAAATGCTGAGCTACAATTCAGGGTCGGAGATCAGGCTCAATCTGTCGGCATCGATTAGTCGGTTGAGGCCGGCGGTCACAAAGTCCACACCCTGCCATGGTCCGAGCTCCATAAGATCCCGGTGGAGTTGTGCGGTTTGCTCTACAGTCAGACCATCCGCTTTTAAAGCTTCATGGGCGCGTATGGCGGCCGACAATCGCTCCGCATTACTCTGGTCATTTTCATTGATACGCACATTGGTCTCACGCGCCTCCGCAATCAATTGCAGCACAATCTCCCGCTCTTGCGTGCGGTCGACCCGCGCCTCATTCCAATTCGCGACTTGAATACCGATAAATACACCGATCACGACAATGACGAAGTCAATGCCAACAGCAAACCAGTTTTGCGCTTTTACGTGTTCTGTGATGCGTCGCAGTAGCATTCCAGCCCCTTCGTTCCCACCCCTGCTCCGAACATGGAACAAACCGATGTCATTGCAAAGCCCTTCTCGGCAGCCAATTCTCTCCTTAAACCAGCGTCAATACCTCATCGGCGATCGCCAGGCACGCCGTCAACCCCGGTGATTCAATCGCATAGAGACCAATATAGCCGGGTGTTCCGTGGGTTTGCGGCCCGAGGATTAGGAAATCGCCCTCTTCGCCGGGCCCGCTTGCCTTTGGGCGTTGACCGGCATAGCCGGGGGTAAGTTTGTCGGGGTCCAGGTCGGGCCAGAACCGTTTACCGGCCGCTGCGAACTGATCGCGCAGATGCGCCTCCACCGAATAATCGCCGAGGGGCTTGTCCCAGGTGATATCGGGGCCAAGCTTTGCCTGCCCGCCAAGGTCGCGGGTATAGTGGATGCCTTGGCTATCAGCCGTATGCAGAGGGTAAATGAGGCGAGAGAACGGCGCACGACCGAGATAGGTGAAATAGCGCCCCGTGGCGGGTCTAATTTCGGGCGTGTACGCCGGGGTCAAACCCTTGATCATCGCGGCGACGCGCCCGGCGCTATGGCCCGCGCAATTAACGACGAGTTTTGCTGACAACCGCGCGGGGCTCTCGCCGCCGGTCTCGATAATAAGGCGCCCCTGCTCCACCGCGCCGCCCATCACCGGCGCGCCAAAGGCAAGGGCGCCGCCAGCGGCCTCCAAATCGCCAAGGAGCGCCAGCATGAGCTGATGGCTATCGATGATCCCCGTTGATGGGGAAAGGAGCGCGGCGCTCGCCCGCAAGCCGGGCTCCAGCGTCTCAGCTTTTTTACCGGATATCAGCTGAAGGTCGACAACGCCATTGCGCACTGCGGTTTCGCAAAGGGCTTTTAGCTGCGCCTCCTCCCCCTCATTTTGCGCAACGATCAGTTTCCCGCATTTCAAGTGGGGGACGTTCTTAAGGCGGGCATACTCATATAATTTCACCTTGCCCGGATGGCATAACCGCGCCCGCACGCCACCCGGACGATAATAAATCCCGGCATGGATGACTTCTGAATTGCGCGAGGATGTTTCCATGCCAAAAGCGTCATGACGCTCCAGCACGATCACCTCTCGCCCGGTCTCGGCCAACGCTTTCGCCACAGCGAGGCCGACAACGCCGGCGCCAATCACAATGGCGTCGATCGCTCCCTCATATACACTGGATGTTGGATTACCGTGCGCCGTCATGCCAAAATGGGTTTCAACTGAGATCCGTTCAGACTGGAGAGACCAACCATGACAATGACTGTCGATCGGTTCAACTGGGACGCCCTCGAATGGGAAGAGGTGAACCCCCATATGAAACGTAAGATCATCACCGGGGCGAATATGACGGTGGCGCAGATCTTCCTGAAAGATGGGTTTGTGGTTCCCCTCCACGCCCATATCAATGAGCAGATTACGCAAGTGATCTCCGGCAAGATGCATTTTTGGTTCGGGGAGAATAAAGAAGAGGAGATGATCCTCGGCCCGGGCGATGTGATCGTCATCCCCGCGAACCTGCCCCATGAAGCAAAAATGATTGGCGACGTTTTGGAATTTGATTCCTGGGCCCCACGTCGTGAGGATTGGCTGAATAAAACCGACTTCTATCTGCGTCGATAAAACAGCGGCCGATTAACGCCGATAACCAAAAGAGGAACGCCCATGGACTTAGGTCTCACCAACAAAAACGCCCTTATCTGCGCCTCCAGCCAGGGGCTCGGGCGAGCCACCGCTGCTGAACTTGCGAATGAAGGCGCTAATGTCGTCTTATGCGGGCGGACGGAAGAAACCCTGCGAGAGGCCCATGAGGAGATTGCTAAGCTTGGCGCGGGCAAGGTGGTAAGTGCTGTCGGCGATCTGTCTACAGAGGAAGGGCGGGCAACCGTTCTCGATACGGCGCTTAGCGCCTTTGGTCATATTGATATCTGTGTGACCAATACCGGCGGGCCGCCCCCCGGGCCGTTTGAAATGCACGAGATGGCCGCCTGGGAAACGGCGTTTCACCAATTGCTCGCGAGCGCTGTTGGCATTGTGAAAGGCGTTCTGCCGGGCATGAAGGAGCGCCAATGGGGGCGCATCATCGCGATTACCTCTTACGCGATCAAGCAACCCGTCGATGGGCTCATTCTTTCAAATGCTGTGCGCGCCTCCGTCGTTGGTCTTTGCCGCACCCTCGCCAATGAACTTGGCCCCCATAATATCACCGTCAACAACGTCATGCCCGGTTTTACGCGAACGGAACGGCTGACGAAGCTCACCGGGGGGACGAATAATTTTAGCGCGTTTGAATCGCAGATCCCATTAGGACGTGTCGGCGAGCCAGAAGAATTCGCCGCGATGATGGCGTTCCTGGCAAGCGAACGGGCGAGTTACATCACGGGTGTTTCCATTCCTGTTGATGGCGGTGCAGCGAAAGGGTTGATGTAAGCCCTATAACGCCCGGTGACGTGGGGACGGCGGATAACGATATGATGGGATCAACACGATGCCTTTGCGCAACGGCTGCGACGCAATCGCCTGGGTAATGATCAAGGTAAACAGGCGTTAACGCTCCTCCTACATATCTTGTTTGCTTTTCACTGTTTTGTTGATGGCATGCGCGGCCCTATATCAATGAGAAGGGCTTTCACCCTTTTGATTGCGGCCGCAGCGACATTGCTGTGGACGGCAAGCGCGCATGCGGAATTTTCAATTTTTTACTATCAGGATGGTCGCCGGCTGAACAATATCGCCGACGCCGAAGCCTTAATCGCGTCGACGTCAGCAGTTGCGACCCAACAGAGCCAGTCAATTAATATCAGAGAGAGTAACACGACTGGCAACTTCGTCGACGACGCAAGCATCGTCCCGCTTTCGAACCAAAGTAATTACGCCGTATACGCCGTCGGGTCGGTCGTTTTAGACCAAGCTGGCGACTACTCCTTCAACGTGTTCTCAGACGACGGCTTTTCTCTGACGATCAATGGCGATGTTGTATCGTCATTTTCACGCCCTAGGGCGCCGCGCAGCAGCATTCAGTCAGAGATTTTTTTGGATGCCGGACGCCATACGGTTGAAGTCGTTTACTTCGAACGAACCGGCAGAGCAGCGCTTGAGGTGAGCCACGCCTTCGGAAATTTCAGTCAGTTCACCAGCAATGCCTTCGGCTTAACGGTCGCCAGCGCGCCAGAGCCGTCTCAATGGTCGTTGATGATCCTCGGCTTTATGGGCGTCGCCTCGCGCATGAAGCACGCTAAGAAGAACGCGCCTGCGTCCGATTTACAACGGACCCAAACGATATCAGAGGTCGTCGCCTGAACGGCAGACGCAGTCACTTAGTGGGTTGTCGCGATCCACTCGTCATCGTCTTGATTTTCGCGCTCAAACATCAAGAACTCATAATACCCGCACCGTGATTGGGTTGGGAATTCGCGGCAAATTTTCGGCCGAGCATCGTAGATCGTGCAATGGCGCGTTTCTTTATTCAGAAACATGCAGCTGTTTTCAAAATGCGGGTCCTCGGTCTGGCGCAAGACGCGCGGGCTGTCGTCGTCGCCCTTTTTTGTGAACTTCTTTTGGGCCTGGTCCGGCGTTATGTCGAAGTGCTTTGCAAGACGCTTAATATCCGTTTTGTTCGTCGGGATATGCTCATAGGAACAGCACCAGCCAACGCATTTCAGACAGTCATAATGTTTTTTAGCCATTGATTTTTTCCGTTATAGGGACGCGACGCCTAAAACGAACAAGACCGTTAGGCAAGCGCATTCATGGCTGACTCGGTCGCAGCAATCCACCCCCCGCCTAAAACGCGATCGTGAGCATCATCGGGGGAGTAGAAAACACAAGCTTGTCCGGGCGCAACACCTTCTTCGGCCACATCAAGGTTGACCGTCACACCACCATCCCAAACGAGGCGCGCCGGAGAGGGCGGTCGGGTAGAACGCACTTTCACGGCAACGCCTAGTCCTTGGCGCGCCGCATCTTCTAAGGATTGATCACCAAGCCACGAGACATCTTTCAAGCGGATGCGTTTCACCATCAACGCCTCACGGGGACCAACAACAACTTGCTTTGCGTCAGCGTCAAGGCGCACCACAAAAATCGGCTCCCCGGTGGCGAGCCCCAAGCCGCGCCGCTGCCCAACGGTGTAATGGATGACGCCCGGATGTCGGCCCAACACATTGCCGTCCAAATCCACAATGTCGCCCGGGGCCGCCGCGCCCGGACGCAGGCGCTCCACAACGGCGGCGTATTTGCCTTCGGGTACGAAACAAATATCCTGGCTGTCGGGCTTGTCCGCCACCGGTAGACTCAAGGCGCTCGCAAGGGCCCGCGTCGTTTCTTTTGGGAGACCGCCAAGGGGAAAGCGAAGAAAATCTAGCTGCTCGCGCGTCGTTGAGAACAGGAAATAGCTTTGATCCTTACCCGGATCAGCTGCCCGGCGCAGCTCTGGCCCACCAGGCCCTTCTAGACGACGGATATAGTGCCCCGTCGCCATGGCCGCGCCGGCCAAATCCCGCGCGGTCTCTAGAAGGTCCTTGAACTTTACGCGTTCATTACACCGCACGCAGGGGATCGGGGTCGCCCCACCTAGATAGGTATCGGCGAAATCCTCCATCACGCTTTCTGAGAAGCGGTCTTCGTAGTCGAGCACGTAATGGGGAATCCCAAGACGGGCGGCGACATTGCGAGCGTCTTGAATATCCTGCCCGGCGCAACAGGCGCCTTTTTTCTGAATAGCAACGCCATGGTCATACAGCTGGAGCGTCACACCCACGGCGTCATAGCCGGCGTGCTTTACAAGAGCAGCCGTCACAGAGGAATCCACCCCGCCGGACATCGCCACGACCACCCGCGCGCCTTTGGGCACGCCGAGGTCCAGCGCATCCGGGTGGGCGCTGAGCAGCCTGTCGACTTCGTCACCAATGTCCGTCGTTATTGTCATAGGCCGCTAGATAGGCCCCGGGGCGACAAATTTCCAATAGTCGTTGCCCTCTGGCGCCTAATTATCGTGGTTCGATTGACGCATACTCTATACCCCTACAGGGTATTATCATGAAAGCGGATACCAAAGTTGCTGCGCTCAAGCGCCTCGCCCGCGTCGAAGGACAGGTCAGAGGGATCGCGCGCATGGTCGAAGAAGACCGGTATTGCATTGATGTCGTCCGGCAGGTGCAGGCGATCAAAGCCGCCCTTGGTGGATTGGAGAACGTGATCCTGGATGACCATCTGGGTAGCTGTGTTGAGGATGCTCTGGCTGGGCCGAGCCTGGACGCTCGGCGGGTTAAAGTTGAAGAACTCGTCAGCGTGCTCGGGGGTCGCAAGAAATGAAGCTGATTGTCAGCCTCTTTCTTGTCGTTGCCCTGACATTGAGCGGGCCAAGGTTTTGCGGACATGCGCTTATCGAGCCCGGTGTCGACAGCATGACGGAACACTCGATGCCGGCGCAGACAATGTCCGAAAAATCAATGACCCATGGTGACCATGCCATAATGGGTCACGATATGACGCATCAAGATCATGATGGGTCACCTGATCATGCTAACGATTGCCAAAAAGACTGCGATGGCGGTTTCGGGTGTGAGGGATGCCGCGTTGTTTCATTGGCAATGTTGACAGTAGCCGAGGGCAAGTTGTCCACCACCCTCACCACCATGCTGGCGTTGCGCCCGAACAGCGCATTACCGATCATCACCTTACTCGATCTACCCCCTCCCCGGCGCCTTTTCTGATTTGAGCCACTTTCTCTTTTCACGGAAAGGATTACGCCATGATGCGATTTGGCATCGGGTTGGCGGCTATCTTCTTCTCGATAAACCAGCCCGCAACGGCGCGCCCGGTCTCTTATCCGGGTGGGTGGACCCTGATCGAAGAAACAGACCGCCAAAGCACATCGCTTTGGACGCATTACACGGTGACCCCGAAATGGTCCCTGGGCGCCCGCACCGAATGGGATCGCCAATTGGACTTTGTGTTCAACGGCGTTCAAGCCACCTATCTCGCCAAGCGTTGGTTTGGTGAGGATTATCAGGCCAATGTTTATGCAATTGGCGGCGCCGGCATCGCAACAGCGGTCGATGGAAATCCTGCCGGCAATAACGCATCCGGCTTCATCGGAGCTTTGGCCGACTGGGAAACCAGACGCCTCTTTGCCTCTTATCGCATTCGCTATCTCGAAGCCGGTGACGTTGGCGACAATTTCGTTCAGGCGGCGCGGCTTGGTTTCGCGCCCTATGAAGGCGACACCGGCGATTTACACACCTGGCTCATGGTCGAAGTCGATTACCGGCCAAACAACGAAGAAGAAATTGGCGTCACACCGCTTATCCGCTTCTTTAAAGGCGCCGCCCTGTTCGAGGCCGGCTGGTCGATCACCGACAATGAACCTCTTGTCAATTTTACTTACCGATTCTGATCATAGGAGATTTAAAAATGATCCGTACCTTACTCTTTATCGCTGCATTAGCGTTTCCCCTTGCCGCGTCCGCCCAGGACCATGGCGCTCACCACGGTCACGATGGCCACGATAGTCACGATAGTCACCATAGTCACGATAGTGACGATAGTCATGGCGATCACAGCGAGACCCAAGTAACCCTATCGCGAACTGCAGAGATCGATGCCGCCCTCGCCGCCGGGGGCGAGCCCGTCGTTGTCGAAGTTCTTGGCGTCGTATGTGATTTTTGCGCCAAGGCGATGAACAAAACTTTTGGCCGGCGCGATGACGTCTCCGCCGTTTACGTTGACCTTGATACGAAGACGCTCAATCTCGTTCTTACATCGCAGGGCGCAATGGATAACGAAGAGATCGAACGTGTCGTGATCAAGTCCGGCTATAAGAGCAAAGCAATCCACCGCGGCGCTCACCTTGTTGGAGAGGGTCATGCGTCTGATCCTGCGTGAAACGGCGGCGCCGGCGCTTGCATTATTCGCCAGCGCCTCGACCTTGCTTTGCTGCGCGTTGCCTGCGCTTCTTGTAACGATCGGCGCTGGCGCGGTGATGGCCGGGCTCGCCTCGAATGTTCCGGGTTATGTATGGCTGACGGCCAATAAAGCCTATCTGTTCGCCACGGCAGGAGTTCTTTTAGCGGGCGCCGCCGGGGCGAGATGGGCGACGCGTAACGCGCCCTGCCCTGTTGATCCGAAACAGGCGCGGGCGTGCTCACGGATGCGCCGCGCCGGCGGCGTCATCCTGTGGGTCGCCATCGTAATGTATTTTGTAGGCGGGTTTTTTGCGTTCTTCGCGGCGGATTTATTTCTGTAGCGCGATTGCGTGAGCCAACGTCTAAAACGCCACGGACACATTCAGGCCGCTAAACTCCTGAGCGCCGGGCTGTTCGTCGAACTCTCTGGTGCGAACCACATAAGTGTAAGCGAATTGAACATGCCCAATACGCACCGCGAGCCCCGTTTGAATATCGCCCACCAGAGCGCGGCTATCGACGGTGACGATATCGTCGCGGAAAAGCCGCCCATCCAAGGTGACGTCATAGGCGACGGCGCGGCCTTGTAAGCCGACGAAGACATTCCAATCCAGACCCGTCGATGGGAGATAATATCCGGGCCCGCCAACCCCCGGCTGAATGCGTTGCAGGCCAAAATCATTCTTCAGACGCGACCCAACACGAAACTGCACGCCCGCCCGAGCGTTTGTGCGGATGGTGCCTAATTCGACGCCTGCGGAGGGAATAACATCAAGCGCTAATCCATCATCATTGCCGATATGGACGGCGCGGCGGATTTGCTCATAGGCGATGTTGACGCCAAAATCATTGCCGATTTGGTTATCCCACCCATTAATATCCCGCGCCCCGATGAGATCGTGATAGGCGTTTTGAAGCTCATCCCCGAGCGCCGCCGGACCGATGATCCCCGCCTCGACCGCGAACCTGTCCAAACGGTCCGTCTGTTCCACGGCCAAAGAAAACTCCCCGAACAATCGACCGGCATAGGGCCTCTCATTGAAAACCGGATCGGTGGTGTCGACATCATCTGGTGTGAACAGGCTATGGCCCAACGCGAACCCACGCCGGACCGTCGCTGCGCCGTTGGGGTTAACCAAAGTATCGCTTAGAAACGCCGATAATCCAGAAAGCGCGCGTGGTTTGCCGACATAAGAGATAAGAACGCCATTGGTGAAATCTTCATCGCCCGCTGAGGCGAAGAAATCGTTCTCCGCGACAAGCGAAAGAACGCCCGTTGGCGCTTTACCGGCTTGGCGAATCTTCGCAGGCGATTGCGCATTTCCCTCGAAAGGGGCGCCAATCAGGCACACCACCAACGCACCAACCCGAACCCCCGCGTATTTTCCATCAGAAAACACAGCGCTTCCTCCCCTTTCGACCTTAAGACGGAATTCCCATGCGTTATGAATCCCGTTTAGAGAAGAAGAAGCATGAACGAGACCATGGCGCACGTTACGGATTGCCAAATGCTCGTCAATTCACATCAAAGAAAGTTGAGTAGCGACAACTCGCTTGATGTCGAGAGCGCCCGCGCCGCCGCTTCAATGGCAAGGCGATCCTGTTCCAGCCGCGTGATCACTTCGGCGATATCCACGCCCTCGATCTCACCCGCGACAATTTCCGCGAGGTTTTGACGCTGGACCAATCGCTCCTCCGCCCGGGCGACCTCACCCTGGGCGATACCGTTCACGCTTAATTCCTGGGTTAAGGTTTCGGACGCTCCGTCCAGTTGGATCAAAACATCACGGAAAAAGGCTTGCTGATCATTATCGAGGGCGCCGCTCAAAGGGCCGATCGCTTGTTCCGCGTTTAGAAGGCTCTGCACCGTCGACAGGATGCCGGCGCCTAACTCCTGCGCCGTTGCGCCGCCATCGACGGTAACGCCTTCTTCGATCGTAAGACGCGTGCGTTCGGTCGGAGAAAAGATCGTCGATAGATCCGCCGTCGCCAACGCTTCTCCTGAAGAGGCTGCGGCTGGTGGTTGGGCGCCATCCGTCCCGCCAAACACGAAGACGCCGCCGAATTCTATATTCAGAGTAGAGACAATACGATCGGCCACAGAATCAAAGGTGATGGGCAACAACTCCGCCGCACCTGTTGAAAGAGCCCTGACGATATCGGCGCGCAGGGTTTCCACTGCCGAGGAAAGCTCGTTCAACCCCGTTTCCTGAAGTTGTAGCCGGGTCCCCGCCGTCGTCGCCGCCCCTTCAAACGCCGTCGCCCGGGCGAACACGCTCTCCGCTGATAAGAGGCTTGGCGTATCCACGCCAATTCCCGCGAAATTTTGCGACCGTTCACCGGTGGCCAGCTGAATTTGGCGGGCCTGGCTGCCCTCTTGGGCCGCCTGGAAACTATTCAAGAGCGTTTGTTGTAAGCCAAGGTCAGAAATCTGGGTCATCGTCTATCTCTTGGGTCTTCCGTTTTCGGGCCGCGTTTAAATTGTCAGGAGGGTCTGCCAAAGCTCATCAACGGCGGAGATCACGCGCGCATTGGCGCCGAAAGCCCGCTGAAAAAGGATGAGATTGGACAACTCCTCGTCGAGATTAACACCGCCGCTGCTTGCAAGACGGGCGGAAACCTCTTGATCGAGAGCGCCAGCGCTCGTCGCCTGGTCCGCCGCCGCGCGCGACGCCGCGCCAATTAACCCAATTGCATCCCGCGCTTCGGCCGCGACCACGCCACCCAGGGCGTCAGCCAATAACCCCGCGCCAGCGCCATCATTCTGTCCCCCAACAAATCCGGCGGAAGGACGTGCAATCGCGAAGGTGGAAGGATCATCAAGAAGCGCGGCGTTCACGGTGAAAACGCCATCCGTTTCAACGAGTAACGGCGTTGCGGCCGGCCCCGTCGCGCCAACAGAGGCATTGCCAGCATAAGCGCTATTCAATGCGGCGGCCGCCGATTGCGCTGCGCCATTGACCAAACTGGCGATCGCCGGAAGCTCCGTATTAAGAAGAGCAACACCAGCGCCAATTTCACCAGATTGTAGGCTCGCCGTTATATCTTCGCTGATAACCCCCAACGGGCCAGTTTGCGGATCAGCGCTCGCCAGATCAATTACAGCAGGCGATCCCGCGCGAACCTGAAGAGCGGTCAATGTACCGGCGCTCGCCAGCGTTGTACCGTCTGGGGTTGAAACGGTGGCGCGCCCCGCCTCATCGCGGACAACAGAAATGCGCAAGAGGCTTGAGAGCTCTTCTAGCCTGGCGTCCAATTGATCAGCGGCGCCGGGCGCCGATGGCAGCGCCTGATTGAGCCGAAACACATCTTCAAGCAGCGTATTGGCGCGATCGACCGCGCTTTCTAACCGCGCGCGCCCGTTGACCGCTTCGGTTGAAATCGCATCCTGGGTGCGGCCGAAATTCCGAAACGCGGCGTCTAACTGCGATAAGGCATCGGCGCGAGCCGCAAGCGATGACGGATTGGCGCTCAGCGCAATCAAGGCCGCCGCGGCGTCATCAAGACCATTGGCAAACGAGATATTGTCCCCTGGCGCCCCCAAGGAGGCATCGACAGCGCCGAGCGCTGTTTCCAAAACACTGGCGCCAGCGGCGTCAGCCCGGGCGCCAAAGGCGGCTGACTGTAAAAACCGATCAGCCCCCGCCCGGGTAATATCCGTAGACACACCAGCAAACTGCCCCGGGATAGCGTCGGCGACGAACGAGACCTCTCGCCGGGAGAAGTTCGGCGTGTTGACGTTGGCGATGTTCTCTGACGTCGCGGCAATCGCCTCTTGCTGGGCAAGCAACCCGGAGACGCCAATGTTCAAAGCGACATTTAAACTCATGCCGTGGCTCCCTGCGGGCGCGCGCCCGTCAAACACAATCCACTTTTCGCCCGGCAATAACTGCCGACCCGGCCAAAATTGCCGGCCAATACTGCCGCGTTATCGCCTGTTCTGAGGCGCAAACCCTGTTTTTTCAACGCTGAAGGCATCGCCTTGTCCGTCGCCTTTCTTTTCTCGCCACAATCTTTGCAAAGGGCGAACCATGTCCGTCGGCGGTATTTGAGAGGGCGGCAAAAAACGCCGTGTGAGGAAAATCCTGCAGGGCAAAATCTGTTTCCGAAACCATGGGAAATCCTTGTAATCCAGTATTCATAGGGATTTTTCAAAGGCGCCCATTGGCCCAGCCTTTGCGCTGCATCACGCGCCAAAGATTCCAACACCGTTGAGAAATTCATCCGTCATATGACAACCGAAGCCGCCTTTTCCGCCGTCACGCTGTCAGACGCCCTATCAGGGTCGTCATCCACCCGAGCACAAGCCAGCAATCGGTCAAGCAACGATGCACGCATCGAAGACGGGGATGATTCCGGCGCCATCAATGAGCAGCTCGCATTTAGTTACGTGTTGGCGAGCGCCAGCTTAATTGAGCGGGCGAGCGTCGCCTTGAACACCCATGGTGCAACGGCGGATGCACCAGACGCGCTTCAAACCAACGCGATTGGCGCTCGAGACGGCTCGTCAGGGAATACTCCGGGCAATAATGGGCGGGCGCCGCTCGCTAACAACAATAACCCTGGCGCCAGCGGCCAAGGCGATGGGTCATCAAGGGCAGCACAAACGAATGCGCCATCAGGCGGGAGCGCCTCTCCAAGGCTCGGCCCTCAAACCGCGGGTCAGACCGCTTCAACATCTCAACAACAAGCCGTGAACCTAGTCGCGCAGCCTACTCTTGCGCCTCTCGCCCCACAGGCGTCCGCGCCAAGCGCCGCGAGGGCCACGGGTGCAATCGGCCAAGGCGCCGGCCTTTCCCCCAATGCAAGGAACGAGGCGGCGCTCGCCCAACGAACAGCACAAACCGGCGCAACCCGTCCACAAGCGCCTCTGTCAACGCCGTCTACTGAACAATTCGCTCAACTGATCGCCCGCCGACTCGACCAGGACCGCAGCGCTTTCACGCTTCGCTTGGATCCACCGGAGCTCGGACGGGTCGAGGGACGTTTTGAAGTCGGCGGTGACGGACGCACCTCCCTACAACTGCGTTTCGACAACCAGAGCGCTTTTGATTTGTTTCGCCAGGATGATGCGTCATTGCGTGCGGCCCTTGCCGAGGTCGGTGTTGACGCATCAGAGACCGATATCAACTTCGCCTTTAGCCCTGATGGCTTTCGCGATGATGGTTGGAATAACGCCGTAACCCCGCCTGATCACCAGACATCTATTCTTACCATTGGTGATGACGCCAATATTCCCGTGGCTGATGTTTACGCCGATATCATCGGCGTCTCATCGGGCGCCATTGATTTAAAAGTATAGGAACCACCATGATTACTGACGTTAACGGCGCCGTCGGAAGCATCGTCACCGCTCAAACAGCCGCCGAAGGGGCGAACGTGAACGCCGCGACGTCAAGCTTAACGGCTGACTTCGATACGTTCTTGACCCTTCTAACAACGCAGCTGCGAAACCAAGATCCTCTTGATCCGCTCGATACCGATCGGTTTACGGAGCAGCTCGTACAGTTCTCCGGCGTTGAGCAATCGATCGGCACCAATACCCGACTAGATGCGTTAATCGCCCTGCAATCGGGCTCCGATAAAACCAACGCCCTCAGCCTGGTCGGTCGCCCCGTTGCCTTTGACGGCGACAGCGCCGCTCTGACGGCCTCCGGCGCGGAATGGACCTACTCGTTGCCGGGCAATGCTGGCGCCGTTGCCCTTTCCGTTCAAAATGAAACCGGCGAGACCGTCGCCACGTTTGCCGGTGAGACAACGCGCGGCGATCATCAATTCCGCTGGACAGGGCTCGATGACAATGGCGATCCGCTTTCACCCGGACTTTATCGCTTGTCGATCGATGCGACCGATCCAGGCGGCGCCCCATTGCAGCCATCGATCGCCGGGGTCCTTCCAGTTATCGCGGCAACATTCATCAATGGGGCAACACAGCTTGAGACCCTTGCCGGTGTCACCGATCTCGATGCGGTGCGCCGCGTCACCGCCGAATAATAAACGCCCCATAACGTTTTTGTCAGGAGCCTTTTCATGAGTTTCACTGGTGTTTTCGCAACGGGAATATCCGCCCTCACCGCTTTTTCCGAAGGCATCGCGGGGATTTCCACCAATATCGCCAACAGCCAAACCGTGGGGTTTCGTGAAGTCGAAACCCGTTTTTCAGACCTTGTGCCAACCGGCGCCCGAGATACGGCAGGCGCGATCGGTGGTGGAACCATCGGTGGCGGCGTATCCGCAGCCAATGTGCGAATAGCCGACGCTCAAGGCGGGATTACCCGCACCGATGAGCCGACAAACCTCGCCATCGCCGGTGAGGGCTTTTTCGCCGTCTCGCCCGCAACAGGCGCAATCGGAGGCGCTGACAATCCGGTTTTCTTCACCCGGGCCGGTGGTTTTACACCGAATACTGATGGTGTATTACAAAACGCCGCTGGGTTCTTTTTGTTGGGCCGTCCCGTGGCGGGCGCCGGGTCCGTCATCACGGACAGCTTGGCCGGCTTAGAAGCCGTTGACATCAATCGCATCCCTTCTGGCGCAGACGCGGAGGCTCTCGGGCCGGTATCCAGCGTGAGTATTGATAGCGAAGGTAACCTTTCAGCAACCTATTCGAACGGCGAAGCGCGGGTTCTCTATCGCATCCCACTCGCCCTCTTTCGGAACCCAGCCGGCCTCGACCCGTCTGGAGAAAATACTTTTCTGACAACGGACGTCTCTGGGGCGGCAAGGCTCGTCGGTCCCGGTTCGGGAATCGCCGGCGTGCTTGAATCGAGCGCCGTTGAACAATCAACAGTTGATATTGGTGAAGCATTTTCCGCGCTTATTGAGACGCAACGGGCCTACGCCACAGGCGCACGCACGATTTCCGTCGCTGATGAGCTTTGGCAACGCCTTATCGAAACCGCCGCATAACGTCGTAAATTTACTTTAAATGCGGACAATAGTGATCACTACCCGTATCGATCCGGGATCAAAATGCCTAAAATCCGTAAACCACTTACCCATTGATTTACCTTGACATTTAGGCGTTCTTTAAAACCAGAGCGCTATGGTTAGCTCTACTAGTTGCGTACCTTGGGAAGGGATTTTTACGATGACCGCCGCTGTTACAAAGGCCGACCATAATAAACCACAAGATGCCTACGTCATTGGGCCCGATGGTTTGCCCCTTACTCTGGCCGATTTACCGCCGACGACGACAAAAAGATGGGTAATCCGCCGCAAAGCAGAAGTTGTCGCCGCTGTGCGTGGCGGTTTGCTAACTCTCGAAGAGGCGTGCGAACGATATCACCTTACCGTTGAGGAATTTCTCGGTTGGCAAAAAGCCATCGACCAATTCGGCATGCCGGGCCTTCGCGCGACGCGCGTTCAGCAATATCGCTAATCATTACCTATTCATTAATCTCTCAACCTCCCACTTCCTTCCCCGCGATCATTCAGTGATCGCGGTTTTTTTTTGCCCAGGCGTTTTTTAAGGTACTCCCGCCGAAAAGGCTGATTTTCCAGGCCTAATTAAAATACCCGTCAGAAAAGAAACGGAATTTTTACGCTGCGCCGGGCAAATATTGCCCACTCGTATTTCGTTTTGTTCCTCATGGTGCTCTCAGCACCCTGATAACAAACATACGAGCAGGATGGACGGGGCGGCGTTTAGTGACCGAGTTAGTTGAGCAGTTAAAATCTTTTGGCCTTGCCCGCCTTGGCGTTATCATCGGCGTTGGTTTCGCCGTTGCCGCCTTCCTCGGCTTCTTCGCCCTGCGGATGGGTACGCCCGATTACAGCGTTCTTTACGCTGACCTTGACTATGTCGATGCGCAAGAGGTGATCCAGCGCCTTGAACAGGATGGCGTCTCCCACAAAATTCGCGAACGCGGCAATGCCATTTCCGTGCTTGCCCCACGTCGCGAGATCGCCGCGTTAAGGCTTCTCTTGGCAAGTGATGGGGTCGTGGTCGCCCAAGGCGTCGGCTACGAGATCTTCGATCAACAAGACACATTCGGCGCAACGCGGTTTCAACAAAACATCAACCGATTACGCGCGCTCGAGGGCGAATTGGGCCGGACGATCGCCAAGATCAATGGGGTGCGCGCTGCGCGCGTTCACCTCGTGCTGCCGGAACGGCAATTATTCGCCCGCGAAGAGACCGCCCCCAGCGCCTCGATCATTGTGAACGCCCCCGGCGGGTTAGCGCCGCAATCGGTAAAAGCAATCGTCAATCTCGCCGCCTCTGCGGTGCCTCAATTGAAACCCAATGATGTGACGGTCCTTGATGCGCAAGGCGTGTTGCTCGCATCAGGACAACCCAACGAGGCCGACGCCCTGGACGGGATGGACGCCCGCGTCGCCAGCGCAGAACAACGCATCCGCCGCACGGTGGAAGACATTATTGCGCCAATTGTCGGTGCTGAGAATATGCGCGTTCAAGTCTCCGCCGAGCTTGATTTTAGCCGCGTGACAGAAAGCGCTGAGATCATTGATCCAGATAGCCAGTCTGTGTTGTCGACAACCCTCATCGAGGAGGACGAAAACCGCGTTGACCCCGGCATTGCCGCAGCCGTCACGGTGGGCAACACCGTTCCCGGTGCGACACCGGCCACCGGTTCCCCTCAATCCGGCGCCAACGGCGCCCCAACGAATGGGGGCGCTGCTAATCGACGGACGGAAGAAACGACGAACTATGAATTTTCCCGCCGCACCAGAAACGAAGTTCACGAGATTGGAGGTGTCAAACGCCTCTCCATTGCCCTCGCCCTTAACGCCAATGGCGCTGGCCCGCGTAGCGACGAAGAGATTGCCCAATTAACCGCCCTTGTGCGCTCCGCCGTTGGCTTTGACGCCGGCCGCGGCGACCAGATCGAGGTGTTGGAGACATCATTTACACCATTAGCCGCGTCACCAGACGCGATTGCGCCGCCGACATCTGGCGCGCCGGCGCCAACATGGCTCAGTGCAAACCTGACCCGGCTTCTAGAACTTGCAGCGCTGGCGCTCGCCGGGTTCGCGCTTATCTTCTTTGTCCTGCGCCCAATGCTCGTTGCGAAAGAAGCCCAGGCGACCTTAGAGAACAGAGTTGCAAAAACCGCCGTAGGCGGCCCAGCAAATAGCACCAAACCCGCCCTAGAGGGCGCCTTAACGCCCAATAATCAAGACGGTGACCAAAGCGTCGATCTTTCCCACGTCGCAGGTCAGGTGAGCGCCTCTTCCATTCGTCAAATTACGGATATTGTCAAAACTCACCGAAATGAATCAGCCTTGATCTTGAAAAACTGGATCCAAGAAGGGGCGAACTCATGACACAGCCTCTCCTCTCCCCGTCAAAACAAATCACTGAGATATCAGATTTAACAGGCGCCGAACGCGCCGCCGTCATCATGTTGGCGGTCGGGGAAGAGGCAAGCCGCCCAATCTGGGAGTTGCTCGATGAGGATGAGCTGCGTGAATTAACGCGTGCGATTACAAAACTTGGGACTGTGCCGGCGGATATCGTCGAGCAGTTATTGTATTCCTTTGTGGAGGATATGTCCGCCACCAGCCAGGTATCCGGATCAATCGACTCCGCAAGCCGACTCCTCAAAAATGTTCTGCCTGCCGATAAGGCAAATCTCATTCTTGAAGATCTGAAGGGCCCGGCAGGCAAGACCATGTGGGAAAAACTCGCCAATGTAGATGAGCGCCTTCTCGCGAATTACCTGAGAAACGAGCACCCCCAAACTATCGCTGTCATTCTATCCCGAGTTCGCCGGGACCATGCTGCACGGGTTGTGGCCGCATTGCCGGTTCTCTTGGGAGAGGAGGTAATCAACCGCCTTCTTTCCCTTGGCGCCGTTCAAAAAGATGTACTCGATCAGATTGAGCGAACCTTAAAAACAGAATTTATCACGGCGTTGCGTCGCAATGATGAACTCGATCCCCATGAGACGATTGCTGAGATTTTCAATCACTTTGATCGGTCCACCGAACGGCGTTTCCTCGAAGCCCTCGAAAACAAAAATCCGAACGCCGCTGAAAGGATCAAATCACTCATGTTTGTGTTTGAGGATCTTCTTCATCTCGACAGCGCGGACATGCAATTACTATTGCGCCATGTTGATAAATCCGCGCTCGCCAAAGCATTAAAAGGCGCACGTCATGATATCACCGAACATTTCTATATGAACATGTCCGAACGCGCGGCGAAAATTCTAAAAGATGACATCTCCATTATGGGCCCAACGCGGCTGCGCGAAGTTGATAAGGCTCAAACGGAGATTGTTGATACAGCGAAGAAGTTAGCTGACGCCGGCGATATCTTCCTACAAAAAACCAAGGATGAGGAGCTTGTCTACTAATGCCCGGGCAAGCCGCATATCCCGCCATCGAGCCTTTCGCTTTCGATGATCTTCTTAACCCGGACGAGGAAAAACCGTCGCGAGAGCAAAGCGATCCTATCGGCGCGCCGGAAGATGTAACAGCGCCGAAAGAATCACTGAACGAAGCGTATGCGCGCGGGTTTGCCGCTGGATGCGAAGAGGGCCGAAAAGCGGGCCATGCTGAGGGCATTGAAGCGGGTCGTATATCTGCGATGACCTCTATCGCGGCGGCGGATTCCGAAACCCTACACGCATTGACACAGTCCATTCAGCAATGGAAGTCCTACGCTTTGAAGGCTCAAGCCGCGGACCGCGCCTCTCTATTGGCGCTCGCAGAGTCGTTTCTCGCTCAGTTCTGCACCCAGCTTGCGGAAGAACGCGAGCTCGACGCTGCGACTGATTTGCTCAATCGATTGGCTTATACGGATGAAAAAGACGGTCGTATCAACCTATTTCTTCCACCCCGGGCCTATACGCAATTATCGGAAAAACTCGACGCCCTCCTGACAATGAAGGGATTTGCGGGCGGTGTGACACTGCAATCTGATGATGCTCTAAAACAGGGCGAGTGCCGACTTGCTTGGCGCGGCGGCAGTGCTGAGCGAACCCATTCAGAGATAAAAGAGGCTGTTAGATCTCTTTTGGAAGGCCCTATTTTTCATCAAAGACCTGATGAAACCCTCATTCAGCCGAATAGTGATCAAGATGATCCAGGCAATCCCTGCCCGGTCGTCAACAACGAAGGAGCGTGACCCATGGCTGCGCAACAAAACCCCAACGCGCCTGTTTCAGACGAAACATCAACGCTGCCACATGATCAAAATAAAGAGAAGTCGGCGCTAGACGATATCTCGGGCGGGATCGCTGGCACAGCTCAGCAACCGTCCGAAATGACGCTCGCTTCCTCGCCAAACAGTACGCAGGGCCCAAACGCCTCAGAGCCCCTCGATCTAAACCGGACGGAAAACGCCCCAGCAACCGTAAACCCCTCGTCGTTACAAAAAGAAGCGATGCTGAACGCCATAAACCAAGTGCCCGTTCGCGTGTCTGCCGTTCTGGGAAAGGCGCGGATCGATGTGGCATCCCTGATGACGCTTTCCGAAGGCGCCATCGTTGAAC
Organism: Parvularculaceae bacterium; assembly: GCA_965263305.1. Classification (GTDB taxonomy): domain Bacteria; phylum Pseudomonadota; class Alphaproteobacteria; order Caulobacterales; family Parvularculaceae; genus MED-G105. The sequence goes on from OZ253666.1 coordinate 683,187, forward strand.
TTGATCGTAAGGTCGGCGAACCAATTGATATCTATGCGAACGACCGATTGATCGCCCGCGGCGAACTTGTGTTGGTGGATGGCGCCCTTGGGGTGACCCTCACTGAGATTGCTCAAGAAAACGGCGCGTAAGCGAGAAAGGAATTCGTCATGCGTCTGTTGATTGTCGGCGGGTTATCGGGCCAGCTCTCCCTAGCAGCAAAAATGGCTATGGAGCGCGGCGCCAAAGTCGCTTTTACCAACTCAAGCAGCGAAGCGTTGGAGGCGTTGCGACGCGGCCAAGGCGCTGATCTGTTGATGGTGGATATCGGGGAAGATATCGCCGCCCTTGTCGCCGCGTTGGAGGCGGAGCGTTTCGCCGCGCCGATCGTCGCCTGCGGCGTCAAAAGTGATGCAGACGCCGCCGTCGCCGCGATCAAAGCGGGCGCCAAGGAATTCATCCCCCTACCGCCGGATGCAGACCTTATCGCCGCCGTTTTGGAGGCTGTCGCCGATGACAACTCAGATTTAATCGCCGTCGATCCGGCCATGAAGGATGTTCTGAAACTCGCCAAACAGGTGGCAGCGGCGGAAGCCTCTATTCTGATTACCGGTGAGTCTGGTGTTGGTAAAGAGATCATCGCAAAATATGTTCATGCGCACTCTAAGCGTGCCGAAAAACCATTGATCTCCATCAACTGCGCCGCCATTCCTGAAAACCTTCTGGAATCGGAGCTCTTCGGCCATGAGAAAGGCGCTTTTACGGGCGCGATTACACGGCGCATCGGGAAGTTCGAAGAAGCCAATGGCGGCACTCTTCTGCTCGATGAAATCTCGGAGATGGATGTTCGACTACAGGCGAAATTACTGCGCGCCTTGCAAGAGCGGATGATTGATCGGGTCGGCGGCGCAAAACCGGTAAAGGTGGATATTCGGGTTATCGCCACCTCAAACCGCGCCCTTGCCGAAGAGGTGAAAAAAGGGACGTTCCGAGAAGACCTCTTTTTCCGCTTGAATGTTGTCAATCTTGACGTACCGCCCTTGCGTCAGCGCCCGGCGGATATTGTCGCGCTTGCCACCCATTTTGCGAAGAAATATGCGGACCTTAACGGCGTGGCCTTCAAGCCCGTCGCGGAAGACGCAAAACGCGCCATCGCAAGCGCGGCCTGGCCGGGCAATGTGCGCGAATTAGAAAACGCTATCCACCGCGCTGTGCTCCTCGCGACCGAGGATGAAATCACCAGAGAGGCAATCCGCCTGCCCGACGGCCGCGACCTTCCTAGCTCGAGCCCATTTGCCGGCGCAGCGGGCGGCGCAACAAGCGACGGAGAAGAAAACGCCGGCGCTTTTGTTGGGCGCACGGTCGCCCAGGTTGAACAGGATTTGATTATCTCCACCCTTGATCATTGTCTGGGCAACCGCACCCATGCAGCCACAATCCTCGGCATTTCAATCCGAACCCTGCGCAATAAGTTAAAACAATATACCGATGATGGTGTTCCCGTACCGCCGCCAGGGTCTGAACGGCTTAGCGCTTAACAACGATGTCAGAAACGGCGACCCCAACAACAGCCTCGTTTCTCCCGCGCCTCAACCGGGATAGCCTCCGCCGCGCCATGCGGTCGGATGTTATCTTTGCGGGCGCGATCATCTGTATCTTGGCGCTGTTGGTGCTGCCAACGCCAAGCTGGCTTTTGGATATCCTTCTCGCCTCGTCGATTACCTTCGCAGTGATGGTCTTAATGACGGCGATTTTCACCCAGAAAGCACTAGAGTTTTCGACATTCCCGTCGATACTGCTCATTGCCACGATGTTCCGCCTGGGGCTGAATATCGCTTCGACGCGCCTCATATTGTCCCGCGGGCATGAAGGCCCGGATGCAGCGGGTGGCGTGATTGAGGCATTTGGCGGATTTGTAATGCAAGGCAATCCCGTCATCGGGATCATCGTGTTCTCTATCCTGGTCATCGTCAATTTCGTCGTGATTACCCGCGGTTCTGGCCGCATCGCGGAGGTCGCAGCGCGTTTCTCCCTCGATGCTATGCCGGGCAAACAGATGGCCATTGATGCGGACTTATCCGCTGGCATTATCACCGAAGAGGAAGCCAAGACCCGCCGCAAAACCCTGGAAGATGAAAGCACGTTTTATGGCGCTATGGACGGCGCCTCGAAATTTGTGCGCGGCGACGCCATCGCCGGCTTGCTCATCACCTTTATCAATATCATCGCCGGGATGATCATCGGCATCGCCCAAATGGGCATGAGCCTTGGTGCGGCGGGTACGTCGTACACATTACTGACGATCGGTGACGGCCTTGTCAGTCAAATCCCGGCCCTTATCATTTCCGTCGCGGCCGGCCTCCTGGTTTCCAAAGCCGGTGTAGAAGGTTCTGCCGATAAGGCATTAGGCGATCAGCTTACAGAATACCCAAAGGCTTTGGCGATCGTAGCCGGGGTTCTTCTTCTATTGGCTATTCTACCCGGCATGCCGTTCTTCCCGTTCCTCTTGCTGGCGCTCGCTGTCGGCTGGAGCGCGCGGGCCATGCATAAAAAGAAAGCCGTCGACGCTGCGGCGAAGAAAGCCACTGATGAAAAACCCATTGTCAGCGAGGAAGACCCGGCCGCGTTCCTTGCGATGGACGATCTACGGATTGAATTGGGGTACGGGCTTTTGCCCCTAGTCTCGTCAGAAGACGGTGCAAAATTGACCGATCAGATCAAAGCGGTGCGGCGCGCCATCGCCCAGGAGATTGGGTTCGTCACACCGCAGGTGCGCATCCTCGACAATATGACCTTGAAGCCCCAGGACTATGTCATCCGGCTGAAAGAACAGGAAATTGCCCGGGGCGTGGTGAAACCAGGCCAGTTCCTCGTTATGGACCCGTCTGGTGGGCAGCCCAATCTCGTTGGAGAGCCGACGAAAGAACCTGCCTTCGGCCTCGACGCCTTGTGGGTGGATGACAGCCAGCGCGAAACGGCATCCTTGCGCGGGTACACGGTGGTTGACGCCGCAACGGTACTGACGACCCATCTGACCGAGATCATCAAAGCTGAGGCGCCGGCCCTTCTTTCCTATGCGGAAACCAAAAAGCTCGTCGACGGATTGCCGGAAAAACACCGCAGTCTTGTGAGCGATCTTATCCCATCCATGATCACGATTACGACGGTGCAACGCGTCCTTCAGGCCCTTATCGCAGAGCGCATTTCCATTCGCGATTTGCCGTCGATCCTAGAGGCCATCGCGGAAATCGCGCCCCAAAACACCGCCGTGCCGACGCTTGTGGAGCATGTGCGCGCTCGCCTCGCCCGACAAATCTGCGCGGCCTTAAAAGGCGCCGACGGCGCGGCGCCCATTTTACTTCTCTCAAGCGAATGGGAAGATGAATTCGCGAGCGCCCTAACCCCGACGGCCGACGGGAAGCAGCTCGCCATGGCCCCTACGAAAATCCAATCATTTGTCGGCGCGGCTATCCGAAAACTAGAAGACGCCGCCGCGGCCGGGCACGCCGCCGCCATCGTTACCAGCGCCACGGCGCGTCCCTTTGTTCGCACGGTCATCGAGCGGGTGCGCCCGCAAACCATGGTGCTCTCCCAAAACGAGGTTCATCCACAAACGCGGATCACGAATCTTGGCGCAATTTAATGCCCGTTTGAGGGGCATGCTCCCCAAACGGGGGAGACAAACCGGGTGCAAGTTTCTATGAAAATGGCCGCGTCGCCCGATGACTTTTCTCCTCGGGGCGCGTACGATTTTCGAATAGCACCATATTTGCGCTCCGTTTTTGCGAAAGCCGCCTGCACCCCATGATGAAATTCATCGCCGCCGACCTTGACGCCGCTAAAGCTAAAGCGAAGCGCGCGCTCGGCCCCAACGCCGCCATTCTTTCCATGCGTAATTTGCCGAGCGGCGATGTCGAAGTGACCGCCTCTGACCAACCGGGGGCTGCGCCGGCGCAACCGGTTGAGCAAGGGTTTGCCGGCGCGGCGCGCAAAGGCCTGACCGACGGCCCTGTCATGAGCGAGGCTGGCGGATCGAGGCTGAACGAACGCCTGGAAGAGAAATTTTCTGAAGACGCGTTGCAGCGCCTCACCCAGAACCTCGCCCACCGAAAATCACCCGGAGCTGGCGCAGCTGCCAGCCAAGGCGAGACAGGGTTCCATGACAAAACTGCCGCCGGCATCGCAGATTTGTTGCGCCCCCACGGCGTTGACGACCACCTTCTAGAGGCGCTGATCGCCGGGGCGCGCAAAGCCCGCGTAGACGATGAATTATATCAATTGGAAACCGCCTTTGCAGAAGCGTTTTCTTTCTCCCCCGTACAGCCTTCCCCCGCGAACCCGATTATGTTGGTGGGCCCGACGGGCGCCGGCAAAACATCCTGCGGCGCAAAGCTCGCCGCCGCGGCGATGGCGAGCGGCCAGGGCGCATTTATTATGACCGCTGATGTCGGCCGGGCCGGGGCGATTGAGCAAATAAAAACCTATGGCGAAACGCTGGGGGCGGATTATTATATTGTCGAGACCCCCGTCGATGTCCAACAGGCGCTGCGCTCAACAAAACCGACCGGCTGCGTTATTCTCGATACGCCGGGGATCAGTCCGTTCGATGCGGGTGACGTCGCCGCGTTGCGAAGTTTCCGCGAAGCATCCAACGCCGAACCTGTTCTCGTTCTGCCGGCGAGCGGTGACGCCGCCGAATATCGCGATTGGGCGACGGCCTTTGCTGAATTTGGCGTCCGGCGCATGATGGTGACAAAATTTGACGCCACCAAACGGGTCGGCGCGGCGCTGAGCGCGGCGTTCTGTGGGCGTATGGCCCTGTCCCATTTCTCAGAGACCCCCTTTATCTCCGAAGGTCTGCTTAATGCGTCTGCGGAGTTCATCGCGCGCCGCATGTTGGCGAGCCGCCCGGGAAGACTGACGGCTTCATAACGAATTAGACGCCCGCCGCTTAACAGGCTGGCCTTCCATTGCGTCAATGGGATAAGCTGAACAAATCCGTCGTCATCCCGGCGATGATCGTGCTCGGGTTTACTCATTATGGCTGCTATTCTTCGCCCCATCGCCCTATTGTTGTTGGCCGTCTTTATCCTGCTTGGCCTTTATTCGCTTTTCTGGCCGGTCCCCTTCACCCCGCGCGCCTGGACCCCGCCGCCTAATCTCGCCGACCAGGCAGGGTGGCCTGCAGTGACGGTGCGTGCAGACGCCGAGCGCCATCTTGAGGGCGTTGGCGAGGGCCCCGAAGCCATTGCAGCGGGTCCGGATGGACGCCTCTATACGGGCATGGCGGATGGGCGAATTGTCTCGTTCGACGCGCAAGGCAGCGAAATCAAAACATATGCCGATGTCGGCGGACGGCCATTGGGATTAAAGTTTGCTGGAGACGGAACACTATATATCGCGAACGCTGATCTTGGCTTACAAGCGGTCGCCCCCGGCGGCGCCACAACAACCCTGGTCGATGCCATAGATGGGGCGCCCATTCTTTTTGCTGATGATTTAGCGATCGGCGACGACGGCGCCATTTGGTTCTCCGACGCCAGCGCCGTCTACCCTTTAGAAACAACAATGCTATCCATGTGGTCGAGCGAGGCGAGTGGACGATTGATCAGATATTCTCCGTCCAATGGTCAAACGGAAATTGTTCTGGATGGTCTCGCCTTCGCGAATGGCGTCGCGTTGGGCCCCGACAATGCTTATGTCTTGGTTGCCCAAACAAGCGCCTATCGCATCACCCGCCATTGGCTGAAGGGCCCGAAAGCGGGAACGACGGATGTTTTCATCGATGGTCTGCCGGGCTTTATCGATAACATCACCTGGGACGCAAAACGCGAACTATTCTGGGTCGCCCTACCCGCCCCGCGCGCTAAAGATCTTGATACCCTCAATTCATCACCCTTCATGAAAAAGGTTGTTTACCGATTACTTTCACTAACGGGCGGATCCCCAGTGACAGAGAAAGTTGGTTGGGTGCTCGCCATCGACCCCGATGGGACTGTGGTTCGCCATTTGGAGTTGACTGGTACTGGCGATCATGAAGGACCAAAGGAAATCACCTCAGCCATCGCCGTGGGCGACAGGCTTTGGGTTGGCTCGATTTATCATGAGGCGATCCATAGCCTCCCGATCAATTGAGCTTTGCGAAAGGAAAAACCTTGCGCCACAAGGATATCCTTTCGGTAGGGCCTCAGTTTGAGTTTTACGGTAGGTTCTCGCCAGAAGCGGTCATCTGTCTATTGACCAATTAACGACAGCTTTGCGACCTCAAACGTCTATTTCTCGATTCGTTCTCGTAGTTTCAACTCATCAAAATTGGATGGTGACGAAGCTACACAAACGACTAGGTCATCGGCCTCGTGCATAGATTTGTTGCTGCCAACACCTATCCAAAAGTCAATCAAGGACCCGTCGTTTTTAAATTCGTGCTTCGCCGCCACAGTCTTGTTGTTTGTAGTATCATGACAATACAAACTTACACGCTTTAATTTGCAATTCAGGATCAAGCGCCACGGTTCTTCCGGGCTTGCGTGGATTAAGTCGAGGGCTGACAAGTTCCAATCGTTCTCTTCCATTAATCCAAGATGGCAAATCGACTCATTTTTCCATGTAAGCGACAAAGAAACAGAATCTTCGAAGTTCATCGAAGTCGCTCCAGAGTAACAAATCATTGGGTCTCCAAGTGAATCCACCAAGCCGGGTGTGTCGCACGTGATGGGACGCCATACTAGCGAAGTAAGCTTCTTGCCTAAGTAACGTCGATAGCTATCGGCCAGTTCCATAGTTCTCTCAGCTCACAATCAGAAAAATGGCATTAATTAAAAGCCCTACTTTAAATGGCCTTAAGGCATAATGCCATATTCCAGCCGTTCATATGACCAGCACTGACCGTCGCCTTCGGGCCAACAGCAGTCATCAAATTCCAAACTGAGTCATTACAATCCCCACACGAAGGTGGAATTTGCTTTCCGCAGCCATAATTTTGCCACGGCCTTGCGCTTTTAGGTTCTTATGAAAAAACCTGATCGACGAACGTTTTTCTTGTTTTCTCTATCGGCATTGGCGGTAGCGCCTTTTGGTCTATCCCTCGCCCAGCCGACACCCCGCGACACGCAAGACGCCCTGCGCACCGATCTCGTTACGGCGGCGCGATCGCAAATTGGCGTGACGTTGGGCTATGACGGCGCCTATCAGCGCCTGGACTATCCAAATGGAGATATCGATCGCGCAACGGGCGTATGCATTGATGTTGTTATCCGCGCCTATCGCGATGCGGTCGGCTTCGATTTTCAAAAGAACGTTCATGAAGACATGAGGGCGGCGTTTTCCAGCTATCCCAAAATTTGGGGCCTTTCGAGGACGGATAAAAATATAGACCATCGCCGTGTCCCGAATATCGAGACGTATCTTTCTCGTCAGGGGGCGGAGCGCCCGCTTCCCGATGACCCTGCCGATTGGCGCCCCGGCGATATCATCACCATGCGCTTACCGGGTGGCCTGCCCCATATCGCCGTAATCTCCGACCGGATCGGACCGTCGGGGCGACCCTATGTCATCCACAATATCGGCGCGGGCACCCGCGAAGAAGATATTATCGGCGAGTATGATCAAGAGCGGCGGTTTGTCTTTCTCCCCCCCGCTAGACGCGAACCACGGTAAACGAGGGTATCACTAAGTCGGCGTGCCTGTTGTTACCGTTCGGGAGGGCCGAATTGAGTCATTCCATCCTACTGAAAGCTTTAACCGAATGCAGGTGAACAAAGGAACGGGCAACGCGTTAAAATTTCAGACGCTTTGCACACGTCACAACAAATTCGCACGACTCCACGGCCATTCATCTAGCAGCCACCGCAGGTTACAAGTTGGGAGCCTATACCCCTAAACTCGCAGAAAATACCGGACTTCACCCGCGATCAAACGACTATTTATATAAACACACGGATTATATACGACGGCGAGGGCGAAATCGAATCGCAGGTCCGGCCGGAGTTTTCGGGTCCGTAAATGGCGTCGTAGGAGCTGTAATTGGCGCAACGCGAAACACGCCTATACCGCCTATGATTTGACTAAGTTTCTCTACGGAAAGTTCTCGCAAATTTTCGTTTCTGGTATTTTTCATGAATTCGATCTTCGCTTCGATTCTATCGTCTAAAGAAGACCGGCGTTAATTCGTGCACTGGCCTAAAAAACATAATAAGAAAAAATCAACGCCCTGTGAATTAAGAATCTTAACCAAAATTCGTTTTTTAATTAATAATCTTAGTGTCAAATAGTATATTGTGCTAAAATCGAAACCCTACCGTAAAATTGAAAACACACCTCACTCTTGCGACCGCGATTCGCCCAATCAGCCCTTTGATGCAAACGCCGTTTCAAAAGCCGATAATTCTTCAGGCGTGTTTATATTGGCGAAGGCGGCGGCGTCTTCAAAAACAACCTCCCGCGCCCTCGCCGCCGATGCGACAGCCTGGAGGGATGGCGCATTGCCGATGCCAGCGGAAAAAACCGCATCAAGATCGTCCAACCGCCAATAGGCGAATGTTGGCTGAAGGCGCCCCTTCGCAACGGCGACCGCAGAGACGCGCCCCTCATCAACTTCCAACAGACGGGCCGCCAAATCTAAAGGCAATAGGGGCGCATCCACCGGCGCCGTGATAAACCCCTCCGTATCCGGTGAATATCGACGAAGCCACCCCGCCGCCGCCCATAACCCCGCCGCGGGCCCAGCCAAGGGCGTTTTCTCGTTGCCTTCGTTTCCATCAGGGCAGTCATCGCGATCGGGCGCATGGGGGATGTCAGATCGGTAGGAGACAGGGCCTGCGATAACGATCTGCGCCGCCTGGGGCGCTAGGCGATCCAGAACATGGTCAACCAAACGGCGACCGTTCAGCATCACCGCACCCTTATCAAGGCCGCCCATGCGCCGGGCCTTGCCGCCAGCGAGCACAACCGCCGTCCCCTTCGCGGCATCGGTGTTATTGTTCATTGGCGTTCCCAATTTCGGACCACTCCATCATCTATAGCAAACAAAATTTTGTGCGCTTGGGTGCGAAATCTTCAGGTGGATTCTTTAAACTGCAACGGAAAAAATAATGCCATTCAACGCGGTGTATCGTTAACACTCCCTGCATCTCGAAAACTTATCGAACACCCCTTGGCGTGCGTTATTCTCTCCCCATGCCGAGCGATGCTCCCCCCTCGTCGCCGGCGGTCGGGCGGCCTCGTCCTTGCCCCCTCCCGAACGCCGGGCGGGGCTAGCCCGACCATCTTAGCCTTGCGATCGTCTCTACGGAGAGCGTTTATTTCGGCGCGGTCACACTCGCCGCATCAAACGCACAAAGACGGTCGAATACCGGCCCTTTGAGATTAGCTGGCGCCGGCGCCTTCCCCAAAATCCAATTATAAAGATCATGGTCAGATAGACCCAATAACGCCTCAAACTCATCCAGTTCCAGGGCGTCCATGTCGGACAGCGCCGCGCGGGCAAAGCCACCGAGCAGGATATCAGCCTCTTTAAACCCGCGATGGGTCGCACTGTAGAGTAAACGCTTTTTTCGAATTTCGATTGTTTCTGTCATGGCGTCATATCGACGACTGCCCCGCACAAAATCAAGCCCAATCCTCAATCGAGTTGTTAAAACGCGATCGAGTCAACGTCCGAGCTGAGGGTTTCTATTGAAGGCGCCCTCATTCCAGGCTCAAATTCGCACCATCAATACATAGCGACACAAGAACGGGCGACAATGACAAGATTTTTTCTGGCGCTGAATGCGCTCTTATTTACCGGTTATGGCGTTTACGCCTTCTTGAACGCTCATCTCCTCGCCGCGAACTTAGGGGCTGGCGACATGGCGGCGCACGGTCTTTATGAACTGCGCAGCAATTATGGCGGGGTTAGTGTCGGCGCAGGCTTACTCTGCGCCCTCGGCGCGGTTCGGCCGTCTCTGGCGCGACCAGCGTTGATTTTTCTCATCGCCTATTCTGGCGGCTACGCCCTCGGCCGAATAGCAGGGCTCCCCATCGATGGGACGCCGCCGCCTCGGCTAATCGCTTTTGGAATTTTGGAAGCCGTGACGGCAATCTTGGCATTCGCGCTGCTAAAATCGCAACGCTCCGAAACGTAACACAAAGCCCGCCGACAAGTCATCGCCGTACTGATGGGCGCGCCTTAAGACGGCGATGTCAGGTTGTTGATCGCGTCAATAATCTTCGCCTGATGGGCATGGTGGAGCGGATGCCCTGTCTCTGGCAATAATTCGAACACGGCGTGGTCCACATCTTTCGCCAGTTGCGTGGCGTGAATTGTTGGACTGACCGTCACATCGTTTTCGCCAGCAAGGATCGCCATGGGTTTTGTCAATGCGCCGTAGCGCGTTTGCATCTTGATGATTTCGGATTTTAGATGGCGGATGTCAGCGGCGTTATTGGCGAAATCTTTTGGCCGAAAGAGCAAACCGGTACCCGATTCCTCGTAGTAGTTTTCCGGCGGCGTGCGCGGCGCGAAAGACGCCGGCAGGCCCTTTTGCGCTCTGGCAGGTCCGTAAATCGGCAAGATGACACGGCGCAAAATATGCCCGGCCACCGGCCATCCGGATACTTGATTATACCAGGCAACGCCGCCCGGCCATTCGTGACTAACAGGCGCCAAAACAATAAGCCCGGCAATTTCGTCCTGGAACTGAAGGCCATAAGCGAGCGTCACAGCGCCGCCAAAGCTCTGCCCAAGGATAATAGGATTTTCAACGCCGAGAGTTTTGACCGCATCACGGATTAGACGCGCCTGAGCGTCAAGCCTCCAGCCGCCACGGGGGCGTGTGGAATAGCCTCTGCCCGGTCTGTCGACCATGATAACCCGGCGATCGGCCGCCAGAGCATCACCAAGAGCGATCTTCATGTCCCGCAGGTTCGCACTCGCCCCATGGATGAGCACGACGGGCGGCAGAGCGCTATCCTTCGGCCCTAAATCAAGAAGGTGAAGGCGTTGATCATCAATTGAGACGAACTCGCCAATAGGCGGTGTCGCTTTTTCCAACATCGCCGAGCGAGCGGCCCCAGCAACCACAATGACCCCCGCCATCAACGCAAAAACAGACAATACGCGTCGCACTCCCATCCTCAGACCTCTCGTACCCTTCGGGCGCATGGCTGCGCCCTCTTTCAATTTTCATAAGGCGTTGTAACGCCGCCGCGCGCGCTATTCTTTTAACAACCCGCGGCGACACGCAGTTGTGATCCCCCGCGGAAACGCGCCTTCCTTGCCCCTGGCGGCGCTATAACGCCGCTCGAATAATCGCACCGAAATCGACCGCCTTTAAACTTGCCCCACCGACGAGCGCCCCGTTGACGTTGTCCAACGCTAAAATCTCTTTTGCATTGTTCGGCTTCACAGAGCCGCCGTATAGGACGCGCGTTTTGTCGCCGACATGCAGACGGATCTCCCGGTGGATTTCTTCAATATCTTGTTCCGTCGGCGTCAGCCCCGTGCCGATCGCCCAGACGGGCTCATAGGCAATGACAATCTCGTCACCGCTCTGAGGGGCGGAATGCTTCAGTTGCCGGGTCACGACCGCAACGGCGTCACCCGCCTCGCGCTCCTCGCGTGTTTCGCCGACGCAGATGATGGGCGTTAGGCCCGCGCGCAAGGCGGCGCTGGCCTTGGCGTGCACATCCGTGTCACTCTCCCCATGATCGGCCCGACGCTCTGAATGGCCGACAATGACAAAAGCGGCCCCAGCATCGGCCAACATCTCAGCAGCAATATCCCCCGTATGCGCGCCGCTGGCCGCCGCATGGCAGTCCTGCCCGCCGAAAATCAACCCTTCATCGCCATATCGCGCGGCAAGCCCGCCGATCAGGGTCGCTGGCGGGCAAATCACAACATCGACGTCATCAGGCGTTGCGCCCGCAAAATCACTGATTAATGCGTCGATCTCCCTGGCAGCACTGGACAAGCCGTTCATTTTCCAGTTTCCAGCGATCAAAGGGTTCATGGTCATCTCCAAGGGGATTTTAGGCCGCGGGCCTTAACGGCTGCGACGACCGGGGAATTTGAATTTTCCTTCTTAGCGATGTCGTCCACCAACATGAAGTCTCTTTGTGTTCGCCTGGGGGGCGCTTTACGGCGCGGGTTAACTTGTGCGGATATCGCGACGCGGCTAGTGTCCCGGCCTCATCCTAAGAAGACGCGGTCGCGCAAAAGTTCGCCCCTTGCGCAACGCCCACAACGTCCGCTCCAAGCGGCAAAAGTAGAAACTGATGCTAAAGCAAGTTCGCAAATCCCTGAAAGGCATCCTTGCCGTTTTCGTCGTCGTCCTGTTGGTGTTGTCCTTCGCGGCTTGGCAGGTGCCTGAGCTGCGCAATTTCACCCAGAACGCCGCATTACGGGTTGGCGATAAAGGCTTTTCCACCGCTGAATTAAAGCGCGAATTTGACCGGGAATTGGTCGCCCGCCGGCTTCAATCAGGCGAGACCACCACCCAGGCCGAGGCGGTCGCCCAGGGTGTACACGATCAAATTATCACTCGGATGGCCACCCGTTCCGTCCTTGAACAAGAGGCGGGACGCTTGGGCCTCGCCGTGCCACGAGACGTGGTCCGAGACTACCTCAATAACGCGGAGGCTTTTAAGAACCCCCAAACGGGCAAGTTCGATACAGAAGTCTTCTCCGCCATTCAGCGCAGTTACAATATCTCGGCGCGGGAATTTGAAAACGAAATTCGCGGCGGCTTGTTGCGCGACCAACTTGTCAAAGCGGCATCGGTCGGGTCCGGCGCGCCGAGCCCCCTCGTGCAAAGCGTACTTATGCGGGAAATAGAGCGGCGCAATGTTTCCTATGTTACGGTGACAGAGGAAATGGCCGGCATCCCTAAAGAACCAACACCAGATGATTTCCAGACGTTTTACAACGGCAATCCCGATCTTTTCACAGCGCCTGAATTCCGCACCTTCACAGCCGTTGTTCTCCAAACGGAAGATTTTCGCGACGGTATGACGGTCGAAGAAGAAAAGTTGCGAGAAATCTACGATGCGACGAAAGCCCGTTCCTATGACGAGCCGGAGAAACGAACGCTTTATCAGACAACGTTCGATACAGAGGCCGAAGCCGCCGCTGCCGTCGCGTCACTCGTTGACGGGAAACCCTTTGAAAACGTCGCCTCTGAACGGGGTCTTTCCTTAGACGCGGTGACGTTCACGGATATCGTCAAAGACGACATCCTTGATCCGAATGTGCAGGAGGCGGTTTTTAACGCGGAACGCGCTGCAGGCGATATCATCGGACCGATCCAAGGATTGTTTGGATACACGGCGGTTCAAATCGTTGAGGTTACTGCGCCAACATCAAAAACCTTCGAAGAGGTTCGCGGGGAGATCGAAGAACAGCTATTTGCCAGCGATAGCCGCAAAGCACTCTTAAAAGCCGTTGAAGAGGTGGAAGAGGGTCTCGACACCGGCGCAAGCCTCAATGAGGCCGCTGCCGCCGCTGGGATTGAAGCCAAGACGTTTGGGCCCGTCGACAATTTTAGCTTCGGCAAGGGCGGCGAGATTATCGCGGACATACCGGGCGAAGTTTTGAAAGAAGTGTTCGAGATGGAAGAAGGCGATGAGAGCCCCGCCCTCGAACTAGCGGAGCGCAAAGGATATTTCTTCGTCTCCCTGTCCGAAATTCAGGATCCGGCCGTTTTCCCCTATGAAAATGTCGCCGATGAGGTTGAGCAACGTTGGCGCACGCAGGAGCGCGAGGGGCGTATCGCCAACGCGGTGGAACAGATGCGCGCCGCTGTGCAAGGTGGTGCAAGCCTTACCGAAGCAGCAGAACCATTTAGCCGTGCGCCGGTAGACGCGGTCCTCTCTCGGCGCCCTGACGAGTTCGCCGAAATCGCCGGCGCCCTCAGCGAAGATGTGTTTCAGGCAGATAAAGGCGCGATTATCAGCGGCCCCGTCGGCGCCAACGGGGCGCAAGCTATCGTTGTCATCAACGATATTGTGTATGATGAAAGCGCCCTGAACCCGGGACAAGAAGCAGGCATGTCACAATTCTTGGGCTACCAATTGGATCAGGAATTACTCGACGCCTACGCCACATCTTTGCAGCAGGATTATAACGTTCGACGCAACCAAGCGGCGATTGATCAGCTCTTTTCTGAAGGCGGCTGATTTCAACCACGGTCGCGGCGCTCCTCGCCACTGGACAGATTTAAGAGTTTTTCATGGACTTGACGCCGTCCTTTGACGACTTTCAAATAAGCTATGACGACGGCGCGCCCCAAGTGCTCATGGGACGGATTGTCTCTGACCTTGAGACGCCGGTCTCCGCCTATCTAAAGCTTGCCGGCAGACGAAGAGACTCATTTTTGCTGGAGTCCGTGGAGGGCGGCGATCAACTCGGTCGTTACTCGATTATTGGCTGCAAACCCGATGCGATTTGGCAGGCTAAGGGAGAACAGGCCGCGCTGAATATGTCTGCAGCGTACGACGCCAATGGATTTACCCCGGAAAAAGACGCGCCCCTTGAAAGCCTGAAACGGTTCATCGACGCCTCTCGCATTGATATGCCACATGGCGCGCCCCCCATGGCCGCCGGCGTTTTTGGTTTCATGGGATACGATATGGCGCGGCAAATGGAGCGGCTGCCCAACCGGCCCGCCGATCCATACGGCTTACCGGATTCGATCTTTATACGCCCCACCCTTGTCGCTGTGTTTGATAATGTCCGACAAGAAATCATTCTTGTTGCGCCGGCCCGCCCTGAACCCGGTGTCGATGCGCGGGCTGCCTACGCCCGCGCCGCAGAGCGCATCGCCGACGCCGCAAACGATCTGACGGCGCCTCTCTCCTTCCCCGTGCAAAGTGTGGGCGCCGATACCGCCCGTCCCTCCATGTCGTCCAACACCACAGAGGCGGCCTTCCACGATATGGTCAAACGCGCAAAGGACTACATCGAGGCGGGTGATATTTTTCAGGTCGTCCTTAGCCAGCGCTTCCAAACGCCTTTCGATGCGCCGCCATTTGAGCTTTATCGCGCGCTGAGGCGCACCAACCCGTCGCCTTTTCTCTTTTTCCTCGACTTTGGCGAAATGGCCTTAGTCGGCTCGAGCCCTGAAATCCTAGTGCGCGTGCGCGATGGCGAGGTGGCGATCCGCCCCATCGCCGGCACCCGTTGGCGCGGCGCGACCCCCAGCGAAGACGACGCCCTGGCCGCGGATCTTTTGGCCGATCCAAAAGAACGCGCCGAGCATTTGATGCTGCTCGACCTTGGACGCAATGATGTCGGTCGCGCGTCCCAAATCGGAAGTGTGAAGGTCACGGAACAATTTATCATCGAGCGATATAGTCATGTCATGCACATCGTCTCGAACGTGACGGGCCGCTTACGGGAAGATTTTCACCCCGTAGACGCTGTCGCCGCGGGTTTTCCCGCCGGAACGGTGACGGGCGCCCCGAAAATACGGGCGATGGAAATCATCGACGAACTAGAGGCGGAAGCACGCGGACCCTATGGCGGCGCCATTGGGTATTTCTCCGCTGACGGGAATGTCGATACCTGCATCGCGCTTCGCACGGCTGTCGTGACAAAAGGCGTGATGCACGTGCAGGCGGGCGCAGGCGTCGTGGCAGACTCAACCCCCGAATACGAACGCACTGAATGCGTGAATAAAGCCAAAGCGCTGTTCGCCGCCGCCGACGCGGCGCTGAAACGCAACGGGAACGCATAGGCCGAGTAACACCACTTTCGCCGTTACCCCCCCTGACGAAAATCCGGTTGAGAAGCCCGTGATTTGCAAACGCCGCCATAGTTTGCATCAATGGGTTTGCCGACTAGGGATTTAGTTGATTTTAGGGGGCCGTCGTTTTGCGTCGTTTTAAACTTGCAATCGGTTTTTTCTTGTCAATTTTTGCGGGAACCAACATTTCCACCGCGTCTGCTCAGACGGATAACGTCTGCAAAACCGCCCTGACCACCCCGCTTGACGAGGATGGTTATCTGGAACGCGCAGGCCTGCTCACCACGTTTTCGAAAGATGACGAGACGGTTGTTGTGAAGCTAACGCCGGCGGACCTTGCGCGCGAATACATCGCCGCCAGCTATGTCGAGCGAGGGGGTTCCGGGCTCATTGGTCGCTACCAGGCGCCCAAACTCATTCGGTTTGCACGCAAGGGCGCTGGGATTGATATCATCCGGCTCGATAGCAGCAGCTACACGGCGGCGGATGACCCATTAAGCAGGGCTTATGCGCAAAGTTCGGGTGAAGCCGTTATTGGAACCTTAAAAGTGAAGGGGTGCGACAGCACCGGCGCCATCTTCGCCGAGATCAATGAGAAAGCGCTACGGACGATCAATGCCGGGCGGCCCGTTTTTAGGACGGAACGCGCGAGCAGAGACAACAGCGGCGTCACCCGCGCGACGCTGGTTCGGTATGACGCCTATGATGATAATTTGAACTTCACGGTCGATTATCTTCTGAAAGAAAGACGCTCCCTTCTCAGCGATGAAAGCAGCAATACATCCATTCGATTACGACATATTTTTCTTGCTCGATCGAAGACCGATTTTATTCCGCGCCAGGGCGACCCTCGCATTGGGTATTTTAGCCATCGCCGTCGGGACCTCGCCCGTGTTGACCAAGCTGCCGTCAACACCTTTATTCATCGTTGGCGCCTAGAAAAGAAAGACCCAGACCAAGCGGTATCCGAACCGAAAAAGCCCATCAAATTTTGGATCGAAAATACCACGCCCCTCGCATTGCGCGACCCGATACGCGAAGGCGTTCTCGCATGGAACGAGGCGTTCGAAGCGGCTGGCTTCAAAAACGCAATCGAGATTGATGTCCAACCCGATGACGCGGATTGGCAAGCTGGGGAGATCGCCTATAACGTCATCCGTTGGACGGCGCAGCCCAATGCAGCGTCATATCTTGGATTCGCGCCCGCCATCCACGATCCAGTGACTGGAGAAATTCTGGGTGCAGATATTATCCTAGACTACACCGGCTTCATCGACCATTTAGATGATTGGCGCCGCGTAAGACCGGGGGTATCTGCGACACCAGCCGCTGAGGCCGCGGCCGCGTACAATACTGCCGCCGATGAACCGCCTCATCCAACTGTTCTTACTCGGACAACCTTGCCGCCCGAAATTGAGGTTTGGAAGGCCGGGACATCAAGGGCTGCGACATCGGTGTCATCCCTCTCATCGGCGTCGTTGGACAGTCATGAGGTATCCCATATTAACCCCTTGGACGTGAACGGATTGCGTGAATATGCCACCTTTGTTGAGATCGCGCGCGGCGACGACGATCCCAACATTAATGCGACAGCGTCCCAGTCCTCGGCAACGCCCGAGCGTCCTTATACTGACCGCCTTATACGCGAAGTCTTGATCAATATCGTCATGCATGAGGTGGGACACGCCTTAGGGTTACGCCATAATTTTAAGGGAAGCCGCTGGCGGTCGTTGGATGAGATACATGATCCCGCCAAAACCCAAGGACAGCTCACGGCATCGGTCATGGACTACGCCCCTATAAACTTTGCGCCTCATAACATTGCGCAAGGTGATTTCGCGAATACGCGCGTCGGCCCCTACGATATCTGGGCCATCGAATTTGGGTATGGGCCGCATATCTCCAATACGCCCGAAGCATTTGCGACGGACGATCAACCAGCGGCGACGATCTCAGCGCGCACCTCGTTGTTAGCCCGGGCCGCGAGCCCGGAAGAAGAGAGCGCTTTAGCCTTTGCTGAAAGCATGGACCCCCATGCTCTGCAATTCGATCTGACGAGCACCCCGGTTGACTACGCCCGCCAGCGGTTTTCTTTTTTGACGAAAACAATCGATAACCTCGTCGATGCCCCATTCGAGAGGCTGGTGACCGATCAATCAATCGACCCGGTACGCGCGCAGTTCGATCTGTACAATCGGCTTTTCATCGAGTTTGAGTACCTTCGATTTATACTGACAGCACAAATTGCTCCCTATGCCATCGACCCAGGCGGCGCCGCGAAAGCGAATGATAACGGCGGCGCGCCCACCTTCTTGACGCCAATTTCGATCGACGATCAACGCGATGCGGTGGCGACGCTTGGGACCATGTTTTTTACAGAAAATGCTGACGAAGTGTTGGGCCGCTTTAATAAGCGCATCAGCCGCAACTACTTTATCGTCGATGCCCTTGCCAGCAGCAGTTTAAACCGAAAAGACGCCATTTTAAGAACGCTTACGGATCGGTATACGCTTCTACTGTTAGATCGAACCGCCGCGTCCGCCGATCATTACCGGGGGCAGGATCTCCTCTTCGACGTAAAAGAGATGGTTTTCGGGCAGGATTTGTCGATAATGGGGCGTCCCAACAAAAGCAGGCAAGAGCAGCAGATTCTATTTTTGCGATACCTGACGGACCTTTTGAAACCGCCGCCGCCGAACCGCCGGGGCCGCACGAGCGCCCTTTCAGCGGCGGAGTATTCTATCGTTGCCGCCAGCGCACACCCGGTGCTGAATGATATCCGTCGATCCCTAGCCATTCCTTATCCTTGGGCTCCGCAGGACATCAGATCCCATCGGCAGGAATTGCGGCGCATTTTACGGTCGGCGGCAGACTGAGAAGGGTATCCCTTCACGGATGTGAGTCAATCAAAACGACTAAATGTCAGCATGCTAAAAAGAATTGGGCGTGAGTGGGGACAACACTCACGCCCTTTTGCGTCGTATCTAGAAGATAGAGAGAGAGAAAAACTCCTAGAGAGACGAAACCGCCCAAAGCTTAGAGTACTGCTCGCAATGGATGATGATTGTTGAATAGTCGTCAAGATCAAGATCAGCGTCCAGAGCGTAGCGCTGACCGCCGCGCGGACTGTTGAGCTCTGAAATAAGCGTAGCGCCGTCAGCGGCGTTCCTGCCATTAAGAGAACCAGCGGCTTTTGGCGTCAAGAAGATTTTCAGATCGGGCGCGCCCCGGGTCCGGAAATCGTCACTCAACACAATGTACCGAACGCCATCCACAGCCTCGATCGACCAGGTGCCAGAGGCTTTCTGAGAGACTTTCGTCCAAGAACCGCTCGTGATCACGCCATTGTCGACGGTGTCCAGTTCGCCCTCTTGCGCCGCTGCGGGAGCAAGCATTATTGGCGCTGCCGTAATCGTAAGGGCGGTAGCGTATGCAATCGCGGATGGGATGGCTTTCAAAAAGTGCATTAAGATCTCTCCAAATTTCGGTTCGTCAAACCCCTGGTTTGTCGCGTTAAGGACTTCAACCAAGGACCTCTGTTGGTTTGGAGTTACTGGACTATACCCTCACGTTCAAAACACGTTCAGGTGTGAAACCCGTGAGGCGCCGCCCGTTGGGCCGGAAACGGATCGGTCGTTACTGACGGGTCGGCGTGGGTACTGAAACGGCGACAATAGCGGGAGGTTGTCGCCGGTACGGGCTTTGGCGACGCAACGCCTCGACCGTTTCTAGCTCAAAGCCCCGGGCCTCTGCCGTCGTCAACCACGGGCCCAGCACGCGAATGGTCGCCTCTCGCGGATGACCAATGGCGACGGCTAAACCGGTTTTCCGCGCGATCGCCTCCAGTCTTCGCAGCTGGCGCGCAACGGCTTCTTCTCCCGGCTCCGCATCCAGGAAAAGATCGCGGGCATAAACCTCAGCGCCCGCATGGGCGCCGGCGACACTGACAACGCTCGCGCTTGTGGTGACTGAATCAACAAAGTACAGGTCATGCGCAGCGATCTCCGCCAATACCACCTGCATGGCCTCAAGGTCCGACGTTAACCGCGATCCCATATGATTGTTGATCGCCGTGTATCCGGTAAAGCGTTGCAAGTGCCAATTGAGCGTGTCGCGCAACTCACTCGCTGACATATCATGGGTCAACGCCCACGGGCCGGCATCGGCCGCGCCGGACGGCTCCATCGGCAAATGCAACATCGGCTCGTGCCCAGCCGCAACGCCAGCGTCAACCAAGGGCTGAAGATTATCCGCATAGGGCAGAAAAGACAGGGTCAAAGGCCCTGGCAACGCTGTCACTTGACGCGTCGCCGGTCGATTTAAGCCAAGGTCATCAATAATGATGACAATACGCGGTTTATCGGCGCTTGGCACTGGACCGGGCGAAAGACGCCCGGCGGTCTCGATCGTGAATGGCGCCGCCGACGCGCGTCTCTCAATGTCTGACCCACTCAGCGGTGACGCCACGGCAAAGCCAATATCCGGGGCATCGCGTAGATCGAGGGCGACCGCGTGACGGACAGCCGCCTGAGCCGAGGACGCGCCGCCAAATACCTCGCCAGCCATCGCCGACAACACCCCAAGAGCGACGCCAGCGAAAACAGTGAATACGACCATAGCGCGCCGGCCGAGGCCCAAAAAAGCAACCACGCGCCAGCCCCAAAACCCCTCGTCGAAGGGCCAATGGAACGGATCCCATGTTTTGTGACTCCAAGGTCTGAAACGACGAACCTTGCGCTTGGCCTTCGAACGCGCGTGAGCGAGATGCGCGGCTCTCGTCCCCCAACGCTCTGCCTTCGATGGGCGGGCACGGTTGCTCGGCGCGGTCACGTTCACAGATTGCCTTTTACGCTTCACCAAACCTCAGTCCTCAAGCGGCCCTGATCGCCGCGATTATTCAATACTTGCAGCCGTCCACATCGGCCCTTACGAGTTCAGTTTCGTTTCCTGGCTCGCAGCGCCCATATCGGCGCGTATCTTAAAGAAGATGACTGCAATGATTCTGGTCGTCGATAACTATGACAGCTTCACTTATAACCTCGTTCATCTGATTGGAGGCGCGAATAACGGCGCATTGGGGAAAACCCTTGAAGTTGTTCGCAATGATGCTCTGACGGCTGAGGAGGCTATTGCGCGCAACCCATTGGCAATCGTCCTGTCGCCGGGGCCCTGTACGCCAAATGAGGCCGGCATTTGCCTTGACGTTGTCAAAGCGGCGAGCGAATCGCGTACGCCGGTCTTCGGCGTCTGTTTAGGCATGCAGGCCATCGCCCAGAGTTTTGGCGGTGAGATCACGCGCGCCGGGCGGTTGATGCATGGGAAAACGTCCGACGTTTCGCATCAAGGGCATGCCCTTTTTAGCGGCGTACCCAAAACATTCACCGCGACGCGCTATCATTCCTTGTCCGTCTCGCGCGCGTCCCTGCCAAATACGCTTACCGTCGCCGCATCAAGTGATGATGATCACGAAATCATGGCCGTCGCTCACCACGAGCTGCCGATCGCCGGCGTCCAGTTCCACCCCGAGAGCATCGCCTCCGAATATGGCGCAGCGATTTTTGAAAATTTTTTGACCTGGTCCCAACAGTGACGCACAGCCAACCAGAAACGCCTCAGAAGGACAACGCATGACAACGTTCCGCGATATCATGACGATTATCGCCGCCGGCGACACGTTGAACGCGGACGAAATGGGCGCGGCGATGGACCTTATCCTTGAGGGTAAGACAAGCGAGATCGCCCTCGCTGGCTTTTTGATGGGGTTACGCGCGCGGGGAGAAACCCCAACGGAAATCGCCGCCGCCGCACGGGCTATGCGCGCGCGGGCCATACCGGTCGAGGCGCCCGAGGACGCTATCGATACCTGCGGAACCGGCGGCGATGGCGCGGATACCTATAACATTTCCACCGCCGCGGCGCTCATCACGGCCGGTTGCGGCGTCCCAGTCGCCAAGCACGGCAACAAGGCGGCAAGTTCAAAATCAGGGTCATCCGATGTCTTAAAGGCGCTTGGCGTTAATCTCGCTGCAGAGACCCCCACGATTGGAAAAGCGATCCGAG
Organism: Parvularculaceae bacterium; assembly: GCA_965263305.1. Classification (GTDB taxonomy): domain Bacteria; phylum Pseudomonadota; class Alphaproteobacteria; order Caulobacterales; family Parvularculaceae; genus MED-G105. The sequence goes on from OZ253666.1 coordinate 704,945, forward strand.
AGGCGAATATCGGGTTTCTATTCGCCGCCTACCACCACAAAGCGGTTGGCGCGGCGGCGTCGGTGCGACAATCCCTCGGTGTGCGCACAATATTCAATCTTTTAGGCCCTCTCTCCAACCCCGCTGGCGCACGCCGACAAGTCATCGGCGTTTTCGACCCAGCGTTTATGCGCCCGCTCGCCGAAGCCCTGCGCGATCTCGGCGCGAAGCGCGTATGGATTGTCCATGGGGCCGACGGATTGGATGAGTTGACCACAACCGATGTCACCCATGTGGTCGCGCTTGACGAAGGGTCAATCACAGATTTCACTGTCGCCCCGGAGGATGCGGGGTTATCCCGTTCATCCCTCGCCGACTTGAAAGGCGGCGATCCAGATGAAAACGCGGCTGCGCTGAGAGCGCTGTTGGACGGCGCCCCCGGCGCCTATCGCGACATTGCGATCCTCAACGCAGCGGCCGCGTTAATTGTCGCCGATAAAGCGCGCGATCTTGCCGACGGCGCGGCGCAAGCGGCCCACGCCATTGATACCGGGGCGGCGCAAGCCGCCCTTAGTAAGCTTGTTGCAATCACAAACGAATAAACAGTGTACTAATTTTATGACCATTCTTGATGATATTGTCGCCTACAAAAAAGACGAAGTCGCCCTCGCCAAATCGAATACGCCCCTTACCGCTTTGGAGGAGATCGCCCAATCCATCGGTCCGGCCCGTGGTTTTGCGGCGCGTTTGGCCAAACGCGCAAGCACCGGATACGCCCTTATCGCGGAGGTAAAAAAAGCGAGCCCATCAAAGGGTCTCATCCGCGCGGATTTTAACCCCGCCGCTATCGCCCGCGCCTATGAAGATGGCGGGGCGGCCTGTTTATCCGTCCTGACGGATGGGCCGAGCTTTCAAGGCGCGCCTGCATTTTTGAAAGAAGCACGCGTGAGCAGCCGGTTGCCGCTTTTGCGCAAGGACTTCATGATTGATCCGTACCAAGTTGTTGAAGCCCGCGCCTGGGGGGCGGATTGCATCTTGTTGATCATGGCTTGTCTTGAAGATGGGCAAGCTGCCGATCTCGCCGCCGCTGCGAAAGATTATGGCTTGGATATTCTTGTTGAAACCCATGACGAAGCGGAAATGGCGCGAGCACTGAAGATCGACGCGACCTTAATTGGCGTGAACAACCGAAACCTCAAAACCTTTCACACCGACCTCGGCGTCACGGCGCGCCTTGCGACCATGGTCCCGGCGGATCGTTTATTGGTCGCGGAAAGCGGCATCTCCACGACACAAGATTTAAAGACCCTGCGAGAAGCCGGCGCGAAAGCATTTCTTGTTGGCGAGACCCTAATGCGCGCTGATGATGTGGCGGCGGCGACGCGCACGCTACTGAACAACAGCCCACAGACGACCGATTTTGATCCTTCCTCGACGCCCACCATGGCGTGATCCGGCACTTGACGACCCCATAAGAACAATCATAGAACGTTTCGTGTTTGTTCTATTTCCCCAAATTTGGGAAATTGACCGTAAGGGCGGGCCGCCAAAAGTCGGAGATCGAAAATGCTGACAAAGAAACAGCTGGAATTATTGCTCTACATCCGTGATCGCATTGAAGAAACGGGGGTATCGCCCTCCTTTGATGAAATGAAAGACGCCCTCGACCTGAAGTCGAAATCTGGCATCCATCGCCTGATCACGGCGTTGGAGGAGCGCGGCTTTATCCGCCGCCTACCCAACCGCGCGCGGGCCTTGGAGGTTTTGAAAACCCCCGATGGCGTTCCAGATCTTTCCGCCAACAACAAGAGTGCGCCAAACCCTCCCGGGCAAAAGCCGGTTGGCGGGTTCAAGCCGGAAATTGTGGAAGGCGGTCGGCGACGGCCAGCCAACACCAGCGTGGCGCCCCCTCCGGCCCTCGATGGCGTGACCGAATTGCCCGTGCTTGGCCGGATCGCGGCCGGCACGCCGATTGAGGCGATCCAACATGAGGTGGACCGCCTCGCCGCACCCACGGCATTTTTGGGCGCAGGCGAACATTACATCCTCGAAGTACAGGGCGAGTCCATGATTGAGGCGGGGATCCACGACGGTGATTTCGCCATCATCAAGAAGACGGACAAAATGCCGGACGCCCAAGGCGCCGCCGGTGATATTGTTGTAGCGTTGGTGGACGAAGAAGAAGCAACGTTAAAACGTATCCGGAAGAAAGGTGGCACCATCGCCTTGGAAGCAGCGAACCCTGAATTTGAAACCCGTCTCTTTCCGGCCGATCGCGTTCGGGTCCAGGGCAAGCTCGTTGGGCTCATGCGGAGATATTAGAGTTCAGCGTTATCGACCACGTTGATCGGTTAGCGCCACGGTCGCTCACCAATGGCGTCGAAGGCGTTTTTCACGCCCATCCGCCCGTCCCTTTGGATGAAAAGCGCATGGGCGCCGCCGCGCCAGGCGTCACGCCGTGTCAGCACCAGCCCATTGCACGCTGGTTCCACGTCTCTTGGTAATGCATAAAGCGCGATGATGGCGTCAGCGCGCGCACAATCTTCGGCAAAGGATAGTGGATCAGCCGATATCGCGATGCGTTTCCCCGCGACGAAGGAGACGCATCCCCTCGGATCGCAGGCGGCGCCATCGGTCATGTTCTCGGGGCGCTCTAATTTCGGGTCAAGGCCAGCCGTTTCCATCCAGACGTTTTGGGCAAATCGGTCTTTACGCCGATTATAGACAAAAAGCGCCATTTTTTCTCCCTCACTGGAGGGCGCAAAAACAGCGGCGTTATCACCGCGATGAGAAAAAATCGCCGCTGGCGTCGGCGCCCCTGCGGATAAAACCCCGACGACGGGAAAGAATATGAGGCCCAAAAACCGCAACGGCGTTTTCAGCAAGCACAACACCAATCCACCGAAAGCGGTAACGCCGAGGGCGAAAGGCGGCGCAGACGCCATGGTAACGACCGCGCCCTTCATACTTGAGACATACCCCCCGGCGCTTAACACCTGTTCCACACCGGCCGCTGAGAATTGCCAGGCCCAGCCATCCAAGCCCATCGGCGCCAACGCAAGGCCGATAATCGCCGAGGGCATGATCCAAAACGCCATCAATGGCATGGCGATGAGATTTGCCGGTAGACTATATATAGCCGCGCGATGAAAATGGTATAGCGAGAACGGCGCGGTCGCCACGGCCGCGATTGTGTCCGTTGCGGCGACCCCAATGGCGTAGCGCTTCATCCGTCCCAGGAGCGTAAAATCGGTATCACGAACCGCTTCGCGGCCGCGATGCCATTCGTAAGCCGCGATCAACGCCGTCACCGCCGCAAACGACATTTGAAATCCGGGATGCAACACCGCCTCGGGCGTGGTGAGAAGAATAATGCACGCCGCGATCGCCACATTGCGCAAGGAAAGCGCCCGCCGATCCACAAGAATAGCGATGAAGACAACCGCCGTCATGATAAAAGCGCGCCGGGCGGACCAGCCGCCGCCGGACAATATCAGATACCCGAAACCGGAGAACAACGCCGCCGTCGCCGCCCATTTCTTAATGGGGAAACGCAAGGCAATCATTGGCATGGTCGCAAGTAAAAAGCGTATACTGAAAAAAATAAGCCCCGTCGCCAGACCCATATGGAGACCAGAGATCGCCAACAGATGAGCAAGGCCTGAATCCCGCAAGGCGGCTGTGGACGTCTCATCAATCGCGCCGCGCTTACCCGTCACCACCGCTGCAACGATCGCCCCGCCCTGCCCCGGCGCCGCCGCTGTGATACGCCTAGCGAGCTTCACGCGGGTGCGCTCAACGAAGGCGGCAAAACGCGCGCGGCCGGTTGACGGGGCGGGATCAATTACTTCCGGCGCGGACACGACAAAACCCACAGCGCCGATACGTTGGAAATAAAGCTGGCGGGCGAAGTTGAAAGCGCCAGGCGCGGCTGGCGGCGGCGGCGGAGAGAGGCTTGCGCGCAGTTCAACAAGGGCGCCAACCCCGGTCGAACCATCCGTCGCGCCATAGGACGTCCCGCGCCAGGTAACACGAATGCGCGCCGGCGCTTGATCCGCCGATATTCGTTCAATCGTATGGGGCGCAATCGTCAGGCGTTGGTCTTTTTCCCGGTCTTCAATCGTCAGGATACGCCCCGTTACCGTGACAAACCCCAGTTCGCGTTCCAACACCGGCGCGCCCACGCGAGCGGTACGCCAATCAGCAGCCCCAAACCCGACCGCCGCCAGTAAGAGACCGACAAAACAAAGACGGGTCGCTTGGCGATGCGTCGCCATCGCGACCAACCCGCAAAGAAAAACGCACAACGGCGCTAACCATGGCGCGGGTTCATTCTTCAAAGAGAAGTAAGCGACAGCCCCACCCCCCATCATCACTGGCGCCCATAAGCTGGCGTTCACGGTAAAATGCGCGCGCTCGTTCTCGATGAGGGTAAGACCCGCACGTCGCCATCGACGAATACGCGCCAGCATGGTGGGGACGTGATCGACCGAAAATCGCCGACCGAATTCGCTAACCTGCACCATTGGGCTCGTCGCACCGCCTTTCCGGCTTTTCTTTTTAGAGCTCGAAGCGGGTAGCGCCCCTTCAGCGCCAGGATCTATCCAAAGAAAATTGATGATCTCATCGCAGCGCCTTCCACGCAACGTAGCGTCAATCAAACGACCGTGCTAGATCGCCCTTCCTCTTAACTGACAGCGATGAAACCGCCCATGACCTCCCCAATCGTCACCCGCTTTGCCCCCTCGCCAACCGGCTTTCTTCACATTGGCGGCGCGCGCACCGCCCTTTTTAACTGGCTCTACGCCCGCGGCCGCGGGGGCAAGTTCCTGTTGCGTATCGAGGACACGGATCGGGCGCGTCATAACGAGGCGGCCGTCGACGCCATCCTGGACGGCCTTCGTTGGCTGGGCGTGGATTGGGATGACGAGCCCGTTTCACAATTTTCCCGGCGCACGCGCCATGTTGATGTCGCCCAGGACCTCATCGCGAAGGGCGCCGCCTATCGCTGTTTCATGACGCCGGAAGAAATTGACGCCGCCCGTGAGAAGGCCCTTGCCGAGAAGGCACGCTTTGAAAGCCCATGGCGCCACGCCGACCCTAAAGCGATCGATGAAAAAATCGGCGAGAACACCCCGTATACGGTTCGCTTTAAAGCGCCGCACGAGGGGCGCACTGCTATTCACGACGCCGTGCAAAAAGATGTCAGCTTTCCGAATGACGCCCTTGACGATCTCATCATTCTACGAAGCAATGGCGAGCCAACCTATAATCTCGCTGTTGTGGTCGATGATCATGACATGGGGGTCACCCACATTATTCGCGGTGATGATCACCTGAATAACGCCGCACGCCAACAGCAAATATACGAAGCCCTTGGCTGGTCTGCACCGGTTTTTGGGCACGTGCCGCTGATCCATGGCCAAGACGGGGCGAAGCTATCCAAACGCCACGGGGCGCTCGGCGTTGAGGCCTACCGCGATGATGGGTTTCTGAGCGACACCATGGCAAACTACCTTCTGCGTCTTGGGTGGGCCCATGGCGATGATGAGATCATCCCCCGGGATAAAGCCCTTGAGTGGTTCGACCTATCGGGTGTGAACAAAGCGCCGGCGCGCCTTGATATTGAAAAACTGACGTCTTTGAACGCCCATTACATCAGTCAGCTGACAACCGGTGATTTTGTAGAGAAGACGGCGCCATTTTTTGAGGATAATTCGACGCTTCAACGCGAGGGATTTCAAGAACGCCTGACCCGCGCTGCGCCGTTCTTGAAACCTCGGATGAACACGTTAAAGGACATCAATGAAGCGGCCGCGTTTCTGAGTTTAGTGCGCCCGTTTGAGATCACCGGTAAGCCCGCAAAACCCTTGAAGAAAGAAGGCGCTCTCGAACGCCTTGGCGAACTGCGAAACGTCCTCGCAGATGTTGATGATTGGTCCGCTCCCGAACCGCTCGATGAGGCCCTGCAACAATACGCAGCGCAAAATGATCTGGGCTTCGGCCAGATTGGACCATTGCTACGCGCGGCGCTCACCGCTGGGCGCCCAGCCCCCGGCATCGGCGAGGTGCTTTACAGCCTGGGGCGCGAAGAAAGCCTTGCGCGGCTTCAAGACCAGGCGGCGGACTAAACGCCGGCAGGAGAACACCAATGGGAGCACGTCAGAAACGCCCGTCAATCTGGCGTCGACATGTCGTTCTTGATGTCGAATCCGACGGCCCCGCGCCCGAATTATACAACATGATTTCGTTCGGCCTTGTCAGCGTCTTCGATCCGACCCGTAGTTTCTTCGGCGAAGTCGCGCCCATCAAGGATAATGCGGGCATACCAGAAGCGCGCGCCATAAGCGGCGTTTCGTTGGAAACCCAACACGGCTTCGCGGCGCCTGATGAGGTAATGAATTCCGCCCATGCATGGCTGTCGAAACTAGCGGGCGGAGAACGCATCGTCATCTGGTCAGACAATCCAGGGTTCGATTGGCAGTTTTGGAATTGGTATTCATGGAAATTTGTCGGCGCGAACCCGGCAGGGTTCAGCGCGCGTCGCATCGGCGATCTTAATGCGGGTCGGCGCGGCGAGCCGTTAAACACGCGCGCTTGGCAAAAACATCGGATTACGGACCACACCCATAACCCAGTGGACGACGCACGGGGCAACGCCGAAGCCCTACGGTGGATCCTGAACAGCATGGGGCAGAATTTATAACGATGCCCGTCCCTAGCGATTGGGTTTCGATATCCTGTTCGGGATCGACTGACAGCGCGCCCGCCCGCGATAGGGGGGCACACCGTTAAGGTTTTCGCCCCGCAAAACTACGTGATCTCAAAACACAAAAGGGCTAATTCACGGTCCATGACAGGGCGTTGAAGCTATATTTTCATTTTTATTTTCAACGCCTTACCCTCAAAACGCAGTTTTGACACAAAGCCCCCTGGAAACGTCGGCTATTCTCTATATATTCCGGCCAACGAAATTGTCGCGCCGCAACATAATCCGCTAGGGTTCGCGCCTAGCGGCCCCCAAGCGTCGAACCACGGCAATTCCAAATCAATCGACCAGCCCTCAGCGAAGAGGAGCGGAACAAGGAGCCTCCTATGGAAAGCAACATGAAGCCCGCCGGCTCAATGACTGTGACGATGGACGGTCAATCGACGGAGTTACCAGTCTTTCAGGGAACCGACGGACCAAAAGTTGTGGACTTCCGCGCCTTTTACAAAAACACGGGCGCTTTCACCTACGATCCTGGCTTCACCTCCACCGCAAGCTGTGAATCGCAAATCACGTTCATTGATGGCGACGAAGGCGTTCTGCTTTATCGCGGCTACCCGATTGATGAATTGGCGGAAAAGTCCGATTTCATCGAAGTCGCCTATCTCCTGCTCCATGGCGAATTGCCAAACAAAGCCGAACACGAAGAGTTCGACCGCACCATCACAAATCACACGATGGTCCATGAGCAGCTCAAAAATTTCTACAATGGCTTCCGTCGCGATGCCCACCCGATGGCGATCATGGTCGGCGTTGTCGGCGCGTTGTCAGCTTTTTATCACGACTCTACTGATATTAATGACCCGGTCCAACGCAAAATCGCCAGCCATCGCATGATCGCGAAAATGCCTACGATTGCGGCTATGGCCTATAAGTATTCCACTGGTCAGGCATTCATCTTCCCACGGAATGATCTCGCCTATACACCAAACTTCATGCGCATGTGCTTCGCGGTCCAGCCGGAAGAATACCATGTTGATCCTGTCCTTGCCTCTGCGCTTGATAAGATCTTCATTCTGCATATGGATCATGAGCAAAACGCATCAACCTCGACAGTGCGTCTCGCCGGATCATCGGGCGCCAATCCGTTTGCTTGTATCGCCGCCGGCATCGCCTCCCTTTGGGGCCCCGCCCACGGCGGCGCTAACGAAGCGGCGTTGAATATGCTTCAAGAGATCGGGTCCAAAGATCGCATTCCGGAGTTCATCAGACGCGCAAAAGACAAGGACGATCCATTCCGCCTCATGGGCTTTGGACACCGCGTCTACAAAAACTATGACCCGCGGGCGAAAGTCATGCGCGGGGCGTGCCACGAAGTCCTTGACGCCGTTGGTGTCCAGAATGACCCGCTTCTGGAAGTCGCCATGGAGTTGGAGCGCATCGCCCTTGAGGACGAGTACTTCGTTGAGAAGAAGCTGTATCCAAATATCGATTTCTACTCGGGCATCACGCTGAAAGCGCTTGGCTTCCCGACGGATATGTTCACCGTTCTGTTCGCCCTCGCCAGAACCGTTGGCTGGATCGCGCAATGGTCGGAAATGATCGGCGACCCTGGTCAGAAAATAGGGCGGCCGCGTCAAATCTACACCGGCGCTAGCTCGCGGCCCTATACGGCGATTGACGCGCGCTAAGCGCCCCCGAGATCGACAAAAAGCAAAATAAAGCGGGCGCAAACGCGCCCGTTTTTTATGGCGTTAACTTGCTGGTCCGGCGTGTCTTTAGACGTCAATGCGAAGAGTTAACCGGTCTCATCGCTTTTAACCTCCCGTCAGGACAGGCTTGGTATGGTCAACGATCTATTTCCATCGTGTCCATCGCCAGCTCGCCCCTAGGATAACTGGGGCCTATCAGAGCGGCGCGAATTGATAGGTCGATCGTGGTTCAGTTTCGTTGCGTTTCCGCCGTTGCATTTTCTCTTCTCGCCCTCCTCTTGACCACAGACGGGTTTGCTCAAAGCCGGTCATCAACCGCGCCGAGCGCAGGCCCGATCGCGTTCTGGCCAGGGGCGGTCTACGATCCGGCGATTCCAACTCTGAAAACGGTGATCGGCCATGAGAATGGCGAACGCATCACCCGTCCGGAGGACGCGCAGACCTATCTTAAAGCCCTCGCCGCCGCGGCCCCAAATCGTATAAAATTAGTTGAATACGGACGATCTTGGGAAGGGCGGCCCCTCGTCTACGCTATTGTCGCGTCGTCGGAAAACATCGCGGCCCTTGATAAGGTCCGCGCGGGCATCGGCGCTCTTAGATCGCCAAGAGACACGAGCGACGCCAAAGCAGAGGACCTCATTACCTCCCTTCCGTCTACGGTTTTTATTGCCTATGGGGTTCATGGCAACGAAATCTCTCCCACGGACGCCGGGTTGTTAACGGCCTACCACCTGTTGGCGGCGCAGGGCGATGAAACTGTCGATAAAATCCTGAAAAACACTATCGTCTTTCTGGACCCCATCCAGAATCCTGACGGGCGCGCCCGCTTTGTCCACAATTATGAAACGACCGAAGGCCTGACCCCATCCCCAAGTCGTATTGCGGCGGAACGTAACGAGCCATGGCCCGGCGGGCGCACCAACCATTATCTCTTCGATCTAAACCGCGATTGGTTTGCCCTGACGCAACCGGAGACAGAAGCCCGCATAAAGGTCCTGCGGGAATGGTCGCCGCTTGTATTTGTTGACGCCCATGAAATGGGGACTGATTCAACATACTACTTTGCCCCCGAGGCGGTGCCCTATAATCCAAACCTGGCAGCCGAGCAGCGTAACAGTTTACAGCTCTTTGGGCGGAATAATGCTAAGTGGTTTGATAAAAACGGTTTTGAATACTTCACCCGCGAAGTGTATGACGCGTTTTTCCCCGGCTATGGCGCTAGCTGGCCCTCCTATTATGGCGCCGTCGCCATGACCTACGAACAATCCTCCGCCAGAGGATTACGCGCTGAACGCACAAACGGGACGAAATACACCTATCGCGATACCGTGCGCCAGCATTTCGTTGCTTCGGTTTCGACCGCCGAAGCGACCGCCGACTACCGCGAAAAACTGCTGCGTGATTTCTGGACCTATCAGACAAGCGCGATTCAAGAAGGCAAAAGCCAGGATATCAAAAACTACATTTTCCCGGCCTCCGATGATAACGCGAGCGCCTATCGCCTCGCTGGGTTGCTCGCCCGACAAGGCATCGAGGTGCGTACGGCGACGGAAGGGTTTGTCGCTTGTTCCAAAGGCTACGAAAAAGGCGCCCATGTCATCACCCTGGCCCAGCCCAGTAAAAGGTTGATCCGGACACTTCTTGATGCACAGATCCCGCTCGACCCTGCATTTGTTGCAGAACAGGAGCGTCTGCGTGAAAAAGATCTGCCAGACGCTATCTATGACGTGACCGCTTGGTCGCTGCCCTTGATGTACAACGTGGAAATGGACGCTTGTTCGGAGACGATTGACGCCGACAGCGGGTTTGCATCCCATGATGGCGGGCATTACGCACCAAGCGCGATCGACGGGCCCGCCGACGCCATTGCCTTTCTGGCGCCATGGGGTGAACGCCCAGCGATCAATCTTCTAGCGCGCGCGCACAATGATGGCCTCGTTGTGACGTCGTCGGACAAAGCGTTTACAATTGGCGGGCGGCGTTATCCATCGGGAACGCTGATTTTCCGCCCCCAAGAGAATAGCGATTATGACGTGCGCGATCTCTTATCAACTTACGCAGAAGAAACCGGTGCGGAGGTTGTCGGCGTCGCCTCAACCTGGGTTGACGAAGGGCCAAATTTTGGGTCGCGAAATGTTGTACGGATGCCGTCCCCGCGAATCGCCATTGCCTGGGATGCGCCGACAAGTGCGTACATGGCGGGCGCCACGCGCTTTGTCCTGGAACGACAATTTGGCGCCGCGACCACGCCAGTGCGGGCTTATGATTTAACCGATCGCGGCCTTGATCAATTCGATGTCCTCATCCTGCCGGGCGAAGCAAGCTTCTACGGGGGCGGTTATGAGTCTTTCCTGGGCGCGAACGGTGCGAAACGACTAAAGGCCTGGGTTGAGCGTGGGGGAACCCTGATCGCCACCGGCCGCGCCGTTCGCTGGCTTGCCGATCCTAAACAAAAAATCCTGTCGATCAGGCGCGAACAGGCTGTGCGGGAAGATACCGAGAAAGCGGAAAACGCGAAGAAACGCCGGAAGAAAGCGATCGTGCCTGGTGAAATTCTAACGACCCCAGATGATGCGCGCGCCGCGGTAACCCCAGAATCCGAAACCCCTGATCCGGTCGCCGGCGTCCTCGCCCGCGCGCGCGTTGATCCCGATCATTGGATGGCGGCTGGGGTGAAACCAACGGTCATTTCTCTTCTTGCCGGCGGTGATATCTATACCCCTCTCGCCCTCGACGAAGGCGTCAACATCGCCCGGTTTGAAGGCCCGGAAACCCTCATCGCATCGGGATACATCTGGGAGGATACGAAGGCGCAAGTCGCGTACAAACCACTCGTAGTGGCTGAGAGACATGGCGCCGGCGTGGTCATTGCGTTCACCCAAGACCCGACCTTCCGGGCCCAGATGGATGGGATGAATACCTTGCTCGCCAACGCTGTCTTCCGTGGGCCAGCCCATACAGGCAAGTTGCGCGGGCGCTAATCCGCATAAACCGTCGGGATCAAAAGACTGGGCGTCGCAAGGCGCTTTAGTACAACGGAACGGGCGCGTTTTCCGGCACTGCCTGCAACACCCATTGCCCTTCCTCCTCGCACGCAACGCCATCCCACCGGTCTGAGCGGCCAGTGAATGAGATCCGCTGCTCGAAAGCGCGGCAAGGAACTGCGCGACGCGTCGGTCCGCCAGCGAGATCAAGCTCTGATCCCGGCGCCTTGATCATCAGATTAGCGTGGACATAACCCACAATCTGCCCCTCAACGGCAACCAACATCCAGGGCTTACCGATGACACGACCAACGACCTCAACCCCGGTACCGGAGGTTAGCTGCTGCAACTTGGAAAATTCTGTGGACGGACCGGTGCGAACGTTCGCGTTTCTGGTTAGCGCGTATAGGCCAAGGTCAGTTTCGAACGAATCGCCAAGATAAAGCCCTTCCGGATAGGGCAGCGCCGGCGCGGAAATCCCGCCAAGCAGCCTTTCACCGCCTTTTACCCAGCCAAAACTGTCGGGGCCGCGCCAATCGAACCGTTCGCCGTTCCGCCCGCGTGACACAGCTTGGATGAAGATTGGCTCCAACGCGCGTTGGTCCCCGGCTGGCAATCTCACACCGAGGGGCGAGTGAGCGGCGAAATTCACCGATGTCCGCGCCAGCGGTGTGAACCGTTCGCCACCGGCGCAGGCCGAGAGCCCCAAAATAATCACCCCGAGCAACATCGCCCGAATGCTTGATGGGCCTTGCCAACAGGTTGATCGCGCCGTTGACTGCAAGGTTCTATTAACCACTTTGGCCATCTGGGATGCTCCCTAAATTTACTCGCTGACCAAACGGCCGCTTCTTCACTTAATACGCCTTTATAGGCCGCTATATCCTAATGCGTAAACGCGCTGTTTACAGATTGCGCCCATACCGCAAAGTCAGATCCGACTATCCATGAGCCAACCAACGACCGGCCTATGGTCAGCGAATTCTTTACGCTTTGACTTCAATATGACGAGTCGGAGGCACCTGCAGAATGACGCAAGGCAAAATGTCCGTTTCCCGGCTGAAACAGCTCATTGATATCGCGCGCGATGATTCGAGCGACACGCGCAGCGATTTACTGCGTGAAATTACTGATGTTTTTATGGCTGCGCCGGATCGATATACATCGACCGAGATGCAGCATTTCGATGTCATCCTGTCGAAGGTCACCGAAAGTGTAGAGGTCGCGTTACGCAAGGAAATTTCCGAGAAGCTGGCCGACGTTACGAACGCTCCACGAAATCTCATTCGCCAACTGGCCCACGACGAAATTTCAGTGGCAGAACCCATCCTCGAGCGCTCAAGCGCGCTGACGGAAGAAGATCTTATCCGCATCGTTCGCCAACGCACCCAAGCTCATATGAAAGCCATCACCCGGCGGCGCAATGTGCCCGAGGCGGTTTCATCGGAGCTCGTCGAACGGGGTGGTAAAGAAGTCCTTGTCTCCCTCGCTGGTAACAAAGGCGCGCGCTTAACAAGCGACTCGATGCAAAAACTTGTTGAGCATTCGCGCAACATCACCGAGTTGCAGGAACCCATGGCCCATCGCTATGACCTGCCGCCCCAGTTGCTGACACAGATGTACTTCTTTGTGTCCTCCGCCCTGAAACGGGAGATTTTAAAGCGGTCGGACATGTTGGACCCCGCGCTCATCGACGAGGCTGTCGATAACAACCGCGCAAAAATTCTCTCCAAAGCCGTTGCCGACGCAAAATCCGACGTCTCTTCCGCTCAAAAATTTATTGAAGATCGTATTCGGTCTCAAACCTTGAACGAGGCCCTATTAAAAAGCCTAATCGAGGCGCGTCGCTCAACAGAATTCCTGCTCGGCTTTGCCCACTATATCGGTATTGATCCGTCTACCGCTCAACGAGTGTTACAAGATCGAACCTGGGAGTCCTTAGCACTGGCCTGCCGCGCCGCCGGATTGGAAAGGTCGACCTTCGCCAAAATCGTTTTTGGGCTTCAGCGTTCTGAGGATGAGCAGAATAAAGCGCTTCGAATTCTTGATCTGTATCTGAAAGTGCCCCAGGAGGCCGCCGAACGCGTCATGCGTTTTTGGCGCGTGCGTACTGAGCAAGCCCAACATATTAGAACCGAGCCGCGCAAAGCCTCACTGCATGTTGTCGCCGAACGCATGACAGCGGCAAGCGGGCGCTGAATTTCGTTTGTATCCAATAAAAAACCCCGACCACGTGAATGGTCGGGGTTGAATTTGTGAATTCCGGAGGATTATCTAGCCTCTGATACGGATGTCCGCATATCTTGAACAACAACGTCTCGCGACACGACGAACCCGGTCATAAGGAACGTAATTTGCATCTGGACCACGGGTCTTCACGGTACAAATGAGTTGTTCACGGCCGCTACGGGTATAGTAGATTTCCTCTACCACAACAATGTTCGCACGGCCTCGCGCAGGGATCACACTCCTTGAAACAACCTTGCTGCCTCGACGACGACGATCGTATCCGCGATTTCGATCATAGCCGCGACCACGGTAGTAGTTGTCACCGCGACGGTCGTAGTAGACACCGTTTTTGTAATAGCCGCGACTCCGACGGTCATACCGATTATAGTTGTCGCCGCGATATGCACGCGAGCGTTTATAATCGTCGCGTTCGTAGTAATCGTCGCCGCGGTATTCGCGTTTGTCATCGACGGTTTGGTAATAGGCGGGGCCGGAGGCGGACGCTTGCGTCGCGCCTAAAGCTGCAACCCCAACAACAGCGCCAAGTACGATACGTATAATGTTCTTCATAGTTTTCCCTCTTCTGTTGGCTACAGCCCCAGCCGCATCCAATGAAGAGAATGTAAGAAACAATTAGGGCGAGAATTTGCGTCTTGATTAACGCTTTGTGATCATGTTGTGGCTTTGTCGGCCTTATTCTGGCCACGAACGCCAAACGCTTGTCGGCAAGCTACCAAACCTGGGGAAAACTCAGTAGGCCGCAGGTCAACGCCAAGAACATATTCAACAAACAGAGTCGTCAATCAAGGAAGGAACGCCCTTCCTTGTCCTCGATTTCAATAACCCATAAATCGCTGTCGAATTCCGCTTCGCGCTCAAGCCAGGCGTCTATCTCGGTTTCGGGGGAAGCCTCATCGAAGGGATTGCGCCATCGCGTCTCGCCAGACTCATCGCGCCCATCAATCCACAACCCACAACGGTCTGAATTAATCCGCACTTTCACATAAAGCGCGCCCGCGTCATCGTCGCCGCGTTTTACGATTGCGGCGAACGCGCCCGCGCCATGGGCGCGCCGAACGATGGCGCTCGCGCGAAGATGGGATTTCAATCTCAAGGAAGACATCAAGAGGCTTTGCAAGGGCGCGTCGCGCGGGTCAAGTCAATGCGCGGTGCCGGGCCCGACTCGGAGCGCGAGTTCACTAAGCGGCGCGCGCTGAACCGCCTGCGCCGTTGCGTCGTTGGTCAGATTCGCGCCGATACGCCTCCACCCGCTCCAATTGGGTCATGACCGTCTCGTCTTCGCTATCGGCCGCCTCAACAGGCGTTGCATCAGATTCGGTTTCGGAGATTTCATCCGCATCGATGGCGTGACCGTGTTTTGGGGCGATTATTCCTAACCCTTGGAGTGGTTTCGACATCTTCGCCGATTTGGGTGGGCCCGCGATGGGCAACCGCACCCGCGCCTGCAACCCCTCGCCTGGGGCTGAAACGAAATCGATATCGCCGCCATGAAGACGCGCCAACCGGATCGCCAGAGATAACCCAATCCCTGCTCCATCAGCCCCGCGCACGCCCGTACCTTGAGCGTCGGTAAAACGAGGCCCCAGCTTTTCAAGCTCAGCCATGCTCATCCCGATTCCAGTATCAGCTACGGTGAACACGATTTCCTCGCCCTCACGATCGAGAGAAAGACTGACGCCGCCGTCGCTCGTGAATTTCACGGCGTTCGAGAGAAGGTTCAGAAGAATTTGACGAACAGCGCGCGTATCCAAACGCGATAACGGCAAGTCCTCCTGCGTCGTCACGCTGAGCGTTAACCCGGCCTCTTTAACGGCGCCCGACACCATCGCCGCGCAGTCCGTCGCCAATGGCGCCGGCGCGGTTTCAACAAAGCGCAACGACAAACGGTCGGCGTCAAGGCGCGCCATATCAAGGATGGACGTCACGAGATCGAGCAAATGCCCACCGGCCGTCTTAATATGACCGGCATAGGCCGGATATTTTTCATGATTGATCGGCCCGAAGGCTTCCGTTTCGATTGCTTCGGCGAACCCGATTACCGCAGTCAACGGCGTTTTCATTTCATGGCTAAGGTCCGCGAGCCGCTGCGCCGTCATCTGGGCGTCGGCGCGGGATTTCTCGGCGATCTTGCGCAACGACGCTGTTTCGGTAGCCTCGGCCGTCCGGTCAATCACGAGAACAGTAACAGCGCGCTCGTCGTCAGGTGAGTGCGTTTCTTCGGAGCGGGACAATAAGTGAAGTTCAAAGGTAAGCGTCTCGCCATCCTTCTGGCGCGCACGCGCCAAAAGCGGCGCGGATGATAGGTTTTTGTTGAGCGACAAAAGATGGGCTCGAATAGCGGGACGCTCTTCCGGTAGGAATAGAGTGTCAAAGGTATCTTCAGCGACGTTCGAGCCGACATCACGCGCTGCGAAAAACGCGTTTTCTCCCTGGGTTAACGTCAACGCCGATGACAAATGAAAAACAGCGCAGGCGCCAAAATCCGCCGATGCGCCAAAAAGCGACGACGCCCCGGCCTCTGGGGCCGCGCCGGTCAAAGCCGTGATGGCGTGTTGAAGACGTTGTCGGCAGTGTCGGAAAAAAGACGCCATAAAACTCATAAGGATGCTGCGACGTCACCGCCCGTAGCCAGACAAACGATCAGACGCATTAATGATTTATTGATCATGACGATGAGTTTGTTAACAAATCATAAAGCCGGTGAAGAGGGACTTTTTCGAAATCGAAATTAAATCGTTTGCTCAGAGCCCAATGAAACCTCATCAACAAATCGGTATCATGTCATCGCGGCGGACGCGCCCAATTCGGAAACTGCTGAATGTAACGGTTTGCACCTCGCCAAGAGGACGCTTTACCCGTAAGTCAATGCTCGAATTTGTCTTGAATGCCGTTAGTATCTCGAAGCGCCCTTTAAGCTGGGGTCGGTAAGGTGATTGCAACAGGGGCTCACCGTCGGCCTTTGGGTGTTTTAGGATAGCGTTGGAGAATAATATGTTGCGTGGGTCGAAGGGTTTGGGCGACCGTATTGAGGGCGAACAGGTGATTATCAAAAAAATTCAAAGATTTAGCGCCGCGCGTTCGGTGAAAGCCGTATTCGTGCTGTCGGTCGTAGCGGCGTTCTCCGCGAAGGCGGCGGATACAGACGCGCTTGCGCAACCCCAAGACACCCCGCTCGAACGTCAGGCGGCTCACTACATCCAATATCGTGCGGATGTGGCGGCAATGGAAGAAAAGCCATTCGCCAACGCCGAAGCGACCCGTGAAGCGCACAAACGCTTGGGCACCCACGATGCCGATGATCTAACAGCCGGCTGGGTAGCCTATGCCGCCCTGATCGCCGCCGATACGCCGGAATTCGCCGCCGCGTTACAAGAAGAGATCGAGCCCAAAAAGCGCCGTCGTAAAAAGCGCGGCGAGTTGACGGGGCGCGATGGTTTTCTTTCCAAACTTTCTCAGGACCCAACCTATCCGCGCCAACTACCCGGCGCCCAAGCTGCGATTGACCGCGTCCTCGCCATGACCGCCAGCGATGCGGAACGCTTCACGACCCTCGGCGAAGCGTTCAAAACCCAAGCTTACGCCATCCAAAAAACATCATGGGGCAGAGCGAAAATCAAAATGAGCAGCTCCGCGCGCCTCAGCGAAGCAGAAACCTTTGCAAAGAGCCGCCCAGGCCCAACGATGCCGTCCATGACCCCAGCGACCACAAGGGGCGTGACCGCGCCCCAATTGTCGAGCCTTAGCGACACCATGTGGCAACCGGATTGGGGCGTCGCCGCCGCTGCTGATCAGTCAGCGGAACAAAGCTCTGAAGCGATTATGGATCGGATTTTGAACTTAGCCGCGCGCTACGCCACCGGCAGCGTCAATAGCAAGATTGTCGAGGTTTACGCGCGTAATGACAAATCCAATCGTTGCCTGTCTTTATCCGCCCTCACCCTAAAGCAATGCATCGCGGCGACACGCACATCTTACGAGGAAGCGTTCTGCCTTGGCGAACATGCGCTGAATGATGTCGCAACCTGTCTCGGATGGGTTGCGGGTGTTGATGAGTAGCGCGCAGACGCGACAAACAAAATATAGACGTGATCAATCCCCTTTGGGCCGGCCACGTCTTCTCGGTTTTTTAATCCAATCGTCCCTTTAGCACGCGCTCAAAGACGTGAGCCCCTTTATCTAAAATATTGGGGGGAACTTCGCTCGCCCCCATCCGCACTGCCAAGCCCTCGTGACGATCATGGTGTTTCTCCTCTATACAGTTTTTCAAACAAACTGATGCGCCCATTTCATAAGGGGCCGATGGAGGAACGCCATGAACGGAGCCGAAGCGCTTATCCAAACCCTTGCCGACAATGGGGTGGAGGTATGTTTCGCGAACCCTGGCACCTCAGAAATGCAACTCGTCGCCGCTTTAGACGGGCAACCAAAGATGCGCGCGGTGTTAGGATTGTTCGAGGGCGTGGTCACCGGCGCGGCGGATGGGTACGGACGCATGGCCGAAAAGCCAGCCGCCGCCCTCCTTCATTTAGGGCCTGGCCTCGCTAACGGGCTTGCCAATCTGCATAACGCCAAACGCGCCCATACGCCGATCATCAACATCGTTGGCGATCACGCTACGGAACATCTTCAATTCGACGCCCCATTGACGTCAGATATCGTTGGCGTCGCAACGCCGATGTCCCATTGGGTGCGAACCTCCACCTCGCCGCAGGATCTTGCCGATGCAGGAGCGCAAGCCGTGGCGGCCGCGTTCGACCAAAATGGTCAAATCGCCACGATTATCGCCCCGGCTGATCATGCGTGGACGGAAGGCGCAACGCCCGCTGCTCCCAATGAAAGGCAGAGCCCCGCGCCAGTCAAAAATACCGATCTTCGAGAAGCCGCCGAGCTTTTGAAAGAGAACGAAGGGGCCGAGACGGCCCTATTCCTCGGCGGAAACGCCTTGCGCGAAAGCGCCCTTGTCCATGCCGGGCGGATTGCCGCTAAAACCGGCGCTCGTCTGATTTGCGAAACCTTCCCCGCCCGCTGGCAACGCGGCGCGGGACGTGTCGTCGTTGAACGCCTACCTTACTTCGGCGAGATGGCCGCCGACGTCCTAAAAGATTTTAAGCGCCTTATCTTTGTCGGTGCGAAGCCGCCGGTTTCGTTCTTCGCATATCCCGACAAGCCGAGCGAAGCCTCGCCCGCTGATGCGACAAAAATCCAATTGGCGAGCCCTATTCACGATACGGAAGAAGCGTTACGCCAGCTTGCACAGCTCGTTGATGCGCCAGAAGCGCCGGCCTATGTCCAGCCAAAGACGCCGGCGCCCCACCCAGACGGCGCGCCAGACACGCCCTTAGACCCGTTGACCGTTGGATCTGTTATCGCAAAGCATTTGCCAGAAAACGCCATCGTATCCGACGAGGCGAACACGGCGGGCCTCGCCCTGTTACCGACCACCGCTGGCGCTGCACCCCATGATTGGATGTGCTTAACCGGCGGCGCCATCGGACAGGGGTTGCCCCTTGCGGTGGGCGCCGCCATTGCATGCCCCGATCGAAAGGTGCTCGCCCTCCAGGCCGACGGCAGTGCAATGTATACTTGTCAGGCGTTATGGACGATGGCGCGGGAAAATCTGGATGTCACCACTGTCATCTTCAATAATGGCAGCTATGCCATCCTCAATATCGAATTTGGCCGCGTCGGCGTTACGGCCCCCGGTGAAAAAGCCCTATCGCTGCTTGATCTGACGAACCCCACAATCGATTGGGTAAAGCTCTCCGAAAGCATGGGGGTGCCGGCTGACCGCGTAGACACCGCCGCCGCTTTTGACAAAGCGCTCGCAACCGCCCTTTCGGCGCCTGGTCCACGCCTGATCGAGGCGATTGTTCCAAAATTCTAAAGGCTTTCGCCATGCCCACATTGCGCCTCGCCCCTGCGTCTACGGAAGATTATCGCCGCCTGGCCGAAAAGCGCCTTCCCCGGTTCCTATTCGATTACATTGACGGCGGCGCGTATGACGAGCAGACCCTCGGCGCGAACGCCAATGATCTCCGTGCTCTGAAAGTTAAGCAACGGGTCATGCGGGATGTCTCGCATGTCTCGACGCGGGCGACGCTGTTCGGCCGTGACGCCGCGATGCCGGCGGCCCTTGCGCCCATTGGCCTTTCCGGCATGACGGCGCGGCGCGGCGAGGTGCAAGCAAAACGCGCCGCCGACGCGGTCGGCCTGCCCTTTTGTCTTTCGACCGTGTCCATTTGCTCCATGGAGGAGATCGCCGCAGTTAGCGACACGCCCTTTTGGTTTCAGCTTTACATGCTGCGCGATCGCGGCGCGGTGCGCGAACTGTTGGAACGCGCCAAAGCCGTTGGCGTTACAACCCTTGTTTTCACGGTCGATCTTGCCGTTGTCGGCGCCCGGTACCGTGATGTTAGAAACGCCATGAGTTCCATTGACGGCGCGGCCCTGTCGTTATGGCAAAAATTGCGCAGCGGCCTCGTCTCCTATCTCTTGCACCCCGACTGGCTCCGCGACGTTGGCATTAGCGGTAAACCCCATACCTTCGGTAACCTCTCTGCCTACGTACCGAAAGCGACAACACCGACGGATTTCAAGGAATGGGTCGACGGTCAATTCGACCCGTCGGTGACATGGGCGGATATCGAATGGCTGCGCGGCATATGGGATGGCGACCTCGTCATTAAGGGCGTGTTATGCGCCGAAGACGCCATGGCGGCCCGTGACGCTGGGGCCGATGGCGTGGTGGTCTCGAACCATGGCGGGCGCCAACTTGATGGCGTCCCCTCTACGATCTCTGTCCTGCCGCGCATTGCCGACGCCTTAGGGCAATCTTCCGCTCAAGGAAAACCTGTTTCTCTATTCATGGATGGTGGGGTGCGAAGCGGCCTGGATATTGTCAGGGCGAAGGCCTGCGGCGCGGATGGCGTTTTCATTGGCCGTCCATGGGTCTATGCCCTCGCCGGCAATGGCGAGCACGGCGTAACGACGCTCTTGAAGACGTTCCGAAATGAAATGACCGTCGCCATGGCGCTTACCGGTGTAACATCCATCGGCGACATCGACGCCCAAATTCTCGAACACGATTGAAACGTCAGCGCCTAGCGCGGATTTTATATAGGCGATCAGGCCACGAAACGGGCAAGCGCCGCCGCTAACCGTCGCCCATTTTATTGTAGCGCGCTGCGCACGAATTCGCCTTTGCGCGAACAGCGGAAGGCTTATAGAAATAGCGCTTCGTGCCATACATCAGAACGAGCGAGATAGTGATGAAAGTAAGCTTTTTGGGCCTTGGCGTTATGGGGTATCCCATGGCCGGTCACCTGACCAAAAAAGAGATCGAGGTCACCGTCTACAATCGTAACGCCGCCAAAGCCGAGGCGTGGGTTGAACAATATGGCGGCGCGCTGGCGAGCTCGCCAGCGGCAGCGGCCGCAGAGGCTGATCTTGTTTTCGCCTGTGTCGGCAATGATGACGATTTACGCTCGGTAGCAATAGGGCCAGATGGCGCTTTCCAATCACTTCGTCCTGACACGGTTTTTATTGATCACACGACAACCTCGGCGGCGGTCGCCCGGGAGCTTTTCGCCATCGCACAGGAACGTGGGTTCCATTTTGTCGATGCGCCTGTTTCCGGCGGTGAGGCAGGCGCGCAGAACGGCGCCCTAACCGTTATGATGGGCGGCGATGAAGAGCCGATCGCCCGCGCAGCGCCCTTGATTGAGGCATACGCCAAGATGCAGCGCCGCCTCGGCCCGTCGGGCGCAGGGCAGCTGACCAAAATGGTCAATCAAATTTGCATCGCCGGCGCCGTCCAGGGCCTCGCCGAGGCGCTGCACTTCGCGATGGCCGCCGATCTCGACGCCAAAGCCGTATCGGATGTGATTGCGGGCGGCGCCGCGCAATCCTGGCAAATGGATAACCGCGCCAAAACAATGATCGATGGGGAATTTGATTTCGGCTTCGCGGTTGATTGGATGCGCAAAGATCTGGGCTATGTCTTAGATGAAGCCCGACGCAACGGCGCTCATCTTCCCGTCACGGCCCTTGTCGATCAATTCTACGCGGAGGTGCAAAACCTCGGCGGCGGGCGATGGGACACCTCCAGCCTGATCGCCCCATTGGAAAAGATCCGTAAGGGAAAGATGTAGAACAATCGGGCCGGTCCTATTGGCCGCCCAGGGCCTCGTTCAACTTTGCTGAAAACGCACGGATCCGTTCGGCATTAGCACCAAGATCCGATCCTCCAACGCGGGATTTGGACCTTACATCCACGCGGGTTTTACCATCCGGGGATGGCGAAAGGCGCACAATGAAATCATCAACGAATCCAAACCATGTAGACGTAAACGCCGCTTCCAGGCGCCATCCTGAGCCAGACGCCTCGCCGACGGGCCCTTCGGCGAGGATTTCCATATTCATTTCTTTGATGATGGCGCGCACTGCGTCGGTGACCTGCTCCAGATCAGCGTCGTAAATCAATGGCTGAATATCGGGAAATGCAGCGCGTTGCGCATCTGCCGTCGTCACCCCATCGGCTTCGCGCGGCGCCGGCTCATCGCCAACATATTCAGGCGGGTTTTTGCGAGGCAATTCCGCCGCCGCAATAATGGCCGGCGGGTTCTCGAAATCTGTTGTGATATCGTGGATGAATGGATAGGCCTGCGCCAATTCTCGGAATTTTAAGGGGATGTAAGCGCCAGCGACAGCGACAGCCGTCGCCAGCAGCGCGAAAAACACCAATCTCCAACGCCCCGTAAAAACACTGATCAGCATCCCAATAAACGATAGGACAGCGGCGATCATCGCAGGTGGCGGAATGGTGATCGTACCCAATTCCTTTGGCCCCATCGCCGTGCGGTAAACTTGAAACGCCGTCGTATAATCCCAAAGCCCGGCCTTGGACGCCGGCGCCGCCAACAGTATCGCCCCGCCCAGCACAAAAGCCGCCAGAGCAGATATCACCACGAATAAACGGACCATCGGAAAACCCCTCGTAAATTTTAGCAGAACCCACTGACCGTTTTCTTTTATCCCATTGGCCCCATGCGCGCACCCCGCATAGATCAGGAATTCGCCGCCAAGATTGCGCCTAAGGGTCCAACGAAAACCATTGAGGTTGCATTCGCCGCCCCGCAATCCCACCTATCGGGGGAAAGGACGACGCCCATGCCGAAAACCATCACCATTACCCTCGATCACGACCTTGGTAAGGACGAGGCCCGCCGACGTATCGAGAAAGGGTCAGAAAAGCTGAAGGACGCCTTCACTGGCGGGGTTGGCGGCGTCGCGGTAAATTTTTCAGAAGAATGGGTGAATGAGGAAAAACTAGCCTTTGCGGGCCGAGCGCTTGGCCAGAAAGCCCATGGCGAGATTGATATTTTCCCGCAACACGTGCGCATTACCGCAACCTTACCCACGGCCCTTGCCGCCCTCGCTGAGGTGATCACAGGGCGCCTAGAGAAGGAAGGCGCCGCCATGTTGGAACATAAAAAAGCCTGAGGCGGGCTTGTTAAAGACGCAAATTCCGTAACTCGCGCAACCTAAACCCAGATTTAGGCAATCAATCGCTTTTCTTCCCGAGCAGCTCCAAAGCGCCGGCCGTCATGGAATGAACCCCAAGGGTCAATGCCTCTTCCGGTTTTGGCGCGAAGAACGGCGAGTGGTTGCCGGGAGGCGGCCCGAATTTTCCCGCCGCCGCGCCGGCAATCGCATCAGGATCAGCACCGCCAACCCAAAAGATAAAGGTTGGGATTTTTTCTTTCGTACGCCCAAACTGCGAGAAGTCTTCGCCGCCCATGCTGGGCGGGCGTTCAATGACTTTTTCCTCGCCAATGCTTTTCGTCACAGCCGCCATCACCCGCGTGGTCAACGACGGATCATTATAGGTGGACGGCGTATAATCCTGCTCGATTTTGACAATCGGCGCCAAATCCGCCGTCAAGCCGGCGGATAACGCTTGCGCCTTTGCAATGCGCTCAATCCCTTCGAGAAGATTACGTCGCACACTGTCCTTATAGGAACGTACAGTCAGCTGTAGTTTCGCCTCATCAGGAATGATGTTGTGCTTGTACCCTGCTTGAAAGGCGCCGACGGTCACGACGCCCGAATCCAGAGGGTTAGTCTCCCGCGAGACAAGGGTCTGCAGCGCATTGACGATGTGCGAGGCGACGACAATGGGATCCTTCCCCGTATGAGGCGCGGACCCATGGGTGCCAACGCCCTTGATGGTGATATCAACGCTATCCACATTCGCGAGAGCATATTCCGGCGTATAGGCGATTTTGCCCGCGGGGTCCCACCCGGATGTGTGCATGGATAAAGCATAGTCCGGCTGTGGAAACTTTGTGTACAACCCATCAGCCAACATGGCGCGGGCGCCGAGGCCGATTTCCTCCGCCGGCTGGCCGATCAAAACCAATGTCCCGGACCATTGCCCTTTCATCGCCACAAGCCGTCGCGCGGCCCCCACCATGACCGCCATATGGCTGTCATGGGCGCATGCGTGCATAACAGGGGCCGTCTGGCCGAAATAGTCTTCGGCGACGACTTTACTGGCGTAGGCGAGGCCAGTTTTTTCTTGCAATGGCAGCGCATCCATATCGGCGCGCATCATCAATGTCGGGCCTTCACCGTTTTCCATCACCGCAACGAGGCCGTACCCGCCGACATCCGCGCGCACTTCACCGGCATTTATCATGACCTTTTTCTTGGTCCATTGGGCGCCAACCCCTTTCGTCACCGTGAAGCCAAGGCCCTCCAATTCAGCGGCGAGGCGTTCAGACGTCTCTTTCTCTTTGAATGATAATTCCGGATTTTCGTGAAAGTGCTTATACAGATCGAAAACATATGGGTAATCAGCCTTGACGGCCGCTGAAAGAGCGGCGTCTTCGGCGCGCGCGCCGCCACCCATAATCGTAAGCGCTGCAGCGCCCATCAGGAATTTCCGTATCATCATATTTCTCTTTTTCATGTGAATGCTCAATTCGCCCCTGACGGGCGGGTATAGTTAAAATCGACGATCGGCATGGGACCTTCGGGAAGGTCGGCGGCCCTCTTCGCATCCCGCACCATCGCCTGGATATCGTCACGCAAGGCGGCGCCATCATAAATGAGGCCATCCTTGATGATGGTGTGCACGCCGCCAACCCGAACAGGCACGCCTGCATCATCAAGTTTAATATGCCCCGTCGCATAGAGGTTTTTTAAATTCGCGATGGGGTTTTCGTTATGAATCAAAAGATCGGCCTTTTTACCAACCTGGATTGATCCGATTTCATCTTCCGCTCCCAGAATTTTCGCGCCATTCAATGTAGCGGCCATCAGAACCTCCAACGGATGGAAACCGGCCTCGCGGAGCATTTCTAGTTCAGTTACATACCCAAAACCATAGGTCGAATAGATGTAACCGGCGTCTTCCCCCGCCCCGATTAACCCGCCGGCGTTTTTGTATTCATTTATGAACCGCATCCAACGGCGATAGTTATCGCGCCATGCCGCTTCCTGCTCCGTTCCCCAATCAAACCAGTAGGAACCATGGGCGTTGCGGTCGGGCGCAAAAAACGCCCATAAGCTCGGCATTGTGTAGGTGTCATGCCATTCGGCGCGGCGCGAGCGCATCCAATCCCGGCTTGCGACATAAATTGAGAACGTCGGGATGATATGGAACTCGCGCTCCAAGAGGGTGTCCATCACCATCTTCCAACGCTCTGTGCCTGGGCCCGCCGCTTCGGCCCAAAGCCGGCCGGCGTTTTCAAAACGATGTTGCTCATTTTGGTAGTTATAATGCAGCGGATAGCGCTGGAGCGTGCGGTCGTCAAAAAGCGCTTCCGGCAGGCCGTACCAATGCTCCATAGACCCCAGGCCATGTTCAGATGTATCGAGAACATCCGCATGGGCGACGTCAATCTGCGCATGGTGCATCGTGGTTTTTAAGCCTTGCTTTTTCGCTTCTTCCAGCCCGGCCCAAAGTATCTTTCCAGGCGCGCCAAAGAACTTCACGCCGAGCGCCCCGTCCGCTTTTAACTGACGAATGCGCGCGCGGGCCGCCGCTGGCGTATCAACAGGACCAGACGTCCACCCACGAAAAACCGGATACGGATAAACACGCGGCGCCGTAATGGCGTTTCGCGCGCTTGCCGCCGCAACATCTGCTGTCCAACGCGCGCCTTTGTCATTTCCAAGTTCTCGCACGGTAGTGATGCCGTGGGCGAGCCAAAGTTTAAAGATATAATCCGGCGTCACCCCCTGACCGGAGCCGGGCGTATGGATATGTCCGTGCAAATTGATAAATCCCGGCGTGACGTATTTTCCGCTGGCGTCAATTTCCCGGCCCCCGTCTAGGGGCGGCCGTTTACCGTCTGGGATCGGCAATCCGGGAGCACCAACCGGCCGTACGGCTGCGATGCGGTCATTTTCAATGACAATATCGACAGGTCCCGTAGGCGGTGCGCCCGCCCCGTCGATCAAAATGGCGCCGCGTAGGATCAAGCGATCAAACGGCCCCTCCCCCATATCCCGCGGCGCAACATCCGGTGGCAGCGCCTTTTCTTCTGGCGCGGCCTCAGGCTGTGCCGACACGGCGGGGGCGTCGCACGCCACACTGAAGAAAACCGCCGTGATGGCCGCAATGGATCGGGACAAACAAACGACCATGGAAACAAACCCTTTACTGCAATCGGACCGCTCACCGGCTCGGTCTCGTTTTTTTCTCGCGCTAGCAAACCATAATACGGTTCAAATCGGAATACAGGCGCCCCTGCGGATACTCGCCCACCGGCAAAGTGGCTCGTTCCGCGGCGCAGCAAATTCAGGTCATTGTTTTCTTTAAGAAACGGCGTCGATCACCTTCGCCGTTTCCGCCCATAAACGCTCTGCGCCCGCCTCATCGACCGCATAGGGCCGAACACCGTTGAACGCTCGTTCAGTCGATGTTTGTGGCGCGGCGATATTGCAATCTTCGCAGTAGACGCCGCCGAGGCCGTTCAGCATTGGGCTTGTCGCGGCCCAAAGGGTTGTCGCCGCCCCTTGGGGCGGGGTCTTGAAGAATGATTGCGCTTTTTCGGGGATCTCTCCGTTTTCATCAATCCACCCAAGCGCCATCATCTCCTGCTTTTCGAGATGGCGCTGTAGCGGCGTTAGGATACCGCCCGGATGGACAGAAAAGGCGCGCACGCCGTCATCAGTAAACTGAGCATCGACACCCAGGGCAAATAGGGCGTTCGCTGTTTTTGATTGGGCGTAGGCGGTCCATTTTTCATAAGGCGTCGATTGAAAATGGAAATCGTCCCATAGAATATCGGACCTCAGATGGGCGATGGAGCTAAGCGCCACAACGCGAACGCCATCGTTTTTTTCCGCCCCCTGACGCAACGCCCCTTTCAACCCATCAAACAGCACCGCGTGGCCAAGATGGTTAGTGGCGAATTGCGCTTCCCAGCCAGGGCCGATGCGCGTCTCAGGGCACGCCATAATGCCAGCGTTATTGATCAACAAGTGGATTTCATCGTTGGCGTCGGCGATGTCGCTCGCCGCGCGACGCACACTGGCAAGATCGCCAAGATCCATCGCCGCCACCGTGATGTCACCATCGATTTCCGCGAAGGCGTCTTGCGCCGCTTCGGGCCGACGAGAGGGCGCAATGACCCGCGCGCCTGCGCCGACAAGGGCCCGGGTCGTTTCCAGGCCAATGCCGGAATACCCACCCGTGATCACAACCGTTCGACCGGTAAGATCGACACCCGCCATGATCTCTTCGGGTTCCGGCTTTCTTCCAAACCCCGTCTCAAGGGGCTTTTGACGTTCCAACGACATGCAAATCTCCTAGTTGTCGAAGTGCCCGACAGAGGCGTTGACGATGCCGCCATCGACCACCACCGTTTCGCCGATGACGTAATCACCGGCGCGACTGCCGAGATAGATGGCGACGCCCGCCATATCTTCATCCGTCCCAATTCTCTTTGCTGGGATCATTTTCGCCATCGTCTCCCCATGGTCGCGGGCGGCTTTATTCATCTCAGAGGCAAAGGCGCCGGGTGCAATACCCGAAACGATAATATTGTCGTTGATAAGGCGCATCGCCATGCGCCGCGTGAGATGAACAAGCGCCGCTTTAGAGGCTTGATAGGAATAGGTCTCCCAAGGGTTCACCCGGTAACCATCGATGGAGGCGACCATGAGAACTTTCGCCGGTTGCGCGGGGCTGGCCGCTTCCTTCAGGGCGCTGTGGAGCGCTTGGGTCAGGAAGAAGGGCGACTTCACGTTCAGGTCCATCACTTTGTCCCAGCCGCTCTCCGGGAATTCCTCAAACCCGGCGCCCCATGCGGCGCCTGCATTGTTCAGGAGAATATCGAGCTTGCCTTCGCGCTTATTGTATTCTTCTGCAAGCGCTTTGCAGCCGTCAACGGTCGAGACATCTTGAGGCAACGCAATGCATGTCCCCTCTTTCGACAGTTCCTCGGCCGTCGCCTGACATTGGTCGGCCTTGCGCGAAGAAATATAAACTTTCGCGCCATGGGCGAGATATCCCCGCGCAATCATCTTGCCGATACCACGTGATCCACCGGTGATCAGCGCAGTGCGGCCTTCAAGGGAAAACAGATTTTTCATGGCGGAGCTCCATTAGAAGGTTGAAGGTGTTTTTCTTTTTTACCTATAGCGCGTCTGCCCCTATTCGTATTCCCCCTTTCGCAGTGGCCGGGCTTCCACCTATTCGGGCCCGCCTGTGATCTATATCACCCCCGCCCTATTCATTACCTGCTCAATTAGAACGTGGAGAGAGAGACCGCGCTGGGGAGAGCGTTTGGCGATGGTGACGGGCGGTGCAACGCCCTTCGCTATCGCCCGCAACCCCCGCGCGGGATTTGCCTAGCCAGATAGTTTCCTAGAGTGGGGTAAAGTTCATGAATACGTCAATGCTCGGTGCGCGAACGCTTCAACGTTCGGCGATCGCGATCACGGCTGTGATTTTTTTCGTTTGCGCGTTTGGCGTGACTAAACTGACCCTCAATTCTGACACACGGGTTTTCTTCGCCGAAGGTAATGTGAACCGACAAGCCCTTGATACGTTGGAGGCGCGTTACGCCCCGGGCGCAAACATCTTTATCGCTTTTAAGGCGCGTGAAGGGGACGTCTTTACGCCCGAACGCATCGCCGTCATCGAGGCTGTCACCGATGCCGCCTGGCGCATGCCCCATGCGACGCGCGTTGATTCGATCACAAATGCTGTCCACATTTCGTCCGACCCTGAAGGCGTTATCATCACGCCCATGACCATGGCGGATGAAATTTCCGGCCAAAAAACAACACCCGCAGAACTTAAAAGCCGAGTACTGAGCGATTCACTACTCCTCAATAAATTAATTTCCCCATCCGGGGCCGCGACGGGCATTCTCGTTCGACTTGATTACCCCGCATCTGAAAGCGCTGCGTCCGCACCGTGATGGCGAGCGCGAAGGCCATCGCCGCCCAAAGCGGCGCGGAAGAAGCTGGCCTAGACCTTATGCTTGGCGGGCGGGCGGCCATGAGTAACGCATTTTCGGCGGCTGCGATTCAGGACCTGAAATCGCTTACCCTCATTGCGTACTTCGTTGTGGGGGCCATTACAGCATTTCTGATTGGTTCTATTCGCGCCGCGATAGCGCTTATGACGTCGGTTTTGGGGGCCGTGATCGCAGCGTTTGGGGTCTTCGGCTGGGCGGGAGGCGAGTTAAACGCCGCCTCGACGTCAGCACCAACAATTATTATTGGCCTCGGCGTCGCGTCGCTCTTTCATCTTGTGTTGGCGACCGTTCGCGCCAGGGAAGAAGGAAAGAGCCGGCATGCAGCGCCAATGATCGCGCGATCCAGAGAATGGAAGCCAATTACCCTCACCCTGTTCACCACAGCGATTGGATTCGCATGCCTCAATTTTGCCGATTCCCCACCATTCCGCGCCCTCGGCAACCTTGTCGCGGCAGGCGCAATATTCTGCCTCCTTTTTGGCATGGTCTGGACGCCGGCGCTTTTATCGGGCGTGACGAAATTTTCGACCCCCGCCTTGGGACGCACGGAAGCCATTGCGCGTTGGATTGTTGATCTTGTCGTGCGCGAGCGTCGAGCGTTTTTGCTTGGCCTACCGCCCCTGTTTCTCGCCATCTGCGCCGGCGCCGCCCTGACCATTATCGATGATGATTATATCGAGTACTTTTCGAAAAAATTTGAATTTCGTCAGCATGCCGATCTGATTGACGCTCATCTTACAGGAATCGATGTTGTCGAATTTGACGTTGATGGCGCGCGGTCGAACGCCGTTTCAGACCCGGCTTACCTCAGGTCAATCGAAGCCTTTGAAGAATGGTTGCGCCAACAGGACTATGTTTTCCATGTCAGCTCAATTGCTGAACCGATCCGTCGGCTTAACCAACATATGCTGTCTGGCAAACCAGAAGACCACCGCCTTCCCACGAACCAAGATCTCGCCGCGCAGTATTTGTTGGCGTATGAAATGTCATTGCCGTTCGGTTTAACGCTGACCGATCAAGTCTCGATCGACAAAAGCCGGTCCATTGTGAAAGCGACACTTTCTGGCGGCGCCACTGAGGATGTGCGGCGGTTGAGGGAGAATGGCGAGGCATGGTTATCAGGCCATGACAATGGCGCCGATCAACCGATGTCGGCGCAAGGCACCGGGCTTTCGGTCATGTTCGCCTACTTGTCCCATGTGAACATCAAGGCCATGACCACGGGCACGATCGCCGCGATCATAATTGTATCGGTAATTCTTCTGTGCGCGTTTAGAAGCCTGAAATATGGCCTTTTGAGTCTTGTACCCAATGTGTTGCCGGCGGCCCTCGCCTTTGGGGTTTGGGGCTCGCTGGTTGGGAAGGTTGGCGTCGCCGTCTCGGCCGTTGCGGCGAGCACCTTCGGTGTGATCGTGGACGATACCGTCCACCTACTCTGGCGTTATCTGGAATCACGGCGCGGCGGGTCGACGGCGGAAGACGCGTTACGCTACGCCATCATCAAAGCAGGCCGCCCCATGTTGATGTCGAGCCTCATCCTACTTTGCGCGTTTGGGGTGTTGGCGACATCAGGGTTCCACATTACGAACTCCTTAGGCGTTTTATCAGCAATCACCATAATTGCCGCCCTCGCAACGGATTTCTTGTTACTCGGCGCCATCCTATTGACCATTGACGGAAAAAAAGTGGTGCAATCTAAAGCGGCGTCGAACGCGACAAACTCTACCCTCGATCACGCGCCATTAGGGGGCGCGAATGCACCGGCCCCTGTCGTTGCTCGGGTCCCGGCCTAAGGCAGCGTGAGCGATTTTTTACCCTCTTGATATCCATCGATGAACTTGGGCGAGTTCTTTTAGACCTCGCCCGCGCCAAACCGTTCACGCCACTCGGCGACTTGATCTTCTTCGATTTTGCGAAACAAAACCTCTGGCGGCGTAAACGCCTGACCAGGGGCGGCCCTCTTCAAGGCTTCCCTTGCGCCTTCAGGCCATTCCAAGTCTTTAGGGTCAACGCCGAAAATAGCCGCCATTTTTGCTGCGGTGGACGGGATCACGGGCGCAGAAAGCGCTGCATAAAGAAGAATAAGGTTGAGCCCGACCCTAACCCCGACCGCCGCCTTTTCTTGATCGGTCTTAAAGGCGGTCCACGGCGCCGCAACCTGAAGATACTCATTGCCGGCGACCCATATCGCGCGCAATTCTGCGAAAGCCTTGCGAAACTCCATCGCATCAAGCGCAGCCGTGTAAGCGGCGATTTTCTCGTCGAGGGTTTTGATCAGCGCCTCTTCGGGCTCCCCATATTCGCCCGCTTCGGGGACAGCATCGCCAAATTTGGACGCACAAAACCGTGTAATGCGATTGACGAAGTTGCCAAGGACATCGGCCAGGTCCTTGTTCACAGTTCCAGCGAAATGTTCAAGCGTGAACGATGCGTCATCTGACTCTGGCGCATTGGCCATTAGGTGCCATCGCCAGTAATCCGCTGGCAGAAGATCAAGCGCCTGATCCATAAAGATCCCGCGCTTCTGGCTTGTGGAGAACTTTCCCCCGTACCAGGTGAGCCAGTTTAACGACTTCAATGTGTCAACGGTTTTCCAGGGCTCTTCAGAGCCCAATAGCGTGCACGGGAAAGATACGGCATGAAACGCTACATTGTCTTTACCCATGAATTCCACATAGCGCACGTCATCCGCACCCGCATCAAGGCGCCACCAAGAACGCCAATCGCCGCCCGTCGCTGTCGCCCACTCCACCGTCGCTGCGATATATCCGATGGGCGCATCGAACCAGACATAAAACACTTTGGTTTCAAAGCCTGGACGCGCCGCCCCCTCATGGGCGACCTTGACGCCCCAATAAAGATCACGAGTGATGGACCGATCTTGTAACCCTTCTTTGATCCATTTCTGGGCGATGGACTTTGTCAGCAATGGCCAATCGGGGCGCGCCGCAACCCACTCAGCAACACGATCCTGCAATTTCGATTGCAAGAGATAGAGATGGCGCGTTTCGCGCACCTCGACACTTTTGGAACCAGAAATAACCGAATACGGATCTTTGAGATCCAACGGATCAAGAAGGGTGCCGCAATTATCGCACTGATCGCCTCGCGCCTTTTCGTAACCGCAATGGGGGCAAACACCCTCCACATAGCGGTCCGGCAAGAAGCGTTGATCATCATTGGAATAGACCTGGCGCGATGTACGCTCCTCGATGAGGCCTTTCTTTTCCAAAACCGCTGCGAAATGTTGTGTCAGGTCATGATTGGGCGTGTTGGACGTTCGCCCAAAATGATCAAAGGACAGATCAAAAGCCTCGCCCGCTTTTTTTTGAATATCATGTTGTTCCGCGCAATAGGCTTCGACCGTTTGGCCCGCCTCCCGCGCGGCTAGCTCTGCCGGGGTGCCGTGCTCATCGGTGGCGCAGATATAAAGAACCTCGTGCCCCTGCGCGCGTTTAAACCGCGCATAGACATCGGCCGGCAGCATGGACCCGACAAGATTGCCGAGATGTTTGACGCCGTTGATGTAAGGCAAAGCAGAAGTAATGAGAATGCGCGACATGAATGATTGATCCGTTGGCAAGAGGCGTTGCGACGACAGAACCATCGCTCTCCACTTAAGATATAGACCGCACTGCCTAAACGGCGAATCGACGCCTGTGAAGGGCGGTCTTTTAGCGTGGTTGTTCAGCTTACAGGTTCTTCGGGCAATGAATGCAAAAAACCGGCGACGTCTTAGAGGGCAGAGACGACATCGCCGGTTTTGAGTTGCCCCCCACGACACAACGAAAGGGATGGGGGGCGGAGGGTTCTACAGGCCTGCATTGGTCTCGGGAAAACCGTTGGCAGCAGGGTGCAGAAAATCTGTTTCGAAGCCCGACCTCCTATGCCGCCAAAAGGGCGAGGCTGTTTTCAAGGCCGTCGGACAGGGTTTGCGCCCGATCGGCAAGGCTGGTGAGGCGGTCCAGCAGATCGGCATGGGTGACGCCATTGGCGTGAGCCGCAACGATCGCGACGAACCCCAGAAGGCCCAGAATCCGCGCCATGCCGCGACCCGCGTTCAAAAAGAGCGCGGCAGCGCCCATCAACTCCAGTATTCCCGGCATCCCGCCAGCCAATATCCGTTCAACGGCGCCGGCCAAATTCGTTTCTAAACCGGGCGCCAGGGTCCCGGCTTCGGTGAGGGCCGAAGACGCGAAGACCGATCCAAACGCGTTGAACAACCCCGCGAAAGATTGCTCGCCTTCCGGCAACGAGGCGGTCAGATGCATGACGCCAAGCAACGATAGCAACCCTGCGCACGCGCCCTGCGCCATGCTGCGGAGAAAATTGAGGGAGCCGAAAATCGGCCGCCCCGTGGTAAGCGCCGCTGGCTTCGTAAACTCACTTCGTAGGAGCGCACGCGCGCGCTCAGTCGCTCTCGATGAATTCAGCGGCTGTCCTGCGTAAAGCGCGCCGGCGTACCCAGCAGACCCGGCAGGCATTGCATTGGCTGTAAAAAGTCTCTTTCCCATCTCAACCTCTCCCCGGTTTTTCGACGCGTCACCTGCGTCGCCTACATCATGAACTCTTTGCGTCACCGACTGTCTCCTCAGCCGACATGTACAAAAGACCCTGTCCTCGTGGCCCAAACTGGGACGGTTCGAGGTCATTTCAGGGCATAATGAGGCATAGCGCGCCACAATCTGTGACACAGCGCGCACCAAACGGCGTTTTCGCGTAAATTTTCAGTGGAAATTAGAGAAAATCACTCAGACGGGGTTTTAATCGTTTAGGCTTCGCCCACGACTAGAACCTGCAGGGCGAGCTGAAGGCGACGGGTGATTTCTTCTGCGTTGACCTGCACATCGCTGATTTCAACGCCGTTAAAATAGGCGGCTGCAAACACGATAAATGCTAGCAACCCTAAGACGCGCATGACACGACGCCGGCCAAAAAAGAAGAGCGCGGCACCGCCCAAAATTTGGGGCAGCCCCATAAAGTCGCCCTTGATCAATTGTTCGAGCACCAAGGAAGCGTCGCTGAAGACGGTGATATCGAAACTCGCAGGAGCGCCGGCAGCGAATTGGGTCGCCCCGGCGAGGGTGAGCAGTCCTGCGCAGCTGCCTTGAATAAAATTGCGACATCCATTCGCGACACCGCCAATCGGCCCGATCACCTGCTGCGCCGAGGGCCATGCTTGGGACAACGCCGCCGGTTTGCCGAAACTATGGCGAACATTTTGATCTCTTGAAACGACGGGAATGTCATTTGCGCGCCCAGCGATGCTCGTCATCAGTTTGCTCCATGTTGTTTTTGTTCACCGACCTCAGATGGTGAGCGAACACGCCATGACCACTAACGATCCCGTCGCGGGTGATCACGCTTTACAGAGCTTCTTTGTGAATGGCGGCTCGCCAACGTCGATCAGCTAGGCCGTTTGGTGCTTGTCGTTCATTGCCTGGAAGGATGACAAGAGAATCCCTTCAAGGACCTCGACATCAAGCTTTTGAAAATCGCCAAGATAAAGGCAGGCTTTGCTCGTTTTGTGGGGGCCAAGTGTTTTCAGCGCCGTCGCATGGGCGGAAATGCCGTCCATAAGATAAAGCACCATCTTCGCCTTACGAGGCGAAAAGCCGATCAACGGCATATCACCTTCGCGGCCGCTTTCATATTGATAGTGATACTGACCAAAGCCAATGATTGACGGCCCCCACATGACGGGTTTCAGCCCCGTAATGCGCTTCATCATCGCCAAAAGCGATTTGGCGTCGCGTTGTCGCCCGTCATGGTCAACCGCGTTGATGAAGGCGGTGACGCTCGCTTTTGTCGGCGTGGTTTTGTTCTCACTCGCCATTGCGCCCCCCCTTACACTGACCAACGCCAATGCAACATTAGGATTAGCTATCGCCCGTCGCTTTTCGCCAATCCTCCGGAAGGGATTTGGTCAACCGGATAAATCCCCATATCGATACCAGGCCCGCAATGCCGGCGACAGATAGCGCGACGCGCAACGCCTGTTCCGAGGTTAAGTCTTGGACGCCAGATA
This sequence comes from Parvularculaceae bacterium, assembly GCA_965263305.1. GTDB lineage: Bacteria > Pseudomonadota > Alphaproteobacteria > Caulobacterales > Parvularculaceae > MED-G105. Next base: position 740,107 of record OZ253666.1, read on the forward strand.
AGAAATCGCTCAGCACACCGACGGTTGTAGGACCAAGCCCCAGGGCGATCATGTTCAGAATGAAAAAGAAAATCGCCGTGGATAAGGCGCGGATTGAAACGGGCGCCAATGTCTGAGCAAGCGCGAAACACGGCCCCAGATAAAAGCCAGTCAACAAATGTGACGGCCACCATAAGATGAGCGACCAAACAGGGCTTGGCGCCCACATAGCGCCAAGGAAAAAGGGAATGTTGAGGGTCAGCGCAAAGGCCGGCACCCAACCATAGGCTGCTTTATTTTTCTTGGCCAAACGATCAACCAAATTACCGCCGATAATGACGCCCAACACATAAGCCGTGCCATTGATAAGCCCGAGCCAAAAATAGACTTTCGAACTGGCGAAATCAGGGTGAGAGCGCGTGAAAAAGGTCACGATCCATGCCGCGACCGCGTAGGAAACAAATGATCCAGCGGACAGGCCAATGACGATATTTCGATAGCTTTTGATCGACAGGAGGTGACGCGCAGCGCGCCACAGAATGGCAACCTCGCTAAAGGCGCTCATGCGAATTTTTTGGGGAAAGACACGCGTGATCCTAAAGGCCGTCTCCTCCACCACACCTTTGGGCTCTGTCACCGTCAGATTAGCAAACCCGTCACTGACCGCGGCGACGTCTTCTTGGTTGCGTTGGGGCTCTTTGATCGTCAACTTCACCAAGAGAGCGAAGAGGACGCCCGGCAAACCAATCACGATAAACGCCGTACGCCAATCAAAATTTTGCACCATCCAACCACCGCCAAGATAGGCGAGCGTCACCCCAATGGGAATACCGAGTGCATAGACGGCGAGCGCCCCGGCGCGCTTTTCCTTTGGATAGAAGTCCGAAAGCAGAGAGTGGGATGGCGGCGAACCGCCCGCCTCCCCAATGCCGACACCGATCCGTGCTAGCGTTAATTGAACAAAATTCTGCGCAAACCCCGACAAAGCTGTGAACCCAGACCATAAGGCGAGCGAAATCGCGACGATGTTCACACGATTAGTCTTGTCCGCGATGCGCGCAATTGGAATGCCAACCGTCGTATAAAGAAACGCAAAAGCGATCCCGGTAAGGATACCGAGCTGTGTGTCGTTGAGCCCCAAATCGCGCTGGATCGCCGGCGCCAAAATGCCCATAATTTGGCGATCAACAAAATTAAAGGTGTAGACAAGGGTTAAGACAACAAGAACATAAAGGCGGTAAGCGGATGACGCTGGCTTTGCATCAACACCGCTCAGATCCCGCTCTTGTCCTTCATCTGCTGAAGGGGACGGCGGAGAAGATTGTGTCACCGGCGTCCGCCTAGCCCCGTCACACAAGCGACACCGGCCCGGCCAATCGCTGCCGCCGCGCGGGGGTTATCGAAATCCCGCAATGACTGAATTGCGTCCAGCGCGGTGTCGGCCCGTGAGACGTTGACGGTATACTGAGCAAGCTCTTGGAGTTCGGCGCCGGAAAGGTCGTCGGAAAGACGCCCCGCCATGCAACCGGCCGTTTCCGGGGGGATGCCAATCGCTTGAAAGCGATTATCAAGGGTCGCCTGGGCGCCCGATGCGCAAGACGCTAACGCAACGCAACTCGCCATCATGCCGAAAGCCCTTATTGATCGATCCCGCAATGTCATAGATTTTCTCTCCTACCCGGTTTCGCGGCCCCTTGTTTCATTCAGCGATCGCGCGTTTGGGTTTTTCAAACGCCTCGCGCCAATCTGCAAAAGACTGCATCGCGGCATTTATCCGTTGGCCAGAGCATGCTTTAACTTGGGCGAAAAAGGCAACAGCTAAGTGCTGTTAATACGATTGGCCGGCATGTTTCGTCGCTACGCAAAGATTTCGTCGATCGATGTAAACGACGCCGACGCATGCCGCGCGAAACGAAACCAGAAGGATCCCTACCCATGAAATCCATGATGAGCACTACGCCGGGCGGCCCGGAAACACTCGTACTCACCGAGACGGAGACGCCAGCGCCAGGGCCGGGCCAAGTGCTTATCGCGGTGAAAGCCGCCGGGGTAAATTTTCCCGACACCTTGATTATTCGAGACATGTATCAGTTTAAGCCGCCGCGCCCCTTCGCGCCGGGCGGCGAAACCGCCGGCGTTGTCGAGGCCGTCGGCGATGGCGTCACCGGGCTACAGCCCGGCGATCGCGTCCTGGCGGGCGGTATCAATGGCGCGTTTTCCACCCATTTCATCGCCAACGCTAATCAAGTGAACAAAATCCCCGACGCTATGCCCTTTGGCGAGGCGGCCGCGTTCATGCTGACCTACGGCACCTCCCACTACGCTCTGAAAGACCGGGCGCGGCTGGAATCCGGCGAAACATTATTCATCTTAGGCGCCGCCGGCGGCGTCGGCGCCGCTGCGATTGAGCTTGGCAAAGCCATGGGCGCCAAGGTGATCGCTGGCGTTTCCTCCGATGATAAAGCCGCATTCTGTAAAGAGCTGGGCGCCGATGAAACCATCGTCTACCCGCGCAATATCGGCGAGTTAGGGCGCGACGGCCAAAAGGCGCTCTCCACCGCGATTAAAGAGGCATCAAAGAAGCTCGGCCGGCCAGAGGGCGTGGATGTCGTTTACGATGGCGTAGGCGGCGATTACGCCGAAGCCTCCGTCCGGGCCCTTGGATGGGAAGGGCGTTTTCTCGTCGTCGGGTTCCCCGCCGGCATTCCGAAAATCCCCCTCAATTTGACCTTATTGAAAAGCTGTCAAATTGTTGGCGTTTTCTGGGGCGCCTTCACGATGCGCGACCCACAGCGCAACGCCGCCCATGTGACCGAACTATTTCAGTGGTATGAAGAAGGAAAAATCCGACCACGGATTACAGCGTCCTTCCCGTTAGAGAAAGCCGCCGAGGCGTTGAAGCTCATTGAGGACCGCAAAGCGACCGGTAAGATTATCCTGACCATGGAGGATTAGAGGCGGCGCCCGTAGGTCCCGCCTGACGGTGAGTCACTGCGATTGGTGATCGGTCGCCAAACTCGGACTTTGTTCTCAATTCCGCGAACGACCGTTTTGCGGTAGGGGCTGCCATAGACGCCAGTGTTTTAGTTTAGGCGAGAATACGACGCTTAGATACCGCGCTGATTGACAGGGATTGGCACTCAGTTGACTTATGAGAAGATTTCTCGAGTGTCTTCTGGCAGCGGTAGAACAATGTTCGCGCACCACCTATTGCGCCAACTGTAAGACGAACAGTCTTCTCACAAAGCGTATAGTTTTGCATCGTAGCTCAAAAAAGTGAGTAAACGATGATACCACTGAAAAATATCGATCCTGCGCCATGGAGCGGAAGAATACGAATTGCGAAGGGTATTGCCCATCTCGCGAACCGTTGGTGCAGTTTCGGAAGAAGTGCGATTGGGATCGCCGTTACTACAAGCATTGAGCCAAACGCAAAGATGGCTAAGGGAAATTTTGTTTGCGTTGAAGCACCGATGAAGGCGACGCCTACAAGCAATCTTAAGAGCGCCTCCAGAGTGTTGACCGTTATGGAGCTGGCATAACCCTCAAGAAATTTGATCGCGCGTTCTCTTTGAAAGAATATCGCTAAACCAAGTGTGAACAAGAATGCAGCAGCAGCCCATACGATACTCACCCATATCGTGGTCATTGCTTCGCTGAAGTTCAGAGCATCTACAATTTGCCTCACTAAAAATCCCTCATAGAGCTATCGGTATAGTAGTCGTCGTAACCGCACTAAATGTTCACTTCGGCAGGAGATCAACGAACCTCAATCACATTTCGAGGATAGTTTCTCAAACTCGTCTCCGGTAAGCCGCTCGCTTTTGATCCGGAGCAACCCAAAGGTAGTAATCGAAGTTTCCCGCCATTCTGCAGGCAATTTTAATGGCCCAATCCTGTCGAGTTCCTACGTACTGCCGAGCGACCATTTGGGGAGCATTTATTCCGGTAGATAAATTGTCGCCTCAATCCTCGTCAACGAGGAAGTCCAGAATGACACCGTTTAGCAGGTCGGACTTTTCTTGCAGCGCGTAGTGCGTGCCATTGGGGACAACAAAGAGCTGTGCACCAGGAATACCGGCATAAAGTTCCACCACATGTTCAAGTGCGGTATCTTCATGGTCACCATTGATCACGAGTGTCTTCGCTGAAATCCCAGCCAGATCAGACTTTTCGAATGTTGGGCTCGTGGTCCACATGATGGCCATCTCATCGAGAATTTCTGCAAACCCTGACAAGTCGGAATGGCCGGTCAAGTAATGCTCAATGAAGTTACCCGGATAGCGTTGTGGGTCCGTATCCCCATCCCACTCATAATTCGCGATGAACTCGCGAACTCCTACAGGATAGGATTCATAGTGAAATGTTGCTCCTAAAAGTACGAGCTTATGAATGAATTCAGGACGATGAATAGCAGTGGTGATAGCGGTTATGCCACCATCACTCAGCCCGATGATCGAAATTTGGCGATGCCCTAAATATTCAGCAAGCGCGCCAATATCCGCTGACATGAGATCATACGTAATTTGCTCATCAGATGCGCCGCTACGGCCTTGTTCACGGCTATCGAGAGCCACTACCGTAAAGTGCTGAGAAAGCACCGGTATTTGTTTCTTAAAACTATCACGAGACTCCATCCCACCATGTAGAAGGTAAAGAGGAGGGCCTTCTCCATGAACAACATAGTCCAGCTCTACACCGTTAAGCTTTATCTTCTCCGCTGCGGCAGGACCGCTAAAAGCAGCGATTAAGAAAGAGACGATGCTTAATATTTTTTCCATATCGCTTCATACGTTTTTTGAACTCCATCATCAATCAGCTTTCGTTGCTCTTCGAATGCAATTTCATATGAAGAAGGAGGCCCTTCTTAACAGAGTTTCTGCATCTGCTTTTGGATCTGGTAGGTCGCCCGCTGGGGCAAAACTCTGCCGATTTTCTGACATTCGAATTAAGAAAAGCGATGTCTGGTATGAGCCCATCCTCCGTCATCCAATCATTCACGCGACCTCTGCGCTCTAAGCCTCTAAACCGGTGCGCGTATAATCATCACGATCCAAAAACACCGGTGCGTCGTCAGGCGACCATAGGGCCAGTTTCTCCATCGTGCGGGTGAACAACGCGCTCTCAATATGCGCCGTTAACCAATGGCGCAGGTGAGCGGGCATGGTGTCGTCAAACCATGTCGGGTCGGCGATACGGAACTGACGCACAAATGGGAAAATGGCGATGTCCGCCATGGAGGGCGCTTGGCCCATAAGGTGGGGGTTGTCGGCGAGGCGCGTCGCTAACAGGTCTAAAAACGCGCGCCCCTGCCCCCGGTGGATGGCGGCGTCCTCCCCCGGATAGCGCGTCGCGTATTTATAGCGATCAAGATGGTGCTTGAACGGACCATCATTTTCCCGGATGAGCGCTTGTTGACCGTCAATATCGACCGCCCGCCAGGCGGCGGGGTCATGGTGGTCCAACGCCCAGTGCATGATGTCGAGACTTTCGTCTAACACCGCGCCGTCGGGCAAGACCATGGTCGGCGTTGTGGCTTTCTCACTCGCCTCTCGCATTTCGGCGGGTTTATCGCGCAAGGCCACTTCCCGGATCTCCACCCTCACCCCGCTGACGAGCAAGGCCATACGCGCGCGCATGGCGTAGGGGCAGCGACGGAACGAATAGAGGATCGGATGAGCGCTCATCGGTTAGTCTTTATCAGAAAACGGATCACTCACACCTTCGGTCATGCGCTTATGCCGGGCGGCGAATTTTGCTTTCTTATGATCCGAATATTGATCGTAGCATCGCGCGCAGGAAACGCCCTCCACATAGTGGATGCTTTTGCGCCCTTCGGCGTCCACCGGGAACCCGCAAGCGCGACAGATAACCTGGTCCCCTTGTTTGAGCCCGTGCACGAGGGACACACGCTCATCAAAGACGTAGCATTCCCCTTGCCAGCGGCTTTCTTCTTCGGGCGTTTTCTCAAGGTATTTCAAAATACCGCCCTTTAGATGATACACCTCTTCAAAACCGATGGCCTTGGCGTAGGCGGTCGCTTTTTCGCAGCGAATGCCGCCGGTGCAGTACATAGCAAGGGTTTTCGCCCCCGTTTCCTGTCTGAACTGGCTAAGCCATTCAGGAAACTCGCCAAAGGCCTCCGTTTTCGGATTAATCGCCCCTTCAAAAGCACCGATCTCCACCTCGTAATCATTACGCGCATCAATGAGGGCGACATCTTCCCGCGCGATGAGGTCGTTCCAATCCTCGGGCGCGACGTAAACGCCGGCGTCGTTCGCCGCATCAACATCGGCGCGCCCCATAGTGACGATCTCTTTCTTCAGTCGCACTTTCATGCGGCGGAAGGGCGCGACATGCGCCTCACTCTCTTTATGCTCCATATCGGCAAAGCCGGGAATGGCCCTGATCGCCGTCAGGACGGTCTCAACCCCATCACGATCACCGCCAATGGTGCCGTTCACACCTTCGCGCGCCAGCAGGATCGACCCCACAACGCCATGAGCTTCGCCACAGGCACGCAACGCCTCCTGATGTTCAGTATAGTCAGGAAAATCAGCAAACTTATAAAAAGCGGCGACGTGATACATTGGTAATCAGAGTATTCTTACTGCAGATCGAATTTGAAATTAGTATTTTTGTTTCCCGGCATCGCGCCAATCAGGGCTCTCCAAGCGTTCATCGGATCAATTCCTTTCTTGCCTCTACCATCGTCAGCCGCGAGGGGGCGTCGTCACGCAATCGCCCCTATTGAAGCCGGGTCAGCGCTGACACGAGTTTTCCGCGGCGCTCTTCATAATCGGCGCGGCGTTCTTTTTGCTCTTCAACAACGTCCGCCGGGGCGCGATCGACAAAATTCTTGTTGCCGAGCTTTTTATCAATGACGCCGATTTCCTTTTCGGCTTTCGCCACTTCCTTTTCAAGACGCGTCTTGACGACCGCGAGATCCACAGATCCTGCGACGTCAAGAATAAAGGTCGCGCCGCCGGAAACAAGGGCGACGCCTTGGGGCGCGGCCGCTTCGGTGATGGTTTCGATGCGTTCAAGACGGCCAAGGCGGGCAATCACCTCGCTATGGGTGTCGATGTATCCGGAAAGAGCGCTGTCATCAGCAATGTGCAGCATCGGGAATTTCTCGCCCGCCGGCAGGTCCACCGTCTGACGGACGGAGCGGATCTCCGAGATCAATGCAATTACCGCGTTCATCTCCGCCGCTGCTTTTTCGTTCTCCGGGAAATCGGACGCCGTTGGCCACGCCTCGACAATGAGGTGGTTCGGGCGTTCAGCCCTCACGCCCCATAACTCCTCTGTCATGAAAGGCGCGAAGGGATGCAACAATTTTAACGTCTGGTCGAGAACCCAGGCCGTCGCAGCGCGGGTTTCTGTCATTGCAGGGCTATCCGCCCCCTGAAGAACTGGTTTCGCCAGTTCCAAATGCCAATCGCAAAAGATGTTCCAGATGAAGCGGTAAAGCGCGCCCGCCGCATCGTTAAAGCGATACTCTTCCAGAGCGGTCGTGGTTTCGGCGCAAGTTTTGCGAAGTTCGTGGATGATCCACTGGTTTTGGGTTTCCTTTACCCTCGCCGGATCGAATGCAGGATCTACTTTGCATTCATTCATCTCTGTAAAGCGTGCGGAATTCCAAAGTTTCGTCGTGAAGTTACGATATCCCTCGATGCGTTGTTCCGATAACCGAATATTGCGTCCCTGGGCTGCCATAGCGGTCAATGTGAAGCGCAGCGCATCCGCCCCATATTTATCGATGAGCCCCAAGGGGTCGATAACATTGCCCTTCGACTTCGACATTTTCTGGCCCTTTTCATCAAGGACCAAAGCATGGATATAAACATCCTTAAACGGAATTTCATCCATGACGTAAATACCCTGCATCATCATGCGGGCGACCCAGAAGAAGATGATGTCAAAGGCGGTGACGAGGGCGGAGTTCGGATAATGCTTTTTCAATTCCGCCGTATCATCAGGCCAGCCAAGAGTTGAAAATGGCCACAGGCCAGAGGAAAACCACGTGTCTAGGACATCATTGTCCTGCACCATTTTGAAGGAGGTTATTGGCGGCGGGGTGACACCCTCTAATCTACGTGTTGTGACCGAAGGCCGGTCATGTTTGGAAATTTCCACCCGAGCATCTGGATGCTTGTCACGCGCTATCGCCAATGCATCATCTTCATTCTCGGCAACAATTAGCTCGTCGAAAATATATGCTTCTGCTTGTTTGTCCCATCGAGGTCCATACCACGCCGGGATCCGATGCCCCCACCATAGCTGGCGGGAGATGCACCACGGTTCGATATTCCGCATCCACTGGTAATAGGTTTTGGTCCAGTTTTCCGGAACGAATTTGGTTTTGCCCGTCTCAACGGCGGCGATGGCTTTTTTCGCCAACTCTTCTGCGTTGACGTACCATTGATCCGTCAGCATGGGTTCAATCACGACATTGGAGCGATCCCCGATAGGCTGATTGACCTTTTTATCCTCAACCTGAATGAGGAGGCCCCGCGCGTCGATATCCTCGACCACGGCTTTCCGCGCGTCAAAGCGATCAAGCCCGCGATATTTTTCCGGCACATGATCAGCGTGCACCATCCGAGCTTTTGTATCGAGGAGTTCAAACATCTCGATATTGTTGCGCTTAGCGACCTGGTAATCGTTGAAATCATGGGCGCCGGTGATTTTCACGGCGCCGGAACCGAAATCAGGATCGGGATACTCATCGGCGATAATCGGAATATACCGATCCGCCAATGGCAACAGACATCGCTTACCGACAATTGGCGCGTAACGCTTATCATCCGGATGCACCGCAACGGCGCCGTCGCCCAACATGGTTTCCGGCCGCGTCGTCGCAATGGAGATATAATCCCGCGTCTCCCATTCTGTCGGTTCGCCCTCTTCATCAAAGGCGATGGGAAATTCATATGTCTCGCCATTTTCCAGCGGATATTTGAAATGCCAGAAATGGCCCGGGCGCTCCTCGTTGTTGACTTCTAAGTCTGAAATCGCCGTCTCGAAATGGGGATCCCAATTCACCAAGCGCTTGTCGCGATAGATGAGCCCGTCATTGTAGAGTTGAACGAAGACTTTCATCACCGCCCGCACCATCTGGTCATCGGGCGCGCCGCGATCACCCATGGTGAACCGCTCACGGGACCAATCGCAGGTCGCGCCGAGGCGCTTTAGCTGGTTGATGATCTGGCCGCCGGATTCATGGCGCCATTCCCAGACTTTTTCGACGAATTCATCGCGGGTAAAATCGGTGCGCTTTTGCTGGCGTTCGTTCAACTGCCGCTCCACCACCATCTGGGTGGCGATCCCGGCATGGTCGGTGCCCGGTTGCCAGAGGACAGCCTTCCCCCGCATGCGCTCAAACCGGCACAGAACATCTTGCAGCGTATTGTTGAGAGCATGGCCCATATGCAAGGAGCCCGTCACATTCGGCGGCGGAATGACAATCGTATAGGCTTCGCCATCGGGGTTGACGCCGGGTTTGAACGCCCCGGATGTTTCCCAAGCCTCATAAAGGCGCCCCTCAACGGCCGCCGGGTCGAATGTTTTCTCAAGCATGTAAGTCTCGCGGAAATTGGATCTGAGGTCGCTTATAGCGAAGCAAAAGCAACTTAAAAATCAAAGATGTGCGTTTTGGCGGACAAAAACCCCGATCAGCCCCTCACTAGGTCTCATGGGCAGGCGCTAGATCGCCGCACCGTCGTTCACCATGGGCTCACTATAGCCAGGGTCCAGCCAGTCGCTCAAATCGATGCCGGTTCGTTTTTGCGCCTCTTGGATTTGGGGTGCAAATAGGGCGTTCAGGCGCTCCTTCACCGAAAGCGTCATTTCAGGCGTCTGCGCATGTTCATATGGCGTAATATATTGACGATAAACATCCGTCATCGGCCTCACACCCAAAAACTCCACAGCGGCAGCGCACACCTTGGCCGGAGACAGCCATAATTGATCAGTACGCAGAATCAAAACTTGATCACTCGGAAACACGTCATAGAGACGCTTTACCTGATCGCCGTAGAAGCCCCGTTCGATATAAGAGAAACGCCGGTGTGCGCCATTTGCGGCCACTCTTAGGCGCCCTTCGTCGCTGATGGCGTCTGCGAAAGAGAGCGTTTCAATACCTCTTGCCGCCTCCATTCGCCAATGGGAATATGCGCGGAAGGTCGGATGACGCAGGAGAATAATTATCCGCGCCTCAGAGTTGTAAGCCGCAATCCGCTCAATGGCGTTCGGCCAATAGCAATAGATCGGTGTGGCGTCTCCCAAAAGGCGCTTTGTGACGCCGGGCCCCTCCTCAATCCCGCCAAATAGATTGTGGAGCGAGCGATAATCAGGGCGTTGCCAATCAAGATAATCGCGATCAAAAAAATGGAGCTCCTTATTCTCCGGAATAAAGAGCTGCGGATGGTTCGCGAGAAGCTTGTATAGGGCTGTCGTCCCGCCTTTTTGCACGCCAGCGATGAAAAAACTCAACCGCACGAGTTTTCCTCGCATTCTCGTTCCAGCCGCCCCATCGCCAACGCCAAAGCTTGCCGGGTTAAAGCCCCGTATGATGGGCCATAAAGGCCCAAATATCGGCGTACTCTTCAATAATTTTTTCTGTCGGTTTGCCAGCGCCGTGGCCTGCGCGCGTTTCAATTCGGATGAGGCGCGGTTCAGGGCCAACATCAGAGGCCTGCAGAGCGGCCGCATATTTGAAACTGTGTCCCGGCACCACACGGTCATCCGTATCGGCCGTAATCACCAAAATCGCCGGATAGTCATCGTCGCCTGCCTTGATATTATGATAGGGCGAGTAAGCGTAGAGGTTTTTAAAATCCTCTTCATTCGCTGGATCACCGTAATCATCGACCCAGAAACGCCCGGCGGTGAATTGATTGAAGCGCAGCATATCCATCACGCCAACCGCCGGCATTGCAACGGCGAAAAGGTCCGGGCGCTGGTTTGTCACCGCCCCGACCAAAAGCCCGCCATTGGATCCACCGAAAACGCCAAGCTTATCCTTGGACGTAACGCCTTCTTCAATAAGGTATTCGCCAGCAGCGATGAAATCGTCAAATACGTTTTGCTTGTTCAGCAATCGCCCTGCATTGTGCCAGGCTTTACCGTATTCGCCGCCGCCACGGATGTTCGCGACCGCGTAGACCCCGCCCATATCCATCCAGGCAAGACGGGTGACGGAAAACGATGGCTCAACCGAAATATTGAACCCGCCATAGCCATAGAGCAATGTCGGCGCCGGTTTAGACGGATCAAGGTCCTTCCGATGGCTGATAAACATAGGGATACGGGCGCCATCTTTGGATGTGTAAAACACTTGCCGCACGACATAGTCGTCGCCATCAAACGGTGCTTCCGCTTGCTTGAAAACGTTTGTCTCAAGATTGGTGAGATCAAGTCGATAAATTGTGGACGCACGATTGAAACTCTCGAATACATAGAACGTTTCATTGTCGCCAACTTGTCCGCCAAAGCCGCCCGCTGAGCCAATGCCCGGCAGTTCTGGTGTTGCGACGATCGCGCCGTTCAAATCAGCAACGCGAACAACGGATTTCACATCTTCTAGATATGTCAGCAGCATCCGCCCACCGACAATGGATGCGCCAACGAGCACATTGTCGTTTTGCGCGACAACTTCTGTCCATTCGGCAAGGCCCGCGCCTTCTACCGGCGTTGAAACAATCCGACCGCGCGGAGCGTCATTGTCAGTGAAAAAGAAATGGTGATCGTCTGTCGTCGCGATATAAGAGTATTCGTTTTTAAACCCTTCGACGATTAAACGTGGTTCATTGGCTCCCGTCGGATCTAAGATCACGACTTCATATTTTGCGTCAGTGCCTTTGGTAACGGTGATAAAGACCTGCTCACCGGTGCTCGACACCGTGGCGTTGAACCCTTCCTCAGGGCGGTCGGGGCGGGCATAGATGCGCTGATCTTGGTCCTGAGCATCGCCAATTTTATGAAAATAGACTTCTTTGTTGAGATTGAGGCTTTGAAACGCCTCCCCCTCTTCCGGCGCCGGATATCGCGAATAGTAAAAGCCTGACCCGTCTTTCGCCCAAGAAATGGTGGAGAATTTCACCCATTCAACGGTGTCGTCGGCGACATCGCCATTTTCCGCATTGAGCACTTTGATCGTGCGCCAATCCGATCCACCATCTTGGATCGTGTAGGCCACCATCGCGCCATCTGGGCTTGGTTGGTATTCAGCGAGAGCCGTCGCTCCATCAGCAGACCACCCATTTGGATCGATGATCTGGCGCGCCTCGCCATCAAGGCCATCTTGCGCATAAAGCACATACTGATTTTGCAGCCCGTCATTGCGGCGGAAAAAGTACCGGTCCCCGCGCTTTACGGGCAGAAGGAATTTCTCATAATCCCACAATGCCTGAAGGCGTTCCTTGAAGGCTTCGCGCTTGCCAAGCTTTGCAAGGTAACCTGACGACAAGGCGCTTTGCTCTGTCACCCATGCCGCGACCTCTTCGCTCTCACGCACATCATCTTCAAGCCAACGAAATGGGTCCGCCACGGAGACGCCATGGTATTCGTCCGTTTGGTCGACGGTTTTCGTCTTGGGGTAGTCAATCACTGAATGATCTCCGGGTGCTGACTGCGCGGCATGCGAGGTTGTATCTGTTGCTTCTGATCCACTGGAGGCGTCATCAACGCCTTCGCCGCCACCGCATCCTGCCGAGAATGCAAAGATCAGTGCAACGATGGGGAAACGCTTATCCATCATCATGAACGGACGTAAAATCGTCATTCCTCAACCCCTCTTGGTTTTTTCCGGCGGCGCCACTTAAGTCGTGCATCATTACCACAAAAAACCGGCCCTGAAAGGCCGGTTTTGGTAACCACCGTAGAAGGATGAGAAAGCAAACGCCGCGAAGGCGCAAGCCCTAGCGACGTCGGGCGATACGCTCGACTTCGTCTTCGACCTTGCGCTCAACGATCGCTGGAAGGTTTGCATCCAACCATTCCTTGACCATGGGCTTCAACATTTCCACCACCAAATCCTCGAGGGTGTGCCCCTCACCGGCGGATACACGGAGATTGTGAGACAGCGCCTGGAAAGAGGCGGTCGCAGCGGCGGCGGAGACATCGCTGACAATGGATTCATCAAACGCATCACGCGGGGTCGCTGCTGTGGATTGCTTAATCATTTCAACCTGTTCCGTTGCCAAATGCGCATCGGCATTATCTGGTTTTTCTTCTGTCGCCGCTTCAGCTGCGGTCGCCTCAGGCTCAGCATTCACCAGCGCCGCTTCAGGCTGCTCGGCGGCTGGCGCCGCTGGTTTTTCATCTTTTTTGTCGGCTTCTTCCGCAACCGGCGTCGTAGGAGTAGCCGCCGTTTTTGCTTGGGGCGCGGATTTTGACGGCTCAGCGCCCGGCGCGGGCTGCTTTCTCAACGGCGGTGTCTTTGGCGCCGCGGCCGCATTCAGTTCTTCTTCTTCGTCCTCGGAGATGATCCGCCGAATAGACGCGAGGATTTCTTCCATACTTGGTTCTGGTTGTGGATTCGCCATAGCTCGTTCGCCTTCTCACCGCGCGACCTTAAAAAAGTGGCTTTATATAGCGCGTTCTAGAGTATTGTCGCGCCATTCCTGACGTCAAACAACACAACTTCGCCACTAAGAAGCTGCTTCGTTATAAGTAGCAACCCAAAGGTTGAGTAAAAGTTACGGGTTTCGCGTTGACCGATTGAAGGCCCCGAGCGCGATTCAGAATACAATCTTTAGTTGCCCGCCAACCCATCACTCGCGCCTGTCACAACGTCTAGGGTCAATACCCCGGTGCTGGCCAACAGGGAGAAAAGGGCGAATCGTTCGTCTCGTTTGGCGTTGGCGAGAGAGACGGCGCTGTTCAAAAATTCCTGTTCCGCATTCAGCACATCAAGCGTCGTGCGGGCGCCAAGTTGGGCCTCACGGCGCACGCCGGTGAGGGCAAGGTCATTGGCGCTTAGCTGGGATTCAGCTGACGTGATCGTCGCCTGAGCGGCCAAGAGTTGCGACCAAGCTGCCGTGACATTGGCCGCAACCGAGCGCTCCGCTTCAGTAATGCGCCGGCGATCGGCCTCGTTCAGCGCTTTTGCCTCCCGCACCCGAGAGATATTGAGCCCGCCTAGAAAGATAGGCACCGACGCACGAACCCCATAGCTGAATTGCTCGTTACTTTCGATAAACGAAGAGGGTTGCTCCGCATATTGATAGTTAGAGGTTATCGCGATTTCCGGCGAAAAAGCGCTGCGGGCGATGGCGACCTGCCGACGAGACGCTTTTTCATTGGCGCGCGCCAGGATAGCCGCAGGAGAAAATTCCTGAGCAAGGATCAAAGCCTCATCCAGAGATGTCGGCGCTGAGGGCATTGCAGGGTCTTCCTCCAAGGCGCCAGGCGCCGCCCCAACCAATTCTTGGTACTGCGCTCGGCTGATGGAAAGCTGCCCCTGTGACACGGCAAGCTGCGCCTTTGCGCCCGCCAGGCGCGCTTCAGCCTGGGCCACATCGGTGCGCGTGACATCGCCAACCCGAAACCGCAGATCCGCTTCTTCCTTTTGACGCATGAGCACGGAAACGTTGTTCGCGTTTGCCTTGAAAACCGTTTGATCCCGAACCACGTCGAAATAGGCGCCCGCAGCGCGGAGCAGCACATCCTGTTCGACGGACACAAGTTGCGCCCCACCCGCATCAACCCGCGCCCGCGCTTGGCGGATCGTGTTCACGTTACGCAAACCGTTGAAAAGCACGAGTTCGCCATCAACCTGGGCATTGACCTGATCAAGCGTCACATCTTGATCCGGAAACGTACCGCCAGCGAAAACCTGAGTTTGGTCGGCGCGATTGACGGACCCACCCGCTGTCACTTGAGGAAGTGCCCCTGACCATGCCTGCGGCTTTAGTTCGCGGGTTGCGCGCTGTCGAGCGCGCTCAGCCTGGATTGATGGATTAGTGTCGTAAGCCTGGCGCAAGGCATCTTGAAGAGGTTGAGCGCCACCCGGGCCCGCGACAACAACGGACATCACAACGCCGGCCAATAAACCGCGAAGCAACTTGGTCGCGCTCTTTTCTTCGCGTGTATCGAGGCCAGATCCGTTCTTACTCATCAAAACACCATCTGATTACGTTCCAGGGGATAACGCCGAAACGCCCCTAGAATTGGAATGTGCGCGGTTTCTCAAAACCAGCCAATACCTGCCGGGCCGCCGCGTCGAAAACCGTTTTCGACGACCAATCATCACCCGATTTGGTAAACACAACGCCTTTTGCAACGCCGCCATCCCGAATAATTGCAGCCAACCGACCGCCATCCTTCAACTGTTGCAACAACACGTCAGGCGCCTGCTCAATAACTGATGCAATGAGAATAACATCATAGGGGCCCTGATCGGCGGCGCCTTTCGCTGGATCAGCGATCAAGGCAGCGGTATTGACCCGGTCAAGCGCCGCCCAATTTTCCTGAGCTTGCGCCGCAAGGGCCTCATCCGCCTCCACAGCGACAGCCATCTCGCAAAGCATTGATAAAACGGCTGTGGAATACCCAACCCCGCAGGCGACATCGAGGGCGAGATCCGTCGGCTCCGGGCTCAGGGCCGTCACCAATTTCGCGAAATCACGCGCTGCAATCAAAGAACGGCCCGGCGCATAGGGCAATTCACGTTCGACATAGGCTTGTTCCTTCAAGCCGGCTGGTAAAAAGCTCTCCCGCGGGATTGTTTCCAAAGCATCAAGCAAGCGCAAATCGGTCACATCATTGGGGCGGACCTGAGAGTCGACCATCATATGGCGGGCGGCGGCGAAATCCATCAACGAGTTTTCCTTCACGAACGGCATAGCGACAGCGCGCATCATAAATTCCTACGCAGCTGACACCGAAAGGTTTGTCTTTTGGTTGACGACCGATTACCGCCCGAAGCGGCGTTCAACAAGTCATCAGATGGCGACGGGGCGCATATGGTCCTGCGGCTCTTTCATCGCGTCGTAGAATAAGGCGCAAACTGCCCCTCTTCGCGGATAAACGCCAGCGCCAAAGATCGACTGGAAAAGAAAGATGCCCCTGTTAGCATTTCTGTTTTGACCTGGAAGACCCCTCAGGCTATGAGGCTCCCCTCCGCATTTGACGCATTAAGGAGACTTCTCTGAAAAGCGTCGCGCAAAGGTGGTCACGTGGCGGAGTGGTGACGCAGCGGCCTGCAAAGCCGTGTACGCCGGTTCGATTCCGGCCGTGACCTCCATCCTTCTCCCCGATTGAAGAGCAGGTTTTTCACTGAGCGAGGTCACCAGCGGGTTTCAACCATCCTTTATAGGAAGCAACGCGCCCACCAATGGGCATATCAATCACGACGTCAAAACAGGCCCGTCCTTCATCATCGACAAATTCTTTGGTGCGGCTAATCGGGAGAAGCCATTGCGGCAACGGGATACTGCAGCAGCTTCCGGCAACCACAGGGTATTTCAAACGCCCGTCCTCCAACCGCAATTGAATGGCGAACTGTAAAAGCCCAAACCGTTCGATCAGAACGGTCCTCCCGCGCCGTTTGCCGGGGCGCAAATAAGAGCGAAAAGTTTTACCCCCAAAACGCCGGGTCCAGGTTTCGCTAGGAACGCTCTTTTTCTCCTCCCGGCGCATCTCAACAGTGACAGGAACATTTTGCCCTGCCGGGGCGAACCCCGCAATCGCGCCGGCCAGCCGGGCAAAAAAATTATCGCCCCGGGTGATGCGAGCTTCACCGCGCCAAACCCTTATGACTGGCGCAGTATGTAAATCGACGATCTCAGGCGGCGCAGTATAAAATTCCGTTCCCAGAATAGCTGGAAACACCATTGGCAAGATCTGGCGCTCAACAGACATTTGCGCGTTTAAGCGGGTCAACGCTTTTTCCGCCTCAGCCAAGGAAAAGACACCTAGGGCGGGGCGAGCGCCGGGCGCTATACCATCGTTGATTAATTTCTCAATCATGATCTGTACCGGGATTGTTGGCACCTCAGGTCCACGCCCCCCTTTTACGATCAGCGTCCATCGGCGCTCTTCCGCCGAGCCTTCGGGCGTTAACCCAACGACCTTGGTGATCATGCCGCCGCGATCTGAGCCGAAGGGGATCAACCCCATCGCAGCAACACGCAGGGCGTTCGTCGAAAACCCGAGATTCGGCAATAACCCGATACGCACCAGTCTCGACAAAACACTGAGACCGCCATGCATGAATTTTAGTTCTAACCCTGCACGGAATAAAACCGTGCGAGCGTTAAAATGGTCTGGAAAAAGCGCAAGATCCGGCGCGCCGATAAAACTCGCCCAACGGTTTTTTAGGGGTCGGCCCTGCTTAGTTGTGAGGGTCAACGTGCGCCTATCGCTCCACCCCGTCACCATTTTCTGAGCGCCGTCCCACTGCACGGGGATATCTTGACCAACTTGTTCCAGGATTGCGCGCATCACCGAAACCCCTCTAGGGGCGCGGTTCCCTGGTAAAATTGCGCTCTCGATCAAATGAATATCCGTCAAGCCGTCGCGCAATTCCTCCACGGCGGCTGAGGAAAGGGCCGGCACGCTTGAGACGCCGGAGAGCACGGCAACGCCGGCTGTACGGGCCGCCTCGTCCAGCATTGTGATGCCTTTTGTAAATGAGGCGTCGTCAGAAAGGTCGAGATAATGCGCCCCGCATTCGATGGCCGCGCGCGCCACCCCGTATTTTTGGCGCTCATAGACTTGAAACGGGCCCGCGGCATCAATCACCGCGAAGGGCGCTAACTCCTCTAGGGCGCCATAAATGCTGCGCCCCGACGCATTCAACACCGCCGGCCGGCCGCCATGGTTGATGCAAAAATCGCGCGCCTTATCGCCGTCACGGCCAGCAACAATCACATTGAATTTCTTTTCCGCAATGAGCGCCTTGGCGAGGCGACCGCCAAACACGCCATAACCGCCGATGATGACGATGCGTTTCGGCGCCGTTGGGTCTGACGGGTTGTTCAACTGTTCTGACAAGGATCAACCCAATTCAGTCGGCCTATGCGCCAACGGCGCGGCCAATGGCGAGGAATTTCTCACGACGATGGCGCTTTAATTCGTCCGACGACAGATGGTCGAGATCGCTCAACGCTGTTTCGATCGCATCTCCGAGACGCTCAATGGTCAGCGCCGGATCGCGATGGGCGCCGCCGACGGGCTCCTGCACGATGGCGTCGATAACGCCCAGTTCTTTTAGGTCCGAAGCCGCGATCTTCATCGCTTCAGCCGCGTCAGGCGCTTTGCTTTCGCCCTTACCGGCGGCGTCCTTCCAAAGAATGGAGGCGCACCCCTCAGGCGAGATCACGGAGTAAATGGAATGCTCAAGCATCAACACAGTATTGGCCGCCGCCAGCGCCACCGCACCGCCGGACCCGCCCTCTCCGACGATCACCGCAATCATCGGGGTCGACAATGACAGGCATTTTTCCGTGCAACTTGCGATCGCTTCGGCTTGCCCACGCTCTTCAGCGCCGCGACCAGGGTACGCGCCCGCTGTATCAACAAGCGTGACCACCGGCAGGGAAAACCGCTCCGCCATATCCATGAGGCGGATCGCTTTGCGATACCCCTCTGGCGAGGCCATGCCAAAATTGTGCTTTACCCGGGCCGCTGTATCGACGCCCTTTTCATGGCCGATCAGCATAATCGGCCTGCCGCGCAAAAGGGCCGGCCCGCCAAGAATGGCTTCATCTTCGCCAAAAAATCGATCACCGGCGAGGGGCGAGAAATCTTCGACTAACTGGGCGGAGTAGTCGCAAAAATGGGGGCGACTGGCATGGCGCGCGACCTGGGTCTTTTGCCAACGGGATAGCTTCGCATAGGTGTCTTTGAGAAGTTGCGCCGCCTTTCCTTCAAGGCGTTCGATCTCCTCCTGAACATTGACATTATCGTCTGCGCCTTTGCTCTCACCGTCCCCGTCGATGGGGGTGTTCATATCCCGTAGGGCGTCAATTTTGCCTTCAAGGTCGGCGATGGGACGTTCGAAATCGAGATAGGTTCGCAAGGCAGGCGCTCCTTCATGTCGCTTAGGCACTGGAATCGAGAGTGAATTAGGTAGGGTAGGCCCCTACCCGGCGCAAGCGGGAAAAAACGCCGGGCGCCGCCCGCTATCAGCGAAGATAACGATAGTAAGCGATCCAACAGCCCGAACCGTCATAGCGTATTACGGTCAATCTCACGACCGCGCCTTAATAGGGCGCCCGTTTTAACGCGTTGGCTTCAGGCTAGGCGTTAGCCCGTCATCGGGCGAGGTTGGCGGCGCGCCATCATTGACCGCCCCGACGGCGCCAGTGGGAGCACTCGCCTCGGGGAACGATGCCGCCCAAGCGCGCTCAAAGGCGCGTTGACGAACGACCGCTCCGAGGCCCGCCACCTCCAACGCACGATCGGCGACGGCATCCGCCACCGGATCTCCCTGATAGTCGTCTCCGGTCAGCGCCAATGCCGCCAATCCCGCTTGTCCAGCGACATCGCGCGTGGCCGCGTCAAAGGCGGCGTCGACAAGTTCTGCTAAGGCGTAGCGATCTTCCACCGGCGCAGCGCGGGAATAGGCTTCCGATAGCCCGCGCGGGGGAGACAGAGCAACATTCGCCGCGGCCGCAACATTGCCGCCAAGGGACGGCGACAGGACACCAAGCAGGTTCGTCAGCTCAATGAATGAAAGCGCCGTTTCTTCATCCAATGTCGAAACGCCCTGCCCTAACATCGACATCAACCACCTTTGCGCGCCGTCGGGGTCACCCACCGCCATGCGCGCAAGCGCAAAAGCGCCAGCTTCACTTGGCGCAACAACAACACCTTCAAGATCTTTGATATCATCTGCATAAAGAAGTGATGCCGCAAAGGCGCGCGAATGGGTTGGCGCGGCGTTCAGCGTATTGGCGATAGCGCTCGCCTTATCGCGCAAGAACTCCGGCGCCGCCATTTGAGCAATAGTTTGGTAGACCGCCGCATCGCGCAACGGATCGTTCGCCTCCCCCGCAGCAGCCGCGGTCAGCGCGCCAGGCTCGAAGATGAACGACCCATAGATTGCCCGCAAAACACCTGCATCAAGGACGCCCATTGAAGCGGCTTTCGCCGTCGCCGCAAGACGGGTGCGAGCATCCACAGACTTGTCCAAAGCAATCGACTTCAGGACACCGCCATTGCCCACCTCCAACGCAGACGGAGCGATGACCGCGCCGATCTCGCGCAGGACCGCAAGTTGGAGCGCTTCTTCGGGCGCGACCGGCAGTTTGAGCGGGGACGGCGCGGAAAGCGCAGTCAGAAGGGCGTTCTCATTTTCATTCAACAGGCCCTGCTCTCGCAAAATGCCGAGAGTTAGATCGGCGCTGTCATATTGCTTCGCGACAGCCGCACAAAAAATCCGCAGCTTGACCCAGAACGGCGCATCTTTTCCCCGTGATAGTCGGCTTGACCGACCGCAGGCGGCGTCTTTATCGCCGTCCAGTAAATCCGCTACCGCTAATGACTGGCCTACATGGGGATCGCTTTGCGGCGCATTGGAAAGGCTCGCGAGATTACGCGCCTCTTCCGTGAAACCAGCTGAGGCGAGCGCCAACAATTTACGCCCCCCGAGAGACGGCGCGGCGCCCTGCGGCGTGTCGCCTGGCGATAGATATAGGCGTCGCATGGCGGCCCCGAGACTTGCCGAAACGGGCCGCGCTGGCGCAGCGTCCAGAAGCGATTCCAAGACGGACGCCTCAGCGCCGCGCCATAATGTGTTCGGCAGCGCGCCCGTCGCTGGCGTTAGCACCCCTGTTGCAAATGCGTCTTTGTAAAGCGAGGTCGCTTCCACTGGTTGAAGGGCGCCAGGCTGTGCGACCTCGGTTTGCGCCATGGAAGCGCTTTGCACCGCGGCCATGGCGGCAAACGCCGCCAACACTCGGTTTTTCATGCTATTACTCGACATTTTGGCGCACGGCCTCCTGTTCAATAACCCTTGTCTCCGGCTCCAAGGCCAGCCCATAAAAAAACAGAGCGACAAGCGCCAGGAGAAAAATAAAAACGACGCCGGCGATAAATTTCATGTCAGCTTCCTCACCAAACTCGGGAACGCTTCTGTTATGAGCGTGGCGCGGACCGCCGCCAATACAAAAAGGTCTATAACCCCAGTCATAGCCGACGACGCCTAATGGGGTAAAGCTCGTCCTTAGAATCCCAGTTCCGTTGTATCTGTTGAGGGGCGCGCTTTTTTCGAAATGATTTTTTTCAACCCGATTCCAGGTCTAATCTTGATCAATAAGCATTGGCGGGTCTGGCGCCCCGGCTCGTGCTTCTCTACATCCATAAACTATGGATTCTGGTGAAGAAAAAGAAGGGACGCCCTCAGCCGCGCCGCGACCTGCGATGACAAATAGTCGGCTGAACGGATGGCGGCCCACCCGGCCTATTGTTCTTGTCGGCATGATGGGAGTCGGGAAGACCACCATTGGTCGCCGTCTTGCCCCGCGGCTCGGCCTGCCCTTTGTGGATGCCGATGAGGAAATCGAAAAAGCCGCCGGTATGAGCGTCGCGGACCTATTTAGCGCCCACGGCGAGGAAAGTTTTCGGCGCGGCGAGGCCCAGGTGATTGAACGGTTACTTTCCGAAGAGCCGATCGTGTTGGCGACGGGCGGCGGCGCGATGAAAAATGACGCCACCCGAGAGATGATCAAAACCCACGCCCTGTCGATTTGGCTACAGGCCGATGTTGACGTGATCGTATCGCGCGCCACACGGCGCCCGACCCGGCCCCTGTTAAAAAACGGCGACCCCCATGAGATTATTACAAGGCTTTTAAAAGAGCGAACGCCATTTTACGCCAATGCCGATATCAAAGTAGAGGCGAATATCGGGCCCCATAGCAGCACCGTGGACGCGGTTCTTTCCGCCATCGCCGACCATATAAAAAGCACCCCCGCCTAATGTCTTCTTCCCCTTCTCCGATCACTGTCGATCTAGGCGCGCGCGCTTACCCGATCCATGTTGGGGCGGGCATTCTTGATCAAACGGGCGACCTCCTCGCCCCGTTGATGAAAAGACCCCGTACGGTGATCATCACCGACGAACATGTCGCGGCCGCGCAAGGCGAACGGGTGAAAGAAAGCCTGGCCAAAGCGCAGATCCACACCGATGACATCATCCTGCCGCCGGGCGAAGCGACGAAATCTTTCGCCATCTTGGAGGATCTGTTGCGCCAGCTTTTGCGCCATGGCGTTGAGAGATCGGATGTTATTATCGCCCTGGGCGGCGGGGTGATTGGCGACCTTGTCGGTTTTGCCGCCGGCGTTTTACGGCGCGGCTGCAAATTTGCTCAGATACCGACAAGCCTGTTGGCGCAAGTCGATAGCTCCGTTGGCGGAAAAACGGCTGTTAACACCCCTGAGGGGAAAAACCTCGTCGGCGTTTTTCACCAACCGGCAATCGTGATCGCCGATGTTGCCGCGCTTTCGACCTTACCGATGCGGGAACGCCGCGCCGGATACGCCGAAGTCGTCAAATACGGCGCGATTGATGATCCGGCGTTTTTCGCTTGGCTGGAACAAAACGGCGACCATGTTCTGAATGGCGACCTTGACGCCCAAGCAAACGCGGTCGCGAAATCTGTGCGCGCCAAAGCGCGTATTGTCGCCGCTGACGAGCGCGAACATGGGGTGCGCGCGCTGTTAAATCTCGGCCATACATTCGGCCATGCGTTGGAAGCCGCTTTCGGCTATTCGAGCGCCCTCTTGCACGGAGAAGCCGTCGCTGCGGGCATGGGGCTCGCTTTTGATTACGCCGTCAGCGAAGGATTGTGCCCTGAAGAAGAGGCGACGCGCCTGAAGACCCATTTAAGAACCGCCGGTCTGCCCGCTGGCGTTGAGGATATTGCTGGCGTCAATGGGTTTACGGCAGATCAGTTGTTGGCGCTGATGATGCAGGATAAAAAAGTCGAAAGCGGCGCCCTCACTCTCATCCTTGTGCGAGGCATCGGTCGCGCCGAAATCATCAAGGATGTTGAGGCCGACCGCGTGCGTCGTTTTCTTGAAACCAAACTCGCCTCACTTTCAAAAGGAGCTTAAGCCGCCCATGTCTCTTGCTGATCCTATGCTTTGGACTCTTGTCGGTTCTATCCTTCTCTTGCTCATGATGTCGGGTTTTTTTTCGGGCTCCGAAACCGCCTTGACGGCCGCCTCCCGCGCTCGATTGCACAAGCTGGAGAATGACGGCGATAAACGAGCCAGCATCGTCAGTCTACTGATCCGTGACAAAGAAAAACTCATCGGCGCCATCCTTATCTGCAACAATCTCGTCAATATCCTCGCGGCGAACCTGGCGACAAACCTCATCAACAGCGCCATTTCCGTGCAGTGGATTGCGAGCCTTGTGGCGACCGCCGTCATGACGCCCCTGATTGTGATTTTTTCCGAGGTTGCGCCCAAAACCGCCGCCATCGCCCGCCCTGACGGGTTCGCCATGTTCGTCGCCCCCATCATGAAATGGGTCGTGCGCATTTTCTCGCCGATCACCTTCGTTGTTCAGATGTTTGTCCGCAGCCTCCTCAAAGCCGTGGGCCTCGATACGACAAACACCGATCATGTTTTTTCCGCGGCCGACGAATTACGCGGCGCCGTTGATTTACACCATGAAGAAGGCGGCCTGGATAAAGATGTGCGAGACCTCTTTCGCACTGCCCTCGACCTCGATGATATTCGCGTGGAGGAAGTGATGGTCCACCGTAAGTCGGTCGAAGCGATCAGCCTCGACGATCCGCCGCGGGAGAAAATCGCCGACGCGCTAAAGAGCGCTTATACGCGCATTCCCCTGTATAAAGACGATCCCGACAATATTGTCGGCGTTCTCCACGCCAAAGATCTACTGCGCGCGCTATGGGAGGCGGAAGGTGATGCTGAAAAAATCGACCTGGAAGCCATCGCCCGCGAACCCTATTTCGTCCCGGAGACCACCACCCTGCAAGAACAGCTCGACGCCTTTAAAGGCAAACAGGAGCACTTCGCCCTTGTCGTTGATGAGTACGGCGCCATTCAAGGGCTCGTCACGTTAGAAGATATCCTTGAGGAAATTGTCGGGGAAATTGAAGACGAACATGACAGCCCCGTCCAGGGCGTGCGCCCGCAATCAGACGGGTCCATTCACGTTGATGGCGATGTCACCATCCGCGATCTAAATCGGGCGATGGATTGGAATTTGCCAGATGAAGAGGCTGTTACCGTCGCGGGGCTTGTGATCCACGAGGCCCAGTCAATTCCGGAAGTGGGCCAAACGTTTTCGTTTCATGGGGCCCGGTTCAAAGTGCTGCGCCGGCGGCGCAATCAGATCACGGCTGTGAAACTTATTGCGCTAGACGCTTAAACGGCGGTTGGGGTCAATCGTCCCGGTGCACCTTTTCTTTGCGCTCGTGACGCTCCTGCGCTTCCAGGGACAAGGTAGCGATAGGGCGCGCCTCTAAGCGGCCAATGCCGATTGGCTCGCCAGTATCCTCGCAATAGCCGTACTCATCATCTTCAATCCGCCGCAAGGCGGCGTTGATTTTTGAGATAAGTTTTCTTTGGCGATCACGGGTACGAAGCTCGAGCGCTTTATCTGTCTCGCTGGAAGCTCGATCAGCAATGTCGGGCAGTTGCAAGCTCTCTTCCTGCAATTGTTCAAGAGTATCTTTGCTTTCTTGCAGGATATCCGCCCGCCATTGGAGTAGCTTTTGCTTAAAGTACTCTTTTTGACGGTCATTCATAAAGGGTTCGTCTTCAGACGGACGATATTCTTTAAGATTTGTCGCCGACATATTTCACTCCCGACACAGGTCATGCGCTTTTGACAAGGCTTTTCGACCATTTTTTTCGTTAGGCTGAGGACATATCCGATTAAAGGTAAATTCACCCTAAACGATGTACGCACCGAACGAAGGTTTGGACCTTTTTTCCAAGCACCTCGCCAGACGGCGACCGTATACCGGGCCCTCTCCTTCGCCTCAAGACGCTCTTGATCAGATTCTCGACAGAATCGAACAAGAATTCGTGGCACTAAATCAAAATTCTGAGCAAAGAGTTTCTAGGGATTGTGAACGGGCGCAGTCAGCGCGCATTTACAGCGATTGGCCGATCGTGAAAGCCCAAATTTCTCAACGACCAAGTTTCGCCAATTCCACCCGTGCGCGCAGGACAACCTCATCCAATAGGGCGCCAAGGGCGATGTCATCGGATTCTTCCTCGGTCCCTTGAGCCGCAGAGGTATTTTCTTTTTTTGGATCAGTGAGTTGAGACAACCTCTCTAAATCGTGCACTTGCAATCGCCCCGTCAGAAGGCCCGTCCGCACATTATCCAAAAGATCAAGAAGACGCCGGGCGGCTGCGATTTTCGCCCCTCGCCCCCGACCGTCCTTGGAGACGCCGCCGACATCCTGCAAGGCAATCAGCGCGCTAAGGGCGGCGGTCGCTTCTGGTTCGTTCACGCCAACATCAGCTCCAGCGCCAGATACGCCGCCAATTGTCGATGCCTCGACACCTTCGGTCTGCCGTGATGACGGGCGAAACCCTGACGCGCTTTGTTGCGTCGCCCCGGTTCGGCCCGGCCCGCCCGATTTTCCGGACCCGTTTAAGGGTTTCGGCGTCGATTTTTGTGTTGTGACTTTCATCGCCGCCGTTAATTGCCCCTTTGCCTGCGCCCTACCTAGGCGCAACAAAATTCGCGCCTCTCCAGATGCGTTCAAAAATGCCTAACGGGCATAAAGCTTTCGTTAAGACGGCAATTTTTTCCGGGCACAAACTTCCCCACATCACGGGCTTTCGCCTTTTGCCCTTGGGCCCAGCAGACAATCACCCACGTAACCTTCTGTTTTTATTATACATTTTTTACCAACTGGCGGCGCCGCTCATGGCACGGTCTTCGCGTTAAGGATAACGACCGATTTGAGAGGCCGATTATTCATGACCGCCAGTACGTTATCGAGCGCCACGCTATGGGATCGCGGCAACGCAAAGACATTTCTGTTCAGCTTTTTCTTTTGGCTGACGCTCACCGCATCCTTCAGCCCGAGTTTTGCGGCCTCCCGCATCAAGGACTTGGCCGATGTCGAAGGCGTGCGGGACAACATGCTGGTGGGCTACGGCCTTGTCGTCGGCTTGGAAGGCACCGGCGATCGCATTCGCAACACGCCGTTCACCCGGGAAAGTTTGGTCTCCATGTTGGAGCGGCTCGGCGTCAATATCCGCTCAGAAGCCTTACGCACGGAGAACATCGCGGCAGTGATGGTGACCGCTAATCTCCCGCCCTTCGCCAACCAAGGCGCCCGGATTGATGTGCAGGTCAGCGCGCTCGGTGATGCGCAGAGCTTGCGCGGCGGCGTTCTTCTGGTGACGCCCCTCTACGGCGCGGATAACAACGTTTACGCCGTCTCCCAGGGGCCGGTGGCGGTGACGGGCTTCGCCGCCCGAGGTCAAGCCGCCACCCTCACCCGGGGCGTGCCCACCAATGGCCGGATCGCCAATGGCGCGCTTGTTGAGCGCGAAATCGAATTCGACCTTGCCGGGCAAGAGAGCCTGATGCTCGCCTTGCGCAACCCTGATTTCACCACAGCGCAACGCATTGGCGTTGCGGTGAACAGCGCCCTTGGCGACGGGGCGGCCAGTGTTGTTGATCCCGGCGCCGTGTTAATTTCAAAACCACCGAGCTTCGCAGGCGATATGATGGCCCTGATGGCAGCGGTCGAAAGCGTCCGCGTCGATGTTGATATCGCCGCAAAAATTGTCATCGATGAAGCGGCCGGCGTCGTCGTGATGGGCGACGATGTTCGAGTGTCGACCGTCGCCATCGCACAGGGCAACCTCACCATCTCCATCAGCGAGACGCCCCAGGTGAGCCAACCTTCGCCGTTTTCAAGCCAAGGTGACACCGTCGTTGTGCCGCGCACGACCGTTGGGGTCGATGATCAAGCCGCGGAGCTTCGCATCGTTGATGGCGGGGTGCGCTTGCGCGATCTCGTTGATGGGCTGAACGCGTTGGGGGTCTCGCCCCGCGACCTCATCGCCATTTTGCAAGCCATCAAGGCGTCGGGCGCCTTGCAAGCCGATATTGAGGTAATCTGATGACGGATCTCATTCCAGCGGCCCTCACGCCATCATCGCCCTCGCCTCTCCCGGAGGGTCCCTCCTCAGCACAGCGACAAACGGCTGAGGCGGTTAAGGAGTTTGAAGCGCTGGTGCTGACGGAGTTGCTGCGCCCCCTTTTTGAAAGCGTCGAGACTCCAGGGATCGCCGGCGGCGGCCCGGGCGAGGCGGTCTACGGCGCTCTCTTACAAGAACAATATGCGGCGGTGATCGCCGAACAGGGCGGTGTTGGCATCGCAGATTCTGTGCAACGCGCGCTTTTAGAACAACAGTTCACTCTTTAGACTTCCCAAAGGACGACCCCATGACTTCCCCCGTTGACGCCACCCCAGTTTCCGACGCTCTCGCCGATAATACACCGCATACGCCGGAAGATCGCGCGCGTCAGCTCATCACCCTCACCGCGGCGCTGAGCGATATTTTCGCCCAGGAGAATAACGAGCTTCGTCATGGCCGGCCGAGCGGCATAGCCCCCCTCCAGGCAGACAAAGCGCGCCTCGCCGCCGCCTATGCTCAATCCATTCGGGATGTTGCGGCGGACCGCGCAACCCTCGCCACGGTTGAAGATCGTCTCATGACGGAGTTGCGGGACATCACCCGTTCCTTCGAATCGCGGGCCCGTGAACAGCGCGCCCTTCTCGACGGCGCGCAACGCGCCAGCGAAGGCATCGTCAACGCCATCGCGGAAGAAGCCGCCGCCAGAGATCGCACGGCCGCGCCCGGCTACAGTGCTTCAGGGTATTCTGCGCCAAGCGTTAAACAGGGGGCCGGTTCTGGGGCGCAGCCGATCGCCATCAGCGAAAAAGCGTAGTCGCCGGTTCGATCCGGCGTTCCGGTCATAACCGGTGAACAGCCAAACACATTGGCGTCCACCCATCTTGTGCCAAACACGCCGCGAAAAAAGCTATGGGCTGGCGCCGGTCTATGCCACGATGAGGCTTTTAACCGAGCCATTGGAGACGATCATCATGGCGCCGTCCGCAAACCCACCCGAAATTACAGAAAATGTCTTCTCAAGCGATCGTCATGAGACGGCCTATCTCGCATGCGGGCCCGAAGATGGCACGCCGGTTATCTTCGCACATGGCTGGCCGGACCTCTCCTATGGGTGGCGCCATCAATTACGGTTTCTGGGCGCTTTGGGCCTGCGCGCCATCGCCCCTGATATGCGCGGTTACGGCGGTTCACAGGTCCATGATCACCCAATCGACTATACAATTGAGGCGTTGGAGACCGACCTCTTAGAACTTGCCGATCATCTCGGCGCCTCGCGCGCTGTCTGGGTGGGGCATGATTGGGGGGCGCCAATCATTTGGTCGGTCGCCCAACACCATCCCGAGCGCTGCCTTGGCGTTGTGAGCCTTTGCGTCCCTTATATGCCCAATGGATTTACATCGGATGAAGTTATTCAGTGGTCTGATCGAAAATTGTACCCGGAGGATAAATTTCCCGCCGCGCAATGGGATTATTGGAAATTCTACCAGACCAATTTTGAGGACGCACGCCAGGGGCTTGAAGCAAACATTCAAAATACGGTTCGCGCTTTGTTTAGAGCGGGTCATAAAGACGCCATGAGCATGCCGGCGGTGACCGCAAGCGTGACCGCGCGCGGCGGCTGGTTCGGCCCCAAAGGCGCGCCCGCCCCTGCGTTTCCGCGCGACAAAACCATCCTCACCGAGGAAGACGAAGCCCGCTATGTCGCCGCTTTTTCCCGCACCGGCTTCACGGGCCCTGACAGTTGGTACTTAAACGACGACACCAATAAGGCCTATGCGGACTTAGCCAAAGATAACCGGCGATTACCAATGCCCGTTTTCTTCGTTCACGGCGCCTATGACAGCATTTGCGAAACCCTGCAGTCTGATCTCGCAAAACCGATGCGCGATCATTGCCGTGATTTCACCGAGACGACGATCGAGGCCGGTCACTGGGTGGCGCAAGAAAAACCGGATGAACTTAACGCCGCCCTCGAAGACTGGTTCCTCGACATCGGAATTTTGTGATCGCGCGATAGAGCGCTATATCCGCCTACTGATCGTCAACGTCGAACGTCACGCCGGCCGCGTTGGCGATGGCGACCTCTAACTCCAGAGATGCCTGCCCGGCCTCGTGGCCCCGAGTTGCGATACCGGCGTCGCGAAGACGCTGGGACAGGGCTGGCGGCGGAGTGAAACTGACCGATGTCGCCGAGCCGCTGCGGCCGTTGGCGAAGCGCGCCATATCATTGAGGAAAAGCAAGGTCTGCAACTTATAGTTTTCACGACCGACGCCGCCCGGCACAAAGATATTTCGCCCAAAAACCAGAAGCTGGTTCGCTGCATCATAAACGGCCGTCGTCACCGATGAGCCGCCGTTAAAATGGTTCAGATCGTCAAACACCAAATTGGTCCCGGCCTGCGCGGTCGAAATCGTGGTCTGGCGACATCCAGCCGCCTCGGCGGGATTCGCGCATTGCTGGAAAATGACCAAAAACTTCCCGCCACCGGGCGTCGACGCCATCATAATCGGCGCGGCCGACCCATTGCCCGGCAAGGCTCCTTGCTGACGCATCTGGGTGGTAATCTGTAATTCTTTAAAAATATCAGCCACATCAGTGGCGCTGATGGACTGATAGATGCGCTCGGCCTCCTGGGCTTGAGCGTCTTGAACAATGGCGCTGGTAAGGGTCAAAGCGCCGATTGTAAGCGCGCTCATCCAGCGTTTCCCGCGTAAAGACCGGAATTTACCCATCATATTTTTCGCCATCGTTTGGATCTTCATCGTCTCAAATTCCCCTGTTAGCGGTTGTTCACGCTCAACATGTTCCCGGACCCGCCTTGGGACCCGTTGTGATTAAGGTATCACATTCTATCAATAAGGCGAGTAATTGAGTCCCGAAATGGGGCGCCGCCCCCTATGTTCCTCGGGAATAAACCGGTAGTCTCTTCGAAAAGTCGTGGGGGTTTAAAACCATGAGTAAAATTTCGCCCGTTGGGATTGAGTTGATCAAGCAGTTCGAAGGGCTCGAGCTGGAATCCTATCTAGATATCGCCGATGTCTGGACCATTGGGTATGGGCATACCGAAACCGCTGGCCCGAACCAAAAAATTACGGAACGGGAGGCTGAAGAGCTTCTGAGACGTGATCTGGTATCCCGTGAGCAAGCGGTATCAAACCTATCGAATGTCCCCCTCAATCAAAACGAATTCGATGCCCTGGTGTCATTCGTCTATAATGTTGGGTCCAATGCGTTTCGCGGCTCGACGGCTCGCAAACGCTTGAACCGCGAGGATCGGATGGGCGCGGCTGACGCGCTGACATGGTGGAATAAAGCGACGGTGGACGGCGTTTTGGTGCCAGTACGGGGCCTGACGCGCCGCCGCGCAGCGGAACGCGCCCTGTTTCTGACACCGGTCAACCGGGCGACGAATAACGATCTTTCAACAATCTCTGAAAACAGCCGGATCCAGCCATTGGAAGACCCGCCGCGTCGCGGCAACCTCGCAGAGAGCCGGACGATCCAGGGCGCCTCCGTCGCTGGCGGGGCGGGCGTTGCCTCCACCACCATGGGTCGCGAAACAGCTAACGAGATCGATGACCTAGAAGACGATATCGCGAACGGCGACATTCCAAATGGCTCTTCTGGGACACAAAGCGATAGCGCTGGTCAAAACAATGATGCTGGCGCTCCATTAGACAACGCGACCTCTGACGACGCCACCGCAGACAATGGCATCGAAGAGAGCGGCGCTGCAGAGGACCAAGCTACCTCAGGCGACGATACGTCTTCGGAAGATATGCCATCGGAAGATACGGGGGACGCGCCTCTAGATGACGCCGCTCCAGAAGACGGCGATGCGGCCGGCGCGTCAGAAGACACAGGGTCGGACGCCGATGCCTCTGACGACAGCGAGACTGAAACCTTCACAGAAGCCGTTGAAGAGGAACAACCCTCATATATCCCTGATCAGCATGAGGCCGAAGCGCAGATCCAATTTGCGCTCATGCTACTGATTATATTCTCGGTGATTTTTGTGATCTACGCCCGGGTGGAAGACTGGTTCGCCTACAAGCGATAAACCCAAAACATATCTCGCGACGCCACTTGGCAGCGGGCGATTAGAAGCTGTTACAGTTTGCGGGCGATGATCCGCACAACCTGTAGATGGCCAGAGCGTAGAGCGTCATGGCGTTCTGCCCATATATGCGCAGTGCGGGACAACGCATTCATATGTTCAGCACGCGCGCGCGCGGTGGGTAGCGACGCCGCCATATCAAACGCCACCCGCCACCCAGCGAACCCCCGCGTCAGAAGCTGGCGAAAAACGCGCGATTCATCATCGGTTTCGCTGACCCTGAAGCCGGCCCCTTCAATCATCGACGCCAATTGATCAACCCCGCGCGCGGTGCCATTTAATGGCTCTTCGAAACATGATCGCATGCGCGTCGACGTCCGCCCAGCGGCGAAGTCGATGAACGCAACTGGTGCATTGGGTTTCAACCCGGCTGACATCAGGGCGAGTAAACGCTTTGGATCTGTCTCTCGGTGGAGATCGAAAAAGCACAAGGCGCCGTCAAAAGCCCCTTGCTTCATGCGCGTGGCGGCTTGCGAATAGGTATCGATACCAGCGAGGCTTGTCGGCAACGCCTGGCGCGCAAATCCGGTCATGCGCCATTTAACGCTAGTTTTTAAATCTTGGATTGGACCGCCTTGACCGGCCCCAAAGATCGCCACACGCGCCTTTAAAGGCAAACCGAGTGTACGGGCATGGCGGATGGCCCAAGCCGGATCGCCAGGATCGCACCGCCCCGGCCCCCACAGCAAATTCGCCACCACGATATCAGGCGCCATACCAATCATTTTACGCCATTGGCGAAGGGCGGCGACTTCCCTTATCTCCCGACGAACCTCGTCCGCATCAAAAGCATATCCTTCCCACCACGCATTAAAACGACGCCCGGCGATCGTCAGATCTTCCAGGAGGTTTCTCTTGTCGCCTGATCCTGCCCTGGATCGGCCCGAGTGATCGGCGGATAGCGCCTGCATGCCCTTGGCTCACCTCTTTGGCGGCTTAACAGGACCGTTTTGAGCAAACATGGCTGATAATTCGTTAACATGGCACGCGGTGCGCCGGTTACGCCACCGCGTTTTCAAGGGATGCGCCCGGTCGGGTCTTCAGCCATAGGCGAAATGACAGCATAAGCGCCGCCGCCCCTAGGGAAAGCAACAATCCCCACCAAACGCCGTTGGCGCCGACCCCGGCGCGCAGGGAAAGCCACGCCGCTGCAGGAAACCCAACCGCCCAATAGGCGATCGCCGTGATCGCCATCGGCCAGGCGACATCCTTCAACCCCCGCAGCGACTGGATCGCCGCCACCTGGACCGCGTCGAACAACATGAAAAGACAGGCAATCCTAAGAAATTGCGCCACCAGCTCGAGCACGACAGCGTTTTCAGGGTCTGACCGGTCAAGGTAAAGGCCCGCGACCCCCCCCGGCATGATGAAGGTTGGAATGCAGATCACCATGATGGCGCAGATCGACATGGCGATGGTGAGGACCGACGAGCGTCGCACGCCTGAGAGATCGCCCGCACCGGCATAAAGCCCAACCCGCACTGCCCCGGCCATGGACAAGCCCAACGGCGCCATAAAAGCGATGGCCGCCACATTGATCGCCACTTGATAGGCGGCCGTCTCAATGACGCCAATCCTCCCCATAAGGAACACCGCCGCGTTGAACAGCATTGCTTCAAAAGCGATGGTCACTGAGATTGGCGCGCCCAATCTGATAATCTCGCGCATGCGGCCCCAATCGATCCGCCAGAAATGCTCGAAGAGATGAAACCGGCGCGCCTCCTTGTGAATGCGGCAGTAAAAAACGAGCGCGAAAAACCCAAAGGCGTTGGCGAGGGAAGACGCAATCCCCGCCCCGACTAACTCAAGACGCGGCGCGCCCCATGACCCGAAGATAAAGAGAAAGTTTAAAAACGCATTCAACAGCGTCATCGCAATAATGATGAAGAGCGGCATGCGCGTCTCGCCGAGGGCCGCCAAAAAATTGCGCAACGCAATAGCGCCGATACCGAAGGGGATGACGGGCGCCAGACTGACGACATAGCGGCCGGCTTGTTCCGCCAAAGCGGGGGGTTGCCCGAGCACCAGCGCGACATCTTCCGCAAAGAAACTTGCTAACAGCAAGGGCGGGAACACCGCGAAGATCAACCACAACGACATGCGCACGGACCGGCGCACATCGCGTACATCATCGCGATCGGCGCCCAACGCTTGTGAGACGAGGGGCGAGACCGCCATCGCCGCCCCGCTCATGGAAAGCCACCCGGCATAGAAAATCGCCATCCCCAACGCCGCCGCCGCCAGCGCGTCCGGCCCCAAACGGCCAACCATCAGAACGTCAATGGTGTGAATGGAGAACTGCACCAGTTGGGCGAGCGCCATCGGCGCGCCGAGGGCGAAAAGCGCTCGCGCGTCTTCGCGCCAACTCGTGTAAAGGCCCGCGGCTTGATTTTGATCGTTCCCCTTCATCGAGCAAGGACAACGACTGAGCGCTCAAAAAGTCAAGAGAAAGCAGCGCCGGAAAACGCAATCAAAGAAAATGTAGGTTTTTACAGCCTCAACGGCTGACCGACGGCGAAGGCCTCAGATAAAGACATCCGTCAATTTCTTCTAATGCGTGGGATGTCGCCAACGGGCCGCACAAACCATCTCGGTTTTCACCCGTCTCAATGTTGAACCGGTAACCGTGCCAAGGGCAAACGATCTCGCCATCTTCATTGATCGCGCCTTCCCCTAACGGCCCTAACAGATGGGGGCAAACGGCGCTGTGGGCGAGCCATTGGTCACGATGCCACCGCACGGCCCATCGCCCAGCGCCAGTTTCCACAAAATGAGTTTCGTCAGGATTAAGCGCCGCGATATCACCCACCATAACAGGCCCGACGTCTGCGCCATCGTTACGCGATGCCGCTCGATCATCAAGCCCCTTTTGGCGGCCTTCCATTAACCTTAAGTCTTCATCATACAGAAGACTATATTGGTCTTTCAGATATTGAAGCATGAACGCGGCTTGATCATCATTATCCGGCGAAACGGGGAGAAAAAACTGGACCTCGATATCGATGAGCCGGTCGGAGATTTCTTTGGCCTGCGTATGAATTTGCACGCCCTGCCCCGCGCCTGAGACGATTGTCGTTGCCCAATAGCCGTTGTCTTGATCAACAAGAAGTTCAAGCGCTTGCTCGCCGCCGCCTTTGTCTTCCGGTAAAGCGGCGATCGCTCGCCATCCCCAAGGGCCGCTTTCAACCAACGTAATGCCGGCGAAGGACGAGGCATGCAGATGGGGAAGATGGGCCCAATCATGGGCGTTCTCCATCATCCGCGCCATACTGACTGGCAAACGGCGCTGATAAGCGCCTAAAAAATGGAGGTCATCTAGCGCCCCATAATCGATATCGCGCCGCCTCTCGTTGAAGAGAGCGTCGGCATCGCCTTTAGTGCTCACTGGTTATCCTTGACATACGGATTATCGGGACGATCAAGGATCAAGCGCACGGGCACCGCCGGCAGGTTAAACGCCTCCCGCAGAGAGTTGACGAGGTACCGATGATAAGAAGCCGGCACATCATCGGCGCGCGTGCATTTCGCCACAAAGGTGGGTGGCCGCGTTTTGGTCTGGGTGATAAATCGCAGCTTGATCCGCTGACCGGAGACGGCGGGCGGCGGATGTCTTTCCGTTGCCTGTTGCAGCCAGGTGTTAAGGTCCGGCGTTTTCACCCGCGCGTTCCAATCATAGTAGACTTGCGTTACCGCGGGCATCAATTTGTCTACGGAACGCCCAGTCAACGCTGACAGAAAGACAATCGGCGCGCCCGGCGCCTGGGGCAGTAAGCGGCTCGCTTTCTCTCGGATATCGCGGGCGGCTGCATCTTTGTCCTCGACGAGGTCCCATTTGTTCACCGCGATGATCATGGCGCGCCCCTCGCGCAGGACGAGATCAGCGATTTGCAAATCCTGCTTTTCGAATGGCTTTTGCGCCTCGACAAGCAAGACAACAACTTCCGCGAACTTCGCCGCGCGCAGCGTGTCAGCCACGGAGAGTTTCTCGAGTTTTTGCTGCACCTTCGCTTTTTTGCGCATACCAGCGGTATCGAACAACTTGACCGGCCAATCCCGGCCCCGCGCCTCATCCTCCCAGCGCCATTCGCTGCCGATGGAATCTCGCGTGATGCCGGCTTCCGGCCCCGTCAGCATACGATCTTCGCCAAGGAGCTGATTAACAAGGGTGGACTTGCCCGCGTTCGGCCGCCCCACAATCGCCACCCGAAGGGGCTTTCGCGGATCATCCCAGGCGGAGATTTCTTCCTCAGCTGCGCCG
This sequence comes from Parvularculaceae bacterium, assembly GCA_965263305.1. GTDB lineage: Bacteria > Pseudomonadota > Alphaproteobacteria > Caulobacterales > Parvularculaceae > MED-G105. Next base: position 775,569 of record OZ253666.1, read on the forward strand.
CCGCTTTCGGCCAGAGCCGCCGCGATCACCGGCTCCAGCGCCGCATACAGATCGCCCAAACCCTCGCCATGCTCAGCGGAGAAAGCGATTGGGTCGCCAAGCCCTAAACGGTACGCCTCGAACACGCCGGTATCGCCGGCCGCCCCTTCGGCTTTGTTGGCCAGCACAATCACCGGTTTTCCGCTTACCCGCAGAAGGTTGGCGAATATTTCGTCTCGGGGCGTTACGCCTGCGCGGGCGTCAACAACAAAGATGCAGGCAGCGGCGTCTTCGATGGCGCGATCTGTTTGCTTTCGCATGCGCCCTTCAAGGGCCGCCTCCGGCGCTTCTTCCAGGCCGGGCGTATCGACAGCGACAAAGGAGAGATCGCCCAACCGCGCGTCCCCTTCCCGCCGGTCGCGGGTAACGCCCGGGGTATCGTCGACAATCGCTAAGCGCTTGCCGACCAAGCGATTAAAGAGGGTCGATTTGCCGACATTCGGCCGTCCCACCAGCGCGATGCGCGGCGATGAAGGCGAATGGCGTTGGTCTGTATCAGCCGCTTGATCCATGGGGTTTTTCGAACCGGCCGACGCAGCGCTGCCGCCATGGTTCATCTTTCTAAACAGAAGCGCAGAAAAAAGCGGTCCGAAGTAACGCCATGGGCGTTACTTCATCGCTTGCAAAGCGCCTTTTTCAGTCAACAGATAAATTGTTTCATCAGCAACAATCGGCGGTACGATAGACCCTTCGCCGAGTTTTTTTGTATCGACGACTTCGCCGCTCGACGCGTCAACTTTTACCAACTGGCCCTGCGTTGATACGAGCAACAGATGCCCACCAACCAAGATCGGCCCCGCCCAAGAAATGCGGCCCTTTTTCTTTTTCTGATTTTGATAGCGACGCAACTGCGACACCCATATCACCGCGCCAGATTCACGGGCAATACAGACAAGTTCGGAATCCACCGAGACGATGAAAATGAAATCTCCCGCGACCCAAGGCATTTGAACGCCAGCGATCGGTGCTTCCCAAACCCGCCCGCCGGAGCGAATATCGATGGCCGTCAGGCGGCCAGCATGGCTGACGACATAGACGAGACCGCGATCAATAACCGGGCTGCCAGCGATATCATTCAAGTTGGCCAACGCCGTCAAACTCGCCGATTGGCTTAGTGTGTCATTCCAAACGGGACGACCACTCTCCGCCAAAAACGCAACAACCTCGCCGGAGGAAAACGGCGCAACGATCAAATCACCTGCCGCCGCTGGGGAGGCTGATGACAGGATCCGGGCGTTCTCTTCAAAGGACTGATAGCCCCAAACCCGTTCGCCTGTGACCTGATTAAAGGCGATCAATTCATTAGTGATAGTGACGACATAAACTTCACCGCGATGGGCGGTCGGCGGCGTGCGCACCGGCGCATCGGTCTCATAACGCCATAATTCTTCGCCCGTTTCAGCATTCAACGCCGCGACAAAACGAAAGCCCGAGGTGACAAACAATCGCCCGCCATCAAAGGCCACGCCGCCGCCAAAACCAATTTCCGAGGCCTTTGGCCGGGCGAGCATTTCCCGTACACGGAATTTTTCTTTGACATCCGGCGCCAACTCGACATCCCAGACGGGTTCTCCCGTTTCCGCCGACAAGGCGCTAACATGGGATTCAGCATCGATCACATAAAGCAAGCCATCAGCGACAATCGGGGGTGAGGTCAACCGTGCGCGGCGCGCGGAGGCTTTTCCAACATCGGTGCGCCACACACGCTCGAAGCTCGCTTCTCCGGACAGATGGTGGAGCGTATGGTCGGCTTCGCCCCCCGGCTGCGGCCAGGAAAGATTGGTATACGGCGGCGGCGGTTCAACCGGCGCGCCAGCCAGCCGCGGATCAACGCGGATCGTATCATCAAAAGCGAGGATAGAAATGCGGCTATCTTGTTCGGCTTGCGCTTCTTCTTCCTTAATTTCTTTTTCTTCTTCGCTCGTCGTGAACGCATCGACGACGGCGTCAACGGGATTCGTCTCGCAGGCGGTCAAGGCCAATAGTCCTATTCCGAGAAAAACCGCGCGTGTTTTTGAGACAAGAGATAAAGAAAAAGAGGTCGTCTTTGAGATCCGCATGAGGGCTCCAGGGTTATTCATTATCCGGTTTGCTCTCAGGCGCCGGCGGCGTCTGAGCTGACCCGGTTTCGCTATTCAATGTCTCTTCAACCCCAGTCACAACATCAACAGCCTTTTCAGCCGCGCCGTCAACTGTTTCTTTGACAGTGCTCTCAATAGCATCTGCGGCGGCGCCAACGGCTTCAGCAGCATTATTGGCGGCGCTGTTGGCGGCCTCGGCCGCTGTTTCGGTGATAGCGTCGGTGGCGGTTTCTGCAGCGCCGTCTAACGCATCCCCGACAGCACCGGCCACACGATCAACAACACCATTCGCGTTTTCTTCGCTTTGGCCGTTATCGCCCGCGGCCCCGCTTTCACTGGCGCCGGCATCCTCAGACACCCCCTCACGCGCGTCTTTTACCCGCTGCAGCGCCGCGCCAAGATCGCCCTGCTCAATATCAAGGCCATCGAAAATGTCCGCCGGGGTAGATCCTTCGGGCCAGGGAATCGCTGCCCCCTGACGTCCTGCGGCGGCGAGCGCCGAAAACTCAACGGCGCGCGTCTTAACTCCTGGCGGTGTCTCGTCGGAGGCTAACGCACTCTCGAACAAACTCTCAGCCGTCTGATAATCACCAATCCTCAAGGACGCCAGGGCAATCGCCTCGCGGGCATAAAAGCCAATGGGCGATTGATCCGCTTCCAGATCGCCAATATCAGCAAGCACAGCGTCACGCCCATCTTCAAAAGAAAGATAAGCCGCCCGCACTCGGGCGAGGTCTCCGAGGCGACCGGCGGCGCCATCGGCATAGATCTCCCGATAGGCATTTAACGCCGCCGCGCGTTCACCGCGAGCGGCATAGGCGGCGGCTAACTGAAGTCGCGCAATGTTGGCGTAACCGGCTGGCGCCTCGCCGGCAAAACCCGACAAGGTTTCAATCGCATCAGCGGGCTGGGCCTCAATGACTTCTACGACGCTTGAATAGGTGCGCGCAGCATCATCCGCCGCTGCGGCTTTTTGAGAGGTGTAAATTTGCCATCCGGCGACACCCAACACGATCGCCGCAGCGCCACCGATGACAAACGGCCCCTGGGCGCGCATTTGACGCCACATATCTTCTTCGGCGAGGTCTTCATCAACTTCGCGGATTAAGCTCTCGTCATTGACCACGGATGATACTCTCCTAGGAATAGCAAATTGGACGAGCGATGCCCTGGGGCCCGTCGCCTCGGAACGTTCCTCTGAATTAGCAAGAAACCTATTTTAACCAGCTCTGTACCGACGTTTAAAGGGGCTGGCAATCGCGCCGCTCCCTCCGGCCTCATCGGGTGGGCCATCCATCCTTCCCGGCGTCAGCTGACCTCAGCGGAGTCTTTGTTTTTATCGAGGTAATAGAGTTGCGCGGGCTCGGGAAAACGCCGCGCGCGCACCTCTTCGGCATAGGCGCTGACAGCATCGTCGATCGCTGTCCTTAGCGACGCGTAGCGTTTTACAAATTTAGGCGTCCAATCAAAAAGTCCAAGCATGTCCTGGGTGACAAGAATTTGCCCGTCGCAGGCGGGCGAGGCGCCAATACCGATAGTTGGGACTGGGGTTACATTTGTGATCTCACGCGCAAGATCTTCTGCAACGCCTTCAACGACGATGGCAAAGGCGCCGGCATCCGCCGCCGCCCTCGCCTCCGCCATGATTTCTTCGCGCTCTGTCTCTTCTTTGCCTTTTGCCTTAAATCCACCCGTGACGTGCACCGCCTGGGGCCGCAGGCCCACATGGCCCATGACGGGGACGCCGCGTTCCACTAAAAACCGAATGGTATCAGCGGCATACCGCCCACTTTCCAGCTTCACCGCCTGGGCGCCCGTTTCCTGCAGGATGCGCGCTGCGTTCTCAAAGGCGATTTCGGGAGAGGCTTCATAAGAGCCAAAGGGCATATCGACGACAACGAGCGCTTGGTGAGCGCCGCGCATGACGGCCTGGCCATGCATGATCATCATGTCGAGTGTCACACCGACCGTCGATGGCAACCCATGCACCACCATCCCGACGGAATCGCCGACCAACAACAGATCGCAATGGCGATCAAGGATCGACGCCGTCGGCGCATCATAGGCCGTGAGGCAAACAATCGGCTCGCCCCCTTTGCGAGACGCAATATCCTTCGTCGTGGTCCGCCGTCGCGGTTTTGCGGCCCCTTGGACCGGCGCGGCGCCAGCCGGCTGCACAAACTGAGATGACATGATGGCCCTTTCCTAAAGCCAAGCGCGCCATCCACCCCCAAAGACAAACGCGATCGTTCCTCGGGAGTTTAGCATAAAGATGCTGCGAAGCACAAAAGGACCGACCGACAGCCTGCGAAACACCCGATTGTTCTACATATGTTCACGCATCAATGTGCGCCGAAAAGGCGAGTTACATCGCCTCGCCAACTTTCACGAATACCTGCGTTTGGAGGCAAAACAGTATGACGCGTTTAGCGCAAGGAATCCGTGTCCGAGCGCCGGACCATCGCCTCTAAAAAACGAGCCCCGCACCAAATTGCGATAGTCTCCCTACGTCCTATTGCGTTTGTTTGCTCTCCAACTGCTCAATCAAGCGCATCACGGCTTCTTCGGAATCGCCCTCGATCTCAATCAATGCATGATCTTCTTCAGACATCATTAGGACAGATAACCCGCCGTCGCCGGTCCGTTTCTTCAGAGCCGGCTCCCCGCGCATTTCAGCAAGTTCGATCTCGCCTTTTGCTAACATCGCGTCGTCGTCAGCAATAAATTTGAAATCCTTGAGGTCGTCTTCTTCGCCAAAGACGCGCACTTTCACGATATTGCCCTTGGCGTCTTTAAAGATCTGTTGGGCGGTTTCGCGATCCTCCAAGAAGCGTTCGAAGTTCAAGGTTGACGACCCGGTCAGGGTGAACTGAGAGGCGTCTGCGACGGTGAATGTATCAGCCGCAGCGGCTACCGCTTGTGTGATACGCGTTAACTCAAGCCTGCTTGTTTTGTCGGAGGCGGCGCTCAGATATAGGCGCGCATCGCGGTAGTCTCCATTGTCAAACGCTGTCAGGGCGCTTTGAATGTCAGTTCGGATCGTATTTTCAAGTTTATTGTCTTCATCGGATGCTTTCACCGACTGAGCAATAGCTGGGCAGGCAAACGCCATGATGGCCATCGACGCCGCCCCAATAGAAGCGGCCCTAAAGAATACTCTCGCCATGATCCCATCCCTTCCAAATTTCTCTCAGTTCTTTGGTATGTCACCCGATACCCGCAATCGCAACGCCGAATGCTGGAATGTGATGCATCGTGACACTGGATACGTGCCTGCGACCGCGCGACGAAAGCCCTATTCACCCTCGAAAGAAAGTAACGCCGCCACTTCCTTACCCGACGCGCGCAATTTATCCGCACCGCCAAGATCGGGCAGATCAATGACAAAAGAACATAACGTCACGACCCCGCCTGCCCGCTCGATGAGGCTAACGCCTGCCATGGCCGTGCCTCCGGTTGCAATCAGATCGTCAACCAACAAAACGCGCTCGCCCGCGTCGATGGCGTCGACATGCATTTCCATCTCGTCGACGCCATATTCCAGCTCATATTGCTGCGAAATCGATTTGTACGGCAGCTTGCCTTTTTTTCGTATGGGAACGAACCCGACCGAGAGTTGGTGGGCGATCGCGCCGCCAAGAATAAATCCGCGCGCTTCGATCCCAGCGACCTTGTCTATTTTTGCGCCCGCCAGAGGGTGCACCATCTGATCAACGGCCTGACGAAATCCGCGGGCATCGGTCAATAACGTCGTGACATCGCGGAACATAATTCCCGGTTTTGGATAATCCGGAATGGTGCGAATGACGGTTTTTAAATCCATCGAGGCCTCTTCAATTTTATGCGGGACACGCCAATTGGCGTTGTTCAGCGCCGGTTAGAACCGGGGGCGCCCGCGATATCGTCAGCCTCGCACCTTGGCCGCGATGCCTGGCGAAAATCAAGAAGAAGTGGCCAGATGCGCCCAATCGAGATGTCGAGTTTTTCGCCCCTCACGTCGTGACCCTTAAGAGTTGCAAAACATTAACCATGAGTCGTCACCCGGAGGTCACAGGGGAACCATTGACTTTTTTCCCGGTGTTCCGTACCTCGCATGCTGCATCGCGGCGCGCGCAGGTGTGTGAGACGATCCTTTTCACGGATCCGACCCCCTAAGACGACGCAGCTCGCCATGCCTGTTTCCCGATCATACCTTATCGGTTCGGTGAAACAGCGCTTCTGAAAGCGCATCGCTCGTCATTTGGCGGAAGAGCGGGGCGTTACTCTGTCTCCGCTAAATGCATCATCGTCCGCATCGCATGACTATATCGCCAGCGGACGAGGTGAGTGAAACCGTTCCAAACGAGCCATTAATGACAACATTTGACGACCTCGGCCTTGAGCCGAATATTTTACGCGCCCTAGCCGAAGCCGGGTACGCAACACCAACGCCCATCCAAAAAGAAGCCATCCCCGAAGCCATTCGCGGGAGAGATGTTCTAGGTATCGCCCAGACCGGCACGGGCAAAACCGCTTCCTTCACCCTGCCGATGATCCACCGCCTCGCTAAAGGACGCGCCCGAGCACGTATGCCGCGCTCTCTCGTCCTTGCCCCTACCCGGGAATTGGCGGCGCAGGTGGCTGAGAATTTTGAAAAATATGGGAAATACTATCGCCTTTCCATGGCGCTGTTGATTGGCGGCGTCTCATTCGCCGACCAAGACGCAAAATTGACCCGCGGGGTTGATGTTCTGATCGCCACACCCGGGCGTCTACTCGATCACTTTGAACGCGGACGATTACTGTTGACCGGCATTGAAGTGATGGTTGTCGATGAAGCCGACCGCATGCTGGATATGGGCTTTATCCCTGACATTGAGCGTATTTTTAAATTAACGCCGATGACGAGACAAACGCTGTTCTTCTCCGCCACCATGCCGCCAGAGATCCAGCGCCTGACAGATCAGTTTCTCTCATCGCCCGCGCGGGTGGAAGTGGCCAAGCCCGCCACCACGGCCGATACAATTGACCAGCGGATTATCCGCCTCCCATCAAAAGACGATGCCCTAAAACGCATGACGTTACGGCGTCTTCTCGACACCGATGGCGTGAAAAACGGCATTATATTTTGCAACAGAAAATCATCCGTCGATATTGTGGCGAAATCGCTACAGACTCATGGGTTTAATGCGCGTCCCATCCATGGTGACCTGGCCCAGGCGTTCCGAATGGAAACCCTTGATAAATTCCGTTCCGGCGAAGTGCAGTTTCTCGTTGCCTCGGATGTCGCCGCGCGCGGGCTGGACATCCCAGCCGTTAGCCACGTCTTCAATTACGACGCGCCGATCCATGCCGACGATTACGTTCACCGGATCGGCCGAACCGGCAGAGCAGGCCAAAAAGGCGCCGCGTTTATGATGCTGACGCCGAATGACGACAAAGCTTATCAGGCCATCTTGAAAACCATCGGCCGTGATGAGATTGCGCCGCTTGATGTTGACGAGAACTTTTTTGAAGACGCGCAAACATCCCTGAAAGAAAGAGATGAACGGCGCAAATCTCGCGAAAAGCCTCGTTCCCGTGGCCGCGACGGGGGACGCGACAGAGCGCGCGACGACGCCCGCGAAGGAGGCCGTGAGCGAACTCGCAATGGTCAGGGCCGACGGGGACGTGCGGCGCACGCCGAAGAGAGCGCCTCCGTGTCGGTTGACGATGTCTCAGCGGTCGATGCGGCAGACCATCAAAAAATTGAACGGTCTCAAAACGAACGCTCAGAAGGCCGGGGAAGCGATCGGCGCGGCAGTAGACGGCGGCACGAACCAGAGCCGCCCACGGTCAAAGGGTTTGGCGACAACACCCCGGCGTTCCTACTTCGTTAAGAAACGCTTAACCCCCTTGTAATTACGAGCTTTTCTTTCGAAATTCTCGGTTTCGGACATCGTCATCCCGCCCGGTTAGCGCTTCTTTTACGGAGCGCCGCTAGAGTGAACTCGCAGCTGACATGCATCAGGTTTTCTGATGCTGACAAAAGCATTGATGGAAACTCGCGCGCACTGGGACGTTACAGACTATATGACATCGGACGGCATCGAAACGTCGCATCGTATCGCTGAGCGCGCTCTGAGGGCGCTCAAAGCTCTCAATCTCGCCGCGACGCCTAAAAATCTGGAAGTGTGGGCGACCCATCTTGAAGGTCGGTCTCCAGCCCTTAGCCGCGACCTGCAAAAATGCTTTAGCGCTTCAGGCGGATTTACGCAGGAACAAGCGACAGAACTCCATGAACAGCATATTCTGCGCAAAGATCTTTCGCGCGATATGATCGACCTTGTCGAGCGCTTTCAAGGCGAAGTGTCCAAGCTCGCCGATGCAATCGAGACCTCCGGTGAACATGCAAACGCCCACAGCGAACGACTCGCCAGCCTTTCCTCGGAAATAAAGCAGACCGGCAATTTGAACAACGCCGTTGAGACGCTGCTTGATAGCGTGGTCAGCATAACTCAGTCTGTTTGCGAATCAAACAAACAGCTAGAGGGTCAGCTCGGTCAGTCTTCAGAGGAGATTGCGACGTTACGGATGAATGTGGAAAACATCAAACTGGAGACGTTAAAAGATCCGTTGACTGGGATAAAAAACCGTAAGGCGTTTGACGAAGCGCTCATCCGACTAACCCAATCAGCGAGAAATCATGATTCTCCCCTTGTCTTAGTTTTAGCTGACATTGATCACTTCAAACAATTTAATGACCGCTGGGGTCATCAAACAGGCGATCACGTCCTTCGACTCGTCGCAGAAGTGATGGACGCCAATGTGAAGGGTCAAGACCTGTTGGCGCGTTACGGCGGGGAAGAATTCGCTATTGTGCTACCCGGCACGACTCTAGAGAATGCGAATATGCTTGCCGAGAGAATGCGCACCGCTGTGGAGTCTCGGCGCCTTAAAAAACGCCGTACAGATGAAGATTTGGGCGTCATCACCCTGTCTATGGGCGTCGCTCAGTTCCGGCACGACGATACGATTGAGACGCTTATCGATCGCGCCGACACTTGTCTTTATGCAGCGAAGCGCGCCGGGCGAAATCAGGTTCTTGATGAGAATTACAAACAAAAGGCAAAAGACACGAATGCAGCCTAAAGGGTCGCATTCTCGATCCCATGTCCTTTAGGCGCCGGCGTCGTCAGTGTTGAGAAGTTCATTGTCGGTTTCAAATAGAGACCTATACACTGTAAAAAATGATCCCTCATTAAACCCTTTATCTAGAAGACGGATCATATCCCCTTCCGGTTTACCCGCGAGCAGTGTTTCATTCGCTGTAGCAAATGCGCTCAACGCCGCGCCGTCGCCCGCGAGGCCAAAGGCGACTGCTGCGCGTAACGCCAAGTGGCCATCCTCACGAGATCCTTCAAAGGCTACCTTATAAGCGACTGACGCTTCGGCCCAACGGGATGCATTCCACAAAATGTCGGCCCGGCGACGTCGGTCATGCGGCGCGCTTGCATTTTCCAGTAAAGCCAACGCCTTTTCCTTGCGGCCCGCCGCGGCGAGAGCTTCGGCTTCAATGCCCCGTCGTTTATTCAGGGTCTCCTCAGATATGCCGGCGAGCCTCGTCGAGCGAATAACCCGCAGTGCTTCTTCAGGAGCGCCGTTGCGCATATGAAGGGCCGCAAGGCGCGCGGCGATGCGAGCCCGTTCACGACCACGAAGCCGTTGAAAAACTTGATGCTCCAATAGCTCCGCAGCTTCAACACCCAACCCTAAATCCGTAAGGCGATCCGTATATTGACGGATGAGCGCATCACCCTCAGCCCCCGGCGGGGCGAACTCAACAAATTCAAGAAACAATGCCGCTTGTTCGATAAGTTGTTCATTGTCATCCGCGGCAACAAGAAGGCCAATTGCCTTGGTCAATCGTTCTTGCGCGTCCAATGCGGCGTCGCTTTGCGGCGCTTCACGAATTAACGTACGCCAATGGGCAAAGGCGTTGCTAAGATCGCCCGCAACGAACCGAGCGCGCGCCCTCAGGGCGGTTAACTCCCGCCCCGTCAAGCCGCCATCCCATCGAAACGCAAGGTCATCGGCCGCCTCTACCAGATCGTATGGTGGCACGGTATTGGCTTCGAGGGCGATCATCTGTTGCAATACGGCCGTTCGAACGGATAGCCGTCCGTCTACGGTTTTTTCAAGGCGGGTCAATATTTGTTGCGCGTCAATATATTGACCGTTGCGCGCCAAAATTCGCGCTCTGGCCAGTTGACCAGAATTGACCCGAGAACGCCGGATAGCGCGCCGGAAGAGCGGATCATCTACCGATGTCGCTCTATACCCAGCGATCTCAATCATTGCCGGCGGCAGTAGCGTCGCCACCGCCGGGTCAGCGGCGCTTTCTCCGGGCGCAACCGCCTCCAACAGGCGCGCGGCGGACGCAAAACGCCCCTGACGCGCCATCGTCACAATAGTGAGGATCTTCGTATTGGGGTTCCCTTCATCGGCGCCCGAAAGCAACCCCTGTGCCTCATCAAGTTTGCCGGCCCCTAACGCACAATACGCCTTGAGAATGCGTTTCAATTCATCCCGTTTTGTAACGGACGCGAACGACGGCGTCGCCTGGTCAGCCTCTAGGGCCGACATGCATTCCGGAAAGAGAGACAACGATGCATAGAAAACGCCCAAGTCAAATGGGTCCGGTGTCAATGGCGTTTCCGTCGAAGAGAGGATAAGTCTCTCCGCCTGAACAAAACCAATGTGCGCAACCCGGCGGCGTTGTTCGTCAAAAAGGGCCGCAAGGGTTACGCCCACTGTCCTGCCCGGGGAGGAATTATCCGCCTTGCCAACATCCTTGTCATGAAGCGCGACATTGCCTGCATTCATCAGGTAGAACGGCGCGGCCTGGCCGTCTGATTGTATCTGATCAGACGCATTTATTTTGGGCGTTGCTTTATCAGGCGCGCGCGGTTCCGATTGGGCTGGAGCAAGCGACGGGGTTGGAATACCGCCATGGGCCCACAAGGCGGAACAAAGAGCAACACTCAAGAGAATTCCGTACACCGTCCGCTTTTTCCCTAGGGCAGTGATTTTCTCTCTACGGCGCATCATCACTCGCATCTCTGAATCGACTATTGTAAGCGGCAAGCGCTATTGTCAGCGCCTCGGCTCTTTGGGGACTCATTTGGGCGAGTGTCGCTGCAAGAGCCTGTGTGCGCATACCGGCGGCGACGGGGATGAGGACGTCATCGTCGAGCACCTCAAAGATGCGGGCGGCGTCCCGTGGTCTCATCCGTTCATAGGCGCGCGATAAGACCGATAGATCTTCCTTCTCGCTCGCCGCTTGTTCCGCGCGTAACGCTTCGAGCATTTGAATCTCTTTGCGCAAGGTGCGCAGTTCATCAGCAATTTTTTGTTCGGCGGCGACGAGGAGTTGCTCGCGGGTTTCTAGCGATCGCTCCTGGGCGCTTAGCGCCTCCTCACGAGCAGACAAACGGTCAACAAGGCTTGACCGACCGGCTGCCAGCTCGGACGAGCGCACCGCCTGGTCGTTTTCACGTCTTGGCTGCCCCGAAGCGGTTTGTAGTGTTGCGCTTTGTTGCGCCTGTGCGCCCGCTTTGTTGAAGGAAAGCGCTGACATCCCCCAGCCGGCGTCAGCAAGACGCGACACCGCAATGAGCGCCAAAGCGGCGGCGGCAAGTGGCGCGACACCGTACACAGATGTTCGGCCCTTTGCTTTTTTACGATTGTTTTCCGCCGGCGAGGTCATCCTATCGATCTTTCTGTCGGTTTCGCGCCTTCATCACGCGGCTTCTTGTGCCGACCCATGGGGCGGTTGGGATAACGATGTGACCTCATCCTTAAGGCTATGGCGCCCCGTACGACGGACGTCATCGAGTGCGCTTTCAAGGCGATCGGCAACACGGGCGCCGGCGGCGGTCATGACGGACAAATCGTTGAAAAGCGCTTGCGCGTCCTCTGTCGTCCGGTTCGTTTCGCGCGCACGCACGAGCCCGATACTCTCAACTTTTTGCATGGCCGACTGTATGGTCTGGGCCGATGCATCAAACGCTTCTATTGCACTTTTCAGCTCGGCCTGACCTTTACGCAAGGCCGCCAATTTACGGCTCAACATCATCGAATAAGCGCAAGCAGCAAGCAACAACCCCGTCAGGGCTAAATCTAAGACAACGGCCATCATGATTAAGCAGCTCCTTTTTGATTGGGCAGTGACGTTTCGTTATTCCCTGCCTCTTCCTCAGGGTCGGCGTTGTTGACGATCGCTGTCGCGTGGCTTCGATGGAAAGCGGCGGCGGGTTCAAAGGATTGATCATGATCCGGTGCACGATCGCTCAATAACCCAGTCTGAGGGACGGCGCGCTGCAGACAGACAGCGATCCGTTCTCCCGCACGACCAAGACGCCCCTGAACAATCGCACGACCGCCTGCGGTCAATGTCACAACAGATTTCGGCGATGCTGGAAAAACTAGAAGATCCCCTACGGACAAATCGTTTAGCTCCTTGAGAGCCACGTTTTTCTCCGCCAAAACGGCGTTTATATCAACGCGAGCGGCGCGCACCTCCTCATCTATGCGCCGGCGCCATAAATGATCATCGCTGCCATGTTCACCGATAAAGTCGCGCTGCAATGTCTCGCCAAGGGGCTCAATCGCGGTGTGCGGAAGCACAATCATTGCAGCAGCGTTTCGCTCTCCCATCCGGACTTTGTATTTACCAACCGCGCAAACACTCGGCTCCTGCGCGATCGCTGCGAAACGTGGTATTGTCTCTATACGATCAAGCGTAAAGTCTGCGTCAAAAACAGCCTTTAGGGACGCGTTGAAATCATCAATCATAGACTTGATGACCCGTTCGGCGAGACCCAGTTCAATTTGCGTCAAAGCGCGGAAGTCATCGAAGAACCCTAAATCGCCGCGTCGGCCGCCAAGCAGCAGATCCAATACCGCTAGCATGAGCGCGGCATCGGATACAATAAGTGCATAGGCGTCCAAGTTCTTTGAGTGCATCACGCCAATGACAGAGGCGCGATCATGGCTATGAAGAAAGTCGCCAAACCTCTTCGTCGCCACATCTTCTAAACTAACTTCAAGGTTTTCATCCGTTAACTGCCGAAAACTGCGGGTCATACGCCGCGCCGCGCGATCTAAAACCACGTCCAACATCGGCATTCGCCGCTGCGCCACAATAGCGGAATTGATAAGAGCGTTTAACCCTGAACGGTCGACACGATCCTCTCCCACTAAGTCGAATTCAAAAAAATCACCGATCACGGGCTCTTCCGGCGCATCCCAACCAATATCCCCGTCTTCCGGTTCGCCGTTCGGCGATTGACGTTCCGGCTCTGGAATAAGATCGTCGGTTTCCTCCGCCCTGACTTCATTCCACACGAGATCTTCTTCGCTCAAATCGATGTCGAAATCACTCATAGGATCAATGCCGCTGGGGTTATTGGATGATGAGGTCATGAATAACCACCTCACGTATTTGATGGGGCGCCAGCACCAAGTTCACGCGACGCAGTAATTCTTCTTTCAATCGTTCCTGATCCTCGGTGCTGTCGAAATCTTCGGGGGTTAAGCGCCTAAATAGAAACATCATCCGCTCGCGAATGGCGCTGTTATGAATCATCACCGCCTGCTCGACAGCCGGGTCGTCGGTCACCAGCATCGCAGACAACCGCATGAAAGCCACCTGGCCTAAGGGATCGGGAGCAAGATCCACCAAAAATGGTTCTAAACGGACCGCTGTTCCATCACCGTTGACCACCGTCCGTAACCGCTCTGCATACGGTCGGCCATTATCGAAACGAAGAAAACTCGTCGAGACGGACAGCATCAATGCAGCGACGACCACGGCTAAAACGATGTGTTTTCCGGGCGTGCGGACGCGAACGCGGGAGCCGTGTCGCCCCGGCGCCGTACCGGTTTGGCCATTTTGATTGGCCCAATTATTCATAGTCGCGTCGTTCATTCAGAGCCCGATTCACCCGCCATCGCCTGCCAATGGCGTTCACTCAGATGGGGCAACGCCGTTTAGGCGCTTACCGATCCCATTCAGGCGTGATCCATTCGCGCCGCATCATGCCCCTATCAGGGTTAAAGGAGCGTTGAGGCGGTGAAATCTGCCCGGCAGAACTTGCCGGCCACGCCCCGATGCAAAAATAACCCATTGTTTTTAATAGTTTTTTCTTTGGCATGAGGCTTGCGCACGACGTTAACCAAGCTTTGCCCTTGCGAGTTGAGACAGACTATGGAAAACGCCATCGCCGCCGCCCTATCCCGCCAGATCGTGCTGACACGTGCGCTCGACGTGACGGCCAATAATATCGCCAACCAATCAACTGCGGGCTTTAAGGCGGAACGAGCCGCCTTTGAGGAGTTTCTCGCGCCGACGAGGGGGCAGAATGCCGGCGGATCAGGCGGGCTGGACGGGCGCGCCGTTTCTCTCGTTATCGATCCATCTAGTTTTACCGATTTTAGCGCCGGCGACGTACAGGCGACCGGCGGCGACCTCGATTTCGCCATCGACGGCGACGGATTTTTCGCCGTCGAGACGGCAAATGGCGTGCGCTACACCCGCGACGGACGCTTCACTGTGAACGGCTTTGGCGAGCTCACAACGCAATCCGGCGCGGCGGTCCTGGACGATAACGGCGGCTCAATCGTGCTCAATGTTACAGCCGGTCCTGTTCTATCCACGCCGGAAGGCGACCTGCAACAGAATGGCGCGACGGTCGCGCGGCTTGGCATTTATGAAACAGAAGAGCCTCGCGCCCTGAGCAAGGAAGGCGATAACCTTTTCAGCGCGCCGACGGCGCTTAGCGCCTCGGAGACGCCAAAGGTTCTGCGCGGGTTCGTCGAAGCATCGAATATCGCGCCGGTGAAAGCCGTGACCGATATGATCGGCATTTTGCGCGCCTATCAACAAGCCAGCGAAGTGGCGAGCGCCGCCGATGATATCTCCCGCGAGGCCATCCGCCGCCTGAGTGATGTTAGCTAACGCCATCTGGCGCCCCGATTTGAACTTGAGGACAAAAAATGAAATCCCTCTCTACCGCCGCTACCGGCATGCTCGCCCAACAACGCAATGTGGAGGTTATTTCCAACAACATTGCGAACCTCAATACGGTCGGGTTCAAGCGGCAACGCGCGGAATTTCAGGACCTTCTGTATCAAACCTTAGAACGGCCGGGCGCCGTGTCGTCTTCTACGGGGACGATCGTCCCCAACGGCGTTCAGATCGGCGCGGGGGTCCGAACAGGGTCGGTTTATCGCATCACGGAACAAGGGAACGTCACTTCTACGGGCAATGACTTCGATCTTGCTATTTCAGGGCGCGGATTTTTCCGCGTGCAGTTACCGGATGGGGTTGATGCGTTTACCCGCGCTGGCAATTTCGCCATCTCCCCCGATGGGGAGATCGTGACCGAAGACGGTTACCTCGTCTCGCCGGGCGTGACGGTGCCGGAAGATGCAACGGATATCGCGATATCAGAGACGGGTATTGTCCAGGCGCGCATCGCCGGCGACGAAAACCTGACGGAACTTGGGACGCTTGAGCTTGTCACGTTCTTTAATGAATCAGGCCTTGAAGCCATCGGCGACAACCTTCTCTTGGAAACGGCCGCCTCTGGCACGCGGGTCATTGGCGAGCCGGGCGATCCGGGGTTTGGGCGCATCCTGCAAGGGTTTGTTGAAACCTCCAATGTCGATCCTGTGCAAGAGATCACCGCCCTCATCGCCGCCCAGCGGGCCTATGAAATGAACGCGCGGGTCATTGAGACATCCGACGAGATGCTCGCCACCAACGCCAACCTTCGCCGATAGGACAGAGTTGACATGAGAGCCCTCCGTATCCCTGGTTTTTTATCCTATGCGCTTGTCGGGCTTTGGTTTTTACTGACCCTTACCCAGGCGCGCGCCCAACAAGATGACGCCTTGGCCATTTTGGTCGCCAATGCGTTGGCCGATAAAGGCGCGCCCGCAGGGGCGACCATCGAAATCGACTTTAATTCAAGCCTTATCACTGATGGATTTGATCCGCTTGGCGCCCAAATGGACGGTGCAAGCTATAATGCCAGCGTAGGGCGTTTTGTCCTTCGGTTTAAAAGTGATGCGGGCACGGCGGTTGTTGTTGGCGACGCTGTCTTGATGGCGAGCGTGCCGGCCCTCAATCGATCAATCAACCCGGGCGAAACGATTACCGAAAGCGATCTCGATTGGGCCGAAGTGAAAGACACCCATAAAGCGCGGTATATCACCGACCCGTCACGGCTCCTTGGCAAAACTGCACGACGAGCCCTCTCCGCGGACAAACCAATCCGCAAAAACGATATTGCCGCGTCCTATGCGGTGCGGAAAGGCGACCTCATTACCTTAGTGATGGAGTTGCCGGGCATGCGCCTCACGAATCGCGCCATCTCGCTGCAACGCGGCGAGATTGGCGACGCTGTCACGGTACGCAGCTTAAATGGCGATCGGGTGGTCAGCGGCGTTGTGACGGCAAAAGGGATCGTGAGCACCGCCAGCGGCGTTCAAGATTTAAGTGGTGAACTGACCATTGGCGCTTTGCGCGCCGGACCAAACACATTTGCTTCTCGCGATCTGGATCGTGACGCGCATACAAGCAATATCGATTGAGGAAAATTTCAATGACCCCGCTTTCGCGAACCCTCCTCGCTGTCTTTGCCGTTCTAGCCGTATCTGGCTGTGCGACGGGTCAACGCCTTGCCAATGTCGGCCAAGCGCCCGGATTGTCGCCCACGGAAAACCCAGCCAACCTCCATGGCGGACGCCTCGTCTCTTTTCCCGTGCCAACGCAGGAAGTCACCGTCCCGCAATCAAACTCGCTTTGGCGACCGGGCGCACGGAGTTTTTTCAAGGACCAGCGCGCCCGCAAGACGGGTGATATTGTCACTGTCGTGATCGATATTGATGACCGCGCGCGTCTCGATAACACAACGGAACGTCGGCGCAGCACCGGCGAAGCCGCCAACATCCCGGCATTTGGCGGGCTCGAACAACAGCTGGTAGAGCTTCTCCCCGATGGCGCCAATGCGGCTCAGCTTGTTGATCTGAGTTCGGATTCCACCAATCGCGGCGAGGGATCGGTGGACCGACGGGAAGATGTGGAATTGACCATCGCCGCCATTGTCACCGACATCCTGCCAAACGGCAATCTTGTGATCGCCGGCAAGCAAGAGGTGCGGGTGAATTATGAAGTGCGCGAACTAACTGTCACAGGGATCGCTCGGCCTGAAGATATTTCCAACGCCAACCGCATCGACCACTCCGATATCGCAGAAGCACGCATTTCCTATGGTGGACGCGGACAGCTAAGCGATGTGCAACAAGCCCGCTACGGCCAGCAGATATATGATATTCTGTTCCCGTTCTAACACTGGTGCATTTGTGAGGCCGCAAGGGTAGTCGCGTCAATCGCCCTACACCCGGGGCAACCACATGCCCATCGTCGCGGCGAAGACGCCGACAATCGTGACCCCGGTCGCTAGGAAAATCGCCAATGCAGCGCTTAGCTTTAATCCAGCGTGTTGGCTGTCCTGCGCCCGGAAATATAACTCTAAGAAGGCAAGCGGGATCGCCATTTGGGCGAAGTAGATGAATGTAATGGCGGGGCCGGTAAAGGTTTTCGTATCAATACCTAAGCCACCGGTCGTCATGAACCAGAACATAATACCGATACGAAAAAACCATACGGCGCTCGCGACCATAAAGAGCCGCATCGCCCAGCGACGATGTTGATCAATTTTGCGCGCCATCGCAAAGCGAACAGCGATGATCGCAAATACGATAATCAACACCGCATCGAGATTGATAGCGATGGGAGCAAGCGGCCCGCCCGGAACGCCTCGCGTCGATACCAAGTAAATGCCAGCGAGGCTTGTTAAAATCGCCACCACCACATAGGTGCGCCCGACGAGGCGGTGAAAGGCGGGAAAACGATTGCGTATCGGCGCCATGAGCTGCAATGGGCCGCCGCCAATGATGATGACAGCGATCAGAACATGAAAGGCAATGGCGATGTTGCCGATTACATCTCCAGGCACATATCCATCAGGCAACGTCGACTCATCGAGCCCAGGCAGACCTTTTTTGGCGAGAATGGGGACATAGTGTCCGAGAATGTAATAGACGAAAATCCACTGGCCGATTGCAGCCGCCAAGAACCACAAAACACCCGACAACGCCAACAGCCGGGCGGCGATGCCACCGCTCTGTTGCGTTACATTGCTCGGTGAAGCTTCAGATTGCGCCATTCTTGATCCCTCTCCCTTTTGGTCCGTCAACGCTTTGGGCGCCCTGCCCCCTAGGTTTCTGTCGGACCATATCGCCTCTCTATAACTGGCAGATAGTCTCTCCCATAGCACCGGTCACCGCATTGCACTTTTGCGGTCGCCATGTCGGGCATAAAAGGAACGCGGCCGCCCGGTCTTACCGATTTGGAAAACGGCCAATTTTTTTGGCGCTCATGACGGCGCACGCGAGGGTCTGGGCCTCTAAAGACGCTCTAGACGGGAACGAGTGAGAAAGACCATGGGCAACTCGCTGGCGTCGCAGAAACTCATCGGCATTGTTAACGGCGCCTACGTCGGGGCCCAAGTCCGGACCCGGGCCTGGTGGACGTCCACCGGGTCCCCCCGGTGGCGCAACGTCCCGCCCAGTGAGATTGTCTGGTGGATTTTGGCGACGTCGGTCTTGATCTCAACCTCAGCACGCTTTTTCGGCGAGCCGACAGGCCTCCTCGCTTATGTGATCGCCATTGGCGGGGCAGCGGGGTGCGGATGGGCCTGGCTTCTGACGCGAACGCTTTTTCACGCTAAAAACGCGATTAAACCTTGGACGCTTTTCTTTGTCGTCGGCATTATCGTGATCCAGGCCTCAGCGGCATTGTTGGGCGATGTTGATGGAGAGATCCACCGCCTCGCAACAAACGCGGCAACGTTCATTTGTACGAGCACAATTGCTCTTGTTTTCGTTGAAGTACTGTCTGGCTATCAACCACGCCTTCCCGATACGGAGAAACGGTTCCGGCAACTCTATGTCGGCGTATATGGCGTCACGATCGCCATCTGTTTGGTCTGGGCGGCGAACGGTTCTGAGGCGGCGTTCAGTCACGAGTGGATTGACCGCGTGATCGCTGCGAGCGCCTTCACCATTGTCGTAGGCAGCCGGGTCGCTGTCGCTTACCGAAAACGCCACCCCCTCGCGGCGCCGTCAAATCCCACGGACAATCAAATACGCGCACCTCAATTGGCGTCACAGACCACCCAGGAAAAGGGCCGGGATGAGGGCCTGGCGCAACTCATTTCGCAGAAGATGGAACAAGATCAATTTTTCACGACGCCGGATTTAAAGGTCGCAACGTTAGCCTCGGCGATTGGGGAACAGGAGTACAAAGTCACCCAATGCATCACCGGATCTCTGGGCTTTAGGAACTTTAATCATTTCATCAATTCATATCGGATCGAGCAAGCGAAACAGATTTTAGCGGATCCCAACAATAAGGATCGAACCATTTTGTCCATCGCTTTTGAATGCGGGTTTAACTCCATCGGACCGTTTAATCGGGCGTTTAAACAGGAGGTCAGCGCCACCCCCCGTGAATTCCGGGCGAGGTCACATGCCCGTGATGCAAAAAGGAACGGCGAAGAACAAAGCGGCGAAACCATCGATTAACGCCGGAAACATCGTAAACCCCCGATCCCTGCGCCATCTAAACACCCGAACGACGCCTTGCCAGCGCTACCCCGGTTTCTGCTATACTAAAAGTACCGCGCCTTGTTCGCTCATCCGACCCAATTGCGCGCCTTCATAAAGGATGCTGCCATGCCGCGCGCGCCAGGCCCGAACGCGTTTCTATTCATTTTTATCACGATCCTCATCAACATGATTGGGTTTGGGGTGATTATGCCCGTTATGCCTGATCTGATCATGGCGGTGACGGACGAACCCCGCTCGGCTGCGGCCCGTTGGGGGGGCATCATGTCTGCGATCTATGCGGTGATGCAGTTCGTCATGGCCCCCATTCTGGGGGCCCTGTCGGACCGTTACGGGCGCCGTCCCGTTATTCTCGTTTCGATGATCGCTTACGCGCTGGACTTTTTGTTATTGGCGTTGGCGCCAACCCTCGCCATCCTCATTTTGGCGCGTGTTCTGTCGGGCGCGTTCGCGGCGACCTTCACAACAGCCAACGCATATATCGCGGATATAACACCGCCAGAAAAGCGCGCCCAAAGTTTCGGCATGTTGGGGGCGGCCTTCGGTCTTGGCTTTATCATCGGTCCCCTGATCGGCGGTGTCATTGGCGACGCTTATGGCGCCCGCGCACCATTTTTCTTCGTCAGCGCCCTTGGGGCTTTGAATTTTGTCTACGGATTTCTCGTTCTGCCGGAAACATTGACCCCTGAGATTCGTCGAAACTTTAGCTGGGGGCGGGCCAATGCGTTCGGCAGCTTCAAACAATTCAGTCAGTACCCGATTATTCTGCCAATCGCGTTAGCGATTTTTATCTACCAAGTTGGCCACTGGACGTTTCCCTCGGTGTGGGCGTATTTCGCCGGCGAACGCTTTGGGTGGTCTGCGCGGGAGATCGCCTATTCGCTCGCCGCCGTCGGCTTATCAGCGGCAATTGTTCAAGGTGGCCTCATTCGGTTCATTGTCCCTAAAATTGGAGAACGAAGAGCCGCTATTTTCGGCCTTGGCCTCGCCACCCTCGTCTATCCTGCTTATGGGCTCGCGCCAGAGGGATGGATGATCTACGCCATCATGCCATTTGGCGCGCTCGTCGGGCTTGCCTTGCCGGCTCTTCAAGGCATCATGTCGCGTACCATTCCGGCGAATGCTCAAGGGGAATTGCAAGGGGCCATCGCCAGCCTCAATGGATTATCCATGATCATCGGCCCTTATCTGATGACGCAAGTTTTCGGCGCCTTCACGCAAAAAGAGGGGCCCGTTCATCTCGGCCCGTTCATGATTAGCGCGGACGGCGCCCCGACCTATATGCCGGGCGCCCCTTTCATCCTGGCAGGGAGCCTCACTCTTTTGGCGGTGCTGGTGTTGTTCAGCGCCTTTAACCGTATTCAGCGCCCGCGGGATGAAGCATCGGCCGCGACGGCCGAAGAAGCAACGCCTGCAGAATAAAAACTTCTCGGTTCAGCAGTAGGTAAACGCGATGGCTTTATTGAGCGGAACGGCCAGCCATTCGTAGCCGAGCAAAAATCTCAAGCATAAACGCTGCCGAAAGACCGAACATCAACAGCCCGTTCGCCGCCGCACCGCCTGAAAGCAAGCGCCATTCTTCCGCTAGCAGAATATCACCGAACCCGAGGGTCGTATAACTCACTGAGGAGAAATAAAGCGCCGCCTCCACGGTCTCAAACAGTCCAAGATGGAGAAACAACCACGCCCACATTCCCATATGGGCGCCATGCGCCGCCATCAACATCAGCGTCACGATAACAAGGACGATACTGTCCCGCAAAAAACGGCCAACACCCTCCACCCGCCGACGTCCGCGAAAAAGCGCCGCTGCTGCGGCGATTATCACCCCATGGACAAACGTCGTTGCCGCAATCAACCCGCCCGTCATGGCCAGCTGAAGCGCGATCGAGCCAGTATCGAACATCTGCGCCTTCTTTCAGGATCAACTTTTTAGGTAGTCTACAGAATGAAGGCCCGGGCGTCAGCACCAAGAGCCGACCCTTTTAGCGCCGACGTAGTTTTTTTGCGGTCTTGATGGTGACCTTCAACCGGTCGTTCGCCTGCGATACAGCCTCTCCAAGTAGGGAAATTTGATCCGTGACGTCTTCGGTTTCTTCTTCCAGATCGGCGATGATCGATTTCACTGACGCCAACTCCATCTCAACGCCTTCGAGTTTGCGACGAAACACCTTTAATTCCACCGGGGCAGACGGTTTTTGAGCGTTTTCATCGGGACCGCTCGTTGGGTCCTCTGCCGGCTTGTCGGCAACCGGGCTCCCATCGACTTGCTCGAGCGTCTCCGTTAGGTCATCGCTTTTCTCGTCACTAAGAACGCCGCCCGACTTGTCGTCGCGACCAGCGCCCCAGATCAGCCATCCTATGGAAGTCCCAAACAACAAAGCGCATAACACCGCCAATACGACCAGCGCTGAATTCGATATGGGGATTATTGACGTTAAATTTTCTATCATCGCCTTATCCACCGGACGTTTTCGGCTGTCCGACCTATTGTTTGCATTCCCGCCGTAAGCGGCCCCAAAATCCGCACCCTCTCCTAAAAAGGAGCGGTAAAGCACGCATTGCAAATTATCAAAGCAAAGCCGGCGCCACATCCTCTAAACAGGGCAGACAGCGCAACCCTAGAGGGTGCTTGTAAGCCGTGCTTCGGCTGCAACGATTACATCTCACGTTCATTATGAATATGGCGCCACATATGCGTTGGTTTGTTCAAGAGCAACCCTCCTGCAAAGACTTCGACGGGGTTAAGCCAAGGAACGACTTCAATGTTTATGAGATGTCATCTGTCCCATATTTTTACATTTTTCTCTTTGATGTTGGCCTTTTCCGCTGTCGCTTTCCATTTTTCCAGCCGTAACAGCGCGATCTCCGTTGAAAACTTTTATGAGCACTACGCCACGTTTTCGACAACCCAGGAACGCGCCCTTTACGTTGCAACACCACCGGAAGGCTCGCGCCAGGTCGCCGTCGTCAAGGGCATCCCCATTATCGAAGCGCCTAATCTCTCTTTAACCACCGCAGACTTGGACAAGATAAAACAAGCGCTCAACCATGCGCCCGCAAAATTTTTAGAGACACCGCCAAAAGCGATCATCGCCGCTACGATGAAAACGAGAGGCGCTTTCGCGGCGCCAAACACAGTCGCCACCGCAAGCGGGCCATACATTTTCCTTGGCGCTGGTTTTTTCCACGGCGGCTTCCACCATCAAAACACGCCTGGCGAGCGCATTAGTATCTTCATGCACGAATACGCCCACGTCTTACAGTACTATCATCTTGATAAGGACGAAGGGACAATGCTCTCCTTATTGCGTCGCTCTTCCCTTGTCTTTGATTTCGCGTCCAGAGTGGGATGGAAAGGCAATTGGCTTGAAGGACGATGGCGCCAGCCCGACCCAGAGGCCCATGAAACAACACGATATGGCGCCACGAACCCGATAGAGGATCTTGCCGAGAGTTTCGGATGGGTCATCGCCGGCCATCCCGAGTTTGTATCCGAGGCCCGTGCTCAATATGTCCTCGACTATCTGGGTGAAGAAGAAGACACGTTCACCCAGGGCGTCGCGCCCATTCACCCCGCCGCTAAAAGAGCGGTAGGTCGCCCGCGCGGCGCTGTTCGGTATCTGATTGCCCGTGCGCCACAAGAATTTAAGGACGCTGGACAGGAGAGCGACCAGTTCTACCTCTTCGAAAAAAACGCGGCCCTCACCCTGGAGGACGTCGTCGCATATTATCAACGCATGTTGATGGCACGCGGATTTACCGAGACGCTTCCCTTGCAGCAAAAGACTTTGCGGGATGGCGCTCACTATGCGGAGGGGATCTTCATAGCGAAAACCGACAACAAAGAGCGGCGAATATTGGTGCAGCTTTTTGATCTACGCAACACGGCGAACGATTTCACCCGCGGCGCCGTGACCATGCGAATGGTCGTCAAGGATTCCATCTTTTCTCTTTAGAAAACTGACGTCGCACACAAAAAAAACGCTGAGGAGGCATCCACAGCGTTTTTTAAGGGAAGTACTGATGATCAGCTTAGCGCGGCGCCATCACCATCATCATCTGACGCCCTTCAAGCTTGGGGAGTTGCTCAATCTTGGCGACTTCTTCAAAGTCGGATTGCACGCGCTGTAGGAGTTCCATCCCCCGCTCCTGGTGCGCCATTTCCCGGCCGCGAAAGCGTAATGTGACTTTTACTTTATCGCCCTCATCAAAGAACCGGCGCATGGCTTTCGTTTTAACATCATAATCGTGGCTATCGATGTTTGGCCGCATCTTGATTTCTTTGATCTCGACGACCTTCTGGTTCTTTTTGGCTTCGTTCTTTTTCTTTTGTTGCTGGTACTTGTATTTGCCGTAGTCCATGATTTTGCAAACCGGCGGCTTTGTGTTCGGCGACACCTCCACAAGATCAAGCCCGGATTCAACGGCGATCTCTATGGCTTTTTCGGTATCAAGGACGCCGCGCTTCTCGCCATCGTCATCAATAAGGAGGACCTGCGGGGCCGTAATGGCTTCGTTGATACGCGGTCCGTCATCTTTTTCTCTCGCCGGCATGGCTAATGGTCTACGGGCTATTGCAAGTCTCCATTGGTTGCGTTGGATCGTCGGGCTGGCTGCCGTCAAATCACTTGGGGAAAAATGGTTTACGCGCCACAGCCGACAAATTCGTTAACGGCTGAAGGGTACAGATGGTATATAAACGTTACCCGTCGCCAATCAACGCGCGAACGCCCGGCAAGTCGCCTGAATTGAGAATTTTCAATGCTTTCTCGGGCTTTTAAAGCGGGTTTGCGGCGTTTGCGCATCACTTGGCGCGCTAAAGCGCGACCGGTTCGCGGCTAACGCCTTCGGAGGGCAACAGCCCCATATTGCCGAGCGCCCGCCATACGAAATCAGAGGAAATTTCGGTTAAATCTGTCGTGGCTGTCAGCGCCATCACATGGCGCCCCGATGGAATCGCTTGGGCTTCAGAGGCCCGTTTGACCAGAACGCCGGCGCATCCGACCGCAACGGCGAGCTCCACTTCCTCCGCGGCATCGCTAATGAAACAAGCCGCTTCGCGCGACAGCGCCGCCAACTGCAAGTGGTCGGTTTTACCAGTGAGATCAACAACTTCCGGGGCAATTTCAGAGACAGCGTCTCCGAAATTGTGAAGCTCTTTTTGTCCTACCATCACGGGCATCACGCCGTTTCGGCCCAAATAACGGGCAAGATCTCCATAACTTTGCGCTGGCCAGCGTCGCGCCTCGTCTAATCCAGGCATGAGGAGCGCAAACGGCGTTGACACCCCAAACCAGGCAGGTTTCATGTTCGCCGAATCCTTACGCGCCTCTAGAGCCCAAAGGAAATCAGGCTTCCGGCCAGACGCCGATAGACCAGCTGAGGTCTGCAGTTTTTCGAGGTTTGGCGCAGGCGCCGCCTCCTGCTTTTTTTTGTTCTTCGCCATCGGCGCGGCGGAGTGCCATTTCGGGCCGCCGATACCTAATCCGCCCTTAAGAGCGCCTTGAATCCGACGGGCCACGTCATCGCCGCTCAAATCATAAACCCGCGCGAAACGGGCCGCTTTTAATTGCTTAAGGAGCGCCTTTCGCGCCTCCGGATTCTTAAAGTCTGGCAGGGCGGCGACCTGATCGAAATAAGGGGCGGCCCTCGCGACCCGTTGAAGCGATTGCGTTGTGAGGAGGCTTAACCGCGCGTCCTTATGGTGGTCGCGAATAGCGTCAAAAACCGGCTCAGCCGCAACAAAGGCAGAAAGCGTATCTGTTTTTAAAATCAATATGTTTTCAGATTTTTTTCCGAACATGCCTTATCTCAATTTTTGCCCAATTACCCCGCCTTGAGCGGCTCGTGCGCACCGCCCAAAGTCATCGCCCCAAAGCCTTCCCCCTTTTGATTTCGCCCATGGGGAAGAAGCCACATTCCGTCGCGACGGCACTATATACGGCCGCAACTGCAACCGATTATCAGCCATCATGTCAGAGACGTCATGTCAACGTAAGCCTCTAATGTCGAGCGAACCATCGCGCTTGTCGAAAAGTTAACAATTGCTCGCCTGCGGGCCGCCGCTTCCATAGCGGATCGGTCGTCCGGCGCCATCGCGAGGGCCTGCTCTAACGCCTCCGCGAGACCGACCACATCGCCCGGCGCAAAGAGTATCCCGGTCCGTCCATCGTCGACGGTTTCGCGCGCGCCGCCGTGGTCTGCTGCGATGATTATTTTCTCCATCGCTGCCGCTTCAACCGCCGTCCGGCCGAATGCTTCCGGCCTCGTGGACGGCGCCAACACAACATCACTCAGGGCGTAAGCCGCCGCCATATCATCACAGTGACCGACGAATTTTACTTTATCCGCCATGCCGCAGGAGGCCGCTTCGGCCTTTAGGTCCTTCACATAGGCTTCTCGCCCGGCGAGATCCCCGCAAAAGACCATCAGTAGGCTTCTCAATGCCTGATGTTGAGTGTGACCGACCATTTGGCCCGCCGCCTGGATCGCGAGGCGATGACCTTTCCACGCCGTCAGACGCGCCGGTAGCAAGACGAGAAATTGACCATTGCGCTGTGAAGGCGCGCCCACTCCCCATTGGGCGCCAAGCGTTGCTAAGCGATCACCGGCGACCGCCGAGGGCGAAAACGCATTCACATCAACACCGCGCGGAATGACCATCAGTCGCTTTTTCGAGTGGGCGTACAAACTGTGTATCCGACGGGCGGTGTACGCGGAGTTGGCGATCACCAAATCCCCGCGCGCCATGACAGAGTTATACAGCCGCTTTAAGGACGACCTGCCCGCGTAATCCCCGTGATAGGTAGTGACAAACGGCGTCCCCGTCGATCGCGCAGCCCAAAGCGCGCTCCAAGCCGGCGCTCTTGAGCGCGCATGAATGACGGACACGCTTTCTTTGCGAACAATGTTGGCAAGCTTCTTGGCGTTCGCGATCATCACCGCAGGGTTTTTACTGTTCAGGGGCAACGTAATAGTCGCCCCACCCGCCGCCTCAATAGTATCAACAAGACGCCCGCCGCGGCTCGCCACCAACGCTCGCCCACCCGCGTTTACAACGCCCGCAGCGATTTCCGCGGTCGTGCGCTCAACACCGCCCTCTTCCAGGGCGGGAGCGACCTGCAGAATTGTCAGATCGAAGTCATTCAAAGCGAGGTCGCCTGTTGTTGTGCTACTGTTTTCGACGCACCGGAAAAGCGTATCGAAACAACAATTTCCTTATTGTTGGCGGGCTTACCATACCCCAGCCCCGCTTTGCCAGAGGAGGGCGCCTTGGGGTATTGCGAGAGGTATTGAGAGCATTAGGCCACGGCAATAACCTTAAGTAACAAGCCGCAACACATCCTGGGGAGCAAAAGGGGATCGCCAATGAAACCACAATTCCTTGATGGGCCAAACGGGCGGATCGCCTACCGTCAACAGCTCGCAAAAAATGCAAAAGCGCTTCCCTTAAAGGGCAGCGGCGGTCGCGTCGCCGAAAAAGACCAGAACAAAACGCTTGAAGCCGGCGTCGTATGGTTGGGCGGCTTCAGATCCGACATGACCGGGACAAAGGCCGAGCGCCTCGCCCAATGGGCAGACGAGACGGGCCGTGGGTACATTCGATTTGATTATTCAGGTCACGGAGAGTCGGAGGGCGTCTTCGAGGAGGGAACCATTTCCGACTGGTACGCAGACGCGTTGGCGGTGATTGATACTCTGACCGAGGGGCCGCTTATTCTCGTTGGGTCCTCCATGGGCGGCTGGATCGCAACCCTTGCAGCGCGAGATCGGCCCGAACGGGTCGTTGGGCTAGTGCTCATTGCCCCTGCCCCCGACTTCACCGAGGACCTCATGTGGGCCCAGATGGACGCCGCCACCAAGACCCGCCTCTTGCAGGAGGGGCGTCTAGAAGAACCCTCCGAATATGATGACGAACCAACGGTTATTACTCTA
Source organism: Parvularculaceae bacterium (assembly GCA_965263305.1). GTDB lineage: Bacteria > Pseudomonadota > Alphaproteobacteria > Caulobacterales > Parvularculaceae > MED-G105. Next base: position 803,345 of record OZ253666.1, read on the forward strand.
AAGCTCATTGAAGACGGTCGCCAACATCGCCTTCTACCAGGCCCCATCCCGTTCACTGGCCCTGTGCGCATCCTGCAAGGCATGGCCGATCCCGACGTGCCGTGGCAACACGCGATGCGCCTCGCCCAAGCGCTCACCACGGATGATTGCCAGGTATTGCTGTCAAAGATCGGCGATCATCGATTATCAACGCCCGATGATTTGGAGCACCTGACCATGGCTGTGGAGAGCCTGGTTTGAGGCAGCGACGCCCTTTACTTTCCATGATCCTCTATGAAACACTTTGCCATCGCATTGAGGGAGGTGAGGATGGAACAGATGGGTATCGTCGGAATTCGCCTGTTAGCGGCGGCGGCGGCTTTTGTCTTGGGCGCGAGCGTCGCCTTGGCGAGCGATGACGGCGATCATTCAGAGGCCAGCCAATTCCAGACGCTGACCGCGAACGACGGTCTCGTATATCAGTTTCGATCGGGGCGTCTTCGCCCGCCTCGCCCGGCCCCCGAACAATCGACCTGCGCCGGCATTCGCGGAAACGGGGCGAACCTATTTGCCCATTACGGTGTTTTAGCGCGCCAGGTTGAAGAATACGGCGCTGTCACCTGCGCCGCCGGCGGATCCTCCGGCTCCATCACGGCGTTCGTCCTTGAGAGTATCTGGGCTAATCCTGATACACATTTATGTGCAAACCGGCGCTTGTGCGGGCGCCGTGGGCGGGATGCGCGCATGGCGCTCTTGCTGAAATCATTTATCGGCCTCTCCGAAGCCGGCCTTTTTGAAGATGTCAATGTAATCGTCACGTTGCTGCAAGAAGTTTCCGACAACTCAATGTTGGAACGAATGCGTTCGCCGGATTTCGATGAAAGCCGCGAAGCGCTAGAAGCCTTCATCAGGGTACTCCAGGATTTGGGTCCGTTGATCAATAAAGAGGCGATTGAGCTACTACTCACCTCGCCCGACCCGATCTTCCATGCGACTGATATCATCGAAGGATTGCAGGAAGGCGTCCAGTTTGTTGTCAGCAATCCGCGGGTATTTTTGCGTACGTCCGTCTTAGATTTTGAGGAAGTCGCCAACTTATTTGGCCTATACGGATCGTTTTATGCCGGATACGGCCCCGCCGACCGACCGGCCATGCGCCGTTGGATGCGCGCCTGCGCCCGACCAAGCATCGGCCTCACCTGGCGCGAGACGGCCACGCTGCCCGGTACGCTGGGACGTAGCTGTGGCGAGGAACTGGTTGATCTGTTTAATGAGTATCGACTGAATTTCGCTGAGTTTGACGGACGCAGCCGCGTCGACGATCGCATTGGACGTTTTCTGCCGGTTTTCGGCGTCACCGGTGTGATCACCGGTGAATCGGTCGCCATTTGGGAAGAGGCGCGCGCCGCCTGGCTGGCCGCGACACCAATACCCTTTGAACCAAATTTCGAGGATATCGGCGTCGGTTATTGGGGACGGCGCGGCGAACTCAATCGCATCGCCGAGCGTTTGCAGAGCGGAAGACGATTTAACGATCTTGGCTCTATGCAGTTCACGCCATTAAACCGCGCAACTTGGCGCGAAATCCTCGCCGCCTCCCCGGCGGAACCCGGGTTCAGCCCTGCAGTGCCCTTAGCAACTGGCGCATTGTCCGTTGGCGGGTGGGCAGATCCGCTGCGGGTTTTATCGTTAGAGGCCCTTGGCGCGCGGGCCACCATTGCCGTTAATCGACGCGATGGCGTGGGCGGTTTCACTGTCGATATCACGCGCCTATTAAACGCGACCGAGCAAGACATCGACGCACTTTATTCGACCACGGATTCGGCCAGCACGTTCTCCCGTGGCCTTCGAAGAGCGAGCGGCGTATGGTGTACGGATTGGGACGGCCAAATGGGCGATCCGAATCTCCTATTCGACGACGCCTATTCTTCGCCCCTGATCACGGACAGGCGACGCTTTTTGCGTCCGCGATTTGGGTATGAAAACGTGGGCCCCGAGTTTGTTATCGATGGGTGCAATCCGGCCTATTAAGCGAACACGACAATAGGGAAATAGCGCACTGTGTGCAGATATTCGGTCCGCAGCCAATTGAAATTCAATGGCCGCAGCCGGAGATAGCAATAAATTTCACCGCAGCAACATCAGTGTGAGCGGCTTTTCGCCCTTCGAAAATCGCACGTCATCGTGTACGATCTCAGGGCTTGAGAGCGTAAGGGGGCGCTAATTCAGAATGGAAGCATTGAACGCACTATCACTTGAAGAGCTTTTTAGCGCCGCGGGCGCCGCCGCGATGATCGGTTGGATCATTCTTATTTTTTTGCCGCGCCGATACGGTCTTTTATTCGCGGTCCCGCAATTCATCATCCCTTTCGGATTATCGCTTTTGTACGTTGGTCTGATATTGCCCAATGTCTTCATCGGTGATGGCAATTTCGGCTCCCTCGCCGGTGTGCGCGAATTAATGTCAAATGACAGGGCGTTGCTTGGCGGGTGGATCCATTATCTAGCGTTTGACCTTTTCATTGGCGCATGGATTGCGCAGCAATCGGACAAACTTGGCATTCCGAGGGTCATCCAAGCCGTCTTGCTGTTAGCAACGTTCATGTTTGGCCCGACGGGCCTCGCTCTATTCCTCATTATGCGGATGAGCTACCGACAGGCGCCGGGAATTGAAGGGGCCAAATCATGATTGCCCGTTTTCTTGACGCTCAGCGAACCCATAGGCCTCGTTTTGGCTTTGACGATGATCATTCAACCAGGACATTGATGGCGGCGTTCTTCTTTTGTATCGCCTTGACGATTGTGTTGCTCCCCGCCTTGGCGTTTGAAACGCGGACGCTGGACGGCGCGAATGTTTGGATCAAACCCCAAAAATTTGGCGTTTCGCTGGGGCTCCACTTTTTCACCATCGCTCTATTGGCGCAGCAATTGCCAAGGGTGAATCGCACTGGTCCGATCTTCACATTACCCGCATACGGAGCAGTGGCGGCGCTGATGTTCGAGACGGTGTACGTCTGTGTACAGGCCGCCCGCGCGCGTCGATCACACTATAATTTCGAAACGGCGCTCGAAGTCCAAATGTACCAGTTCATGGGTCTTGCCGCCCTCCTACTCATCCTTGTTTCCCTGGCCCTCGCGTTTCAAGTCTTACGCCATGGGCGCCGCGACATGCCTGGCCTGCGATGGGGGACCGTCATCGGCATGAGCCTTGGGTTTTTCGCGACCCTTGGTTATGCGGGATACATGTCAGTGAGCGCATGGCGATTGGTTGGCGAGCCCGTCACGGGGGCGACCGTCCCCCTTTTTGGTTGGTCGCGAGAAGTGGGTGACATGCGCCCGGCCCATTTTGTTGGGCTCCATATGATGCAGACATTGCCGCTCCTTGGCTTTGCCCTCGATCGCCTCAATGTTTCGGGCCGGGTCAGCGTTTTGGCTGTTGTGGTCGCGGCGCTCTTGCAACTCGCCCTAGCGTCGGCGTTGTTTTTCCAAGCCCTTGCTGGGAAGCCCTTCTGGCCAATCTAAGGTTGGAAAACCGCCGATAGGCATTTCGCTTGACCGGAAGATATCGCACGCGTCGCCGCTGCCGCTGTGCTTTGCGCTCATCGCCGCGATGGGCTAGCCTCGCGCTGGAAACTAGCAACGACGTGAAGAGCGGTATGATCCAATCCAATGATCCGCGGCGGGAGGAATTGACCACCCTGGGCCTATTGGGGTTAGCGCCCTTTGCGTTGGGCGCGTTAGCGCTGTGGCTTTCGCCTTTGCTTCTGCCACAATTCATTGCGACAAACGTTTTTAAGCTCTCCTTTACTTACGCTGGCGTCATTGCAGGGTACATGGCGGGCATGGGCGCTGGCGCCCTACTCCTGACGGGCAAGCCCACCGAGGAACGTTTCCTCCCAGGAATGATCGCAGCCCTCATGGCCTGCTTCACGATCCTGCCCTCTTTCTCCGTCGTGATTGACCTGGATTACTTCTGGCGCATCGGGCTTTTGATTCTTGTCTTCGTTTATCTCCTCATGCGGGATTTGCGGGCCGTGAAAGCGGGCGGCATGCCAATATGGTATGGAAATCTCCGCATGCGATTAACGTTCTGGGCGTGCCTCTTGTTGGCCGTTATGGCGGTAAGGCTTTTGTTCTGGGGCTTCTATTGATCCCGCTGGCGAGCCTGACGGCTCTCGCAACAAGCGCCGCTGAAATCGACGCCGTCCGCATCAGCATGGACGGGCCGGGGACCCTAGGGGTCGCGCTTGGCATATTCCTCATCATGTTTGGCGTGGCGCTCGGACTGCGTCTTGATGATTTTCGCGCCCTCACCCACCATCCAAGGCGTTTCTTGGTCGGCTTCGGCGCTCAGGTCATCGGGTTGCCGCTAGCGACGTTTTTGTTAGTGCTCCTCCTAAAGCCTATCCCCTCCATTGCCCTTGGCATGATGGTGGTCGCAGCGTGCCCTGGCGGGTCAGTTTCTAACCTGTTCACCCATTTGTCTCGCGGCGACGTTGCTTATTCCGTCACCTTGACCGCAATTTCCAGCCTCGCCGCCGCCTTGTTGACCCCGACGCTTATCCTGTTCTGGACGAACGCCTATGGGCCAACAGCCGCGCTGTTGAACGAGTTGCCGTTCGATGCCCGATCATTCGTCATACAAACCACGCTGCTGCTGGCGCTGCCCCTCGCCCTCGGCATGTCGGTTCGGGCAAAAGCCGAACAAACGGCGCTGAAATTACGCCCCTACATGACCCGCGCTGGCGGGGCGGTTCTTGCGATCCTCGTCTTTTACGGCGCGGTGCGATTGACGCCGGTTCTTTGGCCCGTGCTTGGCGTGATTGGCGGGTTGGCGATCCTCCATAACGCGGTCGCCTTTGGTATGGGATGGTTGGCCGGGCGCTTTATTGACCCGTCTCCGGCCGCCCGCCGCACCCTCATCTTTGAGGTTGGCGTCCAGAATGTGGGTCTCGCCCTTGTCATCCTCCTCGCACAGCTGGAAGGGTTAGGCGGCGCCATGGCCATGGCGGCGATTTGGGGATCCTGGCACTTGATCGCAGGCTGTGTTCTCGTCACCCTATACCGACGTCATGACCGGCGTATCGGCGCTTAGACAAAGACCAAACAGGAGGCGCAACCAATGAGTTTTGATCTCGTGATCCGCAACGGCCTCGTCCATGACGGCGATGGCGGCGACCCGGCCCACCACAATATCGGCATCAAAGATGGGGTCATCGCCGAAATCGGCCCCTGCGCGGCCAGCGCCGATCAAACCATCGATGCCGAAGAGGCGATTGTCACCCCGGGATTTATCGATCTGCATACCCACTATGACGGCCAGATCACTTGGGATGAGGAATTGCGCCCATCGGTTAATTTCGGTGTGACGACTGCATTGATGGGGAATTGCGGCGTTGGGTTCGCGCCGGTCAGAGACGGCGACCAAGACCGCCTTATCCGCTTGATGGAAGGGGTTGAGGATATCCCCGGCACCGCCCTACATGAAGGCATTCGTTGGGGATGGGAGAGTTTCGGCGAGTATCTCGACGCGATTGACGCCGCCCCTCACACAATCGATTTCGCCGCCATGGCGGTGCACGATCCGTTGCGGGTTTACGCCATGGGGGAGCGCGCCAACGCCCATGAACAAGCGACCGAAGACGACCTTCGTCTCATGCGCGCGGCGTTGAAAGACGCCCTCGACGCGGGCGCAGCGGGCTTCTCCATCGGCCGTACCGATGTGCATCGCACCGCCGACGGCGATTGGACGCCATCATCAGAAGCCTCGGAAGCAGAACTCGTTGCTCTCGCGAGCGAATTGAAAGGCCGTCAGCGCGGCGTCCTTCAATTGGTCAACGACTTTAATTTGGAACGCGAAGGCGATCAGTTCGCCGATGAGTTTTCTATCGTCGAAGCATTTGTGCGCGCCGGCGGGCGCCCAGCCTCCATCTCCCTGATGCAACGGGATTTCGCACCGGATCAATGGAAGCGCATCCTTGCCGAAACGAACCGCCTCAATGCCGATGGGGTTCAGTTCCATGTACAGACCGCGCCCCGCGCCATCGGCGTTTTCAACGGCCTCGATTGCACCTTCCATCCGGTCATGGCGCAACCGCTTTACCAAAGCATCAGCCACAAAACACTAGATGAACGGGTGGCGCTCATGCGCGACCCTGATTTTAAACGGCGTTGCCTTGCCGACAAGCCCGTGAAACTCGCGGTGGAAGGCTCCTCTGTACCGCCCATTACCGACACGCTGATTGAAAATATAAACCTGATCGCGAACAAGCTGTTCCGCCTCGGCGAGACGCCGGACTACGAACAGCCCATGGACGCCTCGTTGGGCGCCGAAGCGCGCCGCGACGGCGTCAGCGTCATGGAAAAACTCTACGACACCTTGCTCGAGTTAGACGGGCATCAACTGATTTATTTTCCAATTTATAACTATACGGAATTTTCCTACGACAATGTGCGCGAAATGATGACCCATCCGGCCGCCCTGCCGGGGCTTTCCGATGGCGGGGCCCATGTCGGCACGATCTGCGACGCGAGTTTTCCGGCCTACCTCCTCAGCTTTTGGGGGCGAGACCGCGAAGACGGGCGCTTACCAGTTTCCCGCATCGTCCAAATGCTGACGGCGGACGCGGCCGATTACCTTGGCCTGGAAGATCGCGGTCGGTTAAAAGTCGGCATGAAAGCTGACATCAATGTTATTGATCACAACGCCCTTCGCTTGACGCCGCCAAGCCTCGTCAAGGATTTGCCCGCCGGGGGGCAACGGCTGCTGCAAGATGTCCATGGTTATCGCGCCACCTTGGTGTCTGGGCGACCGGTTTTGATGGATGATGTTGTAACCAACGAACGGCCAGGCCGGTTAGTGCGGTTTAACTAGGATTAAAAAAAACGGCCCGCAAAGAGCGCCGTCACAGCCCAGAAGAATAAGTGAGAAATACAGATGAATTTCACCTTCCAAACCGTGCCCGATGTCATCTTCGAGGACGGCGCCAGCGCGAAACTCGGGCAGTATGCCTCGCAATACATGAAGCGCCCCATCTTCCTCACCGATGAGGGGTTGATCAAAGCGGGGTTGATCGCACCGGCTATGGAGAGCTTGAAATCAAAAGGTTTAGACACATTGCTGTTCAGTGACGTGCAGGCGGATCCCCCAACCCGCATGGTCATCAAAGCGTTCGAGGCGGCGCGCGCCCATGGGGCGGACGGCGTGATCGGTTTTGGCGGCGGCTCTTCCATGGATACGGCGAAATTGGTGGCGGCGCTCATGGGCGGGGAACAAACCCTCGAAGAGATGTATGGCGTTGATCAGATCACGGGCGATCGGGCGGCGTTGATCCTGCTGCCAACGACGTCCGGTACTGGCTCTGAAGTGACGAACGTTTCTATCGTCACGACAGAAGAGGATGTAAAAGTCGGGATCGTCTCCAAACCGCTTTATGCGGATATGGCGATTCTTGACCCTTCATTAACGCTTGGCCTGCCACGCCATGTCACCGCCGCGACGGGTATTGACGCCATGGTCCACGCCATTGAAGCGTATACGAACATCAATAGGAAGAACCCGGTCTCTGATGCGTTGGCGCGGGAGGCGTTGCGGCTCCTGTCGCAAAACGTCGTCGCCGCTTGCGAGACACCAGGCGATCGCAACGCGCGGGCCAATATGCTGCTCGGCGCCATGCTCGCGGGCCAGGCGTTTTCAAACGCCCCTGTTGGCGGGGTCCATGGCATGGCTTACCCCTTGGGCGGGCTATTCCATATTCCCCATGGTCTTTCCAACGCGCTCATGCTGGCGCCTGTTTTGCGCTTCAATGCGCCGAACGCGGCCCATCAATACGCAGAACTTGCCCCATCGATCGGCGCATCGGCCGAAGGTTCCGAGGAAGCCCGGTGCCATGCGTTCATTGATAAACTTGTGGAAATCATGGAAGCCACCGGCGTTGAACGACGCCTCTCCCAGGTGGGGATCTCCGAGGGCGATCTGCCGCGCCTCGCCGAAGATGCGATCAAATCCGAGCGGGTTTTAAGAAATAACCCACGGGTCATCACCCAAGCTGACGCCTTGCAGATGTACACAGATGTTTTATAAAATGCCTTCCGGCCAAGCTCGACGCTAAAATGCTTTCCCAGAAGGATCGCCCTTTTGAGTTCAACAACCACTCGCGCTGACTACCCCCATGTCACGGCGTTGCAAACACGCTGGGCGGATAATGACGTGTACGGTCATGTGAATAACGTCGCCTATTACGGCTTCTTTGACACGATCGTGAACACCTATCTGATCGAGACGGGCGCTTTGGATATTCACGGCGGGGCCGTGATCGGCCTCGTGGTCGAAACCGGGTGTCGTTATTTTGCGCCGTTAGAATTCCCGCAACGGCTGAACGGCGCGCTTCGGGTCGCGCATATCGGCTCATCCTCCGTGCGCTATGAGCTTGCCATCTTCAAAGAAGGCGAAGACACGCCCGCCGCGGAGGGTCATTTTGTGCATGTCTATGTCGACCGCGAGAGCCGCCGGCCAACCCCATTGCCTGCCGCTTTTAGGAACGCCTTAGAAAAACTCACTGCTGCGCCCTAAAGCGTTTGCAGGCGCCGTTAGCATATTGTTCCATTCTGGGCCGGGCTCTGCTACACCGAGTGAAAACCCCAAGGACTATGCGCGCCCATGCCCGTTATCGACTCCCAGATCAACGTCCAATCCGACAGCTTTGTCGCCAATCGCACCGCCATGCGGGCTTTGGTGACTGACCTGCAGAAGAAAACAGCGATGGTCGCGGAGGGCGGCGGCCCCGCTCGGGCCGAACGTCATAAATCCCGCGGCAAACTGCTCGCGCGCGAGAGGGTAGAGCGCCTATTGGACCCCGGGGCGCCCTTCCTCGAAATCGGAGCGTTCGCGGCATGGGAAATGTACTCCGGCGATGTAAACGCGGCGGGCGTTGTCGCCGGCGTGGGCCGCGTGTCGGGCGTTGAATGCGTCATTGTCGCCAATGACCCTACCGTCAAAGGGGGCGCTTATCATCCTGTGACGGTGAAGAAACATCTGCGCGCCCAGGAGATCGCGGAGGAAAATCGGCTACCGTGCATTTATCTCGTCGAGTCCGGCGGCGCCTTCCTGCCGATGCAAGACGAGGTTTTTCCCGATAAGGATGATTTTGGCCGGATTTTCTTTAACCAGGCCAATATGTCAGCCAAAGGCATCCCCCAAATCGCTGTCGTCCATGGTAGCTGCACCGCCGGCGGCGCCTATGTCCCGGCGATGGCCGATGAGGCCATTATTGTTCGTCGGCAAGGCACCATATTTCTTGGCGGTCCGCCCCTGGTCAAAGCCGCCACCGGCGAAATTGTGACCGCCGAAGAGTTGGGCGGCGGGGATGTGCACAGCCGAGAATCCGGGGTCGCTGACCACTTGGCCGAAGACGATGACCATGCCCTTGGTATCGCGCGCCAGATTATCGCGCGCCTCAATTGGCGAAAACGCGGTGACCTCTTGATGCAAGCGCCGCGCGCGCCGCTTTATCCGAGTGAAGAGCTTTACGGCATTGTCGAACAGGACGCCCGCAAACCCTATGACGCCCGCGAGATTATCGCGCGCCTCGTCGATGGGTCAGAATTCGATGAGTTCAAACCCCTCTATGGTTCGACCCTCGTGACGGGGTTCGCCCATCTCCATGGGGCGCCGGTGGGGATTTTGGCGAACAACGGCATTTTATTCTCGGAAAGCGCGCTAAAGGGCGCCCATTTCATTGAATTATGCTGCCAGCGGGGCGTGCCCCTAATTTTCCTGCAAAACATTACAGGGTTCATGGTGGGCAAATCCGCTGAGGCCGGCGGCATCGCAAAAGACGGCGCAAAACTCGTCACCGCTGTTGCGACCGCCCGGGTGCCGAAATTCACTGTGGTTGTCGGCGGCTCCTATGGCGCTGGCAATTACGGCATGTGCGGGCGCGCCTACTCGCCGCGCTTTTTGTTTATGTGGCCGAACGCCCGCATCTCGGTGATGGGCGGGGAACAGGCGGCCAGCGTCCTCGCGACGGTCAAACGCGACGGCTTAAAAGCTGGCGATGAATGGAGCGCTGAAGACGAAGAAGCGTTTAAAACCAGTATACGTGACGATTACGACCGTCAGGGTTCCCCCTATTATTCTTCTGCGCGCCTTTGGGATGATGGGATCATCGATCCGGCACAAACCCGCGATCTGTTGGGCTTATGCCTCTCCGCCAGCCTTAACGCCCCCATTGAGGAGACCAAATTTGGTCTGTTCAGAATGTAACCGTTCACCGATGAATGCCGACTGACCTAACGCGCCAACAATAGGAAACGCCATGAAAGACAGTGTTCTTCTCACCACGATCGATCAACGCGGCGTCGCCCGGTTGACCTTGAACCGTCCGGCGCTTCGCAACGCCTTTGACGAAGAACTTATCGGCGCTATTTGCGACGCCATGGGTAAGTTAAATGCGGACCCATCCATCCGCGCGATTATCTTGACCGGGGCTGGAGAGACGTTTTCTGGGGGGGCGGATTTAAATATGATGCGCCGGGCCGCCGACTACTCGGCCGCAGAGAACAAGGACGATGCGCGCCGCCTCGCCCATATGTTGAACTCGATTTATCAATCACCAAAACCCACGATCGCGCGAATTAACGGCCCCGCCATTGGCGGCGCTGTTGGGATCATCGCCGCATGCGATATCGCTGTTGCGACCGAAGATGCATTTATGGCGTTGACGGAAGTCCGTGTGGGTCTCATCCCGGGCGTCATCTCTCCGTTTGTCGTTCGCGCCATCGGGCCGCGCCAGGCTCGGCGCTATTTTTTAACGGGCGAACGCATTGACGCTGAAACAGCAAAGCGGATCGGTCTAATCCATATGATTACGATGGGCGCTCAGTTAGAGGCGACCGTCGACGGCGTCATCGAGAACATTTTACGCGGCGCACCGGACGCACAAGGAGAGGCCAAATCCCTTATAAAGGCGGTCGCATTTCAGCCGTTAAACGATTCCATCACGGAGGAAACCGTTGCCTGGATTGCGCGTATTCGCGCGACCCCTGAAGGCAAGGAGGGCTTGGAGGCCTTTTTAGAAAAACGCAAACCAAGCTGGATCCTCGATACGGATTCATAATCGGAAAGCCCGTCCATGTTCTCTAAAATACTCATTGCCAACCGAGGTGAAATTGCCGTCCGTGTTGCACGGACGGCGCGCCGCCTCGGCATCGCAACGGTTGCCGTTTATTCCGACGCCGACGCCGCCGCGCCCCATGTCAGCGCCTGCGACGAGGCAGTGCGCATCGGCGCCGCAGCGCCAGCCGACAGCTACCTTCGCATTGATCGATTGCTGGACGCCATCACCCGGACCGGGGCCGAGGCCGTTCATCCGGGATATGGGTTTTTGTCGGAGAACGCCGACTTCGCGGACGCTCTGGAACGCGAAGGCGTGACGTTTATCGGCCCAAGGGCGGAGACCATCCGCCTAATGGGGTCGAAATCTGCATCAAAAGACCTGATGGAAGCAGCCGGCGTGCCCACCACTCCGGGTTATCAGGGAGCTGATCAATCGTTTGATACCATTCGACGGGAAGCGGCGGAGATTGGGTATCCCGTTTTGCTGAAAGCAACAGCCGGCGGCGGCGGCAAAGGGATGCGCGTTGTTGAGGAAGAGGCCGCGCTCGCCGAAGCCCTTGCGAGCGCTCAACGCGAGGCGCTTTCTTCCTTTGGCGACGACCGGGTGCTGATAGAACGCTTTATCGCCCGTGCGCGTCATTTAGAGGTTCAAATCGTCGGCGATGGCGACGGCAACGTCGTCCACTTCTTTGAACGCGATTGCTCTGTACAGCGGCGCCATCAAAAAATCATCGAGGAGGCGCCGGCGCCCGCCCTGCCCGCTAACGTCCGCGCACGCTTGCACGACATTGGCGTGAACGCAGGCAAAGCGGTTGATTATCGCGGCGCCGGCACCATTGAGTGCCTTTATGACGGGGACGAAGGCGTCTACTTCATGGAGATGAATACGCGGCTGCAGGTCGAGCACCCTGTCACAGAAATGATCACCGGCGCCGATCTCGTCGAATGGCAGTTACGGGTCGCCGCCGGCGAAGGCCTGCCAATGGCGCAAGACGCCATCAAAGAAACAGGCCACGCCTTTGAAGCGCGACTTTATGCGGAAAACCCGGACAATAACTTCGCCCCATCCATCGGCACTCTGACGACATTGGCTTTGCCCACCGACGAAGCAAGGATTGATTCCGGGGTCGCTGAGGGACAAGCAGTAACCCCCTATTACGATCCGATGATTGCAAAAATCATCACCCATGGCGCGAGCCGCGCTGAAGCCCTGGGGCGCCTTCGCGGCGCCCTCGCGAAAACACGGGTTGCAGGGCTCGAAACAAACGCCCGATTCCTGGCGCGCCTCGCCGCCCATCCCGCTTTTATCGGGGAAGCCGTTTCGACACGGTTTATTGACGATCATCAAGAACATCTCTTCCCCCCGGCAAGCGACGACGATCGCGCTTTAGCGTCGGCGTTTATCGCGCATATACAGGGCGCGATGAGTAAGAGCGATGAAAATAACGATCCATGGACCGCGCTCGGCGGCTTTCGGCTCAATAAAAAATCGAAGACCGTTTTCTGGATCCTACAAAACGGCGCACCCACCATTGTTCGCCTGTTTACCGACGACGATCGCTTTGGACATGGAAACTTTGAAGCGGAAATAGAACCAAACGCCGCCGCTTCCGATCGCCGCGAGGGGTACAACCCGTCGGAAAAACGCCTTCTTCGGTTTAGCGGCGCGGCCCACGGGGACCAAGTAACCGTCGCGATCGACGGCGAGACGGCGGCGGCCACGGTCGCACCCCATAATATGGCGACAGGATTAGGCGCACCGCGGACGTTACGCGTTTGGATAGGTGCGGAGCATTGGGATATCGCCTTCATCGATCCGCTTGCCGGTGCGGGCGGACAATTATCGGCCGGCGGATCTCTCAACGCGCCGATGCCCGGCGTCGTCACCGCCCTTACCGCCGCGCCCGGGGATGAGGTCGAAGTCGGCGACACGTTAATGGTGATGGAAGCGATGAAGATGGAACATGCCATCAAAGCGCCCGAACGCGGCGTTATTAAAGCGTTTCGGTTTCAGCCAGGTGAGCAGGTCAAGGACGGCGATCTATTGCTTGATTTTGAGGCGAATGAATAATGGCCAAACGCGTTATCGTGAACGCTTATTATCATGGCGATGCGGATGAAATTTTCGCCAGCGCCCAAAATTTCGAAGAATTGAAAGACGCCATGAAAGGCTTCGCCCGTTACGAGGGGATAGAAGACAAGCCCGCCAAGGAAGGGCAAACTTATACCGTGGATGTTACCTTTTGGGGCTTTTACACGGTGCGGGGCCACGTCATTCACCTAGAAACCCTGAACCAAGAGGAACGATGGATGCAAAGCCGGGAGCATTCCCCTCAGATCAAACGATGGGATCACCATCTTTCTGTGCACCCCGACGGTGATCGCGTGCGATGGGCGGACTCAATCATTATTGATGCGGGATGGCAGACCTTCGGCGCGGCGCGCTTTGCTGCGTTTGTCTATCAACGTCGCCATCGCCACCGCCAAGCGTTGGAAATAACGACGCGTTTTGAGACTGCGGAGTAGCGCCGCCATGGATAAGATCGAAATTGTGGAAGTAGGCCCGCGTGATGGGCTACAAAACGAAAAGCAGACGATCTCAACGGATACGAAAGCCGCGCTGATTGAGAAGCTCGTCGACGCCGGGTGCAAAACGGTGGAGGCTGGCGCATTCGTATCCCCCAAATGGGTGCCGCAGATGGCGGGCACAGGCGACGTCTACGCCCAGATAAAGCGCGTCAACGGCGTCTCTTATCCTGCGCTGACGCCGAATATGAAAGGGTTCGAAGCCGCCAAAGCCGTTGATGTAGATACAATTGCAGTCTTCGGTGCGGCTTCAGAAAGCTTCAGCCGTCGGAACATCAACTGCTCCATTGCAGAAAGCCTTGAACGGTTCAAAGCTGTCATCGACGCTGCAAGGGCCGAAGGCATTCGTGTGCGCGGGTACGTTTCTTGCGTCCTCGGCTGCCCCTATGAAGGCGCTGTCCCCGTCGCCCAGGTCGTGAACGTCGCCAAGACGCTCCATGACATGGGATGCTATGAGATATCGTTGGGCGATACCATTGGCGTCGGCGCGCCACGACAAACCCGTGATATGGTCCGCGCGGTGGCGGGCGAACTGCCGGTTGAGGCGTTGGCCGGACATTATCATGATACCTACGGACAAGCGTTAGCCAATATCTGGGCATCCATCGACGAGGGCGTACGGGTTTTTGATTCATCTGTATCAGGATTGGGCGGCTGCCCCTACGCACGCGGCGCCAGTGGTAACGTTGCGACGGAAGATGTGGTTTACTCGCTTAGTCAATCGGGCTTTGAGGTTGGCATTGACCTCCAGAAAATGATCGCCATCAGCCGGTGGATTTCTGAGAAGCTAAATCGCACGCCACAAGGGAAACTATCGCTCGCCATAAACTAATAACGCGAATTATAACGCTCGTGAGCAAAAAACCCTAAATAGGCGGCTCCCAAACAGTATATGATTATTCTCTCCGAACGAGAAGAACTGGTAATAATTAAATCTATAAAGCGAATAAATCCGAATTTCGGACAACATTTTGTAGATGATGCGCCGCATCAAAACCTGATTATAAGAAATTCGTCGGTCGATTATTCTGAATAGCCAACGATTGGCACAATGTGACGCGAGTATGGCTTGCTATCGTTAACGATGTCTGGTCATATTAACCTTGTATGGGTAGGGTTTAGGCGGATGAATGGTTCGTGGGGGATCTACCACACTTAGATTTCCTCACAAATTCTGACTCTCCTCTTGTCAGGGGTCTACCCAGCACCGCACTCATTTGGGAGATTATTGTGAATTGTAAAAAAATGATGCTTGCAGCGCTATGCAGCGCTGCAATGGGAATGATGACGACAACAGCGTCTGCAACGTCCCTTCTTCCCCTCACGTTTGAAGACATGGCGCAGGGCGCTGCGGCATGTGTTGTTGGCACCGTGTCGGCGACGGAAACTGTCATGATCGACGGCAGCCCATACACCCGGGCGACATTCGCCCTTGAAAGCGCTGCCTTCGGTGACATGCCGTCTGAGTTCACGGTCATTGCACCGGGTGGAAAAATTAGCCGAGGAAAACTCTCCACGAGCCAAATTACCGCCGGCGCACCGCGTTTCTTTAGCGGGCAAAAATTACTCATGTTCCTCGATAACAGCGCAAACGGTGATTATCAGATCACCGGCTTCAATCAGGGATTATTCGCAGTGGTCAACGGACGGACCATCTTAAACGGCGACGCCTCATCTATTGATGATGTCCTTGCCGCCGCCGCCGCAAGCCGAAATTAAAGCAGCGAGTTTGGCGCGCCTGGCTAGGCCCAGAATATGACGCCAACCAATTGCTTTCTATACGAATAGAATAGGATTTAGACATGAGAAAACTCTCTTTATTAATGGCGACCGCCGCCATCGTAACGGTAGGGGCCGCCAATGCGAGCGATGTCCTGCCGCTCAAGCGCCAGCTCGACACGATCGCCGATAACGTGGACGGCGAAACCGTTTTCGTTCCCTCTGTTGGCGAAGATCGATTGGCGTTCGACGTCGTCGGCATCTTTTGGGACGAACGCTGCTCGAACGTTGAATACACCTTCAACACAAACCAGGGCGCCAACGTTGGTACGGCAATTGAAATTTCGCCAGCTGATTTGGCCGCAGAAGTTCAAACCGGCCTCGATCGGTGGAATGACATTCCAACATCCTTCATCGAAATGAATATTACACGGATGGAAGATCTAGGCGATCGCCCGCGTATCGCAGGAGATTTCATAAACGAAGTAACGTTCATCACGCCTGCTGGTTTTGGCGCCCTCGCCAGTTCTCCTTCATCCTCGCTCGACGCCGATACGACCTTTGTTGTTGGCGACGATCTGGACCTTGATGGCGACAGTGATGTGTTTGATCCAGAAGTCGAAGAGCGCAATACCTGCTTCGACGCAGATGGCGACGGCGATATCGAGTTTCCAGCGGGCTTTTACGAGCGCGGTACGATCCTCGACAATGACGTACAGTTCGGCGAAGGCGTTGTTTGGGAATTGACGCCCACGGATACGACAATGGCCGATGTTGACGCGGTGTCCACACATGAGTTTGGTCACTCACACGGCATTAGTCACTCCTTTATCGATCAATTCGACGAAGATGACGGCACCAGCGCCACGATGTTCCCGTTCATCGATACGGGCGATGCGGCCTCAGAAACCGCGCAGGCCATTCTGTCAACTGATGATATCGCGGCATCCTCATTCATCTATCCTGAAGGTTCCGGCGATAGCGGCCCCTCTGCGTTGCAAAGCGGTGATATAGCTTTTGAAGACGCTTTCGACATCATCACCGGCGATGTTTTCCAATCAGATGTTGGCTTACCATCACTTAGCGGCAATGTCGCAGCCATCGACCGGCGGACGGGCAGAGCTGTCTCCAATACCCATAGCGGCGTGACCCTTATCTATGGCGACGGCGCGGGCGGCCTTTTGGTTGATACGGATGTGAGCTACGTCAACGGCAAATTCCAGCTCCCAGTTCCAGCAAACGGATTTTACCAACTCCGCTTGGAAGCCCTAGATGGTCGCCCTGCGGGCGGCGGCAACATCAGCACCACGAACTTTATCGGTGATCTGTTAGGCACCAATATTTTCCCGGAAGAGTTTTACAACTCTCGTACGGAAAGTGACATTGAATTGGATCCGCTTGAGGCCTCCTCTTTCTTTTCCAATTTCTCCAGCGCCCAGGACATCAGCCTGATCACCAATACCGAGCTTCCGCTTGGCGGCAGTGTCGCCGATGGCGGTTTGGCGTCTACGGCGTTCACCGGTGGCGCAAGTGAGGTTGTCTACGCACAGCAATATGATGGCGGCTTCGTATCCTTCATCCTTGATCTTGGATTTGAGTTAATCGGCGGCAGCTTCGAAACCTTCCAATTCGATGCCTCGCTTGTTCCGGAATACGCCAGCGTTCAATTGGTGCTTGGCGAAGTTCAAGAAGACGGGACCGTTGAACTAGGTCGCGTCTTAAACCGTCAACGGAATTTTGTTGGTCAAAGTTTCGACCGTATCCCCTATGTGGTGCCAAACCCGACCGGGATCAAACGTCGGATTCAAACAGCATTGGCGCGTGATCCGGATCTGGATGTCTTCCTGGTCGTTGAATCAACTGACGACTTCGGAACCGATGTTGGCGCAAGCGGCCTTGCAAGCCAAAACGTCTTGCTCGATACGGCGGTTGCAAGCACACCAGGTAACACCGGGTATTTGTCGATCGACGGCGGCCCATTGGCGCCGCTCCCGATCGTTTACACATTCCGCTTGAACTTTGTACCAACTCCGTAAGGGTCGGTATCGACAACATTACAGAGCATCATACGTTGCAAGAGAAAAGCCGCCCCAATGGGGCGGCTTTTTTTATGACCACGTCAATTCAGAAGGCGCAGCTATTCATCCGATATCGCCGCCAGCATATCGGCCGTGAACCCCACCATATCAAATCGCGCCCCGCCATTGTCATCAAAACCACGGCGAATAACGAGGGTGTTCTGTGAGGGAACGATAAAGAGATATTGCCCACGATTGCCTCGCGCTGCATAGACCCCATCTGGTAACCCATGACGCTCGTTATACAGCCAGAACTGGGCGCCATATCCCGGCGGCGTCGCGCCGCTTCGCCCGGGGCCCGGCTGCGGGCCATCGGGCGCGGCTACATAAGACGCCCAGCCTTTCGGCAACAAACGCTTGCCCTCCCATACGCCATCATTTAGGTACAAAAGCCCTAAACGCGCCATGTCGCGCGCCGTCGTCCATACTTGGCTCGACAGGATGAAATCGCCGTTCCAATCCGTTTCGAGATAGGTGTTGTGCATGCCCAACGGGTGAAGAAGCGCTTCAAATGGAAAACGCAAGAAAGCTTGATCGTTTTTCATGCGCTCACGGAGCGCTCTAATCGCCGTCATCGTATCATTATTAGCATACCGCCATAAGCCTCCTGGCGGTGCAACAAGGCGGTTGGTAATGGCGTGGTCAATCACGCGCCCGCCCCCAAAATAGACGTCATCGGTGCGGTTACCTGCGGTTGGTGACGTCAAACCGCTCGCCATGCGCAAAAGATCGTCAATGGTGATAGCCATGCGCGGGTCATTTTCTGTAGCCCAAACATCGAGCGCGGCCGGTTCATCGGTCGTAATTTTGCCCGCGTGCACCGCAGCGCCGATAATACTGCCGGCAATGGATTTAGCGACCGACCAAGTGCGCTGGGGCGTTGTCGGGCCAAACCCTTCCCGATATTGTTCCGCGATAACAGCGCCGTCCTTTACCACAAGGATCGCCGTCGTCTCCGTCCCCTCGCCATAGGTGCGCCGATCAAATGCGGCGGCGGCGACATTTGAGACAGCGACGCTGTTCGAAAGTTTCTCCGCCAGGGGCGCTGCCGGCGCCGGTGGTTTTAACCCCGTGATGCGCGGTAAGTTTTCAACGCCATCAACCGTTCCATTTGTGGGGAGCTGCGCGCACCCCAAAAACGGCCGCCAGGCGGCGATGCGCGGCGGCAATCCTTCCGCATAGGGTACGGCGACAGTGCGAGCTTTTTCATCAATCACCGCATCGGGCAATCCCGCCATCACTTCGCGGTAATCAGGGTAAATCCGATTTAGTTCATCGCCCGCGCTTTTTTCTGGCCCACGCCCCGCATTGAAATACGCTGAGCAGGTAAACGCGGCTTTGTAGCCAGCGCCAACGGATAGAAGAGAAAGGTTCGCCGGCAAGGCCGGCGCTGGCGTCGGAGACGATTGTGCCGATGAAGCGGTTTGTGGGTCGGCCTGTAAAGGCTCTGCAGCGCTTGGCGATACGCACACCCCCCCCAAAGCAGACAGGGCTAAGAACGATGCCCCAAGCCGATTTTTTCCTGCATCGCGACGCCAATGCTGCGTTGGTGGTTTTGGGTTGGACGACGTCATAGTATCCCTCATCGTTATTTAATCAGTTTTCCGACTAGCTTCAGACAATTCGCCGCCAAACCCAAAAACGTAGATAAAAGATGAGTGTAAAGACGATGAACTGACTAACGCGTATATCCAATCGAGCATTTGGAAATTCATGTTTCGGGTACTGCAAGGGCCATTGCCTGGTTCGAGTAGCTTCTGCAAGAAGCTTCGCCGTGATGAAAATACCAACGATAACCAGAAATATCGATTTCGTACTTATTGGAAAATCGCTCGATGAACTCGCCACCATCATCATCATCACTGCCAAGGTGATCGAACAAATCGACATTAGGCGTCAGAGCAACGTCCTCATTCGAAACCTCTTGAATTTCACCGTAAGCCACTGCCATTGGACAGCTATACACCCGCGTTGTGTGATCGTACATTCACGAAGATACTTCATTACGACCGACCATTCCATCATCGCCCTTGCGGAAAGGAGCGCTTCCTAGTACACCGCGTCGCTTTCTGTAGTCCCTAGCCATCACAAAAATCGATGGAGCGCGCGCCAATGACGCCAGAAGCACCGCCTCAGATCGGCCTTATCATGGGCTCGAAATCCGACTGGCCGACCATGGAGAAGGCGGCGGATATCATGACGACCCTGCGTCTTTCCTTCGAAACGCGGATCGTCTCGGCCCATCGCACGCCTGAGAGGCTGGTCAGCTATGCCAAAGAGGCGCGGGGGCGCGGAGTAAAGGTCATTATCGCCGGCGCCGGCGGGGCGGCCCATTTGCCGGGCATGGTCGCGGCGATGACCCCCTTGCCGGTCATCGGGGTGCCGGTGAAGAGCCGCGCTTTAAACGGCCTCGACAGCCTTCTCTCAATTGTCCAGATGCCCGCGGGCGTGCCGGTCGCCACGGTGGCCATCGGCGAGGCAGGCGCCGCGAATGCCGGGCTCTTGGCCGCCTCGATCGCCGCCCTTCACGATGACGCCCTTGCCGAGCGATTGAGCGCCTGGCGGGAGGCGCAAACAGCGGCTGTGGGGGAAACCCCCACGGACAATGCGGAGGGCGGATGACCCGCGCCGACGCAGCCCCTCTCGCGCCCGGTTCGACGATTGGCATAATCGGCGGCGGACAACTCGGCCGGATGCTCGCCATGTCAGCGGCGCAACTAGGCCTTCATAGTAATATTCTGTCACCAGATGAAAATTGCCCCGCTGGCGAATGCGCTGCACGTCTTTTTGTGGGCGCGTATGAAGATGAAAAGACGTTACAAGAGTTCGCGGCGGCGAGCGATGTCGTCACCTACGAATTTGAAAACGTCCCCGCGGGCGCCATTCGTTTTCTGGCGTCCCAAGGGCGATCAGCCGCGCCGGGCGAACGAGCGCTGGAAATTGCCCAGGACCGCCTCCTCGAAAAGAAATTCGTGAACGATTTAGGCGGCGCGACAGCCCCCTATTTTCCCGTCGAGGATATTCCGAGCCTTGAAGAAGGCTTGCGCCAAATTGGCCGCCCAGCGATCTTGAAAACCCGCCGGCTTGGCTATGACGGCAAGGGGCAAACCCGCTTGAAAGAGACGCCTTCGGAGGGGTCTGACGCCGCTGTCCCTGAAAAAATTGAAGAGACATGGCGCGCCGCCAACGAAAAAGCTTGGGCGGAAATTGGCGCTAAACCGTCTATTTTAGAGGGTTTTATCGATTTCATCGGGGAGTTCTCCATTATCGGCGCGCGCAGCGTCGCTGGAGAGATAAAATTATACGACCCGGCCCACAACATTCATGTGGATGGCATTCTCGCCAAAAGTATTGTGCCTCATGAGTTTGACGATATCACCATGGCCGATGCGGCCTTTGGTAAAGCCGCGGCGCTCGTTGAAAAAATGATGAATTCGCTCGATTATGTGGGAGTCATCGGGGTTGAATTCTTCCTGACACGGACAGGTGATATACTCGTGAACGAATTTGCGCCGCGCGTTCATAATTCCGGACACTGGACAATGGATGCTTGCGCCGTCTCCCAGTTTGAGCAGCACATTCGGGCCATCGCCGGATGGCCCCTCGCCGACCCGGCGCGCCATTCAAATGCTGTAATGGAAAACCTCCTGGGCGAAGCCTGCCAAAATTGGGCGACAATTGCCGAAGCGCCCCAAACGGCATTGCATCTATACGGCAAGGCCGAAGCTCTGCCCGGTCGAAAGATGGGGCACATCAACCGTTTATCGCCCCGCGATTAACGGGTTAGCCGCGCTTTCAACGACGACCGCTTGGATATCGTGCGCGCGCCAAAAACTCGAAAATGCGAGAAGGGTCTGGCGCCGTTTTGCGCCATTGGGCTTTTACTTTTTCAAACGCCATGACGTTCTCAATACGATCGGCAAGAAACGCCCGTGTCGCGGCATACTCAGGGTCATCATCAGCGAGCCAGCGGGTGAAGGTCGTCCCCCAAACGCCTGAGAGGATGGCGCGTTTGGAATAGAAATTAAAATCCGTTGACGGATCACCAAGGCCACGCCAGACGGTATCCGCCGTTTTCCACAAAAGTCGCGCGCCTAACCCAGCATAGAGCGGTAGCGCCAAAGTCGCCGCAGCCCGCCTCGACGCCTCTTTGTGGGGTGCGAGGTAGTCGAGCCGGGCCTCCAGGCAGAACGTCACTTTTTCCCGGATACGCCAAGACGCGGCTTCCTCTGTCGTTAGAATATCAACAGCAGCGGCATCCGCCTGGAACGACCAATATCGAAGGATCGACGCCACCCCATCGGGGAATGCCGCTTTTGCGCCCGCCTCATCGATTTCTGACAGGTTTGCCGCCGTTTTGACCAAACCCGGCGTGAAGCCGGTAAAAACGGCTTCTTGAAGGGCGGCCTGCAGCAAAGGCTCACGAATAGGCGCGAAGGGATCAACCTTGTCCTGCCCCGCCCGGCTCGAGCCTGCGCCACCCGCTTCGTCATTTTGGCTCATCATGGTATCCGCCCTTCTCCACTTCAGCACTTGACCGCCGCTTTTAAGGCGCACGGGCGCAATAAACGGTGTTTCTCGCCTTTTCCAACTATGGACACGCCGAGGCCTATTTGATATGCGCTTCGCAGCCGCAGGCTGATGCCGAGTTTGCGGGTCATGGTTTTGCATTTAGGCGTCGCGACCCACGGTCGTGGCGTTTTCGTTTCAAAAGGAGGGCCTTCCCCTGGTCCAGATCAGCGTCCGCGACAACAATGTCGAGCAGGCCTTGCGCGCACTTAAGAAGAAGATGCAGCGCGAGGGTACTTTCCGTGAGATGAAGCGTCGGAAATTCTATGAAAAGCCGTCCGAGAAGCGCGCCCGCCAAAAAGCGGAAGCCGTGCGCCGGGCGCGCAAACTGATGCGCAAGCGCCTTCAGCGCGAAGGGGTGTAGGCGCTGGCTTGTTCGCTTTATTGGCGAACACCAGCCGCTTCCTACTGCGTCGACCCCCTCATAGGGTATTCAAGCGCCCGATGGGCCGTGAGCGGTCATCGGTCTCTTGAGTTTTAGTAAGCTTCAAGACGACACCCTTGCAAAGCCGACACGCGAATTCTATGCAGTCTTAAGGCTCAGCATCCGTTCTGGATGCGTAAGAAACTCAGAGTTTGATGATGGCGCGACTGATCATTTGTCTTTTTGCAACCGTTTTCTTCTTATCGGGATGTGAGACCATCAAAGGGGTCGGCAGAGACATCGAAAACGCCGGTGAAAAACTGGAAGATGCCGTCAACTGACCTTTCTCTCAAGATGTGTCATTCGGACCATAACGCCCGCCACTTTCGTTGTCGGGCGTTTTTTGTGGTCACCGCCCCTATGGCGAATCGGCCACAATGACAGCGTTCGGGGCGTTTTCTCGTTACACTTGCGTTGGAAATGTAAACGGTCACTTTACCTTCCCTTTGCGAAACTTTTAAAATCTTGAGCTACACCGAGGGTTAAAAGGGAATTTTGCGAGCGCAAAGCTGCCATTTTGCGACCGCATTGAGATGCATGAGAATGTCGGGGTCGCGCTCCATGGGCGCGAAAGCTATAAAGATATCGCGGAAGCGAGGGGTCAGGCCAGTGAGTACAAATTATAAAGCCAGTCAGAAATCGACATGTTCCGGCATCGCGTCGGTCATCGCGTTGATGGCGGGCAGCGCCGTTCTTGCGCCAGCCCTGGCGTTGGAAGGAACAAGCGAAGAGATTTCGGCGCGCCAAGAGCAAACCGAAGATCGTCCCGAGCGGCGAGCGCGAGGCGACGCATCACAGCAGTCAATCGACGAGCCCCGCCTCGACCCTCTTTTCGGTCGCGGTCGGCCCACACCGGTTGACGAGATCGACACGCTTGAGCCCCTCAACGATGACGAATTTGACAACGACAGAAGCTGGTCACCATTTCGCGGCTTTGTGGGGGTTCTCACATTCTTGGCGCCCGAGACGACCAACCTCAGTATCGGTGTCGGACCTGAATTCAAACCCGATTATTTTGGCTCCGACGACTACGAAGTTGAACCGGATCCGCAGGTTTTCGTGAAGTTCCGAAACTTTGTCTTCCTCGACAATGATGGGGCTGACTTGGCGCTTTTCGGTTTTTCCGGGTTTTCATTCGGCCCATCGATCAGGGTTGCGGGGCGCCGGCAGGAAAATGAAAACGTCGCCCTAAACGGTCTCGGCGATATCGGCTTTACATTTGAGGCCGGCGGGTTCGTCGCCACGAGTTTCATCAATCGAATCAATCTGCGGGGCAAAATTCGGAAAGGCGTCGCCGGCGGCCATGACGGGCTGATCATTGATGCGCAAAGCACCATTTTGCTTTTCAGAACCAGGCGGTTTTCAGCCTCCGCCTCCGGCACAGCGACATGGATCGATGATAGCTACGCCGATACATTCTTTTCGGTCACGGCTGCCCAATCCGCAGCGTCTGGCCTTGATCAGTTCGACGCTGACGCCGGCATTCGCGATATCGGCGCCAGCTTGAACGGCTATATCAATATCGGAAAACGGTGGTCGCTGAACCCGTTTGTTCAGTACACCCGCATTACGAATGACATTGCCGAAACGCCCATTATTAGCCAATTCGGCTCACGCGATCAGGTGCGCATCGGTTTCCACCTACAGCGCGAGTTTCAGTTTGAAATGTTCGGCGGTCGATAGACCTTAAAAAGCCTCGAGAATAAAAAAACGCGCTTCCCGACAGGGAAGCGCGTTTTTCTTGGAAACATAAAATTTCGCCGCCGTTTACTCAGGCTTACGGAACTTCAGCGTCATCCGATCGGATTCGCCGATTTCAATCATCTGGGCTCTGAGCTCCTCGTCGTCGCCGCTGGTGCCGAGACTTGGCGGAAGACGCCAAACAACTTCGTCTTCGTTCGGCGTATCTTTCGAGTTGGCGTTGATCTCACTCGTCGCAACAAGCTCAAATCCGGCGGCTTCAAACGCCGCAATCTGTTGCGACTGCTTCACGTAGCCCGCATTTCCGACAGCCCATTCGTCGCTATTCCCTTCCGGCGCCCGATGTTGCACAACGCCGACGATGCCGCCCGGCTTTAATACGGCGAACATGTCCGCAAGCCCACTTGTGAGGAAACCACCCTCGTCTTCGAAACGATTGAAATGGTGCATCGCGCGAATGAGCAGGACAGCGTCAGCCGTGCCTTTCATATCATCGGGCAACGCGCCGAATTGGAACGCCGCGAGCGAGGCATCGCCCTCGCCGCGCCAAGCCTCAGCATCCGCTGTCCAGGTCTCAACCCATGTTTCTTTGGCCGTCAGAAATTCTTCATTGGCGAAACCGCCAAACAACTTCCACATATCAATCGCGTAGTCAGCTCCGACGACGGTGCCTTCCTCTCCAAGGTAGGGAAGCAAAATCTTCGTATACCAACCACCGCCCGGTAGGGTGTCGACGACCGTCATCCCAGGCTCGATCCCGAAAAACTGGAGGGTCTCCTTCGGGCGCCGCGCATCGTAACGCGCCTTTGCCTCGTCGTCCTGCGCCGCGAGAGCCGCATCCAGCAGCTGTTCTGCACTTGGCGCCTCGACGGCGTCCACCGCTTCTTGAGCCTCAGCGACAATTGTCTCAGGCGCCGATGAGGTCGATGCGCTTTCTTCTGCGCCGCCGCAGGCTGCGAGGGCGGCGATACTGGCGAACGCCGTCAAGCAATTTCGGATCATGGAGGTCGTCATGTCAGGTAGTCTCCTTTGCAAGCGCCACCCACGAAACAGGTGACGGTTAATGCAGTGATTTAACGATGTCCTCGCACATTTTCTTGGCATCAGACAACAGCATCATCGTACCATCTTGATAGAACAGCGGATTATCGACGCCTGCATATCCGGACGCCATGGAACGCTTCACGAATAAAACAGTGCCGGCGTTTTCGACATCCAGCACCGGCATCCCGTAGATCGGTGAGGTCTTATCGGTTTTTGCGGCCGGGTTCGTCACATCGTTCGCCCCGATGACGAACGCGACATCGGTGCCGCGGAATTCCGCATTGATGTCTTCCAGCTCGAACACCTCGTCATAGGAAACTTGGGCTTCCGCTAAGAGAACATTCATATGTCCCGGCATACGGCCGGCGACGGGGTGAATAGCGTATTTTACCTCAACGCCTGCGGCTTTCAGGCCGTCGGCCATTTCCTTCAGGGCGTGTTGCGCCTGGGCGACCGCCATCCCGTATCCTGGGACGATGATCACCTTGCCGGCGTTCTGCATAATGAACGCCGCATCCTCAGCCGAACCGCGCTTGTAAGGGCGCTCCTCGCCGTCACCGCCGCCTGCAGCCGCGTCTTCGCCGCCGAAGCCGCCCAAGATGACCGAGATAAACGACCGATTCATGCCTTTACACATGATGTAGGAAAGGATCGCCCCTGACGCCCCGATCAGGGCGCCGGCGATGATCAGGCCCATATTCTCCAATGTGAAACCAATACCGGCGGCCGCCCAACCGGAATAACTGTTGAGCATGGAGACGACGACAGGCATGTCCGCCCCGCCGATGGGAATGATGATGAGAACGCCGAGAATGAACGCGAGCAAGGTCAAAAATCCGAAGACCCAAACGCCCTGATTTCCAGACACCAACATCAGGACCAGCAAGAGGATGCCAAGGGCCAAACCGAGGTTAATGACATGGCGTCCAGGCAAGATAATCGGCTTACCGGACATGTTGCCGTTCAATTTCAAAAACGCGATCACAGAGCCTGAGAAGGTGATCGCGCCGATCGCAACGCCCAACGACATCTCGACCGCTGAGCCCGCATGAATTTCGCCCGGCGCCCCGATGCCAAATGCCTGGGGCGCCAGAAACGCCGCCCAGGCAATAAACACCGCGGCTAAGCCAACGAGAGAATGGAACGCAGCAACGAGTTGGGGCATTTGGGTCATCTCAACCCGGCGCGCAATCGTTGCACCGATGCCGCCGCCGATAACGCCGCCGAAAATGATCAGCGCCCAAACGCCAAGCCCTTTATCCTGCAGCAGGAAAAGCGTGGTAACGACGGCGATCACCATCCCGATCATGGCATTGCGATTGCCGGAACGCGCGGTTTCGGGAGACGACAATCCTCGCAGGGCGAGAATGAAAAGAACACCTGAAACGATGTATAGGAGAGGGGGTAAATTCTGAGCCATTATAACCCCTTACCGTTCTTTTTTCTTGTACATAGCGAGCATTCGTTCGGTCACCATAAAGCCGCCAAAGATGTTCACGCTCGCCAACACAACGGCAATAAACCCGAAGGCCTTCGGCCAGAAAGCGTTGGACGCCTCCGCTAGATCAGCCCCGACGGCAATCAACGCCCCCACGATGACCACCGACGAGATCGCGTTCGTCACCGACATGAGTGGTGTGTGCAGCGCCGGCGTCACCGACCAAACAACGTAATATCCAACGAAAATCGCGAGGACGAAAATCCCAAGCAGATAAACGATCTCCGATGGGGATGAGAGCAGATCGGCGTAGTTGATGAGCGCGTCCGAAATCGCTTCGGCTTGCTTCGCGGCCTCTTGCGCCGCCTCGGCGTTCGTCGACGCTGCATTCGCGGCAGCATTCGCCTGCTCAGCAAGCGCCTCAGCCTGCTCAGCGGCCTTTTCCGCCGCCTCTTGTCTGTCTTGCTCAGCCATTGTCATCCTCTTCAGATGGCGTTGTTTCTACATCGCTGGATTGTTCGTCTGCGCTGGAATCCGAGATCTGGGCCTCTGACGGTTTAGGCGTGGGCTCGCCATCACCATCGGCCGCACCGGCCGGGGGCGTTGGAGCAGCATCTGCCGGCGCATAGGTTGGGTGGACGATGGCGCCATCACGGGTCAATGCGATCGCCTGGATGATCTCATCATCCCAATCCGACGGAAACGCGTTTTTATCTTTGTCGTAGAACGTCGACAGGAAAGTGTAGAGATTGCGCGCGTAAAGCGCCGATGCGTCAGCAGCGAGCCGGCCGGGCACGTTTTCAAAGCCAATGATCACCACGCCGTCGACATCGACTGCCTCACCACGCTGCGAAAGCGCCACGTTGCCGCCCTGCTCCACCGCCAGATCGACAAGGACGGAGCCAGGCGCCATGGAACGCACCATCTCCTCCGACACCAATTGCGGCGCAGGGCGGCCAGGAATGAGGGCGGTGGTGATGACAATGTTTTGTTTCTTGATGTGTTCGGCGACGAACACGGCTTGGCGCTCTTTAAAGTCGTCAGACATTTCCTTGGCATAGCCGCCTTCGGTCTCTGCAGACTTCATCGCCTCTTCGTCCACCGTGACGAATGTCGCGCCAAGGCTTTCGACCTGTTCTTTCGCCGCAAAGCGAACATCGGTGGCGCTGACGATCGCCCCTAAGCGTCTGGCGGTCGCAATCGCCTGAAGCCCAGCAACACCGGCGCCCATGACAAATACTTTTGCCGCCGCGACGGTCCCGGCGGCGGTCATCATCATCGGAATCGCCCGCCCATAATAGGCCGCGGCATCGATCACCGATTTGTAGCCCGCTAGGTTGGATTGGGAGGACAGGATATCCATGGATTGAGCACGGGTGATCCGCGGCATCATCTCCATGGCGAAGAGATCAACGCCGGCGTCCGCAGCGGCCTGCAGCACAGCCTCATTTTCATAGGGCGCAACATGGCAAATGAGCGATTGCCCGCGTTGAAAGGCGCCGAAATTCTCCGCCGCTGGCGCGCGCACGGCCAGCACAACATCGGCGCCATGGGCGGCGTCCTTGCTCGATCCAACAATGCTCGCACCCGCGCCCTCGTAAGCGGCGTCAGGAAAACGCGCCTCAGCGCCCGCATCGCGCTCAACCACGACATCTGCGCCAAGGGCGATAAATTTCTTAGCGGTTTCGGGAGACGCGGCCACGCGGGTCTCGCCGGGGCGCGTTTCTTTGAGCACGGCGATCTTCATCGATGTCTCCAGTTCAAAGCGGCGCCTTTGGTTAGCTGATCAAAAAACAGCCGGTTAAGGCGACCACGAATTCATAGGTAAGAAGGACGTGGGAGAAATGGTTGTCTTAGTGGGAGAAGAAGGCCTTCACCACAAAGAACGAGAATAAATAAGTGATCACGGCCAACACAATTGCGGCGCCGACGCCATTGGCCATCACGAGATTGGTGAAAAACATCGTCAGGGCGAGGCAAAACGGGACACCGATTTCGGCGCCAACCTTCATCACCGCCCCATAGGTTTTGCGGTTTTCTTCTGCGTCTAGCGCGCGTTGGGCATCATCGTTGAGAGAAGCGTTGTCAGCCATTCGCAATCTCCTTTCAAAGTCATTTTCTTATTTAGAACGATACTGATTGGCCGGCCGCGAGATGGGCCTATTGCGACGGGTTTTCTCTGAATTTTGGCGCTGCGGCAAGGGGTTACGACCGCTGCAAGCTAATTTTGACGGTTTTCACCATCAAGATCTATGCAAGATCGTCGATCGCATAGCCGAATGCACTCTTACCGACAGATTGTACTGTGTTTGCATCAAGGGAATTAGGTCGGCTCGCCCCCTTTTAAATTTTCGTGCGAGCCCGCTATAGGCCGGCTCTTACGGGCCAACACGTCAACAGCGTCCGCAGCGTCGCGATGAAGCCCAACGGCGCCTCCATCATCAGGTGGTGGTGCACGCCGGGCATTTCGATGAATGGCGCGCGCCCTTTGGTTTTCTCGCGGTGAAGATCAAACCCCTCGCCCGTCGCGAAGTTACTCTCCTCACCATAGATAAACGCAAGGGGACATCGCGGGGCGACAAATAGATCGCGCTCAAAATGAATATCAAAGTTGGTTCCGTGGGAAGGATCGAATTTCCATGTCCAGCCGAGCGTGGGCGCATTTTGCGACGTCGCCGCGTCCGGCGGCATCGGGGCCTTGGTAAGCCCATGGCGGGCGATATAGTCGGCGAGATATAACTCTTCGCATGGCTGATTGGGTAGAAAACGAAAGCGAGAGATTGGTTCTTCTATCGTCTCATAAATGCGACGGTCATTTTGATTTCTATGGAGATTATGTTTCCGTATGATCGTATATCCCTCATCCGGATCAGGTTTTGCGATGGGGCTGTCTATAACCACGGCGCCCGCAAGTCGTTCCCCCTCACGCTCAACCGCCGCAAGGGTTACCCATCCGCCGAAGCTATGGCCGACAACTATCGGTCGACCATGAGCGGCGAGCCCCGCCTTTTCAATGACAGCGAAAATTTCATCAATCGTACCGTCTAAAGAATATTTCGGCCGCCAATCACTATCCCCCATACCAGACAAATCAAGCGCCGCAACCCGAAAATGTTTCGCAAAAAATGGCGCGAAGGGGCGCCACCAATTGCGGTGGGCGCGCCCGCCATGAACGAACAGTAGGCCCCTTTTTCCGACCTCGCCCCAGGCTGAATAGCGGATCGCCGCGCCGCCGACATCAACCTCACCCTCCTCACTTGGCGTATTAATCGCTGTTTCAAACCAAGCCGGCGCTGGGGGTTTTTGCCCGTTTAAAGCGGCTAGCGGGCGAATAAGCTCAGGCTTACTCTCATTTTCAGCGTTTGATTTCTTGGGAGCATTGTTTTTGTTGTCGGACATCAATGTCGGCCTTTAAATCTTTGAACCGCATACGATGCGGCGCGCAACGTTCTGAAATAACTAATATTCGCGATAGGAAATCAACACAAAGAAACAGCGCCGAACGGACGTCACACCCCAAACGCAGCGCTTCCGTCGATACTTAGTAAACGAAGTATAAATGTGGTAGGGCTTTTTTATTGAATTCTGCCCCGATTTGAAACGCTTTAAAGTGAACTTTAACGGATAGCCCTTAGAAACAACCTTAACAGAAGCTCTGTGAGAGGTTTTAAGCGCTATGGCGCAATCAATTTTAATCGTTGACGACGACCCAACCCAACGCCGGCTCATGCGCGCGGTTTGCGAGCGAGCCGGCCATCCGGTTGAACAAGCTGATTCAGGCGAAGCGGCGCTGCAAATCTTGCAAAGTGAAAAAGGGGCCGAGATTGCGCTAATCATGCTTGATCTGCGCATGCCAGGCCTTGGCGGCATGGAAACTCTGAAACGCGCGAAATCTATTCAAGAAAATATGCCCGTCATCGTGCTGACCGCCCAGGGCGGCATCGACACGGTTGTTGAGGCGATGCAGAACGGCGCCGCCGATTTTTTCGTCAAGCCTGCCGCGCCTGAGCGTGTTGTCGTTTCCATCAACAACGCTCTCAATATGTCGACTTTGCGCGGCGAAGTTTCGCGCCTGAAGCGCAAACGTGACGGCGCCATGGGCTTCCGCGATCTTATTGGGGAAAGCGCGGCGCTGAAAAATATCATGCGACTGGGCGAGCGCGCCGCCGATTCTACGATCCCAATTTTGATTACGGGTGAATCCGGCGTCGGCAAAGAAATGATCGCCCGTGCGATCCAAGGCTCTTCCGATCGCGCACGACGGCCGTTTGTCACCGTCAATTGCGGCGCGATCCCGGAAACCCTTGTCGAGAGCATCCTGTTCGGCCACGAAAAGGGATCTTTTACCGGCGCAACGGGTAAACATATCGGCAAGTTCCAAGAAGCCGATGGCGGCACGATTTTCCTTGATGAAATCGGGGAATTGCCCGCCGACATGCAGGTGAAACTCCTACGAGTTCTGCAGGAAGGCGAAGTTGACTCCATCGGATCAAAGCGCCCTACCAAAGTAGATGTACGTATCATTTCTGCGACCAATCGCGATCTTGCCGAAGAGGTCAAAGAAGGGCGTTTCCGCGAGGATCTTTACTATCGTCTAAACGTCTTCCCCATTCACATTCCCCCGTTGCGCGATCGCGCCGAGGATATTCCAGGTCTCATCGATCATTTCATCGCACGCTACAACGCTGAAGAAAAACGCCATGTTCGCGGCGTGCAGCATGAGGTGTTGGAAGTGCTGACCAACCAACCTTGGCCAGGCAATGTGCGCCAATTGGAAAACGCGATTTTCCGCGCCGTCGTCCTCGCCGAGAGCCCTTACCTTACCCCCCGCGACTTCCCGCTTCTCGTGACAGAATTTGAAGCAGCCGGGGTTGAAATGGGGCCGCCGCTCATCGGTGATAATGACGCCGACGACGATACCGAGGGCTTTGAAGCTGGGACGCCGATCACAGATGATCTCGATGACCCTATTCTCGCGGCCGGCAGCGCGGCGGAAACAGTAGCGCTCTTTGACCGCGACGGTCATTTGCGCAGCCTGGAATCCATCGAGAAAGACCTCATCAATCTTGCGATTGAGACCTATGAGGGCCGCATGTCAGAAGTGGCGCGTCGCCTGGGCATGGGGCGTTCCACGCTTTACCGTAAACTGAAGGATCATGGTCTTGAAGTGAAGCGGGCGAGCTAAAAATAACGCCGACATTCCATCCAATCACATCGAACGAAAAACGCGCCGATCGTTTCGGCGCGTTTTTTATTGTTCGTGATCTGAGGTGGCTCTGCGAACGTCTTCGATCACCGTTGCATCGATGACGTAGATATCGCGGTTACTAGAATAAAAAAGATGGTTCCCATCGTGGCTGACGAACGGGCACAGCTCATTGCCCTTGGTGTTGACCTCCGGTCCAAGGTTCCGCGCTGTTGACCATCCACCCTCGCCATTGGCGAAACTAACATAGAGGTCGCCGCTCCCAAGGCCGCCTTCCCTGTCTGACGTGAAAATCACATAGCTGCCATCCGGTGCAACAAACGGGTCAGCGTCGTACGATTCAGAGTTTACATTTGGACCAAGATTGATGGGCGAGGCAAATCCGTTCTCGCTTTTTGCCGCTTTGTAGATCTCGAAATTCCCACCCACGCGATCGGTTGAGAAGAATAAATCTTCTTTGTTTGTCAATGATACAAAATATTCTTGGTTTGATGTATTTATTGGCTTTTTTAGAAATTGCGGGTTTTGATATTCGCCATCGGGGCCACGTTCCATAAACGCGATATCATAGCTGCTTTTGTCGGTTCGTTTGGCAATGAAGTAGAGGCGGTTTTCGTCTTCCGACAAAAAGGGGTCTCCAGCTCCCACTAATGCGCCGGTATCCAAGCGCCGCGCTTCAGACCAAACGCCGTTTTTGGAATAAGATACGTGCAGCCCATCGGTTTCGTTTTTCCGGCGCGCAAAATAAAAACTGCGACCATCTTTGGACAACGCCGAGCTATATTCATATGCCGATGGCGTTGAAATTACGCCGGGTGCAAACACTCTCTTTCGGGCGACTTGGGATGGTTCGACGTCTGGCGCCGGTGCAGGTTGAGATGCGCTGACGAAAAAAAAAGCGCCAGCCAACGTCGCGAATATCATTGTAACGATCCCTTTTCCGGGCTGAGGGAGTATTAGCGGCATTCTGAACACTCGCCCGTGGCGCTACGCGATTCACGCGTTGCACGCCGTCACTCGGGGGCCGTCGACGACGCCGAGATATCGGCGACCGGTCTACGGTCGCCGATGGTTCTGCATTTTATGCGTTCGGTGATTTCAGCTTCGTTGAAAGTTTTGGCCAGTTGGCATTCGCTTTCTCGACAAAACCAGGCACGTCTTTCACCCACTTTTTCTGAATACCAGAATTAAAGTTCAGATAGAGCTTTTCATCGATAATGCGCCAGGCATTAGCGTCCGTTTTAGCAAGCGAGCCCTTGGCTGCGGCATAGGCGCAGTAACCATTATATTGAGGCGCATACTGATCAGGGTTCGCGGCAAAGGCGTTACGGTTTTCAGCGGTTGCGAAAATCCAGGTTGCACCGTTCCAGTCGTGAGAAAATTCTTCATTCCCTTTTACGGCCTTCACATTCGGCAGGCCATCCGCCTTTAGATCATTGCGGTCCAGGGACCAGTAGGCGACGGTGTCATAACCGGAAATCGCGTACCCGCCTTTTTCATAAATAAAGTCTTTTTTGCCGCCGAATTGCGCGTGGGCTGATCCGGTGAAGGCAAACACGGTCAAAAGAACCGATATCATTGTATAAATCGTTCGCATGGTAAGCTCCTTGGTTTATCCCCTCTTACGTTGGGGGCCAGCGACTCCGAGATTTCTCAAAACAAAAACCGAGAGGCATGACCCCCCAACGGCTTAATTGTCTCTATTGCGCTCTTTTATGTAGGGAATATGTCGAACGAAACGCACCCATCCTCACTATGAGTTTATCGTCGTTGCTCGCGGGTGCTAAAAGCAGGGCGCCAATCGCGTCAATCCTGCTCATTTTTCAGAAAATAAGCGGTTTTTAGACCTCACGAAACTTTGATCAGCCCCGTAATTTGGGACGACCGAAACTTCAGTAACCGGTCTTCATTACCTTTAATTCATAGAAGAAAGGCGACTCCCTATCGGTCATCGCCTATCCTCACGCCTATAGCGAAAACCAAAGTTCGGCCTCACATATTATAGAAAAACTCTTCGCGAACAATTTTACCGTTTTCTACCGTATAGAGACCTAGTTCCCTGGCTTGCATCCGCTCACCAGATTCCTTGGCGGTGACATCCATGGCGAAGATCACGCCAAATTTGTCCTCACCGTGAAAAAACGGGCCTTCCGCTGATGTCTCATGAACCTCATGGGCGCCGAACCACCATTCATGCTTGGCTTTGATGGCGTCTAGCCCGCTCGCTTCCCGGCTATCCATCCCCGGCATGGCGAGGGGTTCAGCGGAAACAGCTTGGGGCGCGTACAATTCTTGCAGCGCCTCGGCTTCTTTTCCTTCCTGACAGTACTGAACGAGCTTTTCCCCAATAGCTTTTAATTGCGGATCAAACATCTAAGGCCTCCACTTCCTTTGAATGGTTGCTGATTGCGCATCGCAAATCGTCGATGAGTCCTAACGTGAACGCGCCCAAGTAAAAGCGCTTCGACTATTCGACACCGCCAGGATCAAGGATGCAAGTTTTCATCGCGCGTGTTGGGCGCGCTGTCGCCCGCCAAACGGTCACCGCTTGAGTGATTTCTGATGTCAGCCTTCACCAAGCGCGGAAAGATAGAGGTCCAAAAGTGCTTCTTGTTCCTGGCGTTCGGCGCGGTCCATTTTGCGCAAGCGAATGATCTGGCGCATGATTTTGGTGTCATACCCCTCCCCCTTCGCTTCGGCGTAGACTTCCTTTTGGTCGCCCATAATCGCCTGCTTTTCTTCCTCCAGACGCTCAATGCGCTCTAGAAAGGAGCGTAACCGGTCCGCCGCAACGCCGCCGGTGTTGATCGCTTCTGCTTCTGCGTTGATGGCCCCTGATCCGTCCGCCATATCGCGTCCTTTCGAAAAGATTGCATGGTGAAATAGAACAACGGCGACAGCCCGTGATTCGCAAGGGCGCGAACGCCATCTGGGGAAACTCTTCCCGACCGGCGCCCGTCATGGGCAAAACGCCAGAGCCTGACGAATTTCTTCCCCAGATTGTTCCACAGGAACCCCACAGGGTTTGTGGAGGGTTTTTCTTCAATCCACATTCGGACCGGAAACTATTGGCAGGAGCGATTAGACTTATCGACCGTCAATAGTGAAACGTCCGATCTTGTTCTTCTGGTGCGCGTGCACGAAGCAAACAACGTATATGAATTCGAGCCGGGGATGATCTAAGTTCCCCAATAAATTTCGATTGATTTTAGCCAACCTTACGCTGACCAGACCAATTGACAGTCAGACGAGATCAACAGCCCCACCCCTAAATCTCTTGGCCATCCAATTCACGGCGCAGGGTGCGGGCCCGTTTCAGGGCGTGCTCTTCATGGGGGTTCCACTCAAGAGCGCGCTGTAATTCTTCGTAGGCGGCGCTTTTATCGCCACTTGCGATGTAAAGCTCAGCCAAGGCGATCCGGGCTTCGTAATGGCGGGGTTCAAGAGAAACGGCGCGGGTGAAATCTTCGATGGCGCCTGCGCTGTCATCGCCCCGCAATCGGAGGGAGCCGCGCAAGGCATATCCTTGGGCGAAGCTGGGGCTGAGGCCTATCACGTGATCGAGGAGCGCTTCGGCGATAACGGGCTGATCGTTGTCAATACTGACAATGGCGCGCGCCATCAGTAGGTCAACGGTGTCGCTGGCGCTATCGGCCCAAATGAGATGGATTTCGGCGGCGGTTTCTTCTGCGCTGGCCGCATCGCCCGTCCGCAGCGCCTGAAACAGATCATCCAAACGCTCGTCGGTATGATCAGCGCGCGCAGGCGAGGACGCCGCAAACACAGCTGAAATTAGGGCGCAAATGGCGGTCGACACATGCCTCATCACAATAGGCTAACGCGTTGTCGTTATTGTTCCAACTTGTTTTCAATAAAGAATTGCTGAGATCGCGTTAACCAAAAACAAATCGCCGCCGAAACGGCGGCGACGGATTCGTCATTGGTATTTTACAGCCGCGCGTAAGAAAGCGCGCGCCGCAACGTGATTTTCGTCGTTAGCCTTGACGGGCTTTAAAGCGCCGCTGGGTCTTGTTGATGACGTAGATCCGGCCACGCCGACGCACAACACGGCAATCTTTATGCCGGTTTTTCAATGACTTAATGGAACTTCTGACTTTCATCGAAATATCTCTTTCGGACCTAGCGTCCATTCATATTGCGCTCTTAGCGCCATCATTCGCGAGCCGCGGGGAATATAAGCTGCACCCCACCAAGTCAAGGCTAAATCCCAATCTATGATCAACCGTTCAAAGGTTAACCACCGACGCGTTTTTTCGCGTGGCTCTTTTCCGCAAAAGCGGGAAAATTCTGGAGAGAATTAACGGCGCGCGAATCGGGGCGCAGTTTAGCCCGGTGAAAAGGGTACACGCCTTTTTCGCCCAACATCCAGGCAAAGGGCGCCGGCGACGTTCCATCGAAAAGCCCGTCATAGGCCTCATCCAAAACGTTGAGCCCGCCGGTGTAAGCGCCAAACGCCGGCAGGATGAGGCGCCGTCCATCAGATGCGAAGCAGCGCCGGCGCATGAGCCCCTTGCCGCCCTTGCCCGTTGAAACCCGCGCGCATGGGTGAAGATGGCCCGCAACCTCCCCGGCCGCGTCTATATAATCGGCGGGTTCGTGGCGAAGGGTCAGACCACCGAGGCGCTTTTCAATCGTCACCGCGCCTTTAAAGCGAGCAGGCGGGTGGGGGTCATGATTGCCAAGCACCCAGAGCCAGTCATGATCAGTGGTCAATTGGTGCAGCAGCGCCGCGTCATCGGCCTCAATGCGGGCCTCCGCTTCGCCATCATGGAAAGCGTCGCCAAGGGAGATGACAAGATCAGGCTTATAGCGACGACACAGAACGGCGATGCGCCGCAACGTCGTCCGAGTGTCATAAGGCGGCAGCAACACGCCTTTCCGTGCGAAGGAGGATCCCTTTTCAAAATGCAGATCCGCGACCAACAACGCCGATTGCGCGGGCCAGTAAACCGCGCCAGCCGTTGTCAGGAGGAGGCGCTCGCCATTGACGTTCAGCGCCTTCTCGCTCTCGGCTTCTGGTCTCACTTCTTCACTCCCGGTTCCTCAATCCTCATGGCGTCAGCTGCGAGGTTCGCCGCCAAATCCGCCTCGGACGCCTCGCGCAGCATTTCTTCGCGCGCCTCCCCCATCACCGGATCCTTGTTGATTTCCATCATGACGGGAACGGCGAGCGGGGACAAACGATCCAACGCCATATGGCGCAAGCGGCCCCTCACCCGCGCCAGCAACCCCGACAATCTGGCGAGATCAAGATAGCCCCCGGCGGCATCGGCCCAAGCTGCTTTTAACAGTAGATGATTCGGATCATGCTCCTTCAACACGTCAAAGATCAAATCCGAAGAGAACGTCACTTGTCGGCCGGATTTTTCCTGCCCCGGATGGCGGCGCTCAACCAGGCCAGCGATCACCGAGACATCGCGGAACGTCCGCTTCATCAAGATTGATTGGGCGAGCCACGCCTCTAGATCGTCGCCCAACATGTCCTCGTCAAAGAGGGCGTCCATATCAATACCGCTCATATCGCGTCGCCCCCAAACGGACAGGGAGTATTCGGTTGCGACGAACCCCAAAGGTTGGGCGCCGAGGCGCTCTAATCGGCGGGAGATCAGTGTGCCCAGGGTTTGATGGGCAAGGATGCCGTCAAAGGGATAGGCGACAAGAAAGAACTTATCGCCGTTGGGAAAGGTTTCAATCAGGAGTTCATCCGCCTCCGGGATAGCGGAACGCGCAGCCTGCATCTCCAACCAATCGCGAATGGGCGCAGGCAATTGCGCCCAATCCTCCCGCCGCTCGACCATGCGCCTAACGCGGTCCGCAAGAAATGACGACAACGGAAACCGGCCGCCTCCCCAGGATGGGATGCGCGGCTCTTCTCCCGGCGCGCGGGTGACGAGGGCATCCACTCCCGTCACGCCATGAAAGCGCAAAATTTCGCCAGCGAACATAAACGTGTCACCGGGGGCGAGCCCCTCGATAAACCACTCCTCCATCGTGCCAAGCTTACGCCCAGGTCTGAGAACGCCGCCGTTTTTCGCGCCAATGGCAAGGCGCACATTGATGCTCGCCGCTTCGACAATCGTACCGACATTCATCCGGTATTGGTGGGCGAAACGCCCATTGCGCACCCGCCAATGGCCCTCCGGGGTCTGTACAATTTTTTTATACCGGTCATAGGATTGCAGGGCGTATCCGCCATTGGCGACGAAGGCGAGGGCTTGGTCAAAGGTATCGCGATCCAACCCGGCATAGGGCGCGGCGCTTATGACCTCCTGGTAAAGATCATTGGCGGCGAACGGCGCGGCGCAAGCGACCCCCATGATATGCTGGGCCAATACATCGAGGGCGCCGTCGCGATAGGGATCGCCATCGAGGGCCCCGTCGCCAATCGCCTCCACCGCCGCTAGGCATTCAAGGGTGGAGAAACGATTGTCAGGCACCAAGAGCGCGCGCGATGACTCATTCATCCGATGGTTCGACCGGCCAATGCGCTGGGTCAATCGGCTTGTGCCTTTGGGCGCGCCGATTTGGATGACGAGATCCACATCGCCCCAATCAATGCCGAGATCTAGGGTTGAGGTGCAGACCACGGCGCGCAAATCGCCCCGGGTCATAGCGGCCTCGACCTTTCGCCGCCGGGCGACCTCCAGCGATCCATGGTGGAGCGCGATGGGCAAGTTGTCGTCGTTTAGGTTCCATAGGGCCTGAAACGTCAACTCAGCCTGGCTGCGGGTATTCACAAATAACAGGGCGAGGCGCGCATTGCGGATTTCGTCGTAAAGCTCGTTCCAGGCATGGCGCGCGGAATGGCCGGACCAGGGGATGCGGTTTTCTGAATTCAGAACACGAACATCTGCCTTCACCCCGCCCTTCGCGCGGATGAGGAGCGCCTCTTCTTTTCCGCCATGTCGTGGTGTGAGAAACGCCAACAAAGGGGCTGGGTCGGGCACCGTCGCTGACAAGCCCGTAACGCGTAAATCGGGCGCCAGACGATGGAGCCGCGCCAAGCCGAGGGCCAACAAGTGTCCGCGCTTTCCGTTGGCAACGGCGTGCAACTCATCGAGGATCACGGTCTTCAGACCACCAAAGTAATCCGCGCTGTCTTCATGGGAGAGAAGCAACGCAATTTGCTCAGGGGTCGTCAGCAATATATCTGGCGGGTGGGTTTTCTGACGTTGGCGTCGCGCGGGCGGCGTATCACCGGTGCGTGTTTCTACGCGGATATCGAGCCCCATTTCCTCAATCGGCGTCGCCACATTACGGGCGATATCCACCGCCAAGGCTTTCAGCGGCGAGATGTATAATG
The DNA here is from genome assembly GCA_965263305.1 of Parvularculaceae bacterium. GTDB lineage: Bacteria > Pseudomonadota > Alphaproteobacteria > Caulobacterales > Parvularculaceae > MED-G105. The sequence goes on from OZ253666.1 coordinate 842,529, forward strand.
TGTGCAGGCCACGGGGCTTAGCGTTTGGTTGCTCATGCAGATCAACGAGGCTTGGCAAAAATCCGGCAAGGGTCTTCCCACCGCCCGTCGGGGCGATGAGCAAATGGGATCGACCGGATTGCGCCGCCGCAAGACAATCCAACTGATGGGCGCGCGGGCGCCATCCGCGCCCGGTAAACCATTGCTGGAACGTTGTTGGCAACAAAGACGCTTGCCGACTACCCGCATTATCGCCTTGTCGCCCCACGCGCTTCCGTTATTTCTTTTTCTTCTTTTTAAACTTTGCGGCGCGTTGAGCAGCATCGAGCGCCATGGTGGTCCAGCGGCGGCGCTCATCTTCATCATCGTGAATATCAACGGGCGCGTTATAGTAACTCATCACGCCTTGCACCCCGTCTTTTGTTTCATAAACAAAGGGGGATAACCCTGCATTTTCAAAATCCGTCCGGGTTTCATCATCGACTTTCAAATAGATATCTTCGCCATCCAGAAGGGCGAAAAAAAGATCATCGCAGTAGACCCCCGCGCCGCCGAACATTTTCCGCACACGAATGTCACCAAAAGACGAGAACAACTCTCTTGCATGATCGATCGCGGAAGCAGAAATAGCCATTGGGGTTGTCCTTGCATAGAACGTTGGCGGATGTGAGTTCTAAAGTATAACGCTATCGGGCGCGGGTTTCAAAGTCGGCGGCAAACCGTGATCGCGCATGCGGGTTAGAGAACTGCCCCGAAGACGCTGGTTCGCTCTTTGATGGGGCGTATTTCCCTGCTCGATGGGTGACGTAGATTAATCGCGGGTCATCCTATAGTGTAAGAACAGAGGCCCGACCCATTAAGTCTGCGGTAGACAGGAGCATTCAATGCCAAACGTTCTCGCCCATTTTGCCATCGAAGCTGATGATGTATCCCGCGCCCGCGCTTTTTATGAGACCGTTTTCGGGTGGGCGTTTGAGCCCTGGGGGCCGCCGGATTTTTACATGATCAAAAACGCCGGGGTCCACGGCGCACTCCAGCAACGGCGCGAGCCATTGCCCGAGGGGCGCAAAGGGTTTCAATGTTCATTTGCCGTTGACGACCTTGATGCATCCATGAAAGCGATTCAGGACGCGGGGGGAGAGGTCATTGGGCCACAGCACGACATTCCAACCGTGGGTAAACTGACCGAGTTTAAAGACACCGAAGGCAACGAAGCGATTATTATACAGTATACGCCTGAACGGTTAGCGGAACTAGTAAACAGCTAATTCTCAATCGCCGATTGCACAGGCAAAAGGCGTCGGCATGGCGTCGCTTGCGCTTAAGCATCCAATTTGGCTGGTATAATCGTCACGCTTTCCCCGCACCCGCAGGCGTCTGTCTGGTTCGGGTTATTAAAGACAAAACGTTGGGAGAGCTTCTCGGTCACAAAATCAATCTGGGTGCCCAGCAGAAACAAAATAGCCTTCGGATCGATCAGGATTTTTACGCCATTCTCCTCGACCACCTCATCAAGGGGGGCGGCTGCCGTGGCGTAATCCATGGTGTATTCCATGCCCGCGCAGCCGCCGTTTTTAACCCCGATCTTCACACCGATATATTGCTCGTCGGCGTTTTCCATGATCTCTGTCATGCGCGCGGCGGCGACATCCGTCAGGGTGACAACTTTTGGGCGCGGTCTGCGTCTCGATGTTTCGGTCATCTTTAAAGCCCTGCTTCTTCAAGGGGGTTACAAAAAACGCTGCCCCCTAGGTCAAATTTCGGTGCGTCTGTGCGGCAGATCTTTTTAAGGTTCGTCACGCTCAACCGCGCACTCGCGCATTTTACCTCATATTCGTTAATCCACTCCCGCCGAAGCGAGACAAGGGCCGAGCGTTGAGCCGACAAATCGAAGGCTTCCGAGGCGTCGCCGGAACCGGCTTTCACCTGCGCCTTGCTGATCTCCTCGAGCAAGCGTTCATTTCGCTCACCCAGATCCTCAATTTGAGAGGCGAGGTGAGCGCAAACAGCGCCCTCCACCAGGGACGTGCTGGGTTGCGCCGCTGCGCCGTGAAACATCGCTATCGCCGTTATCGATGCGGCGAGAAAAATGCTAAGCGGTCTCGTCATCATTACATCCACCCCAATTCTAGCTTCGCCTCGTCGGACATGCGATCGGGTGTCCAGGGCGGATCGAAAACCATATCGACTTTGACGTCTTCAACGCCCTCGATGCCGCGTAGGGCGCCCTCGACCCAACCCGGCATTTCGCCCGCCACCGGGCAGCCGGGCGCCGTGAGGGTCATATCGACCGCCAGGGTTCGATCATCGCCGAGATCCACCTTATAGATAAGGCCCAATTCGTAGATATCCACCGGGATTTCCGGGTCATAGACAGTCTTCAGATTACGGATGACATCGCTCGTGATCCGCGTTAACTCCGCCTCGGGGATTGCGTCATCGCCGCCGATATCGGCATTGCGCGGCGCCTCATCATCATCGGGTTCATTCGCGACGGGAATGTCTGACGCTTTCGCCTCCTGATTGCCGTCGCCCCCACCAGACATGGTCGCCGTCTCAGGGGCCATCTGCGCTTTCGCCGAGGCGGCCAGCGCTTCATTACCAGCGACATTGCCAGGAACGGGGTTCTGTGTATCCGAAGGCGCTTTCAAATCGATCATGTCGCGCATTTTGTTCACCAATTTATCGAGCATCTTATTTAAGCATCTCATGGGTTTTATGAAGGCCCCGCATCAAGGCGTCCACATCATCATGGGTGTTGTAGGCGGCGAAGGACGCGCGCGCCGTTGCGGGGACATCAAGACGTTCCATCAAGGGTTGCGCACAATGATGGCCAGCGCGCACGGCAACGCCTGTGCGGTCCAAAATCGCGGCGATATCATGGGGGTGGGCATTGTCCATCGCGAAAGAAAAGACTGGCGCTTTTCCGGCCTTCGCCCCAAACAAGCGCAGAAAATTCAACTTTCGCAACTCCTCCAACGCATGGTCGCTGAGGGCCGCTTCATGGGCGGCAATGGCGTCAAGGCCAAGGTCATTCATCCATTTGAGCGCCGCGCCCAGCCCAATCGCCTCCAAAATCGGCGGCGTCCCTGCTTCAAACCGATGGGGCGGGTCATTGTACGTCACAGCGTCCCGGGTGACGCGGTCTATCATCTCCCCACCGCCGCGATAGGGGGCCATGGTCTGCAGCACCTCTGCCTTGCCGTAAAGCACGCCAATGCCCGATGGGCCGTAAAGCTTGTGGCCCGTTAGAACATAAAAGTCGCAATCGATATCTTGCACATCGACACCGCCATGGACCGCCCCCTGGCAACCATCCAACAGGATCATTGCGCCTTTTTCATGGGCGATGCGTGAAAGTTCTTTCGCCGGTGTGGGCATGCCAAAGACATTGGACATATGGCTGATCGCCACCAATTTCGTCCGCGACGTGAACAATGCCTCATAGGCCGCGAGATCAATCTCTCCGTCATCGCTGACATCAAGCCATTTCAAGACCGCGCCCTTACGTTCCCGCAGGAAATGCCAGGGCACGATGTTAGAGTGATGCTCCATCACGGAGAGGATGATTTCATCCCCCTCACCGATTTGATCCACCCCCAGCGCATAGGAGACAAGGTTCATCCCATCCGTCGCGCCCGATGTGAAAATGATATTGTTCGCGCTCGGCGCATTCAGAAATTGCGCCACGGTTTCCCGCGCCCCTTCGAAGGCGGTCGTCGTTTCATTGGCTAAGGTATGCAGGCCCCGGTGCACATTCGCATAAGCGCCTTCCATTGCCGACGTCATCGCATCAATCACCGCGCGGGGCTTTTGCGCCGACGCCGCGTTATCGAGGTAAACAAGGGGTTTCCCATGCACCTCGCGGGACAAGATAGGAAAATCGGCCCGAACAGCATCAATTGGGTACGGGGTGGAATGGGGCGCTGTCATGCGTTCCTCCGTAACCAGTCAGAAATCCGATCACCTACTAGCGCGGAAAGCGTTTCATCTTCGATATTATCAAACGCCTCGCTGACAAACGCTTCGATCAACAGCGCTTTTGCGCCCTGTTCATCAAGGCCGCGTTGACGCATGTAAAATAAAGCATCCTCATCCAGAGCGCCCGCCGTGGACCCATGGGCGCAAAGAACATTATCCGCATAGATCTCAAGTTCAGGTTTATGGTTGGCCTCGGCCTCATCCGACAGGAGAAGAGCATTTGCTTGCATATCAGCGTCAGTTTCCTGCCCATCCCGCGCGACATAGAACTTCCCTTGGAAAACGCCTCGCGCCCGGTCGGCTAACGCCGATTTATGCACCTGTTTGGTGACGCCGCCGCGTGCGCGATGGGCGACCTTAGTCGTTACATCGCCATGGCGGGCGCCCGCCAACAAACTGGCGCTCGACAGAGTTGCTTTCCCGTCCTCGCCGTCCATTGAAATACTCGTTTCAAAGCGAGAGGCGTTGCCCCCCATGACAAGCGTCGTCTGAGCAATCTCGGCGCCGGCCGCCATTTCAACGGCGGCAATACTGATATCGGAGCTTTTATCGCTTTCGGCCTGGATCACGGTGCGGGTCAGGCGAGCGCCCGGGGCAAGGCGCACTTCCAAGGCGCTATTCGTCATCCCCCCGGCTCCTTCGAAGCTCTCAATGATATGGAGAGACGCCCCTTCGCCAACTTCTACCAAGGTGCGCGTGGTGAGCAGTTTATCGGCGGGCGTGTATCGTAACAAAACCGGCCGCGTAGGCATCGCATTGGGGGCCGCTTGCACCACCGTCGCACGGTCGACAGTCGCCAAGGACAACGGCGCCATGGCATGCTCCGTCAACAAGCCATGGACCGCCGGACCGCGAGCATGGCTCATTTGAATGCCGTCGGGCGCCAGCCCGGACCATGCGCCCTCGCTATGGCTATAAACGATGACATACGGATCAAGCGCCGCAAAATCGCCTGGGTCAACCGACACTTCGTGGCGCGTCGCCATGGTAAGGGGATCACGAAGCAGTTGACGCAAATCTGTCCAACGCCAATCTTCAATGCGGCGATGGGGCAATCCGCGCCCCGAAAGGGCTTCGTGCGCCTTTAACTGCAACGGCCATTGGCACGTTTCATTGGTGATCACGTAGAGCGCCTCTTCAAAGGGCGTCGGATTGGGTATACGTTTGACACTCATAGCCCTAAGCGGCCTCAATAAACTGGTCGTATCCGGATTTTTCCAATTCGGCGGCAAGCTCTGGTCCGCCGGATTTTACAATTCGGCCGCCGGCTAACACATGCACACGATCCGGGCGAATATGCTCCAGCAGTCGCTGGTAGTGGGTGATGACGAGAAATCCCCGCTCGGGCCCTCGCAGGGCGTTGACCACTTCGCCAACCATTTTGAGTGCATCAATATCGAGGCCCGAATCCGTTTCATCCATGATGGCAAATCGCGGCTCTAAGATCGCCATTTGCAGCATTTCCATCCGCTTCTTTTCGCCGCCCGAAAAACCGACATTAAAGGGTCGTTTCAATTTCTCGTCTGTCAGGCCCACAAGTTTCGTTTTTTGGCGGATCATTTTGAGAAACGCGGCGGCCGTGACTTCTTCCTCACCCCGGGTCTTGCGTTGGGCGTTAAGAGCGGTGCGAATAAAATTCATTGTGGCGACACCCGGAATTTCCATCGGATGCTGGAAGGAAAGGAACAACCCCTTCGCCGCCCTTTCATTGGCGTCCAACTCAAGGAGGTCCGCGCCATCGAGCGTCACGTCTCCCTCCGACACGTCATACGCGTCACGCCCAGCAATCGTGTAGGAAAGCGTCGATTTCCCAGACCCGTTGGGGCCCATAATGGCGTGCACCTCCCCGGCGGGCACTTCAAGCGTGAGGCCCTTCAAAATCTCCGCCTGGGCATTCTCCTCACCAACGGAGACATGGAGGTTATTGATCTTCAGCATTTGAATTATCCTGATCGTTCTTAGAATTGGCTACTATTTTCACTGGGCGTATTTTGATTTTTCGGCGGCGCGCATTCCCAAACGGAGGGGCCATGACGCGGTTTTCGGCGTATTTTGCTGGACCCATCAGCACACGGCTCTTCATCGACATAGCCGATGTTAGTGCAGCCGACCGCACCAATCGCGACGCAAACAACCAGCAATGACAAAAGATTCGGCATGAGGTTTACTTCTCTTCCGCAACGCCCGAACCGCCGTGGCCGCGCACTGCCGTACATTCGATTTCGATGCGCGCATCACGGGCGAGCCCTAACACGGCGACCGTCGTTCGTGCAGGCGGGTTTTCAGGGAAGAAAGAACGATAGACGTCATTCATCGCACCGAAATCATTGATATCGGCAAGAAAAACCTGACACCGAACAACGTCTGCATGGATTGCGCTGACCGTCGCCAGGGTCGCGCCGATATTCGTTAGTGTCTGCCGCGTTTCTGGCCCTATGCCGCCGGGAACAAGCGCTCCTGTTTTAGGGTCAGTACCAAGATGACCAGCAAGATAGAGAGTGTCGCCAACCTCAACAACTCGAGAAAACGGTAAAGATTGCGCCGCAACAGGACCAACGCAAATCGATAAAGCTAACAGCGTAGCACCGGCGTTTCCAAATATGTTCATCGCTACCCAACACTCCCTTCCAGGCTCACGCTCACCAATTTCTGCGCCTCGACAGCGAACTCCATGGGCAATTCCTGTAAAACTTCCTTGCAGAAACCATTCACGAGCAACGCCACCGCCTCTTCTTCGGACAAGCCGCGTTGCTGGCAATAGAAAAGCTGGTCTTCCGACAGGCGCGAGGTGGTCGCCTCATGTTCTAAAATCGCCCGTGGGTTTTTCGCCTCAACATAGGGCACCGTATGGGCGCCGCATTGATCGCCGATGAGCAAGGAATCGCATTGGGTGAAGTTTCGCGCACCCTCCGCTTTGCGGTGCACGGAGACAAGGCCGCGATAGGTGGAATTGGATTTCCCGGCCGAAATGCCCTTTGAAATGATCCGTGACTTCGTATTCTTGCCAAGATGGATCATCTTTGTGCCGGTATCAGCCTGCTGATGATTGTTGGTGATGGCGATGGAATAAAATTCGCCCTGGCTGCCCTCACCCTTCAACACACAGGACGGGTATTTCCAGGTGACGGCTGACCCTGTTTCAACCTGCGTCCAGGACACTTTTGAATTGACGCCCCGGCAATCCGCCCGCTTGGTGACGAAATTGTAGATGCCCCCATTCCCATCTTTATCGCCCGGATACCAATTTTGCACCGTGGAGTATTTAATCTCCGCCTCGTCTTCTGTGACCAGTTCGACCACGGCTGCATGGAGCTGGTTCTCATCGCGCATGGGCGCGGTGCACCCTTCCAGATAGGAAACATAGGAGCCGGGCGCCGCGACAATTAGGGTGCGCTCAAATTGCCCGGTATTCGCCTCATTGATGCGGAAATAGGTGGATAACTCCATCGGGCATCGGACGCCCGGCGGCACGTAAACAAAGGTTCCGTCAGAGAAAACGGCCGAATTCAAGGTCGCGAAGTAATTATCCGATGTCGGCACGACCGTACCCAGATATTTCCGCACGAGGTCAGGATGCTCGCGCACCGCCTCGGAGATCGACATAAAAATAACGCCGGCTTTTTTTAACTCGTTCTGAAACGTGGTGGCGACGGACACGGAATCAAATACCGCATCGACCGCCACTTTCGGCGCATTAGGATTTGTTCGCGCCTCGCCCGGGCTTTGATCCGCGCCCTTCACCCCTAACAGCACCTCAGCTTCGCGCAATGGGATGCCCAGCTTTTCGAAATCTTTGAGGATCTCCTCCGGCACATCGTCAATGGAGTCGTATTTGGCGCCCGTTTTTGGTTCAGCGTAATAGTACTGGTCCTGATAATCGATGGCGGGGTAATCCACCATCGCCCAATCAGGCTCCTCCATCGTCAACCAACGCTGGAACGCGGCTAGACGCCATTCCAAAAGCCATTCAGGCTCTTCCTTTTTGGCCGAAATAAAACGGACGGTGTCCTCATCAAGGCCCTTTGGCGCTTTCACGGATTCAATATCCGTCGAAAACCCATATTTATAGGTCTCCAGCGACTTGGTTGTTTCAACCGTCTCTTTATCGATGCGAGATAACGCGTCGCTCATTAGTCCATTCCCTTAGCGAGTAATGCGATTGTGTCAGCGCCAGCATCACGATCAGCGCTGATAGCTTTGTATTCGTTGGAGGTAAGCCACGCCATTAACGACGGCTCATCTGGGAACGACAGGATCACGAGGCGGTCCTTGTTCCAATCACCACTCAGAACCTTCGGTTCAAAATCAGCAGCTAGAATTTTTCCGTCGAACTTTGCGAAGATCGGACCGAATGCCTCTGCATACCGGTCATAGGCCGCACGATCTTTTATTGTGACTTGGACCGTCAGATAAACGCTCATGCGGCAGCTCCCTTTTTTGCTTTGACCCGTTCATATGCCGCCGTCCATTCACGCTCAAATGCCTCGGCGTCCTGCGTCGTTGACGCCCAACCACAAGATACGCGGATCGCGCACTGAGCGGATGCCTCATCGGCGCCCATCGCGGATAAAACATGGCTCGGTTTTGATTTGCCTGAAGAGCAAGCGGAACCCGAGGAGACCGCAATTCCGGCAAGATCCATCGCCATCAATTGGGTTGTCCCGTCGAAACCATCCGCAGAAAGACAAAGCGTTCCCGGCAATCGCTCCTCGTCCTTGCCCCAAATATGGGCGCCGGCCGCTTCCGCGGCGCGTTGGATCTGATCGCGCAGCGCCCTTGTACGGGAAGGATCGGTAACGGCCTCGCGCGCCACGCGGCACGCTGCGCCAAACCCCGCAATCGCTGGGACGTTATGGGTGCCCGCGCGGCGGTTTTCTTCGTGGCTGCCCCCGCGCATCACTGGCGCCAATGGCAAGTTCGGCCCAGCGATTAGGGCGCCCGCCCCGACTGGACCGCCGAATTTATGGGCTGTGAACCCCATAAGATCTGCGCCCGACATGACAAAATTGACGGGGATTTTGCCGACCGCCTGGGCGGCATCGACAAAGAAAAGTCCGCCATGATCATGGGTGATATTCGCCACCTCGCGGAGAGGCTGAATGACGCCCGTTTCATTGTTGGCGGCCATCAAACAAACGAGGAACCCGCCTTCCGTCGCTGCATCATATGACTGCAAGCGATCGCGCAGCCAGTCGAGGTCAGCGACGCCGCTTGCGCGTACCGGAATTATTTCGACGGGCGCACCGGTGGCGGCGGCGTTGGCGGGCACGGCGCTATGCTCCACGGCGCTAACGAAAATTCTTTTGACCGAACCGTTTCCCGTCAATCCGTTCAACGCATAATGGATAGATTCCGTGCCGCCGCTGGTAAAAACAACCCCATTAACAGGAGCGTTGACAAGGCTGCGCACCTGTTCACGCGCCTGCTCCACCAGGTCGCGCATAGCGCGCCCTTCTGCGTGGACAGACAAGGAATTTCCGGCCAGCGCCATCGCATGGGTGCAGGCATCGATGGCTTCGGGCCGCAACGGACACGTCGCATTGTAATCAAGATAATGACGAATGGTCACGACGCAGACTCCAACTCAACATTAGAACCCAACGTCATGTCCGGGCGGCTTTCAGTCCGATGGGCCGTCGGCGGGTTAACGGCCGCCGTGCCCAGAACCCGCTTTGCGACCACGTCTTCCAACGTCACCGCATTCAGAAACAATTCTATATGGCGACCGAACTCGTCCCATAGATCGTGGGTCATGCAGCGCGCCCCGGTAGAGGTGCACCCTGTCGCAGCGCCCGCGCAAGCGGTCGTGCGGATCTCTTCATCAACGGCGGCGACGATATCGGCGATGCGAATTTCCCTTGCCGGGCGCGATAACCGGTATCCGCCTTCTGCGCCGCGAACGCTTTCCACGAGACCAGCCCGGCGCAACTTGCCCATGAGCTGATCCAGATAGGGTTGAGAAATGCCTTGGCGCAGGGCGATATCCGGACCGCCAACGGGCGCGCCGGCGCTCGCTCCATCCGACATTGGCGCATCGGAAAACACGGCAATGTCCGTCAGTGCGGCCACCGCATATCTACCCTTTGTCGTTAGTTTCATGGGGCATTCTTTCCCGGAAGTAAGCTCTTCTCTAAAGTACGACTCTTCACCAGCCAGAGGTTCGCTGTTGCGAATTTGACACTTCCGCCCATATTCGTGGTCAAGGCGCTGACGGACGTGATATAGGCGCGTTTTCGCAAAACAAATCAGACGCTGATGTATGAAACCCGACTTAATCGGTCAAGATTAAATCTAGTGACTCTCCCCTCTTGCGACCTTATGAACCCTAACCGACCTGGGCATTTAAAGCGGTATAGCGGTCTGAGGCGCAAAAAATAGAAGTCAAAAAGTCGAGATTAAACGATGAGGCGCTAAGGCGTTCCGTCGGCGCATCACCGTCAACAACACGATTAACTAGAGGAAGAGCATGGCAGAGATCATTTTCGCGGGGCCAGAGGGCCGGTTGGAAGGCGAGTATCAAAAAGGCCGGGGCGACAACCCACCGGCGGCTCTTATCCTTCACCCTCACCCCCTCTTTGGCGGCACCATGAATAACCGCATCTGCTATGAGATGTTCCAGCTTTTCGCGCGAAAAGGCTTCTCCGTTTTGCGCTTTAATTTCCGGGGCGTCGGGCGCAGCCAAGGCGAATACGACCAAGGTCAGGGGGAACTAGCCGATGCCGCGACAGCCCTCGACTATCTGCAGCAAATGAACCCAAATGCGCCCTTTGCTTGGGTCGGCGGCTTCTCGTTCGGCTCTTGGATCGGAATGCAATTGCTGATGCGTCGCCCAGAAATCGTTGGCTTTATCTCGGCCTCCGCCGCCGCCAACCTTTATGACTTCACCTTCCTTGCCCCGTGCCCGTCCTCCGGCATCGTCATCCATGGCGAAAACGATAAAATCTGCCCGCCCGATGACACTCGGATCATGGTTGAGCGCACCCGCACTCAGAAAGGGCGCAAGGTCGCGTTCGATGTCCTCCCAGGCGCGGACCACTTCATGGAAGAATCAGTCGACGGGTTTATCGCCATGGCCGACGCCTATCTTTCATCGCGCCTGGCGTTTGAAGACCCGGCCGGCCCCTATCACGAGGGTTAACCCTGTAAACGATGTTGAGAAACGGCGGAAAAACTGACGCTGCGGGAATTCAGGCGACGTTTCACCCTCGTCAAACGAATGAAGAAACGTTAATGTAACCTTGAGTTCATACCATTTCGCGATGGGAAACGTTCAGTACAGCACATCTCCGGGGGGGAGTGTTTCATGATGAAGTCATTTGTCGATGCGCTTTCGTTCAAGGGCGCGCATCTTCAAGCGAAAATGATCGGATACGCCGGCCACACAGGGCGCGGCTGGCTCTATCTCACGATCGCACCGGACGGTCACGTCCGGTTGAACCTTGCGGCAAAAGGCATCGCCGGCATGAACTCCAGCCTGTTTATTAACAACCGGCTCATCGCCTCGCCCCCACTTGCAAATGGGCGCACCCGGTTCGCCCTCAATACGAGAAAGACCGGCGCTCTCATTCTCGCCTCCGACGGCGAACGCGTTGAGTTGCGCCAGCATGACGACCTGGTCCTCTACGGCGATCTCGAACGCCGCCCGCTACTTTCAATACCCAAGGGGCTGTTTCCGGCGTTTGGTGGATAAGCCGCCATCAAGAAAAACCAATCAAAAACGATGCGGATCTCAGGACTCGCTCTCGCGGTACAGGCGTCCGTACACACCGGCGCCAACCCCATAGGTGAAGAACACCCAAAAGACTTTATACAGCAAGCGGATGAACGCCCAAACGCCGACAAAAAATGGCAAAAGCCAGTCCGGCGCATCGCCGCTGTTTATCAATTGTGTATATGCCGTGCTTGCCGAAAACAGTGACGAGACCACCGCAAAGGCAGACCCAAAAACAACGCCTTCGATCAATAATTGGACGCCAAGCAGAATACCGCCCAAAAGGAGAATGACACCAATAAGGCGGAGTAAGTTCCACCGACGCGTCACCCCAAACGTCCCAGCAAGCGCCATCGAACGGCGACAGACCACAACACTTGGATAGGCCGCAAACCGCAAGGCGACATAGCTCAAGAGGCCAATAACGCTGCACACAAGGATCGAGTTCGCGGCCGGCGCCGAAGCGAGCCCGGCGGAAAATTTGTCAGCCGTCCATAGATAGCCGACAACGCCTTGCACCAACGCCAAAAATAAAAACACCGCAACGCCGCGCCATATCAGCGATAATATATCGCCATGTGGTTTGCGGAAATGCGCCGTCAGCAAACCCCATAAAACCAAAAAGCACCCTACCGCCAAAGCCATCCAGACTCCGAAATCATAAATCCAAAGCTGGTTTCGGGCGACCAGAACGTCCGATGGAGAAATAAAATCGATTGTATGCAAACTATCCACATCAGGGAAATCGACATAGGTCTTTTTAAGCGCTTCATCGATAAGGCCGAGAATATATTGAAAACCGATCCAGATCGGGGACAAAACGAGAAGACAGGCGATCGGAAAGCTGACAATTTGCCCTCCCACATAGCGGAGCTGATCGGCGCCAAAGGGCGCCCGCAGCATGCCGCGCGCCGGGATTTCGCCGACACCAGCCAAGCGCGTAAGGGGCGCCATAAAAGAAGCGACAATCGCCATTTGAAGCATCAGGGAGACCAAAAGCAGTAGGGCGACTGGCGCAGAACCAGCCTGAATCTGCTGAAGCATAATCTGCGAGGCGTACTTCGATATTGCTTGAAACGAAGATCCGCTTGGAAAATCCGTAAAGTCGATGATGCGCCCGTTCGCCAGAGAAAGCACGCCGAACGCCGTCGCCATCTCCAATACAAGCAACAAAGTCACAGGCAACCAGGCGACCCGCATGATTGTTTCCATGCGTCTTGCACCGAAATGCAACGCCTCGCCGGCGACGGAAAAAACTTTATACGACATGCAAAGCCCCACAACTCGCCGCTTCTCGCAACGTTTACCCCGGTATCCATTTATTGGCCCGCGCCGCAGCGCATCGCCAAAACGTTTGTCCGGCCCAGCGTTTCCCCAAAACGGCCCTTAACAAAAATGAGTAGAGAGCGTATGGCCTAATGCTCTGATGAACAAGCATGATCCTATACACGTTATTGGCGCCGGCCTTGCCGGCTCGGAGGCCGCCTGGCAGGCGGCGGAGGCAGGCGCGCAGGTCATCCTACATGAGATGCGGCCCCATCGGAAAACCGACGCTCACAAAACCGATGGATGCGCGGAACTAGTTTGCTCCAATTCATTTCGCTCTGACGACGCAGAGGGGAACGCCGTCGGCGTTTTACACGCGGAAATGCGCAAAGCGCATTCTCTCATCATGCGCGCAGCTGACGCCCATAAAGTACCCGCAGGCTCCGCCCTTGCCGTTGACCGCGATGGCTTTTCCGATGCCGTGACGAAAGCTTTGGAAACCCACCCAAATATCGAGTTTCACCGTGAGGAAATCGACGGCCTGCCGCCGGAGGCGTGGACGAATGTCATTGTGGCGACCGGCCCTCTCACCGCCCCGCCCCTGGCAAAGGCGATCCGCGCGCTTACCGGCGAAGAAGAACTCGCGTTTTTTGACGCGATCGCGCCCATTGTCGATAAAGACAGCATTGATTTTGACGTCGCCTGGTTCCAGTCGCGCTACGATAAGGCGGGCCCCGGTGGCGACGGAGCGGACTATATCAACTGCCCGATGAGCGAGCAGCAATATCACGCCTTCCTGGACGCCCTACTCGATGGGGAAAAAACCGACTTCAAGGAATGGGAGGCCTCAACCCCCTATTTCGAAGGGTGTTTGCCCATTGAAGTGATGGCGGGCCGAGGCCGGGAGACCCTTCGTTACGGCCCGATGAAACCTGTAGGACTGACCAATCCTCACAAAGACGAAAAGCCCTATGCGGTGGTCCAGCTCCGTCAGGACAACGCTCTTGGTACGCTTTATAATATGGTCGGGTTTCAGACAAAACTCCGCTATGGCGCGCAAACGGAAGTCTTCCGAATGATCCCCGGGTTGGAAAACGCAACCTTCCCACGACTTGGCGGCCTGCATCGCAATACCTTCATTAACTCGCCAAAGCTGCTTGATGAGGCCTTGCGCTTGAAGGCCCGTCCGGCGCTGCGTTTCGCCGGCCAAATCACCGGCGTTGAAGGATACGTTGAGAGCGCCGCCATTGGTCTCTTGGCGGGCCGCTTCGCGGCCGCCGACGCGCTAAGAGAAGTCGTTACGGCCCCACCCGCGACGACGGCCCTTGGCGCGCTTCTTACTCATATTACTGGCGGGCACTTATCTGAGGGCGCCGGCGCTGCGGGCGCCTTCCAACCGATGAACATCAACTTCGGCCTTTTGCCTCAAATGCCAACGCCAAAAACTGATGCCAACGGCGCCCGCCTACGAGGCAAAGCTAAAACCGTCGCCAGAAAAAAACTTATGGCGGGGCGCGCTTTGAGCGATGTTGACGATTGGTTGGCGGCGCGCTCAGCGCCAACTCAGTTCCTTCCATCACAAGAAGAGAATACCCAGAAAACCTTGTAGCGACGCCTATAGCACAATCCTACACCGCCTAAGGCGAGGCTCTCTGCTTTGTATTTAGTGAAAGCGCGGTTGACCTGTCGGTATTGATGGGGCCGCGACAAAAAATGTCACGGCCCCTCCTTCACGCGCCAGCTTGGGGGAGACGAGCCGCACGGTCAGGTCTTGAACGTCCTCAATGTCAACACTGACAGGACGAATCGTAAACGCTACATTCAACGATAGAGGCAACTAAAATGGAAATTGCTCGCGAAAATGGGTCAAACGTCAAAAACAAGGCGAGTGGTTCACAACAATTCAGGCGACACGTCAATAGCTGTTTTCCGATCTTGTGATAAAATCACGTTTGCATTTAAGATCGACTTACAAAGCGGGGAGTGAAATGAGTTCTCATCAACAGGCGATCGATCTCGCTAGAAGAAAATTTAAGGCGATCATCGCAGAACGCCCGAGCCAAAACATGTCGGCGGGACTTTCAGCAAAAGGCGCCAAAACCAAGGTTGAGATATTAAAAGCCACACGCGATGTGTTTGTGGAGGACGGCCATGCGGGCCTTAGCCTGCAAAAAGTCGCCATACGCGCCGGCGTGGGCCGCGGAAATTTGAGCTATTATTTCAAATCTAAGCAGAGCTTGCTGCACGCCATGTTGCAGGAATCCCTTGCAGAGTATGTTGGGGAACATTTGAAACTTTTGGACGCGTTTCGCCATTCCCCCTTGGACGCGCTTTTGGAAATTATTGTCTATCACATTCGCAATGCCCGCGAAGAACAAGCGTTCTTTTTCCAATTGTGGGGCTATGTCGCCGCCGATGAAAAAGTAAAGGCTATCGTGCGGCGCGCGTACTATTCAGTAGGACGATTAATTTATGCCCTAGTGCAGGCGGCAAACCCCACGCTGACGCAAGACGCGGCCCGCCGCGTTGTGCTTCAAATTTCCAGCCTGGAAGAAGGTGTCAGACATCTTATCGGGCTAGGCCTAGAAGATGAAGATGGTCTGCTCCAGGCAGAACATGACATGCGCGATATGACCCGCCGATTAGTGGAGGCCGCCTAAGGCCCTGTGGGGTCAATCAAAAAAAGGGCCTCCTTGACGTTCCGGTTTTTTGTTGATCCCTGCATCAGATGATTTTAACGAAACAACGCCCAAATTTTATGACCTCATCAATCGACATCATCATCGAACCCCGGAAACGAGATCTCGGCGGATTTTCCGTCGGGCGCATCTTGCCCTACGCCAAGCGCCGGATGGTTGGTCCCTTCATTTTTCTCGACGAGATGGGGCCAGCGGTTTTCCCACCTCATGAATCGGGCATCGATGTGAGGCCCCACCCCCACATCGGATTAGCCACCGTGACCTATCTTATGGATGGCGAAATTCAGCATCGAGATAACTTAGGCTTTGATCAGATCATCAAGCCAGGGGATGTCAACTGGATGACGGCGGGGCGCGGCATTGTTCATTCCGAACGCACCGAAGAGGCGACCAAAGCGAGCGGTCAAAAAATTCACGGATTGCAAAGCTGGATTGCCCTGCCGGAAGCCGACGAAACGACTGCGCCCGCGTTCCATCACCACCCAAAGGCGACATTACCCGAGATTGACGAAGACGGCGTCCGTATGCGGCTCATTGCGGGCGACGCTTTCGGGGAAGCATCCCCGGTTAAGACATTCTCCCCGATGTTTTACCTTGCGGTGAACGCCCCCGCCGGCGGCGCCATCCCGATCCCGACAACCTATGAAGACCGCGCGATCTACATCGTCGATGGCGTTCTGGACGTTGATGGCGTCGGGTATGACCCGGGACGGTTGATCGTGTTTCGATCGGGCGCAAATCCCACTTTGAAGGCGACAACGCCCGTCACCGCTATGCTTCTTGGCGGCGCACCGTTAGGAGAGCGCTTGATTTGGTGGAACCTTGTGGCCACGCGGCAAGAACTCATTGACGAGGCGAAAGACGATTGGCGCCAAGCGACCCAAAGCGGGTTCCAAGAAGACCGCCAGGGCCTCTTCGCCTTGCCGCCGGGCGAAGAAGAGTTTATTCCCCTGCCTGACGAATGAGACGCCTTGCCGCCTCAACGACATTGCCCCTGAATGAAGATGATCGGAAGGAGCCGACCCATGTCTGGCGACGCCTCTGCAACACCATCGGTTGGCCCTTCAACGCCTGATTTGCGTGGTAAATTGGCATTGGTAACCGGCGCCTCACGGGGTATCGGCTATGCTGCGGCGCTCACCCTCGCAAAGTCCGGCGCTCATGTTGTCGCCCTTGCCCGCACCGCCGGCGGTCTTGAGGAGCTGGATGACGAGATCGCAAAAACCGATGGCGCCGCGACCCTGATCCCAGCGGATTTAACCGATGCGGCGGCGTTGGATGCGCTCGCCCCTGCGCTTGCCGAGCGGTTTCAAAAAATTGATATCCTCGTTGCAAATGCTGGGGCCCTTGGGGATTTATCACCCATCAGCGACATTGAAGAGAAAACCTGGCGGCAAGTGTTTGCGGTCAATGTTGATGCGAACTTTCACCTTTTAAAATCCCTTGACCCTCTGCTGCGCGCGAGCGACGCCGCCCGGGTCATCGCTTTGACGTCAAGAGTGGGCGGCGAAAAAGCACGCGCTTTTTGGGGCGCTTATGCGGCATCAAAAGCCGCTCTTGAAATGTTATTTAAGACGCAGGCGGAAGAATGGCGGAACACCCCCCACCGCGTCGCCATCATCGACCCCGGCGCAATGCGCACCGCCATGCGCGCCGCCGCCATGCCAGGCGAGGACCCATCGACCCTGCCCCCACCTTACGAAATTGCGCCGCTTATTCTTCACGCCGCCTCGCCAGAATATACCGGTATCGCAGAGCGACTGGTGATGCGCGATTGGCGGGCGAACGGCGATCTAAAAGTCTGATGGATGAGGTCGTCGCCTAAACCAACGCTTTCTTGACCTTCTCGCGGAGAACCGGCAGGAGCTCCGTCTCAAACCACGGGTTTTTCTTTAGCCAAGCGTTATTGCGCCAAGACGGGTGAGGCGTCGGGAAGAAGCGCGGCGCATAATCGCGCCAATGGGCGACAGTCTCTGTCAGGGTTTTCTTGGCGTTCTCCGCTAAATGCCATTTTTGGGCGTAACGCCCGACGAGAATGACGACCTCAATGTTCTCTAGAAACGGGCCAAGGGGCGGGCGCCATAAACGTGCGCACTCTTTGCGGGGCGGTTTGTCCGCGCCCTTCGCATCAAGGCCAGGGAAGCAAAATCCCATCGGGACAATCGCCATTTTTGCAGCGTCATAAAAAACGCTCTCATCCATCTGCAGCCAATCGCGCAGACGATCCCCAGAGGGATCGGTAAAGGGCCGGCCGCTCTCGTGCACCCGCGTGCCGGGCGCCTGGCCAAACACCGCGACGCGCGCCGTTGAAGAGAGTTGCAAAACGGGTCGCGGTTCATGGGGAAGCGGGTTTTCAACCTCGTCGGCACAGTGACGACAGCAGCGGATCTGCTTCAGCAGTTCCTCCAACCGAACAGCGCCGTCCGTATCAACCATGGCGAGCCGTCATCACGCGCTACCCGCTCCAAACGACGCCGATCACCGCCCCGGTCATCAGCGTCGCAAGCGTGCCAGCGACGAGCGCGCGCGGCGCCAGGTCGATCACATCATGGCGCCGCTCTGGCGCAAGACCCGTCAAGCCACCGATAACAATCCCAAGGCTTGCAAAATTGGCAAAACCACACATGGCGTAAACGAGGATCAATTGGGTGCGCTCCGTAAACGCTCCTTCAGGGGCGCCGGCGAGGCGTGAATACGCCACCACTTCATTGACCGCTGTTTTGACGCCCATCAATCCGCCTGCTTTGAAGGCTTCTTCCCAGGGAATGCCCGCGAGCCACATGAACGGCGCGAAGACGGCGCCTAAAATACGCTCTAACGTCAACGGACCGCCCGCGATATCCGGCCCGGCCGACAAGATGATATCCACTAACGCGGCGAACGCCGTGAACGCGATCAACGACGCGATGATATTCAAGTACAATTGAAGACCATCGGTAACGCCGCGCATAAACGCGTCCATGGAACTGGCATAGCTGAAATCATCCGCCGCCCCGGCGGGCGTCGGCACAGCGCCCTTTTCCATCGGGATCATCACTTGAGCCATCAAAATGGCGGCCGGCACCGAAATGATCGACGCCACAATAATATGACCCAAAACCGATGGATCGATGGGATTGAGGATAATCGCATAAAGCGCCATCACGGAGCCTGCGACGGTGGCGAACCCGCCCGTGATTACGACGAACAGCTCTGATTTGCTGACTTTATTAAGATAGGGCTTGATGAGTAACGGCGCCTCCGTCTGCCCCAGCAGAGTGTTGGCCGCAGAGGATAACGCCACCGCGCCGCCGACGCGAAAACCCCGTTCCAACAAAAACGCTAGGCCGCGTACAAACCATTTCAAAATCCGCCAATGCCAAAGTAAGGCTGATAACCCTGAGATAAAAATGATCAACGGCAACGCCTGAAACGCGAAGGAGAACATCGCCCCCTGGTTCGTCACCTCAAAAGGCGCCTCGCCGCCGCCCAGAAAGCCGAACACAAAACTCGTCGCCACCAAGGTCGCGGCTTGCAGCGCCTCTACGCCTGATTTCAAGGAGGAAAGTCCAGCGCGCATTTGCGGCTGGTAAAGAAAAAGAACCGCGATGCCCAGTTGAAGAAAAATTGTCCACAACGCGGTCATCACCGGGAAACGTGATTTTCGCGTCGAAAACAACCAAGCAATCGCGACAAACCCGACGAGACCAAGGGCGCTTTGACCACGCAAGCCTATATCCGACGTAAAACTCGCCCAATCCATACCGCTCAATGTCCGCCCTGCTAATCGCCCCCGCTATTTGGGCGGGTCTCGTCATTTGTTAACGAACTATGGCGAGGGTTCACGAATTTGTCACCCATCCTCGCTTAGACAAATGGGTGTGTAAGGTCTGAACGGCCTTGTTGCGAAACGAACGGGCGCCGCTAATCTCCGCCCCAATGATCCATAAAGCGCCCACTAACGGGCCTGTTTAGGAGTTGACCGTCATGCTGCCGACGCCCCGCGCCGATATCACCCCCAACACCTTCGCCTATGAAACGACGCCGTTGGTCAAGCCAACGGGCTTCCGCGAATACGATGCGCGTTGGCTATTCGGGCCTGAAATCAATCTCCTCGGCATTCAAGCCTTAGGACAGGGCCTTGGCACGCTGATCCGCGAATTGGGTAAGGAGCCCCGTATCGTCGTTGGCCATGATTTCCGGGGATACTCGCTTTCCATCAAACAGGCCTTGACCGTCGGCTTGATGACGGCGGGCATCGAAGTGAACGATATCGGCCTCGCTTTGTCGCCGGTTGCGTACTTCGCGCAATTCGATCTCGATATTCCCTGCGTCGCTATGGTGACGGCGAGCCACAACGAAAACGGATGGACCGGCGTGAAGATGGGCGCTGAACGCCCCCTCACCTTCGGGCCGGACGAAATGGGCCGCCTGAAAGAAATCGTGTTGACCGGCGCCCTCGAAACCGCGACCGGCGGCGCGTACAAGCCCGTCGAGGGGTTGCGCGAGCGATATATCGCCGATCTTGTGGAGGGCGTTTCGTTTTCACGAAAAATGAAAGTCATCGCCGCTTGCGGTAACGGCACAGCCGGCGCGTTCGCCCCAGAGACGCTGGAAAAACTAGGCCTCGATGTTATCCCGATGGACGCCGAGCTCGACCACACTTTCCCAAGGTATAATCCGAACCCAGAAGACCTGAACATGCTTCACGCCATGCAGGACGCCATCAAAGAACATGGCGCCGATGTTGCGCTTGGCTTTGACGGCGACGGTGATCGATGCGGGGTTGTCGATGATGAAGGCGAGGAAATCTTCGCGGATAAAATCGGCGTTCTCCTCGCCCGTGACCTGTCGTCGCTCCACCCGGGCGCGCAGTTTGTGGTGGACGTAAAATCCACCGGCCTCTTTATGACCGACCCGGTCTTACAGGAAAACAAAGCCGAGACGACCTATTGGAAGACCGGTCACTCCTACATCAAACGGAAGAACCACGAGATGGGCGCCCTGGCGGGTTTCGAGAAATCGGGCCATTTCTTTTTCAATAACCCGATCGGCCGTGGTTATGATGATGGCCTTGTCGCCGCCATCGCGCTCCTGCAGATGTTGGACAGGAACCCCGATAAAAAACTCTCTGACCTCAGAAAGTCCCTACCTCTCACATTTTCATCACCGACCATGTCGCCTAAATGCGCCGATGAAGAAAAATACGGCGTCGTGGACAAAGTCGTCGCCGAGATTAAATCCCGCGCCGACGCTGGCGGGGAGATTATCGGTCAAAAAATCCGCGATGTCGTGACGGTGAACGGCGTACGCATCACCGCTGAAGACGGCACTTGGGGTCTTGTGCGCGCCTCATCTAATAAGCCAGAACTCGTCGTTGTCGTGGAAAGCCCAACATCGAAAGAAAACATGAAAGCCATGTTTGACGAGTTGGATGCAGTTCTGCGCCAACACCCGCAAGTCGGGGAATATAACCAGAAAATCTGACGTCCCTGGCCTGATACGGGCGAAAGTCATTCTATTCGGATTAAGCCCCTACGCTCTCGAGCACATATTTTTAGGGTGGTCGAAGCGCGCGACATGCCAGCGCCGAGCGTTGACGCAAGTAAAACAAACATGTTCGCCCTTGTAAGGCGTTCGGCTCTAAAATCGCTCGAGCTCTTAGGCCTAGGATAGAGTTGATTTTTCATTGATGAAGATTGGCAATACATTATAGTGCCCCCATATGTGCCTTTATCCCGGATGCTGTGGCCCGCATGCCGCTTCAGGTCGAGCCGAAACCGAGAATCGATGCTAGGACAGGCCGAGTAGAAGCCAGAACTTAAGATCATAGATCAGCATACAATACATATTCGAAGTGTTTTATAGATCAGTATACCAAGTATCGTTCTGAACAAGTCAATGGATCAGCCGATCCGAAAACGTAAGGACAAGTCAATGCAAAAACTCTCTATCTCGGTCACGGCTTTTCTTGCTGCTCTCACGTTGAATTTTTTCGCCTCGGCTGCGCCTAACGCGCCGGTGGCCGCCACCGTCATTGACGAGGGTTCAGCCAAGATTGAAGAAGGCGCCCCTGCGATGTGGCGGGTTGCTGATGAGGATACAGAAATCATTCTGTTTGGGACATTCCATATTCTCCCAGACAATGTCGCCTGGCGCACGACCACGTTTGATGACGCCATGGCGCGCACAGAGACAACCGTGACCGAGGTGGATACCGACAATCCAGAGGCCCTTGCCAAACTCGCGGGGCTGATGCAGGAGCTTGGGCAAAACCCGCCTGGCGTCACCCTATCTGATACTCTTGGACCGGAACGTTTCGCTCAACTTTCCAACGTGGCGGAAGGATACGGCATCCCGCCTTCCATGCTCGAAACCGCGCGTCCCTGGTTCGGTTTCTTGCAGCTCTCACTCGCCGGTCTTGTCAAAGAAGGGTTTGACCCGGCAAATGGCGTGGAGACGGTGGTAAAGGGACAAGCAACGCAAGAAGAAGACGCCTTTGCGTACCTCGAAAGCGTTGAATTCCAAATCCGGGCGCTTGCCAGTCTCGACGGGCCGGAAATGTTGGCGAACTTCGATATCTCCATGGAGCAACTGAAAGACCTGAAAGCATACAGCCAAAAAATGGTAGAGGTTTGGCGCACGGGTGATTTGGCCGGGATCGAAGAAACCATCATTGCCCCGATGCGTGACGACGCGCCGACCTCCTACAATACGCTCATTGTCGAACGGAATAAAAACTGGGCGGTGCAGCTCATCGATTGGCTTAACAATGGCGGCACGGAGGAAGGCGACTATTTTGTCGCCGTTGGCGCCGGTCACTTGGTCGGCCCGGAAAGCGTCATCAATATGATGCGCGAAAAAGGGTGGACCGTCGAACGCATTCAATAGGCGCGCTGATCGGATACAGAAGTTTCTGGACCGCCGCATAAATGCTTTTTATCATACCTTATCCTAAGATAAGATCTCGCAGCACCAGGAACGCCGCGCATACTGCATAAACGCCGAATAGTCGCGAAAGTAGCGTCCCGGATAACTGATGGGCGAGGCGGGCGCCCCAGGGCGCCACGGTCGCAGAGGCCACCGCCATCACCACAAAAGCGGGAACGTTAATGTATCCGGCTGAAAAAGGCGGTGTCGCCGCGACGTTAAGACCGGAGATGTAAAACCCAATCGCCCCCGGCGCCGCGACAGCCATGCCAATACCAGACGCTGTGGCAATCGATTGGTGAACGGAACGCCCCGCCATCGTCATCGCCATCCCCCCAACGACACCGCCGCCGATGCCCATCAAGGCGCAAAAAAGCCCTGAGCCGAACCCGATTGGGGCGTATAAATGGGGCGCCGTCAGATTAATATTGTTCTTCTCTTCTTTAGGCTCTGCGCCGTCTTCATCACGCGCAAGCATCCTTTTGATACCAATGCCCAAGGCGCCAAGCGCAAAAATAACGCCCAGCACCTCCACCGGCGCCCAACGGGATAAAAGCCCGCCCAACGCCGCCCCACCCGCAAGCCAAGGCGACCAAAGGCGCAGCATCGCACTATCGACATGCCCGGCCGCACGATGAGCCTTTAGCGCCCGCCAGGAGGTGACAATGATAACCGCGAGAGATGAGCCAATCGCCGTCTTCAAACTCGCGGCCGGATCAACGCCAACCGCCTGAAAGACGAAATAGAGAGCGGGGACACTAATGAGGCCGCCGCCAATGCCGAACAACCCACCCGCAAGCCCCGAAGCGAGCCCCGCGATCGCGAGCAGAAAAATTAGACTTGCATATTCCATCACGGGTCAGGCGCTTTCCAAGTGAGGGAGCGCCGCGTTTTGGGCCATCTGGTCCAGCGCATACTGAAGAATATTCGCCGGCGTTGCGGTTCCTTTTTCGGAAAGGGCGCGCCGCCAAAACCTCGCGCCGGGCCGGCCGTGAAATAACCCCAACATGTGGCGCACAACGTGGTGAGGCTTCACGCCGCGCGGGGCCATGCGGCCCACATATTGATCCATCGCGGCAACGACCTCTTCTCGATTGGATGGCGCGGCGTCATCGCCGAACAAATGTCCATCGACCGCCGCTAAGAGATAAGGGTCGCTATAGGGCGCGCGCCCCAACATAACACCGTCAAAATCAGTCAACAGATCATGGGCCATGTCCACCGTGTGAATACCGCCGTTTAGGATAATCGACAGGTCCGGCCGGGCAGCCTTCAACCGGCGTACCAGGTCGTAATCGAGGGGGGGAATGTCGCGGTTTTCTTTTGGCGATAATCCTTGCAACCAGGCCTTACGGGCATGGACGATAAAAACTTCGCAGCCAGCAGCGGCGACATGCTCAACAAATGAGAACAGGCTTTCCGTCGGGTCCTGATCATCAACGCCGATACGGCATTTCACCGTCACCGGAATATCGACGACCTCACCCATCGCCGCGATGCAATCCGCCACGAGACCCGGCGTTTTCATCAGGCATGCGCCAAACGCACCTGATTGAACGCGGTCCGAGGGGCAGCCCACATTGAGGTTTATCTCATCATAGCCAGCAGCCGCCACGAGGCGCGCCGCTTTTGCGAGGGTCCGCGGGTTGCTCCCGCCGAGTTGGAACGCCACCGGGTGTTCCGCCCCATCAAACCCCAAAAACCGCTCGCGATCACCATGGATAACGGCCTCGGCCACGATCATCTCGGTGTACAGCCGCGCATGGGTCGACAACAACCGGTGAAAATATCGGCAGTGACGGTCTGTGCCGTCGAGCATAGGCGCAACGCAAAATCGATGCGGCGAGTGATTGGTCCGAAGCGTCATGAATGTGGCGAGAGCCCCTTGGAACGAAAAGCCGATAGTCGCCTTATCAGGCCATTTGGTTGGAGACAAACCCATTAGCGCTTCCGGTGAGGAATCTTCTAATCTGGTTCGATCTCCAGCGTCCTGTTTTTTCTTCGTTCTTATTCTGGATCAGCACGCGCCGCCATAAATCACGGCGCCGGATAGGCAAGCGCCAAAGTTTGAAGCGCTTGTTCAACCACGGCGTCATCGGACAGCGCCGCAAGATCCAACGCTGGCGTGCCGCCGTTTAACGCCATAATGACCGGCTCGCCAATATAACGGTGGAGATTCAGCCATTGATTGAACCGCCCCGGAGAAAGATCATTTTCTGGTGTCAAAATCCAGGTCGCGTCCGCGTCCCAGAAAGGTTGATCGAACAGTAAATAGACTTTGTCTAACGTCCCCATCCCGATCTTTTTGATGGCGTTTCTTTTATGCTCGGGTAAAGGCGGGTTGAACTGAACGCCGCCAGCCTTCAACACGCCCAGTGGCAATGTCACAATGACAGCGTCAAAATTTTCGCGTTGATCGCCTGCAATACGCACCGACGCCCCGTTATCATCATAGTCAATTTGCTTGACCACGGTTGAGAGCTGAACGCGATAATCGCCCGTCAACGCTTGGAATATTCCGCCGTACCCGTCCAGAAATTTGACGTCTCCGCCGCTGTAATCATCCACAAACCAATAGGCTATATTGTTGATTTGATCAGCATCGGCGCCGATCGTGTGTTGCACCCCCGCGACGGTCTCCAACCAATCGGGCGCCGATTGGTCTGTCAAAACCGCCCCGCCTCGCCCGCGAATAACAAATTTATCCCCCGTCGCCAGGCGGGTTTGCCCCACGGCATCCGAAAGCGCGACAAGGGGATTGCCCTCCACGCCATGGATCCAACTAGCGCCAAGATCGAGGGCCGGGCCGAGGCTGTCATTCGTCCATACTCGCCCGCCGATCCGATCCCGGGCTTCAAAAACCGTGACGTCAACGCCCGCATCCGCGAGCTTTTTCGCGGCGGTCAACCCACTCATGCCGGCCCCAATAACCGCCGCGGTGGATGGTCTTTCCTTCAACACTCTTTGTGCGGTGCGGTTTCCCGATTCATGGGCCGCATGAACAGTACTGTTGCGTTTTGGATGAACGGCCTCCCCGGCAAAGAAAACCCGGCCGCCAATGGGCGCTTCAAGCCGGCGGATTTCTTTGCGCCCCGCGCCTTTCGCGAAGTAGGAGTAGGAGTAGGATCCAAACGAATAGGGATCCCGGCTCCAATTTGTCCTGAGGTTACCTCTTAGATGTCGATCGCCATTAGCCGACGCCGGCCACGGGGTCATTGTGGCTGTTAATCCACCCAAGGCGAGATTGAGGGCTGTTCTGCGATCCATCTCAGATTCTCCTGGAGGGCGATAGCGCCAGTGTAGCTTATCATACGAAACCGAAGACGCCATCAGATGCGCGTGTCCGGTATCGCCGCCGACAACCGGTCATTGCTTAAGCCTCTCACTGGTCAGAGGAACACTCGCCGCCAAGGCAATTTACGCCGCCACAGAAAGTAATTAGTCCCCTTATCCATGGCCGAAAAACCACCGCCCATGGAAGCAACGCCGAAGAGAGCGCTTGAGTCAGACGATGACGAAGCGCCAATCTGTCCGTTATGCGACCGGCCGATTCCGAAAACCGCAAAACAAAGCGTCCACCACCTAACTCCCAAACTAAAGGGCGGCGCCAAAGGGCCGCGTGTGCTGCTGCATCATATTTGTCACCGCGCCATCCACCGCCATTGCAGCGAAAGCGAGTTGGCGCGGCGCTACAACACAATTGATCTCCTAAAGGAGCATCCAGACATCGCCAAATTCGTCAGCTGGGTAAAAAAGAAAGATCCCTCTTTCTATGCGCCGACCTATAGTCGGCCAAGAAAGAAACGATAATCAACTCTCGAAAAAATCGTTCCGCCGCTAGAATTTTCCGCGCAATTGGCTACAGCAGCGCCACAAAATCATGTCCTAGATTTAATGTCACAATATTAATATTAAAAATTAAAAATCCTTACACGTCTTTTATTAGGAAAAAGCATCCGTCACCCCCACTATCTTCATGACAGCGAGCAAACATCCCACAAATCCGTATGCTGGCTGTTTAATCACCGGTCACGGCGTCACGCCTCCTCCTTGAGGGTGTCTAACATCGTGGCTGGCGAGATCATTCTTGAAAGGACAAAACCATGACTCACCAATTTACCCTTACCGCCGCTGCCTTTGCGCTTATGACGACCGCCGCCTGCGCCGACGCCACCACAAGCGATGATGCAGAAACTTACGTAACACCGTCCCTTGTCACGGAGACGACGTCGACGCTTGCCCTTGGAGATGGCGCGACGTTCGCGGAAATGGACGTTGATGGTTCCGGCGGGCTTTCGTTCAGCGAAGTATCGAGCGTCCATTCGGAGCTGACCGCCGAAGCATTCGCCGCCGCTGACGCCGATAGCTCCGGTGAACTATCGCTTGTTGAATTTGATGCGCTGAAAGCGAGCGCTCAGTAGCGATTGTAGCTTGAGAGGCGGCCCTCGCGCGCCGGGCCGCCTTTCTCTAAATTCACCAAATCTGAAGGCATCAAGTGGATCGTCTTAACGGCGCCGATTTTGGCGCTTGGAATAGCACCCCACCCGTCAGCGGGCTTGGCGCCCGGGTTGTTTTGGGAAAACTGATCGGCAATTGCCGCAACATCCGCACGGCGAGATACGCAAAGCACTCAGCCTCAAGATCATCGCCGCGCCATCCCGCTTCCTCCGCCGGGTAAACCGGCGCATCGAGAACCTCCCCCAACATCTCCATCAGAACCGGGTTGCGGCGACCACCGCCAACCACAATCCACATCGCCGGCGGCGTCGGGAGCTGCTTTGCGCCCGCCGCGACACAATGGGCGGTAAACGCCGTCAACGTCGCCGCCCCATCGATCAGCGGGAGACCTTTCACCGGATCAAGCTTGAAATCATAGCGATCGAGAGATTTCGGGGGAGAGCGTCGCAAAAACGGGTTGAGCAGCATCATTCTTAAGATGTCTTCATGGACGACCCCGGCCCGGGCGGCGCGCCCATCCCGATCGATGGGTTCACCAGTTTTCTCATCCATCCATTGATCGATGAGACCGTTGCCCGGCCCGCAATCAAACGCCACGAGATCGATGTTTTTCGCGTTTAACGGCACAAAAGACACGTTCGCCACACCGCCCAAATTCAAGACGGCGATGGGGGCCGACACGCCAGCGCGATGGGCATGATCCCGCGCCAGGGCGGCGTGGTAAATCGGGGCGAGCGGCGCCCCTTCCCCGCCGGCCTCAACATCGGCCGTGCGGAAATCCGCGACCACATCGACCCCTAGGGCCTCAGCCATTTCCGCCGCATCGCCAATCTGCCA
This sequence comes from Parvularculaceae bacterium, assembly GCA_965263305.1. Classification (GTDB taxonomy): domain Bacteria; phylum Pseudomonadota; class Alphaproteobacteria; order Caulobacterales; family Parvularculaceae; genus MED-G105. The sequence continues at coordinate 870,369 of OZ253666.1, forward strand.
GGTGCGGCCAACGGAGTCGTTACTTCGCGCAGGACGATGAAGGATGGTTTGTCCGTGAAAACCAATAACGTCGATCGTCGCCCGATCGATCTCGTGAGCGCTAAGCAGCTCTTCCACCGCCGCGATATGGGCTTTGGTAACGGCGGCCGCCGCGCTCTTGATGTCCTCCGCGCCGTCGCGCCCTTCTAACGCGGCCTTAACGGCTCGCTGAACCCAGACCTTGTCGGCGCGGCTAAAGGGGCGGTGATGTGCGGGGCCGAAGGTAATCTCCGTCTCCCCATCCGTTTCGAGAAGCGCGGCGTCGACGCCATCAAGCGATGTGCCGCTCATCAGACCGATCGCGGTATATTTGCCCATGCCGTTTCCTTGTTTCCCCGCCGTGTTTCATCAAAAATAAGGTGAATCCTAAGACGGTTCATTCCGAACGACCATTACCTTTGAAAGGTAAAGGTGGCGTTTTGGCCCCGCTTCTGTTTAACAAGCCCGTTCAGACCACATTTATACAACCAATGCGGACAGTGCGCCGCGCCCCAGGACAAACCTCGTGACCCGCTTTAAATCCGACCTCCTCGCCGTTCTCGATGAACGCGGCTTTATTCACCAAGGCACCCAGAACGAAACGCTGGACACCCTCGCCGCGAAAGAGATCATCACGGGGTATATCGGCTTTGACGCGACCGCCCGGTCATTGCACGCCGGCAGCCTGATTCAGATCATGCTCCTCCATTGGCTCCAGGCGACTGGGCACCGCCCGATTGTTCTCATGGGCGGCGGGACGACAAAAGTCGGCGACCCAACGGGTAAGGATGAACAACGCAAACTCCTTGATGACGACGCCATCAACGCCAATATCGCCTCGATTAAGTCGGTCTTCTCCAAATTCCTGACTTTCGGCGACGGGCCAACCGACGCCATTATGGCCAACAATGATGAATGGCTGTCAGCGCTTGGTTATGTTGAGTTTCTTCGTGATTGCGGGACGGCGTTCACCATAAACCGTATGCTGACTTTTGACAGCGTCAAGTTGCGGCTAGAGCGCGAAAGCCCGATGACGTTTCTAGAATTCAACTACATGTTGATGCAGGCCTATGATTTTTTGGAGTTGAAGCGCCGCTTCGACTGTCGGCTGCAACTTGGCGGATCCGATCAATGGGGCAATATTGTCAATGGCGTTGAGTTATGCCGGCGCAAGGATAGCGTCGAGGTTTTCGGGCTGACAACACCCCTATTAACGACCGCCGCTGGCAAGAAGATGGGCAAGACCGAAGGCGGCGCCGTATGGCTTAACGCCGATGAGTTTAGCCCTTATGACTACTGGCAATATTGGCGCAATGTTGACGACGCCGATATTGAAACCCTGCTCGCCCGGTTCACGACCCTGCCCATGGACGAAGTGCGCCGCCTTGGCGCCCTTGGGGGAGCAGAAGTGAACGAGGCCAAGAAAATCCTCGCGACGGAGGCGACAGCCCTCCTCCATGGGCGCGACGAAGCTGAAAAATCAGCGGAGACAGCACGCAAAACCTTCGAAGAAGGCGCCCTTGGTAAAAGCCTTCCCACCATCAACCGAACCAAGGAAGCCCTTGAAGGCGGCGCATCGCTCCTCGATGCGTTTCACGAAAGCGGACTCATCGCATCCAATGGCGAGGGCCGAAGACATATCAAAGCGGGCGCGATGAAAATAAATGATGCACCGTTGACGGAAGAACGTCCCCTCACCATCGATGACCTGCAAGACGGGGTGATCAAACTGTCGATCGGTAAGAAGAAACACGCCCAGGTGAAAGTACAGTAATCAAAGGGCAACGCGGCAAGGCTCAATCCTTGCCTGCGCTTGTCGCATTAGATCGCTCTTTACTCGTCGTTAGGCGGATTGCTGATTTCATCGGATTGCGGGTCTGTCGCCGGGCCGCTTGTATTTTCTGGCGGCTCAAACATCCGTCGTAAAAGCCCTGGCGTGAGCGCAGAAAACGGGTTGACCGCCACGACCGGTTCCTTGGCGTCGCCGGTGATATCATACGACAACGCAAAGACGCCTTCCCCGGTGCGGTTGACGAATAAATCACCGATAAGGGGCGCGCGACCCAGAAACGAATTCAATTGATAGGCTGGCGCAACGGCGCCGTTCAAACGCACCGCCGAACCGCCGCCCAATTGGAAGGTCCCTTTCCCTGTGACGCCGACCGACGGCCCCGCCGCCCGCGCGTCCTTTAGATTGATTGTGGAGCCGTCAATCGCAAAGCCGGCAAAGGCTTGGCTGATTTCAATGCCGTCGCCGTTGAGCAAATCAACGAGCCCCGTTAACGATCCAGCGGCAAAAACCCGCGCCAAAAGCGGCGCCCCGACAAGTCGAATATTGCGCGCCTCTAATTGGCCGACCGCCGTCAGCGCCGAGCGCAAGGCGGCGTTTTCATGGGGCGCGTCGTCACGCCCAATGGCCGCAGCGGCGTTTGAGAAATCAAGTTCAATGACGCCTTGGCCGCCTTCGATAGACGTAATGCCAAAAACCCCAGAGAGGAGCGCACCTATATCATCCGTACGCGCAATGATATTTTGTTGGCGGGCGCCATCTGAACCAGTCCGATTAAGAGAGACAGAGAGCGGATGCCCATGACCATCGAGGGAGACAAAATCGAGACTGTCTAGGCGATCCGTACCATGACGCAAATCTAATGCTGCGTCCCCTAAGAAGACATCGCGCCTCAACGTCAATTTATCCAGCCGGCCAACGGCCGTCAGCCCCTCAAGGAACCGAGACCAAGGGGTAGATTGAGTATCGCGACCGTCACTTACTTCCTCCCGTGGCCGGAAAATAGTCTCAAATAAAGGGGCAAGCGACAAATGCCGCCCTGTGACGGTCACCACTGGCGCATCGTCGGCGTTACGCTCGAAATTCAAGCTTAAATCCGCCGCCCCATCCAAGAAAAAATCCGAAAAATTTGCGGCGGTTAAAACACCATCACCATCAATAATCGCACCGCCAACGACGCGAACGCCTTCCCCATTGATGGATAGATCATATGTGACGTTATCGGGATCCGAGCGATCAAAAGACAAACCGCCTCGCGCGGGCACGCCCGTGGGTTTGCGCCAATTTAACAGGGAGACCGCCACATCGGTGTCCGACAAATCGGCCTCAACAGTGAATAAACGCGGTCCGCTTAAGTTACCGGCGACCGTGGCGGTGAACGGCACCTCGCCGCGGAGGAATTGTCGGGTCTGCGCCCCCAGCACGTCGGCCATCGCCGCGTTCGCGACCCCAGAAACATTTACGTTTGTTCGGTCGCCCTTCCCTGAGAATTTCTGCGCCCAATCGAAGTCAAAATTTGCCCCAGCATACAGAGCATTCCCTGTGACCTTCATGCGCCCTTTTTCTAGAACCAACTCACCCGCCCCTTCTTCGATGGGCGCTTCGTTCAGAAAATCGTAAACAGAAACGTCGCTAAACCTGGCTTTGGCCGAATACCCGTAATCGGCTGCCAAGACCTGCGATTGATTTGGGCGGGTGATTGTTGCATCGATGCGAACCGGGCCGGTGAATTGATCCGACGACAGCGGTGTCGCCCGCAAAACCCGCAACGGCGGATCATTAAGAATGTCCAAGATATCACCCGCGTCGCCCGTAGCGGTAAAAGCAAAAACTGACGGATATCCTTTCGGTCTCAATCGAGGGATCTCAACGTTAGCCTTCTCGACTTTCACACCACGGACGTCGCCCCGGTCAGCGGTGAAATAAAAACTGTTCCCGCGAAGCACGCCTTCACCGACGACATTCTCGACCGGCGCCATGGTGGGCGCATAGTAAACGGTCGCGCCCTGCGCCTTAAAGCGCAGCGACAACATCTCGTCGGTTAGACCGCCGCCGCCAGCCAGCGCCCCCCGGGCGATGTTTATGTCTGCGATCAAATCGCCAAATCGGCCCACGGGAATGCTGCGGACCACAAAATTTCTCGCGGCGCGGGCCAGGGCCTCGGGCCATACAGTTTTCAACTCATCAGCACTCAGATCACCAGACATGGTCAACCGCGCCGTCACGCCAAGCCCATTTCCGGCGTCATCTTGTTGATTGTCTTGCGCAGCACGCGGCAGCTCGAACAGAAGATCGCCAGACAGAACACTGTCAAAAAGACCGACCTGTTCGACCTTTAGGTCGAGGGCGCTCGTTTGCGTCGAATAAACGCCCGATGTCTTTAAATTGCTGATTGATGCTGTTGTTGGCGCGTCGCCAATGGCCGCCCCCGTCACCACAATTTCTTCGCCCGACAAGTCGAACCGGACGGCGGCCAGTTCATCTGAAAAATCTTGATAGGAAAGATACGCTTTGCCTGAAAAGGAGCCGGATACGTCGTCGGAAAGAATCGAAAATTGCATCAGGCTAAATTCGTTACTGGCGGGGTCAAACGCCATGTCGATATCAACCGCGGATAGAGCCGTCTGCAGGGGCCCGAGACGAATTTCACCAGCGCCTGCACGGCCTGTTATTTTGGAGGAAAGAAGTCTCCCCCCACCCGTAAAGGCAATTTCTCCACGCCCCGTCACCTCCGATGATAGGACATCAGCGCTCGCCCCCAAGAAGACGTTCAGAATATCGCCGATAGGCGCGCGATCCAGGGCAATGGTTGATTCAATTCTGTCCGCCTCGAGATTATAGCGCGCCATTGCTTCTAACCGTGCGGAATTAGAAGGTTCGCGGCCACTCGCGTTACCAGAAACTCTGGGCGATACCGCGCCATCGCTTGCCGCATTGGTTGGATTAATATCGCCCTCGACAATCGCATCGTAACCTGTTGATGTACGAAATATTCTCGCATCGGTATTCGGCGCAATCCAAGCGCGCCCCGAGGACACATCGAAAAACTCCAGGCGAGCGTTTTCAAGTACGGCCTCTTTGAACGCGCGACGAAAATAGGGCCCGCCTGTCAAATTTTGAAAAACATTCGCGCCGCCGCTTGGCGCCGCAGGAGATTGAATAGTCTCGCCTGATTCAAACTCGCCATACTCTAGATTAAGTCGGCGCTCTTCATCCCGAACAACCCGTAATGACGCATCCGCAATTCGAATTTCTTCGGGGCCAAAATGCGCAGACAGGAAATCCTTCGCCGCGAACGTTAATGTTGTCTGCTCGACGCTGGCGACAACAACACCATCTCTTTTCAATGATAGGCCGCGAACAGATAAAGCATATCGACCAGCCGTTGCACTTTGAGTAAGCGAAATCTCTCGAATATCGCCATCATCAAAAGCATTGGTGGCGTCCAGGACGGCGGTTTCAATTGCCGGCGCAAGCCAGCCAAGATCCACCGGCCCGGACTGCGCGCGCCAAAACACAAAGAAAAGAAGGCCGACAGCAGCGCCCAGAACGAGGCCGATTGCTTCAAGCGTAAAGATCGTCAGCCTTAGGAAATGCTTGATCACGCGCTATCCGCACTTTCCTGTTAATCCGAGACTTACCAAGCCGTCGGTGGTAGTTTCAAAATCAAAAATTCACAAGGCCGCTAGCCAAAAAGCTGCCCGCAGGTCCGTAGGCCCTAAGGGCGCGTAAACCAACCTAAGTTTGGCGTCGAACGGTTGGCATCGAGCGCGCAGGCGGGCGTCCATAGCAATCGTTGGTAGAATACGTTAGTCACCCGCGATTATTGATAAGCGTGAGGATTTAAAAAATGGCCAAAGAGCTACGTGAGGGATTAAAAGCGCCAGCGTTTTCCATGCTACGGGATGGCGGCGGGAAGACGTCGCTAAAAGACTTCGCCGGACAGGCCCTCGTTCTCTATTTTTATCCCAAAGACGACACATCGGGATGCACGAAACAGGCGATTGGGTTCACCGAACAGCAAGAGGCTTTTGAAGAGGCCGGGGCTGCGATCGTCGGGGTTTCAAAAGACAGCGTTGCTAAACATGACAAATTCAAATCCAAACATGATCTCACGATCACCCTAGGCGCCGATGAAGAGGGCAAAATCCTTGAGAAATATGGCGTCTGGGTTGAAAAGAGCATGTATGGAAAAAAATATATGGGCATTGAACGGAGTACATTCCTCATCAATGAGAAAGGCGTCATCGAGAAGATATGGCGCAAAGTGAGAGTACCCGGCCATGTCGATGAGGTGCTGGAAGAAGTGCGGAACCTCGCCTAGCAATAGGCGAGTGGCGGTGTCGTGACAGAGCCCCAAACACCCAAATCCTCTTCGCAACCTCAGAAAACCCATATTGATCTCTGCCGAGACATCCTTCTCGCCTGCGAGGCGGAAAAGAAGGCGCGCGACGCGATTGATGGGGGCGAGATCGGGGGTAAAGCGCATTGGCGCTTCGCGACAGACGCCGGAAACACCTATCCTGCTGGTCCGCCGGACCGTCCCAACCGACCAGAACACCCGGTTTTGGCGCCCCCTGGCGACGTGCCGCGCCGCCGCTTAACAACGGCCGCTGGCCGCTTCGCGCTCCTCCACGCCGTCGCGCATATTGAACTCAATGCGATCGATCTGGCCGCCGATATGGCCTGGCGGTTCGCCGATGAGATTGACAGGCTCGGCCTTGATGCGCGGGGGTTCGTCGAGGATTGGCTTGCCGTGGCCAGGGATGAAGGGCGCCATTTTCTGATGCTGAGCGAGAGGCTCGCTGGGCTCGGCGGGAAATATGGAGATCTACCGGCCCATGACGGGCTCTGGCAGGCGGCCGAAGCCACGTCGGATGCCGTTATCGCTCGCCTCGCCATTGCTCCAATGGTGCTGGAGGCGCGCGGGCTCGATGTCACGCCCGGCATGATTGAAAAGCTTGAGGCCGCCGGAGACCGGGAAAGCGCTGATGTTTTGCGGGTGATCTACAGCGAGGAAATTGATCATGTGCGGAAAGGCGCCCATTGGTTTCTTCAGGTCTGCCGCGCGAAGGGACTGAACGGTGAAGATACTTTTCGGAGCCTGGTGAAAGAACGGTTTAACGGCCCCCTAAAGCCGCCGTTTAACGAGGAAGCCAGAACAAGAGCCGATCTGCCATTGAGCTTTTACAATGAGCGCTGACCAACCATCGCGGCCGAGACCGGCGTCCCGATACGGGACGCTATGAACGCATTTTTTTTAACGCCCAATATTTACCCTATCGACAGTTTTTACCGTATCGACTGTGGCGTGGGGCTTGCTTCGCGAATTACGAGAACGATCCGGCGGGTTTTCCGCTTCCATTTCACAGAACTTTAAAAAACTATGGTTATTTCATCACATAACAGTTGCGGAAAGCAGGAATTTCGGCTGCAATACTGTGAGGGTGTGGCTGCGATAACGCGTGAACCGCGGTTGTTAAGGGGCGTAAATAAATGAGCCGCCAATCCGGCAAGACAAAGCGACTGATCGCTAAGTTTTTTAAAGAACGGCAGATTTACCATCGTAGCGATGGGGTTGTGCACTTCATTTCGATGTCGACGCGCACCCAAATTGCGCTCGCGACGGTGTTTGGCGCCGCCCTGCTTTGGGTTGCCTATGCATCTGTAAACGTTGTTTTTAAAGAACAAATCATCGTCGCCAAAGAGCGTGACGCGCAGGTCGAGCGCGACCTCTTCTCCCGGAGATTGGAGAAATCCTACCGCGCGATCAACGACATGAGCGCCCTCAACGTCATTATGCAGGAACAGTTTGATGAAGCGATGACGGATATCTCCAGCCGCCATCAAACGCTCAAGAGCATGGTGGAACGCAAAGCAGGCATTGACGCCGCCATCGATGGGTTGTCCGACGCCCTATCCGAGGCCGGCTTTCCCGACGGGTCGAAACCGAAGAACAATAACCGCATCATGATTGACACCGCGCCGGCCGAAGCCACACCGCGTCAATCCCGTTCATCTGTCCTAAAGAGGGAAGCTCGCGCCGACGCCGCACGTGGGGCTTTGTCAGCCCCAGCCGACAGCCCGGCGGGCGAAGCGCTCGGGCGCATGCGATACGCAGCGGGCGGCCTTTTTGAAGAGCAAGTCTTACTACTCGCTTCCCTTGAAGATCGCGCAACCCGCCAGATCGACCTGCTCGAGAGAATTATCAATACGACGGGCGTCAAAGCGGAAACTGTCCAGCCGGCGAAGAAAATTACGAATACGGTCTTGGCGCAGGGCGGGCCCTATGTTGACCCCTCAAATTTAAGCGATGCCTCAACGGATTTTTTCCGCCACGCTAATCGCACAAGCCTTCAGCTTGAAAAGCTGTCGCAACTCCAAAGAATCGTAAACTCGCTGCCTATTGGCTCCCCACTCACGGCTGAGCGGCGAAAAACCAGTGGCTTTGGTGTTCGCAGAGATCCATTCAACGGCAGGGTCGCGAGCCATCACGGCCTCGATTTTGCAGCCCGTTGGCGTGCGCCGATTGTGGCGACGGCAAAAGGCGTTGTGAAATTCTCTGGCGTACGATCAGGGTTTGGGAACGTCGTTGAGATTGACCACGGCAATGGTTTCGTTACGCGATATGCGCACCTTAACCGTTCTGTCGTCAAAAAAGGGCAAAGAGTATCTTTGAACGATAAAATTGGGGAACTGGGCAGCAGTGGCCGAAGCACTGGCCCTCATCTCCATTACGAAATTCTATTCCGGGGCAAAGCGAAAAACCCACAACGGTTTATTGAGGCGGGAAGATATGTTTTCGAAAGCTAAGACACCAAAACCAGGCGCAGATGATCGCGCTAAGGCAAGCGTTTTAAATGATGCGCCGACCACCTCGGCGGCTCCCGCCGCTCCATCCAAAAGGTCGAGCTCCATGAAGTCGGCCTCCGTGCCATCGATCATCTCTGCGGACGTTGTGATGCGCGGGCATATCAACGCCTCTGGCGAGGTGCAACTCGACGGCGAGCTTGAAGGAGACATCAAGGCCGCCGCCCTGATGGTTGGCGAACAGGCGATCGTAAAAGGCGACATCACCTGCGACGCCGTCACCATACGCGGACGGGTCGAAGGCGGCATTCGCGCCAAGCAGGTCACTTTAGCGGCCACCGCTCATATCGAAGGCGACATCGTCCATAGTTCCCTGTCGGTAGAAGCCGGCGCTCATTTCGATGGCAATGTCCGCCATTCTGACGATCCGCTATCCGAAGCCTCCGCGACGGATTTTCGAAAGACGCGACCAGGGTCAGCCCCGGCGCCAACCCCAGCCCCAACCGCCATGCCGCGTCCGCCTGTCCCGAATGGCGACGATAGCGCAAGCACCATGGCCAATGGAGGCGAGACGCCGTCATTCCTCAGCCAAAACCGGTCTCCGTTGCGGTAACGCCGTTTAGGTTGGATTTCTTGGATTAAAAAGCCGGCGCCGCCAAGCGTCGGCTTTTTTCTTTGGCGGCGTTACTTCCCGCCAACTCGCTGGGCGAGGGCGGCAGTCAGAAACGGCGTGAGAGAGCCGTCGAGCACATCATCTGGAGACGGCGATTCCACCTGGGTACGGAGGTCTTTCACCATCTGATAGGGCTGCAAGACATAGGATCTAATCTGATGTCCCCATCCTATATCGGTCTTTGACGCAGCCTCTGCTTGCGCCTCTTCTTCACGGCGCTGTAATTCCAGTTCATAAAGGCGCGCGCGCAACATACTCCACGCCGTCGCGCGATTTTTATGTTGCGATCGTTGGTTTTGACACTGAACAACGATTCCCGTTGGTTCATGGGTGATGCGTACCGCTGAGTCCGTCGTGTTGACATGCTGACCGCCAGCCCCCGACGCGCGAAAGGTGTCAACGCGACAATCGCTTTCGTTCACCTCGATTGAGATCGAGTCATCGATGACCGGGTACACCCAAACAGAGGCGAAGGAAGTATGCCGGCGGGCATTGGAGTCATAAGGGGAGATACGGACAAGGCGATGCACGCCCGATTCAGTTTTCATCCAGCCATAAGCGTTATGGCCTTTGACCTCGATCGTTGCGGATTTAATGCCCGCCTCTTCGCCGGCCTGCTCATCAATCACCGTGACTTTAAAGTCATTCTTTTGCGCCCATCGCAAATACATGCGTAACAGCATGGACGCCCAGTCATTTGACTCGGTGCCGCCTGCGCCCGGATGAACCTCGATAAAGCAATCATTGGGATCAGCTTCACCGGAAAGCAACGCCTCCGTTTCCGACCGCGCCGCGCGATCGGCAAGCGTGCGCAACATGGGCTCCACTTCTTCCAGGGAGGCCTCGTCGCCCTCCGCCTCCGCTAACTCGATTAGCTCGCAAAGATCAGCCAGTTCATCCGAAATCTCTGAAACAGCGTCCATCTGCGAGGCAAGAGACGTTCGCTCTTGCATCAGTTTTTGCGCCGTCTGCGGATCATCCCACAGGGTAGGATCCTCCGCTTTTTCGTTTAACTCTTGCAGTCTCTTCGTGGCGACATCCCAGTCAAAGACGCCTCCTCAGCAGTTCGACCGACTGCCTGATCGCCCCCGCAAGGGATTCAAATTCCGCGCGCATGGTAAAAGCCTATAAAATCGTCGTTAAATGAACGAGCGTGTGAGTTGGATCGCTCGCTCTAATAAAGGCCATTCAGGTCGTCAAGCGCTAGCTCATCGCTTGGCGGCGCACTTAAAGGATCGAGGGCCAGCCCGTCGTCATCGCTGACGCCGACGGTTGAAAGATCGTCTTCTGCCTTAAATGCTTCCAAAATAACGTTTCCGTCGCGGGCGTTCGCCGGCCGGCCTGACCGGGCGTTCACCCGCACGAGACGGATGCCCGACGGTACGCGGAAGGGAATACCGGCCGATTCCTTCAACGCTTCCGCCATAAAGTCCGCAAAAATCGGCGCAGCGACTTTACCGCCCGCCTCCCCCTGGCCGAGGGTTTGCGGCAAATCAAATCCGATATAGACGCCGGCGGCAAGGTCAGGCGCAAAGCCGACAAACCATGCGTCTTTGTATTCGTTGGTCGTGCCGGTTTTGCCGGCCAGTGGTTTGTCGACGCGCTTGCGCACCGCAGAGCCGGTGCCCCGGCGCACAACGCCTTCCAGCATAGAGACCATCTGATAGGCGGTCCGCGGATCAATCACTTGCGATCGCGCATCTTGAAGGACCGGCTCAATTTGATCCGTCCATTCGGCGTCATCACATAAAAGGCAGTCGCGCTCATCCTGGCGGAAAACGGTCAAACCATCGCGATCCTGAACCCGGTCAATAATAAAGGGCGAGATTGATTTGCCGCCATTGACGAATGTCGAATAGGCGGCGGTCATTTTCATCAAGGTTGTCTCCCCGGACCCGAGGGAGATCGCCAACTCTCGCGGCAATCGGTCAGCGAGACGAAAACGTTCAGCGTAATCGATAATCCGCCCAATGCCTAACTCTTGCGCGAGGCGCGCCGTCATCGAGTTACGCGATTGTTCAATACCAAGGCGAAGGGTGCTTTCACCATAAAATCGACCGGCGACGTAGTTGCCGGGCTTCCACCAGCTATCAACGCCCGGCGCAACAAAGGGCGCATCGAGCACGATGCTTGACGGGGTGTACCCGCTATCGAGAGCGGCGGCGTATACGAATGGTTTGAAGGTTGAACCGGGCTGGCGAAGAGCCTGCACGGCGCGATTGAATTCGGACAATTGGAAGGAAAACCCGCCCACCATGGCGACCACCCGCCCGGTATGGGGGTCCATGGCGACCAATCCGCCATTGACCGCCGGCACCTGACGCAGCGCGTAAACACCCTCAATGAGATCAGGATCAGATTCTACAGATGTGTTGTCATCAGCGCTGCCAGCGCCAGAGCCTGCTTCGTCGGATTCGTTGTCAGCGGTATCATCGCCGCGGCGAGCCTGCTCCACCAACACAACATCGCCAATCGAGAGAACATCCGACGCATCGGTAATTTCAGGCCCTAACTCTTCGACCGAATCATATTTGCGCGCCCAAGAGAGTTCAGCAAGCGGAATAATACCCGTCGCATCATCTGCAAGGGCGATTTCCACTTCATCTTTCGACACCGCCGTTACGATCGCCGGCGCCCATGGCTCCAGATCATCGGCAATTTTGCGATTTTCCGCAAACTCCCGCAATAGCGATTGGAATTGCTCGCGCCACTCCCCTTCCAGCGGCAAAGTTCCAATGGGCCCACGCCAACCATGGCGACGATCGTAATCCGCCAACCACTTCCGCAAGACGTTCCCCGCCGCCTGCTGCAAGCGCGGGTCGAGCGTTGTTCTTACCGCAAGACCACCGTCATAGAGGGCCTCAACGCCATATCGGCCAGCAATCTGCTTGCGGACTTCTTCAGCAAAATACTCCGACGCCCAGTCGCGCGCACCGAGCGGCGGTGCAATAACCGCATTGAGGTCAGTATCCTGCGCCGCTGACGCCGCCGCCTCGGTTATTTTTCCATCCGCGGCCATACGACCAATAACCCAGTTACGACGTTCAACCGCCCGTTCGTAATTATGAACCGGGTGATAATTGCTTGGCCCTTTAGGGATAGCGGCGAGATAGGCGGCCTCTTCAATCGACAACTCATCGAGAGATTTGTCAAAGTAATTCAACGCCGCCGCCGCTACGCCATAGGAGCGGTTCCCAAGGTAAATCTCATTTAGATAAAGCTCGAGGATTTGATCTTTACTGAACGCTTCCTCGATGCGCCGCGCCACCATCCATTCACGCAGTTTACGTTCAATTCTCTGTTCGCTGGAGAACAGGAAGTTCTTCGCAACCTGCTGCGTGATGGTCGAGCCGCCTTCGAGGCGCCGACCTCGAAGAACGTTTTGAACATTCGACAGCTGCGCGCGCACAACGCCTTTGAAATCTACACCGCTGTGATCGTAGAATTTTTTATCCTCAGCGGAAATGAACGCCTCTTTGATCATCGGCGGCATGGCTTCGGCCGGGACAAAAATGCGTCGTTCGCGTGCAAATTCCGCGACAAGGGATCCGTCGCCTGCATAAACGCGGGTTGTCACTGGCGGCTTATATTGATCAAGAGCTTCGTAATCGGGAAGATCCTGACTCAGATGATTGAGATAGAGCACAGAACCGCCCGCGACCCCAAGGCCAAGGGCGATGCCAGCAGCAAACAAGAGACTGGTAAGGTTCAACAGGGTTGCGCCGAGCCCGCCTGATGCTGAGGCCTTAGGCCCCTGCGGTGGCCGTTCAGCCGACACGGCCTTTGCCTTTTCGACGCGATCAGAAGACGGCGCTCGAACGGGCGCCGCCAAGGGTGCATCAGCGGCGACATCCTCTTTGTCCGAAGTATCAATCGCCTCGTCCCCAGCGTGGGTAACCGGTTTTTTGTCCACCGGCTCGTGATCCGTCGGCATATCGCCTCAACCTTTCGGCTCGTTCAAAATTTAAAGGGGCGCGATATGCGCCCTCCGCTCGTTTTCTGTTTTACCAGCGCCGCCAACGCTCCGCCAAGGTTTTCGCAGTTGTTAACCGATGTTTGGCCGCGTCAGTGGCTGTAAATCTACGCTGAAACTACCGACGGAAAATGTCAGTTTTTCGGCAATGCGGTATTTTTTGCATGGCGCACGCCTGCCTTGTCGTCACGGAAATATGCCTCAATCGCCCGGGCCACCGCTTTCATTGTCCGCTTTCGCCAAGCCGGCGACTTTAGGTTTTCGTAGTCTTCGCTATTGGACATAAACCCCATCTCAAGGAGCACCGCCGGCACGTCCGGCGCCAAAAGCACGTTTAAGTTGCCTTTTCGATGGGTGTTGTTGAGAAGCGGCGTCACGCCGCCAAGCTTCGCGACCAACAAGCGCGCGAGACGATCAGATTGGTTGCCGGTCTGGCGCTGGGCGAGATCAATGAGAATGCCGCCGACATCAGGGTCTTCCTCGCCGATATTGGTGTTGGCGACGATGTAGTTACCCTCTGCCAACGCCGCGGCCGCGGAGCGATCGACCCCTTCTTGAGACAAGGTGTAAACTGACGCCCCCCTTACCGTTTTGTTAGCAAGGGCGTCGGCGTGAAGGGAGATAAACAGATCAGCTTTGGCGCGGCGGGCGAATTTATGTCGTTCCGCAAGAGCAAAGCGCTTGTCTTTATCGCGCGTCAACACGACGGAAAAGCCACCATACGCTTCAAGCGCTTTTTTCAATTCCTTCGCCGCCGCTAAGGTGACGGCTTTTTCATGCACCCCATTGCGCCCGATGGCGCCAGGGTCTGTGCCGCCATGGCCTGGGTCAATCACGATTATTTTCTTGGGGCGCTGCGCCGCCTCGTTGATTGCATCATCGATCGACGAACGTTTCTTGCCGCTTTTCTTTGTGTTTTGCTCAGGTTGATCAATGGCGGCCGCGATCACATCGCTGATGTTCTGGGGCTTTTCATCCACGCTAGGCTTGCGGGCGCTTTGCTTCTTGCCAGTCTTCGCAGGCGCGGCGGCCCAGCGGTTCACACTTTTGGTGAGGGCGTTCAGGGTGCCGGTCTCAAGATCAACCACCAGCCGGTGATATGGTTTTGCGCTCGAAGGCTCGATCACAAAGGCGTCGACCACCTTGGCGGTTTTCGCCAAGGGGACTGAGAAGACAAAGCCGTTGTCACGGGCTTTCTGTCCGGCCGGTTGCGCACTGACCCGCGCGATGTGCCCGCGGGCGCGACGCGGCAGGGCGTCGTCGGCCAAAACGCCTATATTTTCCAACGTAATGGTCACAACGCCCTGATCCCGCCGCGTTGCGCCAATGTAAAACGTCGGTTCGGCTGATAAATCGAAAACAAGACGGGTTTTCGTCGGCGACGTCACCCCAATACGCACCGCGCGCACGCTGTCATCAGCTTGCGCGAGAGCATGCCCGTCGATGCTAAAACTGAGTAGCGCGAACCCCAGCACAAGGCACAATCGCGCAATAAAATCAATCATTTACCTTTACCAACCTGCAGCACTGGCGCGAATCAGCGCCAAATGCGTCATCGATATTGAAGAGTTTACAAAGTACGCTCACCTCAGAACGATGACGGTAATATCATATTATCATGCAACGATTCTTAAGGGCTCTTGCCGGGGTGTCGTCTGAATTTCCATCCAGGTGACCTCATCCGGGTGAACTGTGGGCGACATGGGCAAAACCCAAGGGCGACTTCGCGTATAATCATCGTCTCGATATGGTCTAATCCCATCGTTAACGACAGCTTAAGAGAATATCCATCTTTAGATGAAATCCTTAGCCTCGCTTGTATCGGCGCTTTCTTTTTCGCCCGCGCTCATGCATGATGCTATCGTCCGAGAAAAACGCTTTCCTATGAAGCGTTTGGACACCATATAGGGGCTTGAATCACGAGAAACGGTTTACCTTCAACGGAAGGATCGGTTCTGTGTTGATGAAATTCACGCCTTTTTAGGGGACGATCTGTCGGAATCACGATGTCCATCTTTTGGTATCACGATGTCGACGACCACAAGGCCAGCAAATCGCTGGGTGAAATTTGGGAATTTAGGTCAGCGGCGCTTGAAAGCTGACCGAGCGACGACGCGAAGAGCGACCGACGCATAAGCGCGATAAGGATGGGGCCGCTCTTCGCCGCCCCGAAAAATAGAACTCTCGCGTCAGCACATGACGCAATTTTTGAAAAGAACATGCTGATGGCGTTCGCAGCGCAGACATTAATTGGAAAGAGAGGCGCTCTGAGCGTTTCGTTCCATGCGCTGACGCCACGGCACTTAACAATATCCGACGCGCAGCCCTCTGGGCGCGCCCGAGCGCCTGCGCGTCGTGGAGCGAGTATAAATGACGAAAAAAATGCTTATCGACGCGGCAAACAAAGAAGAGGTCCGCGTTTGCGTTCTTGAGAACAGCAAAGTTGAAGATTTTGATTTCGAATCGGCGTCAAAAAAACCTTTAAGGGGCAACATCTACTTAGCGCGGGTCACGCGCGTGGAGCCTTCTTTACAAGCGGCCTTTGTCGAATATGGCGGTAACCGCCACGGGTTTTTGGCCTTTAGCGAAATTCACCCCGACTATTACCAGGTTCCTGTCGCGGATCGCGAAGCCATTCAGGCCGCTGAGGCCGAAGAAGCGGAACTTGCCGCGAAACTTAATCTGAATGCCGACGAAGACGAGCCTCAACGCGATTCGCGATCAGACGAGGATGACGACGATCGCGACAGCGATGACGAAGAGACCGTGAGCGATGCAAAGCCACGCTCATCTAAGCGCCGCAGAGCGCGCGGCGGGCGGCGCCAACGCGGCGGAAACCGAAAAACTGAACACGCGGACGCAGTGGACGCCGATGGCGTCGAAGCAACCTCCGAAGGAGATAGCGCCGCCGAAAACGATATCTCGGATGGGGGCGCGCAGCGTGTCGATACCAGCTCTGATGATGAACCTGACGTTAGAGCGGATGATAGCGACGCCTCGGATAGCGACCTCACAAACCAAGAGAGCGCTGAGCACGAAAGCACCGAGGACGACGTCGTCGACGCACAACAGAGCGGTGGTGAAGCGACCGTCGCTGAGAGTGAATCCGATCAGGGCGACGATGTCAGCGCCGACGGAGAAAACACCTCCCTCGCCGATGCGACCGATGACGAAGATGCACCGGAGAACGATGACGATCCTTCCGGGCCCGCTTTGGCGATGTCGACGAAGAAACCGCCGGAGGTCTCCGAGCCCTATGATGGCGCTGATGATGCAGACGGTACGGATGATGTAGACGGCGCCGCCGAGGCGACCGACGTCACAGGCGCCGCCGCCGAACACGATGAAGACGGTCATGATGAAGACGATCTTGAGGTCGATGACATTGAAGGCGAAACGGAAGAAGTTTTTGCCGCTGATGATCAGGCGGACGATGCGGATGATGATGACAACGAAGATGAGACCATCGCCAGCGACGAAATCAGCGATCAAATCAGTGACGACATCTCGGACGAGTTCGACGATGACTTCAACGGCGACGTAAGCGCCGATGACGCCCTCGATGATGATTTGTCCGAGAACGACGCCTCAGAGGACGATGATGAAGCTGGCGAAGAAGACGAAAGCGATGAAGATGAAGAAGACGATTCTGGTCTGACCTCTGAATCACGCGCCGCGCTTCTTGAGCAATACAAAGAAGCGCGCCGTAAACGCCAACGCATCCTGCGCAATTACAAAATCCAGGAAGTCATCAAACGGCGCCAAATTCTGCTCATCCAGGTTGTCAAAGAAGAGCGCGGCAACAAAGGCGCAGCGCTGACGACTTATCTTTCCCTCGCCGGACGGTATTGCGTCTTGATGCCCAACACGGCCCGGGGCGGCGGCATTTCGCGGAAAATCCCGAGCGCCACAGACCGTAAGCGTCTGCGCAAAGTGGTGGACAGCTTAGAAGTGCCCAAGGGCATGGGGCTGATTATACGCACTGCTGGCGCGGCGCGCACCAAAGCAGAAATAAAACGCGATTACGATTATCTGTCACGGCTTTGGGAATCTATCCGTGCTCTGACGCTAAAATCCATCGCGCCATCCCTCATTTATGAAGAGGCGAGCCTCATCAAACGGGCCATTCGAGATCTTTACGATAAAGACATTGATCTTGTGCTCGTCCATGGCGAGCAAGGCTATCGTGAAGCCAAAGACTTCATGAAAATGCTGATGCCGTCTCACGCTAAAAACGTGCAGCCTTATAAAGAAGCGACGCCGTTGTTCCTGCGCCATGGCGTCGAAACACAGCTTGACGCGATGTATCAGCCCAATGTGCGGTTGAAATCCGGGGGCTACCTCGTCATCAACCAAACTGAGGCGCTCATCGCCATTGATGTAAACTCGGGCAAGGCGACCCGGGAGCGCAATATTGAACAAACAGCGCTGAAAACAAATTTGGAGGCCGCCAAGGAAGTGGCGCGCCAATGCCGCCTGCGTGACCTTGCGGGCCTTCTTGTGATCGACTTCATCGATATGGAGGAGCATCGCAATAACCGCGCCGTTGAGAAGAAATTAAAAGAGGCGTTGAAAAGCGATCGCGCGCGGCTCCAAGTTGGTCGCATTTCAAGCTTCGGCCTTCTTGAAATGTCGCGCCAACGTCGACGTTCCGGTATCGTTGACGGCACGACGAATGCTTGCCCAACTTGCGGCGGGTCCGGCGTTATCCGGTCCTATGAAATGGCCGGCTTACGTATTCTGCGCGCCGTCGAAGCGGACGCGATCGCCGGTAAAGCCGGCGTTATCTGTGTACGCACAAGTCTCGATGCGACACTCTATATCCTGAACCACAAACGCGATTGGTTGAAACGGATTGAAACGTCCTACGGCGTCGCCGTCGAGGTTCTTGCTGACCCAACGAAGGCCGGCGATCAGTATGACATCGAAAAATCTGGCGTTCCGTCCCTGCGAACGGAGGACACTGCCGCTATCAGGGCGGACCTTTCCACACCTGACCTTGACGATGAGGACCTTGCCGAAACGGATGAACCGGAGAACCGGCAGGATGATGAACAGCGCGCCGACAAAGCCGATGACGACGAAGATGGCGGTCGCAACCGCAAACGCCGCCGCCGGCGTCGCAAAAAGCGTGATGACTCATCCGGAGACCGTGATGACGAGGCCGCCGCTTCGTCCGCTGATCAAAGCGATGAGAGTGATGGTGAAGGCGACCAAAGCCAAAACGCTGATGGTGAGAACGCTGACGGCGATGAGGACCGTCCCCGTAAGCGTCGTCGACGCGGGCGCCGCGGCGGGCGTCGCTCCTCACGCCAGGCCGATGCGTCGGTTACTGACAGCGATGCGCCCGAGGAGGCCACAGCCAACGAAAACGATGCAGACGAGCCGGTCGAAAAAGTGACTGAGGTCGCCGCAGCACCAGAAGCAACGCCAAACGACGAACTCGTAAACGAGCAAGAGCCGGCGCCAGCCGCCGTATCACAAGAAACGAACGATCAGGCGCCCAACATTACTACAGACCATGAAAATGGCGCGGGCAGCGCAATGCCCCTGATGACAGAAGCCGTCGAAACGCCAGCAGCTAAAGATGAACCGGTCGTGGAAGAAGCGCCGGCGACGCCAAAGCCTCGCAAGCCAGCGCGTAAGGGGTGGTGGCAACGCGCCATCGGCGGATAATGCCCTCCCAACGCCGTAACGTTTTCCAAAGGGAGTTCCCGGTCGACGGGGCTCCCTTTTTTCGACCGCCAAGTGAAGAACCGGTTTCACTCACTCGCGATTTTCAGGATTATTAACAAAGCGTTAGCAGCCGAGTGCATTGGGGGACCACCACCTCAACATCTCGTGAAGAAAAAAGAGGCGACTTCGCTTAGACTGGCCATAAAATTACCATCCATTTCGTGCATACTGCTATGATCAAGTCGAGTTACAGCGAGGCCGCAACGCATTGGCTAACCAATCTGGCAAAACCGCCCCGAAAAAACGCTCCATCCGCAAAACGCTTCTTAGCATCACGGCGGTAGTGTTAGCGCCGGCATTGGCGACGCCGGCGTCCGCGCAGCAACTTCTCAGGGACGCGGAAATCGAAGAATTCCTGGACGATTACTCCAGGCCTGTCTTTAACGCCGCCGGCCTGAAAGCTGAAAATATCGATATCCTATTGCTGGCCGGCCCGCCGAACGCCTTCGCGGGCGGACAAACCATGGGCATTTTCACCGGCCTCATCACCACCGCCGATACGCCGAACCAGATCGAAGGCGTTATCGCCCACGAGGCCGGACATATTTTGGGCGGCCATACGGCGCGGCGCGATGAGGCGTTCTCTGCAGCGTCTCGTCCCGTTATTTTAAGTCTCGTGCTCGCTGCCGGCGCCATTGCCGCCGGCGCGCCCGAAGCGGGCATCGGTCTCTTGGGGCTCGGACAGAATATCGGCCTCGCCAACGCGCTGAAATACAGCCGGGGCCAGGAAGCTTCCGCGGACCAATCCGCGGTGACAACCCTCGACAACTTGGGTCACTCCAGTAAGGGCCTCATCGAATTTTTCGCCAAACTTCGGAATTTTCAGGTCATTACGGGTCGGCGCGTCAATCCATATTTACAAACGCACCCCTTAGCCAATGCTCGTATCACGGCGCTGACGGAGCGCGTCACTAAATCACCCTATTACGACAACGATGATTCACCGGAAGAAATTCACCGCTTACGGATGATCCAAGCAAAGATCCACGGATTCCTGGAAGAGGCTCATGTCACGCTTCGCCTGTATCCTGCGACGGATGAAAGCGAGCCGGCGCGCTATGCCCGCGCTGTTGCATATTATCGCGCCGCGGATATCGACAAAGCGCTTAAAGAGATTGATTGGTTGTTGGAAAGACATCCCGAGAACCAGTATTTCCACGAGTTGAAAGGCCAGATGCTTTTTGAATTTGGCCGGGTGAAAGACGCTGTCGCCCCCCACCAAAAATCGGTCGAACTTGATCCAACCGAAGCGTTATTCCGCATCAATCTTGGGCGTGCGCTGATCGCCCTTGAAGACAAATCGCGGATGCAAGAAGCGGTCAACGAGTTGAGATCGGCCCTTCTTGTCGAGCGCAATAACTCTTTCGCATGGTTTGAATTAGCAAGGGCCTATGGCGCATTGGAAAACGAGCCGATGGCTAACCTCGCCACCGCAGAGTCGCGGTATCACGCCGGGGCGGGCGCCGCGGCCGTGCCCTTTGCCCGCCGTGCCATGGCGCGCCTTCCCCAGGGCTCGCCGGAATGGCGCCAAGCGGCGGATATTTTGTTTTCGATTTCAGGCGATTCCAGTTTGGCGCCGGCCCCAGCCCCGGAACAACAACGCCAGCCCTCCCCCGCCCCCCAGCGTGAATACGAGTATCGCATTCCAGCGCCGGAGCCCGTCCCCACTCCCGTGGACGTGCCCGACCCCGTGCCAACAAAAGAAGGCTAAGCCACGCGCGACTAGATTGGCCCAGGCAATATCACCCGCGCCGCGCGTATTGCCGCTCGGACCGCCGGGACCTAAAGTAAACTTAAAATAACGACCGAGGTTGGCCCCGCCTGCCTCGTCACATAAGGAAAACCATTCATGTCGTCTCGTCTCGTTTTAATCGGCGCCGCCGCAGCGGCCCTCTTGTTCGGACTTAGTTTCGCGGGCTTCAAGTCGGCGAAAGGCGAAGAATCCGATGCAAAAGCCGCCAACGCTGAGTTCTCCACCGCGCAAGAAGACGCCATTCGCGACGTTGTCCGCGAATTCATCCGTGAAAATCCAGAATTCGTGATCGAAACCCTCAACGATTTCGCTCGCAGCCAACAGCTTGCGAGCATTGAAGAGGCGACCGCCCTGGCCCTGCCAACGCTCCTTTCAAGCGAAGGCGGTTTCGTTGCAAAGAAAGCAAAGGGCGAGGCAACCGTCGCCGTCATTGAGTTCTTTGATTACCATTGCGGGTTTTGCAAACGGGCGAACGGCGTTGTGCAAGATTTGACCAAAGACGATCCAGCCGTCCAAGTGGTCTTCCGTGAATTGCCGATCTTACGCGAAGAATCGCAGGTCGCCGCCAGTTTCGCGCTCGCCGCCCGCGACCAAGATAAATATGTCGACCTTCATTTCGCGATGATGGGCGCCAAGGGCGTGATCGACGAAGACCGCGCCATCAAAATCGCCGATAAGCTAGGCCTTGATGTTCAAGCCCTGAAGCGGCGCGCTGACGCCCCGGATATCGTCGAAGAACTTACCCTGAACCGCGAGATCGCCCGGGACCTTGGTTTCGACGGCACGCCAAGTTTCATCGTCACAAGTCTGAAGGGCGATTACATGGAGATCATTCCCGGTTTCGATAAGGAAGCCCTGCTGAAAGCGATCAAAGAAGCAAAAGACGTGAGCTGATTTTTCAGACGGCGCCGGTCTATTGGCCGGTCTCATAACCACTAAAGGCCAGACATAGCGTCTGGCCTTTTTTGTCATTGTGTTTTGTTTTCGGGAGCGGCCCTTACCCTTCCAGCACCGCGAAGTCGGCGACCAGGGTCGTCGCTGTGATGAACTGGTCCAGCAATGCCAATCGGTTCGTGCGCAACCCATCGTCTTCTGCATTCACGGTGACACGCTCGAAGAAATCATCAATTGGCGCGCGGAGCGTGGAGAGTGTCGCCATGGCGAGTTCAAAGTCTTCCTTTTCGATCGCCTTCGTCGTTTCTTCTTCCGCCGCAATTAGGGCGTCATAGAGAATTTTCTCTTCCGGCGCGTCTAGCTTGTCCATGCGCGCGCCGCCGGCCATTCTGGCCGATACGCCGCCTTTCTTTTCTTCCGCCTTCAGAATATTCGCCGCCCGCTTATAGGCGGCTGCGAGATTTTCGCCATTGTCGGTTTTCAAAAACGCTTCTAATGCCGAAAGCCGTTGTCGGATGAGCAATAGATCATCGTGACGGCGCCCTTGCGCTGTTGTGAGCACAGCATTGATGTGATCATGCCGGTGACCAGCGTCGCGCAAGAATACCTTCAGACGATCGTGAAGAAAGCCTAGAAGATCTTCCAGGTCGGCTTGTAGCGGACGATCCGGATGGGTAGCGGCCGCCACTTCCGACGCACTGGTAAAACAATCGCGCAGCGAGAGGCGCACTTCGTTATCGAACACCAGGCGCAACACCGCTAACGCCGCCCGGCGCAGAGCGAAGGGGTCGCTGGATCCCGTCGGTTTCTTATCAATCGCCCAAAATGCGTTCAGTGTATCAATCTTATCGGCGAAGGCGACGGTCGCCGCAACAGCTTCTGTTGGCGTCGGATCATCCGGCCCAGCGGGTTTATAGTGATCGCGTATCGCGTCGGCGACGGATGGCGTCTCGCCCTGAGCTTCGGCGTAGTACCGGCCCATTAATCCTTGCAATTCCGGAAACTCAAACACCATCCCCGTCACGAGATCCGCCTTTGATAGCTGGCCGGCGCGCGCCGCCACAGCATCGTCAGCGTCAAAAACCGGGGCTAAATTCTGGGACAGCGCCGCAATGCGGCGCGCCTTATCGCCGACACTGCCGAGGCCTTCGAAGAAGGTGATGCGGTCCAGATCCGTAATTCGGTCAGCAAGTCGCGTTTTCAGGTCCTGCCGGTAAAGATACCATGCATCCGATAAGCGGGCTGTCAAAACCCGTTCATAGCCTTGTCGCATCGCCGCGCCGCCATCGGGCGCTTCTAAGTTCGCAACGACAACAAATCGATTTGTTAGGCGTCCTGTTTTTGGATCCCGTACGGAGAAGTATTTTTGATGCCCCCGCATGGACGCCGTCAGTACTTCATCGGGCAAGGTCAAAAATTTCTCGTCGAAAGAGCCCATCATCACGACGGGCCACTCGGCGAGGCCGGCGGTCTCAGTCAACAAGCCTTTATCTTCAACAAGTTCAAAGCCCTGCGCCTCGCACAGGGTTTTGGCCTCGCCAGCGATAATCTGCGCGCGCTCATCGGCGCTAAGAATGACATGGGCTTTCTTCAGCGCCGCTTCATATTTTTCAAAATTGCGTGCACGGATAACATCACCGGATGCCGCGCCCATGATCCGGTGCCCTTCCGTCGCATCGTCGGCGGCAAGGCCTTCGACGTTGAAGGGCACCACCTCCCCGTCATAAACGCATAATATCCGCTGTAGAGGCCGCACCCAGCGCAAATCGCCATCGCCCCATCGCATGGATTTCGGCCACGCAAAGCTCGTCACAATCTCTGGTGCGAATTCCGCGATGAGATCGGCGGTCGGGCGCCCTTTCTCATCAATAACCGCAACATAGTACTCGCCTTTTTTGTCCGACCTTTTCTCGGCTTCATCGACAGAGGAAAGGCCGGCGGATTTTAAAAAACCCGCAATCGCTTTTTCGGGCGCGCCAACGCGCGGGCCTTTCTTTTCTTCACGGCGATCGGGCTGCTGCGCGGGCAATCCCGCCACAGCCACGGTCAACCGGCGCGGCCCGGCGAAGCCTTTGACTCCTTCGGGCATAAACCCGGCATCCAGCAATCGCTGGTTAACCGCGCGCGCAAGATCGGCGGCCGCCTTCGCTTGAAGGCGCGCCGGGATTTCTTCGGAGAACAATTCGATAAGTAATTCTGACATGATGCCAGCGGTTCTATGGGCGTGCAGGGCGACTGGCAAGATCGCGCCGCGCCCAAACTTGCGTTGCGCCTGTGGTCAGATTTTGTCGACCGGAGAATTCTTGTCGGTCTTCCGCAACACTTGAACCGCACTCACCCGCGCGGCAAGTTTCCCTTCGGTATTGTGATAATCGGCTTCGATGTGAATGAGAGACCGGGACACGTTCACCACCCGCGCCTCAATATCGATGCGCGGTTTCATGATGGGACGAAAAAACTCTGTTTCCAGACGGGATGTCCGAAAGCGATCCCCCTCGTTCTCGAGCACAGAAAGAGCGGCGACCGACGCAATATGATCGCCCACACAGGCGATATGACCGCCAAACATGACGCCGTCGGGCATGATAAATCGATCATCCTCATCAAGGCGCCAGACGAAAACAGCCTTGCCCCATGACCAATCTGTCAGCGTCAACGCGCCCAATCGCTGTTGGACGAAACCATGAAAACGGCCTTCGCCATCGCGCAATCCGTCCAAAATTTCTGAATGCCGAGCACTGGTGACGGGCATAGCGACCTATGGGGTTAGGAGATGTCTAGAGACTAAAGCGCGTTGTGGGACCCATCGCAAAGGGGCGCGCCGCCCGTTTTCTTACAGGCGCAGAAGAAGACGCGTTTCGATTCTGGCGCTTTCCAGGCCATGGGTTCAAAGGACGTGTCCTTATGGGAGCCGTCGCAAAAGGGCTGTTTCGAAGACTGGCCACAGGTGCACCAAAAATAGGATTTGCCCGCCTCTACCTCGACGGGGATCGGCGTTTTTTGTGGCGTGACAGGGTCCGTCATCAGGTTACCTCCAATGGGTTTCTTGGCGATCATCACCGATTTCAGTCATTTCACAAAGCGCCAGATGCATATGTTGGGGACCA
The DNA here is from genome assembly GCA_965263305.1 of Parvularculaceae bacterium. Classification (GTDB taxonomy): domain Bacteria; phylum Pseudomonadota; class Alphaproteobacteria; order Caulobacterales; family Parvularculaceae; genus MED-G105. The sequence goes on from OZ253666.1 coordinate 895,122, forward strand.
AAGAGACATGCGAGCATACGCGACCCAGAATTCTGGTTATCGCGGTTGCGTATTCTGCTCGGCCTAGGCTTCGGCGTAATCCACAATACCGGCGCCCTCGCCTCGCCCTTGGGGGCTTGCGAGCCATGCTTCGCAGCAGGCTTTGGCTAATGTCCGTACTCGTAAGATATAGCTTTGTCGCTCAGCGACGGAAATAACGCCCCTAGCGTCCAACAAATTGAATAAATGGGACGCCTTGATGCATTGCTCATAGGCCGGAAGGGGATAGGCTTTTCCGTCGGCTTTCCCCGCCTCGATGATGGCGAGGCACGCCGCTTCTGCTTCTTTGAATTGGTCGAACAAAACCTCTGTATTCGCAATATCAAAATTATAGGCTGATTGTTCGACCTCGTTCTGATGGAAGACATCGCCATAGGTGAACGGCGTACCGTCCGGTTTACGCCCGCCGAAAACGAGGTCGTAGCCGTTATCAACGCCTTGCACATACATCGCCAGGCGCTCTAGCCCGTAAGTTAACTCTCCCGTCACCGGTTTGCAGTCGAAGCCGCCGACCTGTTGGAAATAAGTGAACTGGGACACTTCCATGCCGTCGCACCAGACCTCCCACCCGAGGCCCCAGGCGCCGAGGGTCGGGCTTTCCCAATCGTCCTCGACGAAACGAATATCATGCATCTGCCGGTCAACGCCGATGGCGTCGAGGGAGCCGAGATAGAGATCTTGGATATTTTTGGGGGACGGCTTCAGCACCACCTGGAACTGGTAATAGTGCTGGAAACGATTAGGGTTTGCGCCATGGCGGCCATCAGTCGGACGACGAGAGGGCTGCACATAGGCCGCGCTCCACGGCTTCGGCCCCAGCGCTCGCAGCGTGGTCGCCGGGTGAAACGTGCCGGCGCCCATTTCCATGTCATAGGGCTGGAGGATAACGCACCCGTTCTCAGCCCAGTATTCCTGCAAGGTCAGGATCAGGCCCTGAAACGTCTGCGCTTTCGCGGGGTTCGTTTTGCCGTCTGCTTTGGCGTTCGATTTTGTTGTAGCGGCGTCTTTTGCGGGCGACATGGCGGTCCTATTGTTCAGTCTTCACCGGGTCTTTTGGCACGGATCAAATTGGATCGCGAGGGGGCCGCCGCGGATTTTCAACCAATCGGTGGGATGATTTATCGCGCCCGCACCGCCATCGCCAACGGCGTGGAGGGTTGCAGCGTCACGCGCATGATCGGTTCAGGCGCATCCTCGCCGATATCCTCAAACCGAACCACCCGCAGGAGGCTCGCCAAGGCGATCACCATCTCCTGCTGGGCGAACCGGGCGCCGATGCAAACCCGAGGGCCCAAGCCAAACGGCAAATAAGCGAAGCGATGGATAGCCGCCCCTTCGGCGCCCATGAACCGGTCGGGCCGGAAGACGCTCGGCTGGTCCCATAGGGTTTCATGGCGATGCAATAGCCAGGGCGACAAATGAACCTCAGAGCTTTCTGCAACCTTCACAATACCATCTTTGCACGGAATTTCATCCTCGCCGATCGCTTCGCGCGCCATTTGGGGCGCCGGCGGAAAGAGCCGCATGGATTCTTTCAAAACGGCGTTCGTGAAGGGCAAGACGTTTTCCCATTGTGCGGGTTCGGTTGTATCCAGATCAACGCTGTCGATTTCGGCTTCCACTCGCCTACGGACGACCAGGTCTTTCGATAAGAGATATAAGGTCCAAGCAAGCGCTCTTGCCGTTGTTTCATGACCCGCCAACAAAATCGTGAGAATGTTATCAACTACTTCATCATTAGAAAGACGATCACCGTCTTCGTCACCCGCTGTTATCAATAACGTCAGCAAATCCTCGCCAACATCTTCATGGCGTCCTGAGGCAATCGCGCGGCGACGCGAATCAACAAGCGCATGGACTTGGGAGCGCACCTCGTCGACAAGGCGCAACACACCGCCCCTGCCAACGCGCGGCACAAAAGCGGGGGCGCGCAATAAATCAAACGGGTGCGGCACACCGCCCCGCTCCAACATCTCCGTCGTTTTTTGCGAGAACGTCTCACGGTCCAACGCCGGGTCGTCGGAGAACAATGTCGCCAGCAAGATATCGAGGGTGAGGCGCGTCATTTCCTCGGCAACGCCGACCCGCTCCCATGAACCGCCAGCTGCCCGCGCGGCGAATTTTTCCGCGCCCTCCTTAGCCACCCGCGCCATCGGTTTTGCAAGAGCGGATACCCGCCGGGCGTTAAAGACGGGCGTCAACAATCGGCGCATCCGCTGCCAATCCGCCCCTTCCACAGAGATGACGCCGGACCGGGTGACCGGCGTCAGGAGCGCATTTCGCAGATAGTTCAGGCGATAGTTTTTTGCATTCGTCACGTAACAATGCTGGATGGCGCCAGGTTCGTTCAGCACAACGATGTGACGGCCCAGAAATCTGAAATTCGACACAGGCGTGCGGAAACTTGACGCCGACCACGTCCGCAACGGGTTACGCCGCATACGATTAAAAAACCGAAGATAAAGCTGTGGTGAAATGCACGCATCGACGCCGTCCTCAAAAGGGATTGGCGTCATCGGGATAAAGCCGGCATCTCCCGGCGTTACTGACGACAAAGGACCATTTTCCTCTAAAGAAATGTTGGCTGCGTGCACTGACATACCGTCTCCCTTTTGGCCCTAACGGAAACTATAAGGTGAATCTAACCGGACGATAAGGGCAGCTGACATTAACCGGCCAACGCAACACCAGTTTCCCGTTCATCTGACCAATGCAGCGTCTTTTAACTCCGTCGCGACCCGTTCGGCTTCCTCGGCGCGGGGCTTAGAAAGGCCGCCAAGAAGAAGGAACGCCACTGGCGTGAGGAACAACGTGAAAATAGTGGCAAATCCAAGCCCCCCCACAACGACCCAGCCAAGGGCGGCACGGGATTCTGCGCCAGCGCCTGAGCCCAAAATCAACGGCACCCCGCCGAGCAACGTAGAGATCGCGGTCATCGATACCGGCCGTAAACGGACCATCGCCGCTTCTAGCACAGCCTCTCGCACCGGGGCGCCATCATCGCGCAGTTGATTGGCGAATTCTACAATCAAAATCCCGTTCTTGGCCATCACGCCAATCAGCAACACCAAGCCAATTTGGCTGTAGTAGTTCAATGACCCGCCCGTCAGATTAATGGCGAACACGGCCGCGGCGAGACCAAAAGGCACCGTGACCATAATAATCACCGCACTGATAAAGCTCTCAAACTGCGCCGCCAGCACCAGAAAAACAATTAATATAGCGAAGCCAAAAACGAGCATTGTCGATTCACTAGCCGTCTCTAGCAGCTTTGCTTCACCTAGCAGGATAACCGACATACCGCTTGGCAAATGCTCTTTCGCCGCGGCGCGCAAGGCGTTGACGGCATCCCCCAGAACCACCCCCTCAACGAGACTTGCCGTCGCAGGGACAGCGCGGCGGCGCTCCTCGCGGGAAAGCGTGGCGGCGACAGCCTTTTCTTCCACTGTTGCAATCGAGGAAAGCGGCACAAAATCGCCGGTGCGGGCGCGCAAGAAGACATTCGCAAGGTCCGTCGGGTCGTTCACCGGATCACCGCTCGCGGACAACATCACGTCGATTACATCATCGCCGACAAAAATCTGCGCGGCCCTGAATTCATCCGCCAACGCATTAAGGGTCACAGCCACATTGCTGGCGGGAATGCCTAGCATCGCGGCCGCCTCGCGATCCACATCGACAGTCACCTGGGGCTGGGAGGTCGAAAAATCGAGACGGCTTTGGGCGAAGAGGCCTGATTTTTTAATTTCTTCCAGGAGAATTTCGCCCGCCGCGGCCGCTTCTTCATAATCGTCACCAGCGATGGCGAAGCGTAACCCCTGGCCGGCGCCGCGAATGCCGAGAGAATTGCCGCTGCGCGCAAAAGCGGCGACACCGGGCACTTCGGCAAGCAAACGCCGCACGCGACCCTCCACTTCCGACTGGGAGATGTCTCTCTGACGCCAGTCTTGCAGGCGTAGCACGACGAACGCAATGCGCCCACCGCGCACGCCCGTGATGGAGACCACGTTCTCCGCGACCCCTTCGTCAACGAAGGTCTGGAGACGGTCTTCAATCGCTGCGACCTTGCGATCAAGGTAATCGAAATTAGCGCCATCAGGCGCGCGGACAAAAACGAAAATGCGACCCCGGTCCTCCGTTGGCGTCAATGTCTGCGGCGTCGCTTGGTAAGCCCCCCAAGCGGCAACCGCAAAGACAAGCGAGGCGATAATCGGCGCGGCGGGGAAGCGCAGCATAAGGGATAAAACGCGTCGATAGAGACTAGCACAGGCTTTACCGGCACGCGTAAGGAGACCATCGCGTTTCTTTTGGGCTTTTGTTTCTTCAATCGATAGGGTTCGCCTGCCGAGTTTAACCGTCAGCATGGGACACAGTGTTAACGCGACAAATGACGAGACCAGTACCGCGAACGCCAGTACAAACCCGAATTCTGAAAATAACTGCCCCGCTTGGCCCGGCAGGAACGAGATCGGTATAAAGACCGCCGCCAATGTCGCCGTGGTCGACAACACGGCGAATACGATTTCCCGCGACCCAATAATGGCCGCTGCGCGCTTGCCGAGGCCCTTCCCTCGCCAGCGTTGAATATTCTCCGTGACCACAATCGCGTCGTCGACCACGAGCCCCGTCGCCATGACAAGGGCCAACAACGTTAAGAGGTTGATCGAAAATCCGGCGAGCCAAATCGCCGCGACAGTGCCGAGAAGGGAGATCGGAATGGTGACGGCGGGAATAATCGTCGCCCGCGCTGACCCTAAAAACATGAAAATAATCACGGTGACGATCAACGTCGCGAAACCAAGACTGTACACCACCTCTTCGATGGCGCGTTTGATGAACACCGCATCATCCGAGGAGACTTTGATTTCGATATTGCCCGAGAGCTGGTTGTTCAATTCGCGGATCGCATCGCGCACGCCGTCGGCCACCGCAACCGTATTAGACTGGGCCTGCCTCACGACGCCGATGCCAACGCCCGGCGCGCCATTGACCCGCGCCGTTGTTGTTTGGTCCTGAACGCCCCACTCAACGAAAGCGACATCGCCCAGACGGGTATCAGCCGTCAGACGTAGATCCGCGATTTCTTCTGGCGTCGTCGCCACAGATTCGGTGCGGATGAGAATTTCCTGTGCGTCGCTGCGCAAACGCCCGCTTGGCGCAGTTTGAGAAACCTCGGCCAGCGCGGTTGAAACATCGGCCACCGCGAGGCCACGCGCCGCCAGGGACACTGGCAATAAGCGAACCCTGATCAAGGGGCGGCGCAACCCATATTCATCGGCCGCCGCGACGCCTTCGACGGATTGGATGCGTGGCAAGATAACGTCATCAACAATATCCGCCAACGCCGCATTGCTGATGTTTTCCGCCGACACGGTCAAGCGCATAATGGGGGAGCCGTCGTTATCGGCTTTGGTCACGCGGGGCTCTTCTACGCCCTCGGGCAGGCCGCGACGGGATCCGGATATTGCGTTTTGCACATCGGTCGCGGCGACGTTGATATCCACCGCATTGGAAAACTCGACCGTGACATTGCTGCGGCCGAATTGGGAGGAAGAGGAAATTGACTCCACCCCTTCAACCAGCGCAACGGCGCTTTCGATAACTGAGGTTACCTCAGCGTCAATCGCATCTGGTGTTGCGCCTGGATATTCAACACGGATGGATACGACCGGCCGGTCGACATCTGGCAACTCACGCACTTCGACGCCCAAAAGCGCCGCCGACCCAGCAATAATAATCAGCAAACTGATAACGAGCGCAAGAATGGGTCGCTGAACGAAAACAGCAATCAACCCACCTTGCATCGCGCCGTTTGCGCCATTGTGCTCAACCGAGGCGGAGGGGGACGCTTGGTCGTTCTGCGATGAGGCCATGTCAGATCACTCTAATTCGCAACACTCACGCCTGCGCCCACCCCGCCGTTTGACGCACCGCCGTCCGCGCGGGTCACGGGGCGTCCGCCGCCGGTGGCATCAGACCGTTGCGGGGCATTGCGAAATCGCATACCGGGGCGCACCCTGTCCGCGCCTTCCACGATGACAATATCGCTCGGGGCAATATCGCCTTCTAGCAAAACAAGATTATCGTTACGCTGACGAATAATAACGCGTGATTGCTGGACCAAACCGTCTTGGGCGACGCGCCAGATATAGGGGCCTTGTCGGTCCCACTGCACAGCAAGGCCGGGCGCCGACACCGCCGCCGCCCCTTCTCGGGTCGTTGACACCGCCAATGTAGCGCCAGGTTTTAATCCCCGATCGGCGTTTGCGATCGCCCCCTCCACGCGGAGGGTGCGGGACGCAGCGTCGATACGGCTATCAATGGCGGTTATCACGCCAACATATTGATCACCCGGCGCGCCAACCGGGGAGGCGTTTACGGATTGCCCAATTGAAACCGCATCGGCCGCTTCCTGGGGGATAAGAAATTCAATCACCAAAGACGCATCGTCGTCGAGGGTTGTTAAAACTGTCCCCGTGCTGACATAGTCGCCAGGCTCAATCGCGATGAGCCCAGGTACGCCATCAAACGGCGCCGTAATGCGCCGTTGCGAAACATCGAACGCGGCGGCTTTAATATCGGCTTCAATGGCCTGTAAGGCGTTAAGGGCGCTTTCCGCTTCAACGGACGACGCCGCGTCTTGTTTTAACAAGCCTGCGAACCGGTCAGCGTTTTCTTTGATGATCGGGTATTGCGCCCTCGCCCGTGCAAGAGCGATTTGCTGCGCTTCATCATCAACCCGAATGAGGATGTCACCAGCTTCGACGGCTTCACCGGGTCGAAATAGTATTTCCTTAATGACGCCGCTTACCTCAGAGGTCAGGGTGACGCTTTTAGCCGATCGCGCGGTGCCGATGGCGTCAATCGTCCGGTCAATCGTCGCCGACGTCGCTTCAGCAAAGGTCACCGCTGGCGTGCGCCCGCCGCGCCGACCAGCGGCGGGTCGGCCACTCGCGGCATTGCGACCGCCAGCATCGCGGCGAGTATCCTGCGCCGCCCGTTCAACAGGCGCACCCTTGTCGGAAGCAGCCCCGGACGCCCACGGGGCGCGCGCCGCAAGCACGCCAAGGATAATACCCAAAGCGGCGCCCGCTATAAATTTCCACGGCAGTGTCATCTGTTTCCTGTCTGGCAGCCCATTCAATTCAGGGCATCCAAGTGCTTTTCGTAGCAGGTGGTGTTTACCACATAATTACGAGCAAAAAGGAAGGAAAAGATCACAAATCGTTGCGTTTCCCGGGGCCCAGGCAACCCCAATTTAGCGGAAAATATAGGTTTAGGGAGCCTTCAGGCCATTTATGGCCGCCGCAATCCGCCGCGACTCCTGTAAGGGCGGCGCAGCGTCTAGCGCCGCTTGTAAATACTCGCGCGCTATCGCGTCATCGCCGGTTGTCGCCGCAATCAACCCGCGCCCCACCAACGCTCGGTAATTATCCGGCGTGTATGAGAGCAGCCGACGAAAATCCTCATCAGCGGCCGCGTACCGCCCGGCGGCCGCTTTGCAAAAACCAACATCCACCATCGCGTCGAGGGCCCATCCATCGGCTTGCAGACGGCGGCTGGCATCCAAGCAGGTGTCATCGCTCAAATCCACGCCCAGCAACTGGGCTGCATCAAGACGCACATCCCCTTTGAGACGCCCTCGGGTCAACGCCTCCTGAGCGCCTGCTGGCAAAGCAGCGCTCGCCACCGTCGCCCGGGTCGCCGCTCTGTGCGTAGGCGAAAGGGACGGAATTGACGCCTCGGCGAGTGCGGTGTTGGCCGCCGGCTGGGTGTTTCGCACCGGAGGTTGAGTTAGAGCGACAATTTCCTCCTCGGCTCCATTCCCCGGCGAACCCTCGTTAGAGGCTGTTTTTACGGCGCGTTCTCCCTCGATCACTGGCGATACCGGGGAAAATCTTTCCGGCGGTGTGAACCGCTCCAACCGAGGCGACGCAATTGGGGCCGTTCGGGTCGGATTCGCCGCCGCAATCCGTTGCGAAGGCCCTTGGCCGTCGCCTGGCGCTATTACCTTTTCAGACCCGGCGTCCTCTTCGCCGCTATCATCGCGAAGAACGGGGTTTAGGCGCGCGGCATGATCGGCTCTAGGTTGAGCAAACTCTGGCGGAGCGCTCCTGATTAAACCCTCTTGGGCGGGCCGCTCCTCGGCGTTTTCCGCAACTTTAATGATCTTTCGAATATCATCATCCTCATCGCCAGGGTTGGTCCGCTCAAGGGGGGCGATGCTTTCTTCCTCGGGCTCTAGCCCCGCCGACTGTCGGTCAACCACAACAGCGCCGAGGGCATAATCCAAGCATGTCGCCGTCAATCCCGACGCCGTGCAACGACGAATGTCAGGCGGCCCCAAGGAAACATCGCTTTCAAGCGCAATATGGCTACCGACCCCGGTGGGCGACACGGTTAAAGACCGCGCGACCCGGCTGCGCCCTGCAAGGTCGAGCGTTGTTTGAGCCTCAATCCCTTCAAGAATGAGATCACCACCCGGCCCCGCTGTCACCTCGCAAGGCGTGGCGCAAACGATCGCTAACCTTAGAAAATTGGGGGTTTCACCGATCTGAAGATCGAGAAGACGATTATCGGTCTGGGCCGCCATAACCGACCCGCCGACGAACAGCGTTGTAAGCGCTGTCGCATTCACAAACGCGCTGAAGGCCGCATGGCGAACGGCGTACCAGTATGCGATGGAGGTCTTCAAAGCGCTGCCTGCTCAATCAGTAAAAAAGGCGCGGACCGCCTAGGACCATCCTAGAAGGCACCATAGATTTTGATTGAGAGAGTCGCGGGTTTGGTCAAGAAATGCTGTTAACGCGGACCCCATGTTTTGAAGCCCTCTTTCGCGTTTAAAGCTTCGTGCGATAACCCGTCAAAAATCCATGCCGACCCCAACTTCGCCAAAAACAAATGCCACCGATGTATTCAGCGTCGAGAAACGCCAGGCAATCATGCGCGCCGTTAAAAGCCGCGATACGACGCCAGAGCTTATCTTTCGAAAAGCCCTTTTCGCGGAAGGGTTGCGCTACCGCCTTCACGATAAAACCTTACCGGGCAAACCCGATCTTGTGTTGCCAAAGTTTAAGGCGGTCATTTTTGTCCATGGCTGCTTTTGGCACGGCCACGATTGTCCGCGCGGCGCACGTGTCCCTAAATCGAACACGGAGTATTGGCTAGATAAAATTGCGAGGAATAAGGCCCGGGACAAGCGCAATATCACAGCCCTGGAAGATGCAGGATGGCGTGTACGTATCGTTTGGGAATGCAGTGTAAAGAATTTGGAAACGATAAATGACTGCATCACGTGGCTTCGATCGGCGTAACTTTACCGAATTTACACCCCACAGACCATTTTAATCATCTAATAAGCAATTTTTACAGTCGATCTTCACAAGAAAGAAATCGGCCCCCTCTTAGGTTTGTGATGCAAGGTTTATTGAGGGTCGGATCTCAACGTTATGCAGAAAAAAAATTACATCCCGCTCATGTGCGGGCGTGCAGCGGCGCGCCCATGGCGCTTACTTTCATGCAGTGCATTGTCGCTGATAATCGTTGGCTGTTCTGAGGGCGGTTCAGATCCTGCGACGCCGCCAGGGCCCGTCACGGTCACGGCGAGCTTGACCGAAGATGAAGCCTCCCGCTTTCTTACGCAGGCTTCTTTTGGGCCAACACAAGAAGAAATCGACGGCCTGGTTGGTGAGGATCCTTCTTCTTGGATCTCCGAACAACTTGATGCGCCTGCGTCTTTCTTTTCTCCAAGGGTTGTCGCCCAGGAGATTACCACTGGAGAGGTGGAGCGGGATGCTGCGACACTATTCTTTTGGGAGAACGCCGCTGGCGGTGAAGACCAATTGCGCCAACGCATGGTTTTCGCATTGTCCCAAATTCTCGTAGTATCAGATGGTCCTGGTTCAGATCTTACAAACCAGCAACTTGCGCTATCCCATTATATGGACATCTTGAGCCAGAACGCGTTCGGGAATTATCGCGATATCCTGGAACAGATCACCTATTCGCCGGCAATGTCGATCTACCTTACCTATCTGCGCAATAGGCCTGCGGACCCCAATAGCGGCCGCGTTCCGGATGAAAACTACGCGCGTGAACTGATGCAGCTGTTCACCATCGGTCTTGTTGAGCTAGGGCCCGATGGACAACCCGCGCCAGGAAATGTTGAAACCTATGACAATGATGACATCATCGGGTTGGCGAAAGTCTTCACCGGGCTTGGGTTAAAGGGCGGCTTTCGCCGTCAAGACGCCGATGACGATGCGCTTTACTCAGACCTCGTCGCTTACCCGGAAGAACATTCAACTGACGAAAAATCATTCTTAGGCTTTACAATTCCCGCCAATACTGGCCCGGAACAAAGCATCGATATGGCCCTTGATCATATCTTCGCCCATCCGAATGTGGGGCCATTCGTCAGTCGGCAGCTTATTCAGCGCTTCGTAACAAGCGCGCCCTCCGGCGCCTATGTCCAACGCGTTGCGGCCGCCTTCGATGCTGGTTCATTCACAATGGCCAATGGCGAAACTGTGGGTGACGGCCGTCGCGGCGATCTCTCCGCGACGATTGCGGCCATCCTGCTAGATCCAGAAGCCCGCCAAGACCCGGCCTCTGCGCCAGCCGATTTTGGTAAGGTACGAGAACCCGTTTTGCGTTTCCTGCACTGGGCCCGCGCTTTTGACATTCGCACCGCTGTCGCGCGGGAGGAGCGTCTTCTTAGAAACACAAGCGGTTCTGATCGGTTTGGGCAACATCCATTCCGCGCCCCATCCGTCTTCAACTTCTATCGGCCCTTCTATGTGGCGCCGAATACGGAAAGCGGCGACGCCAATCTCACAACACCCGAACTTCAAATTGTCAATGAATCAACGACGGTTGGCTTCATTAACACCATGAGTTCCTTTGTTCGCGACGCCACCCCGAATATGAATAACGGCTCTGGGGATGCATTTAGCCCTGATTATTCGGACGAGCTGGCCCTCGCCGATAACCCACAAGCGCTGATTGATCGGCTGGATATGTTGCTAACCAACGGCCAGTTATCCCAAGAGACACGCGACCGCATCACCACAGTTATCAATGAAATTCCTATACGAACGGATGACCCAGATCGAGAAGCGGCCGACCGAACAACCCGCGTTCACAACGCTGTTTTAATGGTCGTCACCTCAACCGATTTTCTTGTCCAGCGTTAGGCCAACATCATCATCCGAGTATCGTCAACCGACACAGATGCGCGCAAAAAAACGAGACTTTCCATGAACAAGTTCAGTCGCCGACATATCTTAAGAACCGGAACAGCCTTCAGCGCCGCCGCAGGCTGCGGCATCGCCCAAAGCCTTGGGGGGTTCGCGGCCCAAGCTGCTGATACAAGCGGTTATAAAGCGCTTGTCTGTGTATTTATGCGGGGCGGGCTGGATGGTCACGACACGTTACTTCCGTTTGACACAGCATCCTATAATCGGTTCGCCGACCTCCGATCGAATTTGATCAACGCCTACGACCAGGCCCCCAATGGCAACACTCGATTACGCTCTGCACTGCAAGATTTAGCCCCGGCGAATAGCGGCGATTTCGGCGGGCGCGCATTCGCTCTTCCCCAAGAGTTGTCGGGCCTGCGCACCCTCTTTGAGCAGGAAAACGCCGCCATTATCGCCAATGTCGGGCCCCTCATCGAGCCACTCAATCGTACACAGTTTCGCGAACGCACTCGCCAACGCCCCAGCCGTTTGTTCTCTCACAATGACCAACAATCGACATGGACCGCGCTCGCGCCGGAGGGGCAACGGTTTGGGTGGGGCGGACGGTTCGCCGACGCCATGCTGTCGGCTGGCGCAAACGCCAATCCGGCGTTTACAGCCATATCCGTTCGCACGGGCGATGTCTTCTTATCGGGTGAAAGCACCCTTCCGTACCGTATCGATTCCCGTGGGTCGCAGACCATCCGCGAACTTGAAAACCGAGGCCTTTTGGGCTCGGGGCGGAATTCCGACGTCGCCATGGCCACGCTTGAAGAGCATTTCCGTGCACAGGGCGTTTCCTCCAACAGCATTCTTGCCAGAGACGTCGCCGCTGTCGGCGAGAGAGCGGTGACATCAAACGCTGTCTTTAATGAGGCATTCGAGAACGCGCCAGAGTTCACAACGCCCTTCCCCGACACCGGCCTCGCCTCAAATTTGCGCGCGGTTGCAACCACCATCAACGCCCGCGCGTCCCTTGGCGTTAACCGACAGATCTTTATTGTCAGCGTCGGCGGTTTTGATACGCACTCGGCGCAATGGCGAAACATGCCGCGTCTACAAACGCAACTAAGCGGGGCGATCTCTGCTTTCTTCGCTGCGATGCAGGAAATGGGCGTGGAAAATGACGTCACCCTTTTCACCGCTTCTGACTTCGGTCGCACGATGATTGCGAATGGCGATGGGTCCGACCATGGTTGGGGCGGTCATCATTTTGTTGTTGGGGGCGCAGTCAACGGCGGGCGCATCTTTGGCGATGTCCCGCCGGCGGAAATTGATCACTCGCAGGATTCCGGGCGCGGGCGGCTCATTCCCACCACCTCGGTTGAGCAATACGCCGCCCCCCTCGGTCGCTGGTTCGGGCTAAATGATGCGGAAGTGGCCGCCGCCCTTCCGAATCTTCAATCCTTCGACGCACCGCCGGACTTCATTTAATGATGCTTCATTAGATGAGGCTTCATTTGAGTAGACTCCATCTGGTGAGGTCTTTTCCGCCCCGAAAATAGCGTTACTCAACCTTGGATTGGTAGACGAGCAACACCCCTTCGATACCCTCGCCATAATGAATAGTCGCATTTGAAGCGACGACGCGTCATGGGGAGGACGATTTCGGGGGTGTTCAAAGAGAAATTCACTTCTTTCCGCGTACTCTTCATTGCGGCAATACTCTTTTTCGCCTGCGCCGCTGACGCGTCGCCATGGCCGCGATCCAAGGGTGGCGTCTTCATCGAAACCCGCGCCGATTTCGTGGACGCCCCCCTAGAAGGTGGCGGACGTTTTGAGCGCATCGACAGCGCGCTATATACCGAGATTGGCGTTACAAACCGTCTTTTGGCGGGCTTCCAAGCAGCATTCGGCCGAACCACGCTGCAGACACCATTTGAAAGCGCGGCCGCCACGGGCTTTTCAGATCTGGAAGGTTTTGTGCAGTATACTGTCCTAAGGGGTCACCGCGCTGCGACCTCCATTCGATTAGCCGGCGCCCGCCCGGCGGCCCTCGCCGGTGGCGCGCGCCAAGAACTTGCCGCCGACGGCGCGGATATTGAGCTACGCGCCCTCCACGGGCGGGATATTATCCAACGCCCCGTAAAAATCTTTATCACCGCCGAGGCAGGATACCGCGCTCGCCTCGGTGACGCGGCCGATCAAGTGCGCGCCGACGGGATCATCGGCATCGAGCCGTCGGATCATTGGCTGATTTTGCTTGAAGGACAGAGTATCACCTCCCTGCAAAATGAAACCCGGTTTGAGACAGGCGCGGGGGGGGCCGATTTTGATATAGTCCGGTTTCAGCCTTCCCTTGTCTGGCGCGCCAACGAACGTTGGGCCGTGCGCGCCGGCGCGTCGTTTGAGGTGGCCACCCGCAATGTTGCGCCAGCGCGGCGTCTCTTCCTAGGGCTATGGACGACGTTTTAGGGCCAAGGGCACGATCGAGAAAACTGGATTGTTGAAATCGACGCCTATTCACGCGATATCAGCGGCAAGATCAGAAAAAGATACTGCGTTTATGTCCTCTTCCGTCACCGGTTTGGCCGGCCTTCCCTTTCGCAAAATGAATGGTTTGGGCAATGATTTCGTCGTCATTGACCTTCGCAAAGCGAAAGGCGCGTTTCTCACAGAAGACGCCGCCCGCGCGATCGCTGATCGAGACAACGGTATTGGGTGCGATCAAGTCATCACCATCGAAGACCATGACGGCCCTTTTATGGGCGTTTGGAATGCCGACGGCTCGGCCGTCGGCGCGTGCGGCAACGCCGCGCGATGTGTTGGCGCCATTCTTATGCAGGAATCCGGCGATGACGCTGTGGGCTTTGGCACGCCATCTGGCGAAATCGCCGCCTCGCGCGTCGGGCAATCCCGTGTTGCGGTCGATATGGGGACGCCGAAACTCCATTGGCAAGATATTCCCCTCTCTGAACAGATGGACGATACGCGCTTTGTTGACATCAAACTTGGGCCCATCGACGCGCCCGTTCTGTGGGGGCCGTCTGCGGTGAATATGGGCAATCCCCATTGCATCTTCTTCGTCGAGGATGCGGAGGCCCAAGCCCTCGATAAATTCGGCCCCATGGTGGAGAACCATCCCCTATTTCCAGAACGTGCAAATGTCAGCGTGGCGGAGGTGAAGGGCGAACATCTTATCCGCCTAAGGGTGTGGGAGCGCGGCGCCGGGATCACCAAAGCTTGCGGCACCGCGGCATGCGCCGCCCTTGTTGCGGCGGTGCGCCGTCGACTGACGGATCGCAAAGCCACCATTGAATTAGACGGCGGCGCCCTCGGCGTTGAATGGCGCGAAGATGACCATGTGATCATGACCGGCCCCTATGAACTGGAATTTGAGGGCGTCCTGCCTGAGGGCCTATAACCCAAGCAGGGAGAGCGCGCCTCGCGCCTAAACCAGTCGTTAAGCATGATTTGGTGAACTCGACCTTCGACACGGTTTCGACAAGGTCCAGTTTTCAAAGACGGCGCCCATGCAACGACGCATCATCCTTCTGAACAGCGGAAAAGAAGCGCCGTTCTTCCGGTCCTTTCTGAAGGATCGCAACCCGGTCCTCGACATTGTAAATGTGAGTGATCTTGCCGCTTTGGAAACCGCGCTTGTCGAGAGCACTGGCGGCGCTCGGCTGATTTCGTTTCTGACAAATGTTATCATTCCAAAACGCGTTTTGGAACAATTGTCGATCACGCCCTATAATATTCATCCGGCCCCGCCGGAATATCCAGGTTCCCACCCCGAAAGCTGGGCGATTTGGGAGCAATCCCCCCATTACGGTGTCACCGCCCATGAAATTACCGAACGCGTGGACACTGGCCCGATCGTCGCGACGCTGCGCTACGACATGCCGGCCGCGGCTCAACGCCTCACGTTAAATGATTATAACTATGGCGAGGCGCTGAAGGTCTTTGCCGTTGTGGCTGCCCATTGCGCGAAAACTGATGAGCCAATGGCGCGGATGAACGAGCGTTGGGGTAAAATAAAACGTAACCGGAAGAACTTCGCCGCCCTTTGCCAGGCGACAGCGGCGATGAACAACGCCGAGCTTGCACGGTTAAAAGCAGCCTGCGGTGATGATTTTATCCCGTTCCAACTAGACAAATCGATGTAGTCGCTAATCGCCTTTTATGCCATCATGTCAGGATAGTAGGCGGCGCACCACGCCCGCCGCGCTCTCGCGCCAGCACGGCATGACTACGCCATAATCCGCGGTAAGTTTCGCGCCATTTAGTTGGGAATTCACCGGGCGCTTCGCCGGCGTTGGATATTCTTCCGTTGAGATACGGTTGACCCGCGCCGTCGGCCCGCCCGCAGCGGCGCTCGCCTCAAACGTCGCCTCGGCCAGATCGGCCCATACGGCGCGACCGGAACCGGCGAGGTGATAGACACCCCATTTTTGGTATTGTTGGGCGGCCGTCGCCTCCAGACGTCGCGCGACGGCGATGAGCGCATCAGCAATATCAAGCGCACTTGTAGGATTGCCTGTCTGATCCGCGACCACGTTCAACTCGTCCCGCGTTTCCGCCACCCGAAGCATGGTTTTGACAAAATTCTTGCCGAACGGGCTGTACACCCAGGCCGTGCGCAGGATGACATGTTGGGGATTATTGGCGGCGACCAATCGTTCGCCTTCCAATTTAGATCGGCCGTAAACGCCGAGCGGAGCAACCGGATCACTCTCATCATAAGCGGCGTCAACTGGCTTCGAGCCGTCAAAGACGTAATCCGTCGACAAATGAAGGATGGGCGCACGAACGCCCGCCGCAGCCGTCGCAAGGGCCCCGGCGCCGTCAGCGTTGATGGCGAATGCGGCCGCTGCTTCAGATTCGGCTTGATCAACCGCGGTATAGGCGCCCGCGTTAATCACGATTGTCGGTTTATAGGCGCGAATAGCCGCATCCAGGCTATCGGGGTTCGTGAGATCAATATCGGGCCTGCCGACAACAGCCGCCTCTATGCCGGCCTCAACGGTTTTCTCTTTGAGGCTCAAGGCGACCTGCCCCGATGCCCCGGCGACGAACAAACGAAGCGTCATTCAGGTTAGCCTTTTTTCTCAAGAAGGCCCAAGCGCTCCCCCGCGTGGCCGCGCAGCGGTTGCCACCAGGCCTCGTTCGCCAAATACCATTCGATGGTTTTACGAATACCAGTGTCAAAATCCTCTTCAGCCTTCCACCCGAGTTCATTTTCAAGCTTCGTGGCGTCAATGGCATAACGATGGTCATGGCCCGGCCGGTCTGTCACAAATTTAATCAGTGAACGTCTTGGGTTACTTCCCGGGCGCAGTTCATCGAGAATATCGCAAATTGTCTCAACAACCTGCAGATTGGTGCGTTCATTGCGCCCACCGACATTGTACTTCTCTCCGGGGCGGCCCCGCATCAGTATCGTCGTCAACGCCCGCGCGTGATCGTCGACATAAAGCCAATCACGGATGTTGGAGCCGTCGCCATATACCGGCAAATCCTTACCATCCAGCGCATTCAGGATCATCAACGGTATAAGCTTTTCAGGGAAGTGATAAGGCCCGTAATTATTTGAACAATTGGAAATCACCACCGGCAAACCATAGGTGCGCAGCCAAGCAATGGCCAAATGGTCCGACGCAGCTTTAGAAGCCGAATAGGGTGACGACGGATCATAGGCCGTTTCCTCATGAAACAATCCTTCGGGACCGAGCGACCCGTAGACCTCATCAGTAGAGACATGCAGGAACCGGAAGTTTTCTTTCGCAGCACCCTCTAACTTTGTCCAATACCCGCGCGCGGCTTCCAACAAGGTGAACGTGCCGCCGATATTCGTGTCGATAAATTCTTTCGCCCCTGTGATGGAGCGATCGACATGGCTTTCCGCAGCGAGATGCATGACGAAATCCGGCTTTTCATCGGTGAAAAGCGCGGTCATCGCGGCCTGGTCGCAAATATCATGCTGAGCAAGTCGATATCGATTGCTGTCGGCGATGGGCGCAAGGGAGTCCAAATTCGCCGCATAGGTCAGTTTATCGATAACGACGACATGGGCGTCTGTGTTCTCGATTAGATGGCGGGCGACCGCCGATCCAATGAACCCTGCGCCGCCTGTGACAAAAATCTTCATGATGAAACTCGCTTACACTTTTTTCCAAATTATCCTGCGTAGACGAATAGATCCGGCAAATCGGCGAGACGCGGCGCATTGGCGTCTTTGTCCGACAAAACCGGCGCCTCCCCGCCAAGGCCCCAATCGACGTTCACCTCTGGATCATTCCACGCAAAACCGCCATCACATTCCGGCGAATAGTAATCCGTTACTTTGTACTGGACTTCGGTATCTTCGATTAGGGTAACAAAGCCATGTCCAAAGCCAACAGGAACATAGAGTTGCCAGCCGTTCTCGGCGGTCAATTCTGCGGTGACATATTGGCCATAGGTCGGCGACCCTTTGCGAATATCCACCGCCACATCCAAAATTGCGCCCTTTGTGCATCTCACGAGTTTTGCTTGGGCGTGGGGCGGCGCCTGATAATGGAGACCGCGCAAAACACCCTTTTGGCGGGACAGGGAGTGGTTATCTTGGACGAAAGGACCGTGCACCCCCGCCTCGTCAAAGGCGTCAGCCCGGAACGTCTCACTAAAAAAGCCCCGGTCATCGCCAAAACGCTTCGGTTTCACCAAAATGACGTCGGGGACGGCTTGTGGGAAAAACATTCGTCAGTCCTTTAAGCGGCCGTTTCACGGGCATTGGAATCTGGTTGGGGAGTACCGGCGCCGGCAAGACTTGTCCACTCGTGACGCCATTCTTTTAGCCCTTTTAGCCGCCTTGGCGCGGGACCGGGACACTGGTAGACAGTTCCCCCTAAACAGCAAGCAATCGAGTTCTATGAACGCCTCCTCAAAAACGGCGCAAGATGTGTCCATTGTTCGCGTCACGAGCCCGACGGGGCGATCGGCGACGTTCTCAAACAATGGCGCGGCGACCTACATCCTTGGGCCTTGCGTGTTAGAGAGCGCGGAACACGCCTTTATGATGGCGCGGGAAATCGCCCGACTAGGTGAGGGCCTTGGAACCGGTGTTGTTTACAAAACCTCTTTTGACAAAGCGAACCGGACGAGCATCAACGGGTACCGTGGGGTGGGCCTGGAGGAAGCGCGAGAGATTTTTAGCGCCATTCGAACTGACATTGGTTTACCTCTGCTCACCGATGTCCACTTGCCTGAACAATGCGCGCCGACAGCAGAGGTTGCGGATATCCTCCAGATCCCGGCGTTTCTCTGCCGGCAAACCGACCTTTTAAAAGCGGCCGCCGAGACAGGTCGCGCCATCAACGTCAAAAAGGGCCAGTTTCTCGCCCCTTGGGACATGCGCCATGTCGTTGATAAACTGCGCGCCTTTGGCGCGACGGACATCATGGTGACGGAACGCGGCGCGAGCTTCGGCTATAACACCTTGGTGAGCGACATGCGGGCCCTACCAGAACTAAAGGCCTGCGGTGTTCCGGTCATTTTTGACGCCACCCATTCGGTGCAACAACCGGGCGGACAAGGAAGCGCCTCAGGCGGGCAACGGGATTTTGCGCCGGTTCTCGCCCGCGCCGCCGCCGCCGTGGGCGTCGCCGGCTTTTTCATCGAAACCCACCAGGAACCGGACGCCGCGCCGTCAGATGGCCCCAATATGATCCCCCTCACCCAATTGGAACAAACCGTCAAAAGCATCAGCGCCTTTGACGGCTTGCGCAAATCAATGGATTTGCCCCTTTGAAAAACCGTATAAAGAGCATGATGTGACCACCTCCCCGTCTCCACAAGGCCCGATCCTTGTTACGGGCGTCGCCGGGTTTATCGGGTTTCATGTGGCCGAAACGCTGCTCGCCCAAGGACACAGCGTCATCGGCGTTGATAATCTGAACGCGTATTACGATACCGATTTAAAGAATGCGCGCCTCAAACACCTGAAACGTCACCAAGGATTGACGTTTCATCAACTCGATATCGCAGACCATAAGGCGCTTCGCGAATTGCCGAATGGCGGCGATGTAAAAGCCATTATCCACCTCGCGGCGCAAGCCGGTGTGCGCTACTCGATAGATCATCCATTTGAGTACGCATCATCCAACCTTGTCGGGCATTTATCGGTGTTGGAGTTTGCACGTCATGCGCCGCAAAACCCGCGCCTTGTCTATGCGTCTTCGAGTTCTGTTTATGGCGCGAACACAAAGGCCCCGTTTTCGGAAAACGATCCCGTTCGCCATCCGGTCTCGCTATACGCGGCAACCAAACGAGCGGACGAATTGATGAGCGAGACCTACGCCCATCTTTATGACATAGAGCAGATTGGATTGCGTTTTTTCACCGTTTACGGCCCATGGGGGCGGCCGGACATGGCGGCGTGGTTGTTTACTCAGAATATTATCGCCGGAGAGCCTATCCGCGTATTCAACAACGGCGAGTTAGAACGGGACTTTACGTATATCGATGATATCGCAAACGCCGTTGTCGCTGTCGCCTGCGACGCCCCGAAGACAACGCCCAAAAGCAATCATCGGCTTTATAATATCGGGAACAACAAGCCCGCGAAGCTTATGGATTTTATTGCCCTGTTAGAAAACATCATCGGCAAAAAAGCGGACATCAAATACGCCCCAATGCAGCCGGGCGATGTCCACGCGACCTATGCCGATATCAATGCCATTCAGCGGGATTACGGGTTCTATCCTAAAACATCATTGCGGGACGGTTTAGAGAAATTTGTCGATTGGTACAAAGATTTTTATGGCGTCGATGCGGAATAACGTTTAATCTGGCTACCCCGCCATCAACCCTAAAGAAGCTGGGTGCGGTCTTGGCGCTTTAGCTCTTCAACGATCTTTTTCACATCCTGCGCCCGATCACGTGGACAGACCAATACGCCGTCTTTGGTCGCAACGATGACCAGATCTTTCACCCCAATCGCGCCAATGGTGACGCCATCGCCAAGGGCCAGAACATTTTCACAATCGTGGAAGACAGCGCCATGGGCCTTTTCCGTCTGGGCGTCAGCATTGCCATCCTGGGTCTTCTCGGCAAGTTCCCATAACGTGGCCCATGAGCCGATATCAGACCACCCGATATCGCATGGCGTGACGGCGGCCTCGTTCGTCCGCTCCATAACGGCGTAATCAATAGAATCTTCCGGTGACGACGCAAACGCCGCCTCATCCAACAGAAGGGCGCCATTTTGATCAGTGCCGTTTTCCACTGCCTTGCGCGCCGCTTCCAGAATGGCGGGGCAATGGGCGGCCATTTGCGCGATCATATCGCCGGCGCGAAACATAAAGATGCCGGCATTCCAATAATACCCGCCTTCTTTCAGATACTGCTCCGCTGTCGCAAGGTCCGGCTTCTCAACAAACCGGGCGACATCAAAAGAGTGATCATTGAGCGCCTCGCCCCGTTGGATGTATCCATACCCGGTTTCCGGGCGCGTTGGTTCGATGCCGAAGGTGACGATGCGGCCTTCTTGCGCAACGAGAGCGCCTCTCGCGAGGGCGGCGCGAAACGCGGGCCCGTCCTCCACCGCGTGATCGGCCGGCAAGACGAGAAGGACATCGTCAGGAAACCGTGTCTGCGCCGCAATGGCGAGTGCCGCGATGGCGGGGGCGGTGTTTTTCGCCATGGGTTCGAGAATCACAAGCGCTGGCGTATCTTCACCTGTCGCCTGCTCCTGGACCAGCGCCCCATGGCGCGCGCTTCCCAAAATGATGGGCGCGGCGAACGAAACATCTGAAGATCGGTCGCTAGACGCTGCGGAACCAACACGCGCGATCGTCTCCTGCAGAAGGCTTTTGTCAGACAGCAAGCGATGGAATTGCTTTGGAAACGACCGCCGGGACAATGGCCACAACCGGGTGCCCGCGCCGCCGGACAAGACCACCGGCCTGATGGTGGGGTGATGATTTGTTGTCTCTTTGGTCGTCATAACGCCCCCATAATGCCCTGATCATGCACCTGCGCCGCCTCTTTACAGACTATCTTTTTGATACGGTGCGGATAACTAGTGTAGCTTGCATCCCCAATGTGGGACAGAAACCTCCCATGAAGATGCTCAAATTCTGTTAAGGCGTTTCAACGATGTGTGGCATAATCGGCATTATAGGCAAGGGCGATGTCGCGCCCAATGTGATCGACGGGTTAAAACGCCTGGAATACCGGGGCTATGATTCCGCCGGCATCGCGACCCTTGTTGATGGCGTTCTTCACCGTCGTCGGGCGACGGGCAAATTAAGCGCGCTGCAGGAAATTTTATCCCGCGAGCCCCTATCCGGCGCCAGCGCGATCGGCCACACGCGATGGGCCACCCATGGCGCGGCCACCCAGTCGAACGCACACCCCCACGCCACCGAGCGGGTCGCCATCGTCCACAATGGCATCATTGAGAATTTCGCTGATCTGCGCGAGCGCTTGAAACAAGCGGGGCGGATATTTGAATCTCAGACTGATTCGGAAGTCATCGCTCAGCTGATCACCCATAACCTTGAGACGGGCGCCCAATCGCCGCAGACCGCCTTCGCCGCCGCCTTGAAAGAACTCAAAGGCGCTTTTGCGATCGCCGCGCTCTTCACCGACCAAAACAATCTTTTGTTGGCGGCTCGCGCCGGCAGCCCCCTGGCGATCGGCCACGGACAATCAAACGGTCAATCTCAATCCGGGTCGATGTATATCGGCTCCGACGCGTATGCCCTTGCGCCGTTCACCAACCGCATCACCTATCTGGAGGATGGAGACTACGTCGCGGTCACACGGCAGGGTGCTGAGTTTTTTGATTTGGATGACCAGCCTGTCTCCCGACCAATTGTGATCTCCAGCGCCGCTGACGCAATGGTGGACAAAGACGGTCACCGTCATTTCATGGCGAAGGAAATATACGAACAACCGGTGGTGATCGCCCATACCCTCGCCCGCCATATCGACGCCGCGACGGGGGAAATTACGTCCCAGGCCCATGCGCTTGATTTCGCGCGCTTGCCCAAGCTCGTGATTTCCGCCTGCGGCACCGCGTTTTACGCCGGGTTGATTGCAAAATATTGGTTTGAAACCCTCGCCAAATTACCCGTTGAAGTCGATTTTGCGTCCGAGCTTCGATATCGTGATACGCCGTATGCGGAAGGGGGCGCCGCGCTCTTCATCTCCCAATCGGGGGAAACAGCCGATACCCTCGCCGCTTTGCGCCAAGCGAAAGCCCATGGACAGAAGATCGCCGCGATTGTGAACGTGCCGGAATCTTCAATCGCGAGAGAAACCGATGTTCTCTTTCCCATGGCCGCCGGGCCCGAGATCGGCGTCGCCTCGACAAAGGCGTTCACCTGTCAACTCGCCGCCCTCGCGGCCCTGGCGATCGCCGCCGGCGCAGAACGCGGTGTCTTGAGTAATGAGGAACAGCAACGACTGACCGAAGAGCTGTTAACAACGCCCCGCCTCATCGGCGACAGCCTGAAAAACGCCGCCGCGATTGAAGCGATCGCCCATGATCTCGCAAAAGCTCAGAATATTCTTTATATCGGCCGCGGCGTCTCCTACCCTCTTGCCCTTGAGGGCGCACTGAAACTCAAAGAGATTTCTTATATCCATGCTGAAGGTTTCGGCGCGGGCGAATTAAAACATGGGGCCATCGCTCTGGTCGATGAAGAAACACCCATCATCATCATTGCCCCTTCCGACCGTCATTTCGAAAAGACGGTCTCCAATATGCAAGAAGTGATGGCCCGTGGTGGCAAGGCGCTCCTGATCTCCGACGCTGAAGGCGTCAAAGCGGCAGGCGACGGCGTTTGGTCGACCATTGAAACGCCAACGATTTCCTCTTTGTTCTCGCCAATTGTCTATGCGGGCGCCCTGCAGCTTCTGGCCTATTATACGGCGACAAGCAAAGGCACCGATGTCGATCAGCCCCGTAATTTAGCGAAATCGGTGACCGTAGAGTAAGTCGATATCGAGTTGATCTGGCTAAAGATGATTGATCCCGGCGACGCGCCGAACTTCGACCATCGCCAGGAAAAGATGATAAAACGTCGAAGCCGGCATATTCTGCGCCATTGGCGCGCCGCTGGCGTCAATGGCGTCATTCCAGCCGCCCGACAGGAAGGGGCGTGACGGCGACGGGGTTAAATAATATTTGAACAGAGCATCTGTGCTTTCTTTGACCACATCCCAAGCGTCAATGTTGTAAGCCTCGATCAGCGCAACAGCGGCTTTCATCCGTTCGGTATTGGGCCAGCATCGAGATCCGGCATCCATGGCGCCGCCGCTCTGATCAACAGCGTTGAAAACGGTTTTCGTCTCTTCGTGCACGCCATATTTTTCGCCAAACGTCATCAGCGCTTTCATGCGTGCTTCGTCATCTGTCTCCTGCGCCGCCTGGGCGGCGTTCAAAAGCCAGATCCACTCAAAATGGTGACCTGGCTCTCGCAAGGCGCCTTGTTCACCTTTGGCAAGGGTCAAATCGTCTTTGAAAAATTCGGCTAACGTGCCTGTATCGGATTGGTAGAATTTGCGGCGGCACAAATCGGCGAGCATCGCAGCCTTATCAGCATAGCGCTGTTCTCCGGTCGCCGCGAACGCCGACAACATGGATTCGCAAAGATGCATATGGGGGTTTTGTTGGCGCGGGCCTTCAGGCGGTGAGGTGTGCCAATATCCGTCCCCGTCCACGACAGCGAAACAGCGTTCAATAAAATCGGCCGTTTGGTCGATCCAGCGCCGATATGTCTCGTCACCTGTCGCATCGTAGGCCCATGCAAAAGCGAATAGAGCGAACGCATGATCGTAAAGGTCCGGCGTCGGATCAAGCACCTCACCATCGCGATGGAGGCGCCGGGCGAACCCTAGCCCCCCGCCCTGCCATGCCTTTTCCATCAACCAGGTCGCACCATGATGGATAAGATCCGTCCCGTCGCGCCAGCCTAATCGCGCCGCATGGGCGTACACATAAACCTGGCGACAGGTCACGCGCGTGCGCTTGAAAGGCAGGCCCGCATCCTCGCCGTCAAATGTCAGCGCCTCGATAAAACCGCCATAGCGCCGATCAACGCCATTGCGCTGCCAGAAGGGTAAAGCGTCATCGGTTAACCAGGCCCCGAGCCGTTCAGCGAGTTGTTGTTTGTTGACAGAATCTACACCCATGGCGTCCCGGCCTAGCCCCTTCCTCATTGTTCTTTCCGATTGTGGACCCACCGGCCTTGAAACTCAATTAACATGGTGATGACAATCAAGGGGATCACCCCTCGACTGCCACCACAACGCCGTTGAGATTGGGGCCGAGCCCTCTTATTGTTATCGGGCCTTTAACGCTTTGCGCGGGATACGCCCTTTTGCCCACTGTTTCCGTCATTATCGTCAATTACAACGCTGGCGACCGCTTACAGCGCTGTCTGGAGCATCTGGCGCAACAAACGTTCCAAGATTTCGATGTGATCGTGATCGACAATGCCTCGGATGATGCATCCATCGACCTTGCCAAGACCGTCAGCCTACCCGCCCCGATCCATGGCGTCACATTTATCGACGCCGGCGCCAACCTTGGGTTCGCCGCTGGGAATAATCGCGCCGCTGAGGGCGCAAAGGGTGACTGGCTCGCCTTTTTGAACCCCGACGCCTATCCGGCGTCGGACTGGCTTGAAAAACTCATCGCCGCGACCGATCTCTATCCTAGCGTCGATGCTTTTGGGTCAACACAGCTGGATGACGCTGACCCAACAATCATCGACGGCGCCGGCGATGTGTTTCATGTATTCGGCGTGCCCTATCGCGGTCATTATGGCTGGCCCGCCGAGACGCTGCCGCCAACGGGAGAATGCTTTGCCCCTTGCGCCGCCGCCGCCCTTTACCGCAAGTCAACCTTCGATGCCCTTGGCGGATTTGACGAGAGTTTCTTCTGTTACGGCGAAGACGTTGATCTTGGTTTCCGGCTACGCTTAGCGAGCGGGCGCGCCGTGCAAGTCGCCGACGCTATCGTGCGCCACGAAGGGTCTGGCGTGACGGGGCGTTATAGCGATTTCACCGTGTACCACGGCAATCGCAACCGTATTTGGACCACCTATAAAAATATGCCGGGCCTGTTGTATTGGCCCCTTACACCATTTCAACTGGCGGTAAACCTCTACCTGCTCGCACGCGCCTTCACCGTTGGCATCGCCCCGGCCTATTGGCGAGCCCTAAAGGATGGGTACGTTGGATTACCGAAATTATCGCAAAAACGTCGGGCGATACAACGCGGGCGACGCGTCGCGCTGAGAGATTTGGCCGGCGCCCTC
This sequence comes from Parvularculaceae bacterium, assembly GCA_965263305.1. GTDB lineage: Bacteria > Pseudomonadota > Alphaproteobacteria > Caulobacterales > Parvularculaceae > MED-G105. The sequence continues at coordinate 920,656 of OZ253666.1, forward strand.
ACATGGGCGCCCTGGAAGGTATCGCGCAGGCAAGCCTCTTTGCGTCCCATTACTCAGCATGAAGAAATCATACCTCAAAACACCCACGCCAAAGACGCGGCGTCAAATGAAGCAGCGCCATTGTCATGACGTTAACGCCGGTTGAAAAAGTTCTGTGGCGGTTACGTGATCTTCTGTACGCAGCGCCAAGCCCAAAGACAGACCTTCAATCGGGGCTTGCGGGGCCCATTGGCCTCGTAGGGGTCTATCGCGCGGCAAGCGGTATTGGGCGCGCGACGCGGTCTTTAGCGGATGGGCTAGAAAACGCCGGCGCTGAGATTCTACGCCTTGATTTGAGCGCTGTCTTTGACCAATGCGAACTTGATAATCACCCCTCATATATCAACGACCCCCAGGCATTAGCGCGGGAATCGGCGCGGGCGAAATCATTGATCATTCATTTGAATGCGCCGGAGACCGATCGCGCGCTGTTGGCTCTACGAGCGTTTAAAGGCGCCCGGCGTCGCCCCATAATTGGTGTTTGGGTCTGGGAAACATCGCAAGCGCCAACGTCGTGGGCGAACCTAAGTCGCCGTTTAACCGAAATCTGGACCCCAAGCCGGTTCTCTGCAAAAGCCATTGAGGCGGGCATCGGCCCCGATAAATCAACGCCCGTCAAGGTGGTGCCCCACATTCTGACGCCGCCGATGATCAGCCAAGATGTCGGCGACGATCTGATGTCTGACCAACGCGCCGCATTGGGATTTGGCGAAAAGACATTTGTTTGCCTCGCCATGGCCGATGGGCGTTCTTCCTTTCACCGCAAGAACCCCCTTGGCGCGATACAGGTTTTTAAGGAGGCGCTACCAACTGACGCCGATGCAGGATTGATCATCAAAACCCGGCGCCTGGACCACTACCCTCCCTATGCTGAGGCTTTACGAAAAGCAGCCGGCGGCGATCCGCGTATCCACTTTATTGATCGAAATATGCCCGAGACGGATCAATGGCGATTACTGTCATCGATCGATGTTTTCCTGTCTCTTCACCGAGCGGAGGGGTTTGGCCTGCCCATTGCTGAAGCCATGATGTTGGGAAAGGCGGTAATCGCAACCGGTTGGTCCGGCAATATGGACTTTATGGAAAATCGCGGGGCGATTGCTGTTCCCTATGACCTCGTAAACGCCCAAGACTTGTCTGGGATCTATCCGGAAGCGCAAAACGCCCAGTGGGCCGAGCCCGATTTGACCGCTGCAGCGGTTAGTTTGCGTGATCTATTCGAAGCGCCCCAAAACAGATTGGCCCTCGGCAAGCAGGCTATCGCCGAAACGGGATTTCTTCAGGACCTTGATCGTTACGCCTTCAAATTAGTTGAGGCGTCTTTTTCGTAGGCCTCCAGAACATCGACGACGTCACCGAACTCTCGGACCTTACCGCCGTCAACCCACAGGGCGCGATTACAGTTTTCCATCAGCAATTGCTTGCTATGGGAGGCGAGCACCAAAATACCGGCCTGTCCGACAAAGGACTTCATTCGCGCCGTCGCCTTGGCGCGGAACGCGGCATCGCCCGCGCTGATCCATTCGTCGAGCAGCAGAATTTCAGGTTCAAACGCCGTTGCGATTGCGAAGTTCAACCGCATGCGCATGCCCGCAGAATAGGTCTCAATGGGCATATCCAGAAAGGACCCTAACTCCGAGAACGCCGCAATATCGCCGCGGCGCGCCTCAATTGCCTCTCTGGAATGACCCGCGGCAAGGCCGCGAAGGGTTATATTGCGATGGCCAGACGCTTCAATCTGCATACCAAGATTAATATTAATAAGGTTGGTCGATTTTCCGTCCACCACAACCCGCCCCTCATCAGGGGAAATAATTCCCGATAAGACTTGCAACAAGGTCGTCTTCCCCGAGCCGTTCCGGCCGATCAGCGCCAATCGATCACCGCTCGTCAGGTCAAAGGTTATGTTCTCAAGGGCTTTCACACCAAGGATACGCCCACCCTCGCCATGAATAATACGCATATCCGGCCCGACATCGCCCGAAAGCCCCGTCGACTGGGCTTTGGAATAAAGCGGAAAGGTAAGGGATACGCCCTCAACGGATAATCGCGCCACAGCCGAGACCCCTTAAACCCAAAAAGGCAAGCGACGCCGCATCACACTCGCCGCCCCAATCGCAAGCGCCCAACCGGCCACCGTCCAAAAAATGACAATCGGCCAACTATAGAACGGCATAGGCGTGTCTAAAATTGGCGTACGGAAGACGGATAAGAAATGGGTTAACGGGTTCAAATCCGCGATGCGCTTAACAAGCCCCCCACGCTCCTCATACACCCACATAATCGGCGTTGTGAAAAATAACACCCGCGTAATAGCCGACATCAAATGAGCAACGTCGCGCCACCGGGCCGAAAACAGGCCGAATAACATCTGTATCCAAACGGCGTTCACCAAGAAAACCACTATGGCGGGAATTGCCCCAAAAATACTCCAACTCGGCCGCCAGCCCATCAACGCCATGAAAAGAAAGGCGGTGACCATATTGACGACAAACGGGAAGAGCGACCGCGCAACGCTTTTGTAAATATAAATTGAGTAGGGCAAGGGCGCACTTTTGATCCACGGCGCAGCGTTTCTGAAAACATCGCAGCCATCGGTGATGTTACCCACAAGAAAGGTAAATGTTGCATACCCAACGGCGACATAAAAAATGAATGCGCGACTATCAAGCGCTGCAAAACCGCCAAAGAAAATGGAAATCGCAACAACGTAAATCAGGTAAGATACAATGATCCACGCAAGACCCAATTTGCTGCGACGATACCGATGCTGGATTTCATCCCACGCAAAGGCCCGCCAAACGGCGCTTAACGCAAAGCCGTTTCTGAGGTCATCAATAACCGCCTTTGGCCCTTTTGCGGCGGCGGCTGAGTACGAAACAAAGTCCTCACGTGTGTGTATCGGGTCTTCAGTTTCGCCTGGGGTTTGCACTCTACTCGTCACGTTTTCACTCCGGCCTTTTTCGGTAGCGGATGCCCTTCGTACGCCGAAGTCAACTTCGCCAACAGTTTCTTACCGAACCTTTGACCGGGTTTTTCGATAAAGCGAAAACTAAGTTCACCAACAATTGACACGACTACAAGAGTGATCGCGAACACACCAAATACCTTCCACCATAAAGAGATTTCATATGCATAAACGCGATCGTAAATTGGCTTCATCATCCATATGAGAAACGGGTGCCAAAGATACGCCGAATAACAAATCTTCGAATAAAAATCAGTGACGCGATTGATAAGAAATTTCCATGGGTACAGCGCCAACCCCAAAATGAGCGTTGAATACGCAATCGCTTGCAATAGGCCATAATCGACAAAAAGGGTTTTGCCCCATGTGTGCCTAAACATAACAGCGAGAAAAGCGACAAGCGTTACGCCCGAGAGAGTAATAAAAAAGCCGAGACTTTCTCGATTTTGAATCGTCTTGGCCTCAAGCACCCTAAAAATATCGAAAAGCGCCATACCACAGATGAATATCGCAAAATTGCGGGGCATCATCATATAAGCATACGAACGGCCAGCCGCTTCATTTTCGATAGTGGGTAGGTAAAATTCCTTTAGCGCCAACGTCAGCAAACACATCGCCAAAATTGCCGCAAGCTTTCGCCAAATGTCCGGTAGATACCGATACAACAACGGGAATGTGGCGTAAAAAATCATCTCAACGCCAATGGTCCAGCTTGCCCAAACAATCCCCTTCGCCCATTCCGGGCTCAGATTGAATGTAAACGTAGCCATCGACAGTATTTTTTCGGGTGCATGAGTGACATCACGCCATTGAAAATCACGATAAACAGTCAGTATCAGTAGAAAATAATATAAAGGAACAATGCGAAAGATCCGGGCGAACGCATAACTCAACATTGGTTTTGTGTGATCTAAATGACGCCCCATTGTCAGACACAGCGAAAACCCACTAACAACAAAGAATAAAATAACACCAGAACCGCCCGATTGCACGAACTGGGTTAATTGCTTTGGATACTCAAGTTTCCAAATACCGATCGTATGAAAAAACAGAACGTAAAGGACAGCGATCGCCCGAGCAGCATCAAGGAATTTAAGTCGTTGCATATTAAATTAGAATGCGCGGTAGCGAAATACGGCGCCGACCCCTCCTACAACATTGCGCAAGCAGACCCTTAAACAAACGTCACGCATTACCCTTCTTTGGAATGCCCACCGGCCAAGGCCGCGCATAATCCAAATACGGATCACGATGAACATCCTTCTCGCAAAGAAATACTTCTGTATACTCACCAATAATACCGAGACGCCTATCCATGAAACGCGACACCTCCACGGAAAAAGGCGCCCAGCACTCCAATTGTTGGTGGATGGCATATCCGTAATCGAATGTTACGAGTGCGCCTTCGCCAGTTGTTGGGTTACCATGAATTTCCTCGGGCTCGTAGTGCACGATGGACCCATCAGCTTTGAGCGAGCATCTTGGGCGGTGAGACTCGACTTGATGCTTTCGCACGGGAAACGTACAGATATAAATACCACCCGGCTTAAGCGTCCGATATATCTCTTTCATCATTTTGTCCGGACGCCATACATGCTCGAAAACATCCAAAGTCACGATAATATCGAAGGACTCATCGTCAAAAGTTTGATCTTCCAATGTTTCGTTCTGGTAACCGCCCACCACGGCGCCCAAAGGGTTATCCGGAATAAAATGAGACCCAACGTACTGCTTGCACTCTTGCTTCATTTTTCGAGAAATACCGCGCGCGGCTGGCGATGATTCGTGAATAATGAGGTCCCGCCAGTTAGGGCGCACGCGATTGAGCACATGCGCCAGCGCTCGCTCTCGCGGCACAGAACCTCCATCACATGTTTGGCAGACCAGACTACCGCGATACCATCTATCTCTCGCGAGAAAGGTCGTCGGCGCCTCGCAAATCGGGCAATAGCCCTCATACTTCATTTCAAACGGGGCGTCGGGTTTCGTATTCATTTTTCCTCACTCAGCATCAATCAAACTGCTGATGCTCTGCGCAACGCCGCCATATCATCGGAGGCGAACGCGTCTTTCACTCTAGCTGCATACTCAGGGTAGCGCTTTGTCACTGTATCGACAGCGCCATTGATCAACAACGCTTTCTCGTCACCAAAACTGGCGCTGCGCACATGGAAAACATAGGCGTACGGCGAAATAACATGGCCCCAACCGGCGCGCAGACCTCTCATGCAAAAATCATTTTCCTCGCCATAACCTCGGGGGAACGCCTCTTCATCAAACAACCCGATTTCGTTGATGAGTGCACGACGAATGTAGAAACAAAACCCAGAACCGGTTGGCACCGCAACGGGATGACACTCTTTTGTGCTATTAAGTATTGCCGCGGCATGATCATCGTAGGAGACGCCCTCAGGCTTCGGGTTAGCCTCGTTGAAAATGGGAAACGAAAAAGCCCCGGCGTTGTCACCCATTGCTGTTGCGGTGCCTACTTTATTCTTCGCGTAAACGGCCCGTTGCAAGCCCTCAACAAAACCCGGCGTTACGATTGTGTCGCTATTAAGAAGAATAACATCGTCATTTCCAGCCGCTTTGACACCAACATTGATATTAGCGGTATACCCCATATTTTTCTGGTGAGAAATAAGGTCGATCCCATCGCGCTGAGAGAACTCTTCGAGTAACGGCCTAACACGTCCATCCGTGCTGGCGTCATCTAAAATGAGCACGCGCGCCTTTTCAAAATCGACAACCTTGGCCAAAGACTCAAGACAATTACGCGTTTCGGCGTAGGCGTTGAAAACAGGGACTATTATCGTCACGAAACGTGTTTGGGCGGACGGCGCAGAGACCGCGTTGCTCGCGGATCGTTCTGCAATCCTCACCCCGAAAATATCCGACATCGCGGATTGCAGGTTTCGGCGCAGCACATCGGGCGCATTCTCGCGCAACACGCGCGCCCGACCGGCTTCTCCCATCGCAATTATGGAGGACGGGTTTTCGCAGACCTTTCGGACAGCCGCGACCACCTCGTCGATATTCCGATAAGCTGTCAGATATCCTGATTTTCCTTCATCGATCAGTTCGGGCACTGCGCCATGTTTATAAGCGATAACCGGGCGTCTAGCCGCATGGGCTTCGGCGACAGTCCGACCAAAGGACTCTGCAAAATGCGACAAGCTCAAGATGACATTGCCTTCAGCCATCGCGGCCGCTGGCGTGTCACGATATCCAGCGAACTCAACATTCGCCGGGGCGCCCGATTTCCATGCTTCAAGGTGGGTATTCTCGGGCCCGACCACAATAAATTCTGCTTTTAAACCAAGCGTCGCACATCGACGGGCGACCTCAATAAAGTCTCCAACACCTTTTTTCGGAATATTACTGCTCGCGATGGCAAAACGAACAGGCGATGAAATATCGTTCTCGATATCAAGGGCTTCGATATCCACCACATTCGGGGCACAGAAGGTTTTGTTCTCCCGATAGAATAACTCGGCCGTTTCTTCGGAATTGGCGATTACGTAGTCGCTTGCCTCAAATACGCGATCAATGATCTCAGAGGCGGTCAAGCCGATATGGTCGCATAAATGTTCATCGCGATCGATCAACTCACGCACATGGACGGCTGTTTGAACGCCGCAAAGGCGTGCCGCTTCCAAAGGCTCTAATAACACAATGGTATTCGCATAAACGAGATCAATGCGGCGCTCTTTAATTAGCGACACAAACGCTGCTGTCACACCTGCTTCGGGCGACCGATCGTCTCTCCACTGCTTATACTCGATAATTGAGACACCGCTGCAGCGGGCCTTCACGAGGTCAATGTAAAACGGATGCTTATCAGTCGGCAGCGCCACGATGACATTGAGCCGAAGGCGCCGAAGCGCATCCAGCATATCAAGAAAGCTGCGCTCGCCCCCAAACAGCTGGTGGCTGACAACATGTGCGCAAAGAAGAATGGTCGGCGCCCCATCAAGGCGCGCCACATCACCCTCAACCCACCGCGATGGGGCAGCGACGGCCGGCGGTCGCACAGAGATAGCTTTTGTCGATTGCAACGGTTTTTTCGGCGTCGGCCGCGGAAATTCCGGCGCTTTATCGCCAACCACTGCCTTCACCGCCTCCAAATAACCGCGGCCAAATTTGATGGAGGGCTCAAGCATTGTGCCTTCAGCCCACTCGTTCCAGGCGTTAACAAAAAGCAAGCTCTCCGTCTCAGGATTATATTGCGCCTCCTGCTCAACAACGCTTTTTATCCAATAGTGTAGACGCGCCGGCGTTGATCCTAAGAAAATGCGGGAATCGCGCGGCCGACGCGCTGTGTTGTCCCACCCAAGCATCACCCCACGATGAACGGGCCATTCATAGCCATTTTCGAACCGCGACAGATCGCCCGTTACGGCGTCATCATAATCGAGAATTTCACCGTTAAAATCGGGTTTCAGATCTCTGACACGGTCTCTGATATCTGTTTTGCGCGCTTCATGAGGCGGAAACAGAACAAACGCGTCGAGCCCAAATTCTTCCGGTTGGCCATCTAGCGGCTCAAGGCCAAAACGCACGGCGCACAGATGAATTTCGCCAATACCGGCTTTTCGACATTCCTCCCGCCACATTTCTGCGGTTTCGAGCCAATTGGGAATAATCCTGATACGATAAACCAACAAAACGGGCTTACCTTTATAGCATATATATCGCGAGTCCTTCATCAATTTGATGAATTCTTGGATTAATCCACGATTGGTCTCCATTGAGTAATGCTGTTCTAAGAGTACATACTTATTCTGACCGTCCCAATTCCGTGACCAATTCTCATTCGCCCAGCAGACGCAAAATGGAAGATTAGGCGATCCGCTTTCAAGCATTTGTTCAATTGGGCGGTTGAGGACCTTCTTTCCATCAAACCAATAGTAGTAGTAACAAAACCCATGCAACCCAAAATCATGGGCAAGGTTTGCTTGAGCGATTTGCGTGTCTTCTGTACGCAGATCATAGAATCCGAGATCTGCCGGCAACTGCGGTTGATGGTGAAAGCGATAAAGCGGGCGCGCCTTGGTGACGTTTGACCATTCGGTAAACCCGGCCCCCCACCATGCATCATTCTCATCAATGGGGTGGAATTGCGGTAGGTAAAACGCAATTGTCTTTACCACCCGGCCCGCCGTCGTTGTAACCCCGGACTGAAGGTCGGACGCCGTCGCTTCGGCGGGCGTAAGAGTTGGTGCGCCAGCTTCCTCTGCAATCGCTGCGATTAAAATCGACAGCATTGGATCAGCGTTCACATCACTACGTTTGAGTTCAGCCGGGCGAATGCCATAAGCGCGTAGTTGGTTCACGACCAACGCGGGTATCACCGTTACGTTACCAACGGGCCCTTCTAGGAAATCGCTCGATCTTTCCCGGCCGAGGCGCGGAAAGAAGATGCGAATATTCGTGAAAATACCATCCGCCTCATCAACCGGCGCGGGGCCATAGACGTCGCTTAGCACCTTCGCGTCGACACCCTTTTGGCGTCGCCAAATCGTTAGTACTTCTTCGACGCGAGCTTCATCAGAGACGTCGGTTATCCAGGCCAAACTAGCAAATTTTATCAGCGGACCTTCGTTCACCAAATACATCAACATCTGAGATGGCGCGTAGTCTGATGGAAAATCGATAACGGCGGGATTGATATCGCCCAACGCTGTATCCCAATCAGCGACCACAGAGCCGCCTTGGGTAATAATCGCAACATTGACGTTCTTGCTGAAATCCTCGTCGTCACGGACCCAATTGTCCAAAACCCGACGAAGTGCAGGGATATCGCCTGCCTCGCGAACAACGGCTATAATTAATTTTTCTGCATTCCGATAAGCGGATCGAAAAGCAAATAAATCTGGACCTCGCGATAACGAGGGCGGCGTTTTGACCGCCGGTAACCGCTCCTTTTTGGCGGGTTTGGCGGATTTTGCCGATATGCTGCCGCCGGTTTCTGATGACGCCTGGCGCTTAGGCGTTTCCTCAATTTCGAGAAGAGCAGATGAATGAGGCGATAACGGCGAACGCCCTTCATCCCGGCCAGATTCTATATAATGCAGCAGAGGCTCAACACCCGCGTCGCGCACATCTTGGTTTTTCTCCAAGTACCATTGAACGTCAAATTGAGGTCCCGGATTTCGCCCTTCGCGCCATCCAGATGCCAGATAATGCGTCAGAGGATCGATATCCGATTCTGCGACATCGGGATAATTATCCGTGTAATATTCTCTATCGAATAGATTTGACGCTTCGATTTTTGCCGCCGCTGCTTTAAAACGCCGGTTAAGTCGAAATTTACGGGCCATTATCAATGGCGCAGCTGGAGCTAAGAGGAGACCACCGAGCCTCCAGCGTAGAGATTTTTTGAGGCTCCGACCCGCGGCCCGACGCGCTTCAAGCTTTCCAGCCAGCCTATCTCGTTCCTTGCGCAACTCAGCTGTCCGAGCACGCGTTTCCAAAAGGTTCTTCTCGGTCTTTTTCGTTGCCGCTTTCGTTTTGTCTAACTCGCCTTTATAGTTCTGCGCTTCCGTTGCCTTGGCGGCCTCCAAAGACTTCAGTTTCTCGTGCTGAGTTTTGATAGTTTCAGCCGCCGCATCTGCCCTCTTTTGCGCCGCTTCAGCGCGCTCTTGAACTTCCCTAACTCTTTCTTGTGCATCAGCGACACTCTTTGCAGCCAGTGCTTTATAGTCTGTAAACTGAGTTTCCAAAAGGCTGACGGTTTTTTCCTGCTCGCCGATCCGCTTGGCGTTGGCCTCAGCGCTTTGGCGTTGTTCGGCTAACTCTTCTTTCAAAATCGCGATCGCGCCGTCACGGGATTTAGCGCCCTCTCGCCATTCTACAGCGCGCGCTGTTTGAGCTTCCAAATTTGATTCTAGCACCATAACCCGCTGGCGAGCTTCTTTATCCGATGCCTGCATAGCATCTTCGTGCGCCTTGATCGTTTTGGAATTTGCCTCGCGTTCTTTTTGCAACTGCCCACGGAGATTGCGAACCTCAGCGTGGACGGATTGGCGTGAGGCCTCGTCAGTTTCGAAATCAAGCAAAACAGCGCGGCCCTGATCGGACAATTCAGGCGGATTTTGCAGAAGAGCCAAAAATTCTTCTTCGGAGGATGACGATAAAGCCTCCCACAACATCGATTGCGCGGGCGATAAGGGGCCATCCGTCTGATCGGATGCAGCCTCTTCGCGTTTAAGGGATTCGCGAATGCCTTCACGGCCATTATCAATTTTAAGGCCCGTTATCCCCCGCTCGTGTAAGACGGTTGCAATTTGGCTGAGCGTCTCTTGAGGTTGAAGGATGAGATCTTCGTAAGGCGTTCTCACAGGGTTTAACCCACCAAGATTACGAAGAACAGCGACGTTATAAGCCTCCCATAACGCGAGGCCGGCGTTCAACGCAAACCCATTGCGATGACGAAGAGAAAGGGCGGTCTCTAATGGATGGCGCACAACGTAGATCGGTATTGGATTGATGAACGCCCGGCGGAAAACGGGGAACAGAAGACAAAGTCGCGGTTCCTTGATCGCCCACGCAAGCGCGCCGCCGTTTTTTGCAGACTCACGAGCGCCATCTTCCAAGGCATCCATCATCGTCTTCATTTGCGCCAATTGCCCGGGCAACACCGAGTGCGGAATACGCTCAGGGTCAAAATTTGCGACCTTCCACCAATCGGCGTCCGATCCGTGCAAGAGACGATCGCATATCGCCCGAGCATCACGGCGCTCGAAAAAACCAAGGGGGTTTTCCCAATTTTTGCCAGTCAGCGCCTCTTCATCGCCAACAAATACGCCCATCCGATGGAGCGCCCCCGTCATGGCGGATGTGCCCGATCTGTGCATGCCGAGAACGATAATCTGGGCGGGCGTTCTCGTGTCTAGACCCTCCCTGCCGTCCGATAACGGCGCCGCTTGTAGATCTCCATCTTTGTTGTGATTGCCGTCCATGACCCGTCGCTCGTAATGACATCAGCTTTTGACACTGGGTTTAGGCAAGGCCGCCCGCCCGATCAACTAACCATTATTGGCCTTGATCGTCAGAATCTCCAAGGGGTTGGCCGGATCGGGCAGCCTTCAACGCTTCATCACTGTAACGGGCTGATAAGTCGAAATGACCATCGAGGTGATCCAGATAGGCGGCTGCTTGGGCCTGCACATCCGAGGGATTATCGAGAATAGAAGAAACATAAGCCTGCATCCGGGCAATTTCGGCGAACTCAGCCAAGCCAAAGCGGCTATCCGTGACGCTACTCCCATGTCGGCGATGGCTATTGAGGGTCGCCGCGCGGTAGGACAATCCGCCCTTGCGCAAAAGGTTCACATAAACGCACCAATCGCCAGCGACGCGATATTGGCTGATCTGCGGGAAATGGGCGTCGAAGACCTCCTGTAACCGCAACCGACGGAAAAGAACGCCGCTGACATTCGGGATGGTGTTTTTGACGGCCAACCCCTCTTTCAATTCGTGCGTCCCATCAACGACATAATCAGAGCGCCATTTATCGGGCGAGATATCGCGCACATCGTCTTGGTAGCTTTCGGCGAGCGCCTCGCCCATCGCGTCGATCGGTTTAGAACCAACAACGGACATGACAATATTGGCGTCAGCAAACGCCGGGGCCGCAGCGCTTAGAAAACGAGGATCGGCGACATCATCTGATTCGGCGATCCACAGGATGTCGCCCGCCGCGAATTGGGCCGCTTTTCGCCATTGATTGAAGACGCTGCCGGAATTGGTTTCATTGACGATAATGCGATGATTGATCCCGCACCCTCGCAATATTGCAGCCGCCACCTCGACACTGTCATCGGTTGAAGTATCGTCCAGGACAATTATTTCCTTTGGAGGTACCGTTTGGTCAATGATCGACGTCAACCGCTCTTCTAGGTAATCAGCATAGTTATAATTTGGTACGACAACGGAAACATCAGGCGGGTTTGGTATTGACGGAATAGCACACACAAGATTGTTGACGTAACTGGTGAAGCCAAATCGCGCCGCGATAAGAGCGCTGGCCTCCACCGCAGCTTTGTCTAATTTTTGTGGCATGCTGATAAAGGAGGCAATTTTATCACAAAATGTATCAGCAGTGGCATCGGGCAAAACGGTCACCACGGAAGATTCACAAGCCAAGTCTTCAATGCCGCTCGTTCCCTTCACCATAAAAACACAAGTCCCGACGCTGAGGGCTTCAAGAGCCGTTGAGGGAAACGGATCCTCCCGGGACGTCAGGGCGAACATATGGGCCGCTGCGAAGAGATCGCCCGTGTGCTCCTGGAATCCCGGGAAATGCAATCGTTCCTTCAATGGGGAGCTTTCGGTACGCTCTGAGGCCAATGTCGCCATTGCCGGATCAAGCGCGCCAGCCCAGATGAAATGGGCGTTCGCAAATCGCTCAATAGTGGCGCCTGCCCAGTCCATAAAGATATCAACGCCCTTGCGTTCATCCCCATAGCCAACGCCAAGCACAATAAAGGCGTCGTCCGGCAAGCCAAAAGCCTCTATAACCCGCGCGCGAGCAGCTGCCTTTTCATCAACGCCAATAATATCGCCCTTTTTATATAACCCCTGGGGAAGAATTTTTTCGCGGCGCCATGATGGGAGTGATATGGCCCGCGCCGCAGCGTCAGCCACAACGCGGGACGGGAAGACGACTTCGGCCGCGTGGGTATTAAAATCGCGCAGCGCGCCTTCTAGCGCCATGCGTTCAATAACGCCCGGCATTTCGTGGACAAGGCCGATAAAGGGTAGGCCCGCCTTTGCCAGTTCGGCTCCGATCTTTCCGGAGGCGGCGGAATTTACAATCGCGCCGCCACAGCCCGCCTGCTTTAGATCATCGAACAGTGCTTGGGGCGAGCGCTCCTCATCGTCCAGCACATAAAGATCCCCGATCGCTTTGAATTTCGCCGCCAAGGGCCCGCCCTCTAGGGCTACCGTCACGACATCGATTCCTAGTTTTTCTTTTAAGGTCGCGGCGATGTTCAGCGCTAGGAATTGGGCGCCATATTTAAATAGATCATGCACAACAACGAGAAGCTTTGGGCGATCGACCGCAGCACTCGGTGAAACGGCGCGCCTTGTTGCTTCTAACCATGCATACCCATAGCGCTTATCAGGTTCCAAATGGGCGCCCTCCGCCCAATCATTCCATGCATTGATAAAAACCAATTGTTCCGACGGGTCTTTGACCCGCTTTCTCGTGTCCTCAATGGCGTTAGCGAGCCATTGGCGGTACACGGATGGGGTCGCACCTAGTAAGATTCCTGCGGATTCGCCGCGGCGGGCGGTATCGTCCCAACTCGGCGTGACGCCACGAAACAGGGAATAAGCCGGTGTTTCATATCGTTCGCTGCGCACCGCTAGTTCACGACATTCATAAACTTTCGCGTCAAACCCGTCGACGGGGTCGCGCACCCGGTCAGCGTCCCATTCTAATCTCATATTGTTCGGCGGAAACTCAATCGCTGCGTCAAACCCGTATGTGTCGGGCGCTTCTGTTTCGGAACTTTGTGTATACGCCAGATAAATTTCACCAACGCCATTCTCCCGACACCAAATGCGCCATCGTTCCGCTGTCGCTCTTGCATCCGGCAACAGCGCTGGCCGGCGCACAATAACCAACGGCCGCCCAACAACACGGATATATTTTTCGTTCGTAAGATAGGATTTTAGGTGAGCGATAAAGGCGAGGTCATCTGTAGGCGAATGGGCTTGCGCAATTAGAACATGGTCTTCGCGACCGTTCGAACGCCGGCTCCAATTCTCGTTCGCCCAGCACAAACAAAAGGGCGTAGTCGCCCCTTCATTCTCGGCATATTGGCGAACAGGCCCTTCCAATAAGCGTTTTCCAGCAAACCAATAAAAATAGAAACAGAACCCAGAAATACCATGGAGAGCGGCAAGCTCTGATTGGCGAATTTGAATTTCTGGTTGGCGGAGCAAATCATAGGCGCCGAGATCGCCAGGTTCGTGAGGTTGATAATGGCCTTTAAATAGGGGCTTTGCGGATGAAATAGATCCCCACCGGCTAACACCTTCCCATTCATCAATCTCCGGCGCAGAACAAAAGAGCGGCGAATAAAACGCGATCAACCGCGCGCTTAGATCCGTCGGCGCTGTTGCGGCGCGCAGGGGCGCATACCCTGCCAATCCATCATCCGCCGCGTCGTAAGTTACGGCTTTGGCGTCTTCGGCGCGTTGTTTCAACCGCGCCTGTTCTAACCGCCAGGCCTTAAACGCCCCACTCCACGCAAACGCCCATGGTGCAGCCGAAAAGAGGCGCCCAGCCAATCGCCCCCGCGCCGCTGCTGAGAGCGGGATTAATCGCCAAAGCGCGCGCAGAGGGCCCGCGTTTTCATTGGGATTGTCGTCATTGGCTGTCATGGCGACGGTGTTAGCCTAAGCCGCCGATGAAGGACAATTGGCGTGGGGCCAATCGGTTTCAGTATCGGGTGACTACGAAATCAAAGATCGGTCGGTTACCCGTCGCCAACTGGCCCCGTCGGAGAAGGCCGGCACAGCGCCGCCAGCGGCGTCCGAAACATAAATCAACTCCGCCGGCGCCGGCGGCGGCAAGGCCGCTTTTGAGTAATCGCGCAGCGTATGGTGACGCGCCGGGTTGATTACGGTATTGGCGCCGCCCATCTGCAAAGCGCCGTCATCGGCAATCCGAAGCCGCTCAGTCGCGTTCTCTGATCCATTGGCGACGGTCAAAAACCGTATCCGCCCGCCGCCCCGTGTGGGTGTTTGGTCTTCCGCCGCTTCCAACAAAAACGCTGCACTGGAATGCCCGCCCGTTTTAAACGCCTCTCCATCGTAGCTGTACGCTCTAAACCCAAGAATCGTGTCCCCCGCGAGGGCTGGCGTCGGCGCGGCCTCGCTGCCACGGGCTTTGCGGCCATAAAAAACGGCGCCGCCCGCAGCATCGCGATAGCGTGTCGCTTGAAACGCCGTGGCGCCGCCATCGGAGATGATATTGACGGGAATAGGGTCCCCACTGCGGCAATAAAACGTACTCTCCTTACCATCGACCATCATGGCGCCGCTCGTCTTGTCGAAGACGATGGCGTCAGTGAAGGCGGCGCCGTCCGCAGAAACTTTCAAAGAGAAATCATCGGATCCGGTTAAGCCAAACTCGGCTCTGCCGGAAAACCCGTTTTGAAAGACGACACTCGCCGTATGGTTTTCATCGACCTTATTGATGACATGCCGGGCGTCGCCCGTGCCCGGCGCTACATCGTCATGGGACAATAGCATTGCATCGGATTTTACCGAAAACCGGTTGACACTGTCAGGCGAAGCATTGACGCCAAGCTCCGTAAACGATCCATCGGACTGAGGGCCGCTTGATCCATCGCCAGCCTGAAGAACGGTCCAGGCGGCGCCATCAAAGACGCGCATGGCGCTCTCATCGGCAACCCAGGCGCGCAACCCGGTTTTGGGTGCAATTTCAATCCAGGCGCCGTCCTGATACGCCGCAATGGCAAAGGACGCCATCGCCGCCCACGGCCCATCGCCGGCGGCGCCAGCGTTCACCGGCAATAAGTAAATTGCGCCATTTTGGGGGTCAGCAGGCGGCGTGCTCGTCGTCGCTGACGCCGCTGTCAATTGCACAAGCGCATCGAGGCGGCGAAAGCTCTCATTGACCGTGACATGTTTCTGCGCCTGCTGCGGCTGGACATAGGACAGATTTAAATTTGGGCTCGTGCTCATCGCCGGCGGCTCCTCCTCTGGGCGGGTTCGAGCGCCGAGAAACAACCGGCGCCTATAAGCTCGCCCACCATCATGGCAGCTCTACAGGGGTGTTCGATAAAGTTTAGGGATCAACAAGGCGAACGAGGCGCCATAAGGGCTCTAGCTGTTCGATACCCCGGATGATTTGATCTTTTCACGGCGCTCGTCGGGCAAGCCGCGCCAGATCCGCGCCGCCATGGCGACGGCGCTGGCGAGCCCCCGTCGCGCCGGCTCGACAAAAACATCGTCGAGGTGCAGTTCGCGCTCAGCGTTCAACAAAAACCAACGATGATAGCCACGACGCCCCGATCCTGTTGTGAGGGGAAACGCTTCTTGAAGGTCGTCGCGGGTGCGCCAGATCTCATACATCAGAGCGGTGATGGGTGCACCGATGGTTTTTTCGACATGAGGGCATGGCGCGTTGCAGACATGGTAGGATGGCCGAAACGGGATTGGGTTATGGTGCGCCCCATCGCGGTCAACCGCGGAGAGACGACGCGCGCCCCTAGGAATAGCGACGCCATCGTCAAAGAACCCATAAGCATAGGGAACATTGCGCCAATACTCATGATGATTTGCGGCCAATTGATCGAGATAGGTCGTCAACAACCCCCTCAAATCGCCGATGGTCACTGGCGAAAATCGGTTTTGGTGCTTGGAAAAAACTGCTTCGTTGCCCGGGGCGACGCCGGAAAAATGGAAAAATGACAAGGGTTCGCCATTGGCGCGCCATCCACTTACTTCGCCATTTTTCTCCGCTTCATGAGTAATTGTTCTTTCATGCAAATTCCAATAGGCGGCGTTGTACCCCGGATGATGAAGGACCGTGAGGTTCTCCACAAAGGCCGGCGCCCAATCGACAAATTTCTGATCAACGAATAAACCGCGCGCCGGGTCATTGATACATTCCTTCGCACAACGCGCCGCCCACCAATCAATAAACTCGGTTGCTTCCGGCGTATTGGCAAGCGCGGCAAAGCCTAGATTGAAAACGCCGCTGCGGTGCACCTCTAGCGTGGTGGGCGAAAATCCATCATCCGGCAGGGGCCTTGTCATATGCGGCGTTAAAACCGCTGATACACCATCCGCTAGGGCCGCTTCAACGTGGGTCAACGGCGCGGTGACAAATATATCCGGATCAAGATAAACGGCGGCGCCGGTGGCTTCCTTGTCGAACAAATAGCGGAAGCAATAGGGTTTGATTGCCGTTGAGAACTCTAGCACATCGTAGCGAAACGCCATGTCGTCTTGATCTGGTAGATCAAGCGCCGCCAAATCAATGATATCCGGCGCCGCGATGCGTTGGCGATGCGCCTCATCCAGGGGCGCGTCCGCCAGGAAAATGAAAAACCGCGCGCCGGGCTGCGCCGCGAGGAGGCTTTGGCGCAGCGTCAAGGCATAGGCAAGATAATTGCGGGCGCAAATCGTGAAATAAGAGGGACTGGAATGAGGCGTCATCCTCCGCCTATAGCGCGATGCGCGGTCTCCTAACAGGGCCGTCTAACACGTTTCCATCCATCCCTCTTGGGACGGCGGTTCCCGACCCCTTAAGGTGCAAGAGGGCTTCTCATGGCGCCCGGTCTCTGGAAGACTGATTTGGACCAAGCACGACAAGAGCAAGAACCATGACCGATCCTCATAACCTATCCAATGACGCCGCCGATCAGGCCAAAACGCCTTCGCCCCTCACTCAATATTGGTCGGCGAACCTGAAGCTTCTGGGCGCACTCCTCGCGATCTGGTTTATTGTTTCCTTTGGCGCCGGTATTTTGCTGGCAGAGCCGTTGAACGCCGTTCGACTGGGCGGCTACCCCCTTGGTTTCTGGTTCGCCCAACAAGGAGCGATCTACGTCTTTGTCGGTCTCATCTTTTTCTACGCCCATAAAATGAAAGCCATCGACGAGCGCTTCGGCGCCGATAACAACGCCGCCGACAGTCAGCCCGCGCCTAAACGCGCCACCTTGAGTGAGGATGGCCGCTAATGACAACACAATTACTCACCTATGTTGTCGTTGGTCTCTCCTTCGCGCTCTATATTGGCATCGCGATATGGTCCCGCGCCGGATCAACCAATGAGTTTTACGTCGCCGGCAGCGGAGTGCACCCCATCGCCAATGGCATGGCGACGGCCGCAGACTGGATGAGCGCCGCCTCGTTTATTTCTATGGCGGGCATTATCGCGTTCTCAGGTTATGATGGCGCGGTCTATCTAATGGGATGGACTGGCGGTTACGTTCTTCTAGCCCTGTTGCTTGCGCCTTACTTGCGAAAGTTCGGCCAGTTCACGGTGCCAGATTTCATCGGGGAACGGTATTATTCTAAAACCGCGCGGGTCGTTGCAGTCCTTTGCCTCATCGTCATTTCCTTCACATACATCGCTGGCCAGATGCGCGGTGTCGGCGTCGTCTTCTCCCATTTTTTGAACATCCCCATCACCATGGGGGTCCTCGTGGGCATGGGGGTCGTCTTTTTCTATGCGGTGCTGGGCGGCATGAAGGGGATCACCTACACCCAGGTGGCGCAATATTGCGTTCTGATTTTCGCTTATCTAACGCCAGCGGTTTTTATCTCGATGCTGATCACGGGCAACCCCATCCCGCAGCTTGGGCTTGGATCGTCGGTTCTTGATAGCGGCGGCATATCAGTGTTGGAAAAATTGGACCGCACGCTAATTGACCTTGGGTTTGCCCCCTATACCGCCGGTACGAAGTCAATGGTTGACGTGTTCGCCATTACGATGGCGTTGATGGTCGGCACTGCCGGCCTCCCCCATGTCATCGTGCGTTTTTTTACAGTGCCGAAAGTATCTGACGCCCGCCTTTCGGCCGGATACGCCCTCGTTTTCATCGCCCTTCTTTATACCACGGCGCCGGCCGTCGGCGCCTTCGCCCGATTGAACTTTATCGAGACGGTCAACGGATCGACCTACGCCGCCTCTCAAGACGCCGGGGCAACCGCCGCAACAAAAGCAACGCCTTCTTTCTTCAGAACATTCGAGGATATCGGCCTTATCCAGTTTACGGACAAAAATGGCGACGGCGTCGTTCAACTCGCCGCCGGCGCGTCCATCGAAGGAAAACCCCGCTTTACCGGCGAACGCGGTCTCCATGGGGAGCGGCTTGTCTCTAACGCGCCAACAGAGAACGCCAATGAAGTCTATGTGGATCGTGATATCATGGTGCTCGCCAACCCTGAGATCGCCAATCTGCCGGGCTGGGTGATCGCCCTAGTCGCCGCTGGCGGCATCGCGGCGGCGCTATCCACCGCCGCCGGTTTGCTCCTCGTGATTTCATCCTCCATCAGTCATGACCTCTTGAAAAAGACATTCCGTCCTCAAATTACTGAGAAGGGCGAACTCCTTGCCGCGCGATGCGCCGCCGCCGCGGCGATTGGCGTCGCTGGCTATCTTGGGATCAATCCGCCAGGTTTTGTCGCCCAAGTTGTCGCCCTCGCTTTTGGTCTGGCCGCCGCCTCGCTCTTTCCGGCGATCCTCATGGGCATATTTTTCAAGGGCATAAACCGAGACGGCGCCATCGCTGGCATGATCACAGGGCTCGCCTTCACCATCGCTTATATCGTATATTTCAAATCACCCTGGTTTGGCGCGGTCAACGACGCGAACCATTGGCTCTTCGGCATCTCACCAGAGGGGATTGGCGCCATTGGTATGGTGATCAATTTCACCGTGGCGGTGATCGTTTCTCGCTATACGGCGCCCACGCCTGAAACGGTCAAAGAATTGGTGAACAACATTCGTGTTCCTGGGAACGGGTGACGCGGAACTGACCCACATTATTCAATTCGCGCGCGAAAATTGAATTCGATGAACGGGTCCGGCGCCCCAGGTTGGAATGCGCCCTTTGGATTGAAGCAGATGAATGTAACGCGCGCATCATATCCCGTAGACGGATTAAATGTGCAATCGTCAAAATCCGCCGGTTCAATCGCAGCATCAGAAAACCGGAGATCCGTCGCCTCGTTAAACGTGATGCCCGACCCCGACTGATTAAATTCCACCACCGATGTGCCAGGGGCGCCATCGTTGAAATCGTCATTGTAAAACTCGACCTCTGGCGGCATCAGGTCAACGAGGAAAACCGAGTTTGTGTCGACAACACCATCACCCCGGTTCGTGACGCGGATCGTATAGACGACATCGTTGCCCGGCAGCGCTAATAGACCTGCCGAGGCTGGGTCAAAAACCGCCGCTGTCTTGACCGCCTCCAAATTTGGCGTTTGAGGCTGGCAGAATGTCAGATCATGCAGCGAAATACCTTGCTGTAGCGGATCGAGCGGCGCGGCTGGCGCGGACCCATAGGTGACAACAAAACTATCTACCGGCGAGGTAAACGTCACGACCAGATTGCCGTCGGCATTCGGGCTTGCAGAATCAGCGATCCCCGTCGCGACGGACCCGGCCACCGTGTTCGCTGTTCCGGCGGTTAAAATGGGCGCGACAGGCGTTCCGTTTAAAAAACCAGTGGCCGTGACCTGGTCGACGAAATCGCCCCCGGCAGGGCCCGTATCAACGTCAAAAATAGTGAATTGCAGCTCCGCCACACCAACGCCAGGGGTCCCGATATCTCCAGATAATGTGATGGCTTGGGTTCGATTGCTGAAATTGGCGACGTATAGAAGCGATTGCTCTGCAGGCGTTATGCCGCCCTCTAATAAATTACTTAAGACTGGTGATTGCCCCGGTCCGACATTGATCAGAAATCCCGTGTCGCCAGAGAAGGCAAAATCGATTGCTTGACCGCCCGCAGTAAACGAATCGGTCAGATCACCCGTGTTCCAGGCGTTTGTATCCCAGTCGAACAGGACAGCGCTCGGGCCACAGCTAAGGAGAGGCGGCGTGCCGCCCCCGCCGCCGCTAACACTGATGGCGATCACATCTGAATCATCTTCACCAGGATTGGTGGCCCCATTTCCGGGGGTTGAATCAACATCCGTCTCATTCGCGGCGGTGACTTCGGCAAAATTCGACCGCGCGCCAGCCGGATTTACGCTCGCCGTAATCCGTAGGGAGATTGATGCGCCCGGCGCAAGGACGCCCGGAACCGTCCAGAGCCCCGTTGATGGATTGTAAGCCCCGGCGCCATTATCCGACACGTAGGTGACGCCAGATGGCAGAAGATCCAATACCTCAACACCGGTCGCGTTGATAAACCCATCATTTTGCAGGGTCAGGGTATAGTTGATCGTGGCGCCAACTGTGGGGAATTGATTGTCGACGGTTTTTGTCAGGGCAAGGTCAACGGCATTTGGGATCGTCGCGTAGGAGATATCGCTTAACCCAATGATCTGGGTGCCAGGATCGGGTTGGGTAAAGTCATCACCGGAAAAATACCGAATCTGCACAGCGCTCACGACCGTATTGCCAAAATCGAAAATGACGTTCGCCGCCGGTGACGCATTGCCGACGCCAAAAATACCTTCCCAGCCTTCGCCGAAGGTTTCGTCATCTTCCGCGACCCCGGCGCCGCCCAGCGAATCGAACCCGCTATCGCGGGCGTTGACGAGCCCTGCGCCGGTATCAACAAACACTTCAACAAAGTCATGAAACCCGCCGCCAAGGTCGACATCGGTCAATGTGAACTCAACGGACTGAACCGGCTCCGAAAACGTGATATCAACGACAACTTCGTCATTGGGGTCGATCGACACATTGTTGACGCCAAGTTCCGCTGTTTCGGCGATAGTCCCCCGGGCGCTCGTCTCATAGGTGAGAAAGCCATTCGGATTTGATGGCGCGAAGGCGGCGCCATTAATCACCGTGCTGTGGGTGACAGTCGTTGTGACGCCAGCACTTGTAAGCACGTTGGTTGCCGGCACGCCCGCCTCATCGGCTAACCCCAAAGCCGCCCAATCAAAAACGCCCGGTGTTTGCGCATAGGCCGGCGACACCGACGCCATTAACATGGCGGCGAGTGTGCCGATTGCACCAAGGCGCATAAACCAGCGAGTTAGGCGGTTACCAGACAATGTGATCTCAATCTGATCTTCTGCGGTTCAATTTGCTTAATCTATTCGCCGTCGATTAATGGATCGTGTAGTGGTCAAAAACACAATTTTAAGATTTAATTTTTCCCAATTATAACCAATGATTGCATTTTTAGTTAACACGTATCATTGCACCACGCCGTTTCAACTGGCGCGGCGTAGCGGACTAACCCGGCGAAAAGACATGGTTGCCAAAATCTAAAAAATCGCCAGAAAGAGCCATCTCTCACCCGCACCCTCCGCCATGGCTGACGAGCCCGGTCATGAGCAGCCGATCTTCGCCAGCCGGTGTCGATTTCGATGGGCCTTAAGGAAGATAAACCATGAGCAATAAACCCGACGCGACGAACCCCTCCGATCTGATTGAGGTCCGACGGCAGAAGCGCGAAAAGCTTATGGAAATGGGGGTAAATCCCTATCCTAACCGCTTCATACGCTCGGTTGAGAACGCGGCCCTGGCGACCAAGTATGAAGACCTGGAAGCCGGCCAACAGACCGAAGACCGGGTCACAGTCGCAGGGCGCATCCATTCCATCCGCAATTCGGGCATGTTCATCGATCTCCACGACGCATCGGGAAAAATTCAGATTTTCTCCCATAAGGATTCAGCCCCTGCGGGCGTATTGGAGCTTTTGCCCCTGCTTGATGTCGGTGACATCATCGGCGTTGAAGGGATTGTGCGGCGGACCCCGCGCGGGGAGCTTTCCATCAAGGCCATGGAAATGTCGGTCCTGTGTAAAGCGATCCGCCCGATGCCGGAGAAATACCACGGCCTACAGGATGTCGAGACGCGGTACCGCAAACGGTATCTGGACGTGATGGCGAACGATGACAGCCGCGACCGGTTACGCGCCCGCAGCCGCATCCTTACCAAGATCCGAGAGTTTATGGATGGCGAAGCGTTCGTCGAAGTCGAAACACCGATGCTGCACCCAATTTACGGCGGCGCCTCGGCCAACCCGTTCGTTACCCATCACAACGCCCTCGACCAGGAAATGTTTTTACGGATCGCACCGGAATTGTACCTGAAGCGCGTGCTTGTTTCGGGCGTCGCGGACCGGGTTTTTGAGATCAATCGAAATTTCCGCAATGAGGGATTATCGACCCGTCATAATCCAGAATTCACCATGCTGGAGGCCTACGCCGCCTATTGGGACTACAACGAGATGATGGGGCTTGTAGAGCGCATGTTCTCAACCCTCGCCCAAACCCTCCATGGCGGCGATGAAGTCGGTTTCGGGGATAAGACCTTTGATTTTACCGGACCCTTCAAACGATTGCCGATGCATGAAGGTGTGAAAGACGCGATTGGCGTTGATTTCCTCAGCCTACAAACCGATGAGGACGCGCGGGCAGCGGCCAAAAACGCAGGCATCGAAGGCGTTGAGGATGACTTCACCTGGGGGGAGACCCTCGCCCATGTCTTTGAAGAACGCGTCGAAGACACGCTCGTTCAGCCAACTCATGTTATTGAGTTTCCAAAAGACATCTCGCCCTTCGCCAAAGAATCGCCCACGGATGAACGCCTGGTTGAACGCTTTGAAACCTATTGCAACGGTTGGGAAATCTGTAACGCGTTCTCTGAGTTGAACGATCCGGTCGAACAGCGCCGCCGCATGGTGGAACAACAACAACAGGAAATCGCCCGCGGCGAGACGGGCCGCGAATTGGACGAAGATTTCCTGGAGGCGATGGATCACGGCATGCCAACGGCCGGCGGCCTAG
Source organism: Parvularculaceae bacterium (assembly GCA_965263305.1). GTDB lineage: Bacteria > Pseudomonadota > Alphaproteobacteria > Caulobacterales > Parvularculaceae > MED-G105. The sequence goes on from OZ253666.1 coordinate 944,141, forward strand.
GCATTGGGATTGATCGCCTGATAATGTTGATGACGGATTCAGCTTCCATCCGTGATGTGATTTTCTTCCCGACCTTGAAGAAACTATAGCGGCGATAGCCGTTTAATCGTCATCAGGCTAACGCCTTCGCATATGGGACGTCGCCGGATTGATCAGCGCCATGGCGGGTCATCATCCAACCTTGCGTCGATTTTGCGACCGCGAAAAAGACATCATTCGGTTGATGGATTTCGAGGGCGTCAGCGGTGGAGAGTTTTAACAGATGGGCGATCATCACCCGCCCAATAAATCCGTGACTGACAATCGCGATCCGTGAGGCTTGATGGCCAAGAACATGATCTTCCAGAAACGCGCAGCCCCGCTCTGTTAAGTCTTCAAAATTCTCCGCGCTTGGCGGACGATAACGCCACATATCAGCTCGCCAGGCCGCCCACTCTTCGGGCCACTGCGCGATTACATCATCATAGAGATGGCCGGACCAATCCCCGGCGTGCCACTCTTTTAATCGGTCATCGAACGTAACCGAGAGCCCGGTTTCATCCGCCAGCATTTGCGCCGAATCGCATGTCCTACGCAAAGGAGAGGCATAGATCGCGTCCACGCCAAGCGCGGCGGCGGCTTCGGCGTTCGCCTTTGCCTGCGCGCGCCCAAGATCGGTCAACTCTGATTCCCACTGCCCCTGCATACGCCGTTCCGCGTTCCAGTTCGTTTGGCCGTGGCGGATGAAGTAGATAATTTCCGTCATTCATTGATCCCTTACCCTGCGAGACGAGAAACCGGTTCCAAAAGAAATGGCCCGGACGCATATGCGATCCGGGCCTTGTTGATTAGGTATCTAGACCAAACCTAAAGCGGAGGAATGACCCCGCCTGGCGCCCATGGGCCGCCTGCCGCGATCAGTGCTTCTTCCAGCGCCGGGATCGTTGTGCTCTGCATTGTATTGAGGCGTGTACGGATAACCTCAAATTCCTGAGCAGCGAAGTCGAGCTGTTGCTCATGGGTGCGTGTTGGCCCGTAGGTCGATAAGCCAACGCCGGTCAATACTTTCCCAAGGCGCCCTTGAACCGTTGGCGGTAATTCCTGCCCAACTTCGTTCATGGACTGATTTCCGCTCAGCTGTTCAACGATATCATGGAGTTCAGACTGGATCGCCTGCCACTGATCGTCGAGCTCGGCTGGCGCGGACCGCGTGCGGGAAAGCGCCGTTTTCAGTGCATCGAGCTTACTCTGCATCGCTGTGGTCGTGCGGCCAGCCGCCGCGACAGCGCGTTGCGTACGCCCGACACGCTCCCAAAACGCCACGACCTCAGCCGGGTCTTTGCCGACAAGCGCGCCTTCACGCAGACGCTCCACCTGGAATTCCTGAGCCGCGGCGAGTTCCGTGGTGACACCACGAACACGCTTCGACAGGGATACCGTGTAGGTCCCCGGTGCCGCGAGGAAGCCCGACCCGTCATCATCAGGATCAACTGGCTGAGAGCCAACAGGCGACATATCCGGATATCTCAGATCCCAATTTACCCGGTGGAAGCCTTTCTTCGTCGGTCCAGGGACGCGACGAACGACGTTACCGTCTGCATCGCGAACCGTGAGCCAGATTTCCGGCTTCGTCTCACGGCGTTCCGCCTCAACGGCGTCGAACCCGGTGAACGGGGTATCCTCACCCTTTTCGACCTTTTCCTTTTCCGCTTCCTGACGAATTTCCGCCTGGGTTTGGAGATCTTCTTTCAGGTAATAGGTGAAGACCGCACCGAATGGCGGGTTCGGGGCACGGAAGTAACCATGGCCCTGAGAACCTTGTTCGGAGAACGCCAAAGGATGTTGTTCAATGTACCACCAAGCCCGGCGACCAGGGAACAACAATGCTTCTTTTTCTAAATCTTCCGGGCTCACCGAACGAAGCGGCGTATAGTCATCAAGGATGAAGAAGCCACGCCCGAAGGAAGCCGCAACAACATCATCTTCACGACGCTGAATGGTGACATCGCGATAGGCGATGGTCGGAGAGCCGCCTTCTAGCTCCACCCATTTCTCACCGCCGTCGACCGTGAAAAAGAGGCCGAATTCTGTGGCGGCGAAGATAAGGTTTGGATTCACGTCATCCTGCACCGTCCGCCAGACCAGATGGCGATCCGGCAGATCGCCGACAATCGACGTCCAACTGCGACCACCATTGGTGCTTTTGTACAGGTACGGTTTGTAGTCGCCGTATTTGTGGTTATCGAGGGAAACGTAAACCGTATTCGCATCAAATAAATCAGCGCGGATATCGTTGACGAACGCTGTATCTGGCACGCCCGGCAATGAGCCAACTTCTGTCCGTGTCCAGTTTGCGCCGCCATCGCTCGTCGACTGAATGATGCCGTCATCGGTGCCGATATAAAGGATGTTTTCATCCAACGGCGACTCGCCGATGGAAGTGATGGTGTTGTACTGGGACATCGCGAGGAAATCCCACCCGGCATCCCATGACCATTGCCGACCCATGACAGGCAGCAGCATCCGGTCTTCATTGCGGGTAAGGTCGCCAGAAACCGCGCGCCATTCATCACCACGATTGTCGGACCGCCACAAGCGATAGGAAGCGAAGTAAATCCGCTTTGGGTCATGGGCGGACACCAAAATCGGCGCATCCCAGTTGTAGCGCTCGTTTGGTTCACCTGGGCCCGGTTGCGGCTGGATGTGCACGACTTCACCGGTCTTGCGGTCAACCCGGGCGAGGTTCCCCTCTTGCCACTCCGCATACATAATATCTGGATTGCCAGGCTCCGTGGCCGATTGGTGGCCGTCAGCGAAAAGCGTCACAAACCAATCGGAATTGCGGATACCATGGCGGTTATCAGTACGCGATGGACCGCCTTGGCTGTTGTTATCCTGGGTGCCGCCGTAGACGTTATAGAAAGGCTCGGCGTCATCAACCGCGACTTTGTAGAACTGGGTCAGCGGAAGATTGTTGATGAAGCGCCATGACTTCTCGCCATCATAGCTTTCATAAAGCCCGCCATCTGATCCGAACAGGACATAATCCGGATCCGTCGGGTGGAAGGCAAGCGCGTGATCGTCGACGTGCTTATATTCGTTATTGAGGGCTTTGAATGTTTTACCGCCGTCAACGGAGACTTGCGACGTGTTCGACATAAGATAGAGCTTATCGAATTGGTGAGGGCTTGCATAAAGCTCTTGATAGTAATGGGGCCCCGTACCGCCGCCGACGGCGTCGCTCATTTTTTCCCATGACGCGCCGCGATTAACCGATTTCCAAACACCGCCTGTCCGACGGTTCAATTCAATCGCCGCGTAAACAACATCGGGTTGCTGAGGGGACATGGCGAGGCCGATCTTGCCCTTCAATCCTTCAGGCAGGCCGGTTTTTAGCTCCGTCCAGGTTTCGCCGCCATCTTCTGAGATATGAATGCCGGTTTCTGGACCACCGCCAATGTAGGCGGCGACGGTACGCTGACGCTGCCAGGTTGCCGCATAAAGACGATCAGGATTGCGAGGATCCATCATGATATCTGTCACGCCAGTGTATTCGCCCGCGGACAGGATATTGTTCCAAGTTTTACCGCCATCGGTGGTTTTAAACAGACCACGATCACCACCGCCGGACCACAGCGGCCCTTGAGCCGCAACATAGACCGTATTGGGATCTTCCGGATGAACGATGATCTCTGAGATATGCTCTGATTCTTTCAGTCCTAAATTTTCCCAGGTCGAACCGCCATCTTTGGAGCGGTAGACGCCATCGCCGAATGCAAGATGCCGACCGCCGTGGTTTTCGCCGGTGCCAACCCAAACCGTATTCACATTTGATGGGTCGACGGCGACGGAGCCAATTGAATATGAAGACTGACCGTCGAAAAGAGACTTCCACGTTGTGCCGGCGTTTTCCGTTTTCCAAACGCCGCCGGATCCTACCCCGACATACCACGTAGCCGGATCATTTGGCAGAATAACGATATCGGCGATACGCCCGGACATGAACGCGGGTCCAATATTCCGCAATTCAAGGCCTTTGAAGCTGCCGCTGGAAAAAATCGGCGCGTCTTCTTTTTTATCACTATCGGAGTTGTTTGATTCTTGCGCACAGGCTGGTGCGATGGCGCAGACAGCCAGAAAGGCGAATAAACGCATGGAGGTCCCCTTGGGTTAGCGCTGGTTCATCGGCGGGTTATATCGCGAAGGTTTAGCATTTTCTACTCAACGGCGGATTTCTTTTTCGCCCGGCGCCAAGATTTGATGTGGGGAAGAAAAAACAGATAGATCCCCGTGGCCCATAGAAAAAATAAAATCACCCCTGACGGGAAAAAAATATATAACTTCACCCAATCAGCGAAAAACGATCCGTCATGTAACGCCTCGATGATATCGGAGCGCCGATAAGCGACCTGCAGCACCTCCCCCGTCGCCGTGTCAATCTGAACTTCCCAATTATTCTGGGCGACGAACTTAACGACGCCTTTGCCCGGCTTGAAATCAACACGGGACAAGCCGCGCCAATTCTCCAAGGCTAACTCAGGTGTTGCTTTTGCGATTGCGAACAAGTCATCGATGGATTGGGATGGCGTGCCGGCAAGTTCGGCGCCTTTCTGCGTCGGCGGTTGGATCCAATCGATCTCTTTCTTCAGGCTCAAGAGAAGGCCGGCGCCGATCACCAATCCCATTTGGACCATGATCAAAAGCGATCCCCAATGGTGGATCTTTCGAAGGAGAACGTTGGTTTTCATGAAGAATGCTTCCGACCGATAGACGTAAACGAATAGGTATAGCCTGCCGGGCGCCGTTTCCAATGGTCGTTATCCAAAAGCCGGCAAAAGCGCCGCCGTCGCCAAACCGCATCCGGAGCGACCGAGTTGGCGGGAGTGTAGGCTCCTCACAATATCGTCGGTTGAACCCTCACGGCCATCGCGCCTACAGTCGCGCCGCAAAGCACTCATCGATTTTTATAGGGGCAGGAAAACCATGAAGCGAAACTCATTTTTAATCAGCGCAGCGGCCGCGATTTGCGCCTTGGCCTCAACAGCGGTGCAGGCGCAGTCGGACCGCAATCTCGGCGATCTCGGTGCTGGCGGGCGCCCCGTGGGCGCGGCCTGGTCGCGCAGCCCTGTCTATGGCGCCAATGGGATGGCGGCGACGGCCCACCCCCTCGCGAGCCAGGTTGCAATCGATATCTTGAAACAAGGCGGGTCGGCCGTTGATGCGGCAATCGCTGCGAACGCCGCCCTTGGCCTGATGGAACCCACCGGCAACGGCATCGGCGGCGATCTGTTCGCAATCATCTGGGATCCAAAATCAGAAAAACTCTATGGCCTGAACGCCTCTGGACGCAGCCCCATGGGCCGGTCTTACGACGACCTAAAAGCGGCGCTCGGCGACCGGGACAGCATTCCCCCCCTTGGACATTTGCCTGTGACGGTGCCGGGCACCGTCGACGGTTGGTTCGAGTTACACAATCGCTTCGGCAAAATCTCTATGCGGAAGGTCTTGCGTCCAGCCATCGCCTATGCGGAGGAAGGCTTCCCCACAGCGCCGGTCATCGCACACTACTTTTCGCGAAACTTAAACGGCTTTGAGCGCCGTCTGGAAATGATCGGCGAATTTGATAACGCTCGCGCCACCTATTTCGCCGATGGCCCATCAAAGGCCGGCGCGATCTTTAAAAACCCCGATCTTGCCAAGACCTATAGCGCGATCGCCCGGGGCGGCCGCGATGCGTTCTACAAGGGCGATATCGCCAAAACGATGGACGCTTATTTCAAAAAGATCGGCGGTGATTTGCGCTATGCAGATTTCGCCGCCCATAAAAGCGAATGGGTCGAGCCCGGCTGCGTTGACTACCGTGGCCATGAACTTTGCGAACTACCACCCAATAGTCAGGGTTTCGCGGCGTTACAAATGGCGAATATCCTAAAAAACATCGACCTTGCCCAATGGCCACGCGATGACGCGCGGGTGTTGCATTACATTACCGAGGCCAAACGCTTGGCGTTTGAGGATATCGCCCGTTACTACGCCGATCCGGCATTTACGGACATTCCCTACGAACAACTGCTCACGGATGAATATGGCAAAGAACGATTCGCCCTCATTGATCCTGAAAAAGCAACACCCGCACACGCACCAGGCGAGCCCAAATTAGAAGGCGAAGGCGACACAACCTATCTCACCGTCGCCGACAAAGATGGGATGATGGTCTCTCTTATCCAGTCAAATTATCGCGGCATGGGTTCAGGCCTTGTTGCGGACGGCCTGGGCTTTATGTTCCAGGACCGCGGCGAGTTGTTCTCCCTCGATCCGGCCCATCCAAATGTTTACGCGCCGGGCAAACGGCCGTTTCACACGATTATCCCGGCTTTCGTGATGAAGGACGGCGCGCCTCTGATGAGTTTCGGCCTCATGGGCGGCGGTATGCAGCCCCAAGGCCATGTGCAAGTCCTCATTAACATGGTCGATTATGGCATGAATCTGCAGGAAGCCGGCGACGCAGCGCGCCTCAATCACGATGGGGGGCGCCAACCGACACAAGCCCTTCAAGCAAGTGATGTCGATTTATTGGGCACACTGAATGTTGAACGAGGAATTCCCGCCTCTACCGTCAAGGCCCTGAGCGATATGGGACACAATGTGCGGGTCGTCGAAAACGGTATTATGTTTGGCGGCTATCAGGCCATTCTGCGCGATCCTGAAACTGGTGTTTACACCGGCGCCACAGAGATGCGCAAAGACGGCTTAGCGATCGGCTACTAACCGAACTAAAGAGACCTATGATGACGACAAAACCGCCCCTACCGCCGTTTACCGCTGAAACAGCGGCGCAAAAGGCCCGCATGGCCGAAGACGCCTGGAACAGCCGGGACCCTGAAAAAGTCTCCATGGCCTATACTGAGGACAGCGTGTGGCGAAACCGGGCGGAATTTATTAAGGGGCGCGGCGAAATCGTCGCGTTCCTTACCCGCAAATGGGCGCGGGAGCTGGACTATCGTCTGATCAAAGAAGTTTGGACCTTTGGGGACAATCGCATCGCAGCCCGGTTCGCCTATGAATGGCGTGACGATTCTGGTCAATGGTACCGCGCTTATGGCAATGAAAACTGGGAATTCAACGAGCACGGTCTTATGCAGCGACGCATCGCCAGTATCAATGACATGACCATTCGCGAAGAAGATCGAAAGTTCCACTGGTCGCGAGAGACCGATGGCGGTCGGCGCCCTGATGACCATCCGGGCCTTTCTGATTTGGGTCTTTAATCAGCCATTTGGTTTTTCGCCCACACAAGAGCGGCTTTGGTGAGCGGGTTAAAACCCTGTCCTAAAGCGGATGGCGCGAACCGACGTTGAAACGCCAGAAGCGCCGCCCCGTGACGGCCCGCCGGCGCCGCGTACCCGATCGCCCCTAGCGCAGAGAGGGCGTCTTCATAAGAAATAGAGGGGTCTGGCGCCCCCTCATAGGGGCCAATCGCTAGCCCAGCGTCTGCGAATCTCTTCCACGGAAACAATTCGCCTGGGTCTTCTTTGCGTTCCGGGGCCACATCAGAATGACCAAGCACATTTTGGATTTTTACATTATGGCGGACCATGATCCCGGCAACGAGTTGCAACGCCGCTTCGATTTGCGCTGGCGGAAATGGGCGGTACCCCCATTCATGGCCCGGATTAACAATTTCAACGCCGACTGATCGGGCATTGATATTGGCCTCTCCTCGCCAACTGGCGACGCCCGCGTGCCAGGCCCGTCGCGCTTCATCGACAAGATGAAATAAACGTCCGTCCTCTTCAATGACATAATGAGCGCTTACCTTTGACGCTTCATCCGTTAGCCTACTGATCGCTTCTTCCCCACTTTTCATACCGGTGTAGTGAAGAATGACCATATCGATGGGCGTATCACGTTCATCATGGTTTGGAGAGGATTGATTAATCATGGTGCTGAGGCCTTATCCGCATTTCACCTGAGGACACTTCCAAGGGCGCTATGGGCCGGGGGTCAAAGAATGTCTTTTCTATACCAAAAACCGCCGCCATTGCATCAGGCCGCGGAGTTTATAGATTTGGTTTTGTGAAAAACGCGCGATTTAAATTGCCGGGGTGCGGCGCCAACGGCCAGGCGCGGCGAGGCGTTTTACCGCCACCGGTTCAGGCCGGTTCCCGATCATCCCGGCAAGGGCCGACACCGCCAAGATCACCGGCGTGACGAGAAGCGCCGAAATCACCCCAATGACCGACACCATGATGAGACAGGCAAAATAAAGAAAGTCCGTGAAATGGGTCAGAATGTTTTCTTCGTTGGCCCGTCTCGCGGGAGAGAAAACAGCGTTAAGGTTAAGGCGTTGTGCGTTGGCAGACGATCTGACGACCGGCGTTGCCATCGTTCTTGCCCCTTCTTTAGACATCGCTATGGCGATGACCATACGCTACCCTTCCGTCGGACCTCACAAGGCGACTGACGACTGACCCAAAAAGCTGGGTCCACCACCCTTCAGATCAGGCAGTAAACCACTCTACCCGGCCCTAGTCCAGATCAGTCCGATCCTAAATACTAAACTATGCTGTCAATCGCTGCATAGAATGGGCCAGTGAACGTTCCCGATCATGCGGGAAAGCCTTTTAGATTTCGGTTTAAAGACAAGGTTAATTTTCTAACCCGCCGCCATCGTCCATTCCGCCTTGATTCTCTCATAGGCGGAATTAATTGCAGCGGTTCGCCCCTCTGCGATTTTAACCAGGGAGGCCGGCACGCCGCGCGACATCAGAGAGTCCGGGTGATGGTCCCGCATCAACTCTCGGTATCGCGCCCTCACCTCTGCCTCATTGGCCTCGGGTTCCAGCCCCAAAACGGCGAATGGATCGTCATCATCGAGCCCAAGATGGCTTGCTTTTATGCGGCGCACACATGCCGGCGTCAGCTTGAAAATCTCCGCCGCCTGATCAAGGAACGCCATTTCCCGTGGGTGGAAGACGCCATCGGCCAGTGCGATGTGATAGAGACAATCCAGAACATCAACGAGCACCGCCGAGTTATCCTCAAAAAGGCCCGCAACGCGGGACAAATAGTGCTCAAAGCCCGCTACATCGCCTTGCGCCAACCGATAGACAGTGCGCACGTTTTTGGCTTCTTCTTCGGGAAAGTCGAAGAATGAATAAAACGCTTCGACTTCATCGTCGGTCACAACCCCGTCAGCCTTGGCGAGTTTCGCCGACAAAGCGATCAACGCGATGGAGAAAGCGGCTTCCTGTCTACGGGTTTTAGCCTCCGCCAACCCTTCAAGCAGCTTGTCAAATGTCGCTCGTTTCGCATCAAGAAAAGCGGCGCTGATAAAATCCAGAAGGCCCAAAGCCAATCTCCCTGAAGCGCCGCTGAGGTTGTCCTGCGTTTCGCTGCGCAGCAATTATAGGCGAAACCCGCAGAAGGTGCGCCCCCCTTAGTCGCAAAATCTCTCGTCCTTCGACCCAATACACAGCCCAATTCAGGCGCGCACTGCTATATGGGGAAAAGTTGTTTTTCTATACGAAAGAAGGGCTTCCATACCGCAATATGCACATGGTACGCATCCATGCCGCAAGATTTCTTTGCAAAACTGTCATCTAGCCTTCAAATAGGCGCACTGGACAACGGGGTTGGACGGAAAGGACATAGCGTCATGCAAGCGATTGTGAACCAGTTGCGTGTCATTGGTGGGGGTGTGTTGTGCGGGGCAGCTTTTATGGGAGCCGCTTTAGTGCTCGCCAGCCTGATCTAACCAGCACAGTTGACCAAAACCGACTTCCCGAGGTTTCGCCAACCAGGGACTGATACCAACAAACATCCAGCTTACCGGATGGCCCGCTCTCATCGGCAAACCCCTTAGTCAGGGTCATATCCGAGAATTGGCGACAACCATTTTTCCGCCGTCTCAAGTGTCCATCCTTTGCGTTCGGCGTAGCTTTCCACTTGGTCCTTGGCGATTTGGCCGACGCCAAAATAAACCGACTTCGGATGACTAAAGTAGAGCCCAGACACGGAAGCGGGCGGGGTCATGGCGAAACTCTCGGTAAGACCAATACCGACATTCTCAGTCGCCTGCAGCAACCGGAAGATTGTGTCTTTTTCGGTATGATCCGGTTGCGCCGGATAGCCGGGCGCCGGGCGGATACCCTGATACCCTTCAGCGATCACATCTTCCAAACGGAGGTTTTCTTCCGGCGCATACCCCCAAAATTCTTTTCGCACGCGCGCGTGCATTTCCTCTGCAAACGCTTCGGCGAAGCGGTCGGCTAAGGCCTTTGACATGATTGAGCTATAGTTATCGTTCGCATCATCAAATGTTGCTGCAAACGCTTCCTCGCCATCACCAGCCGTAACGGCGAAGGCGCCAATATAGTCAGGAACGCCGCTTGAGACCGGCGCGATAAAATCAGAAATGCAGAAATTCGGCGCGCCGCCCTCTCTTTTTTCGATCTGTTGACGCAAGCCGAAAAATCGGCAGAGCTCTTCACGGCGGTCATCATCTTTATAAAGAATAATATCGTCGCCATCGGCATTGGCCGGCCAAAACCCGATCGCGCCATGGGCTTTGATTGGTTTTTCGTCCAGAATGCGCGACAACATACCCTGCGCATCGGCGAAAAGGGAACGGGCCGTCTCACCGACGATCTTGTCATCCAGTATGTCGGGATACCGCCCCGCCAATTCCCACGAGGCGAAAAACGGCGTCCAGTCAATAAAGGACGCCAATCGTTTTAAATCATAATCCTTAAACGTGCGCACACCCAGGAACGACGGCGCCGTGGGGTGGTCCTTCCCCCAGTCAATCGACGCGGCGTTGGCCCTCGCCTTTTCAAGGGGAATTCGCGCATTGCGGGTTTGCCCTTGCGCGCGGCGCACACGGATCGTCTCATAATCGTTGCTGATACCTTCAAGGTACCCGTCGCGGCGCTCATCGGAGATCAGATTGCCAGCGACGCCCACCGCGCGGCTGGCATCGGTAACGTAAACCACGCCGTGATCGTAATTCGGTGCGATTTTGACCGCGGTGTGGGTGCGGCTCGTCGTGGCGCCGCCAATGAGCAATGGCATTTCTAATCCGCGCCTCGTCATTTCCGAGGCGACATGGCGCATTTCATCAAGGCTTGGCGTAATAAGGCCGGACAAACCGATGATATTGACATCGTTGGCGACGGCCTCATCGAGAATTTTATCGGCCGAAACCATGACGCCCAGATCAATAACTTCATAATTGTTACACTGAAGAACAACGCCGACGATGTTCTTACCAATATCGTGTACGTCGCCCTTTACCGTCGCCAGCAAGATTTTCCCGTTCGCCTGCAATTGGGCGAGGCCCTGCTCCTCGCGCTCTTTTTCCATAAATGGCGTCAGGTAAGCGACAGCCTGTTTCATCACGCGGGCGGATTTTACAACCTGTGGCAAAAACATTTTGCCGGCGCCAAAAAGATCCCCAACAACATTCATGCCGTCCATCAACGGCCCTTCGATGACATGAAGCGGCCGACCTAGTTTCGCCCGCGCTTCCTCCGTGTCTTCAATAATAAAATCGGTGATACCTTTGACGAGGGAGTGTTTCAGGCGCTCTTCAACCGGGTTCTCACGCCAAGACAGGTCAACTTCGCGTTTTTTGCCCGCGCCGCCTTTATACTCTTCGGCCACCGTCAACAGTCGTTCCGTTGAATCGGCGCGCCGGTTTAGGATTACATCTTCAACGGGCTCGCGCAGCTTCTCGGGAATATCATCATAAATGGCCAACTGGCCGGCATTGACAATGCCCATATCCATCCCGGCACGGATGGCATGATAAAGGAAAACCGAGTGCATTGCTTCGCGGACAGGCTCATTACCACGAAACGAGAACGAGATGTTTGACACACCGCCGGATACTTTAGCGCCCGGCAAATCCTGTTTGATCCGCCGCGTTGCTTCAATAAAATCAACGGCGTAGTTGTCGTGCTCCTCAATGCCGGTTGCAACGGCGAAGATATTGGGGTCGAAAATAATATCCGTCGCCGGAAACCCAATTTTTTCGGTCAGTGTTTTATATGACCGTGTACAGATTTCGACCTTGCGCTCTTCTGTATCCGCTTGCCCTTTTTCATCAAACGCCATGACGACTGTCGCCGCACCATAGCGCATGACTTTGCGCGCTTGCTCCAAAAAGGCGTCTTCACCCTCTTTCAAGGAAATTGAATTGACAATCGCTTTGCCCTGAACGTTTTTGAGGCCTTCTTCGATCACTTCCCATTTGGACGAGTCGATCATGATCGGAACCCGGGCAATATCGGGCTCTGACGCAATCAGCCGCAAAAATGTCCGCATCGCCTCCACGCCGTCCAACAGGCCTTCATCCATGTTGACGTCAATAATTTGCGCCCCGTTTTCCACCTGCTGGCGCGCGACGGCCAGGGCCTCTTCATATCGGGATTCTTTAATGAGCTTTCTAAACTTAGCGGAGCCGGTGACATTCGTCCGTTCGCCAATATTTACAAAAATCGCCCGCTCTTTCTGAGGCGCGTCAGCCAATGCTTCAGATGATGACGAGGATGCGCCGGACAGGGCGGTCATAGGGGTGCTCCTTACTGCAGCGAGGGGATTTATCAACGGCTGTCTATTGGGAGCCGACCTTCGGCATAACCAAACCAACAGCGCCTTCGCGTGAGGGCTTATAGCTAGCTCGTTGGGGTTTGTCGTTATTCTTTAATCTCTGGGCGGGATTCAAGCCGCCGCAGTCTCAGCAGCAGATGACCCGCCTGGCCTAACCCCTAACATGTGACAAAGAGCAAACGCCATTTCATCCCGGTTTAACGTGTAGAAATGGAAGTTTTTGATCCCCTCATCCGCCAGCGCCAAGCATTGTTCAGCCGCGACCGTCGCGGCAATGAGCTTTCTTGTCTCTGGGTCGTCATCAAGGTTCTGAAAGAGTGTCACCAGGCGGTCCGGCACGCTTGCGCCACAGGCATCAGCCATCTTTCGAAGGCCGGCAAAGTTCGTCACCGGCATCACCCCCGGCACAATTGGAATTTCAATCCCAGCGGCGCGGGCTTTTTCAAGATATTTCAAGAACGCTGTATTGTCGTAGAAAAACTGCGTAATGGCGCGCGTCGCCCCAGCATCGATCTTACGCTTGAGCATATCAATGTCGGCGTCAAGGGAAGGCGAATCGGGATGTTTTTCGGGGTAACATCCGACGGAGACTTCAAAGGGCGCGATTTCTTTGGCGCCCGCCGTTAGCGCCGCCGCATTGGCGTAGCCGCCAGGATGCGCGCTGTAAGGCTCGCCAACACCGCCTGGCATATCGCCGCGTAGCGCCACAATATGGCGCACGCCGGCTTCCCAATAGGCCCTTAGCACGTCATCAACTTCTTCTTTCGTCGCCGCCACACAAGTCAGATGGGCCGCCACTGGCAATGTCGTCTGTTTAATGATTTTCTCAATGGTCGCGTGGGTGCGTTCGCGCGTCGTCCCTCCAGCGCCGTAGGTGACAGACACAAAATCTGGCGACAATGGCGCTAGCTTCTCCACCGCTTGCCAAAGCTTTGCTTGCATCGCGTCCGTCTTGGGGGGGAAGAATTCGAATGAAACATGAAGATCAGACATTCAATCAATTACGCCACTTGGGCGCCTTTCTGTTCAGGACGCGATGTCGTATCACGTTTTTTAAGTCGTTGGACGGCGGCGGGGGCGCGGCACAACCAGATTTTCACGGTCAAGCCGTCATTCATTTCCGGTTCTATCTGCTTTGAGGTCGATCGTTTTGTCACTGATGTCCCATGGCCGGGCGACTGTGCACCGGGATGCAAGGTCTCTGCTTCAATAAAATCAAGGCCGGCGCCAACGCACCACCCTTTCACTTCCTCATCGGAAAACCCTAAACGACGATGGGCGTGCTCTTCTCTCAAAAATTCATAATCATGGGGGGCGAAATCAGAAATTAGGAGATCACCCCCCGGCTTCAACACCCGCGCCGCCTCGCGCACGGCCGCGGCCGGCGCTGCTAAATAGTGTAAAACATGGTGTAGACAGACAATGTCGGCAACCCCGTTTTCAACGGGAAGTGAAAAGATATCCGCCTGGCGCACTTGTGCATGGGGAACATTGTCCCGATCGAGATTGGAACGCGCGACGGCGAGCATCTCTCTCGATTGGTCAAAACCAATGCCTTGATGATAGGCGTCCGCGAACACTTTTAAGATCCGCCCTGTGCCGGTGCCGAGATCGACAAACAGATCAACGGTTTTCTCGCCAATGAGCCGGCGCATAGCCGCTTCGATTTTTTCTTCAGCAATATGAAGGCCGCGCACCCGGTCCCATTCAGCCGCGTTTTCTGTGAAATACGCCGCCGCCATCGCCGCACGCGCCTCACGGCTTTGCTCAAAGCGGTCTTTATCTCGGGCGATCACCCGATCTTCCGAGGCGTTCAAGGCCGCCACCGCCCCACCGAGAGAAGCCGCCGCATCAACGGATTGGTCCAATGCCGCGCGATAAAAGATCCAGGAGCCTTCACGATGGCGTTCGACCAACCCAGCATCGGCCATGATTTTTAGATGCCGACTAACCCTGGGTTGGCTCTGTCCCAGAATTTGCGTGAGTTCCGAGACGGTAAGCTCCCCGCGCTGCAACAGCGCCAAGATCCGCAGGCGGGTCTCCTCGCCAGCCGCGCGAAACGCATTAAGTGTTTGATCTAAAGTCGCCATCTCATCAATCTCAGCGCCACCCTTCCATCATGGAAACAACGGATGTTGGGCGATTTTCAAATTACATATAAACATATCTTTATATGATAAACAACCGCCTGGCAGGCGCCGCCCTTTTAACACGGTAAAAATCCCTTATGTGACTTCTTCCGGCGGCCGGTCTGGCGTAGTAAACACGTATCTAAGAGCGGGGCGGAGTCACGCTTTCAGGGCGAGCGGGGTGAGGCTAGAAACCCGGCTCACGATTGTGGATTGGTTATTGATGATGACTTGTTTTCGGCTATTGGGCGAAAAGGGTATCTCTTTGCGTGCTCTTTTAATCGGTTTCGCGTTTGCTGTTGGCGCCTTCTCGCCGTCCCTCGCTCAAGAGAGCCCGTCTGCGCTCGCCGACGAGGATATGTCTCCTGAGGAAATCGAAAGCGCCATTGCGAGCTCTCAAACAAGCGCAACGGAAGCGGGCGACCCCTGGGAAGGGTTCAACCGCAAAATGTTCAAGATCAACACAGTATTCGATAAGAACCTATTGGTCCCGGCGGCCCTCGCCTACCGCGCGGTGACGCCAAAACCCGGACGCCGGGGCATCCGGCGTTTTTTAGCGAATTTTCGCTCCCCTGGCATTTTTATCAACGACATTCTTCAGGGGGAGTTTTCCCGCGCTGGTCAGACGTTCTCACGCTTTGTGGTCAACTCAACCATTGGCGCCGGTGGGTTCGCCGATCCCGCCAGCCAATTGGGCATTCCCGGACACTCTGAAGATTTCGGTCAGACGTTAGCCGTTTGGGGTGTTGATGCCGGCCCTTACATTTTTATTCCGCTTCTGGGCCCATCATCCGTTAGAGATGCGGTCGGCCTTGGCGTTCAAACCGGGCTTGATCCCAGCTTCTACATTCGCACGGACGTTGCAAACACGTTGCGCCTCGTGCGCGCCGGCGTCGGCGGCCTGTCCGCCCGCGAGCCGTTGATTGAACCCTTGCGCGAGATTGAAGCGAATTCTCTCGATTACTACGCATCGTTCCGCAGTTTTTACCAGCAGGCCCGCCAACGAGAGATCAGGAACGGCCGCACAGACTTTGAGGACCTGCCCGATATCGGCGATTTCGAGGAATTCGATGACCTGGAGTAAACGTAGCACGTTGACTTTCTGCCTCGGCGCCGGTCTCGCCGCCAGCCTCCCCACACAGGCGCTCGCGGATAAAGCAGCTGAGGAATGGCTCGCAGGCATTTTGGCTGGCGCTGATGACGTCTTCAATGCCGCGGATGAAAGCGCCCGTCTCGCCGCTGTGGAAGAGCTGGTCGCGCAATTTGTCGATATGAACAAAGTCGCGCGCTTTGTCCTCGGCCAGTACGCGCGCGTGATCAGCAAAGAGCAATGGGCCTTGTTCCGCCCCTTGTTCAAGCGTTATGCGACCCTCGTCTACCAGAAAACGTTGAAGGACTATTCCGGCGAGCGTTTGGCGGTGAAAAACTCCATCGACCGCACTCCCCGCGATATCATCGTGAACACCGGTATCGCCAATGCAGCGCCGGGCCAGCGCTTCGCGACCGTGACCGTTCATTGGCGCCTGTACCGGGACAAAAACGGCGCGTTTTCCGTGGTTGACGCCGGCGCCGAAGGCGTCTGGCTGGCGATTGAACAGCAAAGCCAATTCAAAGCCGTGATCGCCAATAATGGCGGCGGTTCTCGCGGCATTGACGCCTTGATCGCCGATCTTCAGGCGAAGGTTGGCGGCGCGTAGCTTTTTTCGTCATGAAGAGGGCCGTCTGCGGTCCCATGCAACATGGCTCGAGCGCGCCAAACCCTTACTTTTTCCTTACCAATCATCCCACCGACGTCAAAAATCGACGTTTTCTGGACCTTTATCCGTCCCGGCCTGTGATCTGTGTCACAGGCCCATGAAAATCGGCGCCCTATGTTGAGGATGTCGGACGGGACGTGATCCCGCCCCGCCCTGAAAGACCAATAGCAGCGTTCAAGTAAAGTTGCCCCTTGCGAGAATGCTGGTCTGTCCGGAGAGCGTTGGCCCCTCCTGCGCGCAATCCGGGGGAGAGCACCCGTCCGACACACCTTTCTGATGGAAGGGCGCACTCAAAAGAATTGGCTGACCCGGCGTTTCGCCGGAAACGCCCGCGCCACGAGGGGAAGTTTCGGCTGGGGAGACACTAGCCGCCCTTCCTTGTCATCGCGACATCATCGCGATGACAAGGAAGTTCCTGGAGGAGAGACCAGGAAGAATTGTCCCGCCCAAGCAATTGGCGTTGGGATAGTGGGGAGACCGGGGGAGACTTGCGGAAGCGATCGCTTCCGAGGGGAGACGACCCGGCGGCGCCGAGAAATCGGCCAAGCCGGAGAGGGCGGCGACGCTCTCGGGGGATTACCCGAAAGGGTAACGAAAAGGCGGAAGCCTTTGAGGAGATCTGGCGACGTTCCAATTGGAAACTTGGGGGAGACGTCGCCAGATAACCTCTTTTTTTCTTTACACGGTCAATATTGAAACCATCGGCAAGATCATGCGCCGTACCGACCATTTTTGGGTAGCGGTTCCCCGTTAAGGGATCGGTCAATAACGTCGGCGCAATCCCAGCGCAAACGCGCCCAATGGAAACAATAAAGCGGCGGGCGGCAATGGCATTTCAACGAACTCAACCCCCAAAAGAGGCGATTGGAAAATCCGGGGCGCGCCCTCGCCGTTAAGCGGATCGATCGCCAACGGCCGGAAGCCCCACTCCCCAAAAAAAAGCCCCAGTCGAAACAATCGACCAGGGCGTTTCTAACGAAAAAAATTTGAAGGCTTCACCCTTCCCGGCTTTAGCGTCGCTGCATCTTCCGTCTTGCGGCCAATGTTGCAACGCCAAGCGGGAACAGAAGGGCCGCCGGCGGTACTGGCACCTCTGATGGCGTCAACTCAGCGGTAAAGCTGTAGGGCACGCCCGGCGGTGAGGCTGAAAACAAAATAACCCCGCCAGTATCTTCCCATGGATCGCCAAAACCAGCGGTCGCAAACGAACACGCATCATCGGTCAATTCGCAATCCGTTGTATCCGGCCCGAAAAGGGAAAGAACGAAGAGCGAAATCGAGAACTCTAGGGTAATAGATTCTCCCGCTGCTAAGGTGCCTAACGACACATCCGTCAGTTGCGTGTCATCCCAGGTGAAAAAGTTCTCATTACTGTCGGAAAGACCGAAATCATCGAGAGCGATTCCGTTGAACTCCGCACTGTTCCCGCCCGGCCCGACAATCACCTGTCCGTCGAACAGCGAGTCGCCGTCGACCACCGATAACCCGAAATCGAGGGCCGCCGCATGTTGAAGCTGATCGGGCCCGCCAGGCGCATAATCACCGCACTGCCAAATTGCCTGGAGCGAACAATTGTTAGCGAACGCGGCAGTCGCAACGCCGACGCCGCCGCCAAAAATCAACGAGTTAAACGATGCATCCGCGGCGGCGCCCGTGTCATTGGTTATGGTGATCAGCGCTGTCAAACTGACCAGGGAAGACGCCTCGCCGGTGACCGTAGCGCCGGCGGCGAATGAAATCGGTTCACCGTCATTATCGCCGGTACCGAACCCGGTCGCCGACGCGTACGCGTCAGGATTCCCCTCGCTGCTATTGAAATCATCTATCTGGATGGCGCCGCCGTCAGGAAAATCGGGCCCAACCATGGTGCTATCAGCGCCATTAGTCCCCGCCGTCAAGGCTGATTGAAAGTCATAGACGACCGTCACGGCCGCATCCGCCGCCGATATCATCGGCGCGATCGCACTTGCAGAAATTATCGCTAAACGTCTCATTGTAATCCCCCAATGAATTAAGACACTCGATAAAGTACACCAATTACAAAATCAAAACTAGTTCCGACAAAGAAATTCTAGAGCAAAAAAGAACGTTATTGCACGTTTTGCGCGAATTTTGGATCGATTGCCGTGCATTCTGAGCGCATAGCGCTTACCCAGTCATGGGTTACGGATAATGACGCCGTCATTATTTGCAATCCACTCTGGCAAGATTGCACCGCAGCGGAAACGTTTCCCAATTTGTGTAACACAATCGCTTTGTTAACCAGCAAATCACCCATCTGAACATCAGTACTTGAATAATTTTTCGAGTACACATCAAAAGCATGATCCATCGACGCGGTCGCCGCCTCGGCCGATTTCAACTCGGCGTGCGCCAATGCTTTGTAGATAGACAGCACACCTACTTGTTTATGATCACCACCATAAACAGCTTCGAATACACGCTGGGACTCTTCAAATGCGTCTAAGGCTTCATCCGGCCGATTAATTTTTTGTAGTATCTGCCCTAGTAGCAAATTCGCCCGTGCTTTTGTTGGATGGTTTTCTTCTAAGAGAGTGTCATAAATTGACACCGCTTCGGTCATCAAATCTTGCGCTACAGATAAATTTTCGTCCTTAAATTCTGCGTATGCTAAATTTTGCGTTGTAACAGCGGTATAAAGATGATAATTACCGTATAGGTCTTTAAACGTTTTGCGAGCAAACTCCAGTTCCGCTTTTGCCTTCTTCGGCTTCCCAACGCTACTTAATACCGCACTAAGATTAGAGGCCAATAGGGCGGATCGGCGTTGATCGCAGGAAGACGATGCATCGCAGTAACTTCTCGCCGCTCTGTACTTCTCGATTGCGATATCTAAGGAAGCTTGACGATACGACCATTGGGCCGCCTGCTCCTCAACATGGCTTAGCAGCCACCCGAGTTTGGCACCATCGAGTTCCACTGGCTTGCTTTGAGTTAACTTCTTTTCATACGTCTCAATTAATTGGCCAGCTTCAGCAAAATCGCGACGACGTGTAAGCGCATTCGCATAGTCCATATTTGCCAAAACCTCATCCTCGAGCGACACAAACGGCCCCTTCGCCGCCTCAGCCAATATTGGAAGCGCTTCCTGCGGTTCACCAAGTTTATGATACACCGACCCAATCGCGTTTAAAAGCTTCGCTCGAACTTCCGGCTTATCCCCCAATTCCGAATCAATTTTCTTCCGCCCACGCTCTAAAATGGTCAATGCCGTAATAGTCTTCGGGTTTTCGGTTGCTGGGTTGGCGATTTCAAAAAGGGATACGAGATAATCCAACGCCGCTGTCGATTGTTCAGATCGCACCTCAGCAACAACACGTTGGCGGTCTGCTTCGGCGCGTTGCTCTATTGCTTCTGTACGCTGAATAAATGCATAGGCGGCCAGGGTGACCGTCGCAATGATAACGGCGACAGACGCCGCCAACATACGGCGCAGATGGCGACGCTCTCGCAGATGTTCGCGCTGGCGCAAATCATCCAGACGAACCTCCAGAAGCCCGGCCGTCAGCTTCAGAAACGCAAGGGCTTTGCCGTCTTTGTCGGCGCGCCGGTCAGCGGCGATGTGCTCCACCGCGCCATCAATGACGGCGCCGTCGGGCCCAATGCGCTGGAGCAAGGCCGGCGGAAAAACGGGGTTTTCGTTTTCATCCCCCTCCAGAATAAGCGCGAAGACCCGCTCTTCCCCGTGGAGGCGTTTGAACGCTTTTATTTCCTGGTTTACCCAATGGGAGGCCGCCGAGGCTGGTGAGCACAACACAATCAGCGCATTGGCATTGGTCAACGCTTCCATAATCGCGCCGGAAAGATCGTGGGAGGTCGACAACTCCTCCCGATCGCGGAACACAGGCGCAATTCGCCCGTCGCGCGTAGGCATTCCGGCTGGCGCCGACACGCCTTCCGGGGGTCGATAGGCCTCTAGCTTGCGATGGAGCCAGGCGGCGGCGACTTCATCCCGGTGACTGTAACTGATGAAGGCGGCAAAACGCCGACGTGCCCGCGCGTCGTCACTATGATCCTTACCCGGCGTATCGCCCGGTTCGGCGCCGGGGTTCACGGCCTCAGGGAGGCTTTGATGATGTTGTTCGGTCGTCATCGTTTAACTCTCCCCAGAAACGAATTCGATGGAGTCAATTTAAACTCTAGTCGACGTAGCTTCAACCGCTGGATGATCAGCGATGGTGCATCAATGCCGCGTCGTTGCTCAAAAAACAACGTGAAAAACGGCTCAAAAGAGGCGTTTTTGCGGAGTTTGCACGACGCCCGCAAAAGATCGCTCTTCCCTGTGATCTACCGCACAGAGCGTGACCGATGCGCCGCTTAGGCCACAACTTCTGAGTGTCTTTTTTTGATGCTCCCGCCACGGAATTTTACACAATGCCCCGCCCAACCAGGCCCTCGATTGTCGCAATCGTCGCCTCCTTAACGGGGGCGGGCGGGCGGGGGGTTATGCTGCACAGCACCATGATGCCCGCCGCTGCGCCTTCTGTTGACGCCGAAACGCTCCTGGATGGCGGTCTGTTTGTTCAATACCCCAGAGTTATTGATAGGGCCGTCCTTGACCAGCAGGATTTCAACGACGAACCATTGCCGCCAAAAGCGCCATTGCTGCAGATAGTCTCCATTGATTGACCCTCGCTGGATCAGCGCCTTTTTGACTGGGGCGAGGTTCGGCGCGCCAACATTTCCATCAACCTTAGAAAAGCGCCCCGGCGTGATCGAAAGACAAGCCAGATTTCAAAAAATCTGGCGCTTTTTTTGGTGCTTGCCGGCGCCGAGAGCAGCGCGAAGCGCCGACAATTGCGCCTAAATGCCTGTTTTTGCTGTGTAAAAATTAACCTTAACAGAACTCGCTGAACCTGTGACGCACATAACAGGGTCCCTGAAATTGCCAGCCTATCTTCTGTTCATCGGGCGACGCCAATGATCGCCCCACAGAACGGAGAGAGAAAATGACCAACACAGCCAAAACAACCATCGCCACGATCGCCACCGCCATGATCGCTGCCGGGATCGCCGCTCCAGCCGCCGCTCAGGAAATTCATGAGCCAGCTCTGGAAGCAGCCATTCAAGGGATGACCCTTGAGACGCAATCCCGGTTCGAGACGCGCTTGATGGCGGCGCATGCGACCGAAATCAACGACCGCCTGGCGGCCCTAAACGTTGTCGCTTTCAGCATCACTGACGCTTCAGCAGAGATCGAGTTGGACGCCGAGGAAGCAGCCCCAACCCGCCTCGCCAGCGCCTGGGATTAATCCGCAGGGAACGCAACGGAATAAGGAAAGGACTTCGCTATGGCCTCGGTTTTGACGATCACTTTAATCAGCCTCGCCGCGACCTCCATGGTCCTCGGGCTGAGCAGCTACCTCACGCTGCCGAAGGCGTAACGACCAAGAAGACGCCGCGGAACGGAAAATTAACCTGACCCCGGCCTCGCGCCCGTATGCCGCGCGAGCCACCGGATCACCCCTCTTAAAAGCCGAACGGGATCACCGTTCGGCTTTCTTTTAACCCGGCGCGACATCACCGGAAACGTGACCGTCATTCAGGTTTTGCACAGACCGGCATTTACTGGCAGACTGTTCTGAGAGGGGTCATCAACATGGGCATAAGAACCACCGCTGCATTGGGAGGCGGATGGATCAACGTATGCAGGACGGATCGCCTTGGATGACAAGGCCAAAATCCGAAGGGAGCGGATGATGGCAAAGAAAGATGCCGATAGGGACTACAAAATCAAAATATTGCGGCTTTCGCCCGTATTCGCGGATTGCGCCGATGACGACTTGGGAGAATTAGCCGCCCGGGCCAGTTTTAAATCCTTCGAACGCAATGCGATCCTCGATAAAGGCGTCCCGACGGGCGCAAACATATATTTGCTCCAATCTGGCATCACCGCGGAGATGCACCGGATCGCGCCGGAAATCTCCCCAGTGCTGACGCGGCTTACCGGCCCCAGCGACTTGACCGGCCTCGCCACCGCTTTCGGTGACGGGATCAATGATGATGCAATCGACAAAAAAAACCCTCTTCGGTTCATCAAAGCGCTGATTAATTGTTCGGTGCTTATTTTGCCCAAGGCTGAGATCCTGCGCCTTACACGCCGGGACAGCGCTGCGATGGAGCGCATCGCCGGTGTTCTTGCAACGGAAACATTGACAACCGGTGCGCGCCTAGCGGCGACAGCCCATATCGGCTTGGAGGCGCGCCTTGCCGGGCTTTTAGGCGAAATGGCTGATTTCGTGGCGAAGGATGATTGGCAGCCGACCGTGACGGTTGGGCGTATTTCGCAATCCACCTTCGCACAAATGCTGGGCGTGACGCGCGAGCATGTCAACCGTACCCTAACAATGTGGGAAAGCTCCGGTCTTATTTTTCAGAATAAGTCCGGCGAACTTGTCGTTTATAACCGCAAACGGCTTGCCGCCATCGCCCGGCGAGAATTGGAGATGGACAAACGCGACCGCATCGATGATTGGCTGGAGGAAATTGATTCCCACCTCGCCCACGGACTGCACCAATCCGCCCTCAGCCTATCCATGGCGGCCTCCCGACGCTCGCCCCGGATGCCGATTTATAAGCACCGCGCCGTTTTAGCGGCGGCGCGCGCTGGCGCCGTTGATCATGCCCTCGCCCTGTCAAAGTCTATGGGGCTAAAGGGCGATTATTCCGATGAAGACATCACCTGCCTCCACGCAAGGTTACTGCGTGACAAAGCCTTCAGTATCGCGAATGACGATGAAAGATCGACTTTTTTAAAAGAATCCGCCGGCGAGTATGAGGCCTCTTTTGACCACTTAGGCGGCTACTATGCGGGCGTGAACGCTGCGGCCGGTCACGCGATGGCGGGCGATGCCGACAAAGCCAAAACCATCGCGACGGCTGTCGCCGCGCTGCCTGAACTGGCTGTCGACGACGATTTGGCGGACGATATCGATACTGACGAGGGCGCTCGAAGTGATCGTGACGCGAAGCACGACGATGCATGGCGTGATCCGCCCCAACGATTATATTGGCGCCGGGCGACGGCGGCCGAATGCCTTCTGATCGCAGGAGAGAAGACGACGGCAGCCGCGATGTTCCGTCTCGCCTCGGTCGCGCCTGACGCCGCACCCGGCAAGAAATCATCAACACGCAAACAATTACGTCGCCTGGCGCCCTTTGTCGGTATCGATCAAGAATGGATCGACGGCGTTGTGCCGCAAGCGAAAACATTGTTTTTCTCTGGCCCAATGGCCGGCGCCGACTTACCGCCGGACAACGACGCCTATGACGGCGTGGCGCGCGATATCGCCAACATACTATCGCGAACGGAAATCGACACGGCCTATGGCGCGTTGGCGGCGGGATCGGACCTTATTATCGCGAAGGCGTTGATGAACGCGGGCGTGAAACTGAATGTCTTCCTGCCCCTGCCGCCCCATGAATTCTGCAGGCAGTCAGTCGAAGCCTTTGGCGAAGGATGGCGCGATGTCTTTATCGACTGTATGCAGGTCGCCCATGCCGTCGATTGGAGCCCGCTCGTCAAGCGTGCGTCGCGCGCTGCGTTCCAATTGGGGGCGAGCATCGCGATGGGACGCGCGGTACGCCATTCCCGCGATTTAGAGACCGACGCCATTGGCTTTTTCGCCGCCCCTCCCCAGGACGGCAACGTCTCGCTTTCCAATGAAAACGCCGTCGCCTGGCGCGATGCGGGCCTCCACGCGGAGACGGCGGTGGCGGATTGGCCCCGCACAATTCGTCAGGGTGCCCATGATAACGCACCCGTCGGCGTCGCCGCCGCCCTTATCCTAGACGAGGCGGATATCAGCGCTGGTGACCTTCTGAGCGAGCTGCGAGATGCTGGATTCTCGCCTTGCGCAATTGATAATGAACAGGCCGCAGCCCTCATCTTTGATAACGCGAATGACGCCATGGACGCGGCCGCGCACATCCACGCGAGCCCGACCCTCGCAAAGGCGCGCCGCTGGCTTGATGTGGGTGTGATTGAGAAGGCCGTATTTGACGGCGCCGACAGCGCCAAAAACGCGGACCTCGCCGGCGCCTTCATCGCCGTCGCGTGTCGACCAGAAACCGAACGCGGCGAAACTTTCGCCACAGACGCCTTCGTCAGCATCGCGATGATAACGCCAGAACGCGCCGACCGTTTCGAATATGCCGGCCCGGCGACGACAAGAGCAAAACTCTTCCCTTGCGTCATGCATAAAGCGCGGCTTTAAACGACGCCAGCCCCGACGAAAAAGGCCGCCCGGAAAGGGCGGCCTTTGTATTCGCGTCTTAAGCGTCTGCTTACATTTCGTAACGAGCGCCTAAGAAGAAGTACCGCCCTAATGGGCTGACGGGAAATGCATTTTCTGTAATGAACGGGCTACGGTCTGTCACATTGTTTACACCGCCATAAACCTGGAATTGCTCCGAAATCTGGTAGCTAGCATTCAAGTCATGGATAAAGACGGCATCAGCGATACCAGCAGGACCAAACACGGTTTCGAACGTTTCGATTTCAACAGAACGCAATCCTTGTTCATCTTGGAACTGAGTTTGCCACTGCAGCGAGAACGGGCCACGTCGATAGTTCAGAAATCCGTTCGCCGCAAATTCCGGACGCTGAAGTTCGCCCAATTCCGGATCGACCGCCGTTGGATCACCCGGATCGAAGAACTGGTTCAACCGTTCCATCCAAGTGCCTTGTAGCGAAATGTTAAGATCGTTTTTCCCAATCGAGAAATCATAGCTTGCCTGAGCATCAATGCCACGGGCGTCCAAGCTTGCAAAATTTACTTCTGATTGACGAAGGAAGTTAAACCCAAGGAACTGTGGAGAGGTCACATCTCTGTTGCGTGAAAACAATTCACAGAACTGGTTGGGGAAGTTGGCTGAGTCATAGCAGTTATCAACGATGTCTTGAGCGCCAACAGACGCGATCGCATCGTTAATTTGGATCGACCAGTAATCAACCGTCAAAGATAAGCCTTCAATAAACCGAGGCTGAACAATTGCGCCAACCGAGAAAGTCTGCGCTTTTTCTTCTCTCAAATTCGGGTTGCCGGACGTTTCCCCGACGAAACGAGCAGAAAGCGGATCGCGATAGCCGACAGGAATACCATCAGCCTGACAGTTCGCGACACGGTTCGCTGCGTTCGGGTCACCGGCCGCGACGACCGCATCGATTTCGACCTGGTCACATGGATCAATTGGCCGGAAGAAGGCGCCTTGAGCAGGCGCAAACAGCTCGGTGATATTCGGTGCGCGGATAGGTTCAGCATAGGATGCCCGGAATTTGATATCCTCGACCGGCGACCATGTTCCTGAAACACCCCAACTGATTGTTGAACCAACGGTCGAATAATCCGCGAAGCGCGCACTCGCTTGGACGGTCAGTTCTTCCGCAAATGGCTGATCTCTGAGGATTGGCACATCAATTTCCGTGAAGAATTCCCAAACGGAGAAATCACCACCTTCATTGCTGATCGTCGATGCTGGGTCGAACACCAAGGAATTTTGTGCATTCGGCAAATCCCGCAGGAGATCGCCCTCATTCGCATCTGGTGTTGTTACGGGGACAACGCCGCGTACAAGCGGATCGAATACAGAATCACTAGTCTCGCGGCGGAATTCGAAGCCCGACGCGAAATCAAGCGATCCCGCCGGCAGCGTAAACAGTTGATCGAGGTTACCGACCACCGATCCATTTACGACAAATTGCGTGAGCTCAAATTCATTCCGAACCGTCGTCGTGATGAAGTCCACAGCTGCCTGAGATTGGCCACCGAACCCAGGTGCAAAGACGTTATACGGTGCACACTGCCCATCGCCCGGATTGAAGCTAAAGAATCCAGGGTCACCAGCAGGGATGCCAAATGGAGTTGTTGGCGGCGCCGCAGGATCGACATCTGAACGACAGATCGGGTTACCAGCGCCATCATCAATGACGTCAATCGCGGCAAAAAACCGATCAACAATTACTCGATTGCGATCGGTCGATTTGCGGGTGAACTGCCCATAGTTTACAGCAAGGTCATATTTGAACCCATTATCCCCTTCCGCCTCAATTCCACTGACCAAACGCAGGACACGGCGGTTTTGGCGATCAATGTTTGGGCCGAGATCGGTTGGATCGCGAGTTACAAAAAAGGCCTCTGTGGCCGTTCCCTGGTTCGCAAATGGCTGCAACGTCGCCGGAATAAATGGATTGTCCGGCGCCACCGTCAACAGATCATAAAACGTGTTCAGGGGCCCGCCGCTTTCAGCGGTAGAATCAGAGATCTTACCTTCAAAGAACCAACGGACGTTCTCCGCAATATCGTAGGAAAGCATCAGGTTGCCAACGACATTCTCCAAATCAGGCACGAGGAAATCTTGATTGAACGTGTTGGGGATGCCGTCGCCGCCGAACTGATTGAACAAGCCGGTAACAATACCGTCAACATAAGGGCGCGGCAGTCCTGTTTCGTCATCAATGGTTAAGCAACCACCCAGGAAGAAGTCTGCGGCCTGCCCGACGGATGATTCGTCGCAATCATCGATACCATTATTATTCGTATCGATACCAATAAACGCCGTACCGGCTGGACCAACGATTGAGCCTGGCAGAATAACGCCCGAATTTGATGAGATCGAGAAGCGTGGATCAGGCAAGATCACACGGCTTGGGCCATCCGCATCAGGGTTCGGCAAATCATCTGCTTGCTGATTATCTCTGGTAAACGCACGATCGCCAAACAATATTTGTTCACGCTTCGAATAGTCGAACGCGGCCGTTATATTAAAACGGTCATCAAAGAAATTTTTGCCCGCGACAGCAGATATCGAATATCTCTCGCCGTCGCCTTCATCAGAAATGCCGCCCGAGACATCTGCTGAAAATCCTTCAAAATCTCTTTTAAGAACGAAATTGACGACGCCGGTGACAGCGTCAGAGCCGTATATCTGTGATGCACCGCCGGTTAGAACATCAACGCGATCGACAAGCGCATTCGGAATTGAATTGATATCAACAATGGCGGAGCCAGCAACACCGCCAACATGGCGACGACCGTTGACCAGCACCAAGGTTCTTTCAGCACCCAAACCACGTAGGTTCAGAAGGGCGCCGCCCACTGCGCCAGAAAAAATACCATCAATCGAGCCGGCGGCTGTCGTTGCAGTGAGCAATGCCGGAATATCGTTGATGACCTCAGTGATATCCGTTTCGCCCGACAACCGAAGCGCTTCAGAACCAATTGATTGAACCGGCAGCGGTTCTGTCAGATTGGGGTCTCGCGAAATACGCGAACCTGTCACGACAATTACATCATCGCCTTCGTCGTCCTGCGCCCACGCTGTTGTGTTCGCCGACAATGCCGCTGCCGATGCTCCAAGCCCCAGCAACAGCGCGCGCTTCATCTTTAGTTGGTCTGCCATATTTCCCTCTTGCAATTACGAACCGGCCGTGTGGTTTTTTGAGGCGGTCGCCAGCTCCAAGAATTGAAGGGGTACCGCTCACATGTTTTCACGTTGCCGCGATCCCACGTAAGCACATATGGCGCATGAAAGGCATTATGCCGTGTCGTAATTCCGTTACATTCTACCGTCGCTGTTGCTGCACCGCCACATCACACTTCGGAGCATTGACCGATAATGTCGCTAAATCGAAAAAAGCCGCGCCCTGCAGGGGAGCGCGGCTCAAAAACAGCATTTTATTGCGGTCTGGTTGTTTACGAAGCGTAGTATTCAACCACCAGATTGGGTTCCATCTTGCATGGGTACGGCACCTCAGCAAGTTCCGGGATGCGGATATAGGTCGCCGTCATTTTCTTCGGGTCCACGTCAACATATTCTGGGATATCGCGTTCAGGGCTCTGTAGGGCTTCGAGCACCAACGCCATATTGCGAGAGCGCTCGCGGATTTCCACAACGTCGCCTGGCTTTAACCGAACTGACGGGATGTTCGTGCGCACGCCATTCAACATGACATGGCCGTGATTGATGAACTGACGGGCCGCAAACACTGTCGGAACGAACTTTGCGCGGTAAACAAGCGCATCTAACCGGCTTTCTAAGAGGCCAATGAGGTTCTCCGCCGTGTTGCCTTTGCGGCGCACCGCTTCATTATAGGTGCGTTCGAAATTCTTCTCAGAAATCGAGCCGTAATACCCCTTCAATTTCTGCTTCGCCATCAGCTGCGCGCCGAAGTCGGAGGTTTTGCCCTTGCGGCGTTGGCCATGCATGCCAGGGCCGTAGTCGCGCTTATTGATAGGGGATTTTGGGCGACCCCATACGTTTTCACCAACGCGGCGGTCGAGTTTGTGTTTGGCGCGAATGCGCTTTGTCATGGGAATTCTCTTTTCCAGCGCGGCCCGGCCCATGGGCCAATCCCAAGGGCGATTACAACGGCGGTTCTCGCGCAACCCGTTATGAAGGCGCGGGAGATAGCTGTACGCTGTCTATTTGTCAAATTTAACGCTGGGTCAAATTGAAAACTGGCCGACCCGGCGCGCCCGCTTACCGAATGCGCCGGGTGAGCGTCGTTAACTGCGGCGGCTCGCGGCGCCCAGCCCTGCGAGCCCGGCAATCATGACCCAAACAGCACCAGGCAGCGGAACCTCGGAGACTTCAAAACTGAAAACCAGGTCGCCAATCGATGAATCGTTGTTTGAGCCATTTAGAGCCAGCGCCGCCAGCGCTCGATCCATGCCCGTTCCCGCCTCATCAAACAGGCCGATAAAGCAACTGGTTGAGACGCCGCTTACCATACACTCATTCGGAAACGCGCTTAGTATCCCAGCATTGTTGTCAATGAAGTTGATACTGAAATCCGCCGCAGTCGGACCAATCGATAAAAACTCGATCGTCGGCGCGCCAACGTTGAACTCTCGGACAAAACTCAATGCGCCATTTGGAAAACCCGGATTGAAACCACTGACATTCGCACTGAGGCTCCCATCACTCGCCAATATGAACGTGTCGCCTACCGCGTTCACATCAAAGGTTCCAAGGGATCCTGAAATCGTACCAAAACCTGGATTAGGATCTTCATCAGACACAGGCGTAAGGTCGGCTGTATAGTTGACCGTAACAGAAACGGCGCCCGCCGCGCTCATCATCGCCCCGGCCGCAATGACCGTCGCAATGGTGGTGCGAAGAATAGCGCTCCCGCGCTGATATTTTGATGATGTGCGTCTCATAACTCTCTCCTTTTATGATCGCGTTGTAAGATGGCCTCTTGACCGTACCCTTTCCCGAGCCCCCCCAACTAACCAAAAACGCCTGAGATCGGATCTAGATCACAGCATTTAAGACAAATTTCTCACCGGTCACGACCGCACAGAAAACGGCGTAAAATTTGTCTCCGCGTCGTAGACGTCGACGCCTTCCGCCCGCTTCAAAAACGCTACCACACGATAAGTGACCGGGGTCAACACCACCTCCCATGCGACTTTCAGCGCGTAGTTCGTGACCAACACCGTGACAATCAGCTCATTCGACCACACGCCGAAAAACGCCAACGGATAGAAGATGAGGCTGTCGACACCCTGCCCCACGACCGTCGACCCGATAGTGCGTTTCCATAAGCCTTTGCCTTCGCTCGCCACTTTCATCCGTGCCATGACAAAAGCATTAGTGAACTCGCCAGCCCATAGCGCCAGAACCGACGCCAACACGATGCGCGGGGCCTGACCA
The DNA here is from genome assembly GCA_965263305.1 of Parvularculaceae bacterium. Taxonomy (GTDB): domain Bacteria; phylum Pseudomonadota; class Alphaproteobacteria; order Caulobacterales; family Parvularculaceae; genus MED-G105. Next base: position 974,298 of record OZ253666.1, read on the forward strand.
AAGTTGAGCGCGAAGGCCGTTTGGCGTGTGACGCCGCCGCCAATATCGGTGTTCCATCCGGGGTCAGGGGGCATGGCGGTGATGAACGCGGCCATGCCAGCGGCGAAGGCGGCGGCTGCAAACCCGGCCCAGATCACCCGACGCGCCCGGGCGTAGCCGTAAACCTCCGTCATGATGTCGCCGAGCACGTAAGACAAAGGAAAAAACAAAACGCCCGCGCCCAGGGAAAACCCAGCGACCGTCGCGACTTTGCCCGCCCCAATAATATTCGAGCAAACAATGATCACGCAGGTCGCCGCCATGGCGAAATCACAGTACCGGAAGCGATGTTGGGAGAGCGCGCTGCCCTGATCAATTTTTTCAATAGAAGTCACAGGCCGTCCCTACCATTAATCTCGCGTTTGCTCGCAATCTATTCCGTAAACTCATCAATGTACCGCCTGGAAAACCTTACGCATCGTCCGTATGCCTTCCCTGGAATGGGCTCAACACGATACAGCCTGTTGCTCTATTACTTCAATTCGTCTTGGCGCCGCTTCTGGGAAAGCGCTTTGACCACGCCGCGCAACGAGCGGACTTCCCCCTCCGTCAGGCCAGCGCGTTGCAGCGCCGCTTTTAGGTTACGCTCCTTATGGGGTCGTCTTTCGGGCGGAAAAAAATAGCTCGTTTGCTCTAGCTCGCCAAAGAGGTGACCGATCAGCCCCTCGAAATCGGCCTTGCTCGCCGGGCTCACCGCTTGCAGATCGCCGGCCCACCCTTCGCGTCCCTCCGCCCGGGCCCATTCATAGGCGACGATGTTCACCGCTTGGGCGAGATTGAGGGAGGCGAAGGCGGGATTGACCGGAATGGAGATAATCCCATCGGCCTTTAAAATGTCGTCGTTCAGAAGGCCGCGCCGCTCGGCGCCGAAAAGGACGGCGCATTTCTGGCCCGCCGCCATGCGCTCGCGAAACGCCTTAGCCGCCGCCGCCGGGTCAAACACCGGCAGCAACATTTCACGAGGCCGCGCCGTCGTCGCCAACACATAGTGACAATCTTGAAGCGCCTCGGCCGTCGTCTGGCTGACCTCTGCGCGTTCCACCACCGCCAACGCGCCGGAGGCCATGGCCACCGCTCGTTCATTGGGCCAACCATCGCGCGGATTGACGATGCGCAGGTTGGTGAGGCCGAAATTGAGCATGGCGCGGGCGGCCGCCCCGATATTCTCCCCCATTTGAGGTTCCACCAGCACCACGGCAGGGCTCGGCCCTAACGCCTCCGGCGCGCCGCGATAGGCTGTCGTCTCAGGGGTTTGGTCGTCTTGCATGATCACAAGGGGGTTAAGCGTCCCGACGCCGTCGCGCAAGATTGCCCAACTGGATCGATAAGGCGGGAAAGGGACCCGCAACCCCCGCCTCGAACAAAAAACTGTGTCCAACCTGAGAGTTTCGCCCCACCGCAGATAGTTCGCCTTTGCACCATGCCCATAGGTTGCTATAGCGAGCGTCGAAATCAACAAAACCAACCCGGCGGATAGCGACGGCGCGGCGCTCTACTCTCAGCCTCGCCTAGGCCCCTGGCAAATCAATGCGGAGACCCCATGGCTAAGATCAAAGTCGATAACCCGATCGTCGAAATGGACGGCGATGAGATGACCCGGATCATCTGGCAGATGATTAAGGACAAACTCATCCATCCCTATCTCGACATCGATCTGAAATATTTCGATTTGGGGATCGAAGCGCGGGACAAGACCGACGATCAAATCACCATTGACGCCGCAAACGCCACGAAGGAATACGGCGTCGCCGTCAAATGCGCCACCATCACCCCGGATGAGGCCCGCGTTGAAGAATTCAACCTGAAGAAAATGTGGCGCTCGCCAAACGGCACGATCCGCAACATTCTTGGCGGCGTTGTCTTCCGTGAGCCGATCATCATCTCTAACGTGCCGCGCCTGGTGCCCGGTTGGACGCAGCCCATCATCATCGGCCGTCACGCCTTTGGTGATCAATATCGCTCAACGGATATGCTGTTCCCCGGCAAGGGCAAGCTGACCCTGAAATGGACCGGCGACGACGGCGAGGTCATCGAAGAGGAAGTGTTCGACGCCCCATCCTCCGGCATCTATATGGGCATGTACAACCTCGACGCCTCCATCCGGGATTTCGCCCGCGCCTGCTTCAACTATGGCGTCATGCGTCAGTATCCGGTTTATCTGTCGACGAAGAACACCATCCTCAAGAAATATGATGGCCGCTTCAAAGACATCTTCGCCGAAGTCTATGAGACGGAATTCAAAGACGAGTTCGCCAAGTTCAAAGGCACTTATGAGCACCGTCTTATCGACGATATGGTCGCGGCCTGCATGAAATGGTCCGGCGGGTATGTTTGGGCGTGTAAGAACTACGACGGCGACGTGCAGTCCGATACGGTCGCCCAAGGCTTCGGCTCCCTCGGGCTCATGACCTCCGTGTTGATGACGCCGGATGGTAAAACGGTTGAGGCCGAAGCCGCCCACGGCACCGTCACCCGCCACTACCGCCAGCATCAAAAGGGCGAAGCCACCTCCACCAACTCCATCGCCTCCATGTACGCGTGGACCCGCGGCCTGACCTATCGCGGCAAGCAGGACGGCAATGAAGAGCTCATCAAGTTCGCCACCACGCTGGAAGAGACCATCATCAAAACGGTGGAAGCCGGGTTCATGACGAAAGACCTCGCGCTCCTCATTGGTGCGGAACAGCAATGGCAATCAACGGAAGGCTTCATCGAGAAAGTCGACGAGCGTTTCCGCGAAGCCATGGGCAAGTAAGAACAAGGGACCCAGCGCGGGAGACCGCCTTTTCGCGCGACCCATTCCATCGGCCGCATTCGGGCATGCCCCGGATGCGGCTTTTTGTTGGGGTTTGTTCTGAACAACCCCAAACGGGGCGGCGGTGTGGAATTAGCGCAGTAGGGGTTTAGGTGCGCGCACCCTTCGTTATGTTTTTAATGTCTTTGTCGCTAAAGCCTTCGTAACGAGCACCAGTTTGCTTGTCCTCAACCTCATCCATCAGAATACTGCGGATCTCGGTTGCATCGTTGAACGGGTGAAGCGCAAACGGCAAGGCTTTAAGGCCTTTTTCGTCTTTGATTTTGTTTCCGATAAGCGTCACCCATTCCGGCGTTTCCGTCAGGAGATCGGCGACATGGGGGAAGCGCTGTTCCAGGATTGTCCACCGCGCCAGTTTTGCCGAACTCATCCGCGTCCCTTCAATAATGTCGATTGACTGGCGGAAGGCGAAGGCATTCACCATCCGCTTCATGACGCGCGGATTATCGGGGAGGAATTGCCTGAACTGTACCAGCAAATGAACCCGCTCGCGCTCAGCCGACCGGGACTGCGTTAACAGTTTAACATACGCGGCGCGGGTGACCGGATCAGCATTTGTTTCGGTCTCTTCCCGCACGCGATCCCAAGTGACCACCCCATCCCGATCGAGGATTTCTTCCTGACGTTTTTCGATCGCTTCTGTCGTGACGATCGCCGGCGCAGATATCGCCGCGCCCGTCGCATCATCGGGCGAATTCAAAAGTCCTCGCCAGAATCGGTCGCGAACTTCCGCCCCCATGCCGGGCAGCGGCGTCGAGGCCTGAAACAGTTTCTCCAGAAACAAATAACCAATGGGCTGGCCGTCCGACCCGACATGTTTCGAAAAGGCGTCGTAACGCTGGCGAAAACTGGATCGGATCCAGGCCCGGTCCGCCGCGACGACATAAAAGACATTGTGATGCCGGAAGGAGGTTTGGATCCCTTCCAGCAAGGTCACGACAAAATCTGCGCTGCACCGGTCTAGGTCATCAATGAAAATGCAAATCGGTCGTTCCGCATTATGCGCCAACCGGCGGAAGACGGACGAAATCCGTTTTAATGGATCGTTCGACAATTCAAAGTAAAACGTCGCATTGTTGACGCCGCCAAAAATCAATGCCCGCCCCGCCACTAAAAAAGCGCCAAAGGATGTCATGATCAGTCCAATGAACTTTAACCCTTCCTGAATACCACCGCTTACGAACCCACCAAAGGCGACGAACAATAGGAGGGCGGTAAAGGCGATTGTCACCGGCAACCAATCAGAAATCAGTTTCCAGAAGAACCACTCGACACGTACGCGTCGCGCGGCGCTGAGCGCCTCGTCCTGTTCTTCGCGCGCGAGGATGCCAGCGTCGATCTCAACATCCTCTGGGAGCGCTGGAAGCGTTTCACCGGCGGGGTCATTTTCCTCCCTATGCTTGATATTTGGCCGCAGATCGAATGCCAACTTTTCTTTCTCTGACGCGGCGCGATCCAGCCGTTCGAGGATCGCCAAGCGCATTTCCTCAATCATTGGCCACCAGGGTAATTTTCGCCGCTCATGCTCCCAGGCATTAAAATCGACGATGACCCATTCATCGGATACGAGCCCGGCGCCCGAATGGGGTACCGTATTCGATTTTTGGTCTTCGATGTAACCGATCACACCGATGGCCATGCGTTGGACGTCCGCCCAAAATTTATAAAGCGCGTCTTGCAGTCGAAAGAATTTAACCCGTTTCTTTTGATCCTTCGGCCGCCCGTTATCCATGATTTTCCACATTAGGCGGAGAACGGAGCTTTTACCGGCGCCCCAGGGCGCATGGAGATGGAGGGCGAAACCATCAATCGCGTCTTCATCGCGGGCCGTGTTTAAAAGATCCACCAGCGCTTCAGCGAAGGGTTCGCGACCCAATTCGTCTTTGTCGGTAGCTTCATCCGTTTGCAATTCAGTGATTAGATCTGTTGTCGCCCGCGCAGGCGTCGCTGGAGTATCTGACGACTGAGTTGGCGGCTCAACACCCGCAAACGCCCCATCCTTCCAGCCGACAATCTCGGCGATGTCCGCCATGATCTGATCGCCAGAGCGGTCGTTGGTAACCCGCCAGAAGGCATCATTTTTTTGGATGAGGTCGAGGGCAACCTTCTCGCCAAAGGGCGCGCGCGGTTCGACGCCTTCTCCGCTGGGCGCCACGAGGCGGTACCAGGCGGGGATTAAACCCCACTGGCCTTTCGTCGCGCGATCGGTCTTTTCAAACCGCGTTATCGCCTCTTCAATTTCATTCGGCCGGGAACGGGTTCCGAGCAAAAACCCGCCGGAGGGTAACTGCGCCATCCAGAGGGACTGACGCCAAAGCCCATCGGCGTCACCAAATGCACACCAAGCGGCGTCGGCGGCAGCGTAGGCGGCGTCGGCGTAGACGGCGGCGTTGGCGGCGTTGGCAGCGTTGGCGGCATTGGCGGCGGCGTAGGCGGCGTTGGCGGCGGCGTTGGCAGCGTTGGCGGCGGCGGTGGCGGCGGCGTCTCCGGCGGCGAAGGCGGCAGCTTCTCCGGCGGCGTTCGCGGCGTTGGCGGCGTTGGCGGCATCCCTACCGATTTTATCAAGAACATCCAAGTTGGCGACTAAAAGGTTACTGACAATTGACGCGCGCCATGACGCCAAAACTAAGTGCTCTCGCACGAGGGATGTCTGTTCTTTGATTTCCGGCTCGATCTCGAAAATCGAAAACGCCACCGGGAACACGCGCAGCGCGGCGCGGTGGGCAATCACCCGGCTCCACTTGGACGGCTTATCCTTCAGCCACGCTTTAAACGCGTCTTTATCTTCAAATTCCAGCGGCCACGGATCTTTGCCCTTTTCGTTTTCCGCCTCGGCCATGGTTTAACGCCCCCCAAATTGGACCCCCATCTGGAGCCCCCATGTTTTTCTTTATCCTACCCCCGACTTGGCGTTCGGGCAAAAGCGGCGCGCCCTTTGGAAACAAAGGGCGTACAAACCACCGCGTTTCATACAATAAAAGCTTCATTGGCCGAGCGGTGATCACGCCTTTATAAGAGGTGATCGGTATTGTCCGCGCGATCCGCGGCCGGGTTGGGCGCCGCCATGGGGCCATGGGGAGACGAGATGGAGCAGATCCTGCAGATTGTTGGGCCGGCGATCGCCCTTGCCGGGTTGATCATTGGCGTGTGGAAATATTTCGACGGGCGCACCACCCAACGGCGCGACGCCGCCGCCCGCCAATTGGAGATCCACCGCCAGGAATTGAACGGGTGGACTGAGAAGGTTGTGCCCCTGCTTTCTGATGCGGTTGACCTGCGCCTCGCCGATAATGTTGATACGGATGATTTTGTTGAACGGCGCCGGCATATCCGTCACGAGTTGAACACGCTGTGCGATCAGGGGGATATCCTCATCGGTTCCTTCGGGGCGCCGGCGGCGTTGACGGTGACCAAAAAGCTGAAAGCGATCACCAACGGGACCATGGCCAACGCCGAGTTCCTGCCCCCGGCGGAGATGGGCGGGGCGCGATTTAAACAAGCCGAAACCTTGCGCGCCGAGATCAGGGCTTTCAAAACCCTGGTGTCCGAGGCGTTGAGCGCGCTCAACGAAAAACATCTCGGCAAGTGAGCGCCCCACCATGGGCGATGGGAGATGGGAGATGGGCGATGGGAGTTGGGCGTCAGCGCGCGGGCTTTGAATCCCCCCCGAACCCGTGGCACAAGGCGCCATGACCGCCGCCACGACCCAACGCACCAGCGCCAGTGAACCGCCCCGCGCCGCCCTGAAGCGGTTATTCGGGTTTGACGGGTTTCGCCCGGGCCAGGCCGACATCGTCGACCGGGTGATGAAGCGCCAGAACGTGCTGGCAGTCATGCCAACGGGCGCCGGCAAAAGCCTTTGCTATCAATTGCCAGCGGCGCTGAGCGAGGGGGTGACCATTGTCATCTCCCCCCTCATCGCGCTGATGGACAATCAGTTGGCGCAGCTAAACACGCTGGGCCTCGCCGCCGGCGCCGTTCATTCCAACCGCCCGCGCGAACAAAGCGTCGCCGATTGGCGACGGGTGCAAGAGGGCGCTTGCAAGTTGTTCTATATGGCGCCGGAACGGCTAATGACCGAGCGGATGATTACGGCCCTAAAAGATGTGCCCGTGGCCCGATTTGTGGTGGACGAGGCCCATTGCGTTAGCCAATGGGGACATGATTTCCGCCCGGATTACCTCGCCCTGTCGGAGATCCGGACCCATTTCCCCAACACGCCCGTCGCGGCTTTTACAGCGACAGCCGATGAACGCACGCGCGGTGAAATCGTCGAGCGCCTATTGGGGCGCGACGCCCATGTCACGGTCCATGGGTTTGATCGGCCGAATATCGACATCGCCGTTGAAGAAAAAACCGACGCGAAGAAACAAATCCTTTCGCTGATTGATGAGCATAAAGACGAACAAGGCATCGTCTATTGCTTATCTCGCAAAGAAACCGAGGACATCGCCGATCACATCAACGCCCATGGCCGCCGCGCGGCCGCCTATCATGCGGGTCTTCCGCCTGAAGAACGCACCGCCCGCCTCAACGCCTTTTTGACGGAGCCAGACCTCATCATCGTCGCAACGGTCGCTTTTGGCATGGGGATCGACAAACCGGATATTCGCTTTGTGTTTCACTACACGCTGCCGTCATCTATGGAGGCCTATTATCAGGAACTCGGCCGCGCCGGGCGCGACGGGGCGCCCGCCCGGGCCGTCTTGCTCTATGGCGCGGGCGACGGCGCGCGACGGCGACGCCTCATCAATATGAACAGCGAGAACGAGAACAACACGGCCGGGCGCGCTGACCATGCGCGCCTTGATGATCTCATTGGATATTGCGAAGGCGTGCAATGCCGCCGGGCGGCCCTCCTCGCCTATTTCGGCGAAACCCTAAAGGAATGCGCCGGCTGCGATATCTGTCGTAACCCGCCCCAAATGCAGCCAGCAGCGTCGGAGGCGCGCCTGGTCCTCCAGGCGGTCGAAGAAAGCGGGCAGATGTTTGGGCCGGCCTTTATCATCGACATTCTACGCGGCGCGGACACGGAAAAAGTGCGCCAGAAGAACGCGAATTTGTTCGCCTCTTACGCCAAGGGTAAAGACCATACCGGCCAGAGTTGGCGCGCCGTTATCCGTCAGATGATCTCGGCAGATCTTCTGGAGGCGGATCATGAATATGGGGGCTTACGGTTAGGACAAGCAGCGCAAGATGTGGGCGCCATTAAAGACTTCGCCATCCGCCAGCAGACGACCAAACGCGCGACACGTCAACGCGCCGAAAAAGCTCTGCCCAAGGGCGCGTCGGAAGCGCTCTATCAGGCGTTAAAAGCCCACCGCCTGGCCTTAGCGCAGGAGCGCAATGTGCCGGCCTATGTTATCTTTACGGATCGTTCCCTGATGGACATGGCGTTAAAGAAACCAACGAATGAACGAGATTTCGGTCAAGTCTTCGGCGTCGGCGCCGCGAAGGTGCGGGACTTTGCAGAGAGTTTTTTACCCGTTATAGCGGCCCATCGGGATTAGCAATATCGTGTACGGAAATCATAGGCGCAGCGTTAACTCAGAAATATAGCAAGCCTATTTTTGTTCGCCCGAAGGCCTCTTTTCAAATCGCTGGTGCAGAATGTCTTTACCCGCTTCCGGGCCTATATCGATTTGCGCAAGAAGACGCTGACGATCGCGTTCACGAAATTGCTGTACATAATCTTCGATGAGAGCGTCAGCGAGCCCCATGCCAGACAACGTTTCCCGGGCGATCAACAGGCTCGATTCCATCGTTTCACGGACGATAAAGTCAGGCCCCAATGGGCGCAGTTGAATTTCATGGATGCGATCATGGGCTACCGCCATCACTTGTAAATTCGGATAGCGCGCTTTCAATGCCTCAACCGCATGGTTCACCGCGTCATGATCATCCATGGTGAGGATCACTGCCGCCGCCTCGCCCGCCCCAGCCGTTAGTAGCACATCAAGGCGCGATGCATCGCCAAAATAAACTTTGAAGCCAAAGCGCTCCGCATTGCGAATATGGCTCGGGTCACGATCGATGGCGACAACATCAATGCCCGCATTGTTCAAAACTTGGGAGACAATCTGCCCCATTCGACCGAAGCCGGCGACAATGACATGCCCATCGCCGCCGCGCGGACCGTCGAGGTTTTCATCGTCTTGAGGCTGCTCACCGCGATCGAGGATGGCTTTCGCCGCCATCATCGCAAAAGGGGTCAACGCCATGGAAATTGTGACGACCGCCGACATAAGAGACGCTTGACCATCCGTGAAAAGAGCAGCGCTGACGCCCAGGGTAAAAATAACAAACGCAAATTCGCCGCCCTGGGAAAGAACGGCGCCGGTTTTCAGCGCCGTCGCCCCATCGGCGCCGAATCCTCTCGCCAATACTGCCGTTAGAGTCGCCTTTAAGATAACAAGTCCAACCGCGCCCCCTAACACCAACGGCCAGGCGGCCAGGATGGCGCTGACGTCAAGACGCATGCCGATGGAAATGAAGAAAAGCCCTAGCAGCAAACCACGAAATGGCTCGATATCCGTTTCGATCTGATGACGGTAAGCGCTCTCCGCCAGGAGGACCCCGGCGAGGAAGGCGCCAAGCGCCATCGATAGCCCCGCCCAGGAAACGGCGAGGCTGACGATCGCCACCAAAAACAACGCCGTCGCTGCAAACGCCTCGCGCGAGCCCGAACCCGCCACAATCTGCAATAACGGGTTTAGCGCATACCGGCCAAGGACGACCAAGCCGGCGATGACGACCATCGGTTTCAAGATGGGCGCCCATGCAAATCCGCCCTCCGCAGGCGCGCCGCCGTTTGACAAGGCGAGCAATGGCACCACGGCCAGTAATGGAATCACCGCGAGATCTTGAAACAACAAAATGGGAAATGCCCGTCGGCCATAGTCGCTCGTTAGCTCGCCGCGGTCCTTCATGTATTGCAACGCGAATGCCGTTGAAGAGAAAGCCAGTGATAACCCAGCGATGATGGCCCCTTGCCATGGCAAGACGCCGGACGCGAGCAAAAGCGCGGCGATCACAGCGCCCGCCCCCACCATCTGCGCGGCGCCAAGTCCAAAGATATCACGCCGTAACGCCCATAATCGGGCGAGAGACAGCTCGAGGCCAATGATAAAGAGGAACAGAACAACGCCCAGTTCCGCGATATGGAAAACCCCTTCCTCCTGGTGCAGAAGATTAAACCCAGAAGGGCCGATCACGACCCCGGCCGTTAGATAGCCAAGAATGGACCCGAGTTTCAGCCGGTTGAAGATGGGAACAGCGATCGCCGCCGCGCCGAGATAGGTCGCCGCCTCAACAAGAAATCCGCCGCCTTCCGTCGCCATGTCGCTCTCCCGCCGCCCATCGATGGCGCCGATCGTCGATCAGCGGACATCATCTATACGCGCAAGCTTTATGAAGAAGAGGGCGCTGGCGCAACTGCGCAATCGGGCGCGGCGAAAACAGTCCGGCGAAAACGACCCTTGCCATTCGTCACCGTAATTGTCCCGCCGAGACAAATGCCGGTCTCTAAAAAGTAGATGGGGTCACCGTCGACGCTGGCGGTCCATCCTTCGGGCGGCGTGTTTTCAAGCTGAAAGAAAGGGTCTTCCCCTTCGGGTGGAAATGCGTAGACTCGCTTTTCCAAGAGCGCTCTGACGCGCAAGGCGCGGATTTCTCGCAAGAGGGCGTCATGCGCCGTGGAAAACCGAACCGCATCGAGATTGCGAAAAATCGAGGGCGAGATTACCGCAAGCGCCACACCCATAATCGCCATCGCGACCAATAGCTCAATCAAGCTGAAGCCATGTTGACCGGCGCGGCGTCGCATCATGAGCTCCTTACGCTGGCGATTCTATCAGTCGCTCTTGGGGCCGCGTCAAAGGACGATGTCTGCGTTCAAACCGGCGCCGCCTTCTTCATTGTCGGCCCCAAACGTATAGATACGCGGGCGCAAGGTGAGGCCTTGTTCGTCCGTTGTCGGCGGATCATAGCGGTATGGGTTGCCCCACGGATCAACGGGCAGCGCCTCGCCATCAAGGTAAGGGCCGAACCATGTCGCCCGCAGCGTCGGGTCGCTCGGCGGGGTCATCAACATCGCCAAACCTTCTTCTTCCGTCGGAAAGCGACCCATATCCAATTGCAACGCATCGAGAGAGGACTTGATGGCGCGGGCTTGGGCTTTCGCCGCCGTCACTTTCGATTTTTCAAACTGATTCCCGAACCGCGGCGCGACTAATGAGATGATCAGGCCCATGATCGCCAGGGCGACCAATAGTTCGACAAGCGAAAAGCCTTTTTGTGCGCGCGGGCGCCAGGAACGCGGCTTTTCTTTGGCGTTCGGGCCTCGATGGTTTGCGGAAACTGGTTGTTGCGGCATCTCTACTACTCCACCCTTAGACATCAAATTGATAAAGGCTCATCATCGCCATCACAATGCTGAGGACGATGACACCGACAATAATCGAAATCAAAACAATCGCCGCCGGCTCCGTCAGGGCCGTCAGCTTTTTGGCGCGCTCACGGGCGTCTTTTTCGAAGATATTGGCCGCAAAGAGCAACATATCTCCGAGCGCCCCAGCGCTGCGCCCTGTTCTTACAAGATCGATAACCACCGGGTCTATGCCATCGCAGGCCTCATGCAACGCCTCTTCGAGCGGGCGCCCAGCACGCACATCCCGGCGCACCTGTTCCAGGGCCCGGCGAAAATCCGCCGAAGCAGCGCCGGATTCGCCAAGGCGCAGCGCATCCACCAACTGCGCTTTGTTCGTCAGCGCGACCCCCACCGTGCGCGCCCAGGCGCCTGTATCCGCCTCGCGCAGGAAACGCCCGATGACCGGCATCTTTTCAAGTTGCGTGCGCGCGGCTTCCCGCACGGCGTCATTGCGAAAGACGTAGGCGATCCCCGCGATGGCGACCAATGCAACAACGCCCGCCAAAAGCGCATTCGTCTGTAACCAGACGCCGGTGGAAATAACAACGCGAGACATCCAGGGCGCTTTATCGATGTTGTCGCCGAGGAGCGCGGCGAACCGTGGCACCACGAAGAAAAACATCAACAGCACGATCCCGCCCCCAACGGTCGCCAGAAACGTGGGATACGTCAGAGCCGACCGGATCTCCGCCCGCATCGTTTGCTCTTGCTCCATCCGGTCAGCCGCGTCGGTCAATGCTTTTGAAAGAGAGCCCGTCGCCTCCCCCAATTCGCATAAGCGGAAGACGTAAGCCGGCAATTCTGGCAGGTGCTCGGCCATGCCTTGGGACAGGGGCTGCCCGGCGCGCAGATCGCGTTTCAACGCCGAGGTGCGTTCGGCCAGCAATGGATGGGCGCTCGACTGGGACAGGGTTGTGAGGGTTTCTAAAACGCCGACATTGGCGCTCAGCAATGTCGCTAACTGGCGGATGTAGCGTTCCAAATCCTTTGGCGTGATACGCCGCCGGCGCCATTGGACCCCGGCGCGGCTTGCCTTTTCCTTCAGCTCAAAAGGGGCAAGGCCGCGGCCCGACAGCTGATCAATCGCCGCCTTACGATCGCTCGCCACCAAAACGCCAGCGACTTGCGCGCCCTGCGCATCCAATGCCCGATATGAAAACGTTAGCGAAGCCATGACGCTAGCTTATCACCCTGCTTCCGCGCCGCAAACGCGGTAGATTTCAGAGAGCGTTGTTTGTCCGGCGCGGGCTTTCAAAAGCCCATCTTCGAACAGGGTCAAAAACCCCTGCCGACGGGCGATGGAAAACAACTCCCGCAACGGCGCGCCGTTATTCACGGCTTCGCGTAACGGCTCATCCATTTTCGCAACCTCAAAGACGGCGATCCGGCCCTTATAGCCCGTGTAATCACAAGCCTCGCAGCCGACCGCCTTTTTCCATCGCGCCGGTTCGCGCATCGCCGACCCAAGATCGGCGCCCGCCGCCACCGCCTGTTGGCAAAGCGCCTCGCCTTCGGCGGCGCCCTCGGCACTGTCATCATCGGTTTGGCAGTGCTCGCACAATCGGCGCACCAGGCGCTGGGCCATTAATCCGCGTACGGAGGCGCTGATAAGAAACCGTTCCAGTCCAATGTCTTCAAGACGCGTGACAGCCGCCAGAGAAGAATTCGTGTGGAGGGTCGATAACACAAAGTGACCGGTAAGCGCGGCCTGGGCGGCGATGGTCGCTGTTTCGCCATCTCGGATTTCGCCTACCATAATGACGTCTGGGTCTTGGCGGAGAATGGAGCGCAACCCTTTTGCAAAGTCGAACCCGATATCGGATTTCACTTGGATCTGGGGCACCCCGCCAATATCATATTCAACGGGGTCTTCGATCGTGATGATTTTTCGGAACCCGTCATTGATCCGCTCCAGCCCGCGATAGAGCGTCGTGGATTTACCAGACCCCGTGGGCCCGGTCACAAGCACAATGCCATTGGGCAGATCCAACAATTCAAACAACACATCACCGGCGCGACCGGTAAGCCCCAGCCCTTGCAAATCCGGTAATTCCGTTTGCTTGCGCAATAGGCGGATAACAAGACTTTCCCCCCAGGTGCTCGGCAACGACGAGACGCGCAGATCGATGTCGTTACCCGCAAAGCGAATCGTATGGCGACCATCCTGAGGCAGGCGCCGCTCGGCGATATCCATGCCGGCGACCAGTTTTATGCGGCTTGCGATTGCGTCAAATCTCGATCGGCTTTGATTTTGCCGCGTGTGCAAAACGCCGTCGATGCGATACCGGACCACGAAGGAATGCTCAAACGCCTCGACATGGATATCGGAGGCGTTCTCCTTCATCGCGACGGCAAACAGGTTATTCACGAAATCAATGACCGGCGCCTCCTCGGCCATTTCGCGAAGTCGCGCCGTGTCGGCGAGAGAATCATCATCACCATGCTGAATATTTTTCTCTAACCGCGCGAGGCACATGTCGATCGTCTGGCCCGCGGCGAGATAAAATTGGATGTCCGGCTGATAGAGCGATGTGCCAGGGTTTTCATGTGAGGGCCCAGCGTCCGCACCATCTTGACCCTCGGCGCTTGGCGCGACGCTTGCCTTAAGGACCGCTAAATCCAATTTTTCGCGCAATTCTAAGTTCAAGGGATCAGCCGCTAACACATGGAGGGTAACGCCCGATTCGGGGCGCTCTCGCCCACTCGGTTCATCCGAGGATGATGGATCCGCAGCAACGGGGTTTTCCAACCACGCAACAGCGCGGCGCGCAATAAACCAAGACGGTGGGAGCTTTAATGCGGCCGCGGCATTCAAAAATGCATCATGGGCCACCGGAATGGAAAGGGGATCCGCGATAGGCAGGTCAAGCTGTTCGGACAACGCTTTAAGGAGCGCCTCTTCGGTCACCGATCCCAGGCGCTGCAACGCCTGCCCGAGAAGACCACCCACTTCCTCCTGCATGGCGAGCGCCTGAGCAACGTCTTTTTCTTCGACAAGACCTCGCTCAATAAGATGCTCGCCAATCGGCTTGTACATCGATTCGCTCATAGGGTTTTGGGCCTGGGTCATGGTGGCTGAACCTGCTTACGGGGTAAAAGGGCGACATCGATGCCGCCTCGATTTCGAAAGGCTATTGCTCGACGGACGCCCAGCGCGATCATCCACGTTTAGGGTGCAAATATAGAGCCATTTCGACGCCTGCCAATCCATCATCTGGACAATCTCTTGCATCTCACCCGTCAGCATTAACCAAGCCTCACGCCGAGATACGGATATTCAAGACGCCCAATCGATGGGCCCGAGAGCGCCGCGCGATCGCGGGGCCCGGAAAATTGTTATCGAGCGCTCTGCGCTCACCCTGGGCCTCGGAACGTCGAGACGCATGGGTCGGCGCTGATAAATTCTGCCTCGTCGTTAGGATTACCAAAGAAAAGGGCGACCCGTCCTGGATCGCCCTTCCCTAACCTCAAGGCTGATCTGCTAACTTGGGAAACAGATCAACTTTTTAGTCAGTCGTTAGTTCTTAAAATACGGAGCTACGGTCGATTTCGCCGAGAACGCCCGTTGTCGTTTCTGCACAGAGCAGGGTCAGCTCTTCAACAAACTCTGGGTCGAGCTTGTTTGGAACGTGAGACCCGAAGCGACCAGCGTCGCAAGACTGAGCTTTCAACGAATTGCTGTCGTTACCGTTGTCGCCGTAGTCAGCGAAAACGCCACCGGTGTTCAACAGACGGTCCATGTCTGCTTTACCATCGTCATTCACGTAGAACGTGAAGGTCAGATCAGCGCGACCAAAGGAGTTAGCATTGGTCATGCCGCCAGCTTCAAGGAGAGAGTCCAAACGGCTAGGCGTCAGGAGTAGATCGTGGTCCGTCAGGAACGGCGTGTAATCTACTTTGAAAATGCCTTTGAAAGCATCGCCACCAGAAGAATTCTCAACCTGGACGTGACCTTTCAGCGGGTTTGATGGGCCGTATGGAACGCCATGGCCGTCAACTTTAGGCAGGTTCGTCACGCGGAAGTAGCTGCGTACCGTTGAGCTAGAACCAGTGGTCCAGTCAAATGGTCCGAAGTTTACGCCCGTCTTGTCAAGGCCGGCCAAGGTGTACGGACCTTCGATTTCTGGGGTGAACTTAACACAACCAAGATCGTGGACGTCACCGCCGTCACCAGCAGTACCGGTGCAGTCAAGACCGCTGTCTACGCCATCTTCTTTCTGCGGACGCAGATCGAATTCAGCGCGGGCCAGGATGACTTCCTGGTGGTCGATCGGGCCTTGACCTGGCGTGCTCTTTGAAACGCTTGGACCAAAGGCGTGGATCGTCACAGGAAGCTTAGGACCTTCGACATGCGCACCTTTGATGAAGTCGCCGTCGCCATTCAGTTGATCAACGATACCGAAGAGGTCACGAACTTCTGCTGTCGAGAAGACGAATGCCGCAACGTTGTTGATACGGTCAAGAACGTCAGCTGAACGGCCGTCGATCTGAACGTCTTCGATACCCGTGAGGTCTTCGAATTCGATGTCAACAAAGAGGTTGTCGATGTCGCGGTAGTCAACAACGCCGTTGTCGTCAGCTTTGTCAGCCTTCAACCAAACACGGTTTTGATAAAGCGACGCGTAAACAGCGCCGATATCCGCGTAAAGCGTTGCAACATGCGGCTCATCATCAATTGGCTCGAGGAAAGATTTAAAGTCGGTGAAGTAATCGATCTTCGAACCGCCAAATTCAACGGAGAAGTCGAGAGAGTCTTCGCAGACAGCAATCGTGTGAGAGACGTTCACCGTGTTTGGCGCACCAGAAACTGGGTCCTGACGGGTGATGTCCATAGAAACGATGAGATCACCGCAATCTTTCATTGCGATTGGCAGAGCCCAACCAATAGCACGGTCGCCGAATACGCCTGCAGCGCCTTCCGTGACCTGAACAACGCACTGAGCATTGTTTTCACCAGCGATGATGGACTGACCGCCCGTCGAGGTGAAAGAAGCCTGTGATTCAACGTTGTCTGAACCAGCGCGAAGAGCGTTGACGCAGTTTACGTCTTCTTTGAACCATGGGTCTGAAGAACCGCCGATTTCGATGTCGAAGGTTGCGAAACCAGAGAACGTCGCACCACCGGTGATTTCGAAGATATCAACTTCGAAGATGCCGCCAAGGGCGTGCGAGTCGCTGCGGAAACGCTCTTCAGCGATAACAGCTGCTGAAGATTCTACAGCCTCGCCGCCAACGATTGTCGTTTTGAAGATTTCGCCCTTATCAACGGAATACTTGCCCGTTGGCGCAGCTTCGCCCTGCGGACCGGAGAAACCGTTGAGGTCAACCGCGTCGTTGCGATCGATATGGATGGTGCTCTCTTCACTGGTTGAGCTGTCGACGTCAAAAGTATTGACGTTGTGCAAGCGAAGCTTGAGCTCGCCAGCTTGAGCCGTTGAGACGGCGCCACAGGCGACAAACGCTACGGTAGCAGCGTTTAATAGTAGCTTTTTCATGGGAACCCCCAAGTTATAATGAAACAAAAGTCAACGAAATTGCGGCTGTACACCAAGTATTCAAGTATTATATTCAAAAAATAACGCGCACGAAATCGACAGCGACTCCCGCCGCTTTCAATTTGCCCGCGTTTTTATCTTGATAATGATACTCGAACCCCCAACCACAAGATCATGTTTACGGATAATTCATCATTCTTCGTTTTGCAACGAAAAACGGTAAATTTTAATAGAAATTTGAATATTTTTCGGTTCGAAACCGACGCGCCGACGAAGTGAACGGCACCGCACAAAACCTTATGTTAGAAACATGCCATATAATACAACTAACAATAATAAATACGACATTTATACGACGTTCGTTTATTGAAAATGTTAGACCATAACATTCTACGTTTGATCCGCCTGAGGAGTGATTGTTCATTCGCAGAAAATCAAGGGCGAATCAATCATGGGGACGCGAAAGCGCGTTCTGGCCATCCGATCGGGTTTTTCTCATTCTGGGATAAAGGGCTAAACGCCGACAAGCCTTAACGGCGCGCATTTTGTATGAGTCCATTTCTTTTATGTATCGTTGTGGTCTTTTTTCTGGGACCATCGCACTTGCTGGTTGTTGCCGACTATCGAAAGTTCTTTGCAAATGAGATGCTCGACTGCCAAATCTCGCGAGACCATGGGCCAAGGCGACCGAAATACGGCCGAAAAAGGGTTCAGCCTTGTTGAGCTGGTTGCGGCGTTGGCCATCGTCTCGCTTTTGTCCCTGACGCTGTTTCAGTCGACAAGGGCATGGTTAGACCTCTCAACACGCTCCGCGAACGCCGCCGAGCGGGCGATCGGCGAGATTGTCATGCAATCGGTATTTGCGGAGGTGGTTGGCGGTATGATCAACGCTTGGCCGGAAGAAACCGACAAGCTTTTTGTCGGTGTTAGCCAAGGTTTTAGCGGCCTTACAAGGCGCCCAGCGGAGGGCGCGGGGCAAGGGCTTGTATTAGCGACATTCGACGTTAGACCGTACCAGGACGGTCAAGCATTGTTTTACGAGACCAGCCAATCTTCTTGGCCGCTCTTTACGGTACCAACGGGCATTGAGGCGGGTTTCACCTATCTCGGCGCGGATGGCGTTTGGCGAAGCACATGGCCGCCAGAAATCAACCCCGATCCGGACCCCTTGAATGACAACACGCTCTATACAACACCGCAGCTACCGCTTGCGATTCGTTTCTCGGCCCAAGGCGGGCCAGCGCCCGTCACTTGGATCGCCGATATCGCCAGCGCTTCTTTTTCTGAGCAACGAGATCAAGACCTACTGATTGGAGAAGAGTGACTTGATTCGTGTACGCACCATAAAGAAAAACCCCTGCTATCACCGCGCGCGCGCGCAGCGCGGCTTCGCGATGCCATTGGCCCTATTGGCGATCGCCGGCCTAACAATCATTGCCGGTGTTAGCTTTCAAATTGTCTCAGCCGCCACGGACCGAATGTCGGCGCTAACGCGACAGACGCAAACGGAGATCGCCTTTGCATCGGCGGAAGCGGAAGCAACATTTGTTTACTTAACAAGCCTATCGGTCAATGGCGGCGTCCTTTCCATTCGCGACGCGACGAGCGATGCGGCCGCATTTGAAGGCGTTGCAACCGGTTACCCGACCGAGGCCCTCTGGCGCGCCGACGGCGGGCGGCGGAGTTCGGCGACCCATGGCATGCCTGTTCGCGTCACCTACCGCGATGGCGGCGCGTTCACCCCAATAAATCGCCTTGAGCCGGAAATGACCGAAGCGTTCCTCATCTCTTTGGG
Source organism: Parvularculaceae bacterium (assembly GCA_965263305.1). Taxonomy (GTDB): domain Bacteria; phylum Pseudomonadota; class Alphaproteobacteria; order Caulobacterales; family Parvularculaceae; genus MED-G105. Next base: position 992,870 of record OZ253666.1, read on the forward strand.
GTTCTCTGATAATCTCGCGCAGCGCTTCACCGCCCGTCTTGGGGATTTTCAAGACAGCGACGTCTCTCGCCGTTTTCGCGGGGCGGAGAGAGCCGAATACCGCCTTTTCCAAATGCCGCCCCCCAGCAACTCCCCGTTGAGAGCGCCAGAAGAATTCGCCGCTATTCTGGATTTCGCCGAGGCCGCACCGCCGGAGTTCTGGAATTTTCTTGACGAGTATGCGTCTGTGGGGACCGGATCGGTGCTCTGGCGAACAGGCCTTGCGCCCCCTGAATTACTGGCCCTTTTACCCGATCCTATTCGCCCTGGCGGAGATCCCGAAGATATCTTATCTGACGTCGCCGAAAGTCAGTCGCCATCGGGAAGGGCCCGTTTCTTGCTTGAAATGCGCTTTGAGACAGCAAAAGGATCTAGCGCCGTTAGGCGACGCGCGGTGGAAATTGTCCGGACGGCGAATGAGGCGGACCGCCCCATGCGCCGATTTTGGCTTTATGATAAGACCACGCCGCAAGTGAATGTTGTCCAGACGTCGGCGCCTGACCAAACCGACGGGCTGGGGAGAAATGGTTCAGAGTACGATGTCGGGATTAACGTCCTTCCAAGCGATTTCCAAACCTTCCTTTCTGCGGACGAGGCCGATCCTCGTTAACGCAGCCGGGCGACCCACGCCTTTGTCTGACCCCTCTATTTTTGCGCCGAGCGTTTACATTCTATCCCGGGCGGCTTGTGGCTATCAGCGTTTAAAACTGGTTGGCGAAAAGTCCGCAGCCCGACGCGCCGCTAAATTACAGGCCGCCGCCAAGGTCGATTTCGGGAACGTCAAAAGTCGCGTTGTCGACGCGGACAACGACGCCATTGGCGTGTGGACATGGGACGGCGACATGACCCTTGAGAATGGGGCGCCCCTGTCATCCGTTCGCGTGTTGCCGGAATCACTTGCCCGAGTTGGCGCCATGGATGGCGCGCGCCTCGTCGAGTGCCTTGATGGGGTCGAAGGCGAAATCTGGCGGGACGGTGTTTTAACGGCGTCACGATGGTGGCCCTCAAAACCGGCGCCGCGCGATTGGCTGTTATTCCTGCGCGCAGGACGATCAGCGCTGACCGACGGACAAACAAATGCACCACCGCAAGTCGAAACGCCTGTTTGGCGGGATGACCTGCCTCTGATTGATCATGATCCTGATAATTTACAACTCATGTTTTCGCCGTCCAGGCTGGCGGCCGGTGTGGCGATCGCCTTTTTGTTTTTCACCGCCATTCAGGGAACGAGATATCTCTCTTACGAGCACCAACGTCGCGGGATTGAGACCCGCGTCGCAACAGCGGCGACAGAAAATCAAGAAGCCTACGCCCAACGACGCCGCGCCCGCGCGGCCCTTTCAAAAATTCGGGCCATAAGTGATATTGGCGACGCTTCCATTAGCCCAGGGGCGTTATTGGCGCTCGCGGCCGAATTTCCCGCAGAGACGATGCGCGTCAGCAATTTCCGTCATTATGACAACAAACTTGAGGCGCGGATTGAAATTATCGACGACAATCCTGACGCTCCAGATGAAAGCGACTTTGTTCGCGCCCTGGAGACAGCGCCTCTGTTCAGCAATGTCTATGTCGAACGTCGTCAGCAATTCTATTTATTTGTCACGAGCGACGTCGCCCCGGTTATTGTAACGGCGCCGAACACCCAGGGCGGGACATAGGACGATGATCGAGCTCTTAAACAAGTTCTTCGACACCGTGAATAAGCGCACAGCCTATGGCATCGTTCTCCTCGGTGCGCTGATTGCTGTTTCGCTTATTCTAAGGCTCAACGATTTGGCGAACGCCGCTCAGGAAGCAAAAGAAGACGCCCGGGCCCGCCTTGGCCAGTACGGGCAAGAGGTAAGTCTCGAGGAATGGACGACGCGGGCCAATAGCGCCGTCACAGTCCTTGAAGAATGGCGCCGGCGTCGATGGACTGGCGATACCTCAGGCGTTATCGCTGCAGAGGTCCAAGGCTCGCTCCGTCGTCTCTTCACCGATGCGCAGGTCAGCCTCACGACGTTGGAAGTCGACCCAACACCGTTCCCCCTCGCAGGGGGCGAAGCACTTCGCTTTCGTCTGAATGCGGAAACAACCCATGGGGAGGGGACTGCGCGAGTTCTCGACGCCTTCAAGAACCATCTCCCCTTATTGGTCATCGATGAGACAACGGCGAATTTCAGCCGGCGAAATGGCGCGGGCCGCATGAGCATCAGCGGTTACGCGCCCATTGAAATAGTTGCAACTGTAGCCGCCGCTCCATCGCAAAGCGCGCAAAACGAGGGGCGAAACTAATGCGGCAAAGCGTTACGATTCTGGCCGGCGTCATTTTCCTTGGGGCTCTCTTGGGGGTGATCCTGGCCGGCGGGGTCCTCGGCGCCCAAGGAAATCAATCGGATGCATGGCGCGCGCCCCAGTCGCCAGCCCAAAACGATGAGGTGGGGTCTTTTTTCACCGCGCTGATGGAAACCGGCCATTTGGGCGAACCGGTCGAAAAAGCTCCGGATGTTTCATCCGCGAGCGAGACCGAAGAAACCCCGCCGCCGCCCACCGTTATCGCCGCCTCGATTATCGACAACGTTATTCGCGTCAGTTTCGAAGGGGCGGACGGCGCTGTACTTTCAGCAACCGTTGATGAAGAGGTGGGCCAGTGGCGTATAACCGCGGCGACGCTGGAAACAGTGACCCTGACTTGGAAAGATCAAGTGATCACGCAACGTGTGTACCCGCAGGAAAATCCCGAAGGCTAACCCCTATGGGCTGCGTCTATATTACTTTCGACTAAAATTGTGTTCTAAGGTCGTCTTATTGGTCCTTGTCCATTTGGTAAAGAAATTGCAATTAAATGGGATAGTATCCAGCGATAACGCGACAGGGTCGACGTTGCGCCCGGATAACGTGGGAGAGCCGCTTTTTTAAAAAAGAGCGGCTGGTGTACGGGTAGGAGTATTTTCATGGGGATTTTCAGCAATCCTACTGGGTCGATGGCGCTCACGCCACCACCGGCGAGACGAGCCGCGCCAGCGTGGCGATCCATAGCTAAAATCACCGCTCAGCGTTCCCTTCGCACCTGCGCTCAGGGCGTTTTGTTCGCGAGCCTTATCGCCCTTGCTGGATGCGCCGCTTACAACCAGCCTCGCTACACCGTCGCTCAAAACGCCTCTAGTGATGTGGAGCGGCCCGCCGCACCGGACCGCGCGCTTACTTTACCGACTGATGGGGCTGAAGATGGCCCGACAACACCAGGCGACAGCAAAGCAACGTCTTATGTGCCCCGGCTATCGGCCACGACCGTGGCCGGCGATACCGACGGCGCCAGCGTGCAACCAACCTTCCCGGCGGACGAGATCGACACTGTGATCCCGCCCCTTGCCTTACCATCATTCATCGATCTTGTATTCGGTGAGATCTTATCTGTTCCGTATACAACAGGTCCTGGGATCGCCACACGGCGCGAAATCGTCCAATTGCGCTCCTCCGGCACGATGCCGCCTGATGTCTTTTTTAACCTCGTCAAGTCGGCCCTCAATGATTATGGCGTACGCATATCCGTGGAAGACGGCGTTTTTCAGGTATTAGAGGATACCGCTCTTAAAGCCCGCCTACCCCGTTTCATTAAATCCCGCGCCCGCCCTGATACCCCAGCGACGTTACGTCCCGTCGTTCAGTTCGTCGAGCTACAAGCAATCGACGCGCGCACGATGACGACTATTTTAAGACAAGCCTTCGGCCGCAATAGTGAAAACATCTCCTTCGACGTCGATAACGATAGCAATTACATTATCCTGAATGGGCTGCCGGATGATGTGAACGCCGCCCTTTCCATCGTCTATGAAATGGATGAGTTGCAATATGCCGGCACAACAGTGCAGCGGTATTCGCCAACCTTTTGGGATGCAGCGGGTTTTGCGACTGAGATTGAACGGGTTCTATCTGCGGAGGGATGGCAGGTCAGTCAGAGTGAGGATTCACCAAAGCCGATTCTCCTCTTACCTATTCAGTATTCAAACGATATGTTGATCTTTACGCGCCAACCACGGGCGCGGGCGCGGGTAAATTACTGGCTGCGCGAACTGGATCGCCCAACCGCTAAAGGTGATTCAACACAACTCTTCATTTACTCAGTGAAAAATATCGACGCCTCCGTGCTGGCCGAAACGGTGAACCAAGTTCTCGTCAATATGGAGCAATCCAAAGGCGCCACACGCTCCCCTTTAAGGGGCAACGCAGCGGCCGCCGCAGCCCGTCGCCTCGCCGCCCAGCAAGCCCAGGCCGCACAGGTAAATCCGAATGTTCCAGGTCTGCCGCCCACGTCAAATGGGGCGCTTGCAGGCGGCGCTGGCGCGCGCCCCGGTAGTGGTCTCGTCGTCGAACCCCTTGGAAACCGTCTGATTTATTCCGGGTCACCCGGAGACTATGAGCGTTTGCTGCCGCTGCTAAAACAGCTTGATCAGCCGCCCGCGGAAGTCCTTATCGAGATGATGTTGGCGCAAGTCACCCTTGGAGACTCAGCATCGCTAGGGATCGATTGGGTCATCAACAATATTTCCGATAACAATATTGATACGCTGGAAGATGGCAGATTTGGAACGACAAATATTTCGCGCAACACCGATGAGCGAACCAACTTAAACGGCATCGTCGCCAATAGCTTTCTCGGGCCCGGCGGCGCGCTCGTAAACATTCTGTCACCGGATGTTGAGGTGAACTTAACGGCGCTGGCCGCAAATAACAAAGCGACGATCCTTTCAACGCCGAGATTGCTTGCACGGTCAGGCTCCTCGGCGCGTGTCCAAGTCGGCCAGGAAGTGCCGATTTTATCGGCGCAAACATCCACCGGCGGCAACTTCGATAGCGTGATTTCCCAGGTTCAGTATCGATCAACCGGTATTATCTTAGGCATTGAACCGATTGTATTCAGTAATAACCGTATTGATCTCAATATCAGCCAGGAAATTTCAGCGACAGTGCCGGGCATCGACGGCGTTGGTGTCGCAAACAGCCCTGTTTTCAATAACACCAGCGTATCGACCCTTTTGTCGCTGGAGGACGGCGGCACTGCGGTAATCGGCGGCTTGATCCAGGATACGATATCCCAATCTCAATCGGGCGTGCCGTTGTTGAAGGATATCCCAATTCTCGGGAATGCGTTCTCAAGCGAATCCATCAGTACTGACCGTACAGAACTTGTGATCCTCATTACCGCATACGTCTTACGGGGCCAGGATGACAAAGCGGCCTTCGCCGAAAAATTTCAGCAGGAAATTGACAGAACGATTAACGACAATAGCCTCACCACCATCCTTCCACGAAAGTTCTGATAATTGAGGAACGGGAGCCTAGTTCTAAATGAACCGTGAAAAGAAACGGCGCCAGGAACAAATAGGGTTTTCCGTTTTGGAGGCAATCGCCGCGATCGCGCTTATCGCCATCGCGTTTCTGCCAATGATGGTTCTCCAGAGTCAGTTAACCCGGACCGCCGCTGCGATTGAACGCGCTGAGCGCAATACACGGAATATGTCGAGCGCGCTGGCGCGCTTGCGGGTGACGAACCCGATGTTCGAACCGGACGGCGTTGAGAACCTTGGAGAAGCGGTTTTCTCTTGGCGCTCGCACCCCATTACCGAAGTAAGGCCTGTATTAGACGCCGGTGGAGGCGCGGGGCGCTTTGATATGCAGCTCTTTGATATCACCGCGACGCTTGATTACGGCAATGGCGTAAAAACAGAATTCACCGTTCGACAAGTCGGCTGGCGGGCCAATCGGAGTTTTACCGAAGGGCTGGAATAGGTCCGCATTCAACGCGTCGCCGATCACACCCGATCGATAGGCAGGCCCATCATCTCCGGCAACTCCAGGGCTCGGTTTAGGTTCTGAACGGCCTGAACCGCCGCCCCTTTCAGCAGGTTATCTTCCGCCGCCGTCATAACGACACGACGTCCATCTTCGGCGATTTCAAACCCGCCGATCAAAACCCCTAATTGCTCAGCCCCGTCTTTCAACTCCGGCGGGGCGTCTTGTAACGAAACCAACGGCTCGCCGCCGTAAGCATCTTCATACAGACGATGGAGGGCTTGGCTATTGATTGGCGTTGCAAGCGGTATATGCGCGGTGACGAGAAGTCCTCGGAAGGCGGGGTGCACATGGGGTGTAAAAGAGATCGTCCGCCCTAAGTGACGGGTCGCCTCGCGCTCATGGTTGTGACCGACAAGCTTATAGGCCATCAGATTGTCGGCGAGGCGCGCTTCATCATTTTTTGGGCTCGGTTTCGTCCCAGCGCCGGAATATCCGGAAGCACCGAAGACCGACGGCGCAGCATGATCACTATCGGACAATAACGGCAACAGAGGCGCGATCGCGAGCTGCATGGCCGTTGCATAACAGCCTGGATTGGCGATCCGCTTGGCGCCATCCAATTCAGAGCCCTCGCCTTTTAACCGCAAAAGTTCCGGCAGGCCGTAGACCCATTCAGGATCAAATCGTCTGTCTGCAGACAGATCAACGATAACCCGATGGGGCGCTTGGGCGTCGATCGCCTCGACGTAGGCAGCGCCTGCCCCATCGGGCAACGCCAAAACTACCGCGTCGGCCCGACGTCGCGCAACATCGTCCGGGCCCATCGCCTCGAACACGCACTCCGCTTGATGCTCCGGCGCCATCTCGGAAACCTTGCGCCCGGCCATTTCCCGGCTCGACGCGTAGGCGAGCATTAAGGACGGGTGCCCAGCGATGAGGCGGATTAACTCCCGCCCTGTAAACCCGCGTGCGCCGACAAGGCCGATGAGAAAAGGTTCGCTCATTGGTCTACTTCCCCAAACGACTCTGATTCTACAAAAGACTCAGGGAGCTCGGCAATGCGCCCAACAATCGGCGCAATTTTTTCAAAATCATGCTCGCCAATCCAGAACACCGTCCAAGGGCCTTGCTTCATCGAGCCGGTCGCCTGGTCGTGGTAAAAGGCATTAAATCCGTTTTCGGTGCGCGAGCGCCAATAGAAAACGGGATGGCGCTTGACGACGCGGCGCCAAATCGCCCGCGACAATCCCTCGCCGCGAGCGTCTTCCGTTACAGCGAACTTGTCCAGATAGATAAAATCATCGATACGCGACATTATCGCGCCCGCCCGGTAGCTGCCGGACAGATGAGCTTCAACGAGATCAACCTTAGGCCACCAGGTCGGTTTTAAGTCACGATCGAAGCTCGTCGCGATCAAAGGCTCTAGGCGCGTGTGATCAACCTTATTCTTATCTGTGATCAGATTAATTTCCTCGCCCTTCCGCACAAGAGTGCCGTCGCCGCCATGGGTGAACAATTCGCGCATCAACGCTGCCGGCGTTGTCAGCGAGACCGAAGACGATAACGGAAGGGCATCCAGAAGGCGCTTAATTTCCTTAATTTTTAGGCGCATACCGCCTTCAACCCAATCAGCCTTCATGAGCCGATCATAGTCCGTCGCAAGATTAAGGGCGTGGATAACATCACCATGCTTGTCGAGGAGGCCGCCGACGCTGGTGAGGAAAATCACCTTCATCGGCTGGAGCGCGGCCACCACGGCGCGGGTCGCAGAATCGCCATTTACATTCAATATCTGCCCGCCCGGCGCAACGCCGAGACAAGTAAGAATGGGCACAGCGCCGGATTCCACGGTCGATTGCAACATGCCAAGGCGGACGCCCGTTGGCTCCCCGACGAGGCCGAATTTTTCTTTATCCATGGCGTCGGCTTCAATTACCCCGGTGACGAGGCCGTCCGCCTGCACCCCTTGGGACCGCACGGCTTCCACCAAACGGATATTCTGTCCAATGAAGACATCACGCGCGACATCGAGCGCTTCGGCGCTTGTTACACGTAGACCGTCAACCTTTGGCGTTTCAATTTGCCGTGCCGTGAGCGCCTCATCCAATTGCGGGCCGCCGCCATGAATAATGATCGGCGTGAGGCCAACCGTGTGAAGAAACGCAATAGCGCCCGCCGTCTCTTCCAATCGATCGCGCAGGATGGCGCCGCCGACTTTAATGACAGCAAAGCGGGTCTGATCAACCTCCGAAAATCGCTGAAGGTAGGAGCGGATCTCCTTACCATCGGACATGTTGGAGAGAAGCTGAACAATTGTGGCGCGGGTATTGGTCATACTGTAATTGACAACTTGATAACGACAAAAGCTAATTTGGGACTATCTCGAATAACGATTTAGGCGAAGTCGTCATTTTATAGACTAGCTCACTAACGCCTTCATAATCGCCTTTTGTACATGCAAGCGGTTTTCCGCTTCGTCATGGGCGATACAGTTTGGCCCGTCAAAAACACCGTCGGTCATTTTTACGTTTCGTCGCATGGGCAGGCAGTGACTCACCAATGCGTCATTGGTGAGTTTCATTTTCGCTTCATCTACAATGAAATGCTTATGCGCGTCGCGGATAGGCTTTTCAGGGTCCCAATTTCCAAAATAGGGGAGCGCACCCCAACTCTTCGCATAGACGACATCAGCACCTGTATAAGCCTCTTCAATATCATGACTCACGGTGAGAGAGCGACCGTTGGCGCGGCAATCTTTTTCCGCCTGCGTCATATATCGTTCATCGAGAACATAATCCGGCGTGGGACAAAGAAGCGTCACCTCCATGCCGAACTTCGCTGCGATCATAAGGGCCGAATTCGCCACCGCCGTGTTCAAGGGCTTTGGGTGATAGGTCCATGTTAGAACGAATTTCTTTCCGTCCAAGGCCTGCTCCCCTGCCTCAGCGCGACCCTCCAATTCAAACCGCTCTTGCAGCGCAAGAATATGGGCCATTTCTTGGCACGGATGGGTAATGGTCTCCATATTGATCACAGGCGCATCGGAGTATTGAGCGAAGGCGTTTAGGATTTTATCTTTCCGATCTTCTTGCCAATCGACAAATTTAGGAAAAGCGCGCACGCCAATGATATCGCAGTAGCGAGACAACACAGCGGCGGCTTCCTTCACATGTTCTTCGGCCTCCCCGTCCATGATCGCGCCATCATTGAATTCAAGGGGCCACATGCCCCCGGAAGGCGAAAGCACCACGGCATGGCCGCCAAGCTGCTTCGCGCCGACATCAAAAGACGTGCGCGTGCGCAGGGAATTATTGAGAAATAAGAGCGCGACAGTTTTGTCCTTCAACGCGTCACCGATGGGCGATTTCTTCAACGCACGCGCGTCGTCCAACAAAGCTTGTAACTCAGCGCGGGACCAATCAGCCGTGTTGAGGAAATGGCGCATGGTTTATCGTTCTCATTCTAACTGGCGCTCGCGCAATGCGCGCGATCAACGGGAAGTCGCTTCATATCGATCTGCGGGGACGAATCCAAGGGCATGACCAATGGTAAACTGGAACGGGCGTGAATGTCCGTCCCGATCTAAGGGGCAATCCGTCCCAGAATTCACTTTACAGTCATCCGCCCAGCTTCTAGTCCTGCAACTTGGGGAAAACTGATCAAGTACGGGGGGCAAAGCGCTCATAGCGCGAATCCGCGATACACGAGCAGTGACCACGGGGCAGGAGAGAGCCAGCGTGTTTCTGATCTCAATTCAATATCTGCGCGCGATCGCCGCTGCTGGCGTCGTTCTCCATCATTTGCGTGGATATTTAACCGGCGGCCCCGAGAGCGCAGTCGCTTATGGCGCCCATGGCGTCGATCTATTTTTCGTCATCAGCGGCTTTTTGATGTGGGTGGTCGCAAGCGGCTCCCGGCCAACCCCCGGCGTTTTCTTTCTTAAGCGCCTAGCGCGCATCGCGCCCCTTTATTGGGTGCTAACATGCCTCGCCGCAGCGGCCTCAGTCACAAGCCCTCATTTCAGTGTACAACACTTCCTTGCGTCGATTTTCTTCTTTCCGATGGAAGATCCTGAATGGGGCATGATCGCCCCGATTCTCGTAGTGGGCTGGACGCTGAACTACGAGATAGCGTTTTACGTTCTCTTCGCTTTTTCGCTCGCATTGAACGCCGCCTATCGATTTTGGACGATATGCAGCGTTATCGTGTTCCTTTTCATTATTGGGCTACTGATAAAACCATCTGACGCCGGTTTTATAGAATTTTACACAGGCACGATCATCATCGAGTTTGTCTTCGGTCTTCTCCTAGGGCGGGCGTTTTTATTAGTGAAGGAACACCCCTATCTGCGAAGTAGGGTCGCCTTTTTTTCCGCCGTAACCGCGATCTGCCTTGGGATTTTCTTGTCAGTTTTATGGCATGATCATAGCGCCATTCGAGGCCTCGCTTGGGGCGCGCCGGCCGCCTTAATTTTCATGGGCGCCCTGATGCTGGAACCTTGGCTGTCGAAACGGCCTATCCGATTACTCAGTTCGTTGGGTGATGCTTCCTATTCGACCTACCTCACCCACTCGATCACCATAAAAGGGCTTGTCGTTTTTACACCTTTCCTCGCCAATGGCGCGGCCAATCTTTCGGCCTACGGGGAAAAAATCGGTATAGGGTGGCCGGTGACAATCTCTAACCTTGCGATTGCATCGGTCTTTCTTGTTGCATGCCACTGCGTCGGGGTGATTGTCTTTTATTTTGTCGAAAGCCCCTTGAGCCGACGCGCCGCCGATGCCGTGAAGAACATCCCGCCCCGTTTCGCGAAGATAAAACAAGCATTGACAATCTGAATCCGCGATTAACCGATCAATTGATCACCGCCTGCATTTTGAATGGGGACAATGCTGAAGGAATACTCGGTGCGCAGGGTGCGTTAGAGTGGGCCATGGCCTATGCTGGCGTTCTTCCCGCGTTCCCCGCACACTTTTCGACGAGCCACCCATGACCACTTTGCCCACCGCTGATCACGACCGGCCTAAAACCATTCGCCTCGCAGATTACCACCCTCCCGACTACTGGATAGACACCATCCATCTCCATGTGTCTCTGGACCCAGAGCGGACCATCGTGAAAACGCGATTAGACGTGCGGCGGTCGTTAAGCGCGCCACGAGGGAAAGATGGCGCGCCCGCCCCTTTGACGCTTGATGGGGAAGCGCTCGCGCTCTTGTCGATCGCAATGGATGGAGAACCCATGGCGCAGGACGCCTATCGGGTTGGGGAGAAAACCCTGACCATTCATTCACCGCCGGAAGCGTTCATTCTTGAAACGGAGGTCGCGATTTCGCCAGTCGCGAACACCGCCCTTTCCGGCCTTTATGTTTCCAATGGCATGTTCTGTACCCAATGCGAGGCTGAAGGATTCCGTCGCATCACCTATTACCCTGATCGCCCGGACGTGCTCGCCAGCTTCACCGTGCGCCTAGAGGCCGATAAATCGGCCTATCCCGTGCTTCTCGCCAATGGGAACAATATCGCCGCCGGGGATTTGGAGAACGGACGCCATTTTGCGGAATGGGAAGACCCCCACCAGAAGCCTGCCTATCTGTTCGCCCTCGTCGGGGGCGATCTTGCCGCTGTAGAAGACAAGTTCACGACCCGCTCAGGACGGGAGGTGACGCTAAAAGTCTTTGTACAACATCAAAATAAAGACAAATGCGCCTATACGCTGGACGCTCTTAAACGCTCAATGCGCTGGGATGAAGAACGGTTCGGGCGCGAATACGACCTCGATATTTTCATGATCGTCGCCGTTGATCATTTCAATTTCGGGGCGATGGAAAACAAAGGCCTCAATATTTTCAACTCAGCCTATGTCCTGGCGAGCCCAGAAACAGCGACTGACGCTGATTATGAAGCCATCGAATCGATCGTCGGCCATGAGTATTTTCATAACTGGTCCGGCAATCGAGTAACCCTGCGCGATTGGTTCCAGCTCTGCTTAAAAGAAGGGTTCACCGTTTTCCGCGATCAGGAGTTTTCCGCTGATATGCGCTCTCGCCCGGTACAGCGCATCAAAGATGTGCGCCGCTTATGGTCCAGCCAATTTCCCGAGGACGCCGGCCCCCTCGCCCACGCGCCACGCCCGTCGGAATACATCACCATCGATAATTTCTACACCGCGACCGTTTATGAAAAAGGCGCAGAATTATCCCGCATGCTGATGACTATTTTGGGGCAGGAAACTTTTCGCAAAGCCACCGACCTTTACTTTGACCGCCACGACGGACAGGCAGCCACCGTCGAAGACTTCGTCAGCGCAATGGAAGAGGCCAGCGGCCAAGATCTGACCCAATTCCGACTTTGGTACACCGAGGCCGGCGCCCCGAATGTAACGGCGGCCGTGACCGCGACAACAAAGATTGAAGACCCGGTTGAATTGACACTTCGCCAACAGACGAAAACGATCAATGATGACGAAGAGAAAGCGCCCCGCGCCATGCCCGTCGCCTATGCATTGGTCGGCAAAGACAGCGGTGAAGTTGTTGAGGAAGGCGTCCTTGATTTTCACCAAGCGGAACGCACCTTCACGTTCGGTCCTTACTCTGAACCGGTTGTCCCTTCTTTGTTTAGGAGTTTTTCCGCGCCGGTCGTGTTGGATCAGGACCTTACGCTTGACGATCGGCTCACGATTCTGACGGCGGAGACGGATCTCTTTAATCGCTGGAACGCGGGCGATCAGATTTGGCGGGATCTATGTGTCGCGTTCGCAGCGGAAAAAAATTGCGACACCTCAAAACGCGACGCAACCATGGCCCGCTTTACGCAAGCATTGGCGGAGATAATCGCCCGGGCTGATGAAGACCATGCGCTGACGGCCGAAATCCTCACCGCACCAGCCGCCGCCGACCTCCTGCAAATGACCGCGCCGGTAAACCCGGTCGCGCTGGCGCAAGGTCGCGCCAACGTGCGCGCCGAGATTTCCCACGTCCTGGAGGAGGATCTGCGCGCGCTTTATCAACGCCTTGCCTCTGATGCGCCCTACTCTCCGGCAGCGCCGGAAGCCGGCAGGCGCGCCTTGCGAAATGCCGCCCTTTCTTTGCTCGTCGCAGGCGGCGTTTTTGATGAAGCTGCGGCGCAGGCCGCCCACGCCGCAAACATGACCGATGAAGCGGCCGCTGTGAGCGCCCTTGCGCAATCGAACGCCAGCAGCCGAGACCAGGTGTTGAACGCCTTTTATGACCGCTGGCGCCAGGACCCGCTCGTCGTCAACAAATGGCTTGCATTCAACGCGATGCGCACCGGGGACAATGCGTTGGAGGCGATCGCCGGTCTAACGGACCATGACGCGTTCGATCATAAAACGCCGAACAAGGTGCGCAGCCTTGTTGGCGCCTTTGCGTACCGAAACATGGAAGCGTTCCACCGGTCTGACGGCGCAGGGTATGATTTTCTTATTGAGCAGATCATGATTGTCGATCCTCTTAATCCCCAACTCGCATCGCGTTTAACGACAGCATTCGACGCCTGGCGGCGCCTAGATCCGGCGCGCAGAGTTTTGGCCGAGACAGCCTTGAAGAAATTGCTAGACGGAAAGCCGTCATCGAACCTCTATGAAATGGCGACCCGGCTCCTCGGGGTGTCATAGCGCCGATATGATGAGGTGGGTTTGACCTGGTGCAACGTTGTTCTGCTTGAAAAACGAATACCGGGAAATTCAAGCATGCGCAGACTTGATTCGATATCGACAGCGACTAGCGAACAGGAATAGTTTCCAAAATGTAAACACGCATTAAAGGTATGCGCGAATTTAGTTTTCGCGCATTCATTTAGTGTGTTTGACCCGAGGGGTGGATAAAGGGCCATATGGCGACGGCGACACGAAAAGGAATTCCAGGCGCTTCGACCGCTTCTGCGAAGTTGGACGCCTTGTCGCCAAGCCGATTAATGGGTCTGACGGCGCTTTTTGTTGTGGCGTTCGCGGCCATCCTCGTTGGCGTAGCTCAGGAAGATGCTTCGGCGCGACGTATTGAGACGGAATTGCGCATCGCCCTCGCTACCGACCGGTGCGCCGCCTCAATGAATGTCGCCATCGTCACGGGCGATAGCGTCCGTCGCACGCTGTCATCTTGTTTTCCAGGCGGTCGTGCGGCGCTTTATCACTTCAGCGCATCCAATGATATCCTTACCGCCTTCGGTGATACGCGCGCAGCGCCCCTCGCGAGCACCGCCACAGCGACCATCGATCTTTCGCGGAATGGCGCTGGGGTCATAAAGAGTAGCGCTGGCGAATTACGCACGGCCTGGCGACCTCTGGACAACGGGGAAGTCATTCTCGCCGCCGCGCCGGCGAACGATATCTATCAACGAAGCCCAACCTGGTTCACCTACATCCTACTGCTTTTGTCGGTCGCCCTTGTCTCCGCATCGCTCATGGCGGCCTTTATCCGTCAAAGTAAATCGGCTGCGCTTTCCGCCGGCGCCATCGATGCTTTGAACCATATCAATGACGCGTTGACCGCCGGGCGCGCGGCGGCCTGGCGGTATGATCCGCGTGATCGAACGGTGACGTTCGGGCGCGCCTTCCTTGATGCGATGGGCCTAGGCGCGCGCGAGCGGCGCTTTAACCTCAGCGAGCTAACAGCCCTTATTCATCCGCTGGATTTACGCACGGGCCTTGCAATCCTCAGTGGCAAAACCTCTGGCGTCACCGATGGCGTTGTGCGGTTACGTCGCCCCCAGGGCGGCTGGTCCCGCGCTTATCTTCGCACATCGCCGGACGCCACGCGCCTTAAACGGTCAGGCCTCGCCATCGAGGTTGCAAAGGGGCAGTCTCTATCGCCCGCCAACGCTCTCGCCGAAACCCGCCTAAAAGACGCGATTGAGAGCATCCCGGAGGCCTTTGTTTTATGGGACGCCGATGGTCGTCTGGCCATTTGGAACAAACGCTTCGCCTCGATTTTTCGCTTAGTCGGTAAAAAGAAGAAAACGTCTCTGCGCGCCGGCATGTCCGCTGCCGATGTCGCCGCCATCGCCCCGGTCGGCGGCGACCTATTGGAACGATATTTCGGCCCCGACGCCTCCAAAGATAAATTGAGCGACGAAATCGCCCTTGGGGGCGATCGCTGGCTGCATGTCGCCCGCCGACGCACTGTTGAGGGAGGTTTGGTTTGCATCGCGTCCAATGTGACGGATATGAAGCGTCGCGCGCGGGCGCAATTATCGAAGGAGCGTAAATTGAAGGCGCTTGTGTCGGACTTAGAAAGCTCCCGCACGGAACTTTCAGAGACGATGCAAAAGTATCAGGTCGAAAAGCACAAAGCGGAAGAAGCGAACCGATCAAAGAGCGAGTTTCTGGCGCATATGAGCCATGAATTGCGTACGCCTCTGAATGCGATCAATGGCTTTTCCGAGATCATGCAATCAGAACTTTATGGCCCCCTGGGCGATGAGAAGTACAAGGAATATGTTGACGATATTCTCTCAAGCGGTCAGCACCTTCTGGAACTGATTGAAGACATCCTTGATATGTCGAAGATTGAGGCCGGCCGTTTAACGCTGGAGCCTCGCCGGGTGGACCTAGAGCGCATGCTGCAGGAATGTGGCCGACTCGTTTCCAAGCGCGCCCAAGACAATGGGGTGAGCCTGACAATCTCAGTCGGTCACGCGCCGGCCGCCTGGGCCGACCCCCGCGCCTTAAAACAAGTGACGCTTAACCTCCTGTCCAATGCAATAAAGTTCACGCCTCGCAATGGCGAGGTCACGCTTACCGTTGAGGCGGATCTAGACAGCGTGGCCGTGCTCGTCGCCGATAGCGGGGTGGGCATCGAAAAAGACTCCATGCCGCGCCTTGGCGCGCCCTTCGCGCTCATTGAACACGACGCCGCTAAATCTAAAAGCGGCGCTGGATTGGGGCTTGCTTTGTCAAAATCTCTGATGGAGATGCAAAACGGCCTTCTCGCCATCGCCTCCCAACGGAACAAAGGCACCGTCGCCTGCGCCGCGTTCCCCCGGCGCCAAAACGCCACTGTCCGACTACCCCATTTCATCCGCAGCAATGCACGGTTGCTTACCGATGACGCTGAGGGGGCAACGATCGCGACCATGCCGATCCCCGTGCCGGATAACCCATACTCCATCGCCAACCGCAATTTGAAAAAAACGGCGGAGCAGGCGGCCGAGTAATAAGGATGCGGCTGTTTACGCGATCTGCTCCAATCGCGCCTTTTGGCAAAGCGGATAACTTTCAATAAACGGACCAATCGCCGCTTTCATGGTTGAGAACGCCTCGCCATAAAAATAGAGAGCCGTTTCTTTTGAACCTTCCCAGTGCCCCCGGAAGGCGCCGGCTTTTTCCATCAGGCGGTTGCACTCTTTGATGACAAAATTAACGTCGCAGTCGGCATAAACATCTTCCGGAAGGTCTGAACCATTTAAAAAAAGACCAAGCCCTTCTTGGTTCCCAAACGGCAACTCCCGTCCGTCGCGCTCAACGATAAGGCGCGAACCTTTCGGTACGCCAATCGCCTCAAGATGCGCCACAATACTATTCAGGGTTTCCTCAGTCGCTTTGGTGGTCTTGATTTCAAGGTCGCAAAACTCAATCCCCGCAGGCTCATCAGCCAATTGCGTTCCCCCGCCGGTGACGGCTCCTAAATTATCGCGCTTAATTAGGTCATCTAACGGATCTTCGTAATATTCACCGCGGTCAATTGGCTGTACGCGGGCATTGAGCCGAGCAATGACGAACTCGCCATTCGAGGTTTCACGCTTCTTTTTTAAGAATCCGAACATAGGTTACCCTCCCAAAACTACGGGGCCTAACGTGTCAGAAATTTGCGAGAATTTCGTAACCAATTCGGAATAATTTTCACAAAACTGCCCGTGAGTTGGTCAGCCGCTCATCTTATCGTTGCAAGAGATCCCTCCAAAAAAAAGGCGTCGCGAATAGCGACGCCTTTTTGAGATAGCGGAAAAATCACGCTTAAAAAATGAACGGCGCCAACAAGCTATAAAGAATGACAGCCGCGATCGCGATCGGACAGACGTAGCGAATAAGAAAGCGCCAGCGCTGATACCATGCTTCAGACTCAAAGCCGATTTCCTCGCGGGACACGGACGTCGACACAACCCAACCAGCGAAAATGGCCGTGATCAGACCGGCGATCGGTAGGATGATGTCAGTGGAGTTACTCAGGAAAGACAACAAATCAACCGCATTGCCCTCGCCATCCTGGAAGAGCGGGATCGCCCCCCATGGCCGCCACGTATTAAAGAACAGATCGCGCGGCGATCCATCAGCATGGGTTGTTGGCACCTGTGACAACGCATTGGCGATGCCAATGACGAAAACCACAACGCCCAGCCCAATTGAAATGGTCGTCCGTTGGCGGCCATTTTGCTGCTCTTCAAACCACGCCGTTGAGGCTTCAAGAAGTGCAATGGATGATGTGATCGCCGCAAAGAACGCTAGCAGGAAAAACAGGAAACCGAATACCGCGCCGACGGGCATTTCCTGGAAAGCCATGGGCAAGGTTTGGAACATCAGGGTCGGCCCGCCCGCGGGGCTTAAGCCTACCTGAAAGACGATTGGGAATATGGCGATGCCGGCCAAGATCCCGACCGCCGTGTCGGAAATCGCCACGACGCGCGACGACTGCGGGATGCTCTGATCACGCGACATATGGGCGCCGTATGTGGCCATCAGCGCTGACCCTAGACCAATAGAGAAAAATGCCTGCCCGAGAGCCGCAGAGATAACCGAGCCATCTTTTAAACCGTTTAAGAAACCCTTCGCGACAATTTCTCCGTTAGCGTCAAGCTGATCAGCGAATCGGAACCCGAAAAGAAAATTAAGCCCCTTCCCCGTATCGCCGGTAAAAATCGCGAACAGCATTAGGACCGTCAGCATGACAAAGAAAGCAGGCATCAAGATCGTCACCGCCTGCTCGATCCCGCCTTTGAGCCCCCGCGCGACAATCGCCACCGTGATCACAACAAAAAGGCCGTGGTAGAAAATCATGCGCTGGGGATCGCTCAGAAGCGCCCCCAATTTTGCGGCGACCACTTCCTGAGACTCATTTGCGAAGGCGCCGCCAAGCAACGCCCCCGGGCCATTGGACGCGACAGCACCTATAAGATCGCCGCCGATCATCACGGCATAGGCCATGACCCATCCTGCGATGACTGAATAGAACGTTAAAATCACAAAGGCGCCAAACATGCCGAGCCATGACTGCGCCGCCCACCAGGATGAGCGCCCTTCCGATTGGGCGATACGCACAACGCTGCCGACAGCTGACATGCGGCCCCGCCGGCCGATAAACAGCTCCGCCAGCAAGACCGGCAAGCCGATTAACAAAACGCAAATCACATAGAAAAGAACGAAAACACCACCGCCGTTATCGCCCGCGGTGTAGGGAAAGCGCCACAAATTGCCGAGGCCGACAGCTGAGCCGATCGCGGCAAGAATAAACGCTGCGCGGGAGGACCACTGCACTTTTGTTGGCTCATGGGCTGGAAACGCGCCCGACGCTGGTTGCTCTGATTGTGATGTCATGAAGGTCATCCCCGATTAGATGTTAATTTTCTTAAAGCCCGATTTTTAGGCGCTTTTTTACCTTCTGTCCCCAAGATTGTCGAATTGAGAGGCGAGGAACGCCCATTTTGGGATTCATTTCTCCCAAGACCGGGCTGAGACCATGAAGGATGCATTGTGTGACGGATTGCAAAGATGATTCGAACTCAATAATCGACAGTAGTCAAATCGGCAGCTTGCTTGAAGCGGCAGGGCGCGTGGGTGTTGTATCAATACTTGAAGCATTTTGGCGCTCAACGGACAATCTCATTGAAAAGACCAGCACAGCCTTGGCCGCTCAGGATTACGACGAAGCCGCTAAATCCTCCCATGCGCTGAAAGGCTCGGCAGCGAATGTTGGCGCGTGCGGTTTGGCCAATTCCGCAAGACGCTTAGAACTTGCCCTCCAGGGCGGCGCAAGTAGTTTTGAAAGTGAAATGAACGATATCACAGAGGCCTATGCCCAAACAAAAGCGGCATTTGAGAGCTTACTCCAAAAGGCCGCTTAATCCCTTCAATAGACGGGGCCGCGAATAGACGAAGCCGCCTTTCGAGGCGGCTTTTTTTAATGATCGCGCCCTAAAGCACCGTCACACGAAGGGCCCGTCATTTTCCTTGCTAAGATGGGCGCTCATAACCAAGCCGAAGCCTGCCATAATCGTCAGCATAACCGTACCACCATAGGAAACTAGGGGTAGTGGTACGCCGACGACCGGGGCCAAGCCGATCACCATGCCGGTATTGATGAGGACATAGAGTGCAAAGGTGACGACGACCCCCATGGTCGTCAGCCGTGCAAAATGGGACCGCGCCCGCATCGCAATACCCAACCCTTCTCTAATCACCCAAAGATAGGCGAACAGGAGAAAAGCCGCTCCGACAAAACCAAACTCTTCTCCAAGGATGATGAAGATAAAATCCGTTTGCATTTCGGGAAGAAAGTCGAGCTCGCTTTGGGTTGAATTCATATACCCCTTGCCCGTGAGCCCGCCGGAGCCAATGCCAATTTTTGACTGAAGCAATTGGTATCCCTCGCCCGTCGGATCGCGATCCGGCTCAAGGAAGGTGAAAATGCGTTGCAGTTGGTAAGGTTGCAAAAACTCAAAGCGATAGGCCGCATACCCTGCAGCGCCCGCGCCAAGCACGCCTAGAAAGACGATGCGCCAGCTTAGCCCTGCAAGGATTACAACAGTTCCCCCGCTCGCGGCCAACAACAACGCCGTCCCCAGATCAGGCTGCTGCAAGACAAGAGCGACGGGCGCGCCAATCATTAGCGCTGGCGGTATGAGATAGGCGATATGGGAGACCTGCTCTAGTCGCAGCCCGTGATAATACCGCGCCAACGCCATGACGAGGCCGATTTTCATCGCTTCCGAGGGTTGAAATTGGACGCCGGCTAATTCAATCCAGCGCCGGGCGCCACCGTTCACCTCCCCCATAATCGGCACTAAGATGAGCGCAATGAGGGCCGCAAAATAAATTGGGTAAGACAACGCCATCCAATAGCGGATCGCAATAAACCCCATCCCGATCATCAGCATAAGGGCGATTGAGAAGCGCGTCGCATGGCGCAAAGCCCACGGGCTCCACGATCCGTCAGCGACCGAGTAAAGCGTTAAGACCCCCGCGGTCGCAATCAGGCTCAAAAGCAGGATCAAAAGCCAGTTTAGACGGCCGATATGGTCACGCATGTCACGACGGCCGCTGGCGATTTGGATGGTGCTCATACCCTCACCCTGCCCGTCCGGATGACGCGGCCGTTAAACGCTGAACACCATCTGGGCCAATAGGCGTCAAGGCGCCGGGGTCTTTTGTCATGACGGCGCGCATGATCTCCCGCGCCTTTGGTCCCGCCGAGCGGCTGCCGCCAATTCCATGTTCAACAACAACAGAACAGGCATAGCGCGGGGCGTCGAACGGCGCGAAGCAAACGAACAGCGCATGGTCACGCCGCTCCCATGGTAATTGTTCCGGCTTCGTCAGGCCTCGAGCCCGCTCTTCCTTCGTAATGCGGTAAACCTGGCTTGTGCCCGTTTTCCCGGCAAGGCGCCATTCTGGTTTATCAAGGCGCGAGCGATAGGCCGTCCCGCCTATCTCGTTGGTCACTTTGTCCATGCCCTCGCGAGCGACGGCTAAATACTCATCCGGGATATCAATATCCTGGAACGTCGGCTGCGGCGAAACACGGTCTCCAATGATCCGCACAATCCGGGGCCGGACTTGTTTGCCGCTGGCAATCCGCGCGGACATCACCGCCAATTGCAAGGGCGTCGATGTGACAGCGCCCTGCCCAATGGCGACGGAGAGCGTCTCCCCGGGAAACCAGATCTGGTTTTCGGGTGAAGAAGAGTAATAGGCTTTCTTCCAAGCGCGACTTGGAACGGTCCCGGCGCGTTCACCGGGAATATCCAAATTATAGGATTGTCCAAGCCCCAATTTTTCCGCAGTGTCCGCGACAAGGTCGATATCAAGCTTTTGCGCCAAGTTGTAGAAGTAGACGTCGCAGGATTTCTTCAATGAATCGCGCATATCGACATTGCCGTGACCGCCACGTTTCCAGCAATGGAAAAACCGATTGCCATAATAGATCTTACCCGGACAATAATGGGTCGTATCGGGGCTGATGCCTGCGCGTTGGGCGGCGATTGCGGTCACCATTTTAAAGGTAGAGCCCGGCGGATAAATACCGCCGAGAGGTTTGTTTAACAGCGGCTTGTAAGGGCTTGCATTGAGCTCTTTCCATAATTCACTTGGAATGCCGGCATTGAAGATATTTGGATCGAAGGCCGGTGTTGAGGCGAGAACCAAAACATCTCCGGTCCAGATATCGATCACGACGGCCGAGGCGCTTTCACCTTCCAGTTCCTTCATCGCCGCGAGTTGTAAATCTGAATCGATCGTCAATGTCAGGGGTTGGCCCTGGGTCGCGGGCGTCGCTGTCTCTTCTACTTCCTCAAGAATGCGCCCATGGGCGTTGACCCGCACCTGCATGTCGCCCGCGAGGCCGCGTAGCTCGCGTTCATAGGTCCGCTCCAGGCCATCACGCCCGACTTTGAAACCAGGTTGGCGCAATAAGAGACGCTCCTTATCCGCCTCTTCTTTTTCAAGGTCACGATCGGTCACCGCCCCGACATATCCGACGACAAAAGCGGTGGCCGAGCCAAGGGGGTAGCTTCGGGTCTCAGAGACTTGCGGCATCGCCCATGGCAGCGCCGGAAGCTCAAAGCTGATCCGCGAGAATTGCTCCCATGACAGATTATCGGCAACTTGCACCGGATTTAACCCGCCCGTACGCCGAATTTCCCGCTTTAGCCGTCGGCGCCGATCTGGGCTAATATCAACAAAATCACCGAGGCGATCGAAGGCCTTATCAACATCGTCGGCCGCTTCAGCCGCGAATAAAATGCGGAAATCCTGCCGATTTGAGGCCAAGGGCTTGCCGAAGCGGTCAACAATCTCCCCGCGTAACGGGGTCAGGACCCGATCATTAAATTGGTATTCCTCGGAGAGTTTCAGGAAATCTTCGTGGCGGGCGATCTGTAAATAGGAAAGCCGGGCCGTAACGCCACCGAACAGAAATGTCAGCCCACCCATAAACAGCGTCGCGCGCCGAGAAAACGCTTCTTTACGCTCCGGATCATGACTGTTTACGCGCATATCTCAAACCTCGACAATAACACGCCGATGCAATTCAACGAACCCTGACGCCACAATCGGATAAAGCGCCGCTGTCGTCGCTAACTGGAACATCAAGGGCGCCACGGGCAAAAAGAACCCTGACATCATGCTCATCAATAACCAGGACGCCGCCCCGACAAGGGCGGCGATCACGCCAAACCCCAGCCAAACAACACGTTGTTCACGTCCATGAAAATAAGACCGTTGGGACAACACCAACATCTGCACCAATAGATACATACTTGACCACAGGCCCAATGGCCCGCCGGACAATAAATCCTGCATAAGGCCGATGAAAAACACACCGATGGCGGGCAAGTATCCAGGGCTATAGATTGACCAAAAGTAAACAACAATTAACGGAATAAGCGGGATCGGCAAAAATCCTTCCGCCAAACGCAAAGGCGACGATAGAAAAATAACACCAAGAATGCCGAGGGCGATGGGGGTAAAGGTCTTTACCAGGCGCGATAAATTTTCAGCCCGTGCAACAACGCTCATTGCGGCCTTCCCGCCGCATCGCTGTTTTCAGCGACCAGCGGCCCCGATTCTTCCCCTTCATCCGCCAAGGCTTCATCGAGGATCGGCGGCGAGAATGGGATAATCCGCACAAGGCGGGTTCGAGTGTAATTCGCAAATAGCTGCACCATCGCCTCGTCCTCATCGACGGTCGCGATGACGCCGACCGGCAATCCGGGCGGCATTGCGCCCTCTGTTCCGGATGTAATGACCCGCTGGCCCACTTGTACTTGGGAGAGATCATCAAACCTGGTGAACGTGATGGCGGGTTGGCGATTGGTCTTGCCTTGCAACATGCCTTCCACCTCTGAGCCCTCCACCATGATGGGGACCCGGCTCTGAGCGTCAGTCAGCAACAGAATGCGGGACGCATTGCGCGACACATCGATCACGCGCCCCACAAACCCGCGATCATCGACAACCGCAAAGCCGCTCTTTACCGCGTCGACCCCGCCCGCGTTCACGAGCATTGTATGCTTAAAGGTATTGTTGGATTCGCCAAAAACAAAGGCGTTGATCGGTGCGGCGTCACTGAAAGTCTTATACGCCTCCAACGCTTCATAGCTCGCCGTCAGTTGACGCAAGTCACGCGCCTCGCGCTCCCAATAACGCAAATCTTCAATCTGCTCGCGTAACGCTTTGTTCTGTTCAAGGACGAAAAAATAATGCCGGACTTCGCCAATGCGGTCCTCTAAATAGGCTGCAGGGCCCGCGAAAATCGAGAGAAAAGGCGATGCGGCTTCCATTGCCGTTTCTCTGGCTTTGCGAAAAACCGAGGCGTCGGCCGAATAGAGGCTGGAAAGCAAAAGGATAACGGAAATGAGCGCGAACACAAAAAGCCAGGCGCGCGATTCCGACTTGCGCCCAAGGCCTTCACGTTTTTCGTTCCCGAGGACTTCCATGTCCGCCAATCAATACTCATGACCAATCGGCCGACCTGAAAAGCGTTTGCCGCTATTTCTAGCACAATCGCTCTAGATCGCCGATGACAACACACCACGCATCGAGCGCTCGTTCTCAAGGGCCTGTCCAGTGCCCAGCGCCACACAACACAGAGGGTCGTCAGCAACCGATACTGGCAGACCTGTCTCATCGCGCAAGACCTGATCAAGATTCTTTAACAAGGCCCCACCGCCAGTAAGCATGATTCCGGTATCAACAATATCCGCTGCGAGTTCCGGCGGGGTCGCTTCTAGGGCCACTTTCACCGCTTCAACGATTTGACTGACCGGTTCCGCCAGGGCTTCAGCCACCTGAGCCTCACCAATCCGAACTTCTTTCGGCACGCCATGCATTAAATCGCGGCCCTTAATCTGGATCGTGACCCCAGAACCCTCCGTCGGGATCATGGCCGAGCCAACCTCTTTCTTGATGCGCTCAGCCGATGCCTCGCCAATCAGAAGGTTATACATGCGCCGAATATAGCCAATGATGCCGTCATCCATCTTGTCGCCGCCAACCCGCACCGAGCGCGAATAGACAATGCCGCCAAGAGAAAGGACCGCAACTTCCGTGGTGCCGCCGCCGATATCGACCACCATGGACCCGGCTGGCTGGGTCACCGGCAGCCCGGCGCCAATCGCCGCCGCCATCGGCTCTTCAATGAGCTCCACTTTGCGGGCGCCGGCAGACAGAGCTGAATCTTGAATGGCGCGGCGTTCCACCGCGGTCGCGCCAGAAGGCACACAAACCACAATGCGCGGGCTCGCAAAGGAGCGGCGATTGTGAACCTTGCGAATGAAGTGCTTGATCATCGCCTCGGCGACTTCAAAATCGGCGATCACCCCATCGCGCATCGGGCGGATCGCCTCGATTTCGCCGGGGGTTCGGCCCAGCATATCCTTGGCCTCATTTCCCACGGCGCGCACCAATTTACGGCCCTGCCGGGTCTCAATGGCGACAACAGAGGGTTCGTTCAAAACGATCCCGCGCCCCTTCACGTAAACAAGCGTGTTCGCCGTTCCGAGGTCGATCGCCATGTCCGAAGACAGCATGCCAAAAAGAGTCGAAAGCATGATCGGTTCCTATTCCGGTATTCTACCCGTCATGATGCTTAACCTTAATGGGTTCCGAAATCGTCAACAAAACCCAATTGCGGCTAAAACGCCCCATAAAAATCGATAATATTACAGTTGGTTGCCCGTCTCTTTTCCCGTCACCGGGACGCAAACGCGGTTAATTGGACCGCAAGCGAAGGTAAAGACGGCGAACAAACATAATAAAAACAAGCCATAAGCCGATAATCACAAGTAGTAAAACAAGATCTTTCCACCCCCAATGAGCAAGGAACGCGGAGATCGCGCCCTCGCCAGGGGCTGCGCCGCCGGGCCCATCAGCGCTAGCCACGGCGCCGAGCGCGGCGACCAGAGCAATTTTAGGCACGATTCCAACGCCTGATCCCGCCCAATATTTCCAGAGGGGAATGCGAGCGGCCCCCGCCGCCGCATTCACGACGATAAAGGGCGCCGAGGGCACGACCCGAATAAGGGCGCTGGCGAGAATACCGTGACGGCCGAGAAAGGCGACCAACATCGTTACTCGCTCCCCCATGCGTTCAAGCCACCCCGCGCCCAGAAAATGGCCAATCGCGAAGGTCAACGTCGCACTCGCCATCGTCGCGGCCCAAGCGTAAATTGCCCCGTCGCGCGGTCCGAAGATAGAAACGGTGACCCCAATCAACACAAATTGCGGCGCACCAATCAGCGCCAACAACGCGAAGGCCGCCATGACAGCGAACACCGCCCAGGGGGAGCCCGCCAGATCAGCCAGAAAAACCCGCACCGCACCACCTTCCGCCAATAGGGCCGAACTTTCGCCAAAGACAAAAAGAAACACGAGAAACAAAAGAAGCGCGACGGAAACCAAAAGCGAGGTCCCCGCCTTTGCGTCCATACTCGTGAGAAAACGGCTGATCGATGGCCAAAACTTCAAGGAACGCGCCTAATAACAAGACTACACGGCGAGGGCTCGCCGCTCTTCTTTCGATTATAGGCGCTCTTGCGAGCGGGCAAGCCTGACGAGCCTCGGGTTGTTAGGATCCTGTGCCCCCACGGGAAAGCAATTAGGACGCCATTCTATCGGGCCGCTCTTCCCCACCCATCGAGGCTTTGGCGTTGCGCGGATCGAAAAGCGATAACCTGTCGACGATCGACATGATTTGAGCGATCTCCCGCTTCATCGCAAGAAGACTGTCTTCATCGGTGGCCGGCGTTTGGATCGCCGCCGGTTCGAAATGATTGACGTCGCTGCCGATGAGAACAAGGAATTGGTCGTCATAAAATGACGCCATCATTTTATTCCCATTGTACTCACGATAAAGCGCCTTCAAGTTTTCGACGATTAATGGATCAATCAAATAACGCGCTTCAACCTGATCATTTGTGAAGACATCAAACAAATGTTCAAATTCCGGATCGACAAGATCCGCGCGTTGCAAATTCGTCGTTTGCTTTTTCAGCCAAGCCCCAACAGCGCCTTGATCTTTGGTCAGAATAGTATGACCGAAAAACTTTCGCGTCCCGTGGGTAAGGAGGATTGCGAGGCCTTTAAAGACCGTTTTTGTTCTCTTTCCCGATTTTTGTGTAAGCTTTATTTCGGAAAACTTGATGCCGACGCTTTTATATTCACCAACAAAATAATCTTCAGATTTATAATCCGTATGGGAGGGAACAATTTTGGACGGCTCCATTACCTCCATCGGAATCTTGCCCTTCACCTCATAGGTGAAATTACCGAAAAGGCTGGCGATTTTCGGTAATATTTCGGTCTTATACGCCCGCGCGTACTGACGTTTGGGCTGCGTAACCCACCCCCACAAAAGCCCTAGGCCGACAATTGTTAAACCGGCAGCGCTATCGTCGTTTCCGCGTTGGAGCAACAAAAGCCAGTAGTCGATAAACCCAAAAACCGGTGTCAAAACAGCGGCGATTGGCACGGCAATTTTTTTGCGGCGTTCGAAAACGCGCAGTTTCTGCAGCCTTATACTCTCAAGCTTTTGTAGTTTAGGGCGGCACTGATCAAGAAAGGACGCGTTCCCATCTTTGTCAGCGTCGCCGTTGACCTGATTATTCATTCGATGCCTACCCCTTTATGTCGTGAAATCAGTTTACTAATTGAACATTAACGGTCCATGACCGAGGGAAAATCTCGCCTCTAAGACGCGATCATCGCTGGCGCAAGATTTCCGGCGGCGCATCATCAGAATTCGCGACCCGCCGCCAATCCGACGTCTGATTGCGAAACCAGGTCATCTGACGTTTCGCGAATTGTCGGGTACGCGTTTTGGCCAGCGTAATCGCCTCGTCCAGAGAGGTTTCTCCGCGCAGATACCCCATCAGCGACGGCGCACCTAGGGCCTTCATCACCGGCAAGCCCGGGTCAAGCTCGCGGGCATGCAGCGCAGCGGCCTCTTCCAGCGCGCCCGCATCCATCATTTGATCGAAGCGCGCATCGCATTGTGCGTATAGACCCTGCCTCTCGGGCTCAATCACGATTTTGGCCACGGACGCAGCCCAATCCGCAGCAGCGCCATCGTGATCTTCCGCCTGATACGACGATAACGGACGCCCTGTGCCAAGCGCGACCTCATAGGCGCGCACATGACGCTGAAGATCGTTGGGCGCTAAGCGTTCCATGGCCGGGTCGAGGGCAAGAAGCGCAGCGCGCAACGCGCCGGGGCCGTCTTCCTCCAACACCCGCTGCGCTTCGGCGCGCGCGTCCGCCGGGATCTCGGGGATGGCGACCAGACCGCCCAAAAGCGCGCGAAAATAAAGCCCCGTGCCGCCCACCACAATCGCATCACGCCCCGCGTTATGCGCCGCCTCAATGGCGCTTTTGGCGGCGCGCGCCCATTGGCCCGCCGAATATCGCTGAGCACCGTCAACCTCGCCGAAAAGGCGATGGGGCGCGGCGGTTTTTTCGGTTTGGCTAGGTTGCGCCGACAAAATGGGGATGTCGCGATAGACCTGCATCGCGTCGGCATTGATGATTTCCGCGTTCAGAGTCTGCGCCAGAATAAGGCTCGCGCGCGTCTTGCCGCTCGCTGTAGGGCCTGCGATAAGGATGACCCGTCCCAAATTGATAATCCTATTGTTTTTGTCAGAGGTCTGAATGACCAATACCGTCGTGAGTTTAATTTGCAACCCGGCAGAGCCGGGATTGACAACGAGCATAGTCCAACGCGTTTGCTCTATTATTGATCCACTCGTTGGTGTCGCGGGCCAAACAGTTCTGGCTGATGGTGTTGCGGCGGATATCAAGATCAAAGACGGCGCAAATGTTTCAACGGCGCTAGAAACGGTGCGAGAAGCCCTTCGGGATCAGGGTATTGATGTCAATTCTCTCTCTACGGAGGGCCGACGCAAAAGTCTTCTGATCGCCGATATGGATTCCACCATCATCCAACAAGAATGTATTGACGAGCTTGCCGATTTCGCTGGCTTGAAACCCGAAATCGCCGCTATCACCGAGCGCGCCATGCGCGGGGAGTTAGATTTCGAAGCAGCGCTTCTTGAGCGCGTCGGCAAGTTAAAAGGCCTTTCAGAAGAGACATTGCTGGAGACGTTTGAAACCCGCCTTACCCTGACGCCCGGGGCGAAAGAACTCGTCCAGACGATGAACGCCGCCGGCGCCTTAACGGCGTTGGTCTCAGGCGGGTTCACCTACTTCACCGCGCGCGTTGCGGCTGCAGCGGGGTTTCAAAAAAATCGGGCAAACGAATTATTGCTTGAAAACGGGGCGCTAACCGGCGATGTCGCCCGCCCCATTCTGGGCAAGGAAGCGAAACGAAAGGCTCTTGATCAGTTTACGGTGGAACAAAAAATAAACCCCGCAGACGCCCTCGCCGTCGGAGATGGCGCCAATGATCTGGCCATGATCGAAAAAGCCGGCTTAGGCGTTGCCTTCCATGCAAAACCCGCCGTGGCGGAGAAAGCCGACGCAGTTATCAACCACGGCGACTTAACGGCGCTTTTATATCTGCAGGGTTACAGCGCTTCCGAATTCAACTTCTCGAGCGTTTGACGCATCAGCACATCGACCGGACAGCGAAAAATAAAAATCCACTGCCGTCGTTATCGCACCCGCCGATAACACCGAATGCAGTTTCTCATCGTTAAAGAGCGCAGCCTCTTACGGGCGAAGCGACTCATAAAAGAGGAGTTCGCCGCGCTGAACATAAATCTGCACAGGGCCGGAGCTTAAGTTACGAAGCTTATCAAGCTTATCGGCCGCCGCCTCTGGCCTATTGATCCGTTCCCAACCGATTTCCTTGATCACGTCACCCGGCTGAAGCACGATGGAGGCTGGGCTGTCTGGGTCTACCGCCGTGACAATGACGCCTTCTACATCAGGCTGCAGATTAAAGGCCTCGACCAGTTCGCGTGTCGGTTTTTGCAGGGTCAAGCCAGAACTCTGGATGGCGCCAGCCGGTAATGGTCCCGCAGGCAACGACGCGAGAATGTTGGTCTCACGACGGTCCACCGTCACGCGCAACGTGGTGCGCTTGCCTGCCCGCAAGACAATGACGGGCACGGAACGCCCAACCGGCGTTTCCGCAACAGCAAGTGTCAAATCACGGACAGAATTCACCCTGCGACGGTTGAACTCGACGATGATATCATTCGGCCTCATGCCGCCTGTAAGAGCGGGGCTGTTCGGACGCACGACCGTGACGACAGCGCCGCGAGGGCGGTCAAAGCCTAGCTCATTGGCGAGCTTCGGGGTCACTTCATCAATGGAAACACCCAGCCATCCACGGCGCGTCTCGCCGTATTTAAGAAGTTGATCGACGACCAATTTGGAAAGGTTCGCTGGCACCGCGAAACCGACGCCCACCGAACCGCCCGTTTGAGAATAGATCGCCGTGTTGACGCCAATCACTTTGCCAGTGAGATCGAACAGAGGCCCGCCGGAGTTGCCCCGATTGATGGCCGCGTCGGTCTGAATAAAGTCGTCAAAGCTGCCGGCGTCGATATCCCGGTTCCTCGCCGAGACGATGCCACGGGTAACCGTGCCGCCCAAACCAAAGGGATTGCCGATGGCGAAAACATCTTCGCCCACCCGAACCGTATCGGAATCGCCGAACTGAACGAAAGGCAACCGCACGCCATTTGTTTCGAGCTCAAGCACGGCGAGATCCGTTTCGCGGTCCGTCGCGCGCACTTTCGCTTTGAATTCCCGTTTATCGTTAAGGGTGACGGTGACTTCATCGGCGTTTTCAACGACGTGGTTATTGGTCACGACAACGCCAGAACCGTCGATAATGAACCCGGACCCAAGGGAAACCGCCTGGGGCGATAACTTGCGCTGTCCGCGCCCGATAACGCCGCCGACGCCTGATCCACCCACCCGTTGGGCCGAAGAAATGTTCACCACCGCCGGGGAAAGCTTTTCAACGAGATCAGGCAATACCGATTGTTGACCGCGCGGCGCGGCCGCTGCGGCGCTCATCGGGCCGCTTGAGAGCATGTCCGGGGCGCTAACCGCCAAAGCGCCAATCGCGGCGCTCACCACCAGAGTGCGTTTGATATTATTGATGATCATGAAAAACCCCTGGTTGGCTTGTTACCCTACTGAACCCGACGATCTGCGCCCTTTCGAACGTTACAGCGTTGTAGGTTACCGCAACTTTTTAAATGAGCAAAGCCGGCGGCCTTCAACAGACCGCCGGCTCGCGAGAGGGTGATGAATTTCGACGCGCCGATATCCCTACCGACTGCCTTCCAGGTTGTTGAAATACCGGAAGAATTCGCTGTCGGGCGAAAGCAGGATGGTGGTATCGCCTTTTTGCAACGCTTCTTCATAGGCCAACAATGAGCGGTAAAAGGCGAAGAATTCAGGGTCTTTCCCGTAGACCTCGTTGAAGACGGCGTTGCGTTCTGCATCGGCCTGACCCCGAATTTTCTCGGATTCTTCCCCGGCCGTCGCCCGAACTTCCGTCGCTTCGCGGTCGGCCTGGGCCTGAATGCGTTGGGCCGCCTCATTGCCTTCGGCTCGGATCCGCTGGGCGATCTGTTGGCGCTCGGTGATCATGCGCTGAAACACCGCTTCAGAGTTTTGCTGTGGCAGGTCCGCCCGACGAATTTTCACGTCGACGATTTCCACGCCAAAGGTGCGCACCTCTTCGCCAAGGAGATCTTTGATCCGAAGCATCAAGGAAGAGCGTTCGTTGGAGACGATGTCCTCAACGCTCACCTCACCTAAGACACGACGCACCGTCTGGTCCATCAGCACCTTCATCCGGGTATCACCATTCGTGATGGTGCCGGCGCGTTGGTAAAAGACCAATGGTTCGTCAATTCGGTAACGAGCAAAAGCATCGACCAGAAGGCGTTCCTGGTTGCTGGCGATGATTTGGATTTCTTCTTGATCAAGCTCGCGATTGCGCTGATCGATGAAGCTGACGTTTTCGGCGATGGGGAATTTAAACTTCAACCCGGCATCCGGGTATTCGGCTTTGGGCTCACCGAACCGCAGCACAATGGCGGAATGGGTTTCCGGCACAACGAAAACCGTATTTGATATCAGAACGACAGTGGCAAAGAAGCCGACCATCAGGAAGGGGATTATTGCATTACGCATTTTATATCTCTTGATTTCTGGCTTATTCGCCCTGGCGTCTCGATAATTCGTTCAAGGGCAAGTACGGCACAACGCCGGAACCAGCATTGTCCTCCACGATGATTTTATTCATATCGCCGAGCACCGTTTCTACGGTCTCCAAATACATCCGCTGACGCGTCACCTCTGGGGCTTTCTTGTATTCGGCTAAGATCGCGTCAAAACGATTGGCCTGACCGCGCGACTCCGCTGTCACGCGAGCGGAGTAACCGCGCGCATCCTCCAGAATGCGTTGCGCTTCACCACGCGCTTCCGGCAGGATCCGGTTCGCATAGGCGCGCGCGGCATCGATGGATCGCTGACGGTCTTGGTCGGCCGCCTCAACATCAAGAAACGCCTGGTTCACTTCAGAGGTAGGCGGATCGGTTTTCTGCAAACTGATCGCTGTGATCAAGATGCCCGCATCATACTGATCGAGCGCTGATTGAATTAACGCCTCAGTTTCCTGCTGCACTTGGGTTCGCCCTTGGGTCTGAACGAAATCGAGGGTGTTGCGGCCGACGACCTCGCGAATGGAAGCCTCAGCCACCGTTCGCACCAAATTGGTCGCCTCATCAATATTGTAGAGATATTTCGCCACTTCCGGCAGCTTGCCGTCTTCCTCCGTCAAATCAGGATTGATCTGATACTGAACGTTCAGAGCCACATCGACGATGTTCTTGTCCCCGGTTAGCATCAACCCGGCGCCGTTACTGGTTCGCTGCGTGGCGGGAATATGGATGGTGTTAATCGTTTCCACATCGACGATATCGACGTTTTGAATCGGCGATGGCACGCGCCACCGCAATCCCGGCAAGGTCACCGTATCGTATTTGCCAAAGGTGGTGACGACACCCAATTCACCAGCATTGATGCTGTAGAACCCGCTCGCGAGCCATAGGGCGCCGATCGCCACTGCACCGAGCCCGAGGACACGCGGATCGATATCACGCCCGCCGCGACCGCCTCGTCCGCCGCCGCCTGCACCCCGCGGGAACGCTTTGCGTAACCTTTGGCGAGAGGCCTGGAGCAGTTCTTCTAGATCCGGCGGTTCGCCTTTACCGCCGTTTTGGCCGCCATTATCGCCGCCATTGCCCCAGCCGCCATTACCACGACCGCCGTCTCCTTTGGGGTTTTGCCCCCATGGACCACGGGTCGGGCCGCCTTTATCGCCAGAGTTATCTTGCCAGGGCATGGGTTTCCTCTTCTTCACGATCCCCGGTGGGGATGTATTGTCATCCTTAGCGCCCGCCTATCGGAACGCGCTCATGCAACCGCGCCCTCAAGCCCGGCCGAATTGACGCGTGCGCACAAAACGCCTCGCCTAATGTAAGAGCCCTATATATGTCATGGAAACGGGTGCGCAATGCGGCGCCTTTCTCCCACCTCGATAGAGCCTTCAATTCTAATCATGCCAAACAACCCTTTAACGTACAGTATCCGCAACGCCCTTAAAGACATCCAGGCTGGCGGCGACCCCCACGGCCTTGTCGCGGCGGGGCGGTTGACCGAGGCGAGCATTTCGCCGGCCGGCGTTGCAAAAGTCGTCCTCGATACCGGGCGCATGCCCGTTGCCGCAGCGGACGACCTTGTCGAAAACGTGAAAACGATCGTCGCGGCGCTCGAGGGCGTGGAACGCGTTGTTATCGTCCCCAGCCACCGTCGCCCCCAAACGACGCCGCCGCAAGGATCGGCGAGCGGTCACGATAATCCCCTGGGCCTTGCCCAAAAACCAGCGACGACGCCAGCGGAAACTCCTCTTTTGTCGGGTGTCAAAAACGTGATCGCGGTCGCCTCCGGCAAGGGCGGCGTCGGCAAATCGACCGTGGCCGCGAATTTAGCATCGGCGTTCGCCCGGCGCGGTAGGAGTGTCGGCTTCCTGGATGCAGACATATATGGGCCCTCCGCCCCGGTGCTGTTTGGATTGACCGGCGCAAAGCCGACGGTAATGGACGGCAAAATCCAACCGATAGACGCCGGGCCCATTAAGGCGATGTCGATCGGGTTTATCGTCGATGAAGAAAAAGCCCTCGCCTGGCGCGGGCCCATGGTGATGGGCGCGTTGAAGCAACTAATGAAAGACGTTGAATGGAGCCCGCTCGATATTATGATCATCGACACCCCGCCCGGCACAGGGGATGCCCATCTAACCCTCGCCCAGTCCAAGGTCGTGACCGGCGCCGTTATCGTCTCCACCCCCCAGACCATGGCGCTGGCTGATGTGCGCCGCGGCGTGGAACTGTTCCGAAAGACCGGCGTCAACATTTTAGGCCTTGTACAGAATATGGCATATTTAGATATCGGCGATGGCGTCAAACGCCCCCTCTTTGGTGAGGACGGCGCGCGGGATGCTGCGCAAGCCCTATCAATTCCTTTCCTCGGCGATCTGCCCATTATGCCTGACCTACGCGTCGCGAGCGACGATGGTGCGCCCCTTCAAACCGGCGCCGTCAGCGAGGCGTTCGACGCGCTGGCCGAGCAGTTATCGTCATCCCTGAAGTAGACGCCGGATCTGAGAAAATTGATCAGCCGAGCAATCTCGCACGACTGGTTTGTCAAGCGCGACAGCAGCGCAGCGCCTTCTCTCCGCGTCAGTACCTTTTGATAATTTCAAAATCCCGATCGGGTCGGTAAGGGGCCAACATCTCGGCTGATTGCTCTTGCATTATTTCCTGCGCCACGATGTCGCCCACAATCGGCGCCAGCGACACACCGCTATGCATGATGGCGATATAGGCTTCACGTTGGGATGCGGGCGCGCCTAAAACCGGGTGACCATCAATCGGCAATGGTCGCCAGCCTATGTAGACGTCCTCAATCTCGGCCGATGCAATTGCCGGCAAATAGTCCGCAATTGGCGCCAAGATCCTTGCTGCATGTTGCTCGGCAAACGCTCTTTCGGGAAAACGATTGGGCCTATCCCGCAATCGCTCCGCATGCGCCTGGGTGTCAGGAGCGCCTTCTTGCTCGCCGATGACAATCCTGCCGTCATCTCGCTGGTGCATGAGCGCGCCAGGCGCCGCAATCAGTCGATTCAGCAATCGAGGCATTGGTTTTGTGAGAACAATCACCCCGGCCGTCGTGCGCTGAGGGATGTCCATGCCGGCGAGACGTTGTAATGCGCTTGTGTCAGCACCGGTCGCCAGCACGTAGCGGTCAACGTTAATTTCACCACAACTCGTCTCAAGGATAACCCCGCCCGTTTGGGATGGGCGAACAGCGTCAACGGAACAATTCGTCTTGACGGTCGCGCCAAGTTGAGCCGCCCGCCGAACAAGTATTTGCGTCGCCAACACGGGATCTACGGCGCCATCATTCTGCGCAAACGCCGCGCCATCGGCGTCGAAAAAGTTGATGTTCGGTTCGAGTATTCGGGCCTCGTCCGCTGACACCATTTTCGCGGGTTCACCCCACTCGATCTGTTCTGCAATATCATTGGCGAGTTTGGCCTGTCGCTCTGGCGAGGCGAACCATTCCAATGACCCGCCCCACCGCACCGGCAGACCAAGATCAGCTTGAAGATCCCTCCAGCCGGAGACGCCGCGCTGGGTAATCGCGTGGTAATGACGGGGTTGCTTTGCCCAACTTGCATTGATCCAGGCAAGCGTCCCGCGGCTTGCCTGTGTCGCTAAGTCGAAGCGCTCAAACAGAACGACGTCGGCGCCCGCTTTTGCCAAGTGATACGCGATAGAGGCGCCAATGACGCCGCCGCCAATCACTGCGACTCGTTTGGCCGTGTTTGAACCGCCGGCGCCACATCCCGCCAATGCGGCGCTCGCAGCCGTCAACTGCAAAAAAAGCCGCCGATGCCGAGAAAAACCGCCGAAGTCACCCATTACCATCTCCATTTCCAAAACATGATAGATGTTTTGGCCTGGACCACCAACGGGTTACGACCTTCCAACGTAATTCGCCTCTGAAGCGTTGTTAGCTTCAGAGGCGAAAAACACTTTACTTATGATACGGATATGTACGGATGAACCGAAATTTGCGACGCGTTAATCGATCCCGCACAAACCAATCCTGACTGGAAAACTGGTGGAATATAGGCGCAAATTGCGGAGAACGCCTGCGCCTATTCTTCGGTTTCGCTTTCTTCAACCTGCGGATCAGACGCTGAATGATCATGAACAATGCGCCAAACGCCTTCGGCGCGGCGCATCACGAGGGTAAAAGCGCCGGTAGAAACGTTTTCTTCTTTTTCAAGATTAAAACGGCCGAACACAGTCGCCACATCGTCTTCGATCATCTCCACAGAAAGCTTTTTGAAGGACAAAACCCCCAGATCGCCAGAGTCACCGTAACGATCTGCATATCGGCGCATAACCTTCTTCCAGCCTGTGGTCACGGTTGTGCCGGCCTCGCTGGTTGACACCATCCGCAGGCTTGAGTCTTTCAAGTACCCTTCCATAAAAGCCGCAAGATCGCCCTCGTTCCAGGCGGCTGCCTGGGCCGCGAGAACATTTTTGATCAATTCTGGCGTTGAGCGAAGATTGCGTGACGTTAAACTCGCATCGACGGCGCCGAGAGCTTGGCTTTCCGCGGCAGGCGTCTCTTCAATAGCGCTAACGCGAATTGGCGAACTCTCTGCTGGCGCTGGCGGCTGGGACAACTCGACATCAACGGGCGTTGCGCCAGTTAAACGTCCGGTAGCGGATGAAGAGCGCGCCGCAACACGTGATGGTGCACTCACTTGATTCGCAGATGCGTCTGCGAGTTGTATTGGCGCCCCATCAGCCGTTTGCGAACGCGTCACACCATTTACGATTTTCTCCCGAGCGTCTTCGAACTGCTCAGCCGGCGGCGCGTCAGCAATATTGAGCGCTGGCGCGATTGGCGCTGTTCCATTAACACCCGTCTCACTGGCGTTGCTTGCCGGAATGATCTCCTGCGGTACAACTCTCGTCGCGACAGACGCCGGCGCCAGTTCGGATGATGTTGGCGCCGATACGCCTGTTTGCACAGCGCCCTGGCGCTCAGCTTCTGCTGCGAGTACATCGCGCGCTTGACGATCAACATTTGCGGCACTCACCGGGGCTACTTCAGCTGACGACGCATTGCCAGCTACCACAACCCCACCATCAACACACGCAAATCCCGTTACTTTCAGTGCACTAACCAATTCATTGGCCTTATCCGCGCAATAACCCTGCTGATTGTTTGCATGATATGGGGTCGAGACATTTGCGCCCCCATCACGAATTACCTTTAGATCGCATGCCTTCCCGACAACACCAGGTGTGACAACCTCAAACCGGCGTACGTCGTTATCGAGGCTGCAAATAAATGCCGTACTTTGCGCCGTGGCATGGGTGCTGGCGAATATGGAGCATGACGCAAACAGAGCGCATTGCGCAGCCCATTTGCCAGTTCGATGCCATGAGCTAACTGAGCTTTTTACAAGAACCATCGATTGCAACTTCTTTATGCTTTTCATTGCCCCCTCCATTGAAATGAGAGCGGATTCGCCGGATTGCGATATCGTCGAATTAATAATTACCAGCTTGTTCATAAACGGATTATTACTGCTCTTCATATTATTCGCGCAAAAAAGCAAAAGCTGTGGCGCAAAACACACGATAAAATAGCACCCAGTGAGGGAAATAGGCGGCATTCAAAGTAAAATATTAATGGACGTTAAGGAATTCGTCGGTCTAGAACAAAAAACTCGCAAGAATGATCGTTTTTCGCGTCCTTTTCGATGCGCCCTATCGACGTTTTTCGCCACTCACCCAGCGTAAAACTGGGAAACGTCACATCCCCTTCAATCTCCGCATCCACCATTGTAATATACAGACGATCGGCAGCATCAATAGTCGCTGCGTATAGTGCGCCACCGCCAATTATACAAATTTCATCCGTATCTGCATCGGCGGCGGCTGTATCCGCTTTCGATAGGGCTGATTCAATTTTATTGCATACTATCACGCCTTGATGCGTCCAGTCCGTTTGACGGGTCACAACAAAATTCGGTCGCCCGGGCAATGGACGACCAATGCTGTCAAAGGTTTTCCGCCCCATGATAATCGGCTTACCCATGGTGATTTTTTTAAAGTGCTTCAAATCGCTGGAAAGACGCCAGGGTAAATCGCCGTCCCGGCCGATGACGCCATTTCGCGCCACGGCAACCACAAGACTAAGTCGCGATTGCAGGGCCGTCACGTCGCCGTTCTCGCCAAATCCGTTAAGGCGTCACCCGTCAATCGATAGACAGTCCAACCCTCCATCGGCTCGGCGCCGAGGGATTTGTAAAAAGCGATTGACGGAGCATTCCAGTCAAGGACGGACCATTCAAGGCGCCCGCACCCCTCTTCATGGGCGATCGCGGCCAAAGTCGATAACAACATTTTCCCCGCCCCCTCGCCGCGCCTTTCTTCGTCAACAAATAGGTCTTCAAGATAGATGCCGTGGCGGCCGAGAAACGTCGAGAAGCTATAAAAATAGAGGGCAAAGCCAATCGGGTTTGCGCGATCCCCAAGCACCTCTTCGGCGATCAGGGCAAAAACCTTTGGCTGCGCACAAAACAGGCTCTGCTTGATACTATCTTCATCAGCCACAACATCATGGGCGAGCTTCTCATACTCTGCAAGGGCGTTGATAAAGCGAAGAATAATCCCCTCATCTCCGCTTACTGCTTTTCGAACCTGCGCGGTCATACGGCGATCGGCGCCTTGATGGTCGGCGCCGCCTCATAGCGTTCAAATTTTATATCTTTATACTGAAAAGAAAATAGATCGCTCACCTCAGGGTTTAACCATAGTGAAGGGAGCGCTCCAGGCGTTCGGGAAAGTTGTAACCTCGCCTGGTCCATATGATTGTGATAAAGATGAGCGTCTCCCAGGGTATGAACAAAATCGCCCGCCACCAAATCACAGGCTTGCGCCATCATCGCTGTCAATAGAGCATAGGATGCGATGTTAAAAGGAACGCCGAGAAAAATATCGGCCGACCGCTGATAAAGTTGGCAGGAAAGACGTCCGTCACAGACGAAAAATTGAAATAGACAGTGACACGGCGGCAAGGCCATTTGCTCGATATCCGCTGGGTTCCAAGCTGAGATAATAAGGCGCCGGGATGAAGGATTGGATTTTATCTCCTTCACAAGCCATTGCAGTTGATCGATCGTCTCACCATCGGGCGCTGGCCATGAGCGCCACTGGCGACCATAAACGGGGCCCAGATCACCGTTCTCATC
This sequence comes from Parvularculaceae bacterium, assembly GCA_965263305.1. Classification (GTDB taxonomy): domain Bacteria; phylum Pseudomonadota; class Alphaproteobacteria; order Caulobacterales; family Parvularculaceae; genus MED-G105. The sequence continues at coordinate 1,031,238 of OZ253666.1, forward strand.
CGCCCACTCGTCCCATATGGTTACGCCGTTCTCGTTCAGATAAGCAATATTTGTATCGCCCGCGATAAACCACAGTAATTCGTGCACGATTGATTTTACATGAAGTTTTTTCGTCGTCAGAAGCGGGAAGCCTTCTTGCAGATTGAACCGCAACTGACGTCCAAACACCGAGCGAGCGCCAACGCTGGTCCGATCCATGCGATCGTCCCCATTTTCCAATACATCGTTCAGCAAAGCCAAATACTGTTTCATCGTCACTCTTAACTATGGACCTGCGCCCCGCGCATTCACGGATAGGTAGGATCGCGTGCTCAGCCCGAGCCGCGCACCGCAAAAAATGCATGGTAGCGTACGACTCTCATGAATACTGAGTCTTGCAGCGAGTCTCTTCGATTCGGGGCGTCGGTGGAGAAAATTTAGCACAGCACCGAGTTGCAAACCCGCGCGACCATCTGAATGCCAGAGGTCTATAGCGCTATTCTGCCGCGCGATCGATCGCCGTTTCGCGCAGGATTAGCTTGCGGGTCGGACCATGATAATCTTCCACACCTTCGGAGATGGCGTAACAGGCAAGGCGAACCGCCAGGGGAATTTTTACTTTTTCCCCATCTCGCTCGCCTTTTTCATAGTACTGAATCATGCGGCGCTTAAGTCCCAATGCCTGAGCGGCGTCCTTTTGGGATAACTTCATGGCTTTACGCCATTTTTTGAAATCGCCAGGTTCCATGGCTTTCGTACTCCCGCAGCACCCTTTTCGCCGCTTACCGTCACTCGCGCACTTAATGCATGCATATGACATTGGTTTGACAAAGGCACCCTAGGGGATCTTCATTTCTCAACCATTAGCGCTTACATTCTAGGGGCTGGGCAACCAGCTATGGCGATACAGGACCTTTGAAATAAGCGGATCGGACCCGGGGGCGGTACCCGGCGGCTCCACCAGAACCTTTTATAATCAACCCCTTAGTTGATGAAGAAAGCTGTGGCGGGGCCGAAATAGGATCGACGAACGTGTAAAGACTGCGTCTTCGCCCGGATGGCCTCCGTTATGGGGCCGCTTTGAATAGTTGCAAATGACAACCATTCGGAAGAGTTCGCCCTCGCTGCGTAATGCAGCTCAGGTGAATTCGCTTTAAAGTCCTAGCCCCATTCCAAGGCTAGGCGGGGCCCCCCGGCGCCTGGCAACAGAAGCCGGGGACTTTTGCGCTCCTGAGATTTGTGACCACGACGATCATTATTTTTTTGACCCATCGCTCCGTCCCGGCTTATCTGCCGCAAAACCCGCAGCATGAAAAATAGGACAACCGGTTTCCGTGAGCGATATCGAGAGCGACATTGAGATAGACTACCAGTATTTGGCCGACCGGGCGTTGCGGCGGGTTGTTCGCGATGTCCTGGAGATGACCGCCGACCTTGGCGCGGCCCCCGGGGAGCATCATTTCTACATCGAGTTCGCCACCCAAGCGCCGGGCGTCGACATCCCGGAGCGGCTCCTCGCTGAGTATCCAGAGCGGATGACCATCGTCCTCCAGCATCAGTTCACCGACCTTGAGGTCACGGAGGAAGGCTTCTCCGTCACGCTCAGTTTCAACCGCACGCCCTCGCGCCTTTCGATCCCGTTCGATGCCGTGACGAATTTCGTCGACCCCGCGGTGCGCTTCCAACTCCATTTTGCGGCCCTCAACGACGAGGCGGCGGACGCCCCAGCGCTGCGGGAGGATGAGAACCCTGACGCCACCCAACCGGACGCCCAAACGCCCGACGCTGACCCGACCGACACCAGCGGGCCGGCCATTTTCAAACCCGCCCCAGCCGGCGCGTCGAAAGACACCGACGCGGGTGAAACCGAAACCGAGCCCCGGGCGCCCGCTGAGGCCGATGTTGTCAGCCTGGACGCTTTCCGCAAAAAGTAGCGTCCAAGCCTGCTCCCCCCGAACCACTCCCAAACTCCCCCCAATACCTCTCCAAAGGAGCCCCGACATGACGACAACGCGCACCGAAACCGACACCTTTGGCCCGATCGAGGTCGACGCCTCCCGGTATTGGGGCGCCCAGGCCCAGCGCTCCCTCGGCAATTTCAAAATCGGCTGGGAAACCCAGCCCGCCCCCATCGTGCGCGCCCTCGGGGTCGTCAAACGGGCCGCCGCCGAGACCAACATGGCGCTCGGCAAAATGGACCCCGATCTCGGCAAGGCCATCGTCACCGCCGCCCAGGAGGTGATCGAGGGCAAGCTCGACGATCACTTCCCCCTCGTCGTCTGGCAGACCGGCTCCGGCACCCAGTCCAACATGAACGCCAACGAAGTCATCTCCAATCGCGCCATCGAAATGCTGGGCGGCGAGATGGGCTCTAAAACCCCGGTCCACCCGAACGACCACTGCAATATGAGCCAGTCGTCCAACGACACCTTCCCCACGGCGATGCACATTGCGTGCACGGAAGAAATTCACCACCGCCTCCTGCCGGCCCTGCAACAGCTTGGCAACGCCCTCAATGACAAGGCCGAAGCCTGGAAGGACATCATCAAGATCGGCCGCACCCACACCCAGGATGCGACGCCCCTGACCCTTGGTCAGGAATTCTCCGGCTACGCCCGCCAGACCCGCAACGGCGTTGAGCGGATCGAGCAAACCCTCCCGGCCCTGATGGAGCTCGCCCAGGGCGGCACCGCCGTTGGCACCGGCCTTGCCGCGCCCATTGGCTTTGCCGAAGGCGTCGCGGAGCGCATCGCCGCCATCACCGGCCTGCCGTTCAAAACGGCGCCCAACAAGTTCGAGGCGCTGGCCGCCCATGACGCCATGGTCATGAGCCATGGCGCCATCACCACCGTCGCGGCCGCCCTGTTCAAAATCGCCAACGACATCCGCTTCCTTGGCTCCGGCCCCCGCGCCGGCCTTGGCGAACTTGCCCTGCCGGAGAACGAGCCTGGCTCCTCCATCATGCCGGGCAAGGTGAACCCCACCCAATGCGAGGCCCTGACCCAGGTATGCGCCCATGTCATGGGCAATAACGCCGCCATCGCCTTCGCCGGCAGCCAGGGCCATTTCGAGTTGAACGTCTACAACCCGATGATGGCCTATAACTTCCTCCAATCGGTCCGCCTCCTCGCCGACGCTGCAGTGTCGTTCACGGAGAAATGCGTCCTCGGCATCGAGCCGCGCCTCGACAATATCCAGCGCGGCCTGGAGAACTCCCTCATGTTGGTCACGCCACTGAAGGAAAAATACGGCTATGACCGCGCGGCCAAGATCGCCAAGACCGCCCATAAAAATGGCACGACCCTGCGCGAGGAAGCCATCAAAGACGGCATCCCAGCAGAAGATTTCGACGCCATCGTCCGCCCCGAGAAAATGATCAGCCCAAGTTAACGGGGATCTGCCCCAAAACTAATCCCTACACCCCAAAAGCCCCACCCAAAAAGCTGCGCTTTTCGTGCCTCCCCCAAGGGGGAGGCGCATCAACAGCCCCGCCCCGAGAACCAGCACCTCCCCTCTGGTGAGGTCTAAATCGACAACGTCGATTTAGGGAGGGGCAGATCGAGGTAAAGTCCGCCCACTCACCGCCCTAAGGCGGCGCCGTCGTCAGCGCCCCACAATCAACTTCGTCCCCCACCTCGTCATCACCATCCGCAAGAAACTCAGACACTTCGGCCATCAGCGCGGTAATCACCGCCATCGGATCTTCCGAAGGCGGCTCTTTCTCCGAAATATCAGCACCCGGGCAATCGGCCGCCGCGCTATAGATCGGATCAAAGGGCGCGCGCGGCAGGGGTGGAAACACCATTGGGTCGAGAGCCCCCTCAGAGCCCTCACGATTTTCAACACCCGTATCCGGGTCCCTGTCAGGCCCAAAATCGGGGTTCGTATCGAGACCCAAGCCGGCGCCCGCCCCATCACGCGGCGGGGTCGGTGCCTGGGTTGGTTTGAGCTTTGCCCCTAACGGCCTTTGACGCGTCGCCAGGGCGTGGTTCGCGCCATAGGCCAACGCCCGATCATGGCGCGCGCGCAACCGCTCAATCGCCTGATGGGCCCAAATCGCGCGGGTCATGGCGGCGATGCGCCGCTCAAACCGCCCGACTTTGTTCTTTGCCTCCACGAGAGAAAACGACTGCGCCGCCTCCCCCGCTTCCTCCGCCAATTCCAGCGTCAACAACGACAACCGCCGATACCGCGCGGTGAGCTCGGCGTCGAAATCGGCGGCATTGTCGTCACCATCAACGTGAGGCATAGCGTCAGAGCGCCCATGGTCATCCGTGGTCGTCATAGCAATCAGAATAAGCGCGCCGCCGCGCCGTTCGATAAGTTTTGCCGGAGACGGACCAGCACCTCTCCTACGGGGAGGTCTAAACTTGTTAAGCAAGTTTAGGGTGGGGCGCCCCAACCAACAACACGCCCAAAAGCCCCCACCCAAAAAGCAACGCTTTTTGTGCCTCCCCCAAGGGGGAGGCGCAACAACAACCCCGCCCCGAGAACCAACACCTCCCCTATGGGGACGTCTAAATCGACAACGTCGATTTAGGGAGGGGCGCGCCCTAACCAACAACACACCCAAAGCCCCCACCCAAAAAGCTGCGCTTTTTGTGCCTCCCCCAAGGGGGAGGCGCAACAACAACCCCGCCCCGAGAACCAACACCTCCCCTCTGGGGAGGTCTAAATCGACACCGTCGATTTAGGGTGGGGCCCAACATCAATCCGGATTAAAGGGTCGTGCCGACGACCGTTAATCAACGGACTAACACGACCGTAAAAGCCGGCGCGCGGATGACGGGAGAATTACAGAGAACTTGCGCCACAAGGTTTCCCGCGTTCTGGATAAGAAGCGGTTGTAAGACGCTGTGCCGCGGGTTGGCGATGAATGGGCTGGGGTTTCGAGATTTTTTTAAACCTATTCCGTATACCGCACCCCAAACCGCTCAATCACACTCTCAACGGCGCTCTCCCCACCTGCACCAAGGGTCACCACATAAAGCCGATCGTATTCGCGCTTTTCGTTGATGGGGGCGCCGGGGGCGCCGCCGAGGGCCGACGCCAATTGGGGCGTCGTATTCGAGTGCCCAATGACGAGGTGGACGCCGGGCGTTGCGCGGAGCTCCGCCGCGAAGGCGTCGAGGCTTGTGGCGTCATAAATCAACACCGGGAGCCCGGTTTGCGCGGCGACGGGGGCGGCCGTCTCGCGCGTGCGTTTATAATCCGTAGAGTGAAGATGGGTGAGCCCCTTATCCGCCATTACCTCGGCGAGGGTCGCCGCCCGCGCGCGCCCCGCCTCCGACAAGGGCGGGTTTGGCCCCCACGCTTTTTCCGCATGGCGCACCAGATAAACCCTATGGGCGTCAACACTGACCGCCGCCCCGCCAGACCCCGTGGGCGCGCCAGTTGGCGCACCAGCCGGCGCTTCCGATTGCGGCCCCGCACAAGCGCCGAGCGCTAAAAACAAAAGAAACAATTTTATGGGCATCGCCATCATCCTCTCCGCCGCCATCTGTCGCCACTAAAGGCCATCATACGCAGTATAGCCCCCGTTGCGCTGCACTAAATCGCCTTTTTTTCCCGCCCTGTTCAATGCTCCTTTTTCATTGGGCCCGCTAACCCATTATCGACCTTTGCCCCCTAGCCTTCGCCGCAGGCGCGCCCCTTCTTTCGCCGGGCGCGGTGGGATAGACGGTTATGGCGACATTGACGTTCATCGCGGGGCTGATCCTCAGTGCGGCGCTGATCACGCGGCGTTGGGCGGCGGAGGTGATGGCGTTTGTCGTCGCGCCCGTCTTACTCGCTGTGTTTTTGAACACCGCTCTCGGGCTCACCCAGGCGCCGGTTGAGGGCGCGGGCGCCGAACGGGCGCCGGCGGATTTCCTCCAGATCGCGGTAACCTTCGCCATGGGGGCGGGCGTGGGCGCGGCGCTGACCGGGCTTCCCATGCTCCTCCTGCGCGAGGGGGATGCGCCGGCGGCCAAGCGCTATCGCTATCGGCGGCCCTTGTTTAACGGCGCCGCCGGGTTTGCCGGGTTGTCGTTTTCCTGGCCGCGTTTTCGCCTCCCCTTTCTGACGGCGGGGCTGGGGCGCGATTATGTCGACCAGCTTTATTTCGCGACGGCCGTGAAACTTGGCGCCCTGACGGCCGCCGCCGATGGTCGGGCGGAGGCGCGGGAATTTGCGGCGCTGAAAAAAATCTTCGACATCACAGAGGAGACCTGTCCGGAGGCGGAGGACCTCTATCAACGTCAGTTGCGCACCCCCCAGTCGGTGGAGGCTGTGATCCGCCCCTTTGCACGGGTGTTTGGCGCCGGCGCCGGCGCCGCCGGGGCGGAGACGCTGATCTTCGGCATGGTGCAGGTCGCCCTAGCCGATGGGGCCGTCTCCCGCCAGGAGCTCGCCGTGATCCGTCAGGCAGCGGATCTTCTTGGCATTGGCGCGGCTGATGCGGTGCGCATCCTCGCGGCGGCGGGTTTTGGCGGCGGGTTCGATGCCCGGGCCCGGCGCGCCGGCGACCAATCCCGCGCCCGGGGGCAAGAACAAGCGCGCGCCAAATTCGGCCAAAACCATCAGCAGAACAATCAACGCGGAGAGAACACCCAACGTGGTGGGAACGCCCAACGTGGTGAGAACACCGGCGGAGCGAATGACGGCTTCTCCAGCCGGTTTGACGCGGCGGGCTTTGGCGACTTCAATGAGACCCTGACCGAGCGCGACCGCCATCTCGCCAAGCTTGGCCTTTCGGGCGAGGCCTCCCCGGCTGACATCCGCAAAGCCTGGCGCCATCTGGCCTCGAAATACCACCCCGACAAGCTCGCCGGGCGCAATGTCCCCGCCGCAGAGCGCCGCAAAGCCGAAGCGATGATGAAAGACATCAACGGCGCCTATGAGTGGCTAAAGGCCCACTAGCGCTTGTTTTCCACAGGAAAATCCCCAGCCTCGTGCAAATCATTGTTTTTGCAATAAAACTTTAATTTGACCCCGCTCTCCCCGATCTATAGTTAACTAAAAGTTAAGATTTTGCAGGCGTTTGGGCCCGAAGAGGCGCGTGACGTCGCGTTGTGTATCAAATGGGGTTTGGGGGTTTTTATGAAACGGCATGGCTTTAATTCGGCGCGCCTTGGCCTTGCAGCCTCTGTCGCCATGGCGCTTAGCGTCGCCGGGTTGACGACGCCCGCGGCCGCAACGCCGACGGTGGTTTTTGATTTCGGCGAGCTGACGGACGGCGCCTCCTTTAGCGGCGCCCTTGCGCCCAATGAGATCGCCTGGTTCAGCTTCACCCTCTCCTCCGGGACCTTTGTCGATATCACCACCGCCCTGGGCGCCAATAGTCTGTTCCAAGAGGATACCTTGATCGGGCTCTACGACAATGACGGCAACCTGATCGCGTTTGACAATGATGACGGCTTTGACGGCGACGGCGCCGACAGCGATGTATTTGGCGGCGACGGCGTCTTTGAGACGAGCCCCTTCCGCTCCACCCTCTCCTTCGGGACGGGCTCCGGCGAGGTCCTTGGCGATCCGACGGATCTTGGCGGCGACGGCATCGCCAATGGCGAAGACGGGGCGCTGCCCTTCTCCATCCGGTACTTCGTCGCCGTGGGCGAGTTTGACGTGATGTTCGGCGAGACGGATTTTGACGTGGTCTCCAGCGACGCCGACCTTGGCGGCGATTTCACCCTGTCGTTCCTCACCGACAATATCTCCGAGGTGCCCATCCCGGGCGGCGCGCTCTTCATGATCAGCGGCCTCGCCGCCGGCCTATTGGGCCGCGCCCGCCAACGCCAACGGGCGGCAGGTTAGCACTAGAAACTTTCCGTTTGCGGAATTTTTCTAATGGGATGGTGTGACGTGCGGTTGATCGTGAAACCGATCGTCGTTCAGAACCACCCACGCTTCTTCTTCGTCGGCGCGTCATGTCCTAATGAAAAATCAGGTTCATCGTGTTTTGCGTTTTTTTGACCATCATCAACACGGCTGTTGTTCACGGCGGTCACGGTCTCCCCAATCGCCATATTCATATCGCTGATCGCCCCGCCAACCTCGTTGAAATTGTTATTTCTGTGGGTGGCGTCCACGCCCGTTGAGGTATCGGATAACGTTTCGGTCAACCAATGAAAAAGGCCCATGACGTGCTCCCTAGATGTTTGCCGCGTCAGATAAACTTAAGGCGGCTACACCCTGTTGCAAGGTTGGATCAGTGGGAAATTTCTGTGGACCGTGATCGCATGACAGGGGTTGGCTTCAAAATCCTCTTAGCGGACATAGCGAACACCTTTGTGTGCGTCTTCAGTGCTTTTTGAAATCTGGCGCGCCTCTCGAAGAAACAACTCCGATTACCACTTAAGGTAAAACGTCCGGGACCTCTTTAGTTCCTGAGTAATGAGTGGGATCGGATCAACGCGATTGGGTTCTGCGTCGTTGAAATGGTCATCGAGTTGGGGGAAACGATCTAAACAGTATCGAGCAAATCCTTTTCGATCGTCAATGATCTCGTGAAAGCATCCGACGAGGGCAGTGCTACTTAAGCTTAGTACGCTGAATTTCCCCCAATGTTCGAGCCCGCCGACGCTCTCCAGCGCCGCTGTTTTTACGCGTTGTCCTTGAAGAAAGTCGGTTACCGACGCCATGGCCGCCACACGTAATTCAACATTGAAGCCGGATCCAATCGGTTTTCGCGTAAACACACGTACGCCTTTGGCTTCGAGTTTACGTACAAACGCGGCAAAGTCAGCAATCAGTTCGTCGATCGCCGCATCATTTTCGATAAAATCGAAAAATGAACCGCTGAATGAAATGTTCAGCACCTTCCGCAGATCGATCTTTTTGAAAATCGCGGTATTCGTCCGATCATCAATGCTCGATGGAGCAAGACCAACTTCTTGAGAAAAGTCTTCGATAATATTTGTTATTGGTTGCGGCATACCCCTGCGCCTGATGCCTATTCAGTTGAACCATGGCGGAAGCGCGAAACTAAGCTGCTGCACCGTTTTTGCGAAGCTTCGCCATCATTTCATGCTTGTCGCGGGTTTCCGCCATGAGCAATGGCGTGTAGCCGTCACGCTCGCCTATTGGATCGACGCCGCGCTGTAGCAGCGCCTCGGTCATAGCGGCGGCGTCTTTGTCGCTTAAGTCATTGCTCATCGCTGCTTCCATTAAGGCGTCCACTTGCCCCTCCATCGGTCCGGTATAGGTCGCAAACGGATCGGCCCCGCGCCTAAGCAATTCCATTGCCACGTCAAACGCGCCAGTTCGAATTGCCGCATGCAACGGCGTGCGACCATGCATACCGACTTCAATATCGTCGCCGGCGTCCAACAGTCTCCTGACTTCGGATAGATCCCCTGCGTGGGCGGCTTTGAACAAGGCGTATGACGGCCGTTTCCCCTTTGGCGGTTTCTTTTCCTCGTCAATATCAACGACCAAGGAATCATCGACCTTCCAAGGATAGAGATTGATTGAAACCCCTGCCGCGTCCGCGGCTTCATCGAAACAACCTTCGCCGATACCGTCGGACCACTGACCTTGTGTCAATTTAACGAGCTTGTCGATGCGCCACTGCTCGACAGTCTCGTTTGTCAGATAATCAGTGCGCACCCGCCACTCGTCGTTATCACTATCGAACACTAACTTGACATGACCGTCTTGGAAGTCGAAATCCAACAAACTGCCATACAGATAATCCACGCAGGTATCCTTAGAGACGAGACCTTCATTAAGCGCCTCGCGTATATCGGTCTTTTTGGACTTGGCGCGCACTTCCGCGCGGCGGCTGATGGAGATAAGCATGTACGCCTCCCATATGCACAATCTCACGAAAAACGATATCTGAGAATTGAAAGTCTTTCGTTAATGGTTGTCCGTAAAAACTTTCCAATCTTTAGACGATCTTTTCATTATTGAGGGCGATTTTCTTGGATCGGGACTTAATTCGTTTTCGCGTCCTAGAGTAAATATGTGAAGCGCTGGAAAACTTTGGTCACATCGCTTTGATACGACTATGACTGACAAAAACTCGCAATTGGAATTTTTGACCTCAGACGCGAATGCGCACGTCCTCGCCTTCTTGAGAGGTAAGCATTGCCATTCAGATTCGGTGGAACCGCTAGACGCAATCATGCGCAAAATTGGCGGTGTGGAAGCCTACTGTCCAGATCCCCGAATGTTTAGCTATGTACTCTGGCATCGAAGCGACATCGTGATTGGGTTTTGTGAGGGCATGCAGGCGGTTACCCTGCGGCTTCCGGGTCTTTCGCTCGCTGAGATCCTTTCCGATGGCGGCAAGCCGGTGGCCCCACTCGGCGCTGATTGGTACGCCTTTCCCTACAACGAACCAAAGTTGGAAATTTGGGCATTCCGCGCCGCAAAGGCTGCCTAACTTAAATAGACCGCCGGGTGAATGAGGTGGTTTAAATACTGAGCCCATCGTTTTCAAAAAAGTAAAGAAACTTGGCGATCATTTGTCTGCAATTGGCGCAGATGATTATCGATCGGATCTCAGCCGCCAGTTCAAAAGTGGCGCGACAGACGCAAAATTAGCACGCGCCCGGAGCCGCCGGATCAGAGGCGATAGAAAAAGGGGGATTTTTCGATGGTATCGCGTCAACGAAGCTCAAGCGCGGGACAAAAGATTATATTTGTCGCCGTGGTCTCGATGGCGACTATTGTGGGCGCAATTTTCTTTGCGAACTCAGCGCCAAAGGCATTCACTGCGATTAAGCACGAAGGCCGGCTCGAAGCGATTGCGCGGATCGAGGGTAGGGTTGATTCATGCCGTTATAGCGTATCGACTTTCAGCCGTTCAAATGCAGCGCAAATGGTCGCGGCGGACCGCTCTACTGGTTGGGGCGATTGCACTGACGCCCGTCAAGCCGCGGAGCGCGATGGCTCAACCTTTGGAAGCGTTGAAAGCCGGCAGTCATTCCTAGTCGCCTATCAGGACCAGAATGGTCACACAGTGCACGGCCATTGGTTTTCATTTACGCCAGATGCGTTCGCAATCGGCGATCATGTCATGATTACTTATGATCCCGAGGCGACACAGTCCTTGACAGTACTGCGCAAAGGCACAGAAAGATATGATCCGGATGGCACCGTCGTCGGTGTAGACGATGCTGGCGCGGCCACGGAAATCTCAGAAGACGCACTGGCCGCAAGTGATAAGGAAAAGCCTGCATTCGATTCGTCCGCATATCCGCTCCATGTACAGATCATTGGCAATATCATTCTAATCACCGTTTTTATTGGCATCCCCATTGGCGCAGTATGGACAGTGCGACGCTTGTTTCGAAAAGCCGGTGAAGGCGGAGCGAAGAGGAAAATGCGCAGCACATCAAACGCCCGAAACAGTCGTTTTTCCGCACAGTGACACAATTAGAGAAACGGCCAGAGAAATTGCACTGGGAAGAGGACGAGGCGCGTCTGGAACTGGCGCTCTGGGTGGCTGACTACGCTAACGCAGCGTTGGCTGAGCGGGGCGCAACAGCCCTCATCAAGACTCTGAACCTTCCGCAAACAGAGATGTTTCGAATGGTTTCAAGCGGCCTGCAATTCAGTGAGAGAACTGCAATTAGAGAATCATTGTTTTCGCAGTCCTACGGTGATCGCGCAATCAAAAAGGCGGGTAGTCGCGCGAAATCCAATACAGCTTTTGCCGTGATGAACTACTTTCCCAATGATACCATTCCAGACCAATCGGGTCGCTTTCACTTTCTCGGTTATTTCAAATATGATCCCATGGCGCCGGCTATTTCAGATTACTTGAAGGCTGAAAAAGAACGCGGGCGCGTTTCGATCTGGGCAGGAAATTTCCGTTCGAGAAAGAGCATTGATGACTATTTCGGGCTACCCGATCATCTACCAAAAAATGACGGTCTCTGGACCGATTTTGAGAAAGATTTCGCAATTGAAAATATGGAGCGGGATTTTTCCGGCGTGGAAACTTCGCTCGACAGGCGCAATGAGAATCTCGCTAAATTAGCGCGTCAACTTGTTGAACGAACAGATGAAGATGCCATCATCTCCGCATTAGAGACGGTCCCGGATCTGAATTTCCTCTTTTTCGCTTACCGGTTTGATTACAAAGATCACCTTCAATTTGATACTGTTGAATTTAACAACGGCGAATGGATTTCTTTTCTCGGGTCGTTCGCGGGCGTCTGTCCCCGACAGGCGTAAACTCTGGATTTAGACATTTTATCCGATATTGGATCGCGAACGCCGACATTTCCGAATTGAGGATTAACTCGCCATTCACCTCGCCAAGCCTGAATGTGCATCAAGGGCCAATAAGCCCGTTCAAGCCACCTACTTTTATGTCCGCTTTTGCCCGCGTAACCGACATAGAAACCATCCGCCCCGGCAGGCGTCATCATTCAACAAAAGCCACCAGTTTCGCCTATCTGCGCCAACCGCCTTAAATATCCCAACTCGCATACATTGCTGTAAACGTCAGGGAATTGAAGGCGGCATGGGCGATCATGAGGGGCCAGATGTTCTTTTTGTAGGCGAGGAGAAGCGCCCCGAGGGCGAGACCAATGCCGCCGGTGATGAAGAGCCCCCGCAGACCCAGATAATAGACGTGGCCGGCGCCGAAAATAATAGCCGGTAGAAGTATACTGAGGATTGTTGCGAGGGGTGATCGGCCCACAACTTCCTGCAATTGACCGATCATAAAGCCCCGGAAATATAATTCTTCAGCGGGCCCTGCGACCCATAAAATGGCAAGCCAGGTCAGGTAAAGCGGCGTGTTGCCAGCAAGGTCGCCAAACCGGTCGCTCGCTCCGGAAGGGTCCGGTTTCATAAAGGCAATGCCGAGGGCCTCCCCGCCGAAGGCGATCGCGAGGGCCGTCACCATGATGACGAAAAACGCCAATACGATTTGTGGAAGGAGTAAGAGCCACCCCTTTAGAGAGGTTATTGGCGTCAACCCAATCCACGACCAGCCCCGCCCCCGCGCGCGCAAATAGAAAAACAACAGCGCCAACATGAGCACCAACGACACCGGCCCGCTATAGCGCCAAATCGCCTGATCAAGGAGAACCTTGAGCAAGTACCCAATGGTCGCGATAACGGCGAATTCAATGAAAAGACGCCGACGCGTCGGTTCACCTTGCGGTTGGGTGGGGTGGCGCCCGCGAAATTGAGAGTGGCGGTTATCTTCTGTGTTCGTCATCACAAGACGGTACTCTAGCGAGGCGCCCGCAGGATAGAACGATTGTGCGCTAGGAAGATTTCCTGAAATACCGAAGCCAGTTTTTCGGCGTCATGCCATAGGTCTTCTTGAAATGGCGGTTAAAATGGCTTTGATCGGCAAAGGAACAGGCGTTTGAGGCGTCCGCGATGTCGCGGCCCTGTAGCAACAGGGCGCGGGCGCGATCGAGCCGGCGCATGATCAGGTAGCGATAGGGGCTGGTGCCCATGATCGACCGGAAATCCCGCGATACCTGCCAGCGGTCCCTGCCGGTCGCTTGTTCTAGGGCGTTCATGGTGAACCCGTCACATACCCTGTCATCAATGTATTCGCGGGCGCGCTGGACAGCCGCATAATCCGTTGAGTGATCATCACGCGGGTCATCTGATAGATCGACAAGCGTCATCGCGAGATCAAAAATCGTGTCATCGTATTCGGTCTGATCCAACGGGGCGTCAAGCTCTGATAGTAACGTATCAAGAATGGCGATCAGCCGTCTGCTGGATGAAACCCCCGTCGCCACAAATGGGAGTGGGCGCCCGCATAACGCATTCTGTATGTCGGCGGGGGCGATGCAGATGGAGCGATAGCCAAACCCGGCAGCGGTGCCGGCTTGCCCATCATGCAGTTCATCTGGATGCAGAACAACGGCGTTTCCAAATTGCGAGTGACGCATCTCGCCACGGTAATTAAAGCTTTGAACACCCGAGATCGTCAGCGCAAGAGTATAGGTATCGTGGCGGTGCGGCGCATAGGCGACGCCATGAAAAAACGCCTCGATGCATTCTTTCGATCCCGTCGATCGTCGAACCCAGCTTTGTTCCTTCATTTTCCGCCATCACCCCGCGAAATTTGGGCCGTATTTATGGGCCAACGCTTCCGACATGGTGGCTTAGGCGAGAAATTTCAACACCCCATATCAAAAGGATAGAATATCGCCGAGGTTATTCATGATGGCGACGATGAAAATAACGCCGACAATTATGAGCGCTAACCATTGCAGCCATGTCATCATCAACACGGCGCCGCCAAGGGAGAAGCCGATCAATGCCGGCCCCTTTTGTTCGCGTAGGGATAATGCAATGAGAGCGACGAGCATTGAAAGGCCGGACAAGGAAATACCGGCGATCTGCATCGCGCGATCAGTATCAAACGGCGGCTTTTCCGGCGCCGGCGCAGGAGCGCCCGTCACGGCGCGTTTGGCGGCCTCTTTAATCTTCACAGCGGTGTCGACGATCTGGTCTTCGATGGGTGGGGCTGGGTTAAATGGCCCAGCAACCCAATTGATGACCGTTAAGAACAACGCGACCGTGGCGATCGCCATGGCGATAATCCCGACACGGTTCGGTTTTTCCGCCAGATTTTCAGCCGATGGATTTGTCGGTGTTTCGGTCATGGTGTTCGTCATCCCCGGTTGGGTTTTGCGCTCCAAATTTTTTGACGCAAAGCAATTAACCCCTCGTTAAATTTCAGTTTTGCGCGCTTAGCACCGGGGGCCGAAAGCCCCGTCTCCGCTAAAATACCCTGTAAAAGCGGTAAATTCCAGCGCGACGCTTGTCCTCCAGGAATAGCCTCGCCTTATTGATTTAGGACAAGTAGCGTCACGTTTATTCGAGTGGGATGATCTGATCCGCCAAATCGGCGATCGCGGTTTCACTATCCGTTAGCCCTAAAACTGACCGCATCATATCATCCGTATAGAGCGTTGCGATGCCTAGCACGGCGCCGACCGAATAGTGCAACAGGGTTTGCACCGATGCGCCATGTCGAAAACCCTTATCGTTTGCTTCGGCCACTGCATTTGAAAGAACATCGACAAAGTCTTTCAGGGCGGCCTTCAGCGCCTCATCGGCGAAACGGCTGACATCAGGGTTCGTCATCACATTGAATTTTGCGCGGTTTTTTAACGCCCAGCGGATTGTGCTCTGAGCCATGACGTTTAAGCGCTGGGTGGGATCATCAATACGGGCGCGCTCGACATCTTCGAAAACCGCGTTTGTCAATTCCGCATACGCATCGCGCACGATCGCCGTTAGCAGATCGGCCTTGCTGGCGAAATGCCGGGTTGGCGCCGCATGGGAAACGCCCAGATCTTTGGCGACTTTTCTGAGCGAAAGCCCCTCCACGCCGTCTTCGCCAATGACATCAATGGCGCGGCCCAAGAGCGCCGCCCGTAGATTCCCGTGATGATAAGTCGACATTATTCAATCCCTTACTGGATTTTAGACCCTGAAAGAACGCTTGGCTGGGTTTGGCTTAAACCTCAATGTTGACAATGACAACATTGAGGTTTACCGTTGATTAACCATAGGAGGCGCGGATGGAATACGTTGCAACGAAAGAAGATGGCGCAATCGTGCGTTACACGGGCGCGAAGCGTTGGTATTGGTTAGCGGCGCTTATGTTGCCGATCGTTCCGCTCAGCGCCTATGGGCTTTATTACGCGGGCGGCGAAAACCCGCTGTTTATGGCGTTCCCGCTTCTCTATCTTTTCGTTCTTGTACCAATTATTGACGCGATTGTCGGCGGGGACCCGCATAATCCGCCAGAGGACGTTGTGCCGGCGATGAGCGACGATCACTTTTATGACTACGCCGCTTATGTCACGATACCGGCTCATTTCTTCTTGTTTTTCACGACTGTTTGGATTGTCGGCGCTGAAGCGCTGCCATTTTGGGCGATCATCCTCCTGGCCATCGGCGTTGGGTCAATCAATGGGAACTTGATCAACATCGCCCATGAACTGGGTCATAAGACGGATCACCGGAACCGCTTCTTTGCAAAGCTTGCGCTTTGTCTTTCCGGTTACGGGCACTTTACGATCGAACACAACCGCGGCCACCATATTCAGGTGGCGACTCCAGAAGACTGCGCCTCGGCCCGTTATGGGGAGTCCGTCTACGCATTTGCGCTGCGCGAACTGCCGGGGGCGTTTATCGGCGGATGGCGCCAGGAGATCACGAGGCTGCGGAACAAAGGCCTGCCGGTGTTCCATTGGCAAAATGAAATTCTACAAGTCTACGCGACGACGGCGTTGATCACGATCACGCTTGTGGCGATGTTCGGTTGGGTTGTTCTACCATTTATTCTTATCCACCATTTTTTCTCATGGTACGGCCTAACTCAAGTCAACTATATTGAGCATTACGGCCTGTTACGGCAGAAGCGTCCGAACGGTAAGTATGAAAAATGCGAGCCGCGCCATTCGTGGAATTCCAATCATCGGATTTCGAACTTACTGTCGCTACATTTGCAACGCCACTCAGACCATCACGCCAACCCCATGCGCCCCTATCAAGCGCTGAGAGATTTTGACGACGTGCCAAGCCTTCCATCCGGCTACCCCGGTTGTCTCGTCCTCGCCGCGATCCCGCCGCTATGGTTTAAAGTGATGAATCCAAAAGTCATTGAGTGGGCGGGCGGCGATTTGAGCAAGATCAACATGGGGTAGATCCAACCGGTATTTCTTCACGATGAGCAGCAATGACAAAGTCGCGACCGGCGTATGCTGCGGAGGATTAGGCGCCGGATCCAAAAAATCACAGAACGGCCGAGATAGGCTTTTTTTCGCCGGTGTTATGCGCCGAAACGGTCGTCCACAGTGAACGTTTGCAAACCGCGTGATGCATCGATAAGCTGAAGACGAACCACAAAAGTCAAACGCTAATTGTGGCGGTGGCTTTTTTTGATCGACGTACCATTGAGTATCGCTGTTGAAATTGATCTACTCCGTCCATCAATGAGATAAAGAAATGCGCCTTCTACTGATTTTTCTTTTTCTTTGCACCACCGCATGTGTAAGCACGATTGAACCAGCAACCCATGGCGAAAGCGACGCTGACGCTCTAAAGCGGATGGCAGATGCTATCATCGAGGATATCGGTGGACGCAAAGATTCAGACTGCCAGTTAACAAAGGCGGTATATGCGCCGGAAGAGGCGATGGACATTGAAATCCGCTGCACAACCGGACCGGCGTTTACATTTCAGTGCCAATTTGAGCCATTCGGACGGCCGTGCCTGAAAGGCGCAGCTGAATTTGTGTTTCGGTTCAAAGAATTTGATAATTCTGGTAAGTACCGAAGGGCGTATTTTCTACTTGCCTCCGAAGCGCGTGACGCCGACCCATGCGACAACGATGAGGCAGTAGGGTTTGGATTTGTTGAATTTGTTACTGGCTGGTGGTTCAGTGGGTTTTCAAAAATCTATAGCCCTCCGACACCCGATGAATGCGAAGTTATCGTCGTAACTTCAATTTCTCAGCCATATTATACCCAGCTCTAGACACATACACGCAGTTGCGGGCTGGTAAGCCGTTGGTAAGCGTTTGATTATTCGAACATCAACTCACGCAAACATCCCCGCTACCGTCCAAAAGAGAACAAATGCGAGCGGCAAAAACGCTCCAAAGCAGCCGCTCGCGTCCATAAACCCGTGACCAGTTCCAGACTGGTTTTTGCTGTCCGCGTTTTGTACCCGCTGAGCAGCGTCAATAGGGCCGGACCCTAATGTCGACTGTCCCCCGGCTGTTCCTTTTCGTCGTTTTCTTGTTCCACCGGTGCTAGCCCGGCATATCGCAGTCTCGAGACGACCGCGGAAACACTCCGGTGTTGATCGCGAACAGCAGAGGCCACCTTGGCGGCGGCAAGAGTTGTTGCTTTCGCCGCAGCTTTCGTCACCTTGGATGAACCGTTCGCGAACGTTTGCCCGTGATTCTTGACTTGGCTTTGATTTTGTTCCGGCCCAGCAGCATCAGTTTGCAAAACACTTTCTTCAGCTTTCAACGTCGTCGACGTTAGATCCTCAGGCGCTTGAGGCTCCGTCACGCCGTATTTCTGTTTGATTTGCGTTGCCTGGTGATCAACTTCTGCACTCGTCAAAAACCCAGAATCCTTCGCTTCGGAGAGCGCCGTAAGCTCCATCGCTAAACCGCGCATGTCGGTTTCAGGCTTCCCGCCCTTTCTAGCGGACCGTACACGAACGGTATGAGTGCGGTTTGGTCGGGCAGTCGCGGACCAGATTAACGCGATCACCCAACCAACGCCGGTAAGGCCAAGAAATATGTTGGTGAGAATAATTGCGATAGCACTACCGTGGCGGCGTAAAACCGCAATGATCGAGGGCAAAAAATAGACAACAAGGAGAGAAGAGCCAACCGCACCGACCCACCCGGGCGCCAAGCCGCTGAGGCCCAGCTTATCCAGAATCAGGTTGAAGAAATTGATGATCGAAATAAGTGGGTTCATCGCCGCCTCTAACGTTTGTCACGGTCGAATGGATCGTACCATTTTTTACATGGCAGAATTATGATCGTTCATTTGCCCGTTTGCAAATGCACCAAATCACTCAATCGCTCATTATAATCTCTGCTAGCGGCGTTAGGTGCGCCTTAGATGCTCAAGTCCAAAAGATTGTAATCCTTCAGGCTTTCTTTCGCGGCGGCGTTCCAAACGTATCGCTCACCTGTTTCGGCGAATGGCTGATACCGATAAGGCGTCTCGTCGGGATATTTCTGATGGCGCGCATCGATTGCGTATCCAATGACTTTCGAGCGCTCTTTGATGATGTCATCCGTATAAACAGCAACAGGGGAATGGATGCCTGCGCCCTTCACATTCAAGACGGATGAGCGCCGGTGGAAACCGAAATTGATCGTTAAACGCGGTTCAAATCCAGCATTGGCGAAAGAACCGTGAACAAGTTGGCGGTTGCAAATAACGACATCGCCGGGCGCACAAATGATGGGCACAGCAGATTTTAGGCGTTCGCAGCCTGATTCTTTGACCATCTCCTTGATGTCCAGCTTACCTAATTTGTGGGTGCCCGGAACGACCCAAACGCCATTGACGGGGGTGCTTCCGTAAACCTGCGCCATGAAATTAAACCCGTGGATACCCTCATCAAAATCCGGACTATTCCAATGGGTATCTCCGTCTTGGTGCCATGACACCGCTGCGCCAAGGCCAGCATCCTTTATGAATAAGACTTCATTGAAGGGCGCAAAATCTTCGCCGTTGATTGCTGCTGCGACCTTCAGAAGTTCCGGGTGCCCATAGACCCGCAATGCCGCTTCAGAAAACTGAAGCGATCCAAGCAAAATAAACGGCGCGGCGTCCGGCGCATCCTTGGGCGTCTCTAGGTCTTTCAACTTTACCTGATGACGGCCATTGGCGATTGCCGTCCCGCCAAGCGGGTCGCTTAACGGTTTACTCCAGGTCAAACCCGGCGATTGACACCCGGCGCCGAGCGCCGGGCGCCCTTGTGAATCGACTGCGGCGCCCGGATGGGTTGGAAAGCGCGAGCGAAGTTCCTCAATATCCTCAAGAATGTCCGCCATCTCCGTCTCTTCGATGACGTTTTCAAAAATATAAAATCCATAATCGGAATAAGCCTGAACAATTTCCGGGTGCAGCGACCCGTCATCATTGAACCGAATGGCCCCGCGATTGCCGAGGGCAAACGCCTTCTCCTGACCTTCCATCATATAGGATTTTACCGCTGACGCCTCATCCCCATAATGAGCCGCACACGCATCAATCGATTTTGCGAAACCTGGATGAGACACAGACATTCTCCCATTTTTAAACCTTGTTAAATTTTAAACTTTGTTTAAATATTGAGTCAACCTGCGGCATCTCATAAGACTAAAGAATGGACCACCAAGCCCTTATCGCCACCGACTCAACGCGCGCTTTGAACATGGCGAAGCGACGCTCGGCAATCCTCCATCACGCAAGAAAAATCATTGCGCGTGAAGGGTTTGAGTCGTTGAAAGTGAGGGACCTGGCCAGCCGCGCCGGCGTCACCGTACCAACAGTTTACAACCTGATCGGCGGAAAACCTGAAATTCTCTCGCACATCATCGATGACCTCGTGGCGCATCTGTTGGCGGCTCAAGAACGCATTGCCATCAAAGACGCGGAAAACCTGTTCGAAGCGCAAATTAACGAATTAGCGACGCTATTTGCAACGGACGAAGATTACTATCGCGCCGCTTTTATCGCCGGCGATCGAAACGGCTTGTTCGAACAACAATCCGCTTCAGGAATTTTTTCCCGTTCTGTTGTCTACCCAATCAACGCCTGCAAGTTGGCGCGCAAAGAAAAATTGTTGGTTGGAAATATCGCCGCCGATCAACTTGGCCGACAAATCTACGGGTGTTATCGACTAGCCCGCCAGGACTGGGTCAACGGATATTTCAATCTTGACGCCTTTCGTCGGCAGGCCCTGACCGGGGTGTTTTTATGCTTGGCGGCTGACGCCTCGCCGGCATTCCGAAAACGCCTGGTCCGGAAAATTCAGCTCCTCAACTAATTTTTTGCGAAACCGCGTGAATGGCGACTTTTATCCGGCTATTCAAGGCCCGGGCTAAACGTTAGTACACCGCGTGGCTTCACATCGGAAAAGGAAAGCCATTGGACGACGCCATCGGGGAGATTGCGATAGGTAAGGCGCCCATCACCGATGAACCCAAATCGTTTGTAGTAATTCGGATCGCCAATAAGGGCGCAGCCGCCGGCGCCGCGCTGGCGTAAGATATCAAGGCCGGTGTTGATCAAAATGCCGCCAATGCCGCTGCGTTGGCGGCCCGGTTTGACGGAGACAGGCCCCAACCCAAACCACCCCTCTAGCGGCGTTGATAGCGTCACGGGCGAAAACGCGATGTGCCCCACGATATCGCCGCCATCATCTGCGACGAGGGACAAAGACAAGTCATTATCGGCGCGAAGCTTGTTGACGCATTCAGCTTCCTCCCCATTGCTGTAGGGCATGGGGGCGAACGCCGTCTTTGTCAGGGCGTAGATCATATCATGATCGGGCGGACGCTCGGGTCTAATGTCCATACCAAACCAATACACGGCTTCTTGGGCGTGTCACCCCTTGTGCTCGTATTCAAAGAGACATTTTAAATTATCGTCGCGCTTAAACCTCACGACGTTTGAAGCATGATAAAACTCTCATTTAGCGCCAACCCGTAGGATTTTTTCATTTGATTACGGAATTTTTTAAACGAATCCACTGCACACTCATTTGGCGTAACCAAAGTCGGATCATCAATGGTGCCCGCCGAGCACCGCTCGGCCAATATGAATATTCGTTACTTATTTGGTCGGGCGGCTGGAAATAAACCGTCAGTTGGATAGGATGTCAGCCATCATCGGTACCGGGCGCAAAGCGCCCACCACCGGCGCCGGCAAACTAAAATTGGAGCGTAGCACAAGCCATGGTTGATGCACCAAATTGACGCCGACATACGTATTCACCCATGTCGGCCCCAGCATCACAACGCGACGTTTTCGGCCGACGTTCAAACCACTTTGACTCATTCAACGTTGTTTCGTTGGATCTTTACTAGGGTTGCGTTTCGACATGCCGGTATCAAGACAGGTTCTTTCTTTCCACACAGCCGTGACGGCCATCAGTCTCTTCGGGTTTTCCCATCATGCGTTTGCTGAAAGCGCGACCTTCGTCGATGAAATTGTCGTATCCGGGCGCGCGATCAATTTGATCGGCGATGCGAAGGCCGGCTCAGAAGGCGTTGTCGGTTATGAAGATTTCGAAAAGCGCCCCTTTAGCCGGGTGGGCGAGCTTCTCGAAGTGATCCCGGGGCTCGTCGCCACGCAGCATTCTGGCGCCGGGAAGGCCAATCAGTTTTTCCTACGCGGCTTCAACCTTGACCATGGAACGGATTTCGCCGCCTTCGTTGACGGCGCGCCGGTCAATTTTCGCACCCATGGCCATGGGCAAGGCTATCTTGATCTCAATTTCATTATTCCGGAACTGACCGAACGCATCGACTTTCGCAAAGGGCCCTATTTCGCTGATGTTGGTGATTTTACCGCGGCGGCGACCTCGGCGCTTAAAACCTATGACGCCCTGCCCCACAACATTGCGCAAGTGACCATTGGCCAAAGCGGCTATCGGCGGGGATTGGTTGCGACCTCCCTGCCCGTTGGCGGCGGCGATCTCCTCCTCGCGGGGGAAACGGTGTTTTTTGAAAGCCCCTTCGTCCTCGACGAAGATCTTGAAAAGTACAACGCCTTTTTAAAATACTCGCGCTCATCCGGCGGGGCGGATTGGCGATTATCCCTCAGCGCTTATGACGCCAATTGGACATCATCGGATCAGGTCCCTTTGCGGGCCATTGAAAGCGGGTTGATCCCGCGGTTGGGGTTTATCGACCCGGATCTTGGCGGGGAGACAACGCGCATCGCGTTAAATGGCGGCGTTGATACCGAGAAATTTTCGGCGACCGCCTACGCCATTTATTATGACTTCACCTTATTTTCGAACTTCACCCTCTTTTTAAACGATCCGGTGAATGGCGACGAATTTGAACAGCGTGACGAACGCGTCACCCTTGGCGGCGCGGTAAAGTATACGGATGAATTTACGTTGTTGGGCGCCCCTGCGGAATTTCGCCTTGGGGGTGACCTTCGCTATGATGATATTTTCAATATCGGCCTTTTCAACACCGCCGGCCGGCAGCGTTTATCCACGGTGCGAGACGATGAGGTGACGCAATTTTCCGTTGGCGGCTTCGCAGAGGTTGAGGTCGAGGTGACAGACCGCCTGCGGGTCAGCGCCGGTCTGCGCGGTGACGTTTTCGACCATAGCGTCTCATCATCGA
Organism: Parvularculaceae bacterium; assembly: GCA_965263305.1. Lineage (GTDB taxonomy): Bacteria > Pseudomonadota > Alphaproteobacteria > Caulobacterales > Parvularculaceae > MED-G105. The sequence continues at coordinate 1,054,030 of OZ253666.1, forward strand.
TCGAGGTCAATTCAGGGGAAGGGTCGGACGCGATCGTCACCCCCACCGCGAACCTCGCCTGGCGCGCCACGGACAATATCGAGATCTATGCGAATTACGGCCAAGGCTTCCACTCCAATGATGTCCGTGGTGCAACGATTTCCGTTGATCCTGTCTCAGGCGACGCCGTGGATCCGGTGGACGTGCTGGTGCGCGCAGAAGGCGCTGAGCTTGGCCTGCGCTTTGGCGGCGACACATTAAACGCAACCTTTGTGGGCTTCTGGCTTGATCTTGATAGCGAGCTTGTTTTCGTTGGGGACGCGGGCACCACCGAACCGAATGATGGATCGCGGCGGTTTGGCGTTGAGTTCAACGCCTTCTGGCGGCCGGTCGATTGGCTCGTCTTTGACGCAACAGCGGCTTACACCGACGCGCGGTTTAAAAACGCCGCGCCGGGGGAGGATCGCATTCCACAAGCGGTCGAAAACGTTTTCGGCGGCGGGGTTTCCTTCGAGCCCGTTAGCGATTTTACCGCAACCCTTCGTCTACGCCATTTCGGGGAAGCCCCCTTGGTAGAAGATGGATCGGTCTTTTCTGATCCGACGACCCTCGTCAATCTTGGCCTTTACAAAGACATTGGCCCCGTTCGCCTGGGCCTCGATATCCTCAATCTTCTCGATTCAGAGGACGCTGACATCACCTATTTCTTCGAGTCCCAGTTGCCCGGGGAGGCCGCGCCTGTCAGCGATATCCACTTTAAGCCCGTAGAGCCCCGCCAGGTCAGGGGCTCCCTAACGTTTCGGTTTTAGGGAACGCGTTCCACTACCGGTGATGCTCCACATGACTATCGATCAAGGCGCGGTTATAGGCCCGCAAGGCCCGCTCGCGCGTCAGATAGCCAATGACCTCATCGGGCGCGCTGGCGCGGACCACCGGCAGGCCCGGGTCCTCCTGCTGGTCAAGAAGCGCCAATGCTTCGCCTAAGGCTTGATCACGCATGATGCGCGGGGCGCCCTCCGGCAGGGTTTGGCCGGGCGGCATCTCCTCCATCACGGTCAACACACGGATGGTTTTCAGGATCACGCCCTGCGGACCGTCGGAGAGATCATAACCCCGGCGCGACAACTGCCACTGAAAAAACGATTTCCCCGTGAAGCCTTGCATCACCAGAGTGGCGAGCGCGACCGCCACCATGAGGGAGACGGTTAAGGCGTAGTCGCCGGTGAGTTCAAACACGATGAGGGTTGTTGAGATCGGCGCCCCGATAATGGCGCCCCCGCCGGCGCCCATGCCTACCATGGCGTAAAGCGCGGGGTTCGCTGCGTTTAAAGGTTCAATCTCCGCCACCACCGCGCCGAACGCCGCGCCCACCAATGCGCCGATCACCAGCCCCGGTGAGAAGACGCCGCCGCCAAACCGGCACGAGGCGGTAACCGCTGTCGCCAGAATTTTCAGAACAGCAATGATCAATAGCGCCTGCAGCCCATAGGACCCCTTTAAGGCATTGGTCACCGCTTCGTAGCTGACCCCTAAAATTTCCGGATAGAACGCCCCCAACGTGCCGAGGAAAATGCCCCCGAAGGGCGGGAGAAAAATGTAAGGCAGCTTTTTTCGGTCAGCAAAATTCCGCACAAAGATTGTAAAGCGCGACGTCATCAAAAAGAAAAGCGCCGCCACGAACCCGCATATAACGCCCAGCACTGCGGCAAGGGGCGCGTCAACCGTCGTCACCTCCCCATAAGCAGGCGCGGCGAAGGCCGGGAAATCGCCGAGATAGGTGCGTGTCACCAACACCGCCGCAACGCTCGCCGCCGCGATGGGCCCGAACACCGACAGGGCATAGACGCCCATCACCACTTCTAAGGAAAACAAAACACCCGCGATGGGCGCGTTAAAGCTCGCCGCGACCGCCGCCGCCGCACCGCATCCCAAAAGTGTGCGTCGGTCCTTTGCGGTAAACCCAAATTTACTATCAATGGCCGAGGCAAGCGCCGCGCCCAAATGCACCGCCGGGCCTTCACGCCCGGCGCTCGCCCCCGCCCCAAGGGAGACGGCCGACACCGCCGCTGACGCCAGCCCCGTTGAAAGGGAAATCCGCCCATCCCGAATAGCACGCGCCTCAATGACTTCCGCCACGCCTTGGGCGCGGCCCTCGGGCAACCAGCCAAACCTGTCTGAAATGTAAAGTAACCCCGATACGGCGAAACCACCGATCACGGGAATGATCCAAGCGCGCCATGGCGATAAAGACGCCGCGCCGCTCGCGATTGATGTTTCGGTGGCGCCGAAGGTCAGAAGCGAAACTGCGTCAATCGCGATGCGAAACCCGATAATGGCGTAGGCGCTGGCGACCCCGATGACGACCGCGAACACCCATAGGCTCGTCGGGCGCATCAATCGTTGGGAATGGCGTAACAAGCGCCGTGTCTGTGTTTTAAACCCCATGTCCGCGAGCCAATATTTAAAATTGTTTGTTTACGAACCCTATACCGTTCATCGAACAATCGAAACAACCAACTTAACGGCGCTTTCACCCCAAGATGAGACATCTAAGCACAGGAAGCAAACTCTAGCCGGAAAGGAACGCGCAGGCGTCCGGGCGTTATCATTCTAGGTCAGGTTTTCTTCTCGACTGTTTGAAAAACCAATGTCGACAGGGGTATTCGCGTGACCGCACCATCACATAGCGCCGCCGCTTCAGGGCAACGCCCAATCGATCAAACCGCTCCCCACCAAGACGGGCAAGCCTCATCGCTGCAAAAGCCGGGACGAGATAAAATTGATCCGCGCCGCGCCCAAGCAGGCGCGAACCGATGGTGTCGCGCGCTGGCCGCCCATGAAGGCGCGCAGAACGGCGCGCTCCTCGATGACGCCCGGCGTCAATTGGCGATGTTACGAGTTTTTGGATCAACCCGTCGCCTCGCGGAACTGTGCTTACAATTCCCAAGCTACGCCGCCCTTGCGCTAAAGGAAGGCCCAGCGCCTGTGCTCGCCGAAGCAGCGCGGGATCTCTCCTCCCTTTCTTTAGGCGTTGGCGGACCGGACGCCCTTCACGGCGCCCTCGCGCCGATTAAATCGCGGGTCGACATTGCCATTGGCATCGCGGAAATCGCCGGCGACTGGACCACCAGCGAGGCAAATGCAGCGCGTACGGATATTGCCGAACGTTTTGTAGAGACCGCCCTCGCCTGGCTCATTCGCGCCGCCGCCGCCCGTGGCGAACTCGTCTTGGAAAGCGACGATTTCGCCACCGTTGGGGTCTTCGCCCTCGCCGGGGGCGATTTCGCCCATGAGGATCTCGCTCCGTTTGGACCGGCCGAACTCCTCGTGGTTTATGATACCGCCCAGTTTGACCCCTCACGCGCGCGCATGGCCGAGCGGGCCTTTGTCCGCATCGGCAGCGAATTGCGCGAGGCCTTGGAAGGCAAACCCGGCGAATACCCCATTCTCTCGATCCGCTCCCCGATCGGCCAAGGCATCAATGGGCAAGGCCTTGTGGAATCTCGCGAGCGATTATGCGCAAGCCTTGGCGCCGGGGCCGAGGGGTTGATCAACCGATGGATCGCCGCCGCGCGCGTGGTCGCTGGCGATCGCAGCGCCGCCGGTGAGTTTTTAGAACAATCTGAAGAAATCGTTTGGGATGAAGAACCAGCCCTGAGCCAGGATGCCCGCGATTCCCTGATGAAGGTTAGCCCTGACCCGCGCGCGCCCTTTGACGCCATCGCCACGGTTTTGCGCTGGGGGTTAGGCCGCTCACGTCCTATCTTCCGCACCGCGTCGACCAGGCTTGTCATTGAAACAGCGGCCGAGACGGGCGCTTTATCGCGGGACCAGGCTGAACGCCTGTCTGCGGGCGCGGAGTTCGCCCAAAAAATCGTCTCGCGCATTCAAACGATCAAAGGCCTTGCCGTTGTCGACGCCCCATCTGGGGATGACGCCCCAGGAGATGAAGCCGCCGCCCTCGCCGCGCTCATGGGCTTTGCGGACGTTCACAGTTTTCAGTTGGCGCGCGATGGCGTGGTCGCCGACGCCTATAACACCCTGGCTGGCCTTTTAGGCGGCGCCCAGAGCGTTTATGCGTTCTACCAGCCTGATGAAGAGGGCCCCGATGATATCGAGAAACTGGAAGACTTAGGGTTCAAAAACGGCGCGGGCGTATCAACACTGATCGACGGATGGGCGGATCTTTGCAGTCGCGATGACAGCCAACGGTTCTCATCGATCGCGCCAGGGCTGCTCACCGCGTTTGGCGAGACACAAAACCCCAATGAAGCCGCACTGCTTTTTGACAACGTTGTTCGCATGACGGACCAAGACGCGATCAACGCGCTCTCAAAGGATAACCCGGTTCGCGAACCGATGATCCGCGCCTTTGGATGCTTCCCCGCCGCAGTTACGCCCCTTACGGAAGACCGCGATCTGGTGGAGACCCTGTTCACCGAAGCCGGCGCCGAAACGCCATCAACCGCGCAAGAATATCTCGCAAGGTACGCGCCGCCGCGCGAAACAACACCGGAAACCTTAGGCGCCTGGCGGCGCGGCGCCATTGCGCGCACCGCCTATTTCGCCGCCGCCGGCGCCATGCCTTTTGACGCCGTCGCCGATGCGTTATCAGGGATCGAAGAGACAAGTCTCGCCCGTGCGTTTGACGCCGTTTTGAAAGACGTCGCGCCCCAAGGTCCGCTTAGCCTTTATCGTGTCTCCGGCCCCCAGAATGGATTGCCGGGCGCCGCCGCCCCAATCGGATTTATTGCTGAAGACGGCGATGAGAAATCCGGTGAAAAATCAGCCGAGGCGCGCGAAGAAGCCGATAATACCGCCCGCGCGTTTCTTGATTTCGTGCATGACATGGGAAGCGATTTTTTCGCCATGAACCCGGATGTCTCTCGCCGCCCCGGTGGTGTCGCCGGCGCCCTTGCCCCCACAACAAACGAGCTAAAATCGTTCATCCAATCAGAAGCCATCGCCTCCGATCATATCGCCTTCGCGCGAGCGAGGGTAGTCGCCGGGGTGGATCAAGAGGCGACGAAAGCACTGCGGACCGCCGTCTCTTATCCGCGCCGGGCCGATATTCTGATGCGCGATATTGACCGCAGCCGCGCCCAGCGCCTGCGCCGAGATCGGGCGAGCAGTCTATGGGATCTTGATCAGATTGAGGGCGGCTTGACCGATGTCGAACTGATTATCAGTACTTTGATCTACCGCCATGCAGCGGCGCAACCATCGCTGCAAAGTGAAAACGTGGATACCGCCCTTGATGTCATGGCGCGCGCGAATATTCTCTCGCCTGACGTTGCGGACACCCTAAAAAGCGCAAGACGGTTCTGGATACGGATGAAAACGGTGCGGGCCTTAGCCCGGTGGAGCGATCCGGAACGCTCCCCCGTTCGCCAGCGCTTTGCAGACCTTATCGCCATCGCCGCAGAAGTTGACCATTTCAACGCGGTCAAACCCATGATGCGCGGTTATGCGGAGGAAGTTACAAGGCTCTACGCGCAGCTGGTGCTTGGCCGCCCGTCAATCGGTCTCGTCGCCAATTCCTGATCTGTCGCTCGCCTTTGCGCCGTTGCCAGCAAAGTGCCCGGCCAGCGCTTTTTCAAGGGCGAAAACCCGCAAGGCCGATGCAAGATTGCCAGGCGCGCCCGCAGTCAGGCGCGCCTCGTCAATCATCGCAATCAGTTGCGGCAGGCTTTTGTCATGTTGCAAAGCGAGACGCTCCAGCACATCCCAAAACGCCTGTTCAAGGGCGATCGAGGTGCGATGCCCTTGAATGGTGATTGATTTTTTTCGCATGGGCGCGCCCGTTTTTAATCACATCGGTAGCGCCGGTTCGGATTGCCTAGGAGAGATGCTTCGCCCAGCCGTCAATCCCATGCGCTTTGATTTTTGTCGTCGCCAGCGTCACGCCGTCGATGATGCCCGCCATATGAGAAACAGCTTCAGCGTCGCAATCAGCGAGATCGGCGCCTAGCGCCTTATAAAGCGTTTCGATATCGACGCCATTCGCGAAAAGATACTGCGCGAGCAAAAGGCGCGTTTGGCTGGGTGATTTTTCTGCCATGATGAAAACCCCGGTATACGTTTACTGTTAACACGCAACGATTGACCACCAATCGTTCAACGATCGTCGACCTTTGCAATCTTAGCGCATAGATGGCCGCCCTTGGGACCCTAGCAAGAAAGGGGCCGCAACTGCAGACCCCTAGAAACGACCGAGGACCATAGCGCGAAAAAGCGCGAGCTGCTTGGCGAGGGGCCAGGCGGCGTCAGCCGCGCGCTTTGCGTATCCAGGCGCCAGGGTAAGGTATAGCACCGACGCCAGGACAGAGGCTGAAGGATTGGGCGACGGCATAGAGTGGGCGGCGGCAAAAGCCGCCCGCCGTCGGCGGCGTGCTTCGTCAATAATCGTATCGGCCGGCAGATAGGGCGCCTGCCCGCGTCCCCAACGGGCGAGGCCATAGGCGGCGCTCAGATCAACGAAGATTGGGTCCCACGGGCTGTGCGCGTTCGGGGTCTCCCCGGTCACAGCAGCAAGGAGCCGGGGCAGCCACCCTTCTGAGGCGGCGTAGTATGCGCCAAGGGCCGCTGCATCATCGAAGGGGTCGGGATAGAGCACCCGGCTGCGCGCATCGATACCGTCATCAACAATCCGCAAGAATGTCTCGTCGACTAGGCGCGCCTGTCCCGAACCTGCTCGTTGCAGGGCCTGCAGGACCGGATGCCCCTTCGGCCCGTGATCCGCGCTGACCGCGGCTAGGGCGTCGCGCCACCATTGCAGGCGGATCTCGCCGATAGGAGGCTCCTTCACCACCGATGGGATGCGCCGAAGCTCCAAGGCAAGCGCGAAGATCGCCGCCATGGCGGGTTGATGGCGCGCCGTCCCATATCGAAGGGTGAGAGAGAAATCTTCATCCTCCCGCGCCAGCATCTCCTCGCAATATTGATCGGGGCCCGCCTGCGGGGCGCTCACAGTATTGGCGGCCCTGGCCGTATTGGCGGTGATATCTGCTTCCGTTTTATCCATCACATCCCATCGCCTTAGGCGGTTCTGTCAGATTGTCATGTTGACCCGATGGGCCCGCCCGTTACGTATGCAGGATAAGCGATTTGGCGCGCCCCTCCTGTGAACAGCCTTGCCTGATCCACAGCGCGCGTTTACTCGACAGGTCAGTTTGCATCAATGCATGAAAAATAAGGGATTTAGACATGCCGCTTTCACTTCCGCCCCTGCCATATGAGCGTAACGGCCTCGCGCCCCATATTTCAGAAGAGACCCTGAATTTCCATTACGGCAAACATCACCAGGCTTATGTTGATAACGCCAACAAATTGATCGATGGCGGCCCCCTCGCCAACGCCTCCCTGGAAGAGATCGTCCATGAAGCGGCGGGCAAGGATCAAGGTCTGTTCAACAACGCCGCCCAAATTTGGAACCACACCTTCTATTGGCATTCCATGGCGCCCAATGGCGGCGGCGCCCCGACCGGCGCTGTGGGTGACGCCATCAACGCCGCCTTCGGCGGCTATGACGGTTTTAAAGACGAATTCGCCAAAGCCGGCGCGACCCAGTTCGGCTCCGGCTGGGCGTGGCTCGTCGCTAAGGGCGGCAAGGTTGAAATTCGCAAAACGGCGAACGCCGATACACCGCTCACAGATAAAGACTGCACGCCTCTCCTCACCATGGATGTTTGGGAGCATGCCTACTATCTGGATTTCCAAAACAAGCGCCCAGCCTACATCACGACCTTCCTCGACAGCCTCGTGAACTGGGACTTCGCGAACGAGAACCTCGCCAAGGCGTAACCTCCCCATCACCCGACACCTTGAGTGGCGCCATGCGCTGTAACCGCAGACTGGTCATCCAGTCTGCGGTTTTCTTTTGTTTAAGGAACCAAAAATTCTCCGTCACCCCTGTGAGGTCCCTCACAGCTGGCCGGGTTTTACGCTCACCCTCCCTAATTTTTATCCAATACAGTCATAGATGACGGGCACCTTATGGGATTACTCGTCAACAGCCAAAATTATGTTCTGTATATATACTATACGCAGAACGCGACATCAAAATGGATAAAGGAGAGAGACGATGGCCAATATCAGTTTTCGTTTTTTGAACAGTTCGTTCGCAATCGACGATACCCAATTCACAACGTTTGACACCGCAGGATTACCCTTTACATCGAGTTTTACGTTTCTGGCGTTAAACTTTAACGACTTAAATTTTTCTGGTTCTGGGTTCACATATTCGGGCGCTATACCAAATGGTGGCACGGTGACCTCGACAAGTATTGATGTTGGCGGCGGCGACATCGCTACGGGGGCGGAAGTCCGAATTACAAACCTTAATCTCGATATCAACGATTTTGGGATCGATTCCGGCACAGCCGCAGAACAGAACTCTCAGTATTGGCAAACCGCTCTGCAGGGGGATGATACTTTTTCCCTTACAGTTCAAGACTACGATATAGACCTTGTTGTCGCCGGTGATGGGTCTAACCTGCTTTCAAATAGCGGCGTTTCCTTCGGGGGAGACGATTTTTTCGCGATTGGAACAAACGCTCTCAATTCCAGCGAACTGTATGGTGATTATCTGGACGTCGCCGACGGTGCGTTCGCCATCGGCGGCGGCGACAGATTCACCGCAAGCGCCGGCGCCGTCGTCGGTGATGTTCGCACCGTCGAAAACGGCGGCAGCGCCATTGGTGGCGACGACACCTTCACGCCTGAAGCGTTTGGCGACAATGCAGCGTTTGTCGGGGACGCGCTTAGCGTAGACAACGGCGGGTCTTTAAGCGCGGGGGATGATTTTTTTGATTTTCGCAATACTGATACATCAGCCGGCGTGGGCGCTTTAGTGGTCGGAGACGTTGCAAGTGGGGGATCCAGCGCCGCGGTCGCTGCGGGTGATGATACTGTCCATGGCACCGATACGGATGACGTTATCCTTGGCGAATCGTTTTTCTTTGTAGGAACGACCGTTGGTGGCGATGATTTGCTCATCGGGCGCGGCGGCGACGACAATATCCTAGGTCAAACTGGCGACGACATCCTGAACGGCGGCGCCGGGAATGATACCCTAGACGGCGGCGATGGTATCGACACCGTGGATTATCGCGATCAAATCGGCGGCGTTAGCGTGAACCTCATCTCAGGCGAAGCCCAAAGCGGCGGTTTCCTCAATGGCGGCGGTTTTTACCAAGGTGGCGCGGTAGAAGATGAAATCACAGATGTTGAGAACATCATCGGCTCAAATTTCAGCGATCGTCTTATTGGCACTAGCGAGGACAACATCATTCGCGGAGAAACAGGGAATGATCGCATCAGTGGCCTCAGTGGAAACGATCAGCTGTTCGGTGGCGGCGCCACTGATATGTTAGAAGGCGGCGCAGGCAATGACACCCTAAATGGTGGCACCGGGTTTGACACCCTTGATGGCGGCGGCGGCGGCGACGTCGCCGATTATTCGGACCGCGATGGCGGCGTAAACATCAACCTGTTCAATGGGACAGGTGACACCGGCGGATTCCTGAACGGTGGCGGCGGTTACAGCGGTGGTTTCACGGAAGACACTCTGGTGAACATCGAGCATATCACCGGTTCGAATTTTGGTGATCGCCTGGTGGGTGACAATAGCAGCAATGACATTATGGGCGGCGGCGGCGCTGATCGCATTTCCGGCCTCAACGGCAGTGACGAGCTGTTTGGGGGCGCCTCATCAGACACCTTGGAAGGTGGCGCCGGGAATGACCTCCTCAATGGCGGCACCGGGTTTGACACCCTCGACGGCGGCGACGGACAATTTGATATCGTCGACTATTCCGATCGTACCGGGGGCGTCAACATCAACCTCATTAACGGCACCGGTCGAACGGGCGGCGAGATTGTCGGGGGCGTCTATACCGGGGGCTTCACAGAAGATACGATTACGAATGTTGAGAGTGTGATCGGCTCGAATTTTGGGGACCGCATCGTCTCCTTAAGCAGTTCCTCTTTCATCGACGGCGGCGGCGGCGGTGACATCATCGATACGTTTAGCGGTGGTGACTTTATCGATGGCGGCTTTGGCGATGATCTCATTAACGCCCGTAGCGGCGATGACACAATCATCGGCGGCGCTGGAGATGACTCGATCGAAGGCGGCGTCGGTGATGACTTCATCATATTTCAGCGCGGTCACGGCAATGATACGCTGACGGACTTTACTGTCGGCGGATCCGAAGACGTTATTCAACTTGACGATTTTGACAGCGACTTCGATGAGTTCTCAGAAGTGATGGCTGTCGCTAGCGAAGTCGGCGCAAATGTGGTCTTCGATTTTGGAAACGGCGATACCATTACCGTGCAGAACACAACGATCGCCGAATTCACGGCGGACGATTTCATTTTTTAATATTGGGATAAAAAAAGTCGCCGGTGTGCGTTTTACACCGGCGACTTATTCACTGTGGGACGGCCACGTTAGCCGCAGATATTTTCTTTAGACAGACGACCTTCATAGGCCTTCTTTTCCCGATCCGGCAGCGCTTCCCAGGAAGCGCTGATGTTCTTCTGCGCATCGCGGATTTGATCCTGGAATACAGGATAAGCGCCCTGCTTCCACTCCGGGAGTTTGCTGCTGTTTCTGAGGCGCTTTTTCAAAATCGTCTCAGCCTGATCAATGGCGAAACGCGCTTTGACCAGATCCGTTGGGTACCCCCAGCCTTGGGAGAACATCAGACCCAAATGATAGTAAGAGACCGGATCGTCCGCGTTTGTCGCCGCGTCACAAACCATATCGCGCACATCAAGGTGGGAGAGCCAACGCGTCGCCGGGCGCCCATACCCTTCCTGGGCGCGGGCGGCCGCCGCGATGGTGGCTGGGCCGTAATCGTTGTCAGGGCCGTTCTCGAAGGTCATGTACCCGAGGGATTCTAGCGCGTATTGCGCCGCCACGGTCACCGCTGATCCACCGAGGCTCGTTTCTAACGGCGCTTCATGGGACACGGTCTTGGCGCGAATTTGGGTGAGGTACTGAAGATCGCCCAGCGCCGCCTTTTCTTCGAGGCGGGCGATATTCATCGGGTCTGCCTTCGTCAACGCCGCCAACTCATAGTCGGCCGTGCGCTTCTCCGTCCGCGAAAGCGCGGCGGCCTTTTTCTCAGCTTCTCCGGTGATCGACCAATCAGCGCGGCTGCTGTCGCCATAGGCGCCCGCCAGATCATAACGCGTCCAGGCGTCGGCGGCGGCCTGCCACGTCGCCGCTGCAAATGTCGTTGACGCATTAAAATCTGGACAGGATGACAAGCTGCTCAAGCGCAAAAGACCGGCGGGCCCGAGGCGCGCCAAATCATCGGCAAGGGCCATTTTGCCTTTTTCGCGTTCTTCATCGCTAACGATCTTTTCCAAGCGATCAAAACGGGAGAGGAGGCGCGAGGCTTTCTCCGTCCGGTATTCCTGAAACTTCTTTTCGCGGCGGGAGAGTTTCTCGCCCTCCTGCATGCCGCCAAAGCGACGGAAAGATAAATCGCCCTGCTCGCGCAATCTGCGGGTCGCCTGGTCGCGTTCTTCGATGAAGTCTGAGCCGCGAATATCGCAAGCGGCCAGCGTTAACCATTTAACGGCAAAAGTTTTTTCCGCGTCGCTAAATTTTTTCTCACCCTTGGGCATAGCGCATTGCGCCACCGCAAATTGGGCATGGGGATCGCCGCCAAGGGCCGCCCATTCCAAGATGACTTGCTCTTCAAGAGAATACTGCGCCGCACATTTTGCTTCCTGGCCAGCCCAAGCGCTGGAAGCCGTCACCATTGATGCAACAATACCCGCTGCTTTCGCAGCGAATTTCAACTGTCGCCGAACCATATCGCCCCTCCGTTACTCACCGGACATTAGGGACGATAAGAGTTAACCAAACTCTGCGCAAGACGGGCGAAAGCTAACTTTTTGGTTCACCAAGAAGCGGATTTATTCCCCAGATTGGGGTGAACGCCCTTCAAAAACGAGGCTCAACCTGGTGGCGCAGCCCCATTTCGCAGCCCCATTTCAATGTCGGCGGCTTAGGCCGCCTGGCCACTCGGCCCCGTTGGCGCAGGCGCGCCAGCGCCAACGCCGGACCAATCCCGCTTCACGCCCGTCGCCAGGAGCAGCGGCGAGGCGACAAAAATCGACGAATAGGTCCCGATCAAGACGCCCCAAATCATGGCGAAGGTGAACCCCCGCAGCACGTCGCCGCCCAGGATGAAGAGCGCCCCGAGGGCGATCAACGTCGTTAAGGAGGTCATCACGGTCCGGGACAGGGTCTCATTGATGGAAAGATCAAGAAGCTCGCTCAACGACAGCTTTTTGAACTTGCGCAAATTTTCCCGCACGCGGTCGTAGACGACGACGGTATCGTTCATGGAGTAGCCGACAATGGTCAGGATCGCCGCGATGATCGCAAGGTTGAATTCCAACCGGGTCACCGCGAACATCCCGAGGGTGATGACGACGTCATGCACAAGAGCGAGGATCGCGCCGACCGAAAATTGCCATTCGAACCGGAACCAAATGTAAACGAGCATCAAGCCGATCGCGAGGGTGACGGCCATGACGCCGGTACGGATCAATTCACCTGACACTGTCGGCCCGACAACATCGACCTTTCTGATATCCATGCCATCGCCCAATAAGGTGCGCAATGTTTCCTGTACGGATTGAGACGCCGCTTGCTGAGCCGTTTCCGCCTCCGCCGGATCTTCGACAACCTGGCGCGGCACAAAAACCACGACCGCCGGCTCGGCCCCAGCGAAGTCCTGAATTTCTTGCACCCTGACGCCGCCGAGCCCCAAATCATTGACGGCGCTGCGCACCGCACCAAGATCTATGGGCTCATTGTCGCTGACTTCCACCGTAACGCCGCCGCGAAAATCGACGCCGAAATTAAAGCCAAGCGCGAACACCGCGCCAATGGCGCCAAGGACCAACGCGCCCGAGATCGCAATCGCGATCATGCGCCAGCTGGTGAAGGGAATTTTCGTCTGGTCGGGAACGAGTTTGATAAGGGCCATGGATGTCGCTCCGTTAGACTTTGAGAGTTTTGGGCCGTGTCGATAGGACCCAACCACCCGCCATCAGACGGGTAAGAACAAAAGCAGTGAAAACCGACGTGACCACACCGATCATCAGAGTGATCGCAAACCCCCGAACCGGGCCGGCGCCGAGGAGGAACATCAAAAACGCCGCCGCAAACGTGGTGACGTTCGCATCGAAGATAGCTGATTTCGCGTTTAAGAACCCCTGCTCCACCGATTTGACCGGCGGCTTGCCGGCTAACAGCTCTTCGCGGATACGTTCAAAGATCAGCACATTGGCGTCCACCGCCATGCCGATGGTCAACACGATGCCGGCGATGCCTGGCAAGGTCAGGGTTGAGCCGAATAATGTCAGGGCGCCAACGATCAAAATCATATTCGCGATCAGCGCGATATTGGCGTAAACGCCGAACCGGCCATAGGACAGCACCATATAAATGATGACGCCGATAAAGCCGATGATGAAGGCGCGGCTGCCGGCTTCAATCGAGTCCTTGCCCAACTCCGCGCCGACGGAGCGCTGTTCAATGGTGGTAAGGCTCGCTGGCAAAGCGCCCGCGCGGATCAAGGTCGCAATGCGCTGCGCTTCTTGGGCGGAAAACTGACCTGTGATGCGACCCTGCCCGCCGGTGATAGCGGATTGGATGGTGGGCGCGGAGATGATCTCGTTATCGAGGACAATCGCAAAGGGGAACCCGATATTAGCGCGCGTGAACTCGCCAAAGGCGCGGGCGCCGCGATTGTCAAAAGCAAAATTAATCTGAAAGCCGCCGCTGTCGCTATTCACGCCCGCTGAGGCGCTTTGCACCATATCCCCAGTGATCACCGGATCTTCAACAAGAACAAGCGACCCGCCAAATTGTCCTTCCTGTTCGGTCATCGGCACGACAATGCGCTCCGGCGGCAGCAATCCCGCCTCTGCGTCTTGGGGGTCCGTGCTCGTATCAACAGCATGGAAGGTCAACTGACCGTCGCCGGTGATAATTTCTTTTAAGCGCTCAGGATCATTATCCCCCGGCGCCTGCAAGACGATGCGGTCATCCCCTTGGGGCTGAATGGAGACTTCCTTGTTGCCTGCCGGGTCGATACGACGGCGGACGACCTCAATAGAGTCGCCAACAGCTTCGCGAATAAAATACTGCTGGGCCTCATCCGTCATCCGAATTTCGATGCGCGCTCCCGTCGCCGAAACTTGGTAAGGGCGCAAGGGACCATTCCCGCCGATCAAACCGCCGCGGTTTAAAACATCGCGGATCCGATCCACCGCCTCGTCCACTTGCGCCTCATCGCGAACGCGCACCGTCATCACATCTTCGTCGGCGTTAAAGCTTGGCCTGCCGCGGACCACAATGCGTTCGCGGTTGCCGACCGGACGCAGGGTCCTTTGAATATCTGTCCGCAGATTGGTGAACTTATTGTCGATGAGTTCTTCGGTATCGACCTGCAAAAGCAAATAAGAACCGCCTTGCAAATCAAGGCCGAGATTAATCTGGTTCTTCGGCACAAAGCCGGGCGCATTGTTTAGAGCCCCGGCTGGCAACGCATTGGGGAGGGCGAACAATCCGGCGATCACGATCAGCCCAATGATCAGCGCGGTCTGCCAAGGTTTAAATTGAAGCATGAAAGCATTCGGCCGATGTTCCGTAACCCCGGCCGCCTCTTGATCGCAGGGAAATCAGGCGTCGTTCGCCGCCGGCTCTGGTTTTGTAAGAACATTGCTCAGGGTCGCTTTGACGACCTTTACGGCGACGCCATCGGCGATTTCCACCATGATCTCGTCGTCGCTCAACACCTTGGTGACTTTGCCGACGAGCCCGCCAGCGGTGACGACCTTATCGCCTCTGCGCACGGCGGCGATCATATCCGCATGTTTTTTGCGCGCCTGGTTCTGGGGGCGGATCAAAAGGAAATAGAAGATCACAAAGATAAAAATGAACGGGGCAAGCTGCAAAAGCGGGTTCGCAGCCGGGTCCGCAGCGCCTTGCGCATAGGCGGGGGAGATGAACATCTAAAGGACCTCCTGATCCGTTCGGCGCGAGCGGCGCGCCTGATCAGCACGCCAGCAGCCAAAGGGTTGAATTTATAGTTAGAAAGCCGCCCCTCGCCCCGTTCACGAGGCGCGCGCGCTTGAGTTCGCGGATATATAACTATCCCGACGAGTGTTGCAATGCGCGCCCGGAACGAGCGGCCCGTGGCGGTCGACGGGCGAACCGGCGTTATGGCTGCAGAAGCGCGCTTTCCATGGCGAGAAGAGCCTTTTTGCGCGGCGCGCCCCAGCGATAATTGTGAATAACGCCCGAGGCTAAGATCACCCTGTGGCAGGGAATAACGAGCGAGATCAGATTCGCCCCCACCGCAGCGCCCACGGCGCGCGAGGCCTTCGGCGCATCAATGGCTTTGGCGAGATCGCCATAGGTGCAGGCCCCGCCAAAGGGGATGCGAAGGAGCGCCCGCCAAACCTTCAGTTGAAAGTTCGTCCCCTTCACATGGAGCCGCAAGGGGCTTTCCAGGGGCGGCGCCCCAGACTCGCTGTTCACGGTTGCGCCGCCTTGGGTCCCTTGCGCAAACGCAAACGCAGCCCGCGCCAATGGCGCAACGAATGCCTGGTCTTCGATGAAGTCGGCCGCCTGCCAATCAGCGCGCATTTCCGCTTCGGCGCGCCCGCCAGAGGCGGGGTCATCGGCGAAACTTAACCAGCAAATCCCTTTATCCGTGGCCCCGATAAGCGCCTCGCCGAAAGGGCTTGGCGCATGGGCATAGCGGATCACCTCCCCGGCGCCTTTGCGCCGCACGGCGCCTGGGGTCATCGCCTCGGCGTTGAGGATCAAATCGTGGAGCCGCGACGATCCCGACAGGCCTGCGGCGAACGCCGCTTCCATCACGGGGGCGCCATCTTCTAGGGCGCGGCGCGCCTCCTGAGCGGCTAGATGCTGCAAAAAACGTTTTGGCGAGACGCCGGCCCCTGCCTTGAAGACCCTTTGAAAATGATCGGGGCTCATGGCGACATGGCGCGCGACGGCGTCCAGATCTGGGGCGTGTTCGAAGTTCTCGACAAGAAAGTCGATCGCGCGCGCCACGGGCTCATAGCCGTCAAGGCGGGCCGTGTGGGCGATCATCTCGCGAGCGGAATTTTGATGAAATGGCGATATTTCGGTCATGGGCTTACTTTGGCGCGCCGACGCGCCCGTCGCCACCCGAAACTTGCGATGGGAGGGCGGGATTGATCGGCTGAAAACTCTCCCATTTTTTACCGTCGTTTTTACCCCGCCTTAACCTTAGTCAGGCGTTAATTCCTACATTGAGACAGTTCTGAGGGGTTGTCCCCTCATCAGAAGACAACCGCATCATTGGAGAGCGGATCATGGAAGATCTGACATATATTTTTAGTCTAGGATTTACGAGCGCCGACTTGCCCCGCGCCGCCGCTATTTCGTTCTTACTCGCCATGTTGTTTGCGCCCAAAAACTCAATTTGGGCGCTTGGCTTTCTGGCGCTGATGATCGACAAAATCGTTTGGCCGCTGACGGCGCAATCCCTGGCGGGCGCTGGCGTTGAAACGGTCGTCGCGTCGATCGCCGCCCTTGGCGAGACCTTGGTGGACGATCTTGGCGTCTATTTTGTGCGGTATCTCGGCATCACGATCATGATTGGGCTTTTCAACGAAATGCGCGTGCGCGTTCATGGCTTTGCGCCGATGAAAAAAGTCGCCGCCTAACGCACATTCTTTTAGACGGGTGCGAACGCCAGAACGGCGTTCAACCCGCCAAATGCAAATGAATTAGAGAGCGCCAGGTCAATCCGGCGCTCTTTTGCTGTGTTGGGCGTGATATCAAGATCGCAAGCCGGGTCCGGCTCATCAAAATTCACCGTTGGCGGAACAATATTGTTGTTCATCGCCATGATGCTCATCACCGCCTCCACCCCGCCAGCGGCCCCCAAAAGGTGCCCATGGATGGACTTCGTCGATGAGATGGCGAGCTTCGCCGCATCAGCGCCAAAGACCGCTTTGATGGCCTCGGTTTCCGTCGGATCGTTTTTGAGCGTCCCCGTGCCATGGGCGTTGATGTAAACCGCCTCCGGATCAACATTTGGCGTGTCGCGCAACGCCATCGTCATGGCGTCGCGGGCGCCTTCCATGGCGGGATTGATCATATCTTTGCCATCGGCGTTCATGCCAAAGCCGACAATCTCCGCATGGATCTTGGCGCCCCGCGCTTTTGCGTGCTCATACGCCTCCAGAATGAGGACGCCCGCCCCCTCGCCGATCACCAGCCCGCGCCGGTTCTTTGAGAACGGCCGGCAGACATCATCGGAAAGGATATGCATGGCGTTCCATGCTTCTAAAGCGCCGAAGGTGAGGACCATTTCACTGGCCCCGGCGAAACCGGCATCCGCCGCGCCGGACCGGATAAGATCCGCACAGACCCCAATGGCGTGGGCGCCAGACGCGCAGGCGCTGGAAACCGCAAAGGCGGGCCCGCGGGCGCCGGCGCGAATAGAGATCTGACTGGCCGCTGCATTAGGAATGGTTTTCAAAATGGTGAGGGGATGGGCGCGCCGCCCCTTCGTCAACATCGCGATATACGCCGTATCCATGGCCAATTGACCGCCGATCCCCGTGCCGATGATGGTCGCCATGCGGGGCGCTAGGGCGTCGTCAATCTCAAGCCCTGAATCGCGAAGGGCTTCATCAGCGGCTTGGGCGGCAAAGCGGGTGAACGGGTCAGCGCGGCCCAGCTCTTTCGCGAATCCGTCGAATTTTTGCTCGCGCCCTGAGACCGCCGCCACCGGCAGAGTGATCTCTAGGCCTTCACCGCCGCTGATGGTTTGGGTCTCAATGGCGCATCGTCCGTTAACGGCATTTTCCCAAAAGCTGGCGACATTGTCCCCGCTCGCACAAAAAGCGCCGAGACCGGTGACAACAACTCTGCGCCCGTCGCGCGCCATATTTTATGTCCTGTTTGTCTCGTCTTCCTTATCCGCATAACACTACAATTTGAATGCCAAGACAGTTTTTTCATCAAAATCCATTGCTGACTGAATTTCAGATTCTAACTCTTCGTCACCCTTAACTAAAACAAACTGCTTGTTGGCACGCTTAAAACAAACACACGAACTAAAAACGAAAATCACAAACTCTGGTCTACATGAGTTTGCACCGGCTTCCGGAAACGGCAAAATGCCACTAAAAGCATCTCGTTGATCTAACTCTGTCCAATCAAAATCAGAAACTACAATCATCCAATGGCCAGATCGATGAATAGTTACATTAGCAGATCCAAGGAACAGAGCAGCCTCAGCTACTCTGGTCGCTAACAAGACAGAATCTTTCTTCCCAAGCGGAAGGAACATCTCCGGATGCAAACGGACAAATTCTTCAGGTTTGTCTACAATCTTTATATGCTGCTCTGTATACATTTTTAATTCGGATTTACAGTAATAGAACCACTCGAGCGCAGTTCGTTAAACAAATCAAATGCATCGGGCGGAATGAAAAATTCGTTCCCTGGCGCAGCGACCTGACCACGAGGGATTGGTCCAAATGTAGCACCCGCGTCAGTTAGTTGTCTTATAGCATCTTCTGAAAAATTGAAACCGACAACAGTTCCAGGTGCCCGTCGCGCCGCAAAAAATTCTGCAGAATCTAGGTTGTCGGTTAGGAAAAACCCCGTTGGGCCATCAATACTATTTGCCGCAATGCGGGAGGGGAATTGGGGCCCGTTAAGCGCCGACTAGGCGGTGAGTTAAGCGGTGTCCGCCAACGCCTTCACCGCATCGATGAGGTCGCCCACATTTTTCATATCACCAAAGGGATTTTCATTGGCGTTGAACGGCACCTCGATGCCAAGCTTTTCTTCGATCTCGTAGACGATTTCCACAACGGAAAAAGAATCGATGCCAAGATCGGCGATGGTCGTTTCGCGGGTCGGCGGCGTGGTCAGGCCAACGGCATGGTTGGCGATAATTTCCAACATTCCTTCATCAAGATCCGACATGCTCCGCGGCCTCCTTTTGACCCACTCTCAAATTATTGCGCCACTAAACGCTTGTTCCTTTCTGCATACCCGATACCGCGCAATCCACAAATGAACTCGCGCCATTGGACGCCATCGGGAATGCGAAAGCGCTTTGAAACGTCTATAATACGTTACATTGTCTATAGTTATACATACTTGTTGATCATGGCGAGAGACGACCCGCCGCCGCCCCGCGCCTGCCATCAATCGCGGAAATTTTTGTATTGCAGCGGCTGCTCCAATTTCAGGCCCTTCACGAAGGCGATCACCTCCTGAAGGTCATCGCGCTTCTTGCCCGTGATGCGGACTTCCTCGCCCTGGATCGCCGCTTGCACCTTAAACTTTCCGCCTTTGATTTCTTTCACGATCTTTTTGGCGAGGTCTTTATCAATGCCCTGCTTCAAAAGAACATTCTGCCGGACCGATTGGCCCGCCGCCGGCTCTTCCTTTTGATAATCGAGGGACCCCGGTTCAATACCACGTTTTTGCATGTTGCCCTGGATGATCTCCTGCATCTGGCGCAGCTTCAGATCGTCATCGGCGTTGATGGTCAACACGCCGTCCTTCATCTCCACGGTTGATTTCGAGCCTTTGAAATCGAAGCGGGTCGTGATTTCGCGCATGACATTATCAACCGCGTTTTGCGCTTCGGCGAGGTCAAGCTCTGACACAATATCAAAAGAAGGCATAGGGAACGTCCTTATTTTTATGCACTCGTTTTATTTCTCTGGTTGCGCCGCGCCAGGGGCCGGCTCCGCCGCCTGATAGGCGTCGATGAATGCCTTTGGCATGCGCGCCGGTTTTCCGGTTTTCATATCGATCGTGACAAACACCGTGCGCCCACGGAAGACAAGCTTATCAGCGCGGCGCATCTCAAACGCTCGTGTCAACCGAACGCGCTTATCGGTGCCGGCGATCCAAGTGGCGCAATCGACAAGATCCCCCAGGAGGACCGGCGCGGCGTACTCAAATTCGTGCCGCCACACAACACAGCCAACGCCAAGACGCTCATAATCCGAAAAGGCGAGACCAAGGACCCCCGAATGGGCCCACGCCGTCTCCATCGCCCAGTGGATATAGCGCAGATTATTCACATGGCCAAAGTCATCGATATCCTCTTCGCTCGCGCGACGGGTCTGCACAAACGGCGCACGCACAGGCCAAGAGATCGAGGAGGATGAAGGGGAATCACTCATCTGGGAAGTATATCCGCGATCCTCCCCCAAGGCGATGGAGACGGGAGGGCGGATGTTTGGTTGGAAAGTGGTGACTGAAGTTGGGCCCAAGTTTATATACAATTGATCTCAGCGAGCGTCTTCGGACAGGCTCAAAACCGACTTAGGAGAGTTCATTGATAAGAAAATCGACCACCGTTTGAATTTTCGTTAGTGTGTATTTCGGGCGATGATAAAGAAGATAAATTCCAGAGTTGAAATTTCTGGAGATATGCAACGTGGCGTCGTTGAGAGGCAATCGTTCAAGCTGCCCCGTTTCCAATTCATTGTTCACACCCCAATCTGGGACCAGGGCGAGCCCTGAGCCAGATACGGCCTCATCCACCAACAAGCTTCCCATATTGCTGACAAAGCTTGGCGGGTTTGAAACCTCCACCCATCCGTCACTGCGTTTCGCTTGCCAGTATAAGATTCCGTTCGGTCGCCGATAATTGAGCGTTCTGTGGGCTTGCAGATCGTCTAAACACTTCGGTCGTCCATACCGCGCAAGATAGTCCGTAGACCCCACAAGGATAAACTCATTATTCGATAGTTTGCGGGCGATTGAGCGTTCGGGCGGAGAGGCGGTAGCTCTGATAGCGATGTCGATATCAGTTGCATCCAGACTAAAGACCTGATCTGTCATCTCAATATCGAATACCAAATCTTGATGGATCGCCTTCAGCTTCCGTAACGTCGGCATTACGCAGACTTCACCATAGCCTGGCGAAACGGTGAGTCGGACAGTACCGGCCGGCGCATCAGGCCGATCTCTAACGCGGTCGTCAGCATGCGCGAGTGCAGTTACGATTGGACGAATGTTTTCAAGATAAAGTTCGCCAAGCTCTGTCAGTTTCACGACACGTGTCGTTCGATGAATCAGAACGGTGTCCAAGCTCGTTTCCAGTTCTTGGATGCGTCTCGATATTGAAGATGCGTCGATGCCCAGACTTTTTGCCGCCGCAGAAAAGCTCTGCAGTTTCGCCACCGCGATAAAGCATTCCAGCGCTCGTATCTTGTCCATGGCAGCCGCCTTATCGCTTAATGGTCAGCCTATTATTGCTATTTTTGCAATTCACTTCTGAAAAATATCCGTATTGTTGGGATATTCAACTCCATTTATCTACGAAACGTCAATAATGAATTTGGGGGGTGATGCCCAAATTTTTTCTGGGAGCTTAGGTAGTGGCATTTTTGAGGAAATTTTCAGTCGTTTTCATTGTCCTGGTCGCGATAACGCCAGCGAGCTTAGCCGCTGATACTGGTTCTCCAACGCCTGACGGATGGTTGCCGCATTTTGAAAGCATGATCGCGCTGGCGATCGTAACCTTGGCGTTTGGAATTTCCGTCTTGTTGAACCATGCCTCCCCCAAATTGCGCGCTACTGGCACGATACTGGCGGCGGCTTCATGTTTTGGCATTGTTGGTTGGTTTGTCTGGGTCGTCGCCACTGGAGTGCTGGAGAACCCCAAGCCATTCCAAGTTCCGATGGACGCGATTAAACCAATGTTACTTTGGGGGCAGGTAGGCGTTGCATTTTTAGGCGGATGCGTGCTGCTGATCGTAGCAGCGCGTCAATTTCGTCATGGGAAGATATTGCAATTGCCCAACCGAAACGAAACGCACCGATATGGGCGTATCTCTAGGGTGCTGCATTGGGCCACTGCGTTGCTGTTTATATTCATGATACCGACGGGAATATTCAGTTCAATGATCCCTGAAAATGTGTGGTATCGCACGGAATACAATGTTGTCCACAAAACCATAGGGCTGATTATTTTCGGGCTTGTGATAGCACGTCTTGTTTGGAACAGGTTGTCTAAACGCCCGGAACTTGATGCATCTTTAAAACCGATGGAGCGAAAGCTTGCTCATAGGGCGCATCTATTGCTTTACGGATTGCTGATTGCAGTGCCAATTACCGGTTACGTCATGACCAGTCTTCACGGCTATCCGACATTTTTCTTCACCATCAAGTTTGAACCGTTTTTACCGGAAAGCCAAAGCTATATTATTTGGGGTTTGTTTCACAAATACGTATTTCAATATCTGATCTACATCGCACTTAGCGCACATGTCCTTGGTGCGTTGAAACATCAGCTTGTCGACAAGCACGATATGGCGCTCAAAAGAATGGTTTCTTGATCAATAGGTTGTCTTTCAAAAAGTGCAGCGATGGGGCGCGGTATCCATTGTTGCGTGAGAAAACGAATAGGAAATGAAGATGACAAAAAAAACGCTGCTTGAACTGATGAATTGGCGCTATGCGACTAAGAAAATGGATGCAGATAAGTCAGTACAAAAAGAGAAAGTCGATGCGATCGTCAATGCGATCCGTATGGCGCCAACCTCAAGCGGAACCCAACCGTTTGAGCTGTTTGTTGTCACCAATTCTGCGATACGCAGTCAAATCCGCAAGGCGGCTAATGATCAAGCACAAATCACGGACGGATCGCATCTATTAGTGTTCGCCGCCTGGGATAACTACACCGACACGCGCATCGATGAAGTCGCCGAGTTAAATAAGAAAGAACGTGGAAACTCGCCGTTGATCGACCAGTATTACGGAAACCTGAAAACGCTCTATGTACCGCGCGATCCAGAAGTGAATCATTCCCATGCGGCTCGGCAGGCCTACATTGCACTCGGTGTCGGGCTAATTGCAGCTGCAGAACAGGAGGTAGATTCGACACCAATGGAGGGATTTGATCCGGCGGCAGTAGATGAGATTTTGGGCCTGCGCGCAAAAGGCCTGCGTTCGGTCGTCCTGATGCCGTTGGGATATCGCGATCCTACTGGCGATTGGCTTTTGCCAATGCCAAAAGTAAGGAAGTCTACGGAAAAATTGGTCACATTTGTTGACTGATCCCCATCGGCATATCTGGCCTGTTTTTTTCGGTCAGGAACCACCTGTAGTTTGGAAACGTGAAATATCTGACTCGTCTGAATTGCGCGCTTGTGTCCCAAATCGCACTCGCATTCTCTATTTTTCAGTTTTATCATCCAATGACTAGAGATTGCGCAGAGTAATGCTTAGCCGATGCTCGATTGAAAGTCTCAATGACCGCTATCGAGCACCCCGGCCATCCAAAGGTCGGACTAATTCGACTAGGTTCTGGCGCCCATCCACCACAAACAGCCCCCCGGCAAGAGACCGTTCCATCTGCAGCAGCGGCGGCGCAATAAAAAGCGCCCGGCCGCGCAAAACGACCGGGCGCAATCACCGTCTTTTAGAACGCCGGTTTACTTCTCTACGTTTACTTCTCAACGTCGTTGAGATTCCAGTCGTAGAAATACCGGTCTATTTTCTTCAGGCCTTCAAGCTTCGCGGCCGTTTCAGGGTTGGCGTACTCCAAGAGGTGTTCGATCACGCCCTCGTCGTCGCCGCCAAAGTCGACTTTGAACCAATTGTAGATTGAAGAGGCTGTTGTGCGGCCTCGATTGTCGACCATAAACCCGCGCGGGTGATTGACGTAATCTTTCGCCGCCGCATCGAGGGTTTCATCAAGGTCGGCGGAGGTGAACGCCCGGTTCAACAAGTTCGGACACCCCACAGAGGCGCAATTGACCGCATAGTGAACTCGATTGTCATCCCAGAACGCCCGTAAAATTCCGTGTTCGATATTATCAAGGGTGATGGTGACGCCGTTCACCTCAGCGATCGACCGCTGCCATGGGCCGGCCCGCAACCCAGAGCGGATATTGCGGATGCTCTTTAGGGGATAATTGTCCAAGATGATATCGACTGTCAGGGCGTTGTAGAAATTCACCCAATAGACAAACCCCTCATCAAGGTTCAGCGACGTCGGATCATCAGCCTGTAGCGCGTTGAGATACGCCTTGAGCGCCGCTTTATCAGCATCTGTCACGGCGCCATAATCCACCACCGTGCGATTATCCGCATTCGTTTTAACGTAGGTGGATAAAAACGCATCCCAAGCGCTGTGGTCGACAACCCGCTCGCTCTGGTCATCGGCGTTGTTGAACACCTCTAGCTTGGCCTGCGCCGATGCGATGGAAATCATCACCAAGGCTGACGCTATACACCGCGCAAGGATATGGATTGCTTTCATGCTGCCCTCTCAAAGCTGAATTCGTTCATATTCGTCAGTCCGCATATGACAAGATCGAGATCAAATTCCTATGGCGCCAGGGATCACATTCAAGACAGACCCCAAAAAAACGGGGCACGAGAACACTAAACGGGTGTTATTTCTCACGATTTTGATCAAATCGCCTGTTGTCGCCCGCGCCGATGACGCCGGGCGATAACCGCTTTTGAGTAGCGCCACCGCTCCTTCACCATGAAGATGGCGAGCGCTAGCAAATTGGTGTCGCCGAAAAAGTGCTTTTTGAAATCAGGGCGACCCAAGATCCCCCCCTCATTCATGAACAAACGCCAGGTGAATTTATGCTTCGGCAGGTGGCGCGCCCCGCGGGCGATCGCCCGATGGCCATGGGGAATCCAGCGTTCGGACAATAGGCGTTCACGGATATCTTCAATGGCGGTTTCGACCGCCGCAGTGTCGTCCATGTCGAGGGCTTCGATTTGCGCATCGATGTCATTGGCGAGGTTTTCAAACGCCTCATAACCGCCGCCGACAAGGCTCAACGCCGGCGCTGGATAGGCGAGCCGCTCTTCTGGGTGCGTACAATGCTTCAAGATTGATTGACGATACCCCGTCAACCGCACAAGCTCCAGATAGGCGCCCAGAATCCAGATGACCGAATAAACGCGCCACAATCCGCCATGGCTGAAGCTCTTAATGGCATTAGCAACAAGCCGGTCATTTGACCGCACATAGCGCAGGGTTTGTTCTTCGACGGGCAGGAAACGCTCGCGAGAGAAATCGCCAGCCTCTCGCGCCGCTAAGAAGGTGCGCCCAAAGGAGAGGACAGAGGCGAGTGTCGTATAAAGACCTTTTGAGAACAAAGGGTCAATGAACCCGGCAGCGTGCCCCAATAAACAGAAACGGTCCCCCGCGATTTGGGACGACGTATATTGCAACCGATCGGCCCTCACCCACTGTCGAACGGCTTTGGCGCCCTCTAAATGGGTGGCGATATCCGGATACCGCGCGATAAACTGATGAAACTCTTCTTCCGCATCGATGTTTGGCGTTGGCCCGTGGACCCTTGGGTCCAACAATAACCCGACGCTACACAGATCATTTGTTGACGCTGCATGGTTGTTGAACGGTATAACCCATAGCCACCCACCATCAAAAATATGGTGCAACGTGCCTTCAGCCAATGAATAAGGCAGCCCCAACGCATCGGGCGATTGGGACCGTTCATGGAGGGAGCGCACCCCCGTCATATGGGTGAAAAGACCGCGGGTATGGGTTTGTAAATCCGTCCGCCGTACATCGTGTTTTTGCGCCAGGAGGGAGCGAAACCCGCCCGCGTCAACAACGTAATCGGCTTTCACAATATCGCCATCGCGGGTTTCAATGTTGACACCGCTTTCGGTGACATCGACATCAATAACCGGCGTATTCTGTCGTACGCATGCCCCGTATTTCACGGCGATATTCGCGTAGTAGTAATCGCTGTCTTGGCGATAAATATGTAATTCATGGCCATAGGGCCGCTCAGGGATGATCGCTTGCACGATGTCTTCGGGCTTCGCCGCCGATCCTTCGCGGTGGGGCATATAGCTAAAATGCCGCTTTACCCCATGGGTGCCGCCAATGATGGGGGTAAAATGCTCCGCACTGAAATATTCTAATTCCGGCACATCAAAGACGAGCGCGAGGGAGCGCATAATCTCGGATGTTTCCAAAATCATCGATTCACCGATGGCGAATTTCGGGTGAACGCCAGCCTCCAGCACAATCACCTTGACGCCATTATGCGCCATCGCCGCCGCCAGCATACACCCGCCGATACCACCGCCGATGATCGCCAGCTCATAGGGTGTCGTCTTTATCTCCGGCGATGGGTTTTGGTCGAAAGGCAAGGGTTTCTCTCCGCCAGGTGGCTCAACGCCTCGCACTAGACGGCAGAAGGATTTTCACTTCAAGGGATTGGGCGGCGATCTCCGCCACAACATGCTAACGATCAATCACAACAGGTTGAAGGCGCGGATTTTCACCCAAACACCAAAGGACATCTCGGCGTTTCGGGACGCAAAGACGGTTAAAACCATCTTTGACACCATTTGAAATTTTTCTATATCGCCTTCGTTTGCTCGGCGAGCCATTCGGCGACGTCACCCGGCAAGAGAGGCGACAATGCCTCCCGCACTCGTTCGTGGTACGAATTAAGCCAGTCTTTTTCCGGCGCCGTCAGGAGCGACGCATCGATGAGGTCACGACTGATCGGCGCCAGGGTAATCGTTTCAAACCCCATCATTTCGCGTTCGCCACCCGCGACGGGCGTCGCTGGCGTGACGATGACAAGGTTTTCGATCCGAATGCCGAACTCGCCGGCTTTATAAAACCCGGGCTCATTGGATAAAATCATACCCGGTTTCAACACCTGCGCGTTCATCGCCTTGGCGATCCGTTGGGGCCCTTCATGGACGCCCATGAAAGACCCAACGCCATGGCCCGTGCCGTGGTCGTAATCGAGCCCCGCCTCCCATAAGGGGCGGCGCGCCACGACATCGATCTGATGGCCCGTTGTGCCGGCGGGAAACACCAAGGTCGCCAACGCGATATGCCCCTTCAGAACGCGGGTGAAGCGGTCCTTCATCTCTGTTGTTGGCGCGCCGACTGGCATGGTGCGGGTGATATCGGTGGTTCCATCTTTATACTGACCGCCGGAATCAATCAGGAACAGTTCGCCATCCTGTAACGGACGGTTTGACTCCGTCGTCACACGGTAATGACAAATGGCGCCATTTGGTCCGGCGCCGGAGATGGAATCAAAACTGATATCAACAAGATCGTCCGACTCATGGCGGAAGGCTTCCAGCTTTTTCGCCGCGCCGATTTCATCAAGGCCCGCCGCACCGCCAGTGTGGAACCAATGCAAGAACCGCGTGACCGCCACGCCGTCGCGCACATGGGCGGCGCGGGTTCCATCGAGTTCAACATTGTTTTTGGCGGCGCGTGGCAGGGCGCACGGGTCCGCCATATCGATGATCGCGGCGTCATGGGCGGTGAGCGTCTGGGAATACCCAGCGGGCGCGAGGGCGGGATCAAGGGCGATTTTTTTGCCCCCTTGGGCCAGCGCGATAAGACTTTGCTCAACGGCGTCTTCGCCGCGAATATCAACATTGTCGCCAAGGAACCCTGGGAGTTCGTTGTCGACTTTTTCCGGCGCAATAAAGAGCGTCGCGGCGCCGTCAGAGGTGACAATCGCACGGGCGAGCGGCAAGGGTGTCCGGTCCACATCGCCGCCGCGAATGTTGAACAACCAGGCGATGGATGGCGGCGCCGTTAATAGCACCGCATCGGCGCCAATTTTTGCCACGGCGCTTGCAATCTCCTGACGCTTATCGGCGGACGACTGGCCAGAGAACGTCGTATCGTGCGCAAAAGCGCGAGCGGCGGGCCGCGCCGGTTGATCCGTCCACGCTTTATCAATTGGGTTTTGCGTTACCGCGACTAAGGTCACGCCGCATTTCGCCGCCGCCGCTTCAAGGCGCTTTACCCCATCGCGGGTATGCAACATCGGGTCATAGCCGATGCGGTCGCCTTTCGATCCATTTTTCTCCAGCCAAAGATGGGGCGGCGTCGCCTCCACGCTTTCAAAGGCGAAAAAGGCCTCATCCACTTGTTGGCGCACCTGTAAGGTGTAGCGTCCGTCAACAAAAATGATGGCGGTCTTTTTCAAAATGATCGCCGATCCCGCCGAGCCGGAAAAACCGGATACCCACATTAGGCGTTCGGCATAGGCGGGAATGTACTCATTTTGATATTCATCATCATGGGGAACGACAAACCCGTCGAGATTTTGTTTTTCCAATTCCGCGCGCAATAACGGCAGATGCTTAGCGGCGAAGGTTTTATCGGAAACGGGGTCGAATGTTTGGAACATTAGGGCGTCCTTGATCGTGGGTTAGGCAGAGCGGTTGGCGGGACCATAGCCCCGGCGGGGGATATTTGGCAAAGGGCCAACGCTGCAGGGCCCAAGCATTAAAACGGGCTTATAATTTGACGAACAACAAAATCGGCCAGGTGTTGTGATCAAGACGGTTGATACGCCGGAAACCATTGGCCTCATAGGCTTCGGTGACGCCGGCCTCCTGCTCCCCCATGAGCCCGGCGAGCATGACCCGCCCATGACGCGCGACATGGATCGCCATTTCGGGCGCCAGCTCTTTCAATGGCCCGGCGAGGATATTAGCGAAGACAAAATCGAAGGGCGCTCGGGCCTGAATATCTGGATGATCGAAACCGGCGGCCGCCAGAAGCGTGACGGCGTCGTCGATCCGATTGAGGCGGGCGTTTTCCTTAGCGATTTCTATTGACGTTTCATCAATATCGGCCGCCAACACGGGAACGCCCCAGGCCTTCGCCGCCGCAAAGGCGAGCACCCCCGAACCGCAGCCAAGATCGAACACCCGCTCTGCGGGCAAATCGCCAAGGCGATCCAATAGATCAAGGCACCCCTTGGTGGTGGGGTGATGGCCCGTGCCAAAGGCCTGGTTCGCATCGATGCGTATGGGAATGATATTCTCAACGCTTGGTAGTTTTTCTTCGTCGTGGACGCCGTACAACACGAAGCGTCCCGCTTCGACAACCCCGAGCCCCTCCAGCGAATGGGCGACCCAGTCTTTTTCAGGTAACTCTTCGACGACACCGGACGCCGCGTCTTGAAACGCCGGGTCATAGGAGAGGATCGCTTCGTGCAGCGTATCCAGATCCGGCGGCGTTTCGAAATAGGCCTCTACGGACCATTCGCCGTCATCGCCATCGTCAAGGGGCGCATCAAGACGTTGCAGCCCCACCGCCTGGGCCGTTTCGCCAAAGGCTTCTTCTAGCAATGTCGCGGCCGCTTCCATCGCCGCGCGCGGGCCTTTCCAGGTGACTTTATGCATTGAGGTGGTTTCTCATCTATCGTCGGGCGGTGAAACTTGAAGCGGGTTTGAGGGCGGGTCTCGGCGCCTGCGCCTAGCCTGCGCTCAAAAAGGTGTCGATGACTTTCTTTGCGCCTGTATGGTCGAAGTCAACGGTCAATTTCTGACCCTCCGCCTTCACGACCCGTCCGTATCCAAATTTTTGGTGAAAAACCCGCGCGCCGATGGGGAATTTCGACGCCCCCCCCGCACTGACGGAAACGGCTTCAGCGCGCCCCTCTATCATGGGTGGCGGGGCCATCGGGCGTTTCGAGGCGGCGCGGGCGCGGCGCCACCCCGGGTTATCGTAATAAGTGTCTTCTTCCAGTTGGGCGCCGTCGAAGCTGGAATGGCTGGCGAACTCCTTTGCAGCAGCGCCATATAGGCCGGGCTCTGACTCCACCTCAACATGCTCCTCGGGTAATTCATCGACAAAGCGCGAGGGCAGTTGCGAGCGCCACTGGCCGAACACCTGGCGATTGGCGGCGAAGGAAATGCGACAGCTCTCCCGCGCCCGGGTGACGCCCACATAGGCGAGCCGGCGCTCTTCCTCCAGCGCGGCGGATCCGCCTTCATCGATGGACCGTTTGGATGGAAAGATCTCCTCCTCCCACCCGGGCAGGAAAACCACCGGAAATTCGAGCCCCTTAGCCGCGTGAAGGGTCATCAGCCAAATCTGGCCGCCATCATCGCGCTCATTATGTTCAGCGACCAACGCCACATGGTCGAGATAGGCCGCGAGCGTGTCAAACTCGGAGACGGCTTGCACCACCTCCTTCAAGTTATCGACCTTTGAGCCGGCTTTGGCGGATTTGGAGTTGCGCCAGAAATCGAGATAGCCGGATTCTTCCAGCACCATCTCCGTCAAGTCGCGCGGTGAAAAATTCTCAACTTCGCCCGCCCAGCGGTCCACCATGTCGATAAATCGGCGCAGCGCATTGCGCCCCATGGTGGAAAGATCATCCGTCTCCAACAGATGCCGGCATGCTGTCATGAGGGGGATGCCATTGGCGCGGGCGAAACCATGGATCTTTTGCATGGTCTGCCCACCGAGCTTCCGCGCCGGCTTATTCGCGATGCGGTCAAAGGCGAGATCATCATCCGGTGAGCGGATAAGGCGCAGATAGGCCAGCGCATCGCGGGTTTCTTCGCGCTCATAAAAGCGCGGGCCGCCGACAACCCGATAGGGCAATCCAAGGGCGTTGAACCGCTCCTCGAAATTGCGCATCAAAAATGACGCGCGCACCAAGACGGCAAGATCGCTCAATGGCCGCCCGTTGAGCTGCTCCTGTTCGATGTCGCCGCTGATGAGCCGAGCCTCTTCATCGCCGTCCCAAACGCCGCGCACCCGCACTTTTTCGCCCTCGGGCTCTTCGGTCCACAGGGTTTTACCGAGCCTTGCCTTATTCGCCGAAATAAGCCCGGAGGCTGCGCCCAAAATCGCCGGCGTTGATCGGTAGTTACGTTCGAGTCGGATAACCTCCGCCCCCGGAAAATCCTTCTCGAACCGGAGGATGTTTTCAACCTCCGCGCCGCGCCAGCCATAAATCGATTGATCATCATCGCCGACACAGCAGATATTCTGGCTTTTTTGCGCCAACAGCCGCAGCCAAAGATACTGGGCGACATTGGTGTCCTGGTACTCATCGACCATCATATAGCGGAACTTCGCCTGATACTCCGCCAGAATGTCCGTATTGTTCTGAAAGATCGTCAGATTGTGGACCAGAAGGTCGCCGAAATCCGCCGCGTTCAGCGTGGTGAGGCGGCCCTGATAGGCGCGGAAGAGATCGATCGCTTTGCCTTCAGCGAAAAAATAGGCCTCATTGTTCGGGACATTGTCCGGCGTGAGCCCGCGGTTTTTCCAGCCGTCGATGACAGCGGCAAGGCCCCGGCCCGTCCATCGCTTCTCGTCAAGCCCGGCGTCTTCTATCACTTGTTTGGCGAGACGGATTTGATCATCCGTATCGAGAATGGTGAAGGTGCCTTTTAAGTTCACCAATTCCGCATGGCGGCGCAGGATCATCGCGGCGATGGAATGGAATGTGCCGAGCCAGCGCATCCCCTCCACCTCGTCGCCGATGAGCCCACGAATGCGCTCACGCATTTCCCGCGCCGCTTTATTGGTGAACGTCACCGCGAGGATCTGGCTCGGATAGGCGCGCCGCGTCGCCAATAGGTGCGCAAGCCGGGTGGTGAGGGCGCGGGTTTTGCCGGTGCCCGCCCCAGCAAGCATCAAAACGGGCCCTTCTGTCGCCAACACCGCCGCGCGCTGCGCATCGTTCAACCCTTCCAGATAGGGAGGGGATCCCTCGTTCCCGGCGTCGTCGCCGCCAGGGGATCTAGCGCGGGCCGCTGCGGCGGCGCGTTCGGAAATGGAGAGGGGGGAAGAACCAGCACTTGTCATGACTAACCTGTAGACGAAGGAGAACGATTCTGGAACATCCAAGCTGAAAACGGCGCGTTTCCTGGCCCGCGGAAACGGGCTATTCATTTTTTAAGCAGAAGAATGCTTGCTCGTACCGGCGACATTCGCCACGGTGTTCGTCGCCCAAACGTGGGATCGCGTAAAAGGCGGTAAAATCTCTGAGCTGTTTACTGAAAGGGAGGCCTAAAATGGCTGGCAAATTTGAACTCTATCAAGACAAAGCGGGCGAATTTCGCTTTCGGTTAAAAGCCGGCAATGGGGAAAACATCCTCGCCAGCGAAGGTTACAAGGCCAAACCAAGCGCGCTCAACGGCATCGAATCCGTCAAGAAGAACGCCGCTGATGAAGGGCGCTTCGCCATCAAGGAACAATCAAACGGCAAGCCTTACTTCGTGTTGAAGGCCGGCAATCACGAAGTCATCGGCAAAAGCCAAGCTTATGAATCCGAAGACGGCGCAAAGAACGGCATCAAGAGCGTGATGAACAATGCGCCGGACGCTGAAGTGGACGACCAAACGGCATAACGTCGACCGCAAGCTGACAACAAAAACGCCGCTTTAGAGCGGCGTTTTTTTATTCAGGGGTTGAGACTGCCAACTGGACGCGAGCTTAGCTTTCCGCATCCGCCAGGAATTCTTCCAGAACATCGGCGCACTGACCCGTTTCGCCATTTTTCTCGTAGTCGATGAACGCCAGATCATCGATCAGCATGCCGACATTGGAAGATTTGTCGTCGCGGCTGTACAGCTGCACATCCACGCGGTGCGCGGCCCGCTTTTCAAGGAGCGCGACGATATTGCTGCGCCACCGGAAGGTATTTTCCGTCCACGTAAAGTCGATAATTTTCGACCCCATGGATTTTTCCGTATCGCCGCTTTTGCGATAAAACGTCATCTTCGCCCGGAAGCGTTCCCCTTCCCGGCCGCCGGTGGGGTAGATCGCCATCGACAGGGCGCACACCGGTTCATCAAAGCGCACACGTAAAGGGCGCTTATATTCGTCGCGGTAAAAGCCAGCGAAATCGCCGCTTGGCGGTTTCAGATAGGTGCACATCGAATTGTATTCGAAATGGCGCGGGCCCTCGCAGATTTGCAAGGACAAGCCTTTTGAAAAACTCGCCGCGCCTGCCCCATCAGCATGTTCAATGCGCCGAACCGTTGTGCCGTGTTCGCGCGCGGGGGCTTCGAAATCGAGCACCGTAAACGACGGATCAAGGGCGCCGTCAGATTGTTCGCCACCCAAGAAGAAACCGTAGACATCGGTCACAGGGTTTGTATCGCCGTCGAGATCGACGCCGACGCCATTGCCCGTGGCGACGACTTGCGCGGCCGCGCTGGCGATCATCATCGCGCCGGCCAGACAGGACGCCGCGAGGGCCTTAGACCCGACAAAACGCCCCGATGACTTAGAACCCAGCGCTCTGGAATTAGTAATTGACTGCATCATACGCCTTCCCCGCGATATACCGTTAACTTTATAGCCTCTAATGGGCGACGCGGCAAACAATGGTTCACAAGCGCTCGGGGTGAGGGCGAGAACCGGCTTAAACCCCTGCTGTGCCCTTGCGCCGCGCGACTTGTTTGCCGAGAATAACGAGCTGACAATGGGCGCCCGACATGCGCACCGTTGATGAACGCTGGAGACCAAAACCCCCGCAATGACGGTCTTTGTGGAAAACCGACGCGCTGGCATAGCCGCGCCCCCCAATAGAGCGCGCATCAGCGCCGTCCCTGCAATCTGGGGGTGTTTTTGCCTTCTTGCCGCGTGCGGAACCCAGGCCGAACCTGGATCCGCCCCAGAGCCCCAAGAAACGCCCCAAAGAGAAGTCATCGCACCCTCCTTAGAGGTCGGGGAGAAGACCGCCATCGCGCGGATGAAAGCGGACCTCGCGGTGTTGGCGAGCGATGACATGGCCGGGCGGGAGGCAGGCCAACCGGGGTTCGACGCCGCCGCCGGTTATGTCGCGCGCCGCATGTTGGAAATGGGGCTCTCACCCGGCGTCAAAACAAAAGGCGACCGCGCCGCGTGGCGCCAACCCGTACCGCTCTTATCGGTGACGCGGCGCGCGGCGACATCGACCCTAACGATCACCGGCCCGGATGGGGTACGCCCCCTCACCTATGGCGCTGACTTTCTGCCGGCCCAAGCGCCCCGCCAGGATGGCGCTGTCGCCACCGCAGAGGGCGAAGCGGTGTTCGTAGGCCATGGCGTCGTCGACTCCAAGGGCCGTTGGGACGATTACGGCGAAATCGATGTCACGGGCAAAATCGTGGTGATGTTTGATGGCGCGCCAACTGATTTACCGGACGGTGGTTTCCACACAGAGGAGCGCACCTATCTCACCGATCGGACCACCAAGGAACGCGAAGCAAGAAAGCGCGGCGCAGCGGGCGCATTGTTTCTGCGCACGCCGAGAACGCAAGTTTGGTCCCCCTGGCGGCGCGTGGTCGCCCGCGCTGGTCGAGCCGACATGGTCTGGCAAGGCCCCGAGGGCGCGCCCAACAATCCGGGCGGCTTGGCCGCCGCCGCAACCTTGAGCCGCGCCGGCGCCGAAACCCTTTTCACCAACGCGCCTTTTGGCTTTGACGATCTCATTCAGGCCCTTGAAGAAAAAGAACCGTTGCCGTCGGCGTTTTCTTTAGGGCGGACCGTCGCCCTCACCGCGGCGAGCAACGCCGTCCCCATCAACAGCTCGAATGTCGTCGGCATGCTGGAAGGCGCCGACCCCGCCCTGCGCCAGGAAGCCGTGGTCCTCACCGCCCATCTCGATCATGTGGGCGCCCGCTGTAGCGCCCGTCATGTCAGAACGTTAAAAAACGCAATAGAAAACAATACGCCCGAGGATTGCATCCACAATGGCGCCATGGATAACGCCCTCGGCGTCGCCAGCATGTTGGAGGTCGCCCGCGCCTTGACCGCCGGCCCTCCCCCTGCGCGCACAATTTACTTCGTGGCTCTCACGGCGGAAGAAAAAGGTTTGATCGGCGCGGACTATTTTACAACCTTCCCCCCTATCGCTGACCACAAAATCGTCGCGAACATCAACCTCGATATGCCCCTCGTCCTTTTTCCGTTTACGGATGTCATCGCCATTGGCGCCGACCGGTCAACCCTGAAACCAATCGTAGAAAGCGCGGCCGCCAGCATGGGGCTTACCGTCTCCCCCGACCCTGTGCCGAGCCAAGGCCTATTCACCCGGTCAGACCATTTTCGATTTGTGCAAAAGGGCGTGCCGTCGGTCTTTCTCTTCATCGGGTTTGAAAATGGCGGCGAGAAAGTATTCCGCGATTTTATCGCCACCCATTACCATCAGCCGTCAGACGACGTTACCCGCCCCATCCACTGGCCCGCCGCCGCCCGCTTTGCCCGCCTGAGCCAAACCATCGCCTACGCCATCGCCATGAGCCCTGAGGCGCCAAGATGGAACAAGGGCGATTTCTTCGGCGCCCTATTCGCCAACGCGCGAAGCCCCGGCCAATCGGAAGACCACGCCGGCAGCGACCGCGAAACGGCGCCCACCTTCCCGACGTCTTTTGATATCCCTGAGTAAGCCTGGGAGAAAAAACTCCCAAGCCAGCCTCGCCCGATCGGCGCCCCGTCCGCTTCATTGGCCCGTCACCCTCCGTCACCCATTGACCCGACACCCATTTTGCCTCGCAGTGCTCAAGAGGCGATGGGGAATGCGCCAAACCGCCTTAAAGCGCGGGCCACTCCCCAAGGGCGCCTCCCCGAGACTGCCCAACCGGATCGCCCCCGGATTGCACGCGATGAAAATCAATTGTTCTTACGAGCCGACAATGATATAGCACCGCCCTCCAAAGACGCATGCTAAGGTCGCGTTTCCCCGTCCAGCAGTAACGTCGAGCGGCAACGCCGTCCGACACCGCCCTGCACCGGCGCCAAGGAACGGGGCGCATGACACACCACCGTCTTCGGGCCTGTAGCTCAATTGGTTAGAGCTGGCGGCTCATAACCGCTAGGTTGGGGGTTCGAGTCCCTCCGGGCCCACCACCCTCTGAAAATTCTTTAGTCATTTCAGTTACCTAATCCATTTGCTAGACACGCGCGCAGGCGTGCTAGACACTTCGCGTTCGACTTCTGTTCGCGCACTGATCTTTTCGAGAGCTGCAGCGGCGTTTCGTTTTTGATCGGCTCCACGGGTATAGCGCTCAGCTTCGGAAAGGCTTTTGTGACCTAAGACCGCCATGATTTGATGCGCAGTGGCGCCAGCATCGGCAAGGCGACGGCCGGCCGCTTTACGTAGTCCATGCGCGGAGTAGCCTTTGGCAATGCCCGCCGTGTCGCATTGCCTGCGAAACCAGTTTCCAAAACCTGCTGCAGTGAAGGGCCGAGCGTATTCAGTTTGAAGAAACGCCAAACCGCTAATGTCCGTTGCGTCGATGCTCTCCGCGAGGTCTGCGTGGATTGGAAGCCAAAGCGGCGTGCCCGTTTTTTGTTGAACCACGCGAATTGCGCCATCGCGGACATGACTGCGCATCATCCCGACAACGTCGCTGCGGCGTTGGCCAGTGTATAACAGCAAGTCGAAGGCGAGACGCTGCTTAGAACCGATTTTCCAATAAGCTTGGAACTGCTCGATAAGGTCTTCTGGCCATTCGGCGAATCCTTCGCCGCCGACGTTCATTTTCTTGATCCCACGGGCAGGGTTCGATGATATCCATTCAAGTTCTACGGCGTATTCAAGCAGCAACCTGAAATATCGTAGAAGTTTATTGGCGGCGCCCGGGCCAGAGCACTCGGCCACAAGGGTTTTTATATGGCGTCGCTCTAACCGGTTGACTGGTTTGTCGCCATGTTTTTCGCGTAGCGGCTCAATTACTGACCGATAGGTTCGTTGCGTAACGGGCTTTAGCCCGCAAAAGTCAGGTGATCGGTAGTATTCAACGGCCAGGGCCGAAAGTGTACCCTTTCTGGGTTTTGGCCCGAGATTGCGCGTGGCGGTCTCGCCAGCCAAAGCACTCGCGTAAGCCGCTTCAAATTCGTCCGATCCAGGAGCGCCGGGAAGCGCCACACGTACGCCCTTGCGCCGGAAATAATGGCGCATTTTCCCACGATTGTCGCGGTAGCTTTGAACATATGGATAGCGCTTTTGCTTCATGCAGCGTTGGTATCCCACGGGTTAGCAGCATTCGCCTCTTGTTCATCGCGTGGTAGGTCTTCAAACGCCGCTTCGAGTTCCCGGCGATCCCATAATTTCCGTTTACGGATGCGCCGGGGCGGTGGCATTACACCTTCGGCCACAAGTCCGTCAAAGGTCGTTGGTGAAACGCCCAAGAAATTAGACGCGTCGATACGACTCAATCCTAGCGCAAGAAAACGGTCAGGCAGCAAATTATTCATGAAACTCACCTGAAAAAGACCGAAAAAGCTCCCGATAAAGATTAGCATCAAAGGTTATTGTAATGGTGCGCGGACCAGCATATGAATAGCTAACACTATTTTCAAAAACAGCACCACCGTAGCTCAATTTTACTGCTTCGCTCTCATCTTCGAAAAATTTAAATGAAAGCCGTGGTATTGGATGCTCTATGCTCATGCGGAACTGATTAGTAATTCGATCATCGCTTCCTGGTTTCAAAAATTTCCTTACTTCATCACTTCGCAGAATTGTCTCAAAAACATCTAATGGGTTTTGTCTCTCAATTGTTTCTAGAAATGCTTTCAACGGTAGCTGGGTAGTCTCACGTTGTTTGCGAATGTGTGTAGCTCGAGAATTTGTCGCCTTAATCATTTGAAGACCATTTACAAACACCGTGGCCTCTTGGCCTGCTTGCACACCCGAAAGCTCACCGGATAACGCGCACGCTAAGATTAACAGTAGCGCATCGCTTACTTTGCGATCGGCGGATTTCCCTCGCTCTGGCATTTCCCATGAACCGGTAGCATTTAGATTTCGGACGGCTTGTTGCACCCGACTGATAGGATACCCAGTTCCTCGGGACACTGCTTCGATCAATTGACTCTGTTTCATGTATGAAGTCCGTAGCTTTACTGTACGCTTATCTGTTTACTATAGCTACGCAGTTTCGTCAACCACTTTTGCCGAGCACCGTTTAAACTCAACGCAGCGCAGAATCTCTTCTTCGTAAAATGCTGATCATCCCCGTGACATCCCCAGATCGAATGTCATTTAAGCCATTGATTGCGTTGCGTAAAACCTGAAATTCTGCTCGAACGTCACTCCATTCTTCTAAGTGGCTGGACGCAGATGGAGACGAATTAGTCGGTAGAGAAGAGAAAAAAATTGGTTCACTTACAAACAATGGTGTTGCATTTTTTTCTAAAAATAGCCCCTCCCCTCGGAGGAGGTTTTAAAAAAGAAACTGGATAAGCAATGACTGAAATCGCCTACGCTCTTTATCGTTTTTTATCTGGAGCAATTGGTGCGTACGCAGTAATTGATGCTACGAAGTCGTCAGTAAAAACAATTCGGGATGAACTTTTCCTGAGAAAAGTTTTGGCTTTTTTGGAAATCTGCGAAAAACTGAGTGCGACGCAAAGAGATCATCTCTTACTAGAGATACAACATTCGTATAATGAAAAAAAATTAGGTGAAATTTTGATCACCTATCTTGATCGCGTTGAAACCACTAAATCAGCAGAGTATATTGCAAGGTGCTTTCACGAACTTGCTAAAGGCCGAATCTCTGTCGATGAATTTTGGCTCGTGTTATATGCTTTTAGCACTTTGCCCTCATTTGCGTTAGCGACTTTAAAGCCATATGGAAGTAACGGACTTCTGACTGCTAAGTATCTCGAACTATTTAGTGCTTCCGGTTTGGCTTATATTACTGGCGGACCAATTAGCGACCCCACTCGGGTTTCATTAATTCAAGAGCCGTGTAAAATCATCTACTCAATCTTAAATGATGAATCGGTTAAATCTATCCCTTAAAATCGCCCCTCGCGCCGAAGGAGACGGCCAGGGGCTCTCGCGTTTTTTAAATGCTAGGGCACTCACGAGTTACCCCTTCATTCCAGAAAATGGCGGCTGAGCGGGTGTACGACTCTCAAGAAAATAAGAAGGGGGATTATGTCAGAGGCATCTACAATCTTTAAGCAATTCTGACTGGATATCGCGCAGGTCATCAATGATTTCGATCCAGATTTCTGAGTGGAATTCAGGCGAGTGTCCATACTGCGGACGCTCGCCTCAAAAAACCCACCGCGTCGTAAGGAGTCGACCGTGGGCTCTCGCGGTTTTTCAAAATGCCTGGGCACTCACGAGTAACCCCAGTCCGACTTTTCGTCCGTTATTAAAACGCAGGCGCCGGCCTCCTATTCTTTTAGATCGACTCCCAATCAATAAGCCGACCCAAACTCGTCACTTGAGCTGGATCAAGATCGTTTTGCTTCGCCTCTGACAGCGCGCCGATAAGGGTCGAAAATGCCCTTGCGCGCCCACCAGCATCGAACGCTTGAAGTGGGCGCATGACATCAATCTCAACTGGTAACCCGGTTTTTTCGGACGTCTCGCGTGAAATAGCGCGGGCAATTGGCTGTAATGTCCACTGCGCTAGATGACGTTGCGCCTCTCTAACCATAGGCCCGGTGGTCGCTGGATTATTCAACCCCGGCAAAACCCCGTAAACGGAATATATATTATCGCGCGCCGCGTTTAAAGTCTCAACAAGCATTGCGTTTTGTAGATCTGGCGTGACGTCGCGCGGCAGCCAATCGGTTTGCGGCGTTGGGCCGCCCGCCGCAACCACATTTGTGGATTCCTTCAACAAAACCGCACCGCGATTTCCTCGAAACCCACGTGATAATCTCTCATTATCCGTTTGCGTACTTTCTGGAAAAGAAACGATTTGCGACCCAATGGGCGCTTTCTCAAAGACATCTTTTAAAGAGTCTTCAACCGCCGCCAATAGGTCAGCACTGAGTCCCGCACGCCGTAACGGTGCTTGCCCCGCATATGGTGCCGCGATATCCGTCCCGATTTTGAAATGCAAAACCTCGCCAGCTAGCGCCGTTAAAGTACTCGATCCCCCTACGTCAGGAATTGAAAGCCGATAGGCGCGCGGCGTAGAAAGCCGTGTTGTCAAATCCCAATCGCTCGCCGCGAGAATTCTATCGTCGGTCAGATAGAAAACCGCTTCTCCGCGCGTCGCCAATGCACGGGCCGCCATCGAAAGAACGTCGGATGTCAATAAATCAGTACCGCTCACATCGGCGAGCGATAGTCCATTCTCCCAGAGCGACACGCACGACTGAACCGCGCCGGAAAGCTCAACAATGCCGCGCCTCCCAGAAATGAAACTTTCTCTCGCCGCGACGACTTGCGCCGTAAAGTTGGGACCGCTTGCTCGCGTTTCATTTTTTTGTTTGCGTGAAAAAGGCCACATTACCCAAGCCTCCGATATCTTCTCAACAAATCGCCCGCACCGGATCGCTGAACAGCTTTTGCCGCCCATGCCGCGCCCAAATCGACGCTTGCGTCATCCCCAGATAAGCTGGTTGCTGACATGGTCCTGCCATCATTTTGAATCTGACAAAAATAATCTGAGAGGCGGCGCGCAGCTTCTAAAACTTCGGCAGGCGGAACGCTGTCATCACCCGCTATTCCTTCCAGCCGCCATTGCGTATCGAAGGGGAGACAAACACCGCACCACGCGGTTTTTAACATCTGGGCGACGCGCCACTTTTGAGCCGACCAACACTTAATCGACTCGGGTTTGAATGGCGTGACAAGTGGGGTGAATTCACCTTGACCTTGCAACGCAAATTCAACACGCCGCGCAGGCCATCGGTAATTCGTATATTGTTCAATTCGCTGCCAAACGGTGGCCGCGAATTCAGGATCGTCAATGCCCTCAATGCGTGGCCAAGCCGACGGCGCGCTTTCCGCAAAATTAAGTAGATCAATCACAGCGGCCACCTCTTAAGATGTTCAAAACGCGAAATCTCGAAGTTCATGTGACGCGCTATTACCTCCGTATCCGGATAAGCTGGGACGGTCACAAGCGAAAGTTCAAAAAGTAGCGCCTGGCGAATTGTTCGGATGATGGCGCGATTTTCGCCGCGTTCTGGTCTGTCCGGTTCTTCCTCAATTGTCTCTGCTTGGTCACGGGGTACAGCACGCTCGGGCGGCAACCGAAATCCCGGAGACACGCCCGTAGCCAAGCCTGCATCAAGAAGCGTCAGAGCATCCCGCCCATGTTGCGTTTCCTGTATTCCGGGCGAGAGATCAGCCTCGAAGTTCACACCCTCATCTGAGTCGCGAATTCGAAGCGTGCCGCTCGCTCGATCAGCCAGTGGCTTGTCGAAACGATGACCGACCAACAGATGAATATTTGCGTTCGGATCGTTAATCCGTTGGGCGAAAGCCCTAGGGGCAAACGATTCCTTTTGAGGTCGGCCACGCCGCCCGCCATCAGATAACACCGCACGCCGACGATAGCGAAAAACACCCTTCAAGCGCTTAACGCCATCATTCGCCATGCGGATTTCAAAATCCAAAACTGGATCGCCAAATGAAAGACCGTTCATGCGTTTAAAATCCGAATCTGCTCCGGACGCGAAATAGTAACGTCTTTTGTCACAAGCGCCGTTAATCGCAGAGCGCCGGATGCAGCATCCGTGTAAGGATCACGAATTAAATCCACCGCACCCCACATGCCAACATAGAATGGCGCCACGTTCTCCTTTATT
This sequence comes from Parvularculaceae bacterium, assembly GCA_965263305.1. Lineage (GTDB taxonomy): Bacteria > Pseudomonadota > Alphaproteobacteria > Caulobacterales > Parvularculaceae > MED-G105. The sequence goes on from OZ253666.1 coordinate 1,095,396, forward strand.
GAGCACAAGAATGCACGGCCTGGAGTAGTGGAGTTTGAGGACACTGAAACACCGGCGAAGCGCGCATTTAGCCGGTCCAGATTAGTGATAGCCGCCTGGCCCGAACCACTTGTAACTACAAAACCGGTTTCAAGTTGCGCCCATTCATCCGGGTGAAGCAGAATACGAACATCCGCTGGCGACGATGCGGCAAACAATTCCATTATCTGACCAATTTCCAATGCGAAAGATTCATATTCGCTTAGCGTGACGGAATTTCGTACGACGATCGCTGGATCGCTGACAATATTCAAAAGCCCTTCGGGTTCGCCGTTTAAGCCCGTACCCAGAAAACAAACGCGATCCATTTCCTGCTCGATCGCGAAACTCATATCGCGCTTGATAGCTTGCTCTAAGGCCACGCCAGACTGTTTCATAGCCTTGCGGCTTATCTGCATCCGAGCCCCCAGGGTATGGTCTGGCGTGAGCGGACGATCAACGGTTTGGTAAGGTGTCGGGTCGGGAACATTGTCGCCTTCAGCGGCGGCCCATCCAACGGTTGCACCGGCGGTTGCTACGGGCCATTCGACTGCGCCTTGCGGGATACTGATCAGCGAACCGCCCATTTTCATGGCGATAGATTTTGCAAAAAGCCGGTCGATGATTGGCTTTGTGGCAATAGGGTCGGGCGTATCGGCGGAAACGGTTGCGCGTTGTTCCAGCGCCTCAAGTGGGACCGGAATTCCTTGATAACCAGCATGAGAGCGTAGTTCCGTGACGATTTCAGCGGTTCGGCCTGAAAATGGTTCGCCCGTATCGAGGTTGCTGGCGGCCTGTCGAATTTCGAAGCCGCTAAGAAGTTCAGCCCACTCACGGTCTGATCGCGTTTCGAGTTCCGCGCCAGCCTCGCGACGTTCTTCGTCCTCCGCGATTAGAGCTGCACGATATCGCGTCTCGTTTGTGCGATATTCCGCATCGAGCGACTCCATTGAGCGTGTTTCATCTTCTGTCGGGTCAGTTTTGCCAACAAGACCTGATAGCTCTTGCCTGATTTCCGATTGACGATGGATGATTTTGGCTGATTGCAACATATTATATTCCTTACACTGTTGACTTTACTAAATCCCGCCACTCTTTTCGTGTGATCGGGGTTTCGGGAAAACCACACTCAAGGCGGGTTTTTCGCGAATGGCAGGCCGGGCAAAGCGTTTGAAGGTTCGTGAGGTCGAAAGAAAGCTCATGATGAGTTCGCACGGGCTTTATATGATCAACCTCGAGCCGTCCTCGAGCGCCGCATTTCACGCACGTGAAGCCATCGCGCCTCAGTGCTTGTTGACGCAGAGCTTTCCAGCGGGGCGAACGAATAACTTCTCGTGAATGGCGATGAAAATCTATGCGGCCCATATCATCCGCCCCCCTCTTGGTTCAGGTTGGGCGGATCGTCTTGCACCTTCAGCCACGGCAATAACGGAAGCCGCGACGGGGTCAATTCGTCCGGTCGACCTGGCTTTTGCTAATTTGAGATTGTTTGCCGGATCGCGGAGGCAGGTCGCATCGGCAATTGCGCTCCGCATTAAGAGCGACTCGCTTGTTAGCACTTTGCCATCGAAAACGGCGCGCTGAAAACGCTCTATATCCTCCGAGCCGTCTCGCCAACCCATGCCACGCCAATGAATGGGGGCGGTCACGCCAGCGGCGTTAAACCCCTCGGCCATTTCGGCTTGCTTGAAACGGTCCGCCACAACGCAAGCGACGTTGGCGCCATCAAGGCGACGCCAAGTTTCTGCAATCCAGGCGGCCACCGGCACCGTCTTAGCGCCAAGTGTCGTCAGCTCACCTCGCTGATTCATTTTCACGTAACGATCGCCAACGCCATCGGCTTGACCGCGATCTAACAAACCCGGATCGCTAGGGAAAACCCCGTAAACCTCTAGGCGGGACGTGTCTGGCCAATAAAAAGCCGCCGCCGACATAGAAGCCGATCCACCCAAATCGAGTCCAACGATTACAGCACCCGAACGTGGCGGTAACTCGGACGTCTCGGCCAGAAGCCATTGATCTACCGTCAACAGAACATCACGTGTTTCGCCGCTGACGCGCTCGTTACGATGCAAGAGCCTGAAATTTTGTAAAGATGAACCGCCACGGGCGATGGCTCTCGCAGCCGATGCTTTAAGCCAGTCAACCGGTGCGCCAATTCCATGCTCAGCGCCCGGATTTGCGATCAACAAACTATCAAGATCGTCAGGCGGTAGTCCAGGCGAAGGCCGATGCTCTTGGACAAAGGTTCCCGGCGGCGGTTCGTCAATCCATTTTGAAAACGGATGAGAATCGTCAGGTGCGCTCGTCGAGATAAGGAGTGCTTTGCCCTGTCTTTTGCCAAGGCCGGTCAGGAGCGCGCTTTCTAATGCGTCGCCTTGGTCTCGCTGCCAGTGACCGCGCTCATCCATGACCACAAGCGTGGGGCCGCTACCAAGCGCAGATTTTCCATCCGCCGCTATCGCGCGCAAAACATGACTGCCGCCATCACCATCGAATTCGATTTCTAGGCGAGGCGATCGGCGGAATTTCAATTGTGACTGAAATTCGTCCGGCAACGATAAGCAAAACGCTTCCGCAAAATTCCACGCGACGCGTGCTTGATCGCGCGTGCGGGCCGCAATGATGATGTCTCTGCGTGGCTGCGGGTCATGAATTCCCAGCAGCGCGCTTAGAGCCAGTCCCGCGCTAATGGCCGACTTGGCATTGCCCCGCCCCACCGACAAAACAGCGATGTCATTTCGTGGAGATAGAGCCCCTTCAACGAAACGTTTTTGAAAGGGCGCTAACCGCAATTGCTGGCCTGCCAAGGGGCCTTCGGAAACGCGCAAGGTCTCAAGAAACACTTGCGCTCGCTCAGATGCATTCTTTCCACCGAGCGCGCGTGATGTCAGCTTTCTGGGTCTAGCCATCTTGCCCCCCAGATTGGCCACAAAGCGCGAATTCAAGACCCCCAACCGCGTACACCTCCCCAAAAGAAGGTCGAGCCATTGGGACCAAATATTCTGCAATCTGTATCAAACTATCGGTCATCTCTACTCAATCTTGGTTCCTGCTCGTGGGTGAGGTCCGGAGCGAAAGGCATAGGATGACCAGCCCAGACCATTTGGTCTGAGTGGCCCCTGTGCCTCAGCGTGAAGGTCATGCTCGTCGGAGCCAGCCCATCGCTTTCGGCCCAATGCGTCATCTCGGACTGCGCACTGGTCAGCTGCTACTTGCGAGAGCGTCCGTGCTCCCGGCGGTCGGGCTTCAGCCTTACGGACTGCCCTTGACCTATGACCGCGCCCCACAGTAGGTCTGTCGTTGTCCTGTGCTGCCGTCTTGTTAACCGACCACAGAACAACAACGCCCCGCGCCAACGGGGCGTTTTCTTTAGATCTCCATTTCGAGTTCGAATTCTTCATTTTCGAAATCCGCATCACCTGCTAGGGCATCAGCAATTTCGACAATGAAATTGATATCGTTTGCGCTGTGCGTCGTTGGGTCGACTTCAAGCGCTAGCCGTTCGAGCGACGCTATAGTCTCAGCACTAGCTCGATTTCCGGAGCTTTGACTCAGAGCGCATCGGACAAGTAAAGAATTTGGATTTGGTTCACGCGCGGGATCAAGCAAGTAGAGGACGTTTTTGCCTTCATTTGCTAGACAATCACTATTACAAGCCCTTGATATCCCTTGTGATGTATTTTTCTCGCTAGACGGCTTAAGTAATTGAATTACTTTACTTCGTTCCGTCCCTCCGGGCCCACCACCGCGATAGGCTTTCGTTCCCTGTCTTCCAGTCGACCTCGCCCGTGTTTTAGTCAGCGGGGCCATAATTACATATCGCGCACTAAAAGTTGTAGACGCCGATACATACACGCATTCTTCGTGTGCAGAAAATGCTCTAACAAAATCAGGCCCCTATTGTAAATTGTCCGTGACTCGTCGGAAAAATTTCGCAACGCAACATTATCTAACACTCCGACATTTTCCGAAACGGCTAAGGGCCGCGCCAAAAGCATTGTAATCCAATAATTTTTATACCAATTATTGCAAGCGTCCAAAAAGGATCGGAGCATCGATCAAAATATCTCTCTCTTAGTTTACGCCACCATGGCGACGTGCTATCGACGAAAAAGTTTTTGGAGAGAACGTATGCCAATTTATCAAGGGCCCAACTGCCCGGACGATCACTATGGTCCGGCAGCGGCCGCCATTCACGTATACTGTCAATCACATGCCGGAAAGCGGCTTGATAGATATGTCTTAGAACACGATGTCACCATCAAAAATGTTGTGGCGGCAAATATGATCATTGGGGATGCATTGCGCATTTCCATTACGTTATCCGGCGGCGCCGAAGACCGCGATTGCAACCTTTTTGTTACCCCTGAGTATAAACAGATAGACGCGCCAGGCGCCTGTTCCTGCGACGCGTAGAAATCGAAACTGGTCTGAGCTTTGGCCAATCGATGATCGAGCAAATCGTATTTCAGATAACGTTTTCGTTTCTGGAGCACGGTCTGCTGACGGATTTTCCGTATAAACTAACAACATCAATACAACATAAGGAATTGAATTATGGGTCAAGCGCCAAGCATCGAAGAGATGCAAGGAAAAGAAGACGGGTTTGATGCGTGGGTCGCCAAACGCACGAAAGCTGTCGTCGAGGAATGCAAAGTCGGTCGCGATGAATTGCTTAAAAAATTCGACGAAGACTACCCTAAAATCGATGATTGGCAGACGGTTCGCGATAAGTATTTCTCCGACTTTACCCATGATGAGACATTTACGCTCGCGGCCGTTAGCGAAATTATTCACAAGATAACAGGCGCGCTTTTTGGCGATCCTGACGGCGGCGGCGACCCTAACAAGGACGCTTCAGGCGGCGTCGAAGTCACCAAACCGCAACTTGACCCTAATTCCATTGGCGCTCTTGCCGGATTTGGTAATGTCGAAGCGATGATCGCCGTAAAAGCCCTCAACTTGGTCGCCGGCATACTTGAAGTCTTTGACACACACGCTTCGTTAAAGGGAACATTTCAAGGCGGCATCGATGAAATTGCCCCGGGTTTACATGTTGGTATAAACGCTCGCCGCACGGAATATTCCGGCGAAGGTTTTTTCAATAAAACGACGGTCAAAGAAACTTATTTTGTGGTGGTGGTGAAATACTCTCACAAGTCCTTCATGGCCATGCAGGGTATTTTTGACGACGCCAAAAAGGCCGAACTGTTGGCGGAATACCGCAAGAGTTATGGTGATAAACTTACAACGGCGATTGTGAATTTAGACCCATTTGATAAAAAGGGGAACGACTTGCTGAGTCAAGCTCTCCACTCGTTCAATGAAACTTTGAAAACAATGGAAGAGGCTTAAAAATAGACCTCTGATTGACCATAGGTGAGGCCAACTGCTCGCAAGATGCCTTTATGATCTTTGCAGAGATATTTTAAACTCTCGCACATTGATCAGTATCGATAGTGTAGCTGGCCGTCATCAATTTTAAAATTTGAACAACGACCCCGGCGCCGTTCTCTGTATGCCGACCGGGGTCGTTGTCGAATGATCATTTGGGAAAAAGATGGGCACAGGCGACACGGTCAATGTTAACGATGCCGCCGTAAAGGCATGGGTTCAATCGAAAGTGAACCAAGTTAAAGCGAAGGGAAATACCTCTTTTGACACTGCGCGAAACGCCATGGTGAAGGGGGATGGTCTTTTCCTCGCAGGGGGAACGTTCGCTCATATCGCGCTTGATGACGATTTTGCGATCACCGGTAACATGACAACCGAAATCACTATGATTGAAAATTCGATTTTCAGTGACGGCGATCACTCGTCGGTTCGCAACACGCCAACAGAGAAAACGCCGCCTTCTTCCGCTGTCTACGCTGTCGGAAAAGCCTGTGAAACTTTTGGGTTTCTACATAATGAATGGGTGCAGAGCATGCAAAAATGGCTCCCCCAGCCGCAGGGACCACAATATTCGTATCAGTCGGAAGTAAATCAGACGCCTGATTTAGGCGCCGGATTAACGCTTTCCGCGGGCCAATATCTGCAACTCTTATCTGGCCCCGATACGCCCGTCACGAAAAAGGGGTATGTTGTTACCGCCATCAACTTTGTTCTGGCCTACTCCCACCAAGCGTTTTTAAAGCATGAGCGAGAGAAAGACGCAGCCCTGATTGCAAAGCTTAAAGCGGAGATTCAAGCAAAGCGGGATCAAGCAAAAAGCGTAGCGAGAATCGCCTACCGCTCCGCCGAAACGGGCGGCAATCCATCCTTAGGGCCATTGAATGATTCAATGGCGTCGTTCTGGGATCAGTCGTTAAATATCATGAAGGATGCAGAGAAACGCGCGCAAGCCCAATAAGCTGCGTATTTCCATTTTTGGCTCATCCTATGAAGCACTAGGAACATGGGACGTGAGCCGCAAACTTAAACGCCACATCTGGCGTTATATCCCGAAAGCGGTCCCATCATTTCTGGCGTCGCGGAGATACGGAAGCGGCGCCGTTGAGGCATTCAATGCTGAAGACGAACGAGCATTAATATCATCAGTTAGCAAACAATTAGGGCTGCCAAAAACCGAGATTGATCAGCCCATATTTTTGTTGCGGTTGGGTTCGCAATGCCCCAACCGTCGCGGCCTCTCAGGCTTACTCGTCACCCTGACGTTGAACGAATTCTTGGCTGCGGACTTGCAATTCCACGCGGCGATTACGCGGATCAAACTCGTCGACGCCGGTTAAGGGGCTAGCCTCGCCTAGGGCTTCTGTCACAATGCGAGAGGAAGGAATGCCGTAGCTATTGATCAAGACGGATTTCACCGCATCAGCGCGCTGCTGGGCCAGGCGAAGATTATAATCATCACTGCCATGGGCGCATGTGTGCCCGATGACGAGCAACTGATTCGCGTTTTCTGCGGCGTTCATTTGATCCGCAAGCGAAGAGATGACGGAAACAGCGTCCGAATCAAGAGACGCGGACGCGAAGGTAAACTGCACCGGCCCCAGCTGTGAAATAGACGCGGCATCAAACATACCTAAGGTGTCGGCGGCGAAGCTGTCACCAGCCGCCTGGTCTACCGCCTCCGCGACAGCGGCGTCCGCCAGAACGGCGTTAGGCGCGCTTTCGGCCGCAATTTGTTCTGGGATAGGGTTGATGACCTGAACACCATCATCGTTCTTAACAACGGCCGTGGCCGGGTCATCGACGCTTGCAGCCGCCAATCGACTACGCTTGCTAAAAACGTAGCACCCGATGCCCGCCATCACGACGGACGACGCGGCGGCCGTAATCGCAAATGTTTCGCGGTCATCGCGCTGCAGTGCTGTTGCGACGCCCCCTGATACAACGCCGGCGGCAAGGCCCACGCCCGCGCCCTTCAGGCAGGCCGAGACGCCATTGCCAGGTTGCGTCGTTGAACAGGCCATCGCAAAACTCGCAACGCCGCAGACCCGCGCCCATTTAACTAAATCCATTTTGAACCCCACCAAAAATTGGCGGCGCCGACAGGTTCCCGTTGTCAGCGCCGCCCCCACTACTCTCACTCACAATGTGAGCGCTGGTTCGACGCCGCCTTAGAATGACGCCGATAAAGCAAAGACGACATTGGCCGCCGCGATCCCAGGCCGGAAACCTGGATTGATCAATTGGAATTCCTCAGCCTCGGCCGTGGAAATGTCCGTATCGACATATGTCACTGAGGCTTCTAACGGTCCCCACGGAATTGGAACCGAAGCGCTGACAGACCAGTCAAGATAGGTGCCCGTTGGCGATGGCACCCAGCCATTTGGCCCCGCACCCGGATTACCGTCAGAATACCCTACATGGCCGGAAATGCTCACAGGCGTCGTCGGGATGGCGTAGCCTGCATCGAGAAAGACGTAGATATTGTCTTCTTTGACGTCATTAAGCGACAACGAATCCTGCCTCGGGGCGTAATTTGCGCCAAGCAATAGATCAACATCGCTCACCGTCGCGCCGACGGCGCCGTAGATTTCTGCGTACGCCGTTCTGCTGGAGCCTTGCGGGAAAATGTAATAGATCGCCCGCAAGTCAACGGTTATCCCATCAATCGTGGTCGTATAACCGCCGTAGAGGTCCACTTCGGTGTTTGATCCGCCAAACGATCCCCATCCTGACAGGTTTGAGGCCCACACACCGGCATAAAATCCATCCTCATGAGCCACGTCAAAGCCGCCCTGGATCGTCAAATCATTTTCCGTCTGCGAGATGCCGCGAAATCTGTAATCTGTCGCAATCGTCGTATTGGCAGAGAAGGAAAACTTGCTTTTTGAGGCCTCTTCCTCCTGCGCCAACGCGCTATTTGCGCCGCCAACTATTCCTAAAACTGCAATTCCGCTCACTAATAAGTTGCGCATATCGGTCCCTTCACTTACTTTAGGTGTATACTGAACTAAATTGATACGTGTCTGGACGATATCTAACGATAGCTTTTTGCAGCGCACAAGTTTTCTTCGCAATTGCATCATTATTTTATCGCAAATGTGTCATAATGGTCACATTATGCCGTGTATTTGGCTATTTTTCGCCGATTATGCTCTAACTAGAAGGAAATTGCGCAGATATACGCCTCAAATTTTGTTGCAATGCAGTAATTTTATTGATTAGTCTCAGGGCTCACCATAGTATGGAATGGACAAAATTATATTCTGTATAACGATGACGAGAGGAAAGGCGAGATATGAAACTCATCACAGCCGTGATTCGGCCGCAAAATTTGGAGGATGTTCGCACCGCGCTTAGCTCAGTTGGCGCAAATGGTTTAACCGTCAGCGACGTTCAAGGATATGGCCGCCAAAAAGGTCATACTGAAGTTTATCGAGGGGCCGAATACAGCGTTGACTTCCGTCCAAAGAAGAAAATCGAAGTTGTCGTCACCGACGACGCCGTCGACGCCGCGTTGACCGCCATCGCAGAGGCGGCGAACACAGGATCAATTGGCGATGGGAAGATTTTTGTCGTTGATGTTCTCCAAGCCATTCGTGTTCGAACCGGCGAAACTGGCGCCGACGCACTTTGATTTAATATCGAAAATAAAAGAAAAATAGGACGACAAGGTAATGAACAAACAAAAATCTGTTTGCGTGAGCCTCGCTCTTATAGCGGCCACGCTCCTCAGCAGCGGGGCCTATGCACAAGAAGCCGCTGCAGAACCAGCGGCGGCAAGCGATACATCGCTATTTGTCTTTAACACGGTTCTCTTTTTGCTATCCGGCATGGTCGTAATGTTTATGGCGGCTGGCTTCGCCATGCTAGAGGCTGGACTAGTGCGCTCTAAAAACGCCGCCACAATCTGCTTAAAGAACATCGCTCTTTTTTCCGTTGCCGGATTGATGGTTTGGATCACCGGTTACAATCTCATCTACGGCGTCGCTGAAGGTGGGTTTATCGGAACGTTTGGCCCTTGGAGCGCTGATGATTCTGATCCAACGGGCGTTGGGTATTCAGCGTCTTCAGATTGGTTCTTCCAAATGGTGTTCGTCGCAACGGCGGCGTCAATCGTATCGGGCACCGTCGCTGAGCGGGTCAAACTTTGGCCGTTTATGATTTTTGTCGCCATATTGACCGGGTTCATCTATCCCATCGTCGCGTCATGGGAATGGGGCGGCGGTTTCTTGGACGCCCAATTTGGGTTCTCTGATTTCGCCGGATCGACCCTTGTTCACTCAACAGGCGGTTGGGCTGCGCTGGCCGGCGCCCTCGTGATCGGCGCCAGAGACGGGAAGTATAAGCCGACGGGCGAAATCACGCCGATCCCTGGCTCTTCCCTGCCGCTGGCGACCCTCGGCACATTTATCTTGTGGCTCGGTTGGTTTGGCTTCAACGGCGGGTCTCAGCTCGCCCTTGGCACCATCACCGACGCTGTGTCCGTCGCCAACGTCATGGTCAACACGAATATGGCCGCATGCGGCGGCGTCGTCAGCGCGATGGTGCTAACGCAGGTTTTGCATAAGAAGATCGATCTGACGATCGTGCTAAACGGCGCCATTGGCGGACTTGTCTCCATCACGGCCGAACCATTGACCCCCGCCATCTGGCAAGCCGTGTTGATCGGCGCTGTCGGCGGCGTGATTGTCACCGTTTCCGTGCCGGTTCTCGACAAGTTGAAGATCGACGATGTGGTCGGCGCAATCCCCGCCCACCTTCTGTGCGGAATTTGGGGAACACTGGTTGTCCCAATGACGAATTCCGATGCGAATTTTGTCGGACAGATTGTCGGGATCATCGCGATTGGCGTGTTCGCCTTCGCGACAAGCTTCGTGGTGTGGACCGTTCTAAAGATGACCCTGGGCGTTCGAGCAGACGCCGAGCATGAACGGCGCGGGTTGGACCAGGCGGAGCTGGGCTTGGAGGCTTACCCGGAATTCTCCCGCAGCTAACGACATCACGTCATTTCTTCGCCAGCGCAACATGACCCGCTGGCGGCAGATCAAAGACGGCCGCAATGAAAGATTGCGGCCGTTTTTTGTTTTTCTTATCCGGCATAGATGCGTCTCCACCCCGCGTGCGGAAATACGTCTCTCTGGCGCCCGGCCCGAGGGCCAATGCTCTCGCCCCCTCGTCGCGCACACCCCTCGTGACCCCATTGTGGCCCAATAACCGCAGTTTTGGTCGCAAATTATTGCGCATCCTTAACGTTATTGGCTCGTTAACTATGTCCGCGCCATTTGTATCAGCGTGCGAGCACTGCCGCGGCTAAAACGCTGGTTGATAATGCTAACGTTAACGCCAAAGGCCAAATCTTGTTGCATTTTTGCGACGGTGCCGCGCAAGGGCGCGCAAAGGCTGGTCTCCAAGCTGGACTAGCGCGGTATGAAACGTGAAGAGTGAAACGATGGAAGACGCGGCAAAAATATAGTCTCTCAAAAGTAACTGCTTTGCTGTGGATATCTAAATAGTTCTAAAAAACGACCCCGTCAGGGAGGGGTCTCGGCTTAAGGGGTTTTGCCAAATGACTAAATCGAAGACTGCTAGAACCGCAACGACGCGCCTGTTATGCGGCGCCGCTCTTGGCGCTGTCGCCGCTGGCGCTGCAAGCGCCCAGTCCATTTCAGACGAAATCGTGGTTACCGCTCAACGTCAGGAACAGTCCCTCCAGGACGTGCCGATTGCGGTTTCTGCATTCGGCGGCGAGGAACTGGATAATCGCCAGATCGAGTCGCTACAGGACATTCAGTTCAACATTCCGAGTTTCTCCTTCTCCCGAACGGCCTTCACCGGCTCAGCCGTTTCGCTGCGCGGGATCGCCTCCTTCGCAACCGGCGCCACCACAGAGCCGTCCGTATCGGTCCACCTGAATGATGTGTTCATCGCTGCGCCGCGTCTTTTCGAAACTGAGTTTTTCGATATTGAACGCCTGGAAGTTCTGCGCGGCCCGCAAGGCACGCTGTTCGGTCGGAACGCAACGGCTGGTGTTGTCAACGTCATCACCAACAAAGCTGACCCATCTGAAATTAGCGGCGCGATCGACGCCGAATACGGCAACTTCAATTCTGTCAAAGTCAAAGGCGCGTTGAACCTGCCCATCGTTCAGGACGTGCTCGCCGCCCGCATCGCCGGCACGATCATTAAGCGCGATGGCTTCGCAACCAACGTTTTCACTGGCAACGATATCGATGACCGTGACATTTTCGCGGTTCGCGGCTCGGTCCGCTGGCAGCCAACCGACAACACAACAGTAGATTTCACGGCAAGCTTCTTCCGCGAAGAAGACAACCGCCAGCGCGCCACGGCCACGCTCTGTAATCCAGACCCAATCGTCGGCTGTACGCCAGGTCCGCTCAGCTTCGGCGGCGTTGGCCCTGATCAAAACGCGACGACCCTTGGTCTTTCATCAGTTGAAGCCCTCAGCCTCGTCGGCATCGGTGTTGGCGGCGGTGTTCTTGACGCTGCCGGCGTCGCCGCAACTGATCCGAGCCGCGATCTCGTGAACGCCTTCGCCACCTCGCAAGCGGCGACATTCGGCCTGTTCAGCATCGCTGCAGGACCGAATTTCAGCCCGTTCCCGCAATCCACCGATCCACGGGTTCAAGCGTTTGATGTCGATCCGGAAAACGAAGTTGAAGAACTGATCTTCCAGGTCAATGCAAAGCACGATTTTGAGAACTTCTCGTTCAAGCTGAACGCTGGCTACGGCGAATCCAGCATTCGTCAGGAAGAAGACTTCGACGGCGTCGTCTCCCCCGAGTTCTTCTTGAACCCAGCCTTTTCGACCGGCGTCCCAGGCGGAGCCTTCCCAATCGCGCCAGGCGTGACCAACTTGCCAGTCGGCGGCTTGCCAATCCTCGGCAACACGCTGTTCGCTGGCGGCACCCTGCCGGTTTCCGCGTTTGGTGACGCGAACAACCTCGCCGGCGCTATCGGCGGCTTCGAGCAAGCACGCTCTAATCGTCAGCAGGCGATCAGCCAATCACTGGGCGACACTGAGTACTACTCTGTCGAAGGCATCGTGACGTCTGATTTCGACAGCCGTTTCAACTTCCTTCTCGGCTCAAGCTTCTCACGCTCTGAAGGCGAAGCGGACTTCTCCGCGAACGCAACGTCGCTGGATTACTTCGCCGCTGTTGGCGGTACGTTGATTGCGCGGAATACCGCTTTTGCAACGGCGCTCGCCCAGGGCGCTCCACTGAATGTCGCCCTCGACTCTGCAAACGCCGTCGACGGTCTCGTCGCATTCGTACCGTTCTTCTTCAACGACGCTGAAGATGTTGTCACACGGTCGATCTCGATCTTCGCGGAAGGCTATCTCGATATCACGGACACCCTGAAGTTCACCGGCGGTATTCGTCGTAACTTCGACCGTAAGAGCAGTAGCGAACGCGGAAACTTCCTGGAATCTCCTGGAACGGCAATTTCCTTCTTACCCGTTGGCACGACGGACATCACCGATGCGGTTAACACGATTAACCCATTCCTATCCCGCGAAGGCGACTTCAACGCCACGACGGGTCGCGCGGTTCTGCAGTGGACGCCATCTGACGGTACTGAGGTCTATGCGTCTTACACCCGCGGCTTTAAGGCGGGCGGGTTCAACCCGGTCGCTAGCGTCAACTTCCCAGGCGTTGCCCCTGTCTTTGACCCAGAAACCATCAACTCCTTCGAAGCGGGTGTGAAGTCGGTCTTGTTTGAAGGTCTCCTGCGCGCAAATCTGACGGGCTACTACTACGACTATAACGGCCTGCAGGTTTCGAACTTCCAGCAGCAAACTGTGGTGAACGAAAACATTGACGCCCGCGTCTTCGGTGTGGAAGGCGAATTCGTTCTTCAGCCGACCGATGACCTCGTCTTCAACTCGACGATCTCTTACCTAAATACACAGATCACCGATGAAGACTTCACGTCCATCAACTCGCTGAACCCAGCGGCCGGCAATCCGAACGCCGTCGTTCTGAGCGACCTCACCAACGCCAGTAACTGTGTTCTCGTACAGGACCCGAACGAACTGGCCGCCCTTGGTTTGACGTCTCTCATCGGCGCTGATCTGTCGACGATCAACCCAGCCTTCGCCGCTGGCAACGCTCTGCTCGCCAGCCCATTCACGGCTTGTGGCGCGTTAGAAGGCTTCCTCGAAGGTGCATTCAACCCAGCTGTGGGCACGAACTTTGAGGTTGCACAGATCGGTCTTGCCCAAAGCGTTGACGGCAACGACCTGCCAAGCTCACCGGAATTCACCATTTCCGGCGGTGTTCAGTATACCTTCCGCACCACCAGCGGCCTGACAGTGACACCGCGTTTCGACGCCTACTATCAGACGTCATCGTTCTCCACGATCTTCAACGAAGTGCAGGACAATCTCGACAGCTACTTCCTTGGCAATGTGCAAGTCACCCTTTCCCCGGAAGAAGGCAATTGGTTCGTGCGCGGCTTTGTCCAGAACATTACGGACAACGACGTGATCCTCGGCCTGTCGACGATCTCTGGTCAGACCTCCGGCAACTTCTCTCAGGGTTTCTTGACCGAACCACGCCGTTGGGGCATCGGCGTCGGCTTCAACTTCTAAGCCGACTTCCATTCGTGTTAAGAAAGCGGCCCTTCGGGGCCGCTTTTTTATTGGGGCGGGTTTTGGAAAACGCACGTCGTAAAATTTTATTTGGTATTTACCAAACTACCGTTCTCGCTTGCATGAAACGTTAACTCCTTCCTGCTTCATATACCGCAAGGTGAGCGTGTTCGAGTAAGGGTCGCCGGTATCAAGTGTCTCAGCAACTATCTGGCGCAAATTTTGCTGGGCATTTCCCTTCTGGAACGAAATAGTACAGCCAGGATGGCAGGAATGTCCAAAGTACAGCAACAAAGGGCCCGGTCCGCGCAAAAAAAGCGACGGGGATTTAGGCATAATCAACGCGGTGCAGCAGCGCTTGAGTTTGCGATCCTCGCCCCGATTTTTCTCGCGTTGACGTTTTCAATCATCGAAGCGGGATTTTACTTCTTCATCAATTCAGCTGTCGATTCTGCAAACGCTAAAGCGGCCCGATTAATCCGCACAGGCCAAGCCCAAGGCGGCGCCCTCGATCGTGATGCTTTCTTCGACGAAGTGTGCAGCGTTGTCCGCGCTTTTGGCAGTTGCGAGGAAAAACTGACGGTCGACGTCAGCCGTTTTAACAACTTTTCCGCCTTGGCCGCCGATGTCTCGAACCCCGTTTGTCGGGACGCCGACCCAATGGATGTCGATGCGCTGCCTTATCAGACTGGCGCTCAACGCGATATCATACGTGTTCGAATTTGTTTCCTTTATCGAGGATTTAACCCGGCCCTCGGCATGAACTTGCAACGAGCAGCGAACGGCGACTTTCGCATGCTATCCACATCGATTTTCCGAAATGAACCATTTGCGGGAGGCGGCCAATGATTGCGTCACATACGCCCCGTGTCGTTAAGAAATTTCTGTCCAACGTCGAAGGCCTCGCCGCCGTCGAGTTCTCTTTTATCGCGCCGATCATGCTGGTGCTATTTTTCGGCGTGGTGGAAGGGTCGGACGCTTTATCAGCCAGCCGACGGGTGACGCTATCAGCGAACACGTTGGCGGATCTAGTCGCGCAAGAATCTCAAATAACAGGAGCTGATCTCGACGATATCTTCGTTGGCATGGCGGACATTGTCACCCCACAAGATGCCAACGTGGATTTTCAGGTTTTTAGCATCATAAGAGATCCTGTCACAGAAAATATCGTTGTCGATTGGAGTTACGACAGCACAGGTGCTTCCCCTTCGGCCCAAGGCGATGAATTCACCAATGTTCCGGATGCGACCCTGTTAGACAACGGCGCCACGCTCATCGTCACGAACGTGTCGTTTGATTACTCGTCGCGCATCAGCCAATTCATCTTTTCTAACTTGACCCTAGAACGGTCAGCGACGAGATTGCCACGCGCATCCATCGCGGTTCAATACTGCCCAACCGCCGCCACGTGCCCTTGAGCCGGAATCGCCTTTAGCGAGACAAATTGCGAATTTTATTGTGGGGCGTTTCGTCTTCGCTATTTAAAAGGTCAACAAAAACAGGTGCTTCTTCCATCGCAATTTGGTGCAGCGCTTTGCGGGATGGCGACACCGCGGTGACGACGCCAAAATCTTCTGACACTGTCCTGTTAAGCCGGCGGGCCGCTTGATCTTCAGCATACCCAACAGTTGCGACCGTTGCCCCGCTTGTCTCTAGTTCTTTGCGGAACAATTCAGCGATGTAAATGAAGCTCTCAAGGCTGGAGGCGACGTTGCCGCGCGGGGCGCCAAAATCCGCGATCTCGTAGCGGCTGACATAGGCGCCGCCATCAGGCATCACCCCGACCGTGGAAAACGCGAAGCTACGATTGAACGCCGTCACCATCTGAGGGTTTGGTGCCTCGCCCTTAAAACGGGCGAGAAAATTCGCGCCCAAGCATCGGTCGCCATCAGGGCCCAAACAAGCCGCCGGAATGATTTCGAAAATCAACTTCGCGCCATAGGCCGCTTGAAGATATCGCCGCCCGTTTCGCGCCGTCTTTATGTCGGAGGCGATATTTAGCTCGCCGAGCAATATTCGCAATTCGTAGATGTCGAAACTATCGAGAACTCGATAGGGGTCTTGAAGGGCCGATGGCGGCGCTGCAAGCGGACCTGGCGCAGCCGGGCCGGTCGCAATGGTTGGCCCCTTCCCATCGCCCTCCATCATCGACGCTTGAAGCGGCGCCGCGCCGAAAACCGCCATCGCTGCAACGCAGAGCCCAGCGCGCGCCGCGTTTTTACCGACCCAATTGCTCATGATGCATCCCCAAAATTTCATATCGCCGAACGCTGCCTGTCGGCTTTCAAGGATTATAGTAACCAAAAAATCGACGCTAAGAAAGGACACCCCATTGGGCCAGGGACTATAAAGGGACGATAAACAGCGGCAATACGACCACAAAGGCGCAAAAAACTGGCGCCGAGTGGTGAGCCATGCGATGAGCCCGCCATGACAGGATACACAAAAGGACCGGGACGCGATGGGCGCGACGCTCGCCCCGGCGGGCGCGAGCCCAGAAAAACCGGCGGGCGCGAGCCTAGAAAAAACGATGGGCGCGGCCCCCAAAAAAACGGCGGGCGCGGACCGGAGCGATCCGGCCGCCCAAGGCCAGCCCCTAAGTTTTTGAGCGATACCAATACCCCGGACGAGGTGCCGCGCGGCGCGCCGGAGGATGATCTCGCCAAGCAAAAAGCATCAAGACCAAGAGGCGGTCGCGACGAGGCCCCGCGCCGGGACGGTCCGCCTAACGGGCGCGGGCGGGATGAGGATCGCGGCGGCAATCGACGGGACGCACGCCCCGAGAGAAACGGCCGCGACCGTAGCGACGGCCGCCCTTCACGACCGGCGCGAGATCGCGCCGAGACGCGAGAAAGGGGGCATAACAAAGCGCGGAATGGACCGCGAGACGCAGTTCGCAAAGACGACCGCCATGACGACCAATCGGAAAAACCCCGTCCAGAATTTCGACGTGAAAAACGCAACGACCCGCCCGGCATGCCAGCCCGCCGAGCAGCTCTCGATATTCTTCAACTTGTCGGCCCAGAGACGACCCTCGATGAGGCCCTGAATGAATGTCGCTCTTTTAATGCGCTCGAGGGCGCCGACAGGGGCTTTGCACGCCTGATCGCCACCAGCGTCCTGCGGCGTCGCGGCGCCCTTGATCACGTGATTGGCGAATATGTGGATCGTCCCCTGCCGGGGCGGGCCTATCGGGTGATGCAGATTTTGCGCGCCGCCGCCGCTCAGGCAATTTTTCTGGAGACGCCCGATCACGCTGTCGTCTCCACCGCCGTTGCTTTGGCCCAAGATATGAGAGAAAGCGCCGGCTACGATAAAATGGTCAACGCCGTGGCGCGGCGTATTTGCGAGAACGGCAAAACCCTCATCGCCGATTTGCCGCCGCGCATCGACACGCCAGGTTGGCTATGGCGCAGTTTTGAAAAAGCCTACGGCCCAACGGGCGCGCGCGCCTTGGCAAAAGCCCATCAGCGTGAAGCCCCGATTGACCTGACGCCCAAAGAAAAAGACGACGCGCTCGCCGTCGCGGATGCCGTAAAAGGCTTTGTTGTCGGGGCGGGCTCCGTCCGATTATCGGCCCGCGCTTCGGTGCCATCCCTCCCCGGATACGATGACGGGCGATGGTGGGTGCAGGACGCCGCCGCCGCTCTGCCCGCCACCCTGTTTGGCGATATCGCTGGCAAGCGCGTCTATGATTTATGCGCCGCCCCCGGCGGCAAAACCCAACAATTAGCCGCCGCCGGAGCAAGGGTGACAGCGGTTGATCAATCCGGCCCGCGCTTGAAACTCATCGTCGACAACTTGGAGCGCACGAAACTTCGGGTAGAGACGATCAAAGAAGACGTCATACGATGGACGCCGGAACAAAAAGCCGACGCCATTCTTCTTGATGCGCCCTGCAGCGCGACGGGCACCATCCGCCGCCATCCCGATATTTTGTGGAGTAAAACGCCGGACGACGTCGCCGGGCTCTCACGCATTCAAGGGCAAATGCTGGACCATGCCTTGTCGCTGCTGGCGCCGGGGGGAACCCTCGTCTACTGCGTCTGTTCCCTTCAACCCGAAGAGGGCGAACGCCAGATCGAGGCGCTTTTGAAAAAACGCGAAGATGTGACCCGCGCCCCTATCATGGCCGATGAAGTCGGCGATTTTGCACAAGCCATTACCCGCGACGGCGATATCCGCACCCTGCCCTCCATGTTGGCGGCCGAGGGCGGCGTTGATGGGTTTTACGTCGCGCGCTTGCGCCTTTCGGATGCCAACTGATTGAAAGAAGTCATTAAGATTTCCCAGAAATCTTTCATGTAAACTCGCAAAAGCGCGTGTAAAAACGCCAATCGACCTTGAAATGGCCCGAAATAGCTTGAATCAAGGGCCGTACCGACCGATATTCAACGCGAGTTTTAAATGCGGAAAGGGTTCCCATGAACGACAATCGTAACTACGGCCTCGACACAGCCCGCGCCGGCAGCGGCGTCGCCGTTGACGAAGGGCTGCGCCAGTACATGCTGGGCGTGTACAACTATATGGCCCTCGCCGTGGCGGCGACCGGCATCATGTCTTTCTTTGTAGCGTCTCAGCCAAACCTTGTTCAACTGATCGGCGGCACGCCCCTTCGCTGGGTCGTTTTCGCTGGCATCCTCGGCATTGGTTGGTTCTCGCCGAAAATTATCTTCTCCGGCTCCCGCCCGATGGCCCACGCCATGTTCTGGATCTACGCGGCCCTTTGGGGACTGTTAATCGCGCCAATGCTGTGGTCGTTCAATCAGGCCGGCGCCTCCCAAGATATCTACCGCGCGTTCTTCATCACGGCGGCCGTTTTCGGGTCCATGAGCTTGATCGGGTACACGACGAAGCGCGACCTTTCGGGTATGGCGGCGTTTCTGGGGATGGCGGCCATCGGTCTCCTGATCGCCATCGTGTTGAATGCCTTGATTTTCCAAAGCACGATGATGAGCCTCATCACCTCTTGCCTTGTGGTGCTCGTGTTCTCTGGCGTCACCGCTTGGGAAACGCAGATGATCAAGTCGCTCTATCAGCAAGGCTCAGCCACCAACGAGCGCGCCGCCATTTTTGGCGCCTTCGCCCTCTATGGCTCCTTCGTGACTTTGTTTGTCCACATCCTGAATATCCTCGGGATTATGGGCGACGACTAGGCCCCAGCCTTCCTTCTCACGAAAACCCCCGCCATGATGCGGGGGTTTTTTGTGCCCTCAAAAAAGCCCGCCGGCGCATACACCGGCAGCGAGAATTTTTCCCACCTTCCGTTTTTTGTGAGGAAGCGTTATGGCGTTAGTCCTTCTCTCGCGGCCATGAAGTCACTACATTTTCCCGATGATGAATAAAGACGCCTCAGAACTGCCCATCACCGGCGCAGACGTAACCGCCGCCGCCGGCTATGACGCCTATGTGCGGGAGTTTCTCTCCTATGGGTCGAAGTTGCGGGCGCTCTTCACCGTCGCGGAAGAAAACCCCCAGGCGCCGTTGTTATCGGCCCACGCCGCCGTCCTTCACCTCGCCTTTGAAGGCGCCGAAGGATGGGCGAACGCCGCGCCCTATCTTGACGCCATGCGCAAGGGGGCCGACGCCTCCCTCACCGAACGCGAGCGCTTGTTTTGCGCGTCGGTTGAGGCATGGGCCCAGAAGGACTTCTTCAAGTCCCTCGATATTTTGGAAGAGCTGACGGTGCGCTGGCCGGCGGATCTTTGCGCCCTGAAATGGGGCCAGTACCACGCCTTTAATCTGGGCGACCAAGCGGCGCTGTTACGCTTCGGCGAGCGCGCCCGCATCGTGCATGAGGATAAACCCTATGTGCATGGCATGATCGCCTTTGCCCTGGAGCAAAACCACCGCCTGGATGAAGCTGAAGAGCAAGGCGTCTACGCCACGGAAATCGCCATTGACGACGCATGGGCCCACCACGCGGTCGCCCATGTGATGGAGACCCAGGGGCGCGCCGGCGACGGCGCCCGCTGGCTCGACCGCTGCGCCCATACGTGGGAGAACAAAGGCGTCTTTATTCGCGATCATAATTGGTGGCACGCCGGTTTATTCCGCCTGGCCCTTGGCCGGGAAAACGACGCCCTCGGCATATTTGATAACAAGCTATGGGGCGCCTGGCCGGAGTTCCCCCAGGAGCAAATCGGCGCGGTCTCCATGCTGTGGCGATTGGAGATGCGCGACGTCGACACCCATGAGCGATGGACGCCCGTTGTTGAACAGGCGCGCGCGCGCGCGGGCGAACACCTCCTCCCGTTCCATGATCTGCACTATCTCTACGCCCTTGCCCGCGCGGGCGCGCCCGGCGAAGGAGAAGCCTTCGTTACTTCTCTTCGTCAGCATGCCGATCGCCTGGATGGACGGGCCGGCCGCGTCTGGCGCGAAACGGTGACCCCGGCGGCCGAAGCCTCCCTCGCCCTGGCGCGCGAAGACTATGAAACCGCCGCCGATTGCTTCCGCCGCGCGATGCCGACCCTCCACCTCATCGGCGGCAGTCACGCCCAGCGCCATTTATTTGTCGAAGCCTATGAATACGCGGCGGCAAGAACGAGCGGACAATCAACCGCCAGACAGTAACGCGGCCTCACATCGATTGAGGAGAGGTCATCGGCGTTTCGATTACCCCTCGCGCCTTGCACCAACGAAAAATTTATCCGTGCACGATCAGGGCCGTTCAGGCGCGGGCGGTGTGTCAGGTTGGGTGTAATGGGGGAAACTCGCCAAGAGCCGACATTCGCGTCACGGGAATTGATGACTGCAATGTGCCAATGACGCCCGCTCCATCCCTTAGTCTACAATGCGGGTGCATCAATAACTTACGGTCGCCATTTCAAATAGTCACCGCTATCCCAACCAAATCCATACTCTTCAATTTTTTTGAGTTTGGACTGCTGTGACATTTCCAAAGTCAGTGCAGCAAGAAAAGCGACTGGCAGGAAGATATATATCGCTGAAGCTGTATCAGCGGAACAATCTGGTGGCTTCTTATGCGCCTTGGTGAGGCTGGGAAGAGCTGTGTAACTGGGCTTAAAAATCGCGCCAGAACACTCCCATTCTTTGTCCTCGTTTGATGTTGTTTTAGAAACGCTGAGATATGTTGTTAATCTGTAAGCAGAAGCAGTCGCTTCTTCAAAGAGGCCGACCCAAATTGCGCGGGAATTTCGTTTTATAATATTTGATGCAGTTACAGAAAATTGTTTTTTTCTTCGCTTAAGCTCCGTTTGTAGTTTTTGCTGCAACTCGATGGGAAGGAAAGTTTCGAGCGTTTCGTTTCGGGTTGAAAATTCTTGGTCCGCCAGTCGCAGCCATTCATCAAATAGTTCATCGCTACTCGTACTTGTGCTGAGCAAATGCGGCAGTGTCTCCCAAAGCGAATCAGTATCCATTAGCAGACGATATTCCGCGGGAGAGTTTTTCTCAAGTTCTGTAGAATCCAATGCTGTTTACTACAATTTCGAATGACCAGCTTGCGTAAAAGCTGTCGCTGGATCTATTGAATGGAATGTCGCAAAAGGGCCAATATCACCCGATCAGCTTACCCCTGATCATCGCCAAAACGCGACATTTCTTGAAACCGAGTGGGCGACCGCTTTGGGGCGAGTTTAAGACGCTCAGTTTTCGAGATTTGAACGTAAGCCGAGAACGGTTTGAGCTAACGCCGTTCTAGCTCTTGATCGATCACATCAACGGCGCGTTGCGCCGCTGCGTTTTGATCGCCCAGGGTTTGCGGCAAAGAAACGATCGCTCCGATCCACTCGGTAAGATGAGGCTCAATTCCTGGATTGGCCGTGATTTCGTTTACCAGCTCTCGCGCTACTTCCTTTGAAACGCCTTCTGGACAATTCAAAATATACTCTTCGATTCCGTCCACGAGAGACCAACAGTTTGCCCAATAAAATTCTTGAGCCGAGACATCTATCAACTGCCTCACCAAGGACCTGTAGATAGGTAAGGCTTCGAACGTGCTAGCGTTGTTTATGTTCTGTAAGCGATAGGCTTCCACAGCGTCGATAATGTCGGGGTTTCTCGGAAATCCGCGGTCTCGCATATTTTCGTATGCCGAAAAGCTTACGCTCAAATCCTGCCATTGAGATGCGTGCATAAAATCCACCACCAGAGACCAACAGTCTTGCCCACAGTCGTAAGGGGCGTTGATGTAGGTTAGCGACCTTTTACCAGCTTCAGTTGCCTGCTCATAAGCGCGGGACCGCGCATCCGCGAAAACTATGGAGCTTTCCAACTCTTTCTTTAGAGCAACCAATGCCTTCGTTTCCATCTGATGCTCTGCCCGGTCATCATTCCAGTTTGCAACCTGGATACCGATGAAGACACCAAAGACGACGATCACGAAGTCGATCCCCACCGCGAACCAGTTCTGCTCCTTGATGTGCGTTGTAATGCGGCGCAGCAACATTACAGGCCCTCCAATTCATCGGCTAACGATGTTCGGAAAACCTCGACTTCCGACCTTAACCGGACCAGCCGGGTTTCAATGGCCGAATAGAAGCCGATGGTGTTTATGAATTGGGTCCTAAACTCCGGATCCGCACATACCTCTTTATATGGTCGGTCGAGCTTGAACCCCCATTGTCCTGCGTCCGTTTCGTCTTCACCGGGAAAAAACGAACTTATAGCGGGATGATAGTTCACATGGCGCGCCCACATTTGCTCATAGTGACTAGTGAGCTGTTCATGCTCTTCGCGTAGTCGCCCGGCATACGTCACAAAGGTTTGTTGGAACCCAGGAGACAATAAGTCTTGATACCGCCCTTCATTGGCAAGCTGATCAAGCGAAACCGTCACAAAATTGGGTTGCACATCTGAGACTAAATCGAACAGGAGCGCCTCCAGCGCCGCTTGCCCTTCCGCGGAAACAGCGCAGACATTTAGCGCCTTGCGCGCTGTATCAAAATCCGGTCGTCCGTCCTCATATGTACCCAGCACGTCATCGATCAGTTCCAAATTTAGGGAGACTTCCTTATCCAGCCGCTCCAGCGATGCCGCGAGCGCTGCCTTGGTGTTTTGGTTGTCGTTCCAATTGGCGACTTGAATACCGATAAAGACACCAATCACGACTATGACGAAATCAATTCCGACCGCGAACCAGTTCTGGTCTTTGATGTGTTGTGTGACGCGGCGTAGTAGCATGATTGCCCCCAGTTCCGATTTGACGGGACAATGGAGCAAACTTCAGGCTTTGCAAAGGTTTACACCACCAAAGCATGTCGCATACGGCTCGGCCAGCGACCGTTTTAGGGCGTTTTTTGCCACCTGGCTAACTCTGCCTGAGCTACCGAAAAGGCCCAATCCCAACCGTCAGTTTTCAACCCGAGACACGCCCCTGGCATGGCCCCCTCGCCTTCCCTTGTCGGGAATGATAAGCCCCCTTTTTCAAAATTGATGAAGAAGAATTGGAGCCGCCATGGCGAACCATCTCCACAAAGGGGACCTTCCTGAGGGTTTGGATCTTGGACCCGTCGTTGCCGTCGATAGCGAGACCATGGGGCTCGACACGCGGCGTGATCGGCTTTGTGTGGTGCAACTCTCCGCGGGCGATGGGGACGCCCATCTCGTGCAATTGGCGCAAGGGGATTATGATGCGCCGAACTTGAAGCGCCTCCTTTCGGACCCGTCTGTCCTGAAGCTGTTTCACTTCGCCCGGTTTGATATCGCCGCCTTCAAACATTGGCTCGGCGTTGAGACGGCGCCGCTTTATTGCACCAAAATCGCGTCCAAATTGACCCGCACCTACACCGACCGCCACGGGTTGAAAGACCTCGCCAGAGAGCTGCTCGGGGTCGATATCTCCAAGCAGCAGCAATCGTCGGATTGGGGCGCGGAAAACCTGTCCCAGGCCCAGATCGATTACGCCGCTTCGGATGTTCTTTATCTCCACGCCATGCGCGAGAAGCTCGACGAGATGCTGCACCGCGAGGGGCGCGCCGATATCGCCAAGGCCTGCTTTGAGTTTCTGCCGATCCGCGCGCGTCTTGACCTGGAAGGCTGGGACGAGGTGGACATCCTTGCCCATTCCTAGCGCCATGAAGGCTCTAGGGAAGATGGTCATAACGCCTCGCAAGCCGATAACGGGAACAATTGGCGCCTGAGCAAGTCCCTAGAACCCTGATGCGCTGCATCAAAACGCCAAATGCGGAACCCCTCGCATTTGGCGTAAGATATGATTACATATCGTGATACGCGCCCCATAAGGGGACAGGCTGGACCAGGAAACGATACACCCTGGAACGACATAATCGAAAGCGAAACAATAGGCCCAGCGGTAAAGATTGGCGAAGAGGACGAGGCGAAAACGCGTGCCCCCAGCTGACATCACGGCGGACGAAAGTTCCAATCATCAAGAGGCGGCGGCGAAACCCGCAGGCGTTCGCCTGCAAAACCTGCCGTCTCGCCGACGCCTGACCGGCGAAGAAGCCGCCGCCCGCTCCAAAATGGTGCGCCGTCTGCGCATCGCATTGCCGATTCTCGCCCTTGCGATGATTGGCGTCTTTTTCCTGAACGCCGGACAAGACACCGCCCAGGACGTCTTTCTTGATGAGTTCCAAGACGTCAGCGCAGAGGCTGACGAGTTGCATGTTGCGCGGCCGCGTTTTTCCGGCATCGACGCCAGCGGCAATCCCTATGACATCACCGCCGCCACCGCCGTGCGGCTTCCCGGCGAGGTGCAACTCATGGAACTCGTCGACCCCCAAGCCATCACCACCGATGACGGCAGACAATCGACCCTCACCGCCGATACGGGCGCCTTTAACGACAAAGAGAAGCAGCTCATTCTGCGGGAAAATGTGCGGTTTGAACGCAATATCGGGAATGAGACCTATGTCCTACGCACGGCCGCCGCGACCTTTAACATCGATGAAGAACAGGTCGCCTCGGACGTTGGCGTTGAAGGTGACGGCCCCGACGGCGCCTCCCTTAGCGCAGAGCGCCTCATCGCAGACAACAAGAGCGGATCTGTCATCCTTGAGGGCAATGTCCGCATGCGGTTTTA
This sequence comes from Parvularculaceae bacterium, assembly GCA_965263305.1. GTDB lineage: Bacteria > Pseudomonadota > Alphaproteobacteria > Caulobacterales > Parvularculaceae > MED-G105. The sequence continues at coordinate 1,120,433 of OZ253666.1, forward strand.
TCCGAAAAGCAAAAACAACAGCAACACGCCCCAGGAAAATCAACCTGCCTGCGCGCAAGACGACGAGCCTTGTTTACGGTAGAAGAAGACCCTCGTCATCGTTTTGAAGGACGCCCTACGCCCATGACTATTTTTCGCGCAACCAAACGCCCAGCACCCTTACGTCGCCTATCCCGAATTGGCGCGCCTTTAGTGGTGCTGACAATGATCGGCGTCCAGCCAGCCGCGAGCCAACTTCTGCCGACGGATCGCAATGAACCTCTCGACATCACATCGGAACGTTTCGAAGGCGAGAACGATCTTGCTGTGTCAACGTTTTTGGGTAACGTCCGGGTCGTCCAGGGTGAGGCCATCATGACCTCCGAGCGATTGGTGCTCAAGCAGGACGACAACGGCGACGTCACCAACATCACCGCGACCGGCAGGGTGCGGTACTCCAATGGCGTTGAAGCGATCACCGGCGAGCGGGCGGTTTACAATGGCGGCGCGCGGACAATCACCATCACCGGCAAGGTCCTGATCACCCAGGGCGACCAAATTATGGCGGGTGAGCGGCTCGTCTATTGGGTTGATAGCGGCAAAGTAAAATTCACCGCCGCTGAAGGCCGTCGCGTCCGCGGGGTTTTCCGCCCCAGCACGGCGCGCCCGGGATCCTAAGCATGCGCAAGACAACCGAAAACGCGTTTTTTCGCCCCCCCTTGCCCCAACGGATCACTTTGCCTTAGTTCCGGCGCCGTTGACCGCATGAAACCGCGCCTGGCGCATCACTATCGCTGATTTTTAAAAAGGCGCTCCTATATGAGCCAAGATATGTTCGCCAGTTCTTCTCCAAACACGTCATCAGACGACGCGCCGGTAAAGGATAGCAGCGCTGTCGGCGACGGTTCCGCGGGAACAACAACAAGCAAACGCGAGGCGCGCCCAGGGGCAGCGCAAAAGCGCCCCGCCAAGAAAACGGCCCGGAAAAAAACCACAAAAAAGAAGGCCGCCTCGAGCACCACCGCCGCAGCCGGCGCCGAAGCCGGCCTTTTTGCGGAGAACCTTGGAAAATCGTTCAAACGTCGGCCTGTCGTTCGCGGCGTGTCCATGAGCGTTCGCCGGGGGGAAGTCGTCGGCCTCCTCGGCCCTAACGGCGCCGGCAAGACGACATGCTTTTACATGATCACCGGTCTCATCCCGGCGGATTTCGGTGCGATCCACATTGACGGGCATGATGTAACCCGCCTGCCCATGTATCAACGCGCCCGCCTGGGCGTTGGCTACCTGCCCCAAGAAGCATCAATCTTTCGCGGCCTCACCGTTGAGCAAAATCTGCGGGCGGTTGTTGAGCTGGTGGAGAAAAACCGGGATAAGCAGCAAGCGCTTATTGACGATCTGTTAACTGAGTTTTCGATTACCCATATTCGAAATGCACCGGCGCTCGCGCTATCGGGCGGGGAGCGCAGACGCGTTGAAATCGCCCGCGCGTTGGCCACCGGGCCAGCATTTATGCTGCTTGACGAGCCTTTCGCCGGCATCGACCCCCTGGCCATCGCCGATATTAGGGATTTGGTAAAACATTTAAAAGAACGCGGATTAGGCGTTCTTATTACAGATCATAACGTTCGGGAAACCCTAGATATTATAGATAGAGCTTACATCATTCACGAAGGCCAGGTGCTGATCGAAGGCGCGCCCGGCGACATCGTTGGCGATAAGGACGTAAGACGCGTCTATCTCGGTGACGAGTTTCAAATGTAGGCTAGAAAGGCGGACCAAAAGTGGCGTTAGGACCGAGGCTAGAATTCCGACAGTCTCAACAACTGGTGATGACGCCGCAATTGCAGCAAGCGATCAAGCTGTTGCAATTGTCCAATATCGAACTTTCTGAATTCGTCGAGCAGCAATTAGAAGAAAATCCGTTTCTCGAGCGCGCCGCCGAACAAGAAACCCCTGATGGCGCGGACCGCGCGAAAGCCGATAGCGACGATCATCCGACGGAGCGCGATTCTCTCGATCTTGCGCGCGAAGACACCGTGTCCAAAGCGCAAGAGGCCCTAGATGCGCCCACCGACGTCGACGCCTCAGGCTCAACCGCCGATGGCCCATCAGAAAGCGACTATCGCACCAATGACTGGGCCAACGCCGGGAGCGGCAAGGGCGGCTTCGACGACGATCGGGAATTTGGCGATACCCTAACCGCGGATATTTCCTTACGCGATCATTTAACAGAACAATTGAATGTCGCGACCAATGATCCGCAAACAGTGTTTCTGGGCGGTTACATCATCGATTTCATCGACGAGGCTGGCTACTTACGCGAACCGGTCGATGCGATTGCGGAGCGTTTAGGCGCCGACGAGCAGGACGTCGAGGAAGTCCTGTCCCTCATCCAGACATTCGATCCATCCGGGGTCGGCGCGCGCGACTTGAAAGAGTGCTTGAAACTGCAATTGATCGAAAGCGATCGCTTTGATCCGACCATGGCGGCTTTCATCGAAAATATCGAACTACTCGCCAAGGCCGATCTCAAAGGTCTCATGCGCGCCACCAAGGCTGATGAAGAGGATGTCCGCGATATGATTGCGGAGGTTCGCGCGCTCACGCCGAAACCTGGTTATGCTTATGGCGGCGACCCTGTTCAGGTTGTTAACCCTGACGTATACGTTAGAAAAGCCCAGGATGGCGGCTGGAAAATTGAGCTGAATTCGGAGACCCTTCCGAAAATTTTGGTCAATCAACATTACTATACGGAAGTCTCCAAAGCGAAAACGAAGGACGAAGACAGCGTCTTCTTGCAGGAGCAGTTTTCAAACGCCAACTGGCTCGCCAAGAGCCTTGACCAACGGGCACGGACGATCTTGAAAGTCGCAAGCGAAATCGTCCGACAGCAGGACGCTTTTCTAGTCCATGGCGTCAAACATCTTCGACCGTTGAATTTGAAAGCCGTCGCCGACGCGATCTCAATGCATGAATCCACTGTGTCGCGGGTCACCTCGAACAAATATATCGCGACCCCGCGCGGCCTCTTCGAACTCAAATATTTTTTCACCGCCTCCATTGGCTCCAGCGCCGGCGGCGAGGCCCATTCGGCAGAAGCTGTTCGATGCCGGCTCAAAGAATTGGTCGACAACGAGACCCCGGACCGCATCCATTCAGATGATCAGCTTGTGGAAATTCTCCGCGCAGAAGGCGTTGATATTGCGCGCCGAACAGTCGCTAAGTATCGCGAAACACTCAATATTCCATCATCCGTGCAACGCCGACGCGCGGCGATGCGAGAAGCGATTTAACGTAAAAATACCGTGCAACGCCCTTGGCAAGGGCCGTGTCACTACGGATATTAAATGCGAAGAAACAACGCTTAGAAGCGGACGGCGGCAACACCGCCTCCCCATAGGGTTGCGTTCAAGAATAATGAAGCAAGGAGACTTCCATGGAAATTCAGGTCAGCGGTAAAAATATCGATCTTGGCGACGCGCTGCAGTCCTATGTCTCTGAGCGATTGACAGAAGGCGTGACAAAGTACTTCGGCCGCGGCGCCGCTGGCGTCGTCACCTTCGCCCGGGAACGCCATGTTGTGGAATGCGAGATGACGGCCCATCTCGATTCAGGCGTCTTCCTCGCCGCCCACTCCGAAGCCGCCGACGCCTATGGCGCGTTCGACACGGCTCTTGAGAAGCTGGAAAAACGCGTCAGGCGCTACAAACGACGCCTCAAAGATCACCATGCGAACGGCAAAGCGCCATTACCCGCTGAGGTGGCGTCCTACTATCTCTTGGAGCAACCCACGGATGAGGATGACGCGGATCTTGATCACGATCACGGCGCCGAGAATGGTGAGGACTTGGCCCCCGTCATCGTCGCCGAGAGCCAAACCCAGGTGCGCGCCATGACTGTTGGCCAAGCGGTTATGCAGCTCGACATCGCCGAGGCGCCGGTGGTCGTTTTTAAGAATGCCGCTCACGGGCGGATCAATATCGTTTACCGCCGGCGCGATGGACACATTGGCTGGGTTGATCCCGATGTCTCTTAGGAGTATGGCTCCGCGCCTGTTCAGGGCAGAACGCGCAATTGGCTCGAATTCTTCGGGCGCAATCAGCGCTCTTCAGTAGTAAAGACTAACCATGATTGTTAAACGCTCTTCGGAGATGGGGGTTTATGGCCTTGCGCTTGCACCCTTTGCAGCGGGTATCCCGTTTCTGGCGTCGCTGGCGTTGGAATCCGTCGGTCCGGCGCGCGCCACAATCAGAAAGCCTTTTGCTCCTATTTTAACGGCAGTTGCGTAATGGCGCTTGAAGAATTGTTATCACAGTCAGCAATTACCCCTTCCCTGCACGCACGGTGCAAGCGTGAAGCATTGAGCGCTTTCGCGTCGAAAGCAGCTGAACTAATTGACGTCGACGGCCCAGCCGTCGAACAGGCGCTGATGGAGCGGGAGGCCCTCGGATCGACAGGAGTCGGCCATGGCGTCGCCATCCCCCATGGCAAGGTCGCGGGGCTCGAACGCATTGTCGCATTGTTTGGAAAGCTAGATAGCCCGCTCGATTTTGACGCCGTGGACGGCGAACCCGTCGATCTGGTATTTGTGCTTCTCGCGCCCGAGGAGGCTGCGGCGGGCCATCTGAAGGCCTTGGCGAAAGTCTCTCGCCTTCTTCGCGACGAAAAGGTGAGAGAGGCCCTGAGAGGCGCAGAAACGGCCGAAGCGCTTTACGCCGTCATGACCGAATCCGAGCGGTCCCACGCCGCTTAACGCGCCTTTCGAGATACCCTAAAAATCGATGAAAAAGTCGGTCGACCGCCCAAATCGGGTCGGAACGCAACCAGTATCGTTAATGAACGCTCACCGGGTTCATTTCGTGCTGGCGGGCGGCAGCAAACGCGAGCGCCCGGTCTCCAACAAGGGCAATGCGCTCCCCGCTGGAGGAATGAACCGAATAGAGAATGGCGTCCTCAGGGAGATCGACAATGATGTCTCCCTCGTCGTCCAGTAGTTCATCAGCGACGTCCCGAACACTGACAGCGCGCACATAAACGAGCTTTTTGCCACCGAGCGCGGCCAGCTCTTTCACAGACATGGTCGGATCCATGCCTTGTTCGTCAATTGCATATTCTTTGTAATCGGCCATGGGGTCGAAAACTCCGGTCCTGCGGGTCTGCACAATAGTAGCCAGGCAATGCCTAGAAAATTGTGAAGAAAATCACAGTCAATACGTTTAATCGGTGCGGACGGATGTGCGCGGAAAATGGACTTGGGGGTTACGCATAAAAATCAACATAGGTGGATATTATAACATTTCAATGTGCGCTTCCGAAAAGATTTCCAGGGACCGGCAATCTCTCTCAACAGTGAAGAAACGAGATCTAAGGGGCCTGGGTTCCAAGGCAAAGCGCTAATACATCAGGATCGATGTTGCCGCCGGATAGCGTCACCGCGACATTTTTGCCCTGAGCGTCGAAATGCCCCGCTAAGATCGCCGCGAGCGCAACCGCCCCGCCGGGCTCCACGATCAATTTCAAGCGTTGGGCGGCGAAGGATACAGCCGCTTTCACCTGCTCTTCAGAGATCACGAATGCGCCTTTGGCGTATTGTTTCAAAATGGGAAACGTCAATTCCCCGGGGCTTGGCGTTGCTATGGCGTCGCACAGGGTTTTTCGGGAGATATCCGCCTCGACGCGATCGCCCTTCTCAAGGGAGCGCGCCGTATCGTCGTACCCCTCTGGTTCGGCGATATAGATCGCCGTTTTGGGAGAGACGACTGATAGACCGAGGGCGCAGCCGGACGCGAACCCGCCGCCGCCGCAACAGACGATCATCGCATCCAACGACACGCCCGCAGCTTGGGCTTGTTCAACTGCTTCTAGCGCCGCCGTCCCCTGGCCTTCAATGATATGCGGATGATCGAAAGACGGCGCGATAATGGCCCCGCGCTCCCGCGCTATTTCATAGGCGATCGCTTCTCGGTTATCTTTATACCGATCATAGGCAACAATTTCAGCGCCGAGCGCACGCACCGTATCAGCCTTAATCGCCGGCGCGTCCGCGGGCATGACGATCACCGCCGGGGCGCCGACCATTTTCGCCGCAAGGGCAATGCCTTGCCCATGATTGCCGGACGACCAGGCGACAACGCCGCCAGCCCGTTCCTCGGCCGTCAATTGCGACATGAGGTTATACGCGCCGCGAAACTTAAACGCCCCGCAATGCTGTAAGTTTTCCGCCTTCAAAAAGATGCGCCCACCGGCGCGTTCATTGAGAAACGCGTTTTCGAGCAAAGGGGTTTTCACCGCTTTACCCGCAAGTCGTTCAGCAGCAGCAAGGACGCCATCACTGGTGGGGGCGGTATCCAAAAGCGACATACGCGTTATCCTATTTTCTCTTTAAAGGAATCCATCCGTTTACACTCTATTTCCACTCTCAAGCGGCGAGTTGGTTAGCAAACAACAACAGGACAACGCCGAAAATAAGGCGATAAATGACAAAGGGCGTGAAACTGACCGAACGGGTCAACCGGATGAACACCGCTATCGTCGCGTAGGCCACCAGAAACGATAAGACGGCCATCACGCCGGCGGCCGCCATGGTCGCCTCTACACCGTCGGACACCATTTTCACCGTGGCAAAAAGGCCGAGGGCGGCGATGGTGGGAATGGCGAGCAACATGGAAAAACGCGCTGCTTCGGTCCTTGACCATCCAAGGTACCGCGCCGCCGTCATGGTCACCCCAGACCGGCTGGCGCCCGGGATGATCGCCGCCATTTGCGCAACGCCGATGGTCATCGCTTCACGCCAGGTGATCCGCTCAAGGCCTTCTTGCGCCGATGGCGAACGATCACTGTGCCAGAGCAATACGCCGAAGATAATGCTGGCGGCCCCCAACACATAAGGGGAGCGCAGCGCATCAATGGCGCCTGTGACGGCCAACACAAATCCAAACACCAAGGCCGGTAACGACGCCACGGCGATGATCAACAACAGCCGACGATCCGCACTCGCCCGGTTGCGCAGAATATCAAGGGCGCCGCGCCACAACATCGCTGTCTCAGCCCGAAAATACAAAAGCACCGCGAACAGCGTGCCCACATGGCCTGCGATATCAATCAGCGGCCCCTGGTCGGCCCAACTCTCCACCAGAAGCGGCGCCAAGATGAGATGGGCCGATGAAGAAATGGGCAGGAACTCCGTCACCCCCTGCACAAGGGCGAGAACAATGAGTTGAACAAGAGGCATGGGCGGTGAATTCTCTTTCGCGGGTGCGCCCTAACGGATGACGGGCGCCGATATCAATTGTTATAGCGGTGTTTGGTTAAGCACTTTAGCGCTGTTCTCATAACCGCGCCTATAACCCTCAACAATGTCAAAATTCTAACTCTTGCTGGGCGCCGCCCGATTGGCTGCGTAGAGCGCCTTCATGGCGCAACAGCCATTCCTTGCGCTTCACACCGCTGCCATAGCCGACCATTTTGCCGTTAGCCCCGATGACCCGGTGGCAGGGGACGACAATGGCGATGGGGTTTGCGTTGTTCGCCATCCCGACCGCGCGCATGGCGCCCGGCTTTTTAAGCTGGCCGGCGATGTCGCCATAGCTGCAGGTTGTCCCAACAGCGATCTCGCAGAGCGCCGCCCAAACGGCCCTTTGAAACGGTGTCCCCGGCAAGGCGATGGGAAGATCATCAATAACCTCTAGGCGCCCCTCGAAATAGGTCGTCAGCGCGGAGGCCAGCCATGGCGGCGCGGGGCGATCCTGCCTATCGGCATTGGGATAGTACCGATCGAGGGAATAAAAATCGGCGCGCCCGGTCTCGACCCAATCAAGGGATCGAAGGGCGCCCGCCCCATCGACGCTGATCGCCATATCGCCGATGGGCGAGGGAAGTTTATCAGTATAAAAAACAAGCGGGCCGGGGTCGGCCATAGGCGTGACGCTTCTTTTATCCGTTACTTTTCTTCACCCGTTTCAAACACGAAGGACGCGCCGCGGCCCCGTGGATCGTGGGACGCTTCAACCTCGCCACTCTCACCAACCGTAATGGCGTGCACATCGCCATACCGATCACGGAGGGAAATTCTGTAGCCCATGTCTTCCAGCGCCGTTTTCACCTCATCGGCCTTTTCGATGCGTCTCTCAAAAAAGATCGAATCTTTCGGCAGGAGCTGGTGGTGGAACCGGCCACTCGAGACCGCGCCTTCCGCATCAAGACCATAGTCGAAATGATTGACCACCGCCTGAAAAACGGATGTGAAGATCGTCGGTCCGCCGGGCGTGCCAACCACCATCGCGACATCGCCATCTTCCAACACCACCGTCGGGGTCATGGAAGAAAGCATGCGCTTGTTCGGCGCGATGGCGTTCGCTTCCGCGCCGACAACGCCATAGAGATTGGGCGCGCCAGGCTTTGCGGAAAAATCGTCCATCTCGTTATTGAGAAGATAGCCGGCGCCTTCAACGACAACGCCTGAGCCAAAGCTGGCGTTCAGCGTGGTTGTCACCGAGGCCGCATTCCCATGCTGATCAAGGATCGAGAAGTGGGTCGTCTGTTCGCTTTTGTCGTAAGAAAGCCCAGGCTTCACCTCTTCCGTAACGGAAATGGCTTCCGAATTAACCTCACCCGCCCGCTTTTCCGCGTAGGCGCGAGAGGTGAGTTTTTCCGTCGGCACATCATAAAAATCCGGATCGCCCAGATATTCCGCCCGGTCGGCGAAGACGCGCTTTTCCATCTCCGCAATGAGGTGGACATATTGCGCGCTGTTATGGGGAACGCCATCGAAATCCGATGCCAGGGTGTCTTTCATTTGCAAGAGCTGCAGGAGCGCAATGCCGCCGGAGCTTGGCGGCGGGGCGCTGATAATCGTGCGGCCCTTCCATGTGGCGGTCAACGGCGCGCGCCAGACGGCTTTGTAATTTTTGAGGTCGTCCTCGCTAATCAGCCCACCGATTTTTTCCATATAGGCGGCGGTGAGGCGGGCCGTCTCACCCTCATAGAACTCATTCGGCCCTTCATCGGCGATGCGCTGGAGGGTGGCGGCAAGTTCCGGCTGGACGAAACGCTCACCCGCTTTAGCGTTATAGTACGTCGCGAAGTTGACCTCATCACCGTAGAACTCTGACTTGCCTTTGATGCGCCGCGCCAAGGCTTCCGGCACGACGAATCCGTCCCGCGCCAAGGCGACCGCCGGCTCGATCAGGCGTTTCCATGGTAACGTACCGTATTTCGCATGGGCGTCCGCCATGCCGCGCACTGCGCCGGGCACGCCAGCGGCGAGAGGCCCGACCTGGGAGCGACGGGAGACGAACTCGCCATTTTCATCCAGATACATATCGCGATTGGCCGTGCCAGGCGCGGTCTCGCGGTAGTCGATGAAATCGGGCGCGCCATCCATCACGAGGGTCATGAACCCGCCGCCGCCAATATTGCCAGCCTCTGGCAGGGTCACGGTCAAAACGAAAGACGCCGCCACCGCCGCGTCGACGGCGTTGCCCCCCTCTTCTAAGACAGCGCGGGCCGCTTCCGCCGAATGAATGTCCGGCATCGCCACGGCGGCGTTTGAGAGATCTTCGCTGGCCGCGGAGGCGTCTTCAACGGCAGGCGTGGCGTTGGACGCGCTATCGGGCGCGGGCGCCCCGCCGCCGCATGCGGCAAGCCCCACCCCCATAATCAAGGCGATCAACGCTGGGCGAGCGCCCGTCATGAACAGCGGAAGTGCTTTTTGAGACATAGGACGGGCCCTCTTAAACCAATGACTTGAGCGTTAAAAAATTATCTTACACCGCCCACCAGTTCGCCGGGCGGGCGTTGAAATTAGCGGCTTCTTCCAGCGCGTACATTCCCTTGAACATCGTCTCCTCGTCAAAGGGTTTCGCGAGAAGTTGAAGACCTAGGGGCAGCCCTTGCGGGTCAAGCCCGGCCGGCACCGAGGCGCCCGGCAACCCGGCGAGGTTCGCCGTCACCGTGAAGACGTCGTTCAGATACATCTCAACCGGATCGGCCTGTTTTTCGCCAAGGCCAAACGCCGCCGACGGCGTTGACGGCGTCATGATAAGATCCACGCTTTTGAACGCCTCAACGAATTCATCAAAAATGCGCTTGCGGACTTTCTGCGCCCGCAAATAGTAAGCGTCGTAGTACCCAGCCGATAGAACGTAAGCCCCAACCAGAATACGCCGCACAACCTCGTCGCCGAAACCTTCCGCACGGGTATTATCATAGAGGGTTTGAATGTCGTCGAATTCCGACGCCCGCAACCCATAGCGTACGCCATCATAGCGGGCGAGATTTGACGAGGCCTCCGCCGGCGCCACGATATAATACACCGGCAGCGCGTATTTCGTCAGCGGCAGGGAGATATCCACGATCTCGCACCCGGCGGCGCGCATCCAGTCGATGCCCTGGCGCCAAAGGGCGTCAATCTCAGGGGGCATGTTATCGAGGCGGTATTCCTTCGGGACGCCGATTTTTAGACCCTTCACCGACTGCCCAACCGCCGCTTCATAATCGGGCACCGCACGATTGATGGAGGTGGAATCCTTCGGGTCATGCCCCGCCATGGAGCGCAGCATGATCGCCGCATCCCGCGTTGTCTGGGCGATGGGCCCCGCCTGATCGAGGGATGACGCGAACGCCACGACGCCCCAGCGCGAACAGCGGCCATAAGTTGGTTTCACGCCCACGGTGCCGGTCACGGCGGCGGGCTGGCGGATGGAGCCGCCCGTATCCGTCGCCGTCGCCGCGGCGCATAACCGCGCTGACACGCTGGCCGATGACCCGCCGGACGACCCGCCGGGGGTCAGTTGCGTATTACCGCCATCATTGCGCCGCCAGGGGTTGATCACCGGTCCGTAAAAGGATGTTTCGTTGGACGAGCCCATGGCGAATTCATCAAGGTTCAGCTTGCCCAGCATCACCCCGCCATCGCGCCACAGATTGGCCGACACGGTCGATTCATAGGTCGGGTGGAACCCGTCGAGAATATGGGACGCGGCGGTCGTCAACACCCCTTCGGTGCAGAACAAATCCTTGATGCCGAGGGGCACCCCTTCCAGGGGCCCGCCCTCGCCCTTCGCGAGCTTCTCGTCGGAGGCTTTCGCCATCGCCCGCGCCTTTTCTGGCGTGTTGGTGATAAAGGCGTTCAGGGAGGCGGCTTTTTCGATATTCGCCAGATAAGCGTCCGTCGCCTCGAGGGAGGACACTTTCTTCTCACGGAGGTTATCGCGCAGATCGGCAAGGGTTAGGTCAGTGATATCGGTCATGATCTTATTTTCTATTCCACGACCTTCGGCACGAGGAAAAAGTTGTCTTCGGTTTTGGGTGCGTTGGCGACGATTTGATCGGGCTTACCGCCCCCCGTCGGTCCCTCAGCCAGGGCGTCTTCGCGCAGCGGCAGGGAGACATCGACGGTGGAGGCCATCGCCTCGACCCCCTCAACATCGACCTCGTTCAATTGCTCGATCCACCCGAGAATGCCGGTCAGCTGGTCGGCTAGCGGCGCCAACCGCTCTTCGGGCACCGCGATACGGGCGAGTTTGGCGACCTTGCGCACAGTTTCCTTGTCTACGGACATGAAGACCCTTTTAGGTTGACGTCAAATCGAAAAATTAGTCGCCAGCCCTAACAACGCTTCGCCTAAGCCGCAAGGGCGGGGATGGGGGTGGGGGATTTGGGAAGTGAGCTCAAAGCCAATTTCTAGCCAGAAGACGACATTGCGATTGATTTGGCGAATGACCGGTTTGGAGCAGCTTATTGCCGATGCCATGAGCAGCTTAGTCGGGCGAGTATAAACCGTTCCGAAAATCGCGACTTAAACAAATAAATCTCACTGAGAGCGACTGATGGTCTGTAGGAACAGCTTCGGCAGTTATGGGAACAAACTCCTGATTTACATGGTAGACAAAGCCTTCCCAAAATAGTTACACAAATGCTAGAGAACGCAAAAACGTTCGAGGGTGGGGGTTCGCTATGCGGTTTGTTCTAGTCGTTCTTCTTCTAGGAAGCGTGCTCGTCTGGGCCAGCTATTTTTCCGTTGTTTCTGAACACTCAGTGTTGACCCAGATCGATACCTCAATCGCAAGTCCAGATGATACTCGAACTGAGGATGCCGACGATTCTAACGGCAGTCGCTTTTTCAACTTTGGCGAAGGCGATAATAAAATTGCAGCATTTGATATTGCCGGGGATGCAGATGAGATTGGGTTCAACTGTCCTTTTGGTATTGAGGCGCTGAATTCAGAGACGGTATCGATAATCGATCCTAGCGCTGACCGACTTCTGCAATACACCCTCAGTGCAGACGAAATTATCTCAGTTGTTCCATTGAGCCGGCCAGATGGGTATGATGTGGTAGCTGCTGTGTCTAATGACGGAACACTATACATTGGTGAGCGAAGCCTTGCGGGGCGCGGCGATACGCTCCGAACAATTTCTTTTGCTGGTGGTGGTGTCGCGCACGCAGCTTCAATCATGGATACCGACACGGTTCCAAAGGACGTTATCGATAAACTCATAAGCCGGGGATATGAGGCGCCGCAGAGCACACAAACCGATACCTCTAAGGGGAGCATCGGAACGCTGCCGGACAATGGCTCCATTACGGCGGCGTCAGCCAACGGTGCCGCGTTTAGTGTTAATTATGAAATTACCAACAAACGCTTTTTGAAATTAATCCGTCAACTGCCCTCTGGCGAAACAACTGATGTGGTTGTGCGCGCCCGCCGTCCGATCGGTGCTCTTCGTCTCGTTCAAGTCAATGACAATGGCGACATTTATCTTTCAATGACGGAGGAATTGCGCAGGATTAATGTTTTCCGTTCCGACGAAACGATTATCAAGATATCAGCGGACGCCAATGAAGACGTAGAGCTTTATTATGTGCCTCGGTCGCGTGTTTGCACGCCGCGCCAGACTACAACCATTCTGTCCAATGGCGACGTGGTTTCAATTTTTGTTCGTCGAAACAATGTGTCCCTTGTTCAACTTAAGCCCAAGGGACAATGGCAGTGGCGACTTAGAACCGCGCGCGATACGGCTGGCGTTTTCCTCATGGAAAAATTTCGCAATAACCTAAAGCCTGTTGATCTTGCAGCGGTAAAATATCCTGATTTCGCCTCTAAACTTCCGCCAAAGCCGACCCTTCCAATAAAGAAGGATAAGGGTCGTAGCGAGAGCGTCGATGAGCCTGATACTTCTCTGGGCATTGATGAGGAAGAAGACGAAACGACACCGATCGCAAGTTCAGCAGACGAAGCGTCTGAAGCTTCCAGCGAAGGAAATTCCGAACTGAACACCGCGCTTGACGAAGCAGTCTCGTTGGACAGTGACGAAACAACCATTGCCGAAACACTAGGCGAAGATAATATTGATCAATCTGCTATCTACGCCGAAGCTCTCGAGCAAGCTTTTGTTCGCGTCGCTACTGGAGAAAAAATTGATCGGCGGTCTGTCGTCAATAACGCATGCATGTATTTAAATCTTAAGTACACGATGAGATCGGAAAACTACGAGCCCGATACCGCCTTTCATTATGGCGAACAGTCAACAGTAACGGACGCATGCGCCTCTCGGGGGAATTATAACCTCGCCTTCTGGAGCCGCCCTAGCAGGCTTTCCGGTCAACTTGGTGAAGAAGTTACGAGTGCGCCTTATGTATGGGCTGGTAGCGATTGGCCATGGCAGTTTGTCAACAAAATCGAAGCGGGGCGTCCCGCTGGTGATGTTTGTACAAAGGTTATTATTTACGACGCGAAATCCACTATAAACTCTATATATTCCGCAGGCGTTGACTGTTCTGGTTTTGTGTCACGCTCTTGGGGCGGCAATTCTAGATACACAACACGGAGTATTCCTGATGCGGCTACCGAAATTACTTTTGAGGAACTTCAACCAGGCGATGTTCTAAACAAAGCAGGAAACCATGTAGTGATGTTTCTTTATTGGCGCGGCGCAGGCGAAATGGAAATCATTGAAGCTACGACCAACAAAGCATGCGGCGGGGTGTGCTCACGCACACGTAAAGTCGACGAGTTTCAAGGATACAAAGCCTACCGGCCGAACCATATCGAGGATGGTGGAGCCATCAGCGCTGCCGAAGTTCAAAATATCTGTCAAAGTGCGACGGTTACTGCGCTTGATTAGGTCGCTTAGATTGCGTTTGACCCTTCACGGCTAAAAAGACCCGGCTTTCCGGTTTTAAATTTCGGCTGTGTTTTCATTCCAGATGGAACGCTTTCGAGGCTTATTTCCGGTATCGGGTCAAAGTCTTAAGGCACCTTTCAGAACGTAAACCAGACATTTGTTTAGCGATCAGTTGCTTCCGCTTGGGGCCAATCTTCACGGTTCAATAGTGTACCGAACCGCCGACCGAAACGAGCGGCGGTTGGGCCGCTAGGACGCCCCCCCTACAACCGCTCCAACTGATCCAGCGCCGCGAGGGCCTGTTCGCCTGTGGCGAAGTTGCGCTCGGCGAAGCGTTTGAGGCCGTCGGCGAGATCTTGCCCGGCGGTTTCGGCGGCGGCCTCGTAGAAGAGGTCGGCGTCATAGCCGCCGCGGGTGCGGGACAGCGCCACGAAATCCGCCCAGAAGGCGGCGGTGCCGCGCCGGTCGCGCCGGGCGGCGAGCCAGTTCATCACGACGCCGCATTCGTAAATCGCATCGCGGACGTTAAACCGGTCCGCCGCGGCGAGGGATCGCCCGTCGAGGGATTTGGCGCAGCGCCCTTTGGCCCGCGCCATTTCCGCCTGAATGTCGGCGACGGACCAGAGACCCAACCGCTTCATCACCTCCGTCGCGACGAGGCTGGCGCCGCCTTCATGGATCCAATTGGGCACGTTATAGGCGCGCGGACGGGCCCCCTCCTGCCACAGATGGGCCGCTTCATGGGCCGTATGAAGACGAAGCAATGTGCGGGCCTGATCGCTCGACTGGGCCCAGGCGCCGCCGCGCAACACAATGCGGAATTGCCCGGGCAGCGCGTCGCCGGCAAAACTTAAAAGACCTTCCGGGCCGGTCTCGTCGAAAGCAACAAAAATATTGGGGGTCGCCGCCGCTGGGCTGCCAAAGGCGCGCTCTAAAATGCGCAAGGCGTCATCAGCGAAGGCTTCGGTTTCATTCGCCACCCAGCGCGGGGTTGAACGGTCAAAAACGCCCTTCACCCGCGGGCCGCTCACCGGCGGGCGGGGGCCCACATAAAGAAACGCCGGATGGCCAAAGGGGCTGCGCCAGCGTTCAAAGGCGGGTTTCGTCTCCCCAAAGGCGGTGACAAACCGGCGCCGCGATGGGCGCACGGTGAATGTCGCGTCAAGGCGGCGCTCCGGCGACAGCCAGGGTTGGAAATGACCCGTATACAGAAGAACACCGTTTTCACCGAGGGGAATAAACGGCTCATACTGGCGCGGCGCCTTTAGCGGGGCGAGGGTGACGATGACCGTCGCCTCTTTAAAGGCGGGGTCCCCGTCGCGCGCGCGCAGCACCGTCCGCGCGCCGGCGCCGGTTGTCTGCGCGACAAGCTCCAGCCCGGGGGTCTCCACCGTCCAGGCGCGCTCGTGATAGCCGCCAAAGGCCGGGCCGAGGTCAAGCCGGCGCGTCGGCGCGCTTAAGGCATAGGTGACGCGCCAGGTCTCATCGGGCTTTTGTTCAAGGATGACGGTCGCGCCGGCGTCGCCAGAGGCTAGGGTTGCGGCCTGGGGCCGATCAGCGACGCCGGTGAGGAAGTAGCCGGCGACTAGCAACGGCATGACGACCGCCACCGCCCAGAACGCAACCCTGGACGCGACGCGGCGAACGCTGGCGCGCAAATCACGCTGATTGTTGAACGCTTTTTCGCGCTTTGTCGGCTTCATGGCGTCGTCAGAAATCTTTCGCAGCGCGTGGTGGGCGGGATTTGGATGAACGGCAGGCGTGGCGTTTAGCGCCTCAAGTGATATCTAACCCGAATGAGCATGGAATTTGAACAGCAAGCGGGCGCTTTCGGCCAAACGGGCGCCCTTTTAGGGCTCGACCTTGGCGAGAAAACCATTGGGATCGCCTGTTGCGACCCGGAACGGCGGATCGCGACGCCGGTGGAGACAATCCGGCGGAAGAAGTTCACGCCTGACGCCGAGCGCCTTCTTGAGTTGGCGGCGGCGCGTGATGTTGTCGGCATTGTGATCGGGCTGCCCCTGAACATGGATGGCGGGGAAGGCCCCCGCGCCCAGGCGACCCGGGCTTTTATTCGTAATCTGGCGAAGCTGTCGCCCTTGCCCGCCGCCTTTTGGGATGAACGCCTGTCGACGGCGGCGATGGAGCGCGATCTCATCGGTCTTGATGTGAGCCGCGCCCGCCGGCGCGAAAAAATCGACGAAGCGGCCGCGACGTTCATTCTGCAGGGCGCCATTGATCGACTGAGGGCCCTGACGCAAAACCCGCCTGGATGATTGGAGAGCCGACTTGGGGAGAGACGCGTGAAATATAAGGATCTGTTTGAGGGCGCCGCGCGGATCGCCGCCGCCTATCGCGAGCACGATGATAACGCTTCGCCCTACCCCAAGGCGTCGGCGGAAGTGTTGCGGCGCAATCTGATGATTGATCTGCCTAAGGATGGCCGACCGGGCGAGCAAATCATCAAGGACCTCGCCGAGGGCGCCGCTGACGGGCTGGTGCGCAATACCGGGGATGCATTTTTCAGTTGGGTGATGGGCGGCTCCCACCCTGTTGGCGTCGCCGCCGATTTTCTGACATCGGCCTGGGGGCAAAACGCGGGGATTTTCCAGACAACGCCCGCATCGGCCATCGCCGAAGAAGCGGCCGGGGCGTGGCTGTTGGATCTGTTGGACCTGCCGCGCGAGGCGTCCATCGGGTTTGTCACGGGCGCCACTATGGCGGGGTTCACCTGCCTCGCGGCGGCGCGCCAATCCCTCCTCGCGCAACGAGGATGGGATCTCGTCGAGGATGGCGTATTCGGGGCGCCGGAAATCCCGGTCTATGTCAGCGATGAATCCCATTCCACGATATACGCCGCCTTGCGCTATCTGGGGTTCGGCGCGCGGCGGCTCATTCAACTGCCGACGGATGATCAGGGGCGCATCCTGACCGACGCCCTTGAGGCGGCCCTTAAAAAGGGCGACCGGCCGGGCATCATTATTTCCCAGGCGGGCCATATCAATACCGGGGCGTTCGACGATTTCCAAACCATCAACGCCCTCGCCCGCGCCCATCATGCATGGCATCATGTCGATGGCGCCTTCGGCCTATGGGCCCGCGCCGCGCCCTCTCGGGCGAGATTTTGTGTTGATATCGACGGGGCTGATTCATGGTCCGTTGACGGACATAAATGGCTGCAAGTCCCCTACGATAGCGGCTATGCCATTGTCCGAGATGCAGACGCCCATGCGCGGGCGATGACCATTCAAGCAAGCTATCTCAATAAATCGGCGAGCGACGGGAAAATCCCGTCGGACTTTACTCCAGAGTTATCGCGCCGCGCGCGGGGGTTCGCGACATGGGCGGTGCTCCAGGCGTTGGGGCGAAATGGCGTTACCGACCTTATTGAAAAAAACTGCGCGAATGCCCGCACTATTGCGCAGGCGTTATCCGCTGTTGAGGGGATCAACATCCTCAACGATGTTCACCTGAACCAGATCGTTATAACCTTCGGTCCGATGGCGGACAAAGACGCCTCAAACACCGCCACCAAGGCCGTTGTCGAACGCCTACAAGCCCAAGGCAAATGGTTCGTCAAAGACGCTGCCTGGCGAGGGCGGGCCGTGTTGCGCCTCTCCCTCTCAGGTCCATCGACGCCCCCCTCGAAAATTGAGGCGTTTGCAGAAGATATTATCGAGGCTTGGCGGTTTGTTGCAGAATAGAGGCTGGACATCTAAAAAGTGATGCTGGTCCGCGCAGGTCGATCGTCCAATGCTACGGTTCGCGCCACCCATGATGCAATGTTCACCACACCAACGCCAACGGAACCAGCATCAATATACCTGTTATTTGAACGATGACAGGGCTGTACCGGCCATTTGAGAAAACAGCGTCAAAATCTTTCGCGCACAAACAAAAGCGCTAATCCAGCAACCAGCAAGACCGTTGCAAGGTAGATCAACCTTCACCTTGTGTATTTTAACTCAGACGGCATCGCGAGGCCCTTTCATTTTTCGGTAAGCCGCGAAAACGCCTAGTAAGTTCAGAAGAAGAAAAAGCGGGACAACGAGAGACGGCGCAAGCGCCATTGGGAAATCCAACATCGGCGCGGAAGAACTTGGCTTCTGGTAATCGAAGACCTCAAAGGCCCCGGGCAGACCAGATTGCATGGCCAGCCCGCCGGGAACCAGAATGATCAAGATGCCTGTTACATGCCAGATGAGCAAAGCATCGGGCGAAATTGACCGGCGTTTTGACGCGAAAAATAACACCGCAGCACTGAAACCATAGATCATGTCTGTCAATCCAATTGACAACTCAACATGCATTGGAAACGACCCCTGGACGGTTTTTATCAGAGTACCAATTGCGGTGATCCGAAAAGCTTGGATGGCGATTAGCCAGCGCTGGGGCGTGATATCCGCCACTTCATTGGTGGCGCGACGCATGCGCCGCGACAGCAGCAACGCGGTGAAAATAACGATCGGCATTGTAGGCAACCAGAAACCGGGCGCGGTCGATAAGAATTCATCGGATGTGTAAACGCCCGTTTTCGCCATTGTCGTGCTGGCGATACCCCAAACGAACAGTAACCCAATAAAAAGTCGCGCTTCTCGCGTTCTGTTTGTGAGCCAAGCCAATCGCCAAATGAAAACCGTTTGTACAGCGAACAGAATATAAATCGATGAAAGGTATTGCATCAGATCAACCTTTTATTTTTTTTCAACAGTATACTGATTTTTACGTGTAACGAGTTGATGTAAGGCGGCGATATGAGTGGCGCCAGAAAGGGGAACACCGACGAGCGGGATTAACGCAACGGGCAAGAAAACAACGTTTGCCATCGCATCGGGCGCCACGGCGTTAAGGACGACACCGGTGCCGACCGCGACTAAGAAATCGGCAAAGCCGATGACATGAAACCCGATAATCTTCCAACGCGACCTGGCCGTTGTGATAACGACCGCCGCCAAAACGCCAGCGAGCAAATCGCCCCAACCAGCGAGAGTCACAAAAATCTCTGGCAACCAGCCATGCCACCCATAATAAAGAAATGTTAGCCCAGCTGGTATTCGCCAAACATGAAACCCCGCTAGCCCATACGGCCCCAGCGCGTTCGCCAGCAACCTAATTGATGGCGAAAAGAAATAGGACAGCGCTAACCCGGAGGTTGCGGCGACAATTGTCATTGCAAAGACATTTGTGTTTAATTCGGCGAAAATTCCATTGGCCGATAACAAAATTACCACGGCCGAATAGACGCCAAACGCCGTTACGAGGAGAATCGCCCCGGCTTTTGGACTCGCGTTACTTGATTGTTCATTTTTCGTCATCTCAAAGTCTCCGTTGCATTAGCGTGCATATGCACGTATTTGAGTAAAATTTTTTACGTTTGACTGAGGGTGCCAAGACCCGACTTTAGCGCACTCAATTCCTCTCGGCGGAATGCCTTCTCAAGGTGGTTCTGAGCCCGCTCCCACATCGGAATGGCTTCTTCGAGAACGCCTTGACCGACCTTTGTCACTCTCACAACCCGCGCTCTGCTGTCTTGAGAGCTCCCCGCGATCTCGATCAATGCACGGCGCTCAAGAGGGCCTAGCGCCCGGGATAATGTCGATCGATCCATCCCCAATTCCTCCGCAAGCAGCGTTATCGTTGCGCCATTGCTGAGGCTAGCCGCGACGAGGATCGAAAACTGCCCGCCCGTGAGGTCCAATTCGGCGAAGGCCCCCTCATAGATAGATGTAACTTGCCTTGCGGCGCGACGCGATTTTTGCATCAGGCAGTTTGCAGCAATGTAGGCAAGATCCGTCATAGCGCGACATTTATGTGCATATGCACGCAATGTCAAGCCCTTAGATTTGATTGGTCAGCCATGCGCGGCCTCGTCCAGCCGCTTGCGAATTTTTGCGAACTCAGCGTTCGTTGATAACCGCCAGAGACGACCGGCGAGACCGACGAGCATCTCCTTGTCGCGCGTCGCCTTATCAAGCGCCTGCATCCCAGCAAAAAGAAACAGCAACATGATACTCGCCGTTTTCAGCCCCGTCTCGACGAAATGTCCATTCGCTTCAATGATGATGGCGACAAAAACGATGAACGGCGCCCAACTCAAAAACGCCAAGGCGAGGCGGCCGCGCTTGATCATCCCCGGCCAGACATAGTGCGGGGCGAAAAATAAGAAAAGCGCGAGAACGCTGGCGTTTCGTGGGGTGAGGAGCCCTCCTGCCCCCTCGATGTGAAGCCCCTCATAGAGCGAGCGCGACGGACCTTCTAGAAATTGATTGGCCGCCGTCTTAATGCCCGTCAGGTCCGGATCAAGCTGCGCGCTCAGCGGTGAGAGCGATATCAAGATCATCAGCCCCAATCCCAAAATGCCCGGCGCCCAGGACACTATTGTCCGAGACGTTGTCCCCGCCTGCGAAAAGAAAGCGAGAAGGCCGGCGCCAACCCAGACTAGGGATAAAAATCCAATTGAGGTTGAGGACGGCGAGCGTATCACGACCTCTGTCGCTGTGACGGTAACAAATATCAGCATCCAAATGATGGCGATCAGCGTCTTGAAACCAATTATCACCACGCGTGGCAAAGCGGCGCGCCCATTCATATGGGTCAAGAGCAACACGGGGCCAAAGAAACCAAACGGCAACGCCGCCCAAAATAAGAATGGCGGCATCGTGTCGATTGTGCCGGCCAAAGCAGCGCACACGCGTTGCACCGCATTGCCTGCGTTCACATCCGCCATCGCCCCGGCAATATTACTGTTCAGGTCGGGGGCGATCCCGCCTTGATAAAGTGACCCGGCGATGGTTGAAGAAATAACAAAGGGTAAAAGAATACACCCGATAAAGAGGGCGGCCAGCACCACATAATCGCCGGTTTGAGGATATTTCGCGAGCATATAGCGAGCGGCATCGTCTTTTTGCGCCGCATTAGCGTCCTTTGTTAGCCCGCCTTGATCCACTGTAACGCCCCTTGCAAGAGCGTGCGGCGCCACTTCCCGTCAAATCGCGCACGAACGTCTCTCTCGATCGGTGTTCGAATTTTGTGGGGATCATCCTAAATTTTTATAAATCAAACGCCGAAACACTGTGGATGCAGGGTGGACGGACCCTCGTTTATGAGGTTGTGCGGAAAATTTGATTGGAAATGCTTTAGGTAAGTAGCGCAAGGGCTGCGAATTAAAATCTGCGAATATGATGAGGGACGCGGCTGAGCAATATTGCCCAAAAAAAACACAGGGCGCCAAACACGCCCTGTGTTCAATAGAATAAAGATTTAGTCGTTGGTCTGCAGCTGAGTCGCGGAGACTTTGCCCCGCTCTTCGCGCAGCTCGTAGCTGACCGCTTGGCCGTCGTTCAGACCACGCAGGCCCGCCGCTTCCAGCGCGGTCGCATGGACAAAAACGTCCTTGCCGCCATCATCCGGCGCAATAAATCCGTACCCCTTTTGGGCGTTAAACCATTTCACTTTTCCAGTCGCCATTGCTCTTTCCTTTAAACCTGACGGTGATGCTCGAACGCTTATTCGAGCGCAGTTATTGCCGCCGATGTTTGGAGGAGAATTAAGAAGCTTGCTTCAGAGGCCAACTCGTCCGGCCTTCAATCATGGCGCGTGGACCATATGCGCTCTATTGGGAGGCGTTTCAACATCTTTTTGGAACGCTGCAGCGCATCAAAAACCGGCGAAAACGCCCAGATCGCTCAACTTTTTGACCAATTATCAAACAGATCAGCGACAAAGCCGTTTTCAGTTTTTTCTCGAAACGCTATGAGAGTCGCCAAGATCAAAGAGGAGGCTTTTGCTCTTGGCCAACATGACACTCAAGAAAACGATCGCTGGGTTACTGATGTTCACGGGCATCTTCCACCTCATTATGGGCGCAATGATCGCCGGTCAGCCAACGCAGGCGCCGCTTCTTCTCTTCGGAGGCTTGTATTCGACTTTAGGCGTCTGGGCATGGCGCGGCGGACGAACGGCGCTCCTCGCGGCGTTCGTCGCCAGCGCGCTTGGCTTGATATTGGGCGGAACAACCTATGTTGAAAACAATGGCCCGTTATGGCTGCTCGCGATGTTAGTCATCGATGTCGTGATCTTGCTGTGCATCGGTGTTTGGCTTTTTAAGGCGAGGCGCGCTTAAGACCGAATGACGGCTCCCATTTTGCACAAAATGTTCTAGAAGCAGGGCCATGACCTCGATGACTGTTCCTGCTGATCTCCCCCGCCCATCTCCCCCGACAAATGGCGTCGCCGCGCGTCACCTCCTTGGTGTAGACGACATTACGGATGGCGAGATCGACTTCATTCTGACGCTGGCGGAATATTACGCGGGTTTTCTGCAAAAGGGCGTCGCGGCGCCGCAACGTCTCGCGGGCAGAACCCAGATCAATCTTTTTTTTGAAGACTCAACGCGCACCAATCTCTCTTTTGAGCTTGCCGGCAAAAAACTGGGCGCTGATGTGATCAACGTGCCCGTCGCGGCCTCATCCGTGAACAAAGATGAGGGATTGATCGACACCACCCAAACCCTCGCCGCCATGGGCGCCCATGCCATGATTGTCCGCCATCGCGAACCCCGCGTGCACGACGCGTTGGCTGAACGCTTGGACTGCGCGATCATCAACGCGGGGGACGGTGTTCGCGAACACCCGACACAAGCCTTGCTTGACGCAACCACCGCCCGTTCCGTTTACGGATCGCTGGAGGGACGCGTGATCGCCATTTGCGGCGATGTGAAACATTCCCGCGTCGCGGGGTCCAATGCGCGGCTTTTCACCCGGCTGGGCGCTGAGGTGCGATTTGTCGGCCCCGCCCATTTAATGCCCGAGGCGAGCGCGTTCCCCATGGCGGCGCGTTTCACGTCCTTGCGTGAAGGGCTTGCCGGCGCGGATATCGTCATGGGGCTGCGCATGCAGTTTGAACGCATGGCCTCAGAAGCGGAACAAAAAGCGGCGATCGAAGATTACCATGACGTTTTCGGCCTGACCCATGACAGCCTCGCCTTCGCCAAACCGGGCGCTTTTGTCATGCACCCAGGGCCGATGAACAGAGGCGTTGAAATTGACGGCGCCCTCGCCGATGATAAAGACCGATCCCTCATCCTGCGTCAGGTTTTCTACGGCGTTGCAACGCGTATGGCGTGCCTCGACGCTCTGTTGACGGAGAGGGCCGCATGAGCATTCTTCTACCCCTAATTCTTGGCTACCTCCTAGGCTCCGCGCCCTTTGGCCTCATCATCACGAAGTTGGCGGGGCTTGGGGATATTCGCGCCGTCGGCTCCGGCAATATTGGCGCGACCAATGTCTTACGCACGGGGCGCAAAGATCTGGCGCTCGCAACCCTTCTCCTCGACGGCGGCAAAGGCGCCATTGCGATTGGCATCGCCTATGCGTTTGGTTGGCGCCCGGAGATCGCCGGGGCCGCCGCTTTTTTGGGGCACTGTTTTCCAGTTTGGCTCCGCTTCAAAGGCGGCAAAGGCGTTGCGACGTTCTTTGGCGCCATCTTCGCGCTTTGGTTTCCGGCCGGCATTTTAGCCGGGGCGACCTGGCTTAGCGTCGCCTATCTCTCCCGCTTTTCCTCCCTCGCCGCCCTCATCACCGCCGCGGGCACGCCGCTCGTATTATTCAGCATGGGCAAACCCAGCTTTGCTATCGCCGGTGTTTTCATGGCGGTTCTCATCTTCATACGGCACAAAGCCAATATTGAGCGCCTGCTGAAAGGCGACGAACCGAAGATCGGCGCGAAAAAAGAACCAGACGCCAAAGCCGTCTAGAAATGCACAATCAGGGGAGAAACCGTTGGCCGCATTAACGGAAAAAGAGCGCTTAGACTGGTTACAACTAATTCGAACGCCGAATATCGGGCCGGTGACCTTTCGCCGTCTCATTGAGCGTTATGGCACAGCAGCGCGGAGCCTGGAGGCCCTGCCTTCCCTTGCCGCCGCGGGAAAAAGAAAAATCAACCCCCGCCCCTATTCGCGCGCCGAAGCGGAAGCGGAATTAGAGCGTGCGACAAAAATCGATGCGCGCCTCATCGCCGCCTGCGAACCCGACTACCCACCGCTGTTGCGCCGGATCGATGATGCGCCGCCGCTTCTTTACGTCATGGGCGCCGCGTCGCTTTTAGAAAAACCGATCGTTGCGATTGTCGGGGCGCGTAACGCCTCCCTCGCGGGGTTAAAACTCGCCCGACAAATCGCCGCCGACCTCGGCGAGGCTGGCTACGCCGTCGCCTCCGGCCTCGCCCGGGGTATTGACGCCGCTGCTCATGAAGGCTCTCTCCGCCATGGCGCCGTCGGCGTGGTCGCTGGCGGTGTTGACGTCATTTACCCGCGAGAAAACGAAGGCCTCACTATGGAGATGCGCCGTAGAGGGATTATCATATCAGAACGTCCCCCAGGCGTGCAGCCCACCAACCGGGATTTCCCGCGCCGCAACCGTCTGATCGCCGGGCTCTCCCGCGGTGTGTTGATTGTTGAGGCGACGGCGCGCTCGGGCACCATGATCACGGCGCAATGCGCCCTTGATCAGAACCGTGATGTATTCGCCATTCCGGGCCATCCCCTGGATACGCGATCCGAAGGGGGCAACCGACTGATCAGAGACGGCGCCGCTCTCATTCGACATGCCGGGGATATTCTTGAAACGCTTGAAATGGCCAACCGCCACGCCGAAGAAACCTCACGAGATTATGATGCAGGCCATCTAATTTCGCCTGACGACAATCAGGAAAACGCCGCCTCCGCCGATCTTATCGATCAAGCCCGGTCGTTATTGAGCGCCACCCCGGCAAGCCGGGATGACCTCATAAGAGCAATGAACGCGCCCCACGGCCTCGTGATGGACGCGCTCATCAGCCTCATCCTTTCCGGCGAAGCAGCCGAAACCGATGGGGGTTGTTTTGTTTTATCGATGGAAGACCCAAACTTGCGATAAAATTTTTTACGAGACTATTGGGTTATGAGACTTTTTTTTCCGCTTCGAGACGCGCGGTCGTTATTTTTTTCGCCAGTCTCGGCAATCCACCGTTACTGGCCATACACTCTAACTGAGCCAACAGGTCCGCAATATACTCAATCACTTGCACCTGCAGATCTATCGGGCCAGCGCTCGTTTGGTCACATGGCCCATTGTCAAATCGTTCTTGCACTTCGGACTCCCCTTATAGTTGGTGATTAGTGGCTACTCTCTGTTAACGCTCCGAATCATTACCGATAGTACATTTTAAGTTGAATTTATCAACCTCTCATTGTTTTTTCTCGTTTCACGAAAGGTTGACAGAGTGCCCGCTGCCGACGCAGTTTCCCGCGCCAAGCACCAAATCCCGTCATCCTAAACATGAGCAGGGAAAATTAGCGGGCTCACCGCTGTATGTTAACGGGAGACTTGAAGAGCCGCAATGCAAGTCGTGATTGTCGAGTCGCCGTCCAAAGCGAAAACCATCAACAAATATCTAGGCGCCGATTTTAAGGTTCTAGCGTCCTACGGCCATATCCGGGACCTGCCCTCTAAGGATGGCTCCGTTGACCCGGCGGCCGATTTCGCCATGACGTGGGAGTTGGACACCGCCTCGAAAAAACGGGTCAAAGACATTGTCGATGCATTGAAAGGCGCTGACCGCCTTGTGCTCGCCACCGACCCGGATCGCGAAGGCGAAGCCATTTCCTGGCATATCCTAGAAGTCCTCGCCCAAAAGAAGGCGTTGAAGGATAAACGCATTGACCGGGTGGCCTTTAACGCCATTACAAAGAAGGCCGTACAGGAAGCGATGGCGAACCCGCGGCAGGTCGATCAAGACCTTGTCGACGCTTATCTCGCCAGGCGGGCCCTTGATTACCTTGTCGGCTTTACCCTCTCGCCTGTGCTGTGGCGCAAATTGCCAGGCTCGCGTTCGGCCGGGCGCGTTCAGTCCGTGGCCCTCAGATTGATCTGTGAACGCGAGATCGAAATTGAGCAGTTCAAGCCGGAAGAATATTGGACCGTCGCCGCGACCGTGTCCTCCGAAGGCGGCGCGCCGTTCCAGGCGCGCCTCGTCACCCATGATGGCGAGAAGCTGAAAAAATTCACCCTGAATAATGAAGCAGCCGCCTTGCGCGCAAAGGATGCGGTAGCGACATCATCGTTCACCATTGATGCGGTTGAGGCGAAGCCGGGCCTGCGTAACCCGTCGCCGCCGTTTACCACCTCAACCCTGCAGCAGGAAGCGGCCCGCAAACTTGGCTTCAACGCCTCGCGCACCATGCGCACCGCCCAGCGCCTTTACGAAGGCATTGATATTGGCGGGGAGACCACCGGGCTCATCACCTATATGCGGACCGACGGCGTTGATATGGCGCCGGAAGCCATCGCCAGCGCCCGCAGCACCATCGAGAGTGAGTTCGGCGCAAACTACACCCCCGACGCCCCGCGGATTTACAAGACCAAAGCCAAGAACGCCCAGGAAGCCCACGAATGTATCCGGCCAACATCCTTCGGGCGCCACCCGTCGAAACTGCGCGGCCTCGATGACGACCAGTTCCGGCTCTATGATTTGATCTGGAAGCGCACCATCGCGAGCCAAATGGAATCAGCGCGCCTGGAAAACACGACGATCGATATCCTGTCTACGGATAAAAAGACGGGCCTGCGGGCTACCGGTTCCGTCATTCTCTTTGACGGCTTTTTGAAAGTCTACGAAGAAGGCAAGGACGACGCCGAAGACGAAAAGGCCGCCGTTCTACCGAAGGTCACCCAAGGTGCGGGCGCTGAGGCGAACAACCCACAGGCCGACCAGCACTTCACCCAACCGCCGCCGCGTTTCTCCGAGGCTTCCCTCGTCAAGCGTCTGGAAGAATTGGGCATCGGCCGCCCGTCGACCTACGCCTCCATCATCTCGGTCTTGCAGGATCGCGATTACGTCACCTTAGAGAAGAACCGCTTCATCCCGGATTCCAAAGGCCGCATCGTGACGGCTTTCCTGGAGAATTTCTTCAAGCGCTATGTGGAGTATGATTTCACCGCCACCCTAGAGGGCGATCTCGACGGGATCTCCGCCGGCGAGGTGGATTGGAAAGCGTTCCTCCACGCGTTCTGGAAAGATTTCCATGCAGCGGTTGAAGATACCAGCGAGCTACGCATCCGCGATGTGTTAGAAGCGCTGAACGTCTCCCTCGGCCCGCTCATCTTTCCGCCTAAAGAGGATGGCTCGGACCCGCGCCAATGTCCAAACTGCGCCAATGGCCGACTGTCCCTGAAGACAGGCCGTTTCGGCGCGTTTATCGGTTGCGATCAACACCCGGAATGCCCCTATACGCGCCAGCTTTCCGCCAGTGAAAACGATCAGGACGGACAGACGGGTGATCGCCTCCTTGGCATTGACCCGGAAACGGGCATGGACGTCTTCTTAAAGGCAGGGCGCTTCGGGCCGTATTTCCAGCTTGGCGAGGTGGAAAAAGGCTCAAAAGAAAAACCGAAACGCGCAGGGCTCCCCAAAGGGTGGAAACCCGAAGACATGGACCTTGAAAAAGGCCTCATGATGCTCGCCCTGCCGCGCCCCGTTGGTCCCCACCCGGAAGATGGCGAAATGATCGAAGCCGGCCTCGGCCGCTTTGGGCCCTTTGTGAAGCACGGCAAAATTTACGCGAACCTGCCCAATATCGAAGAAGTCTTCGAAGTGGGCATCAACCGCGCCGTTGCCTTGATCGAAGAGAAAAAGGCAAACCCCCGCGCGGGCCGCGGCCAAGCGGCCAAACCCTTGCGCGAATTGGGCCCCCACCCCGATGACGGCGAACCGGTGAACGTCATGGATGGGCGCTATGGCCCTTACGTGAAACACAACAAGACGAACGCCACCATCCCCAAGGATATCGGGCCAGAGAAAATCACCCTGGAAGAAGCCCTTGTTCTGATCGTCGAGCGGGAAAAGAAAAAGCCGACCAAGAAAAAAGCCGCCAAAAAGAAAGCGACGAAAAAGGCCGCAAAGAAGACGACAAAGAAGGCGGCCAAAAAAGCGCCTGCGAAGAAAACCGCGAAAAAGGCGACCAAGAAAGCGACGAAGAAGGCCGCGACAAAGGCGGCGGAGTAATCTGGGGCGCGGGGCAACGCCTAGTGGCGCGGCCCCGCCAGACCCCCATCAACCATTAGCGATACCGGAAGCACTGATTGTTCGGTACAGCGCGGTTGGCCGCTCTGCGGTAAAAGCGCTCGCCAATTCTGGCCGTCCGGCTAAAGCGGATATCCGCGACGCGCACATTGGACAGGCAAATTTCCCGGTTGGTGAACCGACTAACGCTCGCGCGCATCCGAATGCGCCCATGGGCATTGCGTCGAACCCGGCGTTTCAGGGTCGCGCGAATATCCAACGTCATCGCGCACCCATTAAACGAAACGCTTTCGGCCTCGCGCAGGATGAGCGTTTTGCGTCGCGAAATTCTCTCTCGCGTTCCCGCCACCTGACTGTTGATCTGCTCAAGGATAAAGTCATTGGCGCCGCGCCCGACATTCTGAACAAGATCGCAATCCGCCGGTTGCGCCGACGCTGAGCCTAAGATGATGGCCGTGAAAACCGACCCTGCTATAATTGTTTTCTTAATCATGGCTGTTCTCCTGGTTACTCATGACATGACTAACCTAGGCGCCAATTGAACTTTCGATTGTGATCACCATCACAAGGGGTGCGTTTTTGTTCAAAATAATAACGTTAACGGATCATTAAATTATCAACGAAAATACCGCAAATCGCCATCACCGGAACACGAATTTGACACAATCAAAGGCTTACCGACAAACACCCGCGCGCCCAATAATGCACCTCCCCTTGGGGAGGTCTAAATTCGCGAAACGCGAATTTAGGGTGGGGCCTGATGACCCACAAAATGTCGCCATGCCGGAGGGTAAAGCCCCTTCACCAACCCCTCCCCAAATCGGAGATTTGGACCTCCCCGGAGGGGAGGTGTGGGCGGACACCGGCGCGCCCAATAATGCACCTCCCCTTGGGGAGGTCTAAATTCGCAAAAAGCGAATTTAGGGTGGGGCCTGACGACCCACAAAATGTCGCCATGCTGGAGGGTAAAGCCCCTTCACCAACCCCTCCCCAAATCGGAGATTTGGACCTCCCCGGAGGGGAGGTGTAGGCAAACACCCGCGCGCCGGCAATGCACCTCCCCTCTGGGGAGGTCTAAATTCGCAAAAAGCGAATTTACGGACTTATGTATCAAGCGCACCAAGATTCTATGTTCTCTCGAATCCCTGATCAAGCGATAAAGGGGGAATGGAGCATATTGTTAGCGGGTTGATAGACGAGCGCCGGACGGTAGCGGCGAGGCTGCGTGACCATATGGAGGAGGTTCAGTCTCTTGAACGTCTTCTTACCGGCATAGACGAGGTGTTGCGCCACTACGGCCACTACCCAGATAGCAAAGAGAAGCCCAAGCAAAAGCTCAGCATCGGCGCCTTTTACAAGGGGGAGTTACCCCGCCTTGTGGTATCAATCCTCTCGGAGGCCCCTGACGGGCTTCCTACGCGCGATATCGTAACCGCTGTCTGTCATCGAAAAAGCTGGCGCGCTAACGACAAGGCCACTACAGACGACCTACGCCACAAGGTGTCCCGCGTTCTGGATAAGAAGCGGTTACAAGGCGTCTTGGTACGGGTTGGGGATGAACGGGCTGGGGTTTGGAAGTTAAATCAGCTTTTCGGCTCCAATAACTTTAACAATCAAGACAGAAATAAGAGCCCATGAACATTGAAAAACTATTTTACGATACTCAAAGAGCTCTCTTTCGCGGCATAACCTCGCTCGTTCCAACCTGCGATCTACAGTTTGCAATCTCAAGCCGTTTAGGAGTTCAAAGCATATTTCTTGATCCAACTAAAACAGCAGAACTAGTGCGTGATTCCCAACCGGATTTATTAGTGCACGGTCCTGCATGGATCACGATCAACAAGGACTAACATTGGTATCGATCTCGAATGTAGGCATCATAATATTGACCGGCGGAACTGGCGTTTAGTAAGCCATCATATACTTGCTGCGGTACTCCACAGAATTGATATTCCGTATGGCCGCTTGTGAATGTTATCCATAAACGACGTGTTGTTGCTTCGTATTCAACACGTTTAATAGCTGATGAGTTGATGTAAGGCATAATAGCAAAATCACCTCTCGATTAACTGAGGTAAAACATCGCTTTGCCATTGACCTAGGAGCTCGCGCAGGTAGAATCACACGGTACTAGCCTCTGATCCGCTGGCATTACGACTGGATTTGCGGATCGCGCGGCGCGGGGATTGTGGTGATCCCTGCGCCGCAACTTTGTCGGGTGTATGATTCCTCAATCGAATTGTGTCGTCAACAGGATTCCATCAACATTTAGTGCACTCTGCGGATTGTAATTCGGATATGTTGTGTCACCGCTGCCAATACCCCTTCCACTCTCTAGAAACCGGCGCCGTCATAGCGTTCCGAACAATCCGGCCCGCCAACGCACCGTTTGACGAACGGCGATGGTCTTCCAGCCAAGCTGCGTGCGATGCGTACTGGTGAAGGTATTTCGGCGACACGAAGTGATGCTGGCCGCGCACCATGCGGCGTAGGCGCGAGAAATAGCTCTCAACGAAGTTTGTGTGCACGCCGTTTACGGAATAAGCCTCGCTGTGGTTGATGCGTTCCGTTGGAAAGAATGCGTCCAGCGTATCCCAATGGCTCGCCTCGTCGGCGTTGATGACCGTACCAGCCGCAAGGCGCTCACGAGCGAATGCAACGCCGTCAGCCTCACGCTTGGCCACCGTCGTTAGAGTGCGTCCACCACGCTCACGCATCGCGATAACAACGCGGCGCTTGCCGGTTTGGTGCTTGGCTTTGCGGCGATCAACGCGCTTTGCTTCCAGGTTTGCCGGGCGGATATGGCCGCCGAAATAGGCGCCGTCGATCTCAATTTCGTCGTCAAGGGTTGCGTCTTTCGTTTCCAGCGCCAGCGCTTCACGGATCTTATGCGCCAACACAAAGGCCGTTTTGTATTGCACGCCAAGGTCACGGCTCAATTGTACCGAGGACAGACCTTTCGAAGCGTTCGCGATAATGCAAATCGCCGCCAGCAAATCGACAAACTCCATTTTACGGCTCGCAAAGATGGTTCCCGACGTCACCGAAAACTGGTGATGACAGGCTTTGCACTTGAACTTGCGGCGGGTCTTGATGTCATAGGCTTCAACGCAGCCACAGCGAGGACATACGCCGTCCCCATCGTTCTCAGGCCAGCGCAGTTCACAGAACTTGCGGTAAGCAGCCTCTTCCCCAGCCTTGTAGATATCCTTGAGTTTCAGGGTTCTTGAGGCGGCGGAGAGGAGAAAATGTTGGGTCATGGATCATCATATTTAATAACTACATATCATATATGATGATTATTCTCCTCATTGTCAATATCAATCTAGGCATATATAAGATAAAAATATCAAATATGAGGATTCAAAAGCATGGCGGAACCCGCTATATATGCAGAACAAGCCAAGAACATCTTGCGAGCCGAGCTCAAACGTCAAGGGTTTAGCTACAAGGACTTGGCTAACGCTTTAGGGGAGAAAGGCGTCCATGAAACAGACAAAAATATTGCTAATAAGCTAAGCCGCGGCACGTTCACTGCGGCGTTTTTCCTAATGGTACTTGACGTAATCGGTTGCAAAACCTTGCGGATCAGCGATGAATGAAAATAGATGTCCTACACGCCTAGCCATATTGCCAACTACATGCTTGACCGAGCGGCAAATGAAAATCGCTCGATTACTCAGATGAAGCTGCTCAAGCTCGTTTACATTGGTTATGGCTGGAATCTTTCACTTACTGATAAGCGTTTGTTTGAAGAGCCAATTTATGCGTGGCAGCATGGGCCAGTAATTCGTTCGCTGTATGACGAATTTAAGCACTTCGAGAAAAGGTCAATAGACGCTCATTCAATAGATTATGAACTGGACTCCGGCGTTGTCTCTGTACCGCGTGTTGATCAAGGGGATCGTGATACAACGCTTATTTTAGGGCGTGTTTGGGATATCTATAAGAGGTTCGGCGCATGGCAGTTGCGTGAAAAAACTCATGAACCGGACACCCCTTGGAGCAGTGTTTATAAGGAAGGTGTGCGAAATACCATAATTCCAGACACGCTAATTAAACCTCATTTTGACCAGAAGATAGACGCGTATTTAAGTGCAGCAGTCCAATGATCCTCCACGCCAAAGACTAGAACGGCTACGTGCAGCTCGACCGCAACAGCTTCAAGCATCTTCGCGAAACCTAGAAGGTATGACACCAGAGGAAGCTGAAGCAGGAGATCGAGGCGAAGATTTTCGACTGCGAAAGACAATTAGATCAGCGAAAAAAGTAGCTGTGTGGATAGCTCTTATTACCTTTGGTTTGCTTATGTTAGCCTTGTTATTTGCGTTCTGTGCGCTGACTTGGACACACATTGGCAACGTCATAGGCGATCCTGGCAAGGTATCGGAGTTATTGGGAAATGCCGTTGAATGGATACTGATTGCGATGGCTGCGTTATTTTTGGACAGACGACTTCGTGATTAATGTTTTTTGGCGCAGATGCGCCACGAGCCCTTAGCTTCTTGCGCTTGACGCATAAGCTTGGTGCGCTTGCTACATAAGTCCGCGAATTTAGGGTGGGGCATGACGACCCTCAAAATGTCGCCATGCCGAACGAGAAAGCCCCTTCGCACACCCCTCCCCAAATCGGAGATTTGGACCTCCCCGGAGGGGAGGTGTAGGCGGGCACCCGCGCGCCCAATAATGCACCTCCCCTTGGGGAGGTCTAAATTCGCAAAAAGCGAATTTAGGGTGGGGCATGATGACCCGCAAAAGCGCCGCCATGCCGAACGAGAAAGCCCCTACACAACCCCCTCCCCAAATCGGAGATTTGGACCTCCCCGGAGGGGAGGTGTAGGCGGGCACCGGCGCGCCCGTAGTGCACCTCCCCTCTGGGGAGGTCTAAATTCGCGAAAAGCGAATTTAGGGTGGGGCATGATGACCCGCAAAAGCGCCGCCATGCCGAACGAGAAAGCCCCTACACAACCCCCTCCCCAAATCGGAGATTTGGACCTCCCCGGAGGGGAGGTGTAGGCGGGCACCGGCGCGCCCGTAGTGCACCTCCCCTTGGGGAGGTCTAAATTCGCGAAACGCGAATTTAGGGTGGGGCCTGATGACCCTCAAAATGTCGCCATGCTGGAGGATAAGGCCCCTTCACCAACCCCTCCCCAAATCGGAGATTTGGACCTCCCCGGAGGGGAGGTGCGGGCGGGCACCGGCGCGCCGCCCTTGCCAAAAACCGGTTGGGCGCCAATAGTGGCGTGAAAAGAGGGGAGCCATGGCCGAAGACGACAAGCCGCTCACGAAAGAAGAGCGCGAACAGAAATGGTGGGACAAGTGGTGGGAGGCGGATTACTCCTGGGACGGGCTCGCCGAGAAAGAATGGCAAGGATGGGCCGTTCATCCCGATAGAAAACAATTTGTGGTGAAGCCCGCCGAGGAGGCGCCGGCAGATTGGCGGCGCGCCACCCTACAGGATTATTGGCGCAAGGCGGGGGTCAAGAAAAAGCACCTGATTGAGTGCGGCGGCCGGCAGTTCACAAAATTCCATTTGCCCTTCAAAGATCGCGATGGGAACGCGACGGAAAAAGACGGCTGGGATGACGATGAATGGGCGCGCTTTGCCGATGAATTGGCGCCGCGATTGACCGAAGCGTCGGAGACGAAGGGCGAGTTCGGGCGCATTGATGGCGCGGACAATCGCGCGCAATTTAACGGCGTGGTCGCACGCGCGTTGCCCGGCCCACCCCAAGCCCGTGATGAAGCCCCCCAAGAGACCGAGGCGGACAAACCCGCATCGGCGTCGCCGGACCGAATTCATCTTTCTGCTGAAAATACATGGCTTTCACTCGACACCAGTTGGAGCGACTCGACCTTCGGTCCGTTAACGGATTTTACCGGCGCATTTTTCTCGGACTACGCCATCTTCACCAATGCAACGTTCTCGGGCTACGCCAGCTTCGACAACGCAATGTTCTCGGGCAACGCCCGCTTCGACAACGCAACGTTCTCGGGCTACGCCAGCTTCGACAACGCAACGTTCTCGGGCAACGCCCGCTTCGACAACGCAACGTTCTCGGGCTACGCCAGCTTCGACAACGCAACGTTCTCGGGCTACGCCAGCTTCGACAACGCAACGTTCTCGGGCTACGCCCGCTTCTACAACGCAACGTTCTCGGGCGACGCCCGCTTCTACAACGCAACGTTCTCGGGCAACGCCCGCTTCGACAACGCAACGTTCTCGGGCGACGCCAGCTTCGACAACGCAACGTTCTCGGGCGACGCCCGCTTCTACAACGCAACGTTCTCGGGCAACGCCCGCTTCGACAACGCAACGTTCTCGGGCGACGCCAGCTTCGACAACGCAACGTTCTCGGGCTACGCCCGCTTCTACAACGCAACGTTCTCGGGCTACGCCCGCTTCGACAACGCAACGTTCTCGGGCGACGCCCGCTTCGACAACGCAACGTTCTCGGGCAACGCCCGCTTCGACAACGCAACGTTCTCGGGCAACGCCAGCTTCGACAACGCAACGTTCTCGGGCGACGCCCGCTTCTACAACGCAACGTTCTCGGGCAACGCCCGCTTCGACAACGCAACGTTCTCGGGCAACGCCCGCTTCGACAACGCAACGTTCTCGGGCTACGCCTTGTTCCGTTCCCTCAATGCCGCGAGGGTGAAAACTCTATCCTTCGCCGGCGCCCTGATTGAAAAACCGATCGCCATCTCCTTCGCAAGGCGGCCACCCCGGTCTACGAGCGCCGCCCGCGCCTTTTTGGATGTTGAATTGCCCCGCCTTCTGAATCTCAGCGGCGACGGTGTTTTCACGTTTTTTGAAATGTTGGATGGGGCCGTCACCAAGGGCAAAGTGGATTTTGACGAGGCGACGTTTGAAAATGACAATGGTTTCAAGATCGCGCTTGCCCGCGCGTATGTGCCCCAATTGGGCGCAGCGCCATTCAGCGCAAAATTGGAACGCTTTGTCGCGACATGGCATTGGCGGGCAAGGGTTTTCTTTTTGCAGGCGTTATCGTTTGAGTCTCGTCGATTCGTCTTTAAACGGATGGAAAAACCAACCCTCAACTCACCCTATCTGAAGCGGCTTAACGCCGATCTCGCCTATTACAAAAAGGTGATCAGAACACGCAACAAAAATCTGCGCGCGTTAGAAGGCGGATGCCGCACGTTAAAACTCGCCTTTGAAAACCAGCGGGACCGGGTGAATGAACAGCGTTTTTACCGCTATGAGCTGATTGCACGCCGCCACAACATGTTGACCCCCTGGTGGGAACGATGGACCTCCCACCTTTTTGGGGCGGTGTCGGATTATGGCGGGTCCATCACCCGGCCCATTGGGTTTCTTGGCGGGTTATGGCTAACGATGGCGGCCGTGTTTTTCGGGTTAGGGCTGAGCGTCAAATGCGCGTCCCCCTGGGGGGCGCTCACCCTGTCGGGGGAGATGATCTTCCGCCCGTTTTTTGTTTGGGCGCCGCGCACGACCGACCCAAACACCCTCGCCGGTAAACTCCTGGGCGATTATGGCACGGGCATTAGCTTCCTTACTAAGTTCCTCGGCACCGTCGAATCCCTGATCGCCGTCATCCTCCTCTTCCTGGTCGCCCTCGCCATTCGGCGGCGGTTCCAGATCAATTGATCTCCCCTCACAAAAACGAGTACGGATCAATATCCACCACGCGGCGCACGGGCCCCGGCGTTTTCACGCGGGAGAGCCAGGCGTCGAGGAAACCCTGGATGTGAACATCCCGGCGCGCCTTGACAAGGAAGCGGATGCGCGCCTCCCCCCGGAGGCGGTAGAGCGGCGCGGGCGCCGGGCCCCAGACGGTGAGGCCCTGGGCCGGGAAAATCGCCGCGCGATGGGCCTCAGCGCAGGCTTTCAAAGCCTGTTCATTCTTGGAGCGGAGGATGATGGAGGCGAGACGCCCGTAAGGGGGAAAGCCCATCCCCTCCCGCCCGGCGGCTTCGGCCGCTAAAAACGCATCGCGATCGCCATCGCAGAGCGCGCGTAAGACCGGCGCCTCTGGCTGGAACGTTTGCAACAGCGCGCGCCCCGGTTTTTCCGCCCGCCCCGCCCGGCCCGCCACCTGGGAGAGGAGTTGAAACGTTCGCTCCGCCGCGCGCAAATCGCCCCCGGCAAGGCCCATATCCGCATCAATGACCCCGACAAAAGTCAGGTTCGGGAAATGGTGCCCCTTGGCGACGACTTGCGTTGCGATCAGGATATCAATCAACCCCGCCGCCATCTGATCAAGGATCGTGCGGAAACTTTCGGGCGATAGTACCGTATCGGAAGAAAGAACGGCGACCCGCGCATCGGGCCAACGGCTCGTCACCTCCTCCGCGACACGCTCCACCCCTGGTCCGCAGGCGGATAATGAATCTACCGCGTTGCATTCCGGGCAGGCCTTCGGCTTTGGCATCGAAAAACCAGTGTGATGGCAAACGAGGCGGCCTTCAAAGCGGTGCTCCACCAGCCAAGTGTCGGAATGGGGCGCCTTCATGCGGTGGCCGCATCGCCGGCATATGGTCAACGGGGCGTAGCCGCGCCGGTTCAAAAACAGGAGGGATTGTTCGTTAGCGGATAAATTCTGGTTGACAGCGGCGATGACGGCGGGGCTCAGCCATTGGCCTTTTTCCGGCCCCTCCCGGCGCATATCGACAAGGCTGACATCGGGCATGGTCGCGCCGCCATGGCGCCCGGTTAGCCGCGCCAAATCATAGCGGGCCTGATCAACGTTGACGACCGTCTCCAAAGACGGCGTCGCCGAGGCGAGGATCACCGGAAACCGCCCAAGGGCGCCGCGCGCCACCGCCAGATCACGACCGTGATAGATCACGCCATCTTCTTGTTTGTAAGCGCTCTCATGCTCCTCATCGACGACGACAAGGCGCAAGTTTGGAAAGGGCAGGAACAGCGCCGAGCGAGCGCCGACAACGATCCGCGCCGAGCCATCGAGGACGCGCCGCCAGGTGCGCCGGCGGGCCGCCGCCGTCAGCCCCGAATGCCAAGGCGCGGGCGCCGCGCCAAAGCGGGCGGCCACCCGCTCCAGAAATGGTAAGGTGAGCGCGATCTCCGGCAGCATGATGAGGATTTGCGCGCCCTCATCCGCCGCGAGGGCGGCGGCCGCCGCCTCCAGATAGACTTCGGTTTTCCCCGCACCCGTGACCCCATCAAGGAGGATGGGGGTTGACCGCGCCTCAGTAGACGGATGGTTTTCGGCGGCCGCTTCCACCGATCGGCGCAGGATCGCGGCGGCCGCCGCCTGTTCCGGTGAGAGGGGTTTGCCGGCTAACGCCGTATCGGGGCGCGCAAAAGGCGCATCCGGATCAATGGTGACGGTTTCCAGGGCGCCCGCTTTGACAAGGCCGCGCACAACCCCCTCCCCCACGCCGGCTTTTTCCGCCAGCTCTTTGGCGGCGGCGGGCTCTTCGCCAGCGACGGCCAGGACCTGCGTCCGGGCCGGCGTGATTTTTATATCAGCGGGCGGCGTCGCCGCGCGGCGATAGCCGGTCACGCCCTTCGGCGCGCTCAACCCGTCCCCTGAGCGCATAACGAGGCGCAGCACCGCCCCCAAAGGAAACATCGTGTAGCGCGCGGCCCACGCGACAAACGCCATTACGTCCGCCGGCAACGCGGGCGCATCAATCACCCCCGATAGGCGCTTTAGCTTTTTGGGGTCGACAGGTTTTTCGGGCGCTGCGGGGCGCGCGCCGTCATCAGGCGCGGGGTCCTCCGGCCACACCACGCCGATCTGTTCACGCCCGCCGAGGGGCGCTTTCACCCAGACGCCGGGGGCCAGCGGCGCATCGCACAAGTAATCATAAGGTTTCGGCAGCGGCAGGGGAAAAAGAACCCGCACACGAGGCAGAGCCCCCGTTTCACTAAGGTCCTCGGCGGTTTCACCGGGTAAAATCGGGTTCGCCGGGCTTTGCGTCATCCGCGCGACGCCAATTGGCTCACCATGCGAACAACGAGGCCCCTAAAACGGGTTGATCGACGGGCCCGTTTCGGGTGAATTAGGAGCACCTCAGCGGGGGCGGTGAGTGTTTTGATCAAGGGCGTGGCGGCGCAATGCATAAATCAATCTTGTTTGTGATAACCCTGCTTTCAGTCAGCATAGGGTTTAGCGCGTCTGCGTACGCGAAATACAGCCTTTGTAACCGCACGAGTTACGTTCTGTCCGCGGCCATCGCCTATGTCGAATCGGACCGGTTGGCGACCCGCGGCTGGTGGCGCCTGCGCCCTGGCGAGTGCAAGATCGTGCTGACGGAGCCGACTAATCCCGGGCGGTACTTTGTCTATGCCGAGGCGATACCCGGCCATAAGGGCGCGCTGCGCGCCTGGTCCGGCGATACCCAGCTTTGCGTTGAGAACGCCGGCTTCTTCAATTTGCGCAACCAGGAAGTCTGTAAGGACGATCCCTCCCGCCAGCGGGGGTTCTCTGCTGTCGATGTCGAAGCGGACGCCAAGGGCCTTTATCAGACAGACTTCTCTGAGGGCCGAAACTACTCCGTTTTCAGCGCCGAAGTGGCGGGCGTACAGCGCCTGTTGAACGACATCGGCGAAAGCAAGGTGCGCATTGACGGCGCCCTAGGCCGTAACACCCAGCGGGACCTTGCCGCCTATCGGCGCAAACACAAACTGGGCGACGGCGCCGTGATTGACGACGCCACCATCGATAAGCTGATTGACCAGGCCAACGCCCGCGAGGCGAAGCTCGGTTTCTTCTTCTGCAACAAAGCTGACGCTGCCGTTTGGACGGCGATTGGCGAACCGGAAGAGAATGACCAATACCGCTCCAAAGGCTGGTGGCGGCTAGAACCTGGCGGCTGCGCCAAAGTCGTGAAGGGCGAATTGTCCAGCGACCACTACTATGTTTATGGCGTCATCGAAGAGACGCGGGGCGAGCGACGGCTTTCTGGCGGGGATAAGCCCCTCTGCGTGAATTCGGTGAAGTTCGACATCGACAACGACAGCACCTGCGCCGACCTAGAGTTTGAGGAAGCCGCGTTCCGCAAAGTGGAAATCGGCGGGGCAAAAGCCGCGACCTTTGAATTCACGGTCGATATGTTCACCGCTGCGCCCGTTGAGGACGCCGACTAGGCGCCTTTCCGCCGACACGAGCCCTTACTTGCTATTCTGGCGGCGGCGCTTTACCGCTCGCGGTTACCGTCCATGGGCCCATGCTTTGCGGCCGTCCATCACAATGAGCCGAGATCATGACCACCCCTCCACCATCGCAACACCAGGCGGGCGCCGATTGGCGGGAGATTGAGCATTGGGTCTTCGATCTCGACAACACGCTCTACCCGGCCCATTGCAATTTGTTCCAACAAATTGATCAACGCATGGCGTCTTTTATCGAAACCGAAATCGGCCTGGATAACAGCGCCGCACGACGCCTACAGAAAGACTACTACGCCCGCTACGGCACGACCCTGAGCGGTCTGATGCAAGAACACGCCATTCCGCCGGAACAGTTCTTGAGCTATGTGCATGACATTGATGTTTCCGTTGTGCCGGCCAATCCCGCCCTTGCCGACGCCATTAACGCGTTGCCGGGTCAGAAGCATATTTTCACCAATGGCTCGGTGCGCCATGCAGAAAATGTCCTGTCGAAAATCGGCCTGTCTGGATTGTTCAACGACATCTTCGATATCGCCGCAGCCGACTTCACCCCCAAACCCCATCTCAATACCTATGAGCGCTTTATCGCGGCCTGCAATGTCGCGCCGACGCGCGCGGCGATGTTTGAAGATCTGGCCCTGAACTTAGAAGCGGCCCACAGCCTTGGCATGCGCACGGTGCTCGTATGCTCCGAGGCGGATTGGACCGCAGACGAACCGGCGAATAAGCGTCCAGCGCGCCCCGGCGACGATCATGATCATGTTCATCATGTCACGGAAGATCTCGCCCATTTCTTAAACGCTCACCCCCTGGCTGCCATCGCAGCGTAACCTGACATTAGAAAGTTAGCCTGCCCCATGACCGATCAATCTGCGTTCAACAACCTCGCACAAACTTTAGACGACGCCTGGGAAGCGCGCAGCGAGATCGGCGCCGACACGAAAGGCGCAGTGCGCGAGGCCGTTGATGAGGCCTTAACGCTGCTCGATAACGGCAAGGCGCGGGTTGCCGAACCTATTGATTCTAGTGGTAATGTTCAGGAATGGCGCGTCAATCAATGGCTGAAAAAGGCGGTGTTGTTGTCCTTCCGCCTGAACCCCAACGATCTCATTGAGGGGGGGCCTGGACAGGCGAACTGGTGGGATAAAGTACCGTCCAAATTTGATGGATGGACGGCGGATCATTTTGAAAAAGCAGGCTTTCGCGCGGTGCCCGGCGCGCTCGTGCGACGCGGGTCGTTTGTGGCGCCGAACGCGGTCCTAATGCCGTCCTATGTGAATATTGGCGCCTATGTTGATGAAGGCGCGATGATCGACACCTGGGCCACCGTCGGCTCCTGCGCCCAGATTGGCAAGAACTGCCACATCTCCGGCGGCGCAGGGATTGGCGGCGTGTTAGAACCCCTGCAGGCAAACCCGGTAATTATCGAAGACAATTGCTTTGTCGGCGCGCGCTCAGAAGTCGCCGAAGGCGTCATCGTCCGTGAAGGGTCTGTTCTCTCCATGGGCGTGTTTCTCGGCGCCTCGACCAAAATTGTTGATCGCGATACGGGTGAGATCCTCTACGGAGAGGTCCCGCCCTATTCCGTCGTCGTTCCCGGCGCCATGCCGTCCGATAAGGGCGGTCCGAATTTGTATTGCGCCGTGATTGTCAAAAAGGTTGATGAGAAGACGCGGTCTAAAACGTCCGTCAACGAACTCCTGCGGGATTAAAGAACCAACTCGAGGAGTTTTCCCGTGAAGGTCACAAATCGCGGCGCCAAGGTGTATTGGTTGGCGACAAAGCCCCAGGGGGCTAGCACGAAAACCACGATGATCGCCGTTCGCCACCGCACCGCGAACGCGCCAACGGGATCAGCGATCCTGTCAACGAGCCCAATCGCAGGCCGCAACCAAGCCTGATCCAGCCAGTCAAAGCAATAGTAGTCGATGACCTTCTCATGGGACA
The DNA here is from genome assembly GCA_965263305.1 of Parvularculaceae bacterium. GTDB lineage: Bacteria > Pseudomonadota > Alphaproteobacteria > Caulobacterales > Parvularculaceae > MED-G105. Next base: position 1,161,675 of record OZ253666.1, read on the forward strand.
TCAACACCGCGAAACTGAAGAAGAGATAGTAATATCGACCGTAGTCGATCGTCAGAATAAAGCTGATGAGGCAGAGGCCCAAAAAATAAAGTAGGGTCATCCCATTGCCCCCTGCCGCTTTTAAAACGGCATAGACCAACAGCAAAAACGCGATCATGCCCGGTAGAATAAGGGGAACGAACCCGTTGATGTGCCCGAGGTGGAACGGGATGATTTCTGACAATCCCATATCAATAAATTTATAGAGAGACGTATCAGTGAGGCCGGTGACGCCATGGGCCGGCCAATAGCCGTTCTCTAAGGCGAAGGTCGGATTATTGGTCAGGAGAAATAAAAGCGTGACCATGATGGCGAGCGTCACGCCCGCCGCCGCTTTTTTGGGCGCCGCCCCACGGAACAATAAATGCACCACAATGGGCCCATAAAATAAGGCCGCCATCTCCCTAATCCCCACGGCCATGACAATCGTCGCGAGAACAACATACTCTTTGTACTTATTGCCTGACAGCAGAAAAAGGGGAATGAACGGCGCAAGCAGTAAGATTTCCGTATCAATGTATGAGATCAGGTAGATCGGCGACACCACCATCAATGCGCCTTCGAGGGGGGTAAAGCGGCGAGTGATCTCTAACGCGATGACAAGGCAAACGAGGGCGAAACTGACCGCGATCAACGCGGCGTAAACTTGGGGCCCGTGCCCGGTGAGGATATCCAGCCGATACAAGAATTCCCCGGGCAATGCCCGTCGGAAGATGCCGCTGGAATAGGCCCAGAAATTGTCCGCACGGATCGAATACGCCGCGTTTTCTGTGAGGAACGGTAAAAACAATCGCACGGCCGCGAAAAACGCGATAAAACCCGCCGCGCCAATTGCCGCCCATTGGCGTAGGCTGATCTTTTTCAACAATGCTACGATGTTCTCGCCCAAATCCCTTTACCCCTTCTTAGGAGACCTTTGCGCGCTGGGCGCGCTGGGCGCAACGCCTAGATCGCCAACAATAACGCCGCCCCACATAACGCGCCGCAGACCAGGCTATGGCGATCTTTAATTGCAAACGCGATCGGATCGTCATTCATGTGCCGCCGGTAGACAAGCACCCAAAGCCGGGCCGTCCAGTAAAAGAGAATAACCCCAATGATCCACAAATAGCGCGGCTCCCGATAGAGCGCCGCGGTCGCTTCGTCGCCGATATAGATCACAAAGACCACAATCGCCATCATGCCGGAGGCGATGCCCAAGACCTGCAGAGGCGATAAATCTCCCGGTCGATAGCCCCGCGCCTTGATCTCTTTTTTGTTCACATCAATCGCTTCGACAAGTTCAGCACACCGCTTGACGAGGGCGAGACCAAGGAAAAAGAGGAAAGAGAACGCGACAAGCCAATCCGATAATTCAACCCCCGTCGTCACTGCGCCGAGGTTCATGCGATAGCCGTAGAGCGAGGCGAGTACGATCACATCCAGCAAGAGCTTGCGCTTTAAGACGAGCGAATAGCTCAACGTCAACGCGATATAACCGATAATATGGGCGACAACGATCAAGGGGAGGAAGATCACCACCGCGCCCAGCGCGACCGTCAACAGCGCCGCTGAGAAGACAACGCCGTCCCGTACAGGCAGAACGCCGGAAGCAAAGGGGCGTTTTTTCTTGCGCGGATGGGCTCTGTCCGCCGACAGATCCATCACGTCGTTCCAGATATAGGTCGCAGAAGCCGTGAGGCTGAACGCGAAAAAGGCGATGAGCGCCGCCACAATTTTGTCGACCGCGAACCACTCATGGGCGAGGATGAGAGGCGCGAAAATGAGCGTGTTTTTCGCCCATTGTTGCACCCGCATCGCCTTCAGATAGGTCTTCGCCGAGGGCGCGGGGCGTTCAAAAACACCGTCGATATCATTTTTGCCGCGTACTGATATTGCCGCCTCTTCAGATATCGCGACGACGCGACGCTCCAAAGCGGCGTCCCATAACGGCCCATCAGCCGAAGAATCCCCGATATAGCCAAAGTCGGGCCCGTGCCCATGGGTCGCTAGCCACGCCTGAATCGCGCCAAGCTTGCGCTCGCCTTTCAGGTTTTCGACCCCATTACTGGCGATGACATCAGTGAAAACAGGATAAGCGTCGGCGACGCGGCGGGCGATTTTTTCATCGGCGGCGGTCGCGAGAATGATCGGACGACCTTTCGCTTTTTCCGCCTCAAGAAACGCCAACAACGGCTCGTTCACAGCATATTGGTGGGGCTTTGTCTCGCTATCGGCGAGAGCGGCCTTCATTGGCGCGATCCCCTTGCGCAGGGCGAGGGCGCCGGCGAGCAAACGGCTCGGCTGTTCGCGCACGAGGCTCGCCGCCCCCTCATAGAGGCTATCCCCCAAGATGAAGGTATCGTCTAGATCGACGAAAAGAGGCGCCGTTGTCGTCATATTGTTGTCGCCGTAACCCCTTGGCCGTCGCGCCGAAAGCGGCTGGCTTTCCCCACACGGCTAATATCGCGCGCCCCATAGCATAAAGACGCTGGCAATAGAAAATTCGGTTTTAAAGAAGAAATGGTTAACGCCGTGACAAGGCCGCCAGGCGGCAGGACATTACTAAGGAACCGGGAGGGTGAGAGGCGACCGTTTTTCCCGCAATCGCTTTCATTGTCGGGATGACCGCATGCTCACGCCAGACTTGATGGACATTACTGAGGGACGACGTCCGTCAACGTTTCCGCACCGGCCGGAGCGGCCGCTTGCCCATAAAGGGAAATGGTCGAGATCGACATCTTGGCCGACCCCTCGACGGGGCGGCGGCTATAGGCCACATAAATCAGCGTGTTGTTCTCCGCGTCATATACCCGGCGGACAGCAAGTTGCTTGAAAATCAAGCTTTGTTTTTGGGAGAAAACTTCCTCCCCATTTTTGTCCCGGTCGATATCGCCAACAATAATTGGCCCGGTCTGCCGGCACGCGATGGAAGAATTTGAGGGGTTCTCAAACCAATTCCCTTTCGCCACCCGGTCCCAAAACCCGCGATCATAGTAGCTCATATGACAGGTGACGCCGGTAACCTTAGGATCGCTTAACGCTTCCAATTTGATTTCGTTGCCGGCGAAATCGTTCTTGATTTCGCCAACCTCGCGATGCTCGCCATTGGAACCGCCGCAGGCAGCCAAAACCGCTAGCGCAAGGCCGGCGACAGCGCTCGACCGCCAAAAACGTTTTTTCTGCATAAGGATCGCCCCAAAATGAAATCAACACCCACGCGTTATATGGGCGCGAACGCCTGGGGCTTCAAGGCGCGAGGGTGTTCGGCTTCATTACTGAAGGACGCCGAGGGTTTCCTCAAAGGCGTTTCGGCCTTCACCGGCGCCATAACGCAAGCTTCCGCCGGAAAAAGACGCGCCACGATTATCACCGGCGCATGTGAAGGCCTTGATAGGGCGGGCACCCGGTTTTTTGCACATCGCCTCCACGGCGCTTAACGCACCGTCACAGGCGCTGGCGAGGCTTTTTTCGGCTGGCCAGGAAGACGACGCCCCCCAGTCAATCGAGACGGAAAAATCGATGCCGCATTTACTCATGGTGTAGGCCGCTTCGTTGCGCAGGGCCTCTTCTTCTTCGGCCTGGGCGCGGAGCGATTTTAATGATTGCGCGTTAGCAGGCGTCATCAGTGCGCCGATCGATAGCGCGACAAAAATGGCTCCTAACAAGGGAATTCTTCTATGGTGAACCATGGCCTAAAGCTGCTCTTCCAAATAGGCGGCGATGGCTGTTGAACTGAGCCGGCCGTTTATCCCCCTCGTCGCAGCATAGCCCACGGTCAATACTTTCCCGTTAAGCGATACTGACGGCGCCTCTGCTGGCGTTAACACGATGCGGTTAACCCGCAGGGAAATGACCTTCGCCCCCGTTGGATCATCCGCGACAACGGCGACCGCTTTCGCGGCAGAGGCCAAAGCGTCCCCTAAGACAGCCGCTTCTGATGCTCTATCAAGACCGGCGCCATAGGCGGGTTTGCCGATATCAACATAGATGGGTGCGCCAATCTGAGCGCTCAAGAGGACAGACGCTCGAAGGACCCGCTCCTCTACCGCCGCCAATGGGGTTGGCGTCAAGGAAAGGGGTGCGTCTTGACCAAATGATTTTACCGCCGCGCTCTCCTGCGCGGCCCCTGGCCATCGCACGGTGGCGCCGCCATAGGGCGTGATGCGCAAGACTGTATCGCCATTCTCGTCCCGATAAATCACGTCTCCTCGAGGGGCGCGGTTGACCGTTAGGCGATAAATTTCTTCCGCTGGATAATCATCATCAAGACCGCACTCGAAGCGTTGATCGCTGTCGCGGCAAAGAAAACGAATACGCGCCTCTACGCCATTTTCCTCAAATAGGAAGATGCGATCCTCATTGGTCGTGACGTAGCGTTGGACAACATTGGCGTTGAGCGCCCGATCTTTCTTCGTCGCCCCGACCAGGCGCGAAAATGGGTCTTGCGCGGACCATGACGGTGAGATGGAGAGAGCGATCAATGAGGCAAGAAAACCGGATAGGAAAAAGCTCTTCGCGCGGTCGCCGATGGCGCGGCGCGAACCGGTTGCAACCCATTGCGCAGGGCATTTGCGTGGCCCCGAGATGTGCGACCCCGATTGAGCTCGCATGACCAGTTGTCGTTCGTTTCTACTCATCACAGCTGGAAAACCTGACACAGCATTGAGGCGAAATCCTGTCCAAGCCCCTAAATGCTGAGGATTATTCCATTTTTTTGCGCCCCGATACAGCACAGGCGGGGCAAGGCTCGTTCAAATCTGGGACAGCGCCCGCACCAACAGCACCCGCAGATTGCAATCTGGCGTTGCAATTTGGGGCTACGAAATGATGTTGCGCCAGGACATCGCGCCCGTTGGCCCGCCTGGACCCACGGGCGCCGTTTTTACGCTAGGCTGCGATATACTGCCCCCCATTGGCGGTGAGCACCGCGCCCGTGATGAAGCCCGCTTTGTCGTCAGCGAGGAACGCGACGCAGCGCGCGATTTCATCGGCATCGCCAAGGCGGCCAACGGGAATTTGGGCCACGACTTTTTCTAAGGCGGATTCATCCATCGCGGAGACCATCTCTGTCGCGATATAGCCAGGCGCGACGGCGTTGACGGTCACGCCTTTGAACGCCCCTTCTTGCGCAAGGGCGCGGGTAAAGCCGATCATGCCCGCCTTCGCAGCAGAATAGTTCGCCTGCCCCATTTGTCCCTTTTGGCCGTTAATAGAGGAGATATTCACGATCCGGCCGAATTTGCGTTCCCGCATGCCGGGGAACACCTGGTGGCTCATGTTAAAGACACTATCGAGGTCAGCGCGAATGACCTCGCTCCATTGTTGGAGGCCGACTTTATGGAACATGCCATCGCGGGTAATGCCGGCATTGTTCACGAGGATATCGGTTTGTCCGTGGGCTGCTTCAACCTCGGCGACGCCCGCCTTGCAAGCCTCGTAATCGCCAACATCCCATTTGAAGCATTTAACGCCCAACTCATCAGCGCATTGCTTCGCCGCCGCATCATTACCGGCATAGGTCGCCGCAACATTACAGCCAGCTTCTTTTAGCGCCTTCGTGATCGCCATACCAATCCCGCGCGTGCCGCCGGTGACGATTGCATTTCTTTGTGCCATTTCAGTTCTCCCTTTAATCCGTAAACGATCAAATATTTAAATTGCTTCAATGCAAAGGGCGACGCCCATGCCGCCGCCAATACACAACGTCGCCAGGCCTTTCTTCCCGCCGGACCGCTTTAATTCATGGGTCAACGTTGTCAGAATACGCGCGCCGGAGGCCCCGATAGGGTGCCCAATCGCGATGGCGCCGCCGTTGACGTTGACTTTGGAGGCGTCCCAACCGAGCTCTTTACCGACCGCCAGGGCTTGCGCCGCGAAGGCTTCATTGGCTTCAATCAGGTCTAGGTCATCCAGCGACCAACCCACTTTTTCTAGCGCGAGGCGAGAGGCGGGCGCTGGGCCGATACCCATGATGGACGGATCAACGCCGCAATGGGCGCTGGAGGCGATGCGGGCGAGAGGTTTAACATCGCGGCGGGCGGCTTCATCGGCCGACATGATGACGAGCGCCGCGGCGCCGTCATTCAAACCGGACGCATTAGCCGCGGTTACCGTGCCCTCTTTCGCAAAGGCCGGGCGCAATCCCGACACGCTGTCGAGGGTCGCGCCTTCACGGATATATTCGTCCTGGTCGAACACAATTTCTTTTTTGCGGGTCTTAATGACCACGGGCGTGATTTCATCGGCAAACTTGCCAGCGCTTCTCGCCGCTTCGGCTTTGTTCTGGCTTGCAACCGCGAACTCATCCTGTTCCTCGCGGCTGATCTGATACTTCTCCGCCAGGTTTTCCGCCGTGCGGCCCATATGGTAATCGTTGAATGCATCCCACAAACCGTCCGTAATCATTGTATCAGCTTGCGTGACCGGTCCCATTTTCGCGCCCGCGCGCAGATGAGACGCGTGGGGAGCAAGGGACATATTCTCATGCCCCCCGGCGACGACGATATTCGCGTCACCCATGCGGATGATTTGACTGGCGAGGGCCACGGCTCGCAGGCCAGAGCCGCAGACCTGATTGATGGTCATCGCTGGTGTTTCGATGGCGACGCCTGCGCCGACGCTTGCCTGGCGGGCGGTGTTCTGACCCTGACCGGCCTGAAGCACATGGCCCATGATCACTTCATCGACTTCCGCTGCTGGAACGCCGGCCTTTTCGAGGGCCGCCGTGATCACCGTTTCTCCCAATTTCGACGCAGGCGTTGTCGCCAGCGTTCCTGCGAAGGCGCCGACACCCGTGCGGGTTGCCGAAGCGATAACAACATCAGTCATGATTTTTCCTTTTTGCATTCTTGCATTGCGTTTTGCCTATGAACGCCGGTCGCCTGAACTCGGTCGTTGGAGCAGACATTTTTTCTGTCGGCGCGGCCAAACCTAAGGCGTGGTTCGCGCCACTAATTCCCCATTGAGCCTGAAGCTGCAACCAGCCCGGTTCTTTTTTTCGGACAAATCAACCGCTATGCGCCCCTTTTGAAGCACGCTCGGTCATAATTCCTCGCCAAGCGCCATAGGCGAAGACGCATTCTGTGCTATAAGTGATTGTGCACGCGCAAGAATTTCGTTGCGGGGGCGAAGAAAATGACGCCGATGATCCATCATTTTAACCGCTAAGCGAGTGAATATCAGCGCAACGCACCAAATTGGGAAGAAACACCGTCGTCACAAAAAACCGCGACTTGAGACGGTTGACGCGATGACGGACCCAGGAGTGGCGAGGAATGAAGAGTAATGGCTGAACACCAAACGAACGAAAAAAAACCCGGCTCAAAACGCAGTGGGCGGGATGATGATGTGATCACCATCAAAAAATACGCGAACCGGCGCCTCTACAATACGGCGACCAGTTCTTACGTGACGCTCGATTATTTATCGGAAATGGTCAAAAACGGCCAGGATTTCGCGGTTTTTGATGCAAAATCAGGCGATGACATCACAAGGTCGGTGCTGACCCAGATTATTTTCGAGGAAGAAAGCAAGGGACAAAACCTCTTGCCGATCCAATTCTTGCGTCAACTGATCCAGTTTTACGGCGACAGCCTGCAATCCTTTGTCCCATCCTATCTCGAGATGAGCATGGATGCGTTCGCCCGCAATCAAGAAGGCATCCGCGAGCAAATGCGTGGGGCGTTCGGGGCAGCGCCCGGCTACGCCATGTTTGAAGAGGCGACACGCAAAAACATGGCGATGTTCCAACAAGCGATGAAAATTTTCTCGCCCCTGAATTATGGCGACACAAACCCTTACGCCAACGCGACCGGAAAAAGCGAACCAAATGCGCACCATCCGTCGTCAGAAGAGGCGAGTAATGACGAAATTCAGCAACTCCGCGCCGAGTTGGCGGAACTAAAGAGCCATATGGCCAAGCTCCGCGATGGCTAATCAACCTCTACGATGCTGAACCATAAAACGAAAAAAGCCGCCGGAATAGCCGGCGGCTTTTTTCGTGAGCGCGGGGCGAGAATGCGGTGCGCGTTAGAGCGGTGAAACCTGGGATGGCCGGTCGTTTGGCGCCCCTTCCGGCAGCCACGCCGGGTTCGTTTCTGGGCGACCAAGCAAGAACCCTTGCAGGTAATCGACACCAAGCCCTTTTAACAGCATTGCATCGGCTTCGTTATCGACCCATTCGGCCACCGTCTTCATGCCGAAATTTCTCGCAAGATCGAGTAATGTCCGCACAAAGAGCTGGTTTTCACGGGATGCTGATACGCCAGTGACAAATGAGCCGTCGATTTTCAGGATATCGATGTCGAGGGCCTTCAAATTTCTGAAAGACGTATACCCGGCGCCGAAATCATCAATCGCGAAGGAGGCGCCGAGGGCTTTGATCTCCGACACAAACTCGATGGAGGCGTCAACGGCATCAATGACTTTGGTTTCGGTAAGCTCGACGGTAATGCGTCGCGCGATCGCCGCGTTCGCCCGCATGAGCGACAAATACCCTTCCGCCCAAACGGGGTCTTTCACCGTTTCCATGGAAATGTTCACATTGAGGTTCACATTTGGCACATGGGCGAGCGTGTTAATGGCGAGCTCAAGAACACGTCGGTCTAACAAGTGGACAAGGCCCAACCGTTCCGCAACGGGAATGAATTCCGGCGCCGGCACTTCGCCGCCATCGTCGCCGCGCATCCGGATCAGACACTCAAATTTCGTGGGCGCTTCACCAAGATCGGCGATGATCGGTTGGAACGCTAAGCGGACACGGCGCTCATTTAACGCGGTCAGAATAACGTCCGACATATGCGTGTTGCGCCGACGCATGCTGACGACATCTGTTTTCTCAGAATAGCGCGCCCAACTTGACGGGCCGATGCGTTTGGCTTGATCAAGCGCCGCCTCAGCGCGCGCCATCGCGCCGTTAGCGTCGACACCGTCAGCTGGAAGTTCGATCGCCCCCAAGCAAACGGAAGATGCAACGGCGCCTTTCGTCGTCTCGATGACCGATGCCCGGATTACATTTAAAAGGCGTATGCAGATGTTACGGAGCGGCTCTTCGCCTTGCGTTTCGACAACAATGCCGAATTTCGTCCCCGCAACGCGGCCGATCGCAGCGGCGTGCCCCATTTCCGTGGACAAACGACGGGCGACCTCCTGAATGACAACATCCGCGGCTTCGAAACCGAAATCGGCGTTTATCGCGCCGACATCATCGATACCAGCCAACAAATATGCCGCTTTCTTATTATTGTCATTGCAGTCGCGGAGCATTTCAGAAAGACGCATTCGAATCTGCGCGCGATTGAGTAGTCCCGTAAGGTCATCTCGCTCGGCGCGTCGCGACAATTCTTGCGTCGCGCGTTTTTCCTCGTCAATGTTTCGCAAGACACCGATCAATCGTGAGGCGCCAGCGTAGTTGATCCAACCGCCCCGCTCTTCATACCATACCGGCTCGCCCTCGGGGCGAGCTAATAGATATTCACAAGAATAACTCTTCGCCTCACCACGGAATACTTTGTTCCGCGCTTCCGGCGCCTCGCCTAGGATGCGGTCGTCATAATCAGAAATTTGAGTAATATCCGCGTTGTCGAGCCCTAGCCACGCAGCGGTTGCACCGCCATCTGACCAGATCAAAGCAGACCGCTCACGATCGAATTCAAAAAGTGTGTGGGCTGTGTCCTTAGGACGATCGGGATCCGACCCTCGCTCATGACCAGGTCCAACGGAGGTCGGCCCAAGCGGCCCTCGGTCACCGGAAGACCGTTCGCGTTCGGAGTGTTGGTCGCCCGAATTTTTACCTTTTGACGACGGCTCTGAACCAGCGTCAACCGCTTTCTCGATATCGCCTGGCATCCCATTTGACCAGGATTGCGCGCTCTCTGACATGTTTTCGCCCTAAACTACCGATCCGTAGGTTTAGCGCGCAGCCGTAAACAAACTTAGAATAATATGACGTTCTAAGAAAATTGATGGTATCAAAGCCGCAGGGTTCGCCGCGCACCTGCTCGTTGTTTAATTTTGCAACACTTTGGCAAAGAAATTGCGCCGCGTTGCCGATGAAGATTGAAAACGCCCTTGCACCTGTTTCAAATCTGCCCTCAGTGACGGTTCTTCGTCGCGAAAAAGATGGGCTTATCGAGGCCGTTCAACCCATTTCACCGTCTAAAAGTTTACGATTATTCTATTCACAACCTAAAACGGCGTCATTTTCTCGCACGCCGCAGTCGGGGTATGAATGGGTTGCTTCGCAAACAACCGAGTGCGAGCGGCTGGCTCAACACCTCAATATTCTTGTTTGAAGCTGGTGATTGTTGTCGGCGCTAACAGAACGAGGCGCGGCCGCGCGCGACACCCGCGACCCTAATTCCTTCGCCTCCCGTGATTTTCACTCAAGCGTACGATTTAAGACTAGATCGCGCCGCCGCCCGGTGAGACGTTGAGATCGCGCCGGGCCGCATTCGGGGTCACTACCATGCCCGCCATTGTGTCCAGCACCATCATGGTAATGAGAATGGCGAAGATTGAATTTCCAAAGCCCTGCATGAAAATAAACAACATGATCGCCCCAAAGGTGAGGAGGAATGACAAAAGGTTGTTTACGAGCGCTTCTTTGCTGGTGTTGGTGGTTCGGATAATTTCCAAGAACAAGACGCCCATGCTGGCGATCAGGAAAATGTCCCCGCCACGGATGATCCACTGATCACCTGAGGCGATCGGCAGCGAGATAATCGTCGCCGCATGCCAAAGCGTGCCGTCCGCCGCAGAAACGCCGGCGAGCGTTAATACCGCGTAGATAATCATACTTGCGCCGAGCAATGGAAACATCTGGAACATGGCTGGTTCTTCCCCTGGTCAATAATCCTACTTGGCCGCTTTCTTAGCGCCTCACGCGAAAGATAAGATAGCGCAGTCCGCCGAGGGCCTGCTCCGATTTAAGGTATTCTTTCAGTAGATGTACCACATTCGGCGTCGGGATGTACCTCAGAAATCGTAATTGGCGGGCGGGCGCGATCAATTAGCCACAACACGCCGAGAAGATCTCGCAACGCAACCGCCAGACGCCCCAAATTGGTGTATTTCGACGCACCATGAACACGCGGACGGTGAGAGACGGGCGCAAAGGCGGTTGAAAACCCCTCCCGGCGCATCAGCGCCGGCAAATATCGGTGGGAATGATCAAAATAGGGCAAGCGCAGATAGGCTTCTTTGTAAAAGACCTTAAGACCGCACCCCGTATCCTTCGCCCCATCTCGCAGGAGCCGGGCCCTGATGCCGTTCGCCCAGCGCGAGGCGATTTTTTTCGCGGCGCTGTCCTGGCGTTTTTGGCGCTCGCCGCTGACCATCACGAGATGGGGGTCGTCAGCGCTAAGCAGCTGATCCAATAACGCCGGAATATCGGCCGGATTGTTTTGACCATCGCCGTCCAGGGTGGCGACAATCGGCGCGCGCGCCGCCAACACCCCGGTGCGAACCCCGCGGCTTTGACCGGCGTTCACCTCATGTTGAAGAACACGCAATTGCGGGATCGATGCTTGGGCGCCGCGAAGAACCCCCAGCGTGTCGTCGGTCGAAGCGTCATTGACGGCAATGATCTCAAAGGCGCGCCCGTCTAAGGCGGCGGCGATTTCCTCGATCAACGAAACCGCAGCGCCTTCTTCGTTATACATCGGCGTCACAACACTGACGGAAATGGCGCCCTCCCCGTCCACGGTCTTCGGGATTTGCGCGGTGAACGCAAAAACTGGCGCCGATGCGCTACTGGAGACGCTCTTTGCGCTAGCGTGGGAGGCAGAAGACGGCGAGGATGTCATGGGCGGTTGATTGCAGAATTGGCCGGAAATTGAAATATCATCTTTAACCGAAGCCCCAAAGGACGCTCAAAAGTTCCATCGTCATGACCGCCGTTGCGTCTTCCATCATTCAGTCGTTGCAAGATTTCGCTCGACAAGACCTTTCCCCGCGCGCCATGGCGTTGATTGTCGCCGTCTTCGCGAGCGTCGTGAGCCTTGCAGGGCTCTTTTCATTGCCGCCCCTCGATCGTGACGAAGCCCGCTTCATCCAAGCCAGCGCGCAAATGATCGAGACCGGTGATTTCGTCTCGATCCGCTTCCAAGACACAGAGCGAAACAAAAAGCCGGTCGGCATACATTGGCTACAAACGGCGAGTGTCACCGCCTTTTCCTCCGTCGAGGCGCGGCAAGTTTGGGCATACCGGCTGCCGTCAGTGTTGGGCGCGATCATCGCCGCCGTCTCAACGGCGTTCATCGGTGCTCTTTTATTTGGCCCACGCACCGGACTCTTGGCGGGGCTTTCCCTTGCCGCCGCCCCCGCACTGGCGGGCGAAGCAACAATTGCGAAAACCGACGCGGTGTTACTCGCCACGATCTGCCTCGCCCAGCTTTGCCTTGCGCGCATGCTTCACCGACGGCGCAGCGTAGAGACAGAAGATGGCCGTCGGAAAAAATCGCCGGAAATCGCCGTCACCATTGGGTTTTGGTTAGCCCTCGGCGCGGGTATTTTAATCAAAGGCCCAATCGCGCCTCTGATTGTCGGTCTGACAATCGGCGCGGTGTTATGGCGTGACAGACAAGACCGCCGCCATCGCGATCCGTCCCCTGAGAAAAGTCTGTCATGGCGCAATATGTTGAAGCCATTCATAGGCATGGCGATATTGGTGCTCATGACCGCCCCCTGGGCGATTGCGATCGGCGAAGCCACGCAAGGGCGTTTTTTTATCGACGCCCTCGGCGGCGATATGTTCGCCAAGGTCGGCGGCGCCCAAGAACGCCATTGGGGGCCGCCGGGTTATCACACCCTCCTCACCCCATTGTTGTTTTGGCCGATCGCAGCGCTTTTACCCACTGCTCTTTATACGGTATATCGCGAACGTCATGACTGGCGCGTTTTCTTCCTTCTCGCCTGGATCGTCCCTAGTTGGATCATATTCGAGGCCTCATCGACAAAACTCCCCCATTATGTATTGCCGCTCTACCCCGCATTGGCGATTTTAACCGCCCATTCCATCAACCTCCTGCAGAAAAAAGCACAAGTCAGCGCGCGTGTTTGGGCGCGATTGCAAAAATCTGGCGCTTGTTTTTACGCCGCCATTGGGCTTTTTCTCGCCGCCGCGCCGTACCTCGCCATGCGCAATTTCGGGGACGAAGCCCAGAGCCCCCTCAGCGCTCTTCCGGGCGGTTTTCTCATCGCACTGTTGACCCTGATCGCGGCCCGTTTTTTTTGGCGCAGCGCGCCAAGGGCGGGGCTCTTCACAGCGGCCATCGCCAGCGCCGCTTTCGTCTGGCAATTTCTGCAATTTACCGCGCCGACATTGAACGATTTTGACGTCTCCCGACGCCTTGCAGCGCTTATTGATGAGGCTGGCCTTCACGCCATGCGCGATGACGCCGCCCCAACGATTTTGTTGGGATATAATGAACCGTCGGCTGTTTTTCTTTTGGGGACGGACACGGTAATCGCTAATCCAACGAGCGCAGTGACTACTGTTAGACAGACAGACCGCCCCCGCGCCATTGTGGTCGAGGACCGCCAGGCCGAAGCATTAGAGGCAGCGTTCATAAAAGCGACCAACAAGGATTGGCAAGCGGGCGCCGCCTCCGCCCTCGCCCCCATTGGCGACATCGACGGCGTCAATTATTCAAAAGGAGATCGCGTGACGTTGCGCGTTTATAAAGTGTCGCCCTTTGAACGGGCATCGTCCCAATGACAAAAACCAGATAGTCATGCCCCCAACGAACAGAAACGCGAAGAGTTTTATGGTCAGCGCTGCGACGCCATCCAACCCGTTTTCACCGTCAACGGCCTTGCGCACGCTTTGGGGAGAGACAGATACGCGCTTATTCATTGGTTGCCTGATCGCTTTCTTCGTGCTTCGGCTTTTCACTCTCATGGCGACGCCATTAGAGCTTGGCCCGGACGAGACCCAATACTGGTTCTGGAGCCAAACGCCGGCCTTTGGCTATTTCTCCAAACCGCCGCTGATTGCATGGGCGATCGCCGCGAGCACCGCGCTTTTTGGGGAGGCGGAATGGGCGGTGCGGGCGCCGGCGCTCGTTTTTCAAAGCGGCGCCGCTTGTTTTCTATTCCTGCTCGGCAGGATGCTATTCAGTATCCGGATTGGCCTATGGGCGGGTTTTCTTTGGTTGACAATGCCGGGGGTTATTCTCTCCTCCACTCTCATCACCACCGATGCCCCGTTGCTGTTTTTCTGGTCAGGCGCTCTTTATGCGTTTTTTTCCGCCCTCAATAGGCTGCAAAGCGGTGGCCCGCATCAGGGCCGTCTTCTCGCCGTCGGCGTTTTCGTTGGTCTCGGGTTTCTGGCGAAATACGCCATGATTTATTTCTTCGCCGGTCTGCTCTTGGCCGTGCTCATGGATTCGTCTACGCGACGCCTTCTGGTCTCATGGACGGGGCTGGGCGCGGCGTTGATCGCGATAGCGCTCGCCGCACCGAACATCGCCTGGAATGGCGCCCATGACTTCCAGACATTGTCCCACACAGCCGCCAACGCTAATTGGGGCGGATCTTTGTTTCACCCGATCAAGCTTGGAGAGTTCCTTGCCGGCCAATTCGCCGTCGCGGGGCCGATCATGGTCCTCGTCATGGGGGCTGCGGTTTTTGCCCTACTGAAAAAAACCGACGCCAATAGCCCGAAACCCAAAAATCACCGCTTGCTCATCGGGTTTATTCTGCCCGCTTTGGCAATCATCAGTGTGCAGGCGTTTTTGTCTCGCGCCCACGCCAACTGGGCCTCCGTCGCTTACCCTGGGGCGATTGTCGCTGCGTGCGGCTTCGCCATGCACCACGAAAACGCGATCTGGCGAAAGGCGCTGATGACAAGCGCCGGGCTCCATTTTATAGGGGCGGTTGCTTTCATGATCATCATCACCATACCGGGCTTGCCGGAAAGGGTCGGCGCCGGCGATGCAGTCAAACGCCTGCAAGGATGGGAAAGCCACGCCGCCGCGTTAAAAAACGCTGCGGCCCCCTATGACACCATCATGACCGACGATCGCGAAATGATGGGGGAGCTTTTGTACTATCTGAAGCGCGTCAGCGCGCCCAAAGCGCCAAAACCCATTATCGCCTGGGACTCAAATAATCGGATCGACCACCACTATGAAGCATTCGTCGCCTTTGATCCGACGCGACACGACAGAATGCTCTATGTCACCCAGTATCCCGACGCCCTTCTCATCCAAAATCGGTTCGAAAAAATGACCCCTCTCGGTGATCATGTGGTCACCCTCGGCAACGGGGAAACAAGGACGTTGTATTTCTTCGACGTGGCGACCTTCGTTCGGTAACTAGGGACCGATAAAAATGCGCTAGCGCCCTACCATCATGAAATAAAGCGAAAAAAAATTCGCCAATTTAACCTTAAACGTAAAGGTTACCGGAATTTTTCACCAAAATTAATGCACTTTTTGCACATTTTAACCAATTTTGCCCCGTTCGTCACAAATATGTCGTCCAACTGCGTGACATGAAAAAATGCCCAAATACCGGTATCTGGAAAACTCGGAATGAGGCAGTTGTCTCCCCCTACAGCTTCATGACGAGTTTTCCTGATACTAGACCTTTATCTCTCCCCCCTAAGGTCGGTATCGCTAAGGAATAGGTCCCGGTGGAAAGGTTTCGACCTTTCCGCCGGGATTTTCCTGATCAAAACCAATTTTGGGTTTCTCCGGCGTCACGACGTTAGCGGGGTGCGCGTTGCGCGGCGATATCGCGAACGCGTTTAGCGCGCGCCGGACCATACCGCACCACGAGACCGACGAGGCCCAGCACCCGCTGCACAAATCGGGCGCCAACCTTAAGACCGAAATGGATCCAGAGCGCACCGTGCACAAACCATAAGAACGGGGCCGGATAAACGGTTGAGAAATGGCGCCGAAAGTACAAGAGCATGCTCGCCGTTTTTCGCGCCTCGATGCGCACAGGGTTAACACGGCTGGAACTCTTATAATGAACGACGGCCACATAAGGATTGAAGTAGACGCCGCCGCCCGCCTCGGCAAAGCGAAGGCAGAAATCCACGTCTTCGACATGTAGAAAATATCGCTCATCCATGCCGCCAATGTCGAGAAAATCTTGGCTCGGCAGGAAAAAACAGGCGCCGGAGACAACCGGCAGCGGTTTCACCTCCGTTGGCAATGGTTCCGTATGAAGATTAAAACGTCGAAAATAAGGATGTCGGGGCGCAAACCGATAGAGCTTTGTCGCCTCGACAATGGCGCGCCATGGGGTGAGCGTCGCGCGGCGAGAGCCTTGCTGTTCGGTCCCATCCGGATCAATTAGCTTCGGCGCCATCAACCATGGCCGCTCAAGCGATGCTGCGTCCTTCAAAAACTGATCGACGGCGCCGCTTGGCAGAACCGCATCAGGATTTAGAAACAGAAGGTGAGACCCGTTGGCGGCCTTAGCGCCCAGATTACAGGCTTTCGCAAAACCGACATTGCCGTGCCCGGTAAGAACGCGAATAGCCGCCGTGTCTTGCGTCATCCTGGATGCGTGTACATCGTCCAGACGGGCGCATTGACGCATAGCCTCCTCGACGGCGCCATCCCAATTGCCGTTGTCAACAATGATAATCTCATCAACATGAGGCTGGTGCTGCGCAGAGAAAATTGCCCGCGCGAGCAATGGACCAGTGAAGTAAGTGACAATAACAACGGTCACCGAAGGTTTTATGGCGAGCCTGTTCATAAACGAACGCCCGCGCTCTTTAGCGATGGCGTCATCGTCATTTTGTCTTTTACATCACTATTCATCGGGCCTATGCCATAAACAATTAAATTGAAACGCAACATTCTCCCGCAATCATAGTTAACGAATGATGACAATCGCAATGCGCCATCATCAGCCGTGAGAAAAACCTACCGCAAATCGGGCGGCGTGGCCTCTTCCACGAGCGCCGCGATCGCCTCGTCGAGCCCCATCACGGTTTGATTTTTCTCGCCAAGACGACGCAGCGAGACCTTTCGCTCCTCCGCCTCGCGGGCGCCGACAACAGCGATCACCGGCGTTTTCGCCAGGGAATGCTCGCGTACTTTGTAGTTGATCTTCTCATTGCGCAGATCAAGCGATGTTCTCAGTCCTGCTTTTTTCAGGGTCTCTTCCACATCCCGGGCATAATCATTTGCGTCTGACGTAATCGTCGTTACCACGGCCTGGGTCGGCGCCAACCACAGCGGGAACTTACCCGCATAATGCTCGATCAGTAGACCAATGAAACGTTCGAATGTGCCAAAAACCGCACGATGCAACATAACCGGGCGCTCGCGCTCGCCATTTTCATTCATATACGTTGCATCAAGTCGCTCCGGCAGCACATAATCAAGTTGATACGTGCCAGCCTGCCAGGTGCGCCCGATGGCGTCGGTCAAATGGAATTCGAGTTTTGGCCCGTAAAACGCCCCTTCGCCATGGGCGTATTCAAATTCCAGCCCGGCCGCCGTCAACGCATCAGCCAATGCGCTTTCCGCGCGATCCCATGCAGCGTCATCGCCAGCCCGGTTTTCCGGCCGCGTCGCCAATTTGTAGTTGATGTTGGTCATGCCCATGTCGTTGTAGACGCGGGAAAAGAGCCGAAGGAAGCGACCGGTTTCATCCGTGACTTGATCTTCACGGCAGAAAATATGAGCGTCGTCCTGGGTCATCTGACGCACTCGAAGCAGTCCATGAAGCGCACCGTGCGCTTCATTGCGGTGGCAACATCCGAACTCCGCCATTCGGATTGGCAAATCACGATAGGACTTAATACCCTGCTTGAAAATCTGAACGTGGGCGGGACAGTTCATGGGTTTCAACGCCATGAGATCGCCCTCGCCTGAAAGCACCGGCGTGTCGTCCTCCGTCGACGGGATCTCATCGGGGACGACAAACATGTTGTCGCGAAACTTCGCCCAGTGGCCCGATTGCTCCCAAAACTTGGAATCGAGCAGCTGTGGGGTCTTCACCTCAACATACCCGTCTTCATCCAAACGCCGACGAATATAGGCCTCTAACTGCCGCCAAAGAAGGAACCCTTTCGGATGCCAAAAGACTGAACCCTGAGCCTCTGACTGGAGATGGAAGAGATCCATCTCTCTACCAAGTTTGCGATGGTCGCGTTTTTCGGCCTCTTCCAACCGGGTTAGATACGCTTTCAGATCCTTATCACTCAGCCACGCCGTGCCGTAGATGCGTTGAAGCATCGGGTTGTTGTGATCGCCCCGCCAATAGGCGCCGGCGACCTTCATCAGCTTAAAGGATTTACCGATGTCCTTTGTCGATGGCAGATGGGGCCCGCGACACAGATCATGCCAGTCGCCATGCCAATAAATTTTGACGTCTTCACCGGCAGGCAGATCGCCTATGATCTCTGCTTTGTAATGCTCGCCGAGGTCTTTGAAATGGGCGATCGCCTCGTCCCGATTCCAGATCTCCCGGCGCGTTGGGCGCGCTTCGTCGACAATCGCCCGCATGCGTTCTTCAATCTTCTCCAAATCATCGGTGGAGAAGGGCTCGTCGCGGGCGAAATCATAAAAGAAACCGTCCTCGATATTTGGCCCGATGGTCACCTGGGTGCCGGGGTAGAGTTCCTGCACCGCCTGGGCCATCAAATGCGCCGTATCATGGCGGACAAGGTCAAGCGCCTCTTCTTCATCCTGGCGTGTGACGATATCGACGCGGGCGTCCGTTTCGACCGTCTCAAACAAATCCGTCAACGCGCCGTCGACGCGCATTGCAATGGCTTTCTTCGCCAAGGATTTGGAGATGGACTCCGCGATATCGGTTCCAGAAACGGGTCCGTCAAAATTGCGAACAGAGCCGTCGGGTAAAGTAATGGCGGGCATGGCCTGGTTTCAGTGCTTTCGTATATTGCTTGCGTCACGTCTCGTGTTTCAAGACGGCGGAGAGACTGTCGGCCAGCCTATCCGCTGCTTCGGGCGCGAGATGGAAACATAATTCCGGTTCGATCAGTTCGACTTCCATAAGCGCCATTCGTCCGTCAAGTCTTTCAGCGCTTTCAGCCCCTAAAAGAATAGCATCAATGCGCGCATAAAGGGGCGGATTAATGGAGCCTCCGGGCAAGCACGTAAGAACGCTCTTGGCGCCCGCCAAGGCCCAAGCCGGGGGATCAATCCTGGTGAACACCCCGCCATATTCCTCCTGGCAGCGGATATCGCCATCTTTCGGCGTTTTTCGAAAGGCATGGGTGAAATCGCCGTCGATGAAAACAAACGAGGTTTCTCCGGCCGTCGTAACGTCTGGCACCAAGGCCTGAACCAGCCCCTCGCCGTTCAGTCCATCGGCTTGCAGCCGGGCCGCGGCGATCTCAATGGTATCGGGCGCAGCGAGGCTGACCTCGGTCAGACCAATCGCGCTGGCGCTGATCAGCGGTTTCACAACCGCCCGATCGAGCCCTAGCTCTTGCAGGGCTGCGGTAATTGCCGTCGTTGATGGTTCCGTCATCGCGGTTGGCGGGATGACGATGTCTTTCCCCGGTAGGGCCGCCTGAAGCCCCAGCAAATAGCGCTTTGATAGGTTCCATCGCATCAAAGCGGGCGGATTGTAGACGTAGGGCCGATCCGAAAGGCCCGTCAGCCAAGCGTCAAACGCTTGCGGCGTATGGGGGTAGTCCCAAGTTGACCGTAATATGATAGGATCGCCCTGATCAAAAGGGGTCTGGGGACCATTCCATGGCGCCGGCGTTAGGGTCACCCCGCGCCGCGCTAACGCCGCCGCTAACGGAGCGTCATGGTCTTGCAGATGGGGTTGGGCGAGACATGTGGCGGCGACAATTCTGGTCATACCTCAACATCACTATTCTCGTGGGGGCGTCTTTGGACATCCGACATCGCCCTACTATGAAAGGAGACACCATGACGTTACAGCCACGCGCGCCGATCACCCTGTGTTTCGTCGTTACGTTACTACTGTCGGTATTTCTATCAGGCGCCGTCTCGCTAAGCCACGGCGCTAGTCCCGATGAGGCGAAAGCGCCTCCCACATCTGACCCGTTCGCCCCGGTCGCGTTTCTCGAAGGGATATGGCGCGGAGAAACGCCGCGCGGCGAGGGCGTCATGATCTTTGAAGAAATCTGGTCCGCGCCCGGCGGCGGCGTCATGACCGGGATGGCCCGCGGCCATACCCGCACCCCTGCCTCCGAGGAAAGCGACACCCTTAACGTTCTTGAATACATCATCATCGCAGCGGAAGGCGAAGACCTGGTCATGCGGTTCAAACATTTCCGGGCGGATTATTCGACTTGGGAGGATGGGAACAAGGACGACGGCGAAAAAACCCTCGGTGCGCCGGTGACCCTGTCGCTGGACAACGCCTCGCCAGGCCACGTGCTCTTCACCGCCACTGATCCGGCCGCAGAAGTTGTCTCCATTCGCTATTTCATGCCGGAGGAAGACACCCTCCAGGCGGATATCGCCCTCCTCCAGAATGGCCATAGCGGTTCATTCACGTTGCTCTTTTCGCGGGTGGAATAAACGCAAAACGGATACACGCCCCTTGACCGACCAATGACGGCGCGGCTCTAAAGACGCTTCGGCGGGCGGCGATCTGCCCCTGTGTAAATGGGGCCGTTTTTTTGAATGGCGGCTTGGTGTTAGAGCGACGGTCAGGGCTTGATGTTGGATTGTGTGTTTTCTCGCTGGTCTCCGGGCATTGGAGATCCCACCATCGGCGGGTGGCTGACGGTTGTTGTCTATATCGCCGCCGGGCTCATGGCGTATATGCGCTTGCAGACCGCCATTCGTGAGCGCGAACGGTATCGCGCCATTGAACGCACCGCCTCGATCTGGCAGGGGCCGATGGTGCGTTTTTGGGCGATCATGTTTGTCGGCCTTGTCGTTCTTGGCATCAACAAACAGCTTGATCTGCAATCCTTTGTGACAGCCGCTGGCAAATGCGCGGCGCGCGCCCAAGGTTGGTACGACAACCGCCGGGTTGTGCAGGTCGCTTTTCTTGGCGCTCTCGGCGTTATTGGCGTCACAGGGAGTATCTTGGGCGTGTCGATGTTACGGGGCGCATTGCGCAAGAACGCCATGGTGCTCGCCGGGGTCGGCTTATTGCTGGTGTTTATTCTGGCTAGGGCGGCGTCGTTTCATGATTTCGACGTGTTCATCAACTGGCGTTTCCTGGGCCTAAAGATGAACTGGATCATCGAAATTGGCGCCTTATCGCTCATCATTTTCGGCGCGTGGCGCACAAGAGGGGGCCAATCCGGCGAACCTAACCGAAGTTAAAACGCCAGAGCGCGGGCCCAGTGGATTAATCCGTTTGCGTATCTTTTTTACAAGAACAATCGCCACTACGCTCAGTCCAGGCCCAATCGCCATAGCGCCACACCCGCCATCCCGCATCCGGCAAATTGTCAGGCACGGGGTCCCATCCGTGGGAGCCTAAGGGGTGGCACCGAAATAAGCGCGACAACGTCAGCCAAGCGCCGCGATGGGCGCCATGCTTTTTGAACGCCATCGTCGAATATTCTGAGCAGCTCGGCATGTGGCGACAGCGCACGCCGAAAAACGCGAGCATAGGCGAAAGCGTGCGCTTATAGAGCCATAACAAGGCCAGCGCCGCATGCGTCACGACGCCAGTTTCTTGATCGGGGTGATGACCGGACCCCGACGTTTTTTCTTCACCGTCACTCGATCTCATACAGATTTTAATTCCTATACAAATCCTTTTAGTGGCTCGTCAAATTACGACGGTGGCGCCTTCAAGCTAGAAATGATTAAGGTTTCCAGTTGCTGCGGATACGCCTTCGTCATCTGCTCAAAATTCTTTTTCCCGAAGATGCCCGACAATGTCGGCCCCGATACGGCGAAATAATTGACGGCGCCGAGCCATTGATAAACGACGGCGAGCGCTTGTGCCTCGGTGCTATCGGCCCAGCCAGGCACATCATGCACCATGGCAATCAAATGTTCCAGAAACGGTTTAAGATACCAGGTCGCCGCAGAGTTAGCCCGATGTTGGTTGTCCAGCAATTCACGCATCAAGAGCCTTGTCTGCGCGGCGAATTTCTTCTCTTGGGATTGAAGCGTCGCAAAGAACGACGTCAATCGGGCTATCGGATCCGTGGTCTCGCTTTCGACCTCATCCACGAGGATCTCGAAGCGGGCGGAAATTCTGATAAGGACCTCGCCGTATAATTTTTCCTTGCTCCCGAAATGGTGCAGCAGGGCCTGTTTCGTCAGGCCGTGTTCATCGGCAATCGCCGCGATACTGACCCCGTAAAACCCACGCTCGGCAAATAGCGCTTCGGCCGTGTCCAAAAATAACTCACGCGTATCGGTCGGCATCTCGGATGTCTGCTCCTGTTTGACAACCTACCATACGGTAAGTACCATCACTTACCTAATGGTAAGGGCTATAGAAAGCGTCGCGTATCGCTATTTGCATCAATATTCGACAGGAGAGCGGGCATGAAACGTGAGACCGAACTAGAGTTGATCGATGAACTTCTGACCATCAAAGCGAATAACACTCACTTTCTAGACGACCACGTAACGCGAAACCCGATTGATCATTATCTGAATGAAGAACGGTTTTTGTTGGAACGGGAGCGGATATTCCGCCCCATGCCAACGATTGCCGCCCATAGCAGCGAACTACCGAGCGCCGGCGCCTTTTTGCGCCGGGAAGTCGCTGGACTGCCTGTCCTGTTAACGCGCGAAGCCTCCGGCGCGGTCAACGCCTTTTTGAATGTGTGCCGCCATCGGGGCACGAGGCTCGTCGATGAAGAGGCGGGATGCAAAAACCGCTTTTCCTGTCCCTACCACGCCTGGACCTATGCGAACTCTGGCGAGTTAATCGCAGCGCCACATTTCGAAACGGGCTTTACAGGCCTTGATAAATACGATTTCAGCCTCAAACGACTGGATTGCCAGGAACGGTTTGGCCTGATCTGGGTCACGGCCGAAACGGATGCGCCCGCGGATATCGACGCCTTTGTGGGCGAGCTTGGCGCCGAATTAGACGCGCTTTGCATTGATGAGATGTTCGTTGCGCACCAAAATACATCCGTGTACGACGCGAACTGGAAAATCCTCGTTGAGGGCGGGATTGAAGCCTATCATTTTAAGGTGGCCCATCGGCACACCATCGGGCCCCATTTTGAAGACAACCTTTCCTCCTACCGCCGATTCGATCCCCATATGCGGTCGATCCTCATGCGCTCGAGCATGGCGACGTTGTCAGATGAGCCGCGGGACAGCTGGCGTCTTCGCGACCATGCGCAGGTCCTCTATACATTGTTTCCGTCAACATCGCTTTTGGTGCAACAAGACCATATCGCCTGGATTCAATCCGAACCGATCTCCGCCGGGCAAACGCGCATTCGCCTATCCACCATCGCCCCGACATCGGAAGCGGCGAAGACCGATCACTGGAAGCGCAATCATGAGATCACCTGCGTGACACTAGGCGAAGATTTTGCGATTTGTGAGAGCGTCCAATCGGGGATCGGCGCCGGTGCGAATTCGGATATGGTGTTTGGCCGGTTCGAGGGCGCGTTGGACGCGTTCAACGACGTAGTCGAAACCAATTTGAAGGTCGCCAATGGCTGAACTCACGCACCTGCCGTCAACTGCGTCAGCGGCGGCGCAAACCGCACCCAAAGCCCGCGCTTGGCGGTGCTTATTCATTATGCGTTGGAATGGCTGCGTCAGGAAGAAAACCAATATCTATCCTGCCCGCCGGAAATCGCCGCCACCCTTGATCCGCGTTTGCGAGATTTGATCGGCTACAGCCAAGGCGGCCCGCTTTTGGGCTTTTATTCAACCCCCGGCGCGCCAGGAGAGGGCGTTGAACTGGATAGTCCGAAACGGCTGTTTGAATAAGGACGATCGATACCGGTTTACCCGGTCCAAGAGACAGATACGAAAAGGAGACATCCCAAGATTATTTTCCAACGTTATCCTCTGATGGATCTTCAGAAACTTCAGAACCATTATCCGCCTTAGGATTAATTTCTTCTAGATGGCTCAATAGGCCAGAATTTTCGGACAACGCAAGAAATGTGAGAAATTTTGAGTATTCGTCTTCGTTAAGATCGCGAACACTCTGCATTTCTAAATCACTCGCAATAGAAATACCAAAGGTTCGCTCGACAAATTCACGAATGCTAATGAACTCGCCAAATGATCCCTTTTTTTTGCCCGATGATGACAAGACTCTCAAGACTCTAAGGAAATACGGCAAGCGGTCATAAATGCCGAAATAATGGTATTCTAACGACTGTTCCGAGTTTACATCGACAGCCACTAATTCCATCGACGTTGTGCCAGCTTCGCCTGAATGCCGCTCACTTGCGTTATTCAATCGAATTTCGAATCGAGGCAACGGTAGATCATCAAAATCCAACTCACGTTCCGCCAAACATTTTCCGCCCAAAAAATAAGGCTTTGCCAATAGGTCTCCATCTTCTCTTTTTGTATAAGATTTGAAGTACCGCCGACGAGTTACACCAAAGGGCTCTGAACACTCTTTTGGATCATCAGACAGAAGATAGGTTACCCCGGCACGGGTGCGTGGAAAACGCCGCTTACGACCGCTTGCAGATGTTTCGTTTTTCTCTCTTATGATCGTAACTGTGTCAAATCCATGTTGCGTGAACAGCACTTCGGTCATCAAACGAAATTCATTAAATCTTGTACTGCCTAGAGACCCCGGATCGAAGAAAAATACAAACGGCTTATGATGCATCGAATAGATGTGTTTAGGTGCATACCGACTATAGGTTTTGTCCAACCGATTTTTTTCAGCCCCATCAATTAGTATGGGAGTATAAATAACAATGATGGGCGCAAAAAAAGCGGCAATAGAAATAATTTTTAAATCGATCAATCGAACAAAAAATAGGCTAGCGATCCCTGTGATTATATGAACGATTGCGGCGATCGGCGCCAGCAACACGTAAAACGCACCGGCGAACCCCATTGTCGCCCCTAGAATAACATAGGCCAGAAACGTTAAAATCCAGAGGGCGATATTAACAATCCACAGAGTTTTCATCGTGAAACCTCATGATATTTTTGAAAAAAAGAAAACAATATAATTTCCGCTATAATCTACCTATTCTAAATTACCCTACTGTAAATATTTATAACGATCAAAACTGGCACAAAAAAGCCCCGGCCATGCAAGGCCGGGGCTTTTTTGTTTCGAGCGATGCGCTCAGATCAGATATCAAACCGATCCAGCATCATGACTTTTGTCCAGGCGGCGACAAAGTCGCTGACGAACTCATCTTCCGCATCGGCAAAGGCATAGCTTTCCGCGATGGCGCGCAGTTCCGAATTGGATCCGAAGATCAGATCTACATCCGTCGCGGTCCAGCGCTTGTTGGTCGTTCCGCGCTCGAAGCCTTCATAGACATTCGCTGTGGATGATGCTTTCCACTCCGTCCCCATATCGAGAAGGTTCACGAAGAAATCGTTGCTCAACACGCCAGGGTTATCGGTCAGAACTCCGTGCTGGGCGCCTTCCGCATTCGCATCAAGCACCCGCAAGCCGCCGATGAGGGCCGTCATTTCTGGCGCGGTCAGGCTTAATGTATCCGCCTTATCAACGAGGGCCGCCGTTGGATTGCCTTGATAGCTGCCGCGGTAGAAGTTGCGGAAACCATCCGCCGTCGGCTCAAGGAACGCAAACGAGGTTACATCCGTATCAGCCGCACTGGCGTCAGCGCGACCTGGGGTGAATGGAACCGTCACGCTGTGACCGGCGTCCCGCGCTGCTTTTTCGATGGCTGCTGCACCGCCCAGAACGATAACATCCGCAAGGGACACTTTCTTTCCGCCCGCTTGCGCGTCGTTGAACCCGGTTTGGATGCCCTCAAGGACGCCCAACACCTCGGTGAGTTTTTCAGGGTCATTCGCCGCCCAGCCATTTTGCGGCGCAAGACGAATGCGCGCGCCGTTTGCGCCGCCGCGTTTATCGGTATCGCGGAAAGTGGCCGCCGACGCCCAGGCCGTGCGAACAAGATCGGATACGGATAACCCTGACGCGAGGATATCAGACTTCAACCGATTAGCGTCCGTGGTGGTGATCAATTGATGATCGACAGCCGGGATAGGGTCCTGCCAGCTTAAAATCTCTTCCGGCGTGTCCGCCCCTAAATAGCGAGAGCGCGGGCCCATATCCCGGTGGGTAAGTTTGAACCATGCGCGTGCGAAGGCCTTCTCGAACTCTTCCGGATTATCGAGGAAGCGCTGGGAGATTTCGCGATACGCAGGATCTTCTTTCAAGGAAAGGTCCGTGGTGAACATGATCGGCGCATGGCGTTTTGAGGCGTCATGAGCATCCGGCACGAGGGTCGCGGCGGCCTCTTCGGTCGGGATCCACTGGATCGCGCCGGCAGGGCTGCGGGTTTGCTTCCATTCGAAGTTGAAGAGGTTCGTCAGATACTGATGGGTCCATTGGGCAGGGCTCGACGTCCATGCCCCTTCCAAGCCGCTGGTGATCGTATCGGCGCCTTTGCCAGTGCCGCATTTATTCTCCCAACCAAGACCTTGCTTCTCGACGCTCTCGCCAGCCGGTTCAGGACCCACGCAGTCTTTCGGGCTTCGGGCGCCGTGGGCCTTACCGAAGGTGTGACCGCCCGCAATCAGCGCCACGGTTTCCTCGTCATTCATCGCCATACGGCCGAATGTTTCACGAATATCACGCGCGGCGGCGATGGGGTCGGGATTGCCGTTGGGCCCTTCTGGGTTCACGTAGATCAGACCCAACTGGACGGCCGCCAAAGGCTTTTGCAATTCACGATCACCGGAATAGCGCTCATCAGCGAGGAATTCGCTTTCAGGGCCCCAATAAACAAGATCAGGCTCCCAAGCATCAACCCGGCCGCCGGCGAAACCGAGGGTTTTAAAGCCCATGGATTCCATGGCGACATTCCCGGTAAGGACCATCAAATCAGCCCATGAAATGCTGCGCCCGTATTTTTGCTTGATCGGCCACAATAAGCGCTGGGCTTTGTCGAGGTTCGTATTATCGGGCCAGCTATTGAGGGGTTCAAAACGCTGCTGACCGGCGCCAGCGCCGCCGCGGCCGTCACCGACGCGATAGGTGCCTGCGCTGTGCCACGCCATCCGGATGAAGAACGGCCCATAGTGACCGTAATCCGCCGGCCACCAATCCTGGGACTGCGTCATTACGGCCGCCACATCTCGTTTCACAGCCTCTAGATCAAGCTTGCTGAACGCCTCGGCGTAATCAAAGTCGCCTAACGGATCATTATTCGCCGCGTTCTGGCGCAGCACCGTTAAATCAAGTTGATCCGGCCAGACATCCGTTGTGGATTTTAAGCGTTTGGATGCGCCATGGGGCGACGCTGAAGCGCCGCCATGGCCCCCGGCAGGAGCGGCTTCTGGCGTTGCTGTGTCAGATTTGGGCGCCGGCGCTGGCGCGCTCGTTTCTGTTGATGATTGCCCGCCGCAGGCGCTGAGCGCCAATGCTAAGGCTGAAACCGTCCCAAGGCTGATGATTTTCGTCCGCTTCACGTGCTTTCTCCATTCATTTCATTGCCGGCCCTCGTCCCGCCCTATTTGTTCACCGGTGGCGGGAAGCCAGTATGGTTCGGAGTTATCTGCGGCCTAGGGGCAAAGTCAAACGAGTTGTTTCACTGAACAATATCGAAGAAAGCGATAACCACGCCTGCGCCCGCCTTGCCCGAGAATTTAACGCCGCAAATGAGGAAGTGCGCAAGCAAATGTGATTTTGGGTGGGGCGAAACCATCTCCACCCCCTTGAGAAAAGGTGGTTCACAACGCCAATAAAGAAGATGCTTTTTACCAAAAATGGCGACGGAACCTTTTTGCCCCCAACCGGTGCAAGTGGGGTGGTCAGTCGTTCACGTTTTCTCCGCCATCGTCCAATTTTTCGGGCCGTGCCCAATAAGTGAACTGGGGCGTCCAATCCTCTTCTCCCATTCCCGCCAGGCCCAAGAACGGCCAAACGGGAGAGAACAGATCGCCGGGCCCAAACGCCGTGCGCCCGATGCGAAAAATACGCCCGCCCTCTTTTTTGTAGACAGCGGCGCCCGGATAATTTTTGTAGCCGGCCATGCTGCATTGGGCGTCCATATAGGCGCCGCCGCCATGGGACGCCAATCGCATCCGCCACCCGCGGTCGTTCGCCATTCGCCGTTGAACATCGGGGTCATCTTTCGAGACCAGCACGACTGACATCGCGTTTTCCAGATGGTGCAAAACGCCGTTCACCCCGTCCGCATAGACGGTGCAATAGCGACATCCCTGGCCCATATTATGGATCACCAGCAGACGATCCCGATCGGCGAACAACGCCGATAGGGTTGTTTCACCGGACATCGTATTGAAGACATAGTCGTCAACCGGGACCGGCGCATCTTGTGCGCGCAGTTTCGCAAGCTCGGCGGATTTTTGCATGATCTCCAGCCCGAGTTGATCGGCCGGTGACAATGTCGGTTCGCTCATGGAAACTCTCCTTTAGACCTCATCATGACGACCGGCCTAACGCCGGGCCATGGGCGTATTTTGACGTCGATCAACAAAGGATCAAGCGTTCTGAAACCAGACGTTTCGCGCAACCATTCTTTTCATGCGCCCCGGCTTATCATAGACTTGCCTCGCCGCAGCGGAACGGACGGACCGACAGTCAGATGGATCAGGAAATTAGCGACGCAGGCGCGCCTCGTTTCATGCGCTCGGTCTTAGGCCGTATTTTTATCTCAATCATGGCGTTAGGATTAGCGGCGTGCGCACAAAACGATGCGCCCCAAGACAAGACGTCGGAGAAGACCATTTCTGAAGACACGCATCCCGAAGACAATCCCGAAGATGCTCTCCAGGGCCAAACGGATATCGACGCCTCTCCTGGCGACATGGTCGACGATGATAGATGGGCGACGCTCACAGGGGCCGCACCGTTGATCATCGCCCATCGCGGGGCGAGCGGGGAACGACCAGAGCACACCCTTAGCGCCTATGCTCTCGCCATTGAACAGGGCGCCGACATCATTGAACCGGATTTAGTCGTCTCTAAAGACGGCGTCCTGATGGCGCGCCATGATCGCTATCTGTCGACGACGACCGACATCGCCGATCACCCTGAATTCGCCGACCGAAAGCGGCCCGACGCCTACGCCGCAGAAGAGGGGCTGACGCGCGCCGATTGGTGGGTGGAGGATTTCACCCTCGCCGAGCTAAAAACATTGCGCGCCCGCCAACCAAGGCCTGATCGATCGAAAGAATTTGATGGTCAGTTTGGAATTCCGACCTTTACGGAGGTTCTCGACCTTGCCACGCGAAAAAGTAAAGAAACAGGACGGGCCATTGGCGTTTATCCGGAAACGAAGCATCCCGGGTTTTTTGAAGAGATAGGATTAGATTTCGAAGCGCCGCTCCTTGCCGCCCTAAAGGGGTTTGATAACGGCCCCGTTTTCATTCAGTCTTTTGAAGCGGATATTTTGAAGCGCCTGCGCGGCAAAACGGCGGCAAGCCTTGTGCAGCTCGTCTACGAAGAGGCGCCCGGCGCCGGCGTCAACATTCCGCTTACGGATATCAAAGACTACGCCCAGGGGGTTGGCCCCGCCAAAGGCTTGCTAATCGACGAAGATGGTCCGAGCGGATTCGTCTCAGAAGCGCACCGGCTTGGATTGTTCGTTCACCCGTGGACTTTCCGGGAAGATGATGCCAGCGGCGATTTCGCCGACGCCTTGTCGGCGTTGCGCGAGGACGCCCTCCGTGGCCAGACCCTTGCCGGCGCCTCGGCCAATCAAAGCGAGGCTTTCGATATCTATCAACGAGAGCTGGTTGGCGCCTACGCCTTAGGGATCGATGGGGTCTTTACTGATTTTCCAGATTCCGCCGTCGTTGTTCGAGAAAATCTTGATACAGTGTATAAAAGAACCACCGATTAGGTTGCGTTTCAACCAAGGAGACAATGTTGACTTCCGCTCCCACCATCACCGATGCCGCGCCCGCCCCGAAATTGAAATCAATGCATGGATCCCCGCTGTATTCGGCTATCGGGCTTGTGACTTTAGCGTTTGCGTCATCGCCCTTGGCGGCCCAAAGCGATGAAACTCCGCCGCCCTCTGAGGCGCAAACGGAAGCAGGAGAGAGCGCCGACAACGCGAAAACGACGCCTCAAGAGCAAGTTGATGAAAGCGTGATCCTATTGGAAACGCCGCTGCCCGAACGCCCGGAAGTTGAACGCGAAAAACGCAAACAAGCCGCAAAAGAGGCGAAGGAAAAAGCAAAGGAGGCGGCAAAAAAGAAGGACGCCGAACCATTACCGGCCGCAGAACGTGTTCTGCGCCAAGCCCGCGCCCTGTTGGAAGAACGTGGATGCGCGGCGGCGGCGCCAGCCCTGCGGGTCGCAGCCGCCTGGGGTGAAGGATATGAAGCGGCGCAACAGGAACTTGGCGAGTGCCTTTTAACGCTATCAACCACCAGCGAGGACGCTAGCCCGCTTGAAGCAAGCCTGATGCGCGAGGAAGGCGTCTTCGCGTTGCGCCGCGCCGCCTATGCCGGCAATGCACGGGCCCAGCGTCGCCTCGCCATTCTTTACGCGACGCCGACAGAACCAGAAGCCAACCCCCATGAAGCGTTGAAATGGGCGCTGGTCTACGAAGAGAACCCGGAGGCGTCCCTTTACGGCTTCGGTCCTTTCCCGCCGACCATGGTCGACGGCCTAAAGCGGGATGTTGGCCCGGCTCAGACCGAGGCAGCCGAAGCGTTTGCCGCAGGATTTACCGAGACGCCCCTGTCCCAATATGAACCACCTAAACCGAAAAAGAAAAAACGCCGCCGTATCCGCACGGGAAGGCTTTAGGGCCGGTCCAGCGATGAGATGCGCGTAAGCAAACGCCGGTCACAGCGGCTCCCCCCCTAAGGGATTAATGCCGCCTCTTTGCAACACATTTCGTTTTGTTGGCGAGAGCGCCCGAAAATTCTTACCAAATTCGGCAATCATTATTGACGCAGCGCACCCTAAACTTTACGTAATGAGTAACGATTTATTAATATTCGGCAAAGCCGGGGGCTTGGAGTCGTTTTTGCTTGGATCTCAGTAATCGTTTTTCGTGTGTAGTGTTTGGGGAATAATCAAATGAAATCTCTAATTCTTGCGGGCCTTAGCGCCATCTTAGTGTCTGGTGCAGCCCATGCGTCCGTTCTGGATTTAAACGGCGTCAGCTTCGGCAATGGCGAAATTTTGGCCGACCAATTCGACGGCGTTTCGTTCAAAGCGAAAACCATTGGCGGCGGTAGAAGCAACAACTTCGCCATCATCATCGATACGGATGTCGATACGTCCAATAATGGCACATCGAACGATGATCCGGACCTGATGGCCCCATTTACCGACCCTACCACCGGTGAAGTATTGAGCCCAGGTAATGTGATTGCGTTGGCGGAAAATGGTTGCGGGAATGGCTTCTGTAACCCCGATGATAACGCACGGGGCGGCACCCTTGAAATCAAATTCGACCGTGACGTCGTGTTGAGCGACCTCGCGATCTTTGATTTCAAACTTGAAGAGCTAACAATCCAGCTTTTTGATAGCCTTGGCGATCTCGTGTCGACGGTCGTCGTCCCTGTCGTCAACAACGACACGGGGAACAACCCAAACAACAATCTGTTCTCGCGCGTTTCCTTCCTAGACGATCAGGGCATTGGCGCCACGTTCCGCCGCGCCGTCTTTACCTTTGACGGCTCTGGCGCGATTGGCGACTTCAACATTTCAGAGGTCCCGGTTCCAGCCGCACTGCCACTACTTCTGTCGGGTATCGCGGGCCTTTCCTTCGCGTCGCGCCGTCGTCGCAAGCAGGCTTAAGCGTCAAACGAACAAGATCGACAAATTGGAAGAACCGCCCTTTCGTAAAAGGGCGGTTCTTTTTTTCATTGCCGAGCGGCTTCAGCCGAAGCGATCGAGACAAACGCCTTTTAAATCAGCTGCTTTTGACGTTGACGCCAATATATATCCCGGAATTCGGGCCTGTTAATCTCGTCTTTTAGTAATTGTCATTTTGTAATATCATTACAAAGTGACCCCAAAACGGAAGCTCTTTCTAGGCCCCCAGCTTCGCCGATTGCGGCGGAGTATCGGCTTAACCCAAGCGGAGATGGCGAAGGGCATCGACGTCTCGGCCTCCTATATCAACCTGATGGAACGCAACCAGCGACCGGTTTCCGCCGATGTATTGGTGCGCCTAGCGCAAGTTTACGACTTCGATGTTTCCGCCCTGTCAGACACAACACAGGACGATCTCTTCGCGGCCCTCAGCGCCGCCGTCACTGATCCATTGTTTCAAAAGGAAGGCGTCATGCGAGAAGACGCCCATGAGCTGGCGACGGGAAACCCCACGCTGGCCGCCGCCGTCACCAATCTCTATCGCGCCTGGAAAAAAGCGGAGGACGATCTTCTCGAAACACGCCTCGCAGGGCGCATAGAGGGCGAAGAAGCGGACCCAGTCGAAGAAACGCGCAGCTTCATCCAGCGCCACGGGAACTATTTCGCCCCCCTTGATGAGGCCGGGGAAGCCATCGCCAACACGCTGTTTGAAGGCGGAGAGACAAAAGGCGCCAGCCTCTTCGACGCCCTCGCGGACCGCATGCAAGTGCGCCATGGGGTGCGTGTGCGTCTCCTCCCCCATGATGTGATGGCCGGCGCCTATCGGCGGCTCAACCGTCATTCTCAAGAACTATCCCTGTCAGAACGGTTGGACCAAGCCAGCCGGACATTTCATCTCGCCCACCAAATCGCGTTGTTGGAGCTGACGAAACAACTCGACGCCTGCGTTGAGAACGAGACCTTTAAAAGCGATGTCGCCCGGCGCCTTACGCGTACAACCCTCGCCAATTACGCCGCCGCCGCGATTATGACGCCCTATGGCCCGTTTATGAGCGCGGTGCGCAGCCTGCGTTACGATGTTGAGGCCTTGGCGCGCCGGTTCGGCGCCAGCTTTGAACAGATTGCCCATCGCCTCACCACGTTGCAGCGCCCGGGGGATGCGGGCGTCCCGTTCTTTTTCATTCGATTGGACGCAGCCGGGAACGTCTCAAAGCGTTACTCAGGCGATGTTTTTCCATTTGCGCGCTATGGCGGGTCGTGCCCGTTATGGAACGTACACGAAACTTTTCGAGCGCCGCGACGGGTGCTGACCCAGGTTTTAGAACTCCCCGACGGGGCCAAGTTTTTTTCTATCGCCCGCACCGTGCGCACCGAATCAAGCGGCTATGGCGCACCGCAGGTGGAGCGCGCGGTCGCCCTGGGCTGCCAATTGGACCATGCCGACGCCCTTGTTTACGCTGATGATCTGAACCTCGACCGCCCGACCCCCATCGGCGTGACCTGTCGGCTATGCGAGCGCGCCGATTGCGCCGCGCGCGCCCACCCGCCCCTAAGACGACGCCTTATCATCGATGAGCACCGGCGTTATGAAACCCCGTTCAGCTTTGAATTTGACTAGAAAGCGCCCCATCAGGTACCCCGCCAAGGCATCGCACCGCGATGTGTGATGTTAAAGAGCCTCAGCTCATGCCCCATGAAACGCCCCGCGCTCCCATATCTGCCTACATCCGGACCAAGAACGAAACACGGATGATCACCGAGACGATCGCCGCCGCCGCCGCCGTTTGCGACGAGGTCGTGGTGATCGACTCCGGGTCAACGGATGATACCAGGGAGAAAGCACTGGCCGCCGGCGCCCGGGTCATCGATCATGAATGGCTCGGCTTTGGCAAACAAAAGCGCGTTGCAGAAGAGGCCTGCCGCCATGAGTGGCTGCTTGATCTTGACGCCGATGAAATCGTCTCCCCCGCTCTTGCCGCAGAAATCGCCGCGCTTTTCGCCGATGGCGCCCCAGAGGCCGCCGTTTACAGAACACCCATGGTGATCGCCCCGCCGGTTGGAAAACCATGGCGCGGTTTTGGCGGTCAGGTACGCCACAAGCTCTATAATCGAAAATTTCTGCGCCAGCCCGACCATGCCTTTTGGGACCAGTTCGATATTGGCGCCGACATCAAAAAAGGCCGCTTAGAGCATCCGATTGTCCATTACGCTTGGCAAGATGCGGGGCACCTAACGGGCAAATTGAACAGCGCGACGACCGCCAGCGCCGCTGTTGTGCGGCAAAAATCCAAGCCGGTGTTAATTCTACGCATCATTTTCGGTTTCCCATTTTATTTCAGTAAACGGTATTTTTTGGATGGTCTTTTCAGGGGCGGCGTCTACGGATACGCTTTTTGTGTGATGGCGGCCTATGGGCGCTGGCTGCGCGATATAAAAATGTATGAGCGCGTGAAACACGCCGAACGTCGATGAGCGGTAATTGATGAGCACGTCGCCAATGTCTGATCCCCCAACATTAGAGAACGATGGGGCGCCCGACAGCGAACCGCCCTTTGGCGCTTTTGCCACGAGCGCGCGCCAGGACGTGTTTCGCCGCCTCGCCCACCGTCTCCCCGCCAATTATCTTGGCCGTCGTTTTGCGTCTTTATTGCTGGGACCAGCCGGCGGAAGGGCCCATCGGCCGTGGGATGTTTGCGTCTTTGGCGACCAGAAAGCACGCTTGCACCCTTACGATAATATTTGTGAAAAACGCGTCTACGCCACCCCCCAATTGTGGGACTTAAGGGAGCGCAACGCCCTTGCTCGTCATATCGCGAACGCGCCGGATACAGATTATTTCTTCGTTGATATTGGTGCCAATGTTGGTCTCTATACGCTTTTTGCCAATGCGATATCTATCCAAAATCAGAAAGCCTTACACGCCATCTGTATTGAACCGGACCCGGCCATCCGCGCGCGGTTGGCA
Organism: Parvularculaceae bacterium; assembly: GCA_965263305.1. Lineage (GTDB taxonomy): Bacteria > Pseudomonadota > Alphaproteobacteria > Caulobacterales > Parvularculaceae > MED-G105. The sequence continues at coordinate 1,196,518 of OZ253666.1, forward strand.
TTTAACCGGATCGCATCGAGCGCCCAAGACAACATGACTATTCTTCCCTATGCGGCCACCGATCGAGAAGAGACCATCGCTTTTTCAGCGAATGCGCGCAGTCGCGGCATGGGTAAAATCGACGAAAACGGCGATGTCGTGGTTGAAGGATTGCCCCTCTGCGAGATAGTGCAAAAAAAGGCGCCGATCCCTCGTATTGACGCCATGAAAATTGACGTTGAAGGGCATGAATTTAAGGCTTTATCGGCGTTTTTCATCGATGCGCCCACAACCATTTGGCCAAAATTTCTTATTCTGGAGATTGGCCAAGATCACAATGATGGAAACGCCCTCGCATTGTGTCGCGATGCTGGGTATACGGTTCTTTTTACCACCCGGATGAACGCGGTCTTAAAGCTCAATCATAATAATCTTTAATAAGATTAAGTTTTTCCACAGGGCGTTCTTCATATTTCGCCTCCTTCGCCGTTTGGCGTGGCGGCAAGTCGATCACATCAAAGGCTTTTTTGTTGTAGTCATAAGGGACAAGATCGAGGATTGATCGAATACAATTCAATCGCCCTGTCTCTTTGTCTGTCGCTTCAACTACCCGCCAGGGCGCTTGCAACGTGCTTGTCTCGTCAAACATACGGTCGCGCGCCCGGGCGAATTCCACCCAGCGACTGCGCCCTTCCAGATCGACCGGTGATAGTTTCCACCGCTTTCGCGGATCATGGGCGCGGTCTTGAAACCGTTTTTCCTGCTCCTCCGGTGAGACATGGAGCCAATATTTCAGAAGAATAACACCGCTATCGATCAGCATACGCTCAAATAAGGGAACGTCCCGCAGAAATGATTCATATTCATCCCGCGAGCAAAACCCCATCACCGGCTCCACCACCGCGCGATTATACCAGGACCGGTCGAACAAAACGATCTCGCCCGCCGCCGGCAGATGGGCGACGTAACGCTGGAAATACCACTGAGTGCGTTCGCGGTCGGAGGGTTTCGGCAACGCCACCACCCGCCAAACACGAGCATTCATTCGCCTTAAGATTGTTTTGATGAGGCCGCCCTTACCCGCCGCATCGCGCCCTTCAAACAAAATCGCGACCTTCAGGCCTTTTCGCTGAACCGTTTCCTGCAGTTTCGCGAGGTCAAGTTCCAGCTTTTTCAGCTCTTTTTCATAGGCTTTCTTTTTCATAATCACCCATCTTCGGGTGATTAGCTGAGGACGGCAAGCCTTTTAGGTTGTCGCCTCTAACGCGCGCCCCTCGCCGTTAAACAGGAACGTCTTGCGACAGAACTCGCAGGTCACGCGAATCGCGCCGTCCTCCAGCATGTCTTTCAATTCATTGGCGCTGTAGCGGGACAGTACGGCCTCAATTTTTTCGACCGTACATTGGCACGAGGCGTATACCGGCGTTGGATCGAAGACACGCACGCCGTCCTCGTGGAAAAGACGAAATAAGAGTTGTTCAGGGGAAACCGACGGGTCAATCAATTCATCAGCTTGCGTTGTTTCGAGCAAAATTGCGGCGCGTTCCCATGCCTCTTCATCCTCATAGGATTTCAGTATGGCTTCACCGCGCTCCCGCGTACCGCCCTCAGAGGGAATAAACTGCGCGAGGATCGCGCCGGCGCGCCACTCATCCGCCTCGCCCGCGCCGCGCGCGACCCTGCCGACCGCCAAACGCACCGCCGTCGGGATTTGCTCAGAACGATTAAAATAAGAGACAGCGACTTCTTCTAACGTGTCGCCTTCAATGGGGGTCACGCCTTGGTAACGCTCCATATCGGCGCCTTGGTCGATGGTCATCATCAATCGCCCATCGCCAATTAAATCCTTTATGCCTCGCGCCTCATCGCCAATGGGGTCGCGCACGCTCGCCATGGCGCGCAAGCCCCCGCCCGCGATGTAATCACAGACGATCATCGGCGCCGGCCCATCGCCTTGCATTTGGAATATGAGCTTACCGTCAAATTTCAACGCTGCGCCCATCGCCGCGGTTAACGCCGCCGCTTCGCCAAGAAGCTCTGAGACCGACAACTCAAAATCATGGGCTTTCAATATTTTATCAATGCTGCCGCCGAGGCGCACAACACGCCCCCTAACGGCGCTATCGCCAACCTGAAAAGGCAAGATATGATCATCGCCGGTCAGCGTCGCATCCTGAGGAGAGGTCGCCATCGCGTTAGCTCTTTAACTTCCAGCCCGATTTAAATAGGGCGTATGCCGCAAACAACAGGATAATATTCAGCCCCAGGGTGACCGCCACGCCCAGCCATATTGATGTCTCAGCGGCGCCGGTAAACCCATAGCGGAAACCATCAATTAGATAGAAAACCGGGTTGAAATGGCTGACGGTCAAAAACGGTTCAGGCAACCGGTTGATCGCGTAAAACGTGCCGGATAAAAATGTTAGCGGGGTGATAATAAAGTTATTAATCGCCGCAAGCTGATCAAACTTCTCCGCCCATATTCCGCCCACAACACCAATCGAGGCGAACATCAACGCCCCAGCGACGGCGAAATAGAGGATCGCCCAAATGTTGGCGACCGTCAGGCTCGCATCTGAAAAGGAAATGACGACCGCACTCGTGACCGCCGTCACAAGGCCGACCAGGAACCCGCGCGAAACCGCGCCAGCAATAAAACCAGCGGTTAACTCCGCTGCTGACAAAGGCGGCATCAAAATGTCGACAATAGAACCTTGAACTTTGCCGATGATCAATGACGATGATGAATTGGCGAAGGCATTCGTCAGTATCGCCATCATGGTCAAGCCGGGCGCCAAGAATACGCTATAGGGCACGCCCTCAATCGGGGCGCGCGAGGCGCCAAAGGCCTGCATAAATACGACGAGAAAAAGCAGTGTCGAGATAACCGGCGCAAAAATCGTCTGGGAAGCAACTTTTACAAATCGGCGCACTTCCTTGGCGTAGAGGGTTTGCACCCCCAACCAGTTAATGGCGCCAAACCGACGCTCGCCCATGGAATAGGTCGCATAGGGGCCGTCCCCATTCACAGAATGGGATTCACCCGAAGCAGGGGTCGACGCCGAAATTGGGGCGGCGGAAACGGTGGCCTTATCCATGGAGGTCATCTTTTCGGTCTCAATAACGCAAAGGAAGGTCGTGGCCGCCCCAGGAAGGCGAGGCAGCGCCTGCCCGGATGTGCTCTCTAGGCCGCAGGAGGTCAAGTTCAGTGGTCCCCACCGCTTGCATTCACCCATTTTACGAGATTATGGGGCGGGCGAACCGGGGAAAACCAGAACTTTGCTGTGGAAATCAATCAGCTTAGTCATCGGGCTAAGTGTTAAGATTCCGTTATCCACAAGATATAGTGTGTAAAAATTCGCCCTGGCGCCATATTGTATTTTTGATTCGGCGCGATACTATATCTGGGGAATGGCGGCGCGTAGCCGGTCGCGACATTCAATATATTGATTCACATAAGGGCAAACACCGTCAGCAACATTTTCTTTTTTGGGCGACGGACATCGGAGGTTAGCGGGATATGGCATGGAATGATGAACGGGTGGAGCTGCTGAAAAAGCTTTGGGCGGAGGGGCTCTCTGCAAGCCAAATCGCCAATAAAATGGGCGGCGTGACCCGAAACGCCGTCATCGGCAAAGTTCACCGTTTGGGGCTTTCAGGCCGGGCGACACCAGCAAAGCCTCAACGCGGCTGCGCGACATTGAGCAAACCAGCGCTATCAGCGACCGAAAGCGCTCCGGAGGCCTCAGCAAAAACGTATGATCCAATCGTTACGGAGCCGGAATTCATGGCCCCATTGGTGCTTGATGATGGCGACCTGACGACCGTCTCCACCTTAACCAAGAATATGTGCAAATGGCCGATGGGCGATCCCGCCAAAGACGATTTTCACTTTTGCGGCCAGCCAACCGCACCTGGAAAATCCTATTGCGCCTATCACGCACGGGTGGCGTTTCAACCGTCCAATCGCCGGCCCGAACCTGCGCCTCAACAAAAACCCCAGATTGCCGCACGCCCATCAAAGGTGCGCATGGTTGGTTGATCCGCTTGCGCGTCCAATCAACGGCGGAAAAAGGCGGCTTTTTTAGCCGCCTTTTGTTTTGGTGAGAAAAAACCGGTCGTTTGACTAATTGGCGTCGAGGGCATAGCCCGCCGAACGGACGGTTCGGATAGGATCGCCCTGGTCAAATTTGTTCAGCGCTTTGCGCAATCGACCGATATGAACATCAACGGTTCGCACTTCGACAAACACATCCGAGCCCCAAACGGCGTTCAATAACTGCTCGCGAGAAAAAACCCGCCCCGGATGCTGGATCAGGTGATCGAGAAGGCGAAACTCCGTGGGCCCCAGATGAATTTCTTTATCGGACCGCCATACGCGGTGGGCGACGCGATCGATTTTGACATCGCCATGAACGACTTCGTCTTCGACCAAAGCAGGGCGAATACGGCGCAGCACTGCGCGCACGCGGGCGATCAACTCATTCGTTGAAAAAGGCTTTGTTAGATAATCATCAGCCCCGGTATCCAAGCCGCGAATACGATCGGATTCCTCCGAACGCGCCGTCAACATAATAACCGGAATGTTGCGCGTCTCTGACTTTGACCGGAGCCGGCGACACACTTCGATCCCCGAGATTTTCGGCAACATCCAATCGAGGATAATGATATCCGGTTGCAGCTCATCGACTTTAATGAGCGCTTCCTCGCCATCTGAGGCCAGGAAAACATCGAAGTCTTCTTTGCCCAGATTGTACTCAAGCAGCGTTGCGATCGCCGCCTCATCCTCAACGATCAACACCCGGGTTTTCGCCATGACAGCCCGCTCCTACACTATGCGAACGGTCACTTCGCCTATGAATGAGCCGCCCTAATCGCCCGGCCAAACAATCGCTTAGCTTATTGGGCGCGTCGATTAGATAACGGCACGACCGTTGTGGGCGTATTATCGCCTTTAGGACGATTGTCCACCTTTACGGCGCCGGTTACCAGAAAATGAAGGGCCTCGGCAATGTTTGTGGCGTGATCGCCAACCCGTTCAAAATTCTTGGCGATGAAACTGAGATGGGTGCAGGCGTTGACGTGAGAGGGATCTTCCATCATCGCGGCCAGAATTTCCTGAAAGACGGAGTTATGAAGCTCATCAAGATCGTCGTCGCCGCACCAGACAGCGTCACCGGCCTCGACATCCCGCGCACCATAGGCATCGAGAACATGGGCAATCTGTTTAATGCTTTCTCGCCCCATCCGCGCGACGCCCGTCACGGCGGTGCTTTCAGGTTCCTGGGCGATCACGAGGGTCCGCTTGGCGACGTTTTTAGCTAAATCGCCCACTCGTTCCAGTTCGGCGGCGACCTTCAAGACGGTAATCGCTTCGCGCAGATCAGCGCCTTGAAGCTGGTTGGTCTCAAGAATGTCGTAAACCGATTGCTCGATCGTCCGATGGGCGGCGTCGATCGCCTGATCGCCGAGGCGCACAATGGTCGCCTGGTTCGGGTCACGCCGCTCAAAAGCTGACACCGCTTGGCTCAGCTGGGCCTCAACGTGCGCCGCCATTTTAGCAAGATCAACATCAAGCGCCGCTAACGGGGTCATTGATGAATTCTTTGACGAAGTCATTGGTCGTTTCTTCCACTGGCATCCGGTTTAAGAGGTTTGAACCAGATATCGTTTCCCTCTTTCCGCGTGCTTTTGTTATTTTGGTCGGTATTGCACTGATTTTGTGACAGATGATTGTTCACCCTCACTATTTTCAACCGATTATTTCGTTTCGTCTCGCCCGAGCGGGGCCATAGCTGCGCAAACAGGCCGAAAACCGATGGCCGACGGATAGGACGGCCACGAATTCAAGTCCTGTTTCGATTGCTAGAACCATGCGCTAGCAGCAACGCCCTAAGCCAGAATCGACGGTCAAAGGCTGGGCGGCGCAAAAAGTGCGCGTAAATTGGGAAAATAAGGCCGCGAGGTCAAGCGACAGTTTCATGACGGTCCGGGCCGCGCCCAGAGACCAAATTCTCGGCGACACCCCGCGCCGGCACATTGTATCGCCCGAAATAACAGGTGAATGCGGTGCCGCTGCCCAGACGGCTTTCCACCTGTAAGCCCCCCTTATGGCGGTTCAGAATGTGTTTCACGATCGCGAGACCGAGACCCGTGCCGCCGGCTTTCCGGCTTCGCTCGATATTCACCCGATAAAATCGCTCCGTCAGTCTCGGAAGATCCGCCCGCTCCACACCGGGCCCAAAATCCCGGACCTGCACATAGGCGAAATCACTTTCTTCTAAGCCCTGACGGGCGGCCAATTGGGTGACTGTGTCCCCGCCGCGATGCGCAAGTTCCCCATCTTCAAGAAGAGACGGCGCCGCGCCAACACCAATCTTGAGCTTAATCAGCGGGTCATCGCCGCCGTATTTAGAGGCGTTGTCGAGGAGGTTTTGAATGGCTTGGGTGATCTGATCGCGATCGCCAATCACGGTTACCGGGCCATCGGATTGATTGCTTTGTTCCACGATGGCGTTATTCGCCGTTAACAACGGTTTCAACCCTTCGACAATATCATCGCAAGCGCCGCCTAGTTCAACTTCATCCCGGGGCTGAACATGTTCGTTTAATTCGATGCGCGACAAAGACATGAGATCCGCCACGAGGCGCTGCATCCGCTCCGCCTGGGATTGCATGATGCCGAGAAATTTTTCTTGAGCTTCCGGGTCGGTGCGGGCATGGCCCCGCAAGGTTTCAATGAAGCCCAGCAGTGACGCCAGAGGCGTTCGCAATTCATGGCTCGCCGAGGCGATAAAGTCGACCCGCATCTGTTCGACACGCCGCTCGCTCGTCAAATCACGAATATAGACAAGGGCGCGGCTTGTTTGATCTGTATTCGCCTCATTATCCCCTTCTTCGCGAACGACCGCCACAAATGCGCGGCAATGACGCTCCACAGCGCCGGCGGTTGAAAAATCAACAGCGTGGGCGGGCTCCCCCGCCATGACTTCGCTCACTGCTTCGAATAATGTAGGGGAACGGACGACCGTCGTAAAGTGACGCCCTTCTAGATTGCGCGCCTCAACAAATTCAACAGCGGCTGGATTAGCATGCTCAATACGTCCTTCCGTATCAAGGATAAACAAGGGTTCCGGCAGCGCCTCCGCAACACCTTGAGCCAGACGCAGAGCCGCCAATTCTGCGCGCTGGGCATTCATTTCACTCTCAACGACGCGCTCCACCGGCGCCGCCCAAACGCGCCCCGACGACATCGTGTACCGCACCATCAGCGCCGCGACAAAAACAAGCCAGGTAACAATCGGCAACCACCAAGCCACCAGCTTCGTCGTTTCGATCGCCAACATGATGCCCGCCGTAATCGCGGCGGCCCACATAAAATCGTTACGCCGTACCCGCGAGGCAGTTGTTTTAATCAGTGTCGGAAGGTCTTTTTCAGTTTGCGACATCCCAGGGCTCTTTCATCGACCAAAAAGATTTGAAAAAATCGATCGGATCACGGCGCTTTTCGGACTGCGATCAGCGTAAACACCACGCCACCCAGAGCGCCGGCCAGGGCCTGGAGCCCCAGTCCGACAGGTCCGCGCGCGCCGCCAATAACCCCAACGCCCCCGCCGATAACAAGGTTTTCAATCGCCCAAATCGCCGTCGCCATCGCCGTCGCGCCGGCCACCGGATAGGCGATGGGAGCGAGGGGTTTTAAAATGCGCTTCACGGCGGCGGCGACTGGAAATGCGATCAATAAACCTATCGCGATCACCGCGCCGAAGGCCGGCGCCAATCCCACAAGGTTTTGAATATACGTCTCAAAATAATCGGCTGGCGTGAAGACCGCGCCAAATTCAACCTGCTTGGCGCTCACTTGTTGCGTATAGAACGCGGCCGCGAGCACAAGTGTCGTCACAACGGCTGCACCGTATGCGAGGATCACGCGAACAAACGCCATGGGAATCTCCTTCAAAACTGGCCCAGATAAGTTCTGAAGCGCCTTTTCTGAGGCCTGTTTTGTCACAGACCCGACGTTGACGTCGAGCCCCTGTCCCGCCTACCACCGGATAAGACCAAATAGACGCTTAACGATCGGGAGCCGGATATGAGAATGAGCCCTAAAAACGCCCTTACATCCATCAGCCTTTTTGCGGCGGCCATCGCCCTTTCGGCGTGCGGCGGCGGTGACGCTACAGCCGCGGCGGGAAAAGGCGGCGGCGACAATAGCCTGCAAAAAAAGCTCGCCGATCCAGCGCCGGAGGGGGCGCTTGCATTAAACGTCGAGACCCTCGCTGAAAACCTCGCCAATCCGTGGTCCCTCGCATTCCTGCCAAACGGTGACATCATCGTGGGGGAGCGCCCAGGGCGCATGCGTCTTATTCGGGACGGCGGGCGCTTGACCGCCCCGGTGGAAGGCCTTCCCCCTGTCGTCGCTTGGAACCAGGGCGGCCTTTTTGACATTCTTCCGCACCCGAATTTTGCGGAGAACAGCACTCTTTTCATCGCCTACGCCCATGGTACGCGCAAGGCAAACGGCACCCGGGTCGCCCGCGCCAAATTGAACGGGCTGACGCTGTCGGAGTTGACGCCGCTCTACGATACCTTCCCGACCAAAGACACTGGTCACCATTTTGGCGGCCGTTTGGTTTGGGGCCCGGATGATAAGCTTTATCTGACCATGGGCGAAGGCTCGAAGTACAAAGAGAAATCCCAAGACATGACGACCAGCTACGGCGCCGTCATTCGGATCAATGAAGACGGGACCATCCCGGACGACAATCCGAGCTTTGGCGAGGGCGCACGGCCCGAGCTATGGACCAAGGGTCACCGCAACCCGCAAGGCATGGCCTATGACGCAGAGCGGGGCGTGCTCTGGGAACACGAGCATGGCGCACGCGGCGGCGATGAGATCAACGTCATTGAGCCCGGCAATAACTATGGCTGGCCTTTTGCGACCTACGGCATCGACTACAACGGGTCCCGTATTTCACCGTTTACGGAATATGAAGGCACCACCCAGCCTTGGAAATATTGGACGCCGTCCATTGCCCCATCGGGGCTTGCGGTTTATCGCGGCGATCTCTTCCCTGAAGACTGGCGGGGTGATCTCCTCGTCGGCGCCATGGCGGGCACCGCCCTCCATCGTGTTGACCTAGACGGGCCAACCAGCATGGAAGAAATTGGCGAGGAACGGTATCTCGTCGGCGAGCGCATCCGCGATGTACGTGTCGGCCCTGACGGCGCAATCTATGTCACCACAGAAGACCGCGGCGGCGCGCTGGAAGGCAAAGTGCTGCGGGTGACGCCGGCCGAATGACAATCGACATCACGCGGTCGTAATTTAGCATCCTGGCTTCAGACGCCGTCAAAACGTCCTGTTTATTGACGGCGTCGGGAACGCGGCGCGCGCCCCTTCCCTGCTCTCCATAACGGTCCTATATTCGGTAGGTGGTTTCTATCGATTAAATCCGTGGAGGGGTGATCATGAGATCTTTGGGGTCATTAATAGGGTTGCTTATTTTAGGGGCCGTCGTGACAGCGGCGGCTATGTATATTCTGCCGCAGTGGAATGTCTGGCGGGCGGAACTCGCCGGGCGCGCGGCGCTCGCCCAAGCCGAGAACGAACGCAAAGTGCTGATCGAAGAAGCAAAAGCACGCCTTGAATCGTCGAAGTTTTACGCAGCAGCAGAAGTTGAACGCGCGAAGGGCGTCGCCGAAGCCAACAAAATCATTGCCGACGGCCTTGGCGGGCCGGAAGGCTATTTGCGGTATTTATGGATCCAACAATTGGGCAAGAACGGCCAAGACGTCGTGTACATCCCAACCGAGGCAGGCATTCCCCTTCTTGAGGCCGGTAAACGCCCTTAAGAGCGTCAATCGACAGCACCAAGTTGCGCGCCTACGCTATCTTTCCGTGATAGGCGCGCCATATCAATCGGCATAGCGCCGCCATTGAGCCGATCAAAATCAGCAAGCCCGGCGCGCCGCCTAAATTTGACAGCATACGGACGCCGGCGACGCCGTTCGTTGCTGTCATGATGAACGCGACAGCGCCGATAAGTACCCCCCAAAACAACTTCACCCAAAGGCCAGCGCCTTGCGTCTCGTCTTCTTGACGGCGCGCTGTCATGCAAACGCTGGCGATAGAATGGGTGTTGGAATCCATCGCCGTCACAAAGGATACGAAGGTCGTGGTAAGAAACACGGCGATCACAATCCCAGCGAAGGGTAACAGTTGAAACATGGCGTAAATGATGCCTTCGGGCCCTTCAGTTTTTAACGCGGCGCTCATAGCGCCCGCATTTGATTGGTCCATGGTCAAGGCCGCGCCACCGAAGATCGTCATCCAGAAAACGCCGAAGAGCGCCGGCGCCAGAAGGTTCATATGAATGATCTCTCGCACGGTCCGACCCACAGCGATGCGGCCCAAAAAGAGCGCGGTGATGGGCGCCCAGGCGGCCCAGTTTGCGAAATTGAAAAACGTCCAGCTGCGCACCCATTCGGCATCTGCGTCCCCGCCCGTGCGCAAGCTGCGCGGCAAAAATTCGGTGATATAGTGAACGAAGGCGTCTGCGCCGAGGGTCAAGACCTTCCAGGTTGGCCCTGCGATAAACACAAAGGCCGCTAGCAGGAGAAACAGGCGAACGTTCATATCCGAGAAAAAGCGAATACCCCGATGAAGCCCGCTGACGGATGACGCAATGAACGTGACAACGATCCCGACCAAGATGATGAACCGCAAAAAGGGCGTATCAGCGAGCCCCGTCACGCTGGCGACCCCGCCCACCAGGGTTAAAACCCCAGCGCCCAGCGACGCCGCAACGCCCGCCACGAGCGCGAATAGTGCAATCGCATCGATGATCGCCGCGCCCGCCCCCTTCGCCGCGCCGCCCATCGCGAGTGACAAGGGGGCGCTTAAAGAATAAGCCGCCCCAAGATTATAATACGCCAAGGCAAAGGCGAGCGCGGGCGCCGAGTAAATAGCGTAGGGTGTGATCGCCCAATGAAAATAGAGCGAGGCTAGAGCAAAACGCGCCGCCTCCGGCGAGTTCGCCTCTGCCCCGGCAAACCCTGGCGGGCCATTTAAATGGAATATCGGTTCCGCCGTACCCCAAAACAAAATGCCTGTGGCGATCGTTGTGCACAACGTGATCGCAAACCAATTCCAAAGGGAAAGGATCGGCTTGGCGTTTTCGCCGCCGATGCGCACCCGGCCAAGGGGCGAGACGTAAACGAGAACAATGAGGAGCACGGCGCAAAACGGCGCGTAGGAAAATAATGGTCCAGCGATATCAAGAATGGTCGTGTTGATCGCCGTTGCGGCCGCCAGAAACCCCTCAAAATCAACAAGGCTGGCGATGAGAGCCACCAGCAAAATCAAGGCAGGCGGCCAAAAAACAATGGGCCTAATATCGGTTACAAATTTATCGGTGACTGTTTTAGTGACATTGGATCGAAGGATTGGCCTGCTCCTGTTTAGGCATTTTGCGCAAACGCCGGAATGATTTGGCTATTGTCGCCGATTGCACCGGCAAAGGCAAAAGAAGGGGCTCAAAGGAAGGGGGGGGCAATGTTAAGAAGGGCAAAAAAAAGCGGCCCCGGTCGGGCCGCTTTTTTGAAGGGAGGAAGCAACGCTTACTCAGCGGCGGCTTCTTCGGCGGGCGCTTCTTCCGCCGGTGCGTTCGCGGCTTCTTCAACCGCGGCTTTTGCTGCGGCTTCCTTCTCCGCTTTTTCTTCTAAGCGCTCTTTGGCTTTTTGACCCGGTTCACCCTTCTGTGGGTTATTGCCATGGGCCCATTTCACCAATCCTTGTGCGGAAAGAAAACGCGCGACGCGGTCTGTCGGCTTCGCGCCAACGCCGAGCCAATGCTTCACGCGCTCTTCGTTATACTCAACGCGCTTCGGGTCGTCTTTCGCGAGCAACGGATTGTAACGACCAACCTTCTCGATGAAGCGGCCATCACGCGGCATCCGGCTGTCGGCAATGACAATTGAATAGAACGGGCGCTTTTTTGCGCCGCCCCGGGCCAATCTGATTTTCAAAGACATGATTTTTTCCTTTTCGATTATCCTAATGAGATGATGATTTTTGAGGGGCGCTTTTTAAACGCCATGCAGGGAACCGGCGGTTTTCGCCGGCGTGATAAATGGCGATGCGACGCCCATCCGGGTCCCGCGTCCAGGCTTCGCGCCAGCCCCAGCTTTGATCGGTGGGCGGCGCATCAAAAGAGAGGCCGGCCTTTTCAAGCGCCGCAACATTGGCGTCTACGTCGTCGACTTCAAAGTAAAAAGACGCGCCCGCCGATACAGGATTTTCGGACGTATGGAGCGAGAACGTGCCGGAGTCATCGCCCGTTTCAAAGCGAGCATAGCCATTGCCTGGGCTATTGACGATCAGCGTCAATCCCAGTTTTTCATAAAAGGCGATGGACCGATCGAGATCACCGACATCGATCATCGCCTGATTAAAACGCAAGGCCGTCATTTCTATCCTTCAAATCCGGTCACTCTAAAACGGCAAATCGCCATAGCGCATGGCGACGCCCTACTCTTCAGCGTTCCTCTGCTCGAGGACCTCAAGCGTTTCTCGCGCAAGGTCACAGCCATCGCTATCGTCGTTGAGCTCGCAGGCGCGCGCTAATCGTTCTTTTGCGAGCGCTAGATTGGGCGTTACCCCTTCTTCGGCGTCCGACAGCATAATGCCATGCATCGCACACCCGAATTCATCGCCCCGATCGCAGGAGACGGCGAAGGTCCGGCTGTTGCATGTTGCATCACCCAGACCGCTATATCGCAACCGCGCGGCCCGGTTTGTACAGGCGATCACCACCCCCATTTCACAAGCGCGCAGGAAAAGCGCGTCTGCGAAATCATCGTTCTCAAGGGCTTCATGAATATAGGCCGCCCCCAGACATTGCTGCGCATCACCGTCACGACACTGAGCGACGCATTGGCCGAGATTGTCTTCACAAGCCGGGCTGGTGTAATCCGCCTCAACACTTTTTTCGCCGATCACATCCGCCGCACAAGCGTCCGCCGGCAACAGCCAGGCCATGCCCCGCGCCTCAAACGCTGCTTTTAGATCATCGGCCGATGGTTCATCTTGCGCCAACGACGCCGTTGGCCATATCGCGACTAACAACACGGCGCTGACGGCCGCTAGAAAAAGACTACGCCAGATCATCATTTTTTCTTCCCTTTTGCTTTTCCGCCAAGGCCCGGCAATCCGCCCATAGGCCCTGCCCCACCCAGGCCGGGCGGCAGCGCGCCTTTCCCGGCGAGGGCCTGTTCCAAGGCGTTGAAATCAATCTCGTCAGCGCCGCCTTTTGCGCCTTTTCCACCGCCGGCCAGGCCATCGAGCATCGCCGGATCAGGCATCCCGCCCGGACCGCCGCCGCCCATGGCGCCCGCCATACCGCCCATACCGCCCGGCATGCCGCCCATCATTTGTTTGGCGAGGCCTTTCATGCCGCCTTTGCCCATCTTCTTCATCATGTCCGCCATTTGACGATGGGCTTTGATGAGTTTGTTGACCTCCTGAACGGAGGTGCCGGACCCAGCGGCGACGCGTTTCTTGCGCGACGCGTTCATCAACGCGGGCTTCGCGCGCTCCGCTTTCGTCATGGAACTGATGATGGCTTCCTGTCGACGGATCTCTTTGTCATCAAAGCCGCCCGCTTCATCGACCATCTTTTTCATTTTACCCATGCCGGGCAACAACCCCATGATGGCGCCCATACCGCCCATTTTGCGCATCTGGGAGAACTGGTCCGCCAGATCGTTCATATCGAACTGGCCCTTCGCCATACGCTTGGCGGCTTTTTCCGCCTTGGCGACATCCATCTCCTCCGTCGCCTTCTCAACGAGGGAGACGATGTCCCCCATGCCGAGGATGCGACCGGCCATACGCTGGGGATCGAAGGTATCAAGGCCGTCAATTTTCTCGCCGACACCGACGAACTTTATCGGCGCGCCGGTGACCGCCCGCATGGAAAGAGCCGCGCCGCCGCGACCATCGCCGTCAAGGCGGGTCAGCATGACGCCGGTGACGGGCAAGCGTTCTTTGAATTTCTCCGCCGTCTGAACAGCGTCCTGACCGGTGAGGGAATCCAAAACAAGCAGGGTCTCAATCGGCCGGGTCAGGCTATGGATCTCCGCAACTTCCGCCATCAGCTGTTCATCGATGGAAAGACGCCCGGCCGTATCCAACATGACGACATCATAGGCGCCGAGTTTCGCCGCCTCCATGGCGCGCGCCGCGATTTGGGCCGGCGTTTGCCCCGGCACAATTGGCAAAGTGGCGACATCGGCCTGCTCGCCGAGGACTTTCAGCTGCTCCATCGCGGCCGGGCGGCGGGTATCGAGGGAGGCCATCAAGACCTTTTTCTTTTCCCGCTTTTGCAAGCGCAAGGCGATTTTCGCCGTCGACGTCGTTTTACCAGAGCCTTGCAAGCCCACCATCAAAATGGGCGCCGGTGGGGTCATGGCGAGGTTCAGCGCCCCATCGCCGGTCTCAGCGGACGCCGCCTCGCCGCCCAACATCTCCACCAGGGCGTCGTGGACGATCTTGATGACTTGTTGGCCCGGCGTGACGGAGCGCAACACCTCCTGCCCGACGGCCTTTTCTTTGACCTTCGCGACAAAGTCTTTGGCGACGGGCAACGCGACATCGGCCTCTAGAAGCGCGATGCGCACCTCCCGCAGGGCCTCGGTTACGTCCTTTTCTTCAAGCGCACCCCGGCCTTTGAGTTTCTCAAAAACCGAGCCTAGCCGTTCGCTTAAAGTCTCAAACATCAGCCATTCCTTTTCATTCCCACGATCAAACGACGCCGCGATGCGCCAGAACCTTTAGCGCAACGAATAAAACCACCGTGAGGGCATTACCCCGACGGCGGTGCATCCCCGACCCCGTCTCTTCCCATATAGGTCGCGAAGAGGGGCGTGTCGGCAAACGCGGGAAAGAAATATTCCCTTGGATTGAGAGAGGCTTTTAGACGCCGAATGAGGTCTTGGCAAGTTGTGGTGGGGAGCGGTGGCGGCTCGACTTGAGTTTAGCGGCGGTTGTTCGCCAAACTTTGCCCTCTGATCATCATTTCTGTAGGGCAGCAATGCGGGCCGAACCGGACATTGGAAATCAGCAGTTCGACCGGGTAATATTGGCCCATTACGGTCATTGGACGAAACAAAATACGGCTTTATTGGGATGCTACAAACGGACGAGACATTGGCTACAAAGCGCTCGCAAGCTAGCGCTTTATCATTCGCTATGCGGCGCCACTGGCGATTGGCGCCGCGTTGTTTCTCGGCTTGTCAAGTCATTAATAACATCCGTATCACGAGGCTCTTTTCTTTTGCGTCATTGCAGCTGCAATTCTGGTTGCTAAGGTGGCACTGCTTAATCGTAAACTGAAAATCGCGCAGCGTAGGGACTAGCAATGAATATCTTCTCACCATCAACAATAAAAATATTTTTACTTTCATTTGCGGCATTCTCTCTTTTTTCAACTCAAGCTGAGGCTGCCAAAACTGTTAAGCTCGTGAAGCTATATTGCGAGGACACAACAGAAGCTGGACAAGATGAGGTCTACATCAGCATAAGTGTTGATGGGGTTGCCTACCGGCTACCCCCGAGCAGTTATCATTCAATGAATGAAGATGACGATGATATAGAAACCTGGGATTTAAACAAAGAGTATACCGTCAAACAATCTTTGGTTGTTACCGTGTACGAAGAAGACGATGGTGCCAATCCTGATGATACAATTGGTACACAGATTATTACAGCGCAGTCGTCGAATGGCAGCTTTACAAAAAAATGGACGGAAGAAGCAGAGTATACGCTGTATTACGAAGTAAAGGATGCCCCCACGGGTCAGCCGGCTGCTTCTGGTCAAAACGCAAACGATCGCGGCAGAACTCATCTGGACATGCCTTACGTCATCGATAACGCATCGCGATGGTCCGTTGATACCCGGGTTTTCGGCAACAAAATTACCAATCTCGGAACTCTCAGCCAAAGCAAATTTGAACAACGCAATGCAGATGCCGGCGATTCCCACGTCCAAGGGCTCACCTATATGCAAAATAAAAGATTTGTTCTTTCTGCGAGCCTGGAAAAAATTGGAACGTCACAAGAAGATTCGTGCGGCCTTATGGTCTGGAGCGAACCCTATGATTGGGATACGGGGACGGATGATGACTTAGAATGGAAAGCTGATTGCGTTTTTGGCAGTTGGCATCCTAGCATTCTTCAATCAGCCGGCGACTATCTCGCTGTAACCGATAATAATCGTGTGAAATTTTACCAGTTTGGTGCGAATTCGGTCAGGCCTGCTCTGATGAGCAACCTGTTGATCACTCCAGGACATTATCTGCAAACCATGGGATTTACCTATCGCGTTGCTGATAGGCATTACTACGTAGTCGTGTCAACTCAAACCGACCGTGGGTATGGACCGATAGAACTTTTCAGGGACTCGCTTCACGATTCCAATAACAATCCCACAGGGGCACCCTGTATCAGCCTTCAAAGACGCAATTGTAAATTTGTATCACTCGGAAAAATAAATAACGTCCATTCATCCGCATCCGGTACAAGCTTAGTAGACCAAACAAATGGGAAGCTTGTTCTCGTCAGTATGTACTCGTCAAACAGCGACGGAAAAGGCTATGTGGATGATTTTGTCCGCGCCACCGAAATCGACGTAGCGACAATGACGGCGTCTGAACGGTATGGTGCTGAAAATATGGGAATTTCTCAATGGGAGTCAAAATTTAGACGCCCGTCTTGTCGGTGGGCCTGTAGCATTAATGTCGTTAACAACGAAGTCTTTTACAGTATGGCACCGCGCCACATCTATGATGACGGTGAATTTGAAATCGGCATTCATCGGGTTTGGCCTTAGCCAAGCCGTTGATAGCTGACGACTTGCCACCGCTCAGTCTGTCGACAAACGAAGGCACTACAGAAAACTGGACTACGTGTCGAAAGACAAAGCGTGAGCGGGCGGTTAAAATCTCTACGCTCTCTCTGGAGATATCTTCAGATATTCAAAATTCTTTCTGATGTCGGCTGTTAAGTGCTGCGAGGTAAAAAGATTCTTCGCTCCAGGGTCCGGTATGATGATAATCCTGCCGTTCGATGAAAACTGGTCGAAAGGCAAAAATGGACCAACAGCAGTCATCAGTTTCCAAACTGAGCTACCACCTGAAAAAAAGAGGCGCCAAGCCCCCATCACCCCCCTATTGCCCGCTCGCGCCACCTACCGCTGCGGTGTCAGCGTGATGGCCTCGTTCGCGTTTGCTTTTGCAAGCTCGGGGTCGATCCAGAATTTCGTGTAGTCGCCCTTAATCCAGGGTGACAGGAGGCTTTTGAAGCCCGGATGCCAAACCCGCGCCGTGACCCCGCCGGAGAGGGCGCCGATGACGTAGTCGTCATTGCCAAAATCCGTGACGAACCGGGCTGAATCAAAGAATTTGACGGTGTAGTCTTCCCGGCCGCCATACCATCCGCGAAGGACGGTTTCGCCCGACCCTGACATGGGCGCTGGTTTATGGCCGAGCCAATTTGCGCCAATCCCCGACGGACGTAAGGGGTGTCTGAATTGGACCGTGTGCAGATCGCCCCATTTCCAGTTTTTAGGGCGTTTCCCGCGTTCGCGTTCCAGAAAATCTTTCGCCTCGTGACCGGCGCGGATGATGAGATCATCCAGGGTTTCCGCCTCGCCCTCTGTCGTCACGTCATCGAACCAGATTGACTGGCCCTCTTGGAGAAGTTGGTCAAAACCTTCAAGCCAGAAATACCGGTTGTCTTGAACGCTGGTGGCTAAGTCCGCCCCCAGTTCATCATCAAAGACGGCCCCATAAAGATTTTCATAGAGCGCATGAAAGACCGACGGGCCAATCGCGTCACGGTCATCGCGATGGTCCCAGTCGCGCAATATCACGGCGAGGGGCGCCAATGCCGCATCGGTTTCAAGGACAGCCGCAAAGCGCGGGGCGAGGATTTCTGCTTGCAGGTTCAAATCATCTTGGATGAACCGCCAATGATCCTCCATGGAGAGGTCCACGCCATCTGAAAGCATCTGACGAATGCGGCTATATCGGTAGGCGGGGGAAAAATGCGACGAATAAAAGTAAGGAAACCCATCCGCTTTCAAATCATTATTGGCCGTCGCCACCCAACCCGTCGCCTCCCCACGGCTGCTTGGCATTTCATTTTTCGGGATCCAACCGGCCCAGCCGGCGTCTTCGCTCACTGATTGGGGGTAGGCGCCGTTCTCGTTCTTGCGGACGGGCACGCGCCCGCTTGAGCGCCGGCCAATAGCGCCCTGTCGGTCGGCGAAGGCGATGTTGAAAAACATCACATCGATGTCGAATATCGCCTGCTCAAACTCTTCGGCGTTTTTGGCCGACATGAACCGATCCACGCCAATTTGCCCCCGCTGGGGTCCCGCCAACGTCCAGCGCAGCGACAAGTCAATTCCCTCCACCGGCCCGAAGGCGGCGTGGTCTGTCACAATGGGCCCGCGGGAGGTAGACCGTATAGTGATTTTCTCGTCTCGGAACCCACCGTCGCTATCGCCATCTTTCACGCGAATGATTTCTTCACGAATGATGAGTGGCGTTGAAGCGACGCCCTCGATAACATGCGAAGGGGTCGCCGGATCAATCTCTTCAATGAAGAGGTCTTGCGCATCGCCATATCCGTTGGTCACGCCCCAGGCGACGTTTTGGGTGCGTCCAACTAAGAACCCGGGCAGCCCCGGCAGCGCCAAACCGAAGGCTTCAACGCCCGGCGCAAAAAGCCCCATGGGGATCCACGGGCCCGGCAGGATGCGCGCATCTAAATGAGGGTCATTCGCCAACACCGCTTGACCGCTCGCCGACCGGCTTGGCGCAACGGCCCAGTTGTTTGACCCGAATTGCGGAAAGTATTCAGCAATTTCCGCGCGCCCTGACCCACGGATGGCGCCATCAAGAACCGGCAGGGCGTCAACCGGCAGAGTTGAAAATTCAGCTGTTCGATCGGGATTAAAGTTGACCGGCAACAAATCGCCAGCACGCTCGGCGCCAAGTGTCGCCACGAGTTGGGTGGTCAGCAGTTCATCTTCCATGTTCCGGCCATGGGTTAACCCAACAAAATGCATGACGCTGATGATATCGGCGATCGTCCATGGTTCGGGGTCAATGCCGACAAGCGACAATTCAAGGGGGAAGTCTTTCGTGCAACAGCTGAGATACGCGTTCACCCCGTCAGCATAATTCTGAAGATAGGCGCGCGGCGCGGCATCAAGCACTGCCGCATGTCGGCGCGCATTGCCGGCGACATCGAGGACCCGCGCCCGGACATCATTCGTATAACCCGCCTCGCCAACGAGTTCCGACAAACGCCCATTGATCAGCGCGCGATAAAACTCCATCTGGAACAAACGATCCTGCGCAACGACAAACCCTTGCGCGCGGATCAAATCCGCTTCGGATTGCGCAAAAATATAAGGCACATTGTGCTTGTCTCGGCGGATGGTCACCGCGTCATCAAGGATGGAAAGCGACAGCGTATCGGGCGTTTTATATCGGTTGACTGTGCTCACCCAATTTACGCTAAGCGCGATGAGGACCACCAACAGCCCCAGTAGCCCGAACCCGACTTTTTTCATGTCTATCCGCCCCATCTTTCGCCCCATTTCCGCGCCCTCCCTCAATATCCGGTCCTTGGGCGCAACGGAAGGCCGCTTAACAGGCGGACGCGTGATCCATGTTTCTTAAATTGGCGCTCTGCCAATCGCGACCCGCAGCCCTGCCCGAACGCGCCGACCGGCCTCAGGCAGACCCAATTGCGGCTCGACAAACGTATTGGCCAGGTTATCGCCGCGCACGAAGACCTCCGTTTGCGTTCCGTATAAAGAAAAGGCGTAAGAAACCTCTGCGTCAAACGCAATGGACCGCGCGAGGGGAACAAAGACGCCCGTATCTGCAAGAGAAAACGCGCGACCACGATAACGCCCGCCCCCATAAACGCCGAGCCCTGTACGGTGACGATAGGAGAGATAGAACGCCGCCAGGGTGTCGGGGCGTTCCGCGATCACGCGCGGCCCATCGCCCGCGCCGCGACGACGCACGCGTTGCACCGTGACATTGCCGCCGAGCGACAATCCATCAAAGGGGCGCGCTTCGGCTGCGACGGCGACGCCGAGGGACCGAGCGCCATCAAGATTGATGCGACGGCGTTGACCGCCCGTCCCCGGCAGCACCTCCTGGTCGATGGTTCCCGTTGTGATGACGGCGAATGGGGTCGCCGTCACGCTCGCCCTTGGCGTCTCGAAACGCAAAACCCCTTCCAGCTGAATTGATTGCTCCGCCTGCAGATCGGGGTTCAAGACGAAGCGGTTTATGGCGTCACCAAAAAGCTCCCGCTGGGTTGGCAACCGCGCGCGACGGGCCGCTGTCGCCTCAATGGTCCAGGACGGGCTGAGCCGATGGTTGAGCGCGGCGGCGATGTTCCATCCAGCGAACCCGCCAGCGCTCGCCCGCCCGCCGGAAGCGGGGATACTGACAATATCGCCGGCCGCGCTAAGGCGCGCCCCCGTATCGCCGAACCAACCTTCATAGGCGCCGCCCAATCCAAAGGTGCGCCGTTGAAAGAACGCCGTTTCAAACGCCGTCACCAAGGGCGGTGTTCCTGCGCCCGAAAAAGCGATATCATCTTGGTCATGGCGCGCATCGAGAAAAGAAAAGACGCCCCGCACTTCATGGCGCACGCCACCGCCGACGCCACCACCCACGCCACTGCCCCCCCATTGACGCTCAGTAGAGATCCGCGCGCCAAAGGCCCTGTCGCGATCGCGCTGAATGTCTTCAAGGGTTAGAAACGCATTGGAGGCGAAACTCTCGATAGTCTGGTTGAACGCCTGGCCCCACCCCGTCGCCGTCACATCCCATTGCGGGCTCACAGGGATGCTTGCATTCACAACGCCGATCACATGCTCCGTGTCGGGAAACCGCCAAAAGCGTGGATTTTCGTCAGCGGGGTTGAACGTTGTTTCCGGCGCAATGCCAAAGGATGATCGAACGCCAAGCACCGCCGCAGAGAGGCGCAGATCCGATGATCGTTCCGTTGATAGGTGCGCCAGAAAATTCGTCCGTTGGCGGTCTGTATTGGGTTGCCCGCCATCGGCCGGCGGCGGTGAAGCATTTCGTTTGCTGAGGAGGTCGCTGGCATCCGGCGCGGCCAAAGCATCGCGCCGGGTGACACCGCCGGCAAAAACGCCCCGCACCCTGCGCGCGCCGCCCGCGACCAGCGCCTCCCCATCAAAAAAGCCGAGCCCCCCGCCCTGTATCGCGCCCCGCGCGGCGAAGGGCGCGCGGCTCTCGCCGATGGGGCCAGTTGCGTCACCAAGCGCGGTTGCAGGCGCAATCTCGATGGCGCCGCCAGCGGCATCGCCGCCGAAAAGAACGGATGCGACGCCCTGGCGAACCGTCACGTTCGATAACGCGGTTGCCGGAACAAGCGACAGGTCGAGGCGATTGTCCCAAGGAATGTTCAATGGCGCGCCATTGAAGAATAGGCCCGTTTGACGCTCCCCCGCGCCGCGAAGAGAAAGTAACGTTTCACCGCGGGAATTGGTGGTGACCGAGGCGGACGGAATAAACAGGGCGGCCTCATTGAGGTCGATGGCGCGCACCGCCTCCAACGCTGAGGCGTCAATCGCGATCGTGGAAAGGGGCGGCGTCTCTTCACCCGCGTTGACCGCATTGGCGTTGGTCGTTACGACAATTTCGTCGGTATACGCCTCTAATGAATGCGCCGTTGCGGGGCTCGCTATGAGCAATGCGCCTATGACCCCGCCGATCGGCTTCACCGTTTGATACTCCACACCTTCTTGACGCCCTTGGCGCATCGTCCCCCTTTTTTGGGGTTTCCTACGGAGCGCAGTTTCCACAGTGATGGGCGGGAATTCAAGAGCGCCCCGGGCGCAACGGCGCGGCGGCGTGCACGTTATTAGGTAACCGCCCGAAGGAGATCGACGGACCGACTGACTCTATCCGACTCCCTGACCGTAGACTTAATCGACGCCTTCCTCCTCACAATTCCGGAGTCTCGGCCTCCTGGCATGTAGCGCTCCCGCGCGCGCCCGGGCTGCGTCTTAATGCGGCGGCGCTATACCTTGGTCTGGCGGGCGCCCTTCGCTATTCTGGGCGCCTGGCGAGAGGTTCCATCGCCGAGGAAGGCGGGCGTTGATGACGATCCTACTGAATGTATTCCTGTTGATCGCCACCGTGGCCGCCATGGAGGCGTTCGCCTATTACGCCCATAAATATGTCATGCATGGGTTCATGTGGTCTTGGCACCAATCTCATCACGAACCCCATGACAACGTTTTTGAGAAAAATGACCTGTTCGCGGTGGTCTTCTCCATCCCCTCTATCGCGTTGATTTATATTGGCGTCCATTACGTTGCGCCCTTACTTTATGTCGGCATCGGCATCGCCATTTATGGGTTCATCTATGTGATGTTCCACGATGTCATCGTTCATCAGCGCATCAAGGCGCCCCTGCCGCGGGAGAGCGCTTACTTAAAGCGCATCATCCAAGCCCATCGGTTGCACCATGCCGTGCATACAAAAGAAGGCACCGTCTCTTTCGGCTTTCTTTATGCGCCGCCGGTTGATCAATTACGGGCTGAGTTACGCGAAAGCGGCGCTCTCTAATTTACCTTTTCCGTCTACGCCCTATTTAGCAATATCATCTAACGCTTCTTCCAGGGCGGCCCATAATATCTCCGTCGGTTCAATACCGACGGATAATCGCACGAACCCTTCCGGCACCGCATCCCCCCAGCGGATGCGTCGCTCCGCGGAGGAGTGAACGCCCCCAAAACTCGTCGACTGGGCGAGGAACGGGCAATTGCGCATCAGGGCGTTAGCGGCCTCTGCGCTTTCCATTTCGAAGCTGATCATAAAACCAAAGCCCGTCATCTGCTCCCGTGCGATCTCATGGGACGGATCATCGGGCAAACCGGGATAGCGCACCATGCGAATGGTGCGATGGGCCGCAAGACGCGGGGCAATGGCGCCGGCGGTCTCCCCCATCCGGGCGAGGCGAACCTCTAACGTCTCCATCCCACGGTGGACGAGCCATGCTTCAAACGGGCCGGGGATCGCGCCGGAGAACTTCCGCCAGTCCCGTATCGCCGCTTCCAAAGCGGGGTCGCGGGTCGCGGCATGGCCAAACAGCACATCGCTGTGGCCGCCGGGCGCTTTTGTATCGGCCGCCACGACAATGTCCGCCCCAAGATCAAGTGGACGTTGAAGATAGGCCGTCATGGTCGTGTTATCAACAACGAGACGCGCGCCCGCGCCATGGGCCCGCATGGCGGTCTCACGGAGATCACAAACATCGAGGAGCGGATTGGACGGCGTCTCGGCAAAGACCAATGCAACGCCCTCAAACGACATCTCGCCCAAGGCTGACGTCGCGCACTCAATCACCTTAACGCCGAGACCACTTAAAAACCGCGACGCCAGAATGCGCGTTGCGTGATACCCGTCGGAGGGCAAGATCACCTTATCGCCCGCTTTCACCACAGCAAACAAACTGGCGCAGATCGCCGCCATGCCGGAGGGAAAGGCGATGGTCGGCGCGTCCTCCAAAAGGGCGATCTGTGTTTCAACGGCGTCAAGGGTGGGGCTCGCAAACCGACCATATGCGTAGGGCGCTGTGTCGACGGCTTCCTCTCCCGGTAAGTGAAAGGCGGAGGCTGTGACGAGGGGCGGGGCCAACGGGTCGCCAACCGCCAAATGGGTGGATCGATAATGCAGCAACTGCGCGGCGCGGACCGCCGATGATCCGTTAGAAGGAGAGCCATTTGAAGAAGATGATGCGACCATGAGAACGCCTTTTGGGTAGGGCCAAAAGAAACGTTATACGCCGATTAGGGCCCCGCGCGACAGTCGGTTATCGAGTTGTGAGAACGGGGGTGAGTGCTTCTAGACAACCGCCTACGGATCACTAGGCCGATGTCTCGCTCACCCGCAAGCGATCCCGCAATGCGGAGAAGCGCAGAATGATCCAGACCGCGGCCCAGACATTGCCGAGAATGAAAATGGGCGCCGCCCAAAATAGCCTTAGGGCCCAACCTCGTTCGGCTAGCATAATGACGGCGGCGGTGATCAAAAACCCAAGATAGAGATCGATGAAGGTCACGACGGTCCAAGGGTCGCTAAGCATACCCTCCAAAATGATCGTTAAGCTTCGTGTTTCTCCTGAAAACACAACCGCAATTGCGCCAGACAGCATTAACGCACCTATGGCGATCAAAATCCTAAAAAAACTCATAACCCAGCTACGATGACGCTCGCTAACTGGATTATCGATGGCGCATCGACAGTCCGCATTTCAATTAAAAAGCTAATGAATAACGTCGGCAGGACTTTAATAAATCACATCCGGATCACTTGATTGGTCCTTTTGGATCAATCGCAACCGCGCGGCCGCTCGCCGTAACACCTGCGCTGCATCAGTTTCGCCTTTAAACTCTAAGCGCGTGGCGATGCTTTCGTGGTTCAAATATTTCTGTTCCAAACGGTTACTAAGAATGCGCACAACATCCTTCTCTCCGATGGCGGCTCGCTTGGGTTGAGCTTGCCCGTAGGGCGTGTTTTTTCTGTTTTTCTGAACCGCTTTCATGGTCATCTCCGTGGCCGTTCTGCTGGTTCCCCCGTTCGCAATAAGAAGCACGGGGTATGCCAAGAAATGACCCAAGCGGAGTTCTTTCTATTTTGTAAGAAACGCTATGGTTACACCTATTTTCACCGTGCCAGGAGCAACTACCAAGGCGATACCGGCTGTTTGTGGTGTTTCAAATACACTATTGCACGGGTTTCGAGCGAAACACCTCTTCGTCGAGTTCACGCTCCCATTTTGCGACCGTCGTCGCAACGGTCGCGTCGCCCGTGACATTCACGACGGTGCGCATCATGTCGAGCAAGCGGTCAAACGGGAAGATAAAGCCGACGACCAGGGCGGTATGCTCAGGGGTCACATTAAATACTTGCAGCACCGTCGCCAGGAGGAAAAGCGACGCCGACGGAATACCCGCTGCGCCAATGGAGACAAGCGCCGCCGTCAACGCGATCAGAATGTAATGCTGCGGCTCCAGCGCGTAGCCAAAGGCCTGGGCGGTAAAGAGCGCCACAATGCCAAGGTAAAGCGCCGTCCCGTCCATGTTGATCGTGGCGCCGAGCGGCAGGACCGAGCCCGCGATAGATTTTTTCACCCCAAGGTTTTCAGAAACATTGGCGATCGTCACCGGTAAAGTCGCGGAGCTGGACGACGTTGAATAGGCGACCATTTGGGCGTCGGCGATGCCGCCGAAGAAATTCCGTATCGGCAAGCGCAAGCCAAACTTCACGATGCCGCCATAGGTCAGCCCCATATGGATGAAACAGCCGACATAGACGGCGATCACCAACCAGAAAATCGCGGTGAATGTTTCAACACCCCGGGTGCCCGCGACATAGGCGATCAGCGCGAACACGCCGAAGGGCGCCAACTCCATGATGATCTGCGTGACGTCCAGCACTTTTTCAGAGGCGTAGGTAAAGAAGCGCCCGATGCCGGCGCCGGCCTCGCGCATGAAGAGAACGATCACGCCGAAGATGATGGAGGTGAAGATCACCACCAGAATATCGCCGGAGGCCATGGCGACGCCGAGGGCGAAAAGGCCAACAAACAAAAGCCCGAGCCCGCCTTTGGCGCCGGCGGGCGCGCTATCATTATCAGCGCCCTTGCGCGTCGTGACAAAAAACGCGGCGACGACGAGCGCCGCGGAGAGCGCGAGGGTCATCGGATCGAAGGTGAGAAATTTCTCAAACGGGTTTTGCGTCACCATTTGGCTGACGCGCTCAAAGAAACCAGCGGATTCTGTCGACACTTCCCGAGGCGTCGCATCGTCGAGGCTTACGCCCTTGCCCGGCTGGAACACCGTGCCCATGGCGAGGCCAATAATGTTTGCGAAGAACGTCGTCAGCAAATAGAGGACGATTGTTTTCAGGCCAATGGTGCCGAGCTTCGCCGGATCCCCGAGCGCCAGAACGCCCGCCACCAGGGTGAAGAAAATCAGGGGTATGATCACAAGACGAATGAGGGCGATGAAGATATCGCCGACAATTTTGACCTGGCCAAGCAACGCCTCGCCCGCCTCCGGGCCCATCACCTGCATCACGGCGAGGCCAAAGCCGACGCCGAGCGCTAGGCCGAGAAGAACCCTTTTCCAGAGTTTGATTTGGAACCACCAGGCCATACCCGCCGCCTTTTTATTTGTTGCGCCCCTTTGAGGGGCTTTCTATCGCTTGCCCCGCACTGTGCCGTCTATAGCAGCATTTTCCAACCCTGTGGGAGCGACCAAAGATGGGGCACGGCACATTGCTATGGTCCAGACCCATTAACGCTGCCCTGCGGGCACACAACGCAGACGACGAAAATCCGTCTGAACTGGTCATGAGGTTTATCGACGCGAGCGGCTTAGATGGGCGAGTTTAGGACGCTATCGAAACGCGGAGACTGGCCGGGATTAGCCGTTTCCTGACGCTAAAAAGGCACCCCGCCCACGGCTTTTATTGAACGGCGCTTGAGTTTGTCGCTCGATCGGCTAGTCATCCGTTGACTTGCATTTCATGAACGAGCGATCCGATGGCTGAAAAGCATATTTGCCTTATGGGCGACTCTATCTTTGACAACGATGAGTACATTCCTGGCGAACCTGGCGTCATCGAACAGATGCGCCGTTCAATTCCGAAGACTTGGGGGGCGTTTAAGGTCGCTGTAGATGGCGACTGTATTGAGGACATCCCAAACCAACTTGAAAAGGTGCCGATGCACACGACGGATATTGTCGTGAGTATAGGCGGGAACGACCTGATGAAGTTCCGTCATCTTCTTGCGCAGGTAGCGGAAGGAGCAAACCTGGAGGAACTCATCGCATCACCGCTCGCGGACTTTGAAATCGCGTATGGCTGGATGTTGGATACAATTTCTGAACGTGGCCTCAGATTAAGCGTCTGCAGTATCTACACTTCCATCCCTTTCGCAGAGCCAGAGATGAGGGCTCATGCACCATCGGCGATTGGTGCGTTCAATGAGATAATCCTTCGTCTCGCGGAGGCTCGAGGCGTATCGGTAGTCCGACTAGACGCGGTATGCGCGGACGTCGATGATTTCTCGGAAATGTCTCCAATAGAACCGTCTTCGAAAGGCGGCCAAAAGATAGTGGATGCAATTCTTCAGACGCTTGGACAAACTTGAAGGCTTCTGGCGAATTTCTTACTAAGCCACAGCGACCGTTTCAGGGTGCCTCATGTCGCTCGTCTCGGCGCATAACAACGGCGAAAAAGGGTCATCTCGACCGTTCGGTGATTTTATGGGTCCGGAGCCTAAGGCAGCGGCTCTATTGGCGCGGCGCAAATGATGCGGTTTACGGCAACTGGGTCTGCCGTCGCATCGAAAACGACGTCAAAACTCGCCGTTGAGCGACGGGCGCGCCGGTTACGCTCCACGTCTAGGGGATAAAAATCGTAGCGGTGACGGAGTTCAGCCAAATCACCGTCCGGGCCTTTCTCATTACGGCTGCCAACATTTAACGCATCACCCGGACCGACGGCGCAGATGGATTGTTCGCCGCGAATTTCAGCCGCTGGCTTCACCTGGCAAGTGACCGCCATGACTTCCCCTTCGTCATAACAATGATCAATCGCCGGCTCAGCACGAGCAAAGGCGTGACCTTCGAGAAGTCCATTGTAAAGAAGCGGAAATATGGATGACGTTTTAAAATCTTCAACACTGGCGAGGGCGTTTTCCAGCGCCTCGTCCGCCCTACCCAACTCATAGAGCTTCTCATCCACCCTATCCTCAGCGTAGGGCAATTGATCCCGGGAGTATTTCAAATTCTTCCGCGCCCGTTTCAGCTCTTTTTCCGTCGCATCGGTTTTGGCGAGGGTACCCTTTGCCCGGTCAATTTGATTCAGGTGGTAGTTGACGCTGCTCACGGCCGAATCATAGTCAGACTTCGCCGCATCCCGCGCCTTTTTAACGTAAAAGACGCGTCGCCCGCCGACATAGCCGGTTAGAAAGTCAGGTTCCTGATCGACGGAGCACACCCCGCGATAAACATCGCCGCGATAGGCGAAATCAAAGCCGTTCTGTTCCACACAGAGGTTTTCAAGCCCATCGGTTCGCCCAGCGGTATAGGCCGCTTTATCGGCGACAGCGCCAAATTCAGCGCAGCGCGCGACATGCTCCTCGAAGCGGTTTTCCAATTCGCCTTTCAAGCCGTCGGTAAAGCCAATCGCCCCCCAATCGGCGCCGACGCCGTCGGGGCCAAGGCATTCTTTTTTCGTCAGTTCGGTTGTTTCACAGGCCGTGAGAAAAACGGCCGACGCCGCCAGAACCAGAAAACGCATTTGGGTATCCCCCTGTTAGTCGCCCCGAAGGTCACGATAGTGAACCGCTAGACGATCGTCAAAAGACATCCCCCGCCATGATCAATTAAACAGATCGTCCGTCGGTGCGCCGGGGGTTTCTTTCGGTGCGGGGAGCCCCAAATGGCGCCAGGCGCCGGCCGACAACATGCGGCCCCTTGGCGTGCGTTGTATAAGGCCCTGTTGCAGAAGAAAGGGCTCGATGACGTCTTCGACCGCATCGCGGGCTTCGGCGAGGGCGGCGGCGATTGTTTCAACCCCCACCGGACCGCCGCCATAATGCTCGGCGATTAAGCGCAGATATCGCCGGTCGAGAGGATCAAGGCCGAGGGCGTCAATCTCCAACCGTTTAAGGGCCCGGTCAGCGACAGCGGCCGTCACCTCCCCAGCGGCCTCCACCGTCGCGACATCGCGCACGCGGCGCATCAACCGTCCGGCGACCCGCGGGGTGCCGCGACTGCGCCGGGCGATTTCCATGGCGCCGTCCGGGGTCATCGCCGCCCCCAAAAGCCGCGCCCCACGGGTGACGATCGTGGCGAGATCATCATGGGTGTAGAAATCAAGGCGAATAGGAATGCCGAAACGGTCCAACAGGGGTTTTGCCAACAACCCTGAGCGGGTCGTCGCGCCGATCAGGGTGAAGCGTGGCAAATCGATTTTAACCGATCGGGCCGCCGGGCCCTCGCCGATCATAATATCGAGGGCGTAATCCTCCATCGCGGGATAGAGCACCTCCTCCACCGCCGGCGTCAGTCGGTGAATTTCGTCAATGAACAGAACATCGCCCTGTTCCAAATTGGTGAGGATCGCCGCGAGATCCCCCGGCTTGGTGATCACTGGTCCGGAGGTTGATTTGAAATTCACCTCCAATTCATTGGCGACGATCTGGGCCAAGGTCGTTTTGCCAAGCCCCGGCGGTCCGTGAAAAAGAACATGATCGAGGGATTCCCCCCGGGCGCGCGCCGCCTGCACAAAGATCGAGAGATTATCCTTAGCCTGAGCTTGCCCAACAAAATCGCCAAGGCGCTTCGGCCGCAACGCGGCGTCGACATCTTCGCCCATACGCTCTGCAGTGATGAGGCGTTCTGGTTCAACCATCAATCACCTCCACCTTAACCGTTGCGCGCCGGTTATAAATGTTTTCATCCGCCCGGGGATCACGCCGCCAACTCCTTCAACGCCGCTTTGATCAACGTCGCCGCATCGGCTTCGTCACCCGCAACAGCCGCTACCGCGCGGCGGGCCGCAACGCCGTCATAGCCAAGGTTCACAAGAGCGGAGATCGCATCGGCCTTCGCGCCCGCATTACCGCCGCCAGCGCCGCCTGCGGCCTCTGCGCGCGCGACCACCTTCAGCCCCACGCCGCTCGCCGGGGCAAGGCTGCCGAGTTTCGATTGCAGTTCCGTTGCGATGCGTTGGGCGATTTTCTTGCCCACCCCATGGGCGCGGGAAATGGCGGTGACGTCTTCGGCCGCGACGGCGTCATAAAGATCCGCCGGCGGCAGAACCTGTAAAATAGCGAGGGCATGTTTAGCGCCCACCCCTTGCACGCTTTGCAACAGGCGAAAGCTGCGGCGCTCTTCCTCGCTGTCAAAGGCATAGAGGCGAATCAAATCTTCGCGCACTAAGGTTTCAATGGATAACATCGCCGCCTCGCCCACCGCCAGGCGGGACAATAGCCGGCCGTGAGTGTGAACTTCATAGCCGACGCCGCCGACATCAATGAGCGCAGCGTCTTCATCCAGCGCCGCGATGGTGCCTTTCAACCGCCCGATCATGAGGCGCGCCTGCGTAGTTCTTGCGCATCGCGGTGATGGGCGTGGCAGATGGCGACGGCCAACGCGTCGGCCGCATCGGCCGCCAACGCGCCGCTCGCAGGGATCAGCACCCGGACCATCATCTGCACCTGCGCTTTATCGGCATGCCCCTTCCCGACGACCGCTTTCTTCACCGTGTTCGCCGCGTATTCCGCGACCGGCAGCCCGGCCGCCGCCGGGGCGGCGAGCGCAACGCCCCGCGCCTCACCCAAGGTTAGCGCGTCCCGGGGGGAGGCGTTGACGAACGTCTCCTCCACCGCCGCTTCACGCGGGCCATGAGTCTCGATGATATCCCCCAGCGCTTTTTGTATCGCGGCGAGCCGCTGGGCCTTTGTCATTTTTGCGCCGGCGCGCACCACGCCAGCGCCCACAAAAGATAAGCGCGCACCAGCCCGATCAATCACCGCCCAGCCGGTCGCTCGCGCGCCAGGGTCGACGCCCAAAATTCGAATCACTTCCGTCATAGACGGAGGGTACGCAGTTTAGAACGAAAGGGAAACACTATCGCCAAACAAGATGACAGGGCTGAGGCTGAGCTTAGGCCGCGGCTTCTTCCATCAGCAATTTCTGAATGTTCATCACAGCGGGCGCTGCTTTTTCCCTAATGGCGTTCATGACGCCCATCTTCTCTTCATCATTGCGATCGAGGCCGCTGGTCATGGCGCTAAACGGGTCCAACCGGCATTGGGTCATCCAATTGCGGACCTGCTTATTCTGCGACCAGGCGCGTTGGTTGATCATGTTCCCCATAAAGGAACGCGCCCATTCGGATGGCGTGTCGGCCAAAGCCACCGGCTGGCAAAGTGCATTTTTTTCTTCATCCGTCTCTAGCAACGCCTCGACATAGGCGATTAACGCCGAACTCGTGGTAACGAGAGGCGCACGCACGGCCTGGACGGTGATGGTGTCACCGTCAAATATAGGCTTCACGCTCTGGGTACTGAAGGAGATCGGCGTCGCCGTACAATCAATATAAAGCGTGCCCGCCGGCGCCTCATGGCTTGCCCCGCTTTGCATGATCATGGCGCCTTTTTCTAGGCGCGCCACACGCTCACCCATAATAACATTCTTGATACGGCGTAACTGATCCACCTCGCCAGTTGAAATCGTTGCATAGTGGCACATGGTCGGGCGCACGGATGGGTCAATGCGCAACATTACACCGCACGCCTCCATGCGTTCAAACATATCGTCGATGGATGTCGCTGCGATCATCGCATCCAGTTGACCCACAAAACCACCCATGGAGGTATCGAAAAAATCAATGCCCGGCTGGGTGGTTGTCCGGTTCGTCAACCAGGACGCCCGCGGCATGACCCAGGTGATCGCATCCGGGTCCACCCCATGGTTCAACAACCAGACGCCGGTATCCATCGCCGTTTTACCGCCGCCGAGGATGGCGTAGTGGGGCCGCCCGGGCGCAAGGCGCGGCGCATCATTCGGCGGGACGCACGCGACATCAGACGCGACCTCGTATTTGCGTTGATGGGTGGCGGGAACGCTAGCGGTGAAAAACGAGGCATCGACAATGCGTTTGCGCGGACGCACTGAATAAGAAGCAGGAGAGACTAGGGAACGGAACGCCCCGTCACCTGTATAGTCGCAAAGGGGGTAGTATCGCACGCGGCCCGACGGCAGAAAACGTTCCCGCAGGACCTTTTCAAAATAGGCGGTGACTTCTGGCCCAGAGGCTAATTCATATAAACCCGCATTGGGGCCTGTCTCGTCAATCCGGTTTGAACCAAGCGCCGTCGAGGCGACGCCGTAAAACGCCGATGGCTGATGGAGGCGCACAAAAGAATAGGCGTCGTTCCAGTGCCCGCCGGGCATATGGCGACGATCGACAAGAATGATGTCGGCGTCAGTTTCAGAAAGCAGGGTATCGACAAACGCCATGCCCACTGCGCCGGCGCCGACGACAAGATAATCGGTCTCAAGGTTCTCCATGACGTCTCTCCCTCATCTAAAAAGTCACGCCCGCCGCCGGGCCAGACGACGCGCAGTCTTATCGCCTAAATGCAGGACCGTATAGGAGCATGCGCAGAGATGTTAGGAGCACGTTTTGAGTAGGACTTCAGAGCGCGACTACTCTAATCGATTGCGGTCGCGGAAGGTGACGATCTGAAGTTTATCTTCCCCAACATGGTCGCGGATGCTTTCGTGCAGATCGACATGGTGAAACCGGTTCCATTCATCGGGCTGTAGAACACTCAACGTATCGGCGGTGGCTTTGGCCATGACAGCGCCGTAGCCCGCCACGACAAACGCGCCGGAGAAGACGGCCGCCTCCATAAGCCATCCATTGGCGCTAACACTTGTCGCCATAGTCCTCTCTACAAAGATGATACTAACGCCAACCAAGAGGCACAACGTCGCGCCGGCGACGCCATAAAGCGTCGTGTTTCGCCTGATCTGGTAAACAGCGTTGCGCACCGTCAGCTCGCACAACAGCAATCGCATGGCGAGCCAATTATAGGCGAGCGTCCAAGTCCCGGCTTCATCGCGCAGCTCATCGGCCTGGGGCATGCGCATTGTTCGCTCAACATTCATGGCCCGGCGTTTGGCCACCTGAAAATTCTGATTGATGCGACTGAACTTTGACGTGATGTAGTTATCAAGCCCCAGAAGGTTTTGCTGTTGGGTCACCTTATAAGGCCAATGGTAAAGCAACATCAGAAAACCCATCGCCAGGAAAAAAACGCCGCCGGTTACGGCGGCACGCGCGGCCATATCGCCAGCGCCCGTCAACGTGGTCACCTGCCCCGCGAGACCCGCGCCGCTAGCCAGCAACAGCGATACGGCGCCCAACAGCAGCAATGGAGCGTAGACCAACAAAAGTCTGCGCGTGTTAGCGTTGAGCGTTTTGCGAAACACCGTCATGACGCCCAGAAAATTCATATCGGCCGCATGGGTATGACGGCCTAAGACATCATCCAGATATTCTTGCTCCACCTCTTCATAAAAGAAGTCGGACCGCGCAAAGAGGGAAAAGGGCTGGGTATAGAATTTCTCCGCCTGCGCCGCATAGGCGCGCGCTTCTTCTAAACTAACATCAGCGGCAGTGCGTTCAACCAGGGTTGGGCGTTGCAGACGGCGAAACAAAAACGAATTTTCGGTTCGCACCCTGCTGGCGGGCGGATCATCTGGCGCCGCTGCCGGGCGGGGCGCATCCCCTCTCGCCTTGGAGGCGGCTGCGGCGCTCGACTTTGATACCGCATTCGATGCTCTGACAGGCGATGAGCGGCCGCCCGCGACCCGCAATACCCGTCTGAAGGAACTTAAAACCGTCGCAAATAAAGAAAAAACCATCTCCAACCCCTCTTTTATGGTTAATAAAATGGGGTCGGATGGGCTAAATTCAAGAAACAATCAGCAATATATCAAGAGAATTCTGAGCGCCGTCCGCGTTCCGCAGTATCAATTTCTCGTCGCAAAAAAACGCTCAAATCATATGCTGCAATGCAGCAGTTTTCTAATCGCGTAAATCCAAAAACGATTGACGCCCTTCAAGACCATCCAACAGTTTCTGTACGTTTTTTCTAAGGTCGGCCTTTACGGTTGGATCATCGAGAAGCGTTTGGCCCAGTTTACGTGCAGCGGTCTTATCCATTTCACGGCCATCGCCTTCAGCAAGGGCAACAGCGTAGAAAAAGCGGCCCTGGCGATCACCCGCCGCAGCGGCGCGTTCAAACCAATTGGCGGCGAGGTCGTCCGTCAACCCACGATGAGCGAACAAGCCCATGGCGGTGAGCGCCGGAGGATATCCATTGTCAGCCGCCTTGCGCATCAACGACACTGCTGTCTTGCGTTCCTCTGGGCTCATCGGTTGAGCGGAAATCAATGCCGACAAATTGTAAGAGGCGAGGATATGTCCTTGGTTGGCGGCTTGCGTATAATATTGACGCGTTTTTTTGAGGTCTCGCGTGACACCGCGCCCAACCAGATACATGAACCCAAGGTGATATTGTCCGTCAGCGTCATTTAAATTTGCGGCTTTTTCGAAATAAGATGCCGCCTTTGGAAAGTCCTTTTCCACGCCGTCGCCCCGACTATGCATCAGCCCTAAACGGATCATCGCCCGAGGATCATCGTTCTCCGCAGCCTTGGTGAATTGCTGAATAGCGAGGTCGTGATCCCCTATTTTAGCCGCCAGAACACCGAGGGAAACGCGAGCGTCTACGTCCCCATTCTCCGCCGCCATCCTGTAGAGCGTTTTGGCTTTCTCAAGGTCTTTCTCGACGGATTGCCCTTTTTCAAACAAAAAGCCGAGCAAATGCTGCGCCGCTGGTGACCCTGATTGTGCGAGGGGTTGAGCGATGTACCGCGCCCGCTCATGATCACCTGCGATCAGCGCCTCAAAAGCGGGGCGCAGCGCGTCGGGCGCATCCTTTACGCCGCGCCCTAACGGCCCGCTAAGCGTTTCATTTAAAAATGCGCCATCGGCGCCGTTGGTATTGGACGCAGCTGGGGAAGACCCGCCCGTTAGGTCCGGCGCGATTTTCGCCCCATCTGACGCGAGGGTTTTTATCGTGTCTGCGCCGCCAAGCGCCAATCGTTCTCGATCAAGACGGCTCGTATTCGCCGCAGCGCCAATAGTAAGCGCCATTGTCATCACACCAAGCGTGCCCACGACGCCAAAATGCCAGACCTTTCGCCCCATGATCTTAATCCCGTCTTTTTCGCCTTACGCCCCCACGGCGCTATCGGCTCATCGTTCAATGTGCTCATTCGAAAGCCACACCCCCCTCTGAGGATCGCAGCCCCGATCATTAATCCAACGGTTGCTAAGCATATCCCGTGCCGCAGGCTTGAATAACGAGCGAACGGCTTCGCCACCGATTAAATCACTTTCGAAACGATCTAGCATAGCATTGGCGCATCGTCAGCCCACCCGAACTCGCGCCGATATCATACACTCGGCGCGGGAGACACCATCTCGCCCTGCATCAAGCCTGCCGCACGGCGGTGTCAAACAGCTGATTAAAAGCAGCGACCGCCGCCGCCGGGCCCTCATCAGCCAGCCATACCGCCCCGGAAACAGCGAGGAAATCAGCCCCTGCTGCGACAAGCGGCATCGCGTTTTCCGGGGTGACGCCGCCAATCGCGACGGAGGGGACTATGGTGGCGAATGACCACCACTCTAAGAGTGAAATGGGCGCCGTCGTTGAGGCGTCTTTGGTCTTGGTTGGGAAAAACGCGCCAAAGGCGACATAATCCGCCCCCGCCTCTCCTGCCTCCAGCGCCAAATGGCGGGAGTCGTGGCAGGTCACGCCGACAATCGCGTCTTCTCCTAATTGCGCACGGGCGTCGGTATAGCTCGCGTCTCCTTGTCCAATATGGACACCGTCCGCCCCCGCTTTTTTCGCCAGATCAGGACGATCATTAATCAGGAGGGCGATATCATGCGCCTGCAGACGAGGCAGTAACGCTTCGGCAAGGTGCAGGATGTCATCTTCCGGCGCCGGTACGTCATCAACTTTTAGGCGTAGCTGAAGACAAGCGATATCGCCGCCATCAATCGCCCTGGAAACGGCTTCCAAAAACGCGGCAGGGTCCGGGATTTGCGGCGGCGATATGAGATAGAGACGACACCGCGTATCGGCGGCGTTTTTTGAACGGTCGGTCATGCAAGCGGGCCTAACCCATTCACGGAAACAGCAAAAGGCCCTTCACCCAAAGGCGCCCAATTTGTCGGCGCCGATGGTGGAAACTAAGCGGCGGCCTGGCCCGCTTCCTTCAGGCGCTTTTCCTCCCGCTCAGCCTGGGTGCCCTTTACGCGCGGCTTCAGCAATCCATCGCGAATTTCCTGCGGGATTGAATTATAGGCCGTGGGCGACGTGAGATTCAGCCGCGCGCGCGCATCAGTTAGCTGCTCTGGCATAAGGGTCTCGATGTCTTCAAGAATGAGGGATTTCGCCTGGCGCCCTCGCTCAATACCCTCACGGACGGCCCGACGGATCGCATACCGAGGCTGCTCTAGCTTTGCAGCGAGAGACCCAACCTCAATAATGAGACGCAACCCGTTGTTGCCGTTCTGTGCATAGGTCACGCCGAGGACAGACAATTCGCCCAATGTATCGCGGCCATACCCGGTCAGTACGTGCCAAACATCGTGAACCACCTCGAAGTGCAGCATACCGCGCCGGTACTCCTCAAACTGTGTTTCGCAGTTGTAATCGACCCCGGCCTCTTCGGCGGCGGAGGTGATACCATCGGGGGTCAGATTTTCGCTTTCCATGAATTTTAAATAAGCGCGTCCGACGGACCCTTCGGGCAAGGAGCGCAACCACTCTTTGTCGCACAAACGCTCCACGGTGCTGGTCTCCCCCGTGACAACGCGGCGGCCATGAGGGGTTCCGGAAAACTGTTCGAATACCCGTTTATAGGAACGACCCGCCAGCGCGTAGACGATATCGAAGACCTGCCGGGTATCTTCCTTATTGCCAATGAGTTTTGTGACGCCGACAAGCGCCGCAAGAGGGCGAATTTTCGGTGTCGGCGGGGCAGGAAATCCATTGATCATTTCGATTTGATCAGCTGGGTAATGCTTAGCGAAGTCAAAACGCGTTTCTTTAGCCATTTTGGCGCCTCCGGCGATTTTTTATGGTCGGTATGATGCGCGTCAACATGTGAGCCATGACGCGCTTTTGAATTACACTCACCAGTTTACCTATGGCTAATCTCGGTATTCTTGTTCGTGACGTCAAGAGGCGAGGCGCAAAATTCTTCTCGGCTCAAGCCCCGTTCTTCACGAAAGAGCCCGCGCTGGGTGCATGCCGTCGACATATCCCATGAACGGGGGATGGATGGAGTAGCCGAGCAATGCCTGGGCGCGCGGCGGTAGGGCGGCGGCTTTTTCCGGCGGCACCGCGAGGGTCATCGTCTCCAGAGGGCGAATAAACCCCGCGCAGTATTGGGGCGTGACCAACAGCCTCGACGATTGGGAATTATTGGCGCCGCCACGATGCCAAAGGGTGCCTTTAGCCACCATGAGAGACCCTGCCGGCATCACCGCCTTGACCGCATCGGGGTGAAACCCTGGATCGCCGTCACCGGCCTCTAACGTCTTTGTCTGGAAAGCGTCTTTCAGCATATCGCCCGTCGGCGTCTCCGCGCCCCAACGGTGACTTCCTGGGATTACTTCCGTTGCGCCGTTATCCTCGGTCATGGCGTCAATCGCCCAGAAGGTGCTGACGCCAAAGGGCTGGCGCGGCCTTGGCGCTTCGCAATGGCTATCATCCGTATGCCATGGCTGCGCCGTCTCGCCCGGATGAAGGTTAATCGCCAAATTGGCCGACAAGAGGCAACTAAGACCTAAATCACGTTCCGCGAACGCCAAGGCCAACGGGTGGATCGCTAGCTCAGCAAAAATCTCACCCTTCGCCAACAGCGCGTAGACGCGGTTCGACCATACACCTTCAAAATCATTCCGCCCTCGGAGATCTTGGTTAAGATAGGGTTCCAACGCCTTATGGGCGTTTCTGCATGTCTCCTCGGACACGACATTTTCGAAGATCACATAGCCGTCTTCGTCATATTGCTGAAGAACATCATCGAAACGGCGCCCATCCAGAAACGGGGCAAGGCTGGACACATCAACGGGCGATGATTGACCGCGGGATGATTGAAAAGCCGCCATGCTTTGCTTTCTCCTGTCACTTCCATGACAGCATAAAACAAAGGCGATGGCGGCGGGAGCGCGATCAGCAGTGCGAAAAAGCGCTGTTAAGCAGCGCTTTCAAGGGATGAGGCCCACTGTCCCATCTGGGCGAGGCCATTCATCTTAGCGCGGTGGGCGAAGGCGGCTTGCGCGGCCTCGGTGTTTTCAGGTTTCCCACTCCACGCTTTCAGGGGCGCCGCTTGCAGCGCGCGCCCATAGGAGAATGACAACGCCCATGGCATTTGGTCGCCATAGCCTGCGTTCATCGCATTCAAATGGGCCGTTGCTTCTTCGTCCGACTGACCGCCCGATAAGAAGACAATGCTTGGCACCGCCGCGGGAACCGTCCGGCGGAAGCACTTAACAGTTTTCTCCGCGACTTCTTCGACACTCGGCTGGGTCGCCGCTTTTTTACCAGCGACGATCATGTTCGGCTTTAGGACAGTACCTTCAAGGGCCACATTTGCGTCAAATAATTCCCGGTACAGCGTATTCAGCGTCCACTCGGTCACCTCGAAACAGCGGTCAATGTCATGGTCGCCATCCATCAGAACTTCCGGCTCGACGATCGGCACAATATTGGCCTCCTGACAGAGCGCAGCATACCGGGCAAGCGCATGGGCGTTGCCCTTTACGCAATCCCAGGACGGCATGGCTTTATCGCCGTTGCGACCGATATCGATGACCGCGCGCCATTTCGCAAAGCGTGCGCCGAGACCGTAATACTCTTCAAGCCGGGCGCGCAGGCCATCGAGACCTTCCGTCACCGTCTCACCAGCGACACCGCCCGCCAGAGGCTTGGCGCCGGCGTCGACCTTAATGCCAGGAATAGAGCCCGCCTCTTCAATCAATTTGACAAGGGGCGTGCCGTCTTTTGCTTTTTGTCGGATCGTTTCATCAAAGAGAATGACCCCGGAGATATGCTCGCGCATGGCGCTCTCAGTCCGGAACAACATTTCCCGGTAATCGCGACGGTTGTCTTCGGTCGATTCCGTGTTGATGGTGTCAAAACGCTTCTTGATGGTGCCGGAGGATTCATCCGCTGCGAGAATACCTTTGCCGGGCGCCGCCATGGCGATGGCGACTTTGTTGAGTGCATTTAGGTCCATATTTACCTCCCGAGTAAAAGAACTTCTGCGTTGCGAAATGGATGACGTATCATCCAACGAAGACGGGTTATCCATTCAAATAGAACAGTAGCCTTAACGAGACCTTAGGGGCCCGTTATCCCGATTTAGGCTTTTAGCGCCTCTACCCCAGGTAGCGCTTTGCCTTCCAACCATTCGAGGAAGGCGCCGCCCGCCGTTGAGACATAGGTGAAATCATCCGCGACGCCGGCATGATAAAGGGCCGCGACGGTATCGCCGCCGCCTGCAACTGCGACGAGCCCCGCCTCCTTCACCCGTTTTGCGGCATAGCGCGCCGCCTCAACCGTTGCGGTGTCAAAGGGCGGTGTTTCGAACGCGCCGAGGGGGCCGTTCCAGACAAGGGTTTTGGCGCTGTCGATTTTATCAGCGATGGCGTCAACGCCGGATGGACCGACATCCAGGATCATATCATCAGCGCCCACCGCATCGGCGGCGAGTACTTTGTGTTCGGCATGGGCCTTAAACTCACCGGCGACAACAACGTCATCTGGCAGCACGATCTCGCATCCATGGCTTTGCGCCTGGGTCATGATTTCGCGTGCGGTCTCGGCAAGGTCCGGTTCGCAAAGTGATTTCCCAACAGCGAGCCCCTTCGCAAAGAGGAAAGTGTTCGCCATCCCGCCGCCAACCACCAGAATATCCGCGCGGGAGACAAGATTAAGGAGTAATTCAATCTTGGTAGAAACTTTTGCGCCGCCAACGACACAAGCCAGAGGGCGCTCCGGCTCGGCGAGGGCGGCGGAGAGATAATCAAGCTCCCGCTCCATGGCGAGGCCAGCGGCGGCCGGGAGCAATCGCGCGATCCCTTCGGTCGATGCATGGGCGCGGTGGGCGGCGGAAAAGGCGTCGTTGATGTAAACATCCCCAAGAGCTGCAAGGGCCTTAGCGAAGGCCGGGTCGTTTTTCTCTTCCCCAGCGTGGAACCGCGTGTTCTCCAGAACAACTACGCCGCCAGCGTCTAACGCGCCGATCGCCTGTTCGGCTGGCGCGCCAATGCAGTCGGTCGCAAAGGCGACAGGCCGGCCGAGCATGTCGGCGAGCTTCTCCGCGACGGGCGCAAGGGACTGGGCGGGATCGCGTTGACCTTTGGGCCTACCGAAATGGGAAAGAAGCGCGATCTTCGCGCCTTTATCGCTTAACGCCTGAATTGTGGGCAACGCCCGATCAATTCTTGTTGCATCGGAGACAACACCGTCCTGCATGGGCACGTTGAAATCAACGCGCACGAGCGCGCATTTGCCCGCGACATCAAGATCGCCAATGGTTCGATAAGCCGCCATTTATTATGTCTCACCCAGTTGTCAGGTTTAAAGAGGCCATGAAGGGGTCACGCCTCGCGGCGTTCATCGCCGCGCTCAGAATGATCAAGAGCTTGATAACGGCGTTTGCCGGTAGATTAAACGAGCGTCAAGACCGCCAATGGATTGGAACGCCGGCGAGACCACACGCAATGGCCTGGCCTGGGGTTCACCGACCGTCCTACCTTGCCCAAAGTTTTATTGGCAACGCGAATAGCTCACGTCAGCGGCATTCTCGAGGCTCAACGTCATAACGTCGTCGACGACCTGAACGTTCACCTGGCTGCGATCTTCAACGCCTTCAGCGTCGATACAGACCAATTCCATCGACCAGCCAGCCTCTGCCGCCTCTTCGGCGACCGCGATGATGCAGTTGTTCCCGTCGGCGATGAACTCGCCTTGGGTCAGAGCGATCGGCGCCGTCTCCCCCGCGCCGGGGGTTAAAGCGCAATTCGCCCCTTCTGACGCCCATTTGCCGACATAGGCGGGACCTATGTTTTCATTTAACGGCGCCACCTCTTCTGCTTCCGCAGGGGCGGCCGACACGATGTCTTCCGATGGTGTCTCGGCGGTCTGTTCTTCGGTTTCATCAGCGGCGCACGCTGCCAGCAATACGGCAACGATGCCCGCCTTCATCAACGTAGCGAATGGGTAAGGCATAATATCCCCTTAGCGCACATGTCCTGGTCGGTACGCCTTTGCGTTGTCGCAAAGACCCCCGACTCGCCCGGGATTTCAATATCAGGTCCGGCTGCGTCCGCCAATGGCGATTTCAAGTCGCGCGTTCCCCGCGATTAAAGAAACGACGCCATTTTGAACGCCGTGTCGGTCATGCGGGTCGAGAATCCCCATTCATTGTCGTACCAGGACAACACCCGCGCCAAGCCGCCATCAACAATTTGCGTTTGCCCAAGGGCGAAGGTCGATGAATGAGGGTCGTGATTGAAGTCCGAAGAAACCAGCGGCTTGTCGGTGACCGCGAGCACGCCCTTCATTGGACCGTTCGCGGCCTCTGAGACGGCGTTATTGATTTCTTCGACCGTGGTCTGGCGTTTCGGCTGGAAGACAAGATCGATCACCGACACATTCGGCGTCGGCACGCGGATAGACGACCCATCGAGCTTGCCCTGGAGTTCCGGGATCACGAGGCCGAGGGCCTTCGCCGCGCCGGTGGATGTCGGGATCATGGAGGACGCCGCTGCCCGCGCGCGGTAGAGATCCTTGTGCATGGTGTCGAGGGTTGGTTGATCGCCTGTATAAGCGTGGACCGTGGTCATGTAGCCGCGCTCAATGCCGACGGTGTCGTGAAGCACCTTTGCAACGGGGGCGAGGCAGTTCGTCGTGCACGACCCGTTTGAAACGACCACATCATCGGCCGTCAACTCGCCATCGTTGACGCCGAACACGATGGTTTTATCAGCGCCCGTCGCAGGGGCCGAGACGAGAACGCGCTTCGCACCGCCGCTCAAATGGGCCGAGGCTTTTTCTTTGCTAGCAAAGACGCCGGTGCATTCAAAAACAATATCAACGCCGAGATCGCCCCAAGGCAATTTGGCCGGGTCGCGCTCTGCGAACACCTTCATGGCCCCATGGCCGGCATCAATCGTATCCGCCGTCGCTGTTACCTGTTTCGGGTACCGGCCGTGAATTGAGTCATATTGCAGAAGGTGGGCGTTCGTTTCCACCGGCCCCAGATCATTAATAGCGACAACGTCGATACCGTCGCGCCCATTCTCAATCATGGACCGAAGCGCCAGACGGCCAATCCGGCCAAAGCCG
Organism: Parvularculaceae bacterium; assembly: GCA_965263305.1. Classification (GTDB taxonomy): domain Bacteria; phylum Pseudomonadota; class Alphaproteobacteria; order Caulobacterales; family Parvularculaceae; genus MED-G105. The sequence continues at coordinate 1,238,663 of OZ253666.1, forward strand.
TTAATCGCAATTTTTAAAGTCATGATCTTGCTCCTATTATTCCTAATGCTGTTTAGCTCGATCGCGTTCGCTACGCGTTATCGCCAATCGAATTTATCCCACTCGCCTCTAGCCCATTGTTGCGCTTGGCTCGCCGATCAATCCTGGTCAATCAATTGTTCCGCAAGCGTGACAACCGCATCGCTCGTTAATCCAAAATGGTTATACAGCGCTTTACCTGGCCCAGAGGCGCCAAACCCATCCATGCCGATAAAACCGTCCTTACGGCGCAGAAACAAATCCCATCCCTGGCGAACGGCGGCTTCAATGCCGATACGCGGCGCATCACCCAGAACGGATGTGTAATAATCATCGCCCTGTTCGGCAAAAAGCTCAAAACAAGGCGCTGAGACAACGCGCGCCCGCACCGCCTTGCAGGCGAGCGCGGCTTGCGCCTCCAGCGCAAGCTCCACCTCTGAGCCTGTGGCGATCAAAATGACCTGCGGGTCGGGCGCATCAGCGACGATATACGCGCCCTTCGTGCACAGATTTTCGTCGACATTCTCTAACCGCGCCGGCTTTAGGTTTTGGCGGGTCAGGGCGATGATGCTGGGGTGGTTGGGGTCAGACAGCGCCGCCGCCCAACATTCCGCCGTTTCAACAGCGTCCGCAGGGCGGAACACCCGCAAACTTGGGATCGCGCGCAGCGCCGCCAAATGCTCCACCGGTTGGTGGGTTGGCCCATCCTCACCCAGACCAATGGAGTCGTGGGTCATGACATAGATCGCGCGCACGCCCATGAGCGCTGACAACCGAATGGATGGACGACAATAGTCTGTAAACACCATAAAGGTGCCGCCATAGGGAACCACGCCGCCATGGAGCGCCATGCCGTTCATGGCCGCCGCCATGCCATGCTCGCGGATGCCGTAATAGATGTAGCGCCCCGCGTAGTTTTCCGCCGTCAAAGGATCGAGGGCCTTGGTCTTGGTGTTGTTAGAACCGGTTAAGTCAGCGGACCCGCCCACCATGGATGGCGCTGCGGCGTTAAATACCTCAAGGACCTTTTCCGAAGACTTCCGTGTCGCCATCGTCGGCGGCTCCGGGAACAACGATGCCGTGTACTCCCGCAAGGCGGCGTTGATCGGCGCGGCGATATCGCCAGCCATCGCGCTCAGAAATTCGTCGCGCTTCGGTGAGGCGGCAAGGCGCGCTTCCCACGCTTCGCGATCCGCCGCGCCCTTGGCGCCGACCTCCCGCCATTGGTTGAGGATTGCCTCGGGGATCTCGAACGGTTCATGGGGCCAGCCTAGGGCCGCACGCGCACCCGCGATTTCTTCGGCGCCCAGCGGCGCGCCATGGCTGCCGGATGTGCCGGCTTTCGTCGGCGCACCATAGCCGATGGTTGTCTTGCAGGCGATCAATGTCGGCTTGTCGGCGTCTTTCGCTTTTTCAAGCGCGGCCAGAACCGCCGCCATGTCATGGCCGTCCACGGCTTCTGTACGCCATCCCGACGCCTCGAACCGCGCCCGTTGATCGGTTGAATCAGAAAGGCTGACGGCGCCGTCAATCGTGATACCGTTATCATCCCACAAAACGATCAGCTTACGCAGCTTTAAATGCCCGGCGAGCCCAATCGCCTCTTGGGAGAGGCCCTCCATTAAGCAGCCATCACCGGCGATCACATAGGTATGGTGATCCACAAGATCATCGCCGAACCGGGCGTTCAAATGGGCTTCTGCGATCGCCATGCCGACCGCATTGGCAAGGCCCTGGCCTAGCGGGCCCGTGGTCGTCTCTACCGCCGGGGCGTGGCCGTATTCGGGGTGACCAGCTGTTTTTGACCCGATCTGACGGAAGGCTTTGATGTCCTCGAGGCTCATGCCGTCATAGCCCAGGAGGTAGGCGAGAGAATAAAGCAGCATCGAGCCGTGGCCGGCGGACAAAACAAATCGATCCCGGTCCGCCCAAGTCGGTGCGGTCGCATCGAATTTCAGAACACCCCCGTGGAGGGCCGTCGCGACATCCGCCATGCCCATCGGCATGCCCGGATGACCGGATTTGGCTTTTTCCACCGCGTCCATCGACAAGGCGCGGATGGCGTTGGCCATATCTCGCCCGGAGGACGCCAACAACGTGGAGGGCGATACGGTCATGGGAGACATCCTTTGGAATAGCTATCGAGCGCTCCGGAAAACCACGGCGCGGCAAGGTGTTTTAGACCTTCGGGTCTGATTTATCATCGGTTTGGCAGCTAAATGCCGCGCAGCGGTGGCGCGGTCAAGCGGCGGTGCGGACGCCGCGGATAATTTTGACCCGATTCAAGTGGACAGAAGGCTCAACCCTCCCCACATTACGAACGACGCTGCTCGTATTGGCGTTGTATGCCATGAGCGCTTCGCCCAGAATAAACGGATCATCGCTTAAGAGATCATCGACCCATGGCCTCGCCTGCCCCTCCCATTGCCAATGCTATTAAAGAGCTGACCGAGTCCCTTGATGCGCTCGAAGCGATGCTCGACGAGAAAATGGCCGCGCACGCCAAACAAGACGACACGCTAGAGACGATCCAGCGCCAGGCGAAGATCGCAAGCGCCCAAGCCCATTTCGCCGCCCAAGAACTGGCGAATACCATTCAGGTGTTAAAAGTGATGATCGCCCAGAGTCAAAAAACGGCGCAAACAGATGGGCCAACGACGGCGGCGGCATCCTCACCCAAAGACGACGGTCCCGACGATGGGCCTGAAGACAAGCCGGACGAAACACTAGGTTAAAGCGAGGCGCAAAATGGCGGAAGTAGACATTCTCGTGAACGCCCGGCAGTACAAAGTCGCTTGCGAAGATGGCCAGGAACGGCGTCTGCAAGATCTTGCGCGCCATCTGAATACACATGTTTCGGCGCTCGCCGATGAACTCGGCCAGATCGGCGAAGAACGGCTTCTCCTCCTTGCGGCCCTGACGATTTGCGATGAATTGTTTGAAGAACGGGAAAAAGGCGCCATCCCCACAGACGGCGCGCAGAACCCTGCTGAATTGTTGGAAGAGACCCGCGCACGGGTGAACAAAATGCGTGAACGGCTTTCAGCCGCAGGCTGATAAAACTTGCCTTTATGAAAGAGGCTTTTCAGGCGTCGCGGGTCAGGAATGCATCAACGAACAAACACGCGACGCCGACATTGATGCTGACATCAGCGACATTGAACACCCACGGAAACCAAAGCCCGGTAAAATCTAAAAAGTCGACCACGTATCCATAGGCGATGCGGTCATACACATTCCCGATGGCGCCGCCGATGATGAACGCGATGCCCGTTGCGGCGATTTTGCGGTCAATGCGGGCGAGCCAGATGATGAGCCCCGTGGCAATCGTCAGGGAAAGGAGGGATAGTATAATCCGGGAGGGCATGCCGCCCGCACCGAGCCCGAAGCTCGCCCCGTAATTCTGAACGAATGTTAAATCAAAAATGGGCGAGACCGGTATCTGCCGGCACATTTGGGCAGGCGCCTTCGCGCAAGGAACCCATTTTTCTTGCAGCTTCACCCCATGAACAATCCAGTGCTTGGAGGCTTGGTCAACGGCGGCGACGACAGCCGCGCCAATAAGCGTCGGCGCGAAAAAGCGGTTAGCGCGCGCCGCGGCCAACCATTCTGTTGCCTGATCCTGAAAGGATTTTTTTTCGCCGCCATCGCTCATGTTGGTCACGATGCCTCCACCGCTTCGGCGCACCGTCCGCATACCGCTGGATGATTGGGTTGAATACCGATATCAGGGAGAAATCGCCAGCATCGTGCGCATTTTGCCAATGTTGATGCGGCGGGCGTCACGGCAACCCCTTGCACATCGTCGAGGCGGAAGGCATCTGCAGGCCCCTCGCCTGCCTCCACCGTCACCGTTGAAGTGATGAACAACTCCGCCAAATCATGGGCCGAGACGGCGCTGCGCAATTCGTCAGAGGCAAGATACAGCACCGGCGCCGCCTCAAGACTGGAGCCAATCCGCTTTTCACGCCGCTCCACCTCCAAGGCGCCGGTTACCACACGACGCACACGCCGCAATACTGACCAAGATTGCGCCAAAGCGTCGTCACGCCAGGCGGCCGGCGTTTCGGGGAAGAGCTGCAGATGAACAGACCCCGCTTCTTCGCCATAGCGCTCCGCCCAGGCCTCCTCCATGGTGAAAATACAGAACGGGGCAAGCCAGACCATCAGCCGGTCAAGACATGCGTTCATCACCGTGCGCGCCGCGCGACGGCGCATCGTCGCTGGGGCATCGCAATACAAGCTATCCTTGCGGATATCGAGGTAAAAGGCCGACAGATCGAGGGTGCAGAAATCAAGCACCTGGCGCCATACGCCCTTGAAATCAAACGCTTCATAGCCCGCCCGCACCTGGTCATCGAGCTCAACAAGGCGATGCAGGATATAACGTTCCAATTCCGGCATATCAGCCGGCGCAACTGCTTCTTCTTCTGTATACCCACTGACCGCGCCAAGGAGATAGCGGATCGTATTGCGAAGTTTGCGATAGGCGTCGACAGCCGAGCCGATGATCTCCTTCCCAATGCGCAGATCATCAGCGTAATCCGCACTCGCCGCCCAGATGCGAAGGATATCGGCGCCATAGGTCTTCATGATGTCAGCCGGGTCAACAACGTTGCCCACGGACTTAGACATTTTTAACCCGTTTTCATCGAGCACAAATCCATGAGTCAAAACGCCTTTATAGGGCGCTTGCCCGCGGGTGCCACAGCTCTCCAAGAGAGAGGATTGGAACCATCCACGATGCTGGTCGGAGCCTTCGAGATAAAGATCCGCTGGCGAGCGTAAGTCGTTGCGCTGCTCCAGGCAGAACGCATGGGTCGAACCGGAATCGAACCAGACATCGAGAATATCCTCGACCTTATCGAATTGCGCAGGATCATAGCCCTCACCGAGGAAATCTTCGGCGGGCGTATCGAACCACGCGTCAGCGCCATGGCGCTTGATTGCGTTGGTAATTCGCTCATTGACGGCCGGGTCATTTAACGGCTCACCGGTTTTTTTGTCCGCAAACACCGTAATCGGCACACCCCAGGCGCGTTGACGGGAGACGAGCCAATCGGGGCGCCCTTCCACCATGGCGCGGATGCGATTGCGCCCTTGGGGCGGCGTAAACGCCGTCTCATCGATGGATTTTAGGGCCGTATCCCGTAAGCCGCCCTCGCCTTTCGCGCCAAGGCGGATGAACCATTGGGGCGTATTGCGGAAAATGACCGGCGCTTTTGATCGCCAGGAATGGGGGTAGGAGTGCTTCAACCGGCCGCGCGCCAGAAGCGTGCCATGGTCGATGAGCGCCTGGATTACCGTCTTATTGGCGTCACCGTCTTTCCCTTTTTTCTTCCCCTCAATGACGAGAACTTGTTTGCCTTCAAACCCCGGCGCTTCGTCGGTATAGGCGCCGAACTCATCCACCGTATGAGGAATATCCGCCATGGAGCGGCCATGGGCGACCCAGGCTTCAAAATCCTCCTGCCCGTGGCTCGGCGCAGTATGCACAAAGCCTGTGCCGGCCTCATCGGTGACATGCTCGCCCGCGAGTAACGGCACATCAAAGGCGTACCCCCCCTCAAACCCCCGCAAGGGGTGAGCGCAGGTAAAGCCGTCAGGGTTGATGTCAGAGAGGCGCGTCCATGCCGCGATCAGCCCCGCCTCGCGCACGCTTTCGGCCAGCGCATCGGCGACGATGAGCTTATCGCCCGGCTTCGACCAGGGTTCGAACTCAAGATCCGCCTTCATCGCGCCGACTTTATAAAGCCCGTAAGAAAGCGTTGGCCCAAAACAGATCGCCCGGTTACCAGGGATCGTCCAAGGCGTCGTTGTCCAGATCACAACGCTTGCGTCGGTTGGGCCGCCGTCAACGACGGGAAATTTTACCCAAATTGTTGTAGACTGATGATCGTGGTACTCGATCTCCGCCTCGGCAAGGGCCGTTTGTTCAACGGGCGACCACATGACCGGCTTTGACCCGCGATAGAGCAACCCCTTGTCGACAAACTTCAACAACTCCCCACAGATCGCCGCTTCCGAGGCAAAGTCCATGGTAAGGTAAGGATCCTTCCAATCCCCCACGACGCCATAGCGCTTGAATTCTTCGCGTTGGATGTCGATCCATTTCGCGGCATAGGCGCGGCAGGCTTGACGGAATTCCGATGATGGCACATCGCGCTTCGCACGCCCCTTGGCGCGGAACTCCTCCTCGACCTTCCATTCAATGGGCAGGCCGTGGCAATCCCACCCCGGCACGTAGTTGGCGTCAAACCCCATCATCTGCCGTGAGCGGACGATAAAATCCTTCAGCACCTTGTTGAAGGCATGACCCATATGGAGGTGCCCGTTGGCGTAGGGCGGGCCATCATGGAGGATATATTGCGGGCGACCGGCCGCCGCCTCGCGCAATTGCCGATAGAGATCGGCCGTCTCCCACCGCTCAAGGATTTTAGGCTCCAGCTTCGGCAACCCGGCGCGCATTGGAAAATTCGTATCGGGCAGGAACAGCGTCTTTTTATAGCGTTCTGCGTTTTCGTCTTTGGGCGCGGCGGTTTTCGATGCGCCTTCATTCGATGCATTCGGCATCGCTCACTCTCTTTTATCTAATCTGAAAATCTATTGATGAAGGAAGAACCCGGTCCCGCCCGGAAGGTCAAGCATCACGAAAGACCCCCGACCACTCTTACGAGCGGGCCGGGCTAATAATTCGAAAATCTATCGTTTTGATCCAATCGAACGCCATAATCAGGGGCATATCACGGCTTTGCCGCGAGGTCACCTCATCAGCGCGTCAAAGGTTTGTCCTAGAGTCCATCCTCAATTACAAAGACAGGGAATGGTCCTTATCGGACATTGCTTGATTTGCGGGTTATCGTGAACGAATGAAAAAATTAGCTGTCTCGATACTGCCCAATACTGACCGAATAGTCGGCTTCACAATTCCAAAGGATGGAATATTCTTTATTTGCAGTCATGACGCGGTTTGGCGAGCGTTAATTAGACCGGAAATCGAGGTCAAAGCGATGGACAATTCCCCATATAATTTCATTGAGGAACGCAACGATTTTCTGGGTCTGGTTTTCGATGGAGTTCGCGAAAACGAGCCGCTTTTAGACGTAGGAAAAAATCGATTCTCTTATGACTTTAATCCCAAAAATGGAGCCGTTACGGTCAGCTATATGATTGCCAGTCAAACCGGCGAAATAGAGTTTCCGACCTTCTCTGGTGATTGGTTTGCTGCTTCGTTTTCTGAGGATGGCCGATATTTGGTGCTCGCCGAACCATACGACTTAGCGGTTTACGATACCTTCTGAATGTCTGCTATTGGCGAATTCCGGTCGTTATAGTTGAGTATAGCGCCTAGGATCGCTCCAGCACCAGACGGGCGCCGGTTAAGCTATCGAGGCGGCGTTCGTCATTAATCTGGACGCCTTTAATGACAGCCTCTCCTTTTTCGGAAACCGAAAAAATGACGCCGAAACGACTATCATCAGCCGGCGGCTGCGTGAGCCCATCGCACCGCTCAGGGATGTTAAGCTCAGGGTTTGTCGCCGCTTCGGCTTGACGGTCACGACAGAAGTTAAAGTCCCGAAGCGCCCGCTCGCGGCGGCGCTGGGCGGCCATCCGATCTTCGAGCGCAAGGGCCGTTTCCTTATCGGCGTAATAGCGGGTCGGTAATTCGAGCTTCGCAAACAAGCGGCGACACCACACATCCGGTTGCGGGGTTTGATCCCCGCAGTTGTAACCACCGCGAATAGTAGCGCTCACCTTTAACACGACGCCCGCAGCGGCCGCTTTTTGGCGATCCTGGGTCAGCAAAACGGGTTCAAAAAAGTGTCCTTGCTTCGCGAGGGCAAGGTAGACCTCATCAAGTTTAATGCGTCGCGACCACGGGCTTAGTCTTAGTCCCTTTTCTCTTCGATCGCGCACATCGACTTGAGCGCGCAGCGCCTCATCGGCGACGTCATTCAAAGCGGCCGCATTAATCGCATAAGAAAGAATGGCGTAGTGCCCGAAAAAGATGTCGCGCGGATCGATTGGACGTGTCTGCAACACGATTTCCTGGCCGCTGGAACGCGCCGCCTCCGCCCGGAAGACGGCGATCCCGAAAAAGGCCGCGACAAAGATGAGCGCCAAAAAAGCGCGGAGGCGAAAATTAGATCGCAAATTCGAAAGGGCGTTCATGTCGCAACTCCTTCTTGGGAGAGGGATGTCATGCGCGCGCGCCTCAACATCCGGTTTGTCACGATCAACAGGGCCGTCAGCGACAAGCCGAAGATGATTAAGATGACGCCCGCCAGAACCAAATTATCGGCCAGCGTGAAAAAGATGAGGGAGGTCGCGATAAACCCGACAACGCCGGCGCCGCGCAGCCAACGCCGCCCTGGCGCCGCGCCATAGGCCGTCAGTAAACTGAAGATGACGAGGGCCGCAATCGCGACATCGAGAGAGGTAAAAAATTGGGGTGCAAAGCGTTCAATCGCCGCCGCCGTCACCAACGCCCCAGAGGCCAACCATGTCAGCCATCCGGCCGCCGTGCGCGCCGCCCAGACGCCCATCACCCGGGCGAAGAATTCAGCAATCGCGGCGAGCGCCGCCCAAAATCCGGCGAAGGACAATGCATAAATCAACGATGCCAATGACCCGTTTTCCCAATCCCCGATCCATTCCGCAATCAGGCGCGCAATGGTGGGCGACCACCAGACAAGCAGCCCGATAAAAATGATGTGCATGACGCCAAGAACCCGCTCTCTCACGCCAATCCACCCCATTGCCGCCCATACGGGCAGCACCCAAAACGGCCCGTAAAAGAAAGTCTCTTTAGGCGGACCGCCATCGGCGATCCCAAACATATGATTCAGGGTCCAAAATACGCCGAGACCAGCGGCGAGTGTCGCCGCCGATGGCGCGCGCAAAAGAACAGCGATGATCGTGGCGCCAATCGTCCACGTCGCTAGAAAAGCGGTTGTTGTCGCGCTCGTATGGTAAAGCTGGCCAACCACGACGAGCCCGCCACCGAACAAGACAGCGCCAATGGTTGCGACCCAGTTCGATGGTAACGCCAGGGCGCGGGCCCTTAATTCACCGGCCCCGAGGAGCAGTAGGGCGAAAAACCCAAACAGTAATCCCAAACGTCCGATACCGTTCACGGACGACCAGTTCGCCGCGATGATGGTTAACAACCCAACCATCACGGCGAGCGCCGCCAACCCTGGTAGGACGGGGCTTGAATGATCGGAGGTATCATGGAGAGCCGCGTCATCCCGAAGACGACCGGCCAACTCAGTGTCGATCAAGCCCCCCGCGACCCAGCGCGCAATATCAACTTCTAGCCTTTTTAAATAGGCGGATTTTTTCATGTATCGCCCCTCCGGCATTCCCGAATATCACCATAGGCGATTATCATAACATATCGATGAACAATGTTCAATGAACATTGTTCAAAAACAAAACGTGCAAGGCCCTTTGGCGATTCAGAAGGGAATTTGAGCAAGCTCTTTCGAAAACCGCGTTGTAACCTCAGGGTTCAGCACCACAACAAAAAACCCCGCACGATTTTATCGGACGGGGCCTTTTCGTTCTCGAAATGAGAGTCGTTTAGAGTAATCGCATGCTGCGCACGCCCTGGCTGTCAATTTCACAGCTCATCAAGCGTCGGCTTTCACCGCCCGCGAGGCCACGGGCCGTAAACTCCGCAGTCAGGCGATATGCACCCCCGCCCATGTCTTTCACGGCGCTTGGCTCGCTCGGCAACGCGACAAACATGCCTTCAGATCGCGCCGCATAGCGGGCTTCGGCGGCACAATCGCCATAGAAGGCGGCGGCCATCACACGGGCATCCAAATTGCCGGATCCGCTCGCGACGTTGCGGGTTGATCCACGAGGCTGAAGACGGCCCAAAAGTTCGCCGTCTAGGGGGTCATTTTGATCCCGTTCCAACCCCTGCCCCTGAGGCACGGGATTGATCGGCGCGACGGGAACCTCTTGGTCCTGGATATCCGGCGCAACGAGAGATTCAGGTTCGCCCGCGCGACGGTCACGGCGTGAGTCGCGGCCATTGTAGGCGCCAGACCCATTCGACTGGCGCGTGTTTCGTTCAAAGGCGCGGCGCTCTTCTTCGAGGAGCTTTCTGTCTTCCTCAAGGCGGCGCTTTTCTTGTTCCAGAAACGCCATTTCTTCTTCCAGCACACGAGACTCAGACGATGAGCTTGTAGATGTATCTCCACGTAGTACCCGGCGTTGCTCTTCGAGCAGTCGGCGGTCCTCTTCCAGCAAGCGCCGTTCGGCATCAAGGCGCGCTCGTTCCTCCGCAAAGAAACGGCTGTCGGCGAAACGCTGATCAGAAAAACGACGCCGATCGCGACTGTCGAGCGCTTGATCAAGAATGATGGCGCCGCCGATGACGCCGCCCGCGATTAACGCCGCATCAGCGCCGGAAAGCCCTCTGCGATACCGGTAGCCACGACCGCCATAGCCGTAGCCATACCGACGACCGCCATAGTATCCGCGCGAACCGAACCGCGATCCGCGATGGAACCTGGATCCCCTAAACTTTGACCCACCAAATTTGGAACCACCGTGGAACCGGGATCCATGCCCAAACCGAGAGCCATGGCTAAAGCGGGACCCTCTAAACCCTCTCGAGCGATGAAATGAGCGCCCGCCATGGAAGGAACGGCCGCCCCGGAAGGAACGACCACCATGGAACGACCGACCACCGCGGAATGACCGACCGCGAAATGACCCGCGATGACCGCCTTTAAATGAACTTGCTTTGATGAGTTTTGCACCGTGGTTTGCGCCGTGGTTCGCGCCATGATGGACACTATGGGCCGCATTCACAACGTGAGCGTCATTCGCGTGCGCCGGGGCCGCGGCGAGCGCGAATACGCCCGCGAAGGCCATTAGTATGACCCTGAAACCGTTGTTTTCGTTTGAAAAATTATCGAAAGCGGCTTTGTTCAAGCAATGACCGACAGCGTTCGTCTTAAGCAGCATCAGGCGTACTCCCAAATTGTCGCCGCCTACAGTAAGGCGGCTTTGGTGCAACGGGCCTCTCTCACAGGCTTTATGAAGCCCTAATATTGGGGCGGCTTTAAGGCGGGGGAAGCGCCAGGCGCTACACGCTACATCACAAACCTGACAGAAATTCAGGCTTTTGGGCCTGTTCCAATACGAGACAGACCAGCCCTACCCTTGTGCAAAAATGGCCAGGTATGGCCCGTTATACCGCCCGAATTGGGAAATTTAGAGAATGGCCGATTTTAAAAGCTCCGATTTATAATCCCAAGGACCTAGCCAAAAACGGGGAAAGGGGGGAGATTGATCGCCATGACCATTTCATCAGGCTCAGCCGCCGAAAAAACCCTGCCCGCCGACAACAACGTCAATCTCACGACAGAGAAAAACGCCGATCATCTGATCGAGCACGTCCACTATGATCGGGGGTCAAACCGACCGGCGCCATCCCTCGGATTTTTTTCCGACGCTTATCGCCAACTCTGTCGCTTGTTCTTGAAAGTCACGGGATGGAAGGTCGAGGGCGACTGGCCGGCGATCGACAAAATGGTGCTCATTGCGGCGCCCCATACCTCCAACTGGGATGGGATCTATATGCTGGCCGCCGCCGGGTATTACCGCATCCCTTTGCGGTGGATGGGAAAAGCCTCGCTGACGACTGGGCCCTTTGGCGGCTTTGTAAAATGGCTGGGCTGCGTACCAGTGGATCGCTCCCAAGCGCAAGATATTGTGCCCCAGATGATGGAAGCGTTCGCGAACACCGACGCCATGGTGCTCGCCGTCCCGCCGGAAGGCACCCGCGCGAAAACAAAGGGCTGGAAAACCGGGTTTTATCGCATCGCCGTTGGCGCAAACGTGCCGATTGTCTTCAGCGTCCTCGATTTTGGCGCACGCACCATCCGCGTATCGGGCCATATTCGGCCGAGCGGGGATTATGAAAAAGACCTACCCGTCATCATGACCCATTACGCCGGCGCAAAGGGGCTGCGGGTTGATCAATTCGACGCAAAAACACCCCTTCGCTAAACGCGCCGCCCCTTGACGACAGCGCCGATCGACTAATTTGGGAATAGCCCATGCGCCTCTTTTTCGCCGACCAACACGCCGCCCATGATTGTGCTGGTGAAATGAAAGACGGCGTGCTGACCCCCTGTTACGAGAACCCTCGGCGCCTGGAGAATGTGGCCGCCGCCCTGAAAGAGGCTGGCATCGGGCCGCTCGAAGCACCGGGCGATGCCGGGATGGCGCCGATCCTCGCCGTGCATGACGCCGACTACGTCGCTTTTCTGCAAACCGCTCATGCTGAATGGCGCGCAGCGGGGCGCACGGGCGATGTCTTGCCCCTCGTTTGGCCGAGCCCGGAACTGCGCCGCGATGTCTGCCCCCAGACGATTGATGGTAAAGTTGGTCTTTATTGCTTTGACGCGGGCACCCCGATCTGCGCCGGCACCTGGGACGCGGCCTATCAAGGGGCGCAAGCCGCGATCGCCGCGGCGGACGCCATATCGGGCGGTGAACGCCTGGTCTTCGCCGCCATTCGCCCACCCGGCCACCATGCCATGCCGGCGCGCTATGGCGGGTACTGCTTCCTCGCCACCGCCGCCATCGCCGCTGAACGATTGCGCGCGAAGGGCGCTGGAACCGTCGCTGTGCTGGATATCGACTACCACCATGGCAACGGCACCCAAACGGTTTTTTACGACCGCGCCGATGTTCAAGTGGTCAACATCCATGCAGACCCCATCTCGGAGTATCCATACTTTCTGGGGCATGCAGATGAAAAAGGGGTGGATGCTGGCATTGGCGCAACCTTAAACCTGCCCCTGCCAAAAGGCGCAGACGCCCGCGCCTACGCGCCAGCGTTGGATGCGGCATGCGCCCATATCGCCCGCAGCAACGCAGATGCCCTCGTCCTATCTTTTGGCGCCGATACGTATAAGGACGATCCGCTCGGCCGTTTCAAACTGGCGACGCCAGACTATACCCAAATCGGCAAAGCCATCGCGGCCCTAGATCTGCCGACCGCGGTCATTCTTGAAGGCGGATACGCCATCGACGCTCTGGGCGCCAACACTGCGGCGCTGCTCGCGGGGCTTAGCGGTGAATAAAGGCGCAAGCGCTCTAAAAGTCTGCAAGAATCTTTCGCGCTTGTTCGCTGTCTTTTGCAATCTGCGCTTTTAAGGCGTCGAGCCCGTCAAATTTGCGTTCTTCACGGAGGAAATCAATGAATGCAACGTCGAGATTTTTGCCGTAAAGATCGCCCTCAAAATCGAACAGATGCACTTCCAACAATGGCGCCGGTGCGCCCACCGTTGGGCGGCGACCATAATTCGCAACGCCCGGGTAGGTCGCGCCCTCAACCGTGCCGACCACGGCGTAAACGCCCGCCTTCGGCGCAATAAGATCGCCGAGGAGGAGGTTCGCTGTTGGGAACCCTAAGGTGCGCCCAAGCTTTTGCCCCTCCACCACGACACCATCAACAATCCATGGCGCGCCAAGCATGCGCGCGGCGGCGACCATGTCGCCGGCATGGATGGCTTCGCGGATGGCGCTAGAGCTAAATTTTTCCGTCGCATCGGGGTCAGGTAAGGGATCGATGATTTTCATCGCGAGCCCCGCTTCCGTGCATAGCGCCTTTAGCGCCGCTGCATCGCCCGACCGCCCGGCGCCAAAGCGAAATTCCGAGCCCGTCACAACACCGGCAAGGCCCAGTTGTTCCTTCAACACCGATTTGACGAAGACCTCCGGCGTCATTGACGCCATCACTTGATCAAAGGTCAGCGCCACGACGTTGGGGTCATCAAGAGGGCCATCAACGCTCTCGCGCAGCGCCGACTGGATTAAATTGGTCCGGCGGGCTGGAGATGTAATGAGAAAAGGCGGGTCGTCCGGACGAAAGTGCCGGCGCGGATGAGGGTCAAAAAAGACCGCCCCGGGCGCCGCGTCCTCCTCGTCGGCGAAGCGCGCTGTTTCGCGCAACAAAAAGCGATGCCCCAGATGGACGCCGTCAAGGTTACCGATGGCGGCGAAAATTCTCCGGCTTTCGGTTCGCTGAGATCCGCCCGTCATTTCAACCCTTCCATCCAGTACCGCGCGCTAACGCCTGCTTTGGCCAGGGTCTCCCCAATCGAGGCCGCTTCCTCTTCCGCATAATGGGCATGGACGCCATCGGGGCTGGCAATATAGAGGGCGTCAATCTTAGCTTTGTTGGCGCCCAGAATATCCGTCCCGGCGCCATCGCCAATGGCTAGGATGCGTTTTCGGTCGATCATTGCGCCAGCAGCGGCGTTGATCTTCTCTAGGGCCAAATCATAGATCGCGGGGTAAGGCTTGCCGGCATAGACCACCGACCCGCCCATCTCTTCATAGACCCGCGCAATGGCGCCCGCGCACCACATCAATTCACCGCGCCAATTTACGACGATATCCGGGTTCGCGCAGACCATAGGCGCCCCCCGGGCCGCCGCGCCCGCCAGTAAATCGCGATACCCTGCCGGATCGCTTGGCCCGTCCTCTGTCAGCCCGGTGCAGATGATAAATCCCGCCTCGTCGATCGATGAGAACGTCACATCAAGGCCTTCGTAGAGCACCCCATCGCTGCGCCAACCAATGCGATAGGCGGGCGCCGGCAATTGCTTCTCGATCGCCGCCCGTGTCGCATCACCCGATGTCGCGACGCCATCATAAGCCTCACGCGGCAACCCCAGAACGTCTAACTGGCCAGGAATAATGTGGGACGGCTTTGGCGCGTTGGTCAGAATAACGACGGGCCCGCGCGCTTGCCGGAAGGCAGTCAGCGCCGCCGCGACGCCATCAAAGACAAAACGCCCGCCATGGATAACGCCCCAGGCATCGCACAGGATCGCATCGTAGTCGGCGGCGATGTCAGCTAAAGAATCGATTTTCTGCGGCGCAACCATACCCAAGGGCTAGGCCGCGTGATACGAGGACGTCAAGGCCGAGCGCTGCGAAAACGCGCTTCTGGCATGGAACATTGAGGTGGGCGACACAAGAACCATCACCCACCACTTCTGACATCATTAGGACGCGATCTTAAGATCCTCAGGCGCCGCCGCTGGCGCGATATCGTTCAAGTAGAACGCCGCACTGCGCGCGGGGCCGAAAAGGTTGCCCTGACCATAGTCAATGCCGAGGGAAAGAATTTCCGGCATGTTTTTTTCAAGTTCGATCTTCTCCGCGATCAGATCGATCTCAGCGTCCTGTAGACGCTTGCGGAACGTACGCAATTTTTGCGCTGAGACATCACCGTTCCGGCTCGCCGCCAACAACATGGATGCATCCGCCTTGGCGTAGCGGAAGTTTTTGTCCCGCAATGTTTCCCAGTCTAGATTGAGGGAGTGAATATGGTCGATGGAGAACGCAAATCCCCGACGCGCAATGGCTTTTAAATTGTCTTCGACCCGCGGATGCATCATATGCACAGACGGATAAGTGAACTCGAAGACAAGGTTGGACGCCAGATCGCTATTGCTTTCTAGATAGTCCGTAAAGTCATTGAAAAATTCCTCGTCAAACAATGTCGCTGGCGAGAGGTTGCAGAAAAAGACGCCGCGACGGTTTTCCCGGCTGTGGCGACGCAACGCCTGAATGCACCGCATCAGGATCATATTATCGATAATGCTGATACGGTTCGCCCGCTCGGCCGCTTCGATGTAACTCGCCGGCGTTAACACCGCGCCATTCGCGTCGCGCAACCTGGAGAAGGCTTCAAAGAAACGGGCTTTACGTTGCGGCAGACTGACGATGGGCTGCAGGTAAAGATCAATGCGTTCTGAAAGGATTGCTTCTTTGATCCGTTCAAGGGTTGAGAAGTCCTGTTCGTTCAACACCATATTGCGATCAGCGGTTGTCACCGCGAGCGCCGGGCCGATATCTGGCATGGTCAGTTCGGACTTTTCCTCTGGCCCGACCCGGCTGGATAGGCGCGTCATCATCTCTTTTTCGGCCTGGGCGCGCCCAAAGGCAAAGCCCAACCGGGCGTGGAGAATGAGAACGAGCACGAGGGCGCAGGCGAGAAGGATTTCCGCATCCACCACAAAGCCGCGCATGAGCGAAGCAAACACGAGGGCGGCGGCGGTTAGCCCGATAAAAAAGTTCAGGGAAAACCCGTATCTTGAGCGACGTTGGCGAAGGTTTAGCACCGGGAACGCCTTTCCTGTTAGCGTTCTTCAACGAGACAATGGGCCGTTTGATCCGTTAACGCCCCTAAGCAAACCCTCATCGGTCCGCGCCTCGAAACAGAACAATCTAGCGGACACTATGGAATCAAGGTTGAGAAGGAATTAAGTTAATTGCGAATGACCTGTCTTTCTCAGCGGAAAAACTTTGCAAATCAGTAAGAAAACGCCGCTGGGACAATGCCCCAGCGGCGTCAACCGTTTTTGGTCATCAAGTGTTAACCGATACCGGTCGGCCTTTTCTTAGAACGCGCTGTCGATGGGGTCGATGACGATTTCCACACGGCGGTTTGCGGCGCGGCCGGCTTGCGTCGCGTTATCCGCAATCGGACGGGTCTCGCCGAAGCCGATATTGTTCAACCGGGGGCCCGCAACGCCCTGGCCGTTCAGATATTGCGCCACCGAAAGGGACCGGCGCTCCGAAAGGCTTTGGTTATAGCTGTCCGAGCCCGTCGCATCGGCGTGCCCCGCAACCGTGACCGTGGTCTTGTCGAACTCGGCGAGCACGATGGCGACGGAATTCAGGGTCTCATAAAAGCCCGGGCGAATGTCGGACTGATTGACGCCGAAGGTGATGTCGGACGGCATGTTCAAATAAATGTTGTCGCCTTCGCGGGTGACGGAAACGCCGGAAGAGGCAAGGCGCTGGCGCAATTTGGCGGCCTGGCGATCCTGATAAACGCCGATGCCAACGCCCGCCGCCGCGCCAACGGCCGCGCCAATGGCGGCGCCTTTGCCCGCGCGATCTCCAATGATCTCGCCCAGAATAGCGCCCGCCGCCGCGCCCGCCGCGGCCCCGCCCGCGCCAGATGTCGCCGCCCGGCTCGCCCGGCGCTCGCCCGTGTAAGGGTTGGTGGCGCAAGCGCCGAGGGCCGTCGCCGCGATAGCGGTCAGAAGGATGAATTTACGCATTTGCTGTCTCCATATGGCGGCCGTTTCCTATCGGCCGCGTGATCTGCAGTCTCCGTCGCCGCGATACGGCGCCCGCGACGGAATATACAACGGGATCCTATCCCGCGTTCGTTCCCATAGAGCTATTAAAAATCACGTAATTGCGAAAATTTCGTCCCCTTTTTGCGGCAGTGATGTGGCGGCGCCGACATCTCAGTCACAAATGGGTGACGCTGCAAACATGAACGAAATGTCATTTTTTCCCTTTGCGCTCGAAAATCTTTGAAACAACGCCCCACATGCGTTCGGCGTAATGGGACGACCCTTGAAGAATAATCAGTAGGAGCACGACAAACCCGTATTTCTCAAGAATGGTGAAATTTATAACCTGCTCCCATAGGGGTACATCGGTAACACAGGTCGCACAGAGCAAAATCAAAGATGCGATGTAATGGAACAGTTCAAAGGTTTCATGGTTGTTGGACATCTCAAGTCTCCAGCTTTCGCAGGCGGCGCCTGCAGATGATCGATGTCTCAAAGCTGGGTGAGCGTGAGCGTGAGGCTCAATGAGTATTGAGCCATACAAAACAAACAACGCTTCGGAGATTTTTTGATTACCTGGCACACACGAAAAACATATGTTTTTCGTGTGTCTTTTTTCTAGGTCGTAAATAGCGACTTCTGAGTTTATGCTGAGCACAACGTCAAGGTCTAAACTCGAGAACACGGATGCCGAAAGACGAACAAGAGAAGAAAGTGGGTCCAGGGTTTATCCGCGACCCTGAGCAAAAATTCAATTTAATGTGCGAGCGCCTCGAACGGATCGAGGCGCCGCGAGGAAAGTACTTTGAACCCTCACTCAAAGGGCTGGCGCAATTTGCGGTGCACGCGGAAATGATTCTCAACGGAGCCGAATCCGTTAGGCGCTACTTTAAAGACGTCCGGGGTGATTTTTACAAGTGCCGATCCGCAGCAAAAAAAAGTCCAGACGGAATTGGGAATCTTTCAAAAGAAAACTGCACAATGCTGATGAGGGCATTTTCAGTGCCAGCCGATTCGACCAATTGGTTCAGAGACGGTGGCTTTTCGGAGTTCGAAAAGCGCTTTGCCGAGCTTCCATTGCCGGAGTTGCCTTCGCCGACCGTTGGTATGATTGGTGAAAGCAGCGGTCCTCCGACTGACCTCCAACTCGTCGCGCTGCAGCCTGACTACATTTGGCGGCCGGATAATCTGTCTACGGATCTTTCCTGCAACCAGGGATATGATCTGCAACCCTCCCTCGAGATTGACGCTATGCGGTTTCGGATTGTCGGGATGGATTACGCCTTTGTTTTTAAGAGCCTCTCAGCGGTGATTTCGGCGCCGAAGGGCAGCGCGATCAGTTTTGAAAAACGCGCCGGGTTAAAAAGCCCCGTGGTTGCATCGCCTTATTCATTGACCGGTCGCGGCACCGCCGCCAGGGCGCAGTTCATAATCGCGCCGGAAAAGGCGGGTTTCATTGAAGGTCACGCCTTTTTTGAGGACCCTCTGTTCACCGTCATGAACGCCAAGGAAGGCGACGAGATCACCATTGAAATGCGCATTAAACAGTGCAACGGGTCGCTTTTAGCGATTGAGTCTGAGAACAAACTGACCTCCCAGGAAGAGAGTGTTATCGAACGGCTCTTTGCAAGGGACGGTCTTAAGAAAGCCCCCAAACCAGCCGCGCCCGTCGAATATGAGGCGGTGGACCAGTATATTACGCTTGTTCGCCAACGATTGATTGTAACGCGAAAGGAAACCCCTTTCTCGTCGGAAGACGACAACAGATGACGGGGAACACCGATCACCCGTCGCCATCCTCCGGTGCTAACAAGGCCGGCGCTAAAAAGGAAAGCGACAATACCACCTTGCTCAACGCGATTGACCGAGTGAAGGCTTGTAAAAGCGATAAGTTCACGGATCTTGTGGAGGCCGCCGGCCTCGACCCCGCAACGGATTTCCGCTTCGCCAACCTTCAGAAAGTGGATTTTTCAGGGTGCGATCTATCGGGGTTTGATTTTACGGGCGCCGGGTTTCACGACGCCGTCACCGGCGGCGCCCGCTTCGCCGGGGCGACCTTCGGCACGGCGCGCCTTTACGCCGCTGACGTCACACTTAGCGCTTGTGCGGAAGCCACGGATTGGGCCGCCCAGAATAAGCGCCTGACCGAAGAAATTGTTGGCGGCTTTGGAACACCCCTGAAGACAATCAAAGGACATGAAGGCTGGGTCAACGGCGCCGCCATCCTCGATGAAGGACGCATCCTCTCATGGAGCGCCGACAGAACCTTAAGACTATGGGACGAAAACGGCGCGCCCTTGAACACCATCAAAGGACATGAAGACTGGGTCAACGGCGCCGCCATCCTCGACGATGGACGCATCCTCTCGTGGAGCGACGACCACACCTTAAGACTATGGAACAAAAACGGCGCGCCCCTGAACACCATCAAAGGGCATGAAGACTGGGTCCGGGGCGCCGCCATCCTCGACGATGGACGCATCCTCTCATGGAGCAGAGACAGCACCTTAAGACTATGGGACAAAAACGGCGCGCCCCTGAACACCATCAAAGGACATGAAGGCGAGGTCGTGGGCGCCGCCATCCTTGACGATGGACGCATCCTCTCATGGAGCGCCGACAGCACCTTAAGACTATGGGACGAAAACGGCGCGCCCCTGAACACCATCAAAGGGCATGAAGCCTGGGTCAGGGGCGCCGCCATCCTCGACGATGGACGCATCCTCTCATGGAGCAACGACCACACCTTAAGACTATGGGACGAAAACGGCGCGCCCCTGAACACCATCAAAGGACATGAAGACACGGTCTGGGGCGCCGCCATCCTTGACGATGGACGCATCCTCTCATGGAGCGACGACCGCACCTTAAAACTATGGGACGAAAACGGCGCGCCCCTGAACACCATTAAAGGGCATGAAGACGCGGTCAGGGGCGCCGCCATCCTCGACGATGGACGCATCCTCTCATGGAGCAGAGACAGCACCTTGAGACTATGGGACGAAAACGGCGCGCCCCTGAACACCATCAAAGGACATGAAAGGCCGATCTGGGGCGCCGCCATCCTCGACGATGGACGCATCCTTTCGTGGGACTTGGGCGGCGCCCTCCGCCTGTGGTCCGGCATCGACTGGTCTCGCGCTTAAAAAAACCGGTCGGGCGCCCGCGCGCGCCCCTTGACGGCGCGGGCCAGAGTTCCTACCTCGCTCATCAGCACTCTCTATAGCTGAGTGCTAACAGCGTTCGCCGGTATTATCGACGAACATAAGCAATTGAAATTACAGCAAGATCGCCAATTGGGAGATTCAGACATATGGCATTTCGCCCTCTCCATGATCGCGTTCTCGTCCGCCGCCTTGAGGAAGACGAGAAAGTCGGTTCCATCATCATTCCTGACAGCGCCAAGGAAAAGCCACAGCAAGGCGAGGTTATCGCCGTGGGCGCGGGCGCCCGTGACGACGCTGGCAAGGTTGTCGCCCTCGACGTGAAAGCCGGCGACAAAATCCTGTTCGGCAAATGGTCCGGCACGGAAGTCAAAATCGACGGCGAAGAACTCCTCATCATGAAGGAGTCTGACATCCTCGGTATCGAAGACTAACCCCTTAGGACGTCCCGTCTAACAGACCCGTCTTTACAAAGAATATTGGAGTTTTACGAAACATGGCTGCAAAAGAAGTCAAATTTGACGTCGACGCCCGCGAGAAAATGCTTCGCGGCGTAGACATCCTCGCCAATGCGGTGAAGGTTACCCTCGGCCCGAAAGGCCGCAATGTTGTGATCGAAAAGTCTTTCGGCGCCCCGCGCACCACGAAAGACGGCGTCACCGTCGCGAAAGAAATCGAGCTGGAAGATAAGTTCGAAAACATGGGCGCCCAGATGGTGCGCGAAGTGGCGTCGAAAACGAACGACGTCGCCGGTGACGGCACGACGACCGCCACGGTTCTGACCCAGGCGATTGTCCGCGAAGGCGCAAAAGCCGTCGCCGCTGGCATGAACCCGATGGACCTGAAGCGCGGCATCGAGCTCGCGGTTGGCAAAATCGTCGGCGACATTGAATCCCGCTCCACGAAAATCGCCGCCTCTTCTGAAATCGCTCAGGTCGGAACGATCTCCGCCAACGGCGAAAAAGAAATCGGCGAGATGATTTCTCAGGCGATGGAAAAAGTCGGCAACGAAGGCGTCATCACGGTGGAAGAAGCCAAGACAGCCGAAACCGAGCTTGACGTTGTTGAAGGCATGCAGTTCGACCGCGGTTACCTCTCCCCGTACTTCATCACGAATGCGGACAAAATGGTCGCTGAGCTGGAAGACCCATATGTTCTTCTCCACGAGAAGAAGCTTTCCAACCTGCAATCCATGCTGCCGCTTCTTGAGTCGGTTGTTCAGTCCTCTCGCCCCCTCGTCATCATCGCTGAAGATGTTGAAGGCGAAGCGCTCGCGACCCTTGTTGTCAACAAGCTGCGCGGCGGCCTGAAGATCGCTGCGGTTAAAGCCCCTGGCTTTGGCGATCGTCGTAAAGCAATGCTCGAAGACATCGCGGTTCTGACCGGCGGTCAGGTGATCTCCGAAGATCTCGGCATCAAGCTTGAGAACGTCACCCTCGATCAGCTTGGTACGGCGAAGAAAGTCGTCATCAACAAAGACGACACGACGGTTGTCGACGGCGCCGGCGCCAAAGACGACATCGAAGCACGCACGAGCCAGATCCGTCGTCAGATCGAAGACACGTCCTCTGATTATGATCGCGAAAAACTGCAAGAGCGTCTGGCGAAACTCGCTGGCGGTGTTGCCGTGATCAAAGTCGGCGGCGCGACGGAAATCGAAGTGAAAGAACGCAAAGACCGCGTTGATGACGCCCTGAACGCAACCCGCGCTGCGGTTGAAGAAGGCATCGTCCCAGGCGGCGGCACGGCGCTTCTTTACGCCACGAAAGCGCTGGAAGGCGTGGCTGGCGAAAACGCTGACCAGACCGCTGGCGTTCAGATCGTCCGCAAGGCGCTCGAAGCCCCGGTTCGCCAGATCGTCGGCAACGCCGGCGGCGAAGGCTCCATCGTTGTCGGTAAGCTCCTCGAGCAGAACGACGCGAAATTCGGCTACAATGCGCAGACGGAAGAATATGTCGACATGATCGCAACGGGCATCATTGACCCAGCGAAAGTTGTCCGCACCGCGTTGCAAGACGCCGCTTCCGTCGCTGGCCTCCTCATCACGACGGAAGCCATGGTCGCCGAAGCGCCAAAGAAAGACGCTGGCGGCGCCCCTGCAATGCCTGATATGGGCGGCATGGGCGGTATGGGCGGCATGATGTAAGCCACTCGCCACAAGCGAATTGAAAAGGGCGGCCCCGATGGCCGCCCTTTTTTTCGCGATCTTTTGGTTGCATCACCGATTGACCCAAGGCGGGTTGACGGCCTCGATCGACCACCCCCCCGTTAACAACGCTCCATTAACGCCATTGCTGCATTCCATGGTCCCGTGTTTGTGATGACGCAGGGGTTGGCGGGGCGTGTGACAAGTGTAACAAACCGACCCAATAAATAAGATAAGTAGCACAAGCTCACGCGCAGGGGCCCGGCGCAATCAGCGGCCCCTGCGCGTGAGAAAAAGATTAGGGGATTATTCATGAGCTTCCGAGGTAAGCCCTGTCGCGTTCCGAACGGCTTTCGCTTGCACGCTCTCCTGGCTAGCGGGGTCAGTCTTGCGGCTGTCGGCGCCCACGCGCAAGACGGCCCTGTGGCAGACGCGGGTTCAGGCGCATCTGATGAGAGCGTATGCGCGCCCGGTGAACTTTCCTGCACCATTGGCGCGCGAGTGATTTACAAGCCGGGCTATTTTACCCAGTTCAACCCCATCACCGCCCTCGACATGGTGGCGCGGGTGCCGGGATTTTCCGTGGATGGCGGCGATGATGTGCGCGGCTTCGGCGGCGCCGCGGGCAACGTGTTGATCGACGGTCAGCGCCCGTCCACGAAATCCGCGAGCCTAGATGAAATTCTTACACGGATCGGCGCCGGCAGTGTCGCGTACATTGAACTGATCCGCGGCGGCACCGGCGGGCTCGACGTGGCGGGTCAGGCCGTTGTCGTGAATGTCATCCGCAAAGAAGGCGTAAGAGAACCCTCCCCATGGGAATTTTCTCTGGTTCAGCGCGTCCCCCAGGGCGGCATTCGACCTCGCGGCGAAATTTTCTATTCAGGGCGTCTTCGCGGCACCAAGTACACAATCGGCGCACAATTGTTCGGTATTTCGTTGCGCTCTGTTGGCGCGGAAGCCATCACCCGTTTTGACGACGATGACGAACAACGCACACGGGATGGCACATTCCGCGCCGCCGGCGGGGCGGGCAGTTTAAAGCTGGAACATAGTTTTGCGAATGGCGATATTGCCCGGTTTAATGTGGAAACTGAGTATTTTACGCGGCGTAGCACGACCCTCGAGACACGGTTTTTGCAAACGGGCGGGCCGGATTTAGCCCTTTTCTCCAGACCAAATGACGAATTCGAATATGAGATCGGTGCGGATTACGAACATGCGTTCTCCAATAATTTCGGTGTGAAAGTCATCGGCCTTTTCAGCCGTACGATCAATGACACCGAAAATGGTTTTGAGTTTACCCCTGCCATCGGCGCGAGCGATCAGTCATTGTTCCTCTCTGATCAGACAGAGGGCGAAACCATCGGCCGCGCCGAATTCGATTGGAAAGGGTGGCAGGGCCACTCCATCCAATTCGGTGGAGAGATCGCCCAGAACTTTATCGATAGCGAAGCGACCCTTCTCGTGGATGACGGCGCGGGTAACCTCGTCCAAGAAGATATCAATGGCGTGAACACGCGCGTTAGCGAACTGCGCGGTGAGGTTTTTCTCAATGACAGTTGGGCCTTATCGCCAAACTTAAAACTTGATGCTGGGTTTGCCTTTGAAGTGTCGCGCATCGCCCAATCTGGCGATAACGCAAACTCCCGTTTTTTTGTCTATCCGAAACCATCCCTCACCCTGACCTATTCTCCAACCTCGGTAAGTCAATGGCGGTTTTCTGCAGAACGGGAAGTTGGACAGTTATCTTTCGGTGATTTCGTCAGTAGCGTGAATTTTGATGACGAAGACGTCGATTTCGGCAATCCGGATTTACAACCCCAAAGAAGCTGGACCGTTGAAACCTCTTTTGAACGCCGGTTCGGCGCGATCGGCGTGGTCGAGATCACCGGGTTTTTCAACTACATTCAAGATGTCGAGGACCTCTTACCCTTGGATGGGATTGTCGAAGTCGCGGGCAATATCGGCGATGGACAAATCTATGGCGGGCGCATTGATTTGACCGCACCACTAGATTGGATCGGACTGAGTAACTCGCGTGTTGAGGCGAGTTTCACCGAACGGCGCTCTTCCGTTACTGACCCCGTCACCGGTCAAGATCGGTCATTTTCGTTTCAACCCGATCGTTTGTATGAAGTCGAATTCCGCCAAGACGTTCCGAACTATAAATTCAGTTGGGGGTGGAACATCAGCGATAACAGCGAAGAATTTGGCTTTGGCTTAGATGAAATCACTCGATTTGATCTAAACCCTGAGATTGGCGCCTTTATTGAGACCACCTGGATTAAGGGGATAAAAGCGCGCGTTGATATCGACGACATTACGAATTCAACAAGGTTCCGCGAACGCGACGTTTTTAACGGATCACGCGTCTTTAACGATCCTTCGTTCAACGAATTCCGCACTTTAAATAATGGCGGGAATTTGCGCTTTTCGCTCAGTGGTACCTTTTAGGTTTTTCAACGCTTCGCGCATAAATTCTTACAAAACCGTCATATAGCGGCCATTCTCGTTCACGTTGTTGTGGGCGGCGCCGATATCCCCTCTAAGGAACAAGTTGTTAGCTTTCAGGGGATTTCCATGACCGTAAAGAATTTTTTCACTAGCGTTTGCGCGACAGCTCTCGTGCTCAACGGCGTTGCCGGCATGCAGGGCGCACAGGCGGCCGCCCAGCAGGACACTCGCGCCATTGTAGAAGCTGCGCTCAGTGAAACGAATGACGCCAGCGAAATCGCGGCCCTAAAGAAGGCCGCAAAAAAACGGCCGTCAGCAAAGGCCGCGAAAAAGGCCGATGTTGAAGCAGCCTTCGCCGCTGTGAACGCCAAATTTGACGGCATCCTCGCCATCAACGCTGGCAGCATCAGCAGCGCCGGTGTCGCGAAAGATGTGGTGATCGCGGGGCCTGACAGCGATATCGGATTAAAGATAGACCAGCTGCGCTTTTGGGGCCTATCGCCGGAAGCACTAGCTAACGAGAATACTGGCGACGCCGGTGCATTATTGGCGAGCCGTTTAGAAGGAAAAGGGGTCTCCATCTATGGATTGGACAAATTCCAGGAAAACCTTTCCAACACGGTTGCCGAGGGTATGGTTGACGCTCTTGAAGGCGTGACCGACGACGAAACCATCACTAGCGAAGACTTTGAGACCATTGTTGAAAAATACGATTTCTCAATGGGCAGCCTGATTATTGATGGTCTGACAGTTTTCGCCGTTGATACGCCGGAAAAAGACGCGACACCTGACAATGCTGTAGCCACGGACGACACCGATGTGGCCGCCCTCTTCATGGATCTGATTGCCATGGCATCGGCGCAGAGCCGGGCTTTTGCCTTGGATCGATATGTCGTGACAGATACGGTGGCGACGTTATCCTACCAGACCGGGCCCGCTAAATCCGAAATGTCATTCAGTGCGCCATTCTACGGCGGCCGTGACTATAACCGCGGGGATTTGGGGTATCTTGCGATGGAAGACTTAGATGTTTCCATCAAATCGTCAGAACCCACAGAACGTGTCGACGGCTCAGAGGGGAAGCCCGTAGAGCTCGACATGACGATTCAATACGATCTCATCGCCTATGAAAATGGCCGCTTTGCTGGTCTCTATGAAGCATTGGCAAAGGGTGCGTTGCCGCCCATGACGCAAACGGATGTTGTCGATTACGGCGTGATGCGCGCAAAAGGTGAACGTCAAACCTTGTTAGGCGCACCGCTCGTGACAGTTGATGAATCAGAGATCAACTTCTCCGAAAGCCAATGGCTTATTCCGTCAACGATGCATTGGCGTACAAAAGGCGCCACCTACTACATCGGACCGTTATTAGAACAAATATCAACGATGGCCGCTCTTGAGGCCCCAGGAGAAACCACCGGAGAGAGTGCTGACGGAAACGCTGACGCTTCCGTCGATCAAATCGCTCAAACTCTCCAGGTTCTAAAAGACGCCGGTGTGGAAACGATTTCGTTTGATGCTGACACAGTCGCAAATTGGGATCCCGCAACCGGGGCCCTGACGACCGACGCATTGGCCGATATCGACGGGTTTGGCGAATTTATCTTTGAGATGGGTGGCGTCCTGCCTGTCTACGATAAGATCGTTGAGGCGGCGCCTGCAGAAATTACCGGCGATTGGTCAGCGCTGGGCGCGGCCTTCGCTGGCGATGCGGCGTTGTCGGACTATAAGATCACCCTGAAAGACGCCGGCGGTATCGATAAGACCTTCGCGTTACTGACCGGTTTTGCGAAATTGGCGCCGGAGGATGATCCGTCAACAGCGGCGTTCAGAAACTCCACGCCGGAAGAAGCCCGTATCGCCATCTCCTCCATGATGCGCGTCGTCGGACCGAGCCTTGCCGGTCCAATTCCACCCGCGGCCGGCTACATCACCAGCTTTGCTGACTTTGTGGCCGATGGCGGCGCTTTGTCTGTCGGCATCGCCCCATCCTCCCCGATCACCTTGATTGACGCCATGGGCGCTTCGGCGGCGTTGGAAGCCGGCGACCCGATGGCGATGATCAATCTCTTGAATTTGTCGGTGGAGCATTCGCCTGCTAACCCCGAATAGACTTTTTTAACCTCCGGGTTTGGGCCCCTTACCGCAATTGCTGCGGTAAGGGGTTTTTTATTGCGCCGTTTCCTGATCATTTGACGTCAACGCCGCCTTTACCCGCGGCATGATGCGACGGCTCACTCTCAATGGATCGCCTTCGGCGACATGCAAACTGCCGCCGCCATTTTTTTCCCGCTTTAACCGGCGGATATAATCCGTGTTGACCAAATGGGATCGATGAACGCGCAAGAACTGATCGGACAACTGATCGGAAAAAACGGCCTCCAGATCAGCAAGTGATCCACTATGGAGCACATTCCGCCCACCGCTTAGACGTACGTCAACATAATCATCAGCAGCGCTGCAGGCGATGATCTCGGCGGCGGGCGTGCGCAGGGTTCGCGAGCCGTCTTTTAGGGTAATTAAAACGGGCGCATTTTTGCGCTCCACGGCGGCGAGGGCGCGCTCCAATCGTTCGGCGCGAGCGGCCTCTTTTAAACGCCCTGCCTGCGCCGCCGCCAACAATTGCACCTCCCGCACAAAAAGGAACAACAACACCGCGGCGATCGTGTAGAAGAAAAAGGCGTCTAGAAATTGGAATGGACGCCAAATAATCATGATGGGCAATAAAGCGATCGCAGCCGCGAGCGCGCCAGCGCCGTCAGGAATGCTGCTCCTTTTACGAATGACTAAACTCGCTAACATGACGACGGCGCCGCTCGTGGGGATGAAGACCGCCAACAGGGATTTGGAGTCAAATCCTTTTGCCAAGAAAACACCCAGAAGAGTTGCACCGGTAACGAGCGCTAACAGCGCATTTGGCCGTTTGGGCGCATATCGCTGAATGGCATAGGCGGCAAGCGTGATCCCAAACGCGGTTGAAAACATCAAAATCAGCAGGAGCCGGATATCATGAAACGGATAGGCGTAGGCGAAGAGCCCACGGGAGACCTCGGACATCAACTGACCGGCCGCCATTAATGAGAGAACGCAAACCAACCATGGCGCAGCGCCTTTTCGTTCGATAGCGATGTCGTCATGCGAGAGAGTTTTTTGCGCCTTTGCTCCACGAGCAACAGCTGCCCTCTCCCGCAGCGACATCGCACCGAAGTACAAGGCGCCAATGATGAAAACGCCAAAGGTCAACACCGACGGCCAGTATACCGAGAAAATCAGCCGGGTCGGATTTGTGTAGGCGCCGAGGCGCGCGCCATGGATCGGCGTCGCCAGACGCATCCACCCTTTGTGGGAGGAGAGCTTTAGCACCAGCACATTCGGCCCGTCGCGTTCGGTGTCGCGTACCAGTGCGCGCGGCGTGTAAAAAACGGCGTCCATTCGTCCGGCGACTTCCGCGGCCGGCGAAACAGATGGAGTTCCATTCGATCCTAAATAGACATCGTTAAACCAAACCGCGCTCGACGCCTTTCCAGAGAGGAAGAGCCCTAAGGGCGCTTCTGTCGGAAGGCGGTCTTCAGCCGGGGCGAGAACCCCGCGCACCCACAGGCTGGCGCCTTGCGGATCCACCGCCCAGAGAGTGGGCAATTCACGACATTGCGCGCCGCGAAAATCGGGCGGCGCGTCTTCCCCTAAATCAGGACAAACGGTCACGGGCCCGATCAACGCCCCAGCCAAATCAAAAGCATGGGCCGGCGCCGACACGGCAATATAGAATAGGAGAATGAAAAGCGGCAATCTGGACGGGATGATCATCGCCCAACCATAGACCGAAACTAAACGGCGCGCGCCAATCAACACCGGCCGCTCGCCGAGAAAACCCGGCCGTCCGCCGAACCTAAGCGGCGCTTTCTCGGCGATCCGCCGCATATGAGCCGAGAAGCCATTTTAGGAGAGACTTAGACATGCGCCGCATGACGACCGCCTGCCTGACAATTTTATTGCCCAACCTTATCCTTGCCGCCTGCGCCAACAACGCGCCCGTCAACGCAGCAGAAATTTCAGCGCAAACGGAACGGCAATCCGTTCGCCAAGTGGCGAACGAGACGCCCATCGATTTCGAGACACGGGACGGCAAGACCGTCGCCGCAATCGAAGGGGTGTTCACCGCGCCAGAAAACCACGATGTCAAAAGCGGCAAGACGATTTCCCTTCGCTATGTGCGTTTTCCTGCAACGGGCGACAAGCAAGGGCCGCCAATCGTTTACCTCGCCGGCGGGCCAGGGGGCTCTGGCATCGGTACCGCCAAGGGGCCACGCTTCCCCCTTTTCATGGCCATGCGCGCCTTCGGCGATGTCATCGCGTTCGATCAACGGGGCGCCGGCCAATCCGATACGCCGCCGCCATGCCGTTCTTCTGTTACTCTTCCCGCGACGACACCGCTGAGCGATGAGACGTTTGTCGACCTGCAGCGGCAAAGCGTCCGCGAATGCGCTGCATTTTGGAAAGAAAACGGTATTGATCTGGCAGGGTACACGACCACGCAAAGCGTCGCTGATCTTGATCTCTTGCGGGCCCATCTTGGCGCCGAACGCCTGAGCTTATGGGGCATCTCTTACGGCAGCCACCTCGCCCTCGCCGCCATTAAGGCCATGCCGGAAAAGCTGGACCGGGTCATCATCGCGAGTGTTGAAGGCCTCGATCAGACGGTGAAATCGCCGGCCGAAACGGATGCCTACTTTGACCGCTTGGGCGCGGCCCTTAATTTCAATGACCTGCCGGAAATCATCGCCGCCGTTCATCAGCGATTGGAAGAAGAACCCGTCCTCCTGAACGATTCCTACTTATTCCACCGACGCGATATGCAATTGTTGGCGAGCGCCATGATCGCCGATCCCGGCCGCGCCACGCAGCTGGTGGGGTTATACTTGGCCGCTTTCAACGGTGATTTCTCGCCAATCGCTCAAATTCTGCGCTTCGTTGTCACCCCAGATGAACCCATTACATGGCGCGCCATGTCCCTCGCCATGGACAGGGCATCGGGGATCAGTCCAGCGCGGCTGCGGCGGATCCGACAGGAGGCAAAATCCTCGCTTTTAGGCGAGGCCCTTAATTTCCCGATGCCCCATGTTATCGAAGAGCTCATGGACCTCGATCTTGGTGATGCTTTTCGAGAGGATCCTGTCGCCGAGACGCCGACACTGGTGCTGACGGGAACCTTGGATGGGCGCACGTACCCGGCTGAACAACGGGCGGCGACCGCTGGGCTTCGGAATGCCGCGCATGTCACCGTGGTCAACGCTGGCCATAATCTGTTCATGACGACCCCTGAGGTGCAGGCGGCGATGGAAGCCTTTATGCGCGGAGAAAGCCCCGCGAAAACGACAATAACCATCGATCCGCCGAAGCTGCAGATACCTGAATAGCGGGATAGCGCCCTTTAGTGGAAAGCCTAGATGGCGGCCCTATCGTTTGATGGGCCGCCGTTTTCTATTTCGATACCACTTCTCGGCTATGACATTTGTTCCCGTCACTCACGGACGGATGGCGACAAGAATTCTGTCTCAAGCGGTCCCCTGTGAGTTGAACAAATATTGCATGATACTGTAATGACGGGGTCGTTCGCTGGTCATCCCGTCCTTGAGTGGGCCTAATTGGGCCCCATATTGGGATTGGCCGTTAAGGAGTTTCGCATGGTCGCTGCGGATCGCTCACCGATGTTTCATCTTGGGTCTCAAGACCGCCTGACATGGGCGCTCCTTGGCGGCGCTGTTCTTATTCTGCTCGTTCTGTTCGCCGATCCGATCGCCAATCTCTGGTATCGCTGGGGCAAACAAGAAGAGTTAAGCCACAGCTACTTCATTCCCCTCATCTCCGCCTGGTTAGTTTGGACCAATCGAGACGTCGTTAAAGACAGCATCGGTGCGCCGTCATGGGTCGGCTTAGCGATTATTGTCGCGGGGCTTTTGTCCCTTGTGCTGGGCCGGATGACGAGCATTTACCTGTTTCAACATTTAGGCTTGGTGACCTGCATCGCCGGGATGGTCGCGGCGTTCGGCGGTTTATCATTGTTGCGCACCACTGCCGCGCCGGTGGGCTTTTTATTCTTCGCAGTGCCGCCGCCTTTTTGGGCGATCACCGTCCTTTCCTGGAACTTCCAGCTGATGTCCTCGGTTCTGGGCGTCGCCATGCTGGAGATGATGAACATTCCCGTTTTCCTTTCGGGCAACGTCATCGACCTCGGCGATTACAAGTTACAAGTGGCAGAGGCCTGCTCTGGGCTTCGCTATCTTTTTCCTTTTGTCTCCATTGGCGTGATGGCGGGATACATGTATCGCGGGCCTTTTTGGCACAAGCTGATCATCGTGCTGTCCACCATCCCTATCACTATTCTGATGAACAGCTTTCGCATCGGCGCCACCGGCGCCCTGGTCGCGGCCTATGGGCCGGAGCATGCCGAAGGCGCGCTGCACTTCTTTGAAGGCTGGGTCGTTTTTGTCTTTTGCCTTGCCGCGCTGTTCGGGGTCATTGCGATCTTAGGGCTTTTCACGAAGCCGAAGCAAAGCGCGCTCGACGCCCTTGCCACGCCTGAATTGCCCCGCACGACGCCAACGACCGCCGCGCCCCTTATCGCTGGACAGCCGCGCGGCGCCGTTTTGATGGGGCTGATCGCGATCGTCTCGGTCGCGTTCATCGGTATCTCAAAGACTGTCACTGTTGAGACACTGACTATCCCCGAGCGTGAGCTTTTCGCCAAAACGCCGTCGGAGTTTGAAGGATGGCGATCAACATTGCGCCCCCTAACGGCGGAAGTCGCCGAAACCCTGGGCGCAGATGATACGATTGTCGTCGACCTCGTCTCACCAGAAGATGAATACATCAATCTTTATATGGCGTACTTGTCCGCGCAGCGCGATGGACGGTCATGGCACAGCCCGCGCCAGTGCATTCCGGGCGGCGGCTGGAAAATTGAAAAGCATGATATCGTTCGTACGCGCGCAAGCGATGGGCGGCCTTTCGCCTATAACCGGATGATCATCGCCAACGGGTCAAATCGTCAGCTTGTCTACTACTGGTATGATCAACGCGGTCGGAAAATGGCCAATGAATTCGTGATGAAATTCTATCTGCTTGTCGACGCTGTGTTACGCAAAAGAGGCGATGGCGCAATGGTGCGGGTGATCACCCCGATTAGCAACGACACGAGTGAAGCCGAAGCGGACGAAAAAATTCAGAAGTTCATCGGTAAGCTGGAAGGCTTCCTGCCGAAATATATCCCTCTTTAAAGAGATAGTACGGATGGCGCAGCGCCCGGGGGCCCGGAGCCTGTGCGTCGATCTAATCGAAATTGCTGATCCACTGATCCGCAACCGCAGGCCAACTGAAATGCGCCCGCGCATGATCAAGCCCAGCGCTCGCGCGCTGCGTCGCTAGAGCTGGATCTTCCGCCAATCGATCCATCTCTTCGGCCAAGGCCGCGACAATGTCTTCGTCCGACGTCGGCTCGATGCGCCGCGCGGTCTCATCAGAGGTCAACACCGAAGGCCCGCCCCAGTTCAAACACACCACCGGCAGGCCCATCGCCAACGCCTCTTGCACGACGATGCCGTTTGCCTCCGACATACTGGGAAAAACAAACCCGCGAAATTTCATCATCTCATCCAGAAGATCGTCATGCGATGGAAGCCAGCCGCGCATGGTGACGCGATCGCCCACGCCTAATTCTTCAATCAGAGCACGAACGGTTTCCTCCATGTCGCCTTTGCCGAAGATATCAAGGGTGATCGGTTTCTTTGTTTGCGCAACGGCCCTCACGGCGAGATCAACACCCTTATGGGGGTCCATTCGTCCGTTGCACAAAAACCGGTAATTCGGCCCTTCATGTTGGATGGCGGGCCGGGCGATAATGCGATCGCTGATCCCGGAATCAATGACATAGCGGAACTGATCATCCCGGGCGCCGGCCCATTTCAAGGACTCTGCCGTGCGGGCGCCGCCGGAAATCAGAATGCGGTCGAATTTTCCTTTATCGCCGGCGAATAGCTTCAGCAAAACCTGCGCCGGTTTGTGGGTCGCGCGACGCCATTTTAACCGAAAGGGCTCTCGGGATTTTAAAGCCGGTGGAAAATAGATATTGCCCGTGAGGGGCCCTAATATATTCCGCACGCCCTTGACCGGCATCCTCGGATAAATTGGCGAGACCGGACAGAGATAGTGAAAAATCATCTCCGGGTGTTCGGCCGACAATTCCTTCACGAGGGTCCTGACCCGCCGGAAGAAGGGGATTGTCACCATTTGCCGAAACAGGACCGTACGCCAGATATTGCGTTGCCAGAAATCATCTTCGATAAAAATGACCCGGGCGCCCGGCGAAGCCTCTTCGAATTGCCCCCGGCTGCGCGCATGGCTGATGATCGTCAGATCTGCGCCGATTTTGGTCAAATGCTTCACATACTGAAAAGCTTTGATCGCCTCGCCCGACATATTCTCAGAGATATTCGGCGAAATAACCGTGATTTTCATCGGGCCCTAAATCCTATCCTGCGACGGCGTTCCTGTCGGTAAGACGGACCCGCCATGGTTTATCTTGGGGCTTGTCTAAGACAATTCTGTTAACAGGGGAATTCGATCTCGAGCATTAACGCCTGCGTTAATCTATAGCGACAAACGCCTCAAAAAAGAAAAGGCTCCAGAGAGGAGCCTTTTCTCAAAATTCGTTTTCTAAACGCGGTACGCGCTTTATTCGTCGATGTCAGAAACCTCTTCATCATCGATCTCTTCTTCCGGCTCGTCGTCTGCGAAGAGTAGGTCTTCTGGAGCTTGCAGACGGACAACACCGACACGTTCGCTATATAGGGTCTCCCCCGTATCGCCGCGTTGCGCTTTGTAAATTACGCCGCCGATATCGGACTTTCCTTTGCGCACCTCGTAGCGATAAGACGCAACGCCATTGGCGTCAGCCGTCACGGTGCGCGGCGTGTCGCGGTCAGCGGCCGAGCGACCGCGGTAGAATGTAACCGGCGTGCCAGCCTTCAAAGAGTCCACCGACACAACAACCGTTTCGCCCGGGCGGATGGCGGTCTTACTGACGTATAGGCTCGGCTTTACCCGCGAGCGCTTCGACGGTGTCGACGCGGTCACTGGCTTTAAATTATACGGCATGTGGGATTTCACGATGTCGTAGGCGCCCTCGCCTGAGTCATCAATGTAAAGATCAGCTTCAATCTCCCACCCAGATGAAGGAGCGAGACGCGCCGCAGCTGATGGTGGGATGCTTGGTATAGCTCGGGTTACAGCGCGGGATGGCGCCGATGATGGCGCGGCGGACCGCCCCGTTGGATGTTGCGAGATTCCACCACCGAGGGTGAGCTTATCCGGCGCCGGTAGCCACAAGGTGGCGCCTGGCTTCAGCGTAGCGCGCGCTTCGACGATGCCGGGGTTCATCACCAATAGGTGTTCTGCTTCCATATTGTGGCGATAGGCGACGTTCTGGACCGTATCACCGGGCTTAACCGTGTAAGCGTCCGCGATCTCGCGCATCAATTCGAGCGCGGCGGCGTTCCCATTCAAATTGATGCCTGACGGCACAGCGACCAAGCTGCCGGTTTGAACGAAATAGGGATTGTTCAGACCCGGATTAAATTGAACCAGATGGGAGAACGGCACATCGCATAAATCAGCAATATCGATGAGGGATTCATCATGGGCGATCGTAATATTGCCCTCGCAATTGCCGTCGAATTGCTCGGCGACGGCGGCGGGATAAATACTGCGCGCATACCGCGCTGCTTCGATCCCGGAAAACTCGCCCAATTCAAGCGGGGCGTCCGTTGCGGCGATCACCTGACGTGGGGCCGGTAACCCCTCCGTTCTTGCGTAGCGATGTTCCGCGCCAGAGGCTTCGGCAGCCGCTGTGATATCAAAACGAGGCGCTTCTTCCTGATAGGCGCAGCCCGCCGCCAACATGAGCGCCGCGCAAAGCCCCACCGGCTTGGCGCCTGCCCGTAATTTCGTGATGGAATTCAAAAACTTATCAGCAGCATGCATAACGCGCGCTCCCCTGGCGGCTTCATAAAAGGATCCGGTCACCCTTCGAATGACCAAAATCCTACCTCGTTTGACCACATTAACCAACTTTTCTGCAACACGCACGCATGAAAGCACGCAAATAACGATGAAAGGCGATTTGTGCCGCCGCGACGCTCAATCGCTGATTTTTCAACCGCTTGTAGCAGGCGAGGCGCTAATGGGGCCTTGCAACTTGACCAACCCTGGCCCAGAGGAAGGGAGAGAGAGAGAGGCAGATCGGACGCAACCGAATGCGTTGACCATGACCGATCACCTATCGATCATCTAACCCGCTGTTTTCATTCATTATTGTTGTGACTTCCATGCTTGACGCATTTCTCACCCCGTTTGCGACCGCTTTTGTGACGCTGTTCATCATGATCGACCCGATCCTGGTGACGCCGATTTTTGCGGCGCTCACCCGGGAGGACAGCGGATCGGACAGGTTGAAAATCGCCATCCAGGCGTCCCTCTACTCCGCGGCTATTTTGGGCTTTTTTGGCTTCGCGGGCGCGGCGCTCCTCCATCATTTGGGCGTCACCCAGGCGGCGTTTCGCGCCGCCATGGGGGTGATCCTCTTCATCATGGGCTATCGCATGTTCTTCGACCCGGATTCCGAGACCCAAGCCAAGACACCGGGGCCCAAAGCCTCGGCCCGGGAGAATATCGCGTTCTTCCCGCTTGCGATCCCGATGCTCGCGGGGCCAGGCGCCATTGCCACCATGATGCTCCTTATGGGACCGACCAAAACGACGCCTGAACGCGCGGCCGCGATTAGCGCCGCCGTGGTTGTGCTCGCCATCGCAGTCTTGATGATGAATTTTGCGAGCCGCATCGGCGAAGCCTTGGGACGCACCGGCATGAACGCCATCACCCGTCTTCTGGGCATGCTCCTCATGGCGCTGTCGGCGCAATATGTGTTCGACGGCGTGCGCGGCGGTGTTCTCATGGGGGAAACGGCGATAGGCTAACGCATCAAACAAGGGAGGCGATTGTCAACCATGGCGTCTTTTATTGATGAGCTACAAGGCGAAGAACAGGATTTCGCGGCACAATTGCGGGCGATCATTCTGCGCCATGACAAATCGGTTGAAGAAGCGCCGGGCGCGATCATGGGCGCGAAGAATGCGCTTTGTTACAATGAGCAAGACATTTTTAAATATGGCTTGGCGCTGACGAAGTCCGGGTTCACCGTGCATTCCATGGTGATGTACGCCAATGCCGACGTCGCGGCGACAGCGAAAGAAACCTTAAGCGGCGTTAAATTTCAAAAAGGGTGCTTCAACATCAAGGATTGGCAGAGCTTCGATTTGAAGGCGTTCGACGCGTTTATGCGCCTTAGTGCGAAGACGGATTTTAGCCCCGTCATCGAGCATTACAAACGTAAGAAATAACGACCCTCACCGCCCCCTAATGGGCAGACGTACCGCTATTCAGGCGCTGGCGCTTTACGCAATGCTGCGGCGGTTTTTTCGACGTCGCGCATGACCCGTAGGAGATTCCCACTCCATATCTTTTGAATTTGCTCTTCCGTATACCCTCGGCGAACAAGCTCTCGCGTGACGTTTAACGTCTTGCTGGCGTTCTCCCATCCAACGACACCGCCGCCGCCATCAAAATCAGAGGCGATCCCGACATGATCGATGCCGGCGACTTTCACAGCGTGGTCGATATGATCGACGAGGTTACCGACATTCGCACGGCGTTCGATCTTCCACATGCCGTTGAGTCTTTCCTCATATTCTGCGCGGACCTCAGGGGTCGCAGCCGCACGCTGATCGGCGGTCTCCAACCCCAATTCCCGGCGCAACTCATCGCGAAAGCTGAGCTGCATTTCCGTGAACGGCTTTACGTAATTGTCGAAGGCTACAATCTGCACAACCCCGCCGTTTTCCGCGAGGGCGCTTAATTGTTCATCGTCCAGATTACGCGCCGAATCAGCGATCGCCTTCACCCCGGAATGGGACGCGATTACCGGCGCCGCAGACATCGCCACGGCCTGCATCATGGTTTTTTTTCCCGAATGGGAGACATCCACCATGATACCCGATCGATTTAATTCTTTTACAAGGTCACGTCCCCTGTCCGACAAGCCGCCATATTTTTCTTCCTCATCTCCAAGCGCGGGGTTTGGGTTGGAAGAATCGCCAAATTGGTTATGGCCAAAATGGGTGATGCCGACATAACGCACACCCTCCGCATGCCACAGATCGAGTTGATCTACGGCGTCATGTAATGGGAATGCATTCTCCATACCGATGAGCGCCGCCCGCCGACCGGATTTGACGATACGCGCCACATCACGGGCGTTACGCACCATCGCAATTTCCTTCGGATACGCGCCGACCATTCTGGTAATCGCGTCAAGTCGGGTGCGAGCGATATCAGCCGCTGCCGCATATCCTTCGGGCGTCAACGGTCCCTGAGGCGTGTAAACAATAAAGAACGCCGCATCTAAGCCCCCGGCCCGCATTTTGGGCAAATCGACTTGTAGAGAGGTAAAGCCGCCAGGGTCCGCCTCATGGGTGGCGTAATTCAAAGGAACATCAACATGAGTATCGAGAGCGATGACGCTGTCATGAATAATCCGCGCGGCGGCTTCCTGCGCAAGATCCTCAAGCGGTTGCGCGCTGGCGAACGCCATGGATACGATCGATGCTGTACTGATAGCCGTCAGCAATTGAAGTATTCTCATTTTAATCGCTACTCCTCATCTCGTTCGTTCACGCCGGACTACCGGACTAGATTGTCGCTGGCTTAAAACCGATTACCCGATCGCCAAATTCATGGGCGTATCGCCGCATTTCATCAAGGGCCTCGTCGAAATAGGCGTCATTCAAAACGCGGGAGGCGTCAACCGTATCATTCTTTTCTGAAGCAATCTGTACCGCCCGAAAGACCCATTCGCGCAAAAACGCCTGGGTGGCGCCGTCGCCCATCTCGGTCACCGCATCGATATCCAAGGATGAAAGATCATAGTCCTTTAGATATTCCAACAAATACCGTTTGCGTAAGGCTTTATTCGGTGGCCCAAGATAAACACACTGACTGATGCGGCCAGGTCGATCTTTGATCGCCGATTCGATACGTTCCAATGAATTCGTGGTGATCACAACCCCGATCTCGTCATTACGGCGCAACCCATCCATCTGGTCAAGTAGTTCCGCTAAAAGCCCCGTATGGTGATTAATATCCCGCGACGAGAAGATAAGATCAGCATCCTCCAGGAAAAGGACCGTCGGCGCATATAGCCGCGCAATGGAAAAGATCGCCGCGATCTGCGCGAGAGCATTGCCCGTGGCGAAGATCTTCGTCGTGTCAGGCATCGTGCCGCATAAATAGCGACAGGCGTGGGTTTTGCCGGTTCCCGGCGGGCCAAACATCAACACCCCCCGACGTATCGGCACCCCTAATTCGGACAATATCTCGCGATTGTCGTGGAGATCAACAATGTTCCGATGCAACATTTTCTTGAAGTCGTCTTCGACAATAAAACTCTCCGCCGGCACGGGCGGTTGCGCGTGGAACAAAACCTGTAACCGCTCAGCCTTCTCCATATCCCCATATTCATCGGTCTTCCCGGCTTCATAGGAGATGCGCAGGGTTCGCTTTTTGTAAATGGAATCCGTGACGCTGCGCCGAAGGATTTGGTCTTTCGCGCTATCGCAAACCGCCGGGTCATTGCTGGCGATTTCCAAAATGGCTTTGTCGCGATATTCATCATAGCGCAAACGAATAATTGCGGGGCCGTCATCGGCGTTTTCATAGGTCCAAAAACTGCCCGTCGGCAGGCTGACCTCTTTTTCTGGCGCCGTTGGCCAGGTGGTTCGCTTCGCTGTGGTCGTGGGCCTGACGTCGTGCTGATTTTGCTTTGGTGACAGGAGCACGGTGAGGTCCACAAAGGACTCATATTCAAGCCGCGCCGCTTTCGGTGGAAAGGCCGCTTCAACCGCCCGCCATAAATCGACATAACGGTAAGAAGGCAGAACCGCCTGGCTCACCTTTAACTTCGGCAAGTGCACGCCAGGCATGCGCTTGGAAAGAACGTCGGGAATTTCCGGAGGTCTTGCGCCAAACATTATGACGATAACACCTGTTTAACGACCGCCGCCAATTCATGGCGCGGCGCCGTCACTTGCGCCCGTTGGCCTTCGCGCCATTCGGTATTGTCTTTGATATCCGCCGACATTTTTGCGCCGAGGACCAAATCTTTTACCGTCACTTCGCCACGGGCGCGCTCATCTTCACCCTGAATAACAGCGATGGGCGCTCGTCGTTTGTCGGCGTATTTTAGTTGTTTCGCAAAATTCGCGCCGCCGAGATAAACTTCGGCCCTTATCCCAGCCGCACGCAATTCCGCCGCCATTTCCTGATAGGCCGCCATCTGATCTTTTTCGAGAGCGAGAACAA
Source organism: Parvularculaceae bacterium (assembly GCA_965263305.1). GTDB lineage: Bacteria > Pseudomonadota > Alphaproteobacteria > Caulobacterales > Parvularculaceae > MED-G105. Next base: position 1,278,055 of record OZ253666.1, read on the forward strand.
TAACAGGCCCAGCGTTTTGAGCGGCATCACCCTGTAAAAGTTCAAGGGCCGCTAATAAGCGCGAGACGCCCACGGAAACGCCGACCGCCGGCACCTCCACGCCTTTAAATCGTTTCACCAGCCCATCATATCGACCGCCGGACGCAATCGAGCCCATCCGGACGGGTCGTCCTTTCGGGTCCTTCAAATCTGCGTTTAGCTCGCCTTCAAAAACGGGGCCCGTATAATACTCCAATCCTCGTATGACGGAGAGGTCAATCACCGCGCGGGTTTCATCAAGCCCCATGGCGGAAAGCTGCGCGCTCATCGTGGCCAAGGTCTCGACGCCTTTAGCGCCCGCCTCAGACCCGCCGATAAGGTCCGCCAGGCGATCGCAAGTCGCGGCATTTGTACTCGCCGTCGCCGCCATGAAATCCATAACACGATCGATCGCGGCGTCGCTTAAGTTAGCCCCTTCCGTATAATCACCGGATTCATCTTTGCGCCCCTCGCCGAGCAGCAAACGCACGCCGTCCGTTCCCAGACGATCGAGCTTATCCATGGCGCGCAAGACACCCAGTTTCTTTTCTGCATCACGCTCTTCGTCAACGCCAATAGCGTCCAACAGGCCTGTCAGCACATTGCGATCATTAAATCGGATGACGTAACCGCCGGGGCCAAGATCCGCCGGCTCAAGCGCTGCCTCAATCGCCGCCGACAGCATGGCGACGCATTCCACATCGGCATGGGGCGCGGGCGCGCCAACGCTGTCGGCGTCCATCTGCGTGAATTGACGGAACCGGCCAGGCCCCGGTTTTTCGTTGCGCCAAACCTGGCCCACCGCATAGCGTCGAAACGGCTTCGGCAGGGCGTCATAGTTTTCGGCGACATAACGAGCGAGCGGCGCCGTCAGGTCGTAGCGCAAGCTCATCCATTGATCATCTTCATCTTGAAGCGAGAAAACGCCTGCATTCGGCCGTTCGACATCGGGCAAAAATTTGCCGAGAGCGTCCGTGTATTCGAACGCTGGGGTCTCCAGCGGATCAAATCCCCACGCCTCATAAACGGCCGCGATGCGCTGGAGCATGTCGCGTTCAGCGGCAAGGTCGGCGCCAAAACGGTCGCGGAATCCCTTCGGCAAACGCGCCTTCGGGCGGAAAGTCTTTTCTTTTTTAGCCATGGAGGTGGTCTTATACGAATCTGAAAACGGCGCCAGCCCGTTAGCATAGCCGGACAGCGCCGGTTGATCCACGATGGCTTTGCTTTAACCGATAAGACCGATGGCGAGACCGCGCAGCGCCGCGGTGACCCGGTCAGACACATTCAGCTTTTCAAAAATTCTTCGCAGGTAAGTGTCCACGGTGTTGGGGGAAATACCTATGATGTCGGCGATCACTGAGTTACTCTTGCCCTTGGCGACCCATTCAAGAATTTCAATTTCCCGCGCTGAGAGTTTAACGCCATAGGGCGCCTGCTCATGCAGAATTTTACAATAGGTCAAATGCCCAAATTGCGCCGCCCTTTGAAGCCGGCTGATATCATCACTTGACCATGGTTTTTCATTTTTGACGCTGGTGTTTTCCGGATCGCCGTCAGGTTCCGGTCCAAGACCAAGGCCAACAAAGCCATTTCGACCATAAGGACCAAAGACGGGCACCGCGATCCCATCGCCAATATTCTGCTTATCCAAAACGTCCAGATACTCGATTTCATCTCTCGTGAGCTTCGACATTGATCGCACCTCTGACCACCAAAAGGGGGATGTCGTCGATAAAGCCCGTTTGGGAATCGGATCGATCTTGTAGTACTGCTTTTTCCAATATTCATGGGCCCAGTCAGCAGGAAATCCATGGGTCCAAACCGCGAAGCTGGCGTCGTAATCGGACGCGCCCGGCGGCGGCAGATGGTGGTAACTGAGCGTCACCGCCCCCTGCCCGGTAAAAAACAAAATGATGAGATCTTCTAATGAAGGAACATCCGTTGTCTCCCTACAACGGGCGCAAAAGGTTTCTATATCCATAGGTTGCATCCCACACCACAATCAGGAACACAGCCCCCCGTTAATCTTGCCACAACTATCGCGTCGGTTGCCAGCCCGCGGCGGACGAGGGCAACACTTTTTTTCGCGCGGCAAAAATTTTCACTAAGGCAACACATCATAACACAACTCGGGCAACGCGCCCCATACTCATTATTAATTCAGTTTACAAATAAATATCCAATTTACTCAACATCTTCGCTACCGGCGCCGTCACCGCTTCTACCGTCCAGTTTAAAAATCGTGATCTAACGCAAGACGATAGAGAGTCAACAAATGATTTGCATCCGGAATGGCCCGATGGGTGCGAGGCGCAATCTCATCGGCGCGCGCGAATAGCAACTCCTCCCGACCCGCCGCCAAAGGGCGAACCAATCGACCGAAATTTGATAGTTCAAACGACGGTTTAACCCTTGCCGCCTGGTACAATTGGTACAGCCAAAACCCATCCCAATCAGGCGCATCACTGTAGACTGATGCAGCGCCAATCCGGTCATTTAACCTTCGACATACCTCTTCAACCGGTTCGCCTTCTGCATTCAACGTATCAATGTCGAGACCGTGCAATTTTTCTGCCGCCGGATCCCAAGCCGCCATCGACCAACTGTGGTGAGGTCGGATAAGGCAAGAATCTTGGCTGCCGGCAACATCGACCCAACCTACCTCAACGGGCCAGGATTGGGCGCCAAGACCGGACGCCTCGAAATCGAGAAAAATAAGTCGCTCCCCCGATACGGAGGTCGAAACGTGAACCGACAAAAAACCTCCTTAACAATGACCAACAGGCGTGGGACCGCGTTAGCGATACGCTACCTCTGGTGGTAACTATACCAAACGGTATGACGTATCGTTAACGGCGTAAAAAGTCTTCACTATTTTACGCGAAAAACGCCCGTTTCTGCGTCTTGTTCATAATCCAGGACGGCGCCGACCACGGGGTCTTGGGCGCTCGCTTTATCCCCTGATGCGTTTTCAACATTCATTACTTTGCGCGCCTCATCGAGGGCGCGTTTGATCGTCGGCGCTTTGCGCGTCACCAGCCGGGCAACCGCTATGGCGCCGCCAACTGTGGCCAATCCGGCCAACAATCCTGTCATCGCACCCATCACGTGTTCCTTTCAATACGGCCGCTCTAGTTTGCCCCACCGGGATAGCGTCCTACAACCCCGCCATTTTTAAAGGGCCCCGACTTTGGACCACGCGGACCATTCGCGCGCGATCGCCGCGACGTCTTCTGGCAGCGGCCGGGCTTGGGCCTCTGCGCCGCTCAGTAACTGGCGTAATCCCCCGCTCTTTGGGGATAACCGTTTGATATTAACATCCTCACCGAAGCGAGCCTTCACAAAATCGTCCAGATGCCCGATTCCGTCGATAAGACCTCGCTCAGCAGCGCGTGGCGCGGCCCAAAACGCCCCGCTAAAGAGGTCGCCGCCAAATGCTTCGTTATCCTCCTTCAGGGCGCTACCGCGTCGCTCTCGCACCTGATCGATAAAGGCCGCGTGCATATCCTCCAGAATCTCAGCCAGTCGCGCCTTTCCCTCTTCGGTTTGAGGTCGAAACGGGTCCAGTAAATTCTTGTTTTCGCCGGCGGTTTGCACCCGACGCTCGACGCCAAGCTTTTCGATGGCGTCTGGAAAGCCAAACCCGGCTGAAATAACGCCAATCGACCCGACGATCGAGGAGCGATCCGCATAAATTTCGTCCCCGGCGATGGCCAAAAGATAGCCGCCGGACGCCCCTACATCCTCAATGAAGGATAAAACCGGCACACCCTTCTTTTTCGCGGCTCGGCGGATTTCCGACAGAATGAGGGTGGATTGAACGGGCGATCCACCGGGCGAGTTAATCGCCAACGCCACCGCTGAGAGGTTTTTCGGCTTAAACGCCGCTTCGACTAAGGGCGCGATTTTTCTAAGGGCGAGGCCGCGCCCGCCGGGGCCCGAGTCGCCGATCACCCCCCTTAACTCAATCACCGTCACCAAGGGACGGTCGTCAAAAAGGGGGATTTTCTTCAAAAGCGGGAAAAAAGATTTCTTTTCAGACATGAGGCTCATGTACGATCGCGGGAACGAGAGTTCAATGCTCGCGCGACGCGCCCTATGGGCCGCTTGAAAGAGCGCCAATCCCGGCGGTGTCGCGCTTGAGCAGGTGAATCGGTCGCAAGGCAGCGTCTTGACCCTCAATCACCCGATCCCCAGACTCTTTTGTGGATGTTGTGATCACCGATTTACGTTGGAACGGGTTCTCCTCGTCCGAGAGTATTGTAGAACGGCGCTTGCGACCTGATCCTCAGCGGCGCAGAACAACCTTAATTTCGGCGCCGTCGCCTTTCCTGGTTTCGGTGCTTCAGGTTAACAATATCGAGCGACTAAAGAAGGCCCGTCGTGCAAAGCGGAACAAACCTTGCGGTTTCAGACAGAATGCCCAACGGCGAGGTAAGCGCTGATGGATCGGCGACACCGAGCAAGGGTCCTGTGCAGCCCGACGCGTTCGCGAACGCCGCCCTTCGCCTTCGCGACCTTTGCGACGAAGACATGACGGCGCTGGATGCCGATCTCCAAAACAGCCTTACCTCCCGGACGACGATCATTCCGGACATCGCGGGACATCTGATCAACGCCGGCGGCAAGCGATTGCGCCCGCTCCTGACGATCGCGGCGGCGCGTGCTGTGAACGACGGCGCGCCCGCGCCAGATAACCACCATATCCATCTCGCCAGCGCGGTTGAGCTCATTCATGGGGCCACGTTGCTCCATGACGATGTCGTTGACGGCTCCGATCTTCGGCGCGGCCGGCGTACGGCGAACATTATCTGGGGCAACAAAGAAAGCATTCTGGTTGGCGACTTTCTATTCTCCCGCGCCTTCGAGTTGATGGTCGCCGTGGGCGATTTGCGCGTCCTTCATATTCTCTCTGCCGCGTCGGGCGTGATCGCCGAAGGCGAGGTGATGCAGCTTTCGACGCAAAAAAACCTCGATGCCACCTTCGAGATGTATCTCGCGGTCATCGACGCCAAGACCGCCGCCCTATTCGCCGCTGCTGCTGAGACCGGCGCGATTGTCGGCGGCGCTAATCCGGATCTCGTCAAGAATTTCCATGCCTTCGGGCGCCATCTTGGCGTCGCCTTCCAACTGGTCGATGACGCCCTCGATTACGCTGGGCTCGAAGCGGCGCTTGGTAAAAATGTCGGGGATGATTTCCGCGAAGGTAAAATGACCATGCCCGTCGTTTGCGCCCTTGCAAAAGCCACGGAGGTTGAGCGTCGGTTTTGGCGGCAGTCCTTTTCCGATAATGCTCAGACGCCAGAGGATTTTACGCGCGCCTTGGAAATTATGGATCGCACCGGCGCTGTTGAGGAAACCTTCGCAAGCGCCAGGCGCTATGCCGCCATGGCTCTCGACAATCTCGCCGCCGCGCCGAACAACGCGTTTTCGGCGGCGTTACGTGACGTCGCGGAGCAATCCGTCGCGCGGGCTTACTAAAAAAGACCGCCCCTATTCAGCCGCCCGAACCAGCGGTTCAAGCACCTCATCCTTCAGATTGCCTTGGTCGATGGCTGCGTCGCCGACGGAGGCGTCTTCGTTTCCGCCATCTTCTAAACGCGCCGCTTGCGGGGAATTCAAAAGCCCCATCGCAACAAAGCGTTTGAACAAGGGCGCCGCGCCAACAAGAAGCGCCAGGGCCAACGCTGTTGGCGCTAGGAACTGCCAAGACGTCGGAAATGTCAGCATCAGGAACGCGACCGCCGTACTAAACGCCGTCAACGCGAGATAAAGGGTCGCCGTCGATAAATGGGTCCACCCCGCTTGTGTCAGAAGCTGATAAAGATGTTCGCGGTGCGCCGATAACAACGACTGCCCGCGCAGGCTTCGATGGACCAGCGTAAACGCAACATCAAAAAGGAACGGCATAAACGCGGTTGGGAGGAACAGCGCTGTCACCTGGCTGCCGGTTGCGTTTGTCACCGTCACGCCAACAGCGGCAAGGATGAACCCAACAGACATCGACCCGCTGTCGCCCATAAAGAGGCGACCTTCATGAAGGTTGACCGGGGTGAACCCGATCAAGGCCGCGCCAAGCGCCAACACGATCACCGACAAAGCCGGGTCACCGGCGAGGGCGGCGGCCAGGGCGCACGCAATAGCCACAAAGGCCGCGCAAACCGCCGCGATGCCATTGACGCCATCCATGAAATTGTAAGCGTTCATAAACGCGACGATCCAAAAGACCGTCGCTGGAATGGCGAACACGCCAAGAGCAAACTCACCGATGAACGGCGCCGGTAAAACCTCAATCGCCCCAAACACTTGCACAAAGAGAAAAGCGATCGCGCCTTGTCCTGTAAGTTTCAACAGCGGGGGCAATGTTCGCCAATCATCGAGGGCGCCAAGGGTGAAGGCGCACAGCGCGATGGCGGCGAATGCGAGGAATGGCGTCGCCCCTTCCATGATGGCGAAGAACAATGTGGCAAGGCCCATGGCGGCGAGCCACGCGGCGAAAATCGCGAAACCGCCGGATCGCGGCGTTACCCGACGATGGCTGGAACGCGCGTTCGGCGCATCAGGCAAAAGCCGCGACCGCGACAGAACCCGCGACAGAACAAACGACAAAAACGCTGTCGACCACATGAGGATCAGAACGACCCCGGCCGCAGCCCATGGTCCAGCCGCCCCAAAGCCGGATCCTTCGCCTGTTTCAAAACCCCACATGGCTCTTTTGCCTTCCCAGTCCCACGCGTCGATGGGTACCGCCTAAGGTGAGGGCGCGCAAGCGAACCGTCCACTCCCAACATCGGGAAATTTTCACCTCAATCGGCGATATCCGTGACCCGTCGCCGATCATCGTTATTCGCGACCATTATTTTTATTCGCGACCATGGCGGCCGCCGACCACCATCCTTGCGCCGTCCCCCGTTGCGCCGCCGCCTCGGCCGAGGCGAGCGAGGTAAAGAGGCCAAAAACCGTTGCGCCGGAACCCGACATGCGGGCGCAAAAACAATCCTGTTGCGCCGACAGCATGTCGATGATTGCCCCTATCGACGATGACCGCGCGACAGCAAAGGGTTCGAGATCGTTTCGCGACACGGTTATCATCGCCTCAACCCCGGCGATATCAGCGCTGGCCGGCGATTGCTGCACCGGCGATGGCGGCGCCGGATTCGCTTCGTCAAAAGCGCGGAAAATTGGTCCCGTCGGCATCGGCTCCAATGGGTTGATCAGACAAATCGCCATCGGCGGTAGGTCTGGGCCAGGGGTTAGCACCTCCCCAGCGCCGCCGACGAAAACAGGCGCCTCCGCCAAACAGGCAGGGACATCCGCCCCAAGACGAAATGCAAGATCGCGTAATTCCTCTGGCGCCAGTGACACATCCCAGAGACGCATGAGCGCGCGAAGCGCCGCGGCCGCATCAGAAGAACCACCACCGATACCAGCGGCAATCGGCAACCTTTTGTCTAAGGTAATCGCTGCGCCCAATGACTCCGGCCGTAGGCGTTTCCCGCCCTCGCCGGCAATCGTGTCGCGCAAGGCGGCGCCCGCCCGCCAGACGAGGTTTCCCTCTATAGGCTCATCCTTCAACGGTCCGCCGAACGGCCCTGTGATATTGAGGGATAGGTCATCGGCTGGTTCAACGGTGATCACATCGCCGGTTTCAGCAAAAACGAATAAACTCGCCAGGTCATGCAGCCCATCTGGGCGAACGCCCCCTACATGAAGATAGAGGTTGACCTTCGCGGCGGCCCTTTCCTCGATCGTCTTGGCAGGGAAGTTTCCGGCCATCATCGCCACTTACGATTTTGCGTCAGCCGCGGCGTCAGTCAGCGCGTCAACGGCGTCACCGCCCTCGGGCGCATCGCTTGCGGGATCGGCGAGGCCATCTTGCAACTTCGATTCGATAATTTCCACGGTATCGCTCGACGGCTCTAGTTCAAGTGCTCGGCGCCACTGATAGGTCGCTTCACGCTCCCGCCCTAAGCGCCAGTAAACATCGCCAAGATGATCCGTAATCGTTGGGTCTTCCGGCGCCAATGTCGCCGCCTCCTCGAGGTGACCGACGGCTTCCTCATATTGACCGAGTTTGTAATACGCCCATCCAAGGCTATCGGTAATCGCGGCGTCCTTCGGGTTGAGCGCGAGCGCCTTTTCGATCAGGTCAAACGCCTCCTCAAGGTTCACCCCACGCTCGGCCCAGCTATAGCCCAGATGATTGAGCGTCGTGGGTTCTTCCGGGGCAAGGCTATAGGCTTTCTTGAAATCAGCCTCAGCGCCATCCCAGTTCTTTTCATCGAGATAGGCCGAACCGCGAAGGATATAATAACGCCAAACATCATCCGGCGGGTTGTCGCCGATCGCGGCCAGCGCGTCCGTGATGACAGCGGCGGCTTCTTCGCGGCGCTCTTCAACAGCGTACAACGTGGCGAGGAAATACTGCGCTTCATACGGCGCATCGACCCTTTTGACGGCGCTCTTCAGCTTGCGGATCGCTTGGGCTTCGCGCTCAGCAATGGCGTACCCGCGAGCGATATCGATTTGCGCCTGCTCGTAATGAGGGGAGGAAGGCGGGATCGCCGCCAATACCTTTTCCGCCCCTTCAAAATCCTCATAGATATTCAGGATACCGCCGACCAAACGCCTCGCTTCTGCGAGGTCCGGCTTCAGATAGAGGGCAAGCTGCGCGAAGGCGAGGGGTAGATTGTAACGAGGCTCCCCGACATTAAAGCCAGCCGCCTCTGCCCGCTCTCGCTCTCCCGCCGATTGCTGGAGGAGCGCAGACGCAAAAGCGTGGAGCGCGATCGCCGCGCCGGTTTGAGGGGTGATATCCTCGTATGCGTCCGATGGCGCCCCCCGCCCGGCTTCCAATTGATCGAGACGCTTTAACGCCGCCGTCGACAAACGGCGCGACGGCCCACGTTCATTCGCAAGAAGCGTGTAGTACTCCCGCGCTGCCGCCAAATCACCTGACCGCTCCAGAAAAGCGCCGAAGGCCTGGCGTGCGATCGGGCCGCCAAAGCCGAGGGCCGAGACTTGAAACGCCTGGCGAGCAATATCCGTATCGCCGGCTTTCTCCGCCAGGAACGCTTTGTGGGTGGCGTTGAACCCTTTGAACACATCCTCGCCGGACGCATCGAGGCGTTTGATTCCTGCGGCGGGCCCTTCAAGCCCCGCCTCGATCCAAACATTGGTGAGGTTCGCGACTGATTTAATGAAAGGCTCATTAAAGGGCCCCTCAAGCAATTCTTGCGCAGCCGGCAGGTTCCCCTCTTTCAAGGCCTGAAGGGCAAGCACGAGGAGGGGCATGCCCTCCGGCTTTGCCTCATCACTGACCACAAGTGCGCGGGCGGTCGCCAAAGCGTTTTCAACATCGCCGGCGGCGAGTTGGTAAAAGTAAGTGCGGCGGGTCAATTCGAGGTTGCCGGGGGTGGCAAGCCGCGCCCCATCGAAGGACGTCGCCGCCGCTTCGACATTGTTCAATCTCGCCGCGAGGCGGGCACTCAAATATTCGCCGGTAGCCGGTTTTTCCAGCGAGGGCGCCGTTGCGCATCCGCACGCGACCATCAAGGTCGCGAAAGCCGCCATCCGCGTCGGGCGCGGCTTACATATTAGGGTAGTTGGGGCCGCCCCCACCTTCCGGGGTCGCCCAAACGATATTCTGGGAAGGATCTTTAATATCGCAGGTCTTACAGTGAACGCAGTTTTGAGCATTGATCTGGAACCGTGGGTTTGACCCGTTGTCTTCTGTGAGCACTTCATAAACACCGGCCGGGCAGTAGCGTTGCGCCGGTTCGGCGTAGAGAGGCAGGTTTACCTTAATCGGCGTCGCCGCATCCTTAAGTTTCAGATGAGCGGGCTGATCTTCCTCGTGATTGGTAAACGAATACGATACATTCGTGAGCCGGTCGAAGGTCAAAACCCCGTCAGCTTTGGGATATTCGGGCGGTTTGTGACTGGCTGCCGGCTCCGTGGAGGCCGCATCGGTCTTTCCATGGCTCTGCGTGCCGAAAAACGAGAACCCGAGCGCATTCGTCCAGGCGTCTAGGCCGCCAAGCCCCATGGCGCCGACCAGCGTACCGTATTTGCTCCATAAGGGTTTGAAATTCCTGGCGTTATGCAGCTCTTTGCGAACATCGGAGACAGCATAGGCCGCCTCATAGGCGTCGAGCATATCCCCTTCCCGGCCAGCCGCCAGCGCTTCGGAGACAGCGTCCGCCGCCATCATGCCGGTCAACATCGCATTATGATTGCCCTTGATGCGCGGCACGTTCACGAACCCCGCAGAACAGCCAACGAGCGCCCCCCCAGGGAAGGCGAGCTTCGGCACGGCCTGGGCGCCGCCTTCGGTAATCGCGCGTGCGCCATAGGCGATGCGCTTACCGCCCTCTAAGAGGTCAGCAATTTCCGGGTGGGTTTTAAACTTTTGAAACTCACCATACGGAAAGAGGTGTGGGTTCTTGTAATTCAAATGCACAACGAACCCCACCGCCACGGTGTTGTCGTTGTAGTGGTAGATAAACGACCCGCCGCCGCTATCATTGTTAAGGGGCCATCCGAAGGTGTGCTGCACGTGGCCAGGCCGACTTTTCTCCGGCTTTACCTCCCAAAGCTCCTTCATGCCGATGCCATATTTTTGCGGATCGCGCCCATCATCGAGAGCGTATTTGGCGATGATCTGCTTCGCGAGAGACCCACGCACGCCTTCGCCGATCAACACATATTTGCCGTGGATTTCGACGCCCGGTTCGTAGCTGTCTTTTGCCTCACCTTCTTTGCCGATCCCCATTTCGCCGACAATGACGCCGCTGACCGATCCATCACCGCGATACAACAATTTCGACGCGGCCATGCCGGGATAAATCTCTACGCCCATGGCTTCGGCTTGTTCTGCGAGCCAACGACAAACATTGCCCATGGAGACAATGTAGTTGCCGTGGTTCTGCAAAACCTTCGGCAATGCGAAGGGCGGCAGGGGCAATCCACCGGCGGGGCCAAGCAGTTTGATGCTTTCCGATTTAACCGGCGTATCGAGAGGCGCGCCGCGTTCTTTCCAGTCCGGGAAGAGCTGGTTGATGCCCGCAGGGTCCAGGACCGCGCCGGAGAGAATATGAGCGCCGACTTCAGAGCCTTTTTCAATCACCACCACCGATACCTCGGCGCCGGTTTTTTCGGCGTTCTGCATCAGACGGATCGCGGCGGACAAGCCTGACGGCCCAGCGCCGACGATCACCACGTCAAATTCCATTTTTTCCCGTTCAACGGCGGGGGTTGGCTCTTCTGCGGCCATTCGAAACCCTTTCTTTGAGATGCATCGCGACATCGCGCCGGCTCAAGACCGCGCGCATCGCGATATATCCATTCATCAATAAGTTGCCACGAGTTAGAGCAAATATTTCAACACCGCGCCATGGGAGGAAGCGCCGCGGGCTGCAATTTAGGCTGCATTGCACAATCGCGATGACTTCGGCCCCCTGTTTTGATACAAACGTCCATGGGCAATCCGCATCCGATAGAATCTGAATCTCGCCACGAGGGTTTGCGGGCGCTGTTGCATTGGTATGTCGAGATGGGCGTTGACGCCGTCGTCGCAGACGAGCCGCAAGACGCCTTCGCGGCCACCATCGCCGCCACCCAAACGGCGCGTGAAACGTTTCGCCAGGAAATTTCGGCATCCACATCCCCAGAACGCCCGACCAAAAAACGCAACGCCCAACCGGTCTCCGTTATCTCCGCCAAAGAAAACGCGGTCCCCGCTGATGAGGCGATCTCCGCCGCTCAAGCCAGCGCCGCCGGGTGCGACACGATTGACGCCCTAGCCGCCGCGGTCGGCGCCTTCGATCTATGCCCTCTAAAGACCGGCGCTCGAAACACTGTGTTCATCGACGGCGCCGTGGATGGCGACCTTCTGATAATTGGCGAGGCGCCCGGCCGTGATGAAGATCGGATCGGCAAACCCTTTGTGGGCCGGGCGGGTCAGTTGCTGGACAAAATGCTCGCGGCGATCGAGCGATCGCGGGAAACGGACACTCTCATTTCTAATGTGATTTTTTGGCGCCCGCCGGGAAATCGCACCCCAACCCAAACAGAAGTCGCCATGTGCCGTCCTTTTGTTGATCGCCTGATTACCCTCCATCGTCCAAAAGCAATTCTGCTCGCGGGCGGCGCGCCGACCCAAGCGATGCTTGGCCTCACGGGCATCATGCGCAATCGGGGCAAATGGCAGACAATTGATTCACAGGCGGGCGCTATCCCCGCACTGCCGATCTTCCACCCTGCGTTCCTTTTACGCCAACCCGGCCAGAAACGACTTGCCTGGCAGGATTTACTTGCGTTGCAGGAGAGACTTGCCTGATATCCAAGGTCGGCCAACCAATCACAGCTTGACGATGGTCATCACCCGCAACGGTGAACGAAAGTTAAGACACGCTTAATTTGGATTGACATATCTTTATCAGACCGCTCACCCAAATGGTCGCGACCCTGTTCGCCGCCCACCTGACGAGTAGCGTAAAAATCGAGGAGACGAGGCGCGTGATCATCAACAAGGGGCAAGTCGTAACGGCGCTCTTATCATGTCTTTTATGGACGAGCGCAGCGCTTGCAGAGGCCGCGCCATCGATTCCGACATCGTCCCAGGAAAAATCCGAGCGGCACGCAGCGGCGTCAGCGATCACGCCGCCCCAGGTGCTCAGTGACCAAGACATCGCGCTCTACAAAGAAATCTTTGACGCTCAAAAGCGCGGCGCTTGGAAGAGCGCTGATAAAAAAATCAAAAAAGTCTCCGATCCCATCCTGATGGGATATGTCAAACGCCAGCGCTATCTGCATCCCAAATCAGGCCGCACCACGTATTCGCAACTGCGTAAATGGATGGCCTATTACGCCGATCATCCGTCCGCCTCGGAAATGTATCAGTTTGCCCTAAAGCGCCGACCGCGGCGCGCGTCCTCCCCGCAACGCCCGGTTCCGCGCCAGTGGCGCGTGAACAGTGATGATAACCTGCATCCCGATTTGGCGGCGGATTACAAAAAGACCAGCCGACCCCGCCTTCGCAAAATCGAAGGTCGTACGCGCTACCTCGTGCGTCGGGAACGGGCGACCCAGGCTCTAAAAGAAATCAACCGCCATCTGCGAAACAAAACGATTACGACGCGCCAATATGACCGCATGCGGTCGTGGATCGCGGCGAGCTTTTATTACCAGGGTTATATCGCCAAGGCGAAGGAACTATCGACCAGCGTTGCAAAACGCCATGGCGAGAGCGCGGTGCTCGGGCCGTGGATCGCTGGCCTCATCGCCTTCCGTGAAGGCGATTTGACCGCCGCCCATCAGCACTTTTCCCAAATGGCGGCGACCGAATATCAAAGCGATGACTTACGCGCCGCCGCTGGCTTTTGGTCCGCCCGCACCGCCCTTGCGGAGGGCCATGTTGAGGACGTCGAGCAAGGCCTGGAAACGGCCGCCCAGTTTCCCCTCACTTTTTACGGGCAACTCGCCCTCGCTCAGCTTGGCCGCGACTATCCGTTTGAATGGGCCTCACCCCAACTGACCAAGGCCGGGCTTGATGGGCTTATCGAAAAAGCCCCGGCAATTCGCCGGGCCATGGCCCTTGTTGAAGTTGGTCGCACCGAAGAGGCGGATGTTGAGCTGCGTTGGATCAATGGCCTCATCGATAATGATATGGAGACGGAGCTATTGGCTCTGGCGGCCGTCCTCGATCTGCCTGCAGCGCAAATCGATATCGCAACGAACGCAAGCCCCGCACGGGCGGCAAGCCTCTATCCCGTCCCAGTGTACGAACCAGCGACTGGGTTTAAGACGGACCGTGCTGTTCTTTATGCGTTGATGCGCCAGGAATCGAAATTCAAAGTGGAAGCGACGAGCCGGGCCGGGGCCCGGGGCCTGATGCAGCTGATGCCGCGCACTGCCTCCTATGTTGCAAAAGACCGTTCCTTACGCACCCGCGCGGGTCGCAAGAAACTCTATGACCCGGCCCTTAATCTGGATATCGCGCAGCGCTATGTGGATCACCTGTTGGCGACCAGCGCCGACGGTGATCTTTTCCAATTGGCTGTCGCATATAACGGCGGGCCCGGGAATCTGAGGCGATGGAAACGCGAAACCGCCGTCAACGATGCGCTGTTGTTCATTGAAAGCATTCCGAACCCTGAAAGCCGCGATTATGTTGAGAAGGTCCTGACCAATATCTGGATCTATCGCGACCGGCTTGGCCAAGCGACGCCATCACGCGACGCTGTCGCTGCTGGAGAGGCGCCAGCTTATGAAGCGCTGGATCAGCTCCTCACCAATATGAATGACGAGTAGTTGCAAACGCAGCCGTCTTGGAATTAGTCCCTCATGGATGACATGATCATCCCATGAATGGGCCAATCGTATCCGGCCGGAATTAACTTTCGACGCCAAACACTGTCAGGATGGCGGGCCCTAAGATCACCGCGAAGAGCACTGGTAGGAAGAACAAAATCATCGGCACGGTAAGCTTTGGCGGTAAGGCAGCCGCCTTCTTTTCCGCTTCCTGCATCCGTAGTTCACGACTTTCCGTCGCAAGAACGCGCAAGGACGTCCCCAATGGCGTACCATATTTTTCCGATTGGACGAGCGCCGTTGAAACAGCTTTCACGATTTCAAGCCCCGTACGATCTGCGAGATTGAGATAAGCCTGACGACGCTCTTGCAGGTACGAAAGTTCCGCCACGGTGAGGCCTAATTCCTCCGCCAACTCTGGGAAACCACCGCCAATCTCCATACTAACTTTTTGGAACGACGCCTCGATGGACATACCAGATTCCACACAGATCAGCAGAAGATCAAGGCCATCCGGCCACCCTTCCTTGATCGCCGATTGACGTTTCGCTTTTACGTTCGAGACCCAGACGCCCGGCAGGTAAAAACCCGCAAAGAATCCGCCAAGAATGGTTAACAGTTTTGCAAAACTATCAAACTCTTCCGCTTTAGCCGTATACGCCCAAATGCCAGCCGCGATCGCCACGACAAACGGCATGCCTAAGCGCGCGGCCATGAAAACCGCCACGGGACGTTGACCGCGAAAACCGGCTTGCATCAAGCTTTTCTGGGCGGCTTCGGCGTCAAAAACCTCAAATAGCTTGAGACTTTCCGTCAGCTGTTTGAGGGGACCTTCAGCCTGGTTTGAGCGCAGGGAGGCGGTGCTGCGTTTTGAGAATGACGCGCGCTGCTCTGCACGAAGGCGTTCGCGATAATCGGCGACATCTTTCATGCGCTCGGCGAGCTTATCCTTCACAAGAAAGGGCTCGATGAACGTATAAACCGCCCCAATGCAGGCGATGGCCACCAAAAACGCAATTTGAAATTGACGGTCCGTAATTAGATCGACCACTAGAATTCCTCCGCCTCATCAAACCTTGATTTTGATCATGCTCTTCATAATGAAGATGCCAATACCCATCCAGATGCCCGCCCCGATGAGGATCATGTTACCCGGCTTCGTAATAAAAAGCGGGTCTAGATATCCAGGCGCCGATACTGAAACAGCGCCCGTCACAAAAATAGGCAAGAAGCCAACGATCAACGCCGAGGCTTTCGCTTCAGCAGAAAGGGCTTGAATTTTCCCTTCCATGACTTTCCGCCCCCGAAGCACCCCAGAAAGATTGCCCAGCGCTTCAGCAAGGTTACCACCAGTTTGTTGTTGGATCATGAGAACAATACCGAAGAAACGCACCTCTTTCAGTGGCATACGCTCGTGCATTCTCTCTAGACCCTGCTCCATCGAAAGGCCGATACGAATACCCTCGGTTAATTGATGGAACTCTTCATTGACGGGTTTCGGCGCTTCTTTGGCGATAATTTTCAAACACTCATTGACCGGCAAACCAGATTTTACACCGCGAACAATAACGTCGATTGCGTTAGAGAATTCGCCTGCGAATTTCTTCTGGCGACGCTTGATCGCGAAGCCAACAAACCAGCGCGGAAAGCCAATACCGCCGATAAACACCAACCCAAGGGTGATGAGCGTTTTTTGACCAGAAATAAACCCGATAAACCCCAATAAAACCGCGCAAATCGCCGAGCCCATATAGAAGTTTGATGTTGAGAGGTCCAACCCGGCCTGCTCGAATTGCTGTTCAAGGGTGAGGCGTTTCTTTTTCTTGTTTTCCTTCGCGTCAGCTTCGAGCTTCGCAAGGGTGTCGGCGACTTTCTTGCGACGGTCCTTGTTCACAGCCTCGTTCTGCGCCGTGGTGGCGGCGCGGCGAGCGTTATTATTAGTTTCCAGCTTTGCTAGGCGGCTCTTCTGCTTTCCGGATGTCGTCGGCGCAAAAAAAACAAAGGCTAGGGCGCCAAGACAGACGAGCCCTAACAACCCAACAATGATGATCCGAGGCTCCATAGCCGCTTATCGCTTTCTATACTGTATTAATCTGAGGCCGCATCAAGAGCTTCGGCCAAATCCTGTTCACGACCGTAGTATTTGGCGCGATCATAAAACGCCGGGCGGGCGATGCCTGTTGACTTATGTTTGCCTACCAACTTACCGTCTGCGTCTTCACCATTGATATCGTAGATGAAGAGGTCTTGCGTGATGATTGTATCGCCCTCAGTACCGAGCACTTCCGTGATGTGGGTAATACGACGAGAACCATCGCGCAGGCGGGCGGCCTGAACAATGATATCAATAGACCCTACAATCATTTCACGGATTGTTTTCGATGGAAGGTTATAACCACCCATGGTGATCATGGATTCAACACGCTGCAGCGCCTCACGAGGAGAGTTGGCGTGAAGTGTTCCCATTGATCCATCGTGACCGGTGTTCATGGCCTGCAAAAGGTCAAATGCTTCCGGACCACGAACCTCACCCACGATGATGCGTTCAGGGCGCATACGAAGACAGTTTTTGACAAGATCGCGCATGGTGACCTCGCCTTGCCCCTCAAGATTCGGCGGGCGCGTTTCTAGACGCACCACATGGGGCTGCTGTAGCTGAAGTTCCGCCGCGTCCTCGCAGGTGATAACGCGCTCATCATGCTCGATGAAGCCCGTCATACAATTGAGCAATGTCGTTTTACCGGAACCGGTACCGCCGGAAATCAACGTATTGATCCGGCTATGGCCGATAATCTCCAGGACTTTGGCGCCCTCTGGCGAGATAGAGCCAAACTGAACGAGATTGTCGATCCGAAGCTTGTCTTTTTTAAACTTACGAATAGTGAGCGCGGCGCCATCAATAGACAGAGGCGGCGCGATCACGTTCACACGAGAACCGTCCTGCAAACGGGCGTCACAGATAGGGCTTGCTTCATCGACGCGACGACCAACTTGGCTCACAATCCGTTGGCAGATGTTCATGAGCTGTGCGTTATCGCGAAAGCGCACATTGGTTAGCGTAATTTTACCGCCGACCTCGATAAACACACGGTTTGCGCCATTGACCATGATGTCAGCAATGTCATCCCGCGCGAGCAATGGCTCTAACGGACCATAGCCAAGAACATCGTTACAGATGTCCTGCAGCAGGGATTCCTGCTCAGCGATGGACATCTGAACATTCTTGATCGAGATGATTTCATTGACGATGTCGCGAATTTCTTCGGCGGCCGCCGTAGTATCAAGCTGTGCAAGCTGAGACAGGTCGATCGTATCGATAAGAGCATTGAAGATAGTCGTTTTTGTCTGAAAATACTCATCAGACCGCCCACCGACCTCAACCATCATCTCAGGTTGAGGCTTTGGCGCCTCTGGAGCCGCCACGACTTCTTTCTTAGGCGCACTCTGCGCAGATTTTTTCGGTTTTGGCTTCGGAGAAGAGGCCGCCGGCTTGGCTTCGGCTTTTGGCTTTGGCGGTTCCGCTGTGGCGGCCGCTTCTGCAGATCTGCGTCCAAACATTACTCAGGCCCCTATTTTTTCTTCAATAATTCTTTCAGGCTGAACCGGCTTTTTGTCACCACTGAATCATTCCGCCCAAGAACCGTTTGCGTCAACTGCCGGAAAGTTTGTGCTGTTTTCGTTTTAGCACCAACTTCCACAATCGGCGCGGCGTTTGTCGCCGCTGTATGGAATAATTGAGGCTCCCAACCGAAAACGGCCGTAGGCGTCAACCCAACATGCTCAACATATTGTTCCGGCTGTACGGAGGAATTCTTGGCGTCAAACTGATTGATGATCAAATTCGGCGGCGTGTCGTTTGGACGAGCGCTTGAAATGACATCGACCAAGTTTTTCGTATTACGGAAACTGGCTAGATCCGGCGTGGACGTGATAACGATTTCATCCGCCGTTTGCAGAATTCTCCGTGACCATGCTGTCCAAATATGGGGTACATCAATGACAATTGTCGGCGCCGCTGCGCGGACAACATCGATGACCGTTTCAAAGGCCTGATCGTCGAGATCATAATCGCGGTCGAGCAGATTTGGCGCCGTGAACAAGCTCAATCGTTCCGTGTGCTTTTGCAACAACCGGTCGAGAAGCACGTCATCAAGGCGCTCTGGCGACGATAACGCCTCAATAAGCCCTGATGTTGGGTCCTGTTCAAAATCAAGACTCGCCGTGCCGAATGGCAGGTCAAGGTCCAGAATAACAGTGTCGCTTTCAAATTCCTCAGCAGCGCACCATGCCACGTTATGGGCGATCGTCGAGGATCCAACACCGCCGCGAGCGCCAACAAACGCCAGGGTACGACCGATTGGCGGGGCTGTCGGGTCGACATAAAGGCTAGCGATCGTATTGATCAGTTTAATCGGCCCCTTAGGGCGCACGACATATTCGCTGATCCCTTGACGCATAAGCTCACGATAAAGGGCGATATCATTGACCTTGCCAACAATCACAACCTTCGTCGACGGATCACAGACTTGCGCCAGCTCGCCAAGTTGCGACATCAACGTTTGACCATCATCGACTGTCTCTAAAATGATGAGATTAGGCGTCGCCGCATTTTGGAAATGGTCAATAGCCTTCGTCAGGCCGCCCATATGCATCGTGATGTGCGCTTTTGAGAGACGACGATCGACCGCCGCGCGCTCCAACAATGCTGTTGTTTCGGGTGTTTCGCAAAAGGCATGGATCGAAATACGCGGTACGGGATTATGGATGCTCTCTTCATCGATGAACTCGTCTTCATCATCATTCACGCCGGCTGTCGTCGCAGCGTGTAAGACGGGTTCATTATCCTCTTCTTCGAGATCGTACTCGTCGTCTTCGTCAATAACGCCCTTGGAGACAACAGCGCCAGCAGCGGCGCTTGCCGCTTCATCGATGTCGATATCATCGGTAAAGGCGCTGACATCGTCGTCTGGGTCTTCCGTTAATGGATCGTATTCGCCAATAACGCCGCCTTCTTCGTCTTCGAAGAAGTCTTCGTCTTCATCGCCGTCTCCATCATCGGTTTCTTCGTCAAGTTCGACCTCTTCGAAGAGCGTGGACTCCTCTTCGCCTTCCAAAAGAGCTTCGTCATCGAGTTCATCCGCACCCAACGCCGCTAGTTCTTCTTCAGACAACTCTTCATCGAGCCATTCTTCGTCGTCTTCGTCGAAATCTTCATCGTCAAAATCATCGAGGTCATCAAGATCATCGAATTCATCCACATCATAGCTGACCTTGCGCGCCACAAGCGGACCACCGTCGGACCCAAGACTAGCCGCGCCGTCAACCGCACCGAGTTCATCATCAGCGCTTTCATCAAGACTGACCTGTTTATCGGCTCTTACCAAAGCCTTGTTCATTGTCATCTCCTTTGACCCCTTCAGGCGACAGTTTTTTCTACTGGCCGTTAATTCTCGGTACGCGCTTCAATTTCGCTATCAGTTTCACTCACTGGCGCTTCACCCTCACGATACGCATTCACGCCGCGCACACGGAACACCGCATCTGGATCTGTCAATGGATCCGTCGCGACAAGATCGCGTGGATCACCGATCATTGCTGCGAGATTACTTTGTGTAGCGCAGCCAAATTCGGCAGATCGTAGATTTCGCGAATCACGGGAGCGCGGGTCTTCCCATATGCCGCAAGCACTTGGCGTCGCCACATACCGTGTATAAGACAGGATAATATCATTACTGACGGATTGATTCGCGATATAGGATGACGATGAAATCGCACTGAGCGATACGCCAGCATCGTATAGCGCATCGCGCGCCTGCTCTGCCGTTGCCGATACATTTGAACCGCCAGACGGCGTGGTGATCGTCAACGGTCCGTGGCCATTGTTGTTGTATGAAATCGCCAGCGCCCGCAACCGCGAACGATCAACGGCGGAAAGACCTTCCGTCCCATCCAAGGTCAATGTCACAACCTGGCTGTCAACCGTGATGGGATGCTGTTCTTGCACCGTCAGCGCATGTTCTTGTTCATTGGGTGACAACACGCACCCCCCAAGGAAAAGAAGCCCAGCGCCGACGATCGTTTGTTTCAAAATATCACGCGTCATGTCCAAACTCCTAGTCAAGAACAAAGCCCAGCGGGCCCTGGAGGGTTTTTTCCTGCACACCAGCGCCGGAAAGTCCGTAGGCCGCCGTTAAACGGCCCAACAAAATTGCTTCGAAATCAGAAGCGACAGCAAACCCTTTTGCAGGATCCGTCAGTTCACTTTCATGAACCGGATCAACAAGGTACGGCGTCACCATAATCACCAGTTCCGTTTCCGCATTTTCATAGTCACGGCTACGGAATAATTGTCCAAGAACCGGGAGGTCTTTTAGCGCTGGCAAGCCATTTACGGACTGGCGCATATTTTCTTGAAGAAGGCCGGCCATGACGAGGCTGCCGCCCGATGGAAGCTCTACCGTGGTTTCAGCGCGACGCACCGTGAACGAAGGAATTGTCAAACCACCGGTCGTCAATATTGTCGGTGGCGAGACGGACCCATCCGGCTGGGGCGTTCCTGGAATAACAACCTGCGAACCTGAAACCGTGAAGTTGTTCGTGGTCGTAATTTCACTGACTTCGGTTGACAGCTTCAGGCTGATACGGCCTTTGTCGAGAACCAGGGGTGTAAAGCCGAGACCAACACCGAACTGACGAAATTCAATCGAGGTGACGCCGTCGTCCTGGGCAACCGGGATCGGAAACTCGCCACCGGCGAGGAAGTTTGCGGATTCACCAGAAATCGCGGTGAGCGTTGGTTCCGCCAACGTTTTGACAACCCCGATATTCTCAAGAGCTTGAACGTTCACCCCGGCGCTAGTATCGGGGTTACCGCCGAAGAAGCGGGTTAAGGCGAAGCCAAGACCAGAGGCCGTTGCGCCAGACCCGATCGTGGTCGATGTTGAATCGATAATCGTATTGGAAAATGAGCCGTCCCCGCTTAAATCGACGCCCAGCTGCTTCATAATGGAACGCTGCATCTCAACGACGCGTACTTTCACCATGACCTGTTCACGCTGCGTGATCGACAACATGGGTAACACGTTATCTGGATTACCGATAAAACGACCCGCAATGTCAGCGGCGTTGGCCGCCTCAACGCTTGAGCGAACTGACCCGCGTAGGATAATATTGTCATTCACGGCTTCGGCGGTAATGCGTGAATTTGGCATCAACCGGGCGAGAAGGTCCGTTAACGCATCGAGATCTGATTCTACTCGAATTTCTAAGTTTAAAATCTCTCTGCCTTGAGCGTCAAAGAAAAACGCATTCGTTTGCCCAATCGTCAGTCCTAAGAGGTAAACGCGGCGAGGAGACCGGACGACAGCGTCAACGACGGTCGGCTGAGAAACCAGAACATCAGACGCATTTTGGGGCAGTTCCACGATCGCGGCTTTGTTCAGTGGCAGAACAATACTTCGTGACCGCGCCCCTTCACCGCCAAAATTAATGCGCGCACCGTCGCCGCTCGATTGCGCCGCTGCGGGCGCCACCGCCGTCGATACGGCCATTGCAACACCTGCAATCAGCGAGAGAAGGCCGAAGCAGCTTCTTTTGCCCTTAATCATCTTTTGTAACCCCTCAGTGCGATCTAAAACGCCGCGCTTCATCTTGTTTAATGTGTACTTATGAACGGCCATACCGAATTACCTGGATGTTGGAGCGCTGCTTGCTGTCGCTTGGCGTTTCTGGTTCAAAAATGCTGCGCAACACCAACGAAATCTCGCCACGCGAGGCGCGCGAAGAGAGGAAAAACTCAGCATCATCCGGGGTGAGCTCCAATGTCGCCGTTCCGCCCCCGATAAATGTGGCTTCCGGATTTTCCTGGTAGTTTGCATCAATGGCGAGCACTTTGACCTGCTCCAACAACAACCGGAAATTTGCGTTGTTAGAATTGCCACTCGTATCGGCGTAGTAGATATCGACGATGTCGCCTGGGAGGATAAAGCCGCCCGACGCCGTTTCCGGGCTAACACGTGTCGTGATCGCTCTCATGCCAGGCGCTAAGACAGCCGCCATGAATCCAGAAGACCCCTCACGGACAATTTTTCCATCAAAAATCGGTTCACCATCAACAATTGATGTGCGCACGACGCTGTTATCTAAATCTTCTGTAGAAATCGAAGCTTCGGTAAAATACTGTGGCGACAGAGCCTTTTCCGGCCAATCAATCCACTTTATCCGCTCTGCCGAAATCCGCTCACCGCGCACCAGATCACCATCAGCAACCAGCACCCGAACCGTTTTTTCTTCGACTTTTTCGATAATTTGAACCGTCTGCTCCGGCTCATTACCCATTATCAGGAAAAACGCGCCACCGCCCGCGAGCACCATGAGAGCAAAAACAATAATTTTGGACCTATCCATAGAACGCCTACCCAATCTTACTTTCAGCCGCCGCTGACGATTATCCCTAAGGGATGTTTTTAAGTTCAAGTCCTCAAGAAGCCGTTAACCCCGCCTCTTAACCCCCAAATGCGAGCTTTACGTATGGGGTATGCATGAAAGTCATGAGACCGCCGGCGGAAATGGCGACCGCATAAGGAATTTCATGTTTGTTTTGATGCATTCGCAGAAGCCATCCGGCTTGCGCATAAATCGGCAAAGCCGGGGCGCGCCGAAACGCTAGGAGGAAAATCGCAACGAACCCACCGGCAAACACGGTTGTGGTGAGAAAACTAACAAAGCTTGAAAGGCCAATCCATGGGGCGACGGCAGCTAACAATTTTGCGTCCCCGCCACCGAAGAATTTAACCGCAAACAGAATAAAACAAACAACAAGAACAGCGCAGCCGAGTAATAGACTTTCGCCAATTAACGAGAGCGGCGCACCAAGCAGGAGGCCCGTTGGAATAAACGCGCCCAACAACATTAACGAGATCCAATTTGGGATTTTGAAATCGTAAATATCCGTCGCGGCGGCTAAAACCAGGGCGGCGGGAAAAATTGAGAGGGCGATTAAACTTAGCATGACGGCTCCCTTGGCTGCGAGCGTCAAGCTAACTGTGCCATTTTAATATTGCGTTATGGAAAGCTGTTGCAATTACAAAAAAAGAAGAGGGCCTTTCGGCCCTCTTCCTTAATCACATGTTCATTGCGATTAAATCGTAAATTACGTTACGCTACGGTTAGCGAGCTCTGATTCAACTTCAGAGAAAGTTTCAACCAGCTCACCACCGAGGGCGCGAACCGTTGCGATAATGGCGACACCGATGAGAGCAGCGATCAGGCCGTACTCGATAGCCGTTGCACCGTTTTCGTCATTGATAAAATTCTTGATCAGAGTGTTCATTTCTAAGGACTCCTAAAACTCTAACTACCTTGCTTCTTACTTGCACAGTTGAGAGAGAACGCCCCCTCAAACTATGATCGATACTGACCTCTAACAATTAAAATTCTGTGTAGTATACATAGTTACCAAAAAGTTTATTTATTCATGACTTGTTATGGTAAATTTTGGTTAAGCAGCCAGGGTTTTAAGGCGGTCAATATCATCAACTATGAGCCCGGGATAGTTGCGACGGGCGACACCATCTTGGATGATTGTTGCAATCGCCTGGGCGGCTAAAGATTCATCGACGCCGGCCCGTTCAGCCAACTCCCGATGTTTGGGCATTTTCTCAACTTGCCAGGGGCCGGCCGGCCCCGCCAATTCGACGAATTCGAGTAAAGCGCTGTATACGCGCTGTTCCGGTGATGCCTCCGCAGATACGGCGCGCAGCGCACCACTTGCGACGAGATTAGCGAAATAAAGCATCAGGTTTCGGGTTAATGTCGGGCGCTGAGCGACAATTTGACGAAAGGTCTCAGCATCAATCGCAAGGATCTCAGTATCGGTTTGCGCCGTTAGCGAAATACTATCAACACCAGTTTGCGCGTCACCGGTAAGGGCTTCGGCTAACCCAAAGAGACTATCTCCGGGTTTTTCTTCAAAAACCATTGCGCCGGATTCTGGGTCTACGCGGCAGGCTTTCAGTGCGCCCGCTAAAACCAGAAAAAATTCGCTCGCGTCAAACTGCCCCATAGCGGCAATCGTTTCGTTATCCGCGTAGGTTCGAATATCAGAAATTTCTGCAATAGTTGTCAGGACCGTTTCCGGTAACTCCTGAAATGGTGCAGCTTCCTTTAAACGCCCGATAATGCGGGCGATGTCTTCATCGCCTGCATTGTCACGATCGTTAATTTTCTTAACCGTCGTTTGTGTCATTGCGCCAGCCATGAGGCCCTCCCTGCTCACCTTAACATCGATGGTACGGTTTAAAGTCGCGTAAAATTTTCATGGTCAATACAACAGAAGAATTGAAAAATGCTTCACACTCTTTGGGCGCAATATTAATCGTTACCAATACACAAGAAGCGACCCGAAACTTGCATAGCGACCACTATCCGCAATCGCACGGGCCCTATTAAACCTTCGTTGACTTCATTGACGTAGTTTGCAGGTCAACCACCGCTCCGTTCGGTGATCGTCGTAAAAACGCGCTTAACCCAACGGATGCGCGCTATACAGGAAAGAAGACATGTCGCACTCTTCCATCGCCACACGTACAAAAAAGTACTGCAAAAGTGTTCTTTTCGCCGCCACTGCGGCTGCAAGCATGGGCGCCGGCGCCGTCGCGACTGCCGAAGAGGTGTGGCTCACGATGGACTATGTGAAGCCCTTTCAACTTGAGCGGGAAGCCTCCAAAATTGTCATCGGCAACCCTGGCATCGCCGATGTCACCGTTGAAGATTCCACGAACCTCCTTCTTTTTGGGAAGGCGCCAGGATCAACGAACATTTTCATTTTGGACGAAGAAGGCAACAAGATCGATAATATGATCGTCCGTGTACGCGCACTTGGCGATAATATGTTGACGTTTCAACGCGGCCCCCAAAGAACGACCTATAACTGTCTGAAATTTTGTGAAGCGACCGTCACGGTTGGCGACAACAACACCAGCTTCGCTGAAGTACAGGCTCAAAGCCAACAAAAATTCCAGCAGGCGGCGACCGGCAATTAACGCCACGGACACTTCTCAAATTTATCTGACAAAACCTTCCATGGGCAATGCTGATGGAAGGTTTTTTATATCTAGCCCTAGCGGCAACAATTTATTCTTGGTCGCTCAGCTGAAGCCAGTCTTCGGAAGTCAACCCTAATTCCAGATCGAGAAACGTCGGCAAAATGCGCCAAAGCCTTGTGGAGCGCGCATTGGAGAGAATGACGATCGCTGTTTTCTTGTCCTTCAATAATGCGATTTGCGCGCCGTAGCCATCGACCCCACCGCTATGCGCGATGACGTCTACCGCGTTCTCATCAGCGTCGCCATATCGATAAATCCGCCATCCGAAACCGTAACGGCTGCTTCGATATCGCGGCGTGACGCGTCGTAAACGGCGCGTTTCGGATAGTGTAGAAATGCGCGGTGTATGGATGGTCTGAAGAACTGAATTCGGCACAATGTTTTCGTTAGCGCCCATCTGCGCCGCGGCCCATTTGGCCATATCGAGGATACTGGCGTTAACACCGCCCGCCGCCGGTACGCGATAATACGCATCCTTCACCTCAACTTTTCGCCAGGGTTCAAACAAAGAGCGGTCTTGCCGGTTTCGTTTCCGGCGATGGGGCTTTGCCCAATCACCGCTTTCCAACAAGGCCGTTCGACCAATAGAGGCAGTTTCCATTTCGAGTGGAACGAATAACCGTTCCGCCACCAGCTCATCATAACCGCTTTCGTAGATCGCCGATAACACCCGGTGGATAAGATCAAACGCGATATTTTGGTAGGCGTAACAGGCGGCGACCGGACATATCAATTTCACCTTTTTATATTGAGGCAATATTTTCGCCGGCGTTTGGTCTGCTTCGAGAAGGTTATCATAAGCGTTCGGCGGCAACCCCGTACGATGGCTTAAGATATGGGCGAGGGATAGCGCGGTTTCCGCACCACCTTTCAACTGAAAGGCCGGTGCAAAATCCGTTACGCGCGCATCCATGGACAGATTTTTTTCTTCGAATGCAAGGCCGGCCAGGGTCGCCGCAAACCCCTTTGATAAAGAGGCGATGCGAAAAACTGAATGTGGAGTGACCGGCTGCCCATCATCGATATCGGTGACGCCAAGAGTCTTTAAGTAGACAATCTTGTCATTTTTGACGACGGCAACAGCGAGCCCAACAAAATCACCAGTCTCGTAGGCTCTGTTTAGGGCGTCATCAAAACTCGAATAGTCGTTGCCGGCTTGCGCCTCTTCTGCGCTTGGCGACGCTTGTGCAGTCGCTCTCATCGGTACAAAGAGGAAAGTGAAGAGAAACGTTAAAAAAACAAACCGAAGCACAATCATCCGATCATCCCAGAACGTCGAATTCCAATGAACAAAGAGCCTACCCTGACAGTATATCGTCATAGAGCTGTCGGATCGCGGCAGCTTTCGCAGACCAGGCGAAGCGACCAAAGGCCCGCTCCCTTGCGGCGACGCCCAACGCGGCTAAATCAGTATTTGGCGATATCAGTTTTTCCAGCGCCGCACGGACGTCCCTGATAATATCCGCCCGCGACCCAATAGGCGTCTTGAAACCTACCGCCTCATCAACGAGCTCGCCAGGGCCAGCATAGTCGACAATCAACGGCACAAGACCAAGGGCCATCGCCTCCAAAACCACGCCGCCGCCGAATTCGCGTACACTTGGAAAGGCGAGAACGCTTGATTGCACAGCAACTGTTTGCAGATCCTCATGAGCGACCCATCCATGCATGGTGACCGCATCACCAAGACCGTCACGCGCAATCTGCGCTTCCAGGTCATCACGCATCGGACCATCGCCAATAAAATCAAGATGAAGACGACCGGCCCGCAATAGGGGCGTCGCCGCCTCGAGCAGCATATCGGGCCCTTTATAGGGCACAAACCGCCCGATAAAGCAGGCGCGCAAAGGCGCTTTATCGTAGCGACTGACTTTAAGATTAAAGCGCGCAGGGTCGATGCCATTCTCCGGCATATAGGCTATTTTGTCTGCATACGCCTCCGGAACTTCCGAAGCTGTGTGGCGCGACCCAGCGATGATCGCGCTCGCCGCTTTTAGCGTCGCCCCCCGCCCTGGCAGCATTTTGTAGGCATTACGAACATAGGAAAGCCATTCACGTTCTTTGCGGCGTTCTCGGTCAAATCCTTCCGGCCAAGGAACACCGCCATTTAAAGGGCCAACCACAAAAGGAACGCCGATGCGTTTCAGCTTTGGCGCAATGGGGCTCTGCATGGTGGGGCTGAGGGGCGTCACCCGATGGACGAGGTCAAACTCACCCACTTTCAACCTCGCCTGGAAACGTCGCCAAATAAGATGCTCAAAATACGGATAAACAACGGCGTTAATCGCGGCTAACGTGGTCCACCCCTTACCGGCGCCGCCACGCAAAACCGACGATAACTTGTAGGCGGGGTTCGCGATTTTTTCCGTATCAATCGCCGTGAAATCCGTATCTTCAACAAGCCCGGCGCGTAGGAACGCCTCCCGGTTTCGAATCTGGGTTACGATATGAACATCAGCCACATCGCGCAACGCAGTCGCCATGGACCATCCAACCAACGGGACGCTCACCCATTCAGGGTTCGCCGCCTCTGCGATCACGAGAACAGACGGTCGTTCCGTCTCTTTCGTGGCGCGGCCGGTGTCGCCAGAATTTTCAAGATGTTTGGTTAAGTCCCTCATGACCCGTTTTTCCCAACAATCATACAGGGGCGCCAGTCGGTTGATCGCCCGCATTAGGATCGTCATGGGGGAGAGCCGTGTGAAAATTGTAAATACGTGGCCGTTCATAGGGATGAAGCCGGGCGCGGCACCAACTGTCGAGATTACGCACCAGCGATTCGGTCGGCGCTTTTCGATCAGCCAGCACGATATGGGCCACAAGGCGGTTGACCCCGCCGCGATGTTCAACAGCGCTGACGGCGCATTCAGCAACATCGCGATGTTCACCGATCACATCGGCGACCCGCGCCGGAAAGACATTGACGGCGCCCACTTGGACCGCGCCGTCGCGCCGACCCGCCAACCGAAAGCGACGCTCTTGCTCCCAAGACAATGTATCCAAGAGATCGATGCGCCGATGCGCCTCCTCCGGGACCTCCGCCAGCGACAGGCGGACCAAGCCCTCCCCGTCTCTGTTGAAATGATCGAACAAAATAAACGCATCGCCCGGGGAATCCCGCCAGCCGACCAGCCCAGTTTCCGTGGACCCAAATAATTCGCGTTGTGCGGCGAAACCCGCCTTTCGCATTTTTACCGATAATGCCGGCGTTATTGGTTCGCCAAAGTAGACGCCCATGGTGTTGTCCGGCGCTTTCACGCCTTCAGATAAAAGATATCGCCAAAGGGATGGCGTCGCCACGACAGCATCGCCAAAGGCGAGGGTTTTTTGCAGCTCTTCCGGCGCAAGCCCACGGGCGTCAATGCTTTCAACCCGCTGGAGGTTCGGCGCAAGAATAGTAAGCACAAACCCCATCAGCGAATGGGGCGCCACAAGTGAAATGATCCGGCGCCGGCCATATAATATGTTTGAGGCCGCTGCCGCGTCGGCGAAAATTTCATCGGCCCGATGGGGGCAACTCTCTTTTTCGCTATCGCGCCCCGCCGGGGTGAATGAAAATTGAGTGAGCGCCCGACCGATTTCTCCATGGAGCGCGACAGACCAATCCTCCAACGTAACGGCGGGACGGTTCAACAGAACCGCGGCCGGGGCGCCAAAGAAAGCCGCGGCGCGCCGCGCGCAGGCGGTGTACTCCTCTTTATCGAGGCTAAGCCCACGCTCGCCGCCCATATCATCGCCCAACCGGGTCTGAGGCGATAGCGACGCGATCGTCAATAAATCCATATGGCGACGAAAACGCCAGGATAACTCGTCCGCCACCAAAGCGCCGGTGATGGCGGCGGTTTGCGCTGGAGATATGTCAAAAGACTTCATAGCGTTCGGTGTAGCAGCGTGCGCCTCGTTCATCCAAGCACGACGGACGCGTTGCTCGCCCTAACCGTCATTTTTTTCGTCGTGTTAAGGGACCGTCGGCTCTGCCCTTTTTCCACAAATCTCTATAGGCGTTGATCAATCGACTTGATGATCACGCTTTTCTGAAAAAGGAGCGCCCCCGAGATGGCGGAGCTGGCAGCCTCATCCACCCCCCACGTTCAACCGCCCCACACACAGAGCGATAACATCGCGCGTGTTTTTTATGGGCTAGCACTCGCCGTTCTTTTCGGTGTTGTCGCCTATGTCGGCCGCGGCGTGTTGATCCCCCTTATCGTGGCGGGTTTTGCGAGTTTTCTCATCTTTACCCTGAAGCAAACGATTAAGAATGGTCCGATGATCGGGCGCTTTCTGCCCCATTGGTTTTGCTACATCATGGCGTTTGTTCTGATTATTTCCATTTCGATCCTGTTCCTTGAAATCATTAGAGAGAACATCACAGCGCTCATTAGCGCCTGGCCCGAATATGAGATGCGGTTACGGGAAATATCCGCAGAGGGCATTCGCGTCACCAAGGAGCTTGGGATTTTGCCAGAGGACTTTATCGGCGGCGTCGAAGAGTTGCGCGGCCGCGCGTTGGCGGCGGTTCAACCAATCCTCGGCGGCGCTGCATCCACTGTACAAAATCTGACCGCTAATCTCGTCACGATGTTTCTGTATACCATCTTTATGTTGCTCGAACGTCGGCGGCTTCTTGATAAGGTAAACCTCTTAAGCTCAGACGGGGCCCAGCGCGCGGCGGTGAGAGATACAATGGGCGACATCGGGGATATGGTGCGCCAATACATTACCGTTAAAACGGCGACGAACCTTGTTACTGCCGGAATTTCTTACGGTCTGATGACGTTGATTGGCGTTGATTTTGCCGGGTTCTGGGCGCTTCTTATCTTTGTCCTCAATTTCATTCCCATTGTCGGGGCGGTTAGCGCAATCACCTTACCGGTGCTCCTCGCGCTCGTGCAACCGGATGGGGGCGGTATGCAAATGGCTTTGATAACCCTTGGCCTTTTGGTGGGAGCGGAACAGGTGATGAGCTCCGGCATCGAACCAAGGCTGATTGGCAAAAGTTTAAACCTCAGCCCATTAGTGATTTTGATGTCACTCGCCGTATGGGGATCGTTATGGGGCTTTGCCGGCGCTTTGTTGGCCGTGCCTATTACCGTCACGGTCATGATTATCCTGACGCAATTCGAACCAACACGGCCCATTGCCATCATGATGTCCGATGCCGGTAACATTGCGCCGATCCGCCATGCGCCGCTCGGTCGCCAAGACGCCGCGGAAACAGCCGCCTCAACCGCCTAAACGAAAACGGCGCCGACGTTTTCGGCGGGGTTGTTCCATTCCCGCTGGAGCGTCAGCGCCATTTTACTTGGTTGGCTGTTTTCTATTTTCTTTTTAGTCGTTTGAGTTGGCGTCGCCGCCTTTAGCGCGCGATCAATAGGCTAGATAAGCCAATGCCGCCAACGCCGCCGGTGAAGGCAATGAGCATAATTGATAAAACTTCCAGTCCGGTCATCGATCTCTCTCCCTGTTCAGTCGCTCTCTCGACAAGGAGAAGTCTCGCCCCGGAATGCGTTGCCCGTGGCGCCAAAATGGGGCGCTTCCGAGGTTTCGTTAACCATATTATGGCCATCTTGGGAATAAAGCCGCATATCACGCCCCATTCTTGGCATATTTGGTCAACAGGGCGGCATTTAACGCACTTTATGCGCTTCATCATCCGCCATTATCGCTGCCGTTGACCGGCGTTTCGGGATTGCCCGTCGCTGGCGCTCCCCCGACCTGCATTGTACCGTTATCCAAAACCTAGGGAGCACGCCATGCCACCAATATTCACCCGCCGCCAAACCGTGTCGGTCGGCGTCGCCACCATGATAGCGGCCGGCCTTGCACCGGCGATGGCGGTGCGTTCGCGGTGGCGCCCGGCTCCCACCCTGCCCCTGGCGGTGCAGGAGATCTATCCCAATACCCTTGCCGGGCGCATTTACCTTGCAGGCGGCCTTTACGCCGTAGACGGACAGGTGCGCGGCGCCACCGATCGGCATTTCACATGGACGCCCGGAGAAAACGCCTGGACTGAGAAAGCGCCCCTGCCCAAGCCGCGCCATCATCCAAACCTGGTCGGTGTAGATGATCGCCTGTTTGCGCTTGGCGGATTCGATACCCGATTAACGTCCCTCGACTGGACCATGACGGCAGAAACACTAACCTACGACCCTGCACAGGATGTATGGACAAGCGCCACGCCAGCGCCGGAACCCCATGGCGAGACCGTCTGTGTCGCAATAGATAAGGCAATCCATGTTATCGGCGGGCGCACGCCGAAGAGCGAAGCCAATGCGCGTTGGACGGACCATATTGATTCCGATCGGCATTTTATCCTCGATACCGCCACTGGCGAGTGGAAAAAAGCCGCCCCGGCAATCGTAAAGCGAAACTCCGCCGCTGGCGCGATTTTAGGGGGCGCCATTCACGTCGTGGGCGGGCGACAGGTGGGCGGCGGCAATCTCCCCGATCACGAAGTCTATGACCAGCGCGAAGAAAAGTGGCGACCTGCCGCCCCCATGCCCCAAGGTCAAGGCGGTCTGGCCGCCGCCGCTGTGGGCGGAAAGCTATACGCATTCGGCGGTGAGTTCTTTGATGATGGCGGCGGGGTATACCCCAATGCCTGGGTCTATAATCCGGAAACGGATGACTGGAAGGCGATTGAGGACATGCCAACCCCACGCCACGGCCTCGGCGCGGTAACCCTTGATGGCGATATCTATGTCATCGGCGGCGCAAAAGGCGTTGGCGGCGACCAGACGTCAACAGTGGTTGAGATTTATCGCCCTTGAGGGACCTCGTCAGGCCCGCGCCCTAGCGAAGACCGCTCAAGGTTTCTTCCAAAATCGTGGCGAGCAACATCACCTCTTCGCGGCGGCTGGACCCGCCGCGCCAGGCAAGGCCGATACGCCGTTTGGGTTCTGGCGCTTCGAACGGCGTCACCGCGAGCCCAACACTGGCGGCCAACCCCGTATCAACCGCCATTTTCGGCAACAATGTCGCCCCAAGTCCGGATTGGGTCATATGCGCCAGCGTCAACAAACTGGTGGCGCTAAACGTCGCCGCAGATGCCGGGGTTTGAAGCTTGCAGGCTTCAATCGCATGGTCACGCAGACAGTGGCCGTCTTCCAACAAAAGCAAATTCGTCTCTGAAAGGTCCTCAAGACGCACCGATTTTCGGTCCGCCAGCGGGTCGTCTTTGGGCACGGCGAGATAAAACGGATCCTCCCCGACATCGATATGATCGACCCCAGGCAAATCAACCGGAAAGGCTAATAACGCGGCATCAATAAGACCGGCTGAAAGGCGGTCGGCGAGATTGGCCGTAAGGTCTTCGCGTAAGTAAAGGGAAAGGTCCGGATACGCCTTTTTTATGGCAGGCGCTGCGATCGGCAGCAAAAATGGCGCTATGGTTGGAATAACCCCTAAATGAAACGGCCCTTCCAGTGGGCGACGCGAAGAAACGGCGCGGGATAAATCTTCCGTATGCGCAAGTATTTCCGTTGCGCGGCTCACCGCGTCTTCGCCCGCCAGCGTCAACGAAAAATGGCGGGTTGACCGATCGACGAGTTGGCAATCCAACATCACCTCCAACTCCTTAATGGCTGAGGACAACGTCGATTGGGAGACGAGACAGTCCTCAGCCGCTTTGGAAAACGATTTTCGACGCGCCAGAGCCACGAAAAACTGCAACTGCCTCAGGGTCGGTAACGGGGACATGGATCGGCCTTTCATCGGTTTTATCGATCAACATCTCCATAATAATCAATTTGATTAATTTGTCATACCCTCTAAATACGAAAACACCGGCGACGGGGACGAAAGAAGCACCGCGCCACCCAAAACAACCAATTCGCGACCAGACAGGAGATCATGATGCTAGGCGTAGGCGACAAACTTCCCAATTTCAGCGTTATCGGCGTAAAGCCGGGCTTTAATCAAATCGAAGAAGGCGGCGTCTCCGCCTTTGAAAACATCACTGAAGAGAGCTTCAGCGGTCAATGGAAGGTTATTTACTTTTACCCAAAGGATTTCACCTTCGTCTGCCCAACCGAAATCGCCGAATTCGGCCGTTTGGTCGAAGAATTTGAGGACCGTAACGCGGTAGTCCTTGGCGGTTCTTCCGACAACGAATTTGTGAAGCTTGCCTGGCGGCGCGATCACCCGGATCTCGATAAACACCCCGCATGGCAATTCGCTGACGCCACGGGAGCCCTAATCGACGGTTTCGGCGTACGCTCGCCCGAGGGCGTCGCCCTTCGCGCAACGTTTATCGTCGACCCAGAAAACGTTATTCAACATGTTTACGTCAACAATCTAAACGTGGGGCGCAACCCTGAAGACACGCTGCGAGTGCTCGATAGTCTGCAAACAGAAGAATTGTGCGGCTGCAACCGCGCGGTCGGTGGTGAGACCATCGGGTAACATCAATTCGCCGTTGGGATGCCCATATTGCGCCGCCGGGGTGACCTGGCGGCGCAAACCATGATGGATCATCGCCACCGCCGCCCTTCTCCATAGCGAATGTCGCTTGATCTTGATCGATAATCCGCACGTTCTGAAGCCAACGCCAAGGCTTATCGCCGAGTGTATTCCCGTCAAAAGCGAGCGTTAATCAGATTGATGTGCGCGGCCTCACCGCTTATGCTCTTTCGATAGAATAAATAAACAGTGGCGAGGCGGAAAATGCGGTATCAGCGGGATCAGAAGACAGCGTGTTTGCAGGCGGCGAGCATGGCGATCGCCTTAACGGGGCTCGCCCATGCCCAATCGGTTGACCCGATCACGCAATGCCGCACGACCTCCCCAGATCAAACGAGCCAAATTCTTTGCCTCGAGAGCGCTCTTGCAAAAGCGCTTAATCTACGGATCGACACTACCGCTGACATTAGCGCGCCGATCGCGTCCACTCAGAATGTGGACGCCAACAGCGTCGAACCGGCGGCGCCGGCGCCAGCCGCCCCCCCAGCTCCCCAACAAGCAACGCTCGTCGAAGCGGCTCCCCAGCCAACAGGCCTAGGCGCGGATCAACTGTTAGCCCGCGAAAAACTCAAACAACCGAAAGAAAAGCGTGCCCGAGGCCACGAGGCCGAGTTTGGCCGCATTGAATCATTCACGTATACTAAAAGCGGAAAACTGGTGTTCACACTAGAGAACGGACAAGTATGGCGCCAAACCACGAAGTCATCGGCGCCGTTTAGGCTTTCTAAGAAAAGATCGTATACGGCGAAAATCAAGAAAGGGGCGTTGAGCGGTTACCGATTGGTGATCACTGAACTTAATCGCTCCATTCAGGTGGAACGACTTCAATAGAGGTTCCTCGGAAGGGGTTCCGGGGCGCATGATCCCGAGGCAAATGGGTTGCAATGCCCCTTCCCCGTTAATCGAGGCCCCGAGGCTCCCATAACCGACAGCAAGAAAACCCCTGACGGGATACGTCAGGGGTTTCTAACAATACAGCGTCAAGAGAGCGCGACGTCGACGCAGACGCCGGTCGACGTACGCACGACGCCTTTAACCGGCGGGATTAGACCCGGTTGCGCGACGTGAACGAAAAATCTCTGACTGGGAATCTTTTTCGAGATCCCGCCATTCTGACCACGGACGACAAACATTTTCGGTAAACCGTGAGCCAACGCGGGTCACGCGTTTGCAGACAATGCGGTCCACATCGTTCTCGTCAACTTGCGTTGTTTGTGTCTCCGGCGCCTTTTTTTGCTCGCTCGATGCGGGTGTCCCCGCCTCGGCTGTCGTGGTTGGCGTTGTCGCGCACCCCGATGCCATCATGGCGACGGCGGCCAAGGCTATAAAATAGGTTTTCATGAGGCTCTCTCCAGATTTCCAAAACGCAAAGCGGTTATGCCTAATTCATTGTATGATAGTGTCGTTTTTCAGTTTTTCAATTTACTCTAACAAAAGCAGCGCGTTGGATTCATGATGAATCGCGCACCATGGTTTTCAGGAGACATCTCGTGGCGACGAGCAGCGAACAGGCCGGCCTTCAGGCATTGGCCAAAGGACAACCAAAAGATGCCCTGGATGCGCTAAAGACAGCCGCCGCCAACGCCCCTCTGTCGCTGCAGGGGTATATTGGTCTTGCTGAAAGCGCGCGCCAATTAGGTCAATCCAGAATTTGCGCTGAGGCGGCGGACCGCGCCATCGCCCTTGATCGACACCACCCGGAGGCCCTTACCCTTAAAGGAGATGCCCTAGCCGCCGCAGGCAGACCGCGTGACGCGGGCGCGTTTTACCAAGCGGCGCTTCAAGCCGCCCAAGGAAAGCCGCTATCCCATGCACAGCAAGTGACGCTGCGTAGGGCCCAGGAGGCCTGCCAACGCGCGGCGCAGGACTATGAAAATTTCCTGCGGGAACAGATTAAGCCACTCGGCGTCTTTGATGGCCGATCAACCAATCGCCTTGAGCAGGCGTTCGATATTATGTTCGGCAGGCGGCAAATTTATCTGCAACAACCCACAAAGTTTTACTTTCCTGAGTTGCCGCAGCGCCAATTTTATAGCTGCACTGAATTTCCATGGGCCTCGTCTTTCATGGATCAATGGCGCACCGTTCGCGATGAATTTTTGGAGGCCATCGCCAATAACGACCGGTTCGAACCTTATGTGCCGGCGCAATCAGAGACCCCGCACCTGCCCGATCCGCGGATGATGGGCAATAGTGATTGGGGCGCCCTACACCTGATAAAGGATGGCGAGAAACAGACTCAAAATTGCGACGCATGTCCCAAGACCGTGCAATTGCTGGCCGACATTCAACAACCGACCGTGCGCGGCAAATGCCCTATCGCCCTGTTTTCGCGTTTGAAGCCTGGCGCTCATATTCCGCCCCATACCGGGCTGATGAACACGCGCCTGATTTGCCATCTACCCATTATTGCGCCGGAAGGATGCACCCTGAGAGTCGGCAATCAGCAATGTTCATGGACCGAAGGCGAGTTAATTATTTTTGACGATTCGATCGAACATGAGGCGAGAAACAATGCTCGGACAGATCGCATTGTACTTCTCTTTGATATTTGGCGTCCGGAATTATCCGCAGAAGAACGTATCTTCGTTGAAACAATTTTCGCAGGCATAGAGGCGTTCGGCGCCTAAAATCCCGGCTACACAGCCTACTGACCAGGCATTTTGGTGGGCCAAGCAAATCCTTTAGTATTCGACCATCGCAAAAAAAACGCCGCGGACAATGTCCGCGGCGTTTCCAATCCAATTGGATTAATCAGATTAAAGCGACAGATTGATGCCGACAAAGATGAAACGGCCAGCTGGGTCGAAGACGCCAGGGATGGTGTTACCGTTACAAACTGCCGGACCACAAAGCGCAGTGATCTCTGGATCACGACCAAAGAGGTTCTGGATACCAAAGCGCATGGAAGCGCGCTCGTTAGCATACCAGGTCGCCGCGATATCGACATAGCTCGCAGCATCTAGCTGAGCGCCAAAGTCGTTACCGGTAGCACCGGAACCTTCAGCGGTTACGCCAGACTGGTAACGCCATGTCGTTGTGAAATCGACGTTCCAAGGCGTCTGCCAGGTTGACAGAAGACGGTGACGGTAACGCGCGTTCGGAACATCAGGACATGCACCTGAGTAGAGACCCGCACATTCGTTAATCGGCCCGTTTGCGAACGGCTCGGTATCGAAGCGCAGCAGATAGGTCGATGCATAGTTGAAGTTTACCGAACCGAACTCACCGAAGTCGTAGGAATAGTTACCTTGGAAATCTATACCTTCCGTCTCGATGGAGGCGATGTTGGTGTTAACAAGCTGAAGACCAGCAAAACCACCGCCTGGCGCCGAGTTGGAGAGGAAGAGTGAGCCTTGGGCGTCACGAACAACCAGGTCGCAGAACGTTGAATCACCAGTGTCGAGGCACTGCTGAAGGATCTGCTGACCAGGGATCGTCCCAACAGCGTCATTCAATGCGATGTTGTAGTAGTCGATCGCAAGGTTGAAGCCGTCGATGAAGCTAGGCGTCAACAGAACGCCAGCCGTGTAGGTGTCGGAAATTTCCGGCGTTAGCGTTGGGTTACCACCCGTAACGGTGTTCAACTGACCCGCTGAGTTATCCGGAATGTTGCCGAACTGAGCGGCAGAAACACCAAGGTTGGCGCACTGCGCAGCTGTCCCGAATGGTTCCGGGATTGGGGTCGCGGGATCAAGGTCACCGGCACATGGATCAAACAGACCATTTCCGAAAGAAGCGCCGGAGAATAGGCCCGTGTTCTGACCCGTGAACAGTTCGAACACGTTTGGTGCGCGAATGGCGCGCTGGTACTGACCACGGAGGCGGATATCCGATGTCGGCGCCCAGCTGATGCCGGCAGCGAAGGTGTTCGTGGAGAAGCTGTTCGCTGTCGTGTCGTTCGAGACGTCGTAATCGGAGTAACGGAACGCGCCGTTAATGCCGAATTCTTCGAAGAACGGCTGACCTTCGATGAGCGGGATCTGAGTTTCGAAGAATAGTTCGAAAACCTCTACCTGACCATTGATGTCGAGCGTACCGCCGCCAACACCGGTCAAGCCCATGCCGCCAGGGATCTGGCTGATGGCGTCAGATTCACGGTTCAGCTCGTCGCGACGGAATTCGACGCCAGCGAGCGTCTGGATGCCATCTTCAGCCAAAGGTGATTTAAACCCATAAGCGCCGAGGTCACCCTGCAATGTGCCGCCAAGAACGATCTGTTCGGTGGTGCCGGATGTGAAACCAGGCGCCTGAATGAAGTCAACCGCTTCATCGGTGACAAGAGATTCGCCGTTAGGACCACGCTGGAACACGTTGTAAGGCACACAACCTGCGTTGCCAGAGCGACAAGCTGGGCCTGTGCCGTCATCAGTGACGAACAACGCATCCTGAAGGTTGGCGAAGCTCAAGTCGTTCTGGGAGATGTCCCGAAGAGACGTACGTGAGTACTGACCGAAAGCGTCATACTGGAAGTTTTCAGCAAAACCGCCGCGGAAACCACCAACCGTACGGAAGGTCGTCACGTTGATGAAGCTGTTCCGTGGATCGCCTTCGACGTTACGACGACCAAAGAGAAGGCCAACGTCGTCGCCTGCTGCGATCTGACCGGCATCACAAATTTGCTCGCGATACGTACCGCCCGTGGAAACTGGCGTATCCAAGAATGGGTTGTCGCAGTTTACCTGGAATGGACGGAAGAACGAGCCTGAGAACGCGATCTGTGCGTCCGTCGTGTTATCGAGGAACGACAGGTCGAGGTATGCTTCGACATTGTCGTTAATCTGGTAGCGGCCAGATGTGTAGAAGTTGAAGCGTTCGTTTGGACGCTGGATGAAGTTATCCGGTGCGAAGTTGAAGGTCTGCTCTGGACCGCCAACGAATGGAACGAATGTGCCATCTTCCTGCTGGTGGAAGTCGCCGCCCGTAAAGAAGCGACGGAACGTCGTGGAGCCAACGCAAGCTGGCGCGCCGTTGAGCGCACAGGCAGAGTAGTCGCGAGCAGCCTGACGAATTTCGTTCTGGTTAGAGTAGCTGAGGAACGCTGTAACGTTACCGCGGCCATCTGGCGTGTTCGCGCCGAGCGTAACGCTGGCAAGAACTTCACGGCCGTCAAGGGCGCCGCCTGGGATTGGGTTCTGCGAATCAGCAAGCAGCTGGCGAACCGCTGCAGCGTCGCCGCCACCGCTGTTGCCATCCTGGAAGAAGCCAACCTGACCGTCGAAAGCAATGCCTTCGAAGTCGCGCTTCAGAATGAAGTTAACAACACCAGCAACAGCGTCAGAACCGTAGATCGCGGACTGACCACCGGTGGTGACGTCGATGCGCTCTACCAGCTGAGCTGGGATGAAGTCGAGGTTTGGCGCAGCAACCTGAGGCGAACCAAATGGCAGACGCTTACCGTCAAGCAAGACCAAGGTGCGGACGGCGCCGATATTGCGAAGGTTCGCCGTAGACGTACCCGTTGCACCGTTGGCGACTTCTGACGTCTGGCCAGCAAAGGCCTGAGGCAGAATGTTGATCAGGTCTTCAATGCGCGTTGTACCGCGGCTGTCGACTTCTGCGGCGTCAACCTGGAAAACCGGGCTGGATGCGCCGAGGTTCGCATTCTGGATGCGCGTGCCGGTAACGATGATTTCGTCATCATCATCCTGGGCCATTGCAGCTGGGGCGATCGCCGCTGCTGCAACACCCGAAAGCATTGTTGTACGCAGGAACTGCCCTGCGAAAGCTCTTGTAGACATTCGAATATCCCTCCGAGTTAAACTCAATCGATAACCGCTCAGCCCCTAAACTATCCCAATTAAAGGGCCTGGGAGTCTCATCTGGGCTAACACTCAAATTCCCGAAGTGTGACAGATGAGGTTCCGCAAAGCGGCTTTCGACGGTTACCGCCGAAGCTAGTGGGGTGATGACAATTTCGTCAACAATCATCCCAAGCTCGCGAGCACTCTCGTGACGACTGTGGCAAGATCACAACAAAAATATTTAGGTCCTGTGAACTTTGGTTAACAAAGCCTTAATATTGTCAACGCCTTAGGCGACAGAACATGTTTCACGCACCATATTCACGGAATCACACGGACGCCGCCGCCGGGACGATATCGGCGGCAATCGTTACACGTGAAGGCGGCGACGAGAAGTCTTCAGTCCCGTGCCACATGTAAGAGGGGAACGTGATCATTACGCCCGCTTGCGGTTCCACATATTTCTCAGGCGCAAGCGCCGGGCTCGTGGCGACGCCAGGCTCGCCGAATTTGAGCCACCCCGCCCGCGGCGCACCCTCCTCTTTCTCCGGCGGGCGTATATGGCAGGCCGAAGAGATCCAACCCTCAGGGTGGACGTGATTTACATGAAAACCCTTGGGCGGCAGGCTGATTGACCAGGAGCTATAGAACCGAAATCCAGCCATCATGCGCTTTTGCAATGGGTCCTCACCGCCCGGCAACGAGTCAACAAACCGCTGGACGGGCCGCGTCGCCGCCTCTCGGAAAGCCCGCATCGCTGGGTCATCCGCGCCGTCAATCGCGGAAATCTGGCTGCCGTGACGCACTGACTGATAAAATGGATGGGTGCGGTAACGATGCGCTTTTTCCAGCGCAGCCGTTAGGTCATCCAAATAGGACTGCAACGTGCCCCAACCTGCTGGTGCATCAAGGGGCGTCGCGAGAACGAAACGATCGAAGTCGTAGACCTCATGGTACCGTTCATCACCTAGAAGACGCCATGCGGTCGCCTCTAATGCGATGAATAATTGGTTGTTCGGCGCTTTTTCCCGCAGGACGTTGATCACGTCCTGGGCGCCGCGTGCATCACCCACGGCAAGGAGCGCGGTCCCGTAAGCGGCGACAGCGCCAAGCTCGTTTGGTAATTTTTGCGCCGCTTCAGCGCCGTAAGTCAGCGCCTCATTAAATTGCTTCGCGTTTAGCGCCGCACTGCAAGCCGCGTAGGCGAGATACGGATCGCCACTTGAAAGACGATGCGCTTCACGCAGCACCATGTATTCGGCGTCCGGCTCGCCCGTTTGGCCAAAAACTTGGGCGCGGGCGATATGCAATCCCTGTTCGTTGGGGTGCGCCGCGATCGCGCGATTGAGGAGCGCGATGGCTTTCTCCCGATCACCGGTCTGCATCCAGATCAATTGCGCGAACTCACGGTGCCCTTCGTGGCCCAAAGGTTTGCGTTTGATAAGCTCAATGAAGGCCTTCTCCGCTTCGCGAAACTCCTGCATGCCCGATAAGGCGCGCGCAAACACAAGCCAACTCTCGGGCGCATCGAGCCCCATTTTGAAGGCTTTTCGAAACACCCCAACGGCCTCACGATTGCGTCCAGCGTCCTGCAGCGCCGCCGCGTAATTGTGGAGCACCGCGATATTGTCCGGCGCCAAATCAACGATGCTTTTCATGGCATCAATCGCTTCGGCGAGGCGGCCGTCATTCTTCAATTTTGTGGCCTCATCAGTAAGCGCGTTCAACGACATGAGCTTTTGTCTTCCCTTGGCTTCAAATTTGGTTTTGATCGGCGTCCACGGACATCGCCGGCGCTTGCCCAACCGTCAACCTTCCCCCATAGCGGATATCACGCGCGGGCAACATGCCGCGACCGCGTCTGCATCAAAAAAGGACACCAAGGATGACAACACCGCCTGTCGCCAGATCTTCATCAGCACGTCCTGCCGATGCGCCCCATCAGGATCGATGGGCGTCACTACCTGGTGGGTTGAGGATGCACGCGCGGTATTGGCCAGGGGCAAGGTCGGGTGATGATACGAATGGCGGCGGCGGGGCGGCGAAGGCGCCCGTCATCTTCATCCCTGGCCTGTCGCGCAAC
Source organism: Parvularculaceae bacterium (assembly GCA_965263305.1). Taxonomy (GTDB): domain Bacteria; phylum Pseudomonadota; class Alphaproteobacteria; order Caulobacterales; family Parvularculaceae; genus MED-G105. The sequence goes on from OZ253666.1 coordinate 1,319,778, forward strand.
ACCCTCGATTTTAACGGTGTCGCTGAAGCGGCGGCCGCCACTGGGCGCGAGGTCTATGCCGTTTCTCTTCGAGGTCGAGGATTGTCCGACCGGGACCCGGCCTATCTCAACTACAAGCCCGAGACCTATCGCGATGATATTCTGGGCTTGATGGACCAGTTCGATATCCCCAAGGCATTATTAGTGGGCACATCTCTTGGCGGTATTATCACCATGCTGGTCGCGGAAAAGGCTGTCGAGCGCCTGACGGGCGCCGCCATCAATGACGTTGGGCCTCGGCTACATCATGAAGGTCTGGCCCGCATTGGCGGCTATATGGCGATTGCCGCCGCCAACGCCGATGCCGATCCGTCAACGCCCACGCTGGCGGAGGCGGCCCTTCGTGTGAAAGCTATTAACGAGCTCGCCTTTCCGGGCAAGGATGAAGAATTTTGGCGGGACTTCGCCAAACGCACCTATGCCGAAACGCAAGATGGGCGTTGGACCCCAATGTTCGACCCCGCCATCGGCAAAGCCCTCGCTGAAAATGGACCGGGAGATGATTTATGGCCAGGCTTCAGGGCGTTAGCAGCCGTACCGACACTCGTTATCCGCGGGGCCCTCAGCGATCTTCTGACCTCTGAGATTGTTGAGGAGATGGCGGCCGAGCGCCCGGGCCTAGAGCAATGCGAGGTGCCGAATACCGGTCATGCGCCCATGCTCACGGAGCCAGTGGCCGCCACGGCCCTTGCACGTTTCTATGACCAAGCCGGCTAGCGCCAAGCCGGGCTCAAATACTATGAATGCCGCACTCTGATTTATCCGCGCCACGCCAACGCCCGGCGCGAACATCTTCGTCGCGGCGCGCCGGTTTCGTACATGGCCAACAACCGATCGAAGGAAAACCTTGATCGACGAGCGGGTGCGCGGGCAAATCATGGGCGGCGAGATATGCATCGACCGTTTCCCTGTTCCAGCGCGCCAAGGGGTTCACCTTTATATGATCGCCAGACGCCTCGAAGACGGGCAAAGCGAGGCGAGCGCCGCCATGAAATTGCTTACGGCCCGTGATCCAGGCGTCATACCCGGCGAGGGTTTGGCGCAAAGGGATTACCTTGCGCAGCGTGCAACACTGATCAGGATTAGAGCGCCATAAATCACCGGCCGGATCATGGCGTGAGAGATCCTCTGTGGACGGCTTAATGTCCTGAACATTTGTCAATCCGAGCTGTCGGGCGAGTTTTTTGCGATAATCGAGCGTCTGCGCAAAATGCTTCCCCGTCTCGAGGAACAATACCGGGATCTCAGGATCAATCTGCGCCGCAAGATGCAAGAGCGTGACGGACTCAGCGCCAAAGGATGAAACTAGAGCGATCCGTCCAGGGAATTCTTGTTGGATCGCCCGCGCCAGAATGGCCGAGGCGTCTTCCGCCCCAAAAGTAGCGCTCAAACGTTGAGCGCGCGCTTCAAGAGCGGTTTGATTGGTGGGCGCCACGCCCCGATCCGATAAGGGGTGGCCGTCATTTTCGACTGCCCCCTGATTAATCGTATTCGAAGCGCCAGATGATACTAACTTTAACATGAAATTCTTCCTATTCATCAATAGGTCGACAAACCATCAACAACGCCCCCGACAAACCAGTCTAGGCCGCGACGGACCGCGCGGCGCGCAGGCGCCACGCCGGCGTCATTTGATCAGCCGATGTCTGATAAAAATAGGAGAACTCGCTCAGCGCCTGGACAAAGCCATCGACTTGTTTTTCGCCGATTTCTAACGCCGTGAATCCAGAGCGCACCATAAAGAGCGCCTGATCCCGTAACACGTTGCCGCGCGCGCGAATCTCGCCGGTAAAGCCATAGCGCTCGCGCAACAGATAGGCCTGACTGTAAGCGCGTCCATCGCTAAACGCAGGGAAGGTTAAAATCACGGCGTCGAACCGGTCCAACGCGTCTGCGATTTCAGCCACATCAACATCATTGGGCAGGACCAACGCAAAAGCGCCCGCCTCAGGTCTGACGCCTTCGCGCCATTCTTCAAGTGAAATCTCCGTCGGCGCCTGGGCTTCTGAGATTGTCCAGGCGCCTTTTTCAAGCTGCAGCGTCGTCATAAATCACCTCTTTGAATGGGGTTGCGCCTAAGCGGCGATAGGTATCGAGAAAGCGTTCGCCGCCTTCACGTTTTTCTTTGTAGAAACTGATAATGCGCTCGACCGCGTCGATGGTTTGGTCCGCCGATAACGCGCGCCCGGTGATCGCCCCAAGGCTGGCGTCTTCTGCGCCGGAACCGCCAAGAAGGATCTGATAAAACTCTTCGCCTTTTTTATCGACGCCCAAGATGCCGATGTGACCAACATGGTGGTGGCCGCAGGCGTTGATACACCCAGAGATTTTGACCTTCACCTCGCCAATGTCTTCGGCAAAAGCGGCGTTGGCAAAACGCTCTGATAGACGCTCCGCAATCGGGATTGAACGCGCATTTGCGAGGGCGCAATAATCAAGGCCGGGGCAAGCGATAATATCCGTAACGAGACCAATATTCGCATCCCCCAAGCCAATATCCGACAATCCCTGCCAAACATCATAGAGGTCATCGAGCTTTACATGGGGCAAGCAAAGATTTTGTTCATGGGTCGCTCGCGCCTCATCAAAGGAGTATTTCTCCGCAAGATCAGCGACCGCTTCCAACTGATCCGCGGTGATATCGCCGGGCGGTTTGCCAATCGGTTTCAGCGAAATATTGACGATGGCGTATCCGGGCTGGCGATGCTCAACGACATTGCGTCGGACCCAGGCGTCAAAAGAAGCGTTCTGCACCCGCGCCGCGTTTAGAGAAACGCTCTCAGCGGCCGTTTCTTCGAAGGCTGGCGGGGCGAAATACTGACGAATGCGCTGAATTTCTTCCTGAGGCAAATCGATCTTGTCTTTATCGATCTGAGCCCATTCTTCTTCAACAAGACCGGCGAAATCAGCCGGCTTCATATCATTGACCAGGATTTTGATTCGCGCTTTGTATTTGTTATCGCGACGACCAAGGCGGTTATACACCCGTAAAATCGCCTCCAAATAAGAGAGCAATTCTTCTTTCGGCAGGAAGTCGCGAATGACATGGCCGATATAGGGCGTGCGCCCCAAGCCGCCGCCGACAAGCACCTGGAACCCGACAACGCCGTCGCGCTCTAAGATCTGAAGACCAATATCATGCACCTTGATCGCCGCCCGGTCCGCCTTGGATGCGGTCACCGCGATTTTGAACTTACGCGGCAGGAATGAAAATTCAGGATGGAACGTCGACCACTGACGAATAACCTCACTCCACACCCGTGGATCATCAGCCTCGCCCTCGATCGCGCCAGCGAACTGATCGGAGGTCACGTTACGAATACAGTTTCCCGATGTCTGAATGGCGTGCATCTCAACCTCGGCAAGCTCATCCAGAATTTTCGGCGCATCAACGAGAGACGGCCAGTTATACTGAAAATTCTGCCGCGTCGTGACATGGGCGTATCCCTTGTCATAGGTGCGGGCGATATGGCCAAGCTTGCGCAATTGCGCCGACGATAAAACGCCGTAGGGAACCGCGACCCGCAACATGTAGGCATGAAGCTGCAGATAGAGGCCGTTCATCAATCGAAGGGGTTTAAACTCATCCTCCGTCAATTCTCCGGCAAGGCGGCGGGCCACCTGGCCGCGAAATTGATCGACGCGCTCTTTTACGATGGTGGCGTCAAATTCGTCATAACGATACATGGGTCGTCGAGCTCCTGGGTCGTCTGTCTTCTGAGCGCTTTTAATGAACCGGGGTGAGATCAAGCTTGCGCTCGACCCGGCTAATCCAAGCGGTGACATGGGGGTAAGGGGAAAGGTCAAAACCGCCTTCCGGCGCAAGGCGCGTGTAGGCGACAAGGGCGATATCGGCGAGGGTGAAAGCCTCACCCGCTATCCAACCATCAGACGGCGCGCTTTTCCCGAGCGCGTCATCCATGATTTGGAGCGCTTGATAGCCCTTCGTCAAAAGGGCCGGGTCGATGTCGTCATCCGACTTCTTTAGATAATGCTTATGAAACCGGCGCACGGCGATCGCGGTTTCATGATTGTATTGCTCCCAGAAGAGCCATTCCATCATTTTGGCCCGCGCCCGCAGATCAGCAGGGATAAGGTCGCTGTCAGCGCTTTCAGCCAGATAGATGATGATCGCATTCGATTGAGCAAGGGCGCCGCCATCATCAAATTGAATGGTGGGGACTTGGCCAACGGGGTTCATCGCAAGAAACGTATCGGTGCGGGTATCTCCGGCGAGAATATCCGTCGGCGCCCACTCATAAGCGAGCCCGAGAAAATCAGCGGTCCACTTAACCTTCAGGCAGTTGCCGCTGATAATATCGCCGTAAATCTTCAGCATGGGGTTTATAGATTTCCCGCTTGCTTGCCGAGATCGGGGCGCACCGTTGGACCCTCATTGCGGATTGTCTCGCGCACGACTTCGCGGCCAGCGGGCGCGCCATCGGCTGACGCCTCAATCAGATAAATGTCCGCGACTTCTGTGAGCCGTCCGGCGGCTTCGGCCAGCGCCGCATCGGCCGCCTCGCCATCAAATAGCGCCGCTTTTGCCAAACGGTCCGTCCACGCGCCATTTTCCGCAAGATAAATCACCCGGCCCGTGTCGAGCCGATTTGCTGTTACCGCCTTCATGCTGAAAGCCTTTCTGTAAGAGAAGAGTAATCAAACGCGCCGTTCAGGTTTTCTTTCGCGAGCGCCGCCGTTTCGCCAATGACTAGGATCGCCGGCCCTTTAATGCGCCCGCGCTCAATCAACGCCGCTAAATCAGTCAATCGGCCCTTAAGGACCTTTTCATCAGGGCTCGTGCCTTTTTCGATGATCGCGACGGGCGTTGCCCCGTCCCGGCCATGGGCCAAAAGCTGTTGCTGGATGGACGCCGCTTTGCCGACGCCCATGTAGACGACGAGGGTATTTTTCAACGCAGAAAGCGCTGCCCAATCAAGATCTGGTTCGCCCTCGCCCTTGGCATGCCCCGTCACAAAGGTCACCGCCTGAGCATGATCTCGGTGGGTAAGGGGCAATCCGGCGGACGCCGCACACCCGGTCGCGGCCGTTACGCCTGGCGTGACATGAACTGGAATACCGGCGGCGGCGACCGCCTCCACCTCTTCACCGCCGCGCCCAAAAATAAACGGGTCGCCGCCTTTTAAACGCACGACGTTCTTTCCGTCGCGCGCCAAGGAAATCATCAGTTCCTCGATCTTTTCTTGCGGAAGGGCGTGATTGGCTTTTTTCTTACCGACATAAACGCGGTCTGCGTCGCGGCGCGCCATCTCTAACACGCCATCGCCAACAAGATTGTCATAAAGAATAACGTCGGCGTCTTGAATAAGCCGCAAAGCGCGCAAGGTCAGTAACTCCGGGTCACCGGGGCCAGCGCCGACGATATGGACAACCCCCTCCCGCGCCGACGCGGAAGGATGGTTGAGAAGAGCGATGGCCGCTTCACGGGCGCCGGCCTCGTCGCCGGCGAGAAATTTCGCCGCCACGGCCCCGTCAAAAACCCGCTCCCAAAAGGCGCGCCGGACGGGAGCCTCTAAAATGCCGGCAACGGACGGCCTGAAGCTTTGCGCGAAGGCAGCAAGATCACCGAGGCGCTTCGGCAGAAGCGCTTCGATCTTCGCCCGCAAGCGACGACCCAGAACGGGCGCGGCGCCAGCCGTCGAAATCGCCACTGTGATGAGACCGCGATCAATAATGGAGGGTGTATAAAAATCGGAAATTTCCGGGCGGTCGACCACGTTCAAGGGGGCGGTTGTGGCGCGGCGGGCCATTGCCGCCAATTGGGTCGCCGTCTCTTCATCCTCTTCGGCGATGAAAATCAGCGCCGTGTCCGCAAAATCGTCCTCAAGGGGCGCGCGCGCATGAAATAGTGCTCGCGCCTCGAACTCTTCTTTGAGCCCCGCTTCAAAACACGGCGCGATGAAGACAAGGCGCACATCCTCAGCCCAAACCAACCGGGCCTTACGAGCCGCAAGCTCGCCGCCGCCGGCGATCACCACGCGGCGTCCGCTTAGTTTTTGAAACGCAGGAAAGAGCTTCATGATTTAGCCGTACTTAAAGTTGTGTTCTTGCTTTGATCCCGAAGACCCCAATCTCGACGGGGTCGATTGAGGGTAAACTATGGATAAAACCAGGAATCCCGAAGCCATTTCTGCTGAGCGATGGATCAGGTAAACTATATTAAATCTAAAAAGCCCTGATTTTCCGCGCTCTCGGCGAAAATAGGCTTTTTGCTGACCTCGATCACATGATCGTGTTAGAAAAATTGAACAACCGCGATGGGGATGTTATAGAAGGGTAGCGCTTCGCCAATCCGTGAAAGCGTCTATTTAGGGCTTGATCATGAAGAATTTGCCGCCGTTAAATGCCCTGCGCGTGTTTGAGGCCGCCGCTCGCCATTTAAGTTTTACTAAAGCGGCTGATGAGTTGAATGTCACGCCGGGCGCTGTCAGCCAGCAAATCAAGGCGTTAGAGGATTTTATCGACGCCAAAGTTTTTCTCCGGACGAAACGCGCCCTCATCTTGACCGACGCCGCCCAAGCGAGTTTGCCGGTTCTGCGGGAGGCATTTGATAAAATGGAGGAGGCGTCGCGTATTCTCGCCGCGCCGGGGGATGCGAAACGCCTCAATGTTTCTGTAGCCCCGTCTTTAGCCGCGAAATGGCTGGTGCCGCGCCTCGACAGCTTCCATGAGCGATATCCCGATATCGAAGTTTGGGTTTCGGCCGATATGAACGCCGTTGATTTCGCCGTCGACAATGTCGACCTCGCGATTCGATATGGCGCCGGCGATTACAAAGGCGTCGAAACCGAACGCTTGATGGGCGAAACGATCTTGCCCGTTTGTAGCCCTCGCCTTCTCCTGGGCGATGACCCGCTAAAGACGCCGCAAGACCTGACCCGCCACACCTTGCTCCATGACGGCAGCCCCGACAGGGACGACAGCGCCCCGACATGGCCGATGTGGCTAAAGGCGGCGGGCGTCGCGGATATCGATGGCGCAAAGGGGCCAAAATTCAACCAATCAAGCCTGGTGATTGAAGCGGCCGTGGCGGGCAAAGGCGTGGCCCTTGCGAAAGCAGCCCTGGCATTGGCGGACTTAGAAGCCGCTCGCCTGGTCGCGCCGTTTGACGTCTCTACCCCGTCCCACTTCGCGTACTACCTGGTGCACCCGGCGTCGAAGAACCGAAACCGCGCGGTCAAAGCCTTCAAGGCATGGTTGCTGGAAGAAGCCGCCGCCACCCTCGACGCCTCCCATCGCACATCTAAGGCGGCGGAGTAATCTGACAGCGCCATCATGGCGCCGACACCACATAAAAAGCCGTCCGTATCGTAACAACTGATAAGATCGCAGATATCTGAGACGCCCAGCGACGTTCATAAAACGTTTTGTAGAGGGATTAAATAAAGCCGCCCGCGTCTTTTTTGGGGGGGGAGAGAGACTAGACGCGAGCGGCTATGCAAGAGACCCGAGGGGGGGGTATTCAGGCCGTTCCTGCTAACCTTATCTGATCATACCCATGCGAAATTACAACTCTTAACCCTGGCATAAAAGCGCTTCTGACGCATGTGTGAAGCGACTGACGCCGCCTGTGAGCTGGCTTGGCGTTCGCCATATTGTCGCGTCTTTACCTGCGGTTTCCATCGGTTGCCGCGGAATTAGTCGTCGGATCAGCAGTCGCTGTCGCCGCCATATCAAGATCATCGAGACATGCGCAGATTGCTTCGAATACGAGCAAAGTTGACGCATGTCGTTGTGGGTAATCTCGGATCGCAACGAGCGCTGCGAGCGCCGCCCAACGCTCGCCTGTTGGCGCCCACCCCTCGGGCGGCGGGGGTTCATTCTTCAGCATCGCACGCATTTCATCGCGCAACCGATACAACTCATCGACACTCGCCCCCACGATCGCATGGGCGACCATCGACGCAGAGGCTTGGCCCAACGCACAAGCGCGCGCGCGAATGGCGGCGTCCTTCACCACGCCATCCGTGACGATGAGATCCACTTCAACTTCCGATCCGCATACCCGGCTTGCCTTCAAAGCGGTTGCATCGGGCGATGAAAGCATCCGCGCGGGCGGGATTGACGCCGCCGCTTCCAGGAGCTTTTCGCTGTAGAGGTCGTTCAACATGGGACTTATGTAGTTTACGACGAGCGTAAGGCAACGGGTGGTGCGCCTGCTATTCGCCAGTATTGATTCAACATCACAGTCTAAACCGCCTGTCCGGCGGCATAGGCGCTAGACCAGGCCCATTGAAAATTGTATCCGCCGAGCCAACCGGTGACATCGACAACCTCTCCAATAAAGTAAAGGCCAGGCATTGCACGGGCCTCCATCGTTTGGGAATTCAAAGCATTTGTATCAACGCCCCCCAAAGTGACCTCGGCCGTCCGATAGCCCTCCGAACCGACGGGCGTCGCGCGCCAATCGTGTAAGACGGCGCCAAGTTCCGCTAGCGCATGGTCGGACCAATCTGCGAGGTTGCCGCCCCACCCTTTGGTTTCAGCCAACAGCTGGGACAGTCGTTTGGGCAAAATCTCGCCAAGCGCCGTCGCCATTGCAACCCGGCCTTGGCGGGCGCGGCGCTCTTTTAAGGCTGTGACAACATCCGTTCCCGGTACAAAATCAACGCTCAGGGATGCCCCCTCCCGCCAATAGCTTGAGATTTGAAGAATGGACGGCCCTGAAAGGCCGCGATGGGTAAAGAGAAACCCATCTTGAAACGCGGTCGGCGCCGCCTTGCGTTTGCGTTTTGGCGACGGCGCGGAAGCGTGATCCGCAGCAACCGCGACGCGCGCTTCCACACTCAAGCCAGATAGCGTCTGCGCCATTTCTTTGACCGCACCAGAGAATGTTAGCGGCACCAGCCCCGGTCGCGGTTCAATGATTGGGAGACCAAACTGCGCCGCGATGTCGTACCCGATGCCGGTCGCGCCGATTTTCGGGATGGATTTACCCCCCGTCGCCACAACAAAAGCGGGCGCGGTGAAGGCGCCCCCTTCCGTCTCGATCCGATAAATATCGCCGACGCGCTCGACAGAGTTGACCGCCAATCCCGTTCTGAGAACGACATGGGTTTCCCGGCAATCATCAATCAGCATATCAATGATCTGCGCAGCGCTATCGTCGCAAAAAAGCTGGCCCAGTTTTTTCTCATGCCAGGAAATGCCAGCCCTATTCACCCGATCGATAAAATCTTGAGGGCTAAAGCGCGAAAGCGCCGAGACGCAGAACTTTGGGTTTCCGGATAAAAAATTCTCCGGCTTGGCGTGGATATTGGTAAAATTACAACGCCCACCGCCGGAGATGCGGATTTTCTCGCCAATCTTTCGGGCGTGATCGAGCAGGAGAACCCGTCGCCCTCGCCGGCCCGCCTCTGCGGCGCAAAAAAGCCCGGCCGCACCAGCGCCCAGAACAATAACATCAAAATTCTCTGAAGCCGCCATTCGTCAGCCCAAGGTCAATCGGCAGCAGAGGGCTGACGACTAAACGTCACGCTGAAATTGTTCTTTGGCATGTCTCGGATCGCCTCCAAACGCAATCCTGCTTTGTCGGCCAGAGGCGCTAAATCGCGTTCCAAATCTCTAACGCCCCATGAGGGGTCGCGTGATCGTAAGCTTTGATCAAAGTCCATATTCGAAGGGGCCGTGTGGACGCCATTGCGCGAAAATGGACCGTATAGGAATAATTTTCCAGTTTCGTTCAACAACCGCCCCGCGCCGGCGAACAACCCTTCGGCTGCAGAAAAAGGCGCGATGTGGATCATATTCGCTGAGACAATACCCGCATAAGCGCGGGGTCTTTCCGCATCGCCCCAATCCGCAGCACAGACGTCGATCGCCAAAGGCGGGGCAATATTCGACAATTGCAGATGCGCTGTCCAAGCCGCGATGGAGGCGCGCGACGCCTCATCAGGGTCGCTCGGCTGCCAAGAAAGCTCGGGAGCGGCCCCAGCAATATGCACGGCATGTTCGCCAGTGCCGGCGCCAATCTCTAAAATATCGCCCTTGTCGGGCATCATCGCAAGAAACGCCTCTCTCAGCACATCGCGATTTCGCGCCGCTGAGGGGGAGAACAGACGTTTTTCCTCCTCAGCGCGGTCTTCAAGCGCAAGCGGCTTTTCTTGGGACTTGTAATTGTCTGCCGGGGTCATAAGGCTCTTTACCCGGAACAACTAGCGCCGCCGAGGACGCAAAATTTCGAGCAATGGGGGTGGTTGAGACGCACAGGGCCCGACGCCTCTTGAAGGGTTTCGCCCATTTCAAAAGCGGCATCGTAGGGGATCAAAGTGCAGGCGAGCAGCACGGGCGCCGCGGCGCCTTTTCGCTTCACCAGCATCCGGGTGTTGGCGCACATCATGGAGGACGGCGCCACGTTCAAAATATCCCAACAGGCTTCCGTGATCTCAGGCGTCGGGGCTTGTTCGTCCATTTCCGGGAACATCACAAGATGGGCGGGGTTATTCGCCTGCAGATTAAGGCCAATCTCATCGAAGAGACGTTGGTAGCCGGCATGGGCGACCTCTGGCGTTTCCGCCCACAAGCTGCGCCCCGCTACTGATAGAGTAAAGCCTTTGGCTGCGTACCATTTCACCCCCTCGACGGCGATATCGAAGGAGCCTTTTCCGCGCTCCTGATCGTGTTGGTCCTTCGAGTGGTGATCGAGACTAATGCGCAGCGCCAATCGATCAGCAAACCGAGATTGTAACGCGAGCATCGCCTCTTGCACCTTTGGGCGCATCGCGGGCCGCATCGCGTTCGTTAAGACCAGAACCGAAAACCCCGCCTCAAGCGCGTCTTCCGCCATTAGGGCCATATCCGGGTTCATAAACGGCTCACCGCCGGTAAAAGCGATTTCACGCGCCGCCATCGCCTTCGCTTCCGCAAGATAAGGCGCGAGCTCATCACGGCGTAAGTAAACGAGGGCGTCGTTTGTCGGGGAGCTTTCAATATAGCAATTTGCACACTGAATATTGCACAACGTCCCGGTGTTCACCCACAAGGTATCAAGGCCGTCAAAATCAACAAAGGCGCGACGCGACCCATCAAGCGTCCGGTGCGGATCGCTGAACGGCGCATTAGACGTTGCAAGCGGCGCTTCCTCAGAAAGCTGGGACATGACGCAGACTCCAGGCACTCAAAAAAACATCCGGCGACAGAAACGCAAAAAAGCCCGCCTTGGCAACCCTTGGGGGGAAGGCGGGCCTTCAAATAGGCGTCAAGAGCGGGCTGATCCGTTAGCGATCGCCGCCTTCGCTAATGGGTGGGCCCCAAATGGCGTCATCCTCATATAACTCGTCGCCGTTGGCGCCAGAACGCGCCGTGGGACGCAATGGCGCGGCGCCGGCGGTTTGCGCATCGCCATAAGCGCCATAAACCGGCGCGCCATAATCTGGGTTGTTTGCGCCAAGCGGCGTCGGCCCCGCCCCGGCGACAGCATAATCATTGCTGATGCCTTGACCGCTTGGGATAGGCGCAACTGGCCGTGCCGATGAGAGCGTTGCTGGGGCGTCTTTGTTCGCCAACCGCCACACAGCGTTTTGCAATAGCGCTGACGCCGGATTGTAAACCTCGCCTTTGTAAATAATCTCCGCGGGCGAAACATTGGCATTGTAGTACGCTTTGTTCCAATTGCGCCGGGTTTTCAAGATCGCCCCTTCAAGGCTAACCCCGCCGTAAAGACCGCGCGAGCGCGAGAACGCCAGAATATCCGTCGTCGCTGCTTTTGCCCCTGCGCCAACAGGCCCTGCCGCGACCGACAGATCTGCGCCTAATTTCACAGAGGTGGATAACAAATGCTCCATCCCCCGCTGGGTCATGACCAACAGCACCATCTCAGAAGCCTCACCGCCGGCTTGGAAGCCGAAGGAAACAGCCCCGGTGGTCAGAAATGTCGGTTGCGACCAGCTGCCGTCTTTATTGCGAGCGATCATCGCCGCATCGCCGGCGGCGCCGCCGAAAATAAACCCGGCGCGAATCCGCTCCGGGATAATGACCATCGCCTTCGCTTCATCGGCGAGGTTCCAAAGCGGTTCAAACGTTGAATCGGCCGCGAAATAGGCGACTGTTTCGCTTGCGTCTTCCACCAACTCCGTCGCTTCGGTCAATCGATCGCCGGCATGGGCGAATGTAACACCGACGGCAATCGCCGCCGCTGCGGCAATCATTTTTTTCAAAACGCGAAACACCATGATGACTACTCCTTGTGGCTGCGGCGATGCTTCTTTCAAAACCCGATTCAAAATCCCGACGATGCGAGGGATCGATCAATCGATCGCGAAGCGTGCCGCTGTGAAGGTCCATATAAGGTTTGCGCCCGTCAGAATCGCGGCGCAAATGGGGCCATTTCGTTAATACTTGAAGAGGTTCGCCGCCCGCGTCGAGCCCGTTTCGGCAATCCGACGGCCCATCTCGCCTTTTTTACCGAACGTCACGCGTCAGGCGCTGTTTTCCTGCGGTGGAAACGGTTGGGCGCGCAAGGGCGCCTTACACCCAACGCCGGACGCGATCGCGATAGGCGCGATAATCGTCGCCGAATTTCTCTTCCAATGCGCGTTCTTCCGGTTTGATCTGCCATTCCGTGATGACGATCACAAAAAGAATAAGGGGCGCCACCCCCAAGGGGTTCGCGAGCATCAACGCCCATCCCATTAACATCATGAGCATGCCCAGATACATCGGATTGCGCGACCACAGGTAAAACCCTGTAACAACAAGCTTTTCCGCGCGGGAGGGCGCCAGCGGGTTCACCGTCGTGCGCGCCTGGAAAAATGCAGCAATGGAGACGAGGTCAATCATAAGCCCAAGCCCAATCAGCGCGAACGCCGCCCCCAAACGGCCGGGAAAATCGACATGGAAAATGCTTTCCGGCAACGAAAGGACCGTTGAAGATAAGCGATCTACCCCCCAGAGAACAAAAGCCGTTGCTGCGCCAATGACCGGCGGCGGTATGAGCGGTTTCATCCCCATATTTCCTTTTTTTATTTAACCGGACACCGGCCAAGGCCGCCTTGACGGCGCCCGTCTACACCTTGCAATAAGGGGTCGCACATTTTGCGGGTGTAGCTCAATGGTAGAGCAGGAGCTTCCCAAGCTTAAGACGAGAGTTCGATTCTCTTCACCCGCTCCAAGTGAATTAATCACCGCGCCGAGACAACGTTGCGTTGCGCTGCCTATCGAAAACAAAATTTTCGAAAATCCGTCGCTCTTCGACCGGTTAAAACACAGGCAAACAGAAATTGCGCTCTAAGGCGTTGGGATGATCGTCACGACTTCATAAAGCGGCGCGCCGTCCAGCAAATGGGCCTCGATGAAATCGAGTGTGACATCTAAGGGCGCCTGCCCATTAATTTGCACCCGGTCAGGGTTGATCGTCCCGAAGCCGTGCGGGCCGCCTTCGATCGTATAGAAAGCAAAAGGCACCCCTACATTTTCCGCCTCCGCCGCTAACACCAAGGCTGTGTCTTCGTAGATTTGCGATTGATCGGCGGTGCCATGGACAATCATAATCGGCGGGCCATTTGTGTCGACAAGCCCGTCCAGCAAGAGCCGTCCCCAAAAGTCGATGGCCACCAGCGGATCGGGTCTATTGATGAAATACTCATCAAGCCCGTGGGCCACATGAAGCGCCGTTATGGCGCCTGCGGAAGAGCCCCAAATGGCAAAACGGTTGATGTCGAGACATCGGTCTTGGGCATTGTCTTCCGCCCAACGAATAGCCGTGACGGCATCTTCAATAGCCGCCGCAGCAGCGTTCAAAACGTCTAGCTGGGTTTCGCTCAACCCCAGCGCCTGGCCAGCGGCCGTGAAGTCATCGCGGATCGGTAGAAATTCTGCGCCCACCAAGGGGGCGTCACCGACGAGCCGATAATCAATCGAAATCCCTACAAAGCCCCGGGCAACGGCCGCCTCCATATTAGCTACCCAGTTCGAGTCGTTCCGAGAGCCGCCGACGAAGCCCCCGCCATGGATGCCAATGACGAACGGACGCAGCTCGGTGCAGGGCCCGTCGGGTTGATAGATATCCAGCAGTAAGTCCGCCGTTGAAAACTCCAATTGGCCCGTTCCATAGACGACGCCGATTTCGCTCGTCACGGTGACGGGCATAGGCGGGGGTGGGGTCGGCGGTGCACTGGGCGGCGGAGGAAGCGTGGATTGGGGCGCAGGTGGAGTGTTCGAACTCTCCGAACATCCCGCGCACAGGGTCAAACCGGCCGTTAAAACCACAACCCAAAATCTAGATGAGGTGCCCATGCCCCGCCCCTTTCGATTACATTCAATGTGTATAAACGAAGGCGGAGACATTTTCCGTCGCGGAAAAACCACAAAACGTGACCATGTCCGTTGACCATGACCGATAACGCCATAGGCAGCGCTCGTCGAAGTGGGCGAGCCTTTGATCCACGATCTGGCCGATCGTCGCACCACCGGCCGACGATATTCTTTGAGTAAATTTGGGGAGTAAATTTGGGGAGAACGTTTGTGCGAGCCGAAAACGGAGCGTTGGCGCGCCTGGCCGCAACGTCACCCGGGGACAACCGTCGCCGGTTGGAATTCCTCGGTCGGCTGCTCAGCCGGCTCAACAAAGGCGCGCAACCCCTCGCGGAGTTCTTTAAAGCGGATTGGCTTCGTCAGATACGCGTCCATACCGGCGCTGAGGCCCTGTTGTTCATGTTCGGCCATCGCATTTGCGGAGAGGCCAATAATCGGCGATCGGGCGGCGCCCTTTCGCGCTTCAAATTCGCGAATGGCGATTGTCGCATCGATGCCGTTCATCTTCGGCATGGACCAATCCATCAACACAAGAGAAGGCTTTTCTTGTTTGTACATCTGAACGGCGCGTTCACCATTCTCCGCAATCTGAACAATAAACCCAAGTTTCTCGCACATCTTACGGACGAGGCGCTGGTTCGTCGTGCTGTCCTCGGCGACAAGGATGGTCGCGCCGTTTCCAAGAGCGCTGTCATCGGTTTGCGTCTCTACCGGTTTTGCCGGCTCTTCGATGCTGATCGCCTTAAAGAGCGCTTTTTGTAGCGCACCACAAATATTCGCCGTCGTCGCAGGCTTATGGAGCGCATAAGCGCCGGTCAAAGCCTTGAAGCCGTCTAAATCACCAACGCCCGTGACAGAGGACAACATAATGATCGGTAGGTTTTTGTGGGCGGGCTGACGACGAATTTCAGCCGAAAGCTCTAACCCATCCATATTGGGCATCTGAAAATCGAGGAAGGCCACGTCAAACGGGACGATACGATGAACCGGATCATTGAGAATGGTCAGCGCTTCTTCAGCCGATCGTGCAGAAACAATCTCATGCCCATGGAACGTAAAGCGACGTTCCAAAATACGGCGGTTGAGCTCAATATCGTCAACCACCAGCGCTTTCAGCGGCTCAATGGCGGATAGGTCAATGAGGGGTTTTTGGTTTGCCGGCTCAACCTCGGCGACCGGTAGGGTCAGGTAGATAATAAATCCTGACCCCTCACCCAATTTAGATTCGACGTCGATCCGCCCGTTAAATTGCTCGACAAGACGTTGAGAAATGGCAAGCCCTAGCCCGGTGCCCTCAAACTGCCGCCGTGAGGAATCATCGACCTGAATAAATGACTCGAAAATCTTGTCGAGCATGTCGGGCGGCATGCCAATGCCGGTATCCCGGACAGAAATCGCAAGATCCGCCGTTTCGCCGTTCGAGTTACATTCAACGTCAATCGCCACATAGCCTTCAAGGGTGAATTTCACAGCATTGCCGACGATATTCATCAGCACCTGACGCAACCGCCCCTCATCCGCAATAAACCCTGTTGGGTATTCCGGCGGATAATAATAGATGACCTCAACGCCTTTTTCGCGGGCCGTAACGGAAATCAATTGGGTCAACGAATCCAACATTTCGTCGAGCCTGAATGGCGCCGGGTTTAGGGTCAGTTTGCCAGATTCAATTTTTGAGAAATCCAAGATGTCGTTAATGACAGTCAGAAGGGCGCCGGCTGAGTTTTTCACCGTTTCGACATAGCCGATTTGCTCGTTATTGAGCGGCGTATCCTCAAGGAGTTCAGTTGTCCCGATGACACCATTCATCGGTGTCCGAATTTCATGACTCATATTGGCAAGGAAGGCCGTTTTCGCCTCGGCGAGACGCGTGACCTCCTTCATGGTTTCTTCTAATTCGACGGTGCGTTCCGTCACCGCTTGGTCCAACCGCTCTTTTTCCGTACTCGTATGCTTGAGGGCGGAGGCGAGTTTTAAAACGAGAATGCTGATTAAAATAAAGAAACAAACACACGCGCCTAAAGCATAATTCGTCTTTTTGACTTCGTTGGCGTAAGCGGCCTTTAGGCGCGCTTCTCTCTCAGATTTTATCTGCTTAACAATGACATCAAGCTCGCTCGTCGAAAACTTGCTGAGCGCGATATTTCGTTTTCCCACATTTTCTTGGAGAACCCGCAGATGGGTCTGCAGATCCCGCCAATTACCACCCAAGCGAGACGTAGATTTATTTTCACCGTCTGTTTGCGGAAAAAGAATATCTAATTGGGCGGTAACCTTTGCCAATTTATCAGCGTTTTGCTGATCATATGCTGCGGCCAAAGCAAAATGGCGGAACTCAAACAACGGCTCATAGGCCTCTAAAGGCCCGGCCCGCCTGACATCCGCAAGGAGCTTTTTGGAAAGCCGGTCGACAGATCGGCGACTATTGCGCGCGATCGCCCAGGTGCTTTTATAATTCTCGATAAACTCTATCTCTGACGCGTAGGCCTTCGCCATGCGATCGGCGACGTCACTATTTTGCGGATCAACTTGCTCAGCGAATTTTTTATATGATGCCGAGTATTGTTTTGTGACTTGGGTCAAATCCTGAAAATTGCGCTTTTTCTCATTTTCCAGAAAGAACAGTTCGCGAATAACCGCCGCCTCTTGCTGGTCATAAGCCCCATCCGCGATCAACATTTCTGTACGCCCCGTTATCCGATCCCGGGACTGAGTACTCTGCACTAGGGCGACAAGCACCCCAATACCGGTCAAAATGATGACGGCCCATGGGGCGACGCTAAAGCGATCAAATAAACGCACTATAGCTCTTCCTTTGGTCGTGAAAATTGATCACTCGACAATGAATGAAGGAAACTGACAATTTCATCGACTTCTTCTTGTGTGAGCCCCCGCCCAAGTTGCGCTGACGCCATCGTGCGAACGGCGCCTTCAAGGGTCGGTTCGCGACCATCATTGAAATAGGGGGCGGTGTGCTCGACATTGCGCAGGCTTGGTACTTTTAGTTTTTCTCTTGGTGTTTTCTCATCAGTATCAAGATAAACGCCAAAATATTGGTATAGATTGCCGCCGATCGTCGGCCCTTGATGACAAGAGGCGCAGCCGTAATCGACAAATCGCGCTAGACCGCGTACCGCTTCAGGTTCTAGCGCGTCTTCCGCCCCCGCGAGATAGCGGTCAAAGGGTGAATCATTGGTCACGAGGGAGCGTTCGAACTCGACAATCGACGCCTTAATGGATGTGGCGCTGATCGCGCCGAAATGACGGTTCAAATCAGCGCTAAGGGCCGCGTCAGCAGAGATCTTCTTAATAATCGTGTCCCAGGTTTCGCCCATTTCGTCAGGATGATGAATAGGACCGTCGATTTGCTCATCGAGGGTCGCCGCGCGGCCGTCCCAGAAATAGCCGACATGGTTTTCTAGATTGAAAACGCTCGGGCTGTTTCGCGATGTGGGCGCGCCCGATACCCCGATAGAAAGCGCAAGCCCATCATCACCCCCCGTCGCGAGGACATGGCAAGACGCGCAGCTAACGGCGTTGTTGACGGATAATCGTGGGTCGTGAAAAAGCTTCCGCCCGATTTCGGCTTTGGCTTTGTTGATATCGGCTGGGACACTGAGTTCGCCAAAAATTTCTTTGACGTCTTCATACGAAAGGTCGCCATCAAGGGCCGCATCATCACTGGTTTCGGCGTTGGCAGCGTCAATCGCTTGCGCAGCGCACACCGATGCGGCGGATAAAAATATAGCGGCGATCGCACCAATCGTGCGATGAAATTGCTCATTGTAGCACAGCATAAGCGGACCAAAATCTATTATAGCGCGAATAAAATTTCTTTAACCACTATGGCGCGAATTCATTAATCTGCTGCTAATGGCGTTTTTATCCGGAAAAAATTGCGTGCTTTGTCGCTAACTGCGGGTGTGAACCTATTGATTATTCGACAAAGCATTGTCGCAACGGGTAGTTTCGAGGGATATTCAAAACATCGTTGTAAAGGCCGAGACATGCAAACGCGCCCCGATCCATCTGAGATTCCAGACTGTCTGTCGGGTGCGGCGGTCGCGACGTTGCCGAAAGGCGCCGCCATTTTTCACGCCGGAGACAGCTGTACACAATTTTATTATTTATTGAGCGGTTCTGTTCGCGTTGATTTAACGGCCAAGAACGGGAAAGCGATCATGCTCTATCGCTTCGGCGCGGCGGATACCTGCGTCCTTACCACTTCCTGTTTGCTAAGCGGCGAGACCTATTGCGCCAACGCTTACGCCGAGGAAGAAACGCGAGCCTGCGTTTTGCCGTTTTCGAATTTCCAAAATAAATTGTCCGAGTCCGAAGCGTTTCGCGACCTTGTCTTCGCATCATTCGCAAAACGCCTGACGGCGATGATGTACAAGATCGAACAAGTCGCCCTGACCCCGCTCGATGCGCGCCTCGCAGTTTGGGCGCTTCGGATGCAAGAGACCTCAGGGCCAACCCTTTTCGCCACCCACGAGCAAATCGCGATGGAGCTCGGCACCGCCCGTGAAGTGATCAGTCGGAAACTCTCCCAATGGGAACAGCAGGGGCTGATCGAAAAGGGGCGCAGATCATTTTGTATCGTCGACATCACGGCCCTTGAAACCATCGCCGCCATGGGTGACTAAGTCACAAAAAACAGATAGAAACCCAACTAGAATGGGGGTTAAATCCAAAAGGGAGCGCCGAAGATGTCGATCTTCCGCCTGTTCACCGGCCGTGGTTCGAAAAAGCGCGCCGCCATCAAAACAATCACGGTTGAGGAAGCTCAACATCTAATCTCCTCGGGCGCCATCACGTTGATTGATGTGCGCCAACACGACGAATGGAACGATGGCGGTCGCCCGCAGGGAAGCCACGGCGTCACGCTGCAGGACCCTGATTTTGAAGCGAAGGTCTTGGCCGTTTTAGGAGGCGATTACGCCAAACCCGTCGCGTTCTCGTGTAAGACCGGCGGTCGATCCTCCCAAGCGGCGGAAAAGGCGAAGGACGCCGGCCATTTGGACATTTCCAATGTTGAGGGCGGGTTTCTCGCCTGGGTCGAGGCGGGCTTGCCCATCGATCAAGGGCCGTTCTGACCCTTGATCCTCGTGTCTGTTTCCCTCGGTGGGTTAAAGCACCAACAAACCTCGTTTTCCATCAAACACAGATAATAGGAGTTGTACGATGTCTTCTGCGTTGATCACCCTGACTTACCTTTCGTTTCTCACTGCGTGCCTTTGGGTTCCGTATATTCTAGGGGCGTTTTTTGTCCGTGGCTTTGGTATTCTCGGGTACCCTGATGACCCGAAACCGCTGCCCGGTTGGGCCGTGCGGGCGCAACGGGCCCATCTCAATCTCCTTGAAAACCTAGCCCCGTTTGCGGCCCTGGTCATTGTCGCGGAGTTTGCAAAGGCCGACGCGGCGACCGTTGGTTTGTGGGCGAGCGTCTTTTTCGCCGCCCGGATTGTTCATTGGTTGGTCTTCGTTTTGAAAATCCCGGTGTTGAGAACCCTTGCGTTCCTGGGCGGCTTTGCGGCTCAAGCGATGATTTTCGTAGAGATCATGAACACGGTTGGGTTCCCACCCCTGCCCCTGCCTTTTTAAAAAGGGGCGTCTAGCACCAGGAACAGCGGAACGGCTTTGTTAACAAAGAACCGACAGACAAAGTCTCCGCTGTTGTCACTTTGCTGGTACAAGAATTTTTTAAAAGCGCATCCCGATCTTTCAAGGGGGTGCGCTTTTACGCGTTGACGGCGACCGCGCCGGCGCGTGAACCGTCGGGGATTTTGCTGGAAGCCACTGTTTCTCGTTTAAAAGTCAGATTTTCTATACCCGTTAATCCAACATCGCTTATTCAAAAACAGGCCATTTCATCTATCCTAAATAATACCGCCTAAACAGGTAATAAATTCACTTTAAACCTGAACACTTGTATTGACCCATGAATGAGTTGGCTGTGGTCACCAGGCGCCATCAACCGAAACAGGGTCCTGCGCGCTTTTCTAGCGCTTTTGGGGCCCTGGGTTTTCGCATGCCCGGCGGTTGTCCACGCTGAGTGGCCGCAACAGAGTTGCAGTCTCCGATATCGATTGCCGGTCACCATCACCGCGTCCTCGGGCGGTCATGGCGTCGAAACACGTATTGATTTGGTGAGCACGGATTTTCCGGCAACCTACACCCTTTCACCCGCTGGCGCAGACGTAAGGGTTTTTCAGGACGATGACGTAACCCCTGTGGACTATGTCATTGCAGGTTGGGATCCCGCTGCGCGGACAGCAACGATTTACGTCCGTACGCCATTCATTCCAACCGGCGCCAGTCGGACCCTTTTCATATATTTTGGCGATGAAAACTTGGCGGCGGGCGACACGCCCAATGTTGTCTTCCCCGATGCGGGCGTTCGACTACGCAGCCGTGTCTCTTTGGCGGACCCGGTTAGCGCGGCCGACGGTCTTGCCGCCTTCGCCGCCGCCGCCACAGATGTCTCCGACATGGTTCACACATCTGTATCGGGGTTGAACAATCGCGCCCTTGGCGGCGCTAACGGAGATTTTGGTTGGTGTGTTAGCGCCGTTTTAAACATCACCCCAGCAACCGCCGGGAATTGGTCCTTTCGCTATGGCGGCGATTTCGGCCGCGGCGGGCATCTTTATGTTCGCGGTCAGGCATTGGAAGAACAGTGGAACGATGACCTCTGGTGGGCGGGCAACTTCAATAACACCAATGAAACACTGGAAGGGGCGATTACCTTGCCGCCTGGTTGGCATCGTTTTGAAGCGCTCGGATTTGAAGGATGTTGCGACGGCGGCGTCGGGTTTCAGGCGCGCGCGCCCGGCGGCGCCTGGCAAGACCTCTCCTCATCGAATTTCGCGCTTCGCGGCGCCCAATGCATCAATGAGTCCGTAACTGTCGCCGTTGGCGCCGCTGCAGGGTGTAGCACGACGTTGACGGCATCGAAGTCCGTCACAATTGATAGTTCGAGCCCGTTTCAGTTAGCCACGCCCGGGGCGATCATGCGCTACGAAATCGCGGTCAGCAATCCGGGCCAAGCCGTCGACGCTGCCAGCATCGTGCTGACAGATGTCTTTCCATCCGACGTCGCTCTCGTGGTTACTGGTGCGGATGCTTTTGCGTTTTCCGACGCGCCAACGACATCGGGATTGACGTTCACTTACGGCGGCCCCGAGGACACAACCGACAGCGTTGAATTCTCAACCGACGGCGTCGATTTTTCCTATATCCCCAGTACACCGAGCGATTCGACCGTTACACATATACGTTTCCGTCCAACGGGAACCTTTAACCCCAATAACGCCGGCGCCATTCCGGCCTTTACCATCACGATCCTGGGTGAAGTTCGATAAAACCGCCGAACCCGCATCACGCATGCTTTTGATGCCACGAGGCGCCAAAAGAAAAGAGCATTCTCGCTGACGCGGGAATGCTCTTTTCCTCTGTGTCACTCGTTGTGTAACTAAAATCGTATCCCTACAAATTGAAGAAATGTCGGGTACGGCGCTCCGTTAGTGAGCCGCTTCTTCTCCATGATCTTCTTCTTCAACCGGCGCTTCCGCCACCTCCGGCTCAGGGAACGGGACGGGGCTGTCTGACAAGGTCTGGAGATAGGCCAGGATATCAGCCCGTTGCGTTTCTTTCGGGAAACGCTGAACCATCGCCGTTCCCGGCATGAAAGATTGGGAGTTCTCTATATATTGATCAAGGCGATCATAGGTCCACTCACCGCCCGCTTCCTGGAGAGCGCCAGAATAGCCGAACCCGCTGACACTCCCTACGGCGCGACCGACGATCCCCCAAAGATTTGGTCCGGTGCCGTTAGCGCCGCCTTTTTCGAAGGTGTGGCAGGACTTGCACAGCGCCGCACGACGCTCGCCGCCCGCCGCGGTAGCATTCGCTAGCAATTCACCGAGGGACACCTCCGGAACTTCTTCGCCGCCGCCGCCGGACGTCTCGTACTCGATCGGATAGGCCAGGTGCAGCTCGCCGCCATGGTGGCCGCCGCCAAAAATAGCGTTGGCCAATTGCGGCAGGCCGAAAAACAGGAGCAGCGCCGATAAAACGGCGAAAGCGACTTTATTGCCAAAGAGCGGATCGTTCATGAGCGACTCTCAAAAAAAGTATTGAATTGGGGTCGATGTACTGGCCCCCGCGCCCCTTCGCAATGACTGGACCCCGCCATTCGGCGCGGCTCATGGGCGCAGCTGCGAGAAGCGGCGAACCATCCAGTGACGAGTTAATATGCTAGCCGCATCAATCGGCGCTTCCCAGACAACGGAGCGTTAGAGCCACGAAATAATAATCCATCACCTTGCATGAAAATAGCATAAATGGTGAGACACCAATCCAAATCGCACAGATTGCCCTAATTCGCCTTTTCCAGATCCCATCGCCTAAATTTCCAGGCCCGTATCCCGGTAACGATCATGACTGCTGAGCAAGATCCTATTGATGCCTCGAACGACAGCCCCCGCATCGCCTTTCAAGGCGCTCTTGGCGCTTACTCCGAAATCGCCTGCGGTGAGTTTGCCCCGGCGTTCACGCCCTTGGCTAAACCAACATTTGAACACGCGCTGAATGCCGTCTCCTCTGGCGAAGCCGATCGCGCGATGCTGCCTGTGGAAAACTCGCTCGCCGGCCGGGTCGCCGATATTTACCACCTTTTACCGCAGACGGATCTTCATATCATCGCAGAGCATTTTCTAAAGATCCGCCACCAATTGCTTGGCGCGCCGAACGCGAAAATCGAGGACATTAAAACGGTACGCAGTCACGCGATGGCCCTCGGCCAATGTCGCGATGTCATTCGGGAGTTAGACCTTATTCCGATGATCGCGGGGGACACCGCCGGCGCCGCCAAACGCCTTGCCGAGACAAACGCTCCGGATGAGGCGGTCATCGCCTCGGAAAAAGCGGCGCAAACTTATGGCCTCCAAATTATTCGCGCTAACGTTGAAGATGCAGGGCACAACACAACCCGCTTCCTTGAAATGGCGCGTGAGCCCTATGACCCCTCACCATCAAACGGACCGATCGTGACAAGTTTTGTTTTTCAAGTCCGCAACATTCCGGCGGCGCTTTACAAAGCGATGGGCGGTTTCGCCACGAATGGCGTCAACATGACGAAGCTTGAAAGCTACATGCAGGAAGGCTCCTTCACGGCGACAAAGTTCTATGCGGACATTGAGGGGCATCCCCAAGATGACGCCGTAAGGCTCGCTTTGGAGGAACTCAGTTTCTTTTCTTCTTCGCTAAAAATTTTAGGCGTTTACAAATCCGCCCGCCCGCGGAACATGACAAATTAATTACACGTTTTACGCTAATTCGAGAATTCAACATAGGCTATTTGGCGCGCTATCGAGACGCCCAATAACCACTATTGTGAAAATCGATGGCGGCGCGAAAAAAAACGCCTTAGACGTCATAAATCCCATTTTTTCATGGTTAAAACGCAAAAGAAGCCTAGCCGGCGCGCAAACAACACGATATTGTGTTTGCGCTGGTTCTGAAGGAGAGAGCAGGGCTTGGTAATAGGGAGTTTTAGTCGAGACGCGTTGCGAGAAAGAATAATCGGGACCAAGATTAAAAACTTTGGCTCCACTTTTATTGCAACATCATAATAAGAGCGCCCGACTATATTCTTTTTATTTGATTTTTCTCTCGTTTTTACAGGAATGCGCTAATTGAATATTAGCGCGAGGGAGACCTTATGTCTGAGCCTACGAATAAAAAAGGAAATACCCAAGAGGGCGTTTCAAGACGGGACGTCATGCAAGGGGCAGCTGTCGCCGCGACCACCGCGACGATGCTTGGCGCTTCGTCTCAAGCAATGGCGGCGTCCGCTATTCCGGGGACCGTACTCGCCGATGACCCAAACACGAGACGCGTTGAAGCACGGAACATCCGGGCAGAAGCAGCGCGCATCAATTTCCGCAACACGCGGGACAATACGAACCTTGAGCAGCAGCCCATCAATGACGATGAAGAACGTTTCGACGATTTCCGGGGTAACTTCACCAAGGCGTTGAGACACCGTGCGGACAATGGTCTTGTTCGTCCGAACTCGTACCAGGCGCTTCTTGACGCGCTTGATTCCCGCGAGACGGCGGACTTCGAAGCCATTCCTTTGGGTCGCCAGAACGATCCAAACCGGGTTGGTCTTGTGAGCCCACGTGCGGCTTACGCCTTTGAAATGACCGGCCGCGACGCTCAAGCGTCACGCATTCCGCCTGCCCCAGCATGGGACGGCGCAACGACCGCAGCGGAAATGGCAGAACTTTACTGGTATTCCGTCACGCGCGACGTACCGTTCACTGAATATGAAGATCAGAACATCATCCAGCGCGCTGCTGATGATCTGAACTCTTTCAGCCAGAGTGCGATTTTCCCAAGTGTTGACGGTCAGGTCACGCCAGGCACGTTGTTCCGTGGCGGCATTCCAATCGTTGGTTCATCCATGGGCAACCTCGTTGGCCCATATGTCAGCCAGTTCTTGATGCAGCCATTTACCTTCGGTCAGTTGGAAGTTGAACAGCGCTACCGCAAAGTCGTTGGCGGCAACGCTAACCAGCGCATGACTGAGTACGGCGAGTGGCTCGCCGTTCAGCGGGGCTTTGACCCGAACGCCGCGGCTGGCGGCAACGCAACGATCTTCGCTGATGGCAAGCGCTTCTTGTCCCGCATGCGCGACCTCTCAGAATGGGTGCACCGCGACTTCCCGCTGCAGGCAGGTCTGTTTGCTCTCAACATCCTGTTAAATGGCGCCAACTTCGACAGCAGCCCATTTGATCCTGAGCTGCCGCTTCCGACGACGTCTGAGATTGGCTTCGTTAACTTCGGCGCCGCCGATCTTAGCCAGCTCGTCTGCTACGTTTCTCGTCAGGCGCTTACCGGCGCATGGTTCCAGAAATGGGCTTGCCACCGTCGTCTGCGTCCAGAAGCCTTTGGCGGCCGCGTTAACCGTCAGCTCACCGGCGCTCAGGACTTCGGCATCAACGAAGAACTGCTCGGCTCCGAAGCGCTTGCGAAGGCGATCGACAACGCACGCGCTGTCAATCAGGACGGCTCCAACGCTAACGACGGTCTATTGCCAATGGGCTTCCCAGAAGGCTCGCCGACCCACCCAGCGTATCCGGGCGGCCACTCTTCGTTCATCGCGGCAACGGCGACGGTGCTCAAAGCGTTCTTCAACGAAGACGCACGTTTCTCTGCACCAGTGGAAGCAAACCGTACCGGTACGGAATTGCAGCCAGTCAACGCGGAACTCACTGTTCTTGGCGAGTTGAACAAGCTTGTCGGCAACGTCACCCACGCCCGCGACGGCGCTGGCATGCACTGGCGTTCAGACGGTGTGGGCAACCTCATCGGCGAAGCCATGGCGATCGATACGCTGCGCGATTACAGCGTCACGAAAGCGGAAGGCTTCTCGCTGACCCTCACCAAGTTCAACAACGAAATCATTCGCATCGCGAATGGCAACGTTGATGTCATTGGTATCCGCGACGCTCTATAAGTGATCGCTTGAGACCCGCGCATCTTCCGATGCGCCATTGCCCGGCCTTTGGTTTAACCCCAAAGGCCGGGTTTTTTGTGGGGCCGCCTTTTGATCAAATAGTCCGTCGCGCCATGTTCCTACATTTGTGAAGGCCATCGCTGCGCAGGGCGTTCGCGGCGGCCGCGATGGCGCGCTAGGGTCTCCCCTTCAGGAGAACCGACATGCCAGACATCAAACTTTATGGCTACGCCACAAGCCCCTTCGTGCGCAAAACAGGCTGCTTCCTTTACTATAAGGGCGTTGAGTTCACCCATGTGCCAGTGAACCCTATTAACCCGCAAGCAGCACTCGCCCCGATCGAGGGGACGCAAGTACCGGTCCTCGAAATTGACGGCGAATGGCGACGAGAATCCTCGGCACACGCCCTATGGCTCGACGAGCTCTTCCCTGAAAAACCGCTTTGCCCGGAGGCCCATAAAGAGAAAATACTGGAAATCGACCAGTGGATGAGCGAGACCTTCCTATCGGCGATTTTCCGCCCCGCCATCGATGGCGAGCGGAACCTGCATTTCAAGTTTCGGTTTTGGCGTTTAGCCGCCCTTGTCAGCGCCCACACGCCGATGCCTGAGGAGATCCGCCAGCAGTGGCCGAACTTCGTCGCAAAGGCGCCGTTCATTCAGGCGATGGGCGAAAAAATGGACCTTACCGAGAGTATCGCCGATATGCAGATGCGCATCGCGGGCGAGCTCGTTGAGCACATTGGGGAGGGGCCCTTCATCGGCGCTATGGCGACGCCAACAATGCTCGATCTCGCTGTATTCCCTCAAATGGTATTCGGCTTTTTGTTTGGGCTTGAAGACACCCTTAGCGCCGCGCGCCATCCCGTTCTCAAACAATGGATGCGCCGCACCGCCGCCCACCTGCCCGCGAACCCCACCCTCGTCGCCGATTTCATGCAGGTCAAAACGTTAGAAGACGGGCTCGCATAAACGAACGATCTGATCCAATCCGATTAAAGACCGCCCGACGGCACAGCGTAAAAACCCGAAAATGTAAAAGGACAATGCAATACAGGGGTCGAAAAGCATGTCGGTCATCCGAACAGCTGCCCTCAGCGCGTCGGCGCTGGCCTGTTTGTTCGCCGCCTTGTTTTTACAAAAGACGAATGCCTACGCCGCCCATTTTTCAATAAGCCGTCTCGCGATTGTAAAGCGCGGCGGCAATCGCAGGTCTTCGCGCGGATCGCCATTTAAAATGGCGCGAACCGCGTCGCGGCTCACCCATTGAGCCTCTTCAATTTCTTTTTCATCAAGGGTCAGCTCGCGATCATCGGTCTTAGCGAGAAACCCCATCATTAGAGAAGCCGGAAATGGCCAGGGTTGGGAAAATTGATACTGGACATCATAGATGGTGACGCCAGCCTCTTCTTTTAATTCCCGTACGGCGCACTCTTCCGGCGTTTCTGCGGCCTCTACGTACCCCGCAAGGGCCGAGAAAAATGTCGGCGGAAAATTTGGCGACCGGCCGAGCAAGGCGTCTTCCCCATTCACCGCAAGAACAATCGCCACAGGGTCCGTACGGGGGAAATGCTCCGTGTCACAGGCGTGACAGACCCGCTTAGCGCCGCCATCAGCGATCACCGTGGCCGCGCCGCATCGCGAACAATGGCTATGGCGTCGATGCCATTCGAGGAGCCAACGCGCCAGACCCACAATGGCAAGATCGCCGGGGGACATAACCCCTGCGCCTTCACGCAACGAAGTATAAACGCCGATATCCGCGTAGGGCGCTGTTGTCGCGTCATTGGAAGCGTCCGACACATCAATCGCAAAAAAAGCGCCGCCGTTCTCCAGCCCCAAAAAAACACCGGCGTTTTTTTTCACCTCTGGAAACGCCTCTAAGGCGAGAAAGGCGGGAGCGCCGTCGCGCATTAATGGGTCGCCGCCCCACAATGGTAAAACGACGCTTTTGGGCGAAGCCCGTTGCGCCGCCATCCAGTCTTCGCCCCCCCGCAACTCCGATGCACGATCAAGGGGGTTACCCGCGAACAGGCATCGTTCATCGGAGGCGCTCATGACGCCACCGTATCTTCTTCGGGAAGACCGATAACGGCGCGCCGCCCCTTCACCCAACGATCAAAGCGATCATAGACCCGCTCAATGGCGAGGCGTTCTTCCGCCGCCAGGTCAGGATGGTGGGTTTCAAAAATTAACACCACCCGGTGTTCATTTGACCGGTTCGCCGCTTCATGCTCGAAGCTATCGTCAAATGCAATCAACTCACCTTCCGTCCACAGATAGATTTTATCGCCCACACGGATGGAGCATCCATCGGGAATAATCAGGGGCAAGTGCACCGTCAGGCGGGTATTTGTCAGACCGTGATGGGGTGGGATCACCGCGCCCGGTTTTAGGCAGGAGAAAAATGTTTCCAGTGGCACGCCATCGCGACTGACAAGATCGGCGTCCTTCAACGCCGCAATTGTTTTCGGAAAACGAACGGCCTCACTGGTCTCAGCGGCGTTATAGTGGAGATAGACGGCGGCCCAATCGAGGGCGCCGCGTAATTTATCCCATTTCGGATGCTGCGTTTCGAGCGGCACATAGGGCTGTTGTTCAGCG
This sequence comes from Parvularculaceae bacterium, assembly GCA_965263305.1. Taxonomy (GTDB): domain Bacteria; phylum Pseudomonadota; class Alphaproteobacteria; order Caulobacterales; family Parvularculaceae; genus MED-G105. The sequence continues at coordinate 1,348,218 of OZ253666.1, forward strand.
CCGCCGGAAATCGCCGCGAGATATTCATCGCGAATATCACTGGCCGCGGCCTCCACCGTCGCCGCCCAAGGCAGAAGCCTGTTGTCCGTCACGGGGCGCGCCGGCAAGCCCGGCATGTAAAACGTCTCGGGCCGCTGCATCGCCTGTTGGTATTTAAACGCCTCGGTTGCGTAGTGGGGCCAGATGCCCTCCTGCACCCGCGAGAGATCGGCGCCCATTTCATCCGCCACATTCTGAACCGTCTGGCGATGGAGGCCGGTAAAATGCTCCGCGATCGCCCGATCCGCGCGCAATGAATGGGCGCGCAATTCTTCATTCGCCTCCTTCATTCGATGGACCATGCGCAACGCCGAGTTGGCGTCATCCCCAAGGGTCCAGACGCAAAGCGCCTCCTCATGGCGACCGGCGGCGTCCAATGAAGCGCCAGCGTAAAGCGCCAAGGGCGCATCGGTCGGATCTTCGCGGAAGGCAGTCAAATACTGATCTGGGGAAAACTTTGAAATGTCAGGCATAGGCTCCGCCGCGGATCGCTTCAGGGGAATCTTACGGGACCGATCGATCCCGTACCCCTTGCATAGACCTGGCTGGCCCAGATGACAAAACCGGAAGGCAGATGGCGCCTGACAGCCGCCAGCCCACGACCCTTGCCCAATAGGGTTCTTGCAATTGGGCGTACAAAAGAAGATATATCGGGATGGAAGACTGGCGGACGGTTCTCTCGCCAATCCGGTCAGGTCCGGAAGGAAGCAGCCGTAACGAGTTTCGGATCGGGTCGTTTCAGTCTTCCACCTTGTACTCTCCCGCGCCGATAGCGACGTCACCTTGCGAGCGGCAGGCGCGCAAAGAATGGCGATGAATGGCTGACGATAGCGCCAAGAAGGGCGGAGAGAACGCTCAATCTTCGACGACGGGGCAAAATGCGCCTTACGAGGTTTTGGCGCGTAAATACCGCCCGTCCTCTTTTGAGGACCTGATTGGCCATGGCGCCATGGTGCAAACCCTGTCCAATGCCTTCGCGACAGGTCGCATCGCCCATGCCTATGTTCTGACGGGCGTGCGCGGGGTCGGTAAAACCACCACCGCCCGGATCCTCGCCCGCGCCTTGAACTATGCGCCAAATGATGAGGCGTCCGATGAAGAGGATGGGCCGAGCATCGATCTGCGCGAGGAAGGCAAGCATTGCCGCGCCATTGCCGAAAGTCGGCATCCAGATGTTTTAGAAATGGATGCCGCCTCGCGCACCGGTGTTGGTGATATCCGCGATCTCATCGAGGGCGTAAGATACGCACCGGTTGAGGCGCGCTATAAAGTCTACATCATCGACGAAGTCCACATGCTGTCGACGGCGGCGTTCAACGCGTTATTGAAAACGTTGGAAGAGCCGCCGCCCCATGTGAAGTTTATCTTCGCGACAACGGAAATCCGTAAACTGCCGGTCACGGTATTATCACGATGCCAACGATTTGACCTGCGCAGAATTGAACCGTCGCTGTTAAAAAATCACCTTGCGGGCATCGCCGAAAAAGAAGGCGTCAGCGTCGCGGAGGAAGGGCTCGAAATGATCGCCCGGGCGGCGGAAGGCTCCGTTCGCGATGGGTTATCCATCCTCGATCAGGCGCTCATCCAACATGGACGGGACACTGAGACGCCGGTGGGCGCGGAGACAATCCGCGATATGCTTGGCCTTGCCGATCGCACGCAGGTTTGGTCTCTTGTGAACGCCGTCTTTGCGGGCGAAGCGGCCACCGCGATGGAATTATTCCGTACTCAATATAACGCCGGCGCCGATCCGACGGTCGTGCTGCGCGATATGTTGGACGTCACCCATCTCGCCTCTCGCACCAAGGCGGCGGGCCCGGAGGCGGCGAGCCATGGCCCCAATGGCGACGCGGACGCCGAGCGTGCGACCGCCCTAGCAAATGGTCTGTCTATGGCGGCGCTGACCCGTGGCTGGTCCCTTTTGATGAAGGGTCTGAGCGAAACACAAATAGCGCCGGACCCAGCCGCCGCCGCTGAGATGACCCTCATCCGCCTTGCCTATGCGGCGGATTTGCCGACCCCGGATGAAGCCCTGCGGATACTGAAGAGCGGCGCGGCGCCCGCCCAGTCAGCCAATTCGTCCTCGCCACCCCCCTCACCTTCGAACACCCCCCCACCTTCGAACGGGCCGACGAGATCGAGCAATTCGGCCACGATGGACAGTACACCGCCGCCAACACGCGGCGGGCGCAGTGGCGGCGCGCAAGCAGAGCGCCAACCACAAACAGAGCCGGAGATGGTCGCCGCATCGACACCGCGCCTTGCATCGTTCGAAGACGTTGTGCGCCTCGCCGGCGCCAAACTCGACGCAAAGTTAAAAGTAGAATTAGAATCGTTCATTCACATTGTCGCCTTTGAGCAAGGCCGCATTGAATTGCGCCTCGCCGAGGGCGCGCCGACCGATTTGCCAGGACGGCTCGTTCAGAAACTAAAAGAGTGGACGAGCGATGTCTGGACGGTCACCGTCAACGCTGGCGCAAAGGGCGCGGCAACAATGCGTGATGCGCGTTTCGCCGAGGTGATGGCCCACCCGCTTGTAAAAAGCGCGATGGACGTTTTTCCCGATGCTGAAATTATCACCATCCGCGACGTTGAGTCCGAAGGGTCGCTCTCCCTCGCGCCTGACCTGCTAAACGGCGACTCGGAAAATGACAATGACCCCTTAGATGACCCCGTAACTGAATAACTTTGGAGTATTTATATGAAAGATATTGGCGAGTTGATGAAACAGGCCGGTGCAATGCAGGCCAAAATGCAAGATATTCAAGAGCGCATCGCCGAGATGGAAGCCGAAGGCGTCGCCGGGGGTGGGATGGTGAAGGTCGTTTTGAACGGCCGTGGGTTCGCTAAAGGCGTCGCCATCGACAGAAACCTTCTGAACCCGGAGGAAGGGGAAGTCCTGGAAGACCTCATCGCCGCGGCGATCAACGACGCCAAATCAAAAATGGAAACCCAAAGCCAAGAAGAAATGAAAAAGCTTACCGATGGTTTGCCTCTGCCCCCAGGCATGAAGCTGCCCTTCTAAACTAAACACCCCCAACGCCGGTGTGATAGCATCGGCTTTTGTGATCGCGCCGGATTGAGACGCTTGCAATCCACCGCCGCCAACCCATGAGTCCCCCATGCCCGCCGCCACCATCGGACCTGAACTCCAACGCCTGATCGATCTTCTGGCAAAGCTGCCGGGGCTCGGGCCCCGTTCGGCAAAACGCGCGGCGCTTTATCTGTTAGCGAAACGCGAACCCTTGATGCGTCCTCTCGCCTTTGCCCTAGCGGATGCGGCGGAGAAGGTCACCGCCTGCAGCCAATGCGGCAATTGGGACACCGTTGATCCATGCACCATCTGCACCGATGAACGCCGGGACGACAGCGTGATCTGCGTCGTCGAAGACGTCAGCGATCTATGGGCCTTGGAACGGGCCAACGCCCATCGCGGGCGGTATGGTGTTCTCGGCGGCGTCCTTTCTGCGCTGGATGGGGTGGGACCGGATGATTTAAACATTGGCCCCCTCATCGCGCGCGCCAAGGAAGAAAAAGTCACGGAGATTGTCCTCGCCCTTTCTGCAACGGTCGACGGTCAGACAACGGCGCATTATATCGCCGATCAACTCGCCGATGCGAATGTCACCATCACGCAGTTGTCCCAAGGCGTCCCCGTTGGCGGTGAGTTGGAACATCTAGACGAAGGCACCCTGGCGGCGGCCATGAAAACCCGCCGCCCCGCTTGATTAGATGACGCCCCTTTTCGACATGATCGCCCAATGACAGCGCCCGCGCCCCTTTTAGATGGTCTTTGGTATCTTGCCGCTCCGTCAAAAGACGTGAAAGCCGGTCAGATGGTGCGACGGATTCTGTTTAGCGATCCTATCCTCCTAGGGCGGACGAAAACGGGAACACCGTTTGCCCTGCGTGACCAATGCCCCCATCGGGCGGTGCCTCTCTCCGCCGGCCAATTAACAAGCGACGACAACGCCCTTGTAGAATGCCCCTATCATGGTTGGCGATTTAACGCATTCAATGGGCGGTGCGCACAAATCCCCGCCCTCAGCGAACAAGACCCGGCCGGAGAGAAAATACAGGAAGCTGCTGCAAGCGGCAGCGCCATCGCTGTAGACGCGTTTCACCTGCATGAAACGGCAGGCCTACTCTGGATTTACTACGGGTCCGGAAAAAACGAGGGCCCACCTGAAACGCCGCCCCCCGCCATTCCCGTTGATAACGATGCGTCCCCGGGCCTTATCACGGTAGTTGATGCAAAAGGCCCCTATGACGAAGCGGTCCTCGGCCTTGTCGATCCCGCTCACACGCCGGTCGTTCACAAACAATGGTGGTGGCGTGACGGCGCCCCGCGGCGGGAAAAAACAAAGACCTTTGAACCGACGGCCCTTGGGTTTCGCATGCCGCCCCATGCCCCATCCTCGAACAGTCGCATCTATAAAATGTTGGGCGGCGCGCCAACGACGGAAATTGAATTCCGCTTGCCGGGCTTGCGCCTGGAGCATATCAAAAACGATAGCGGCGCGCTTTTGGGGCTCACCGCCATGACGCCCACGGAGCAAAATACGACCAGGATCACCCATGTGATGTATTGGACGATGCCGCTTCTTTCGCTGGTCACCCCAGTTTTAAAGCCGATGGCGGCCAGCTTTTTGGGCCAAGATGGCGCGATCCTTCGCCTTCAAAATGAAAACCTGCAACGAGGCGCCCACCGGCCGCTCTATGTGGGAGAGCCCGATACCCCAGCAAAATGGTATTTCCAGTTAAAACGCGCTTGGGAAACACGTGCTGAGACAGAGGGCTTTAAGAACCCGGCGCCAGCGACGGTGCTGCGCTGGAAAACCTGACAGGCGCGGCCGTAAAGCTCCGGCGTGCAACCATGAAGAAAACGCCAAGCGCACCAATAAAAACGATGGGCGTCGCCGGCGGCTTATCCCCCGGCATCACCATCGGCAGGATCCAGAGCGCCATGATCATCAATTCTTCACCGCGCAACCACCCTTTCTCGACCGCCCTCCGCGCTATCACGAGAACGGCCGGGATCGTGACCGTCAGCTCATAATAATAGGCATAAGGAGATGCGAGCATCGCGCCTGCCGCGAGGACAGCGAAGCGGATCGCATCGTCATCGACCCGGCGCCAAACGACGGCTGTCACCCCGATGATGGCGAGGCTCGCCAAGCCCTGAACCGCCATGGCCAAACCGCCAGGCGCGCCCATGGTGATCAATCCACCGTAGACGGATGTAAACTTGTAAAAGGGTAAAATCGCGTCGGCGAGGCGTTCGCCCTGATTGGTGAATTCGCTAAGAAACCCGCTCCAAGCGTCAGCGCCAAAACACCAATACGACGCTAAGGCCAACGAGATCGCCGTTGCCGCCGCAACGCCAATGGCCCGCCAGGCGCCACAAGCGGCAAAAGCGATGGGCAACAACACCCCAAGTTGGGGTTTAACCGTTAGCAGCCCCGCGGCGACGCCCGCCAAAATAGGATGGCGGGTAGGCCCATAGGCTGCAAGCGCCAATAGCCCGGCCGTTAAAAAGCCCGTCTGGCCCGTGATTACCGTCTGAAACGCTGCGGGCGCGGCGACGACAAACAAGAGCGCTCTGCGATGGGGCCACAAGCGATAACATGCCCACAGAAAAAACCCACCGGTCAGCCCGGTCCATAGCGCATAAGCGATCGGGTAAGGCGCAAGCGACAGGGGCTTTAGAAAAAACAACATGGTGGGCGGATAGGCCCAGGCGAGCGCGAATTGGCGCTCCTCATCATGGCGGGCGCTGAGCCGGTCATTGAAGGTGTCAAAATCATAGATCAGCCCCGCTTCATCGATGGGCGTTTTCGCCGCCTCGTAAAAAACGACAAAATCACCGCCGACCATGGGACCAAACGGGGTCACCCAATTTTCAGACTGGCTGATGACGTATGCGTAGAACACCCATTGCACCGCCACGAGGCCAAGCGCGATGATCGTCAGCGTCGCCAAGCGGCGCGTTGTGACCAGCGCATGCAGCAACGGCAGGCGTTCCGCCAGATAATCCAAAAGACCCGTCATTTAGAAGGGGTTTACCTTGTCCGCCTAAAAGAATGGTTACGCCTTTCTTATTCACCTTTGGCCCGGATGACAGGTTTGACCCACCCAGCAAATTCCGACGGCGTTTCAGTCGCCGACCAGCCAGCAAGCCCGCCAAAAACAGCGCCGGCGCCACGGCCGCGCGACGCCGCGAGACCGACGCTGCTTTCCATCATTTGCCCGGCTTATAATGAAGAAGAGATGATCGCGGATTTTCATCGCGCCATCCGCAAGGCGATGAAAGCCGAAGGCCAAGCCTTTGAAGTAGTGTTCGTCAATGACGGCAGCACTGATGACACCCTAGGCCTTATGCACGCTTTGCAAGAGCGCCATCCCAATACCAGCGTTATCGATCTGAGCCGGAACTTCGGCAAAGAGATCGCGTTGACGGCCGGGTTAGACCACGCCCGAGGCGACGCCGTTGTCATCATCGACGCGGACTTGCAGGACCCACCAGAGGTCATCGGCGACCTCATCAAGGGATGGCGGGAAGGCTATGAAATCGTGTATGCGCGCCGGCGCGTGCGCGAAGGGGAAACCTGGCTGAAGAAAGCGACCGCCGGCGCGTTTTATCGGATCATGGAACGGATCGGCGATGTCGCCCTGCCTCGGGATGTCGGCGATTTCCGCCTGATGAGCCGCAAGGCCGTCGACGCTGTGCGCCAATTGCGCGAACGTCATCGCTTTATGAAAGGCGTGTTCGCTTGGGTCGGCTTTCCGGCGAAGGAAGTGTTGTATGATCGCGCGCCGCGCCATGCCGGCGAGACGAAGTGGAATTACTGGAAGCTTTGGAACCTATCCATCGAGGGGTTAACGGCCTCCACCCTGGCGCCGTTGAAGCTTTCGACCTATTTCGGGTTTCTTGTCGCCTGCTCGTCATTCTTTGCGGGGCTATTCTTTATCGTGAAGACCCTATTTTTTGGCGATGCAGTGGCGGGCTTTCCGACCCTTATCGTTGTCATTCTGTTTTTGGGGGGCGTGCAATTGATGGTGCTTGGCGTCCTAGGCGAGTATCTCGGCCGCGTCTTTAACGAGACAAAGGATCGCCCGCTTTACTTTGTCAACGAGGCGGTGTTATCCACCGCCAGCCCTGACACCAACGTCAAACCGAAGCCCGTCGACGCACCCACTATCGCATCAACAGGACACGGATCTTTTGACCAAAGCGAACGCGCCGTTTCCTGATGATGTCTCGCCTGATCAACCTATATGAACGATACGCCCCCGCGATCGTTCAACGCCATTTGCGGCGCGTCACCTCGTTCGGGTTAATCGGGTTCTTGAATGTCGCGACGGATTTCATCGTGTTCTTTGCGCTGGTCGGAATGGGCGTTGCACCCGTCGCAGCGAACATCGCCTCTTTCCACGTCTCGAATGTTCAGAGCTATGGTTTGAATTCAACCGTAACGTTTCGCACCAATGGCAAGCGATCACCGTTGACACTTAAGGGCTACGCTCGCTTTTGGGCCGTGCATTTGGTGGGCGCCGCCGCCTCAACGGCGATCATTTATTTCGTAACGCCGCCCCTTGGCGTCGCCGTTGCAAAAATCATTGCGGTGTTGGCGGCTTTTGTCTGCAATTATGCGCTAAGCAGCTTGTTCGTTTTTCAGCGTCCGTCGGAATAATTAAATCAGCCAAAAACATCATTCTAACCGAAGACCGCCGTTGTCGGCTCGGCCCCAATCCACCGGAAATTCGCCCACCACTTTTCGTGGCTTACCGCAACGGGAACGAATGACGGGGAGTTTCCCCGATTTGCTGATCTCTTTGCGCGGCCGCGTCGTCGCCAATGCTTGACGTCGATGGCGCGGTGCTGGCCGTCGGGAGCGAACCCCCACGCCGGTCGGGGCCAGGGATCGGCTGTTGCTGAACACGGCGTTCCGTAAACCCCGCATGGTTATAGCCGGCGCCATCTCGGCCATTACGCCATTGTAAGTCGGCGTCTTCATCCAACGTTCCCATTTCATGGTCACCCAATGAGGTTGACCTAGGCGCAGAGGCGCTGCCCTCATCTAACTCCACTGTCTGGTCTGCTGAACCCGTCGGGTTAACCTCGCCGCCGGTAACGTTCGGCCCCTCTTTCACAAACGCCCGATCGATGGAGCGATCATCCGCTTGGGGCCTGAACGTATCGTGCGCACCCTCACGAAGATCGCGCTGGAGGCCATACCCACGCACATCTTGGCGTTCATAACCCCCGCTTGGATAAGCCGGCTCGGATCGGTCGGCGAAACCTCTGTCAGCATCGGAGGTTGATCTTATTAAATCAGCATGATGCTGATTATTCGATGCGTTGCTTTTACTGGTGATCGTCTCGGCACGGCGATAAACCTGATCTGTTGACGACATCAGATCACGCACATCGCTGCGCGCTCGATCGAAGCTTGCCTCGAATTGAGCGACCCGCCGGCGTAAGGCGTCAACCTCAGAGAGGACATTGCGCGCTTCAGCGGTAATGAACGCTGCGTTCTCGCGGGTTTGCGCATCGCGCAGAACAGCCCGGATCGTATGCAGCGTCGCCATCAAATTGGTGGGGGAAACAATCCAAACCCGGGCGCGGTAACTATCCTGCACAATATCCGGAAACCGCGCATGAAGCTCTGCAAACATCGCTTCTGATGGAAGGAACATCAGCGCTGAATCGGCCGTTTCCTCAGGCTCAATCATCCGCTCGGCGACGTCGACAATATGGCGCAGAGCCGAGCGCCGGAATTCGTTTTCCGCCGTCGCGCCCTCGGCGCCAGCTGCGCCTTTAGCGTGGAGTTTCTGGAACGCCTCTAATGGAAATTGCGCATCAATAACAATCGGCCCCGGCGGGTAAGGTAACTTTACCAAACAATCCGCCTTACGATTATTCGTCAACACCGCATCAAGCTCGTAGGACGATGGCGGCAGAGCATTCTTTACAATATCTGCAAGCTGCACGCGCGGGGCGGACACAGCTATTCTTCTGTCCCCCAATGAACGCTTGAGATCAGAGATATCGCGCCGCAACGCCGCCACGTCTTCTGGCGTTGAACCCGCGTCTGCCACGCGTGTCGAGAGATCGGCCAATCGCGCATCAACCGTATCGCGATGCTCCGCAAGACGGCGCGTAATAAGGTCTGCAAAGGCCGAGAGCTGTGTCTCGCCGAGAGAGGCAGGCTCGCCATCACCGCCAGAGAAAACGCTCCGTGTCTCCATCACCCGTTCAACAGCGTCGATCTTCGCCTCGACCCGCTGCATAACCTCTTTAACAAGCCCACGGGTTTCTTCGCGCATCGCTTCACTTTGGACGACCATGGCTTCTTCGACAGCCGCCAAGGTATTGGAAATATCCCCGCCCCCAAGATCGCCGCCACTCGCGCCCCCAAAGGCCGCCATGGGTTGCACGCGGGAGAGTTGATCGCCGAACTGTCGCTCAAGGCGTTCAGATAGATCATCGAAACGGCGGTCAAAACGGTCCGCCAGAGCGTTTTCCAAGGTCGTCGCTTCCTGTCGGGCAAGAGCCTCCCGCTCGAGAAGCGACGCTTCTTGTTCGGCTAATCGCCGTCGGTGATCTTCCTGGCGGGCTTCTTCGCGTTGACGAAGGGCTATGGCGTCGCGTTCGGCGGCTTCGCGCAGCTCAGCCTCGCGCGCTGCGCGCGATTGACGTGCGGCGTCTTCCTCGGCGGCTAAACGGGCCCGGCGCTCCTGCTCCTCGGCTTCGGCGCGGCGTAGAGCGTCGCGGGCGTCATTTTCCGCCCGCGCCCGGATGGTCGCCGCCTCTTCTTCTGCACGCCGACGGGCGTCTTCAATGTGAGCCGTCCCGTCAGAGTCGCGACGCCCCTCGCGTTGGGAACTAAAGAAGTTTTGGGTCGCCACCGGTTTTGGCGCGGTCTCGTCCTGCACCGGTTCACGCTCTATACTAATGGTCGCAAAGTCGTCGTTCGATGCAGTGATCTCACCGGACTCGGCCGTAAAATCTCCAGATACCGTCGCATCCGCATCATCGACAGCGTAGGTTGTTTTCGTGGTTTTCTTGCCCAATAGGCCGCCAAAGAGGCCGCGTTTTTTCGCGGGCGCTTCTTCGACAGACTGTTCCGCCGGTTCAAGCCGGTCCTCCAATTCACCCCGATCGCTGCTCGGCGAACGCCGGTGCGCGATCTCGATATCCGACCCATCCTCCTCGAAGGTGATTTCCGCGTCGTCGCCTGCGGGTTGGAAGATCTCATCATCGACAGCCGCGGCGGTCGCGGCCTGTCGGCGCGCGCGCCCACGCATCATCAGAAAACAAATCAGGGCCAAAAGAAAGATAGCGCCGCCAGCCCCAGCCCATAACATCGCCGCCGGCCCTTCGATGAGCGGCGCTCCATTATCAACAATGAGGGACATATCGACGGTATCGGCAGCGCCATCCGGCGCGCTCTCTACGCCAGCGTCGATGGCGGTATCATCCGCCGGCCCGGCGTCCGCGGGCTGATCGGATTGTGTTTCGGTCGATGAGTCAGACGCCTGCATCCAAACCCCCAATTGGCAATACGCAACAAATCCAAGACTTTGTTTTAGATTAAGAATGAGTGAATGGCGAGGGGCGCCCATTAACCCCGAAATTGACGCTTGACGCCTCGGCTTGCCCGCCATACCTCCCTTTCATGGCGAAAATGGACATACTTACCGCGCCCGACCCGCGTCTGCGCGAGGTTTCAAAGCCCGTCGACACGGTCGACGACGATCTGCGCGCCTTTTTGGACGATATGCTGGAGACGATGTACGAGGCCAACGGCATCGGCCTTGCCGCCATCCAGGTCGGCGTGCCGAAAAGGGTTATCGTGATGGACCTGGCGGGGGAAGACGAAGAGCCCGCGCCCCATTTTTTCATTAACCCAGAAATCGTTGATCCGTCAGAAGAAACAAGCCTTTACCAGGAAGGGTGCCTCTCGGTGCCGGAATTCTACGAGGAGGTGGAGCGCCCGGCGACCTGCCTAATTCGGTATCTCGACTACAACGGCAAAAAACGCGAACTCGCCGCTGAGGGCCTTCTCGCAACATGCATTCAGCACGAGATGGACCACCTCAATGGCGTCCTTTTTGTGGATCATTTGTCCCGATTGAAGCGGGAACGGATTATCAAGAAGCTGAAAAAGGGACACCGGCTCGCCGCTGAGTAAAACGCGATCGCGGGTGATCGAGACGCCGCCTGGCAATGCCGCCGCCTTGCGTCCTTAGCGGATTTTAACCAAACAGCGCGGCGCCGAAGACACGCCAGAATTGGAGAATAGATCTCGTGCGGCTCGCTTTTATGGGTACCCCGGATTTCGCCGCTGTTAGCCTGGGCGAATTGCTCGCCGCGCAAGACCAGCTCGGCGTGACAATCGAGGCCGTCTACACCCGTAAGCCAAAACCCGCCGGCCGAGGGAAAACCCTTCAAAAAAGCCCCGTCCACCGCCTCGCCGAGGAGGCTGGATTGCCGGTGCACACCCCCGGCGGCTTCCGGAAAAACCCTGACGCCCGCGCCGCCTTTTCGGCCCTCGACCTGGATGGCGCCATTGTGGTCGCTTATGGGCTTCTTCTCCCGCCGGAGGTTTTGGCCGCCCCGCGACTTGGATGTTTTAATCTGCACGGCTCTCTTTTACCGCGATGGCGCGGCGCCGCCCCCATCCAGCGCGCGATCATGGCGGGCGATGAAGCGACGGGCGTTCAAGTTATGCGCATGGAGGAAGGGTTGGATACAGGACCTATCTTGTTATCCGAGACAACGCCGATCCATAACGATGACACGGCGCAAACGCTTCATGATCGTCTCGCCCATATTGGCGCCGGGCTGCTGCCGCGTTTTCTCGCAGCTTTGCAACGCGGCGGCGTCGTTGAAACGCCCCAGGCGGAAGACGGCGTTTTGTATGCGGAGAAGATCTCCCCTGCCGAAGCGCGCATCGATTGGGCAAAGCCAGCGCGTCTGGTTGATTGTCATATCCGCGGCCTGTCGCCGTTCCCCGGGGCGTGGTTTGAAGTGGCCGTCGACAGTGAAAAAACGGGTAAAAACAACGGCGAAACGGCGCGCATCAAGGCGCTTCTGTCAACGCCAGCGCCGACCCGAGCGCTCCGGCCAGGCCAAATGTCCGTGGACGACAATCGGATTTTTGTCGGCTGCGGGGATGGCGCAGTGGAACTGTTGCGGCTTCAGCGCGCTGGAAAGAAAGCGCAAGAGGCGCCCGTTTTCTTGCGGGGCTTCGATCTAACGAACGCCGCGATCGTCGACCTCTGACATGCAACGCTTTCGCCTCACCGTGGAATATGACGGCGCGCCATTTGTCGGCTGGCAGCGCCAGGAAAACGGGTTATCCGTGCAGGAAGCGCTGGAAACCGCCATCTTCAATTTCGCCCAGGAAACCACCAATGTCGCTGGGGCCGGACGCACTGACGCCGGGGTGCACGCCCGCGCGATGACGGCCCATATGGATCTTGCAAAACCCACCACCGCCCGGGTGGTCAGAGAAGCGCTCAACCATTTTTTGAAACCCCATCCCATTGCCGTGCTCGCGGCAAGCGCCGTTGATGATGCGTTTCATGCCCGGTTCTCCGCAACGGCGCGCCATTATGAATACCTCATCGCGAACCGGCGCGCCCCGTTGACGCTGGAGCGCGGGCGCGCCTGGCGCATGCCGACGCCCTTAGATGCTGAGGCGATGGACCAAGCGGCGCAAGACCTGGTGGGCCGGCATGATTTTACGACATTTCGCGCCGCCCAGTGCCAAGCCGCCTCGCCGGTGAAAACCCTCCACATGATCAGTGCTGATCGTGATGCCGACATGGTGCGCATCACCGTCGCCGCGCCGTCATTCTTGCACAATCAGGTGCGGTCTATCGTCGGCAGCCTCGTCCAGGTTGGCGCCGGGCGCTGGCCCATCCATGGTATCGCCGATGCGTTGGCGGCCAAATCCCGGGCAGCTTGCGGACAGGTGGCGCCGGCGGACGGGTTATATTTCCTGCGCGCCGATTATCCTCAGGATGAGGTCAATACCCGGGATCGCAGCGGCTCTCAGGATGATACAGATGAGCCGACCGCCGCCAACAGCGAATAAACGGCGATAAACGCAAGCATCACCATCAGGACGATCCCGATACTGAGAGCGACGCTTTGCTCAAAAGCGCGTCGGGCGACGCCAAAAAGCACGGCCGCCTCGAAAAGGATCGAGAATAGTGACAAGGCCGTCGCCGTCGTTGGCGGCACGAACACGATGAGAACCATCACCGCGCTTTGGACCCCCACGATGATCAACTGGCCCCAGTTAAACCCAAGAATGGCATCCACGACCTGGGCTTCTTGGCGCAAGCCTCGCGCTGTCGCCAGCAAGACCCCAAGGCCAGCCAACCACGCCAGAACGAACGACAAAAGGTGGGCGAGCAGAAACCCTGCCTGGCCGAAAGAGACGAAAGCCAGCCCGTCAACCGACGGGCCGCTTCCATCCATCGCGGATCGATAAATGAGGACGTAGCCTAGCAATGCGGGCGGCGCGGCGTAGGCCAACGCGTAAAATGACGCGAAAACACCGTTGGTCGTCCGATCAAATTGTTCTCGCCATCCCTCGTCACCACCCGCCATGCGCCATGCGCCGGCCACATGATCTAAGGCATACGAAACAGACGAAGACATGGACGCGGCCCTTTCCCAAGACGCGACCAAAGTTGCGCCGATCGCGATCAGAGTACAAATTATGAGAATCGGCAATATTAACGATATTTGGTACAAAAGAATTTTTGTCCGCGATACACACGGCCCGCCCTTTGGACACGTTCCACGCTTCCTCAGCTAATGCCCGCGCCGACGTTTCAACTGTGCCGCCCCCAAATTGTTTGCGCCCCTTCAATATAAATGTTCTCAGGGTTATGAAAATCAATACATTTTCCGACCGAGCAGCCCCCGTCTCTATATAACAACCCGCCCCAAAATACGTAGGCGGCAAATTCCGCATGATCGAGTAAATGTGGTGAACAGCGCGCGACGTCAGCGGTGCGGCGCCGAGATGTTTTTTACTTTATTGTTGATTGACGCTCCTTGCCGCCTGCCCTCAAAAAGGGTTATGCGACGAGCGCCTCAGTTTTTGACAGGTCTTTAGGTAACGTGATGACCATCACATTCTGGTCATCGCGAGTTTCATGGGTGAACGAACCGCCGCAAATCTCGATTGCTTTTCGGACGGTTCGTAGAAGCATGGACATTTCAGCGCCGCTGACCCTGAGGTAGTCCTCAAGCTCCGTAAGCGGCTTAGAGTTGTGCTCAAACGTTTCCTTATCCAAAAGCGGACAATCATCGGTAATCTCTAGCTGCACCACGGCGCCTTGATCCAACATATCGATTTTTAGGGTCGAGAGGGATGGACGCTGATCTTTATAGTATTCAGCCAGGCTGGACAGCGCGATTTTAAGCGGCCCTTCATGGGTCGTCATCCGTATATCATCAATCTCCGGCGCTACTTTTATCCCCTCATCGATGTACAGGAACGTTTCCGACACGCTTTCCGACAGCCCCACCACCGATGGTTCTTGATGCGTCGGAAATTCATCAAGACGATGATAAGAGAGCAATTTTGAGACGTTAGATGACAAGTCTTGAGAAGCCGATTTTATGTACTGAACCCCTTCGCCGCACATCGCAGGAACATCCTTCACATCGCGCAATTCATTGATCACAATATCCGTGAACCCAGCGATCTGGTGCACCGGGGTACGAACAAAATGAACGAGCACGTTCATGGCGGCGATTTTTTTTCTGTTTTGCGATTGTGTTTCTTCCAGGAGTAAACTCAATTGCTCGTTTTGTTTGTTAATTTTTTGCGTTTTGGCAAAATCAACCCGCCGCATCCGTTGGAGAAAGTAAGCGGTGACAGCCAGAATAATAAACATGCTAACTAATATAAAAACTTGAACAGTGGCCTCTTCAGGCTGCCCTTTCGAAAACGAAACGGCGGTAAAACCCAATAAATAAAGCGCCAAAATTGATGCCGATTTGAGAAACGACAACCGAATAAGGCAGCACATAAATACGCTTATTTGTATGAAAGCGACGTAGTAAGCATGCTCTAGCTTCGGGGTAAAATGGACGACCAACATCAAACTAAGGCCAAGGATCGTCCCGATAGCAAAAAGGAGATTCTCGTAGTGCTTTCGAAACTTCCGAGTACAAGCAGCAATGAGCAAAATAGCGGAAAAAAATGACCCGCCGAGGCGGCTGGACACTGCCGGAATAGCGGCATCACCTAATTTTGAGATATCCAAAACAGCATAAAGAGAATGCAAAAGAACGCCCGCGGAGATAACGATCATATTTATACGAAAGTTATCGCTGAACACGAATTTTTGATACGCCTGCTCAACCCGCGTGTCTAAAAAACGCGCAGATAAAGAACTTATTTTAAAATCTAAATCTCTCACGGAAAATACCGATTACATACCTCTAGTGGTCTTCTACGAGCCAGTTCTAATTTTAGGGTTAAAACGGGTTCTTCTAGGGGGGATAACATTTGCGCGGAGTTCTCCCCCTGCCTGTAAGGGGTTACGTATCCGACTAATTTCGCAGTTTCGTTTTGCAAAGCCAATTTACAATTGTACAATTTTCATTAAAATATTTTTAAGGGGAGTATGATTTTCGTTAAGGCTTTTGCCATGTTTGAAGAACTGCTCCTCCGTTTCGAACCGATTGCTGCTCATTTTAGAAACTCCAAAACAATCCAGCTCCTCGCAGACGGAAACGTCACAAAAGATCAATATCGCTCAGTACTAAGGCAAATTTTTCATCACACGCGAGAGAATCCGCAACTTCAAGCGCTCGCTACGGTGAAATTTCGGGGTAGGCAGAGGGACCTAGTAAGGAGTTTTCTGTCTCACGCGAGTTCGGAGATCGGGCACGATCAACTCGCTCTTAATGACTTCGTCACGCTGGGTGGAAACGCCGACGTGGTGCCTTATGAAAACCCGCTCCCCGCAACGTCTGCTTTACTCTCTTATGGTTTTTACCAGATATACAACCTCAATCACCTCGGATACCTGGGTTACCTGTTTTTCCTCGAGTTCAATGGCACGAAAAATGGTCCGGCTTTTATCAATGCACTTAACAATATTGGTATCCCAGACAACGCATTGACGTTTCTAAAAGATCATACCGAGATCGACGTCGCCCATAACCGCCTTATGCAACAGTACATTGCGAAGGTCGTCCGCGACGAGGCAGATCTCGATTGCATCACATATGCAATGATGACGACAGGGCGTCTTTACGAACAAATGCTAGATTCAGCCGTCGAGCAAATTAGCTCTCCCGTGGATGTCGGCTGGAACTGGGAAGAATTAAACGCCGACCGCGTTGAACCTGCTGACCTTTTGCCGGGACTTAACCAAATTTCAGCAGAGTAAACCGTGTTTGAGTACAAGATCTATGATGCGGGTAGCGCGCCTGCCACCTTGTTTAAATTCCGATATGATGTGTACATCAATGAATTGAAACGTACACAATCATATGCCGACCATGAAAAAGGCACCATTATTGATCCACTCGACAAAACTGGCCAACAGGCCGTTGTAAAATACAAAGGCGATATAATTGCCTGCGCCCGGGCTAATGTATTGCGAGACGGGCCAGTCGGTCCGTATTTTCAATTATACGAACTGAATAAGCTTAGTGACGACGAAGTGGCAAAAGCCTCTATTGTCACACTAGATATGGTTCATAAAAATTTTCGCAAGACAGCCGTTTTTTCGCGAATGATGCAAATGTTATATGTACTCGGGATAAAACGGGAAACCCAATTTTGTTATATGGATGTGAATCCCCCCTTACAGCCCTTATTTGAAAAACTTGGATTTAAAAAAATTGCTGAAAAGCACCATTTTGATTATGGAGATATCGTGATTATGAAAATGGATATTCTTGATATTGACCATTTGAACAAACAGAAATCGCCATTTCGCAGAGTGTATAAGCAGATTTTCAGCGACCCAAATTTCATTGCAACCGGGTCTTATGACCATATCACGATCAAGTAGGCTTAGGTTCTACAGAGAAGGTATTATCAGCAAACAACTCCTGCATCGCGAGGTACGGGGAATATCGCGATGCGTTTGATCAATGGATCACGTCTCTAGCCACTGTTTTTCCAGTCGTCGCCTGCCAATAAACGACCCGATTAGTGCGCCCTGACTGCTTCTCCGATTCGAAGCCACAACGCGTTCGCCAGAACCGCTTCGGAACCAACAAAAAATTAAAGACAGGCAGGTCACAAACGTCGACCGTCCCATACGCCTTTGGTTCCGCAAAGTGGAAAATGGTGGGCGTACGTGGTGTCGAACCACGGACCTCTACCATGTCAAGGTAGCGCTCTCCCGCTGAGCTATACGCCCTTAGTCGCCAAATCAAAGCAACAAGAGGCGTGTTGGTACCGATTACAGCGCAAGGATTCAAGGGGGCGCCGCACGAAAGTGCAGGCACAAGCGTGCGCGTGGCTTAAGCGGCGATCACCCGGTCCACTTCCTGGACGAGGTCCTTCAGGTGGAAGGGTTTTGAGAGGACTTTGGCGTCTTCGGGCGCTTCATTCGCCGGGTTAAGCGCAACAGCGGCAAATCCGGTGATGAACATGATCTTCATCTCTGGATCGATTTCCGCAGCCCGGCGCGCCAGTTCAATCCCGTCCATCACCGGCATCACAATGTCGGTCAGGAGCAAATCGAACTCATGAAGCTGCAATTCGGTGAGCGCCTCATCGCCCTGACTGGCGTCAACCACCGTGTGGCCAGCTCTTTCAAGCGCTTTTTTCAAAAAGCGCCGCATTGATTCATCGTCTTCCGCCAGAAGAATATAGGCCATTGGTAACCGTCAAAATTTCCCGCAATGCGCCAGAATTGGCGAAAGGGCGTTGTATCGAGATCGATTCGTTGCGAATAGCATCATTTTATCAAACAAATCGTATCCTGTTTCCATCACACCAAGCAATTTAGAGGCCGAAATTTATGTGTCTCATTTCAGGTCTTGCGCAAGGCTGGGACAGAGCGCGCGAGAGGGCGTTGTTCGTAACTATTTTACCGGTCTTTTTTTAACATGTTCACAAAAGGCCGATAACGAGACTTGTTTCAGGTTCGCAAACCCCCTCCTATAGGCGTTATATGAGCGACAAAGCAGGCATAGGAAAAAAACGCGGCAGATCCGCCAGTAAAGGTGGATCGAAAAACGCCATTACCTTTGGCGTTGAGCCGCCTAGGGCGTCGCGTCGCACGGCGCCAGATCGCTCTGGCCCCAATCCCGATGGTTGCGCCGGTGACGTCAACGAAACCAGTGACGAAAACACTAGCGAAAACATTATTGGAAACAGACGCGACGATAAAAAAACCAAAGACCGAAACGTGATCGATATTCTGCGCCCCGAGAAATCTGAGGGGCCGGTTTTGTACGCGTCACCCCATTCCGGAAGGGCCTATCCGGCTGATTTTCTCAAAATGAGCCAATTGGACAAACACGCCCTTCGCCAGTCCGAGGATGGCTATGTCGATCTTTTGTTTGATGACGCGCCCATGTTCGGGGCACCGCTCTTACGGGCGCTTTTCCCGCGGGCTTACATTGATGTGAATCGGGCCCGCGATGAGCTGGACCCCAGAATGTTCGCGGAAACCCTGCCGGACAGCGTTGATGGACGCTCAAACCGCGTCCGCGCTGGGCTTGGCGTCGTACCGCGCATTGTCGCTGATGGGCATGACATCTATAATCGAAAGTTGCGATACGTAGAGGTCAAAAAACGGCTAAAAACCTTTTATGATCCTTACCATCACGCCCTCGAAACAATGATCAACGACGCGATCGATCGCTGCGGGTGCGCCGTTCTAATCGACTGCCATTCTATGCCCTCTGTCGGCGGCGCGCCGTTTAGAGAAGGCGATCGGGTGATCGATTTTGTACTCGGTGATCGCTACGGGTCATCCTGCGCGCGCAGCCTCACGAGCCTTGTTGAGCAAACCCTTTCGAAAATGGGATATCACGTCTCCCGAAACGCGCCTTATGCTGGCGGCCATGTCGCCAGCGCCATCGGGCGCCCCGAACAGGGTGTTCATGTTCTCCAGATCGAAGTTAATCGCGCATTGTACCTTGATGAAGCGCGGCTAACCCGTCACAGCGGCTTCAACACGCTCAGGAGTCATCTGCGCGAATTAATGGGCGAGTTGAGCAACATCTCACCTCTTTCGTTGCAAGCAGTGCGCGCGGCCGAATAACGGCGCCACAACAATCAAATTGCTGCAGCGCGATGGTTTTGGGCAAAAAAAAAGCCGAGAAGCAAAACGCTCCGCGGCTTGTAGTTTAAGGGAGGAAACGCCCAAGAAGGGCGGCAACGCTCGAAAGCGTTACATCCATTCTTATCAATCTTACTTTTGCGGTGCAACATAATTTTTTGCAGTGCAAAACAATTTTTACTCTTGACGAGCCTTTCGTTGTGAAAACAACTGCGTATCTGCGCGTCGTTGGCCGCCTCCGGTTGTCCAGTTCGATATATCCAGCCTAAAAGGATCGCCAAAACGGCGCTTAAAGGAGAAAAAGGCTTGGAAGACCAACGCTCGGAACAAGACGACAATCGTTTAGACGATAAAGCAGAAAGCGCCGAAACCTCTCAACACGCCCACCCAGAAGAAACGCCCCCCGAAGAAACACCGAAGAAAAGCCGCTTACGTCGCTTAGGCGCTGGGGTGAGCCGATTGGCCCGCCCGAAACAGCGCTTTCAAATGCCGACCGGCCGGGAACATTTACGCATCACGATCGCCACCGACGCTTGGAAACCCCAGGTGAATGGGGTTGTTCGCTCCCTTGAAACGCTTGGCACCGTCCTCAATAGTTTCGGTAATGAAATTCAGTACATTACGCCAAGCGATTTCCACGCGATCCCGATGCCGTCCTATTCGGAAATAAAACTCGCCTTGCTGCCCAATCGGCGCGTTGCCAAAATGATTAATGAATTCAAGCCCGACGCCATTCATATCGCGACGGAAGGCCCAATTGGTCGGGCTGCAAGACGCTTTTGCAAACGACGGCGCTACCCCTTCACCACGAGCTTTCATACCCGCTTCGCCGAATACGCCGCCGCCCGTTGGGCGGTGCCGATTTCATGGGGATACGCCATCTTAAAAGACTTCCACAAGGACGGCGAAACCATGATGGTCGCGACACCGGGCATGATGGAGGAGATGACGGCCCGAGGGTTCGACAATATGAAACTTTGGTCCCGCGGCGTTGATTTAGAGGCGTTTAAACCGACGCCCTCGCCGGTGTTCGATCATTTAGAAGGCCCCATTTTTTTATATGTGGGCCGTCTTGCGGTTGAGAAAAGCATTGAGGATCTGTTGAAACTGGACCTGCCGGGCACGAAAGTGATCGTCGGGGATGGCCCGCAGGCCAAGGAATTAGAAGAAAAATATACTGACGCCGTCTTCTTAGGACCGAAATTTGGCGATGAGCTTGCCGCTTGTTACCAAGCCGCCGATGTTTTTGTCTTTCCGTCGCGCACAGACACCTTCGGTCTCGTCAATGTTGAAGCCTTGGCGTGCGGCGTGCCCGTGGCGGCGTATCCTGTTCGTGGGCCGCTGGAGATCTTGGAAGGGGCGCCCGCCGGCTGCGGCGCTATGATGGAAGATCTGAGAGCCGCTTGCCTCGCGGCGTTGGAGCATCGCGATCCTGAGGCGTGCCGCGAATGGGCAGGTCGATTCTCTTGGGAGGCGGCCTCTAGACAGTTCGTCGCCAATCTCGAGATTCCCGGTTTTGACGAAGAGTTTTGGCTGAAATCAGCGCGCATGATCGACTAACGACGCAGATCTCCCCCGGACGCACGCGCCAATTCGGGACACCGCTTCCCATATTGAACCATTCCTCCTCCTTTTCGGACTAAGGAAAAAGAGAAACGCTGCAGGTTGGCGCCCCGGCTAGCGGGCTGAAAGCCACTTAAAGGCGAATAACTAAGCCGTTTTGTTCCTGTTGGGACGGCGCCGATTGTCTGCGCGGCACGGCCCTTGCCTCTTCTCCTGTCAGTTGCACGACCGGCGGACAATCCGTCGGCCGGAAGCCGTTGGGGTATGGAAAAAAGGATAAAGAGGATGACACATCCTATTGATCTTCATGTCGGTCGCCGTTTGCGTCAGCGCCGTCGCCTGCTGGGTCTGACACAACAAAAACTCGCCGAAGCGGTGTCGATCCGCTTTCAACAAATCCAAAAATATGAGAGCGGCGCCAATCGTATCTCGGCCTCCCGCCTTTGGTCTTTGGCCCAAGCTTTGGATGTGCCGGTGTCGTATTTCTTCGACGGCCTACAAGAAGGCAGCGACGTTGCTGGCGCCGTTAACGGCGCCCATCACGGAAAAGCGCCTGTAGATGCGATGCAAAGCAAAGACACGATTGACCTTGTACGCGCTTTCTACAGCCTGAACGACGAACCTCGCCGTCGTCTTCTAGACCTTGCAAAAGCAATGTCGGGCGATGAATAAATTTTCTTAATGCTAGGTTGCGCGTCGCTAAACATAGTATATTGGCACGTCTATGGCGGGCCAGATATCCATTAATGAAGCAGCGTCGTTTGCAGAACGATTGAGCGAAGCCGCGCGAGCGGAAACCTTGCCGCGGTTTCGCGCTGGCGGCGCTGTTTTTAATAAAGCCGGTATTCTATTCGACCCCGTCACCGACGCCGATCGTGAGGCGGAGCGCCAGCAACGCCGGATTATCAACGCCATTTACCCCCATCACGGCATTCTGGGCGAGGAATTTGGCAAGGAAAATCCGGATGCGGTGGATCGCTGGGTCCTAGACCCCGTCGATGGTACGCGGGCATTTGTTTGCGGTATCCCGACCTGGACAACCCTTATCGCATTCGAACGTCATAAAGACCCTTTGGTCGGTCTCATTGATCAACCGTTCATGGATGAGCGCTGGATTGGTGATGGTGAAAAGACCATCTACAAGCGTGGCGACAGCGCAATAGAAGCCAGCGTCAGCCAGACGACGCTGCTATCAAAGGCGCGACTTGCAACGACCGACCCGCGCCGCAGCGCGTATTTTACTTCAGATGAAGCCGACACTTTCGCGCAACTCGCCAATGCCGCCCAACTGACAAGGTTCGGCATGGATGCTTATGCCTACGGATTATTGGCCATCGGCGAATTAGACCTCGTCGTTGAAGCCGCGCTGGCGCGCCATGACTTTGCGGCGCTTGTGCCGGTAATCGCGAATGCTGGGGGCGTCATCACGAATTGGGCTGGCGCGCCAGCCGGCGCAGATGATCGTGGGCAAATTCTGGCGGCTGCGACGCCCGCGCTTCACGCTGAAGCAATGGCGATCCTCAAGAAAGCCGCAGTGTAGCCCTTCATTTTGCAACAATAGTCACAGCGCTTTTTCGTAAACGCGATAGGTTTTATAGGGCTTGCCGCCCATTTCCGTCAGCATGTTCATCATGGAGGTATTGGTTTCCAGAATCCATGATAACTCAGAAGACTTCAGGCCGCGCTTCATATTCTCCGTATTAACCATATCAATGATTTTATATGCGAAGGCGGCGCCGATAGGCTTCCCGTGCATTTTCTTGCGCACGCCCATCAATGGCATGCGCGCTTGGTTTAACCCTTTAACCTTCAAGCGCCATATCAACTTCGCCCAATTAAAAGGAAGAAGCTTCCCATCAAAATCGTGAATTGCTTCATTGATGTTCGGCAGCACTAGACCAAAAGCGACAGGCTCATCATCGTAACTGCAGATGACGACATTGTGCTTTTCAATGATCGGCCTTAACTCCGCCGCCATATGGTTGACCTGCGCTTCGGTAAACGGGGTGAAGCTCCAATTATCGGACCAGGCGTCATTGTAGATATCGATAACAGTGCGAATATCTTCTTTAAACCGACGGAAATCCACATTCCGCAGGGACGCTTTCGGCGTTGACAAGGCGCGATCGACAAAACGTTGGCGCTTTTCTGGAATGAACTGCAAGGCGTTCACCCATTCCAGGGCGATCATATCCATCGCCTTTTTATATCCGTTTTGTTCCGTATGGGTTTGATACCATGGTCGACCATGGGGCATCATGAAATAGGGCGGTTTGTGGAAACCATCCACCAACATGCCGGTTTCCTCGTTGACGGATAAAGAAAACGGTCCCGCGATCTTCTTCATCCCCCGCGCGCGCAGCCAATCTTCCGCCGCCTTCAAGAGCGCGGTGAACACGGCGACGTCATCGATCGCATCCAAAAAGCCAAAATGCCCGCAATCATCGTTATACCGTGCAAGATGGGCGGGGTTCACGAGGGCGACGATACGGCCAACAGGCGCACCATTTCTTTTCGCGATAAAGAGCTGATGGGGCGCATCTTTTAAGAACGGACTCGCCTTGGGATTGAGCCGTCCATCGACTTCAAATTCCAACGGGGCGATATACTGGGGGTCGTCCTTGAATGCCGGTTTGGCCGCGCGAATAAAGGCCTTTCGGCCGGCAGCGCCTTCAACAGCGTCAATCGTCACCGCATCTTGCGTCATATGCCTTTATTCTCCTGAAGGCGGACGCAAGGGATCATCAGTTGGATGGCGCGCCCGTTAATTGCGAAGCCTGATATCAACGATTGCGCCCGTATCGGCAACAAAAAACAATGCATCGACAATGTCAGGGGGCGCGAAACGCAGCTTCGGATTATTGGAAATACCAAATGGCTCTGCGGGCAAACCAAACGCTTTTTTGTCGAAACTCATATTCGCGTTTTCATCGTGATAAACGGCAATGGCGTAATCACCCACCTCAGGCGCCGTCATACAAAACGCCGTCACCGGCGCCCGCGCAGCGAAGCGAACTTGAGCGACGCGCCCGGATGTTTTCAGGAATCCTTCCTGATCATTACGATAAAGATCAGCCGTCATAAGGCCGACATTTTCAGCAACGTTTTCAACCCGCACTTGAATCTGAAGGGGCGAGCCCTTGCAGCTCATATGGTCGACAACCTGCTCGACCAGCTTCGCGGCGGGTTCAACCGCTTGCGGCGATCTGGCTTCCGTTTGGGTTGCATCGTTAGAAGCATTCGAGTTAACCGAAGGCGTTGCTTCAGTAGCGATATCTTGCGCTGAAACCGAGCCTACAGGTGCGCCGAACGCGATCATGGCCGCGCCGCTAAGGATCGCCGCTTGAACAAAACTCTTCATACTTACTCTTTCCCTTAGCCCAGTTCTCTAGCCGCTCTTGCAGGCCCCGCCCCCACGGGTTTGTTGGTGGCCCCGATCAATCGCTAAACACCGCGACGATGAGAGTCCATAACCGTTGTAGTCTGCCGTTCAAGCTTGACGACAATGAGGCGTTAAAACGCCCACGACAAGCCCGATTTGTGTCAATCACCGGTTATGGTTTGCACCGTGTCTAGTTTGCACCGGATTTACCACGCGCATTCCACCCCCGGTTAAACCGCTACCGGTTTTTTCGCCCCTTCAAAAGCGTCAGCCATCGCCGCATAGGCATTCACAATTTCGTCAATATCTTCCGACGTATGCGCCGCGGAGACCGACATGCGAAGCAAGTTCGACGCGTTTGGCGTGCCTGGCGGGATCGCCATATTCACGTAGACGCCGTTGGAGATAAGGAAATTCCAGGCGGCGATGGTGGCCTCTTTCGTTGGCAACAATACGGTGATCACCGGCGCTGGTTCCGCTGCAAGGTTGAGACCAAGCTGGGTTAAGGCGCCGTGGAGACGGTTAACATTCGACCATAGCGTATCGCGTATCGACGGTGTCTCTTCGATGTTCTGCAAGGCCGCCGACGCAGAGGCGATTGTCGCTGGCGATGGCGATGCGGTGAACATGTAAGGCCGTGCGGAAAAGCGCAAATAGTCTAAGGCGCGATGATTGGAAGCGATGAACCCGCCAATGGCCGCCAAACTTTTTGAGAACGTGCCGGAGTAGAAATCAATCTGATCCATGACCCCGTCAGCTTCAGAAACCCCCCGGCCGGTTGGTCCGTAAACGCCGAAGGAATGGGCCTCATCGACAAAAAGATAGGCGCCGTGCTTATGGGAGACCTCGACAAATTCTTTAATAGGCGCAATGTCGCCATACATGGAGTACATTCCCTCCACGCAGACGAGTTTCCCCTTTATAGAAGGGTCCAACCGCGACAGGCGCTTATCGAGACTTTCAGGATCGTTATGGCGAAAGCGAACGGTTTCAGCGCCCGATAATTGGCACCCATCGTAAATGCAGGCGTGGCAATCGGCGTCAATCAGCACGATATCCTCGCCGGGCGTTACGAGCCCGGCAATCCCGCCAAGATTGGCGACATAGCCCGTTGAGAAAACAACGCAATGCTCCAAGCCCAGAAACGAGGCGATCTCGCCCTCTAACGCTTTGTGGCCGGAGAATGTACCGTTCGCAACCCGCGAACCCGTGGTGCCAGTGCCTTGCTCTTCCAGTGCTTTTTGCGCCGCCGCGATGGCCTTTGGCTCAAATGTCTGACCCAGATAATTATGGGTGCCGGCGAGAACCGTCTCCTTACCGCGAATACGCGCACGGGTCGGGCTGATGACCTCTTCCATCAACACCGTAAACGGATTAGCGCCAGCATCAGAGAGTTGGTTATAAAGCGCCGCGTTTTTTTCAAATTTATCGAACAAACTCATCTGTTAGAGATCCCTCAATGGAGCCTGGCGGTCAGGCCTGTTCTTCCTTAATGGCGTGAATGGCGTCCACCAGTTCGCCGATGGTCCGCGTCTCAGAAATAGTATTGACGGGAATCGATAGATCGTAACTATCCTCGATATCCATCACGATATCGAGCACTGAGACGCTGTCGATCTCTAGATCCGCGACGAGATCGGTATCCCGCGTCAGCTTTACGCCCTTGTGGTTTAACGGGTCCAAAAGCGTACAGATTTTACGGTAGACGAGATCGTCATCCGCATCGATGCCTTTCGGGTCTTGGTCCGCCATCGCTGTTCCTTCTTGTTGGTCTGTCTATATAGGCGCGCGCCATCGGTCGCACGTCGTCTGTCCTGCGATATTTCAGCGCCGTTAGAGCATGCCTTCCTTCTGATACCACTGCGCCGTTTTTGCAAATCCGTCCGCCAACGGGGTGACGGCGCGCCATGATGTTGCGTCGGATAAAAGATTGTCCCGCGCAACAAAATCGGCGTGAAAAAATTCTGCAACTTTCCCCCGGGTCAAAATCTCCGCCTTGCCGCGCAATCGTGCGACGCCCTCAACGCAAGTTGCGTAGGCGTCTAGCATCGGGCGTGGCAATCGCAACCGGCGCGCCGGGCGACGTCGGCCCAAAGCGGTGTTCATCGCTTCGCCGATCTCCCGCCAGGAATGGCCTTCCGGGCGGTCATCGTTGATTTCATAAACCCGCCCCGCCGGCGCGGTGATCGCCGACATCACTGCCGCCACAATGTCGTCGACAAAAAGGATGGAGGCGCGCCCTTCTGGCTCGGAGCCTGGCTCCGGCGCCAGCCCCGCCTTAACGAGCCGGAAATACGGTAATGTCGCTAAATCGCCGGGGCCGTAAATCGCGGGCAAGCGCAAGTTTACCCATTCGCCACCTGGCTGTTCGACGCCGCCGTTGTGGTGGGTCGACATGGCCTTAGCGACAACGTCCTCGCTGTCACGCTTTGTTCGCGCATAGGGCGATAAATGGGGCGCCCTGGCCGCCATCGACGAAATATGGACCATCCTCGCCTTCGACAGCGCCGCCGCTTGGGCGATATGGGCCGCCCCCGTCACATTCGCCTGTTCAAATTCCGCTTCGCTCAAAGCGTGCGTAAGGCCCGCGCAGTGAATGACAACATCGACGCCATCAACCAGGCTCGCCACCGCGTCATCATCGTTCAAGCCGCCCTTGACGATCGCGAGGGACGAGTTTTCGCGGGCTGCGTTGTCTGCGAGGCCATCAGGCTCGCGCAACGCATCAGGTCGCCTGGCTAACGCGCGCACATTAAAACCATCGTTCAGCAGGCGTTGCAAAAGCGCCCCGCCGACAAACCCGGTAGCGCCAGTCAGGGCGATCTTCTGGTGAGATGTCGACAAGGGGGTCAGCTTTACTTATCGATGCGCAGTCGCAACGCCAGGGGACGCTGCGTACTCTGGCGTAGGTTCATCAAACTCACCATTGATGTATTTTTGACGAACTTTAGCACGCGAGAGCTTGCCAGAAGATGTGATGACCATGGAATGGGGTCGCACCAAAACGACTTCAGCCGGTGCGCCTGCGGCCGTTTGGATTGTTTTCGCGATATCGCGCTTCAATTCATCCAATTCGTCTACGGATAGCCCGCCGCGCCGTTCAACAATTGCGACAATGCGTTCGCTCGCGCCGTCGTCAACCGAAAATGCGGCGACGCCGCCTTGACGCACATCCGCCAAATTCTCCACCGCCCACTCAATATCTTGGGGCCAAATATTCCGACCATTAATGATAATGAGATCTTTAGCCCGTCCGGTGATAACAATTTGCCCCCGGAGGAAATATCCCATATCGCCGGTGTCTAGCCAGTCGCCGTCATATAACTCGTCTGTCGCGTCTTTCTGCCGGAAGTATCCGGGCGTGAGGCTTGGGCCTTTGATGAAGATGCGGCCAACGCTGCGTTCAGGCAGCGACACGCCGTCAGGGCCACGCACGGCGATCTCATGATCCGGCAACGCCTTGCCGCATAAGACGAACCCGCGACGATGCTCGTCGGATGTCACCGCCGAGGCGGGCTGGGCGACCCCAGAACGATTGTAGTGACGCATATCAACATGATCGACCTCAATCGCCTCGTTCAAATCATAAAACGAAACCGCCAAGGTCGCCTCGGCCATGCCGTAGCTTGGCGTGAACGCGCGCTTATCAAAGCCATAAGGCGCGAACGCCTCCGCAAATGCATTCAACGCTTCTGGACGCACCATGTCGCCGCCGATGCCGGCGATGCGCACGTTGCGCAAATCAATCGTACCGGGCTCAACGCGGTCAGCACGTTTAGCGGCTAATTCGTACCCAAAGGAAGGGCTATAGGTACAGTTTGCGCCATACTCCGTAATGAGGCGTAGCCACATGAGAGGGCGGCGAACAAAATCCGATGTCGACATAAAATCAACGGAGACCTGGCCATACATCGGGGAAAGGCAAAACCCGATCAACCCCATATCGTGATAGAGCGGCAGCCAACTGGCGGCGCGATCACCATCCACAAGCGCCAAGCCAAACTTGGTGATGGCGTGTAGGTTCGCGTTGACGGACTTTTGGGTGCCGATCACCCCTTTCGGCGCGCTCGTCGAGCCGGAGGAATATTGAATATAGCACTCTTCATCAGGACCAAACGGCGTTGGCGTATCACCCTCTGGCAAGGCGCCGAGATCTTCAAAAGCGTAGACGGCCACGTCTGCGCCACCGAACTCTGATTCAAGCCCGTCAACGGCCTCGACAAGAAAATCTTTCAACGTCGCAGGACCAATAAAGCCGGAGACATCCGCCCCGACCGCCATTTGGCGCAGCTGCGTGAGATAGCCTTCTTTGCCGCCGAGATTGACCGGCAGCGGCACTGGCGCCGGGATAAGCCCCGCATACTGACAAGCGAAAAACACCCGCATGAAATCAGGGCTCGTCTCCGCCACCAAAGCGAGACGGTCGCCGCGATTGAAAACACTGGAAAGACGGCGCGCCAGACGAAGAGCGTCATCCCTTAGCTGGGCATAGGGTTGGGCTTCGATCAGTCCCCCGCGCACATCGAAAAAATTATAGCCGGTGTCGGTCGTCGCGGCGTAATCCAGCGCCTCGGTCAGGGTATCGAATAGATCGATGCGCATAGGCGCAGCGCCCCTCTTTGTAGGGGTCGGGCCGGCCGCACTCAGCGCCATCCCTTCCCGGTCCGATTGACCAGGCGTCGCCCGCTTATCCCCCGAGGGCGCCCTCGGCTTCGCCGTCGATAATCCTTGCACGCTGTTTTCCATCGCCACTTTACGCGTCGCTCAAATGAGCCGCCCTTCAATTACTCTCTCACCACCCCCCCAGGTTTTTTGACCAAAATAAACGCAGCAACGCCCCCTCAATCGCACACGACTAAGAACGTAAACGAGAAGGAGCGCAGATCAGTCTTTTCAGTTCACTATTGGCGATACCGCTCCGTCACCGCGCGAGCAAGGGCGCAACGGAAAATGTGGGCTTCAAGATTTATATGCGCTTGTTTCGGAAGAGTGTAATTAATGTTTAAAAACAACGAATTAGCGAGAGTATAATATTTCTATTTTTCCCGCTGCGACGTCTCAACCGCCAAGGGCGGGGTTTCGCGGTAAAACCACAGGGTGTACATCGCGCGTATGAAGAGAAGTTGTTAACCAGCGCGTCAGGCTCCGATTATCCCTGGGATGGCGATCTGCGATTACTGAATTCTGGAATAGCGTTATATGAAACTGTTCATCGGATACAAAGCTTGGAAAGAGCAGAACTACCTTCTGAACAAGATGACTTTCGATGATCTTGTGAAGGCGTACATCACCTATCCCGCCATTCAGGTTTATTTTGCGCTGATTATCGCGGCGCTTGTTATCGGGATCGCGACCATGACGTCGCTCCTGACGTTTTTGGCGACGATCGCTGTCGGCGCCTTTCTGTTCCCCATTGCTTGGTACGTCCTGCACCGGTTCGTGCTGCACGGATCATGGATGTACAAGTTTCCTTATTTCGCCAGGCTCTGGAAACGCGTGCACTATGATCACCACCGCTTTCCGAACGACTTGTCGGTGCTCTATGGCGGGTTGCACACCACCTTGCCGACCATTTTGATCGCCGCCATTCCCATCGGCTGGGGTATGGGCGGGCTTCCGGGCGCCATGGGGGCGTTGGTGGGCACCTTGTCGATGACCGCGTTGACGGAGTTTCTTCACAGCGGTCAGCATCTCGCCTTTGAACCAAAGGCGGACTTTTGGCGCGTCATGAAGGAACGCCATCTGGCGCATCATTTCCATAACGAAACAGGAAATTTCGGGATTGCGGAGTTTTTCTGGGACAAAGTATTCGGCACGTTTTACCGCCACAAGGAAGACAAACCCCGGAGTATGACGGCGCGCAATCTTGGCTATACCGACGATGTTGCGAAGAAATATCCGTGGGTCAAAGAGATGACAGATGCGGAACCGGCCAACCCGGCCAGGACCTCCACCGGCGCGATCTAAGCGCTATTAGGGCGTATTTTCCCACCCCAGCACGCCAATCATTCATCACCGTTTTCGTCACGGTAGGACCGTTGACCGACCGGCCGGCGGTCCAACAGTCGGCGCGGCGAACATCTGGTACGCGATGACCTGATATAGCGGTTGATTTTAACCCTTTCATTTGCCAGTACTCCCACACGATACGGGGGTCGAATGAAGCGTACGCACTCGCACCTGTGGATTACTCAGGTGGTTGGGCGCGGCGGCCATTTCGGCGTTCACTCCCCATCCTTCACATAAACTATGTTTCGAAAAAGAGAGGATCGAGATGAGCGTTAGCTTATGGCTCGTTTTAGGCGGCGGATTGCTCGCCATTGCCTATGGCGTTTTCACCATTCAGTCAGTGATGTCACTGCCGGCTGGCGACGCCAAAATGAAAGAAATCGCCAGCGCGATTCAAGAAGGCGCCCAAGCCTATCTGAACCGCCAATACACCACCATCGCCATCGCTGGGGCGATCGTGTTTGTCATTCTTCTATTCGCCTTCGGGTTTGACCTGATCCCAGCGATCGGGTTCGCCATCGGCGCGATCTTGTCGGGCCTAGCTGGCTTTATCGGCATGTTGGTGTCTGTGCGGGCGAACGTGCGCACCACCCAGGCCGCCAGCGAGAGCTTGGCGAAGGGCTTATCGGTCGCGTTCCGTTCGGGCGCCGTGACCGGCATGCTCGTTGCGGGCCTCGCCCTTCTGGGGCTTGCCGGCTACTACGCCATCCTCACCGGTGTTGTCGGCCTTGAGCCGGAAAGCCGCAAAGTGGTGAACGGCCTCGTGGCGCTTTCCTTAGGGGCCTCGCTGATTTCCGTCTTCGCCCGTCTCGGCGGCGGCATCTTCACCAAAGGCGCCGATGTCGGCGGCGACATGGTCGGCAAGGTTGAAGCCGGCATTCCTGAAGACGACCCAAGAAACGCGGCGACCATTGCGGACAATGTTGGCGACAATGTCGGCGATTGCGCCGGTATGGCGGCGGATTTGTTTGAAACCTACGTTGTGACCGTCGCCGCCACCATGGTGTTGGGGTCCATCTTGTTTGCGTCAAACGCCTCACAGTTCATGTTCTACCCCCTCGCCATTGGCGCGGTGTGTATTGTCACCTCCATCCTTGGCACTTTTGCCGTGCGCCTCGGCGCTGGCTCCACCAATGTCATGGGCGCGCTTTACAAAGGCCTCATCGTCACGGGTGTGTTGTCACTCGTCGCGGTCGCGTTCGTGACCAACCAAGTGTTCGGCTTTGGCCAGATCGGCGATTTTGGGTTCAGCGGCATGGATTTGTTCCTATGCGGCGTTCTAGGTCTCGCTGTCACCGGTCTCATCGTCTGGCTGACGGAGTACTACACGAGTACGGAGTTCCGTCCTGTGAAGTCCGTGGCGGCGTCCTCTGAGACGGGCCACGGCACGAACGTGATCCAGGGTCTTGCCGTTTCCATGGAAGCAACCGCAGGCCCGGCTATCGTGATCGTCATCGGCATCATCATCGCTCACAACCTTGCGGGCCTCTACGGTATTGCGACGGCAGTGACGACGATGTTGGCCCTCGCCGGTATGATCGTCGCGCTAGACGCTTTTGGTCCGGTGACGGACAACGCCGGCGGCATCGCAGAAATGTCCGGCCTTGAAGGGTCCGTACGTGACACCACGGACGCCCTGGACGCTGTTGGCAACACGACGAAAGCCGTCACGAAAGGCTATGCCATTGGGTCCGCCGGTCTTGGCGCGCTTGTGCTTTTCGCGGCTTACACCGAGGACATCAAGCACTTCATCGCCCATCCGCAGGACTTCCCGTTCTTTGATGGCGTTGTCCTCGATCTGTCGCTGTCCAATCCTTACGTCGTCGTCGGTCTCTTCTTCGGCGGCCTCCTGCCCTATCTGTTCGGCGCCATGGCCATGCAATCTGTCGGCCGCGCCGCCGGCGCCGTGGTCGAGGAAGTCCGTCGTCAGTTCCGCGAAAAACCAGGCATCATGCAGGGCACGGAGAAACCTGATTACGGCCGCGCCGTCGACATGCTGACCCGCGCCGCCATTAAAGAGATGATGGTGCCGTCTTTGCTGCCGATCTTGTCGCCATTGGTTCTATTCGGCGTCATCTTCTTGGTGGGCGGAAAATCTGAAGCGCTTGCCGCGGTTGGCGCGATGTTAATGGGCGTTATCGTCACTGGCTTGTTCCTCGCCATCTCCATGACGGCGGGCGGCGGCGCCTGGGACAACGCCAAGAAATATATCGAAGACGGCAACCATGGCGGTAAGGGCTCTGAAGCCCACAAAGCCGCCGTCACCGGCGATACCGTTGGCGATCCGTACAAAGATACGGCGGGCCCTGCGGTGAACCCAATGATCAAGATCACCAATATTGTGGCGCTCTTGCTCCTCGCGGCTCTTGCCGGCGGCGGCGCATAAGCGCAGCTCCCCCCTTCAAAGATGAGAAAAGCCCCGCTTCGGCGGGGCTTTTTTTGGTGCTATCGGGATTTTGATCACAACCGAGACGCCCATCAATTCCACTTGTTCGCTGGAACGCCTAGAAGAACCCCACCGCCAATTCTTGAGCAGGGAGACATATATGTGCGACGAACAAACTGAGAAAGACAACGACGACTACGCCCGCCGGGGCGGCGCCATTAACCGGCGCGCCTTTGGCGCAATGGGGGCGGCGGCGCTTTTCACCTCAGCCTATCCGACAAGCGTCTTGGGCGAGGAAGTCGTCACCGAAAGCGATGTTGACGTCACGACGCCCGACGGTGTCTCCGACAGCTATTTTGTTCACCCGAGCAAAGGTAAGCATCCTGGCGTTTTGATCTGGACGGATATCAGAGGGCTCCGGCCAGCCTTTCGGGCGATGGGCAAGCGCCTTGCCATGTCTGGGTATTCGGTGCTGGTCGCCAATCCGTTTTATCGCGACGCCAAAGCCCCTGTTGTTGGTCCGGATGCCAGCTTTCAAGACCCTGATACTCGCGCACTCCTCATCGGTATGGCGCGCAAGCTAAACACCGACGCCAGCATGTCAGACGCCCGCGCCTATATTGGCTTTCTTGATCAACAGGCGAGCGTCGATACGTCCCGCAAGGTTGGCACGGCCGGCTATTGCATGGGCGGGCCGTTGATCATGCGCACCGCAGCGGCAGTACCTGAGCGCGTTGGGGCGGCGGCCTCCTTCCATGGGGGCGGGCTTGTTCGCGATACGGATGATAGCCCGCATCTCCTCATCCCGAAATCACCGGCTCATGTGCTCCACGCCATTGCGGAGAATGATGATGAGCGCAACCCGGAAGCAAAGACAGTGCTCGCCGCCGCCTATAAAGCCGCCGGTGTGCCGGCCGAAATAGAAGTCTACGAAGGGGCGCTCCACGGATGGTGCCCGCCGGACTCACGCGTTTACAACGAGCTCCAAGCGGAAAAGGCGTGGGGCCGCATGCTGGCGTTGTTTGAAACCGCGCTCGCTTAACTTGTGCTTCATGGAATGGAAAAAGCCGTCGCCAGTTGGGCGACGGCTTTTTTATTGGCCCCAGCAAAAACTTAAGCGTCTAAGACGAACAGGATACTGCGCCATCAATCAGATCACTGAATTCCGGCGCATAGGTCTTCATTGCATCAGCGACAAGGCACCGTTCTTTCTGCTTAAGACGCTCGTCGCTCTTAAAATCATCCAGTAGCGCTTCAATCGTATCGACGCCGGTCATCACGCCGATACCGGCGTCGCGATTGGAATCGAAACGCATCACGGCGCCGTCGGCGCCAAAGGCGGGCCAGGCGGGTAAACCTTGAGCGCTCGGCGCGCCCGTCCGGGCGAACGCGGCCCAATAGGCGCCCATGGCCCGGGATAATGTCTCGCGTGACTCAGCGGTCTTTTTGGTGAACAGCAACCGATCCATGGAACCGGCAAAGACAAAACGGTTCATGACAAAGGGAATATCAAGCCCGTGGGCCGCGCCCAAAAGCACACTGAGATCTGTGATCAAAAATCGTCCGCCCTCGTCCCAGTCAAAACGATAACCGTAGACCTGATCGTGGCCAGCATTAGCCATCTGGCGCGCCGCATCATCAATCGAGCGAATTCGCCAGATACGGCTTTGGTAATCAGACAGGGCGTTATAAAATTTCTTTTTCTTCGGCGTGATGAGCACGCCGAAATAACGATTGATGAGACGTGGATCGAGGGCGAGAAACAATTTCATCTCGTCTTTATTGGTCCCGGTGATCAGCGGCACCGGCGAAAATGTGTCTGTCGATCCGAAGGCGTCGACGAGGGAGCCGCTCGGGATCGTCACTCCATCCTCTACCATTAATGGCAGATCGAGATATCCCGTCTCTTCCGTATTGTAGGCGGCGTAGAGATCGGCCGTAGAGACACCGCGCAAGCCATCAGCGGTTTCTACGCCTAAGGTTTCAACGATTTCACCGGAATGATGGGGCGCAATAGGCCCGCCATTTTCCGCCTCATCACGCGAGATGCTGGCGAAGAACCCCGATTGCATGATCGCGCGGTGGAAAAGCCCCCGCGCCTGGGGCGCGGCCATCAGGGCCGCTGTGTTATGCCCGCCGGCGCTTTCGCCAAAAATCGTCACTTTGCCCGGCGCGCCGCCGAAGGCGGCGATGTTATCGCGCACCCATTGCAATGAAGCGACGAGGTCAAGCACGCCGAAATTCGCCGTGGCGTCTTCAGGAATTTGAGCGCCAGCCCGCAACGCCTCATGGGAGAAGAAACCGAGGGGGCCCATCCGGTATTGAACCGTCACGACAATGACGTTCTCGTTTTTGACGAGGGCGGATGGATCATATTGACGTGCAGAGCCCCAAACATTGCCGCCGCCATGGATCCAAACCATGACCGGCAATGCAGACGCATCACCAGCCGAAGTCGCCGGCGCATAGACATTGAGATACAGACAATCCTCATCGCCGACGAGCTTCCCGGGCTCTTCCCCTTCTGACTGACTAAAGGCGTTGGTGACCTGGACGCAGCGTTCGGAGAATTCCAAGGCTTCGCGCACACCCTCCCAATTTTCGGGTGGTCGCGGCGCGCGCCATCGGTTCTCCCCTTCCGGGGCCGCCGCAAACGGTAGGCCCTTCCAAACATGGACGCCATGGTCGCCCACAGCTCCGATCACGTCGCCTTGCACGATGGTGCGCGCGGTCTCCGCGGCGGGTTGAACCGGTGGGACCTCTGCAGCGGCATCGGTTTTCTTCGCACAAGCGACAATGGCGAATGTGCAAAGTAAGATGAAAATAGCGCGCATGGAGACCCCTCGTTTTGCCTGGAAAAAGGATTTTCTTTTCAATGGCACCTTATCGCGCCGGCGGGCGGGGTAAAGCACGCGTCGCAGGCTTTTCCGGATCAAAGCCTTTTCTGGGCCGACCACCTGACAAGCGGACCGACCAATCGGCCCAATCGAGGGCTAGCGAATTGGCAAGGTTGTGATCGCCAACCGGCAGGCAATCATCGCGATCCAAACGCTGGCAAAGCGCCAGACCTGCCACAAGCTCCATTCCGTCGTCGCCGTCGCCAATAACGCGGCGGCCACAGCGGCGACCATGGCCGCTTCGGTTTTGGTCAATGTCGCCGCCTCAATCATCTTCCAGACAGCGAAGACGAGCCCCGATAGGCTGAGCGCGCCCACAACGCCAAGATCCATCCAGATGTGCAGAAAAAGGTTGTGGGGATGAAGCGGCATCGTGTTGAGGGAAACATCGCTGATCACGACAGAGCGGACAGGCTCCGTCAGCGACCGGGCATATTCAACCCCGCCGCCCAATGGCTGTTGAAAAATCTCAGCGCCCGCCCGGGCGTAAATAAAGAGCCGCTGGCGCCAGGAATCCGGCAGCCATTCCATCTCCATGGCGAGGGTTTCCAACGGCAGAAAATAGGCCGCCAAGGGCGTCAGCCAGATCGCGACGACAAACGCCGCGAGGCTCGCGGCGATCATCGGCCTGCCGATGACATAGGCCATGGCGAAGACAACGCCGCCCGCGACCAGCATCAATACATTGGTTTCAATGGTGAACGCCGCCGCCGGAATAAACGCCAGCCCAACACAAACCCAGCCGAGCAATGGTCGCCCTAATTCGCTCGCGAAAATTCGCTGTGCCGGCCAAACGAGGAGACATAACAGCAACGCCCCGCGGCCAAGGGAGATATAATCCCGCACACTTTCTTCCGCCGGCGGGGTGATCCGGCGCAGGAACCCGCCTGTCAGGGCTTCGAAAGAGAGCAAAACGCCCATTGCCAAAACACCCCAGGCGACGGCTTTGGCCGCACGGATGCGCGCCGCCGTGGAGAGATAGAAGGCGCTGTGAAACGCAAACGCCGAGAGGGCGAAAATCAACGCGTACCGCAACGCCCAATCGGCCTTATCGGGCAAGGGCGTCCATACCGTCGACAACCCCGCCCAGACGCAAAAGGCGCCCGCCGCCCCGATGTAATAGCGCCAGGGCGTCGCCGGCGCCCGGCGCAGCGCGCCTTTCGAGCCGACAGCCTTCGGCCATTCGACCGCCAAAAGCAGGATGAGCATGAAAGGCGCATAGGCGCGGTGGGCGAACACAGCGGCAAGGGCAATCAGCGCGAAAAACGCCGCATAAACACTGCCGCGCCACAGACCTTTTTTCCAATCATTCGGATCCATGATCGCCCTCATGGCGAAGATCGCCAACTCGCCGCCCTCTCCTCAGGCGGACTGAGTATCCGACCGTTCCGCGTCCTTGTTCAAGAGGGGAAACGTGATGACGTGGCGGCCTTTTTTCTGGCAGAGCGCTTTTTTGATACTGCCTTGGCGCCCAATCAAGAACGCGCAGGTCTATTTTGTCCGTATACCCAGCACGGTTCGTCGGTAATCGCCGGGATGCCCGCCAACTCTCCAATTTTCTCCGACCCAATTGACAGCGCCGTGCGTTCGCTGGCGACATTGCCTTTAATGATGACGTGAATGACCTTTTCCCACCCCAACGTGTCAAAGACATGCGCGACACAGGCGCGGGCCGCCTCCTTGGCGAACCCTTTGCCGGTATGGGCTGGATGGATGGCCCACCCGATTTCCGGCGATGGCCAGCCCATGGGATACCACGGCCCGACGCGCCCGACCCATTGGTCGGTCGCTTTTTCAATTACCGAGTAAAACCCATAACCGCGCACCTGCTGATGGCCAATCATCGTCGCCATATACCGCCACAGAACGGCGCCGGTCATGATCTTGTTCCCGAGATAGCGCACCGTATCTCGATCGGAGAACATCTCCTCCATCGGCGTAAAGTCGCGCTCGATATCGATCTCCCGCAGGATGAGCCGCTCCGTCTCGATAACCACTGTCATGTCGTCTTTCTCCGATGACGTTACAAAGATGGAATTGTATTACCTATTGGCGCCGCCGAGCCCAAGCGCAAGATCTAGGGGTCGTGGCTGAAGTTATCGCAACTCGCTCGATGCATAGGGTGGAACAACTTCCCCTGTAGCCCAGTCCGCCAACAGGTCGTGATACCTGTCTGTGACGCGCCCATACTTTCGTGAGCCATCAGGTTGCTGCTCGTATTCTCGCATGCCATGATCCGTATTCGGAAAAATAAATATCGTGATGTCTTTACCTTCACCTCTCAGTGTTTGCAGCCGGTCTATCGTCGCTGATATCGGTGCTTCACGGTCGCCTTGAGCAAGAACCCAGAGTTGAGGCACATTGACTTCACTGAGAACATCCATTGGTTTTATCGACCAGTCGATATCAAGCCGATCGAACATTGGTATTCCCTTGTTGCGCAACTCGTCCGAGGAAAGGCCCAAGATCACACCCGTAAAACCGCCCTTGATCCGTGGAAACCACTCTTCATCACCATACAACTCTCGCAGCTCATCAAGATCGCTGAGGCCATCCCGGTAACCGGACACCGCAAGTCGAGCTGTTACGTCTGTAAGCTTTTTTGCCTTGGCGATAACGTCCTCGTCATATCCGGCTTCCCGTAGTTCTAGTGCAACCTGTGAAGCGTCTTCCTCAAGAATATCAACGACCAGTCCGTATCCAATGCCAATGAACTCAGCGCCCGAGCGTTCAGCGGCCAAAGGGGCAATCCACCCTCCCTGACTGAACCCAAGTAGACCAAATCGCCCAAAGCGATCGCCCGCAAGCTGCTTCGCGACCTCAGAAGCGATAACAAGATCATCGGCAAGTTGAGGGAAATTCTGCGTATAGACACCTTCAGATCTGCCGGTTCCGCGCTTGTCGTACACAAAAACCGAAATGCCCCGGCCAACCAACTGATAGGGGTAGAAGGCAGATTCGATCCACCCGTATTCTTCAGAGCCATGCGCCAAGGTGACAAGAGGTGTTTCAGGCCCTGCATCCAGAGGTTCAAGGAGTTGGCCAACCAGCTTAATTTCGCCTGAAACGAATTCAGTGTTGGTAATCTTTAGCGGTCGCTTCGGCAAAATCATGCTGCCGTCAATCCGAACGGTGCCCTTGCCACACTCGACCGCTGCTCCATCAGTGATCGCTCCACGCCGACCATCGCTACGTTCATAGTCGAAGGCATCTTCGTAACGTGTGATCGTCACGAAAGGATTAGCAAATCCGTATACTCCAACCTCGCATGGCGACGGCGTAAATTCTGTCGCTCGTATCGACGTCTGCTTCGTTGTGGTACCACAACCTGAGAGAAGGGCCAAAAAGAGTACAACAACTGAGCAATAACGCATTTTCATTCTCCCAAATATCCGAGAAGCTAACACGTATCCCGGCATGTCCCAAGTGTACATTGCGTTGCCGCTGCTTACCTGTAGAATTTCGTCAGTAATCAAATAGTATCATGGGACGTTTTAAGCCGCCCGCAGGGGCAAATTACAGGCTACCCTTGGACGTTCAAATTTAAACGGCGAAAGTCGCAAAGGGGCCAACACCAGTCATCAGATTTCAAACTGAGGCATTACCATCTAAGATAGGACTAAGACCCACGGTAAAAGTGGTTAGGCGCTAATTCGCCACGACGACCACCATGCAAAAAAGCGCAAACCGTTTCCAGTTTGCGCTTTTCAATTCGTGTTTCAGTCTTCCGTTAGCTGAAATCAAAGAAACAGAGCTTGTTGCCGTCAGGGTCTCTGACATAGGCGCCGTAAAACATGTTCTCTACGCGCTGACCCGGCTCGCCGTCGCAAGTGGCGCCGAGTTCGATGGCTTTTTTATAAAGCGCCGCCGCGCCTTCCTTCGAGCCGCCCGGGAATGCGACCATCACGCCATTGCCCGGATGAGGGTCTTCTTCGTTATAGGGGACGCAAACGGCGATCTTTGGTTCCTTCATCGACTTGCCGATCATCGCGAGGCGACCAACGTCCACCAAAACGTCGGCGTCGAAAAGCGCGGTATAGAATTTCTTCGCGGCATCAAGATCTTTGACGCCAAGGGTCGTGTATCCAATCATTTTCTTTCCTTTCAAGAGTGATCGGTCATGGGATTTTTACTCGAGGTATTTACTCTGTAGGCAAATGGCCGGTTTTTACATAGAGAAGACATCCGTCGGCACTGTAGGCTTGATGGGCCGCTTGCACCGGATTTCGTATCCATGCGCCCGCCGGGTGATCGCCGCGCTCATCAGAAAAGACCCCTTCTAAAACGAGGATTTCTTCGCCGCCCAATCTACAGGCAGGCGACGGCGCAGGCGGCAATTTCGACCCGGGCGCTAAGCGCATCAACACGCATTCCTCTTCTTCGAAACGATGCAGCGGCAGAACAGTCACGCCGGGGGCGGCCCCCGCCACAAACGTCGCCGTTGGGGTGTGAATGGAGAACTGCGCCGTGTCACGCTCGTCAAACTGATGAAGTTTGACGAAGATCACACAGCCGTTTTCACTACGGGGTTTGTGGGTGGAGCCTATGGGGTTTCGAACATAGGTCCCCGCCGGGTAATCCCCATGTTCATCAGAGAACGTGCCTTCTAGTACAAAAAATTCCTCGCCGCCGCCATGGGTGTGGGGGCTGAAATAGGATTTCGGATCGTATTTCACGAGGGCGGTCGCGCGCGCCACTTCCTCCCCGATGCGGTCAAGCTTGCGCCGATAGACGCCGGCCATGGGCGAGGCCTCCCACGCCATGGCGTTGGTATCGATAACAACGCTTTTGGAGAAGTCGGCGTTGAGGCGCATGATCTAAACTCCTCTTGATTATCTACCTATCACTAGGTAGATATCATAAAGACCGTACGAATCAAGCAAAAATTTGTACTTTGACTGAACACAAGAAAGTGTCCGCCCGCCCTATGGATAGCGCCGCCCAAATCCTCGCCATCGCTGAACGTCGCATGCGGCAGGCCGGTTACAACGCCGTCAGCTATCGCGACATCGCCGAGGAAATGGGCATCAAAAGCGCGAGCATCCATTATCATTTCCCACGAAAGGAAGATCTCGGCGTTGCGCTCTTAAAGCGCTATACGGAGAATTTTCGAAAAAGCCTCAAGGCGCAAACGGCGAGCCTCGCCACCCCTCAGGACAACATCGCCGCTTTTATCGGCATCTCGCGATATGCGTTAGAAGACCAGGGTATGATCTGCTTGGGCGCGGCCCTCGGCGCGGAGGCGTCTGGGCTGCCCGATGCGGTGACGAATGAAATCAAGACATTCTTTGACGTAGGCATCG
This sequence comes from Parvularculaceae bacterium, assembly GCA_965263305.1. GTDB lineage: Bacteria > Pseudomonadota > Alphaproteobacteria > Caulobacterales > Parvularculaceae > MED-G105. The sequence continues at coordinate 1,389,093 of OZ253666.1, forward strand.
CCTGGCTGACCGTGCAATATAAAGCCATCGGCGTAAAAACGCCGGCGGACAAAGCCAAAAGCGCCCTCTCCCTTTTGCAGGGCGCTATGATTGTGCGATCGGTGACGGGCGATAAGTCGGTTTTTGACGCCGCGGCGAAGATGATCACCGCAACGGCGCAGGCTTGAAACGCGGTTTCTTATAATCTTTTACCTGACGTTTTTCGCTCAAACTAGTCATAGACGATTTCTTCGAGATGGGTTCGAAGCCCATAAAGGGCTTCAAGCATTGGCGTCCAATCACTATCGCCTTTTAGGGTTCGGTATCGTTCGTATACCGGTTGTAACGACTCAACAATTTGCTGCCGTTTGCGTTCCCCCTTTTTGGTGATCGCCACATATCGCGCGCGCTTATCTTCCGGGGTTTCGTTGAAAACGATGTATCCTTTTTCGGCCAGTTTTTTGGTTGTTGACGACATGGTGGGCTGGGTCACCATGAAGGCTTTTGCAAGCTGCGTTACCGTCTCTTTCTCGTCGAGCCGGGCAAGGCGGTTGAGGACGCCGAATTGCGCCGGTGTAACGTCTCCCGGTAAAAAACGCTGAAAAAATGTCTCCGCGAGATGGGCGATCATGTCGATCTCAGCCATGACCTTAAATTCGATAGGATCGTCAGGGAGCCCTGCATCTGATCCGCCCGGTTTATTGTTGTCAGTTTTCAATGTTGAATTACCCGGGTCATCAGGGGCCAACGCGGCGATGGGGGCTGTGCTTTGCTATAGCCGAGCCTGAATACCCCCTGCACTCTGCCGGGCTGGGCAACGGCCAGCCTTTCATGCATCCGGTCGAACACGCCAGCCATTTCTGGAAACTCTTGCAGCGCCTGGCTCAAAGGATGGAATGCGAGCCCCGCTTTCGTCGCCGCAAGATGAAGGCGCACCCAATCAGCGCCGGCGCGGATCTGAGAGGCGCGGCTATTGTCCGGCGTGGCTAACCAGACAAATGCCATCGCTGAATTTATGGCGTCCGCGTAAAAGGAAAACGCCGCCTTTGCAGCCCGCGATGTTGGGTCGGCGAGATTTTCATTACTCAGTATTCCAAACGTCTTCCACAAACCGACCATGCCGCCAGAAACGGAAATGCCGTCTGGGTTTTCCGCGATGTCGTCTGCGCCAATTCGCGTGAGGTCAACGGATTCCTTATGGGTCCGCCGCGTTTTAGTTTCAATTTCCCACGCCTCATAACAAAGGGCGCGCAGATCACTTATGTTTTCTAGGTCTGTCGTAATCCCGACCATGTTGGCGTCCCCCCTCGCCGCCTTTTGCAAGGCGATCAAATCACCTTCCTGGACCGGGCGTTTGACATCATAAACGGAGCGATCCGTTCTTCGCATGGGGATCTGGTCGAAGAGCGGGTCCACCGGTAACGCCCCGCCCTTCGACAAACGAATTTTTGCGATGGGCCGTCCGTCAAGGGCTGTATCATCGACCCCTTCCGGAAAAAGATCGAAAATCGGATCGTACCCTGCATTTTCAGCAGCGAGCCTCATCACCTCAAGGAAGGCGCCTAAGCCAACCACGATCTGCCGGTTCTGAGGATCCGTGTGCGGCAAAAGCCTTTCGGTGTCGGGCATCAGCGTGAAGGATAATTCATCATCTTCAAGTTTGATGAGCCAGGGCTGCCGATTATGGGGCGATGGCGCAAGGATCGCGTAAGACAGAATATCGAGACGTATGTCCCCCGAAGGCTCGCCAATCGCCCGCCAAGGCGCGGTCACCGCCCTCAGCCCATCGGAAGGCGCGCAGCTACTTGCGCCTATCCCAATAATGACGGCGCTCGAAGCACCCGTTACCAGCATCCCGCGGCGTGAGATCATCGCCCCCTCCAGTCAGGTCAATTATATACATTGATATCTATGTATATGGCGACATGGAGTCAAGAGGGGCAGTAAAGCGTTTAAAGACCTGATCCCGGCGCAAAGCCCGGAAGCAAAACAGAGCTAATCTCCGGGCGGGGATCACTCCGGCAGAATGCGAGGCGCTAGTCATGACTAAAAATCGATATCAGAGAAATCGAGCGGCGGCGGATTTCTGAGCAGTTCGGTTTCGGTCAATGTCGTCAGATAGTGGTATTCCCACTCGTTCCCGATATGCCGAATTTGCGGAATGACAACATCGCCATTCGTCCTCAGATTATCGAATGGTGCGGTCAGGCTCTTCCAGTAGTCTGCACCAACTGTACCCAAGAAAACATCATCGCGGCGATCATCTTCGCCGTTGGGATCGTTCAGAATTAATCGGACTTGCCCGAAAGTTATGACGCCCCCAACATCATCGGGATCTATTTCAACACGCTGTGGCGCAAAGAAATGAAAATTGTAACCGGGCATTAGTCGAACCGAGACCCCTCCATCAGGTTCATTTCGGATATCAGCCGGCGTGTTGGTGTTACCGCCAAAATCATTACGGAATGCAGCGCCCGTGACCGCCTCGTTTTGCTGGACATAACGCCACTCGCCGGTGGATTTGCTTAAGATCAGTGCATTGAGGTTTCGTACTTCAATGCGCGTGTTATCGCCGATTAAATGTTGACGATCTGCGTCTTGATTGATGGCGCCCGCAACAATCATAGCGTTCCAACCTTCGGGCAAGGTATTTCCAAATCCGACACGAGGCCCAAACGCCCAATCAAAGAAATCTGGTACGCCCGCAAGTCGCCCTTCATGGGGTTCGGTGAGCGCATCGACGAGGGTTTGAAAATGATGTTGGGGCGTTACATTGATTGGCGTTTGCGCCGCTTCCTGGTCCGCGATCACGTCATTATAAACTTGCTCGATATTGCGTCTATTCAGGTTAAACACCGCGCACACAAAAACGCCTCGAAATCGATCACAATCAACGAAATTTGGGTTAGTCTCGTACCCTTCCGAAACGGTCTCGAAGATACCAGCCTGCAATGGGTCCGGTTCGGGACTGGGCTCCGCTTGAACTAGTTGAAAATGTACTTCCTCGATATTGCTGGCGTTCAATTCAAACTCCGCGCAAATTGTAACGTCTCGAAACCTGTCACAGTCTATATATCGCGGATTATCCGCATACCCTTCCTGAGCCGACCCATATAATCCTGCCGAGATCTCGTCGGGCCCGGCTGGTTGAGGAAGAACAAGTCGTTCATAGGTCGCTTCGATGTTTCTGCGCGTCAATCGAAACTCTGCGCAAACCGTACGGCCCATGAACGGGTCGCAGTCAATATATGATGGATTACTTTCATAACCCTCGATAGCCGAGTCGTATATTCCTGCGCTTCCATCTTGCGCGTGCCCAGCTGTTGAGAACGCGAGAATGGACGAGGTCGCCATCGCAGCTGTTGAGAGTCTTCTTAGAGTCATTTCTTCCGTCACTTTCATTACAAATACCGCCCGTCACTCAGCGTTTGACAAACGAGAACCAGCCGAAGCATTCACCAGAAGTTTTAAGGCGCGCTTTTCAGAAAACAGAAAAATTAAACTGCTAAGATGAAAAGGCATAAATACTCAAATAGATTATATTATTCACGGTTTATATTTTGGCGTTTTTATTCATAACTGTATCTGATCATAAAATTGTCACATTATGATAGTTAAATTTTATTAGGTGATAAAAATTTTACATGAATTTAATTGAATAGCGTCTCGAAGATCAAAAACTGATGAATAGCTTAACATCCCTTCACAAACTAAATTCGACCGATCTCATTCGAGATCGGTTTCGCTACAGATGCGGCGCAAGCACAAAAAAACCTCGCCGACTAAACCGGCGAGGTTTTTTGAAGAAATGAAAAATCTGCTTAGCGGATGACCGCTTTTAACTGATCAACAAGGTCGACCCGCTCCCAGGAGAAACCACCGTCGGCGTCAGGGTCCCGACCGAAATGGCCATAAGCAGCGGTGCGGGCGTAGATCGGTTTGTTGAGGTCGAGCTGACGACGAATGCCCGATGGCGACAGGTCCATCACCTCGCGCAAGGCGCGTTCAATGGCGACATCATCAGCACCCTGGCCCGTACCATGGAGATCAACATAGACCGACAACGGATCAGCCACGCCAATCGCGTAAGAAAGCTGGATGGTGCAACGATCAGCGAGCTCCGCCGCCACAACGTTTTTCGCCAAGTAACGTGCGGCGTATGCGGCCGACCGGTCAACTTTCGTCGTGTCCTTGCCGGAGAACGCCCCGCCGCCATGGGGCGCTGCGCCGCCATAGGTGTCGACAATTATCTTGCGGCCCGTCAGGCCCGCATCGCCATCCGGCCCGCCAATGACGAATTTACCAGTCGGGTTCACATGCCATACGCAATCGCTGGCGATCGGCACATCTTCGATGGCTTGGCGAATATAAGGCTCTACAACCTCGCGCACCTTGTCGGAGGTCCAACTCTCATCAAGGTGCTGCGTAGACAGAACAATTGATGTGACTTCCGCCGGCGCACCGTTTTCATAGCGCACGGTCACTTGGCTTTTTGCATCAGGCCCTAGAAGACCGGCATCGCCCTCTTTGGCGTGGCGCGCTTGGGCGAGAAGATGCAGGATCTTGTGGCTATAGTGGATGGGCGCCGGCATGAGGGCGCCCTTTGTTTCGTTACAGGCGTACCCGAACATAATGCCCTGATCGCCCGCGCCCTCGGCATTTGCGTCCAGCGCCTTATCGACCCCTTGGGCAATATCCGCTGACTGACCGTGTAGGAGGACATCAACATCAGCGTTTTGCCAATGAAAACCATCCTGCTCATAACCGATATCGCGAATGGCGGCGCGGGCCGCCGCTTCAAAGCGCTCTGGATTGACCCGATCAGCGACGCCCATCAGGCTTTCGGGAGCCCGGACTTCGCCTGCAATGACGACTTTGTTGGTCGTCGTCAGCGTTTCGCACGCAACACGAACGTCCCAAGGGTTTAGGCCCGACGCCATCGCTTCATTATAGATGAGATCAACGATTTCGTCGGAAACGCGATCACAGACCTTGTCCGGATGACCTTCGGAAACGCTTTCACTGGTGAACAGATAGGCCTGTCTTGTCATGGGGGCTGATGCTCCTGGAATAATGGTGAACGCTCTCGCGCCTTCACATATAAAGAAAGCTTTATATCTTAGCGCGCGCTTTTATCGAACGCCGCCCCATCTGTCCACCAAAGAAAGAATTAAGGTCAAGATTTTGGCGAAAAACCGCAATAGCTGGCGTGGCGCACCAGCAATTTCACTTGTTTCTTATCCGAAAATATAGTCGATCCGTCGGCGATTAAGAGGGACCAAAATCAAGCAATCTCTTCTGTTTCAATACCAGCAAGAGATTTGACGAGCTCTAAGACGCGTTTGCGTACCTTCGAATCGTTGATTTCCGAAAAGTACTTGCAGAGCTGAACACCCTCCGCAGAATTGAGGAGGTCCATCATCGCACCGCTGTCTACATCGTTGTTTTCGGCGAACCCGTAAGAAATACCGGTATCCGCGTCGTAGTCATCAAAGAGGAATTGCAGCGGGATATTTAGAATTTTCGATATTTCGAACAAACGACTGGCGCCGATACGATTGACGCCTTTCTCATATTTCTGGATTTGCTGAAAGGTAAGCCCCAACGCTTCACCAAGCTTATCCTGACTCATACCAAGCATTGTGCGACGTAACCGAACGCGACTGCCCACATGGACATCAATAGGATGTGAATTCTTATCTTTCGCCATAGCGCTTTTCGACGTGAAAGGTGCGCACCACTCTCTCAACGGTGCAGCACAGGTCTCACTCCCCCAGAATTCCTTTATAGATTAATTGGTTAATACCGCAAATAACTTTGACGTGTTTTTCATTTTTAGCGAATTTTTTGCTTAAATTTTCATTCAGCAACGTTTTTCGCGCCGATTCTCACCGGCGAAACCCCAATTATCGCAACGACAATCATCAAAATTAGAAATCCAAAATCACCGATATGCGCGTAAACCGTCGGTTTAATCGCCCTGGGTAACGCATGACTGATGACACCAGGCTGGTAGAGCGCCACCCGGCCCAGATAGCGCCCGGCGGCGTCTATGAGGACAGACACACCGGTATTGGCGGCCCGGGCCATGGGCAATCCGGTTTCAACGGAACGCAATCGCGCTTGATCGAGATGCTGGCGCGGGCCGGAGCTATCGCCAAACCAGGCGTCATTGGTGACGGTGACGAGCCACTCGGGCCTATTTTCACGGGGGTGAATGGCGCCCGGAAAAATCGTTTCATAGCAAATCAGTGGGGAGAACGGGACACCGCCGGCGGAGAATGTGCGGGGCCCCGGGCCGGGCTTAAACCCGTCTTCGAACGGCGCAAGCTGCGCTAATCCGAGCGCCTTCAAAAGCCCTTTGAGGGGCAGATACTCCCCAAACGGCACCAGATGATGTTTGTCATAGTAATCGATGGGGCGCATGCCAGCGGGCGTATTCGCCAGGATCGACATGGCGTTGTAAAATCGCGTTTCCCCCTCATCGCTCACATCACGGCGTACGGCGCCGCTTAGCAATACCGTGTTCGCGGGCAACTGCACACCGATACCTTTCAGGGCCTCCGGATATTCATCGACCAAGGGCGCGGTGTTTTCCGGCCAGATGACATAAAGGCGGCCCGAGGGCGTTTCTTGCGATGACGCCGCCGAACTTGGCGCCGATAACGCGAGGGCGCGCCCGACATTGCGTCCCCAGAATGATGGGTCGATTTTTTCTTTCTGGGGAATATTGGGCTGCACAATGCGAACAACCACATCGTCATGAACGCCTGGGGTCGTCATCGACAAACGCGCTGCGCCAAACCCGAACAGCGCGACGACACCGATCACCATCACCGCCACACCTGCGAGCAGGTCTTTTGCCAATCCCTCTTTCCCTTTGGCGCTCTCGCCCGTCGCCGGCTCGTCCAACAAACAGGCGACGGGCGCCGCCGCCAGGAGCACAACAACTAAAGATAATCCGTAAGCGCCCCAATAGGCGGCGGTTTGGATCCCCATCGCCGTCCCTGCGAGGGCCTGACCGGGCAAATTCCAGGGAAGGCCGGTTAAAATATGGCCGCGAAGATATTCAACGATCATGAAGAACAGCGCGAATACGACAACCCGCCGCCATCCCGTCACGCGGCGCGCGCGCCAAGCCCAACCGGTGACGGCGCAAGCGGCCCCATAGAAAAGTCCTAGAAAGGAAGGCATGCCCAATGCCGCGAAGGGCGACATCCAAGCGTATTGTTCAGCTTGGACAAAGAACGAGAGCGCCATCCAGTATAGGCCGAGAAGAAAGTATCCGAGACCGAAAAACCAGCCGATCATAAAGGCGCTGCGTTGTGGTTTTTCATCTCGCTGTGCGCCCTTCAACAGCACGAGCAGCACGCAGATCGCGACGGCGAAAAGGGGCAAAAAATAAAACGGCGCCTGGGCCAGTGCGCCCCCGACCCCGGCGGCAAAGGCGGCGCCCCGCCGTTTCCAACCACGCCAAGCGTCCATCATAGCGATTGTGTTCGCAAGCATGGTTGTCATTACTCAGCTGCTTTGGCGGCTGTCTTCGAAAGGACTGTCTGTTGGCGGATCAACAACTTTCGAACTTTGCGCGGATCAGCGCCGCATACCTCAAGCTCATATCCCGCAGGGTGGATCAATACCTCCCCGCGTTGCGGCACCCGGCCGGCAAGCGCAACGGCGAGGCCCCCAAGGGTATCGACTTCATCATCTTCCAGATGGAGATCGACCCCAGCATGGTCGTTGAAATCATCTAACTCGACCCGGGCGTCGGCTTCCCAGCCACTGCTCTTCGGGGTGATGGCGGGCTCGTCGTCCTCGTCATGTTCATCGTTGATTTCACCAACGATCTCTTCGACTAAATCCTCGATGGTCAACAGACCGTCCGTCCCGCCATACTCGTCAATCACAAGCGCCATATGGATGCGCGAGGCTTGCATGCGCAGCAAAAGATCCGTTACGCGCATCGACGGGGGCACATACAAAACATCCCGCCGAATATGCTCGAGGATCGGCTCGTGCAGGGCGGCTTTCTTTTCAGGGTTCGCCATAAGATCGACGACATCTTTGATATGGGCCATGCCAATCGGATCATCGAGATCACCGCGATAGATCGGCAACCGTGAATGGCCGGCTTCAGAGAATGCCCGCACCAATTCATCAAAAGGAGTGGCGAGATCGACCGCCACCATATCAGCGCGCGGCGCCATCACATCATCGACACGCTTTTCATCAAAGGCGACAACGCGCTCGATCATTTCACGCCGCGCCATGGCGACACGCCCTTTTGGGCCGTTCGCCGGGACGGGGTCGGCCAAGACGGCGGCTAAATCAGGCTCTGGCGTTTGGGATTTGCGTCTGAACAAGCCTTTAAAAAGGCCGCCGGTTCGCGCCTTCAGATCAAGGCCGTTTGCGCCAGTTCGCGTCGCGTCTGGGTTACCCAGATTGTCGCCATTATTTTGGCTGCCTTTTGGACGCCTTTCAGCGGTTTCATCGTCGTGGGAGGGCGGCGAATGGCCGTCGTCCGTCATTTTGCTTTCCCCTTTGCGCCCTTCGTCCTCGGGCGCCGAATGCTCGCCAAGAAAAGACGCGCCATCACTCTTCCCCATATGGGTCGGACACCCCTCCGGTTGCAAGGATCTGACGCTCAAGATCTTCCATTTCCTGCGCATCTTCGTCGGTTTCGTGATCAAAGCCAATTAGGTGCAAAAGTCCATGCACAATAAGATGGGCGGCGTGGTGCGCAGGCAGCGTAGATTTCTCATCCGCTTCTTTAAGGCAGGTCTCCAACGCGATGGCGATATCGCCTAGAAAATTATCCTCCCCATCGGGGAAGGATAGCACATTTGTCGGCGCATCTTTTCCGCGAAACCGTTTGTTGAGATCCCTCAGAGCGGCGTCATCGGTGAGGAGCACCGCAACACCCCCCTCGGCGTCCTGTACTTGCGCCACGGTTTTAACACGCCACTCCTCAACAAAGGCCGAAGGCTCTCCAAGGACGTCCGCCCAGCCATCAACGCCTATAATGGTTTCAGCGCTCATAGGGCGTTTTCGGGTCGGTTATTGCTCGACATCACGGCGCTCTTTGTCCCGTGCTTCATAGCGATCGAGAATACGCCCAACGAGGGGATGGCGCACGACATCTTTTGTCGTGAACCGCGCGACATCGACCCCGTCAACGCCATTTAGTAACGACAGCGCATCGGCGAGGCCGGAGCGTTCGCCGCGGGGCAAATCGCTTTGGCTTGGATCTCCCGTCAGCACCATGGAAGAGCCTTCGCCGAGACGGGTTAGAAACATCTTGGTTTGGGCGACGGTGGCGTTTTGGGCCTCGTCCAAAATAACGGCCGCCCGCGCCAGGGTGCGCCCCCGCATAAAGGCTAAAGGCGCGATTTCAATTTCCCCATTGCCGATGCGTCTTTCGATATAATCAGCATGGAGCATATCATTGAGGGCGTCATAAAGCGGTTGGAGGTAAGGATCGACCTTATCCTTCATATCACCCGGCAAAAATCCGATCCGCTCGCCCGCTTCAACGGCGGGGCGTGATAGGATAATGCGTTCGACAGCGCCGCCTAACAACAGCGAGACCGCGTGAGCAACGGCGAGGTATGTCTTCCCCGTGCCAGCGGGCCCAACGCCGAAGACAAGGTCATGGTTCTCAAGGGCTTTGAAATAGGCGCGCTGCGCCGGCGTGCGCGGGGCGATGGTTCTCTTCGGTGTTTTGATCGTCCGCTCAGGCGTCACATCGGCGCGCGCTGAGGCAACGCCGGCCTCGGGCGCGCGTGAGGTTGGGGCGGCGAGTTTCACCGCCGCCTGAACCTCTTCAATACCGATGGTCCGGCCTTCCACGAGAAGCCCATATAGTCTTTCCAGGATACTGACGATCTGCGCCCGTGCGCCCTCTTCGCCAGTTATCGCGAATTTGTTTCCGATGGGGTCTATGCGCCCGCCCGCGGCGTCTTCGATTATCGCAAGGTGGCGATCATGGGGGCCCGCTAAATCGGCGACAAGTCGATTGTCCTCAAAACTGATATAGTCCGTTTCCGTCTCTTTGTCGGCGGTCGGTTTCTGGTCAAGGCTCTGATTTGCCCGCTGTTGCGTCAAGCGATCCGTCCTCGTCTTTCCATGGTCAATGACGCGACTCGTCTGTCACGAGGACGCCGCCAAGCGCGTTTGGCGTCGTATCCTCAATGCACACGTCAACGATCATTCCAATCATCGAGGATGGCGCCGTCAAATGAACACTTTGCAAATAGGGCGAGCGCCCGACGAGCTGGCCTTCATTTCGGCCTGTTTTTTCAAGGAGGACCGGCATGACCTTCCCTACCTGCGCCGCGTTGAACGCATTTTTCTGCTCGTTCAGCAACGCTTGGAGACGGGCCAATCGCTCGTCTTTGACGGGTTCGCCGACCTGCTTGGCCATCGCTGCGCCAGGGGTGCCAGGCCGGCGGGAATACTTAAACGAAAAGGCCGAGGCGTAGTCCACCTCTCGGACAAGGGCGAGGGTCTCCTCAAAATCGGCGTCGCTTTCGCCCGGGAACCCGACAATAAAATCGCCGGATAGGGCGATATCCGGGCGGGCCGCGCGAATGCGCTCGATGAGGCGTCGATAATGCTCGCCGGTATGACCGCGGTTCATCGCCTTTAGGATTTTGTCCGAGCCCGCCTGCACGGGCAGATGAAGGTAGGGCATGAGCTTTTGTTCGTCGCCAAGGGCGTCGATCAAACTATCGTCCATATCCCGGGGATGGGATGTCGTAAATCTGATCCGCTCTAGCCCATCGATCTTGGCAAGATGGCGGCAAAGCGCCCCGAGGCGCCAATCGTCATCCGCCCCGCCCGCAAGACCGCTACCCGCCGGAGCAGCGCCCTGCCACGCATTGACGTTCTGCCCGAGGAGCGTGATTTCCCGCACGCCTTGCACGACGAGGGATCGCGCCTCGGCCGTGATGTCGTCCACCCCGCGGGAGACTTCCGCCCCACGCGTATAAGGAACAACACAGAACGTGCAGAATTTATCGCACCCTTCCTGCACGGTGAGAAAGGCGGAGACGCCATCCGCCTTTCGGTCAAGTGCGAGCCGGTCGAATTTTTCTTCAACCGCAAAATCCGTTTCTAGAACGCCGCGCCCGTTTTTGCCGTCAGCCTCTTCCCGGGCGATGCGGGCCAGTAATTCCGGCAAACGATGATAGGCCTGGGGGCCGATAACCATATCGACGATGGGCGCGCGCTCCGGGATCTCGTCCCCTTCGGCTTGGGCGACGCAGCCGGCGACGGCGACCGTCATGCGCTTGTCTTGGCGCGCTTCTTTGATCCGACGAATGCGGCCAAGATCGGAATAGACCTTTTCGGCCGCCTTCTCGCGGATGTGGCAGGTGTTCAGAATGACGAGGTCCGCCCCATCGGGCGCATCGACAGGGTCATAGCCATGGGGCTTTAAAAGACCCGCCATGCGCTCACTGTCATAGACATTCATCTGGCAACCATAGGTCTTGATGAAAACGTTTTTGCGGCCAGGCGCGCAGGCATGATCACCGGCCCCGTCAATCGACGGATTGTCGGTCTGATCGGCGCTTTTAACAGCGATATCGGTGTCGCCAGCAGCGGAGGTCACGAGTTCAGCCTATTGCTACAAAAACGTGGTCTATGGGCCATCAGCCCCGTTGCTGCAAGACCCAGCCTGACCCGCCCCGATTCATTACCCGTTGCCGGTGTCCGGTCGTACATTGGCAGCGTCTACATCATTCACAAATTATTGACTGGCGTTCTGTGTTTTTCGGTCTGAAGAGGTCAAATTGGCGGATGCGCCGGCTGCGCTGTTTGGGGATTTCTCTAAAATTGAAACTCTTTTAATTCCTATCCAGCCCCCACGGGACAAGGCTTTCCTATACCAAACCGGCCGTTTATTGGGCGCTCGCAGAAAAGCAACGCCAAAACTCGGCTTTAATTAGGGTCTTGTATATTTGTTAGACGAATTCCGTGATCGTGCAGCAATTGATAGCACCACCCCTCAATAAAAGCGGCGTTGGACGTGTTATACAAGGTGCATTCCATAAAGCTCGTGCCGATGTTTTCCTGATAATAATCAAAAACCGCCTTCAACCCGCCGGTTCGGCCGCCGGCATAGCGCTTCGCCAGCGTCTGTGTTGTTTTTCCAACATAGGCAAGCGAGGCGCCCCCGTTGATGACGCCAATCACATAGGTGATCCCGTCACTTACGCGATCGACGTCCTTGATTGCGTCCCAAATTGCCTCAGCAGACCGTCCACCGTCAAAACGCTTATCGTATATTGTCCTAACAACTCCTTCCAGACCGCCGGAGCGCCCAGCAAAAGTTGCTTGAAATTTTTCATCTCTACCCAGCGTAAGCCCGAGAACATTGGTGAACGTCATTTATTCGATCCTTTATATTCATCATCTTCAAAGCCGCTACCGTTCGCCTGCAACAGATTGGCCATGTTTGATATAATGCCGTTTTTTAAATCGTATGGAATACAATTAGCACCCGAACATTATATCAAACAAGTAACCACCATCGGTTTTCCGAAAAACGCGCTATTTATGAAGCCTTCTTTTCCATCGACGCTGGAGTTTCAGAGAGCTCCAGTTTTTTAAGAGCAGCGTCGTTTTGCGCGATTAGCGTTTGCCAGATTTTGATATTATCTTCATAGGTTTGAGCCGTTATGTCTGTATCTGTTGCAACCTCCCTTGTGAGATCTTCATATCGGTCGGTCAATGCCGCAATAGTATTTTCGATTAACTTGACCTGATTTTCCTTTTCATTGGTCACAGCGAGTTCGGTAGAAAAATATACTCTGTAAGCATATATAAATTCAAAAATCGTCTCGTCGTGAAAAAACTCTTTCGATTTGTAGTCGCTGGCTTTAACTTTACAAAAGAGATGCATACCAAAACCGATATTTTGTGAAACGGTTTTTATAGAATCCTCCACGGTGGTTCCGGAGTTAAAATCCGTAATTACGCTGCTTAATACCTCAAAGACTTTCGAGGTCACATAAAGTGCGGTGTCAGACGAGGAAACCGCTTCTTCGCCGAATTTTTCCGCGGCAACTTTTTGCGCTTCAGCAGCCCCTTGTGAGTCGGTTTCAATTCCGCGTGGCGATGGCTTATTCTCAAATAAGGCTCCGCCGATACTGTCAATCACTTTTTTTAGGTTCGAAAAGTTTGTTTCTTTTTCGTGCTGAAAATCGAGGCTATGGCCATTGGTCACCAAAATCTGGTCATCAATATGATTGCCCGTAAAATACTCAGACGCCATCGTGTCCAATTCTGCGATATAGTCTCTTGCTTCCGCACCGAGAGTTTTTTCTCGATCCGCCAGGAATTCATCGAATTTTTGTTGCGATGATGCAAGACTGGAAAGGCTTGGTGAGTGGCCCACTTTTCATTCTCCTTATCATTATCAAATTGCGGCGAAACCCATCGAGCGCCTTTCGCACCAAACGGTCCGCAAAATATTGGTTAACCATCAATGGTTAAAGAATTACAACTATAAGTAGTTTTATTAGGATGCAGTTTCATTGAAATGAGTTGAGTCAACCGCATGCGCATCAATGAATCATGCTGCCGCGAAGCCATTCAACCCCGAGTGTCTCGCGAGACTTTCACGTTTACGGCATTGGTCGCCACGGCGCGTTATCAATTCCATCTACGATCTCAGGTTGGAGCAACCCAAATCATCGGCTAATCGCTCAGCGCATCGGCGATTTTCGCGGCCAGCTTTTCGGCGACGGCGTTTTTGTCCATTTCCGGCCAGGATTCTTCGCCGTCTTCAGAGAGGATCGTGACCGAATTGATATCGCCGCCCATGGCGCAGTGGTCGCCTAAGGACACATCGTTGGCAACAATCCAATCACACCCCTTTCGGGCGCGCTTTGCCCGGGCGTGGTCGAGAATGTCGTTCGTTTCCGCCGCGAACCCCACCACGAGTCGTGGGCGGCCATCTTCCATCTGGGACACAGTTTTGAGGATATCTGGGTTTTCGGCGAGGGGGATATTGGTGAGGCCGCCGCGTTCTTTTTTGATTTTCTGATCCGTTTCGATCTCTGGACGATAATCCGCCACCGCCGCGCACATGATGGCGCAATCGGCCGGTAAAGCCGCCTCCACCGCCGCCATCATTTCACGCGCGCTCTCGATACGGATGGTGTTTACGCCGATCGGGTTCGGCAACGTCGTGGGGCCAGACACCATGGTGACATCAGCCCCCGCCCGGGCTAGGGCCGCCCCGATGGCGTAGCCCTGCTTCCCCGATGAGCGATTGGCGATATAGCGCACGGGGTCAAGCGGCTCATGGGTGGGCCCCGCCGTTAGAATGACTTTCTTGCCCGCAAGGGGGGCACTCTCGCCGGCGACCATAGATGGTTTGGTAAAAAACGCTTCCACCTGATCAGCGATCTCGGCTGGTTCCGCCATGCGGCCAGGGCCGAACTCGCCACAGGCCATTTCACCTTTATCAGGGCCGACGAAAAGAGCACCGTCACTGCGCAAGGTTTCGAGATTGCGTTGGGTTGCTGGGTGATCCCACATCCGCACGTTCATCGCTGGCGCGTAAAGAACCGGCTTATCCGTCGCCAAGAGCGCGGTGGAGGCAAGATCGCTCGCCAGCCCATTGGCCGCCTTCGCCATTAAATCAGCCGTCGCAGGCGCGACCACGACAAGCTCAGCCGACCGGGAGAGCTCTATGTGACCCATTTCGGCTTCGTCCGTTAAGTCAAAAAGATCCGTATAGACTTTTTCACCCGTGAGAGAGCCGACAGATAGAGGCGTGACAAACTCAGCGCCTGCTTTGGTAAGGATCGCGCGCGCGCCAATGCCGCGCTTTGCCAGCAGGCGGATCAATTCAAGGCTTTTATACGCGGCGACCCCGCCGCCGATAATCAAGAGGACTGAACGTTGCTTCATCGTTTGTTGGTTCTTTAAAGATTGGTTTTTTAAAACCGTCCCACCCGCCCCTATAGGCGGAGGCCGGCTGCATTGATGTTAGAACCCTTCATATCACCGTCCAGGCCGAAACGCCAAAAGGTCAAGGGGCTGCGCGGTATAGGTATCATGATACAACTCGGCGCAACGCCCATAGCGGCACACAGATTGTCACAAAACCGAGGGCAAGAGCGCTTACTGGCGCCAAATCGCGACCGCTAGAAACGCGATCGCAACCGCTAGGAGCATCACCGGCCACCGACTATTCTGGCCCCGCTGCGAAAAATTAAGCGCCGCCAGCGGGCCGCCGTTTTCTTCGTCATGGGATAAACGCCGTGCGACGACCCCAATATCCTCAACATATTGGGGCAGTTTCGGCGCGATCTCGAGGGCTTTTTCCGTCGCCCCACGCAATCGGTCGACATGTTGTCTTGGGCCAAGGGCGTTGGTCAGATAATCCCTCACGACCGGCGCGGCGGCGTCCCATTCATTGATTTCCGGATCCAGCGAGCGGGCGACCCCCTCCACTGTCACCATCGTTCGTTGCAGCAAGACGAGCTCGGGGCGCAGATGCATGTCAAACAGCTCCGTGACATCGAACAGTTGCTGCAAGACCCGCGACATATCCATCTGGTCGGCGTTCCGGCCATAAAGAGGCTCGCCTACGGCGCGCAACGCTTGGGCGAAAATCTCCGGGGGGTGTTCGCGCGACACATAGCCCGCTTTAAAATGCGCCTCGGCGGTACGTTGATAATCACGGGTGATAAATCCGTGTACGATTTCCGCAAAAGTCAATCGCGCCTGGTCATCAAGTCGGCCCATAATGCCGAAGTCAATGAGAACGATGCGGCCCTCTGCGTCGATCATCATGTTGCCTTGGTGCATATCGGCGTGAAAAAATCCATCGCACAGCGCCTGCGTGAGGAACACCCGGATGACTTTTCGCGCCAGGGCTTTTCGGTCAACGCCTTGTTGATCGAGCGCCTTAATGTCGCTGATGGGCGTCGCGTTGATCCACTCGAGGGTCAATACGCGCTTGTTCATTAGGGGCCAAATAACCTCCGGTGCGCGCACCTTGTCATCATGCTTCATGTTATCGGCAATCTGGGAGGCGGCGCCGGCCTCCATGCGCAGATCAAGCTCCACCGCCGCTGAGCGTTGTAGCGTCTCAATAAACCTTGCCGGTTCCATTCGCCGGGCGCGCGATGATAGGGCTTCGGCGAAGCGCGCCGCGCGCATAAACGCGCGAAACTCACGCGTGGCGCGTTGTTCGATTTGCGGGCGCAGGATTTTCACCGCAACCTCCTGCCCGTCTTTTAGTCGTGCTTTATGGACCTGGGCGACAGAGGCTGCGGCGACGGGTTCAGAAAATTCCGTAAAGAGATCATTGAGAGGTTTGCCAAAAGCGCTTTCAATCTCCGCCACCGCTTCTTTCTGGGAAAAGGCGGGCATGCGGTCTTGCAGGCGGCCCAAATCATCGGCCATCTCAAAACCAATGATATCAGGGCGGGTCGCCATCACCTGCCCCAGTTTCACATAGGGCGGGCTCATCCCCTCGAACGCCGCGGCGAGGCGTTCTCCGGGACGCAAGCGCCGCTCGGCGCCCGTCTCGTCCTTACCCGTCACCGTGGCGCCAAGCCGTGAAATCTTGCCAATCACCCGTAAGGCTGGCGGCGTCAAATGGGCATATTCGGAGGGAATAAGCGCATCACGACGACTTAACCGCCAGGCGGCGCCAATCAGCCTGATGACATCGGCTAAGACCGTGAACATGAATCCTGTCTCCGCAACGGGCTTTTAAATGCGCCAACCGAGATGAAGCGCCGCCACCCCGCCGGTCAGGTTTTCATAGCGCACGCGCCGAAAGCCCGCACGGCGAATTTTTTCAGCGAAACTTTCCTGGGATGGGAAACGCCGAATCGACTCCACGAGATATTGGTAACTCTCGCGATCATTGACGACGTGCTCGCCGAGCCAGGGAATGACATTGAACGAGTAAGCGTCGTAAATTTTCTGTAGGCCTTCCGTCATCGGATGGGAAAATTCGAGACAGGCGAACATCCCCCCGTAACGCAGCACGCGATAGGCTTCGCTCAGCGCCTCGTCCAGGCGCACCACATTGCGAATGCCAAAAGAGATTGTGTAGGCGTCAACACATTGATCGGGGAGCGGAATGATTGCCGCGTCAGCGCAGATGCGGGTGATTTGGTCTTCAAGTTTGGAAACACCCAAGTCATGGATGTTTTTCGCCGACAGCGCCCTGTCAGCCCCAGCGTTGAGCATTTCGAAATTGATATCGCAAATAACCGCATTGGCCGGCGCCATCGCACCATCAGAATGAGGCCGCGTCGTCGCCCTTTTCAGATACGCTTCGGCCACATCACCGGTGCCGCCGGCCATATCCAGAACAGTACGGCCAGGCTGGGGGTTTAATCGGTCAATTAGGACAGATTTCCAAACGCGATGGACGCCGCCGGACATCAGATCGTTCATTAAGTCGTAATGGGGCGCGACGGCGTCAAAAACCCCGCGAACGAGCTTTTCTTTTTCGCCCTTTTTCACCCGGCGGAAGCCGAACGAATCGTGTTCTTCATCGCGCGCGTTAGGGCGCGTTCCATCGCCCCCTTCGGCCGTCTCCCGATTGAATACTTCGTCCGCATCATCCGATGAATAGGTCGCGCTTTTCTCTTGTGCCATGCGAGAACGATTACCGTTCTGCGAGGGTCTTTAGAAGCGCCTTGACGCCGCATGTGTGATCAATATGGTCTTCTCACTAGTGGCGGTTATCATTTGGTTTTTTCTGGTTTAGAAGCCAAATGCGAGGAACATCTTTAAGCGCGCGTTTTCTGAGATTGTTGTTCGAGTATCCCAAACTGGGGGGGATTTACGTCATGAGGGATTACGATGATTAAGTCCGAATTGGTGCAAAAGCTGGCTGCCGAAAACCCAAATCTGTTCCATCGGGATGTGGAACGGCTGGTCTCTATTTTTTTCCAGGAGATTTCCGACGCTCTCGTTAGGGGCGACCGAGTAGAGCTGCGCGGCTTCGGCGCGTTTTCGGTGAAACATCGGCCGGCACGCATTGGCCGTAACCCGCGCTCGGGGGAAGCGGTGCAAATTGAAGAAAAGCACTCGCCGTTCTTCAAAGCGGGCAAGGAAATCCGAGACCGCCTGAACCCGTCGGATGCGTCAGAGGACGCAATAACGATTGAAATTGGCGATGACGACGACCTTGGCGACGATTAACAACGGGCCCTACCTTGCTGATCGCGCTCCTAGCGCGCCAATCGCAAAAAAATCACCTATGACGCACCGTTGCGGGGCTGCGAACGGTTCAGCCGCCATGCGAGCCATGGTATGGAGCCGAAATTGAGAGGTTTTCGGTAGGGCAAGTCAGCGATGTCGCGCCGGTCTTTCATCGTCATGTTTTAGAAAATAACGCATTCGGACCCATGGGCTTCAAACTACTTTCTTGGATATTCAGCTTGGCGCTCGGCGCCGTTCTTGTCCTTTTTCTCTTCGCGAACCGGCAGATGGTGGCGATCAGCCTGGACCCTTCAAGCGTGACATCGCCGGCGATTGCATCGCCCGCCTTGCCGTTATGGGTATGGCTCATGACGTTTTTGCTGATCGGCTTTTTCCTCGGCGCGGGCGGCATGTGGATGTCTGGCAAAACGAAGCGCGACAAAGCCAGACGGGACCGGGAAGCTGTCACCGCGCTCACGCGGGAAAATCAGGTGCTGGCGGCGCGCGCGACGAACGAAGCGCCGTTAATTGTAGCGGACAGTTGAAAACACGATCATACTGCTTGTCTCGGTAGGTGTTCCCGGTAAGCGTGGCGTCAAACGCCAAAGGCGTTTTTGAGACTAAAAATTCAGGACCCAAATTCAGGACATCACTATGGCCCTGGTGAAAATATGCGGCGTTAGAAATGTGGACGAGGGCGTCGCAGCAGCCCGCGCCGGCGCTGAGCTTCTCGGTCTTGTCTTTGTTCAACGTAGCCCGCGTCATTTGCGGCCCGGCGCCGCCGCTGACCTTGTTGCCGACATCAAACAAACCTGTTTCGACGAAGGCTATGACGTGCCCCGTTTTGTCGGTCTTTTTGTCGATCCTGGCGAAAAACAGCTGTCGGAAGTGGCGCCCCTCCTTTCTTACTTCCAATTCCATGGCACGGAAGACCCCGCCCGCGTCTTAGAAATGGGTGATGAGTTCGGCATGGAGACCATTAAAGCGATCGGCGTCTCCTCCTCCTCTGATTTGCAAGGGTTGGAAGAAATGGCCGACGCCGCGGACCTTTTATTGTTCGACGCTAAGCCGCCATCGGGCGCGGATCTGCCGGGCGGCAATGGCGTCGCCTTTGATTGGTCAATCTTAAAATCCTACGCCCTCGAAACACCATTTTTAGTCGCCGGCGGTCTTACCGCGGACAATGTCAGTGACGCGGTGAGAGCGGGCGCCGATTGCCCCGCCTTCCACGGCGTCGACGCCTCCTCCGGGCTGGAGAGCGCCCCTGGGGTCAAGGACCCGGCAAAGATTGACGCCTTTGTGAAAGCCGTGAAATCGGCGGCGGGGTAGGACCGCCCAATCAACCTGGGCGAACGCAAAGGAGATCCGGGGGAGACCCCGCCTCTTTGCCCCATTGTTTCTCCGGGTGCTTCTGCTAGGGCTGGCGTCTTTATATCCCAACTATGGATGCGCCCTTGTCTCTTCAGAACAGTTTCCGCACCGGTCCTACCGCCGAAGGCCGTTTCGGCCGTTTCGGCGGTCGTTTTGTCGCCGAGACCCTGACGCCCCTCGTTCTCGATCTCGGCAAGGAGTACGACCGCGCGCGCCAAGACGATGATTTTAAACGAGAATTAGAGTATTACCGTCGGCACTACATTGGTAGGGCCTCCCCCCTTTACTACGCGGAGCGGCTGACGGAGTACGCCAGGGAACAAGCTGCGACGGCTGGTAAAACCGGCGGGGCGAAGATCTATTTCAAGCGCGATGAACTCAATCATACCGGCTCCCACAAGATCAATAATTGCATCGGCCAGATCCTGCTCGCGCGGCGCATGGGCAAGACGCGGATCATTGCCGAGACGGGCGCCGGGCAACATGGGGTGGCGACGGCGACGGTCTGCGCGCGATTTGGTTTGCCTTGCGTTGTTTACATGGGCGCGACGGATGTCGAGCGCCAGGAACCCAATGTTTTCCGCATGAAGCTCTTGGGCGCGGAGGTCGTACCCGTCACCTCCGGCGCAGGGACCCTGAAAGACGCCATGAACGAGGCGCTGCGCGATTGGGTCACCAACGTCGCCAACACCTATTACCTGATCGGCACGGCGGCGGGGCCCCACCCCTACCCCATGCTCGTGCGGGATTTTCAATCGGTGATCGGAGACGAAGCCAAAGAACAGATGATGGAAGCGGAAGGGCGCTTGCCCGATGTCGTCATGGCGTGCATCGGCGGCGGCTCGAACGCGATTGGGCTTTTTCATCCATTTTTGGATGACACGGGCGTGGAGATCATCGGCGTTGAGGCGGCCGGCCACGGCGTCGAGACCGGCGAGCACGCCGCGTCCCTCACCGGCGGGCGACCGGGCGTTCTCCACGGCAACCGCACTTATTTGCTGCAAGACGAAGACGGCCAGATTAATGACGCCCATTCCATTTCCGCGGGCCTCGACTATCCCGGCATCGGCCCGGAGCATGCCTGGCTCCATGAAACGGGCCGCGTCACCTACCTTTCGGCGACCGACAAAGAAGCCCTCGACGCATTTCAGCTTTGCTCGAAATTGGAAGGCATTATCCCCGCTCTCGAACCCGCCCACGCCCTCGCCCGCGCCCTAGAAAAAGCGCAAGAGATGGACAGGGAACAAATCCTTATCTTGAATATGTGCGGACGCGGTGACAAAGACATTTTCGCCGTGATGGATCATTTGAATCGGTAGGGTGGCAGGCAAGACGAAAATGGTGTCGTGCAGAATTTGCATGGCTATCTGTCTGACGGACCGGAAGGGATCGGATCGCCTGCCGATTGCTCATTCTCCATTGATATGGATGAACCTAACTCGATATTGAAATATTTCCTGCAGCTTACTAGCATTCCACCGGTCCAGACTTTAGAAGGGGCATCGGTCATTTATAACTTAACAACAAGGTGCCACGATAATACCTCGAATATTGATAATCTTTATAGCGATTAACTTTGGGCTGCTGGGCTGTATTTCGGCGCCCGAAAATTCTCGACGCGTCGAGAACGGGGTTCAAGTTTCGTCGAATGTTCAAAGTGATGAGGATCGGGGTGATTTAGAAGATGATTTAATCGTCACCGGGTCGCGCATCTCTCGATCTAATCTTGAGACACCCCCGATAAGAGTTTCCAGTTTTGAATTCTGGCCGGAGCTTGACCTTGAGAAGATTGAGAGTTGGAGCGGTCGGACGATTCGTTGGCGAGCGGACAATTCTACGAACAACCCTAAAGATATTCGGGTCATCCGTGACGCCGTGCGCAAATTTCAGCTATGCCGTTCACGAGACGAAAAAAGAGAATTCGCTATTGACGCCGTTTCAAAACGTTGCCCGAGTCGTGGAAAAGGGCAATTATATCGAGGCGCTATTTTTTCAACTGACGATGAGAGAGCCATCGTCGTCTGGAATGAAACCAACTTTCGAACGCCGTCAAAAAAGCGTGCTACATTTTCTATACATGGCCCCTGCTACATCACACACATTTACGCCGTATACGATACAAAAAACCAGACGCCTGTTTTGCTATCTACAGGCCGTCAAACAATTGGCCCTCTCTGCCTTTCGTAAAGGCAAAAATGAAGGGTCATTCTTTATTTTCGAAACGCCCGGGAGAACTCCTTTGCAATCTTGCGCCCTATCCCCGCCCCAGTTCCTTCACCATTAAAACCACCGGAAACGCACTGCCGCCAAAATCAATATTAGCAAAGGCGTCGTGGGCATAGCCGAGGCGGGCGTAGAAGCCTTCGGCCATTAAGGTGGACTGGCTCCGCATCACGCTCGCGCCATCGTTGATGGCGGCGGCTTCGCAACGCTCCACGATCATACGCCCAGCGCCGGCGCCGATTGCTTCAGGCCGCGTTGCGAAATGGCGCAAATGCGCTTCGCCTTCTTTTGTCGATGGGCGTTGCCCGCCGGGCGCCTCATGGCTCCACCCGCCGCAGGCGACGGCCCTTTCCCCTCTGAGGGCCAAGAAATATCGCCCCGAGGAAAGCAAACCCGGATTAGCGCGCGCAATCAGCGGCGTCGCCCGGCGGAGGATATCGGGCGCATAGTACCCCTCCAACAATTGGGTGTAAGCCTCGGCGAGAATTGACTCAATCGAGGCTTTATCGGCAAGAGTAGCCGGTCTAATCGCAAGGGTCGTCATTTAGGGCCCCGCATCCATCAATTGGCGCCGCCTCCCCTGCGCCGCCATTGCCAACGCATCGAGGAAGAAAACCATGACTATTCGTATTGGCGTCGCTGGCGTCAACGGTCGTATGGGACAATCGATTGTGCACGCCTTGTGCGAGGATCAAGGCGCCATTTTTGCGGGCGGGCTCGTGCGCGAAAAAGCGCCGCCGCTTTCCATGGCGGAAAACGCCCTCATCACGGATGATCTAAAAGCGCTATTGAACGAAATTGATGTACTGATCGATTTTTCCGCCGCCGACGCGGCCGTAGCGACCATTGTAGATACGGCGCAAGCGGGCGTTGCATCGGTGATCGGCGTCACCGGGTTTTCCGATGAGCAGGAAGCCGCAATTTCGGGCGCCGCCGCTAAAACACCCATCGTAAAATCCGGTAATATGAGCCTCGGCGTGAATTTGCTGGCGGGTCTTGTGGAAGAGGCCGCTGCGCGACTGGGCGAGGACTTCGATCTTGAGATCACCGAAGCCCATCACCGCGCGAAGGTCGATGCGCCGTCGGGCACCGCGCTCCTGTTGGGGGAAGCGGCCGCCGCGGGGCGCGGCGCCGCACTTGCCGACAAAGCCGTCTATACCCGTGAAGGCCAGACGGGCGCACGCAATGCCGGCGACATCGGTTTTGCGGTAACGCGCGGGGGCGGCATTGTGGGCGATCACGCCGTATCGCTCATCAGCCAGGATGAAATGATCACCCTCTCCCATCGCGCGCTGGACCGGCGGCTATTCGCCAACGGGGCCATCGCCGCCGCGAAATGGGCGAAGGGCCAAGCGCCGGGGCTTTACAATATGCGCCATGTTTTAGGGTTAGCACCGCGTTAAGAGAGCATCGGCAATTAGGCGCTGCACGGACATTGTATTGTAACCATAGTCACCAGCCGCTTCATTAACCCTTCTCCCCCATGATCAGCCATGAAAAGGGATGCTTTGATCATGCGCGCAGAAATCATCACCGCCGGGTTGCTTGTCGCCACCGCCGTTATTGGCGTGCGCTATCTCGACACGAAGGTTCGCCCAGCCGAAGCGGGCGTCGCCCCCCAAACCGAAGGCGCCGTCGCCACCATCCACGCCCCGCAAACAACGGCAAGCGCCGACAAGGTTGATATCGCAAGTTACTACGCCGCCCGGCCGAAAGAAGTGCGCATCAAGCCGGGCGCCCATAATCAGTATTTCCTGACCGCTGACGTTAACCGGCGTCCGTTCTCGTTCCTGGTGGATACCGGCGCTAGCTATGTCGCCCTGCGCCAGAGCGACGCCGCTGGCGCCGGCGTGCGGGTCGCGCCGTCGGATTTCAACCAGCCCGTTCGCACCGCCAATGGGGAGACGCGGGCCGCCCTCGTGCGCATCGACCGAATCGAGATTGGCGACATCGCCGTCGACAATGTCGATGCGTTTATCCTGCCGGATCAACAGCTAGGTGTGAATCTCTTGGGGATGAGCTTTTTGTCCCGCATCAACAGCGTCGAAGCGAGCGGCGGCGAGCTGGTGCTGCGGGGCTAACGCCCATAATCCCTATAACGGCTGAAGATAGGTGGGTAGATCCCCCACCGCCGAGCCCGCCTGTCGCATAAAAAACCGACGCAGGGGCGCGGCCGCCTGCACAGCGCCAAGACCAAAACGCCGCGCCGCACGGATCGGCGCAATATCGTTTGAGAACAGATGGTTTAACGCATCGGTGCCGAGGGCGAGAAAGGCTGAATCAAACCGGCGCCACCGCTCATAGGGCTGGAGGCTCGCCAACGCGCCGATATCAAGCCCGGTCCCGCGCGCATCCTCAAGAACATCGGCAAGGGCGGCGATGTCTTTCAGACCCAAATTGAACCCCTGCCCGGCAATCGGGTGGATCGCCCGCGCCGCATCGCCAATGAGAGCAAGGCGGGGCGCGGTAATGCGTTGCGCCACCGTGAGCGCAAGGGGAAAGCCGCTGCGCGGGCCCGCCAAGGTCAGATCCCCCAGATAGTCGCCAACCCGGGCGCCAATCTCCGACAGAAAATCGTGATCCCCCATGGCGAGGTAGCTGGCCGCGCGGTCTTTCTTTTCCGTCCAAACGATGGAGACGCGATCGCCCGCCATAGGCAAAATCGCAAATGGTCCCGACGGGTAAAACAGTTCGTGCGCAACACCGTCATGGGGTTTTGCGTGCCCAAGGGTCGCGACGATGCCCATCTGATCATAGTCCCAACCAAAGGATTTGATTTTCGCCGCCGCCCGCAGCGACGAATGACGCCCATCAGCGGCAACCACTAAGCTGGCGCCGATTGTTGGCGCATCGCCGCCCGCCTGGTCCCTCAAGGTAAGACTGGCGGGATGCTCGTCAAACCGGACAGAGGTCACGGTGGTCGGGGCAAGGATCGTCACGCCGTCATGGGCGGCGGCTTTTTTATAGAGCGCGCGCCGAAAATCGACATTTTCAATGATCCAGCCGAGGGGTTCGTCGGCGCCCAACTCCCGGCTGTCGAAATGCATAAACGCGCTCGAAACGCCGCCCGATTTGGCGCCGTCACGAGCAGACTGGACGGGATCGCCAAGCGCGCCGTCGGTCACCATGATATCGCGGATGGGCCCGGCGTTATCGGCAAGATCTGACCACAGCCCCAAGCGCTGCAACATGCGCACGCCAGCATAAGCGACAGCGGTCGTTCGACCGTCATAGCTGGCATTAGTGATGTGCTCAGGGGATTGCGCGTCAATTAGGGCGCAGGAAAACCCACGCTCGGCGAACGCCAACGCCGCCAGGCCCCCGGCGAGACCGCCGCCGACGATCGCGATGTCAAAATGAGAACTGTCTGGTGCTTCACCCATGCCTGCAATGTCTTACCTGACGCCGGCAAGATCCAGTGTGACAGCACCCCTTGCGGCGAAGGGCCGCTTCACGCGCCCCCTCGAAAATGCCACGCGCCAATGGGTGAAACCAAAGGGGAAGCGCTGTAAGCGTTGAGGCTCGCTAGATTCGCCCATCCCAACCCGCCCCTGAATTTGCGACGGAACAACATGACCAGAAAATCCCATCTTCTACTTCTCACCGCCATGGCGATGACATGCCTTTGCGGACCCGCGCTTGCGCAAGAGGCGTCCGGCGAGATCGCTCCAGCAACGGACACATCGGTGTTCGTATTCAACACATTGCTGTTCCTGTTTTCGGGCATGGTGGTGATGTTCATGGCAGCCGGCTTTTGCATGCTGGAAGTCGGGCTTGTGCGCGCCAAGAACGCCGCCACCATTTGTGTCAAGAATATCGCCTTGTTTTCCATTGCTGGCCTGATGGTTTGGCTGACGGGGTATAACCTTATCTACGGGATAGAGCCGGGCGGGCTCATTGGTTCCTTCGGCATGTGGTTCGCCGATGATTCTAATCCATTGAGCACAGGCTTTGCGGCGTCCTCTGATTGGTATTTCCAGATGGTGTTTGTCGCGACGGCGGCCTCCATCGTGTCGGGGACCCTTGCTGAGCGCATTAAACTCGCGCCGTTTCTCATCTTCACCGCCCTGCTAACGGGGCTGATCTATCCGATCCAGGCCGGATGGGATTGGGGCGGCGGTTATCTTGAAGAGCGCTGGAAATTCTACGATTTCGCGGGCTCTACCCTCGTTCATGCGACCGGCGGCTGGGCGGCCCTTGCCGGCGCCCTCATCCTTGGGCCCCGCGCCGGTCGCTTCGAGGGGCCCCGCGCCACCCCAATGCCAGGCTCCAATCTACCGTTGGCGACCCTTGGCATGTTTATCTTGTGGCTCGGCTGGTTCGGCTTTAACGGCGGGTCCCAACTCGCTCTTGGCACCATTGACGACGCGGTGTCCGTCGCGAATGTCATGGTCAACACCAATATGGCGGCCTGCGGCGGCGTGATCACCGCCGTCCTGATGACGGGCTTTATCTACAAAAAGATCGACCTGACCATCGTTATCAACGGCGCCATTGGCGGGCTTGTCTCAATCACGGCGGACCCTCTCTCGCCCGCCATTTGGCAGGCGGTGCTCATCGGCGGATTTGGCGGTGTGATTGTCACGGTGGCGGTGCCGTTTCTTGACCGGTTCAAAATCGACGATGTCGTCGGCGCCATTCCAGCCCATTTGTTTTGCGGGCTCTGGGGCACGCTGATCGTTCCATGGACGAACGCAGAAGCGACCTTCGCCGGTCAGATTATCGGCGTCGTCATGTGCGGTACGTTTGTTTTCATCATGAGCGTCCTGATCTGGGTGGCGCTGCGCTATTCCATCGGCATTCGCGCCAGCGCCGAGCGCGAGCATGTCGGGCTTGATAAATCGGAATTGGGGCTGGAAGCCTATCCGGAGTTCACCGATCGCTGAGATGTCCCTCACGACCTCATCAAAAAGGGTTAACACGCGTTAACCCTTTTTTTTCTACGCCGTGGCAGGCTTACCCCAAATCGCTTTATAGCGCTCCATCACTTGATCATTCGTCGCCGCTGTCGATCAGGGCCTAAAATCGTATGCCTACTCATCGCTCTCACCATCATGCGTCCTACGCCTATGAAGACCTGACGTTGCCTGAACGCTTACAGGTGATGCAGCGCATGGTGGTCGCGCGGTGCGGCGGGGCCGCGATGATCGCCATCGGCATTGGGCTAATCCTGGCGCTAGCAAGCTTTTCTGTCAGCGATCCGAGCTTCAATAATGCAACGCCAGCGCCCACGACCAATATGATGGGGCCCGTCGGCGCCCATGGCGCGGACATTCTTCTGCAACTCTTTGGCGGTGCGGCGTTCCTCATCGCCCCGCCTTTATTGATCTGGGGCGGCGTCGCCATGCGTTTCGGCGACGCCATTTTGCCGGAAGAACAAACTCCCACCGTTGCATGGTGGCGGTTTGCAGCGGCGCCCATCGCGATCCTTCTCTCGGCAGCCCTTATGGCGCTCGCCCCGAGCCCGGCCGATTGGCCCTTCGCTGCGGGCCCCGGCGGGGTGATCGGCGATGGCGTGATCAACGGATACGCCGCGGCGCTCGGCGCTATGGCCGCCGCACCGCGCACCGTTCTCGCGGTATTGGTTTTGGCGCCGTCAGCGGTTTTATCATTTGCTTTTGTGTGCGGGTTAACCATCGAACGCGCGCAGAATGCCGCCCAAACGGCCGGTATTCTGTATGAGGACGCCCGCGCCTTTGTCATCGACTATCTTCAATCCATCGGATTGGAACAACGCGAGAATGACGAAGGTGATCTAAGCAAAACCGAAGAGGACTACGCAGCGGATCTTGAGGACGATCTCGAAGAGGACACCGAAGAAGACTATCACTATGAAGACACCGCCGAAGGGGAAGAGGTTTACGAAGAGGAAGACGACGACGCTGTCGATCGTCAAACCAATATCATTCGTGAGACCCACAAAACGAAACCTAGCAAACGCGAAGTGCGGGATTCTCAGCCGATCCTCCCCGGGTTCTCCTCGGAGAACTATGAGCTGCCGCCGCTCAATCTTGTCGCGAAGCCGCCAGCCAAGCGCGGCGCCACCGTTTCCGATGAAGCCCTCGAACAAAATGCACGTATGTTGGAAAACGTGCTCGCCGATTTCGGCGTACGCGGCGAAATCATCAATGTCCGCCCCGGCCCCGTCGTCACGCTATATGAGCTGGAGCCAGCGGCCGGGGTGAAATCCTCCCGCGTTATCGGTCTCGCCGACGACATCGCCCGCTCCATGAGCGCCGTCGCCGCCCGGGTCGCGGTTATTCCGGGGCGCAACGCCATCGGTATTGAATTGCCGAATCTCGATCGGGAAACCGTCTACATCCGCGAATTGCTGGGCGCCCGGGATTACGAAAACACCAAAGGCGATCTCACCCTCGCCCTCGGCAAGTCCATCGGCGGGGAGCCGGTGTTTGCCGATCTCGCGCGCATGCCTCACCTTTTGATCGCGGGAACCACTGGTTCGGGTAAGTCCGTTGGCATCAACGGCATGATCCTATCCCTTCTATTCCGTTTACCCCCTGATGAATGCAAGCTCATCATGGTCGACCCCAAAATGCTGGAACTGTCGGTCTATGAGGGCATCCCCCACCTTCTAGCCCCCGTCGTGACCGACCCGCGCAAAGCCGTGGTGGCATTGAAATGGACCGTCAAGGAGATGGAAGAGCGGTACCGGCGCATGTCTAAAGTTGGCGTTCGGAATATCGCAGGCTTTAATCAGCGCGTTATGGAAGCCGACGAGAACGGCGAGGTGCTGACCCGCACGGTTCATACCGGCTATGATAAAGAATCGGGCGAACCGATCTACGAGACCGAAGAATTAGAATACGACGTCATGCCTTTCATCGTCGTCGTCATCGACGAGGTCGCGGACCTCATGATGGTTGCCGGCAAAGATATCGAAGCCATGGTGCAGCGCCTGGCCCAAATGGCGCGGGCGGCGGGCATCCACCTCATCATGGCGACACAGCGCCCATCGGTAGACGTCATCACCGGGACCATCAAGGCAAACTTCCCGACTCGGATTAGTTTCCAGGTAACATCGAAAATCGACTCCCGAACGATCCTCGGCGAACAAGGCGCTGAACAGCTTCTCGGTCAGGGGGACATGCTGCATATGGCCGGCGGCGGCCGGGTGCGGCGCGTCCATGGCGCGTTTGTCTCCGATGATGAAGTCGAGAAAATCGTCGCCTTCCTGAAAAAACAGGGCAAGCCTGATTACATTCAGGAAGTCACCGAGATGCAGGATGAGGACGGCGGCGGCGGCCTTGATATTGGCGGCAATACAAATTCCGGCGACGCCCTATACGATAAAGCCGTTGCGGTCGTTCTGCGCGACCGGAAGGCGTCGACGTCTTACGTGCAGCGACGCCTACAGATTGGTTACAATCGCGCGGCGACGCTCATTGAGCGCATGGAAGAGGACGGGGTGATCTCCGCGCCGAACCACGCCGGGAAAAGGGAAATTCTTGTCGGCGAAGACGCAGCGTAATCAGCTGGGGTGAAACGATTGAGTGTTGGCGGCGGCCCCTCCCCACAACAAACCCATTGGTGCACGGCGCGGGAAAATGCGGTAAGAGCCTTCATGCTTGATCAAACTGTTCGCGCGGATGACATCATTAAAATGCTCGACCTTGCCCCCCATCCAGAGGGCGGCTGGTATCGGCAAACTTTTGAGGACGCCCAAGACGGCGACGATGATGAGACCGCCCGGGCCCATTCGACGGCGATTTATTTTCTTTTGAAAGCGGGCGAGTTTTCCCATTGGCATCGCATCGACGCCGTTGAGATCTGGCACTACTACGCGGGCGGCCCCTTAGCCCTATCGATTTCTGAGAACGGCCATGATGTTCGCTCGGTGCGGTTAGGCCCGAACATTCCCGCGGGCGAACGGCCCCAGGGAATTGTGCCGAGCGGCGCCTGGCAGGCAGCGGAAAGCCTTGGCCGTTGGACGCTCGTCGGCTGCACTGTAGCGCCCGGCTTTCAGTTCGACCATTTTGAACTGGCGCCGCCCGATTGGCGGCCTCTGCCGCGACGTTAGTCAATCATTCGCCTGTCATTCGGGTGACGGCCGCTTATTGGTTCGTCTACCGAAAAATTGCGATTTGATAACTCGAACCAAGCAACAGCCCGTCCTGCCGGCACAATCGCGTTTCCTGAGTGTAAACCGACTGACCAGCGCCGGCGCAATCGGAGATCAACAGCGTGTAGTCGCCGCCAACCACCGCCATCTCTTCGGGGGCAGCGTGCAGAAACGTCGCCATTGAAAGCGTGGAAGCCATCTTGACGCCCGATCCCATAAAGAACGTGCGGGGCATTGGCGTATCGAGCATCAACACGGCGGTCAGCACATCGAAGGGCCTACCATCACCCTCCCGGGTGTACAGAATGGTCTCAGCCGTTTCGTTTTTCTGGAGCGGCACGCCCTTCGCCATATGCTGTTCAATATCTTTCAGCCATTTCGGGGCCATCGGCGTTGGTGGGAGCGGGATGCTGTCTTCAACCGATTTGTGAGCGGGTATCTCAGCTTGATAGGTCAGGTCCGACGCACGGCGGGCGCCGGCGACGATATCCGCCGTGACGGTTGGTTGGTCGGTCTCAAGGTCCGTTAAAACCAGTCGCCAGAAATCCGTCGTGCGACGGCGTTTTATGAGGTCGACGCTCACCCCGTAAGCCTCGGCCGAGGCCGGGGAGACAAAGGTGGTGTTTAAGGAAATGATCTCACCGCGAAAATCACCGCGCATGGTGACAGCTTTGGCGAGCGCCGCCGCGAGCCAACCGCCGAACGCGCTTTTGTAATTCCAATAGGCGTTGCGCGCATCAAGGCGAAAGCGGTCATCGCTTTGTTGGGTTAACGTGAGGCTTTGATCGAGGACATAAGATGTCATGGCGTTCTCTGTGCTGTCAGGGCGATGTCGCGTGGTCGTTTCATCCATCGATCAACCATGCACGACCGCCGCGCAGATATAGGGCGAGGGTCAACGCCCGCAAAGCGAAATTCGTTTCCGCTCAATTTATCTTCCGTCATCGTATGCGTTGCAAAGATGGTTCAAATTTAGGTCATGGAAACTTCTACGGGCGTGATAGTTGACCCGCAACGCTTTTTTCGAAAGTACTTAAAGGGTGCTTCGATGAGCTTCGCTTTCCTAATTTGACCTGTTGATTGGAACTTGACGTCAGATTTTCTCTCAACAATGGCGATTATATTTTTAATTCAAAGAGATTTCGTGTCCTTTGATAAGTCGCTTTGCTAAATTGATAGAGGTACGGCATGCCGAAATCGCGAAAAATTGTCCGATTGAAATTCGATACAATCAAATCGGGATGGCGATTGCTCGATACCCATCGAGAAAGGGCGGCGTTCGGCATCGATTATGCTGAAGGCGTATCGCGGGACTACTTAGTCAAATCACATGGCTTCGATGATATTTGTCCATATTGTCTCAATGAGCTAAAGCAAGTTGACTATAGAGCCTCAAATGACATGACACGAACAATGTCTTGGTACGATGTTTGTAGCGATTGTGGATATTGGCGCGATCGCGTATCAGATCAAGTTTTTGCAGATAGAGTTAATTTTCCTGTTGCGGCCAGCTTTAATCAGGAAAAGAATATTGCAAATATTTCCCATCTGGGACGAGAGTTACTGAAGAGCCCTGATAAAGTATATTCTACTGACCCACGTAAATTCGAGATTTTGATCGGTTCAATTTTGTCCGACTTTCTGGACTGCGATGTTTACCATGTCGGCGGCACGGCTGACGGTGGAATTGATCTTATCGCGATAATCACGGATCATCCTTGCTTAGTGCAAGTGAAAAGAAGAGGTCAGACGGGTGCGGTAGAGGGAATTGATACCGTGAAATTGCTGTTCGCATCTGCCCTTACGAAGGGGGCTGATAGTGGAATGGTCGTGACATCGGCGACATCGTTCTCAAAACCATCGAAAAAATGGGCTAACGAGCTTAAGTTTCTGGACACGCCGTTCAAGATGGAATTGCGCTCACTTAACAACATATTTGATATGGTAAACGCAATATCAGAAGATTCTAGTGGTCAAGCGCAGTTCGAGCAGTTCCGGGCTCATCAGGATTCTCTTCGCGGAGAGATACGAAACCATAATGAAGCGGAATGGACGTGGAAAGAATTGGATGATGGCGAGTTAATTTATCAATCGAACACAGAGAATTATAATCGCTACTTTTTGCTCGGATATCGAGATATAGAAAAAACCTATTTCTTTAAGGGGCCAAGGGTTGAAACGCTTCCTCGGACGACGGAAGGCGTCTTTTTTTTGCTTGAAAAGACAGCATTGGAAAAGAAAAAATACCGAACAGAAGATTTAAGAATTTTGACGCCTTATCACCTATACGACCAAATGGTAAGAAAGTGGCCTGTAAAATTTGATGGGCTACTAACTCTTGATGGAGACTTTTAGAACGTCAATATTGGTCACCTTATAGATAAGGACCTTGATTTTGGTTCAGCCATTTCGGGGCCATCGGCGTTGGTGGGAGCGGGATGCTGTCTTCAACCGATTTGTGGGCGGATATCTCAGCTTGATAGGTCAGGGCGATGTCGCGTGGTCGTTTCATCCATCGATCAACCATGCAAGGCCGCCGCGCAGATATAGGGCGAGGGTCAACGCCCGCAAAGCGAAAAACGCCATAAAGGCCGCCCAAAGACCATGATTGCCCAAATAGGCCGACGCGAGCCACAGGGCCGGTAGATACACCGCCGCTGAGAGGATCATGCCGTCGCGCATGGCCCGCGCCCTGGTCGCGCCGATGAAAATGCCATCAAGCTGGAAGCCGACCACGACAATCAGGGGACTGATCGCTGCCCAGGGTAAGTACTGCGCGGCGGCGTCCCGGATGGCGCCATCGGGGGTCAACAACGATAACAATGCTGGGCCGGCGAAAGCATAAAGGGCTGAGAACCCCGCCGCTGCGATCATCGCAGGCGCAAAGGTGGCGATCACGGCGGCGCGTATTTTTTCCAGGCGCCGGGATGTATCCACGTCCCCGATGGCTCGGCCAATCAGGGTTTCCGCGGCAATGGCGGTGCCATCAAGGGCGAGGCCGGTGAATAAAAAGAACTGCAACAACACCTGGTTCGCCGCCAGGGTAACATCGCCAAACAACCCGCCCCGTTGGGTAAAGGCGGCAAAACAAATGGCGAGCAGCGCTGTTCGGATAAAAATATCGCGGTTGACCCCAAGGGTCCGCGCGAGCATCGCCGGCTCTAGATAATGGATCCGATCCCAATGGGCTTTGATCCCGCCTTCACGCGCCAGGAGACGCAAGACAACGGCGCCGGCGATAAAGAACCCGGCAACCTCAGCAATCAGCGTGCCCCAGGCGACGCCCGCCGCCCCTAAACGCCATTCAATAACGAACCAATAATCAAGGAGAATATTCAGCATCGTGATGGTAAGGCTGACGCCCATCAAGGCGTCCGTGCGCCCCTTCGCCGTCAGCCAACCAAACGCTGCATAGGAAGCGATAACAAATGGCGCCCCCCAAATGCGAATACTGAAATAGGTTTGCGCAGCGCCGAACGTATCTGCACTCGCCGTCGACCCGGCCGCTAACATCTGGAACGCCGCCCATCCGATAGGCCATTGGAGGAGCGCAAGCCCACCGCCAATGGCGAGCCCCATGGCAAGGCCCCGCGCAAGGCTCGCCCGTTCTTCGCGTCCGTTACCGGCGCCGGCGGCTTGCGCCGTGAGCCCCGCGACGCTCATGCGCAAAAAGCCAAACGCCCAGTAGACGAGGGAAAATATCACCGCCCCGAGCCCCACCGCCGCAACATCCAACGGGCGCGTTGAACGGGCGAGCGCCCATACATCAACAGCCCCCAACAACGGCGTCACCGACGCCGCCACGGAAGCGGGCCAAGCAAGGCGAAAAACATCGCCATAAGGAGGGGGTGTGGAAGAAGAGGTCACTAAACAGGCGCCGATCTAAGAACGCCACGACTTAACAGGTTGGGAGCGGAGAGCAAAACCTGCCGCCTCAAGTGTCTGCAAATAGAGCTTGCGAAAGCGCTGAGGGAGCGGTCTGGTAAACTACCATGTTGTCAGCAACGATTTTGAGGAATCAACGCATGTCCCAAAAAGCCTTTGAATACATAGTATTGGCCCTCGGATTAATATTCGCCGTCGCCTTTAGTGTCATCGTTGTCCCGCCGTTGCTCGCAAGCGGCGATATTGTCGGCGCTTTTGCGGCTGGTTTCGTCAATCCGTATTCGAGCGGCTATTCGTTGGATGTGATCCTGTGCGCGGCGATCCTGTTTGTCTGGATTGCCTATGAACGCAGCGCCCATGGCGTGAAACATGGATGGGTCGCCATCCCCCTTTCATTTTTGCCGGGTGTGGCGACGGCGTTCGCTGTCTATCTTTTTATCCGTTCCCGTCAGACAAAAAGGTAACGCGGGCGGAAGCAGTGGAAAGCGATATCGCGCGAGCGCTGCCCTTATTCCCCACCAACGGGTTCAATCACCGCACACGCAATGCGCCCGCCGGCGCCGCCAATTGGCTGGGTCGCGTGATCATCCTCATTGGTGTGGATGATGAGGGTTGATCCGTCCTCATCAAGGATCATCCCCTCGCCCTGATCCAGCATCAAAAGATTGGTGTAAAGCTCAACCTCAACAGTCCCGTCTGCAGCGACGATAAGATTTGGCAAATTTCCCGCATGGGGTCCTTCCGGATGCAAGAATCCGTGGGGCAGTTCTTTCGGCATGATATGCCCGCCGGCGTCCGAGAATTTATCCAACGGCGTGCAGGCGCCAACCGCATGGAAATGCATCCCGTGTTTACCTGGCGGCAAATCCCGCGCCTTGAGAGTCACCACCACACCGCGTTGCCCTTGGACCATGTGAACTGATCCAATCTCTTCGCCCGCATTATTGACGATGGCGCCATGGGCGTTCGTAAACGCGACGGGCGTGACCGGCGTCTCCGACGTTTCAGCGCAGGCTTGCGCGAAAACTAGCGTCGCGGTGGCGGCGGCAGCCAAGGGTTTGGTGACCATTATATTGACTTTCTCGTTGGCGTTTCGGGTTTCCATAAACGCAAAAACTTATTCGTTCCAGCCCCGATCCGTCATCAGGTATGTCGCGAAAGACGCGAGCCAATGGCTGCCGGAATAATGTTCCGCCGAGACCGCCGCGACGCCTTCCTTCGCATGGATGTCGGCGGCGGCGACCAACGCCGCTTTTCGGTCGTCTCCCGCCGGTAAAGCGCGCGCGATATTGTATAAATTCCAAGCGCGAGAAGAATTGACGCCGTCCAAATGGACAAGCTTGCCGTCGCTCGCGTCCTTGACGATGCCAGGCGTCAGCCAGTCCCCCGACCCATCGGTGGGGATTTGCGGCAAGAACCCGGACAACCAGGCGGAAAAACTCTCAGGCGGCAAAATCCGCCGCATCAAATCCGCCTCCATGAGGCATGGCGACAGGAAGTCCTCCCCACTTGGTTCGTAGGCCAGCGGACAATTCACGTCTTGCATATGGAAAACTTTTGACCGTTCAACGATCAACCGTTCCATTTCCTCGTCACCGGTCCCGCGCGCCCAATCGAGCATTAACCCAAACGCAAAGGCGCTTTGATTATGCGTCCCCAGACGAATAGGGTAGACGAGGTTCGGCAGCCATTCTTTCAGACTGTCGGCGATATCGCCTTCCAAGGGCGCCAAGATCGCCCGCCATTTCGCCGCCAACGGATCATCCCACTCGCGCAGCTCTGTCATCAATTGCAGATACCAGGCAAGGCCATAGGGGCGCTCCCATGACCCGCGCGCAGGCCGCGCGAAATTGGCGACTTCGCCGGCTAGGTTTTCAGCCGTAAAACTTTGGTTCAACTTTTCGATCGCCGCCTCTCGCCAAGGCGCATCTTCAGGCCCTACACGCAACAATCGCACAAGCAACCAATGTCCGTGCACGGCGCTATGCCAATCGAAACACCCATAGAAAACCGGAAAGATTTCTTGGGGCCGGCCGATTGCCTCGGCGTTATCAGTGGTGCGCGAAATTTTGTTCGGAAATTCTTGATGAACGCAGGTGAGCGCGAGGGCGGAAAACCGTTCAGCAAGCTCAGGAGCAATCTCGCTCGGATAAGACAGCTCGGCGCCCTTTTCCGCCGCTTCGCCGGCGCCGCAACCCCAAAGCGCTAACGCCCCCATCAGGGCTGCAACGTGTCGTTTTTTCATGAGATGCGCTCCCGCAAAGAAAAATCTGACCTCAAGTATATTTGAAATTCCAAGGCATGAACAGCATTCCCGAGTCAAATGGCGTGGCCCCTTTAGGCTCGGCGCCCTTTCGTACATGAAACCGCTGCCTTTCAATCTCTTCGATCTTAGACTGGCAATCCGACGCCGAGAAAGAGTATGATCTGGCGAAAAGGATTAAACCCAGCTGATGCCTTTCAACAGAGACAACATTCCCGCCACACATCTCACGCCGTGCGCGACGCCGGAAAAAGCATTGGACGAGCTAGAGGCGCTTTACCGCGCGGCCATCATCGAGATGGAAGCGCGCTTTGGAAGCTTCGCCGCCGGCAAGCTGGCCCTCGGCGATGAAACCTTGCCGACCTATCCTTACCTGCTAGCGGAAGTGCCAGCCGAAAAAGCGACGCAAACGAGCAACCTCGCCCTTGGGCGGATTGCCGCGACAAGCCTCCATGGGGGGGCAATCACGCGGCCGGATCTGTTCCGCAGTTATCTGCGCGAACAATTGTCCATCGTCGTTCGGAATTATGATGCGAAACTTTCCGTTGGCAAATCAAATACACCGATCCCGCTGACCTTCGCCTTAGAAGCGGCCACCGCAAACCTCTCCGTCGCGCAACGGGCGGAACTTGCCTATTACTTCCCCTCGCCTAACCTGGTCGCCACGAATGACGATATTGTCGACGGCAAGTTAATCCTCGACCGCCAGGGGCCATTGCCCTTGTCTTTGTTCTCACCCGAACGCACCGATTACTCGCTCCATCGCATCCGCCATTATACAGCGACGAGCCCGAAGCATTTCCAGAATTTCATTCTGTTTACGAATTACCAGCGTTATGTGGACGAGTTTATCGAACACGCCTGCAACGAAGTAAAAGCCGGTCGCGCCGACGCTCTCGTGGAGCCCGGCGATCGTATCACCACCAGTGAAAAAGGCCCTGACGCGCCGCCGCTCGCGAAAATGCCTCAAATGCCCGCCTATCACCTCGTCCAAGGTAACCACGCCGGGGTGACCCTTGTGAATATCGGTGTTGGCCCATCGAATGCGAAAAACATCACCGACCACCTGGCGGTGCTGCGCCCCCATGTGTGGTTGATGATCGGCCATTGTGGCGGCCTACGGCGCACCCAGCGTCTAGGTGATTATGTTCTCGCCCACGCCTATTGGCGCGAAGACAATGTGCTGGATGATTTACTGCCCACCTCCATTCCCCTGCCGACGATCGCCGAAGTACAACTCGCCATGACCCAGGCTGTGCGGGAAGTCACCGGCATTGAGGACAGGGATCTAAAATCCTTCCTGCGCACCGGCACGGTGGTGACCACGGGTGACAGGAACTGGGAATTGCGCTTCCACGAAATTGCGGTGAAGCTAAACCAGTCCCGCGCCATCGCCATCGATATGGAATCGGCGACCATCGCCGCCAACGGCTATCGCTATCGCGTGCCCTACGGGACTTTACTTTGCGTGTCCGACCGCCCGCTCCATGGGGAGTTAAAACTGCCGGGCATGGCCGATGCATTTTATCAAGAACGGGTCAGCCAGCACTTGGCCGTCGGCCTACGCGCGGTGGAATTGCTGCGGGAGGAGGCGGAGGCCGGAAAGCTGCATTCGCGCAAACTCAGGAGCTTCGACGAGCCGTTCATGCGGTGATCGTTCGCCCTACCGGGAATTGTTAAGACGACCCACGGGGGATCGCGGTCCCAAATCGCGCGGCATAATAGCGGCCAATGTCACGCGCCCGGTCGAGGTAACGCCGCCCATTGGCCTCTTTAATAAGGGCTTCATCCGTAAGGAAATTCTCCTGCGCCAATACAAGGGTCGGGCAATTCCAATTCCCCTCGCCCAATAGTGAAATGATGCCGGGGCGCGGCTGTGCGATTGGTTGATAGCGCACTTCGAGGCTCTCACGGATCGCGGGGTAATAATGCAAAAGCCCCCACATCTCCGCGCATTCGGGGCAATATTCCCGGCGATTGTTGTCTTCAAATCCGGGTGGCAGCAGAAAAAGATTATCACGTTCCATGAAGAACAGAGTGAACCGGATCGCACCGCCCGGCAAGCGTCTGGGCTCGCCTGTACTTTCAGTGAGTGGGCGGGCCGCAAGGCTGGATCAGCTTTTGCGTTCAACCACAGTTTTGCGTATAAGGCGTTGGGGATATGTAACCTTTGCCCTTGGCATTCAGGAGTTCATCATTAATGCCTCTTCTGCCTTCTTCCATCGCTTCTTTATCATCGATAATCGGTCGGGTGTTTTTTGGGGTGCTCGCCCTCTCACTCGTCGGCGGCTGCGCCAATATCAGCAAGGCCCTTGGCAGCGGAAAAAATCCGCCAGACGAATTCGCCATTGCCACCAAAGCCCCCCTCGTGGTGCCGCCTGATTATTCACTGCGCCCGCCAAAGCCAGGCGAGGCGCGCCCGCAGGAATTGTCATCCTCTGACCGTGCTCAACAAATTTTGCTGGGCGACCGGTCCGCGGCCCCGCCAAGCAATGGCGAACAGGTGATGTTGCAAAAGACCGGCGCCTTCGCCGCCGACCCCAACATTCGCGCCGTTTTGGCGGCGGAGACGGGCGGCCGGGCGGAGAAAGATCGGTCCATCGCCAACCAGCTGATTTTCTGGGACTTCTTGACGGATGGCGGCGTTGACGACAGCCGCGCGCCCCTTCGCGTCGACAACCCGCAAGAATGGCTCGATGCGCGCCAGCGGGCCATCACCGCCGTCACCGGCGAGGATGCGAAAGTCGAAATCAAGAAGGGTGAGGCGCTAAAGCTGCCAGGCATCTTCTAGGCATTCACCTAATTACCCAATCGTCGCCCCTTTCGTTTTGAACGAGAGGGGCTTTTTCTTGCGCCGACCAATGAGGCTGTCACGCCCCATCATCTCCCGCCCCCCTTTGCGATCAGCGCCGCAAACGCGATAATGGCCCATGCCGAATCAACCCGCCTCAAACCCCGATCCTTCCGCGCCGCGCATTCATCGCCTGCCGCCCGGCGCCGTCAATCGCATCGCCGCTGGTGAGGTGATCGAACGCCCTGCCGCGGCGGTGAAAGAGTTGGTTGAAAACAGCATCGACGCCGGGGCGACAACCATCGATGTGGAGATCCGCCAGGGCGGCAAAGCGCTTTTATGCGTCACCGACGATGGCTGCGGCATGGGGCCAGAAGACCTCGCCCTTGCGGTGGAGCGCCATGCAACATCCAAACTTGCACCGGACACGGATGGCGACATTGATCTTGAACTGATCGAGACCCTCGGCTTTCGCGGTGAAGCCTTGCCCTCCATTGGCGCAGCGGCGCGGCTCGACATCACATCGCGTGCGAAAGGCGCAGCGGAGGCGTGGACGCTCTCTGTCCATGGCGGAGAGATTTCCGGCCCTCGCCCCGCCGCTTTTGGCGGTCACGGCGCGCGCATCGAGGTCGCCGATTTGTTCTACGCCACGCCGGCGCGGTTAAAGTTTTTAAAAAGCGATCAGGCGGAATCGACCGCCGTCAGCGACGCCATTAAGCGCCTCGCTATGGCCCATCCAGATGTTGCGTTCTCGCTCACCTCCAATGGGCGCAAAACATTCGCCTACCCCGCCCAACCCGCAAATGAGGCCGGCTGGCTCGCGCGGGTCGGCGCCATTATGGGCCGGGACTTTGAAGACAACGCTTTACCCCTCAATGCGGAACGCGGCGGCGCCCGCCTGACGGGCTTTGCCGGCCTTCCGACCTTCAATCGCGGCCTGGCCGATAAGCAATTTTTATTTGTGAACGGACGGCCTGTACGCGACAAACTGATTGTTGGCGCCATGCGCGGCGCCTACACCGATTTCCTGGCGCGCGATCGTCACCCCGTCGTCGCTCTCTTCCTGGAGCTTTCGCCAACGGAGGTCGATGTGAACGTCCACCCCGCCAAAACGGAGGTGCGTTTTCGCGATGCTGGCGGAATTCGGGGGTTGATTGTCGGCGCCCTGCGCCACGCCTTAGCGGAGGCGGGCCACCGCGCCTCTACCACAGTCGCTGGCGCAGCCCTCGGCGCGGTAAAACCAGAAGGCTCGTCACACGCCGGCGCCCCGTACCGTGCGCAAGGCGGCGCGATGGGCGTAACGCCCTATAACCCTTTCCGGGCGGCGCCGAGCGCTCAGGAACAAACTTTCGCCAATTTACACAATAGCGGTTTGCCCGGCGGCGGCCTTCAAGACAAAGACCGCCCCTATGGCGCTTTCGATGGCGCCGATGCGCCGAGCGCGCGCCATGAGGCGCCACAAGCAGCAATTTCTCCGACACCAGATTACCCCCTTGGCGCAGCGCGGGCGCAGCTTCATGAAACCTATATCGTCGCCCAGACAACAGACGGCCTTGTTATCGTTGATCAACATGCCGCCCATGAGCGCCTCGTCTATGAGGACATGAAACGCGCGCTCGCGGACGGAGGCGTCGTTCGCCAAGGATTGCTTATCCCGGAAATTGTTAATCTGGAGGCGGAGGAGGTGACCCGTCTCGCCGCGCGCGCCGAAGAATTTGCTGAGCTTGGCCTGATCCTAGAAGCCTTTGGCGACGACGCCGTCATCGTGCGGGAGATCCCTGCTCTTCTGGGCAAAACGGATATCGCTGCGCTCGTCCGTCAGCTTGCCGATGACCTGGCCGGTATTGGCGAGGGGCTCGCGTTAAAAGAACAACTGGAAGAGGTTTGCGGCTCCATGGCCTGTCGCGGCAGCGTGCGGGCCGGGCGACGCCTAACGGGGGAGGAGATGAACGCCCTTCTGCGCCAGATGGAGGCGACCCCCCATTCCGGCCAATGCAATCACGGCCGCCCCACCTATGTGGAGCTAAAACTTAACGACATTGAACGGCTGTTTGGACGGCGCTGATCATGTCTGGGCTTCCCGAAACCCTTACCTTAAAAACGAACCGCCTAACGTTGCGGCCCTGGCGCGATAGCGACATCGCGCCCTTCGCCGCGATGTGCGCCGACCCGGATGTCATGCGGTATTTTCCCGCGACGATGAGCGCGGAGGAATGCCAACAATATGGCGCGGCAGCCAATAATCTCTTCGCCACCCACGGCTATAGTCGCTGGGCCGTCGAAACCGCCGAGGCGCCCTTTATTGGCTTTGTAGGATTACGCCCAACCGATTTTGAGAGCCATTTTACGCCGTGCGTTGAAATCGGCTGGCGCCTCGCCAAAACGCATTGGGGCAAGGGATACGCCACCGAAGGCGCCCGCGCCGTTCTCACCTTTGGGTTCAAATCCCTCGCCCTTGAAGAGATTGTTTCTTTCACACCGCTGATCAACACGCCGTCCATCGCGGTAATGAAGCGCCTCGGCATGACAT
This sequence comes from Parvularculaceae bacterium, assembly GCA_965263305.1. Classification (GTDB taxonomy): domain Bacteria; phylum Pseudomonadota; class Alphaproteobacteria; order Caulobacterales; family Parvularculaceae; genus MED-G105. The sequence goes on from OZ253666.1 coordinate 1,430,404, forward strand.
ACGATCCACAGGATGACTTCGACATACCAAGCCTGAGCGATCATCCGAGATTGCAGCGTTGCGCTTTATACAGAATGAAAAAGCGGGATTATCGCGACGAAATGGCTTAGGCGCCGCAAACCCCCTCTCGGGCAGGTCAAGACAGCGAACTCGCCAAAATGTGCCGGGTGCTGATATGAGAAACGCCGTCGAATTCTGCGAGCTGATCTCGGAGGTCAGAAAGCTCGATTGCGGTTTCACACTCACAATAGACAAACATGTCGATATCACCAGCTAAACAATAAGCGGCCGCCACGCCTGGCAGTTGATGTATGGCTGGAACAAGATCCCGCTGCGCCGCCGGGCTTGAAAATTGGAGCGTCATGAACGCCCTGACAGGCTGTAAAACTGTCTTATCGATTTCGACCGTGTACTTTTTTATGACGCCAGCTTCTTCCAGTTTAAGAATGCGATCGTGCGTGGCGCTGCGTGACAAATCAATGTCACGCGCGAGTGCGACGAGGCTCGCGCGCGCATTTTGTTTTAATGCCTTTAACAGCGCCAGATCCTTACTGTCCAAATTGTCCTTGGCCATTGGTGACCCTCATTTTGCCGGCGGCGCCGGATTTTTTCCGGAAGCACCGGCCCATTGATGGTGGTTTTCGCCGCCCGCGCAATCCTATCTTTTTGTAGCAGAAATGGTGGAGCTAAAAATGGAACCGAGCACATTTATTCTATTTGTCGTGACAACATTTGTCGTTGTCTTTTCACCCGGCCCCGCGGCCATCGCCATCACGGCCCAGGGGTCGGGAAATGGCGTATTACGGGCGCAGTACGGCATCTTCGGCATAGCGATTGCGAATGCGATTTATTTTATCCTCTCCGCAACCGGCATTGCGTCAATCATCATTGCGTCCAACCTTCTGTTCACCATCATAAAATGGGTTGGGATCGCCTATCTTACCTATCTGGGCGTTTCGGCCATTTTGAGCAAGTCAGGCGGATTACAAGTCAACCAGGGCAAACGCGCCTCTGCGCGCGCCTTGTTTTTCAACGGCTTCGTCGTGGAGTTTTCTAATCCGAAGGCGCTCCTTTATTTCGCGGCGATCTTACCGCAGTTCCTGGATGTCACCGCGCCGATTGCGCCGCAGATTTTCATCATGGGGTTGACGACGCTTGTTCTGGATATCACCGTTTATTCGACATACGCCTTCTTGGGCGCGAGCATTGCTAGACGCGGCGTGAAACCCTGGATCGTCAAGAGTTTGAACACAACGGCGGGTGGGGCGCTTCTTTTCTCGGCATTCAAAATGATGAGAGTTACGAACTAAAAATGAAATTCACTCATTCTTTACACGGAGCAATCATCCTCGTTTTTCTACTCGTTGGCTGTTCGACGCGCCATCATCACGGTTCACCGCTTACAATTGATCAAGTGGAACTCCAATCGATGGTCGATGCGACCCATGCGGAGATAGACGGACCTGCGCTTGTCGCCGTCATCGTCATGGGTGATGAGAGGCTGATCGCGGTATCGGGACATCGCACAATGCGGGGTACATTCGCGGTCACCCCTAATGATCGATGGCATATCGGGTCAATTTCCAAAATGATGACGTCGGCTCTTGTGGCGCGCCTCGTCGACAAAGGGTTACTCGATTGGGAGATGACAGTCGAAGAGGCGTTTGGTGAAGTTGAGCCGAACATTCACCCTCAATACCGAAGCGCGACCCTAATCGACTTTCTGTCCCACCGTAGCGGGATGAGTTTGGCGAGCGACGAATTTTCAACGCGCATGTCGATGATGACCGCCCGCTATTTAGATCAACATGGCGCTAAAGGCCCGACGCCGCCTGGGTTCAAGGATGGTGACTTTGTCGGCGATCCGCGAATTGACCGCCTACATTGGACGCAGGCTGCCCTACAGGAAGCGCCAGTCGCGCCCTTGGGCGGACCAAAACGGCGCTATGAGAATGGCAATTACGTTGTCGTCGCCTCATGGCTGGAACTTCTGCTGGACGTCTCCTTTGAGGAACTGATGAGAACGGCGCTTTTCGCTCCATTAGGAATGGAGAACGCTGGGTTTGGCCCTCCGGGGACCATCGGAGCGATCACCGATCCAATCGGACATCAACGCGGCCCAGATGGGAGTATACGGATGTTCCCTCCCGAAGGCCCCTCACGACCAGACAATCCGCCCGTATTGTCGCCCTCGGGGCGGGTGCATGTCTCACCAACCGATATCGCCCTGTTCATGCAAGATCAAATTGCCGGCGCCCAAGGCCGGCAAGGATTACTCCAGCCGGAAACCTATACAGTGTTGCATAGCCCGCCCTTCGGCGATGACTATGCGCTGGGATGGATCGTCCGCGACAGCGGTGGGCTAGGCCATGGCGGAACGAACGGCAAATGGCTCGCTCTTTTGGAAATTAGACCATCCCAAAATATCGGCGTTTTCGTCGCGACGAATTTGGGGCCACCGAAGGAAACGTCCGATGCGCTGAGCACGCTTACAGCGGATTTGTTTGACCTTGCCACTATTGAAAACAGTTCAGGTCGATTAAATGCGCATTCGTCAAAAGATAGATAAAGAGGCGTCCATGCCCATGGTGATACGATCATTGATAGATTGAACGCCTACCGCAAAACACCCCGGCGGGACAGCCACACCATATAGAGCAGCAATAAGAGCGCTACAATCAGCACAACGATCGAAAATACATTCGACCCGCTGGCGGGCGGCGGCGTGCTAATCGTATACGCGACCACCGCCACGGAGCACAGCCATGCCACGGCCATGACAGTCGGGGCGAATTTTCGACGCATCAATAAAAGAATGGCGCCCAAAAACCCGCCGATGGTGGAGACGCCCCACATCACCATCATCCAGGCAGGCGCATTAAAATAATAATCGAGAACATCCTGCGGCTGGCCGGCGAGCATCGGCTCAAAGCGGATCAGGGTCGCGGTGTAGCTGACCGCCCCCATACCGTTGAAAAGAAACAAAAATCCGCCCACGACCCACAGATGCCAAGGCGTTGCTGGAGATAGTTGTTGATCGTCCATATTGCCCCCAATTTTGTTCCGATTTAGCACAAAAACACAAATCCAACAATGAAATGAAGGTCCCGTGCAACGGCTCTTCCTGGGAAATACCCTCTTAACGGTCCTGCGCCTATACTTCCCTAACCGACTAGAAGCGGCGAGATTGGCCGACGGGCGAGAGGCAGATCGGGAGGGAATGTTGAAAGCACCGTTCAACCTGACGAAAAAGCGGATTGGCGCACTGTTGGCGATTGGGACCGTCGCCTTTTCTGGCGCGGCGACCGGATTTGACCCATTCTGCCGAACCACGGGCCACTATCAATCCGACGCCGTCATTGAATTTGAGGGCGAACAATACGCCTCAAGCGTTGTCAGAAAATCGCGTTCTCCGCGGAATTGGACCACGTCGCTGAACAGTAGCGGCTGCAGAGCACCTATTGGCGCCGCGTTCGTTTTCAAGACGGATCGCAACGAGGCCCTGCTGGTTCATAATCACCTGTGCTGGAAAGCTAGACGTATACTGAAAGAAACGGGCACAGTTGACATTCGAGAGATATGTTCAGACCCCGACGCAGAGAATTTTTATAAATATGCATCGGGGTATTATTTTCCCAATGCGGAAAACCCAACAACATGGGCGCCGTTCTGGTTTAACCACTTTCCCGACACGGCGGGCGACCAACGATCCTTGGTTGATGTCAAACTCATCAGTTGGTCGATAAGAAAATCAAAAAAACCGTCCACAGATGACCTGGAGAGGTTAGCGCCAAAACTGCTTCATACCGTATTCGGCGGGGCTACGAGCTGGCATGCGAACCCTGAACAAGCACTGCCTTACTACCGTCGGCGCCCGTTCCTAAGAACGCATGAGCCGATAAGCAGTGAACGTATTGAAATGGAGTAGATAAAATCCAGGAGCGCCGTGGGAGGAACCTCTAGGATAATCCGCCCCCAGGGCCCCAAGGGCGAAGCATTTGTCGCCTGATTTCCCGTCCACGCCACCATCCGCGTCACCATCGACACCACCATCCATACCGGGCAAAAATCGCGCCTCCGCTTTGGCGCGCCCCGGCCATCGCAACTTAACATTGTAAAACGCGCGCCGCCTGTTTTAGTGAGCATCCACTCAAATTTTTTCTCTGTACATTTTTTTGCGCCGGTCTAAATTGATCACGGGGCAGCGTATTAGTTGATTTGGGGTCACGCCGACATGGTGAAGATTGTCACCATCCACGGGACGAATAACGGGGATCCATCGTCCTCCGGCGACTATTGGTGGCAGCGCGGCAGCGCCTTCCAGAAAAAGCTCCTCGCCTATGTCACGCACGTAAAAGGCGTAGAGTTTATCCCGTTTCACTGGTCGGGAGAGAATTCCGAAAAGGCCCGGCGCGAAGCGGGCGAGGCGCTGTTCAAAAAACTCCGCACCATGGAAAAAGACAGCGATGATGATGTCGCCTTGGTCGGCCACAGCCATGGCGGTTCAGTGCTGAATCACACATTGTTCGCCGCCGCCGCGAAGGGTGTCGCCTTTGACAAGGTAAAATCTTGGATCACCGTCGGCACGCCGTTCATCCACACAGCCCGGTCCGCGAACCCATTTAACAGAACGGGCATCTGGGGAACGGTGACGACCATCGCGGTGTTGACCTTTCTGTTTCTTTTCGCCGTGGTGGTGCCCTTGCAATTCGCGGTGGTGCAGGACCTTTGGAACGCGCTGACCAATCAAGATGTTACCCAATGGCGGTTCCGGCAATTGCGGCATTACAGTCTCGGTGGCCTCAATCTTTTGTTCTTCTCTGTGATTATGCCGGTGCTGATTGGCGGGGCCATCTATCGCCTTGGCTCGCGCACGCGCAAACGCTTGAGCAAAAAGCACCAGGCCCGCTTCGCCGATCGCTGGCTGGCGCGTTGGACCGCGCTCAACCATGAAGACGATGAAGCCATCACCGCCCTTAAATCGGCGCGCACGGTCTCGTTGACTCTGGTGCCGTTCGATGCTGTGCGAAAAACGGTGAGCGCCGTGCTCATCCTGTTGGTGACGCTTTTATTTGCGTACGTTTCACTACTTTTTGGCGGCCGTGATTTCATACAGCGTCATGGGCCGCTCTGGATGACGTCGGCGGAAATCAGCTTTAAGGCGCCAGGGCGGCTCATCGATGTCGCTTACTCCCCCGACGGGAAATGGCTGGCCACAGTCTCCGGCGATCGCGCGGCGCGAATTATTGATGTTGAATCTGGCGAGATCAAACATCTATTGCCCCATAAGGGCGGGCCTTCCGCGCTTGCAGTTTCAAAAGAGGGCGACCAACTGCTCGTGTTCGGCTCAAGCAGCGGGGTCATTTGGAATGTTGAAACCGGTGACAAGGTTAGGTCGATCGATCTTGAGAACGCCTGGGCAAGCAACCTTGCGGCAATCGCGTTTTCCAACGCCCGTAACGTTATTCTCGCTCAAAAACTCACTGCCGTTTTAAATCCTGACGGCGCGGCCGTCTATGACGCAACGACCGGTGCTGAACTTTTTGAGCTACAGTCAACCAACAAGTTGGGCCTCTCCGATCCGGTTTTTTCAGCATCTGGCGATGTTATCTATGCTCTAGACGTCACGAAAAAAGGTGAAATTCAGATCTTCTCAGGAAAGAATGGCGCCCATCTCGGCAGCGTTTTTCCATCGTTTTTGGTAGACGGATTACCCGAGCGTGTTGAAGCGCTCTTAGGTTTGTCTGGTGAGTCTTACGATCCCAAAACCCTCTATGATACATCCGTAAGCCTCCATCCCATTGTCGGCAGTGACAGCATTCTATTCTATTATACCCTAGCGTATAATGATAAACGCATCGCCGTACGCGAAGCATTCCGTGGGACAACTAGCCAAAATAACGAAACGTCACCGCCAATCGTAGATTTCTACTTTTGGGTCTATCAGGATGTAACGGAAGGTGGGCTCGCCTCCGAAGCCTATGCCTCTGCAAGCGGGACGACCATTCTTCGATTTTTCGATGGGTTTGTTGCCTGGTCAATTGGTACTGACGATATCACGGTTTTCCCCTCAAAAGGGAGCGATCATTTTTGGAACCCCATCGCCCTGTCGCCCACGGCGAGGGAATGGGCGATGGGACGGCCCTTATCTGAAACGGACCCAATGAAGATTGTTGAAATTGGCGCCTTCCCATCAACGGCGCCTAAGGGCGAAGAAGACGCTGAGAAAGAAAACAGTATCACTGGCGACAACGCGGGCGAAGACGCAAAAGGCGGCGCAGATAACCAGCAGCGACAACCGCCGCCGACGCGCATCATCTCTGGACCGCCGAGTCCAGACACCACCAGAATCGATTATTTGGACAAACTCTATCACTATAGCGGCGGCATCGTCCTCGCACCGTGGACAGGTCGGGTGCAGGGTGACGCGACCAACCAAGCGCCCGATGCGATCGAATTCAAACCGCTTTCCATGCCCGAGTGGCCTGTCTTCGGCATCTACTGGTCGTTGACGATGCTCTATGACAGACTTGATGAGTTTTTCGGGATCGACGAGACGCGTATCGCTTCGCTGCGTAGTTTGACGGACGACTCACTCGGCACAGATTACGTCGTGAACGAAGCGCGCTGGAACGGGCTCGCCGGGCTTGTACACCTTGCCTCCTTCGGTCTCTTCTTCGTATTCGCCGCCGGCGCCTGGGCGATCGGTCAAGCGATTTCATTTGTCTTCATGAGACCCCTGGTGGCGGTCATCAATCGCGGTCTTTCCGAACAAATGCGTAACCTCGCCTATGGCCACGACGCCTACGGGGAACGGGTAAAGCAGGTGGCGGAAGGCGTTGCGCCCGCAGGCGAGAGTCAGTGGTCTGTCCTTCCGGACCGTATTGCGGATCAAATTACGCAATATACGGAAGGCTATGCCCTTGAAACATTGCGGCGCCTGAGGCGGTTCCTCGGTGATGGGGGCAAGCAACTTGGCTCGCTCGATGCTGATGCCCTATCAGAACAAGTCTCATGGCAGGAACTGATCCACACATCGTATTTTGACATTGATGATTTCGCGAAACTCATGGCCGTTGCGCTCATTGAGCGCGGCGTCTGTGAGCCCACCGATGAATTTAAAAATGGGCCCGATTACCAGCAGCTACGCGATGAACTCGCCGCGATGCGCTTTGGCGGCGCCGACCAACCGGCGAAACCAACGCTTCGCGCATCGCTTTCGGCGGGGGCGCTGCGTTTGTTTGAATTTAGTAAGAACTCACGGCCGGAAAGGGCGTCGCAAACGTAAACGCCGCCTCCGTCGGGCCATGGGCGTCGAGTGACGCAAGAGCGGCTTTGCCATCATCGATCGTCGGCATACGCCCAGCCTTGATCCACCATAGGGCGGCGTGGGCGGTTAGCATTGGCGCGAAAAACGCCGCCCGCCGTTCATAGAGTTTCTTATGGGCGGTGTTGAAAGCGAAGGCTTTCAATGCCTCGATACTCTCCCAAACACTGATATTCACAATAATCAGCGGGTCATCGAAAGCGATGATCGATGTTGCGTCCCCTGCTTCTTCTTGCAGACGCCAGACAAAGCCCGGGCTTCGCTCCGCAATCCCATTAATCGTCGGTAGGTTGTCAAAGAAATATTTATTCGCCGGATCGCCGGGCGGCGATCCCAACGTGGGCCCCGCAGTTTCGCGATATTGATTTGCGCTAACTGAAGCGTCATCGTTACCGTCTCTGGCGCACATCCCACCGCACGGTCATCTCAGCAACCGTATCGCCGCTTTCATCCGTTAACGTTACATCGACGTCGAAGGCGGCCTTCCCCTCCGCGTGTAATGTCGCGAGCAAGTCGGCGCCTGGTTCGCTGGTGCGGGCGTTGGCGGTGATCAGCCCCTTTGCAACCCGCTTATAGGCGATGCGCGCTTCGGCGGCGACCGGCCGCACGCTCATCATTACCGTCGCAAACGCCCCGGACATCGCGGCGCCGGACGCCGCCTCTCCCAACGTGTACAGAGCGCCGGCATGTTGCGAGCCAATATGGTTGACGCTGGTGTCGGTTTGCGCGAGCTGCGCGCTCCCTTCACCGTTTGCGACGCGCGTGATTTCAATGCCTGCGTGACGAGCAAACGGGACGGCGCTGGCCGTGGCGGCGCGGATCGTCTCATATATCGCCGGGTCAACGGTCATGATCAATCGCTCCTTTTTGACGTTCCGGCGGAACCCTGTGTTGCGCAGAGGGTGTCAGGGGCCTGTCAGAACGTCAACAATGCGCTACAGTGTCGTTTTGCGCCATCGGAGAACCCCATGGAACTCATCATTGCGATCGCGGCGGCATTGTTCGCAGATGCGTCCGCCCTTAATGCGAAGGAGGCCGTCACCCCTCTGACCCCGGCAGATAATGTGGAACGGGCGGCACAAGAAATGAACAAACCATCTGACGGCGCGCATACCGATTACGATCCGATGAAACCGTTTGAACGCTTTGCCGGACAAACGTTAATTGGCGAGGGTACGGGGCCGGATGGGGCTTCCATTACTGACATCGCACAATGGCGCTTTATCTTAGGGGGCCGCGCCCTGCAGACAACGCACCGGATTAAGGGCAGCGACTATGGCGGGCGTACGATCTTCTTCTTTGATGAGGGGGCTAGGGAATATATCTTTCATTACTTCACGACGGCGGGGTTCCATACGACCGGAACCATTGAAGTCATCGATGATGGTTTTAAAAGCAGCGAGAAAATCTTGAACCACCCCCGTTTTACAGAAGTTCGCACAATGATCACGTTTGACGGTGACACGATAATTGTCCGCTCCACCCATATCGATAAGGAAGGAACAGCGGGCGCCCCAGAAAACCAGTTGATTTACCGACCCTATGACGGCGCAGGACCGCAATTTTAGTATTGCCGCCCCAATCAAGCCCACACAAAAGGACGTAAGCCCCCATGACCGACGCCGCCTTCAGCCCCCTCGCCGAGCTCAATCACTTCATCGAGCGGGATGGTGATGAGATGATCGCCCGGTCGAGATCGTTCTTTGACGAGATCGCCCGGCGCCACAGCATTCGGGAATACCGACCGGACCCGGTGCCCCAAGCGGTGATTGAAAATTGCATCGCCGCCGCGGCGAGAGCGCCGAACGGCGCCAACCACCAGCCATGGCACTTTGTGGCGGTGCAAGACCCGAATGTGAAAAAAGCCATTCGCGAGGCGGCCGAGGAAGAAGAGCGGGCCTTCTATGGCGGGCGCGCCAGCGACGAATGGTTAGACGCCCTCGCCCCCATTGGCACCGATGAGCACAAACCCTTTTTGGAGATCGCGCCCTGGCTGATTGCCGTTTTCGCCCAGCGGCGCGGCGGCGTTGAAGCCGGCGATTCAAAGAAAAACTACTATATCAACGAAAGCGTCGGCATCGCCTCCGGGTTTTTGATCGCCGCTTTGCATCACGCGGGGCTTGCAACCCTCACCCATACGCCAAACCCGATGACGTTTTTGACGGAGACGCTAAAACGCCCGTCTACGGAGAAACCCTACCTCCTCGTTGTGGTGGGAAAACCGGCCGCTGACGCCGCCGTTCCCCACCATGCCCTGAAAAAGAAAGCCCTCGGCGACATTATGACGGTGATGTAAACCATGCCGACGCCCCCAACCATTTTGGTCGACGCTGACGCCTGCCCGGTGAAAGACGAGATCTACAAAGTCGCCTTTCGGTACAATGCGCCCGTTAAGATCGTCGCCAATAGCTATATGCGTACGCCTGATCATGCGCTTATTGAACGCGTCATTGTCTCTGACGGCTTTGACGCCGCCGATGATTGGATTGCGGAACATGCAAACGCTGACACGGTTGTTATCACAAGCGATATTCTGCTAGCGGAGCGATGCCTGAAAACGGACGCCGTTGTGCTCGCCCCGAACGGCAAGCCCTTTACCGGCGATTCCATTGGCGGAGCCCTAGCGACACGCGCAATCATGGCTGATTTGCGCGGCGGCGGCGATCAGGTAGGCGGCCCACCACCCTTCACAAAACAGGACCGATCGAAATTTTTACAAGCCTTGGATAAGGCGGTAGGATGATCATTCTAAGCGCTGGCCCAGTGTCGGCCTAACCTGCCGTATTAGCGTCGATAAATAGGGGATCGTTACAACCCGATTTATCGAAAACGCGTCAATGAATGAGGGGAGCACAATGCAAATCCAATATCTTGAAATCGTTACCCCAAACGTAGACGAGACCTGCACCGCCCTCGCCGCGCCCTATGGGGTGGCGTTTAGCGAGCCGGAACCCGGCCTCGGGAATGCGCGCCTCGCCACGATGTCAGACGGAGGACGCATCGGCGTGCGTGCGCCAATGCGTGACGACGAGGAGCCGGTCGTGCGTCCTTACATGCTTGTGGATGACATTGAGGCCGCATCCTCGGCTGTGGAGGCGGCGGGCGCTCAATTCGCCATGCGAGCGACGGAGATACCGGGTCAGGGCAAGTTCGCCATCTACTTTCTGGGCGGTATCCAGCACGGGTTGTGGGAACGGTAAGGCGCGGCCGAGCCGCTACGCGGCGATATTCCGTCCACCAATGATAACGGATGTGATCCGTCGTCATTAGAATGATCAACCGTTCCATTGAAATGTCGGGACTCACCCTTCGGTGACGCCATCCCAAAACTTCTTCGCCTTTGCAAAGAAGCCTTTTGATTCTGGGCACGCATCGCCGCCGCCCGCTTCGCAGAATTCTTTCAGAAGTTCTTTTTGGCGCCCATTGAGGCCAACAGGGGTTTCAACGCCGATCTCCACGAAGAGATCGCCGCGGCCCTTTTGTTGAAGGCGGGTCATGCCTTTGTTACGCACACGGAACCGTTTGCCGGTTTGGACGCCTTCGGGAATGGAGATTTTGACCCGGCCGCCGTCAATGGTGGGCGCTTCAATATCGCCGCCTAACGCCGCCGTCGTCATCGGGATCGGCGTTGCGCAATAAAGATCGGCGCCGTCCCGTTCGAAAATGTCGTGGTCAGTGACATTGATGAAGATGTAGAGGTCACCCTCTGGCCCGCCGCGAGGGCCGGCTTCGCCTTCCCCGGCGAGGCGAATGCGCGTGCCGGTTTCGATGCCCGCAGGCACATCCACCATCAGGGTGCGTTCTTTGCGGACGCGACCCTGGCCGCCGCAATCGGGGCAAGGATCTTTAATGATGTGGCCCTCCCCACCGCAATCTGGGCAGGTGCGTTCCATCGTGAAAAAACCCTGTTGAAACCGAACGCGCCCAGCGCCGTTGCAGGTGGTGCAAGTTGTCGGGCCGGATCCGGGCGCTGCGCCAGTGCCGTCGCAGGTCTCGCAAGTGACAGAGCCCGGCATTTTTATTTCAGCTTTTTTGCCCGCAAACGCCTCGGCAAGGGTGATATCGAGCGCGTATTTTAGATCGGCGCCGCGCCCCGGACCACGCCCGCGCGCGCCCTGACCGCGACCGCCCATAAATTCGGAAAAGATATCTTCAAAGATATCGGAGAACGCGCCAGCGCCGCCAAAGCCAGCCCCGCCGCCCGCGCCGTTATTCTGGAACGCCGCGTGACCATACCGATCATAGGCGGCGCGTTTTTGCGGGTCCGACAAAATCTCGTAGGCCGCGCTAACATCTTTAAATTTTTGTTCAGCCGATGGATCATCAGCATTGCGATCAGGGTGAAACTGCATCGCCTTCTTGCGGAAGGCTGATTTAATAGCGCCGTCATCTGCCGCGCGATCAACACCTAATGTTGCGTAGAGATCATCCGTCATGGGCTTCGCTTCACCGCGAGAATACTATTTTAGAGCCAACACAGGCTGGACGAGCGGGCGGACTGACACAGCCTCGCCCACCCGTCAAAATGCCTGGTGCGCTTAGTCTTTCTTATCGCCGTCGACTTCTTCGAAGTCCGCATCGACGATATCGTCTTTTGCATCGGCGGCGGCGTCAGCAGCGGCCGCAGCCTCGCCATCGTCACCTGCGCCGGCGGCGTAAATCGCCTCACCCAGCTTCATGGACGCCTGCACTAACGCTTCTGAATCGCGAGAGATATCCTCAGGCGAAGCATCTTCCTTCGCGAGCGTGGCTTTCAGCGTGGCCATCGCATCTTCAATGGCCTTCTTGTCTTCGTCGCCAATCTTATCGCCATGTTCGGCGAGGTTCTTCTCAATCGAGTGGAGCTGCGCCTCCCCATTGTTGCGCGCTTCAACGCCTTCACGGCGAGATTTGTCCGCTTCCGCATTCGCTTCAGCGTCTTTCACCATTTGCTCAATATCGTCATCGGACAAGCCGCCGGAGGCCTGGATGCGGATCGATTGCTCTTTGTTCGTCGCTTTGTCTTTTGCCGAGACGTGGACAATGCCGTTGGCGTCAATATCGAAAGTGACCTCGATCTGGGGCAATCCGCGCGGCGCAGGCGGAATACCCATAAGGTCGAATTGACCGAGGAGTTTGTTATCCGCCGCCATTTCTCGCTCACCCTGGAAGACCCGGATGGTCACGGCCGACTGATTGTCTTCCGCTGTCGAGAAGGTCTGGGATTTTTTGGTTGGGATCGTCGTGTTCCGCTCAATCAATCGCGTGAACACACCGCCCAAGGTCTCAATACCGAGGGACAATGGCGTCACATCAAGTAGAAGAACGTCTTTCACGTCCCCTTGCAGAACGCCGGCCTGAATAGCGGCGCCAAGGGCGACAACCTCATCGGGGTTCACGCCTTTATGCGGGTCCTTGCCGAAGAACTTCTTCACCGTCTCTTGGACTTTCGGCATGCGGGTCATCCCGCCGACTAGGATCACCTCGTCGATATCGCCGGAGGAAATACCAGCGTCTTTCAACGCGGCTTTACACGGATCAACGGTGCGCTTGACGAGATCTTCAACCAGGCTTTCCAACTTGGCGCGGGAAAGTTTCATCGTCAGGTGCTTCGGACCGGTTTGGTCCGCCGTTATGAACGGCAAGTTCACTTCATATTGGGTGGTGGAAGAAAGCTCTTTCTTCGCTTTTTCCGCCTCTTCCTTCAGGCGCTGCAGAGCGAGCTTATCGCCACGCAAATCGATGCCGTTTTCTTTCTTAAATTCGTCGGCGAGGTAGTCGACGAGGCGCAGGTCGAAATCTTCACCGCCGAGGAAAGTGTCGCCATTCGTGGCCAACACTTCAAAAACGCCGTCGCCAATTTCAAGGATGGACACATCGAACGTGCCGCCGCCTAGGTCATAGACGGCGATTTTCTTGCCGTCTTTCTTTTCAAAACCATAGGCGAGCGCCGCCGCTGTCGGCTCGTTGATGATCCGCAAGACATCAAGGCCGGCGATTTTACCGGCGTCTTTCGTCGCCTGACGTTGGGCGTCGTTGAAGTAGGCAGGCACCGTGATTACGGCTTGGGTCACCGGCTCACCCAGATACCCTTCAGCGGTTTCTTTCATTTTCTGAAGAATGAAGGCTGAGATCTGGGAAGGGGCGTATTTTTCGCCCCGGCTTTCCACCCAAGCGTCGCCGTTATCGGCTTTGATGATCTCGTAGGGCACCATGCCGGCGTCTTTTTGAACCGTCGGATCAGAGTAAGGGCGACCGATCAAGCGCTTGATGGCGAAGAAAGTATTTTCCGGATTGGTTACCGCCTGGCGTTTCGCGGGCTGGCCGATCAGGCGTTCTTCATCAGAAGAAAACGCGACAACCGACGGCGTCGTCCGCGCGCCTTCGGCGTTTTCAACAACCTTCGGCTCTTTGCCCTCCATCACCGCGACGCACGAATTCGTGGTGCCGAGGTCAATCCCGATAACCTTTCCCATAGGGTCTTTCTCCTTGCAGCAAACCGCCAAATGGCGTGCGGCCTTTAAAATGACTGTCAGGACATAACGCGCCGCCAGCAGGGACTATGATTAAAGGGTGCGTCGCTTTCCATCCGCAACCTCCCGATCGATCCCTTGAAAGCTCTTATTGAGCTTTTGCCTTGCGTAAATCCCTTCGCGCCATCCGTTTAGCGCCGGACGGTGAGCGGTTCCTTAATTCTTGTTTCCAACATGGGCGCTGTTCTCAATAAAACAGCATCCTTTCGGACCGGGATATAGGAAGGGTCCTTGGCCCCTGCAAGCGTCTGGCGGCCTGTAAGCGAGATGAAAATGACACAATGACCAAAAGGACCGGTTCTGCGACCCTTGAGCCTAAATCCCTTTCGGGCGATGCGGGCGGCTGAGCGCTTATCCCTGGGACGGCGCCGGGCCCATTGGACGATGGTCGAACAACGCGATCCTTGCCAATCTGCTTCACATTTTGGCGCTGCAATAAAGAAGAATTTCACCTTCCTCCCGTATCTAAAAGGCTCTGTAGTTGGGAGTAAGTGGGATGAGACTATCCACCTTTTGCGCGAGCGTAAGCGTCGCGGCATTACTGAGCGCCTGTCAAACAACGGGGGGGGGCGACGGACCGGACCCATTTATTAATACGCCGGCCCAAACGGCCGCAAACTTAAACACAACGCTCGCCCCATTATCGTTTGGCGACAGCTTAAATTTCACCGCCAGGGACGAAGTTTTCCCAGCGCTGACAGCAGGCCTTACGGTTTTCGAAAATGGGCCAGACGACGCGACAAATGGGTTTGAGTTCGTCTCCGTGACGACCGCTTCATCTGTTCAGACGGATGGTGTCGCCTATCGCGCCTCAGATAACACGCTGACATTTAATATCGGCGAAGGGCCCCTATCCTTCGTCGGCACTGTCGGGCCGATTTTGTTCTCACCGCCAGGCGACGATCCGACGCTCACGTTTGACCGTGAGGCAACGTATCTAGCTGCGTTTCAAGACCGTTTCCCGAGCCCACAGGAACTCGGCATCACAGGCGTCGATTTTAACCCCGATGCCTTCGCCGGTGATATTCGCAGTGCAGACATTGCGCTGATCGCCCTTAGCGAGGACACCAATCCCGATGCTCGACGTTACTTTGACGCCTTAACGGGGGTGCTTGATGAATTCGATAATTTTGATTTTTTCACCTACTTGACCGAAAATGGCGATAGTTACGAACAGCTGTTCCTTCGCAACAGCATCAACGTCAACACGAATTTCGTAACCCTCGGCGTTTGGGAAAATGTCGCAACGGTGCCCCAAGGAGAGCCTTTCGACTTTGGCGTCACTGTCTTCGGTAATCTTTCCCTACCGGAGGAAATTCCCGATGTTGGTTCTGCGTCGTACGACGCCGCAATTGTCGGCAATGTGTTACGAGAAAACGAAATCGAAGCCCTGCGTGGTACGTTTTCGTTGAATGTGAATTTTCAAACGCGCGCAATTGAGGCGGATGTCAGGACGTCACTCGTTGTTTTTGGCGTCAACGGAGAAAATGTTTTCCCCGATTTCGTAGATTTAAGCGGGGCGGGTCGCATTGGAAACGGCAATTTTTTTGAAGGCGCCCTTGATGGCGGCACGGCCGACCCGATGCTGACAGGTAATTTCTCCGGCGCGTTCTTTGGTCCAGCAGCGGCTGAGGTTGGCGGCACGTTTTCTTTCACCAACGGCGCCTTCGCCGCCAGTGGCGGGTTCGTTGGACCACAGAACTAACCAACGCTAGTTTGTTCATACAAATCGAAACGCACGCTTTTTTCTAAGCGTGCGTTTTTTTATGCCGCCAAACTCAAAAACCCAAATCAAAACACGCGGGTGAGACTGACATTCAAGCGATGCCGGGTGAAGTCAAACCGGTCGACATTCGATTCATTCCGCAGGAACTGGTAGGTCGCAACCGGGGCGAAACCGTATAGCCGCCAATCGCGTTTTGTCACGAATAGTGATCCGCCATAGGTGATATCCCGTCGCGTCAGGTCATTGTTTACAGGATCGCTCGTATCGAATTGACGCCAATAAATTTCCGGGCCGGCTTGCACCGTGACGGCGTAAGGTAGCTCGCGGCCATAGGCGCCGTTCACAATGAACTGGGTGTTGCGCAACACGTTGCTGTCTGTTTGCTCGCGCGATACCGACAGGCCGCCGCGCAAAGTTGCGCCCCGGCTCAGCGCGCGCACGGCCGTCGCCCCTAGCGTTAAAACCGGCCCATTTCGGAATTCATTTAGATCGTACCGAACATAAGAGGCCGTGCTGCGAAGAAAAAGCCGGGTGCGCGAGGTCACGCCTAACCCGACGAGTGACTTAACCCCAACGCTTTCGCTGAACCCTTCACCGCCGAAAAACCGCCGACTATAAGCGCCGAGAACACTGACGCTGTAATTCTTCGATTCATAACGCGGACCAACCTCACCAAACAGGAAGAGATCGTCAAAACGAATATTGCTGTAATCCGTAAACGTCCCGCCCGCGCGCGCCTCTAATCGCCAGTTCTTATGGATCCGGGGGAAGTACTCAGCACTCAATGCGGTCGTCAGGCCAACGCCGGAGCGTTGGCGCGCATCGTCATCTAACTCGAACGGTAGACCGAATATCTGCACCTGACGATCACGCGGGCCCGCTGAGACATTCGTATCCGGCGCAATCCCGGCGCTTGCATTGACGCGCCATTGTTTGCGCGCCTCGATCAGGGCAAGGAAAACACGGATATTAGTCTTTGCGTTTTCGGGCAAATCTTCCGCTAAAGCGAGCCGGAAATGATACGCCGCGACGCGATCTCGTTTAAGCGCAAAAAGCGTGCGCGCCAGTTCAAGGCGCACCCGAACGAGCGCTGGCTGATCATCAAGGATATCACGATAAAGAGCGACCGCTTCGTCATATTCTTCACGCTGGAACGCAATGAGGCCGAGCAGAAAGGAAACTTGTGTTTGATTAACATTCGGCGCGTTCGCATCACGCAACTTGATAAGAATAGCCTCGGCCGCCTCAACCTCCCCTTTTTCGACTAACGCCTCAGCGAGCTTTAACCCGTCAGCGGCTTTGAGGGTCATTGTTTGAGGGTCGGTGGGACGCCCTATGTTGGAAGCGGATGTGTTTGTCAGGCTTGCGCGCGTTTGCGAACTACTGATGCTCGGAGTTCCATTCGGTTCAGCATTTCTTAGAAATTCAGTATCAGGATTTTTCTCTAATTGTAGCCCGGAAGGTTCATCATTTTGCGTTCTAGTGGAATTTGGCGACGACGTAGAAACGGGAACCAGGCGTTCTGGCCCCGGTAATGGCAAGGAATCGATTGCCGTATTCAATAGAAGATCGTCCGCCTCAACCGGCGCACCTGCCCTCAATATCGGGTTGGCCGCCGGTTTTTCTATCGGCGTGACCAGGCTCATTAGGATCGGAACGGCTGTTTCGGCCATTCCCAGTCGCAAGGTTACCCCTTCGCTTTTGATCGTTTTAGGCGGAACGGGAAGCCGTTCTTCGCAAGGGATGTGAATACAGGTCTCGCCCGCGTTGGATCGATGCGCCGATACGCTCGCCTGCGCTAGGTTTGGGGCCATTGGCGAAAACTCGCCATCCGAATCCCATGCCAATGAAAAACCCGTTACGCTGGCAGCAGCGACGCCGGCCAAAGCCGACGCAATGAAAAAAAGGCGCGGCGCGCAAAAAAACTTTTTCTGGCGATTTTTCTTTCGCACCCCCAAGGGCCCTCATCCTACGCACCGCAAGGGGCGGCCTAAACGAGGCCATAAGGACAATATTAGGGTTAATATCCTGTGTAATTGGGGTTTTTGGGGACGTATTCACCCGTCATTGGATGACGGCGGGCCCCTTGCGGGCAAACCTAACAATATTGTCACGCGAAGCAGCCGGTCGGATCACGAAGATACTACCGGCTTATGCTGCACTGCGTCTTGCTTTGGATTGCGCATCTCGTCACGCTTATGGCTGTCGTGGGAGTTTTCGGGGAATAGTCTGCGAACGCTCTTTGAGAGAGGAACCAACAATGGGCCAGGGTTCTGCGATACGCTTCTTTTTCGTCGTGTTTGGCGTCGCGGCGATTGCGCTTGCCGCCAGCGTCCTGATGATGCTCGCGGGCAGCGTCCTTTTGCAATAGAGCCCGCGGCTCGACGACGGCGCTCGCGTTACGCTTTTTCTTTTTTTATTGGCACGCCATACAACTCCAAGCGATGAGCGACGAGCTTAAAGCCATGCTCCTCAGCGATCCGCTCCTGAAGCTTTTCGATCTCTTCATTCACAAATTCAATGACACGCCCCGAGCGCACATCGATCAGGTGATCATGGTGATCCTCTGATGCTTCTTCGTATCGCGCCCGACCGTCCTGGAAATCGTGGCGTTCAACGACCCCGGATTCTTCAAACAACCGCATGGTCCGATAGACGGTCGCGATGGAGATTTTA
Organism: Parvularculaceae bacterium; assembly: GCA_965263305.1. Taxonomy (GTDB): domain Bacteria; phylum Pseudomonadota; class Alphaproteobacteria; order Caulobacterales; family Parvularculaceae; genus MED-G105. Next base: position 1,448,645 of record OZ253666.1, read on the forward strand.
GAATCGATCTCGCTCGCGCGGCGATGGATCTCTTCAACGTCGGGATGGTCGCTCGCGACCGAAAGGACGCGTGCGATGACCCGGCGCTGGTCGGTCATGCGCATGCCTTTTTCAACACATATTTTCTCAAGACGGTCCATGGCAATGGCTCCCGCTTAAAATGAGTCTGCCGAAACGATGGCGGACTGAAGACCCGCCATCAAGCGACACCAAAAAAAATGGGCCTAACCGGCGGATATTCGATCGGTAACAACGCCTTAAACCATAGGCCGCCCATCCCCCGCAACAAAAAGAAACTGGGCGCAAATCAACACCCCGATACGCCCTGTTGATGAGGGCTACTGGAGCAACCGTTTCATGACGATGGCGGCGCATCCATCCGGGTAGTAATGATCGCGCCGGCCAACCCGGTCGAACCGGGTGCCCTCATAGAGTCGGATGGCCGGCGCGTTGTCTTCGGCCACTTCAAGAAACAAGCTTTCAGCGCCCATTTGAGACGCATTCTCAATGATGTGGTCGAGCAAGAGGCGGCCAACGCCAGCGCGTTGAGAGGTCGGCGTTACGCCAATGGTGAGGATCTCGGCGTCCATGCCATCTGACGGTCGCCCGACCGCCCCTAAAAGGCGCCAAAGCGCGAACCCGATGGGAAGGATATCCGCGCGACGATCTGGGAACGATGCGGTCGTCCCATTCTCCTCGGCTAACAGCGCTTCAACGCCCTTCGTTGAAAGCCCCTCGGCGACGCTTTCCCCGCCCCAGCTGCGCGCGCCGAATGCGGCCGCTTCTAGCGCGGCGAGGATGGATGCATCTTGGCGCGTGGCCGGCCGAATGGCGATTGACCGGCGAGATAAGGCTTCCCCTTCACTCATGGCGCCATCATCTGTTCAAAGAGGGATGGCCCCCCGGGCGCGGCATCGGGCGCGCGCAGGTAAATCGGCGATGGGGAGGCGGTCGGGACGGGCGCCGCCATGGCGATCCGCGCGACGACCACCGGATCAATTTGAAGATCGCCCTCTTCGCCGCGCCGCCATTGAGCGGGCGGCGGCGGCAACAATTGAGCCCCGCCGCCGATCATGGTCACGGGGCGTTCCGCCGCCGCCGCCCGTAGCCGGTCGAGGGCTTGTTCGGGCCGATCGCAAAACGCCGGCGCGATTGGCGTCTCGCTATCATAGAGCGCCGAGAAAACGTCACCGCGGCGCGCATCAACAACCGGCGCGAAAAGACCTTTACAATCCGTAGACGATCTAAAGGTCTCGATCAGCGCTTCCAACGCGTTCACGCCAATGACCTGCAACGATGCGCCAAGCGCAAGGCCCCGGGCGAACGCCAACCCAACCCGCACACCCGTAAAGCCGCCAGGCCCGACAACGACGCCGACGCGATCGAGTGATTTGATCGTTACCCCCGCAAAGGAAAGGGCCTCGCGCGCCATCGGCGCGATCACCTCCGCATGGCCTTTGGTGAGGGGTTTTTGGATCCGCGCCAAGATTTGATCACCGTTCAGGACAGCAACGGCGCAGGATTGCAACGCGGTATCAAGGCCGAGGGTCAGCAAGCGCGAGACCTTCCAGAGAGGGTTTCACCGGCTGCGTTGGGGCAAGCCTCAGACAATCTCGCACGCCTCATCAAAGCTGAGACGCGGGCTGCGATCGAAAAGATCTTTGTCGGTGCCATACCCAATATTGCAGAGGAAATTGGACTTCACATTGGTACCGCCAAAAAACGCGCCATCAACACCGGCTTTATCAAAGCCCGACATCGGACCGCAATCGAGCCCGAGCGCGCGGGCAGCGATCATGAGATAAGCCCCCTGCAGCGTGCCGTTGCGGAAGGCGGTCTCTTCAATCAACGCGTCATTACCCTCAAACCAGCTCTTTGCATCCGTATGCGGAAAGAGCTGCGGTAATTTATCGGGAAACGACATGTCATGACCAATGATCACGCAAACCGGGGCCGACATGGTTTTGCCGACATTCCCCTCCGCCAAAAAGGGCTTCAACTTCTCTTTGCCTTCCGGCGAGGAGACAAAGACAAACCGGGCGGGGGAACAATTGGCCGAAGTTGGGCCCCATTTCGTCAGGTCATAAACAGCCTGGATCAACGCGGTGGAGACATCGCGCTCTTCCCAACCGTTGCGCGTGCGCGCTGAGCGAAAGATGAGGTCCAAGGCTTCGTCATTGATCATTTTGTCGGACATGGGGCTAACCTCCGTTCAACAGGCGTCTTCATCGAGGAATCAAATGATGTTCCTTCGCTGTTCCTGCCCCTCTGGTCAACCGGCCCTTGCGACCACGGGTCCATTAAGCCGACGGTTCGAACCCGAAATAGGCCACAAGCTCGATGTAGAGGGCTGGCTCACGCGCCTTCAGTTCTTCCGGTTTCTCAAAGAAAAACTCCACCACCACGGCGAAAAACTCCGCCGGTTTGGTGGCCCCATAAGGGTCCAAAAACGTCTCGCGCCCTGCCTCTACGTCTTCTGTTAGGCGTCCATAGGCCTCCCGGAAAACCGCCGCCCATTGGGTGGGGGCTTGGGCGCCATCGGCGCCGTCGCCGAGCACCGGCGCGCCATCGGTTTCACCCGATAACGCATCGAGCTGATGGGCGAATTCATGGATCACGACATTATGCCCGTCATCATCAACAAACGCGCCATGTTCGGCATGAGCCCAGGATAAAACGACCGGCCCTCGCATCCAGGATTCGCCGACACGGGTTACTTTGCGCTCGGTCACAACGTAGCCGTCACTTTCGGCTTGACGAGATTGAAACGCGCCCGGATAGACTAAAATCGTGCGAAGGTCCTTATACCAGGCATTATTGTTGGCGATGAGCAAACAAGCCTGAGCCGCAATGAGGAGGCGCATCTCTTCCGTGACAACGAGACCGTCGCAGCCAATGAATTCTATTTGGTCGAGAAAGAGATTGATCTTCCCATCGACTTTACTACGCAGCTCGGCGGGGGTTTTTTCATAAAGCGGCACACGGGCGGCGAGCACCTGCCGCTGGGTGTCCGTGAGCGGGGCGGATAACAACTCGGCTTTGGCGCGGTGTTGCCGCCACCGAAAGAAGCCCCAGGCGGTGAATGCGACGATGCTCAAGAAAAGTAGAAATCTCATAGCGCATTGGGGCCCTAGTGCAGCGTGATCGCCAAGCGGGATAATCTCCAGCGATCCCCAGTTTCAGCGATTCCTAGTTAAACGATCCCGAGTCTAACGATCCTCGTAGCGGAAACCGATTTCCATACTGACTTGGTAATAGGCGACTTTGCCGTCTTTCACGTAGCCCCGGGTTTCCTTCACTTCAAACCAGTCGAGGTTGCGCAGCGTTTTGCTCGCCGTCGCGATGGCGTTATCAATCGCGTCCTCAATTGACTTGGAAGACGTCCCGACGAGTTTGGTGACGGAGTAAACTTTGTCGCTCATAAAATTCTCTTTCTCATTTAATTTGGAGTACAGCGCGGATTGTCGGTGATCTCCCGTGCTCTTTTTTAGAGAGGAGGCGTGGGCTTTAGGGCGGGCGGCCCTCTACGCCGCCGCCTCGACTTTCACGACTTCCGGCACATAATGCTTCAGCATATTCTCAATGCCGGCTTTCAAGGTCATGGTGGAGGACGGACAACCGGCGCAGGCGCCACGTAGCGCCACAAACACGACGCCGGTTTTAGGTTCGTAATGTTTGAAAACGATGTCTCCGCCATCGGCCGCCACCGCCGGGCGCACGCGGGTGTCGATCAGTTCAACGATTTGCTCAACGACTTCCCGGTCCTCGCCTTCATAATCCTCGATAGGCGTCGCGGCGCTGTCAGCCAATGCGGTAGCCGCATCGCCCTTCATGATGGGCAAGCCGGCATTCAGATAATCAGCGATCGTGGACAAGATCGACGCTTTAATATGCAACCACTCAACGGCTTCGGTCTTCGTGACCGTGACAAAGTCCGCGCCGAGATAAACCCCCGTGACGCCATCAATCGCGAAGATCGCTTCGGCAAGGGGCGAGGCGGCGGCCGTCTCCGGCGTTGGAAAGTCGAGCCCAAGGGCGGGACGCCCCTCCGCATCGGTCCCCAGCACGGCGCGATCAGCGACAAATTTCATGGATTGCGGGTTTGGCGTGTCTTCGGTCTGGATATACATCTGGCTGGGAGCTCCTTAGCGCGGCAGGTGACAAAGCTAAGCATGGCGGGGCGTGTTCGCAAGCTCAGCGCGCGCCCCTACAAAATCGATTTTTCAGGCAAAAAGGCCAAAATACCAAGCCAGACGGATTGCCGCCAACGGTTCGGGCTGGCATTTGAAAGATACGCAAAGATCTATTCTTCTGTATCCCTCACCCCCTTCCGCGCAAAGGCTGGCCAAACCACCATGGACGATAACAATACAAAATTCACTGACGAAGAAGCGCTAGAATTCCACCAGCGCGATGGCAAGCCCGGCAAGCTGGAGATCACGCCGACAAAACCGATGGCGACCCAGCGCGATCTCTCCCTCGCCTACTCGCCCGGCGTCGCTGTCCCCGTCAAAGAAATCGCCCGGGACCCGGACCTCGCTTATGACTACACATCGAAGGGGAATATGGTCGCCGTTATTTCCAACGGCACGGCCATCCTGGGCCTCGGGGATTTGGGCGCCCTCGCGTCAAAGCCCGTTATGGAAGGCAAGTCGGTTCTGTTCAAACGCTTCGCGGATATCGACTCGGTCGATATCGAGGTCGACACCAAGGACCCGGAAGAATTTATCAACGCCGTTAAACATCTGGGCCCAGCCTTTGGCGGGATCAACCTGGAAGATATCGCGGCGCCCGACAGCTTTGTTATCGAACAACAGCTGAAGGAGCTGATGGATATCCCCGTCTTCCATGACGACCAGCATGGCACCGCCATCATCGCCGCCGCCGGGTTGCTGAACGCGCTGGACATCACGGGCAAGTCCATCAAGGACGTTCGCGTCGCCGTTTCGGGCGCCGGGTCATCGGCCCTTTCCGTCATTGGACTGATTAAAGCCATGGGTCTTCCCCATGAAAACGCCCTTATCTGCGATTCAAAGGGCGTCCTCCATCCGGGCCGCCCCCTCGATCAGTGGCGCTCCGCCCATGCGATCTCGACGGACAAACGCACCCTGGCCGAGGCTTGCGACGGGGCGGATGTTCTCATCGGCCTTTCCGTCGCCGGGGCCGTCACGCAAGACATGATCAAATCCATGGCGAAGAACCCGATTGTTTTCGTCATGGCCAACCCGACGCCGGAAATCCGACCCGAGGAAATTCAAGCCGTGCGGGACGACGCCATCATCGCCACCGGGCGCTCCGATTATCCGAACCAGGTCAACAACGTCCTCGGCTTTCCTTATATCTTCCGTGGCGCCCTGGATGCGCGTGCGCGCACCATCAACGAAGAAATGAAGATCGCCTGCGCGCAAGCCCTGGCGAAACTCGCCCGGGAAGATGTGCCGGATGAAGTCGCCTCCGCCTATGGCAAGCGCTTGAAATATGGACCCGGCTATATCATCCCGACGCCGTTTGATCCGCGGCTGATCTCAGAAATTCCGCCAGCAGTCGCCAAAGCCGCCGCCGATACGGGCGTTGCCCGCAAGCCCATCGAGGACTTAGAGGCGTATCGTCAAAAGCTCGCAGCCCGGACGGACCCATCCGCCTCATTCTCCCAGAAGATTTATGCAACCTTACGCTCTAGCGAGACGCCGAAGCGCATTGTTTTCGCCGAAGGCGAAGAGGAATCGGTTATTCGTGCGGCCTACGCCTTTCAACAAGAAGGCATCGGCCAAGCCGTCCTTATCGGCCGGGAAGAACGGGTCAAAGAAGGATTGAAAAACGCCGGCCTTCCCGCTGACGCCGATCTTGAGATTCACAACGCCCGCCTTTCCGACCATAATCCAGCGTATACGAAGTACCTTTATGAGCGTCAGCATCGGCGCGGCATGCTGGAGCGGGACGCGCAACGCCTCGTCAATACAGACCGGAATGTCTTCGGCGCCTGCATGGTCGCCCATGGCCACGCCGACGGCATGGTGACGGGCGTCACCCGTCACTACAACGTGGCACTCGATAATATCGGCCTCGTCCTTGATACCCGCCCCGGTGAGCGGCTGATCGGCTTGTCGATCATCCTTTCAAAGGGTCGGACGCTTTTTGTGGCGGATACGAATATTCATGAATTGCCGTCCTCCGAGGTGATGGCGGAAATCGCCATGCAAGCCGCTCATGCAGCCCGCCGTCTGGGCACGACGCCGAAGGTCGCTTTTGTTTCTTATTCCAATTTCGGTAATCCGGATTCAAACCATTCGCGGCGCGCCGCCGGCGCCGTCTCCATCCTCGATAGCCGCGACGATGTTGATTTCGAGTACGAGGGTGAAATGACGCCCCGCATGGCGCTGAACCCCGGCGTACGGTCGGTCTACCCCTTCTCGCGATTAACGGGCGAGGCGAATGTTCTCATCACGCCAGGCCTTCACTCAGCGGCGATTTCAACCAAGCTTCTTGGCGAGTTCGCGGAAATGACGGTCATCGGCCCGTTACTCGTCGGGCTTTCAAAGCCTGTACAGATCACCCAAATCGGCGCGCGTGTTTCCGACATTGTCACGCTCGCCGCGATGGCCGCGTACGACCTCGATTTTGAGCATCGCTCTTGGGCGGAGAAGTCGGTTTAGCACCGGCAGGGGTTTACGTCGATCGTTGAGGCCACCGGCTATCGTCCACCGGAAATGTCGGCGTATTTTGCTTTATCTGTTTTCTCCGCTCGCTCTTTATCTGTTTCGCGGGCCAGGCGTAAACGACTGTAGTGGGTGCGTCTTGTCGCCAAATTTTTCTCTACGGATTTACTGTATGAGGTATGTTGGTACCCCATCCACCCCGTAACGCCGGCGCCGAGCATGATTAGGATGAAAATAAACCAGAGCATTGATCCCCCTTACACATAATGCAGTGTTTATATTAATAGCCGCAATGCCGTTATACGTGAAGCATCCTTCGGCCTGTTCATCATCGACAACAGGGATATTTGCTCATCAACCGATGGCGTGAAAAGCGCACCGCCCGGAACCTCATGTTCAACCCGGGTCTTCGGCTCCATGGCGCACCATTCACCGTCAAGGACCATTTCAAACCCCGCCATCACTTCAATAGGCTTGGAAAAGACGAGGCATCGGCCGAACACTGCGCTTCGGAACTGATCGCTCGGAAGCGGCCTCTCGACCACGCCAAAAGATTGCCAACGCTCAAGCACCATGACCGCATCACGCCGGCTGAGGACGAGATCAACATCCGCCGCCTGGCCAATATCAGCGCCGCAAATGTGAGCCGCTGCACTGCCAATGATCCACCATGGATCTTCAAAGGCTTGAGCCTCTTTTGCGAGATGCGCCAGGGTTTCGTCGAGGGGCGTCATGATGCTCCGCTCGTTGTTTTATCGGCCATTTTAACCCGTCAGTCGAAACGCTGCGTGCCGCGCAAATTGCAATGTTAACGCACGCCGCCGCGCCGGCGCCAATGGACGGTCGACACAATCGAGCAACACCGCGCCACCGAAATTATCCGCCACGATAAGGCCCTCGCCTTCCGGTAAAATATGGCGCGGGAAGCCTTCAGCGACAGCGAAATAAAACCGATCACAGTATTCGAGATATTCCGCCCACTTATGATCACCGGCAAAATCCGCCTCGCATGATTTGACCTCCACAATCACGAGACGTCCTTTGCTATCCAGCCCGGCAAGATCCGCGCGGCGACCATTGGGCAGGGTAAACTCGTGGATCACCGCGTAGCCAAGATCGTACAAAAGGCGTGTTGCGCCTTTGGTCACCGCCACGGTCATATCAGGGCGCGCGCCCTGCATATGAGCGCTCATTGGGGTTAAGCTTTTGGCCGCATGCTTCATCAGCCTATCGCATCGCGAACAGGCCGATGCGTCAAGTCTCTATAGAAGAGAAAACGCATCAAGGTCGGGGACCGTCATGCGCGCCAAGATGGGTTCTGCAAATCGCAACCCTTCTTGTATCGCAGGGCCATGGGCCGCACGGGCCGCCGCTAACCCGCTTTCATAGTCAGCGAGGGTGAACGGTTGACCCGGCGTCTTGGCGTGTTCAGCGAAGACCGGCCCCGTCGCGATCGCCTCAAACGCCGCCCTGTCACCCGGCCGACCAAAGAAGGCGGCGCCTTTTTCCAAGGCGACGCCCGGCGCGGAGATAAAGGCGCGATTGTTAAGGGTACGCACCCGGCTGTCACCGCCTTGATCATCTTTGCCGCGAAGGACCGGCGCCAGGGATGACATCACGTAGATCCAATGAAGGGCGACCACCTCAGCGTCGGACAGTTGTTTCGGGTCGACGCCTACAAATTCCGGCCGTGAGGGTAAGTCGATATAGGATTGCGCGACCCGGCCCCGGGCTAAATTGATCCGCGCCTCTTGTTTCAACGACTGGGCGAGAAACTCTTCCAACGAGTTGTGTACAAAAACGCCCCGATACCGCGGATCAGCGTTTAGAAAATCTTCCATGATGTAGGTCGAAACCGGCAGTTCTTTCGACATCGCCAGATCGCCCGATTTAAACGCGCGAGAAAGAAAGACCAGCATCACCTTCATCAAACGGCGCCAGGCTGTGACGGGGATCTTAGATTGCCCAAAGTCGATGGCGCGCTTTAGCTGGGCGAGTTGCGAGAATGCCATGTTCTCATGATAGAGAAATAATCCGTTTGCGGTGTTTAACCCTTTCGCAAAAAGGCTGGAATGGCTGTAGTTCGTCGTCCAAATAAAATTCATCGGCGCGGATGTCGGCAATAACTCATCGACTTTTTGTTGCAGTAGATTGTCGAGGGCAATGGCGGAACCGGGATAATTATCGGCGAGGGCGCACCCCGCCGGTGGGACGCTTTCATCGATCTGACGAAAGATGGCGACGCCTTTTTCTAAATCGAGGGCCGTCAAACAAAACGACGGGTCCGCCACCAGGGATTCAACAGTCAATGTCTTCGGCGATTGTCCCGAAGACAGAGATGGACGGGGCGATGATGGCGCGGGCGTCGCTGGTGGGTTCGTCGGTGTTGGGGTCGTAGGTGTTGGGGTCGACGGCAGCCTTACCGGCGCCGCCACCCGTGGCGGGGCGCCCAGCCCTTCGCGCTGATCAAACGCAAGATCCCCATAGGCGCCGTCAGCGTTGACGAAGTGCAAAAATAAATGGGCCGAGCGCGCACCCTGAAATACATCCCGCCAATGGGGCACATCCACGCCGCGGTAGACCATCAAGTCGCCTGGCTCAAGCGGCACGGCCCGCGCCTCCCCATTGATTTCAACATGGATTGGCCACGGATCATCGCTCTCCCCACCAAGATAAAGCGTACTGCTGATCTCGCAGGATGGTCGATCGGTGTGCTTTTTTAGCTCCGCCCCCGCCCGGTAAACCCGCAAGAATGAATAGGTCGGGAAGAGCGTCACACCGGCGGCTCGTTCGACCAATGGCGTGAGGTCAGCCAGAATGCTCTCCCCCAGCGGATCGACGTACCGCCCCCGCGCCTTTAGGGTGGTCTCATCGATCATAGCTTCGCGATGATAGCGCTCCAGAAACTGCGAATATTGTTCGACAATACGGACAGTTTGGGGTGTTAGCGCCCTTTGGATGACGGCATAGCCGTCCCGCGCAAAATCACCGATGAATTCCGGATTGTCCGACACCGCTCTTACTCCTCATCACCCAGGGCCTATTCGCCATGGATGACGATAAGAGGCAAGGCGTCAACGCCCGTTAGGATGGGCGCGCCCGGGCGGCTTAGCCTTGGAATTCCGGTAAGCGCACGATCAGGCCGTCGAGCGCATCGGTGATGCGGATCTGGCAGGAGAGGCGGGACGTCTCTTGGGGGCTGCCGGCGAAATCAAGCATGGATTCTTCCATGGCGTCTTTGGCGCCAACCTTTTCCGCCCAGGCTGGATCGACATAAACATGGCAGGTCGCGCAAGCACAGGCGCCGCCGCAATCCGCATCGATGCCGGGCACCATGTTCTTGACGGCCGCTTCCATCACGGAAACGCCGGCTTCGGCCTCGACGACATGCTCCGCGCCATTGTGTTCGATATAGGTGATTTTCGCCATGCTCGCTCTTCTTCGTTCGCACCAAGTCTCAGGAAAGCAGTGATTTAAGGTCAAACTCAGGATCAGCAAGCTTTTTCGCCTCGACGCGCTGTCGCAAGGGGATAAGCCGCCGGCCCATGGCGAAGGAAACAGGGTCGCTGACAGCGTCAACAGCGATGGGCGCGCCATCCTTTAACGACCAAACGGAGAACGAATGGCCGCTCGCTTGGTCGCCGCCTGGAATCCCCCGTACGACAACCTCGTCAGCGCCCTCGGCAAGCCCCGCCGACTGGAGTTTGACGTCATATTGGTCGGACCAGAACCAAGGCAGCGCATCATAAATTTTCGCAAGGTCTTTTTCATCATCGCGGCGGGCCATATTGGCCGCGGCCACTTTCGATTGCTCGATGGCGTTGGGCACAGATTCCAAGCGCATGCGACGACCAAAAAACGGCGATGGGAAGTTCGCGCAATCGCCCGCCGCCCAAATCGCGGGATCGCTCGTCACAGCCGTCTCATCAACCATGATACCGCCAATGGGGCTGTCATCGATCTCGAGCCCAGCCTCAGCGGCGAGGGACGTAGCAGGCGCCGCGCCTACCCCGATTAACGCCGCCCCGCAGGGGATCGTCTCATCGCTAAGGCGCGCGGCGCAGACATGGCCATCTTTCTCATCAAAGCCTTCTAGGGCCGCGCTCAGACGGAACTCGACGCCGGCGTCGCGATGAAGCTTCTCAAAGAAACCGCCAAGTTCAGGCCCCGCCACCCGGGCGAGCGGGCGTTCGGCCCGTTCGATGATGGTGACCTCTCGCCCCGCCTTGCGGGCGACGGCGGCGACTTCCAAACCGATATAGCCGGCGCCGACAATCACAACCCGTCCCGCTTGGGAGAGGATAGGCCGCAGCCAATCGGAGTCCGCGAGGGTGCGCAGATAGTGAACACCCTTAAGATCCGTCCCCGGCAGCGGCAATCGACGCGGCGGCGCGCCGGTCGCGAACAGCAATTTGTCGTAGGCGATTTCTTCAACGGCGCCGTCTTGACCCGTCTGGAGAGCGACTTGCTTCACCGCGCGATCAATCTTGATGGCGCGGCGCCCCGTCATCAGGGTGATCGCGTTATCGGCGTAGAATTTTTCGGGCTTCAGGAACAAGCGCTCAACCGCTAGATCGCCCATTAGGTATGCTTTTGATAGGGGCGGGCGTTGATAGGGCGGCGCGGGTTCTTCTCCAATCAAAGCAACCTCGCCCTCAAAGCCGACTTGGCGCAATGATGCGGCGGCTTGCGCGCCGGCTTGACCGGCCCCAATGATAAGAATTCTTTCCATACCTAGTCACGCTTTCTGATGAATCGTTCTGGACGAAGAGGGCTGACAAGGTCAATTCGATCATGCTTATGACCGCCCCGATCGCAACTTTTCGATTGCCTGACGAGGCCGCCACGGCGCGGTTAGGCGCCGCCCTCGCGGCGGTGCTGGCGCCGCGCGACGTCATCGTCTTATCGGGCCCTTTGGGCGCCGGTAAAACATCCCTCGCCCGATCGATTATCCAATCGATGACCGGCGCGGCCGAAGCGCCAAGCCCCACTTTTGCCTTGGTAACCCCCTATGAGGGGCCCGATTTTGATCTATGGCATTTTGATCTCTATCGCCTCGAGAACCCCGACGAGGCCGATGAACTAGGACTCGAAGAAGCCTTTTCCGAGGGCGCCTGCCTCATCGAATGGGGAGAGCGTATCGCAGATAGATTACCGCCAGAGGCGCTTCTCCTCAGGATTGACCCGGATGAGAAAAAAGACGACGCCCGCTTTGTGCGTTGTTGGGGCCCCGCCCCGTGGAAAACACGCCTGAACACCCTTAACGCTAAAGCAATATCACAAACCGCATAACTGACGGCCTATGACGACAGAGACTTCACCCGCACAACGAACAAGAGCCGAGGAGCGTCACGCCTTTTTGCAAGACGCAAAATGGGGAGACGCCAAGGCCGCCGCGATCGCTGGGGACGCCTCAACGCGCTCCTATGAACGATTGAGCCTCGGCGAGCGCACCGCCATTTTGATGAATGCGCCCCTCGGGGCGGAGACTGCCGCCTGCGTTCCAGAAGATGACGATGCTTCCCGGCGCAGCAAAGGCTACAACGCCATGGCGCGGTTGGCCGGGCCGAACCTGCATGCATTTCTCGCCATCGCCGATCTGTTGAAGACCGCTGGTCTATCCGCCCCCGCCATTTACCACGCCGATCCACAATTGGGCTTTGCGCTGATTGAAGATCTGGGGGATGATCTTTACGCGCGGGTGATTTTAGACGGCGCCGATGAACGCCTCCTCTATGAGTGCGCCATTGATGCCCTCATTCAACTCCACCAGACCGATCTAAAACCACCGCATACAGACCACTACGTCATGCAGAGTTATGATCCCTTGGCGATGTTCGCCGAGGTAGAATTGCTCGCCGAATGGTATGCGCCCTGGCGGACCAAAACCGCACCGCCCCAAGACGCCAACCAACAAGTCAAAGACGCATGGAGCGCCGCCCTTACGTCTTTACCCGCGCCATCGACGATCATTTTGCGGGACTACCACGCGGAAAACTTGTTATGGCTGCCCGAACGATCGGGCGCCCAACGGGTCGGCGTGATTGATTTCCAAGATGGGCTATTTGGCCGACCGGCCTATGACCTCGTCTCACTGCTTGAGGACGCCCGCCGGGACGTCTCCCCCGCCCTCGCCGAAGCTATGGTGCAACGCTATTGCGCCGCCATGGCGGGTGAGGTGAATTTCGACGAAGCGGCGTTTCGCGAGAGTTACGCCCTCCTCGGCGCCCAGCGCAATGCGAAGATCCTTGGCGTGTTCGCCCGCCTCATCGTGAGAGATGGCAAACCCCGCTATGAACAATTCATGGCGCGGGTGGAGGCCCATTTCGCGAACAACCTAAAACATCCCGCCCTCGCCGGCGTCGCCGATGCTGTCGCCGCCCTCAATATCGGTTTTCCGCGATGACAGATCACGCAATGACCGGCGCTGGGAAACCGATCACGCCCCATCGGGCGATGGTTCTCGCCGCAGGGCTTGGCACGCGCATGCGTCCCCTTACGGATCATCAACCGAAACCTCTCATCACCGTTGCAGGCAAAGCGCTTATCGATTTTGCGTTGGACCGTTTTGACGCCGCTGGCGTCGCACGGGCCATCGTCAATGTTCACTATTTTGCCGATCAGATGGAGACTCATATTAAGGGCCGCAGCGAACAAGGCCGGGGGCCGGACATCGCCATCTCAGATGAACGCGCGCTTTTGCTGGAGACAGGCGGCGGGCTCAAAAAAGCATGGGGCTTGCTTGGCGACGATCCTGTTTTTTGCACGAACACCGATGCAATTCTGATCGACGGCGATGGGGCCGACCCCTGTCAGCGTCTGCGAAATGCCTGGAACCCCGAGACGATGGATGCGTTGCTGCTGCTTGTCCCGCCGACGGCGACGTCCGGCTATGACGGCAAAGGTGACTTCGATATCGCAGGCAATGACGAGAGCGGCGGCGTCTCATCCGGCCCCTTGGCATGGCGCACTGGCGCAACGGCTGAGTTTGTTTTCACCGGACTGCAGATCATCAAAACGAGCCTCCTTCACGACACGCCCGATGGACCGTTTTCGACCAAAATACTTTGGGAAAAGGCCGCCGCCCAAGGAAGGCTCCATGGCGTTGTCCATGATGGCCGCTGGATGCATGTCGGCGACCCGGAAGGGCTTGCCGCCGCTGAAGCGTGGTTTTCCGCAAACCCCTAACACCCTACTCATTCTCTCTTGGCGTCTGGGCCAATGGTGGGCACAATAGCGCGGCAACGTCGCGAGCGCGCGCGTTTGCCGCAACATGCTATCGCCGGTATCAATGACGCTTACTGATTTATATTCAACGCCGCCTTTGCGGGTGTTCACCATCAATGCCGGCGATCCGTTTTTGCCGGTTCTGGCGGCGACGGTTCTCAACACCATCGGTGATGATCCCATCGCTTTGTCGGATGCGGTGATCTTGACCCCAACGCGTCGGGCCGCCCGGGGCCTGGGGGAGGCGTTGTTGAGTGTCGATCCTAAGAGGAAGGCGCTGTTGCTGCCGACCTTAAGGCCCCTTGGTGATATCGACGAGGATAATGACGGGTTGCTCGGCCTGGACCAGCCGGACCACCCCCAGGACGATGCCGCCTTGCCGCCGGCGATCTCGCCCTTTCAACGAATTATGACCCTCGCCCGGTTTGTTGCGGCCCGAAACAAGTCCTTTGCAGGTCAGGAAAATTGGCCGGGCGCCCTCGGCGCGGCGCGCGAACTCGCCAAATTGCTTGATTCTTTTTATACGGAAGAAATACCTTTTGATCGCTTAAAAGACGCCGCGCCCGAAGCGCTCGCCCAACATTGGGCGTTATCGTTGGAGTTTCTTTCAATCGTCACCGAGGCCTGGCCCGCTTATCTGGACGCGAACGGTTTGATGGACCCGACAGCGCGACGCACCGCCTTGATCGAGCGGCAACGACAAAGATGGGAAACGACGCCGCCGACCCACCCGGTGATGATCGCGGGGACCACCGCAAGCGCGCCCGCCGTGGCGAGACTTGTGAAGACGGTGGCGGGCCTGCCCAAGGGCGCGGTCATTTTACCGGGCCTCGACAAAGACCTTGACGCAACAGGATGGGAGAAGATTGATGACCCCCATCCCCAGGCCGGGCTGAAAGCACTGCTCGAAAAAATAGACCTCGCCCCGCAAGACATTCCAGCGCTTCAGGGCGCCGATCACCGCGCCCGCACAGAGCGCCGACAATTGCTGTCGCTTGCCTTGCGTCCGGCGGACGCGACGGATGATTGGCGGGATTTGTCTCAACAACTCGCCGCCGAAGACAAAGGCCTGTCCAAGGCCGTCACCGGGCTTTCTATTGTCGAGGCGAAAAACGAAGACGGCGAAGCCGACGCCATCGCCTATTTCCTGCGGGAGGCCATTGAGACACCCGGTAAAACCGCCATGTTAGTGACGCCCGACCGCACCCTCGCGCGGCGGGTCGCCTTAAAAATGCGCCGCTGGGGCGTGACACTAGATGATAGTGCGGGTACGCCCTTTCAGCACAGCCCATGCGGCGTCTATTTAAGGCTACTCGCTGCATGGCGCGCCAATCCGTCGGATGCGGTGGCGCTCCTCGCCCTGGCGCGTCACCCATTGGCGCGATTTGGCCTCAGCGATGATCAACGCGCCACTGCCCTTGGCGCCCTAGATGAAGGGTTGCGGGGCCTGACCCCAACCCCGCCTGCGCCGGATGAGTCCGCCCTCAGCGGCATCTGGCGGAAATTTGAGGCAATCGCCCGCCAGGGCGCCCAAGCCAAAGCGGCGGCGTTGAAAGAACGCGCCGCGCCCATCTTATCGGTCTTGGAAAAAGCGATCGATACGGACCGCACTGCGCGCGATTTTGCCTCCCATGTCACCGCCCATCTAACGATGGCGGAAATCATTGCAAAGGATGGTCGACAGACCAACGCTGACCGAGGGCGGGATGCCACCGTTCTTCCCTGGCGCGGCGCAGACGGAGAGGTGGCGGCAAAGCTCTTTGTGCAAATAGAACGAGCGGGAGACGCCCTGGCGGCGAGCGGCTTTGGTGAAAACGCCAAAGAATACGCCGAAATTTTCAATGCCCTCATTATGGGCGCGGTTGTCCGTCACCATCAAAATCATCCACGTCTGACAATTTTAGGTCCCCTTGAGGCCCGAATGCAGACGGCGGACATCGTGCTTTTAAGCGGATTGAACGAAGGCGTATGGCCGGCCGAAGCCGAGACCGATCCTTTCTTATCGCGCCCAATGCGGGCCGATGTGGGCCTGCCCTCGCCCGAACGCCGACTTGGCCTTGCCGCCCATGACTTTTCCCAACTCGCCGCCCAATCGAAGGTCATTTTGACCCGCGCCAAAGAACGGGACGGCGCGCCCGCCAAGCCCTCTCGCTGGCTCGTCCGTCTGGAGAATATTCTCAAAGGGGCCGACGCCTCTCTTGCGTCGGTGAAAGAGAGCCAAATCCCCGCAACCGCGATTGCGCGCCTAGATATCGAAGAGAGGCCGACCCCCGTCGGCGCGCCCATGCCGCGCCCGCCAGTCGAGGCGCGCCCCAGAGCGCTCTACGTAACGCGCATCGAAAAGTGGTTGCGTGACCCCTATGCCGTTTATGCGCAACACATTTTGAGCCTTAGAAAGCTCGATGATCCGGGGGAAACCTTCAGCAAACG
Organism: Parvularculaceae bacterium; assembly: GCA_965263305.1. Classification (GTDB taxonomy): domain Bacteria; phylum Pseudomonadota; class Alphaproteobacteria; order Caulobacterales; family Parvularculaceae; genus MED-G105. The sequence continues at coordinate 1,464,958 of OZ253666.1, forward strand.
GGAGATGGGATCGCTTCTTCATGATGTATTCGAGAAGGCCGCGCGGGATGGCCTGCCGAGCGATGCGCCCTTGGCGGATCTTCAATCTCGGTTCGCAAATGCAGCGCCAGATTTTGGCCTGACGTCGGCTGACGCCAGTTTATGGGCGCCCAGCATTAAACGCGCCTTCGACTGGTTCATCACCTTCGAGCAGGAAAATCGCGCCCTCGGCCAGCCGGTGGTCCTGGAAGAGAAAGGCGAGCTACCCCTTGCCGATTTGTCACCGCCGTTCATCATTCGCGCAAAGGCCGACCGCATTGATCAGCGTCATGACGGCGCCCTGATGGTGTTCGACTATAAATCAGGCGAACCGCCCTCCGCCAAGCAGGACAAGAAATTCTCCCCCCAGTTACCGCTAACGGCGCTCATTGCAGAACAGGGCGGATTTCCCGATGTGTCAGCCGCGCCGATTGCCGGGTACGCCTATATGCGGATTTTGAACCGCCGAGAAAAATCATCGGAAAACCATCGCACGCTGGAAAACAAAGAGGCGAGCGATGCCATCACCGATGCGGCGATGCGCCTTCGCGAGCTCATCATCGCCTTTGACGACCCGTCAACGCCCTATCGTTCCCAGCCCCATCCGCAGTTTACAGATCAATTTGGCGACTACGATCAACTCGCCCGACGCAAAGAATGGGGCGCCCTTGGCGAGGGGGGCGATGACGCATGAGCGACACCCCGACATCACCGCCAGCAACGGACGCGCGCTCTCTCTATGAGGAAACTGTTCGCAATCAGAAAAGCGCCGCCTCCCCGGCGCAATCAGCCTTTGTTGGCGCCAATGCGGGGTCGGGGAAAACCCGTGTTCTGATCGACCGCGTAGCACGGCTCCTGTTGACCGGCACACCGCCGTCAAAAATCCTGTGCATCACGTTCACCAAAGCCGCCGCCGCCGAAATGGCCGAGCGGTTGTTCAAGCTCCTTGGCGAATGGGCGCTCTTGGATGATGTGTCTTTGCAAAAAGCACTCATCGCGTTGGAAGGCGAAGAAACGTCAGCCGCCCGCAATGATGCCGCGCTCGCGCGGGCGCGGCGCCTGTTTGCCCGCGCCCTTGAAACACCCGGCGGCCTCAAGATCCAGACGATCCATTCGTTTTGCGAGAGCGTCTTACGGCGCTTCCCCCTGGAGGCTGGCGCACCGCCGGGCTTTGTGGTTGTTGACGATGTGGAGGCTGAGGCCCTGCGTCATACGGCTATTGACCTTACGGCCGGCGCGCCTGACCCCGCCATAAAAGAAGCGATCACCACTCTCGGGGAAAAGCGCAGCGGCGATAAAATTCGCGAAACGATGCTGAAGGCGCTGAAGGACCCCCAACACCGATTTCATCAGCCTATTGATGAAATGCCGCTTGCAAATACGTTGAACGTCACGGTTGGAAAACCAATCGATCGTATCTGGCGGGACGGGCTTGCGAACATCGATCATGATAAACTTCGCCGGTTACGTGATGCGTTGCAACAGGGTGGAAAGACAGCGCTGGAAAAGGCTGCGGCGATCACCGCCCTTTTGAAGGAAACCGACCCTGAGACCATGTACAAAAATTTGGTTGCGGTTTTTCTGACACAAGAAGGAAAACCGAGGGCCAATGTTTGCGACAACCCGGCAAAAAAAGCCGATCCCGGCGCGGAAGGGATCGCCGCCGATTTGCAGCAGCATATTGTCAGTATTGCCGATGGCATGAAAGCCGCCGCCTTGTTCCTAGAAACAATGGCTTTCTCTACGCTCGTGCAACACGCCTTAGAACAATATCAATCCCAAAAGAGTTTTCGCGCGGCCCTTGATTTTGATGACCTAATCGCAGGCGCTCAACGCCTTCTCACGCAAACCAACGCCGATTGGGTGATGTACAAACTCGATCAGGGTATTGATCATATCCTACTTGATGAAGCCCAGGACACAAGCCCCGCCGCGTGGAGCGTGATCGAAGCGCCCTTGAAAGAGTTCTTCTCCGGCGATGGCGGGCGCCATGAAAGCGGCACCGGCCCGCGCACGTTCTTTGCGGTCGGCGATCAAAAACAATCCATCTACTCATTCCAAGGCGCAGACGCGGCGTTGTTCGATGAAAAAGGATTGAGCCTCGGCAAGACGATCACAAGCGCGAACGCCGCCTTTGCGAACTTGCCCCTTACCCTCTCTTTCCGGACAACGGCGCCAGTACTGAAATTTGTGGACGCCCTCTTCCACGACCCATTAGTTTTGGAGGGTGTCAGCAACGACTACCCCTTACAACACGGCGCCAATCGCGCCGAAGAAGCCGGGCTCGTTGAATTATGGCCTTTGACCCCCGCCGGAGAAAAGCACGATCTGAAACCTTGGGACGCGCCCCTTGATCAGCTCTCCACCGAAAGCCCGGAGCGCCGCCTTAGCCAGAAGGTGGCGGAGACCATTCGTCATTGGTTTGATTCCAACGCGCGGCTTTTGGCTTCGGGCAAGCGCATCACACCGGGCGATATTCTAATCCTTACACAGAGTAGGAGTGATCTTTTTCATGAAATGATACGCGCCCTTGGCGAGGCGGGCGTACCCGTCGCTGGCGCCGATAAATTGAAACTATTGGAGGATCAGGGCGTTGCGGATTTACTATCCTATGCCCGCGCGGCGCTTTTTGACGGGGATGACCTCTCCCTTGCAGAGGTTCTAAAAAGCCCGTTCTTCAACTTCACCGATGATGGGGATCTATTCCCCCTTGCCCATGGCCGGCAAGGAACGCTTTGGGCGACGTTGTGCAAACGCGCTGATGAGCGTCCCTATTGGCGCGCGGCCGTGACGGACATCGCCGCCGCCCGCCATATTGGCCTACATGAAGGGGCGGCGGCGTTTTTCCATCACTTATTGGAGAGGGGTGTGCCCTCGGGCCGGAAAAAAATAACCGCCCGCCTTGGCGCGCCGACCCTTGCGCCAATTGAAGAACTCCTCCGCCTCGCCCATGGGCACGAGCTCGGGGAGGCCCGTTCCTTACGGCGCTTCATCCATTGGGTGACGGCAAACGCCGGGGATGTCAGCCGAGACGCGGGCGAAAAAGCAGACCTTGTCCGTGTCATGACCACCCATAAATCAAAAGGGCTAGAAGCGAATATCGTTTTCATTCTTGACGGCCACCGCCAACATTTACCGACAGGCCCTTTGTACGACCTTGGGGAAGCGGGGTTACCCACCCTCTCGTTCAGCAAAGACGATAGCCCGGCGGCAATGGAGACGGCGCGCGCCAAAGAAAAAACACTACGCCTGGAAGAGTATCGCCGTTTGCTTTATGTCGCCGCGACAAGGGCCCGGGACCGACTTTATATCTGCGGCCTTGAAAAGAAAACGACAAAACCAAAGACGGCGGCGGAGAAGACCTGGCACGCCCTTGCGCAGGATGCGTTTGATCATTTGTCTACGGAGGTTACAACGCCCGAGACGCTCTGGGATGAACCGGTGCGTCGCATCGCCTATGGCGGCCCCGCTTCCACAGAAAATGCACCCCCAAAAGAAGAGACAATTGAGGCGGCGACGCAAACCCCACCGACCGCACCACCACCCTGGCTTCTAACGCCTGCGCCAACTGAGCGGGCGCCATTGCGCCTTGCCCCCTCCAAACTCAGCGGCGAAGCGGACCCTTATTCCTCCGTCAACGATGAAACGGCGGTCAACGGCGGCGTTGCGAGCCCCCTTGTGGGGGCGGATCGTTTCTTGCGCGGAGAAGCCATTCACAAGTTGCTAGAGCTGCTTCCGGAGATTGGGCGAACTCCAGATGAAACTGGTGAGCGGGAGACCCGCATCTTCGCGGCCGACGCCCTTCTCGCCCGGATGGCCGGTCACATTCCCTCTAGCGTGCGCGATGAATGGCGCGAGGAAGCCTTTGCGATCCTAGACGACCCGACCTTCGCCCCCGCCTTTGGCCCTATGAGCAGGGCTGAAGCGCCTATTGCGGGCCGGTTGGGCCCAAACAACATAATGGTCGTGGGGCAGATCGACCGGCTTGCGGTGCTGGAGGACCGGATCCTTCTCATCGATTACAAAACCAATCGCCCGCCTCCCGCTCGCGCCGAAGACGTCTCCGACGCGTATCTGGCGCAAATGGGCGCCTATGCGGCGCTTGCCGGGTCTATCTTCAACGCCGCCGAGGCGTTCAAAGGCCGCCCGATCGAGGCGGCAATCATATGGACCTATCAAGCGCGGCTAATGACCTTGCCAGAAAAATTGATCGCTAGCGCCCTAGAGCGCACAGTTGCGTGATAATCTGCGTGAGTCACGTCATCCTATCCTTGATATCGCGAATGGGCGCTCTATTTTCCGTTACCGAAAGCGATGGCGGCCCTTAAGGCGCCATCATCAATGACAACGCTCATTCGAGTTAAAAGGAGCCGCATTATGGCGACGACAGCAATATCCGACGCGTCATTTGAAACTGACGTTCTGCAATCATCTAAGCCCGTCGTGCTCGACTTCTGGGCGGAATGGTGTGGCCCTTGTAAGCAAATCGGCCCAGCCCTTGAAGAACTGTCGGGCGAACTTGGCGACCAGGTCACCATTGCGAAAATGAATGTCGATGAAAATCCCGAAACACCCGGCAAATTCGGCGTGCGGGGCATCCCTACACTGATGATATTCAAGGATGGTGAATTGCTCTCCCAACAATCTGGCGCCAAGCCAAAATCCGCCATCGAAGCTTGGATTCGCCAAGCCCTGGCGCTTGAAAAAGCCCCAACGGCCTAAGGCTAAAAATCGGTCTTTTTTCATTCAGGCGTGGGTTTTGAGAACATCCCCCGCCAAATAAAGCGATCCGCAGATCAAAAAGCGCGCGGGGCCGTTCGCCACCCGGCGCGCTTCTCTTATGGCGCTTTCAACATTGGCGCAGGGCGCCGCATTGAGCCCTGCCTCCATCGCCGCCATAGCAAGGTCTCCAGCTTCTTTCGCCAATCCTGAGGTTGACCGCACGGTGTAAACACCCCGTGCTAAGCCGGCGAAGACCTCAAAAAATCCTTTGGCGTCTTTTCCCTCTTGCATGCCCGCGACAAGAAGCAGGGGTTTGGGGTCTTTTTCTTCCAATTCACCAAGAGCCGCCGCTAATGCGCGCGCGGCATGGGGATTATGTCCGCCATCCAACCAAAGTTCATCACCGCCATCCGCTGACGGAATAAGATCCAACAACGGCCCGCGCTTCAGTCGCTGGAGTCTTGCCGGCCACGTCGCCGTTTCCAATCCTTTGGATAGAACCTCTTCTGTCAAATCAAGGCCAGCGGCCCGTGTCGCCGCAATGGCGAGACCGGCATTTAAATATTGGTGCGCGCCCGTAAGGCGCGGCGGGTTTAAATCGCTGAGGCCCCGGTCATCTTGATAAACGAGACGCCCATTTTCTGGCCAGACCGTCCAATCGGCCCCATAGGCGAAGGATGTCGCCCCGGTTGAAGCGGCGCACGCCTCCAAGACCGCCATCGCCTCAGCCGACTGGGCGCCGATGACGGCGGGTGCGCCTTTGCGCATGATCCCGGCTTTCTCCCGCGCGATTTCACCAATCGTCTCCCCTAGGAAACGCTGATGATCGAGATCCACCGCGGCGACCAAAGAGGCTAGCGGCCGGGTCAGCACATTCGTTGCATCCAACCGCCCGCCGAGCCCCACCTCCAGCAGGAGGAAATCCGACGGGGTTTCGGCATAGGCGATAAACGCAGCGCAGGTGATCGTCTCAAAGAAAGTCAGCGGCTCATCGCCCGCCGCAGCGTCAGCGCGCTCAAGAATTTCGATAAAATAATCTTCGCTTATTTCCTCACCCGCCAAAACGATCCGCTCCGTGGGGCGCACAAGATGAGGGGAGATAAATCCGTGAACGTTGTAATCGGCCGCTTCCAAAATCGCACGCAGGAAAGCCATGGTAGAGCCCTTCCCGTTTGTGCCGGCGATATGGAAAACCGGCGGACAGCGATCTTGCGGACGGTCCAAGGCTTCCAAGGTGCGCACCACGCGGGTCAAGCCAAGGTCAATGAAAGACGGTCGCCGCGCTTCAAGCCGACGAAAATAGGCTTCCAGCTTTTCCATAGAGAGCCTTAAGCGCGCCCATGAGACGAGGCGCAAAGTTGACCGGCGGCGCTATCCTGTCGATCGATTCAGCGCCGAGCGGGGAGAAACGCTGGATTACTCTGCGGCCTTATCAAGAACAACGTTGTCTTCAGACGGAGCATCGCCCTCAGCAGGGGGCGCAATTGGTGTGACCTGTGCCACGGTTTTATTTTTCATCAACACCCGCAGGAGTTTTGACAGTGCGCCGCGCAATTCATGGCGATGGACGACCATGTCCACCATGCCCTTGTCTTTCAAAAACTCAGACCGCTGAAAGCCCTCCGGCAGTTTTTCCCGGATCGTTTGTTCAATCACCCGCGGACCAGCGAAACAGATAAGCGCTCCTGGTTCCGCAATGTGCACATCGCCCAACATCGCGAAGGAGGCGGTGACGCCGCCGGTTGTTGGATGGGTCAACACAACGATAAACGGCAGGCCCGCCTCGCGCATCATCTGAACCGCGATGGTTGTACGCGGCATTTGCATGAGCGAGAGAATGCCCTCTTGCATGCGCGCGCCGCCTGATGCGGTGAACGCGATCAAAGGGGCACGGCGCTTTATCGCTTCTTCGGCGGCGGCAAGCATCGCTTCGCCTAGGGCCGCCCCCATGGATCCGCCCATGAATTGGAAATTCTGAACAACCGCGATGAGATCGCGCCCTTCCAGCTTGCCGGCGGCGATCCGCATCGCGTCGTTCTGGTTCGTCTTCTTGCGGGCGTCGCGTAAGCGATCGACATATTTCTTATCGTCACGGAATTTCAGCGGGTCCGATGGCGCTTCGGGCGCCGCCAAGTCTTCAAACGCCCCATCGTCAAAAAGAGACTTGAACCGATCCTCCACGGGGATCGCCATGTGGTATCCGCAGGAAGGGCAAACATGGAGCGCCGCTTCTTTGTCGCGATCGAACACCATCTCGCCGCAACCACCGCATTTCGTCCACAAGGAGTCAGCGTTGTCGTCTTCGCGCTTGAAAATGTTTTTGATGCCCGGCGGCGTCAAATTTGAAAGCCAGTTCATGGCCTCTATTCTCCGTTACAAGTTCTTCCGCACCCTAGCCGAAAAGCCTTAAGCCAAAAGCTAATAGCGTTATAGACGGGCGTCCCGCACCGCCTGGCTGATTTCCTGCGCCAGGCTAAGCACGTCTTCTACTGCAATATTGGCGGCGTCAGCCTCTGCGGCAAGGGCGTTTTCGACGCGCTCCACTAAAGCTGATCCTACCACCACCGCATCTGCAATGGCGCCGATGGCGGCGGCTTTTTCTTTCGTTTTGACACCAAAACCAACAGCCACAGGCAGCGAGGATGCCGCCCGCAAGGTATTTACCGCCGAAGAAATATCCGATTCCGCCCCGGTTTTCGCCCCCGTAACCCCGGCGACAGACACGTAATAGATGAATCCAGAGGCGTTCCGCACAACGGCGGGCAGGCGCGCTTGGTCCGTCGTTGGGGTCGCAAGTCGGATAAAATCGAGCCCCGCCTTCTTCGCAGGCAGGCAAAACTCGTCATCCTCCTCCGGCGGCAAATCAACCACAATCAAGCCGTCGACCCCTGCGTCTTTGGCGTCGTCCAAAAACCGCGCCACGCCATAAGCGTAAAACGGATTGAAATAGCCCATGAGGATGATCGGGGTTTCTTGCCCGCTGGCGCGGAAGGCCCGGACCATATCGAGGGTCTTCGCCAAGGTCTGCCCGGCTTCGCGTGCACGAATGCCAGCCGCCTGGATCGCCGGCCCGTCGGCCATGGGGTCGGTAAAACAAACCCCCAACTCGATGAGATCCGCCCCGGCCGCTGGCAGCCCATGCAGGATCCGGGTAGAGGCGTTTAGATCTGGATCGCCCGCCATGATGAACGGAATAAAGGCGGCGCGCCCTTCTTTTTTCAGAGCGGCGAAACACGCGGCGATACGAGACATTCAGGTTCTTTCTGTGAGAGGGGCAGATTTAAGACGGGCTTCATAGCGGACCCTCGTCCCCGGGCAAAGCCTCCAGCGAAGGCTACACAGCCAAGAAAGAACAGGGCTAATGAACATTTGATCCTAAGGCTCGGCGGTTCGGCCCATAAAGCGCGTTATGACAAAACCGACTTACTATGAGTTTTTCGCCGGCGGGGGCATGGCCCGCGCCGGGTTCGGCGCCGGCTGGCGATGCCTCCTCGCGAATGATGTGAGTGAGAAAAAAGCGCGCGCCTATCGGGAGAATTGGGGCGACGATGATTTCATCCTCGCCGATATCGCCGCCTTGGACGCTGCCGATTTACCGGGCGCGCCCGACGTCGCCTGGGCGTCTTTTCCGTGTCAGGACTTGTCCCTCGCCGGCGTCGGCGCAGGCCTAAAAGGCGCGCGTTCTGGTGTTTTCTGGTCGTTCTGGGCGCTGATAACAAACCTGAACAAGGCGGGCCGCGCCCCAGCCATTATCGCCCTTGAAAACGTCACCGGCTTTTTGTCGTCCCGCGGCGGCGAGGATTTCGAGATGGTTCTGCGCGCCTTCAACAAGGAGGGATATCGATGCGGCGCGCTTGTTATCGACGCCGTCCATTTCACCCCCCAGTCGCGACCAAGGGTCTTCCTCATCGCCCTCAAAAAAACCGCGCCATTGCCCGCAAACCTTGTCGCCGACAACGCGCCGCCTTTGTGGCGCGGCGCAGCGTTAGAACGCGCCTATGGGCGGCTATCCGATGATTTAAAAGAAAACTGGGTTTGGTGGCGCCTGCCGAGCCCACGCAGAAATCCGCCGCCCCTGCGCGACATTATCGAACCGGCGCCCAATACCGTTGCGTGGGATTCGCCGGAGGCCACGGCGACATTATTGGATATGATGTCGCCGAAAAACGCAGAAAAAGTCGCTGCAATCAAACAACGCGCGACCCAAGAAACCCGTGAGTTTGTTGGCGCGTTATACAAGCGCACCCGCATCGTTGATGGGGTGCGTCGTCAGCGCGCCGAAGTGCGGTTCGATGATACGGCCGGCTGTCTTAGAACGCCCGCGGGCGGGTCAAGCCGGCAGCGACTGCTCTTTGTTGACGCAGATAAAATCCGTTCACGGCTAATCTCACCGCGCGAAACGGCGCGGTTGATGGGTCTACCGGACAGTTATCTCTTGCCCGAAAAATATAATGAGGCGTATCACCTGACCGGGGACGGTGTTGTCGTGCCCGTTATCGCCCATTTAAGAAAACACATTTTCGACCCTCTCATTGCCGCCCAGAACAAAGCGCGGTCGGAAGCGGCGTGAAGCGCCAAACGGATAAAACCCGATGATGAATTTCGACGCCATTATCTTTGATTGCGACGGCGTGCTCGTCGATTCGGAGGTCATCTCTATCCATGGCGAACGAAAGGCGTTGGAAGAAATGGGCCTCATTTATGGGCCTGCGGACTATGTGCGGTTGTTCGTTGGCATGCATGATGGGGCGTTTATTGAAGCGCTAAAGAGCGATTACCGCGAGGCCTTCAACGCCGACCCGCCGCCAGACTTTAAAGCGCGCATCATGGAAGGACGCCGTCGCGAGAGCCACCGCCTGGCGATCGTAGATGGCGCTGACAAAGCCCTCACACAGGCGTCTGCCAAGCGGCCGATCGCTGTCGCGTCCTCGGCCGGCGCAGAATATCTCGCCTCAAAACTCTCCCGCATGGGTCTTTACGATATCGCCGCGCCCCATGTTTACTCCGCGGATCTTGTGGCGAACGGCAAACCGTCGCCCGATATTTTTCTCCACGCCGCCGCGCAACTCGGCGTCGCGCCACACCGATGCCTTGTGTTGGAGGATTCAGAAAACGGCGTCCGAGCCGGCGTCGCCGCTGGCATGACTGTATGTGGGTTTTTGGGCGGCGGCCATATCTATGATGGTCACGGCGAGCGTTTACTGGCCGTCGGCGCAGAGCATCTTGTTGAATCGCATTATGAATTCGCGGATCGCTTCTTAGGCGCTCTCTAGGTCGACCGTTCCCGTTTCGGGTTGCTCTTCGCCAACGCAACAGAATATTTTGTTAATTTTCATTAACCTTTTCAAAACTTAACTCCGACCAGCGTGCAACCTCTGATAAGCAACTGCTCGCGCGGGGGGAATGGCGTTGCAATCACACGTCAAACAAACTGCGCTTTTCAAAAGTCCCAAAACGGACTGATCAGATATCTTTTGTTGATAAGGATTTTACCCATGAAAAAGTTGATCGCGCTCGCGTTTTCGGCTGCTCTCGCCGCCACCGCCGCTCATGCTGGCTCGCAAACGATTGAATTCACCAACGCAGAAAGCGGCACGGTGCAATCTTGGACGTTTAACACGGACGGTACGGCCTCCGGCCCTGGCGACATTGCCGCCACGTACACCTGGGACCTAGAAGCCAAGACGCTTTGCGCCGACGTCGTCGCTGACGAGCCACAAAAGCTTTGCGTCACCTTCGCTGAAGTTCAGGAAACGCCAGAAGTTGGTTTTGAAACCGCTTACACGGCAGACAACGGCTCTGCCGGTACGGCGAAACTCGTCGCTATTGAAACCGACGAAGCCGGCGAAAAAGCCGCTATGGCTGACGAAGAAGAAAAAGAAGCGCTCGCTAACTAAGCGTCGCTAAACAACCTTCTGAAAAGCCCGTTATGCGAGAGCATGACGGGCTTTTTACTATGGGAGCGGGCCAACAACCGCTGAAGCTTATTGCGAAATTTTCGCGGCCGGCTAAGGCTTTGCGATATGAAAAATTTTATCATCCAATTTGCTCTCGTCGGCTTCTTTTCCGCGATAATCGCCTTTTTCTTCGGCGAACAAACGTTGCTCGCCGTGCGCGGGGCGATGACGCCAGCGAAGAGCTATGAAGACCTATCAGCCATGGTGCAGCCCGCTATGGTTGTCAAAACCCCGGCCGTCGCATCCCCGCAAAACCCGGCGCCGGTGTTAATCCAAATGCACGGATGCGGCGGCATGAACCCCACGACCCACGAAGCCTGGGCCGAGCGCGCTAACGATGCCGGATATATGGCGGTGATTGTGGATAGCCACGCCCCCCGCAACATTGATCGAGACCAGGCGATTGCCGAGGTTTGTACGGGTAAAGCGCTGATCGGCCAGGAGCGCGCCGCCGACATTCTCGCGGCGGTCAATCTCGCCCTGTCCACGGGCGCCGCAGACCCCGATCAAATTTACCTCGCCGGGTGGTCTCATGGGGCATGGACCATCATGGATTTTCTTACCATGGGGCCGAAAGCGCGCCCGACAAGCCTGAAAGACGTCCCCGGTCCCTGGCCTGAGATCAAAGGCGCCTTGCTGTTCTACCCTTATTGCGGACTTGGGGCGCGGACGCGCGTGAAAGCGTGGTCGCAAAAACCAGATATTCTGGCGCTCATCGCCGGACAAGACACCATCGTCGATCATAAAGCCTGCCGCAGAATGCTCTCTAAATTATCGGCAAAAGGGGTCTCGATTGAAGAGGTATTTTATCCTGAGGCGGATCATGCCTTTGACAATCCGAACTTGCCGGAGGACCTTACCCATTGGTATCGCGCGGACGATGCCGCCGACGCGGCGGAACGCTTCAGCGCGTTTTTGCGCGACCACGCACCTGCGCCGTAAACGGATATGGCGGTGAGAAGCACCACCCAACCAGCGCCAGCGGGCGCGATGCCCCGTCGCCAAAATGACCGTCAAAACTAATTCCCTTCTCCTTCTGATCATCGCCGAAACCTTGGTCATGGCGGTGTGGTTTTCTTCATCCGCTGTGATGACGTCTTTGGTGCGCGAACAGTCCTTGAGCGCTTTTCAATCGGGGCTTCTTTCTAGCAGCGTTCAAGGCGGGTTCGCGATCGGCGCTCTAATCTATGCGTTTTTCGGTATCGCCGATCGCTTTGACCCGCGCCGGGTATTCGCCTGCAGCGCCCTGTTGGCCGGCGGTGCGAACGCCATTCTTCTCATCGTCCAAGCTGACAGTATGGCGGCTGTCGCGTCCCGCGCATTGACCGGCGCCTTTCTAGCCGGCGTCTATCCCGTTGGCATGAAGATCGCCGTTGGGTGGGGCGATAAGGATCGGGGATTACTCGTTGGATTACTGGTGGGCGCCTTAACCTTGGGTTCGGCCGGCCCCCATCTCCTTGCATTCTTTGGCGGCGCCGATTGGCGCATCGCCATTCTTTTCTCGAGCCTAGCGGCTGGCATTGGCGGTGTGCTGACATTATTCGCCGGCCTTGGGCCCCACCACGCAATAGCGCCAAAATTCTCTTTTACCGATTTGGCGCCGGCCTGGACCGATAAGCGTATTCGCCTCGCCTACACCGGTTATCTCGGCCATATGTGGGAGTTATACGCATTTTGGGCATGGATCGGGGCCGCCTTGTTAGCGGCGCTCAGCACGAAGAATATCGACGGCGCCGAAGCCATCGCAAAGCTCATTACATTCTTCGTCATCGGCATTGGCGCGCTCGCATGCGTCGGCGCCGGGGCGCTCGCCGATCGCATTGGCAAAGCGGAAACAACGATTGTCGCGATGGTCGGATCAGCGAGCATGGCGGTTCTGGCCGCTTTGTTCTTTGACGGCCCGCCATTCTTGTTGATCATCATCACGCTTTTTTGGGGCGCATTTGTAATTGCCGACTCCGCGCAATTCTCCGCCCTTGTCGCCGACGCCGCGCCCGCACAAAGCGCCGGCGCCCTCCTGACGCTTCAAACGGCCCTTGGCTTCGCCCTCACCATGCTGACCGTGCAGGCGACGCCTCTTGTGGCGAACGTTGTCGGCTGGCCAGGAACTTTCCTTCTCCTTGCCCTTGGGCCCATAATAGGTGTCATCGCCATGGCGCCGTTGCGTCGATCACGAACCGCAACCGGAAAATAACAGAGGGTACGCCATCATGAATTTTGCATCCGATAACTGGGCGGGGGCGGCGCAGCCAATCATGGACGCCGTCATGCGGGCGAATGACGGCGCCGCGCCGGCCTATGGCGGCGATGAGTTGACGAAACGAGTTGAAGAAAAATTCAGCACACTGTTTGAACGCGACGTCGCCGTTTTTTTCGTCCCAACAGGGGGCGCGGCGAACGCCCTCGCGATTTCCGTTCTCGCCCCGCCATATGGAATGGTGCTCTGCCATGAGGAAAGCCATATCCAGATGGATGAATGCGGCGCGGTCGAGTTCTATACCGGCGGTGCGAAGCTGTTGCCCATAAAGGGGCGCGGCGCCAAACTAACGCCTGAGAGCGTGACAAAAGCGCTAGGCGGTTTCCCAGAACGCCCGCCCCATGGCGCGCCAGCGAAGGTATTATCCATCACGCAGGCGACCGAATGCGGCGCTGTCTATACGCCTGCGGAAGTTGCGGCGGTATGTGAGGCGGCCCGAAACGCTGGGCTTAAAAATCATATGGACGGCGCTCGGTTTGCAAATGCTATCGCAACGTTAGAGTGCTCGCCAGCGGATGTAACGTGGCGCGCTGGCGTCGACGTTCTTTCTTTTGGCGGTACAAAAAACGGCTGTCTAATGGCCGAGGCCGTGATTTTTTTCAACAAAGCGCAGGCGGAGGATTTCATCTTCAGGCGAAAGCGGGGCGGCCATTTGTTGTCGAAAATGCGGTTCATCGCCGCCCAATTCGACGCCTATTTAGAGGACGGATTATGGTTAAGCCTCGCCGCAAACGCCAACGCCATGGCGCGGCGCCTATCAAACGGCATTGCTGAAATACCAGGATGCAAAATCTGGTACCCAACACAAATCAATGAAGTTTTCGCATCATTCCCCGGCGACGTTGCAGAAAAGTTGCGGGCAGCGGGCGGCGTATTTTATCCATGGATAACCCCGGGGGACCCAGCCGATGGCGCCATGCAGCGATTGATTTGTTCTTATGCGACAACACACAAACAAGTTGATGAATTCCTCGACGCCGTCAAACGCTTTAGCGCCTGAGGATCACAAATGTTTCACGTCCATTTGATTCCGCTTTTGCAAACAACCGCCTACATAAAGCGTCATCTTCTTCGCTGATTCAAAAAAGGCCTTTTGCCCATGGTTACGCGCCGCACCGCCGTCATTCTCGCCGCCTCGATCGGACTTCTGTTTGCCCCACCCCTGAATGGGGAAGCTGCCCCGATCTGGGTGGAACGAAATTTTGTGCCGAAGGCCGAACTTGTCGATCCCGATTTCGTGGTGAGCGATGAAGCGTCTACGGAGGTTATTGATCATAGCGCGTGGGGCGCGTTTCTGAGCGCATACCTTGTTCAGTCACCTGATGGCGTGAATAAAATCCGATATAGCGCGGTGAGCGAAGATGACGCCGCAGCATTGAACGCCTATATCAAATCCCTTGAAGCGGTGAAGATCGAACAATTGGCTTCTGATGAGCAACTCGCGTTTTGGATCAATCTCTACAACGCCGCCACCATCCGATTGATTCTTGAGAACTACCCGTTGGACAGCATCCAAGACATTGACGACCCATGGGACACTCCGGTCACCACCGTCAGCGGTAGAGCCTTCACGCTGAACGAGATTGAGCACGGCGTCATCCGCCCCGTCTTTAAAGATAATCGTATCCATTACGCCGTGAACTGCGCATCGATCGGATGCCCGAATTTAAGCATTAAGGCCTATACCGGCGAAAACGTCGATACGATGCTGGATGACGCCGCGCGCGCCTATGTCATGCACCCGCGCGGTGTCCGCACCGATGGTCGCCGTGTTATCGCGTCAAAAATATATGGATGGTATCAAGAGGATTTTGGCGAAAACAGCGCCGCCGTTCTCGATCATATCCGTCAATACGCCGAAGGCGATAAACTTGACGCCTTAAAGGGCAAGCGCCGTATTAATCGCTATGAATATGATTGGGCGCTGAACGAAGCGGCGCAATAACAAGGCCTACTCTTTTCGCGCGCGAAAGCCGCTCGATTGGCGCTTCACAAGCGCCGCCGCCCAGGGGCGCGGCAGGGCTTTAATAAGCCACGCCACCGTCTTGTTCCAAGCACCTGGCACATAGACCACATGGCCGCTTTCAACAGCATCAAGGGCGCCCTCAACGACCGGTGCTGCGTCCATAAACATATGACGCGGCATCTTCGAGACAAGCTGGCGCGTGCCGTTCACATCGTGAAATTCTGAATAGGTAAACCCGGGACAAAGAGCGCTCACGTGAATGCCCTTGCCATCGTTTTCCGCCGCCAGCGCTTGGGCGAAACTCACGAGAAAAGCTTTCGAGGGACCATACATCGTATGCCCCGCCGAGGCCGGCACGAGCCCCGCCAATGACGCCACTTGAATGATGCGCCCCCATTTTCGGGCCTGCATCCCTGGCAAGAAAAGGCGCGTCAGATGGGCGTATGACGTCACCATCAGTTCAAGAAAGTCACGGTGGACGGTCCAGTCAACCTCTTCGAAATGGCCCGGCTGCCCGTAGCCCGCATTGTTGATCAAGATATCAACCGTGCGCCCAGCCGCTGCGATGTCATCAGCCAAAAGTTGCGGCGCTGACGGATCGGATAAATCAGCGGAGATCGTCATGACCTCAATGCCGTGATCATTGCGTAATTTTTCCGCCAACTCTTCAAGCCGGTCAGCGCGCCGGGCGGTCAAAATAAGGTTCGCCCCTTTGGCCGCGAGGGCGGTGGCGAAGGTCGCGCCAATACCGGCCGAGGCGCCGGTGATCAGCGCCCATTTGTTTTGATAGTCAGCGGTCATGGAGGTTATGCCTGTCAGAAAGAGGGTCTAATGAAAGCGCGCATTCTTTCGCATGCGCCGACCATACGCAACGCTCGCGCCGGCAAAAGCGCCCACTAATACGTAATAGACACTGAGATTCCCCGTCAACGACAACACCATGCGACAGACGACAATACCCGCCGCGCTTGCCGCAAAGGCAAGATACATCAACTGATGCAGCGTCGGCCCATCGCGAGACCTTTGCATCGCCGAGAATCCCATAGCGGCAAAAATGCCGATGAACATGAGGGGTCCCGGCAACCCGAGATCAAGGGCGAGGCTAAGGTAATAGTTATCGATGGTCAGGCCTTGGCCCCAAAACCCCAATACTTTGGTCGAACGCCCAACCCCATATCCACCGACGGGACGCTTAAGGATCTTTGGCCAAGCTTGTGTGATCTGATCAATACGCGCCTGGGAGGAGTTCGACGCACTCTGGCCGCCTTCCCCTGAGATAAATTTCTGGGCACCGATTAACACGATGGGCGACGCAACGATCATCGCGAGCACGGCGAGACCGACCAACGGGCGGAACGGTGAATAGGCGGCGCGTTGAAACAGTCGGACGCCGAGGACCGCGCCCATGGCTGACATGGAAACGATGATCGCAAGAAACGCCGCGCGTGAACTCGTCGCGACGGCCCCCGCCAGAATGAGCGCAAGCCCTATCGCCCACCATGCTTTGGCCGGAGCGCGCTTTGCCGCCAGCATAAACGCGACAGCGAAGGGCGCCATGATCGACTGGAATTCGCCGAGCGATAAAGGGTGGGTATGGCTCGCCTGGGCGCGGAAAACGCCATCGCGTATTTTTTGCGCCTGGACATTGCGCAACCATTCGACACTATCGGAAATCAGGGGCGATAGAACGCTCGCCATTAAGGTTCCGCTGAGCGTTTCGGCAACGGCGATGGCGCCTGACACAATGGCGGCGACCACCAATATTTTGACGAGCGTCATCAGTTCGCTCGGACGGCGGATATAGGTAATGGTCACACAAAAAGGCAGCATCCAGATAATAGTCTGGCGGACGAATTCGGGGACAGAAATCGCGCGCCCTTCGGCCAGCGGCAAACTAAGAGCGCCAAGGACGAACATTCCGAACACGCAAAAAGAAATCCAGCCGCCCCGGCGAACGGCGTAGACAAACTGCCCGCGCCGCAGGGGCGAGCGCAGCATATCCAGGACCCAAGCGCCCGTCAGGGTATAGAAAACGAGGCGCGGCGGGGTCAGGATCGGTAAGGGGCCGATCTTGACGTGCATATAAACCGGCCAAAGGACGAGCAAAAATGCGCCGACATAAACGCCAAGGCGTAAGGGTGCGCGTGGTAAGGCGAGCCCTTGGCTCCACATCGCGAGCACGCCGACAATGATTGGGGCAATGAAGATCGCGCCTAAGGGCGGCGCCACAACAAGGGCGAAAGCGCCCATCGCGGCGTAAACGCCAAGGGCGGTAAAAAACGCGATCGCCGATAACGCCGCCAGCCAAAATGGGCGGTTCGGCGGCAATCCGTTTAAAACAGCATGGCGCAAAGAATTGATCATCAGCCGGATGCTACCGCCCGGCCGGTTCCAAAGGGTTAACGCGGCTGGATATTAAGAATCCCTTACTGCGCCATGACCATCTGGAGAGTTGCGGATTGCCTATTAGGACCCTGTTTGGCGATTAGAATCGGAGCCGTCAGCCGTGGCATCCCCTGGCTCATCGGGAGGTGTCGTATCGGCTGACGAGAGATTTATGACCTCGCCATCTTCCTCTTGAATTTTTGGGTCAGTCTCGATGCCCTCGTCGTTGTCGGCGATCTGGCTGGCGTTGTCGGCGCCGTCACCGTCGGCAACGCTAACTTTCGCCTCTGCTTCTAATACGAGAGCCTCGTCAGCCGCGCTGTTTTCCTCCGCTGACGCGCCCTGTGCACTATCACCAGGATCGGCCGCCGGTTCAGGCTTTGATCCAGAGACAGCTTTATTAATCGCATCCATCGCCGATGGCGCCGGCTCAGTCTCCGCTGCCGTCGGGCCGGCCAAGGCGGCCAAAGGCGCTGCGAGGCGTTTTATTTCCTCCGTCGGCAACCCAAGGGCCACGCCCTCCAAAGGTGGCGGCGCGAGGCGCCCATGATCCATGTATTCACGAACCAAGGTGGCCCAACCTTCACGGGTTAGGTCGTATACGCCATCAACGCCAGGGTCGGGATCGCGCGCGGCACCAGCCGCGCGTTCCAGCCATGGACGGGACGCAGCTTCGCCATAGGCTGCGCCGGTCACCCGCGCCATGAACGCGCAATCATGGGCTGGGGCGGACTGGGTGAGAAGCGGCGCCATCGCCTCAAGGGCGGCTTTGTGGTCGCCTTCAAAATCATGAACCCACGCGGCGATATACGCCGTCGCCGGCGCATCGGCATTGCGCTTTTTAAACGCGTTAAGACCGGTTGCCTTTTCTTCAGCGGTTTTATCCGACCAAAGAACAAGATAAGCGCTTGCAAGAGCGCGGTCAGGGTTCACGCCATAAGCTTGAAGTAGAACTTTTTCGCCGCGCTTATCCTGGCCAGCGGCTTTATGGATCTCAGCGGCTAACACGGCTGCGGGGGCAAACCCCGGAACGCTTTTCAAAGCTTGCTCTGCTTCTTCAAGGGCGGTTTTGCTATCACCCGATTGGGAGGCCGCATAAGCGGCGGCGGTAAGGAGAGCGGCCTGTCCGCGCTTGCCGCGATCAGGGGCGACATTCTTATTTTTAACGGCGATTTCCAGGGCGTTACGGGCTTCGCCCCAACCGCCTCTCGACAAGGCAAGATCGAACACCGATTGGAACGCCCAATCGGCGGTCGAGCGCAACCGAAACGCGCGTTCCGCATAGCCGCGCGCCGCCTCCTCATCGCCATCGCGCATCGCCTGGGTGTATAGGCCGCGAAGCCCTAAAAATTCCGTCTCCGGCGCTTCTAACATAGCGGCAAAAGACGCTGAGGCTGTCTCGGTGTCGCCTGACAGGTCAGCCGCTTGGGCCGTCAACAATCGGGTGAGCGACCCTTCGCCCAAATTGCGCCGCGCAATGCGCGCATGGTGTTCGGCGTCATCCGGATCACCAACCGCCACCGCTTCCAGCCCGCGGGTCAGGGCCGCGACGCCACGGTCTTGTTTTTGTTTTTCCCGCCGTGCCCGCATACGCGCCGGCATGGTGGTGAAGTGATTAACAAGGGACGTGCCGAAAACAAGAAAAACGGCGGAGAATAAAAGGGCGCCCAACAATACTCCCGCCGGCATGGCGATCTTGACGCCGAAGATCTCAGCCCGGAAGAGACTCTCAATACCGGCCAGCGACCCCAAAAGGCCAGCGAGAAAAATAACCGATAGAATAAAAATAAGAAGACGGATCATAGGGCTGTTGCAGGCCTTGCTGTGTGTTGCGGGGGCGCACGTAAGCCGCGCGACCCAAATCGTCTTTTATTCGCCGAGGGCGCCAATCAACGATGCGTTCATTTGCTCAATTGAGGCAAGGGTGTTGAGGCGCAGCCGCGCCTCGGCCACCCATGGTTCGAAGGCGGCCGCCGCCGCACCAGAAAGGCCGGATAGTTCATCTAACGCCCGGTTGAGATCATTCTCACCCAAGCCAGCTTCCGCCCGCGAAATGATCGCCGGGGCGGAATCACCGGCCATGGGGGCCGCCGGCCGAACCGAGACGACTTCGCGTAAATTCGCCACCAAGGCGGACAAAGGCCCATCCGCCTGCTCGCGCGCCGCCGCAGCGATCGCCGCGGTCGCGGTCGGCTCGAATTTGTCTTTCAACGCAGCGAGGGTTGGCACGCCGTCACGCGCCGCCCCTTCCAACGCCAGCACTTGTGGTTGATCCGGCGCCAGCCGCATCAGGACCGAGAGTTCTTTCTCGTAAGGCGCGCCGGTATCCACCGCGCGCCCGAGGGAAGCAAGCGCTAAAGCGGCGGCGGCGGTTTGACCAGAGGAAGCATTCTGAACGGGCTGCACCACCCCTGAAAGGCGCGCTTGCAAATCAGCGATTTGCGCGGCTGTTTGTTCAAGGCGGGTCGCCATCTCCGTCTGGAAGTTGGATTCTAAGTCCGCGATCTGCTCGGCTTGACGTTCAGAGGAAAGACGTTCCGCCTCAAGCGCGGCGGCGAAGGTCGCCGCCTGTTCTTCAAAGGACTCTTTGAGTGTCGCGATTTCAGAAGCCAATCGGGCGGCTTCCGCATTGTTGGCCATGGCGAGTGGCGCAGCTGTCGTCGATGCAGTGGCAGCGATAGCATCGCCTTGAGCGTCATCCGCTGGCGCCTCGTCCGTTTCAGTCGCGGCCACGGCTACGTCATCAGCATCACCGTCTCCCGGCGCTACATCTTCTTCCGCAACGACACTCTCTCCAGCGTCAGCGGCCGCAACGTCAGCAGTGTCAGCAGTGTCAGCAGTGTCAGCAGTGTCAGCAGTGTCAGCAGTGTCAGCAGTGTCAGCAGTTTCGACATCAGCGGCCCCGATATCAACAGCGTCGGCATCAGCTGTTTCTTCGCCAGCCTCTTCAGCCGCGAGCTCAACAATCTCCTCAAGGGTCCCGTCAGCGTCACCAGCCGCGGTCGCGTCGGTTTCGTTTCCTTGGTCACCGTCTTCGGCATCGGCGGCGTCTATTGCCGTGACCGCTTCATTGCTCACATCAACGGCGGCAAGCGCCGTATCCTCTGTATCGAGAGCGCCTTCCCCATCGTCTTGCGCCGCCTCAACCGGATCAGAGGTCGCGCCCGATGTCGTAGCGGTTTCTGCTGTCGCTGCGACGTCATCAATTGCGTCTTCCGCCTGAGCGATTTCAGTTGAAGATTGGTCCGCCACATCTTGTGCAACATCCACGGCGCTTTCGACGACCCCGCTTTCAACGTCGGCGGCCTCATCAACAATGCCAGATGAGACAGCTTCCACCGTTTCCGCAGCGTCGCCGCTCTCGGCGGCGATCGTTGCAACGGTGGCGTCGATGGCGTCAGTGGCGCCGTCTGCTGCGGTTTCAACGGCCTCGACCGCCTCGGATGTTATTGCCTCAAGCTCAACGTCAGCATCAGCGTCATCAACAGTATCAGAGTCTCCTTCCTGCGCGCTGTCGCCCGCCACAATCGCCGCTTTAGCGGCGTTCAGTAGACCGGTGTTAGAAATGTCGCTGTTATCCGCCGCTGCGACCAATGGAAGAGCGCCGTTAGACGCATCGTGGTCGCCTTCGTGACTCTGTTGGGCAACAGCGGCGTCATCGCCGACCCCGTCAACAGAGTCCTCGACAGCCGCAAGGGTCGTTTGCAACGTCGCTGTCGCAGCCGCTTTGGCGCCATCACGGGTGTCATTGAATACCTTCGTAATCGGCGCTTCTTCAGGTTCATCAGCCGTGGTTGCATCCAACGTAAGTTCGGTCGACGCGATCGGATCTTCCGAAGCTGTGTCCGCGACTTCGATAGCCGAAATATCGGCGATGTCCTCGCCATCATTCTCAACAGCAGAGGCCTCTGCGACGGGGACTGCGTCATCACCGCCGCCGAATACCCCGCGAAGGGCGTTTAGCCCCAACAGAGCAACCGCGAACAAAACAAACACGCCGAAAAGAACCACCCCCGGCGACATGCCTGATTTCTCGCTCGCATCCGCGGCGGCTAGGGTGTCCCCTGCGACAGCGTCAGCGTGATCAGCCTCATCCCCGATCGTTTGGTCGGTTCCATTCTGGGTAATGTCACCGGGTTCGCCAACGCCCCCGCGACCGTCATCGACAAGTTCCGCTTCCACTTCCGGCGGCGGGGCGCCGGCGCCATCGGCGCCCTGTTCAACAGTAGACGAATTACCACTTTCGGATGCGTCCGAAGGTTCAACGCTATTTGCCGTTTCTTCTTGCGGCAAATTCTGATCGGCGCCGTTTTGGTTCTCTTCGGGTTTCTTACTATCGTCGTTCGCCATCATTTACCTCGCACCCATGTCATCATCACATTCAATATTGTCGCCGCGACGGGTTATCGTCACGCAGTCCTTATCGCCCCAAACTGTCGTCATTCAACCGCTTTGCGATGAAAAAATTTCTTTGAGGGCGTCGATAACGCCATCGCTATCTCGCCGCCGCGCGACATTGATGCTTCGCCAATCCGCCGACTCAAGCTCGTGCGCCACCGCATCGCTGAGGCAAACCGCCGCGAACGCGCAAAGCCGGTGTTTCAAATTCGCTTTTTCCACCAGTCGCATGAACAGTACTGCAGATCGTGGTGAGAAAAAGGCGACGGCGTAAAAACCGCTGGAAGAGGCGCCCGATTGCAAAACCAAGTGCGCCTCTTTGTTGAGCACCGATATTGGGCTGGCGCGATATAAGACGCAGCGTGTCGCGTTGATCTCATGCTGGGCCAACAGCGCGACAAGATCGCCGCGCCGTTCGCTGCCAGCGACATGAACAACGGGCCCTGAGAACTCATGACGCTTTTCAACGATATGCGCCGCCAGGCTCTCAACGTCGCCGCCGGCGGTCGTGATGCGACGAAAGCCCGCTCTTCTCGCCGCCTCCGCCGTGACCGCGCCAACGGCGAATACTGGTTTGTCGCCCCCGCCCAAAAGACGCCCATAGGCGCGCACCCCATTGGCCGAGGTGAATGCTAACGCCCCGGCGGCGGTAATCGGCGCGGTATCCACGTCTTCTGGCACCATGAAATCAATTTCAAGAACGGGGCTCGCCACCGGTTTGAACCCCGCTTTAGCCGCCAACGCTGAAAAGGCGGCGCCGTCGGTTTCCGGGCGCGTGATCAAAACGACTGGCGAAGTAGGCGCAAGGACCATAAAAAGGCGTTTCCCTGGCAGGCGCGGGATGGGAGCCTGGAAGTTAGATAAGTTTAAAGGCGGCGAACAGTGGAACGCCCAAATGAGCAAGAAATTGCGTCAGATCTGATCACTAAAAACGCGGCAACCAAACGGCTGATCATGTTGGGCGTTGAATCAAGTTGCGATGACACGGCGGCCGCCGTGGTCGTGCGCCATCCCGATGGGCGCGGCGAGGTGTTGTCAAATATTGTCTGGGGCCAACAGGCTGAGCATGCGGCCTTCGGCGGCGTTGTGCCTGAAATTGCCGCGCGTAGCCATGTTGAGCGCGTTGATATCGTGATCACCCGCGCCATGGAAGACGCAGGCGTCAGCTATGACGCGTTGGACGGAATCGCGGCGACGGCCGGGCCGGGTCTTGTCGGCGGCGTCATGGTGGGGCTGACGACAGCGAAGGCCGTCGCCCTCACCCACAATCTTCCCCTCATTCCGGTCAATCATCTCGCTGGGCACGCTCTGACGGCTCGCATGGTGGAAGAAACCCCTTTTCCATATTTGTTGTTGCTGATTTCCGGCGGACACTCGCAATTGCTCGCGGTTGACGGCGTGGACGCCTTTGAACGTTTGGGCTCAACCATCGACGACGCCGCTGGCGAAGCGTTCGACAAGACCGCCAAATTATTGGGGCTCGGACAACCTGGCGGTCCGCATGTCGAGGCGGCCGCCCGCCGAGGCGACCCAAAACGACACGAGTTACCGCGCCCGCTTTTAAAACGACCCGGATGTGACTTCTCTTTTTCGGGGTTGAAAACAGCCGTTCGATTAGCCGCAGAAGACGCGGCAAAGACAGGGGCGGAAACACCCGCTGCGCGAGATCAAACCATCGCCGACATCGCCGCCTCGTTTCAGGCCGCAGTCGCCCGCCACCTCGCCGAACGCACCATCCGCGCCATGGCGCTCTTTGAAAAAACCCGAGGGGCGCGCCGCCTCGTCGTGGCGGGGGGCGTTGCGGCGAACGCGGCGATTGGATCGGCCCTACGCGAGGCGGCCGAGGCGCGGGGTTGGCGCATGACGGCGCCGCCAGCGAAATATTGCACCGATAACGGGGCGATGATCGCCTGGGCGGGATTGGAACGCGCTGCAGTCGGCCTGACCCCCGCCTTTGACGAGGCGATCGCAACAGCGCCAAAAGCGCGATGGCCCCTTGCACCGCCGGTAGCGAACAACGCCATTGGCGGCGGCAAGAAAGGGCCAAAGGCTTGAACTATCAAGATAGTCAAGCGGCTGCGCTCACGTCGGCCCATTCAGCGATAGACGCGTTTAAATAGTCTGATCTAATTGGCTTACTGATATAATCGTCAAAGCCTTGATCAATCAAATCCTCACGACTACCTTCAATCGCATGTGCTGTGACGGCTATAATTGGGGTTTTCGTCGCGCCCGTCCGCACATCAAACGCCCGCATAGCCTTCAACGCCTCAACCCCATCCATTACCGGCATGCTGATATCCATCAACACAAGGTCAAATTTCTGGAGTTTATAGAGGTTGTAGGCTGCCCGGCCATCATTCGCGAAGGTTAACTCAAATACCTCCGTATCAATCATATTTTGGATGACAAGTTGATTGACTTCGTTATCCTCGGCGATCAGTATTCTCTTCAAATCACTGGCGCTGTTCTCTGTCGCCGCTTCCATTGTATCGGCCGATGATGGTGCACCGTCCAAATCCGTTTCCAACTCGCTGATGAGCCCTGACAATCGTTCGCCTGTCAGGACCTGGCAAATACTCGACATCAGCGCTTCGGACCGCACAGGCTTCGTCAAGAATTCTGTTACACCCATTTCTTTAAACTGTTGGGCGACGCCGTCGCCATCAACTGAGGACAGCACAACGACCGGTATTTTCTCAAGCGACGGAATTTCTCTCACCTGTTGAACAAGCGCAGCGCCGTCGACGTCCGGCATATGGTAATCCGTAAGAAGGAGCTCAAATGGAACATTGTCTTTTTCAGCCTGCTGCAGTTCGCGCACAGCATCGTCACCACTCTCAACCGCCCGGACAGTCGCCCCCCAGCCGGATAACTGCTCCACGAGGATCGTTCTATTAACCTGTAAATCATCGACAACCAGAATTTTGACGCCCCTAAGGTCTGCTTTGTGCTTGGTTGCCGCTGGCGTCCGGATGTCTTTGATCGGCAGATCGACTTCAAACCAAAAAGTAGATCCATCGCCGTGCACCGATGAAACGCCAATCTCGCCTTTCATCGCCGTGATAAGGCTACGGGTGATGGTAAGACCTAGCCCTGTTCCACCGTATTTTCGCGTCGTGGTGCTCTCTGCTTGAGTGAACTCATTAAAGATTTTCCCAACTTTTTCTTCTGCAATGCCGATGCCCGTATCTTCGACGGTCACCCGAATACGGGCTTTCCCGTCGACTGGAACCGCCGATACATCGATTAGAACATACCCATCATGGGTGAATTTAATCGCATTACCCACTAAATTCGTAATCGCCTGACGAAAGCGCCCGGCATCACCCAAGACACTGGATGGCAAGGTCGGCGCACATCGCACGACCAGCTCAATACCCTTATCGCGAGCGGTTCCGCCGAGAAGCGCCGCCACATCTTCGACCGCCGCTCTGACATCAAATGGCGCTTTATCGAGCTCCATTTTTCCAGCTTCGATCTTAGAAAAGTCGAGAATGTCATTGATGATCGTCACCAACGCTTCGCCCGATTTATAAATCGTATCCACAAAGGTGGTTTGTTTCTCGTCCAACGGCGTGTTGCGCAGCAATTCAGTCATGCCGAGCACGCCATTCATTGGTGTACGAATTTCATGACTCATCGACGCCAAAAATTCCGATTTTGCAATACTCGCCTGCTCAGCGCTTTTCCGCGCCGCTTGCAGCGGATTCACCAACATGAAACGCGACACAAGACCAATGGAAACCGCCATCACGAAAGAAGCGATGATAATCGCGAATATTGTCGACCGACGAAACGCCTCGATATCAGCATGAAGCAGTTTCTTATCGACAATCACGCCGATGCGCCAAGATGATAATTGAGCGCCGCCCAACGGGGTTAAGTCGAGAATTTTCTCAGCCCCACCCATTGTAATGGTCTGAATCGTCGAGCTTAAATCAATACCCCCGGCGCTAATAAGCGAGCGCATGTTGACGCCAATTTTATCTTTATCTTGATGAACTAAAATATCCCCATCGGAATTGAGCAAAAAGACTGACTCAATAGACGCATCGTGGTTGGTTTCCAAAAGCTCAATAACGTCATCGACGAGCACGTCGTTGGCGACAACGCCCTCAACAACGCCGTCTTTAATCAGGGGACGCGTGATCGTGAGAATGACGCTGCCGCTGGTGAGCGCAAGATATGGGTCCGTGACAATCGTCCGTCCCGCCTCTACCGCGTCGATATACCAAGGCCTCACACGTGGATCGTAGTCGCTAGACAGTTTCCGTCTAGGTGAGTTTGTCCACTGACCATCTTCCTGCGCGTACATCGCATCAACAAAACTATTCGCGAGCGCTGGCTGACTTAAGATTTCAAAGACTTCCGAATCATCCTCCCGGCGCACCAATGCGTCGTGACTAGCATTGGTAAGCTGGATCATGCCATCCAACCAGTTCTCGACGCCCCAAGCGATGGATTCTCCAAAAACAGCAAGCTGTTCGCGCGATTGTTCTTCCTTCGCGGTCGTGAACATTCGGACGTTATATGAAGCGTAGAGAAAAATGATGCCAACGATCAGAGTGGTCGATACGAACACCGCCGTTAACATAAGACGGTTTTCAGCCCCTCCGCTATCACCGTCTTTTTGATTTTTGCGATCGACTGATACGCGACGCCGAAACGGCATAGTATTTTCCTAAAATTCCCCAACTTTCTGCTACCTAAACTTCACCAGGAGATCCTTAATTTTGGATTTACATAATGGGAAACCCTTTGCCCGATACCGCCAATAAAAAACGCGGAAGCCGAGGGAGCGGCTTCCGCGTCTTCAGATCATCATCCGGTCGGGGAGCATATTCGCCATTGGGCGGGGCAGCCCAGGTTGGGGAGGGGCGGCGAATATTGACCAGTTGATGAATTACTAGGTCGTCATTGATCGCACTTAGACGATGACGCCCTGTGTGGCGAAATCGACGACGACCCAAAGGACGCCGCCAACGGTGGCTGTCAAAGCCAGACCAGCAAGGGCCTGGATAGTTGCGGTAATCGAGTTCATGGCTGTTTCTCTTTGTTTTTTAACGCCGCTTTTTTGCGACGCAGCATATTTAGGCATTCAGGAAACACTGGTCAATGAATATTTTCTATAATGTTCAGAATTTATTCTGCAAATGCCATTGCGCCTCTCAGGCGGACCATTTGAGGGGCGAATTTTCATGCGCACCGGCCGGCCCTCGGCCACGCGATAAGCAGAACCGCCGGTGTGGCGACCCGGTCGAATGCATGAGGGGCGAAGAAGAGGAAAACAGATTAAACGCCTGATTTTGCGCACATTTTTCGATAAGCGAATGCGTCTAGGATTAAATCTGTAACATCGTCGAGCTCAACGCTGAGAGCTTGATAGTCGCCCTCGTGGAAAACCGCTGAGGTGGTGAAACGAAACGCGGCATCCTGAATCAATCGGGCTGTTTTCATCGGGTCGCCGATCGCAAAATCCCCCGACGCCTCCCCCGCCAACAGAATATCTCCCAGAATTGAGGATTCAGCGCGCTCCCATTCCAGCGCGAACATCGGGCGATCGTTTAGGATTTCTTGGGCCAGTTCAAAGGCTTTCGGCCGGTCGTGGAACCGGTCATAGGCGAGTTTAAATTTTTCCCGCAAAAACGTGCGCAGCTTTTTCGGCGGGTTTTTCTTGGACGCAGCGATTGTTTTTAATCGTGCGATCTGTTCGGCACGAATACCGCCGACAATCGCTTCGGCGATATCCATCTTCGACGGAAAGTACCGGTATAGATTGCCCGTGGACATGCTACAGTCCTTGGCGATTTCAGACATGGTCGTTTTATTGTACCCATAATGCATGAACCGCTCTCGCGCAGCTTTTCTGATCTGAAGCGCGATATCGTCCGGCGTTTCTTTTTGCTCTTTTGTCGCCATCTCTTCGCCCTACGCTGAGAACATCCCTCCCCCTGGGACATCGACTATGTTAATCGATGAATAAAACGTTCAGTAATCACTAATGTCAAACGTCAACCCTCCAACCAATCCACCCTTAGACGCCCAATCCGCCAATTCCTTTGCGTCAATCGGCGTGATCGGGGGCGGCGCCTGGGGCACAGCGTTGGCCCAACTTTGCGCCGTTAACGGAGCGGAGGTGACGTTATGGGCTCGCGAAGAAGAGGTAGTAAACGGCGTCAACGCCCAAAATGAAAACCCTGTCTATCTAAAAGGCGAGCCCCTGCACCCGTCGATCCGCGCGACAAACAAGATGGGCGATCTAACCGGGCGAGAGGCGTTTGTCTTCACGACACCGGCGCAATTCGCCCGGCGCGTTCTGCCCGAATTGCGCGCCGTTGCTAAGGAAAACGCGCCCGTCGCGCTTTGCTCAAAAGGGATCGAACAAGAAACGGGCTTGATGCAATCGGAAGTATTGGCTGATCTATGGCCGTCGGCGCGACCCGCCGCTTTATCGGGCCCGAGCTTTGCCCGGGACGTTGTCAAAGGCCTGCCGACGGCGGTCACCCTCGCCTGCAAGGATAGCGCGCTTGGCGCACGGTGGATGGCGACGATCGGCACGGCGCGTTTCCGGCCCTATCTTTCGGACGATATCCTGGGGGCGGAACTCGGCGGCGCGGTGAAAAATGTCCTCGCCATCGCGGCGGGGGCGGTTGTCGGCATGGGGTTCGGAGACAGCGCCCGAGCAGCGCTCATCGCCCGGGGGTTCGTAGAATTCACCCGCCTCGGGCGCGCCCTTGGCGCAAAGCCTGAGACCATGGGCGGGCTGTCGGGCCTTGGCGATTTAATTCTGACAACGGGCTCATTGCAGTCACGCAACATGTCTCTCGGCGTCGAGCTTGGAAAAGGGCGCGCGCTTCAAGACATCCTTGACGAACGAAACACCGTGAGTGAGGGGGTCGCGACGGCGCCGGCCATTAAGCAGCTGGCAAAGAATGCCGGGATCGATATGCCAATCTGCGAAGGCGTCGCCGCCCTCGTTTCCGGCCAAGTTGATCTGAATAGCCTTGTCAATGATCTGTTATCGCGCCCGTTCCGGGCGGAAATTGACGCTAGTTAGCGACACGCATTTGCGATGAGCCAGCAACATGCCGCGCCCGAATTCAGTCAGTTTTAGCGGGAGACGTTAGCCAGCGCGTTTACGCAGCTGGCGATACCGACGGCAAGAGCCTTCATAAGGCTTCTTGGCCAACTGAGCGTTCCACCCAGCAGTCCACGCATCAGCGCCAGCGCGATCGCCAATGGCGCGGCATTGGCTATAGCCGGTCTCGTAGCGGGAGTTCATAACGTTGATCTGGCGGCCCGCGACATCGGCCGCGCGCCCGGCCAAATCGAACGCAGCGTCATAGCATTGGCAAATCACGTCGCCGCCTGCCGATCCAATGGCGTCGATGGGGTCAATGCGCTTGGCGACAGCCGCCTGGGCAGAGCCAGAGCCGCTGGCGTTGATCATGAAAAAAGCGGCAGCCGCCACAACGAGCAACGCCAAGATTCCGCCAAAAATCATCTCGATCTTCATGAGGGCCTACCTTCGGACAACAAATTCTTAACGAACTATAACCTCAAGCCTGCGCGGCGCAAAGAAGTTCGTTTGGTTCAAAAAACCTCTGAAAACGCAAAGCCACCCTATTGGTCCGCCATAGGGCGGCATTTCGGCAACAGGATGACGAAAAAGCCCGCCGCTCGCCCCGACATGTTTTTAGTCGAGGGAGATTTTTTCCCGGCGGAAATAGGCGGGACATCCCACTTGACCGTCGCTGGAAGACAGCCGGGCGTTCCATCCATCGGTCCAAGCATTGCCGGCTTTTGGGTCACTGAGGGCCCGGCACTGCTTGTAGCCCGCGCGGAATTGGGCGGAGGAAACATCCACCCCGGTGCCCGCGAGAGCGAAGCCTTGCATGTAGCACTGACAGCGCGGATCGGCCTCGATGCGTTCAAAATGCGTGAATTCTCCAGCTAAAAGGTCGCCATCGGCGACCGGGGCGCTGAGCGTTGGTGAGGGCGATAACGCCGCCCCGGTTTGCGCCGAGCCGGCCCCCGCCGGGGCAAAGGAACTTGCAGAAACGAACGCCGCCACAAGCACAAACAGCGCGAGTAATCCGCCAATCATCATTTCGAGTTTCATGCGCCCACCCTTTACCGCATTATCTACCGGATCGTTGATCGTTAACGAAGTATAACCCGGCGATCGCCATCACGCAAAGGCGGATCCGACCCTCGCGGACCTCGATTAGTGCTGGCCGCGGCGCGCGAGGAGTTTCAGGCGCAGGGCATTCAGGGTGATAAACCCTGCCGCATCGGCCTGGTCGTAGACCGCATCCTCCTCAAAGGTGACATGGGCCATCGAATAGAGGGATTTCGGTGATGTGCGCCCAATCACCCGCGCTGAGCCCTTATAAAGCTTCAACCGCACCCGGCCTTCGACATGCTCCTGGCTTTTATCGATGAGGGCTTGCAGCATCTCGCGCTCTGGCGAGAACCAGAAGCCATTGTAAACGAGCTCCGCATAGCGCGGCATCAGCTCATCCTTTAGATGGCCCGCCCCGCCATCGAGAGTGATTTGCTCGATGCCCCGATGGGCGGCGAGCAATACGGCGCCGCCGGGCGTTTCATAAACGCCCCGGGATTTCATGCCCACAAACCGGTTTTCAACAAAATCGAGGCGGCCAATGCCATGGCGCCCACCATATTCGTTCAGGGCGGTCAAAAGCGCCGCCGGCGAGAGCGCTTCCCCGTTCACCGCGACGGGGTCGCCGCCTTTAAAATCGATCTCGATAATTTCCGGCTCATCAGGCGCTTTTTCGGGGTCAACCGTACGCTGATAAACGTAATCCGGTGCTTCTTCGGCCGGATCTTCCAGCACTTTTCCTTCAGAAGACGTATGCAAAAGATTGGCGTCAACGGAGAACGGCGCTTCGCCGCGCTTGTCTTTCGGCACGTCAACCTGGTGCGCCTCAGCCCAGGCGATAAGCTTAGTCCGGCTTGTCAGATCCCAATCCCGCCAGGGAGCGATCACTTTAATATCCGGGTTCAGGGCGTAGGCGGAAAGTTCAAACCGCACCTGATCATTGCCCTTGCCGGTGGCGCCATGGGCGATCGCGTCGGCGCCGGTTTCCTTGGCGATCTCAACCAACCGCTTAGAGATCAACGGCCGCGCGATGGAGGTGCCGAGCTGGTATTCCCCTTCATAAAGGGCGTTCGCCCGCATCATGGGGAACACATAGTCCCGCACGAATTCTTCGCGCAGATCCTCGATAAAAATTTCGGAGACGCCGGCGCGTTCCGCCTTGCCCCGCACGGGCGCCAATTCCTCCCCCTGGCCGAGGTCGGCGGTGAAGGTGACCACGTCGCAGTTATACTCGACCTTCAACCACTTCAGGATGACCGAGGTATCAAGGCCGCCGGAATAGGCGAGGACGATTTTCTTGATCGGGGTATCAGAGGCATGGTTTGACACGAGGCGGCGCGAGCTCCTGCTGTAGGGAATTGAAGATCGGTGATCGATCCACACCCATAGCCGCGAGACCGCGCCAACGCAAAGTCACAAATCGAGAAGGGAGCCGACCGACCGCCGGTCAAGTCCCCGGTCGGCTAACTATTTGATCGTGGGGCGGGCGCCAGGGCCCAACTCAATCGAATATCCGTGGAGGATCAGTCGATATCCATAAAGGCTTCAAGGTCGCGCACGAGGGGTTTGACGATTTTCTTATCAGCCTGGGGCACGGCCTCAGCCGCTTCCATCATCGTGAACGCCTGGTCCATCTGGGCGCGCATCTCTGGCGGAAGATTGGCGAGTAACGCCGGGTCCATATCGCGCATGGCGGCGATGGACGCGGCGTCCTGTTGATCGAGCTGCAGGGCCATATAGGCCAAAAAGACCTGATCGCCCGTCGACGCCCAATCCGCGAGGGAGAAGCCATGTTTCTTCGTGATGGCGCGCATCTTTTTATGGAGCGCCGGGTCGCGCTCTTTCAGAACCGCCATACCATCGGTATACGGCGCATAAGGCTCCCCGCGCTTCGGCGTGACGTCGAACCCGCCAAGGGTCTCATCCTTGTCGGCGATCTCTTCCATGATGGGCTTCAAATCAGCCAGAGTCGCGACAAACCGCGCCGCCGCATCTTTGCTCAACCCCCCGGCCAGCGCCGGGGCCGCCGCCATCGCAGCGATGATGAAACTTGCGATAATTTTCTTGAACATAACGGTATCCCCTATTTTGGCGGTTTATAGCACGGCGTCGCTCGTTTTTGAAATGGGGTGCAGAAGCCCTCAAGAGGCGCAGTTTGACCCTCCCCCCCTACATTGCGAACAGCTTTGTGCTATTAATGCAAACGAGAGCTTTGTTCCGAGTTTGAAATGATCACTCTTTTGAAGAGTCTTGCAACAAGTCTGGCGACAAAGGGGGTTACGAAATGGAATTTAGGGTATTTGGGGCTGTATTGATGACAGCCGTCGGCGCCTGCGCCACGAACAAGGCCCCGGCGATTGCCGCGCCTCAGACAATTGCACAAAACAATGTCACCCATGATGAATTCGATGCGTTCGCCCGCCAGTTTCGCATCGACGAAATAATCCCCAGCCTTTCCATTGCCGTCGCCCGTGGCGGCGACATCGTCTTTGTCGGCAATTACGGATTTCAAGACCATGACGGCGAAGAGCCGACAACATCCGAAACAAGCTACCTTGCCGCGTCCATCACCAAGACCTTCGCCGCGGCGACATTATTGGCGATGGAAGCCGACGGGCACATTCGTCTTGACGAAGACTTTACCACCTTTTCTGAATGGGATCGCCGATGCAATTGGCTGGTCAACTCAGGGATTATATTCGGCGGCGCAGAATTAGACGGGCTTTCAATACCGCCAATTGATTGCGACGCGACCATCACCCTAGAGAATGTCCTATCACACCGCGTGAACGGCGAGCCCGGCGCGGATTTTATCTATAATCCGATTATCTTCGGACGACTTTCGAACTATGTCGAAGAGAAAACCGAACGATCCTGGCGCGAATGGATGCGCGACTATGTCATTAATGCAGCCGCGCTTGATGGCATCGCAGCGGGTTGGCGAGACCCGGCCGGCGCTGACGTCCTGACCCATTTCGCACCGCCGTTTAAGCATGTCGAACCAGACGTCGATGACGATGGGTTCGTCAACTCGGTTTTGCCGAACACAGAATTAAACGCCAGCGCCGGCATTATCGCGTCACCGACAGCCTTAGCGAACTATGG
The DNA here is from genome assembly GCA_965263305.1 of Parvularculaceae bacterium. Lineage (GTDB taxonomy): Bacteria > Pseudomonadota > Alphaproteobacteria > Caulobacterales > Parvularculaceae > MED-G105. The sequence continues at coordinate 1,497,894 of OZ253666.1, forward strand.
CAGCGCTTTACTGCGCGCGGAAATATTGCCGCAACCCCTGCTGGACCGGATGTGGACCCCAACTGCCGGCGCCAACGGCGCCCCCGAACCTTACGGCCTTGGATGGTATGTCGAAGAAATTGACGGTCATAAAGTCGTCTGGCACGGCGGCTGGTGGCCCGACGCCTATGCCGGCATGATGCTGATCATTCCAGAAAAGCAAATCGTCTTCGTGGCCCTCGGAAACACCGATGCCCTCCATTGGGGCAATCCCCTCAATGACGCCGATATCGCATCATCCGCCATCGTAGAGAAATTTTTCGATCTGTTTGTAGACTGATAGTGGAGAGGCCCATTAGTTAAAATTTGTGAATGGGCTAAAGGGCGATGCGCGGGGTCGGCGTCTAGGTCTAACTGGTGGCTTGTGATGTTTTGCTGATGCGGTTTTGGGGTGGTTGCGGCGGCAATGGGGGCAGAAGGGGACAATAGAAATTGTGGGATCGACAGGGGATTTTTGGCCCTTTTGAGACATTCGCATCATTGATTTGAATGTCTGGAAACTAAGTGCCGTTTGTCTTCCATCAGCGACTTAAGTCTCCCCAGAATGGACGCTAGGAATTTCTGCTTAGGGTTATGGAAGGATACTACCGACCGAAGATTGAACCAACGTGTTAGCCCCTCACAGCAATTCCGGCGAGTGTCGAAACGACAAAAGTACAAGAACGAACGCGCTTACTAGATTTCACGAATCCCCGTGTGCTAAACTTCCCGATAGGCAAAACAACCATTCTCCAGAGAAATGAGAAGGAAAAATAAAATATGAATTTATCTTCTTCGACTTCGCTTAGAGCAAGCCTTGTCTATTTATATTTGATCGCATTCCTTTCCTCATGCGCGAGCATTGAAGAGAGAGAAGCAATTACAGGCTACTACGAACGTAACCCAGTCTGGAGGAGTTGGGATGGATATGAGAGCCGCGAAATCTCCGACAACACTTTTGAGATAAAGGTTTTTGGTAGTTCCATTACGCCTAAAGAACGCATTGAAGCGATCGCTCTCATGCGCGCCGTCGATATCGCCGAAGACCGTGAATTCTCACTCATAATGGTCTTGAAGGTCGATGACAAAGTTGAATGTAAGTATGGAGCAGGTGGACTAATTTCAGCGGCTCCAATCCATTCGCTAACGGTCAGGTTGACTGATCTGCAAACCGATAACGGAATTGCGACATATTCCGTCGCTTCACTTAAATCCGAGCTGAACTCGAAACTTCAATCTATTGAGCTCAACATAGATCAAAGACGCGAAGTTCGCAGCGCTTATAAGAGCCAGTGTTAGTAGGCAGATCCAAAATCTGCTCTACTGCCGAAAGAAGACATTGGCGATGCGTTCTAAATTCGCCCCACCGATGCCGCCGACTGTTTCGGCAGGAACCCGTCGCATACCGGAAGTTCAACAAACTCAACGCAATGTCCGTAATTGGCGAGTATTTGCCGGTCGTTTCAACCGCCGCGAATGTCCGGTTTGAGGATCAATCAGCCAGTCCCACTCGGCTCATTCCGCACTCCATCACTCCCCCCGCTCAAGCACCGTTCCCCTGCGCGACTTTACTTCACCCCGGCGTTTTTTCGCTTCTAGGCGTTTGCGTTTTTGGGATTGGGTGACGCGGGTGGCGATGCGTTTTTTGGGCGGGGTCAGCGCCCGGGCGATGAGGCCTTGGAGGCGGCGGCGCGCATCGGCGCGGTTCATTTCTTGGGTTCGGTGGCGGCTCGCCTCGATGATGATGACGTCATCTTTGGTCGCCCGCGCGCCGGCCAATCGCAATAACCGAGCCTTTACCACGTCGGTCAGCTTTCGCGCCTTGCGCACATGGAAGCGCAATTGCACGGCGCTTGCGACTTTATTCACGTTCTGCCCGCCGGGGCCGGAGGCGCGGATGAAGCGCTCCTCAAGGGCCGCCTCTTCCAGGGGCGGCGGGTTTTGCGCCGGCGTCATCATTGCTTTGTGGGCAGATCATTGTATCGCGCGATGAAGCGCCGATCGATCCATGTTTTCCACCGGTCGACCAAGTCGCCGAACATGGCGCCGCCCGCGCTGAACCCGCCCTTCATGGCGAGGGCGCCCTCTGGGGCGAAGGTCATGATCGTCAAAAACTCTTTTTGCGGGGTGAAGGTTTTTGCCCCCGCCCCCGTGAGCGCCGCCTGGATATTCGCCGCGAGGATGGGCCCTTCGCGCACGGCAAAAACCCCCGCCTTTGGCAGGGGCGCGCCGGTATGGGGGGAGAGGACGCTGGCGCAATCGCCGCCCGCGAAAATCGATGGGTCACCGGTACTTTGTAACGTCGGCCCCACACGGAGGAACCCTTTTTCATCCTTCGGCAGATCAAGCCCCGCAACGAACGGCGACGGGGTGACGCCAACGGCGAGGACCGCCAGATCCGCTGGGATTGTCCGTCCATCACTCAGGGTCACGGCGTGGGCGCCCGCATGGGCCACATCAACCCCTTCGATTAGGGTGACGCGCTTTGCCGCCAACTGGCGCCTGATGCGCGCCTGCACCGACGTTGGGGCGACACCCGCGCTGAGGCCCGCCGCCCCAGTGATGAGGGTCACGGATGCGGCGTCTTCCGGTAAGGCGCTCGTCAACGCGCTGGATAACTCAATCCCGCCGAGGCCGCCGCCGATAACGACGATTTTCTGGCGCCGTTGACCGCTTTTCGCCTCGACAAGAAAAGCCGTCAGCACCTCAATAAAGGGCTCGGCCGGTTTGACGGGAATGAGGCGCGGCGCGTCCGCCGCCACGGGGAAGGCCGGGCGTGTGACGGCGCCGACATTGATGGAGAGCACGTCATAAGGGATCGCCTCGCCATTCTCGCAAACGACACGCCGCCCCGCGCGATCGAGGGAGGCGGCCTTCGTATAATGCACCCGCGCGCCGGCGGCGGCGCCAAGCCCCGCAACATCGATCGACGCCTCCTCAAACGCATACCGCCCAGCGACGAGCCCCGGCGCCATGCCCGTATAGGGCGCGCGGGGCGCCGGCGCGATGAGGGAAAGATCCGTACCCGCAATGGGGTTTTTAGCGAAGGCGCGCAAGACCTCCACATGGGCGTGCCCCGCCCCGATCAGCAGGCACTTCTTATCGGCGGGCATCACTCACTCGCTGCGGCTTGGTCGGGAGAGGCGTTCTTAAAACGCGCGCTCGCCCGCTCCTTCACACTCGCCGATTTTAGCTGACCGCAGGCGGCAAAAATATCGCGCCCGCGCGGCGTGCGAATTGGCGAGGCGTAGCCCGCGCGGTTCACAATATCGGCGAAGGCTTCAATGCGCTTCCATGACGAGCACTCATAGGGCGCGCCCGGCCATGGGTTGAACGGGATAAGATTGATCTTTGCCGGGATCTTTTTTAACAGACGCACGAGCTCCCGCGCCTCAGCATCGGTATCGTTCACATCCTTCAGCATGACATATTCGAAGGTGATACGCCGAGCATTGCCAAGACCTGGATATCGACGACACGCCTCCAACAATGCCGCAATCGGATATTTCTTGTTGATGGGCACCAACTCGTTACGAAGATCGTCATTGGTCGCATGGAGGGAAATCGCCAACATGGCGTTCGTCTCTGCGCCGAGGCGTTCAATCTCCGGCACAACGCCGGAGGTCGAGACCGTGATGCGGCGGCGCGAAATAGAGACGCCATCGCCATCGGCGATAATCTCAATGGCTTTGGCGACCGTGTCTAAATTATAAAGCGGCTCGCCCATGCCCATAAAGACGATGTTCGACAACAGCCGATCGTCTTTCGCGCTTGGCCATTCTTCCAGATCGTCCTTCACGGCCAAAACCTGACCGACGATTTCAGCGGCCGTTAAATTACGGACGAGTTTTTGCGTGCCCGTATGGCAGAAGGTGCAGGCCAAGGTGCAGCCCACCTGGCTCGACACGCAAAGCGCGCCGGACCGGCCGACATCGGGTATGAACACGCATTCCACCTCCGCGCCGGGGCCGAGGCGTAGGAGATATTTCCGCGTGCCGTCTTGGGAGACCTGGCGCTCAACCATCTCCGGGCGCTGGATGGCGAAATGGGTCGCGATCTCCTGGCGCATCTGTTTGCCGATATTCGTCATCTTGTCGAAATCGGTGTGGCCGTAGTTATAGAGCCACTGCCACAGCTGGCTCGCCCGCATCTTGGCGGGCTTAGCGTCCAGGCCCAGCGTCGCCTCCAGGCGGGCCGCCAACTCGGCCCGGGTGAGGCCAATGAGCCCCTCCCGCGCGCCCGCCCGCGTGGGGGTATCGGCGGCGGCCGTCGAAGCCGCGGATGTGAGATCGAGGGTGGTCATAAGCGAAGTCTACCTAAGTGGAAGCGAGCCGCTTAGCACACCCGCCCCCCACACCCAAGGCCGGTCATTTTTAGGCGGTGGATGGGTTTGAGTAGGACGGGGGTTTTTTGCTAATTTTTGCTGTTTGTCCTTGAAAGCCGAGCGGCAGCTATGCGCGCAAAAGGGGACATAAGATCCGGGGGGGGCGAATGGGCGGTCTTGGCGCTTATGCTACCTTTTGTCTGAAAACTCCAACATCTGAATACCAGTTGATATCCGTCATCGCCAACTGTGGCTTTTTTGGAGAGGTATGCCACCAGTTACATTATAAAACTTGCTCGATCCATTGAAACAAAATAGCGGTGCATTTCTTGATAGGATAAACGCTCAAGCTCGCGCATTAGTTCGACATGTTCATTGGCATTTTTGGCGTTACTGAAACGATTGCCGATCCCTTCAAGGGCTGCAAGGTACCATTCCATGCAATCCCTTTCAGCTTTGAAGTTCATTCCCTCTTCAAAAGCGCGTGCCGCTATTGAGCCACCTCCAAATATCGCGAGAATGGACTGCGCAACAGCAACAATAAGCCCGTCTGCATCGAGAAAATAGAGTATCGCCAAGAAAAAGCTGGTAGCAAGCGCTCCCACTGTCAGCATGGTGATGATATTCTGCATTGTTTTGGCCTGCTGCCTCTTACCGCCGCCATTTCCAGCTAAAGTCCGGCGCGTATAACGCAACTGAACACCAAGACGCTGCTCTCGCCAGGCAACAACAAAATCATTGTCTAACCGGCGTTCCTTGACTTTTTGCGATTGCGCCCAATCAGGGTTTACCCAAGCTTCCTCTTCGCCCTCATCATCCAGTACTTTCACCAGCGCCTCTGAGATATCCTTCATCGAAAAGCTGGAAAATATTGAAAGCGCCTTCGCGCGAGCGGCGCGCCATTCATCGAAATTTTGCGTCTCAATAGCCTCCAGAACAATTGGAAGGTTGTTAGATATTGATTGAAAATGAAACTGCCTTAATCGTTCTGTCCAAAGACGGTTTTGCATCCATTCTTGTTTTGTTTTACCATGAAGGGCCATCCAAAATCCTATCGCGACGCCGAATACCGTCGTCAGGCAAACCAACATGCCGAGCCACCGGACCAGATCTTCTTGGTGAGACGGCACTAAGAGCAACAGTATCGGTAGTGTTGCAGCCAGGATGATGCTTGCTAACCCAAAACCAATAGCCACCTTACCCCATAGGTGAGCTTTCTTCTTTGCTAGATTGGCTGGGCCTTCATGTTTTCGGAAAAGCGTATGTAAGTCGCTTGCATCAAAAATCGGGGCTACCCGCGGAAATGTCTCACGCAAATGCTGCAAAGTCGACTCTTGAAGGCAAAGATCGTCATTAGGCCATTCCGCCATCATTCCCTGTGGCTTATGAACCGGATCATCCATTGTTATGAATCTCTTCTTTGAAATCGGGCCCGCTCTGAGGGACGGTGCGCATCGCATTCCCCTTATATCAATCATTGATATAACGAATAATGACGAAGGTGAAAGTGCTTATGGAGCCAATAGAGGATTCATCCCGTACAGGGACCGTTGACGCCAAACAATTTTGGCCAGTTTTTACTTCGCCTTATGACTAATCGCCAACCTCCGACATTCCCCACAACTCTCCGTCCAACAGAATTGTATTTAGTCTAACATCGGTGTTAGACTAGGGTTAGGCGGTCTTGTGGGGCCTGTTGCTGCGGCTAGGAGCGCGCACAACGTTGGGGATGAGTCTGCAAATAGTAGGTCTGCTATGAACCGGCAGTATAAGGCGTTCATCAGCTATAGCTGGTCGGATAAAGAGTGGGGCGCGTGGCTGCACCGCACGCTGGAGATTTACCGCACGCCGAAACAGCTGGTGGGCGCGGAAACGCCGCTCGGCCCTGCGCCGACGCGCCTGCACCCGATCTTCAAGGATCGGGAGGAAGAAGCCGCCGGCCACGGGATCGGCGCCGCCATCGAAGAGGCCATGGGCGCTTCGGAATTTTTGATCGTTCTTTGCTCGCCGCGCTCGGCGAAGTCGAAATGGGTGAACCGCGAGGTCGCCTGGTTCAAGACCCGTAAATCGAAAGAGCGCATTCTCGCCCTCGTGGTCGACGGGGAACCGGGCGCCTCACTCTCGCAAACCGCGACCGGCGAAGAATGCTTCCCCGCAACGTTGCTCTATAAGGTGGATGAAAACCTGCAGCCCACGCAAGAGTTGGAGGATGTGCCGCTCGCCGCCGATGCGCGCAAGGAAGGCGACGGCAAGCGCATCGCCAAGCTGAAACTCGCTGCGGCGCTCCTCGGCGTCGGCCTTGATGACCTCGTCAAGCGCGACGACCGCCGCCGCGCCGCTCGTCGCCGTTGGGCGATGTCGGGCATGGCGGCCTCTATGATGGTGCTCTCCGGGCTGACGGTTTTTGCGTTTCAGCAGCGTGATGCGGCGCGGGTGGCGCAGGCCGAGGCGGAAAAAGCCTTGCAGAACGCCCTTGATCAATATGGTCAGGCTGAAGGCCTGATCGAATATATGATCGGCGATTTGCGCCATAAGCTGCAACAGGAAGTGCAGTTGAAAGTGCTCTCCGACATCGCGACGCGCGCGCAGGATTATTACGACAAGCAGGTGACGATCCGCATTGACGATGATGGCCTGGGGAGACGGGCGCGGGTGCTCGATTTATTATCTGCCCTGGAGCAAGACTTTGGCAACAATGACAAGTCGCTTCAACTCGCGCGAGCCTCCGTGGCCGCGTCAAGCCAATTGCTTTCGCGCGAGCCGAATAATCCGCAACGTCTCATCGATCATGCGCATGGCGTGCAAGGTCTTGGAAATCTAGCATATCATCTAGGCGATCTGGATGAAGCAGAAATACGAATGCAGGAAGCGGTTCGCCTAACGGAACGGCTACAGAAGATTGATTCAGAGAATGAAGAGTGGCGTGCTGAATATGGATCAGCTTTGGCGAATCTTGGAATTGTTCAATTACAAAGGCGGGATATTGAGAAATCCTCAAGTAATTTAAATCTTGCACTGATTTACCGACGCGAATTTGCTTCTATGTCCCCTGGCAATCGCCAAGCGCAATGGGAACTTGGAACATTATTATTTTGGTTGGAAGAAATTGAATTGCAAAGAGGAAACAAAGAGAAAGCATTCGAGTATCGAGCACAGCAGAACGGCATTTACCAATTAGTATTGAAAAATAATCCAGATGATGAGGTTTTCTCTAATGCATTAATTATGAATAGAATGCGCGAAGCAAAACATTATCTTCTTTTGGGAGAGGCAGAAGCTGCAGCCAAAATTTCTCGTCCACTTCTTAAAGAAGTTGAAAAAAAACTTTTGTCATATCCAGACCGGACCGATTATATGAGCCATAGCGCTAATGCTCTATTAGTTTTAGCTGAAACAGAATTCACACTTGGTAATATTGAAAATTCTTTACAAGTTGTTAGTCAAGCTAGAGAGTTAGCAGAAAAGCTTTTAAAGATGGATTCAAACCGGATCGATTGGTCCGGGGTCTTGATGGGCAATACAAGTATACAACAATTGCGAGCGAAGGCTATCAGTAGCCAGAACAAGTCTGACTGCATTAAAATGCTTCACGACAGTTTATCCGAATCAAATCGCTTACAACGCCTTTTGAGCGAGCATCCAAAAAATCACGAGCTCTCAATTACGACCGGAAATTCCTTGATGCTTAGTGGAGATTGGGCGCTCCTTCGTGATGATGAACGCTCAGCACAAGTAAGATGGAAAAATAGCACTGACGTCCTCAATCGTGCGGCCGGCGACGCTGCCCCCCCTAAAGATCTAGCGAGTCAGAATCTGATCGCGGAGCTGGACGCGCGCCGGGAGGGCGGCGTCGATTATGTTCTGAAAGCCGTGTGCGGATTACCTAAAGAAACCGCGCCAAAATCGCCGGGGGAGCCGGCAGAAAGAGACTAAATCATGCTATGGAAATTCGCGAACGCCGATCAGTCGATTATCGTCAATCTTGAGGAGGACAGTAACACGGGAAGCGTTTGGGGCTCAGTGAAATACGGCGGCCTCACCTATCCAGTGACCGGCAACTGGCAGGCGTCGGGGTCCAAGCCGGGCAGAGTGTCTTCGGTTTTTGAAGTGTTCGGTGCGACGAACCCGTCCGCAGCGCCGCAGGCGCCGAACTTTTTTGCCATGTCCGGGTTGATCACCGGATCGGCGCCGAACATGACTAGTATGATTGTGGGGCTGAATGTCTCCTCCAGTTTTACAGGCGAAGTGCATACTCTGCAGAGCGCCTTATCTCCCATCGCACTGGACGCGCCGGTTCCAGGTGGGCCGGGCGGCGCTCAACCGCCGGTTACCGGCGCGGCCTGGTTTATGGCGAGCGCTGACGGCAGCGTTACCATGGCGATGAACGTTGACGGCAATGGGGGCGTCGGCGGAAGACTCACGGTTGACGGCAATGAGTATAGCATTGGCGGCAATTGGGCCGCGAGTGGGTCGCTTCCTAATCGAAACGCGTCAGATTTCGGCATCATCGGGTTTTATAAACCCAATCCATCACAAGACGCTTCGAACTATCTCGCTGCCGCCGGTACGATGGACGGGCCGGGGGACTGGCCTCTAAAGGTTCAAATTTCAGGAAATATTGCGCCCATCGGCAGTTGGCACAATGCGCCTTTTACTGAAACGCTGATCCCCATGATGCATGACAATCCACAACAATTGGGCGTCGCCTATGATGAATCCTATATGGTGCTGACGATCGACGATAATGCGCAGAATATTCCCGAATGCGTGGCGGGTTGGATCGGCCAGACAGACGCAAACGGCAATGTACAACCGATCACGGGGACCTATAAAACCACGGGCGTTGCGCTCACCGAGGCGCAACGCGCGCCGATCGTCACGCCGGACCCGAGCCAGGACCACATCTATCTGATCAATCTGCCGGCGCTGAAAACTGCGAACCCCGGCAATCGCCCGGTCATGGTCCAGTTCCCGGGCACGCTGGACCATTTCGGACAGCCGCCGCTGGCTGAACCGCACACGCAGATCGCCAAACAACTTTATGATAGCAATGCGGGCACGAACACAGGAGCACTCGTCCTGCAGTTCGACAACAATTCCAACACCATGCGGGCGACGCAAAAGATTGTTTTCCGTCATGATGCAAGGAAGAAGCGCCATGACGGCGTTATCATTCAACCAAGCGCTTTCTAATATGTGGCTCAATTGCTAGAAACTCTGTGTGAGTTCTGCTTTTTCGAACTTACCGCGAGGGCGCGCCTTCGCGGTTGCTGCACTATTAAATATCCGTATACGAAATTATACCACGCTCGTTTGTGGGCGCATCATCTTAAAGGGTTTATCCACGTCAATACTGTCTAAAAAATTGATCGCCGCCGCTGTTGATCGGTGAGATCTCGCGCGGTGCAGCGTCGCGCGATATCATCATTCAATTTGTGGAAGGTGTTACCGAAAAAGGCGCGCATATTATGCGTCAATCGGTCGGGGCGGTGCGCGTCGAGACGCGCGCATGGAGTTGTGGCGATTGCCGGCGCGGGGGCAGTCGGCGGCTTTACGTCTATTCTCCGGGGATGCTCGCATCGCTGCGGCAGGATCAAACAACGGGCGGTCGCTGGCGGGCGACCTTCCCGCTGCGGCGGCAGACGGCGGGCAGTGCGTCACGCGCTGGGTCGGAACCATCGATGAAGGCGAGCCGCACTATCATGAGGAAAACGTGGCGGATGACGGCTCAGTTTCTGAGTCCACTCCCGGAGACAGCGCGTTCCAGTGCATGGCCGGGGCGTCCGGTGCCTCGCACGAGCCTGGCGGCTTTTGCTGGAGCATCGATCTTCTGAATGCAGCCTATCCCGCCGACGCCAATGTCACCGCCGCGGAAGCGATCATGGCCATTGACCGCATGGTGGAGCATTTGAACGAGACAGCTGCGCCGGGCGAAGCGCCCGTGGAACACGGGATCAGCTGGCGTGTAGAAACCGTCTGCGACGAGGCGGCGCGCTAGGCGCGTTCGCTCATCATCCTGAGAGGCGCGTCGCCAGTTGCATATATTACGCGGCGCGCTTCAGGCACTTCAGCAAGGGCTACAGCCCGAACCGTTCCAGCGCCTGTTCCGCAATCGGGCCGCCCCATTCCTGAACGAAGTGACCTGCCTCGGCGAGTTCGACCGGTTCGGGACAGGCTCAAGAATGAGAAAGTTATCTTCCGTCGCGAGTATCTTGTATCGGTTCAGATGGTTGGCAGTTGATCCCAATAGAGAACTGATTGCTTCTTCCATCAGGTTGCTGTGTCTGCAATGACGATTTAGCACGTACCGGGCTTCCCACGGCGGACCTGTTTTTCCCAATTATCTCCAAGAACTTCACGGGCTGACAGGCCGTCATCGAAATCAGGATCCGTTGGTTCCAGCATTTTTACAACGACACCACGTGTGTTGCGGGACATGGGAATGCCGGCGGCGAATCCGCCGAACGATTTGCTGTTTTCGGATGTCGCAAGTAAGAAACGGTCGCCGCCGCGTTTGATCACTTCAATAGCGGCGATTTTTGAGGCGACTTTCGCCGCGCCGCTCTTGCCGCAGACAGGCGCGGCAGTTGTCGATATTTGGAAGGTTGATCGCGACATGTCCTGAACGGATGAGTAGGCGCAAGCGTTGAGGCTTAGGGCGGCGGCTGCCAGAAGTGAGAGTCTCATGGGAGTTTCCTTTACCAAGATTGTTGAAAAGAGCTGGGGCGTCGGCCCCGTTGATCATTCCGCATATTCAAGGGCGCCGACCTGCGCGACTAGTGTTGTGCTTATGAGTTGCAAATCGGCGCCGTCCGCGGTCGCCACATAAAGACGATCGGCGATAGTGGTTCTGGCGTCTTCTCCTACTGAGAAGGCAAGTCGCGATCCGTCAGCTGACCAATCGAATGAAACGACTTCTTCTGTTGGGCCCAGAAAATCGCTGATTTCGACAACGTTGGCGCCATCTGCATTGGCGACAAAAAGTTGAACGACGCCGTTGATATCGGCATCAGCGGTGTAGGCGATGCGGCTCGCATCCGGCGACCATTTAAAGTCGAGAACGTCGGCGGTTCCTGCCGGAAACATCGCATTAAGCCTGACTGGCGCGCCGCCGTTTGCAACCGAAAACAATTCAAAGAGCGTATCGGATGTCCGATTAGCGATTGCGGCGAAAGTGTCGTTGCTGCCGGGGGCCCATTCGAAAGACCTGAGACCTCGTGATTGCGCCGACTGCGACAGAACCGTTTGCGGTGCGCCAAGAGCGTTGTTGGCTGGGTCAAACGTCCGCGTTTCCAGATCGGCGACAGCGGGCGCGCCAATACCTTCCTCATAGAGAACAATGGACCCATCGGCGGACCAGCGGCATTCGCTGTCAAACCCGGACCCGTCAGAAACGATGGTTGTATTAGGCGCGGTAATGGAAACATCACTGATGCGAATATTGTGCGCGTTCGGATCAGACGTCGAATTGTTTAGGTTAAAACAAAGGCTGGTGGAATTTTGCGACCAACGAACATTCTTTACAGAACCATTTGCGGCGGTGAGCTCAGTTCGATTTGGCAATGCATCGTTGGTGTCGATGAAATTTAATCTGAATGCATTCGCCGCCACATCTCCGCTGGTGGAAATGCGCGAGACTTCTTCGATGATATACCGGCCATCGGGCGAGAATTGAGGATTTCCATATGAAAAAGGCGGTGCGCCGATTGAGAGATTTTGGCGGTTCGCGCCATCGCGATCGACAAGGTAAACCTGAGTCGCGTCCGGCCGAGTAAAAATGGAATCGAAGGTCCCGGAATACACCAATTGTTGGCTATCGGGCGACCAGTCAAAGTCAACAACACGATCGCGGAAGGCAGTGCTGTCTTGGCTTACTAGGACCGGCGTTCCGCCGTCAACGGACTGAACGAACAAGACCACGCCTTGACGCAACGTATTGCCTGGCACCGCCTCTGACAAATACGCGATGAATTGACTGTCCGGAGAAAATTGAAACTCACTGATGACGGCGCGATTGACAGGCTCGTCGCTGAGAATGGTCTGGCCTTGGCTATCATCCTCAGCGATATAAAGAAGTTGTTGTGCGCCTGCCGTGGTCGATGGACCGCCCGTGAACGCAATCAGCTCTGCGGTGCGTGCAGGCGGCGGGGGTGGCGGTGGCGGCGGCTGAACAGTTGACGTCCCGTCGGATCCGCCGCTACAGGCTGTCATGGTGGTTGCTAATGCGCTGGACAGCAGAAGAGCCCGCCATTGCGTCAACGGCCGTTTGGCTCGCCTCTTTGTAATAGAATACGCCATTCTTTTTACCCCTTGTCACGACCGGTCAAAAACGCCGGCTCACTGGGGAAGCAAAAGAATTCCAGCCATTCGATCATCATTTTTAAGAAAAACTCGGCGCTCGACCGTAACTCGTTGTTCTGTTATGGTTTTTTAATGGGAGAGGATATCGAAATCACGGGCCTTCTTAATGAGTGGGGCAATGGCGACGCCAAAGCTGGCGACGCTTTAACGCCGCTTGTCTATGACGAATTGCATCGTTGTGCGGCGCGCTTGTTCCGTGGGGAGAACGCCGGGCACACACTTCAGCCAACGGCGTTGGTGCATGAGGCTTACGCCAAGCTCGTCAATGTTGACATATCCTGGCAGGACCGCGCGCATTTCTTTGCTCTTGCTGCGCGCATGATGAAACGCTTGCTGATCAACCATGCCAATGCCCGCCGCGCCGCGAAGCGCGGCGGCGAAGACATTCAGGTCACGCTGGAAGACGGCAATACGCCGGCGGAAAACGTAGACGCCATGTTGCTTGATCTGACCGATGCGTTGGCGTCGTTGACGGAATTCGATGCGCGAAAGGCGCAACTGATTGAGCTGCAATATTTCGGCGGTCTTTCCGTTAAAGAGATGGAAGCCGTGACCGGCCTTTCTTCGGCGACGATCGGTAGGGAGTTGCGTTTCGCGCGCGCATGGCTGAAAGATCAGCTTTTAGAAAGCTCGTGATCGAAATCACCTGCCATTGCTGCTTAACGGGTCAAAAGGAATAAGCAGTATGTCGTCAAGCGATTTCAAGGACCTGGATCATGCATTTCAAAAAGCGCTGGCGTTGGGCGAAGCAGAACGCGACGTCTTTCTCAAAGCGCTTGATCAGGACAATCCCGCGTTGGCGCGCCGATTGCGCCGACTTCTCGACGCAGATGCGAGCATTGATACGATCGCGGGGCCCATCGTTGAATCTGTCAAAAAGTTGTCCGACGACAATGACGATCCATGGCTTGGCCGAACCGTGGGGGATTGGCGCATTACCGACCGTCTCGGCGCAGGCGGTATGGGCGCGGTCTTCCTGGCTGAACGGGCGGATGATCAGTATGCGCAGACAGTCGCCGTGAAAATCATGGGCGCGCAATTGCTGGATCAGAACGCCGCAGCGCGCTTTAGAACGGAACGCCAAATTCTCGCAAACCTCAATCATCCGAATATCGCCAGATTGGTTGATGGCGGATCGACGGAAGAAAGCTTGCCTTATCTCGTCATGGAATATGTCGATGGCGATCGTATCGATGATTATTGCGATGGTAAGAATCTTTCCGTTGAGGCGCGCCTTTCACTGTTCTCGAAACTCTGTCTGGCGGTGGATTACGCGCATCGCAATCTTGTGGTGCACCGTGACCTGAAACCCAGCAATATGCTGGTGACAGAAGACGGCGAACCCAAACTACTCGATTTCGGTATCGCAAAACTTCTGGAAACTGATGATTATGAATTAACTATGGCTCAGACCGGGCAAGGCGGACGCGTCATGACGCCGGAATATGCTAGCCCGGAACAAGTGCGCGGCGAACCAGTATCTGTCGCGACGGATGTTTATGCGCTGGGCGTTTTGTTATTTCGTCTGTTGACAGGGCGCTCGCCTTATGGACCTTCAGCGACGACGCCTCGTGAAATTGAAAGCGCCATTCTTGAAGTTGGCCCCAAGAAACCAAGTGCAAGCATCACGGAGCATTCTAGCGCCGATGGCGCGATGTTGACAGCGGGCGAATTGAGCGAAAAACGCGCCGTTTCAGTGGATCGATTACGCAAAACCCTGAGCGGTGATCTTGATACCATCATTCTAAAATGCCTTCAGAAAGAGCAAGAGCGTCGATACGCAACGGCGCGCGACTTAGCGACGGATATTGGATGCTATCTTGAGAACCGTCCGATCCACGCTCGCGCAGATAGCTGGCGCTACAAAGCAAAGAAATTCGCTATACGTAACGTTAAGCCGTTGTCGATTACGGGTGTTGTTTTGGCAAGCGCCATCGGACTGATCAGCTACTACACGCTCCAACTGGCGAGCGAACGCGATCGCGCGACTCTTGCGGCGGCGGAGTCTAAGCAAGTCAGCGATTTCTTGACTGATCTGTTCGCCAGTTCCTCGCCGCATACCGCCAAAGGCGAGGAAATCACAGCGCTTGACCTATTGGAAACCGGTAGCCAGCAGATCAATGCGCTGGATGATCAACCGCGATTGCAAGCGGCGCTCAGTCGCATCATGGCCGGCAGTTTCACGGCGATTGGCGAAACAGAGCGGTCGATACCGATGCTGCAAAAGGCGATCGACGTACAGGAAGTCATGGAGCCGCGCGACGAAATTGCGATCGCCTACGCGTTGCATGATCTGGCTGAAGCACTGCGACAACGTGGGCAATTGGCCGATGCGGAAGCCAAGATGCGCAAGGCTTTGGCTTATCGTATCGCGAACTTTGGCCCTGACCACGGCCTGGTTGGTTATACCCACGCAAGGCTTGGCGTGATTTTGCAAGACGATCGGCGATCTGAGGAAGCGTTGGCTCTGCAACGTCAGGGCCTGGACATCATGATCGGCTTTGGGCACGGCGAGAATTTTGCGGCCGTTGATATTCGCGGCAATATGGGCAACGCCCTTGCGTCGTTGGGGCGTTACGAAGAGGCCGAAGCGCTGCTTCGTAAAACTGTGGCGATGTCCGAAAAAGTTGAAGGATTGATGGCGCCGCGCACTGTTATTCGGCGCAACAATGTTGGCCGGGTGCTCAATGTTCTGGGCGATTATCAGGAGGCGGCCGATATCTTTGCGGACGGCATTGAGCGCGGCGCCAGCATCTGGCCTGAGAACTATTATATCATCGATTCAATGCTGTACTCGCGGGGAGCAGCGTTGCGCGGGTTAGGGCGTCTCGCTGAGTCACTCGATCACTATGAGAGAGCATCCGAAATGGTGCGGCTGCGTCTGGGCGAGGGTCATCTTAACAATGCGAGCCGAAGGCGCGGTCTTGGAGCCGCCCTGCAGGCGTTAGGCCACTATGATGAAGCGGAAAAACACCTCGAATATGCCTTGCAGATCGCTAAAGACAAAGAGAACGCCTATCAGGTAGCCTTGTCGCGCCTAGCCTTGGTGTCGCTTTACGTTGAGCTGGGACGGGGCGCGGCGGCTGAGGCAATAGTTCGCAAAGCTCTGGGTGGAGAGAACGGCCTGAATGTCTACCATCAAAATCGTGCGCAACGACTTCTCGGTCAGGCGCTCAGTCTACAGAAAAGGTTTACGGAAGCTGAGCCTTTACTGTTAGAAGCGTTGGCCGACAAAGAGAGGGCGACGGGTTTTCGACCGACTTCTCTCTTAGAGGAGCTTGCTGCAGTTGCGGCGCACTACCGACGCTCTGGCGACTTGGAAGCATCCAGACGCTACGGCCAGCGAATTCATAATATTACGAATTCGGATGCTATGCTCAGTTGGTATGGTGCTTTGGCTTTACGTGAGTACGCGCTGACGCTAAGGGCGATCGGTGATCCAGCCTCTGAACAGGTAACCGCGCGAATAGAAGAAACGCTTCTTAAGTCTCTCGACAGCCAGGACCATCGAATTAAAGAGCTGCGCTCATTGCAAACGCACCCCACACCATAACCCTGCAATTTTTGGGTAAATTATTTCAATCCGGGTGTGATCGAAATCATGAAGAATTGCTGCTTCTGGAAATGAGCGCATGAAGGCGTCCGATTGGGCGTAGCAGCAAACAGGAGAGCACAACATGACAAAATCACTCAACCAAAATAAGTTCACAGGCTTTGCGGCATTCTTCAGTTCAGTGATAGTGGTTACAGCAGCGCAAGCGCAAGAAAGTGGCCTTTATGCAAATATCGGTGCTGGTTTCGCTACCTCGAACGTTGATGAAATCGAACCTGCTGAAACGCAAGCTGGTTTGATCGTCGTCCGCGGCGGCTACAATCTCAATAGATATATCGGACTTGAAGCTGAAGGCAGTTTCACTGTCTTGTCCCCCGGCCTCGATGATGATGGAGTAATAGGGGCGTCAGGTGCGCTGAACTTAAGCCGGAGTTTTGCCGGCTATCTGACCGCTCGATACCCAGTCACTAACAGTATCTCGGTTTTCTTGAGGGGCGGTTACCATCGAACTCGACTGAGACTACGTTCCGTGGGACTTGACCAGTCTGCAAGTTTCGATAACGCGGCGTTCGGTGGCGGTGCTACTTATCATTGGGGACGCAGTGGCGTCAGAGTCGATTATACCGTTTTGAATTTGTCGCGCATCAATCAGACAGCGGAAGGCATCGATCAACGCGTCATAGGCGTTTCATTTGTTCGCAATTTTTAAGTGCAACATAAATTCGAAGCTATTTTCGCTCAACTGAACGCCTTTCGTAAGGTTAGTTGAACTAAAAAGATCTGACCGATAACGTGCGTCGATGCGCCTTAAAAAAATAGGAGGCGAGTATCTTGGTAACCAATCAAATTGATAAGAAAATTCCTTGGAACAAAGGCAAGCTTGTAGGACAAAAAGCGCCGTTTAAGCCACCAGAAGTTTGGGCAATTCGCGTACGTCTTCAGCTGGCGGAAAATAAACGGGACCTGGCGGTAGATAGTAAGCTGCGGGGGTGCGACCTATTACGAATACGTGTTTCGGACTTGCAGATAGGCGGCGAAATCCAGCGACGCGCTAAAATTATACAGAGCAAAACTGGTAATCCGGTACAATTTGAAGTCACCAAGTGTTCACGCGATGCAGTATATGATTGGATTTGTTCGAAATGGCTTCAACCGCACGACTGGCTTTTCCCGAGCCGTAAGAATCCAAACAAGCACTTGACCACAAGGCAATATGCACGGTTGGTTGACCATTGGATATCTTCAATAGACTTGCCGCGCTCATCTTATGCAACTCATTCCATGAGGCGGACTAAGGCGACTTTAATCTATCGTAAAAGCGGAAACCTCAGGGCAGTTCAACTTTTATTGGGGCACACCAAGATAGACAGCACAGTTCGATACCTAGGCGTAGAAGTTGAAGATGCACTGGCTCTTGCGGAAGGCATTGAACTTTAGGGCCCGAAAGCACGCAAATGATGTGCTTTTATCATAGCAATTTCACAGCGCTAATGTCCGCATTGAGGATCAACCTACCGTTCAACTTATTTCCATTCACCTCACAGCCAATAGCAGTCCCTGGGCTGGTCCTTTCGCTGTTCCGTGATAGCGTGGCGGTAAAATCAACGCGGGCGTCGCGCCGACGAAACTCGCCTCATCCCGGGGAAACGCTATGGGTCTTATTCGCATTATTTCGCTCGCCATTTTTGCGGCGCTTTTCGGCGTCGCTGTTTGGTTATGGGACCCCTTGGCGAAACCGCCATCGGCCGAGGCGCTCAGCGACATGGCGGCGAATTATGACGTGGAGATCATCCGGGATGATTGGGGCGTGCCCCATATTTATGGCGCCCATGACAATGACGTCGCCTTTGGCCTCGCCTACGCCAATGCGGAGGATGATTTCGACGAAATCCAGGCCTCCATCGCGGTGACGAGGGGCGTTCTCGGGCGATACCAAGGCGCGGACGCGGCGAAGACCGATTACATCGTCAGCCTGTTCCAGGTTCATGAAACCGTTGAAGCGCGCTATGCGGATGATATCCCTGACGAAGTGAAGGAGTATGCCCGCGCCTATGTGGCGGGGCTTAATCTTTATGCGGCGGAAAACCGGGATAAGGTCTGGCCGGGCCTTGCCCCGTTTCGGGAAAAAGACATTTATGCGGCGTTCATTTTCAGAACGCCCTTCTTTTATGGGTTTGACAAGACCTTGCTCGATCTTCTCGATGACGAGCGGGAAAAGGCTGTTGCGCTTGACCCATCGGCGGGCGCCCAAAGCTGGCATGTGACGGATAACCCCGGCGCGGCGCGCGGCTCCAACGCATTCGCCGTCGCGCCCCACCGGTCCGGGGATGGCGCGACAAGGCTCTTGTTGAATTCCCACCAACCGATGCAAGGGCCCGTCACCTGGTGGGAGGCCCATCTTGTCAGCGAGACCGGGCTCGACATTACGGGCGGGCTATTCGCCGGGACGCCCGTCGTGCTCCACGGGTTTAACAAGCATCTCGGCTGGGCGGCGACGGTGAATTCGCCGGACCTCGCCGATGTGTACGCCCTGACCCTGAACCCCGAAAACCCGGATCAATATCGTCTGGATGGCGAATGGCTCGATTTTGAAAAATCGACCGCCAACCTCAAAGTGCGGCTGTTCGGCCCGTTCGCCCTGAAGGTAAAACGGGAGGTTCTTCGATCCGTCCACGGGCCCGTTCTGAAAACGAAAACGGGCGCCTATGCCTTGCGGTACGCCGGCATGGGCGAAATCCGCCAGATGGAACAGTACTACCGCATGAACCGTGCGACGACCCGGGAAGAGTTTCTTGACAGCATGGCGATGAACGCCCTGCCCAATATCAATTATATCTATGCGGATAAAGAAGGAAAAATCATGTTCCTTCATAATGGGCAATATCCCGCCCGCCCGGCGGATAAAGACAATTGGGATTGGAGCGGCGATTTGCCGGGGGATCGATCCGACCTTATTTGGGACGGTTACAGACCGTTCAGCGAGGCCCCCATTCTAAAGGACCCGGCTTCCGGGTTCATCTATAACGCCAACAACACGCCTTATGCCGCCACCGACGGCGATGATAATTTAAAGCCGGAGGACTTTCCCGCCTCCATGGGTCTACAGACGGATTACACCTCCCGGGCCATGCGCATTCTGGAGTTACTGCCCGACTATCCGGTCATGGATAAAGAGGCGCTCCTCGCCATTAAATTTGACGACGCCTACGCCCAAGGCTCAAAGGCGGCAAAACTCGTGAAAACCGTGCTCGCCATGGATTGGTCAGAAGACCCCCAGCTGGCGGCGGCCGCTGACCATCTGCGCCAATGGGACCTTCGAACCAATATCGAGAACCGCCACGCGGCGCTTGGGGTTCTGACCACCATCCTTGAAGTCACCGAGAAGTATACCGGCCTGCCTGCGCCTGCGCCGGAGGACGCCTTTCGCAACGCCGTTGAGTATCTTATGACCCATCACGACCGGATCGACCCGCCCTGGGGGGAGGTGAACCGCCTCACCCATGGCGAGGTGGACGTGCCTGTCGATGGCGCGCCGGATGTTCTGCGGGCGATCTATCCCGCCGGTATCGGCGAGGACGGCGCCTTGCGCGCTTCAGCCGGTGACACCTGGATTGGCCTCGTGGAATGGGACGCCAATGGTCAACAATCCGCGGAGGTTATCCACCAATTCGGCACAGCCACCGCTGACGAGAATTCTCCACATTATGCGGATCAAGCGGTGTTATTTGCTGAAAAGAAATGGCGCAAAGCGAACCTGACTCGCGCCGACGTGGAAGCAGCGGCCGCGTGTATTTACCGGCCCGGCAGGGTTGCTCGGGATGGATGCTGAGGCGGGCGCGTCGCGTTTCGAACGCCTACTCCCCAAACCACTCGATCATCGCCGTCGCGGTCTCTTGAGGTTTTTCCTGCAGTGACCAATGGCTGACGCCCTGCCAGACAGTGACGTTGTCGTCACCCAAATAACGACGCGCCGGCGCTTCTGCT
Source organism: Parvularculaceae bacterium (assembly GCA_965263305.1). Taxonomy (GTDB): domain Bacteria; phylum Pseudomonadota; class Alphaproteobacteria; order Caulobacterales; family Parvularculaceae; genus MED-G105. The sequence goes on from OZ253666.1 coordinate 1,518,134, forward strand.
TCCTTGGGAACGAACGCTTCTTCACTGGCGAGGATTAGGCGGGCAGGCACATCCGGCCCCTGACGAGGGGCGGGACCGTCCAAGCCATCGGCTCGGTAAAACCCGAGCATGGTCGAGATCGCGTTGTCGCGCGCCCATGCCGCCTTGTAGATGGTAACGTCTTGATCGGAGAACGCGCCGGGGGCGCTGCCCTCCTTCAGCTGTTTCCCAAGCACATGGTATCCGCCCGAGCGCAGGGCGAGCTCCGGTAGGAACGGTGTACGGAAGAACGCCCGATACCAGCTGACGCTTTTCGCACCCGCCTCATAGGCCTCCTCCAAAGCGCCAAAAGGGGCGATGTTAAAGACCATGACTTTGTTGAGCCGCTCTGGGTGGTCGTAGGCGAGGGTCCACGTTACAGCGGCGCCGACATCATGGCCCGCAACATTCGCTTTCGCCCAGCCCTGACCATCCATCAGCGCAATGATATCAGCGGCATAGGTCTCTAAGCGATAAGCATCACGCCCGGTTGGCTTGTCTGAGCGATTGTAGCCGCGCAAATCCGGGGCGGCGACGCGGTATCCGGCATTGGCCAGCGCCGCGATCTGCTTGCGCCATGAATACCAAAACTCCGGGAACCCATGGATTAAAATGACCGGCGGCCCATCCTTGGGGCCCGCGAACACCACGTGAAGCTCAATCCCCTCTGCGCCTTCGACCAGCACGGATTCATAAGCGACACCAGTCTCGGCCGTTGCAACAGCAAGCTCATCGACAAGGGCCCGGTCGCCCGATGACCAGCCAAACCAAATGAGGGCGATCAGAATACCCCAAAACACCAGCAGTTTGCGCACAAGCCTCTCCTCACAACAGGCGACAAGCCATATTGATCACGCTACTATGTCAGTTCTTAGAAGGAAACTATGCCCTATGTCCGCTGAAATCGCCGTTGGATCTACTGAATTGCGCGAGACGCCTCGCCCCGTCGTCAAAATTATGCGTCTTCCCAACGGTGCTGGACTGGATCTGCCGGCCTATCAGACGGCGCTTGCGGCGGGCTGCGATGTCCGCGCCGCCATCGACCCCAACGCCCCGATCACGCTAACACCAGGCGAGCGCTACATGGTCCCGACGGGGATCGCCATCGCCCTGCCCCCCGGCTGGGAAGCGCAGATGCGTCCGCGCTCTGGCCTTGCGGCGAAACACGGCGTTTCTTGTGTGAACGCCCCCGGCACCATTGATGCTGATTATCGCGGCGAGCTGAAAGTAATTTTGATTAATCATGGGACCGATGATTTTATCATCAACCGCGGTGATCGGATCGGCCAAATGGTAGTCGCGCCGGTCTATCAGGCGGTCTTTGAAGAAGTCAGCGAGCTCGACGATACCGATCGCGGGGCCGGCGGGTTTGGCTCAACCGGCGTTTAGGCCGCCATTGTCACTTGGAACGAGTGCGCCGGTCGCAAGTAAGAACCGCAATAAGAAAGGAATTGACCATTGGATATTCTTATTGACATGTGGCCACTGGCGCTCAGGGACACTCTTATTGCTTTTGGCGTCATCAGCATTATCGCCGGCGTCCTCATTAGACGCGCCGGCGGGAACAGCCAGGGCCTCGGGGCGTCCATCGCGGTTATCGGCGTCATGATGGTTCTTTTGGCGCCCCTAGGCGTCTTCATGGGATGGTGGTGAAGCTTTGCGCGTTCGTATCCATCGTCACCAATAACAACGTCTTAGGCCATGCTTTCCCCCGAAGAACAAAAACGCTATTTGCGCCATATCTTGTTGAAAGAGGTTGGAGCGCAAGGACAACAGACGCTGAAAGCCACCCGCATACTGATTATTGGTGCTGGCGGCTTAGGCGCGCCAATTATTCAATACCTCGCCGCCGCTGGTGTCGGCGCCCTCGGGATTGTCGACGACGACACTGTCGATCTGACGAATTTGCAACGTCAGGTGATTTACAAAACGACAGACCTTGGCGCCCCCAAGGCGCAAAGCGCCACCGCCGCGGCCGCTGCGTTGAACCCGGAGATCGACATCACGGTCCACGAAACGCGCCTTGACGAGCATAACGCAGCCACGCTCCTCAGCGGGTACGATATCGTTGTGGAAGGCGTCGATACCTTCGAAGCGCGTTACAATGTGAACCGGGCGGCGATGGCGGCGCGGATACCTTTAGTCTCGGCGGCGATTGGGCGTTTTGAGGGGCAGTTGAGCGTCTTCACCCCCTATGCTGGCGATTTGCCCTGTTATCGATGTTTCGCTCCAGCACCGCCCCCACGAGACGCCATTATCAACTGCGCAGAAGAAGGGGTGCTTGGGCCATTGGCCGGGATCATGGGGTCGCTCGCCGCCCTTGAAACATTGAAAGTGGTTCTCGGTATCGGCGAGTCGCTTGTCGGCCGACTTCTCGTCTATGATGGGCTGTCACAGCAAATGCGCAACATCGCCTTGCCGCGCGATCCGGCCTGTACGGACTGCCATGATTTAAATAGGAACTCTTGAGGGAACCCCGCCATGAAGTTTTCGCCATTTCTAGTCGCCAGCGCCTTCCTCCTGCCCGTGCTTGGCGGATGCGCCTCACTGGTGACGCCAGAGGCCGTCGCCACCCCAGCAGCCTTGCGCGCAGGTCAATATGAATTGGACATGACCCATGCATCCGTTCTTTTTAAGATCAACCATCTAGGCTTTTCGACCTATGTCGGGCGGTTTGAAACGGTTGACGCCTCCCTAGATTTCGAAGCGGATGATCCGACATCAGCTCAATTGGAAGCAACGGTTGAGATCGCGTCGCTCGACATTGCCAATGATGAGTTTGCTGAGACCTTGATCGGTGCCGATTGGTTTGACGCCGCCGCTTTTCCGCAAGCAGTATTCCGGTCAACCGCCATTGAGGTCACCGGGGAGACGACTGGCCGCCTTAGCGGCGATTTAACCCTGCATGGCGTTACCGCCCCGATCACCCTGGATGTGGCGTTCAATGGCGGCGATCGGGACCTATTGCGGGGCGGGCGTTACATTGTCGGCTTTTCGGCCTCAGGCGTTATTGACCGTACGACCTTTGGAGTGGACCGCTTCGCCGGCGTGATCACGAATGATGTTGCGCTTGAGATCGAAGCGGAATTTATGCGCCGTTGATTGTTCGGCGCGCCTAAGCCAACACCCTAAGCTTGGGCCACTAACGCGGCGAGGTTCGGCGGCAATTGCGCATCTAGGCTTTTGAGATGCTGCAATAGCGCTTTCTCGGCCTCGTCGAAAACGCCATTGCGACCGATACGCTCAGACAGCCAGTCGGCTTCATACGCTGTGATCTTTTCTGCGTCGGTGATACCGCCATCAACCTTCGCATTGTGATCCGCCAACCAATCGTTTTTCTTGCCCATTTTTGTAAAGACATCGAAACTGAAGTCTCTGATACCGCGGCTCAAGAAATTCGTTGGGTTGACCGAATGGTCGGAGGCCCATTCATGGAGGCGGATCGCTTCTTTACGGGCGATCGGGGCATAACCCACATGCATCATTAGATAGGCCGCTATCGCGCGCATGAAGAGCCCGATCCATGCTGGGTCATTATCGGCCTCCACCGTCATGTCATGGAGGTCGTACAATAGCTCGGCTTCATTTCTCGAAATCCCAACCGCACCATCGCCGCCGGCGGCGTAAAGGGCGCGAGAAATGAGCGCCGCGTCATCGGCGCTCACCGATGGCCCGCCTGGCTTTTCCGCGATCACGCGTCGGATCTGGTCGCAGACAAATCCGCCCATGTCAGCCGGCGTGGAAACAGCGCTTTCCATGACTCTAACGAGAACGCCAAGCTCCAAGCTAGACGCCCGCGCGCCATCGCGCGTGACAAGACGTTTTAAATGGTCGAATTCTGTTTCGGTGAGATAACCCCTCGGCTCTTCTTCATTGAGGAAGAAATCGCCGACCGCTTCGGCAAAGAACATCGCCCATTCACGATCGCCATTCGGCGCTATTTCGCCGAGGGCGAATATCCGGGCCAGTTCATCCCGATCGATGACGCCATCTTGAAAGACGTTCATGCGAAGGAACGATACGTCTTCGGCGCTTACATAACCATCACGACCAAGCGACGAAAAATCTGTTAAAATCTTTGTTCCTGGCTGAACAGAATGCTTGCTGAAATCGATTGTTTCCATCCACGACGACGCCATAAGGACAGCCCCTCCTAAAATTCTGGAAAGGTAGTTTTCTCTCATGCCCGTTAAAACGATGCGAATGCAATAGTTTCATTTTGCAGGATCGCACCCGAATATCGTTTGAATGACGGAATTTATTCTGAATACAACGTCAGGAAATCGTTAACGTTACTGTTTGTAAACGACGCCGCCCTTCATCACGAAATCGATGTCCCGCAATTCAGAGATATCAGCAAGCGGATCGCCCTCCACCGCAACGAGATCGCCAAATTTCCCGGGCTCAAGACTACCCAGATTGTCCGACTGTCCCAAATTAGCTGCGCCCTCTACGGTGGCGGAACGGATCGCCTGGGCCGGGGTCATGCCCGCTTGCACCAACAATTCAAATTCCCGGGCGTTATCGCCATGAGCCGAAACCCCGCTATCGGTGCCAAACGCAATACGCACGCCGCCTTGAATGGCGCGGGTCGCCATGGCGAGCATACGCGGCCCAACCTGCGCGGCCTTCGCCCGCTGGGGCGGCAATAGGAAAGTATTCGGGTCTTCCGCCCACTCAGCGACAGTTACCCCTGCCAATATTGTTGGCACAAGGAAAGCATTATTCTCTTTAAAGAGATCAATGGACTCATCATTCAGATAAGTACCGTGCTCAATTCCATCGACGCCCGCTTTCAGCGCCGCATTGATGCCGTTGACCCCATGGGCGTGGGCGGTCACACGTCGCCCCATGGAATGGGCGGCGTCCATGATCGCCTTCAATTCATCGGCAAAAAATTGCTGCTCCAGCCCGGCAGCGGTGTTCGACAACACGCCAGCGGTCGCTGTTAGTTTAATTTGATCGGCGCCGCGACGCACTTGTTCCCGCACCGCGCGGCGACAATCGCCTACGCCATTGCATACGCCTGTCGTCCCCAAAATATGTGCGATGTCGTCTCGATATCCTTGGGTGCCGTCGCCATGACCACCGGTGATAGAAACCGTTGAGCCCGCCGCGAAAATGCGCGGTCCTATAACGTCGCCGCGGGCAATGCCATCACGCAGCGCGAAAATAGCGTCGCCTCCACCGGCGCCCAAATCCCGCACGGTTGTGAACCCCGCCATCAGTGTTTTACGCGCAAAACCGGCGCCGACCATCGCCTGATCCGCCGCAGAACGCTCTACACGTTGGAGTCGCTGCCTTGGATTATTTTCGTTCGTAATGTGAACATGTCCATCGATCAGGCCTGGCAAGACAAACATTGCCGATAAATCATGGATTGTCGCGGTGTCATCCGCGCTGACGCCTGCACCCGCCGCGTCCACAAATCCGGCCATGACCTTTTCGATACGGCCGTCTTTTATAACGATGCTCTGACGTTCGCTCGCCGCTTCACCCGGCGTCGCCAACAGCTTTCCCGCATGAACGATCGCATAGTCCGCCGCTTGCGCATTCATCAGTATACCGCTTGCCAACCCTGCAAACAGGGTAGCCGCGATGCGGGTTAGATGTTCTTTTTCCATGTTTAACTCCACAACAGGCATCGGCGAAACCAATATCCAGAAATCGTGAGAAGAGGCAATGGGCACCCCTACACGCTGAGGTTGCGCCCAATTAATCGCGCCTTGGCGCCACCTCTTATAAACACAATTTTATGAAAATACTCTCTATGTCTATAGGGCTCAACGCGATCTACGCTTACGGTCGACGCGAACTTCTTGTCGCGCGAAATCCAGTGAAAAACTGCGGTCGGCGAATAGATTGACGCCCAAAAGACCAAACGGCTCTCGATCGCGCGCCAAATCCTTAAAAATCGGCGCATCGATGACAACGATGTTCATACGCGCCCACCTCGCGCCGCCTGCCGATAGCCATCGGAAACGATGGACGCTAGCGTCGGTCCTCTTCGAGAGGGCGTCGATCACCGCACTAGAACGCTCGTTGCCGCGGCTCGGGCGAACGTTCACCTCAATGGTTGATTGCCTCACACGGTTAAACGCCGGGTAATTGATTACGACAGCAACAGAACCGGTATCTAAGAGGAAATCCATTTTTCGGTTATTAAGGCGACCCGGGGCCGTATAAAGAACCCCTGCATCCAGGCCAAAATCTTCAGGGGCCAAAGGGATCGTTCGCCACTTTGCCTCTTGCGGTTCCGGCGTTGCTCCATTGGGATAAATTTTTAATTCGTAACCCGATCGATCAAATACCAGTCGAAAGTTGGCCAGAAAGTCTAATCCAAGGATACCATCGGGGCTGTTGTCTTCATCGGCGATATCGGGCGTGAGGGCGGGCAGGACGACGGTAACAAGATCATCTATCTTCGCATCGCCAATAGAAACCTCGCCGACACTATAAGTCGGCAGGCGTGTTTCGGACCCTGTGCCGAGCACTCTCTGCGGTGGACCGCCCGAAAGTTGTAAATTCTGTTCTGCACGAAGTTTTTCAAACACAAGGCTATGGCTAGCGCCAGTGTCAATGACGAAATTATACGGACCCTGACCATTAACCTCGACGGCGACCGTCAACCAGCCACTATCTTCGACACGATACGGCACGACCGCGATGGGCGACGGTAAACTATTTGCATTCTCTGTTGTCGTCGATGTCGCCTGAGAAGCGATGGCGGCGCCGCCAGCAATCCGGAGCGCGCTAAGAAGAACAATGGTGAATACTAAAATCGATCGCATGGATTTTCCTAACGGTCCTCGCTTCATGAGCACCGGATCGGTTTTTGGCGCTGTTCTTTGAACTTTAACTGACAAAGGCGTAGAAAAAAAGCCAGTCTCGAAGACTTGAGGCTCGAAGACCTGAAGCTCGGCCCAGGCGACAACCCTGCCGGCGTTCAGGGCTCCCGGCGGGGCGCATCAACATGGATGCGCATAGCCTGAAAATCGAGCGCAAACGCTCGATCGCGAAAATAATCAAACCCAATCAGCCCAACGGGCCGATCAGCGAACCCTAATTCGTCGAAAATGAGGGCGTCAGTGATCAGCATTATCTCGTCTTCCCAAACGATATCGCCGATGGTGAGTCGATAAATGCGCAGCCGATAGGTTTGCGCCTCGGGGCCAGTAAACCCTTGAACTTTCCTCCCGCGGCGCAACTCTTCGACGGGGGGCACCACAACGATTTCATCAAGAAGCGTATTGTTTCCGAGGGTACTGGCGGCGCCGGTATCCAATAAGGCTGGAAACGTCGCCGAAAACACATCGACATCCGTCATCAACAATTTCGAAGACCAGGCCGTGTCGCCAGCAGGACGCAATGGCGCACTGCGCCATGACGCGAATTTCTGCTTCGGGATGGCGTCAGGGGCATAAAAGTCGATCCGCCCACCGGGCGCGTCAACCACAACGGCGTATCGCTGAATAATATCCAAACCGATAATGCCCGCTGGCTGTAGTGATGGCGCCTGCCATCGCTCCAATATCACCACGGGAAAGTCCGTGAAGGTATCACCGCGCTCAGATGCGGGACCTAGCAAAAGCGATTTTATTTGCGTCAGCGGTGCGGTAACGGCGCCGGTGAGCCCGATAACACGCACGTTTCTGGCTTCAATGGGGTCGCCGCCGCCTGCTTCAATTTTATCCAATACATCGCGCACGATGCTTGTGCGCGTCGCCGCCGTATCAAAAACAAACAGATACGGGCCTGTCCCGTTGATCTTCACGGGAACCACGGGGCGTCCCCCCACATCAAGACTGAGGGGCAGCGAAAAAAGAGGCGCTGGATCGCGAGCGATTTGTTCCGGCGGCGTCGCGCAGCCAAAAAACAACAGACTGATGACCAACACTGTTGAGACGCGAAAAAAGTGACGTAGCTCGGTCATAGAGTACTCCCCTAATCGGGCGTCCTTGTTAGCAACAAAAGCTGAGGCGCGCCTGCTAGATCCTCGCCAATCACCGAATTTTTATCGATCAACGCTTGTAACGCCGTCATCTTTTCTCGAGCTAGAATAACCGTTAAAGGGGGATCGGAGAATACCAAATTCAATGATCGTGTTCCCACGATGGCATTCCCGTAACACAGCGAAAACAGAAGATCCGAAAATGACCGAGACGCCCGCCGACGATCAATCTACCCCTAAACCACCCCTGCCCGACAGGCTATGCGTCGACCCCGACAGTGAGCATCACAACGAAGCGGTCCTCAATCATGAGGTCGGCATCCGTTTTAACGGCGCCGAAAAGACGAATGTCGAAGAATACTGCGTCTCTGAGGGATGGGTGAGGGTCGCCGTTGGCAAGACTCTCGACCGAAAGGGCAAGCCCCTCACGATGAAGCTGAAAGGCGCGGTGGAGCCCTATTACAAAGACTAATCAGGCCAAGCCCGATATCTGATCAACCTTTTACGCGTTGGGCTCGAGGCCGCCTAACCCTTGAAAGGATAGATCTGTTGCGCACGGAAAGAGGTCGGCGGTTGTTCACCAACAACGCCATATTCTTCCGGCCATGATTTTGGCGCATAGAGCGTGCCGAATAACCGGTCGAAGACGCTGAGGTGGACGGCGAAATTTTTGTTCATCGCCTCTGGCGCTGTAGAATGGTGCCAATGGTGATGGCGCGGCGTCACAAAAACATGCTCCAGCCAACCGAACTCAAAGCGCACATTCGCATGAATGAACGTCGCGTGGACGCCGATAAATAGGATGTAGGCGTTCACTGGCCCCTGGTCGAAGCCGAGCGCGGTAATCGCCAACAGCCCGAGAGTGCGCGTGATCAGTGCTTCAACGATATTCAAGCGCGAGCTTGCCATCCAATCCATATGGTCCGCACTGTGATGAACAGCATGCACCCGCCAGAAAAACCCGCCGGAATGATAGCGGCGATGGACCCAGTATTGGGCCATATCGACGGCGACCAAGATAAGAGCGAATTGCAGCCAAAACGGCGCTTGCCGGATTGTTTCTCCAACGACCGGCACAATCATCCATCCAAAGAATTGGTGGATGACAAAGTTGGTGACGAACAAAAACCCACCAAGAGAAAGGTGATAGGCGAGAAAATGCTTCATATCGAGAAACCACCCCTCGCGCAGAACCGGTTGGTCGGGACGGACAGGGGCGATCTTCTCTAGCAGGATGAAGGCGCCGCCGGTCGTTAAAAGACCGATGATGAACCAATCGATGCCAATGTGAAATGGCGTTGGCTCAAGCGATCCAACAGAAACATTGGGCCCGCCGAAGGCCATGGCCACCGCGCCCAATAACAACCCGATTAACGCAATGCGCGATTTAGCGCCGCGATAAAGCGCAAAAGCGCCAAAAAACGCACTCGCGATGAGGCCCGCCGCCATGACATCACGCCATAGCTCGGGGTCGTAATTCGCGCGCAAAGATGGCGTAGTAAAGTAAGCCGGGAAAATAAAGGCAATCACCCCCGCCAAACTCAAGCCGCCTAAAAGAAGGCAGCACCAAGCGCTTAGCACGCCTTCCCCGATGACGAAGGCGCCTTTGGGCAATATATTGTTTGGCTCTGTCATGATGCTCTCCCAAATACTCTGCCGATGGCGCGCGCGTGCCGCGTGCTCGCCTATGGTCACCTCATCCGCTTCAACTTGAGCGAAAGAGCTTAAATTCTTCCTTAAACATCTGGTCTGTTGACAGACCTTAAGGACTGTTGGGTTGGCGCGCCAGAAACGATCATTGCTGCCGTTACGCGTCAACGATGCTCGTTAATGGCGCGCCATCCCCCAAGTCGCTCCCCCAACCCCTACATTAAGCGTTGTGTTAAGCCGCCTCTGCGTAATCCCGCAGGAGCTTGTCCTGCTTGGCGCGCTCTAGTTTTTGACTGACTTCAGTGGCGACGCGGTTGTCGTGCAAGGTCTTCACCAAGGACACCAACGAACCTGATAGAAAAATAACGCCCATAGCGACGTACCCCTTTGTCGCAAGATTAATTGGCATCAAGACCAATGATACGGCGAGCATCGTGTAGGCGATGATGACGCAGATATAGTTGTAGCTGATCCAGGTTTTTGAATGTTCAAACATGAGAGGTACTCCTTTTACTTACCATTCAATTTTCAGATTTGGCTAAGGCAACAAAGACTATTAGGCGGGTTGGGCGTTATTCTGACGCAAACGGTCCAGAATATCTTCTGCGCGCAGTTTCGACGCATCGCCGAACCCCGCGTCAGACAAACGGTCAAAGACCCCATCGCCGTTTAGTTCAGCGTCGATGTCTTCAAGCGCATCGATTTCCTCCACCGGGTCGTCACTGCTCATTAAGCGCTTCAACACGGCTTCACCTTCGCGGATTGCGGCGTTGGCGGATAAATCGCCTTTGAGGGACTTCACGGCGCGCCGCTCGGCTTCAACCGCTTTGGCGGTGTGAAGGCCCTGACGCAGATCGATCAGTTGGCGATGGGTTTTTTCGATGGCGAGCTTCATGCGCTCGGCTTTTTCATCGCTCCGCGCAAGCGTCGTCTCTCGCGTGGTTCGTTCGTTTTCGAGGTCGGCCAGATGTTTCGCCGCATCCATGGCCAACGTTTCTTTATTCGCCGCCAATGCCTGGCGGGTGCGCGCCTCTAGATCCGCAATCCGGTCCGTCACGGCGGACAAGGCTTTCTTCTCGGCTTTTGATCGCGCGATCAGCGCGGCCAATCCACGCTTCGCGGTCTCGTGGCCGGCTTCGGCCTCGCGGATTTTTTGCTCAAGGATGAGCGAGGCGTTGTTCTCGATCAGCTTCTCCTCCGCCCGAGCCTGGCGGCCGAGAAAGATCGCCGTAATGTTTTTCACATAACTTAACTCCTTACCGTTGAGCGGCGCCGACAATCCCGTGAACATCGTTCATTTTTGAAAGTGCACAAAAATGAACGGTGTTCAAGATAAAAATGAACGTTGTTCACGCAAAGGAAAAATGCTAACCTACGAATCGGTTTGATTGCGCCATTCGTTTCGAATGCGGAAATAAGGAGGCGCCAATTGGCAGATCGCCCTGTCACGCCCGCAGATAACGTCACCCCGTTCGAAAGAGAGGCGTTAAGCGACGGCGAACGAACAAAAAAAAGTCCCAGCGCTGGTCGCAAGGGGTTTGACCCGGAAATGCGCACACGCCTGGTAGACGCAGCCTGCGCCATCATGGGGGAGGAAGGCGCCGATGGCGTAAAGGCCCGCGCCCTCGCCACCAGGGCCGGTATCGCTGTCGGGTCCGTCTATAACCTCTTCGCTGATCTTGACGAGGTCGTGCGCGCCGCGAATGGGCGGACCTATGACGACCTATACGCTGTGGAGACCGAGGCCCTGGAGACGGCGCGGGCCGCCGGCGAGGATCCGCGAGAGCAAATGCTCGCCCTCGCCCATGCGTATCTGGAATTCGTCAAAGACAATCAGCGGCGCTGGCAAGGCGTCTTGTCGTTCAATCGGCGCCAAACGGTTGCGCCGCCGCGCTGGTATCTGGAAAAAGAAATCGAGCTCTTCCGCATCATCGAGCGTGCGATCGAGCCCCTTCCGGGCGCCGCAGACCCAACACGCAGACGGCTCACCGCGCGCGCCCTTTGGGCCTCCATCCATGGCATCGTCACCATTGCGGTCGCGAACGGTTTTCTCATGCAACCCATTGAAGACGTTTGGGAGCAGATCAAGATCATCGTGAACGCCGTCGCGGCGGAGATGAAAGCGAACGATCGGTGCGATGCGGAGTAGGGATCATACTTCGAATGCCAAAAACGGTGGATCAAAATAATCCGAAATTTGACTACTCAAGTGCGCAATCCTTATCTCCTTCTATAAATCCACACGACTGCGAATATTCTCGATTAAAGGCAGCACAACTGAATCGATGTCCTCAATGGCGGTATGCTCTGTCTCAAGATAAAAACTCGCGTCAGGGCCAAGTTCCGTAAGGTAGTACATATTCGTAGCGGCGCTTGAGGCATCGATGATTGCGCGATACATTTTCGTCTTTTGACCCTCAACAACTTTCTCCGCGCCGTAGGGCTCGCCAAGTGCTTTATCTTTAAACGTGATTTTAATGTTGAGACTTGGCTTCTCGTCCCAGGAGCGGCCAGGCAGGTCCTGGTGGAAACGCCATTCACATTCTGTGTTTTTCTGGCCGGCAAAATCACCGCCGGTGATATCGGCGATTTCACCGACGCCGAGAAATCCACGCAAGTGATCCCGGCTAAAAACGTCACAAACGCTATACTCATAAATCCTGGCCGTTCTTACAGCGTCCGCGTCAGGCGAGAGCTTATCGAAATTAGAAAGCACCTCCCGCCCTGCGGTAATCATTGCATCCTTGTCGCCAGAAATCCCTAGACCGCCGATCGAAATTTGCTTTCCTTTTGACCAAAAATATAGGGAAACGGGATTCTCTTGCTCCTTAGTTAGATAATAAAAGAACGCATCATCACCGATTGCATCGATGTCTTCATAACGCGCATCCTGGTCAAAACCGGCGCGACGGTCAGCGGGGTTATCATTGCGCTGATCTACGATTGAAATTCCAAGACCAAAGGCGCGTCCGGCGGACCAGTCGCAACTGTCGCCACTTTTGTCGGTAAGCTGAATGCTTATCGCCCGCCGGTCTATTTTCATCGCCGCCGCATCACTGAGGAAAGGGCAATCTTGCGGATAAACGACTTTCGGCGTGGCGTTTCCGTTAACCCACGCGAACGGTATTGGATCCGTCGGCAATTTGTCCGAGTTTACCTCAAGCGCGGTTACCGCAACAATCGGCTCTTCACCAGGCGCCGCGTCCGTCACCGGCGCCTCCACAGATTCACCGCCGCCGCAAGCGGTTAATAAAGCGCCTATCGCCAACACAGTGGTTTTTTTCATTTTTCCCTCACGATCCCGTAGATACCGGATTCAGCGTTCCTCATGGGAAAAATGTATGCGCCCGATATCTTGCATCGTGTGAGGTAGGGCACAGCCTAGAGGCGGTTTCAGCTCCCTCACGAAATCGGCGGCTCAAGATCGCCAGATCCAAAAGCCACGTACGGATCAACTATTCCACTTGGAATACATGGTTCAGCTGTGCAATTCGCACAGATCATTTTCCGCATCTGAGCCGCCCCTATCGCGCAATGTAAAGATCGCCAGAACCAGAGCCCGAGGACGATCGCGCCAACGGTGAGATATTCCAATCTGATTCTTCAACGGTAATATTATCGGCCAGAACCTCGATTTCATCTTCATGGTTGGGCGGAGAGGTAAGGCCAAATGTGGCGTGGCCGGTTTCAAGATAGACGCCGCCAGACACCCTTGCCGATATAGCTTTTAACAATAGGTCATAGCCTTGGCGGACCTCACCCTGGACCGATGCGGTCGTGTTTGCGGGAGGGACTGGCTGGTCATTTTGAATGACCAAAACACCCGCGTAAGGCCCTGATGTGGGAGCGCTCATTTGAAGTTCATCTACATCATTACGGATGATCGGGGTTTGCGGGCGACTCGAAAACGGGTTTGATGGAGAGCCCGAACCTGCGGATGAGGATGAGGATGAGGATGAGGATGAGGACGATGAAGACGAAGCCGATGAGGAAGAGGAACTACCGCTCCCATTTGATGAGACCGGCACTGAGCTGTCGCCCAGTTGCAGTGAGGATTCTGGTGTCGCGAGGTAAAAAGTGACGCCATCGGCGATCACGCGTGGGGAGCCAAGGACAGCCAGATGGAAGTTTGAGAAGATATAAAGGCCGGGTTCAAAAATGTACTCCCTGTGGCTGGCCGCCGTGGCAAAAACGCGAACGCCGTCTGCACAATAAACGCCAGGCTGGAATCTGAATGGCTGCCCGGAAGGACTACTCGACTCAAGATTTCTTAAACCATCAAAAGTGAAATCGCATGCACCGACTGTTGGTAGGGGGACGGTTGGCCGAACAATCGCATTTCGGTCGGCGCAATCCTCAACATCGGCAGTAGGTATTGCATTGACGCTATACCCTGCCCCCGCACAAATTCTATCGAAAGTCGCCGTGCTAGCATCTTCAGAAAGCGAGCCGACATTCCCGGCTACAGCGTGCAACTGACATTCAGGTCCGGCGATATCGGTGTTGGCTTCGATGCGGACGGCGCTGTCATTGTCGTCACCGAGCCCGACAAGACATCCACCGGCGCCTGTTGATAACCGAGCCAAGGTAGATGCATCGGCGGATAGTTCCGGCATGCCCAGCACATTCAAGAAAAGTGTGTTGACAGATGACGTTACTGTTAAATCCAGGCTGACGCCGTTGCTATCAGTGCTTAACCGTAAACTACTTATTTGAGCGTTTCCAATTGAACCCTCGGCTGCGAGCCATTTATCCGCAATCCGACGTGCATCACTTTCACTGCTCGGGGCCTGACGCAGAGCAGCCAATGCCGCCATATCCGAAATTTCTTGAATTTTTTCTCGCGCTACCCAAGCTCTCGCATAGTCTACGGAAATCCCCGCACTGACGATAATTAATATTAGTGCGAATGAAAATAGTATTGAGATATTCCCATCAATTGATTCGTAGATGTTTTTCATCTTCGTTGATCCTTCAATGACCTCCTCATCCAAATCAACAAATCATCAAAACAACTTAAACTTGTATTTAAATTTTTACTTTATTTACTTTTAACCATAATATTTGGCGCATCATCGCACTGGTCTAATTTTGGTACTCCCATGGGCGGATTAGCGGCGAGGCTCGGAGCGGTGTTCATCGCCCCACCATGGAACTGGTCACCATCGTCGGAGCCGCCTTGGGAACGTTTTTATCGCGCGCGCATAAAACCGGATAACGCCGCAGTGAAGGTGCTTGCGGTGTACCGGCTTGTTTTTTCGGCGTTTGGCATGGTCGCCATCGCTTGGTTCCGGCCAGCCCGGATCCTCCCAACCTTGATTCCTTCTGGCCTTGCGCTATAAGCCTCGCTTCCCCGAAAGGGGCTCTCCTTATTTTGGAGTAGTGAGCAGTCGTCGGGCTTCATGGGTATGCCTTGGCGATATTGGATTTCGGGCGCGAGAGCGCCCCTTAGAAGGAAAATCGAAATGCCCAAGATGAAGACAAAGTCTGGCGCTAAAAAGCGCTTTAAAATGACCGCCTCAGGCAAAGTGAAACATGGCGTCGCTGGCAAGCGCCACGGCATGATTAAACGCACGCCGAAGCAAATCCGCCAAAATCGCGGCATGGATGTGTTGAGCGACCAGGACGCCCGCATCGTCAAAAAATACATGCCCTACGCGCGCTAAGGAGGTCATCAGATGTCACGAGTGAAAAGAGGCGTTACCGCCCACGCCCGCCACAAAAAAGTTATCAAGAACGCGAAAGGCTATTACGGTCGCCGGAAGAATACCTTCCGCGTCGCAAACCAGGCCGTCGAGAAAGCCGGCCAATACGCCTATCGCGATCGCCGCGCCAAGAAACGCAACTTCCGCGCGCTTTGGATCCAGCGTATCAACGCAGCGACCCGCGAACATGGATTAACCTATTCGCGCTTCATCGCCGGCCTGACCCAAGCTGGCATCGAGGTTGATCGCAAGGTCCTGTCGGATATCGCGATTAAAGAGCCTGCCGCTTTTGCCGCGATCGTTGAAAAGGCAAAGGCCGCGCTGGCTTAGCAATTTAAAACGTTTGAATTTTGGAAAAGCGCCGCCCCGCAGCGGCGCTTTTTCTTTTCTCGACGCAAAGAAACCAACGCTTCACCGAATGCGCGGCGCAATTCAGTTTCGATCAATAGCCGCCCGCTAAGACTGACCTGCCGTCAAAATTTCATCAACAAACAACTCGAAGCGGTCCTGCCCCCAAAATTTCTGATCGCCCACAACGCCAAAGGGCACACCAAAGACGCCGTCCTGCTTGATGAGTTCCCGATACTCCTGCAACACCGCATCGATTGATGGGTCCTCTTGGGCGGCGGCGACATTCTCGCTGTTCCAGCCGGCGCTCTTCGCCGCTTCCCTGAGGACATCAAGATTGGAAACATCCTTCCCCTCGCCCCAGCGGGCGTCGCTCACCGCAATGGCGAAGTCGATTCCCAGATTTTCCCGCTCGGCCGCGACCAACGCGCGATTTGCGGGGGTGAAATCCACATCAAAGAGGCGCGGCGGCAACATCGGCAATCCCATCCGCATGGTCATGCGCGGCGCGTCTTGCATGTAATACCGCATTTTCAATTTATTCTGGGTAGGATCGTTAAACGCAACCCCTTCCGGCGGCCCTGTAAACGGTATAACTGGCGTCGTGATCCCGGCGCGCTTGATTATATGCAAACCAAGGCGCGAATAAGGACTGCGAAAGCTGTGATAAACGCGGGGTTCTGACATAAACGCTCCGTCAAATTTTCTGATGGCGCGCTTCGACCGCGTCATTCAAATCACCATCTCTGGTTGCGCGTAGCGGCGCTTCATCGCCGCCAAAACGCCGGCGAGAACAACACAAACAAGGTAAAAAACTCAAGTCGCCCAAGGAGCATACCCACGGCCATCAACCATTTAGCGCCGTCAGGCAGGGAAGCGAAGTTCCCCGCCGGCCCGACAACGGGCCCAAGCCCCGGCCCCACATTCG
Source organism: Parvularculaceae bacterium (assembly GCA_965263305.1). GTDB lineage: Bacteria > Pseudomonadota > Alphaproteobacteria > Caulobacterales > Parvularculaceae > MED-G105. The sequence goes on from OZ253666.1 coordinate 1,534,734, forward strand.
CCACCGCCGTACCCGCCGCGGAGATCGCCGTAATCGGGTCCAGATCAAAAGCGGCGAGCAACACGGCAAGGGTTGCGAATGTCGCGAAATAGACGAAAAAGAAGCTCAGGACAGAGACAAAAATATCATCGGAAATCGGCCGTCCATTGTACCGCGCAACAAAAACACCACGTGGATGGGCGAGGCGCCGCGAATAGAGCCGCAGCGCGGCGAGCGCCACCTGAATTCGGAAAATTTTCAATCCGCAGGAGGTGGAGCCAGCGCACCCGCCCATGAACATCATGCAAAAGAAAAACCCAACAGCAAAAGCACCCCAACCATCATAGGGGGCGGTCGCATACCCCGTCCCCGTCAGTACCGAGACAACATTAAAGAAGGCAAGCCTGAACGCGGTGAAAATCGTGACATCGAATCGCGCATACACATAGATCAGCATAATGAAGGTGAACAACGTGACAGCAGCGAGGAAGAACTGCACCTGGCTATCGCTGAACAACCGGCCAGTTTCGTTGCGCAAAATCGCGACCATATACAGACCGAACGGCAGACTGCCGATGATCATGAAGGTGCATACCACCAAATCAATCGGCGCATCGCCCGTAGAAAGAAACGCGCCCAACGACGCGTCCTTGGTCGAAAACCCGCCCGTCGCCACCGTCGTCATCGCGTGATTGATCGCATCGAAGGGCGACATCCCGCAGGCCCAGAGAAGAAAGAAGCAAAGAACGGTCAATCCAGTGTAAATGAGCGAGAGATAGAGGGAGTACTGCCCCGCGCTCGCGACGAATTTCTCCGTCGTATCCCAGGCTTCACTCTTAAAAATCTGCATGCCGCCGACTTTCAGCGCCGGCAACACGGCAAAGGCCATAATGATGATCCCCACGCCGCCGAACCATTGCAGCATGGAACGCCACAACAGCAAGCCGGGCGGCGCGGTATCAAGGCCGGTGATCACGGTTGAGCCCGTGGTCGTGAGCCCGGACATGGCCTCAAAAAAGGCGTCGGTATACGAGAGATCCAAGACCCCAAGCCATAGTGGCAGCGCCGCCACCGCCACCAGCGCGATCCATGTCGACGCGGTGAGCAAAAATCCCTGACGGATGCTGATCGCCGAGATCGCGCCCCAGGAGGCGACCATCGCGCCGCCGCCGGCAAACATGCACATGATTGCGGCCGAGGCGAAGGCGGTCCAATTTTCGCGGTCTGAGGCGTTCTGGGCGAGGAGATCCGCTGTCATGGGGATCAACATGGCCGCGCCCAAGATCGCCACGAGGGCGCCGGTGACGAGTAAGACGGGACGGATATTCGGCATGTTCGAGCTTCGCCCGGCAAAAACGCGCCTGACGGTTGGCGCCTCACCCTGCGTTGATGACTAAATCGATCGACGCGGGACACCCTAAAGCGGGTTGATTAATGAATTTGTCGCCGTTCGTGAGGACTGTCGAGCGAGAACGCCGGGATCGAAACTTCGAAATTCTCTCCCTCCGACGTCTCCATGCCATACCGGCCCACCATCAAGCCGGACGGCGTATTTAGTGGCGCGCCCGAGGTATACTCAAAGCCTTCGCCCGGGCGAATAACGGGCTGTTCGCCGACAACCCCGTCGCCCTTCACTTCTTCGGTCTGGCCCATCTCATCGGTGATCAGCCAATGGCGCGTTTTTAAGCGCACGATCTCTTCCGAGCCGTTTTCGATACGCACCGTGTAGGCCCAGACGAAATGGCCCTCCTCCGGATCAGACTGATCCTCCAGGAACATCGGCTCTACCCGAACGCGGATGCCTCGAGTGATTTTCTCGTACTGCATCAGTTCCATCTCGACCGCATCCATTACAATCGGCTCCACAATGCGTCCCTTTAACTCTCGGCGCCCACATCCAGGTAATCGTTCGTGACCACGTTACCATTGGCTTCGCATAAATGAAAACGCCGTTGTTCCGATTAGCCTGTTCCCATTGGCGGCATCGTTCTTACACAGCGTACTGCGGACAGGGCGTCGTCAACAAGACGGTATTTTTCCGCCTATGATCGCGGGGCGCGTGCAACGGCTAGAATCGGGCGGCCGCGAGCCTCGCCAACGGCGCGCTTAGGCGTTATTCTAGTGTTTCGATCTCATCGCTGATGCGATGGAAGCCTATGCTAAGGATAGCATTGTCATGCTTTTAGCCGCCGTGCTTTTGGCGCAAGCCACGATAAATTTACAAGGCGACGTTCGCGTCCCCGCGCCGGAAACCGCTGCCCCGCCGCCCCCAACGACGGAGGCGTATGTTGAGGATCCGTATCGCTTGTGCATCTGCCCAGCGACGCCGCCCGATGATGTTGTGACATTCTTAGGCTCGCCAAAGGACGCAGAGCTGAGCCTCGCCCCCGATGGGCTAAGCGTCCTGCCCCGCCAAGCCACGATTTTCTCTGTGTTGGACGATCAAAAAGCGGCGCTCGGCGAAGAGGTGAAGGTCTGGCATGTAACGAAACCCGCCGATTGCGGTCTCACCTTCGAATACGGCAAACGCTATCAGGTGAACGCGACACGGGTCGACGGAGCGTTAGAAACCAGCTGGTGTCTGGATCCGCGCCGCCCGAAACCAGCAACCCCATGACCGCCTAAACCCTCAATCCGCACTGAGATGGGGAGTGTGTTCGCGCTATTCGCGGCGCCAAGTCGCCCCGCCCGGGCCATCTTCCAGGATGATGCCTTCCGCGGCGAGGTCGTCGCGAAGTTGGTCGGCTTTTGCGAAATCCTTTGATTTCTTCGCCGCAGCGCGTTCCGCGATGATGGCCTCAATATCTGCGGCGGAAAGGCCGTCATCGCCTGCCTCCCCTTGGAACCAGACTGCCGGGTCTTCTTGGAAAAAGCCCATGAGCCGCCCAGCAGCTTTCAGGCGCGCCGCCGCCGCCGTCCTGGCCTCGCCTTCCATCTGCATGGCGATATCACGCAGTTCATGAAGGCCGGCGAAGGCTTCAGGCGTGTTCATATCGTCTTCGAGGGCTAACACGATGCTCGTCGGAGGCTCGGCCGCTGGCATGTCGCCGACCTCCGAAAACAGACGATAGAATCGATCCAATTGGCGTTTGGATTGGGCCACCAAATCTTCTGTCCACTCCAGGGGCTGGCGATAATGGGCTGACAACAACGCCCACCGCAGCGTCTCCCCATGCCATTTGGTTAGGAGGTCCCGGGGCAATACAACGTTGCCGATAGATTTCGACATCTTCTCCGTCCCCATACGGAGGAAACCGTTGTGCAACCAATACCGCGCCAACGGTGCGCCATCGTTCGCGCAGCAAGATTGGGCGATTTCGTTGTCATGGTGGGGAAAGCGCAGATCCTGCCCGCCGGCATGGATATCGATTGTTTGGCCCAGCTGTTTTTCAATCATCGCGGAGCATTCAATATGCCAACCAGGACGCCCACGCCCCCAGGGGCTTTCCCAACCAGGCTCCTCCTCATTGGATGGCTTCCACAGCACAAAGTCCGCTGAATTTTCTTTGTAGGGCGCAACCTCAACCCGGGCGCCGGCCAACATCTCATCTTGATTGGCGCCGGAAAGCGCGCCGTAACCTTCAAACTTATCCACTGAAAAAAGCACGTGACCATCAGCGGCGTACGCGAACCCATTTGAGATCAATCGCTCTACGACATTGATCATATCGCCGATATGTTCCGTCGCCCGAGGTTCCAAACTCGGTGTCAGGACATTAAAGGCGCTCGTCTCGCTCTTATAAATGTCAGCATATTTTCGGGTGATCTCATCGATCGGCTGCCCCGTTTCGCGAGACGCCTTGATGATTTTATCATCGACATCGGTGAAATTCCGAGCATAGACAACCGCCTCCTCACCATACCGGCGCCGCAGCAATCGGAACAGGAGGTCAAACGCCACCGCCGCGCGAAAATTGCCGATATGGGCGTGATTGTATACCGTCGGCCCACACACATACATGGTGACCCGATTTGGGTCAGCCGGCTCAAAAGCCCGTTTAGAACGGGATAGCGTATCGTAAAGGCTAATGGTCATAGAACGTTGCTAGTCGCCCAATTGGGGCAGCGCAAGGGCTTGGCGCCCCGGTCCTCACGATATTGGGACTTGGATATTGGATGATCCATCCCTACATTAGATGACGTATCTTTTACGTTGCCTTGCGCATCTCACCTCCCGAGATCCGCGAATTTTAATCGCTTAAGGCCGAAAGGCCTATACGAAAGGACAGGCTGATGACCGCCATTGCCTTCGATGCGCCAACGCGCGACCAAGACTCTGAAAACGAGATTTCCTCCAACCGACCGAGCCGTGCAGAAGCAGAGGCAGCTGTCCGAACTTTAATTCGCTGGACGGGGGATGACCCAACCCGCGAGGGTCTTGTTGATACGCCGAAACGCGTCGCGAAGGCTTACGAGGAATGGTTCACCGGCTACGATGAAGACCCTGAAGCGATCCTCGCGCGCACCTTTGAAGAAGTCGAAGGTTACGACGATATCGTTCTGATGAAAGATATTCGTCTTGAGAGCTACTGCGAGCACCACATCGCGCCCATCATTGGCGTCGCGCATGTCGCGTATCTGCCGTCCAATCGCGTTGTTGGCATCTCAAAGCTGGCCCGCGTCGTCGATGCTTACGCTAAAAGGTTGCAAGTACAAGAAAAGCTGACCGCGCAAATCGCCGATGCGATCAATGAAACCTTGGAGCCGCGCGGCGTTGCCGTTCTCATCGAGGCGGAGCACCAGTGCATGTCCACCCGCGGCGTTCATAAGCCGAATGTTGGCACGGTCACCACTCGCTTTACAGGCGCATTCAAGGACGATCATAAACTTGAAGAGCGGTTTTTGCGCCTCATTGGAAGTTAGCGAAAGACGCGTTTTATCCTTTATTGCATAGAAGCATTGTTCATGAGAAAAGACCCCCATGAGCAATGCTGACTCCATCGAAGAAACAAGAGCGCTCCGTCCACGTTGGAACGCTGACGGTCTTATCACGGCCGCGGCGACAGACTTTAAGACGGGCCGTCTTTTGATGATCGCTTGGATGAACGAGGAAGCGTTGAAGAAGACCCTTGAGACCGGCGACGCCCATTACTGGTCCCGATCGCGCCAAACCCTTTGGCGCAAGGGCGAAACATCTGGCAATGTTCAGAAAATTGTCGAGATCCGCATTGACTGCGATCAAGACGCTGTGGAATTGGTCGTGGAGCAAACAGGCCCCGCTTGCCACACCCATCGGAAGAGCTGTTTTTATCGCGTCGTCGACACCTCAGGCAAACTGACCGCCACCATGTAGGCGCTCGCCCGCTAAGGCCGGATTTCTCAATTTCCGCTATCCCATTGTCGTGCGGCTACGCGCGCGCCCATGTTTGCGCTGGTCAAGACGCCATGTGTAGGCGGTAAACGCCGACAATGACAAATAAAATACAACGCCCACGGCCCATACCAGTAATCCGTCAAAAGGCCCGATGGACAATCGGTCAAAGAAGACACCGAGGGATGGCGCAGGCGTCGGATGGATAATCGCTTTGCCAAAATACGCGAAGCCCTGAACATAAAAGACCCAGAGATAATTTCGCCTTAAACGCCGGCCGATCGCGCGCGAATAACTGATATGATAATCAGGGTGGCGATAATCTTCAGCTAACTCAGCCCCCCAACCATCATCTAGTTGGTATGAATCGCCGGTTAGCATGGGGGCGTAGAAATGGGTCTCCAGCCAGCGGGACCGCGCCCGCCAAACGTTGAAATAACGGTACCGGCGCGCCTCTAGGAACAGAAATAGAAAAATGAGCGCGCCGACAAAAACCAAGGGCAGCGCCGAGGCCGCCGGATCTGCGTAAGAAACCGACAACGCCACGCCGAGAGAAACAACAGACCAATTGGTGGTCGCATCTAGCCGTGTGCGCCAGGTCGTCGACCGATAGACTTCCGCGCGGAACAAATGGGCGATGGCGCCGATCTCGGGGTTGGTCAGCTTTGTCATTTCTGCGGCGTCGCCCGGCTTACCACCGGCCTTTGATTCAGGCGGGGCTTTTTGCTGATCTGCACTGGCGGCGCTTGACGAAGATTTTGATGGCGGCGTTTCTGACATGACAGCGCGGCTTCTTTTATGGCGATCGTTATCGTGCCGCCATTCGCGGCGAATGCAACGGCAGGCTTCGCCCTATAACTTTTGACCCACCGCCTGCGCAATCCCCGAAAATCCATCGCTCTTTAACAGGGTCGGAAGACCCTTCAGAATCGCGTTGATAAGCCCCGGCCCTTCATAAATCAGCGCCGTATAGAGCTGGACGAGGCTCGCCCCGTTGAGGATTTTCTCATAGGCGTCCTCCGCGCTCGCCACCCCGCCAACGCCGATCAGAGGAATCGCCCCGTCGAGGCTTTGGGCGAATTCCCGCAGCAGGGCGGTGGACGACGCGAAAAGAGGTTTCCCGGAGAGGCCCCCTTTTTCAGACGCCGCAGCCCCGACCAGATCCGCCGGTCGCTCAATTGTCGTGTTAGAGACGATCAACCCATCGATCCGCGCCTCGCGCGCCGACGCCACGATGTCAGCCTTATCGGCATCCGCAAGATCAGGGGCCACTTTCAAAAAAACCGGCGCTGGCGTCGATAATCCATCGCGTTGCGCCATCACTCGTCCGAGCAAAGCATCAAGGGCGGCCTTATCTTGCAAGGCCCGCAAGCCGGGCGTGTTTGGCGAGGAAATATTGACCGTATAGAAATCAACAAGTCCCTCAAAGGCCGCCACGCCCAAGACGTAATCTTCAATTCTGTCTTCACTGTTTTTATTAGCGCCAAGGTTCACGCCAACGGGCCCGTAACGCTCGCGAGCCCGTTTGACGCGCGGATGACGCAAGCGCGCCGCGATGACATTGTGGCCGTCATTATTGAACCCATAGCGGTTGATGACTGCTTTATTCTCCGGCAACCGAAAGACGCGCGGTCGGGGGTTCCCCGGTTGCGGGCGCGGGGTGGCGGCGCCGACTTCCACAAAGCCAAATCCCAAGCGCAACATGGCGGCCGGGGTTTCTGCGTTTTTGTCGAACCCTGCAGCGAGCCCCAACGGATTGGGAAACGAAAGCCCCGCAATCTCCGTACGAAGAATAGGATCAGCAGGCGGCGGCGCTGGGAGATAGCGCGCGCCACGCAACGCCTTGATCGTCCAATGATGAGCAGCTTCCGGCGGCAAGGCGTACAGGGCCTTGGCCCCGACGTTGTAGAATGTGTTCCTCATGGCGCCGGTCTACGCCGGTTACACCCCACAAGTCACCTAAATCTACTCAGCCATATTGATCGACAAACGCCTTAAGCGCTCGATCGCCCTCGGCGACCGCCTTTTTCAACAAATGGGCGCGGGCTTGCAGATCGCGCTCAAATTGCGTGTCGGGGGAAAGGGTTATTGAGGCGTCAAGGCACGCCAGGGCGTCATCGCGCCATTCAGGACGCCCCGCGGCTAGGATCCGCAGCGCGCATTCGTACGCAACGGCGACATTTTTCGGCGCTTGGGCGCGGGACGCCAGAAACTCCATGTGACCTTCGGCCGGGTCGGCCTTGTAAACGGCGCCGCCGCCAAAACGATGCACCTCAAGGCGCCATGCGGCCGATGTCGACAACGCCCAAGGATTGTCGGGCTCAAGGGACAAGGCTTGATCAATGGAGGTGCGGGCTTTTCCCGGAAGGTTGCTGAAAAACGATTTTACGGGGGACGCGTTCGCCCCCCACAGCGCGTAACTAATGGCGGCTTGCAAATGGGCTTCCGGCAGGGACGGATCGGCGTCCACCGCGTCCTCGGCCACTGCAAGGGCGCGCTTCGCCATACGCCGGGCCGCTTTTCGATCAGGCTCGAAGTAAGCCTCTGCGTTCAACGCCCGGGCTGCGAGAGCCAAATTCTCTGCCCCGCCCGCCGTCTTCGCGCGAACGGCCGACGCAATGTAGTCGCCGTCGGCGAAGAGCGTAAAGGCGCCTTCGTCCACATTCATTGTCTCATAGGGACCTACGGGCGCGGTTGCGGTGGACGACGCGGTGGCGCCCGTCTCTTGCGCCTGACTTGCGGAAGCCAAACAGATAAAGAGGGAGCAGGTAAAACACAGCGCCTTAACACCAAAGTGAGGCGATAAACGCCCAGCCCTGCGAGGGACTGTCCGGAAGGCTTTGATGAACCGCATCAGCATCTACTCCGTTTCCAAAAATAGCTGTCGTCGACATTGAGCATACACCGCTCGCGCAAAGAACGGACCCGATCGCGGTTTCACAACTTTGTCAGGTGAACGGATGCGGGGCTGGTGAAGTATGGGATCTACGTCGATGCTGTTATCAGCATTACTATTCAGCCGGAAATACCAAGCACTTACGTGAATCGCCCCCCTTTCAGCGAAAACCGCCTGAAGTAAACGCAGAAACAATAAAATATATTAAAGAAACAATATTTGATATTAAAATTTATTCTATAGCAATAACTCGTAAATTAAATTCTTTATATTATAAAATAATTCCGGAAATCGCAAAAAACATAACAGGATTTTATAAAATATATCCCTGCACCGATTAATGAGGTTACTGATGGTGTGACACAATGATTAGGGTCGTTTAGGTGAGGGTATTCATTCAGGGTTTCATCCAACGAAAGCACGACTAGTACGTTATTTTTCCGACGTATTTCAATCTCGTACAATAGCTTGAGCGCTTCAAGTCGTTCTCGCGCCCGTCGATATCGTCCAAAAATTGATGCGACATTGTTAATAAACACACGCAGACAACAACATATTATTAGAAATAATAATATTATAAAGCATTCAGTAAAATCACTATATTGAAAATATTCACTCGCATTGATTATATATTTCATTATTAATGATTTTCCGATTCCAAAATCGTGTTGCTTTAGTCTACATTTCCAGTCTTCAGGAGATTCGTTTCCAACTACGAAAGGGCGTTCCCGCCATTTAAAAACTGTCAGCTTTGACAGTCTCGTTCCGGGCCGCTTCTTGACTTTGTCGCATAGGCGATAGGGCGAGATCGCGAACTCATGTTCTTGAATTTTTGCACACGCTGTCTTCCAAATTGCCGGCGTGATGGCGGACAGGCTGCGTTGTCGCGCCCCTTCGGCGCGGCGCGGAGTCATCCCGGCCTTGGTGCGCTCGTTGCCGGGGTCGCGCTCCATTTCTGAGACCGCTGCGAGAATGTTGGAAAGAATGCGACCTGATGGCGTGCGCGCGTCAATGTTCTGTGTGAGCACGACAAGCTCAATTCCTTCTTGTAGGAATTCCTGACTGACCCGGCTCAAGTCAATGACTGAGTGGACGAGGCAGTCCAGATTCCTCTTAACGAGTGTGTCGCCCTCCCGCAAATCCATCTTGCAGAGTCTCCACTCAGCACGCTGTAATTTCTTTCTCGACGCGCGTTCAATGTAAATCCGCCTATAGCCAGCTTCTAGCAAAGCGGTGACTTGCAAATCGGTGTCTTGATCTTCCGTGCTGACGCGGACATATCGTATAAGCATGAGGCATCTCCAATTAGCATGAGGCATCATAAATCGCCTCAAAATCGTAAACCCCCATTTCGTGAGGTGGTCGGATGCGCTGCTAATTGAATTGGTCGCCGAGATTAAAGTGTGGAGATGAAAAAATAGTATTCGCGACTAACGGCAGTCTTAGTGACGCCGATGCCGTCAGGCTAATTATGAGTATGCAGTCGACGGAAAACCGGCCCTTTCCAGGATCGTCGCAGGTTGAAATCCGGTCAACTAGGCCGGATTGCCAGACTGACAAACGATTTCCTACCCAAACACAAGCTGGGGCCAGCGCCTATTGTGAAGACAGAACACGGCCGTACCGAGGCTTCAACGCGAAGGGATATCAATCCCATGTCCGCCTTATACGAATTAATCACAGGCCTTCTTCCGCGCCAACTGAATTCTAAACCTATTTTCAATTCGCTTGTGAAAATAAATCCCGCATTCATCCGGGGAAATAGTTGGCGCCTCAACATATCCGCGAATCGCCTGAATGCGCGTCGGCGTCGAAAACGGTAAATCGGTATTATCTCTTATACTGACGAAAATACCGAATCCATCCTCTTTCCCTTTGCGAATTGCGTTCAAGTCGGCCCTTGTAAAATAGAGCACTCTCTGATCCGCTGTTGTAGCCGGGGCGAACTCCAGAACATTGGTGTTGATTTCACCAAAAACCTCCTCTGAATTTTCGGCCCGAAGAAAAGCGCCATTTGCATCACGGTGGGCGACTTGGATATCGGCTGATTTTGGCCCACCGCCAAAAATGCGCCATCGGCTTTCGACAAAGTATAGCGCGCTCCCGTCAGCACTTATTTCTGCGTCTATATTGACCCATCGGCCTTTGCGTCTTGGGACGTCACCTTCCAGTTCCCTGACATTCGTCACCTCGCCGTTTTTAAATTCGCCTTGCCAGATCGTATTCTTGGTTTGATCATAAATGCGTGGAGAAATGAAATAGAACGTTTCATCACGCGCAAGGCTTGGCACCCCATCCAGATGCTCAGACCGCGTCCCCAGTAGAACCCCAAGATACTTAAAATGGGTCTCGTCGATGCGTGAGGCTATGTGAATGTCGGTCTGATCATCGTCGAGATTTCGGTTATTGAAAAAAAGCCAATCCCCGCTGCGCGAAATGAATGGTTCCATGGCATGGCCGGAATATCCTTCGATCTTGACATCGACAGGTTCTTCGAATGCATCGGGATCTGCGCTCGCGTCAAAACCCATCGATACGACTAGAACAAGGAGCACCATAAACCGGGTCATAGGCGACGAACCTTCGCAAAAAATACCGAACGTAAAAAATCCGTCCCTCGATAGAGGAACGGATTTTCTTTTAACAGATTGAGGCGTGGATAAAAAATCCGACGCGTCGTTATTCAGCCGGCGTGGACATTGGATTCGGCATGACCTTGCTCAAGATATCGCCAGGTTTTCCATCGCCGTTTTTATCGGCACACTTTTCAACCGCTGCTCGCAGGGCGGTTAAACGGTCATCATACGTATTGCCGTCAGGTAATTTCGCATCCATGCCAAGCCCGCTGAGGACGCTTTTGATGCGGTCGTTCATGCCAACAAGGAAGAGATGCAGGCCTTCATCTTCTGCATCGACCGCAATACTCTCCACGGCACGCGCCGCAGAAAGATCAAGAAACGGCACCCGACCGAAGTCGAGAACGATTGCTTCAGCGCGATCTTTTGCATGCTCGCGAATGCGGTGGCTTGCGTCCGCCGCAGCGCCGAAGCTTAATGGACCGCCAAATTCGAAGATCATCACACGACCATCAGCGCGAGCCAAGAGCGCTTTTTCTTCCTCTGAAGCGTCTTGTGGCAGTTCTTGCGCAAAGCGCGACAGCTGATCGTCGGCCATCTGCTTCAGGAAGGCCAACGCCCCGAGGAACACACCGACGCCAACAGCAACGATGAGGTCAACAAAGACTGTCAGGCCAAGCACAACCGCCATCAAAATGAGGTCCCAACGAGGCCCTTTATGGGCGCGACGCAGGTATTGGAAGTCGATGATGTCGTATCCGACTTTCACCAAGATACCGGCAAGAACGGCGTGGGGAATTTGCGAGGCCAATGGTGAGAGACTGACCACGACCGCCAAAAGCAACACCGAGTGGATCATGCCGGAAAGCCGCGTGCGACCGCCGGTGCGAATGTTGACCACGGTGCGCATCGTGGCGCCAGCGCCTGGGATCGCGCCGAAGAGGCCCGCGATTGTATTACCAATACCCTGGCCCATTAATTCCCGATCGGAATTATGGCGCGTCCGCGTCATGTTATCGGCGACAAGCGATGTCAAAAGACTATCGATGGCGCCCAGCAAGGCGAGGATCACCGCCGCTTCCAGAACAATCCAAATGGTGCTCTGGTCAAACGCTGGTACGACAAACGCTGGGAAACCGGTTGGGATATCGCCGAGAATAGGCGCGCCCTTTATCACGAGACTGACAAGGGTGCCAATGATCAATGCGGCCAACGGACCAGGGACAAATTTGCCCCAGTTTTTCGGCCACGCGAACACGATGCCGAGCGACAACACGCCGATGAGAAGCGCCGCCATATTCGGATCCAACATCGCCCCAGGAATCGCTTGCAACGCCGGAATCGTGCCGCTGCCCTCAGGCTCGTGACCGAAGAGGCGAGACATTTGCAACGCGATAATGATACAGCCGATGCCGCTCATGAAGCCGGAGACAACCGGATACGGAACAAGCCGGATATACTGGCCGAGGCGGAAAACCCCGAACAGAATTTGCAGGATACCGGCGAGCACCACGGCCGCGAACACAAGCTCCGGCTTGCCGGACAGTGAGGCGAACACACCGGCGAATACAACGACCATCGGCCCTGTCGGACCCGTGACCTGTGTATTCGTGCCGCCAAACAACGCGGCGAAGAAACCAACGAAAATAGCGCCCCAAAGCCCAGCGATTGGACCCGCGCCCGACGCTTCGCCGAAGGCCAGCGCCAACGGCAATGCGACAACACCGGCTGTTAACCCGCCAAAGAGGTCGCCCTTAATGTGGGAGAAGTCGAAATATGTCGACTTTGGGCTAGGGGGGGCGGCCGTTCCATTACTCATGAGGTCATCCTTTCCGTGAGAAACCTTCTGATGTGGTTACGCAGTAAAAAATTTTTCAGATGCAAAATTACCGATGCATTCTGAGCGTTTCTTTGTATTCCTTTCGACCAATTCTTCACAGAATATGGTTTTACTGAATACAATTTAGTTCAAATTCGAGTGCGGTGACGGGATTACCCGACGCACATCGATCTTCTTCCTTTCACCTTTGCAGCGGTCGGCATTTATTCAGCGCCCGATTGCTGCGATGGGTCGGCGGCGTCGCTCATCCAAAGTTGACGCGCTGCTTTGATGCTTTCTTGCGGCAAGGCCGATAGCTGTCCCTCAACGAAACTGAGCCCCGCGATAATCCAGGTGGCGAAATCCGGTTGGGTCAAGCTGTAGTAATGGTGGCGGCCGTCTCGGCGCTCCTCCACAATCCGGCGGGCGCGCAATTGACTTAGATGTTGAGAAACCCGCGGACCGGGCAAGTCCAAAGCGGTCGCGAGGGTGTTGACGTCTTTTTCAGTCACCCTCAATTCTTCGATCAATCGAATTCGATCCGGATGAGAGATGACCCTGAAGATATCTCCCATCTCCTTCGCAACAACAACGCGGCTTGGCATAACCAGACACCTTCAAGCAACTATATCTGCATAGATATGCATAAATGTGAATGCGCAGATAGCTTGAAAATCTGACAAGAGTCAAGTGCGACGGCGCAAGAATCACCGAGCTGTGACGCAGCGCGAGCAATCAGACCGAATTTGAAGTGATTAGCAGATTTATAGGACTGACCTGCCGATCAGTGACTAGAGGGAAACCACCATGTGGCGCGCCCGCGCCGCCCGTTCAATGGCGCTGGCCCCGTCATCCGCAACACGAAGCGATCCTCGGATAAGCTCCAAAATTCGGATTTCTGTGACGTCGAGATTCTCATCCGCGGTCACGACATCAACGACAGCCGCATAGGCCGTCTCAACAAGGTGGGCGGGCAACGCCGCCGCCGCCGCAGTCAGCACCTTGTGCATACCGTCATCAGACGCCATGAGACGACCGCAGGCTTCTGATGTGGCGACAAGGTCCTGCTCATCGGCATCACTGAAAAGGGGAAATGAACGCACCACCCGCCCAATCGCACGCAACTCCGTATCGGTGATCTTACCATCCGAAGCGGAGGTCATGACCATAAGATAGATAACCGCTTCTTGCGGCGTGAGAGGAGAGACGCCTTCTGCCGACATGCTGCTTCCTTTTCGAAAAAGCGACGCCTTGATCCTGGCGGGAGGAATGATCAGGCAAGACTGACTTAGAGCTCAAAACTAATCGTCTCGCCCGAACTAAGCAATGCCTGATCACGATCCAAGCAAACCGGGCCGAACAATGTGTTAGCGGCTCTCATCCGTACGCCAATGCTTTCGTCGCCAGTCGCGTTCGGGCAAACACTCAAGAGCGCGAAGAAGGTTCACTGGCGGTTTCCCCGACAGAATGCGCATTTTGTCGGCGGCGGTCGACCGCCCAGCATAAAACCGTTCGATCAGCGGCGTGGGCATTCGATAGAACCTCGACAGCACTTTGTATCTCTCCGCCGGCGCGGCCGCGTGAAAAAGAAAGCGCGCCAACAATCGGTAGTAGCCGCTAGATCGCCAATGGGCTTCTGCGGCCTCTATTGTCAGACCCGCTAGATCGACACCCGGCAAGTCAAATGATGTTGCAATCTGGTCGGCCAACGCCACGGCGTTTGGCAGGGAATAGCCCGTTAACGGGTGGAAAAGACCGGCGCCGAGGCCAACCTGCGCCACCCCGGGGATGCCACTGGCCAAATGCGCGTTGATATCACCGGCAAGCGCAATGGGGAGCACGCCGTCTTCCTCATAGAGCACCTTGTCGATGGCCCATCCTTGGGTGTTGCAATACTCTTCAATCCTTACACGAATATCATCATGGGGCAGCTCGGCGCCGTCTGCATAATATGTATCTTCAACGAGCGCTTCATCATCAGAGAACGGCAGCACATAAACAAATCGATATCCATCGATCTGGGGCACCGTTGCATCCATGATGATGGGGCCATCGAGGCCATGGGGCGCTTTGAACCTAATCGTTTGCCCAATGAACTTTTGAAAGCCGATGGAGAGCGCATCCGATGACCGCGGTCCCCGCGCATCAATCACCGCTTTAGCGGTGACGCGGCGTTGATCCTTCAACTGAAGGCCATGTTGATCAACGGTCGCGATGGGCGCCTTTAAAAGTACGCTGGAGCCTAAGGCTGGCGCTACGACCTCGTGCAATCGTTCAGCGTTTATCGAACAATAGGGCGTGTCGATAAATCGTTGATAGCCCGGAAACCGCACTTCCTGACGCGACCATTGATGAACGATGAGGGGGCGCAACCACGCCAATTGTTCAGGGGAAACATCGCTTCCGTGGAAAGACCACGTATGGCGCCCGCCGAGATGATCTTCTTGCTCGACAAGAGCGATGCGCAAATCGGGACGTGTTTGACGCAATCGCCACGCAATAAGCGCGCCGGCCAAGCCGCCACCGGCGATTGCAACATCAACATCCATGACCTCGACCATGCGCCCTATTTCACTGTTCTACAGGGGGCCACTCGATCTCTTCAACGTTTTCAATAATGGCGGGGCGCACAGGCACTTCCGCAGGGAACGGGCCGCCATCGCTGGTCGGGATAGCGCCGATGCGGTCAACAACCTCCATCCCGTTCACGATACGGCCGAACACAGTGTATCCCGGCCGCGCCCCAAGATCGTTCTGTAGGTGGTTCAACATATCGTTGTCTTTAATGTTGAAGTAAAACTGCGACGTGGCGCTGTTTGGGTTCCGCGTACGCGCCATAGCGATCGTTGTGCGGTAATTGCCAAGGCCATTATCGCCCTCATAGGCCACAGGCTCGCGGGTTGGCCGCTCATTGAAATACTGATTGTACCCACCGCCCTGAACGACAAATCCGCTGACCACACGGTGAAAAATCGTCCGTGTATAGTGCCCATCACGAACATAGGTCAGAAAATTTTCAACCGTTTGAGGCGCTTCTTCAGGGTAGAGCTGAACAATGACCTCACCCATATTGGTGATGATTTTTACGTGAACGTTGCTCGACGGCCATTCGATTGTATCAACAAGACTTGGCGGTATGACGATTGGCTCTTCGACAACCTCTGCATCAGCCGTGGTTTCGGCGATTACCTCCCCTGCACTTTCGCCGCTCACGCTCCCGTCAGTGACCTCTTCCGCCACCTCGTCGGCGGCCCTATCCTCGGGTTGAGCGCCGCACGCGGCCAAGACCGTGAATGACAAAGCGATGATTGTCTTTTGTATGAGCCGCATGGCTTTACCCCTAATTTAAAGTCGAATTTCTAAACCGATGACTGCGCGGCGCGCACTTGATTAATCCGCTCCAAGAGCGCTTCAGTTGATGAATCATGAGCGCCAGGCGCAGATTTTTCCTCTCCCAAGGCGCTGATTTCGGGCAGGATCGCTTTGGCCAAGACTTTGCCCAACTCAACCCCCCATTGGTCGAATGAATTCACATCCCAGATGACCCCCTGGCAGAAGATCTTATGCTCATAAAGCGCGATCAGCGCGCCAAGGGCCTCGGGCGTTAGTTTATCCATCAAAATCGAGTTCGTCGGCCGGTCGCCTGGAAACACCTTATGGGGCGTCAGAGCATCGATCTCCTGGGGGGTTAATCCTTGTTCCTTTAACTCCTCGCGCACCACCGCCTCCGATTTTCCAAGCATTAGCGCTTCGGTCTGGGCGAGGAAGTTCGCCAAAAGTTTTGGATGATGATCACCCCTTTCATCCTGGCTGATGCTGGCGGCGATAAAGTCGGCCGCCACCACATCGGTGCCTTGGTGGATGAGTTGATAGAACGCATGCTGACCGTTTGTGCCTGGCTCGCCAAACAATATCGGCCCCGTGCCATAGGCAACGCGGGCGCCGTCCTTCGTCACGCTTTTGCCGTTGGATTCCATATCCGCTTGCTGCAAATAAGCTGGCAATCGGTGCAGATGCTGATCATAGGGAAGAACGGCATGGGTATTCACGCCCAGGAAATTGCGGTTCCAAACCCCGATCAGCGCGAAGATCGCCGGCATGTTCTCTTCCAACGGCGCGCTGCGGAAATGTTCATCCATCGCGTGGGCGCCGCGCAGCAACTGTTCGAAGACGCCGAAGCCGACCTGCAACGCGATGGGCAGGCCGATGGACGACCACAGTGAATAGCGCCCCCCGACCCAATCCCAAAAGACGAACATATTGTCCGGGGCGATGCCGAACCCTTCAACGGCGCGGGCGTTCGTCGACAGAGCGATAAAGTGTTTTGCGATATCGGCGTCGCTCGCGCCCTCGGCCAACAGCCATGCCCGCGCGCTGGCCGCGTTGGTCATTGTTTCCTGGGTGGTGAAGGTTTTCGAGGCAATCACAAACAAAGTGCGCGCCGGATCGACTTGCGCCAACACATCCCCCAAATGCTGCCCGTCAACATTGGAAACGAAGAATGCGCGCTTCCCGTCTAGCCAATAGGGCCGAAGGGCTTCCGTCACCATCACCGGACCAAGGTCGGACCCGCCGATGCCAATATTTACGACCGTATCGAGGGGTTCGCCAGTAAAGCCCTTCAATTCATTCGCCGCGTAACGGTTGGCGAAGGTTTTCATTTTTTCGCGGACCGCATGGACATCCCGGCCGACATCCTCGCCATCGACATGATAATTCCGCATGGCGAAATCACGTAAGGCGACATGGAGGACAGCGCGGGATTCCGTCGTGTTGATTTTCTCGCCCGTCACCATGCGCTTGATCGCGCCTTCAAGGTCGGCCTTGTGGGCCAGTGCAATCAACGCCGCCAAAACATCCCGGCTTACTTTGTTTTTGGCGTAATCGAGATAGAGCCCCGCCGCTCCAAGGCTGAAGTGGCGCCCGCGCGCCGGGTCGGCGTCAAACAACGCGCGTATCGTTGTCGTCTCCAGTGCGGACGCGAGCCCCTCAAGGGCGCGCCACTCTTCCGTTTCATTGATCGCACCCATGTATCACCTAGTTCTTGCGCCGAGCATTGCCGTTTTCACGGCAGGTAATAGGCATTTTAAGCGTTCGCCTCAACGCCCCTTAAGCGATGCGGGGTATTAAGGAAAATATGACGCTTCAAAAGAATTCCCCCTTGAACAATGCCCAGCACAAATCGGCTGTCGCCACCACGCGAATTGTGGGTCTGCGCTTAACGGCGGTCATCGCCGTGACCGCTACCTTTGTGATGAATGCCCCTTCCGCGACGCCGCCCCTTAAAACGGCCGGCGCGCCTAGCGTGCTATCAGCGGGGATGGAACCGCCAGCCTCAGAAAACACGAGACATTCATCGACCGACCGGACGCCCCCCACCACGGCGCAATGAGTCATGGCGAATTGGGGCGCGGAGAATGCCGCTAGACAACGGCCGCTATTCTCCGACCCTCCCTATTAAGACCCGTATTTGACGGAACAGCCATAGGGCTTGGTTTTGGCTGTCGCCACCTCTTGGCCGTTCGATACGCTCGTGAACGCCGCCAGCACGTGGTTGGTCGCGCCGTCCACCGCATTATGATCCGCTGACGGCATATCATCGATGGCGCCGTCATAGCGCAGCAGACCGTCCCCATCGATGACGAACATATGGGGCGTCGTCTTCGCGGCGTATTTTCTGCCAATGATCCCGTCGGGGTCCAGGACGATGTGGGTGGGCTGCGCATTGCGCTCTTGGGTTAACGCATCGGCTTGCGCGCCGGATACATGGCCCTGCTTGCCGGGGGCAGAGGAGATAACCGACACCCATACGCCACCCGCTGCGACGACCGCGGCCTGGGTGCTTTGCATGTTCCCCGTGTCATAATGTTTCTGCACAAAGGGGCAGCCGTCATTGGTCCACTCCAATACGACGGTTTTCCCTTCGAACTGGTCAAGCGAGATTGTCTCTCCCGTTGATGTCTCGCCTTGGAACGATGGCGCGACGTCGCCGACTTGGGCCGTAGAAGGCGCCTGAGCGCAGGCAATAGCGACAGCCCCGAGAGAAAGGAAAGCAGCGATTTTAAGCATTACGGATCTCCTCATTTTTATTTTGGTTTCTTTCGTTTTTCGTTCTTGGCGATAGCTGAACTCTACAAAACGATAGTCCTCTCATCCCCTCATTCGCTACTGTGACGCCGCCGACTGCACGCCCGCTTCAACGGCGTTTCGTATGGCGCGTTCCGTCAACGGAAGGGGCACAACGCGCGGCGCGCCAGCTGGCGGATAGTAAACGTAGAGCGGCACGCCATTCGCCCCGAACGCCTCAAGAGCTTTGGTGATCATGGGATCACGCCGCGTCCAGTCGGCCGCCATGACCCGCACATCGTTCTCGTTAAACAGTTTCCCGACCGATGGTTTTGACAAGACCGTGGCTTTGTTGACCTGGCACGTCACGCACCAGGCGGCGGTGAAATCCACGAAGACGCCCGCACCGTCAGCACGTGTCTCAACAATCATATCGGGGTCATAGGCCATCGCCTCAAGGGCGCCATAGCCGCCCTTCGCCCCGGCACCGGCTGGGTCCGCGAGTTTTAACTGACTGGCCGGCACAATAGCGCCCAACAATGCGATGACGGCGACACCGCGCCAGATCATCCCGCCTGGCCGATCATTGTTCAAGCGTTGCTTACTTTGCTCAAACAACCACGCCGCCAGGGACAGGGCGATTAAGCCGCCAAGCATGATGGCAAGGCCAGACTGTCCGGATTGCTGCGCCAGGACCCAGACGAAAAACGCGGCCGCCGCGAACACGGGGAAGGCCAGCGCCTGTTTAAACGTCTCCATCCAAGCGCCAGGTTTCGGCAAATACCGACCGAGCTGGGGCGCGAAAGATAGCAGGGCATATGGCGCGGCGAGGCCGAGCGCCATGGTGACGAAAATCAGCATACCGATCGCTGGCGGCAGCAAGACAGCCGCCCCCATGGGCGCCGACAAAAGCGGGCCAATACAGGGCGCGGCGACAAAGACCGCGAGCACGCCGGTAAAGAAGGCACCAGCGTCCCCGCCTTTATCGGCAAGGCCGGCCCCCACATTTTGGAGGCCTTCGCCGACATGGAACACACCCGCAAGGTTTAATCCGACGAGGAATAAAACGTAAGCCGAGAGGGCGACCACAATGGGTGATTGAAGGTGAAAGCCCCAGCCCAATTGTTCGCCGCCTGCGCGCAACACCAGCAACAACGCCCCAAGGGCTGCAAAGGTCGCCACCACGCCGCCGACGTATAACAGGCCATGGCGGCGCGCCACGCCCGGCGCCTCTTGAGCCGCACGCAAGAACGAGGCGGCCTTGATGAAAATAATCGGGAAAACGCAGGGCATGACGTTCAAGATCAGCCCACCGAAAAACGCCGCCAGCAATAGCAAAGGGATATTTGGCGGAGCACCAGTCGCCTGAACGCCCGCCTGCCCGCTTACCTGACCGCCTGCCTGACCGCCAGAAATGTTAACCCCAGCAGCGCCAATACTGGCGAGAATTCTCTCACCACCATCATCAGCAGGCTGAGCGGTGACCGAGAAGGCGCGCCTTTCCGCGCCCTTCTTTTCGGATCCAAGGGATAAAACGCCCGCCACTTTTTCCAGCGTCTCGGGCTCGTAATAAAGCCCCGCCGCCGTTTTAATCAGCAGGCGCGCGCCGTCTTTCGTAACGCGTTGCGGTGTCGAAGGCTCGATGACCCCTTCCGCCGCGGAGAAAAAATAGGCGTCTTCGATATCGCCGGTGATGTCGGCGACATCGAACGATAGGACGAGACCGTCTTCGGTCGCCGCGAAATTCGCGTCAGCGGGAAACGCCGCCGGCGCCGCTGCGCGAAACGCATCCGCGATAGCCTTAACGGACGGATCGTTGGCCGCCGTTGCGGCCGTTGGAACGTTCAAAGAAAAAGCGCCGTCTTCAGGCACGCAGATTTCTTCGCAGATCAGCCAGGTCGCGGAGAGATTGATGGGAACCGCCGCGCCAACAGCAAGGTCGGCCGGGGCGGTGATCGGCGCCATAAATACCGGCGCGCCATGGTGGCCATAGTTAACAAACGGGCCGACGGGGATACGCTCCGGGCTCGGATAAACAATATCGCCGGCAGTGAACCCCTCTGGCAGGGTCCAGCGGAACTCTAAGGGCAAGCCTGAATCGCCGGGATTGCGCCAATAGACGTGCCAATTTTCTTCCAACACTTGTTGGAAAACGAACCAAATAGTCTCGCCCGGCGCGAACGCGGTCGTTTCGGCCGATAAGGTGCTGCGCGCATGGGCGGTCTCGACCGTCTCACTCAAGCGTTCAGATGCAACCGTGTTTTGTGTCGCTTGAGCCGCGCTCACCGAAGGAGATAACAACAACGCGAACGCCAGCAGGCCAGTGATGGCCCGAATAGCGGCCGGACCGAGGTCGGGTTTTTTCGAGACGGGTAATATGAAAAATGCTCTCACCATGGGCCTGCATGTACCCCCGTCAACGTGATGCGCCAAGCGCAATGCGCGCCACATCGGCGTGCGTCGCCGGAATGTGAAGCGCGTTTAGAATTCGTTCATTTGTACTAGAAAACCAGGAAATCAGATCAGCGCGCAAAAAAACGCCCCATCAGCGCAAGGCGTGAGGGGGCGTTTCTTGAAATATTCTTTATTTACAGTCGCTTAGGAAACAGCAACGGGTTCGAAGACATTCTGCTCGGTCAAGCCAAAGCGCTTCGCGCGGCGCTGAACCAGAAGGCGCCAATTAGAAAGTGACAGGAGCTGCGAGTAAAGGATCGGCAGGATGTTGATCTGGCGCATTTCCAGGAACTGCTGATCCGGCAGGTTTTTAATCGCGTTCTCATCACAGCCGAAATACTGCGCGAAAGCGCGCGGCTCGCCCGCTGCCTGGCCGTCGGCCCCTTGCGGCGTGTACTGGGCCGTTTGACCAGAGACAACGTTAAACCGCTTCAACTCTTCCATGAAACGATTGGTCATCTGGCGATCTTCCTCATAGCGCTTGGTGAAGTCGATCGCATTTTGCGTGAAGGCGGAGGGCTCTGCCCCATCGAATAGCGGCTGGTCGCCGCCATATTTCAGGCCTTCATAGCCGCGATCGATGACAACGGCGAACCGCTCGCCATCAGTCTCCGCGGCGATGCCAAATGGGTACCGGCGCACATAGCCCGGTACATAGGCTTCTTCCTCCCAACGACCGTCTTCATTGATGAAGAGGTTATGGTCGTCGATCAATCCAACCACGGCCATCGGCAATGGCTGCTCAGCGGACATGAACACCACGGGATAAAACCGGGAGGCGGCAGCGATTTCCGAAACGGTCAACGGCAGAGCGCGGACTTTCGCGGCGAACTTAAACGGCTGATCAACCGGGGAGACGCCAAGCCCGTTATGGGCTTCCGGGTTCAACAACTCCGGCGCGTCATAAAGGAACATCTTACCGGAAACCTGGGGGGCGGCGGGGGTTTGGCTCATGGCCGACCTTTCTTCCATCTAGCGGGCGCCGCTATGCGGGCGTCCTTTATACTCATGATTAAAAACGGACCAGCGCCGTCCGAATGGCGAAAATCGCCTCTTTCTGCCGCTGTCAGACGAGGCGGCTTAGCAAAAACTCCCGCGCGGTCCAAGGGGGGGCGTTAGACCATTGGGCCGGCCCCGATGAGATTTGACGCCGATTTGGCCCGATTCCCGGCGGCGCCACATTCGCTGCGCTAACCCGTTCTTGAGGAAGCGGCCCTAAAAACAATGGTGCGCCAACGACGGAATTAGAAAATCTGGGAGTTTAAGGGGTGAACGAGCGCAATCTAGGGGACCGTACGATGCGATTGAAAATTCAAGCAGCTGTCTTTTTTCTTCTCACCGCCTGTTCCGAAAGCGGCACCACCCCGCCGCCCGTTATCCCAAACAGCGCGCCGATCGCCCAGGCGCAATCGCCCGCTCAGGTCGTCGAAGGGGAAACAGTCACGCTTTCCGGCGCGCAAAGCAGCGATCCCGACGGCGTTGTCAGCCAGTTCTCGTGGCGGCAAGTTTCCGGCCCATCGGTCAGTCTCGGCAACGCTAATACGGCCAATGCGACATTTCAGGCGCCGTTGGTGAATGTCGCCAGCAGCCTGACCTTTGAATTGACGGTCACCGACGAAGATGGCGCGTCTAACGCCGATACTGTCTCCACAACCATAGAGATAGCGCCCCGGTCAACGATTGTTGAGATTGAAACGGTGTTCGACGGCGAGGCCCGCGCTTACTCAGTTTATACGCCGGCGAATTATCAGGCGGGCGCCCCAGCGGTCGTCTTACTGCATGGCGGGGGCAGCGGTATGCGAACCGCCCTTGGCCCCTTCAACACGACAAGACGCTGGGTCGATCATGCAGAGAGCGATGGCTTCTTATTGATCGCCCCAAACGGTTACAATGAAACCCGCAGCGATGGCCTGGGTGACCAGCAAAGTTGGAACGATATACGTGACGATTTAAGCGGCCGCACATCGCTTGAGGACGATACGGGATTCATTCTCGCATTGCTTGACGATATCCAGGCGGCGCGTGAGCACGATCCCACACAGGTATTTGTGACCGGATCGTCAAATGGCGGCTTTATGACATTTGGCCTTCTCATCGAACAATCCAGCCACTTTATTGGCGGCGCCAGCTTCATCGCCGCGTTGCCCGAAGAGGTTGTACCGAACCCGCTTTCGCCAACCCCCGTTATGATTCTGAATGGCACGAATGATCTGCTTGTTCGGTTCCAAGGGGGACCCGTTGGCGAAGACGGCGCCCCCAGTCGCTCAGTGCAGGATACAATCGATTATTGGCTGGCAAACAATGAGGCGGATGTCGCGGCGGCGATATCAACCCAATTGCCCGACAGAGCGCCGGCTGATGGGTGCCAGATCATTGAAACCACCTATCCGTCGCTCATCAATGATGATCCGGCTGTCCTCGTATATATTGCCCTAGGCGGCGGCCATAATATCCCGGACCCCAATGCGCCAAACTTTACGCCGGAGAATGAACCCATCTTAGGACCACGGTGCCGCGACGTTGACGGGGTCGACCTCGCTTTTCAGTTTTTTCAAACACTCACCAACTGATAAGGCACAGCCGCCTTGGTCGAAGGCATCGCCGCCCCAAAGGACACACGCCCATGGACGTCTGACCCAGGGCGTGACCCAGCTATCGCGCTTTCTCCATTAATCTGTCATGAGTTCATGGCTTTATCGTCGTTGAGTAATTGGGGTTTTTCAGCGGTAGAACCATGCAGCTTTTCCAATCCAATGCATTGCCCGGCGGGCGGGTGCGCCATCGCTATCCGGTTTATTTCTGCCGCCACGGCCAGACGGATTGGAACGCCGCGCGCCGTTTTCAGGGCCATGCCGATATCCCGCTCAATGATGTCGGGCGGGCGCAGGCAGGCCGCAATGGCCTCGCCCTCAAAAACAATCTCGAAGCGGACGCCGCCTCTTTGCGGTGTTTCGTCAGCCCGTTGTCGCGGGCGCGGGAAACTTTGGAGATTATCCGCGCCGCCCTCAAAATGCCGCCCCGCCGCTATACGGTCGATGATCGATTGATTGAAATCGATCTTGGCGATTGGAACGGAAAAACCCCTGAGGAGATCGAACAGGATACGCCTGGCGCTTTTGAGGAGCGGGAGAAAGACAAATGGGCCTATCGGGTGCCCGGTGGCGAAAGTTACGAGGCCGCGGCGGCGCGCACCCGTGAGTTTCTCATCGAGCAGGTATTGAACGCAAAAGGCCCGACGCTGATTGTTGGCCACGGCGCCTCCGGACGCTTGCTGCGGGGATATCTAACCGGCCGGTCGAAACATGATATTCCCCATATGGAGGCGCGCCAGGATGTGATCCTACGCCTGCATCGTGGGTCGGAAACGGCGCTTTAACTGCGCGGCTGCCGTCTTCATGGTGGTCTTGCTTGGTTTTAGCGCGCGGCTCATAACGGCCTTCAACCTATATTCTTCCCGCCTCTTCGAGCCTATCCACAGGAAATTGCCCTATGGCCGCTGCCGCCGCCTCTTCACCGAATGTCTATCTTGTCGACGGCTCCGCTTACATCTTTCGCGCTTATCACGCCCTGCCGCCGTTAACACGCAAATCAGACGGCCTGCCGGTGGGGGCTGTCTCCGGCTTTTGCAACATGCTTTACAAACTGTTGGCGGATATGGGGGATGATCATCACCCTACCCATCTTGCAGTTATTTTCGATCATTCATCCCATACTTTTCGCAACGATCTTTACTCTGAATATAAAGCAAACCGCTCCGAACCACCCGAGGATCTGCGCCCCCAATTCCCCCTCGTGCGCGAGGCGACCCGTGCGTTCAATGTTCCGTCCATTGAGATGGAGGGTTTCGAGGCGGATGACATCATCGCGTCCTACGCCAAGGCGATTGAAGCGGCGGGCGGCGAATGCGTCATTATCTCGTCGGATAAAGATTTGATGCAGCTCGTCACCGATAAAGTGACGATGTTTGACACGATGAAGAACAAGCGCATCGCCCGAGAAGAGGTCATTGATAAGTTTGGCGCCCCGCCGGAGAAAGTCATTGATATTCAGGCCCTGGCCGGCGACAGCGTCGATAACGTTCCCGGCGTACCCGGCATCGGCGTGAAGACAGCCGCCCAACTCCTCGAGGAATATGGCGATTTAGAAACCCTGTTGGCGCGCGCCGAAGAAATCAAACAAAAGAAACGCCGCGAGAACCTCATCGAGTTCGCTGACGACGCGCGTTTGTCCAAAACTCTGGTTACCCTGAAAGATGACCTTGATCTGCCGGAGCCCATCGACGCCCTCGTTATGAAACCAATCGACCGGGACAAACTGCTCGGGTTTTTCAAAGAGATGGACTTCAACACCATCACCCGGCGGGTCCTAGCGGATTTGGGCGGGGAGGCGGAAACGACCGATGGGCCAACGCCGAGCGATACCCCGATTAATCCCGACGCCTACAAAACGATTTTCGATCCTGAAGAGCTAAAAACTTGGATCGCCAGAGCCTATGAGCGAGGCGTACTTGCTGTTGATACGGAGACCGATAGCCTTGACCCCATGGCGGCGACCCTCGTTGGCGTATGCCTCGCCATTGCGCCAGGAGATGCTTGTTACATCCCCCTCGCCCATGGTGCGAAGGGCCTGACCCTCGATGACACCGCCGAGGACGCCGATGTCAAAAAACAAATGAAGCCCGCCGACGCATTGAAAATTCTAAAACCGGTGTTGCAGGATCCGGCCGTCCTGAAGATCGGGCAGAATTTCAAATACGACCTCAATGTGCTCGCGCGTCATGGGTTAACGGTGACGCCTTTTGACGACACCATGCTCATTTCCTACACCCTTGATTGCGGCAAAGGCGGCCATGGGATGGATGAGTTATCGACCCGCTGGCTCGACCATCAGCCTATCAAGTTTTCCGACCTTGTTGGCGCCGGCAAAAACCAGAAGACGTTTGACGAGGTCGAGATCGCTGTCGCGTCGAGATACGCTGCAGAGGACGCTGACGTGACGTTGCGGCTGCACCAGCAATTAAAACCGCGCCTGTCCGCTGAAAGCAAAACCACCGTCTACGAAACATTGGAACGCCCGCTGGCGCCAGTGATCGCCGCCATGGAGCGTGAAGGGGTCAAAATCGATAAGGCGGTTCTGGCGCGTCTTTCCGGCGATTTTGCCCAACGCATGGCCGCCCATGAAGCCGAGGCCCATGACCTCGCCGGGGAGACATTTAATCTCGGCTCACCAAAGCAGATTTCCGAGCTATTATTCGGCAAGCTCGGCCTGCCGGGCGGGCGCAAAACCGCCAAAGGCGCCTGGTCGACAAAGGCCGATGTGTTGGAAGAGCTCGCCGTCGAAGGCCATGATCTGCCCCGGGCGATCTTGAACTGGCGATCCCTGTCAAAGTTGAAAAGCACCTATACTGACGCCCTGCCCCTCGCCATCAATGCAGAGACGGGCCGCGTTCACACCTCCTACTCCCTCGCCGCGACGACGACGGGGCGCCTCGCCTCCAACGATCCGAACTTGCAGAACATTCCCATCCGAACGGAAGATGGGCGAAAAATCCGTACCGCCTTTGTGCCCGAAAAGGGTAACGTTCTGATCTCGGCGGACTACAGTCAGATCGAATTGCGGCTTCTCGCCCATATCGCGGATCTCACCTCTATGAAGGAAGCGTTTGCGAACGGCGTTGATATTCACGCGATGACAGCGTCGGAAATGTTTGGCGACCCGGTCGAAGGGATGGACCCAATGGTGCGCCGACGCGCCAAGGCGATCAATTTCGGCATTATCTACGGAATTTCGGCCTTTGGTCTCGCCAACCAGCTCAGCATCTCCCGGGCGGAGGCGAAATCCTATATCGATAGTTACTTCGAACGGTTTCCGGGCATTCGTCGGTATATGGATGAAACGATCGCCGAGGCCAAAACAAATGGTTATGTGGAGACGATTTTTGGGCGGCGCACCTATGTGCGCGGGATCAACGACAAACAGCCCGCCATGCGCGGCTACGCCGAACGCCAAGCCATCAACGCCCCCATCCAAGGCGCTGCGGCCGATGTCATCCGCCGGGCCATGGCGCGCCTGCCTGCGGCCCTTAAAAAAGCAAAGCTAGACGCCCGCATGCTGCTCCAGGTGCATGACGAGTTGATTTTTGAAGTCCCCAAAGCGCAAGCCGACGAGACCTGCGCCCTTGTTTCCAAAGTGATGGAGGCCGCACCGACCCCCGCGGTCAATCTCAGTGTTCCTTTAGTCGTCGAGGCGCAGGGCGGCGCCAACTGGGATGAAGCTCACTAATCACCGGAACGCGATGAAACCGTTTCAATCCCGAGGCCCTGACCATGTTGCGGGGCGCGCCCAATAACGCTCGCCAACATTGGCGTCCCGATATCGCGGTGCAAGGCACCGTCTCCGATGACAGGCGCTTTCTTGTATCGCAAGAGGTCTTTAAGCTAAAGCCGCTCCATGCCCCATGACATCCCGCAATTGACCGCACCAAGTAATACAGAATTCGGATCCCAGACGCCGCCCAAACTCAAGGTCGCGCTTTTTTCCGGCAACTATAATTATGTCGTCGATGGACCCGTTCGCGCCCTCAATAACCTGATCGCTCATTTGGAAGCGCGCGGGCATGAGGCTCTAGTGTTCGCCCCAACCATCAAGAATCCGCCATTCGCCCATTCGGGCGAGTTGATTTCCATTCCGTCTTTCGCCCTGCCTGGATCCCGGAGCGAATACCGTCTCGGCCTCGGTCTGTTTGGCGCGGCGAAGAAGCGCCTGGATGCATTTCAACCAAATCTCATTCACATCGCAGCGCCGGACATTACTGGTCTCCACGCGCTGAAATATGCTGAGAAAAACGATATCACGCCCGTCGCCTCGTTCCATACGCGGTTCGACACATACCCACAGTATTACGGGGCGCATTGGCTGGAAAAACATCTGACCAATTACATGCGCAATTTCTACAATCGATGCGCCCATGTTTACGCGCCATCGGATTCTATGCGCGAGGAGCTTGCCCGCGACGGCATTGGCAAAGATGTGCGGCTCTGGACGCGCGGCGTTGATGAGACGATCTTCCATCCCTCCCGGCGCGACCTTGACTGGCGGCGCGCCAATAACATCGCCGACGATGAAATCGCCGTCGCCTTTGTGGGCCGGGTGGTGCTGGAAAAAGGCATTGATGTCTTTGCGGAGGCCGTCATGGCCGCCCAACAAAAGAACGCGAAAATTCGCGCGATTATCGTGGGCGATGGCCCGGAACGCGAGCGATTTCAAAAGCAGCTGCCGAGGGAGGTGTTCACTGGCTATCAGCAAGGGGGCGACCTCGCCCGCGCTTACGCCAGCGCCGACATTTTCTTCAATCCGAGCATCACCGAAACATTTGGGAACGTGACGCTCGAGGCAATGGCCTGCGGCTTGCCTAGCGTTGGCGCAAGCGCCTCAGGCAGCCGTTCGTTGATCGAAGAGAATGTGTCAGGGTTATTGTCCGACGCGGCGCTTGGCGCAGATGGCTTCGCCGACAGGCTTCACGTTCTGGCGACGGACGCTGTGATGCGAGAGCGCATGGGTAAGGCCGCGCTCGAAAAAAGTCAGGCATTTCGCTGGCCTGCTGTTCTCGACGCTCTAATCGAAAACTATCGCCATGCAATAAACGACAGGAAACTGTGATCGCGCGGTTGTTGCTATCTCTTTGTTCATCGAGACAAATCTTAACCATCGCAATAGGCGCGGACTTAAAGCGGGTACAGACCGTTTCAGCGGGGCCAAGTTTGCGTATGAAACGTCGAGCCTTAAGAGGGCGATCACCCTGACGGGGAAAGAGACAAAGGAACGAGACGAGGGCGACAGCGCATGCGGCTGGTTGATATTTCAGAATTCTTCAGTGACTTTGGGGGCGGCGTTAAAACCTATGTCCACCAAAAACTGGAAGCTTGCGCCCAGGCTGGTTGCGAGGCGACGATTATTGCGCCGGGCCCCGCCGATCGTCGCGAAAGGCGTCTTGGCGGCGAAATCATTTGGGTGCGCTCCCCGACCCTCGCCTTCGATCATCGCTATCACGCTTTCAAACATGTAAAACCGGTCCACGATTTGTTGGACGAACTAAAGCCCGATGTCGTCGAGGGCTCCTCCACTTGGAGGGGCGGCTGGATGGCCGGCACATGGAGTGGTGACGCCGCAAAGTCGCTCTTTCTGCATCAGGACCCCGTCGCTGTTTATCCCCACTCCTTTCTAAGCCCTTTGATCAAGGAAGAGCGGGTCGACCAGCTCTGCTTTTGGTTTTGGTGGTATCTGCGCCGCCTTTCCAACCATTTTGACGCCACCGTCGTGGCGGGCGAATGGTTTGCGCGCCGCTTAGAAAAATTCGGCGTGAAGCGCCCCATTGTCACCCCCCTTGGCATTGAGAAATCACAGTTCGACCATACCCTGCGCAGCGAAGAGCTTCGTCGCACCATGCTCGCCGAATGCGGTGTTCATGATCAGAACGCGGCGCTGTTTATCGCGATCAGCCGCCATCACCCGGAGAAACGCCTTGGCATGTTGATGGACGCCTTCGCGAGGGTATCCGAAACACGGCCGGCGGGACTTTACATCATTGGCGACGGCCCTGCCTGGCGTTTTGTAAAACGCAAAGCCGCGCGCCATACCGGGGTGAATATCGCGGGACATTTCAGCGACCGCTCAGAAATCGCCAAACGCCTGGCGAGCGCCGATTACATGGTCCATGGCGGCGCCGCGGAAACATTCGGTCTCGTGGTCGCTGAAGCCTTGGCGTCGGGCTTACCGGTGGTGGCGCCCAATTTGGGCGGGGCGGCCGATCTTGCCCATCCGGCCTATGGCGAGGTGTATCGCGCCGGCGACCCAAAGGCCTGCGCCGAGGCCCTTCATCGCGTTCTCGATCGCGACAGAGATGAGCTGGCTCTCGCCGCACGCGCCGGCGCCCGGCGTATCGGCGCGCCCCAGGATCATTTCAATACCCTCTTGGAACAATATGCGATGCTTGCCGACGAGCGCCGTAAGCGCCTTGCCGCATAAGCATCGTTGAAAATCACCATCGATGCTCCGACTTCGGATCAGAGTAACAGATTACTCAAAACGGCGTTTAGTACGAGCCGGCCTTTCGGTGTCGCCGCGATGTTCTCGCCGTCATCCACCAACAACTCCTCTGCGATCAGCATCGCCAATCGATCTTGAAAATCGCCGCGGTCTTGATCGTATAGGCGCACACCCTCCCGGCGGCGAAGCCCCATGGTGATCCTCTCAAGACGCTCTTCTTCGTCAGAGAGGGCGCTTTCCTCCGCAATACCTGAATTGCTTTGCTCAGTTTGCATTAAATACGTCTCGGGCGCGCGCGCCGCTTCCGTCGCGAAGCGGGTTCCATCGACTGTGAGGCGACCATGGGCGCCTGGCCCAACGCCAACATAATCATCTGCATTCCAATAAAGGGCGTTATGGCGGGAGTGATATCCATCGCGGGCATGATTGGAAACTTCGTAGGCGCCGAACCCCGCCGCCGCCGTCACGTCTTGGGTCAACGTATAAAAATCAGCGGACATTTCTTCAGGCGGCATCGAGAACGCGCCGCGCCCAACGGCGTTCGCAAATGCGGTTTTGGGCTCGATTGTGAGTTGATAGAGAGATAAATGCGGCGCGCCAAAAGCAATCGCCTCTTCAAGCTCTCTCTTCCAGGCGTCAAGGCTTTGGCCCGGGCGGGCGTAAATCAAATCGAGGCTGACATTGTGAAAGACATCGACGGCTTTTCCGATGGCCCGGCGCGCGGCGTCACTGTCATGATTGCGCCCGAGAAACTCTAACGCACCATCTTGCAAAGACTGAACGCCGAGGGAGAGGCGATTGACCCCACCGGCGCGAAAACCAGCCAGGCGCTCCGTTTCCGCATCCGTTGGGTTCGCCTCCAATGTCACTTCAAGATCGTTGACCGGCGACCAGAGCGTCCGGCAGTGA
This sequence comes from Parvularculaceae bacterium, assembly GCA_965263305.1. Taxonomy (GTDB): domain Bacteria; phylum Pseudomonadota; class Alphaproteobacteria; order Caulobacterales; family Parvularculaceae; genus MED-G105. Next base: position 1,565,789 of record OZ253666.1, read on the forward strand.
TCGATGATCGTTTCCACAAGACTTACCGGCGCAAGGGAGGGCGTCCCGCCGCCCCAATAAATGCTGTGTAGGTCACGGCCCCCGGTCCGCCCACGCCAATGGGTCAGGTCGCGCTTTAACGCCTCAACCCAACGCGCGTCGTCGACGTCACGATTTTTGTAGACATTAAAATCACAATACGGACAAATTCGCGCGCAATAGGGCCAATGAATGTAAACGCCGAGCCGTGGGGACGGCTGTGCAATATGACCGTCAGCCGTCATGAATGGGTCGCCGCACCAGAATGAAGTCAAAGACTAAAGTGATCTGAGGTTCCACCAAGATCACCTCAAGCACCCGGCGACGAGTTTCGCAAAAGCATCGGCGCGGTGGGACATGGCGTGTTTGCGCGCTGGCGCCATTTCCCCGAAGGTTTCCGCCTCGCCATCTGCGATGAAAATAGGGTCGTACCCAAAGCCATGGGCCCCACGCGGCGGAAACGAGATACGCCCACGAACCTCCCCCAAAAAGCTTTCTTCGTGACCGTCGGGCCAGGCCACACATAGGCAGCAGACAAAACGCGCCCCATCTTTGTTGTCGCCCTTCGATCGGTCGGCGGCCAACCCCATCTCTTTTTCCACGCGGGCCATCGCGTAGGCGAAATCACGCTCGTCGCCGGGTGTTTTTTCGGCCCAATCCGCCGCATGGACCCCGGGTTGGTTATCAAGACAGAAAATCTCTAATCCGGAGTCATCGGCGAGGGCTGGCAGCTGCGCCCCTTGCGCCGCCGCATGGGCCTTGATCGCCGCGTTGCCCTGGAAGGTTTCTTCCGTCTCCGCCGGCGAAGGCAGGCCAAGATCCCCTGCGGAGACCACCTCCAACCCAAACGGGCCCACTAATTCATTGATTTCTATTATTTTTCCGGCGTTGTGACTAGCAATTACCAAGCGCCCAGGAGTGAGTTTTCTAGCCATTTCCGCCAGCATCCTTATTCTTTATCGGAAAATATTTATCGTTTTTCGAAAAAAACACTTGCATCGTTTTTCGATATGGTCATATTGAATATCAATAAGACGCTGATCAACAGCGCGAAAAAAAGAGCGGGTCGACGAAAGCCGACACCGCTCAAGAAAACAGCCAAAACGCGTTCCAGCAACCTGGACGACCCAAAAACCCGAGACCGGATAAAAAGGAGAAACCCATATGTCGCGCCTTCACGCAGCCCTCAGCTTTCCCGCAATTGATAAATTTGTCAATGTTCTTTTCGTCATAGCCGGCGTCAGCCTCGTTTCGGCGGGATACGTTGCGGCCATCGCACAGGCTTCCGGCCTGACCGCCATCGCCTAGCGTTCCGGTAGATCAGCCCCAAAAACGGGGGTGCGGCCATCCCACAGACGCACCCCCGGCCGCCGATCCCGAATATCGGCCCGTCGGGGCGCCATGAGAAAACGCCATGAAACATCACCCCTTAAATCTAGAGCGTGCGCTTTTTTGGTCCACCTTGGCATTCGCCATTTTCCTTTGGACGGGCGGCGTGACGCCGGCGAACGCGCCCGTCCAGGATCGTTATCTCGCCAACGCTGAAGGCAATGTTGACCGCCTTCACGACGCCATCAGCGCCCACACCCCGGCCAGCAGCCCCGTGAACCGCCTGCGCGCTAAACCATGCAAGACGCGCTGGTGCGGGGGCGCCATTTACTAGCCAACGCCGACCACGCCCATCATCAACACCCAATTTAGGACCCCGACAAGGAAGAGCCGCCATGAAAGCAATCGGCAAAAAATCCATCGCCTCCATGCTCGCTATTGGTTTGCATGGCGTGCGGATCGTTCTTTGGTTGGGCTTTATGGGGCTGTCCGTTGCCCTCTTCGTGTTACCCGTCATCTTCATTACGGGATCATTTGACGAAGGTTGGCTGACGATCGATGTCGACGATGGGTCGAGGATCGGTGATTTTATCGAGGTGCTCGCCCACTGGTTTACCTTCGGCGTCTTGTTGTTCGTCGTGGATCGATTGATCGAGCTGTTAAAAACCCTGCGGTTCGGGACGCCCTTTGTTGCAGAGAATGCGGACCGCTTCCGCCGCATTGGCTATGCGCTGTTGATCGGCGAAGCGGCTAAAATCGGTTTTGGCATTTTAGGGGCGATTTTCGATTCCGATTACCATGGCGGGATCGATCTCATCACCCTCATCGCCATCGCCGCCGTTTTCGTCCTCTCTGAGGTCTTCCACGAAGGCGCGCGCATGAAGGAAGAACAGGATCTCACTGTCTGATGTCGATCTCTGTTAAACTCGACAGAATACTGCTTGACCGGGGCATGTCGCTGACGGAGTTGTCCGAGCGGGTCGGCGTCACGATTGCAAACCTGTCCATTTTGAAGACCGGCAAAGCCAAGGCGATGCGCTTTTCAACCCTTGAGGCGATCTGCAAAGAATTGAATTGTCAGCCGGGCGACATTCTCATTTTCGACGACGATGGTTCAGCGCCCGTCGATGACTAGCCAGCCAGGCGACCTTCGACCCAATCCCAGAACAGGGCGGAGATATCGGCGCCGCCGAAACGACGCACTTCTTGAACGCCGGTGGGCGAGGTCACATTGATCTCGGTCAGATACTCGCCAATGACATCGATGCCGACGAGAACGAGGCCGCGCTCTGACAGAGCCGGGCCAATGCGATCGCAAATTTCTTGGTCCCGCGCGCTCATCTCCACGGCTTCAGCCCGGCCGCCCACATGCATGTTAGAACGGGTCTCCCCTTTCGCCGGCACGCGGTTGATGGCGCCTGTTGCTTGGCCGTCCAGAAGGAGAATGCGTTTGTCACCCTCGGTCACCGCTGGCAAGAATTTCTGAATAATGGCCGGCTCTTCATAACTCGCGTCGAACATCTCCAACAGCGCGTTAAAGTTCCCATCATCTTCCTTCACCCGGAAAACACCAGCGCCGCCATTCCCATAAAGCGGCTTCACGATGACGTCTTTATGCACCGCGCGAAAATCGCGCATGGCCTGCCAATCACGAGTGATCAGGGTCGGCGGGGTGAGATCTGGAAACTCCGTGACAAAGAGCTTTTCCGGCGCATCACGAATGGATCGCGGATCATTCAGCACCAAGACGTCCGGCTGGAGGCGTTCCAGAATCTGGGCGGCGGTAATATAGGCCATATTGAATGGCGGGTCCTGACGGATGAGGACGACCGACATAGTGCGCAAATCGATGATCGCCGGCTCGCCCAGGGTGACGTGGGCGCCGACTTTGCGGTCGATCTGTTCAACTCTGCGCGCCCGCGCCAGCACATCGCCATTATCGAGGCTCAACCCGTCGGGCTGATAGATAAAGATTTCAGCGCCGCGCGAGGCCGCCTCCAATGCCATATCGAAGGTGGTATCGGCGTGCACATCCACCGCTTCGATCGGATCCATTTGAATAGCGATGCGCAACGGGGCGTCGGTTTTGGACATGGGAAAAGCCTGTTTTCAAGACGAACACGCCGGCGCCCATCAATGACGGTCGCCGACGCGTTGACGCTGTAGCACAAATTCGCGTTTTGAAATGGGGCTTATTCTTTATCTTTAAAGGGCTGTTCCCCTCAAAGCGTGGCGAGGTCTGAATAAAGAACGTGGGTGACGACCTTGTTCACGCCGCCGGTTGTGCGCGCATGGTGGACAATTTTCTCTAAACGCTTCTGACTGCGCACCGCGCCCAATAAATACACGACGCCATTGGAGACCGCGATTTTCACATCACTCGATTTGACGTCTTGATCGGCGACGAGGCGCGCCTTCAACGCGGTGTCGATGCGCGCGTCAGCAAACCCTTGCCCGAAGGGGGTTGAGTCACCGACATAGATCTCATCGATGACTTCTTGCACGCCTTCTGCCTTCCACGCGTTCTCGATCAACTGAAGGCGCCCCTCGTCGGACAACATGGTGCCGGTGAGCAAAAGCCGCCCTTCAAAGACGGTAATATCGATATCAGCGTAATTGTGACTGCGATCTGCGAGGAGGACCCGCTTTAACCGCGCATCGGCGCCAATGTCGTTGAACGTGCCGTCCAGCGTTCGGCTAGAAGAGCACGCGCCGAGCACGATCGCGGCGCCGAGCATCACGAGGAATGAAAGGGTTTTCTTCAGAGCCATAAATAATCTCCACAGATCGTCTCTGCTGGCGCCTGGATCGGCGCCGCGTAAGATATGGGGTATGAAACGATTTGTTCAGTTTTGTTAACCAAAGGTTAACGCGCGGCCAGATGTGACGCGCCAAACGCCTCCCGGGGCGTTCTTCTGGGCTCACCATTGATCCCAATAGGGCGTTTCTCCGCAGTGTTTGGCTAAATGGTCCACCAACGCGCGCACCCGTTTTGAAAGATGACGGGTCGATGGGTAGACGGCGAAAATGCCCAACATCGGCAGCTGGTAGTTGGGCAGCAGTCGAATAAGCCGCCCGTCTTTCAGGGCGTCGTATAAAATAAAGCTCGGTAAAATAGTTACGCCATGCCCTGCGATCGCCGCGTCTTTCAAAAAGGCGCCATTGGACGCGCTAAGCCCCGGCTTCAGGGTGATCGCCTCGGTCGAGCCATTGGGGGCCGTGAAGGTCCATTTGGCTTCCGTCCGATTTGAATATCGAAGGTCCGCCAATGTCGATAGGTCTGAAGGTTTCTCAGGAACACCGTGGCGTTCAATAAAATCGGGGCTTGCGCATACGACCATACGGACGGGCGCCAGTCTTCTGGCGACCAAAGTCGAGTCCGGTAAAACCCCGATCCGAACCGCTAGATCGATACCCTCCGCAACCAGATCAATATGTCGATCGCTAAAATCCACATCGAGACGCACCAACGGATGGGCCGCCTGAAACTCGATCAGAGACGCGCTTAGATGATCGATGCCGAACGACAGCGGGACGGCTAATCGGATCGATCCCGACAGGCGGGCTTGCCCGTCGCTGGCGGCCGTTTCGGCTTCATCCCAATCATCGAGCAGGCGCCGCGCCCGTTGAAACAGGGTTTCACCCGCCTCCGTCAGCGCAAGGGCGCGGGTCGTTCTAACGATGAGCTGCACGTTAAGCCGTTGTTCTAGATCAGAAATACGCCGACTGACAGCCGATTTCGCCACCCTCAGCTGGTGAGCGGCGGCCGTGAACGACCCGGCTTCCGCCGTTCGGACAAACGCTTCTAGCTCCTCAAATCGGCTCATTTGTTCTGTTTATCAGAACAATAATTTCCTTCAACTCCCTCTAATCGGGAAACCAAGAACAATCTACATGGTGGGCGAACAACAAAGGAGACGAGGCTATGTCCAATCCAGTAAAAATTCTTCGCGTTGACGCCAGTGCTCGCAAGGCCGGGTCCGTCACCCGAACACTCGCCGACAAGACAATTGACCACCTGTCCACAAACGGCCCGGTCGACTTAACCTACAGGGACGTTTCAGAAGGCGTGCCCTTTGTGGATGAGGCGTGGGTCAACGCCAACTTCACCCGCGAGCATGATCGATCGGACGATCAACGCCAGCGCCTTGCCGGGTCCGACGCTCTCGTCGGCGAGCTACAAGCCGCGGACGTTCTGGTGATCGCCATGCCGATCTACAATTTCGGCATACCGGCCAGCCTGAAAGCTTGGGTCGATCAAGTCGCCCGGGCGGGGCTTACCTTCAAATATACCGAGACGGGCCCCAAAGGCCTGCTTGAGGGCAAACGGGCCATTATTCTGGTGGCGTCGGGCGGCACGAAAGTCGGTAGCGACATCGATTTTGCGACACCCTATATCCGCCACGCGCTCGGGTTCATTGGCATCGACGACGTGACGGTCATCGCAGCGGACGCGCTCGGCGGCAAATCAGGAGACGACGATCCCCTCGCCCCAGCGATGTCGGCGATCGAAACCCTCAGCCTTCAACAATAGCAATAGGAGCGCATTATGATCCGTATACATGATAGACAACATCGCGGCGTCTCCAAGACCGGATGGCTCGATAGTAAGCACACATTTTCGTTTGGAGGGTTCAACGATCCGACCCGCATGGGCGTTAGCGCGCTGCGCGTCATCAACGACGATCTCGTGATCCCTGGCGCCGGTTTTCCAACCCATGGCCATCGCGATATGGAGATTCTCACTTATGTGTTGTCTGGCGCTCTCGCTCACAAAGACAGTTTGGGCAATGGCGGCGTCATTCTTCCGGGTGACATTCAACTGATGACAGCCGGCGCCGGGATCACCCATTCAGAAATGAACGCGTCAAAAGAGGACCCGGTGCATTTTCTGCAGATTTGGATTGAACCCAATGAGAGCGGACTTCCCGCCGGTTACCAGCAGATCTCTCTCCCGGAGGATATTGGCCAAGGGGGGTTCACCCCCATCGTCGCCCCGACGGCAGGAAAAAACCGGCTGCGTATTCATCAAGATGCGGAAGTCAGCGTCGCCAACCCTCGGGACGGTGAAAAACTGACCCTGCAGCTTGCGCCGGGAAGGCGTGGGTTTTTGCATGTGGTGGACGGCGCCCTCACGATAAACGGCGAGCCGGTTAAAAGTGGTGACGGTGTTGAATTCGACAGCAACGATCGACTTGACCTTAACACCCAGACGGACTCTTCGTTGTTGTTGTTTGACCTTCCCTAGGGTCCAGACCCATTAACGCTGCCCAGCGGGTACACAACGCGGGCAGCAAACTCCGTCTGAACTGGTCAAGAGGTTTATCGACGCGTGCGGCTTAGATGGGGCGAGTTAAAGACGCTGGCGAAGAGCGACACCTGACTTCATCAGAGCAAAATCGATTACTCATCTTCAGCGACGCGCACCATCCGTTTGCCGCGGTTTTCCCCGTTTAGCAGACCAATGAGGGCGCCGGGGGCGTTTTCCAGGCCGTCGACGATATCCTCGACGATTTTGAGCGTTCCGGATGAGGCCCATGTCGCTAGATCGGCTTCTGCCTGCGCGTCATGTTCGGTGAAGTCCATCACGATGAAGCCTTCCATTCTTATCCGTTTGACGACCAACAATCCCGGGAGGTTTCGTGGGCCAACGGGATTGGCGGTGTCGTACTGAGAGACAGCTCCGCAACAAGCGACGCGCCCGTGGAGGTTCATCTGAAAGAGAACCGTTTCGAGAATAGAGCCACCGACATTGTCAAAATATACGTCAATGCCGTCCGGGCAGGCCGCCTTCAAATCCCTGAAGAGATTGCCGGCCTTGTAATCGATCGCTGCGTCGAAGCCGAGTTCATCGACCAGCCAGGCGCATTTCTCTGCACCGCCCGCGACCCCGACCACGCGGCAACCCTTGATCTTACCGATCTGGCCAACAATTGATCCGACAGATCCGGCGGCGGCGGACACCACCAGCGTCTCACCCACCTTGGGCAAGCCGACATGTAGCAGGCCGAAATAGGCCGTCTTTCCGGCAATCCCCAAAACCGAGAGCCGGTTGCTGAGTGGTTTTGTCTCCGGCACGATCCTGGCGGCGTCGCCCGGTACCACAACATAGTCCGCCCATTCCCCTTCAACTTCGACGAGGCTGTTCTCAGGGATAGATGGATGGCGTGATGTCTCCACCCGCCCAATCATATAGGTTGGCATCACATCACCGCCTTTGACGGCATCGCGGTAGGACGGACCCTGCATCCAAGCGCGGTTGGCGGCATCCAGAGACATGTATAACGTCTTGACGAGAATCTCATTCTCGCCCGGCTCCGGCATTGGCGCATTTCGCATTTCGAAATGCGACGTCTTCAACTCCCCTTGGGGCACCTCTGCCAATATGATCCGCCTGTTATCCATCATCGCCTCCCTTTGTGATTCGACCGCAGCCTAACAAGATTGCAGGCGCAGCGCATGGCGCTTCTGGGAGTATTGCTACAAGGTACACCGGGATTTCAAAGGGGGCACCAAATGTCAAAATCGAGACTAGAGCGCACGGCCATGATTGCCGAAGTGATCGCGGCCATCGCGGTGGTCATCTCTGTTATTTATCTGGCGCAGCAAATCTCTGCGAACAACAAGCTTCTCAAAAGCCAGACCTATCATAACTTCCTGACAATCGGGCACCCGCCTCAGCAGATGGTGGCAGGTGACCCAGAATTTGCGGCACTGATAGTAGAGTGCGATACGCAGCCGTATTCTGTTTCAACAATTAAATGGCGGCGGTGCGAAACCTACTATCAAATGTCCTTCGATATCTGGGAATATTTATACTACCAGAATGAGGATGGCATTATCACACCGGCGTTTTGGGACGGGACAGAGCAATACTATGCCAACATTACGGCCGCGCGTGGGGGATATCAGCGTTTCTGGCGGGAATGGTCGGAGATCTACAAAGACCCCTTCGGAGCGCATGCTGGCAATATCATTCCGGAGATCGAGCCGCCGACGCCAGCGGAGCCCAGCCAATGACCGCGTTTAATTATATTTATCTGCTTAATGAGTTCGAGGGAAAGTCATGGACGTTATATACGGTCGTGTTTTCCCTGGTATCGGCGCCTTAGGCCGCTCGTTTCGGCGCATAACAACGGTGAAAAAGTGTCATCTCAGCCGTTCGGTGATTTTATGGGTTCGGAGCCTAAGACGACGACGCGGGCATCCGTGATGCGTCAATCGCCCTCGCGCCAAGCGTTCTTCCACCAGCGAAAGCGCCATGGCGCCGCGGCGCAAATATCATAGCGCAGGGCGCATTCAGAAAAGCGGGGATAACGCGAGATAAAAGAACGGCCCGCCGCTTCGATCCGACGACGATTGCGCGGCGTCACCGCCGTGATCGCCTCCTCCAATGAAGAGCGCGCTTTCACTTCGATAAAAGCGATCAGGGATCCGCGTTTCGCGATAATATCGATCTCGCCTGATTTTACCTTGAACCGGCGCGCCACCACTGAATAGCCAGACAACGTCAGAAAAACGACCGCCACCCATTCCGCTCGGCGCCCTTTGCGCTCCGCCTGTTTTCGTTTTGCAGAATTCTGCCGTTGACGGACCATTCGTTACCCATCCGACCGCTCATGATCGGTCTTTTGTTTCTGCATTGACAGCGCTTTTTGATAAGCTTCCTTTTTCGGCACATTTAACGCGTCCGCCGCACTAGCGGCCGCTTCGCGTACGGACATCACGTGCAAAGCGTCTTCAAGAAACGCGTCCAAATCAACAGCCCCGGCGTCAGCTTCGGCCGGGGGCGACAAGAACACCACGAACTCGCCTCTTGTCTCGCCGCCTTCGTCGTAATGGGCCGCCAATTCAGCGCTATCGCCCGCGCGATATTCTTCAAAGCGCTTCGTCAGTTCACGCATCACCACTGCTTGGCGCGATGGCATCACCGCTGCGCTTTCGCGCAGAAACGCCGCGAGCCGACCGCCGCTCTCATAGAATACGAGCGTTGCTTTGATATGGCGCAGATCGCTCAGGAAACTCACCCGCGCCGTCGTTTTGGCCGGGGGAAACCCCGCAAAGAAAAATTGATCAGTCGGCAGTCCGGCAACCGATAACCCTGCAATGGCGGCGCTGGCGCCCGGGAGCGGATAGACAGCAACGCCCGCCGCCCGCGCCTCTGCGACTAACTTGTAGCCCGGATCGGAAATCAGCGGCGTCCCCGCGTCAGAAACAAGGCAGATTTTCGCGCCGTTCTTTAAGTCCTCAATCACCCCTGGGCGCACCGCCGCGCCGTTGTGATCATGGTACGCACGCCGCGTCGTTCGGATGCTGTAGGCGGCGCAAAGCTTCGCCGTTTGGCGCGTGTCCTCGCACAGGATGTAGTCGGCGCCCTTCAACGCTTCGACAGCGCGAAAGGTGATGTCCTTCAGGTTGCCGATGGGTGTCGCCGTTACATAAAGCCCCGGCGCCAACGCCGAGGATCGCGTCAGATCAGATTGTAGACCGGTTTCGTCATCCATGGATCGACGCTCTCTCCTGCCATATTATCGACGCGATCGGTCTCTATCTGCGTTTTCATCGATTTCACGGTTTCATGACCATAACGTCATGAACGCCTAAGTCGCCGCTTAAATGCCCTTTAAGGGGTGCTTTGCGAGTGACATAACGCGAATTGGGCGAGACGCCTATTGGCCATCCTAACAAGCAAGGCTAGGGTTCGCCGCGTTCGGGGCGTTTTTTTAAGCGAACCGAGAGGACGCTGCGGGGCGTCACGGTTGTAAAAAAAGATGGGCGCAGGAGACCAAGCATGGGGTTATCGACGATCAATCGGATGAAGGTCGCAGGGCTTTCGGTGCTGATGGCGCTCACGGCTGTCGCCTGCGAAACCGGTGGTGGCTCAAGCCCGGTCGTTGTTGATCGCCCGCCCGTCGTCACACCAGACCGTGAAGACGCCGCGCCCGTGCCGTCTCAGCGGGCCGATCGACCGTTCCGCCTCGATCGGCGCCGGTTCACCCAGCCCCTGCACATGCAAGGCGAAGACCCCGTCCGGGTGGGCCTTCTGCTGCCGTTCAGCCATGAGTCAAAACGGGTTCAATCCGTCGCTTCCTCGATGTTTGATTCAGCCCAGCTCGCCTCGTTCGAAGCAGGCAATGATCGCTTTTTGCTGATCCCGAAGGACACCAAAGGCACCGCAGAGGGCGCCGCCACTGCGGCTCGCGCCGCCCTCGCCGAAGGGGCTGAGATTATTTTGGGGCCATTGTTTGCGCCGTCTGTCGACGCGGTCGCGGATGTCGCGCTGCCCTTCGGCGCGCCGGTGATCGCCTTTTCATCCGACATGCAGTCGGGCCGGGATGGCGTCTACCTATTGAGCTTTCCCCCTGAGCAAGAAATCTCCCGCATCACAGATTACGCCGTGCAAAACGGGCTTGTGCGTTTCGGTCTTTTGGCGCCGGCCAATGGCTATGGCGAACGGGTCTCAACGGCGTTTTCAGATGAAATCTATGTTCGCGGCGGCACGCTCGTCCACCAGGAGCGCTATGAGCAAGATGTGGATGCGATGCGCGCGCCAGCCAAACGACTTGCTCAGTATTCAAAGGAAATTATCCCCGTTGAATTGCGCCATGGATATAAGCCAGATGCGGCGAATACCTCTGGGGCGCCAGGAGATGATCCGGGCTTCGCCCGCGGGTATCAAGCTGTGTTGATGCCGGAACAGGGCACATTATTGCGCGCGCTCGCGCCACTCCTGCCATATTACAACGTCAATATTAATCAAGTGAAGCTGCTTGGCGTTTCGGGATGGAACAACCCACGTCTCGCGCGGGAGCCGGCGCTGCGGGGCGGATGGTTCGCCGCCCCCGACCCTGACGTCGCCCAAGGATTTAAAGACCGGTTCCGTGCGGCTTTCGGACAAACCCCGCCAAAACTTGCCTCCCTCAGCTATGACGCCACGCTACTGGCGGCGCGCCTCGCCCAAACCCCCCGCCGCCGTGACCGCTTTACCCGCGAGGCTATCGCGAATCCAAATGGCTATTTCGGCGCTGACGGCCTCTTCCGGTTGCGCCCTGACGGCCGGGTTGAACGCGGTCTTGCGATTTTGGAAATCCAGCCGGGCGGCATCAAAGTAATTGACCCGGCGCCCCGCAGCTTCGCACCCGGCTTCTAATCCCGCACCGCCCGGTCCCGGCTTAGGGCTGGCGCTTGAGCACCGCCGATTGAATCCGTAGCGACCGGGTTGCAACGGAGATTTCCGCCAAGAAAAACCCCAAACCGGTAATGACCCCGCCCATGGCAAGGATAAACAAGGCGGCCACGGGCGCGGCGACATCGAAACCGGTCAGTCCGCCGATAAACAACACCGCCACAATCACCGCCACCAAGAGCGCAGACGCCGACGACACCATGATTGACGCGTTGGCGTAGGAAATGCGCTTGTCGAGAAACATCATCTCGGCTTGTGCCTTGGCGCGCAGCTCTTCACCGTCGCCCGTTTCGTTGGCCGCTGCAAAAGCCTCTTCGATGGCGCGAGAACGATCAACGACCCGCGCCAATCGTTGGGTCGCCACATTCAAAAAGGAACCGACGGCGACAAGCAAAAACACCGGCGCGACGGAAAGCTGAATCACGTGGGCGATAACGTCGAAGGCGGGATCGGACACGGGGGCTCAATACCTTGGTTAAAAACACGAGCAAGTTGGCCCGCGCCGGCGTTTTCACCAAGTTTTTAATTGGAGGTCATCTCGATGTCCAAAAGACCGTTTTCATAGGTATCCTTTCAACGTAGCTTGCGCCCTACCGCCGGGTCATCGATTAGATTGCCATAGGACGGGGTGGGTGCTACCCCGCCGGTCTTCATCCGTCGACAACCTCGCCGGCGCATCTGGACGCTCCATGCCCGACCCATCCTCAGATCCCCATCAGACATCCCAGGACCGGCCTGAGGATGATCGAGCCGTCGACCACTCTGACGGCGGGCCGCGATCTGCATTTGTGAGGATGTGGCGGCGCGGACGGCAAAAATGGGATACCCTGCGGACCCGACCCGATGTTCAGCGGGTCCTGAAATTCTCGCAATACGGTCTTTTCGCCGCGATCCTCGTCTATCTCCTCCATGATCTGACAAAGGTCGGATGGGGCGAGGTTTTCGCCAATCTCCCGTCAGCCCCACTCTTTTACGTCCTGTTTACTATCCGCTACTTCGCCCTGCCCCTTTCGGAAATTCCGGCCTACGAGATCGTCTGGAAACAACCCCTTTGGCGCCATGTGACGGCGTTTGTCCGTAAGCGGGTCTATAACTTTGCGGTGATGGGCTATTCCGGCGAAGCGTTCTTTACCCTTTGGGCGCGCCGCCGGTTATCGTTGCCCGATGCGTTGGTTCTGGCCGGGGTGAAAGACAACAATATTCTATCGGCCCTTGTGTCTAATCTCGCCACCGTCATCTTAATCATGATGCTGGCGGCGAATGGGCGTTTGTCGGAAACGTTGAATTCGTTTCCCGGCGCGCCGCTTCTTTTTTCCATCGCGTTTCTGTCAGCGTTGACACTTTCTATTGCCGTCACCCTCTTTCGGCGAAAAGTCATCGATGTGCCGGACCCCGTTATTTTGAAACTCGTCGCCATCCATGGCGGGCGCATGGTGCTTGTGATCATTCTCCACGCGGCTATGTACGGGGCCGCGCTGCCGGGGGCGGCGTTCGCGGCCTGGTTCACGTTTATCGCGTTGCAGTTGGTGCTGAGCCGGATCCCTTTTGTCCCAAATCAGGATCTTGTCTTCCTCTTCGCCGCCCTGCAAATGTCGGCCGTCATCGGCGTTCCCAAAGAAGTGATCGCCGGGGTGTTGGTAGCCGAGGCGGGGTTATCGCAGTTGTTTAACATCTTTCTTTTTTTCGCGACCGCTCATGAAGCGCGTCAAAACAAACCGTCAGCGTAATCCGATGGGGAGACAATCAACAAAACCGGGCGCTCGCAGCCGGCACACTTTCATGGTATCGCCCGACCGCAACCATGGGCTGAACCTCTATTCAACCTAAGATATCGTCTGGAAAACCGGCCCAGAAGGAAAATCGCGCCGTGACAAGAGGCTGCTTTCGGCGCCTTTTTCGACGGCCTGGAATTCGCTACAGAAAAAGGACTGAAACCATCTCAAAACGCCTGCCTTTGTGTATAACCGCTCATTCCGCCAAGAGCGGGGGCCACGACCGCCGGACAATGGGATCCTAACCTGATGGCCGAAACCGAGTAACCAAAGAGAATGACATCGTAGCGATGGGCCTGATCGACCGTTACATATTGCGCAGTGTGGCGACGCCGCTTCTGATTTCCCTGTGCATTGCCGCGATGCTCCTGTTGTTGGAGCAGATGTTGCGGCTTTTCGATTTCGTGCTCGCCGAACAAGGGCCGGTTGATGTCGTGTGGCGCATGCTTGCCAATCTGCTGCCCCATTATTTGAGCCTCGCCCTGCCGCTGGGCGCCTTTCTTGGCGTGCTCCTGGCCTTTCGCACCCTCTCGCTGTCGAGCGAGCTTGATGCGCTGAGTTCCAGCGGCGCCTCCTTCGGACGATTGCTGCGGCCAATCTATGGTCTCGTCATCGCGCTGATGCTCGCGGACTTTTTGTTGGTCGGCTATGTGCAGCCTTATGCGGGGTACAAATATCGCCAGATCCGGTTTGACGTCACGAGCGGCGCCCTCGGGATCAAAATACCGCAAGGGGAATTTGTCGACATCTCCGAAGACGCGACCATTCGACTGGGCGCCATTAACGCCGCGACCCGCCAGGCGGAGGATGTTTTTTTGGAAATGCGCGAGGACGATGGCCGACGGACCATCATCACGGCGCAAAACGGCTCCATCGCCACGAACCCCGATATCACCAGCGTCCTGTTGAATTTGCGCGCGGCTCGTCAACTCTTTTTGAACCCTGAAGGCGACACCATACAGGTCCTGGATTCCGACACCTTCGATCTGGAAATCAAATTGCCCGCCACGGCCGTGTTCCGCCCGCGCGGCGGCGAAGAGGATGAAGCGACGTTTACGGAACTATTGGCGTTTCTGAATAGCCCGGACGCCTCTTCCTCGCCATTATGGCATGATTATCGCGCGGGGTTTCATTGGCGCTTGATTCACCCCCTCACCTTTCTGGTGATGCCAATCCTCGCCATCGCGGTTGGCGTTACGGGGCGGCGAAGCGCCTCCAGCCTGAAACCTATCGGCGGGATGGCGATCTTGATTGTCTACCATGAGCTCTTGGAGGAGTGGGGGCAGGTCACGGCGGCAAGCGGTGCTCTATCGCCCTATTTCTCAATGTGGGGGCTTTTCGCACTCTTTTCAGGTGTTAGCGTTTTTCTTTATTTAGGATCAATTGACAAAGCTAGAACCTCAAAGGTCATGGCCCGGCGCGGGGATGAGTTAATCCGTATCGGCGCCGATGGCAGCCTTCCACCGGACGATACCTTGCGCGGTCCGGACGCTATTGTCAGAGGCCGGCGCAAGGCGACGCGCAAGCCGACCCTGGAAGGCGCGGTAAAATGAAATTTATCGACGGCGTTTTTATCCGATATGTCGGGAAAATATTTGTAGTTCGGTTCGCCGGCCTTCTCTTGTTTTTTGTCATCATCCTGCAAATGCTGGATCTGTTAAACAAGTCCAGCGATATATACGCCGCTGAAGGGGCCGATTGGCGATCGATCATCCGTTACATTTCGCTGCGCGCGCCTGAGATCGCGACCCAGTTTACGCCCTTTGCCGCGCTCCTCGCCGTCGTCCTCACCCTGTCGATGCTAAACCATCGAAGCGAAATCACCATCATGCGTGCGGCCGGTATGTCTGTACACCGCGTTTTATTGCCGATTGGGTTTTTCTGCTTTCTCGTCGCGGGGGGCCATTTTTTGGTCCACGAGCTTATCACCGTGCGAGCAATGGAGCGGCTCGCGTTTTGGGAGGCGAATGAATACGCCGTTAACCTCCCCATCGAGTCCGGCACGCGAACGAACGTCCGAATGAAATTGGATTACGCTTTTATCCGTGCAGAAAGCGCATTACGCCACGACAATGTCGTCGTTTTAAACGAGGTGGAAATCGTCAACCTCGATGAAGCGGGCAAGACAATCCAAACCATCGATGCGAAAAGCGCCACCTTTGAGAATGGCGCTTGGCGCCTTGATGATTTGATCGAAAGAGACGCCGCGACCCTCACCACATCCCAGGTGACAAGGCGGGCGTGGCGCACCACGCTTGATCCAGAATTGTTGTTTGCAATTTCCATCAACCCAGATCGCACGCCCATGACGGACCTCATCAGGCAGATAGAACAGTTAAAGAGAAACGGCGCAGATATAACGAGCGCCATGACATCTCTGCTGGGCCGTTTTTCGCGGCCGCTCTCCACCCTTGTGATGCCGCTTTTGGGGGCGATCGCCGGCTTTGGCGTCGCCCGCCAAGGCGCGCAACTGGCCCGCGCGGTTGTTGGCGCTGCCCTTGGCTTTGGCTACTTCGTGATCGAGAACATGATGCTCGCCCTCGGCAAGTTGGGCGCGGCCCCGGCGGCGTTAAGCGCGTTTTTTCCGTTTGCCCTGTTTCTTGTTGTTGGATTCACCCTTCTCCTCTTGATGGAGAACTAAGGTGACCGCCGGGCGCGCGATGTCTTCAGCAACTGAGCCGAAGGTGACATCTCTTGGCTGTCGACTGAATGCGGCAGAAGGCGAAGCGATGAAGAAGCTTGCCCGCGACGCCGGATTGCACGACGCCGTGATTATCAACAGTTGCGCTGTCACCAACGAGGCTGTTCGGCAATCTCG
The DNA here is from genome assembly GCA_965263305.1 of Parvularculaceae bacterium. Taxonomy (GTDB): domain Bacteria; phylum Pseudomonadota; class Alphaproteobacteria; order Caulobacterales; family Parvularculaceae; genus MED-G105. Next base: position 1,581,912 of record OZ253666.1, read on the forward strand.
CCAAGCGACAAGACGCGCCCAACGAGAGAATGATCCTGAGGAAAACAAGCGCGCGCCGGTGATTGTGACGGGCTGCGCAGCGCAGATCGACCCCGAGGCTTTTTCGGCCCTTAACCCGACCGCTGTCCTTGGCAATACAGAAAAGCTAGATCCGGCGGTGTGGCGCCGCCTCGCCAATTCTCATCGAGGGGCTCATCACGAACAACCAGAGGCGCCGACGGTTGTCGTCAACGACATCATGAGTGTGAAGGAAAACGCCTCTTATTTTGTCGACGGGTTCGGGGACAAATCTCGCGGGTTTTTACAAGTGCAAAATGGTTGCGATCATCGTTGCACGTTTTGCATCATCCCTTATGGCCGGGGGAACGCGCGATCCGCGTCCGTGGAGGATGTTGTTGAACAGGCGCAGCGCTTGACGCAAGGCGGTTATCGCGAACTTGTGTTGACGGGCGTTGATTTAACATCCTGGGGAACTGATTTACCCGGCGAGCCGAAACTCGGACGCTTAGTGCACGCCATCCTAATGGGCGCGCCTTTGCTGAAACGTCTACGCCTTTCATCCGTAGACGGTGTTGAAATCGATCCACATCTGTTCGACCTCCTTTGTGGGGAGGAACGCCTCGCGCCTTACCTACACCTGTCGGTGCAAGCCGGTGACGATATGATCCTCAAGCGTATGAAGCGGCGCCATCACCGCCAGGATATAATCGATCTTTGCCACGCCTTGCGCGAGCGCCGCCCGGACATGGCGTTCGGCGCCGACTTGATCGCCGGGTTTCCGACAGAAACGGAAGAGATGTTTGAGAACACACGGCGCCTTATCACCGATGCGGGCCTGAGTTTTTTACATGTCTTCCCATTTTCCCCCCGCGACGGGGCGCCGGCGGCGCGCATGCCACAATTGGCGAAGAGCATCGTAAAAGAACGGGCCGCGCGGTTGCGCGAGGAAGGCGCCGCGGCCCTTTCCGCATTTCTCGCACAACAAGTGGGCCGCACCGCCATGGGCGTTGTGGAAGCAGGCGGCCGCGTGCGGCTGGACAACTTCTGTCTCGTCCATTTGCATAACAATAAATTGACCGACGACCATTATCCTGCGGCGAGCCGCTCATCGCCCCTTGAACCGGGGGCAGAGGCAAGGGTGGCGATTACAGGCGCAAAGCCCGATCACCTTGAAGGTGTCGTCATCGGGGCTTAAATGCCCGCTTCATGAGGGGCGCGTATCCCGCCGGGCAACGCCGCCGCAATTTTTGCAATAAAAGGGTCTACACCATGGCGAAGGGGTTTCTCTCCGGGCTTTTCCAAAAGAAGAAACAGGAAACGCCCCCGGCCACGAACGATCCCGCACCGGACGGCCCAAGCATAAGCGAGACCCCAACGCCGCCTGCGACGCAGGCGCCCATAACGCAAACGACGCCCCCGCCGCAAAGCGAGATGGTTGAGAAGAGCGAAGATCAGCCGGCGCCGGCCCCCGCCGAAAACGCCGCGCCCTCGCCAAACGTCAAAATACCGGTTGCGGACGACCCCGGAAAACCGGCCCCGGCAGAAAACACCAGAGACGGCGCCAATGCGGAGAAAAAAGGCGGTTGGTTTTCGCGCCTGCGTACCGGTCTTGCTCGAAGCTCCAGCAAACTCTCCGAAGGCGTCACCGCCATCTTCACCAAAAAGCGCCTTGATGATGAAACCTTGGGCGATTTGGAGGATCTTTTAATTACTGCTGATCTCGGCGTAACGGCGGCGAGCGCCGTCACGCAAGCCTTGGCAAAAGATCGCTATGACAAGGAAATCACAGACCAAGAAGTCAAAACGGCGCTTGCAGACATTGTCGCGGACCGCCTGCGCGCCCATGAGGCGCCGTTGGAAATCAGCCCTGCCCATAAACCCCATGTCATCTTAATGACGGGTGTCAACGGGGCCGGCAAAACCACCACAATTGGTAAACTCGCCTCAAAGTTCCGTGCAGAAGGCAAATCGGTGATGCTCGCCGCGGGCGATACGTTCCGCGCCGCCGCCATCGAACAGCTCAGCGTATGGGGTGAACGCACGGGCGCAAAAGTCGTCGCGCGCGACATTGGCGCCGATGCGGCCGGCCTTGCTTATGACGCGCTGGCCGCCGCCCGCGATGCGCAAGTCGATATTTTAATGATTGATACGGCTGGGCGCCTACAGAATAGAAAAGAACTTATGGATGAGTTGGCGAAAATCGTCCGCGTTATTCGCAAACTTGATCCGTCAGCGCCCCATAATACGCTGTTGGTCTTGGACGCAACTGTTGGCCAGAACGCCCTTAGCCAGGCCGCTTCGTTTAAAGAGATTGCAGACGTGTCAGGTCTCATCATGACAAAATTGGATGGAACAGCGCGCGGCGGCGTCCTTGTCGCCCTTGGCGAGAAATTCAGCCTGCCGATCCATTTTATCGGTGTGGGCGAAGCGGTCGACGATTTGCAGCGTTTTGATGCGCTTGGCTTTTCCAAAGCACTCGTCGGTCTTGAAGCTCAGTAACGGTTCATTTTAGCGTATATCTTGGAAGGACGTTCACCAATGTCGCAATCATCCCCAAAAGATGGGCAAAAACGTCTCTCCGGCGGCGAAAAAATGTTGGTCGACTATGGCCCCCTGGCCGTATTTTTCGTCGTCTATTTCCTCGGACGGCGTATTGCGCCCCTGATCGGCGGCGTTTTTGGCGCCGACTGGACGTTAGAGGACGGCCAGGAGCTGTTCGCTGCGATTACTTTCTTTATGCCCGCTTTTGCGGTGGCGTTCGGGTATAGTGTCTGGCGAGAGCGCCGCGTCGCGCCCATGCTATTGGTGAGTTTTGTGATTGTCGGCGTCCTTGGATCACTTACCCTGATCTTCAATGACCGGACCTATTTCTTCATGAAACCAACGATTGCCTACGCTCTTTTCAGTGCGACATTGGCGGGCGGGCTTTTTGCCGGCAAAAACTTCCTGCGGGTGCTTTTCGATGGCGCCCTGACATTGCCGGATACGGCATGGCGGACATTAACCGTCAGATATGCGGTGTTTTTCGCAGTTCTGGCCCTAGCAAACGAAATCGCATGGCGATGGTTGATGCAAGGATGCGATTATAACGCTGGCCCCAAATGCCCGGGTGAACCGACGTGGGTGAACCTAAAACTATTTGGTTTCACCGCCGCCAACATTCTCTTTGCCGGCTTACAAGCGCCGCTCATCATGAAACATATGGCGGATCAGGAGGAAACGTCAGATCAACCTTCGGCGGAGTAATTGGATAAACGTCCAAAACTTGACCTACACCCCATCGACTGGGTTTCCAAAAGGAGCAAATATCTTTTGATCGTGGGTCTCGCGCCAATGGCGCAACGCCCACCCCACGGTTGGAAACGCTAGGTCAGGCCAGGGAATATCTTCCCAGGCGAACAAGCCGACCTCAAGACTCTCAGGCCCCGCAGCGACGTCTTCATGGTCCAAATGGGCGCGGAACATGATTTGAACCTGAGAAATACGCGGCACGGAGTAGATCGCGAGAATTTTATCAAGGGTTAAACGAGCCCGCGCTTCCTCCCATGCTTCCCGCCTCGCGCCGTCCTCGACGCTTTCATGATTTTCAAGATAGCCCGCCGGCAACGTCCAAAACCCATGGCGGGGCTCAATTGCGCGCTTACACAACAAAATGCGATCCCCATGCGTTGCAACGGAACCCACCACAATTTTGGGGTTTTTATAGTCAATAAAACCGCAGTGACCGCAAACTGAGCGATGGCGATCATCCCCATCAGGTATTTTTTGGATGAAATTTTGATCCAAATGCCTATTTTCTGCCATCTTCCGTCTCCTGCCGTTCTTGTGAAAACATCTGCAAGGTTTGCGATCTGTCGTAGAGGACTGTTCGCTGAATATCATTATAAGGCGGATTTTCTGCTCAAAATCGTATTACTGTTGCAAATTTGTCCGTGACGACTTAATAGCAATTGTTTATTAACGATCAGAGTTCAAATGATTCGGTGCGTGAAACCTCTTTAACTGAGGGCTAGCAACCTGAATATTCACCAACCCGACTCTTTAGTTGCTCTTAAATTGGCGAAATCGCAAACGAGCGCCCCCCAGTAGAGTTGGACAACAAAGACGGAGAAAGCCGAAAATGGCATATGATCTAAGAAAGTCTCCGGGGCACCTGCTCCGCCGTGCGCAACAGTTCGCTCATGACCTATATTCAAAAGAAGTAGGGTCATCCGGCCCAACGCCGCGCCAGTTTGAAGTGCTGCACACGGTGTCCAAGAACGAAGGCCTCAGCCAGACGGATCTCGTTCGCGCAACGGGTATCGATCGGTCAACATTGGCCGACATGATCGCCCGGATGATCAAAAAAGGTCTTCTCTCCCGCTCACGGACAAAAGAAGACGCCCGCGCCAATGCGGTCAGCATTACAGCCGCTGGTAAGCGCATGCTGAATGGTGCGATGAATTCCGTTGCAAAGGCCGAGCGCGACGCATTATCCGTGCTGCCAAAAACGCAACAAGGGGCCTTCATGAAGGCGCTCAGCACCTATGCCGAAGCCCTCGACAAAATGGAAGCTGAAGCTGCTGCGCCAGCCCGCAAGCCGCGCGCGAAGAAAAAAGCCGCAAAAAAAGTAACCAAAACAGCGCGCAAATCACCGGCTAAGCGTAAGAAAGCGCCTGCAAAGCGCAAAAAAGCGCCGGCGAAGAAGCGCGGTCGTCGTTAATCGCGACGTCTCTATTTCTCTCTTCTATTTCTTGGCAAGGCCGCTCCTATGGAGCGGTCTTTGTCATTGAAGAGAGGGGTTTTCGGCGCCGCCAGGCCAATTGTCGGCGTTTTGACCGCCTCTTATGGGCGACTTTTGGGGCGCGAACCTTCCGGCTGGGTCCATGTGTCGACAGGGCTCAACGCCGACATCGGGCGCGGCGGATAGCCGCCCAACGCCATCATTCGATCATACATAATAATCGCGGCGGCCACGGACAGGTTCACGCAGAACTTGGTCGGGATTTTGATCAACCGTTCGCATCGCGCCTGCGCCTCCGAGGACAGACTGCCCCGCTCAGGGCCCAGGATGTACGCAGCGGCCGGGGGATGGCGGAAAACGGGCAGCTCCACCGCCGTCTCATCAAGTTCAACCCCGATGAGGGCGCAGCCCTTGGGTAAAACCAACTCGTCGATACTCTCCCAATGATAGGTTGGAAGGTGACTATCCGCCTTTGACGTATCGGATTGGGTGATTTCCCGAGCGCGATGTTGCGCGCCAACGGTAAAGGCAAAACTGGCCTCAAAAGCATGAGCGGTGCGCAACACAGCGCCCAAATTCATCGCCTTCGAGATCCGCTCTGATCCTATGCCAAAGTATCCGCGCACTCAGCTTCCTTCGTTTAAAGCGCCGCCATTTTATAGAGCCAGCTGAAGCGTTACCGGCGCATGATCTGACGGTTTTTCCCAATCGCGACAATCACTGTGGATACAATACCCATCGGGACCAATCTCCTCCACCGCCTTTTTCAAGGCCGGCGTGATCCAGATATGATCAAGCCGCCGCCCCCGGTTGGAGGCGCGCCAATCCCGAGAGCGATAGGACCACCAGGTGAACAACTTCTCGTCCGCCGGAACGGCCAGACGCGCCACATCAATCCATTTTGAGGCGGCCAATACCTCGTCCAGCAACGCCGTTTCAACCGGCGTGTGGGAGACAACCTTCAGGAGCTGTTTGTGGGACCAAACGTCATGTTCGCCAGGAGCGACGTTTAAATCGCCGACAAGAATGGCTTTTGACCGCCCCGATTTCGGAAAAGCGTCTTTCATCTCGGTCAGGAAATTCAGCTTGTGGTCGAATTTCTCGTTAGTGGAGGGGTCGGGCTCATCGCCCCCGGCGGGGACATAGAAATTATGGACGCGCACGCCGCCTGACACTGTCGCCGCCACATGGCGCGCGTCATCACGATCGCAAAAGCGCCGCTTTTCGATGTCTTTTAAGGGCACGCGGGAGACAATCGCCACCCCGTTATAGCCGCCCTTCGCCCCGTCCTGGCCGCTAACCGCGTGATGTTCATAGCCCGCTTTGACAAACGCCTTGGCGGGAAACTTGTCCTCCGGACACTTTGTTTCCTGGAGACAAAGGACATCCGGCGCGGCCTCTTCCAAAAACCGGATGACACTGTTGATGCGCAAGCGAACGGAATTGATATTCCACGTGGCGACCTTCATAGGTAACGCGCTTTCTAAAAATTGGCGGCGACGAGCGTCGCCTTGGCGGGCCCGGGCGCAAAATGCCGCGAGCACGTATCGTTGATGGGTTTATGGAAACAATCGGTGCCGCTCTCTTGCCGGAAGGGCTTTCCTGGGTCAACGCGAGCGTTGTCGTTGTTGTTAGCTTCCTGTCGTCAATGCTGACCGCCGCCTTAGGGATCGGCGGCGGACTACTTTTGCTGGCGGCGATGAGCGCGATGTTTCCGCCGCTCGCGGTGATCCCTGTTCACGGCGTCGCCCAACTCGCCAGCAATTTCAGTCGCTTTTCGTTCATCCACCGCCATACCGTTTGGCCCATCGTTGGATGGTTCACCCTTGGCGGCGCCCTTGGCGCGGCGCTGGGCGCCAGTGTTTATGTCTCACTACCCGCGTGGCTTCTGAGAATGGGGGTCGCCGCTTTCATTTTGATCATGGTTTGGGCGCCGAAACCGCGCTCCTTCTCGGCCAACAAAACGAGCTTTGTGAGCGTCGGCGGCGCAGGCGCTTTCCTCTCAATTTTCTTTGGCGCGACGGGCCCATTAGTTGGCTCCGTCCTCGCGACGACCGATCTCGATCGCATGAAGGTTGTCTCCACCCATGCCGTCACGATGGTCGGTCAACATGGGCTGAAGACGGTTGCGTTCGGGATCGTTGGTTTTGCTTTTGCTGAATGGGCGTTTGTGATTCTAGCGATCATCGCCAGCACAACCGCCGGCGCCTGGGTCGGGACACGGATTTTACTAAAGCTGCCAGAAAAGCAATTTCAATTCGGGTTCAAAATCGTCCTTTCAGTCATTGCGTCATACCTCTTCATCCTGGGCGTGTTGGAGGCGATCAGGCGTTAGCCAACCACGTATCCCAACAGCCGGTCTAAAAGATGTTGAAGCTGGAGCCGGTGAGGCCAACCGGCCATCGCCCGAATTCAAAAAGCTGGAACTTTGCCGCAAATGGATGGGCTTCCGCCTCAAAATCCGGGTCTTCAGCGGCGATCAACGCCAATGCCGCCTGATGAGCCGCCTGGACCGCCGCCCCGACGGCAAGCTGACGCGACGCCTCGTCGGCCATATCCCACAGGTGACTGGCCTCTTCCATCGCCTCTTTCGCCGGCTCTGAAATCGCGTCTGCGATCATGGTCATCGCAATCTGAAGCGCCTCTTCCGATAAAATATCAAGGGCGCGAATGGTCAGATCAGCGCGCAAGGATTCTTCAGCTTCCCAAGCAGGGCTGTTCCAGTCGACGCTCTCGGCCGCCGCAGCCGCATCCTCCCAGTCGACCAGCACCGCCGGATCAGCTTCTGGAAACCCCAACCCATCGGCGAACGCGCGCGCGGCGGCGTTCCCGCCGGGGCTCAAAGGCTCACCCATATTGGCGAACCAGGGAATGCCGTCTAGGGACCGGGCAAAACGACTCAACCGCTTCAACCCCGGCAATTCGCGCTCCAGCGCCTCCAGATCAAAATCATCCATGACCACACCGTTCCTCACTATGGCGACCATCACCGCCGTTCACCGCGATGACCTTCTTATGCAGAGAAGCCCCTCAAGAAAAAAGGCGCTCGGCCAGATGACCGAGCGCCAAGCTGCGCTTTAGCGCCTACGCCGGGAGGGGATATTCCGGCGACTTGACCGACTGCGGACCTGCTAGCGGGGGGGCAACGCTGGTCCAAATGTGCCGCTCAAGCACTGTTACATTAATGCACTACCAAGCAGGTTTTCAATATGTAAATTTCAGAAAAAGCTTGCATGTGGCTCTTGACACCCGGCGATTTGCCCCAAAATCCCCGCGTTTTCTAATTGTTAATAAAAGCACCACCAGCTTCAGGCGCGCGAAACAGCCGGTTTGAGAGCCTTCCGCCTTCTTCGATATTATCAAGGCTCACAATGGTGACGCCGTTTTGGGCGTCCCGAACCGCCCATTGTTGGAGCTGCAAGGTTGGCGCAGCAAGGATTAGGCTGATCTCTCCTTGGGTTTCCTCATCAGTAGAAGCGAGGGTAACCGCTATACTGTCCGGCCCACGCTCAACCCCGAGGACTTGCGCATCCTCTAGGGAGACGTTTTTGGTCAACAGAAACTTCAACGGGGTCGTTTTGATCGGATAGAGATCGGTGGTTTCGAGACCTTTGTCCTCAACATAAACGTTGCCCTGGGTCGCGACGATCTTAAGGGGCGACGGGGCAGCGTACTCAAGAAGAATTTGACCCGGACGTCTGAGATAAAGATCCCCGCGCGAAAACGCGCCCGACGGTGAGGTCTGCACAAAGGTCGCCTTTAGCGTTTTTAAGTCATTGAAATAGGCCAAAACACGATCGACCACGGCCTCGTCGCTTTCACTTTCAAAGACCATGTCTTCCCTTGCCTCGGTGAGGTCGGGAGCTGTGGCTGTGAATGTGGCTGGGGGTAGCTTGGGCTCTTCACCCACTATCTCGGCCTCCGGTTCATCGGCGCCCGTCACCGGCAATTCTACCGCAACGTCATCCGCCAACTCCAGCGGATCAATCTGAGGCGTTTGTTCTGGCGTTGTTTCTTCTTGCGCTATCGCTTGCACGGATGCTGGCTGAGCAGCTGTTTCATCGATCGGTGTCGCCGCCGACTGAAAAAACAACACATTCGCCAAAATTGCACCGCTTAAAAGAAGTGAAACCGTCATCGTTAACCTCCCGGATCATGCCGACTGACAAGCATCTCTACACGCGCGCCATGACGAAAGCACGCTCAGAAAAAGGCGCTCCCATGGCGGCGGTTCCCAATTTCGTGATCGCAACGCCCTCTTCCAAGCAGAAAACCAACGCCATTACCCCAAGCGCTTATACATCACATGGGCGTCGACCAGCTCTTTATCTTTCACGCGGAAAGCGGCCGGAACAGTGCCAACAATCTGCATGCCGCTCTTTTCCCACGCGCGGATGGCGGGCGTGTTCGTGGCGACGACCAGATTAAACCGCATGCCCCGAAAGCCATGACGGCGCGCCTCGCCTTGCGAATGATGGCAAAGGACTTGCGCCAAACCACGCCCACGGGCAGCCGATGCAACGACATATCCGCAATTACAGACATGATCCCCAAGCCCGCCCTGGTCGGGCCGAATGTGATAAGTGCCCACCACATCGCCATTGGGCCCCCGCGCCGTATACGTCCATTTCGGGGTTTCTATCCAATATCGGCGCGCCGCCGCCTCTTCCATATCCATCGGACATGGATAAGACTCGCCATCGGCGAACGCCTCTTGCAAGAGCGGCCAGACCAGGGGCCAATCCGTTTCCTTAAAGGGGGTGATCGTGAGGTTATGCCCGTCTTTTTCGACTGTTCCCGACATTTTAAATTTCGCTATGCATTTTACGGACTCGATTGTCTGGCTCTAATTAATCTGAAATAGCAAATCCCCTTGATTTCGCCTATGAAGGCAAAAAGTAAAACCCGCAAAAATGGAGATAGCCCGCGATGGAGAAGCTCTCCCCCAGCGAACGAGACGCATTCTTTAAGGATCGACCAGGCTGGTCCCCGACAGAAGGGCGCGACGCGGCCCAAAAGACTTTCGTCTTTTCTGATTTCAATGAAGCCTGGGGATTTATGAACCGCATCGCCTTGGCGGCGGAAAAGGCTGATCACCATCCGGAGTGGTTCAATGTCTACAACCGCGTCGAGATAACCCTCACCACCCATGACGCAGACGGTCTCTCCTCCCGCGACACGGCCCTCGCTGATATTATCGACGCCGCCGCCGGCGGGCGCTAAAGGTCCCGACATCGACATATTAACCACAAATCGCCTTTGGAAAGCCTTTAATCGCCCCAAAGACGCCCCGTCGGCGCCATAGCGACGCCCGGCGCAACGGGGTAGAGTTCCTTTATAGACATTGACGCGCATTATCCGGGAAGACGAAAACATGGCGACGATCACCCTTGTTGACGACGACGAAAACATTCTGACCTCTGTCTCAATGACCTTTGAAGCAGAGGGTTACACGGTTACGACGTATGAAGATGGCGAAAAAGCCCTCGCCGGCATTGAGGCAAGCCCGCCGGACTTGGTTGTCTCCGACATAAAAATGCCCGCCATGGATGGGATGGAGCTGTTAAGACGGATCCGCCAGAACTCCGATCTTCCGGTCATCTTCCTGACGTCCAAGGACGAAGAAATCGATGAAGTGCTCGGCCTGACCATGGGCGCTGACGATTATGTCAAAAAGCCGTTCTCCCAACGCTTACTGCTGGAGCGGGTCAAAGCCATCCTGCGCCGCCGGCAAGCCGCCGCGACGCCCCCATCCAAAGAAGACGAACGCCAAACCGTCCGCCGCGGCGATCTGCTGCTTGATCCCATGCGCCACGCCTGTTCCTGGAAAGGCCAAAACGTCACCCTAACGGTGACGGAATTTCTCATCCTAGAGGCGCTGGCCCAACGGCCGGGCTTTGTGAAAACGCGCGATGCGCTTATGGATGCGGCCTATGATGATCAGATTTATGTGGATGACCGCACCATCGACAGCCATATTAAGCGCATCAGAAAAAAGTTTCGCGTTGTTGATGACGAGTTCGACGCCGTCGAAACTCTTTATGGCGTCGGCTATAAGTACAAGGAAAACTAAGGACCGTTGATGAGCGAGGGGGCCCGCAACAAAACGCGTTGGCGCGGCCGTCTTTCTGTATCGCGGCTGACCTTGACGATTGTGCTCGCCAATCTTGTGGGATTGGTGATCCTTTTGCTTGGCTCCTTGGGCGTGACCGCCTTCCGCGAAAGTCTTGTTGAAGCAAAGCTAGAGGGCGTGCGCGCCCAGGCGCAAATCTTCGCCGATATCCTTGCCCAAACAGCCGTCGACGCCGAAGCGTGCGAGCCTATTGAACAAGCCGTCACCCCTGGTGTCGGCATTGGCCAAAGCGACCCCGTCGCCATCTGTAACAGGGTCCTGCAGGAAGAAAACGTCGTTTTCGTCTTCAATCGGGTCTGGGACAGCTTCGAAGGGCGCATTCGCGTTTACAGAACGCCGCCGGGCGGAGAAACCGTTGTCGATGCGCAGGACTTACTCATCGATGATGTTGTTCTGCGTCAAGACAAGATCCGTCCCGTCGCCCTAGGGCCCATCGAGGGCGTCACGGCCGATAGCGCCGTTTGGCGGCTGATGGCCCTCAGCCGTGAAACCTTGGGCGCCTTTCTAACCAGCGGCTACCGGGAAGCCGCCGCCGCTCGGTCCATCGAAGAAGAGCTGACCCTTGCGATACAATCCCAGCCCTTTGCCGATGTCCGGGGCTGGTCCTGGGTCAGACTAAATGAAGACGGAGAATTGGTCGCGTCCGTCTCTATTCCCATCCGGAAAGTGCAGGCGGTTTATGGCGTCGTCACCTCTGAAATTGGCGGCATCGAAGACCTCGTCACCAAATCCCAGGCGGCGATCCTGCCGTTCTTTGGTTTGGCGGTCGCCGCCGCGATCTTATCGTCGCTCCTCTTAACGGCCGCCATTGCGCAGCCTATCCGGCAACTCGCTATCGCCGCCGATAAAGTCCGTGAGGGAATATCCGCAGCGGGGCGGGCGAGGATTCCTGACTTCACCCATCGCCGCGATGAAATCGGTGAACTATCCGCCTCCCTCAAAGCCATGACCCAGGCGATTTATAATCGCATTGAGGCCATTGAAAGTTTCGCCGCCGATGTCGCTCATGAACTGAAAAACCCCCTTACCTCCGTGCGCAGCGCCTCGGAAACCATGGAAATCGCGAAGAAACCTGAAGCGCGCGAAAAACTGATGAACATCATCAAAAAAGATGTCGAGCGGATGGATCGTTTGATTACGGATATATCCAACGCCTCCCGCCTCGACGCGGAACTTGCCCGCGAGGCGCGCACCGCCGTGGATTTGCGAAAACTCGTCACCGATATCGTCGACTTATACACCGCCACCCAAAAAGAAGGGCAGGCGCCGGTGGCGTTCGACCCAAGCGGCGCCCCGGTATACCTATTCGGAAACGCTGGCGCCCTTGGACAAGTTATTCGCAACCTCATCGATAATGCGCGTTCTTTCTCTCCTGAAGATGGCCAGGTGATCGTGATTATTGATCCGGGCACTGATCGCGATCGCACAGGACGCATTTTTGTCGAAGATGACGGCCCGGGCATTCCGCCGGATTCCCTGGAACGCATTTTTGAGCGCTTTTACACAAAACGCCCAAGCGGAGCGACGTTTGGCAATAACTCTGGCCTTGGTCTTGCGATCTGCCGCCAGATCATCACCGCCCATGGCGGTCGGATTTGGGCGGAAAACCGTCTTGATCAATCGGGCCCCGACGCAGTGGTAAAGGGCGCCCGCTTTATTGTTGAATTACCGTTGGCCGGTTAAAAAAAACGACCCAATCGCCGTGGGGCGTGACAACGGACTGGAGGCGGGGCCCGTGATGCATTCTAACGCACCGTCTTTTGATCGATCTTCTGGGCCCGTCCAACAGCATGGCGTGGCGTTAGCGCTAGGCGTGGATCCGGACGGCCCCCTCGCGGGCATGTTGCTTTTAGGCCCAAGCGGGGCAGGCAAATCGAGCCTTGCGCTGAGCGCCGTCACCGCTTGCCCCTGGCGACGAACCCGGCTTGTCGCCGACGACATCGTCCTCATTGAGGATGTAAAGGGCCGCCTTGTCGCTCGGGCGCCAGGCGCTTTAGCCGGACAAATTGAGTTACGGGGTTTTGGTCCGACGACCACTGAAAGCACGCCTTGCGTATCGCTCATCGCCGCGCTCGATCTTACCACCCCAGCGCCGCGTGTCCCGGAACGCGAGGCCTATGGGATTTTAGAGAACGGTAGCGCAATTCCCCGCCTCCCCTTTGATCCAACCAAACCGGACCCTACCGGCCGCTTGCGGCTCAGCGCCCGGGCTATTTTGTTTGAACGGGCTACTGTGAAAATCGAAAAAGCCCCCTAAGATATCGTCGATAAATTTGGCAGAGATCGAGCGCAGCAGGAATTAGGCATGATCGGACTTGTAATCGTCACCCACGGACGATTGGCGGAAGAATTCGTCGCCGCAACAGAGCATGTGGTCGGCCCACAGCAGAATATCGCCGCCGTGTCTATCGGCGCCGATGACGACATGGAAAAACGACGCGCCGATATTCTATCCGCCGCCCAGGATGTCGATAAAGGTGATGGGGTGATCATCCTGACAGATATGTTTGGCGGTACGCCCTCTAACCTTGCGATTGCCGCGTCCAGTAAAGCGAATGCGGAGGTCATCGCCGGCGTCAATCTACCAATGCTCATCAAGCTCGCCTCCATTCGCGAAGAAAAACCCCTAAACGACGCCGTTACCGCGGCCCACAAAGCAGGGCGAGACTATATCAACGTCGCGTCCTGGGTCCTTTCCGGTGAAAAAGGGGAATAAATTTCAATACGCGTTAAACGGCTCTCAGTTAAGCGACGACTTCGTGGAATCATTCAGCAGAAAAATTGTTATTAAAAATCGCCGAGGCCTTCACGCGCGGGCGTCAGCAAAATTTTGCGCTGTCGCTAGCTCGTGGGACGCGGCCATCCGCGTGCAAAAAGATGATCAGGAGGTGGGCGCCTGTTCAATTATGGGGCTTTTGATGCTTGGCGCGGGTATTGGCAGCGAAATCACCATCACCGCCACCGGCGCCCAAGCAGAAGAGGCCATCGAAACGCTCATTCGGTTGGTGGATGAACGGTTCGGCGAGGACGAATAGGCAAGATTAGACGGCCTAAGGCGCCGCGAGGACCGCAGTTTCCTCGTCGTCTAAGGCCCGCGCCTCATCGATTAACATGATGGGGATGCCGTTTTTAATTGGGTACGCAAGACCCGCCGCCTTACTGATCAGCTCGCCGCGGTCAGCATCATAGACGAGCGGCGTTTTGGTCTGAGGGCACACTAATATCTCCAGCAGATGCGGTGAAATTGCGGCGTTCTTTTCGTCCTCAACAGTCATTTTATACCGATCCCATTATTGTAATTGAGAATCATCGCCGCTATCGGAGCAGGCCATTTCCATCAGCGCCACAAGGCATTCGGCGCGCGTCGCCGTATCTGGCGCCTCTAAAAGCGCTTGCTTTTCATTGGGGTTAAATGGGCACCCCATGGCGAGGGAAACAATGAGCGCCTGGGTCGGTGCATCGCTGACGGCGTCCCAATCGGTTTTCAACCCCTCCGTCGTCAGATAATGGCGCATCGACGCCTCAAGTTTGCTGCGATCAACACCATCAGCGGAAGGGTCAGCCCCGGCGTCATTTTCGAACGTTGAATAGTCCACGGCAGCCTGGCGATAGGGCGTATCAGGATTAATTTCCTCGATAATGCGAAAGCGCCGCATCCCGGTCAAGTTGATCAAATACCGCCCATCTTCCGTTTCATTAAATCCGGTCAACCGGCCCGCGCAGCCTATATGATATAGGGCGCATCGGCCGCTTTCATTTTCATCGCGCGGTTGGATCATGCCAATAGTCCGCGTCGTTGCGAGCGCATCATCCACCATCCGCAGATAGCGCGGCTCAAAGATATTCAGGGGCATTTGACCGCCCGGCAACAGTAACGCGCCGGATAGTGGAAAGAGCGGCATCAATTCAGGCAGGGCGCCGTCTTGCTCTGTTTCTGGCTTGTCCGACATGAAGCGCAAAGGCCTCCTTCATTCGTCCGTTTCAAATCCCGAGCGCCGAAGGCCCGCAACAATCTAGGCAAACAAAATAGACGATAATCGCCGGCGGCCCTTTGTGGTCAACGGATGAGTGGGCCCCAATGCGTCAAACACGGTGAGGAGCTTAGCCCGCGCTGCACCATCATTCCACTCCCGGTCTTCCGCGACGAGACTGAGCAACTGTCCAACGCCGTTTTCCATATCACCGAGCCCCAACAAGGCTTCCGCGTATTCAAACCGCGCCTCGGGACCCGCATCCGGCGCTGTGGCTTTTGCCTGCAAGGCGCCAAGCGTGCTCGCGTCGAGGCCCGGTTTCGCCAGCGCAAGAGCCGCCCCCAAGGCCGCCACGGCGCCATCGCCGCGCTTAGCATCGGGAATGAGATCATAGATCGCGCGGGCCTGGTCCACATCGTTCAGCGCCAAATGGCAATTCGCAAAACCGGCCAGGGCGCTAAGCACAGCAGGGTCTTCGGTTTTCGCCACCATGTCGGCGTCGGGCGCCAAAGCGCCGGCTTCCTGCAGCACTGCCGCAAACGCTTGGGCGGCGGCGGCGGCATCGCCCGCTGCGAGGGCCTGTTCCGCCGATTTCACAATATCGGCCAAGGGCGGCCCGCCGGCACCCGGCGCCCCGCCCCCGGATAAGGCGCTTAGTTGATTGACCAAATTCTGTACTTCGCTTTCCGGCACGGCACCTTGGAAGCCATCCACCGGGCGCCCCTGGAAAAACGCGTAGACCGTCGGCACGGATTGCACCCGAAGCTGCGAGGCCAGCATCTGGTTTTTGTCGATATCAACCTTCACCAGGGAGACAGCGCCGCCAGCAGCGTTCACCACCTTCTCCAGGATCGGCGTTAAGGTCTTACATGGCCCACACCACGGCGCCCAGAAGTCCACAATCACCGGATGGGACATGGATGCTTCAAGAACATCCTTTTCAAAGGTTTCGATGGTCCCGTCTTTCACAAATCCGCCGGCGCTTGCGGGCGCCCCAGCCTGTGCGCCAGTCTGTGGTCCTGGGCTTAGTAAATCGCTCATATCCGTTCCGATTGCCTGGCGCATCACCGATGATGCGCTCCCGATTTCAACCGCCAATACATGAGCCCGCCGCCTTTGGAAAACAAGACGGCTCTTAAAAAGGGGCGTCTAATCGCGGGTCAGGGCCGTTAAATCCAATTCAATGGGCTCAGCGCCGCAATCCCGGATATAAGCGATGAGGGATGCCGGGGAGATCGCCGTTGAGGCGGTGTTCTCCAAAGGGTGGAACCAAACCGGATCATGGTCATGAAAGGCGCGATCAACGACCACAGCGCGAAACGCCGCCGCAGCGCCCGGGAACCCCAACGCAAAGGGCGTGACCGACCCCGGTGTCACCCCTAATGTCTCCAACATGAGATCGGGCTTCCCAAACGATAGACGCCCCTTCGCCTCTAAATGTCGTCCTAAGGCGACAAGATCCACCTGCGTATCGCAATGGGCGGTGACAAAGAAAAGCGCGCCTTTCTTGTCCTTCAAAAACATATTTTTAGAGTGCCCGCCCGGCATCGAGGCCTTGTAATCCCGCCCCTCGTCCACCGTCATGATCGGCGGATGTTCAACGGTTTGATGGGCGATGCCGAGCCCATCAAGGCGGGCGAACAACATATCGCGGGTAAACTCCCGCCCGTCTGAACCGCCCTTGCCTTGCATTTCCATAGGCGTTCCCTCCATTAACGACATCAAATCCCAATTTTACGGGCGCCGCCCGACCGCCACGACGACGCGCGCGCCGCGCCGCAGCACCAACGCGATCATCGACGATTCCCGTGTTGCCCCTTAAAGAACATGCTTGCCAATCCCTCCCCGTTGAGGCATATAGCGCGCCTTGTCTGGAGACAGACAACCGAAAACTGCATGCGGGCGTAGCTCAGGGGTAGAGCATAACCTTGCCAAGGTTAGGGTCGTGCGTTCGAATCGCATCGCCCGCTCCAGTTTCTTCTTAAAAATCAACAAAAACAAATATCTGGCGAGATCCGGCCCCTGTTCGCCAAGGGAAATATAAAATCCGACGATCAGTGGAAATCCCGGCTGTAGAAAAGCTTTTTTGCTTGCTCTCTCGGGTGTCGCGCACCGGCCCCGTAGGCGGCGTGTCGCGCCTGTTGCAAGGCCTGGGTGATTTCTTCGGCGGGCGTCACAGCTTTGGTGGGGCGCGGCCCTATTCGGTTTTCATGCACGGGTCGCTTGGCCTCATCCATACTATCTTGTGACGGATCAATTGTGCCCCCGGCGATGTTGGGATCGCCAAGCCCGTCAAGCAAGAACGAATAGTCCTCGATATATGCCGCGATGATATGGGTCACGGGGCCTTCGCGTTGCAACCGCCCTTGAATGCGCAAGAGACGACCCGCCATGACGGCTTTACGGTATTTCTGAAAGATCTTTGGCCAGACGACAATGTTAGAGACAGCCCCCTCATCTTCAAGGGTCAGAAAGATCACGCCGCTCGCTGTGCCCGGCCTTTGTCGTGTTATCACCAACCCCGCCACACTCAGCCAGACGCCATTCGGCGTGGTTCTCAACGTCGTCGACGAACAAAACGCAGGCATCTCTTTGCGCAACAGCGAAACCGGGTGTTGGCGCAGCGTCAGACGCGTGGCGACATAATCTTCAAAGACCTCTTCCCCCCTGGAAAGCGTTGGCAGGATCGCCTTGATATCCGGCAAGCCTTCGCCGTCACGCTCAAACAACGGCAGCGGCCGGTCGCCCCCGAGGCCGTTGACCTCCCAGATCGCATCACGGCGCGTCAGGCCGTAGGCCGTGAAGGCATCCGCCCCGGCGAGTTTCTTGAGGGCGGGCCGACCAACGCCGGCGCGTCGCCAAATCGCGTCTATTGAACGATAGCCGTTCCCGCGCGCGGCGGCGAGCCAATGGCCATCATCTTCCTTAAACCCTTTGATTTGTCGGAACCCAAGCCGCACAGCAAGGGCGCCGTTATGATCGTATTCCAACACATTATCCCAGAAAGAATGCTCAGCACACACTGGGTAAACGTTAACGCCGTGTTGGATCGCATCGCGAACGATTTGCACGGGCGCATAAAAGCCCATGGGCTGTGCATTAAGAAGCGCGCAGCAAAAGACTTCCGGGTGATGGTGCTTCACCCAGGAGGATGCGTAGACAAGCAACGCAAAACTCGCCGCGTGGCTTTCAGGAAACCCGTAGCTTGAAAACCCTTGCAGCTGTTGGAAACAGTTCTCAGCGAATTCTGGGGCATACCCCCGCTCCAAACACCCTGCGATGAAGCGTTCTTTGAAATCCTCAACGGCGCCTTGCCTCCTAAAACCATTCAGGGCACGGCGCAGTGCATCGGCTTCGGTTGGCGTAAAGCCGGCCGCAACGATAGCGATTTGCATCGCTTGCTCCTGAAATAGCGGCACGCCATAGGTTCGCTCTAAAACGTCACGTAACTCTTCCGAAGGAAAAACAACAGGTTCTTCCCCCCGACGGCGCCGCAGATATGGGTGGACCATATTGCCCTGAATGGGGCCGGGCCTGATAATCGCGACTTCAGCGATTAAATCCTGAAACGTCCGCGGCCTCATACGCGGCAGAAAATTCATCTGGGCGCGGGATTCAACCTGAAAGACACCGACCGTGTCAGCCTCGCAAAGCATGTCATAAACCTTGGGGTCTTCCTGGGGGAGGGTTGCAAGGGTGTATTTCTCCCCTTTCCATTGGGCCAGTAGGTCAAACGCTTTGCGCATACACGATAACATGCCAAGCCCGAGGACATCGATCTTTAACATGCCGAGGGTTTCCACATCATCCTTGTCCCACTCAATTACGGTGCGGTCTTCCATCGCTGCGTTCTCAATCGGACAAAGCTCATCCAAACGCCCGCGCGTGATGACAAAGCCGCCAACATGTTGGGAAAGATGGCGGGGGAAACCAATGATCTCCTTGGCAAGATCGAGGGTCAGTCGCAGACGCTTGTCTTTCACGTCAAGGCCAGCGGCCTTTGCGCGTTCATCGCCAAGCCCGCTGCTTGATACGCCCCACACCTGACTTGAAAGCGCGCTTACCGCATCCTCTGACAGACCCATCACCTTGCCGACTTCGCGGATGGCGCGCCTTGATCTGAAATGCACCACGGTCGAACAAAGCCCCGCGCGATGACGTCCATATTTTTGATAGATGTGCTGAATAACCTCTTCGCGCCGCTCATGTTCAAAATCGACATCGATGTCCGGCGGTTCATCACGCGCCTCTGAAATAAAGCGCTCAAACACCATTGTGATCATGTCGGGCGAAGCTTCGGTGATGCCGAGCGCATAACAAACGACAGAGTTCGCCGCACTGCCGCGCCCCTGACAAAGAATATTCTTCGAGCGCGCAAATTCCACAATGTCATGCACAGTCAGAAAGTAGCGCGCATAATCCAACTCGGTGATCAGGGTCAGTTCTTTCTCAACCATGGCGCGGACTTTGAGCGACACGCCATCGGGATAACGCCGGACCAATCCCTCTTCAGTCAGGGCTCGCAAGCGGTCGTTTGGTTGCATCCCATTGGTTATTTCATCGGGATATTCATATTTGAGTTCATCCAGAGAAAACCTACAGCGCTCGGCAATACGCCATGTGTTCGCACACGCCTCTTCATAGCCTTTGAACAACCGCCTCAACTCAAATTCTGATTTTATCCGCCGTTCGGCATTGGGTTGCGCCAGACGGCCCAGCCGATCAATCGTCGTCTTCTCTCTCAGGCAGGATAGAATATCAGCAAGGCGGATGCGCCGACTTTCATGCATGAGCGCGTCCCCAATCGCGACCGGCGCGGCGCCGATAGACGTGGCGAGGCTGATGCGCCTTTTGAACCGCGCCGCATCATCCCCGTCATAGCGCGGCGTCATGCCGATAAAAACGTCATCACAAAAACGCTTCACCAAGCGCCTCATGGCGGCCTTGAACGTCGGGCCATAAAGACCGATCAGAACACTATCCTCCCCCCACTCTAAAACGTCATCTATTGAGAGATCGCAGCAGCCTTTTGTAGAACGGCGTTTGCCAATTGTCAGAAGGCGTGAGAGGCGGCCAAAGGCGATACGGGTTTTTGGGTAAGCGAGGATTTCAGACCCGTCTCTCAAAACAAGGCGTACGCCGACAATGTATCGCATGCCGATTTCTTTGGCGGCGCCATGGCCCCGAACGATGCCGCCGAACGTGTTCGTGTCGGTGATCGCGATCGCGCCAAGGCCAATTTCATGGGCGCGGATGACCATTTCTTCGGCATGGGATGCGCCGGTCAAGAACGTGAAATTGCTCATCGTGCATAACTCAGCATAGCTCACGGAAATTTCCCCACGACGAACCACTCTGGCTGTTCAACCCCCGGATAGGTCAAAAGCCAAAGGCGCAAACCTTCATGGGTTTGAACCATCCAATAATCCCGTGTGCGCATGTCCCCGTCGCGCCACCATTCCGGCGTCAATCGCTCAGGGCCGGTAACGCTGTTGCTCCGATATGCCTTGCCACGCCATTCAAAGCGGGTCGGGGGGCGACCAGGCTCGATCGCGCGCAAATATTCAGGGCGTTTGTAAAGGCGCAAAGGTCGGCGGCGCGGGGCCTTTTTCCAAACGGGATCGACCTCCCGGTTCATTGTTTGAACAGAGACAAATTCGCGTTCCGGCAAATGACTGTCGCGCGCCTCAAAGCGATGGACATGGTCAAAGCCAATTCGATTACCAATCGTCGAAATCGCCCGTGCGACATTGTCGGCGACATCAACCCCCTCGCCAAACCGCGTCTGGCGCAATCGGATTGGCTCAACGCTTTGCGCTTCGAGGCGGAACCAGTCAGCGCCATACTCGATTTTTAGCGTGTCCAAAGGGCGCGCAAATTGCTGCAAGATTGGCCCAACTTCAAAACAGGGTTTGGCAAAGCCAACCGGCAGATGGTGATCGCCCGTATCAACACACCGCACGGTTAGCACAAAGCGCCGCGCGCCTTTCTGGGCGCTGTGTAACCGCTCGCAAACGGACCCTGCCAATCGGCGCAGGACGCCTTCAAGATCAGACTGAAAGCCGATTGGCTCCGGCAGGCTCATACGCGCCGCAAATGGAAGGTCAGCCGTTCTGGGGCTGATAGGGTCCGGGTCCTGGCCGGTCGACATCCCCAGGGCGCAGGTCAGTTCAAGTCCAAACCGGCGCGCTAATTCACTTGATTTAATCTCATATAATTGACCAATCGTCTTCAAGCCGGATTGCGCCAACTCACCAACCATTGACGAGGGGATGTCTAAGGCGTCAATCGGCAGGGGCCTTAAGGCATTATAGGTATCGCCGGCCTTGGCGATTGAAACCGCTGTTTCACCAACCCTCGCCAAGGCGCGGGCGGCGCCTTTTGTATCGGCGATGCCTATTTTTGAGGCGATGCGCCTATCGGCAAGACGCGCGCACGCCTCCTCGCCCATGAGGGCTTCGCCCCCAAAGAGATGAGCGCATCCCGTTATATCCAGCAACAGACCATCGGACCCATCAATCGCGACACGGGGCGATAATTGATCCGCCCACCGCCATAATGCACGCAGTAGCGCCTCCTCCCGAGGAAGGTCGCTCGGCGCCGTCAAAAGGTCAGGGCAAATCGCACGCGCATCAGGAACGGAAAGACCGGGCGCTAACCCCGCATCGCGCGCAGCAACGTTCAAATGCGCCAACCTGGAGGCGTTCTTGATATCGGTTGTAACCGCAAACGGCCCATCAAGTCGTGGATCGCGGGCCCTTACCAGACGGTCAAGCGGCAGTTGCGGCAGCCATATGGATAAGACCCGGACCATTCCCACCCCCTTGCCAACTGACATCCCACGCGCGCCGTTCCCCTCTTCTGTCCTTTGTGCACACCCATCGCCATAAAGCCCTATTGCTGTTGATGGCGTCACACTGCCAACGCGTCTCCGCCGCCGATGTATGCGCACGCCCCCTGATAAGAATTAGTCCGAGAGCCCCGCTTTCCTCCGCTGCAATCTGTAGTCGTCTGCTTTCTCTCAAATCCGGACCCGCATGCAGTTCAACCACGACAAAGGCAATGCCATCTGTTCGCAGCGCCTGTTCACCAGCCCAGAGCACTTCAAGTCGCGACACACCGGTCGTCACTACAAGCCGCGACGGATCAAAGAACCCCCCGACACCCAGCGGCGAGAGGGACGTCGTATCCGATGCAAGCCCGCACCAGAAAATCGGCCCCTCACGCGCCCCACAGGCCGCCATAACGAAGGCCTCGGCGCTGTCGCCTTGTACTTCATGCACACGGCCCCGCACCAAACAGACTTCCCTCCCTAACGCCACAACCCCATGATTTTTGGGGCAAATTTCATGCAGCGCGCCTTTGATCGCGCCTTCTCGCGGGCTTTCTTGTTCCATAATGTTCTTATTTTGTTCTTTTTAGTCTTAAGGAGTCAAGACCTTTCGCCGCCTCTCCCAGATGATGCGCCAGCATAATTCTGAGGGCGGGAAGCGCCGGACAAATCGGAATTTGGCCGCGCCGCGAGCGCTTCACCCATATTTTGTTCATGAGAAAATTTACGTGTAAACCGTTGAAGACAACGTATACGTATTATTTCGTCAATCGGAGGCCGGTGAACCCGACGGCCAAACTGTCATGGGGCAAAGGAACTGGCCCATTTGTCTGCACCACGGCCCTGAAAGAGGCATTGCCCTCTAGCTCGAACCTATCCGTAATGAGAATAGAATGGGTCGCAAACTCGTTGACATTTGACTGCATTTTGAAATTGGTGTTTGGGAGATAAATAACACCCTCAGCTACAAAATTCGCATTCGGGCCGATTAGTATTTCGTTTGACCCACCAAGATAGTCGTCATGGTAAAGAACAAAACCCTGATACGGGCCGCTCACCAAGCCACTTATGTTCACGTCGCCGTCAATTCGATAAGTTGGGATGCTTCTATCAAACGCGGCAAGGACATCAACGCCGGACAGCAACCCACCGGTATCCACATTTAAGCCGCCGCGAAACTGATGGATACCCGCGGCGAGCGCCAGTTCCCCACCGCTCTCAATCGTCACTAGTCCGCAATGGACGCCAGATGACAAAGGAACGGTTTGACCATTGGTAACCGTAACATCCGCGTTGGAATTACAAAGACCCGTAATCTCGGCCGGCGGCGCTAGCATTTCGAAGGGATCTTCAACCGGAACGCACTCGCCATCGATTGTCGTCGGCAGAAGGGTCCCCCCGTCCACGTCAAGCGTTCCGCGTGCGCAAATCAACTCAAAGCGCGCCGTTGCGCTATCGTCTATCTCAATTGCCGTGTTTGTTGTCCAAATCTGGATAGCGCAATCGGCCTCAAAGTTGCTGCTATCTTCCATATCAAGGCCTGTGTTTACGTGGTCAGTCAAATAAACGCATCCAAGAACATCTGAGGAATAGTTCCCCCACTCCGCCCCTGATTCAATTGTAATCTGATCTGGCAGAATGCCCGCGGCGCCCAGCAGCCAAACTGCCGGATCCGCCACAACGGTGCCGCTGACCCCGCCGTTATCAGTTGCATTGAAACTAACATTCACTCTCGTGCTGGATATGGGGCTCGAGGGATCGTTAATGGCGGCGTCAAAAATTCGCTGCGCCGTCGCAATTTTACCAGTATCCTTCTTCGCCCCAGCAAGAACCGCTGCATCCAATGATTCTTGTACGTGGCTACGCACATTAGCTCTGTACAGACTATCTATACCGAGGCCCGCGGCGCCCAGGACGATGAGAGAACACAGGGCAAACAAAATAGTGATATTGCCGGCGTTATTCCGCGCAAAGCGCCTTACGAACAAAGGGGCCATTGGTTTTCTCCCGGGTCGCCGATGCAAGAATTAGAAAGTCAAAATCTGCTTTTGCTGACCGTGCTTCCGCCTCATCAAAGGGATACAGCGAAAGTTCCTAATTTTAGGTATCGTTGTACCGAAGGCCTTCGCCTATCGTTTTGCCGCTCCGTTAACGTCACCCCAGGTTAGAAGGAAAAGCCCGCGCTTAGACGCCCGATTTGTTGGGTTCCTCGCCCGGTCGTGAGAGCGCCGACGGAGGCTGATAGCGAAAAGCGATCCCGTGCTTTTAACTGCGCCCCAACCGACGAATACATGCCAAAAGACCCAATTTGCGCCAGCGGATCAGCAAATCCAACGGGCGCGAAGTCTGGGTTAGCCGCCATTGTATCATCAAGAACCGGCGCAAAACCGATATCCGTGGATGACGTCGCCAGCATACCGGCCTCAGCGGTAAATTTGGACTGAACATCCCGGGCGAGACGGATGGATTTCGAAACCTCCCCACCGGCATAGGCGACCGCCGCTTCAAATCGACGGTCTGGAAAGAAATTGTCGATCAATCCACGGGCGTCTCTCGACCGAAAACCATCATGGTCGTGACGGGAATAGGCGAGTTTCGTTTTCAAGCCAGCCTGCCATTTTTCGGTCGGAAGGCGATACTGAGCGTCAAACCGCAAGGTTGTCGCTCGCGACTCTGCCTGGGTATCAATTAAGCCGATGAAACGCGTCCGCGATTGACGGATCGCATCCTGGTTGATGGTGGTAGATTGAAGGGTCAACCCGGCCATCATCGGCCCATCAACGCGCGCAAGATACATGGCCACGTTTTGAACACTGTTGTCCCGACTAGAACTGAACAGGTTATCGGTTCTTATCGATCGAGAATACGCAGCGCCGAACAACATCTTATCGCTGAATTGTATATCGGCGCCGTACGACGTGGACCATTCGCCTTCTTGTGAATCAAGGCTGCGGCCCGTCAGACGGGTTTCAGGCGTGTCAGCCGGTGTAAAATCATTGTAACCGGGCGCTTGGCCGTCAATGTAGCTATAGAAGGAGACAAATTTGTCATCTCCCAAAGGCGCGCCTGTTTGGTGAAAACCCAATCCGGATATCTGACCGCTTACCGCAAAGGCGAGGTTGTTATTCGCAAACGAGCTTGTATCGTTGAAAGCGCTGCCCTGAACGAACCCGCCGGTTGCAAAGCTATTCATCCGTGAACTAATGAGTTGGTTAGAAAGAAGCATCAATTCAGAAAGAGCGCTTGAACGCGCAAACCCTGAAAAATTCCCGATTCTGACGTCCTCTAACGTACCCACAGCTTGCTGGGCGATCAGTGAATAGGCAAGTTCCGTCGGATGAAATGGATCGAAGAACAAATAGGTCTCACCGTTCCCCCGATCTTCGTCATTACATAAGAACCAGACCTGGCCGTTTTGGAGGCAGGTCTCATCCACATTCGTGAAGCCGCCCAAAGTGGGTCGGCCCGCCTCAACGTCTGCAATAATTTGCCGGAACAACTCATTGACACGAATATGATAGACCTCAGCGCCCGTCTCCAGTTCGAATACATCTAAGCGACTGGCTACCTGGTCGTTGAACGTATCCAACCATGTCACAACACGATTGATATTGTCGCCCGTGAGACCACCAGCATCAATTCGTGCACGGACGAGTGGCGTCAACGTAACGTCTGGGGTTTCCATGACAAAGATCTGATTGATACCGCGGTCATGAATGTCTTCAACGGCGCCGATCACCTGGCTCGCGATACTATTAATTCTCGGCCGGCCTCCCCGTTCGATAAAGTCGTCGCTTGCAAACGCATTAAAGTCATTTCCGCCGATAGAAATCGTTGCGTAATCATTTGAGCTCGTTTGAAAAATTGGATCAAAACCCCAATTGAAAAAGCCCCGTCGACGCCAACGGCGGCGTTCAAAATAATTAACCTGGCCAGTCAACGTTAGAGATGATGTGAATAGGTTGATGATTGGTTGGTTGAAATCTTGGGGGGAAGAGCTTGATGAAATCACCGCCCCGCCATGGGCAAAATTAAAGCCGCTGGAAGTATGCCTGGGTTGCGGCAGTAAAAACGGCGCCGTTCTTTGCGCCTCCGTATCGGCAAAATCCCGGATAAAATCCACCCAATTTTTCCCGTCGGAAAACCGGCCGTTAAAGTAAATGCCCCGGAGATTCGTATTGCCAAGTAGATCCGTACCGAAAGTTTCTGCCAACGGATCGCCAAAACCAAAAAGAGACGAAAAAAACCTAATGACGTCACCGCCGGCGACGACAACATCATTTTGAATATTGCCGGTGTCGGAAAGACTATCGCCAAATGAATAAACTTGGCCGCCATTTACGTTCACAGGTGTTTGCGCTGCAGCCGACATTGTGACGCTAAGACACGCCGCCATTGCAGCGCCCACGTTCAAACGCAACTTTTGATTGCCTGCTTTTTTTACGATGGACATTTTTCCCTCCATTTTTGCCTCTCCCTAAACCTAGCTTTAGCCAGTACATTCGAATTTTTATCGGTATTTTTTTCGATTTTGTACGCAAAACTCCAATTTGAACAGCGAAATTTCTGCTTATTTTAGCTATTTTTTAGATTTTCTTGGCTCTCTCCACTCCTTGGGTAGCATATTTCCCAATTATTGGCCACCATCTTACTGGATTATTTTATAGTTTATATCCGCGATGGCTTAAACTCACCGTCTTACTCGCGGGATAGGGGAAGCGACGGGTTACTGATTTAAGACGGGCGCCCGCTGGTTTTTCCGCTAAGATGTGAAAACCTTCGCCGACACAACCAGAAAACTTTGAAATGGAACAACAACAAAAAAAACGGCGGCGCTTACCGCCAAAAGAGGCCAAAGAGGGCATTCTCAGTGCAGCTGAAAAGGTCATCATCAATGATGGGCCCGCTGAGCTAAAGTTCGAAACGATCGCGAAAGAGGCAGGGGTTTCTAAGGCCAACATCACCTATCACTTTGGTTCGATCGCTGAAGTGAAGCGTGCTCTTTTGAACCGGGGCATGAGCCAAATTTCAAACAGCGTCGCCAAAGCGCTTTTCGACTCGATTAATGATCAGGAACGACCCAGAATCGAAGCGGCGGTCCAGGCGGTCTATGATGTCATGGTAACCCAACAATCAGTCAGGACACTTGCGTGGCTGATTTTTTCCGCCGACGAGAACAATATCTCAGATATCGAACGACAACTGAAGCTCGTTGAATCGCTGATACTCTATAACCTGCCCAAAATTATTCCCGATGAGGAAGCAAAAGAAATTGCGGCGATGATTGTATACAAAGTGCTTGTCGTCGCCTCCGGCGATGCGCTCCTTGGAACGCTGGTAAAAAACGCTCTTGGAAATGAGCATGGGCGTTTAGACGCAAAAAAAATGCTCATTGATCATATTACGGCCCATGTTGAGCGTAGATAATTCATGATGCTGATGGTTTTACGCTGGGTTGTTTGTGCATCAACGCCCGATGGCAAGGCTCGCTTTTCGCTTGAAGATCAATGCATTCGTCGCAAGCGCCGTTGAGATGCAGAACACGAGCGTAATAAACATCGAATGAATATAGTGCAGCGGTTCCACACCGAGGAGGCCATAAGCGGTTTCCCCCTGGAAACTCAATACGGCGTACAGCGCGACCCCTGCGACAACCCCGAGGATCGCGGCGCGCGCGTCAACATTGTTGAACGCCAACCCGACAATAAACGCCGATAAGATGGGCATCGATAGCAACCCATAAAGTTTTTGAACGAAGTTAATAATGCTTTCCTGTGACGCGAATAATGGGACGAGGAGGATCGCCATGATCGTCATCACTACACAGACGATGCCGCTGAGTTTCGGGACGCGGGTTACCTTACCGATATAGGCTTCGTGGATATCACAAACATATAAAGCCGCTGATGCATTCAAAATACTGTTAAAGGTCGTCAGCACCGCCGCTGCAATGGCGGCCGCGAAGGCGCCGGAGAGATAAGGCGGTAAAATATCGCCGACAATACGCCCATAGGCGGCGTCATTGATATCGCCATAGAGCTTAAAGGCGACAATGCCTGGCAAGGTGACAATGATGGGAACGATGAGAAGGCGGATACCCGCCGCGGCCAAGACGCCCTTTCGCGCCTCGTTAATATTGGGCGCCGCCATCGCGCGCTGGGTGATTGTTTGGTTAGTACTCCAGTAAAACGTCTGGATAAAGATCATGCCCGTCAACAGCGTATGCCAGGGAATGGGTGTTTCAATCGGGTTCCCTTTTTGATCGACCCCAAACATCCCATCCCGGCCTATCAGTGTTAACCGTTCAGAAGGGATACCGCTGAGATCAAAATCAATCGCTTTTAACGCCAAATAAACAACCAAGAGCGCCAGAGACAGAATAAGCACGCCGCTATAGGTGTCGGATACAGCCACGGCGCGCAGGCCCCCTAAAATAGCGTAGGCCGCGCCAATAACGGCGAAGGCGATGGCCAACACCATCAGATCAATGTTTACGCCCGTCATGGACTTCAAAAACAACGATCCGCCATAGAGAATAGCGGGCAAGAAAATAAACACATTGCCGAGAAGGAAGAGGACCGAAATGAGCGCCCGGATATGCTTGTCATTATACTTTCTTTGCAGCAACTCCGTCGTCGTTGTGCAGTTATTGCGGTAATAAATCGGTAAGAATATGAACGCGAGGATGAACAGGCCACAAACGGCGGCAAGCTCCCACCAGGCGAGCAACAGCATTTGATTGCCGTTCATGCCCACTAATTGGTCGGTGGAGAGGTTCGTCAGAGTGATGGAGCCGGCGACAAAGTACCAAGCCAGCCCCCCATTTGCGAGAAAGTAATCGCGACCGGAGCTTCGATCACCAACAGCGGCTTTGCGACATTGCAGATAGGTCAGCAATCCGATCAACGCCGTGATCCCAATAAAGACGGCGCCCTGCACAGGATTGATCATCGCGTTTCCTCGTCGAGTTTCGATCGTTTATGTTTTGTTAAGGGGCGACGATACGCAGAAACCGGCGGGAGATGAAACGCATCAATGCAGATCATCACACCGCAGGGCTATCTTTTTGCCAACCGATGCCGATCGTCAAAGGCGCGCACCGCTGGCGGCGTAAATGTAATGCATTTTAGTCATTGGATCGTTTACTCCAACGACTGGATCGAGCAATCCACTCGCTGGAACGGTTGCTCCAATAGATGATTTTCATAAATATTTCAGAGATTTAGCGGGCACAGGCCAATTTTCATGGTCGGCTGCCGGGCATCGCAGGGCCGTAGCCGCACAAACGCCTGTCGGCCGGTGTGATAGAGGTGATTTCGTTGGGGTTGCGCCTAAAGAAGCCCGTCATCACGGCCCAAGAGAGACATCCTTGGCGCTCTGAGAGGCTCCGGAGCAGGAGACGAGGGGCCCTAGGAAGGCGCACGAAGGCGCTTGTTTACCGCCCGAGTGTTCCACCATTGCGACGCCCTGAGGGCGTTACAGCGCCCAGGAGGCCCTTTGCGGTATTCTGGTCGAACTTGATACGCAGCTGGACGAACGGCCCTTCACGGGAGAACTCGGCGGCCTGGAAGTCAGGGTCATCAAAGCCTTCGAAATTATAACCGATGCTCACCCACACATTGTCCGCCGGGTTGACGCCAATCGATGGGCCATAGCTGTATTCCAGCGAGCCAGAGTTATGGGAGTAAAGCGCAGAGCCCCGGAAACCGAAATCGAGCCACGGCTTGATGTCGTAACGCGCTTCCAGCCCGGCCAATTGGGTGACGCCGCTAAAGGATTGCCCGTCGACGTCCAACTCTGCGTATTTGATCCCGTGGGAGATCGCGGCCTGCAGGCGCTTGGTTACCTGAGCGTTAACGGCAAGATTATTTACCACACGGAAATTCTGTAAGCGACCCTCTGCCTGGAAGGCGTCTTCTTCGTCATAGCGCACGTCCAACCGGTTAAAGGCGATCAGGCCATCTGAGTTTCTCGGCCGCCAGGCAGCGCCAAACCGCGCATCTGCGGAGCGGGTGTCAGCTGAATCCCGGTTTTCCGCCTGTTCAACGCGGGCCGCCCCAGCGAAGGAGAGAACTTCCGTCACCTCGCGCGCCGCCCCCAAAACACCGGTGAACCGGCGGTTCGCCTCGGCGATACGGGTCTCAACCCGTGCGGACCCCGTGGTTTTCGGAGTGCGATAGCCAACGCCCGCATAGTAAGAGGTAAACGAACCATCAAGATCAAATGGTGAGATCGGTGCATCAGGGACGATATCGTCGATCACCGTGATTTCGCCGCCTTCACTGACAAGGTCTTGCCGGCGGGAAACGCCAAAGGAGCTCGACCATTTCTCACTCAGGCGCACCTGCTGATCAACGCCGAAGGTCGCGCCAATGCGCTCTGAGCTGTCTTGAGTAATACGATCGGCCGACACCGTCACACGCCCGCCCTTCCATGGTCTTGTCGTCACCCCAACAATGGTGTTGGCGTTCTTGACCTGTTGCGCGCCATCACCGCCATTTTGGATTTCGTGGCTGACGCTCAACGTGGCGACCCCAGCGATATCCTGATCAGCGCCAACAATGGTGCGGGCCGGGAACAATACCGCGTCGTCACCCGCGATGGGTTGATCGCGAGAGGCGCGCAAAGTCAGACCGATATTCTCAAACCGGTGCTGCGCGGCGGTCGTCGCCA
This sequence comes from Parvularculaceae bacterium, assembly GCA_965263305.1. Classification (GTDB taxonomy): domain Bacteria; phylum Pseudomonadota; class Alphaproteobacteria; order Caulobacterales; family Parvularculaceae; genus MED-G105. The sequence goes on from OZ253666.1 coordinate 1,612,244, forward strand.
GCACAGAGGTACGACGCTCTCCCGTCGCCGGCGTTTCTTCAACCCATCTTACGCCAACAGAACCGGATGTTTGGGCGTCTTCCTGGCGAACGGAGATTTCTGCAAGGTTCCGGGATGCGCCGGTCGCCAGGTTCTCTTCACGGTACGCCTCAACGTCGACGAAACGGGCGCCGCGTATGACCCGGTCCTTGTCTTCGCCAACGTTCTTTTCAATATCGCCGATCTTCACGGAGGCGTCGGCGCCGAAGCGTCTTACCCCGGCGACGCCAGAGGTCTGCTGGCCTAACCCAAAGTCCGCCCCGACCTCCTCGTAGTAGGCCCTACCGGTGACATTCTCACTGACATGGAGGACTTCGGCGAGGATCGCGTCATCGTTGCGGGTCTCACCGGCCCGATCGCTGCGAGAGGCGGCGTATTCGATGCGCAAGTCCGTGGCCTCGGAGATCGCAAACTGGAAGTCGGCGCCAACGAGGTCAGACCCGCCGTTGTCGCGCCCATCCCCACCTTCGTGGATGAGGGTGGCCCCAAGGGTCGCACGGCCATCGAAGAGTTTTACCGCCGCCCGGCCGCCCGCCGTGATATCGCGCTGGACCGCGTCGGATGTTTCGTAGTCAACCACGAGAACATTCGGGTTGAAGTTCTCATCCGCCGCCGATACCGGCAGGCGAAGGATGATCACACCGGTCGTGAAATCGATGTCGTAGTCAAGAAACCGCACCAATGGCGTGGACGATAGGACAACGTCTGGACGGAAACGGTCCCGCGTCTCAATCACAATCGTCTCTGACAACCGAACAAGCGGCGCGGTCGTTAGTTGGAATGGCCCGGACGTACCATCGGCGCCGATCTCATCCCGGGCGAAGAACTGGTTGGTATCAGCGGCAAACCCCGACAACTGGAAACGCTGACCTTCGTGGGATGCTCGCACCCCGCTAAAGCGACGGGTATAACGCGATAACCGGGAGTCCAAAAGGTTCGTGTCAAAATCACCGAGTAGCGCCTGGAAAGCGTCTTTCTCCGCCTTGAGGAAAATTGGATACTGACTTTGGGCTTCAAATCCCTGGTTGGACCGATCACCCAATAGGGCGAACCGGTCATCAGGGTTTACCGCATCAAACAACTCAGTATCACGATCGCCGCGACGTTTATCGGTATCACCTGCTAGGGTAACCAACCAGTCACCTTTGACGGACCCTTTCGCAAAAACCGCCGCACGGCCATCACGGAGTAGTTCCCGTCCGGATGGAACGGTGGCGCCACCCGATGTAGTGCGCGGCCCCGCGAGGGACCCTTCGGCTAGACCCACCACAATCCAGTCTCGTGTGACGGGATTCAGGTAAGCGGATAGTTCAACGTCGCGGCCTTTATCAAGGTCGACGGTAATACGCGCAAGACCGGCGTCGGCCGTCGGCGCAAGGACAACCTCGACAATACCGTTCTGACCTACCGGGAAAAGGCTCTCCGCCGTTTGCGGGTCATCCAGAGCAAATGCGCCCTGGCTCGTCAGAGAAGCGACGCTGCGATAGGGCGATTGGATGACCACCTCGACAAGTCGACCGGCGTGGACAGGGCGCCCTGCCCGGTCTGTCGCGCGAAATGCGATGATGGGGTTGCTACGGCCGTCGGCTGCCAAAACGGACCGCTCAGCCAGGTATTCCACCCGCTCAACGCGGTCGACATAGGAGATCACCCGCTCATGACGTTCAAGCTCGTTGCCTTCCAAATCGGAGACAACGGCCACAAACGTATTGTCGCCCTTCAAGAGGTTGACGCCGCGCCAGCGTGTAACCGCAGCTTTCGTCTTCAGGCTGACGTCCCGCCCAGCGAAGTTCAGGTGGTTTGCGTTATCGCCATTGACGATCAGCGTGACCCGGGTTTTAACATGATGCCGGAACCCGAGATTCATCGAAGGACCGCTCGGCGTGGTCGTCGGACCGGGGTATGCCCAACCCGATTCAGGCGCTTGGGTATCGAGCCACGCCTTATCAAATTGCAGGTATTCCGTCGCGACGTTGAAATTCGGTCCCGCCTCAGACGGCGACGTGTCAGCCTCAGGGGGCGTTGCACCGGCGGTGGTTGGTAGAGCCGCTTTGTTTACTGGCGCCGCCGTCGCAACTGGGGTCGACGCGGGTTTTACCGGAACAGAATTTCCGGATGCGGTGAACTGAAAAGAGTTTTGCGCCGCCAGGTCGCCACGGTCAGACTGTGGGGCGGGCTCGGCGGGTTTCGACACAGGCGCCGGCATTTCCGGCTGACCATTGGCTCTTGCTCTTGCATTCGCCGCGATACGCGCGAGATCAGAAGCGCCCAATCGGGCGGGCGGCGCCATATACGAAGTAGCGCCTTCCTCGTCATCCTCCGCCGGCGCTGCGTGTGCCGGGGTTTGGGTATTACCCGCTAATTTGGACAGTAACGCCGCAGAAGATTGGCGGGCCTCTTCTTTTGAGGGTTTAGGTTTGTTGTTGCGCAGATAAAAGTTGGCGCGCCATACAGCGCCGCCGCGGGCATCAACGAATTGCGAAATAGCACTACCGGCGAACCGGGTGTTCTCCTCACACTGAACAGCCTCGTACCCTTCTGGGAGTGTTGCTGTGTCAATCTGAACCACATGGGTTTTCACCTCAACGTCGCTGAAGTTATAAAGGCCGTGCTCATCCGTGGTCGTGAAGGCGCCGGTTTCGAGGTATAACCGCACGCCTTCGACGCCGATGCCTGTCCAAATCTCACGGGGCCAGTCCGCCTCCGGATCACAGGCATCCTCAGCGATCCGCCCCACAATGGTCAGACGGTTGCGCAAGAATTCATCGCGAATTTCTATGACGGCTTCAGCGACGTTGGAAATGGGCGCATTTGCACCATTCACAACAACCGCACGGTTCACGGCCTCGCCTTCTTCAGCGCCCGGCCCGATTTCCACGACATAGCTCAACCGCGCGGTTTCACCTGCTGGCAATAACCCACCCTGGAACAGCAACGTGCGCCCATCGGACTGAATAGCGGGGTCTGCGTAGAGACCGCCATTTACCCGGGCTGAGCCCGCTTGATACCGAAACCCTAGTGGCAACGTATCCAAAAGACGTAATCGCGTACTCGCAGACCCCTGATTGTCGATGGTGAGTTCGTAGCGAGTGAACTCGCCAACAGCGCCGATGGGGGACGCGACTTCTTTCGTCACCAGAATTTCTGTTTGGGGATCAAGAGGAATGTCAAAGGTGACATCCCCGGTGCCATCGAGGATAAACGACCCTCCGAAGGACGCCTCAAGGAACGTGAATGGCGCCGTGGGCAACTGCTGCAGGGTCGCCTCGGTTTCCACTGAAGGGCTCGTATAGCCTTCAGGGACAACCAGAACGATCCTGTATTCGCCCGGAAACATAATCGGGAAGCGGAATTCACCCGCCTCTAGCTGATAAACAAACCCGCTTGCATCGGTAACGGTTTGCCCAGTGATAACGGTCGATGGATACGGCGAGACGCCGTCAGCGCCGAATACTGGCGCTGGTTGGCCCGTCGCCGCATCGACGATCGTGACCTCAACCCCATCAAGAAGCTCACCCGTTGCGCTATCAAAAACCCGCCCGAACGGGTCGACCCCGGCGACATCCGTCGAGACCTCAGTCGCATCAAATGGGTCTTGATAGCGCGCCGTAATATTCCCGGCCCCCTGGATCGACAAAGCGCCGTCAGTCGGATCAACAGCGGCGGAAGTAGACTGAATAAAAGCAAAAAATTCCCCGGTATTGGGGCCGCTCTCAAAGAAGCGCAGCGTCACCGCATCACCGTTTTCCACGGTGACTGTTGCGACGATTGTTTCAATCTCGTTTGGATTGCCGTTTTGCCCAGCATCCTCCACCCGGATAATGATTGGCTCGCCGGAAAAATACGCCGTGGCTGGCGCAATTGAAACCGGCGCTGACAAGTTGACAGGCTCGCCGGACGTCAGCGTCACCTGGTCAATCGGGGTATCAACCAGGCCCTGACCACCCCCTGTAAGAAATGCCGATCCGTGCAACATCACAGACCGCGCATCAGGCGCGGCCGTTGATACCCGAAAAAATTCGATGGTTGAGGGTGTTCTTTGCGCTTCAATTAAGAATGTCGCAGGATCCGTCGCGAGGGTGCTTCGACCGCCGAGATTATTGTCATATTCGACAGTCGCAATATTCTCGACGCTCGCGCCAAGTTGAGCATAAGCCGGTGTGCCGACGAGGGGCGCCATGAAAGCAAGAGCGGCCGCTATTGCAGTGATGACTGCAACAACCTCCTCCCTCATTTTCAACAACGCAAACGCCACAACACTACCGTTTATTTCCGTACTCAAACAATTTATTTAGAATAAAGGCCGCTGCACTTCATTTCAGTACAGCGGCCTTTGAAAACCGACCCACTGTCCGTCTTAGTTGACGGTTGCGCGGATAATCACCTCGCCAACCCCACCAGGCGGCAAGGTTCCGCCGGTAAAGATGACATCGCAGGTGGTTGGCGCCGTACAGCCGGGCGCTGGTTCGGTTGTAATGCTGCCCGCGGTGAACCCGCCGGCTATGGATGAACTCACAAAGGTGATTTCACCTGGCAGTGTATCGGTCACATTGATCGCGGTTGCATCCACCGACGCTCCAGCGTCATTGGTGACCTCGATAACGTATTCGACACATGCGCCAGGAACGGCGAGTTCATCATTCGGCGCCGCAGGGGTCGCTTGGTTCGCACAATCCGTTGGCTCGGTTGCGACAACAAACACAAGCTTTTGCGCGCTGAGCTGGGCAGAGGCGACGACAAATGTACCTCGCGCCGATTCCGCGCCGTCGTTCGCGCCGTGGCCTTCACCCGTTGCATCGGCGAGGAACGTTTGCGCCCGCCCATCAAGGGTGTTGCCCGTCTCAGTGACAGCAGGATCACCCGCCACAAACGCCGCATCGGCATCGGAGGCGTTGTCGAGGGAGTCTGCCGGGTTTAAACTGTCGGCGACAAGCAACACATCAGATGTATTGCCGTTGGTGACCGTGCCTGGAATGGTCCCGGTAATGACGACAAAAACTGTGGCGTCTGGATCGAGATCAGCGGTTGGCCCCGCAGCGCCTAAATCATAGGATATGCCGCCGGTATCTTCGCCGGCGTCAAAAACGCCGTTTCCGTTTGTATCGGTAAAGAGCGTTGCGCCGATGGACGACACATCGAAGTCGTCCCCTGCAACATTTGTTACCGCCAGAGAGTAGGCTTGGCGGTCATTACCAGTGTTTTGAATCGCGAATACAACCCGTTCCGGTGCGTTCGCAACGTCAGTCACCGCGCCTGGCGCCACTGTGCCGTCCAAAGGATTGGACACAGCCAGGTTAACAATACGGTCGACTGTAAAGGTTGTTGACGCTGGCGGTGTGATTTGGGGCTGGTCAGTGCCGCCAACTTGATAGTCCAACGTAAATGTGTTGCTAACTACGGTACCTGCGTTTGTCTGTGCATTGGCTGAAAAAGGCGCCAAAACGAAGACAGCAGCCACCATAGCGCCCATAATCGCTCGAAAGCGATTAATACGCGTTTCTTCCATTAGATTAGTCCTCATACAACTCCACGCACCTTTTTACGGGACATAGGTAAATTTCAGTACAATCAATCGAGTGGATTTATTTAAAATCCAAAATAACTGCTAAATACTTTTTAAGTATGGTTAACCAATATTTATCTTTATTACTATAATACTATTTTTTTCGATTTTGAGGCGCGGAATTATGTTTCTGTTAACCTACTCTCGGTATCCGGAAAGCAGAGCTTTAGGAAAACATCATGCGCATATCTACAATTCTCGGGACAATGCTAACGTTTGGGGTGGTTCTTGGAGCAAGCGCTTCTGCGGAAGTGGTGGCGTCCCAACGCGTTGAAAAAGAGGTGATTACCTTCGACGCAAATGGGCGCGAAGTGCGCAACCGCGCCGTCGCGGAGAAGGTCGCGCCAGGCGAAGAAGTGATATACATCCTCGATTTTGAGAATAAGAGCGCAGAACCTGCATCGGATTTGGTATTAGTGATGCCCGTCCCTCGGGAGGTTTTCTACGTAGAAGGATCGGTTACGGGCGACAACGCCAGTGTAACCTTTTCCGTCGACGGCGGTGACACCTATGTCGCCCGTGGGCGCTTGACTGTGCGTGAGGCCGGGACCGATCGTCCGGCGCGCACCGATGATATCACTCATATCCGCTGGATTTTACCCCAGCTTGGTCCAGAGAAATCGGGCGCGGTCTCCTATCGCGGCATCCTGCGATAAATCTGGGCGCGTTGCTTAAGTCAGTCGATAAAATACACCTGACATTTTAATTATATCCGTAGGCAGCCCTTTATGGGCTGTCATTTCGCACGCCTGCGGTTGCCGAAATTAAACAAAATACGGGCGATCCTCCCGCGCCCGTTTAGCGAGGGTTTCGACCCCATAACCCGCATTCCACCTAGCTCGTTTGCACCCTTGAAAGTATCCATCGGCGCCAAACGGCCGACGAAGAACCAAAACAGGTCTTCGTGTGCGCTCTGATGGTTCAAAGCGCATAGGCTCCCAAATGTCTTAAAAAAATGGCGAGAACGGCGCGGTCATCTGCTTCGTTTGGCCATCCCAGGCCAGACTTGGTCATACCGATCCGTTATTTTCGGTGGCGCCGATACGACTATTCCGCCGCGAGTATGGCCTGTTATTCGGCGCGCCGCATCCACGGGTAGAATTGAGGATGGCACAGCCATCCTTTCCACAGCCGAAAGAAGACGCCCAGTAGGCCCGGGTCTAATTTCTATGATCGAGAAAAGCGCTAGCGCCTAAATGGCGAGGCGATACCCGCCAGCCTCGGTAATCAGAATTGAGACGTTTGAAGGGTCCGGCTCGATTTTCTGCCGTAAACGGTAGACATGGGTTTCAAGGGTATGGGTGGTGACGCCCGAATTGTATCCCCATACTTCATCAAGAAGTATGTCCCGAGTGACCGGTTTACCGCCTGATCTGTAGAGAAACTTCAGAATTGACGTTTCTTTTTCCGTTAGACGGATTTTTCGGTCTGCATCAGTAACGAGCATTTTAACCGAAGGGCGAAACTCGTAGGGCCCAATTTTAAATACTGCATCCTCACTTTGCTCATGGCTGCGAAGATGCGCGCGCACGCGCGCGAGAAGAACCGCAAATTTAAAGGGCTTGGTTACATAATCATTTGCGCCGGAATTCAGCCCGAGCACCAGGTCGGCATCGGTGTCGGCGCCTGTCAGCATGACAATAGGGGATTTAAAGCCATTCTTTCGCATCATTTGACACGCTTCTCGGCCATCCATATCGGGCAGGCCAACGTCCAGAAGCACCAAATCAATGTGGGCCTCTTCTTTTACCCGATTGATCGCTTCCTGCGCGGAAGGAAGGGGTTCTAGGGCATACTCGTCATGAAGGCTGAATTGATCGACAAGCGTCTCGCGGAGCAGATCATCATCGTCCACTAACAGAATCTTTTTGGCTCGGGTCATATTACCTCGGTTCGTTTTTTTCCTTGCGAGAGGAAATAGGCGCCGTGAGCCTTATTTCAAAATCAAAAGATTCTCACTCGTCTGTGACACGGAGTTATTTAAGGCTAACGGATTGCATCCGACAAGCCTAACTTCCTGACCAACCGGTAAAAGTGAAGCGCTTATTTCAGGACGGACGCGGCCCCAAAATGTCGCTTCCGACACGGACATATGTGGCGCCCAATTGCGCGGCGATCTCATAGTCTGCACTCATCCCCATGCTTAAAACGGGTAGTCCGTGGCGTTTAGCAAGTTTATCGAGTAACGCGAAATGGGGTGATGGCGGCTCATCCGCTGGCGGAATGCACATTAATCCGGTGATCGGAAGCGCACAGTCTTTTTGACAGAATGCAATAAATTCATCCGCCTGCGCAGGAGGAATACCGGCTTTTTGAGCCTCTTCGCCCGTGTTCACTTGGATATAAAGGCCTGGGCGCCGTGAGGTCTGCTCGACCGCCGCGGCGATTGCTTGCGCGATTTTTGGCCGATCAATGGTTTGAATGACGTCGAATAGCTCAACCGCATCGCGCGCTTTGTTCGATTGCAAAGGCCCAATCAGATGGAGTTGAACATTCGAATAGACGCCGCGAAGAGGCGGCCATTTGATCTTCGCCTCCTGAACGCGGTTTTCGCCAAAAAGGCGATGGCCCGTTTTCAACAATGGTTCAATCCGGGCCGCATCATGCTTCTTGGAGACAACGATAATATCAGTTTCAACTTCTCTGCGACCAGCCTCCGCCAGGGCCTGACTCAGGGTTGCTCGGACTTTATTGTAGTTTTGGACGACGTCGGGCGTCGATTCCGATGTCCCCGAAGCGACGGATGAAGGGGTGTCATGACCCATAAAAATCTCCGGTCTAACGCGGCGGCCCTGAACGCCGCCGCGATCCGATTAAAGCGAGAAGGCGGTCCTACTCGTAAAGTGGCGCCGTTTCATCTCGCGTATATGACCGACGGAAAACAGGCGGATGATGCAGCGAGTATCGTAAGCGCCTTACCGCGCGGGACAGCCGTTATTTATCGGAACTACACCTTGGTGAATAGGCGCGCGATTGCGGTGCGACTTCGGGCATTGTGTCGGGCAAGGGGCTTACTTTTCATCGTCGCGGAAGACATCAACCTGGCGAAAACCCTCAAGGCTGACGGCCTTCATTTGCCCTCGCGAGCACTAAAGAAAAGTGCGTGGCTGCGTGATTTCAGAACATTGTCGGCGGCCTGTCACACGTCCCACGAGGTGACAATGGCACGAGCCCATGGCATCGACATTATTTTTCTATCGCCCCTGTTTGAAACAAACTCGCATCCTGGGGAGCCCTATCTCGGCCCTGACCGTTTTCGCGAAATCGCCATGATGGCAGGCATTCCTGTGCTGGCTCTGGGCGGCGTCACTCTTCAGAATTTTAAGCTGGCGTCGGGCGCAAATATCGTTGGCTTCGCCGCGATCGGCGCCTTCGGGTCATAACTCAGGCCTCGGCCGAACCGAACAAGCTCTTGATTGGGATCGCGAACGCCGCAGAATCCAAAACGCACGCTTGAACAAAAAAGAAGAGCGAACCAAATGTTCGCCCTTCTTTTGTTCCCCTCGTCGCAGGCGCGCCGAAACTGGATTGAATTTTCTAAAACCTGATGGCGCTTTCGATCACGAACGTCGCTGCTTCCGCCTCACCGCCCGCCGCTTCAGGACGCGTCGCCTCGATAAATTGCGCCGCCGCGCCGACGGTCACGCCAGGCGACAGGAAGTATGTGACGCCTGCTTGCGCTGTTTGCGTGTCTTGAAACAAAGTTGGGTTTAACAGATTTGGCCCGATGAGATCAGCTTCTGAGCGCCCATAGCCAAGCGTGAAACCCCAATCGCCCCCCTCCTCACCGGTGCGGAACGTTAGCCCCGCGTCAAAGGCGAGATAGTTGTCATCGCCGACAGCGGAGATGCCTGTGCTGGTGCTGCGGATGGAGCCGCCGACCGTCACACCGCGATAACCGAGGTTAAGCCCCAAGGAATAGGCTTCATAATCGCTAAAGGCAGGCGTTTCGATCTGCGCGTCTTCATCAGCGGTGACAAAGCTTGCGCCGAGGCCGAGGAGCAGCCCATCTGAGCCGCTGACCTTAATTTCTTTTTGATAATAGAGCGCCGCCTCAATCACATCATTGAATGAGGCCTCTTCATCCAAGATCACGCCTTGTGGCGTCAGGAGAAGACGGTTCTCACGCAGGCATTCGTCGTTGTCACAATCAGCGAGCGTCGGGCTATAGGAAACCCCAAGCTGTAAACCGCCAATTGCGCCACCGAAAAGATTTGCTGGCGGCAGATAACTCACCTTCGTGGCGTAGCCTGAGAAATCATTCACCGTGTGAACGTCATTTAAGCCAGTCAGATCCGTGCGCCAGTCGTTCACATTGAAGGAGCGAAAAAGCGTCGGCGCTTTTACAGCAAATGTCCGCGCGACCCCATGGTCGCGCCCAACAATCACTTGTCCGAAGCCGCCCCGGGCGTACGCGTAAGCGCCTTGCAAAAAGGCGTCACTATCCGTCGGGGCAATGCCGCGAGGGCCTCCAACGAGAAGCCCCGAATACCGCCCACCGCTAAAAAGCTGGGAGGGTTGTTGACCGTCGAGACGACCTTCCACGACCGCGCCGATTTCCAAGCCGCTTTCTAGGACGGTGGAGCCCTTTACCCGAATTTCCGCATCGGCGTCAGCGGCTGCGTCCCCATCAGAAACGCCCGCAACGCCGCTCGCATGACCGGAAACCTCAAACTCAACGGGGTCCGCCTGGGCCAAAGCGACCGTTGGCGCGCTCACAAGCACAGAGGCGGTCAGAGCCGAAAGGCCCGCCACACTCATCATATATGCTTTGCCCGCTGCCATGGGTGTCTAGTCTACCATCGTCATCCGGACCCGACGCCATCTTGCCACGGCGCTAGGTCATTGCATCGTCCAAACGCATCGCCCCAAATCCGTTGGAACGACCTTAACTATACTGTCAGTATTTTAAGAGAAAAGCTCTTAAAATACCGTCACAATGCCCCACGCATTTCGACACGACGATTTCGCCGACCGAAATACGGCCGACCCCACAGTCAATCACTTAAGGGGCAGATCCCGGCAGGGTCAAGGAACCAACGGGAATCGGCATTGTCTAATCTCCGGTTTGTGGTAGGAAAACAACGATTGCACGCAGGGCGATCCTGCGCGTTTGTGTTGCCTCGTCGCCGAAAAGAGCCCCATGATCCCGCAAAAATATAATAAATTCAAAGTTTTAACGTTAGCCACAATGGCCGCTGTGCTCGCCGCCTGTGCAGGCGGCGCCAAAGACGATCGTAACGCGCCCCTTGGTTCCTATTCCGTGAACACAAAAGGCGGCCAGGCGACAACGGTTAATCGCTATCTCTGGGCGGCGTCCCTTGAAACGTTGGACTTTTTGCCCGTTTTTTCGGCCGATCCCATTGCCGGGCTGATCATCACGGATTGGTACGCCAACCCTGAGAGCCCGCAGGAACGATTCAAAGTTTCCGTCTATATTCTGGATAGCGCCCTGCGCGCCGACGCTTTGCGCGTGGCGGTCTTCCGCCAGCTTCAGAATCCGGAAGGGGCATGGATCGATTCAACGATCAATCCGGCGACATCGCGGGAAATTGAAAACTCGATCCTCACGCGCGCCCGACAGCTTCGTCTCAATCAAATCGACGAATAGGCAACTTGCCGCGCATCATCTGCGAGCAAAATCGCCGAGCGAACAGCATCGCCCAAAAGCGGCGTTGAGTTTCACTCCATTTCATGATCATCGGCACGCCCAAACGGCGCGGTAATCGCTTTTACCTCTGACCGCCCGAAAGGGTGACGGGCGGGCGCCATCACTGTACATGTCTCGCCTGCGCGTCGCTTTCCATCGCTGCGCTTAAAAAAGACATCAGTAAAAAACCCCTCGCTATGGCAAACTACAACACAAAAGACGTCGAACAAAAATGGCGTGCGCGCTGGGAGGAAGAAAACGTCTTTCTCACCAGCAATGACCATTCGAAGCCAAAATACTACGTGCTTGAAATGTTCCCCTACCCATCGGGGCGGATCCATATGGGCCATGTGCGCAACTACGCCATGGGCGATCTTGTGGCGCGCTACAAACGGGCTAGGGGGTTCAACGTATTGCACCCTATGGGTTGGGACGCGTTTGGGATGCCGGCCGAAAACGCCGCCATGGCGACGGGCGCCCATCCTGGCGAATGGACGTATGCGAACATTGCCGCCATGCGCGACCAATTGAAGGAGATGGGGCTTTCCATCGACTGGTCCCGCGAATTCGCGACCTGCGATCCAGAATATTACGGATGGCAACAGAAATTGTTTTTGGACTTCTGGGAGAAAGGCCATGTCGAACGCAAAGAATCCTATGTGAATTGGGATCCGGTGGATATGACCGTGTTAGCCAATGAACAGGTAATCGACGGCAAAGGATGGCGATCAGGGGCGCCCGTTGAGCGGCGAAAGCTCTCCCAATGGTTCCTGAAAATCACTGAAAAAGCGGACGATTTGTTGGCCGCTCTTGACGATGGCCGCTTGCAAGGCTGGCCCGACAATGTGCGCTTAATGCAACGGAATTGGATCGGGAAATCCCGCGGCGCAGAAATGACGTTTGCGTTTGCTGACGATCAAAAAGGGCCCAATGGCGAGACGGGGGTTGATATCTATACGACCCGTCCGGATACGTTGTTCGGCGCATCTTTCGTCGCGCTCGCGCCCGACCACCCGTTATCTCTGGCTTTCGGGGAACAAGATGATGCGGTAAAGGCGTTTATCGCGGACTGCCAAAAAACCGGCACCACGGAAGAAGCCATCGAGAAGGCCGAGAAAAAGGGGATCGCGCTACCGATTGAAGCATCGCACCCCTTTATCCCTGGCAAGAAACTGCCTGTCTACATCGCAAACTTTATCCTGATGGGGTATGGCACCGGCGCGATCTTCGGCTGCCCCGCCCATGATCAGCGCGACCTTGATTTCGCCCGTAAATATGGTCTCGATGTGACGCCCGTCGTCTTACCGCCCGACACAGACCCGGCAGCGAACACCGTTGAGGACGTCGCCTATGTTGGGCCCGGCGCCTTATACAACTCCGAGTTTTTGGATGGCTTAGAGGTTGAGCAGGGCATCAAAACCGCCATTGCAAAATTAGAAGAGATGGGCGTCGGCAAAGGCACCACGCAATATCGCCTGCGCGATTGGGGCGTCTCGCGCCAACGCTATTGGGGCTGCCCGATCCCGGCAATTCATTGCGACCATTGCGGCGTGTTGCCAGCGCCGGCGGCGTCTCTTCCCATCAAATTGCCGGAACTTGATGCAGAGGTCTTCAAGACCCCTGGCAACCCTCTGGATCGCGATTTACCAGAAACAAACGCCTGGCGCGAAGTGCCCTGCCCATCCTGCGGCTCCCCAGCGCGTCGTGAAACCGACACTTTTGATACATTCATTGATTCCAGTTGGTATTTTGCGCGTTTCGCCACGGGGGCAGAGGCCCGCGATAAAGCGCCCGTCTCCAAAGAAGATGCAGATTACTGGCTTCCCGTCGATCAATATATCGGCGGCATTGAGCACGCAATTTTGCATCTTCTTTATGCGCGGTTTTTTAGTCGCGCCATGAATGACACCGATCATCTGTCTATTGACGAGCCGTTCGCCAATCTCTTCACCCAAGGGATGGTGACCCATGCAACGTATAAAGATGAAAGCGGAGCTTGGTTGTTACCAGAGGATGTGATTTTAGACGGCGCCGCGGCGCGCCACGCGGAAACGGGCAAACCCGTCACCGTCGGCGCGATCGAGAAGATGTCAAAATCCAAGAAGAACGTCGTCGCGCCGGAAGCGATCGCCGATCAGTTCGGCGTCGATGCCGCGCGCTGGTTTGTCCTGTCGGACTCCCCCCCCGAACGCGACCTTGTGTGGACGGAAGCCGGTGTAACCGGTGCCTGGAAATTGATCCAACGGATTTGGGATACGGTCGAACCCTATAAGGGTCTTTTGTCGAATACTGATCCTAGTGCGGTTCCGAGCGATGTTGATGATGATTTGCGCCGGGCGACCCATAGCGCCATCGACGGGATCACCGGCGACATCGAGCAATTCCATTTTAATAAAGCCATCGCCCGGCTTTACGAATTTTTGAACAGCCTGAAAAAAGCATCAAGCGCCGATGATTGGGCGCGCGCTGAAGCCCTATCGGCGCTGGTTCGTCTGGTCATGCCTTTTATCCCCCATGTGGCTGAGGAGAGTTGGGCCCATCTTGGCGGCGATGGGTTCGTCTCTAACGCGCCTTGGCCCGTGGCGGACGACGCCCTTCTAAAAGAAGACACCGTCACCCTGCCGCTGCAAGTGAATGGCAAACGAAGGGGCGAGATTTCTTTGCCCGCAGACGCCGACAAAGAAACGATGGAAAAAGCAGCCCTCGACGATGCAGATGTAAAGCGCCATCTCGAGGGGCTGACCGTTCGAAAAGTGATTGTCGTGCCCGGCCGGATCGTTAACATCGTGGCCAATTAGGAATTTTGGAAAGGAGCCCCATGACCGCCCCGATGAGAGTCTTCCTGACATCGCTTCTTATGCTGATTTTCCTATCGGGCTGCGGTTTCAAGCCCCTTTATGCGACGACCGAAAACGGCGGCGGCGTTCGGTCCTTGGCCAATGTTCATGTCGTCAGCTTGACGGGCTCCGGCGATGTGAACCGGTTTGTTGATCGCGCCCTTAGTCAGCGCGTCAGTCGGTCGCCGGGCAGCGCCGATTATGACCTTGTGATCAGCACAAACGCCTCGGCGCGCCGGTTGGCGGTGCAGATCGACGCCTCGGTGACGAGATTTAACTATAACCTCAATGCACGCTATCGGTTGATCCATCGGGGGACGGGTAAGGCCATCAATGGCAATGCGGCCGCTGTCACCTCGTACAATATTGTCGCCTCTCAATACTCGACATTGTTCGCCGAAAACGCCGCCCGCGAAAAAGCCGCCGCCCAGCTTGTCGACGAGATTGAGCGAGATATCCTCTTGCGGCTGCGCGACAAAGAAGATGACAAAGAAGCTAGAGAGAAATCGAAGAGCTAATGACCGCGTTGAAGGGAAAGGCGATTGACGCCTTTATTGCAAAGCGCGATCCGCAGTTTCCCATTGTCTTGATTTACGGCCCGGATGCGGGCCTTGTCAAAGAACGGGCGGACGTATTGGCCAAGACCGTGACGCCGGATTTCAAAGACGCGTTCAACTATATTGAACTTACAGATGCGGACGTAAAGTCTGAACCCGGACGACTAGCCGACGAAGCAGCGGCTCTTTCCTTCATGGGCGGTGAACGGGTCGTCCGTTTACGAACAATGGGGGACAGCGCCAGCGCCCCAGCAAAGACACTGATCGAGGGCGTGGAAAGCGGGCATGTAAAACCCAATGGCCTCGTCATCATCGAAGGGGGTGACCTCGCTAAAAGCGCTAAACTGCGCAAGCTTTTTGAGGGCTCAAAAAGAGCGGTTGCAATCCCATGTTATTCTGATGGCGCCGCGGATGTGCGCACCCTCGCGCTCGCGGCCGCCCAGGCCGAAGATCTGCGGTTCGACCCCAACGCCCTTGATCTTCTCATTTTGCTCCTCGGCGAGGATCGGGGCGTCAGTCGCGCGGAAGTCGACAAACTGATCCTCTATATCGGCCCGAAAGAGACCCGGAAAAGCAGCGTCATCACCATCGCGGATGTCAAAGAAAGCCTCGTTGATACGATCGGCGACGCCCTTGATGAAGTCGCCAACGCCGCCGCTGATGGGGCGAGCCTCGTTTTGTCGAAGGCCTTTGCCCGCTCCGCTTCGGCGGGGGGCAGCCCCATCGCATCGCTTCGCGCCCTGCAGCGGACCTTTTCTCGGCTCGACGCGGCTGCAGGGCATATGGCGGCCGGCGCAGCGCCCGCCGACGCCATGGCGCGATTGAAACCGCCCGTTTTTTTCATGGAGAAAAAGGCCTTTGAAGCAAGATTGCGTCGCTGGTCTAAGGTAAAAACGGAGCGCGCCCTTGATTTATTGATCGAGGCCGAACTCGCCGCCAAAACAACCGGCGCGCCGCAACGCGAAATCGTTGAGCGAACCGCGCTTCAGTTGGCTGCCCTTGCGCGGCGTTAAGCTTGGGTTACGCGCGTCAAACCAGCTCCGATTTAACCCCAAAAAAATTCCCCAGTTGGCGCCATTGCTCTCCTGAAAATTTTTCATTGTCGTCTTTACATCTCGGATCATTTTCCCTATGTCCCCCCTTCGCCAAGTCCGAGGCCAACCTTGTGGGGCTGGCGGTTGCAGTAGCCGTGCTCCTGCCGCAATGGGCCTAGACCGGGACTATCCCTTAAGGCTCCCCTTCGGTAGCAGCCTTTAGCTGGAGGTCCCATGAGGTGGAAAATTATACAGACGCGGTACACGTAGCCGAGGTTTTACGCCCGGTTGATCCGGTGTTTTGCTTACGCCCAAAAGCGGTCAAACGCGCAGCGCGATGGTTCGCCAACCATTTCCCTGGGCGATGTCTTTATGCGGTAAAGGCGAACCCCGCTCCTTGGGTCATCGAAACCCTACGCGACGAAGGCATTTCCTTCGATGTCGCCTCCCTCGATGAGGCAAGACGGGTGCGCGCCTTAGCGCCCGAAGCCATGATCGGGTTTATGCATCCGGTAAAGGCGCCCGAAGCAATCCGTGAAGCATATTTCGATCTCGGCGTGCGCATCTTCTCTCTCGACACCGTCGAGGAGTTGGAAAAGATTCTAGCGGCCACTGACCATGCATCGGATTTAACGCTCTGTGTACGGCTGACCGTGTCATCCGCTCTAGCGAAAATTTCCCTCGCCTCGAAATTCGGCGTCGCCGAAGGCGATGATGTCGAATTGTTGCGCCGCACGCGCCAAGCGGCCATGCGCCTCGGCGTTTGTTTTCATGTCGGCAGTCAGGCGATGGCGCCAACGGCATTCCTCGCGGCCCTTGATCGGACCGAGAAAGCGATCGTTCGCGCGGGTGTCATCATCGATGTACTTGATGTTGGCGGCGGGTTTCCGGCGCGCTATCCCGGCATGGAGCCGGGCCCCCTCGTACATTATATCGACGCCATCACGGATCGCTTTGAATCCATGCTTGTCGCCGAAAATTGCGAACTTTGGTGCGAGCCTGGTCGCGCGCTTTGCGCAGAGGCGGCGTCTCTAATCCTGCGGGTGGAGGGACGCAAGGGCGACCAGTTATATGTTAATGATGGCGTATACGGCGCATTATTTGACGCCGGCTCCCTCGATTGGACCTATCCGGTGAGAGCCTTGCGGGCGCCTGATAGCCCGACGGAAATCATCGGCTTTTCACTTTTTGGTCCGACCTGTGACGACTATGATCACATGAAGGGGCCATTTTACCTACCTGAGTCAATCGCGGTTGGTGACTATATCGAAGTCGGGGTCATTGGCGCCTATGGGGCCGCCATGAAAACCCGCTTCAATGGCTTTGGCGATCATTTGGAGGTCATCGTTGACGATGAACCGATGATGAGCGCCTACGCCGAAACATACGCCGCCAATGATGATGAACAAATGATCCGGGAAGATTCAAATGGCTGACCAATCGCCCTCGCCTGCGCTGACCAACCGAAAGGCGGAGCTTCTTTCACGCGTGGTTGAGCATATTGATATCACGTCGTTTGACGCCCGCCCGATCATCGACGCCATGGACAAGATGTCCTTCTCCTCCCGGGATACGGCGCGGGCAGCCGAAATCTACAATATGATGCTGGAGGAAACGGGATGCACCGTCATCCTCACCCTTGCCGGCTCCACCTCGGCGGGCGGCTGTATGGACGCCTACGCTACGATGGTTGAGCTCGGCATGGTCGACGCCATTGTCGCGACCGGCGCCTCCATCGTTGATATGGATTTTTTCGAGGGTCTCGGCTTCAAGCACTACCAGGCCCGTGAGATCGATGACGATAACAATCTGCGCGAGATGTATATCGACCGCATCTATGACACCTATATTGACGAAGCAGACCTTCAGCGGGTGGATCACACCATTGGCGATATCGCCGATGGCTTGACCGGCGGACCAATGTCATCGCGCGCCTTCATCCGCGAGATGGGGCGGTATCTGAGCGAGCACGGCAAAAAAGACAACTCCCTCGTGAGACTTGCCTACGAAAAAGACGTGCCGATTTTCTGCCCCGCTTTTTCTGATTCCTCCGCTGGGTTCGGGCTCGTTCGCCATCAAGTTGATCGGGTGAAAGCGGGCAAACCATACGTCGCCATTGATAGCGTGGCGGATTTCCGTGAGCTGACGGATATCAAAGTGAAAGCAGGCGCAACCGGCCTTTTGATGGTCGGCGGCGGCGTGCCGAAAAACTTCGCCCAAGACACGGTCGTTTGCGCAGAAATCCTCGGCCATGAGGATGTCGAAATGCACAAATACGCCGTGCAAATCACAGTCGCGGATGTGCGCGATGGGGCTTGTTCATCGTCGACCCTCAAAGAGGCGTGCTCATGGGGCAAAGTGTCAACGGCGCTCGAACAAATGGTCTTCGCCGAGGCAACGACGGTGCTACCGTTGATCGCCTCCGACGCCTATCATCGCGGCCATTGGAAAGCGCGGGAACCAAAACGCTGGGGGCGTTTATTTAACGATCAATAGACCTGTTTTTAAGGTTTTGCGGAACCGCCTACATCACTAAACAGGCGTGCCCATCAACCGCTTCGTCAAATCATCAAGCTGGTCAAGGTCAAGATATTTGACCGTGATCACGCCGTGCCCTTTTCGCTCATGGGCGATGGAGACTTCAAGGCCAAGGGCCGCCGCCAGGTCATTTTCCAGGGCGCGAGTATCAGCGTCTTTACTGCCGCCCGATTTAGGGGCAGCGGCGGGTTTTTCAGGCGCTTTGTCTCCGTCTTTTTTATTGAGACCTTTGATCAGCTTTTCGGTCTGGCGCACCGAGAGCCCCAACCGGATAACCTCTTTCAGAACAACATCAGGGGACGGACCACCTAAAAGGGCCCGTGCATGACCCATGGAGATATCACCAGCCTTAACCGCCTCCAGGCAAACTTCTGGTAAAGTCAGTAGGCGCATTAAATTTGCGACATGGCTTCGGGATTTCCCAACAGCCTTAGAAATCTGATCCTGGGTGCGTTTATACTCATCGGCGAGGAGTTGATATCCCCTCGCCTCCTCAACGGGGTTGAGATCAACACGCTGCACGTTTTCAATGAGGGCGATTTCGGCCATTTCCGTGTCGGCCATCTCGCGAATGATGACCGGCGCTTCATGGAGCTGCGCTTTTTGCGCCGCGCGCCAACGCCGTTCACCGGCAACAATCTCGTAGGCCTCAGGCCCTACCGGTCTGACGAGAATGGGCTGCAGGATCCCACGCGCCGCAATGGAGGCGGCGAGCTCTTCAATCTCTTCGTCATTAAAGTCGCGTCGCGGTTGGTTGGGATTTGGTTTTAGAAACTCAATCGGCAGGGTGGTCGTCGGCTGAGACGCCGGCTCGGCGCCGACGGTCTCTTCATCCACCGTTGGGGTTCGTTTCTTTGGCGCATCACCCAATAAGGCGTCGAGGCCCCGTCCTAACCCTGCTTTTGCGGCGCTCTTGCGGCCCATTTTTTTGCCTGTCGTTGCTGCTGTTTTAGATGTCACTGGTGCATTCATCTCAAGCGGCTTTCCTATTGGCGCGTTCGCGTTCGATCACTTCGGAGGCGAGCCGGATATAGGCTTGGCTGCCAGAACATTTCAGGTCATATAGCAACGCCGGTTTCCCAAAAGACGGCGCTTCGGAAATACGAACATTCCGTGGAATAACAGTTTTGTAGACTTTATCGTGCAGGTGCTTGCGCACATCGGCTTCCACCTGATTGGAGAGATTATTACGCCGGTCATGCATGGTCAGAACGATCCCTTGCAATTCCAGTTTCGGGTTAATCCGTTCACGGATTGTCTCGATGGTGCGCATAATTTGGGACAATCCTTCCAAGGCGAAAAATTCACACTGCAATGGAATAAGCACCGCGTTTGACGCCGCTAAGGCGTTCAAGGTGAGAAGGCTCAAAGAGGGCGGGCAATCGATTAAGACGTAGCTTAAATCGCTATGACCGGTGATGTAATCGGCAAAGGCGTCATCCAACCGGTAGTGCCGGCGCGGCGCCGCGATCAACTCAACCTCCGCCCCGGCGAGATCGACGCCGGCAGGAGCAAGCTTTAGCCCTGGAATGTCAGTATCGACGACCGCAGCCTCCAGGCGATATTCCCCCATCAGAACATCATAGGTCGTCACCGCGCGTTCCGACGCCGGAAGCCCAAGCCCTGTCGAGGCGTTGCCTTGGGGATCAAGATCGACGAGAAGCACCCGCTCCCCCACCGCGGCGAGCGCCGTTGCCAGGTTGATCGCCGTCGTCGTTTTGCCGACGCCGCCTTTTTGATTGGCCATGGCGATAATACGAGGTGGCATCTTGTCGGCCATGCGCGCGTGGTCCCTTGGATTGGCGCCCGGTTCCCGGGCATTTCGTCGGTGTATGGGGTTCAAGACGCTAACGTTGCTGAACTAACAAGATCGTGGCGTCTGGACTTGTTATGCTTTGCCGCCTTTCAACGGTAATATGCCAAGATTTAGTGGCTTCGGTCAATTCAAACTCTACATCTTGACCCTTAGGAAATATACACAGGGTGCCGGGTCCCGCGATAGGAGACACGTAGCCAAGCAATTTATTCAGGTTTGCCAGGGCTCTGGCGGTAATCACATCTGGTTTCGGCAGGGATTGGGTCTCAATCCGACCCGCGACCACATGAGTGTTTTTTAACCCCATAGCCTGGGCCGTCCGGGCAAGGAAAGCGGCTTTTTTCCCAATTGATTCCACCATGGAAACCTGAAGCCCCCGTTCAACGCCCATGGCGGCGAGCACCAACCCGGGAAACCCGGCGCCGCTGCCGAGGTCGACAATCGTTCTTGCGTCGTCAGGGATCAGCGCCATGAGTTGCGCGGAGTCAGCGTAGTGTCGCTCCCACCGGTTCTCGATGGTCGATCGGGCGATGAGGTTGGTGTGGGACTGGGTGTCTAACAACTGCTCGTCAAAAATGTCGAGGCGCGCCATCGCCTCCGGCGACACCTCAAACCGGCGAGCGAAATCCTCGGGCGTTAGACAAGGGTCAAGTGGCATGGATGAAAAACCGTTCCGCTGTTCCACGTGGAACGTTACCCGACAACGTCTTGGGAGGGGTGAGACGGTCCCTTCTGGCCGTTCTTCCGGATCCAAGCGAGAAGCACCGCGAGGGCGGCGGGCGTCACCCCTTCGATGCGGCCCGCCTGGCCTAAGGTGAGGGGCTTTGTTTCCATAAGGACATGGCGGACTTCGTTGGAAAGCCCGTTGATCGTTTCATAGGGTAGATTGGGGGATAGGCGCAGGGATTCATCCTTTTTGAAGGCAAGAATGTCCGCCGCCTGGCGATCAAGATAACCGGCGTAAAGCGCCTCAATCTCAATCTGCTCCGCAACAGCCGGCAGCCATTCGTTTATTTCGGGCCAGATCCGGGCGAGCGCCTCAAAATTCACCTCGGGCAGGGATAGAAGATCGAAGACATTTCTGCGCCGACCATCCTGGTTTAGTTTTATGCCAACCCGTGCGGCTTCCGGCGGTGTTAGGGAAAGCGACCTAGCCCTCTCCCGCGCCGCTTCCAACGCATCATGTTTCACGTGGAACATTTTCGCGCGATCCGACCCGACAAGCCCCAAATCTATACCTCGCTGCGTCAGTCGTTGATCGGCGTTATCCGCCCGCAGGACGAGACGATACTCCGCCCTGCTGGTGAACATGCGATAGGGTTCCGTGACGCCCCGGGTCACGAGGTCATCAATCATAACCCCGATATAGGCTTCCGACCGGTCGATGAGGATTGGATCACCGCCCCCCAATCGCCGAGCGGCATTGGCGCCCGCGAGAAGTCCCTGCCCCGCAGCTTCTTCATAGCCGGTCGTTCCGTTGATTTGTCCGGCGAGATAAAGCCCGGCGATCGCCTTTACTTCCAGGGTCGGCGACAATTCCCTGGGGTCAACATAATCATATTCAATGGCGTAGCCATAGCGAATGACCGACGCCCTTTCGAGGCCGGGAATCGTCTTCAGGAACGCCGCCTGCACCGATGCTGGAAGGGAAGAAGAAATGCCATTGGGATAGACCGTGTGGTCATCCAATCCCTCCGGCTCCAGGAAAATCTGGTGGTTTTCCTTCTCGGCGAACCGCACAACCTTATCCTCGATCGACGGACAATAGCGCGGCCCCTTCCCCGAGATTGAGCCGCTATAGACCGCTGACTTTGTCAGGTTTTCTTCGATGATCTTGTGGGTCGCTTTGTTCGTTTCCGTGACGCCGCATTCGATTTGCGGGACGGTGATGCGATCATTGAGGAATGAGAATGGGACCGGCGTCTCATCGGCCGGCTGCATGGTCAGCGACGCCCAATCGATTGTTCGGCCATCCAATCGCGCCGGCGTCCCGGTCTTGAGCCGGGCTGTGCGCAACCCCACTTCGTACAGCCGATCAGCAAGGCCAATCGCGGGCGGTTCAACACCCTCTTTCGTCAGAGCGCCCTTTTGGGCGCGACCCGCCGGAATACGTTCATCCCCAATATGGATCACACCTTTAAGAAACGTCCCGGTGGTGAGCACGATCGCGCCTGCGGAAATTTCTTCACCATCGCCCAACACGACGCCGGTTGCTCGCACGGCCGCACTTGTTTCACGTGAAACAGATTGCGGCTGGAGAATCAGGTCTTCCACCCCGCCTTCGATCACCGTCAGGTTCTGGGTCTCGGCAATGGCGGCCTGCATGGCGTCGCGATAGAGTTTCCGGTCGGCTTGTGCCCGCGGGCCCCGCACCGCTGGGCCCTTTGACCGGTTCAACATCCGATACTGAATGCCGGCCTGGTCAATCACCCGCCCCATCAACCCATCAAGGGCGTCAATTTCGCGAACTAAATGACCTTTGCCGAGCCCGCCAATGGCCGGGTTACATGACATTTCGCCAATCGTGGCGGCGCTATGAGTGACCAGAGCTGTCTGGGCCCCTAGGCGCGCAGCGGCGGCGGCGGCTTCACAGCCGGCGTGACCACCGCCAATGACGATAACATCGAATTTCCGCATGAAGACCACGCCGCCATTTCCAAGATGAGAGGCACCGGTATACCGCGCCCTCCCAATATATAAAGCCGCTTTTTAGTGGTTCTGAGATCGTGGGCAAACGGGTGGTGGATCGGTTTGGAAAGTGGTGGGTGTGATTGCGTCTAAACGGCTATTGACGCTTTGGAATTGAGTGAATGAAAACTCGCGCAAGATCGCAGTGAGTCAGCGGCTTAAAACGCCCAAAAACGTACTCTGGAGCCTTGGAGAAATCTCCACTACGGTAAGCAGTTGAATTAGACTAAGTTTCTTCGACGGAACTGGGCTGAAAAACTGGTGCTGTGGTATGCAAGATGATGAATTGAACAAATTTAGGACCTCACTTGCTCATAGCAGTAAGTGGAACCTTGGGTACTTTGTGGCGGGCCTGCTTCTATGGATTGCTATTTTTATGATTGGAAAATTCTTTCCAATCGAAACAGCAAAGTGGTTATGGATTGCCGCCACTTTCTTTGTTCTGCCTATAGCCGTCGGCTTCTCTAAATTGATTGGGGCAGACCCTTTTTCTAATGCAAACCCTCTCGGTAAGCTCGTGGGGTACACGCATATGAGTGTTGTTTCTTTATCATTGCCAATAATTGTTCTTGCAGCGGTCTACGCTCCAGATATGCAATTGCTCGTGATGGCAATTCTTTACTGCGTTGATTTTTACGTCATGACTTGGGCTTTTGGAGCACGTTTATTTGCAGTCCATGCCGCCATTAGAACAGTGCTAGTGACGAGTGCGTGGCTGGCCTTCCC
The DNA here is from genome assembly GCA_965263305.1 of Parvularculaceae bacterium. Classification (GTDB taxonomy): domain Bacteria; phylum Pseudomonadota; class Alphaproteobacteria; order Caulobacterales; family Parvularculaceae; genus MED-G105. Next base: position 1,635,692 of record OZ253666.1, read on the forward strand.
CGAGGAACGCCTGGTTTTCATCCCCGTCATCACATCAGTAATGTATGCTATAACAATAGCATTGATACCAATATTGCGGCGGCGCAAGCTTCGAGTGCCTTAAAATCGCCCTATCTAAGCCGCTCATCGATATAGAAGGACTCTACTGGAAATCGCCCCACTCATTTTCCTATACAAAAGCTCGAAAAAATCGCCTCCAGAACATCGTCTACTCGCACCGCACCGGTTAATTCACCAAGCGCTCTGATCGCCAGGCGGACATCTTCGGCGGCCAATTCCGGCGCATTGATAAGCCGTGTTTTCGATTGCTCGAGCGCGCAAATGGCTTTTTTGACGAGGCTCGCATGCCGAACCCTCGTCAACGCTGCGTCTTGCCCGTTTCCGACCAAAGATATTGCCCTTTCTGTGAGAGCGTCCAAGAAGGGCTCCACGCCCTCACCCGTTTTTGCGGAGATTGGAATTACTTCAGTACTCTGATTATCATCATACGGTTTTAAGTCAATTTTATTGAAAATTGTTATATCCGCTTTAACCGACGGCGCTTTTCCCGCTTTATCCGCCCCATCCATCACGAGCACGGTTATATCGGCGCGGGCCGCTAAGGCTTGGGCGCGCTTCATCCCTTCGTCTTCAATCGCTCCCGAAGAGACCTCCCGTAGCCCCGCAGTATCCGCCAATGTGACGGCGACGCCGCCGAGATCAAGGCGCGCTTCAATAATGTCCCGCGTTGTGCCAGGCTCCGGGGATACGATCGCGCGGTCATCACCCGATAGCCTGTTTAAGAGGGATGACTTCCCGGCGTTCGGCGCCCCCAATAGGACGACCAACACGCCAGACCGCACGCGCTGGCCCCTCGATGATAGGCTTAAGGCTTCTTCCAATTCGAGGAGAAGAGCATCAATCGCTGGACCCGCCCGCGCTGCTATCGCCGCCGGCACATCTTCTTCGTCAGGAAAATCTATTTCCGCTTCTAGTGGCGCTGCAATGCTGATGAGGCGGGTGCGCCAACCCTCCGCCAGGATTGAAAGGCGCCCCCCAAGTTGACCCAGAGCCTGTTGGCGCTGAACCATCGTTTCGGCGTCGATCAGATCGGCAAGGCCCTCGGCCGCCGCAAGATCTAGTTTGCCGTTTAATAACGCGCGCCGGGTGAACTCCCCGGCTTCAGCGGCCCGCAAGCCGAGCCCCGACAGAGCGCGATAAAGCCCCGCTTCCACCGCGAGCGACCCATGAAGGTGGAGTTCGGCGACATCCTCCCCTGTGAAACTCGCCGGTCCATGGAAAAGAAGAAGCAGGCCTTCATCCAAAGTATGACCAGTGGCTGGATCTTTAACCGACACCCTAACGGCCTGCCGTCCTTCCGGCTTGCGTCCGGTCAACAGTTCGGCCGCTTTGTGCGCCGCCTCACCAGAGATCCTAAAAACAGCCACGCCGGCTTTTCCTGCGCCGCTCGCCCGCGCAAAGATCGTGTCCTCAGAGGTCATAACGACGGACCGATTTTATCGGCATTACTTTTTTGTGGCGCCCGATGCGGCGTTCATGGCCGCGCCCATAAAGCCCTGGAACGCCTCAACGCCTTTGCCAGACATGGTCATCCATTGCTGCACAAAGCGCTCAGGATCGGCGAGGGTATCTAAATTCTCCTTCGCGCGGGTCATCATTTCCGCCACGATGAGGTCATTCATGGGTTGGACATTTGGAAGCCCTAGAAAGGTTCGGGCTTCTTCCGGCGAGCAATCGATATCCACGGTAATTTTCATAAGGAGACCTCATTTTCTCTAGACATATAATCAGGGACGAAAACGAAGTCGACCGACAGGCGTTGCCCCCCATGCTAACTTTCGTCCCCCGAACCCGGTCGCATGATCGGCGGCTAACGATCTTTCGTATCTACATCAAACTGCTCATCTCACTTTATCTTGCATTCAAGAAGAAGCTATTCATAACGCAGGTGCAGCATCTTAGGGGACGGCATTTCTATGCGTAAATCGATTGCTCTAACCGTGTCGGTGACATTGGCATGTTTGTTAGCCGCCTGCGACGTACCGGAACGTCGCGAAAGCCCTCGCGAGATTAGACCGATTGTTGGGGAAGGCGACACTGCAAACGACGCCGGCGCGTCCCAACCTGGTTGGACGATCAACCCAAAAGGCAGCCTGAACAGTTTTTTTGATTGTCTCGATGAAAACGGTGTCACCCTAGTATCTGCTCATCGCGGGGGTCCGGCCGCCGGATTCCCCGAAAACGCCCTGGAGACATTTGCGGCCACCATGGATGCCGCCCCGGCGCTCATCGAGATGGATGTTGCGACGTCATCGGATGGTGTTTTGTTTCTGATGCATGATGATACGCTCGAGCGGACGACAACCGGCGAAGGACGCGCGGATCAAGCGCCCTTTAGCGACATCGCATCTTTAAAACTGGAAGATAAAAACGGTCGGCGCACGCGCTTTTCTCCACCCCGTTTCAGTGATGTTCTAGCGTTTATCAAAGACCGCACCATTGCCCAAATTGATTTTAAACGCTCTACCCGCTTCGAAGATGTAATCGACGAAGTCCGAAAAGCAGGCGTCGAAGACAGGGTTATCCTTATCTCATATAGCCTTGCACAAGCACGGCGGCTTCATCGCCTGGCCCCTGAAATGATGATCTCTCTGTCTGCTGACAATGAAGATGAGTTCAGCGAAACGGTATCCGCCGGAGTGCCCGCTAACCGACTACTGATCTTCACCGGCCTTGATGCGCCAAAACCACGGTTAAACACAATCCTTGATGATAGAGACGTGGAAGTGATTTTCGGGACCCTTGGCGGGCGGCGTTCCGTCGACAACAAAATCGCTCAAAGCGGTGATGACACGGCCTATGCTGAGATCGCTGAGACCGGCGTCGATATTATCGCCACAGACAGGCCAATCGCGGCATATAACGGCCTTAAACAGCGCAATCTTAGCCCCGCCAGTGGCATATGCGGAATTCGGAAGCAGTAACGTTTTAGAACGTCTCTTATCCAAGATGTTTTAGCGTGTTCGTGAACATCTGTGGTTTGCAATTTATGGGCGCCCACATCAGATAGTACGCTCAGGAGTTGATTATTATGCGTGCAGTTTTTCCTTCACTAAGGGCTTATTTTCCCTTCAAAAATCCACGGCATCCGTCCGTGCAGGCGGCGTCGCTTGCTTTTCTGGCCACAATGAGTGGTGGGCTGTCCGTTGCAGCCGCGCAAGACCAAACACCTCCGGCGCCGACTGTCGTTGAACTGTTCACATCCCAAAGCTGCTCTTCATGCCCGTCGGCGGAAAAAAACTTTGTCACTCTCGCTGATCGCAGCGATGTCATCGCCCTAGAATGGCATGTCGACTATTGGGACGATTTACAGGTTGGCCGGGCTGGTCGCTGGAAAGACCCCTACTCAAACGCCTCTCATACGAAGCGACAGCGTGAATATAACTACCAGATTCTTGGGAACCGCCGGGTTTACACACCGCAAGCCGTCGTCAACGGCCGCTATGAAACCGTTGGATCCCGGGCCAAAGCGTTAGACACGCTCATTGAAAAAGCCTCAAGAGACGAAATCGCTTCCTCAATCACCGCCGATAGACGTGACGGTAAGATCTATTTCCGCGTTTCAACAAATGATAACGGGCAAGAGATTGAAGCAAACGCCTTATTGGTGACCTTTGCCCCGTCCGTCACCACGAGGGTTCGTGGCGGCGAAAACAATGGCCGGACTCTGGCAGAAGCAAACGTCGTTACTGACGCTACAAATCTAGGTCCCATTTTAAATCAAGACGCGATGTTTTCGATTGAGCCCCCCGATACGAACAGCGGCTGCGCATTACTTGTGGAAGATACTAAGACCAACCAGATTTTAGCCGGCGCTTACTGCCCAAGCTAAATTTTACAAAGCTTCAATCTGTACGCTTATGTATTCATTGAATCGAAGAATTCTTCATTCGACCTTGTTTGGCGCAATTTATCGATGAGGAATTCGATCGCATCGGATGTGCCCATCGGCGAAATAATTCTCCGCAGGACGTAGACTTTCGCCAGCTGTTCCTTTGGCACCAGCAGATCTTCTTTCCGGGTGCCAGACTTCGCGATATCGATCGCCGGGAAGACACGTTTATCAGCGACTTTACGATCCAATACGAGTTCCGCGTTACCGGTGCCTTTGAACTCTTCAAAGATCACCTCGTCCATCTTCGACCCGGTGTCGATAAGGGCCGTCGAAATAATCGTCAGTGAGCCGCCTTCCTCAATGTTCCGCGCGGCGCCGAAAAAGCGCTTTGGCCGTTGCAATGCATTGGCGTCCACACCACCGGTCAGGACCTTACCCGATGACGGCACGGTTGTGTTGTAGGCGCGCCCAAGACGGGTAATGTTATCAAGCAAAATGACAACATCTCGCCCGTGCTCAACAAGCCTTTTTGCTTTTTCGATCACCATTTCGGCGACTGCAACGTGGCGCGCCGCCGGTTCATCGAATGTGGAGGCAACAACTTCGCCTTTCACGGTGCGTTGCATGTCCGTCACCTCTTCCGGACGCTCATCGATCAGCAGCACAATGAGATAGCATTCCGGATGGTTCGCAGAGATCGAATGAGCAATATTTTGCAGCATGATCGTCTTACCGACCCGCGGCGGCGCCACGATCAAACAGCGTTGCCCTTTTCCAAGGGGCGCCACCAAATCAATGACGCGCCCGGTCAGGTCTTTTTTCTTCGATAATTCCGGATTTTCGATTTCCATATTGAACCGCTGATCCGGATAGAGCGGCGTCAGGTTATCGAAATGCACTTTGTGGCGCGCTTTTTCAGGATCTTCAAAATTGATCGTCGATACTTTCAACAGCGCGAAATATCGCTCGCCATCCTTGGGGCTGCGAATTTCACCCGTGACCGTATCGCCCGTCCTTAAGGCAAAACGTCTTATCTGGGATGGGGAGACATAGATATCATCCGGACCCGGTAGATAATTCGCATCAGGAGAACGCAAAAACCCAAATCCGTCAGAAAGCACTTCCAACACGCCGCCGCCGGAAATCTCAACATCCCGGTCCGCCAGTTCTTTCAAGATGGCGAACAACATGTCCTGTTTGCGCAATGTCGATGCGTTCTCAACCTCAACTTCTTCGGCGAACGCCAACAGCTCAGCCGGCGATTTCGCCTTAAGATCATCAAGGGTCATTTTTGACGGTAGCATGGCGGAAACTTTCGATTGGGGGAAACGCGAGAGAGAGCCCGCCTAAAAAGACGAGATCTTAAATTGAATACGTGGAATCACCGGACCTTGTTATAGAAATCGGCCAGTGTTTTGGGAGAGACCTTCACGATATAAGCGCTGCAACAAAGCCGTCAACCGCTTTCATCCCTCCATACAATTTTTCATGGTGGTTCAAAATGGTTTCGTCACGGCGAGAAACACCACTAAGATCAACAGGATAAATGGCGCTTCATTCATGAACCGCCAGAATTTTTCTGTTCGAACACGCTCGCCGCTCGCAAACAGGCGCTGGCTTTTGACGTAGAAGCCATGAATCCCCGAAATCCCCAGGACCATCGCAAATTTCGCCAGAAACCACCCTGTAGAGAACAATCCCGGGTTTGCGATCAACATCAAAACCGCCAACAACCAAACGGCAATCATTGCCGGGTTGATGATCCCTTTGAGCAACCGTCGCTCCATGGCGATGAAAAAGCCTTCTGCTTCTCCGCCAGGCGTTGCTTGGTGGTGGTAGATGAACAGGCGTGGCAAATACATCATGCCCGCCATCCACGCGATCACCGCGATGATATGGGTCGCCTTGATCCAAGGGTAAATCGTCAGAAGAATATCACGCATCATCGCTCTCGGATGGTCTTCACTAGTAACTCAACATGTTCCGGCGGTGTGTCAGGCGTCAAACCATGGCCAGCATTGAAGATATAAGGCGCGCCACGGAAGGTATCGATCAATCGGCGCGCCGCTTTCACCAATGCCTCCCCACCCTCAACAATAAGCATCGGGTCTAAACCGCCTTGAACCACAGCATGGGGCGATAGATGCTCGCGCGCCCAGTCCCATGGTGTTGCGAAATCAAGCCCAATGGCGTCGCATTCATCGAGCTGCGCGTAGGTCGCCGCCATTGGCCCCACCCCCTTCGGGAACAGGATCACCGGGACGCCAGGAGCGTCTGCTTTTATCCGCTGGGCAATCCGGGCCAAAGGGTCAACGGATACAATGTCCAAAATGTCTGGGGGCAGACCGCCAGCCCAACTATCAAAAAGCTGTATGGCTTCGGCACCCGCTTCGATCTGTTTCAATAGATACGCGCTCGTTCGATCTACGAGCAAATCGATAAGCGCCTGGAAGAAGACAGGATCATCATAGTAATGGCGTCTGAGAGCCGCTGTATCCCGAACAGAGCCCCCTGCAAGCATATAGGTCGCCACCGTCCACGGCGCGCCAGCAAAGCCAATCAACGCAGTTTCCGAAGAAAGCGCCGCTCGCGTCCGCTTCACCGTCTCATAAACCGGGTTTAACACCGCATGGATGTTTTGTTTCTCAAATTGATCAAGGTCCTTGGCTGATACGGGGGGCGCAAGTTTTGGTCCTTCGCCCTCCTCAAACCAAAGTTTTTGCCCCAAAGCCTGCGGCAATAACAGGATATCCGCGAAGAGAATGGCTGCATCAAAGCCATATCGACGGATGGGCTGAAGCGTGACTTCAGAAGCAAGCGCCGGATCGTAGCAGAGGTCTAGAAACGAGCCCGCTTCTGCCCTTGTCTTTCTATATTCCGGCAAATACCGCCCCGCCTGACGCATAAGCCAAATTGGTGGTGGAGAAACAGTCTTACCTCGTAGGACCTGAAGAAATAGAGGCTCGGTTGTCATGAGTGAAATACCGGTATGTTAACCTGCTGGTAAGAATCCTTAATAAAGGATTAATGGAGTCATAGAGGTGGAATCCCGGGGGAATCTTGCCCGTCATTCTTTGATCCTCACCTCTTCAACAGGATTTCCAAAGGAATGTCCACGTGACGGATCCGGCGCAAAATTTTCCCGGGGGACCTTTGTTTAAAGCGGGGAATACCGGTGGAAGCCGAGGCAGCCGCTAGCGTCATCTCCCCCATCCTTTCCAAAACCGTTGCGAAGTTTTCCCGGGGCCCCTTTCCTGTTTGCCGGTAGGGCGCGGTACAGATCACAAATGCGGGAAAATGTTGGAGGGTGTTTTACCGGTCATACTTTACACGGGGGGATGTGGAGCCCTTGGGCGCCGAGTGTGTACTCGCTCACTCGGACGCGCCTTCGCTCGTTATTGCTCGTCTAAAACGCCGATTGAACGCGGAAGACTTGCACAGTTTTCCCTGATCCTGCTGAAAATAGAGCCAAGGGGCTGTTTTTCGCCTATAAATCTTCCAGAAGGTCCCCCGCTCTAACAGCCGCGACACCGAAGATAAGACAATGTCAAACCAGCCAATCGCCAGTTATTTTCATGTCCACCTCGTGTCGGATTCAACCGGGGAGACATTGAACGCGGTCCTAAAAGCCGTGTCCGCGCAATTTTCCGCCGCAAAGCCCATGGAGCATATCTACGCTTTGATCCGTTCACGTCCGCAAATGGAGCGGACCCTGGCTGAGATTGAAGCAGCGCCCGGCCTTGTTCTTTATACGATCGTTAACCCTGATTTGCGGCGCATGTTGGAAATCCGTTGCTCTGAATTACAGACCACGGCTGTGTCGGTGCTGGATCCTTTCGTGTCTGCGTTTTCAGAGTTTCTGGGCCTCGAACAATCCCGGCGCGCCGGCGCGCAACATGAGCTGACGGAAGACTACTTTAAACGCATCTCGGCTGTGGACTTTACCCTCGCCCATGATGACGGCCAGATGTTGTGGGATTTGGAAGGCGCCGATGTTGTTCTGGTGGGGGTTAGTCGGACGTCGAAAACCCCGACCTGTATGTATTTGGCGAACCGAGGGATTAAGGCCGCGAATGTGCCCCTCGTGCCAAGCCGCCCGCCGCCGGAAGAATTATTAACCCTGACCAAACCCTTTATTGTCGGCCTGGTTGCAAGCCCTGAACGCCTAGCGCAAATAAGGGCGAGCCGTCTTGGTGAAATCAACGCTGAAGAACGGGCGAAGGAATATTCTGATATCGATATGGTGCGCGAGGAAGTTCGCAAAGCAAAACGGTTTTTTGCGAAAAACCGCTGGCCCACCATCGATGTCACGCGCAAATCTGTAGAGGAAACGGCCGCCTCGATCATCACCAAATTATCAGCGGCGAAAAACGCTGATCTTGATGGAGAAACCGCTGTGCCGCGATCAAACGGGGAGGCAGATGGATGAGCCGCCTTATCCTTGCGTCGGGCAGTGCGATCCGCGCATCCATCTTACGTGACGCCGGGCTCGATTTTGATATTTTGCGCCCAAATGTCGATGAAGACGCCATCAAAAAAGCCTCTAAGGCCGACGGCCTAGATTTGGAGGAAACGGTTTTGCGTCTTGCAGAGACAAAGGCGCTGGCCATCGACGGTCCGACAGATACTTATGTTATCGGCGCTGATCAAATCCTCGAATATGATGGAGAGGGTTTTGATAAACCCCGCTCAATGGACGAGGCGCGAGAGCGCCTCTTGGGGTTACAGGGGGCGGCTCACTCTCTTATCAATGGAACCGTCGTCGCTAAAAATAACGAGGTCCTTTATCGGCATGTCGAACGCCCCCGGCTCGTGATGCGGTCGATGGAAGACGAAGAAATAGAAGCGTACCTTACCGCCGCGGGGCCCGAAATTCTGTCGAGCGTTGGCGCGTATATGGTGGAAAAATTAGGCTCGCGGCTTTTCGAGCGAATTGATGGAGACCACACGGCGGTTCTGGGGTTGTCAATTTTTCCGCTCCTGCGATTTCTTCGTGCACAGAACGCTATTGCATTTTAGTCCCCCTTTTCCTGTTGTATACCTTATGACCCACCTATCAATTGATCATCCCCATGCGTCGCCGCGCCTTGCCGGTCTGATCGGTTGGCCCGTCGATCACTCGCTGTCGCCATATATCCACAAGGAATGGGCGCGTCGCCGGGGTGATGATATTGAATATATTCGCATCCCTTGCCCGCCGACCGACGAAGATTTTGCAACCGTTGTGGGCGGTGTGCGGGCCGCCGGATTTGCTGGCGTCAATGTCACCTTGCCCCATAAAGAAAGGGCGTTAAAGCTTGCCGATGAGGCGAGCGAAGAAGCCTCGATCATTGGCGCGGCCAATATGCTCACTTTTCGCGACGGCCGGGTTTACGCCCATAATTCCGATGCGGAGGGTTTTGCAGCCGCGTTGCGACCCAGCCTACCGACCCAAGATAAGTTCAAAATCGTCGTCTTAGGCGCAGGCGGCGCCGCGCGCGCGATTGTTTATCGATGCTTGAGGGGGATGACACCCTCCAACACCGCTCCGAACCAGGTCACCATCTTGAACCGAACCATGGAGCGGGCCGAAAGTCTGGCGGCTGAGTTCAACGCTGATCTCGCCCCGTGGGAGGCGCGCGACGCCAACCTTGCCGATTGTGATATTCTGATCAATACCACATCCCTTGGAATGACGGGTTCAGGCCAGTTGGAGATTTCATTAGAGAACTTGCCAACATCGGCGGTTGTTTTTGATAGTGTCTATACGCCCTTAATGACGCCGCTACTGCAGGCCGCAAAGGTGCGCGGGAACAACGTGGCGACGGGCTTGGACATGCTCATCTGGCAGGCGGTCCCCGGGTTCAAAGAATGGCTATGCGCCCCAGAAGCCGGGGAAAACGACCTTTCCGACGAGGCTATGGTGGATGATGACCTCCGAACGTTGCTGATTGAAACTCTGAAAGCGCAGGGGCGGGCATGAAACTTATCGGGCTTACCGGTTCAATCGGCATGGGAAAATCAACCGTAGCCGCAATGTTTGGCGAGTTAGGCGCAGCCGTTTGGGATGCGGATGCTGCTGTTCATCGCCTTTATAGCGAAGGGGGCGCAGGCGTCAGGCCAATCGGCGAGCGGTTCCCAGACGCCATTAAAGACGGCGCCGTTGATCGCGCTGCCCTGTCGGGTCTTGTCCTCCAAGGCGCCGGTGATCCCCTCAAAGATCTAGAGGCGATTATTCATCCCCTTGTCGGGAAAGATCGGATGGAGGCGATTGACCGGGCTCGCGAAGCGGACGCTGCGGCAATTGTCCTTGATATTCCGTTGCTTTTTGAAACCGGCGCCCAAGGGTTTTTCGACGCGGTCGTCGTTGTCAGCGCCCCGGCTGAGATACAAGAGGCAAGGGTTTTGAGGCGCCCCGGAATGACGCCAGAAAAATTCCAATCGATCCTGGCCAAGCAAACGCCCGATGCAGAAAAAAGAGCGCAAGCTGATTATGTGATTGATACATCGGGTGATTTCGACCAAACGCGCGACCAAGTGGCGACCATTTGGCGCCGTATTCATGAAGCATCATGAGAACCGCTGACCGACAGACGCCGTTTAGACCCTTTGTTTTGAGCGTTGTCATCGTCACGATGGTGCTGTTGGGCTGGGGCGTAGAGGCTAAAACCGTCAAGCGCGAAAAGATCTTTGTTGCGGTTGCGACAAATTTTAAACCGGCAATGGATGTGCTGGAACCCGCTTTCGAAAAATCATCCTCCTACGATTTAATTGTGATTTCAGGCGCGACGGGCAAGCTCTATGCGCAAATTCTCCATGGCGCCCCCTATGATGTCTTTTTATCGGCGGATCAACGCCGCACGAAGACCCTGGAAGAGGACGGCGCCGGCATTCAGGGAACGCGCTTTACCTATGCGACGGGTCGGCTCGTTCTCTGGGACCCTGATGGCGATTTACCCGACCCCGCAGCCGATGGCGCCCCTTCGCTCAATGAACTGAAACGACAGTTACATGCACCCACCCATCCCTCGGGAGGCAGTTCGGTTTTGGCGCTCGCCCAACCGGCCATCGCCCCCTATGGCGCGGCGGCATTGGACGTATTGACCGCGTTGGAGAGTAGTGAGACGGAAAAGCGAAAGCGGGTTTTTGGCGAGAATATTGGCCAAACCTTTGCGTTTATCAAAACCCGCAGCGCCGATTTGGGGTTTGTCGCCCTCGCCCAAATTCTCTCCCTCCCCGTTGAGGCGCGCGGCGCCTATTGGGTTGTGCCCTCGATGCTCCATGCCCCTATCCGCCAAGACGCTATTCTATTATCCCAAGGCGCATCGAACGCTGGGGCAAAGGAATTTTTAGCGTTTCTGCAAAGCCCTGACGCCCAAGCGGTCATAGTCGAGCTTGGATATGAGGTTACAGAGTGAACCTGGATTTCACGGTCATCGATGGGGGGGCATTGTGGCTAACGCTGCGGCTTGCCACTCTTGTGACGATCCTGTTGCTCATCATCAGTACGCCCCTTGCCTGGTTTCTCGCGACGACACGCTCCCGGTTAAAGCCGGTCTTTGAGGCGGTGGTCGCCTTGCCCCTTGTGTTGCCGCCGACCGTGCTCGGCTTTTATCTATTGATTGCCTTTAATCCGACCGCGCCCCTCGGCGCGTTCTGGTTGAGCGTCACGGGGGAGACTCTCGCCTTTTCCTTTGCGGGCCTTGTCATTGCGTCGATGCTTTATTCGCTGCCCTTCGCCGTCCAACCATTGCAGGGCGCGTTTGAGGCCACCCCAATGGCGTTACAAGAGGCGGCGGCGAGTTTGGGGGCGGGTCCGTTAGACGCCTTTTTGTCCGTGGTCGCGCCATTATCGGTGCGTGGCTTTTTAACCGCCGCCGTCCTCAGTTTCGCTCATACATTGGGGGAGTTCGGCGTGGTTCTCATGGTGGGCGGCGCTATCCCGGGGGAAACGCGGGTTGTGTCATTGGCCCTTTATGATCACGTTGAAACGCTGCAATACGCCGAGGCCCACGCGCTCGCGGCGTTCCTTTTGGTCCTGTCGTTTCTCGTTTTGATGGTTGTCTACGTCTTTAATCGGCGGTTCCCGGTTTATGTCCATTGATCGGTCAAATGAGGGCGTCGTCCTTTCCCTTGATGTGACGATGGCCCTCCCGGAATTTTCGGTATCGGTTGACGAAACCATACCGCTGGGAGGATGCATGGCGCTTTTCGGGCCAAGCGGCGCCGGAAAATCAACATTGCTCCACATTATCGCCGGCCTCAAAAAACCTGACAAAGCGCGGATCGCCTTCGGCCCTGAGCGCAACCCTGTCATATGGCAAGACACAGAAGGGCGTATTTTTACCCCTCCCCACCGACGGCGGATAGGCGTTGTATTTCAAAACAGCCGGCTTTTCCCTCATTTAACCGTCGAGGAAAATATTCTTTATGCAGATAAAAGATATAAAGATGAGGATAAGCGATATTCGCGCCATGAAATTATAAAAGCGTTTGATCTCGCCCCATTGTTACAGCGCCATCCGGCGGCTCTGTCCGGCGGGGAGGCCCAGCGCGTTGCAATGGCGCGGGCATTGTTAACCCGCCCCGATCTTTTGCTTTTGGATGAGCCGTTATCCGCGTTGGATCAACGCCGAAAAGCGGATATCGCGCCCTATCTTGAAGACTTGCCGGCGCGTTTCGGCGCCCCCGTTATTTACGTCAGTCACCAACTTGATGAAGTCCTGCGCCTCGCTGATACCACGGCCATTATGACCGCCGGCCGGATCGAGGCGGTGGGGCCGACGGCGGACATCCTGAACGCCTATGGTGTTCACAACAATGACGCGGATCAGTGGCCGGATCCTTGGAATGGCCGCGTGCAGCCCGCCATTCTTGAGGCCGTCGTGTCGGCCCATAATGACGCCCATTTATTGACCCAGGTGAGCCTTGGCGACGGGACGCTTTCTTTGCCGATCAACAAGGCGAAAAAAATTGGCGAAACGGTTCTCATTCGCGTCGACGCCCACCATGTGGCGATCGCCACCAAGCCGCCGGAGGGCCTTAGCATTCGCAATGTCCTGCCAGCGGTCGTGTCCGATATTCAACGCCATCAAAATGATCCCTTTACAGATGTTACGTTGAAAGCGGGGGACCATGATCTACGGGCGCAGATTACGTTGGCGTCGGTTGAGGATTTGAACCTTGCACCGGGGGCGAGCGTTTTCGCCCTGATAAAAAGCGCGAGTTTTAATCTATAAAAGCGCCGATGCTTTAGTCGATGGCGAACACTTGTTCGAGGTCCGCAAAGCATTTGAATTCCAGGGCGTTTCCGGCCGGGTCTCTAACAAAGAATGTGCCCTGCTCGCCAGGCTCCCCTTCAAAACGGATGCGCGGCGGAATGATAAATTCTGTATTGGCTTGGGTTAATTTATCAGCAAGCTCACGCCAGGCGGTTCGATCCATGATGAGCCCGAAATGGCGCACGGGCACCGCGTCTCCATCGACGCCGTTTCTGGCGTTCAAGGCGTTGGCGGCGGCGCATTCCTCCGGCGCCAGATGGGCGACAATCTGGTGGCCGTGGAAATTAAAATCGATCCACTGATCGGAACGCCGCCCGCGCTCGCACCCTAAAAGGTCGCCATAAAAAGCGTCGGCGGCGGCTAAGTCATCGACGGGAAAAGCGAGGTGAAATGGCTGCATGACCGTCTTTCCAACATCTTGTTGCGCCCAAGCGGCGAATTTTGTTGACAAATCCCCACCATGAACTTGATAGACAAAACCCATGATGAAGAGTTCATTCACGCCACTTGTTGACGACTTTTTGGTTTATGGGCAAGTGACCCCCGAGGATGTGATCGTCGCCGCTGAGGTGGGTGTCACGCTGATCATTAATAATCGTCCCGACGGGGAAGAACCGGGGCAACCTTCCGGCGCGGAGATCGAAGCGGCGGCGCAGGCTGCCGGCATTGGTTACGTTGACATCCCGGTCGGGCCAGCTGGCCTCTCCTTTGAACAATTAGACGCTTTTGCCGCGGCAAGGGCGGCGCATCCGGGAAAGGCGCTGGGGTATTGTAAGTCTGGCATGCGCTCCACAATCGTGTGGGCTCTCGTAGCGGCGCGCGCTGGTCAATCTCTCGATACGATTATCGCCGCCGCCGCCGATGCTGGATATGAAATCGCCGGCCACCGTCCCATGCTGGAAAGCTTGCAAGAACGATGACCGGCGGTCCGGTTGGTTCCACTCCAGCGCCCCCACGTTAAAAATGCGCGAGTAGACCGGCCGGATTTTGTTCCCCTCTTTGGCGATTTTCCTCTCGTTCAATAGTTTCAAAGGGCGCTAGGTTTGGGTCCGCCTTGGATCGGCGATCCCGTCCTGCACTCAATAATGGATGATCAACCGAGCGCTCGCTGACGCTGCGGGAATGACCACGGTTTCCGTTAACGTGACGCCGCAAGTGAGGGGGGTTGCATCCCGCCCGTCTTTATCTGTTCGGCGTGATGTCATCGCATCCCCGCAATCCACAAAACTGCCGGCGGTGGTTGCCGCCACATAGGCGTAGTTTGGCGGGGCAAGCACAAACGCTTCGCTGGCGATGCCCCCTTCTGTGGCCCCAAGGGCGACGCCGCCGCTATGAGATGCCGTCGTTGATTGGGCGAAAACGGGGGAAAGGCTCAACATCGCTGCACTGGCCGCGATGACGGTCTTTCCGAAACCGCCACGACGACTGGCCCCTAGGGCCGGGCGAGAGGCGATAATCTTTTGTTTACGATTGGCACACATGCCATGGGAAAACGCAAACAAGATGCCGGTCGCTATACGGCGCCACCGTGAGACCAAATTTTTCTAGATGTCGGTCCTACAAAAGAAAGACCCGGCATCGAAACAACCCCGGAAAACAAACTGATAAGTATGATTTCGGCGGCAAAAGGCCGAAACCGGCTCTCCACTCGCTCTAAACTCTCGTTTAGTTTATTTAAAAGTCAGAGTTCTTGAGCCGAAACCGGTCTCATTGGTCTTGTTGTTTAAAGTATCTGATTTAAATTGATGATGCGCCGCAACAGCGGTACGGGGCTGTCATCCTTTTGTCGCCAGGCATTGAGTTTATGTTAGACGATTTTGAAATTTCCGGTAACCAAATCATCGCCAAAGAAACAGGGGCGGAAATCCCTGTCACAACCGATCTCGTCAAAAACGTCCTCCGCATTGGGTCATTCATTGGGATTATCCAAGGCGTGCGGGCGACCCGGTTTATTCGCGGACGCGAACCTCGGGCGCGAATTTCATTTTTCCCAAAAAAACCAAGGTCTTACTATGCGATTTGGCCGGTTTGCCAGCTTGCCGATGTTAAAATCGTCGATGATCCAACCGAAGCGGATTTGCATTTTTACTTTGAAGACCGTGAATTTCTGACCGCGCCCCCCGCCGCGCCGTCGGCCGGCGCCGCGTTTAACGCAGGCTGTTATGACATACGCAAAAGCGTCGTCGCGCGCTTGTTCGAAGAAACCTTCGGATATTCCCTCGCCATCGACCCGATGTCGTATCAGGGCCCAGCGGTGGAGAAATCTGAAGCCAATGGGAAGCATGATGGGCGCATCGTTAACTGCCCCCTAGAGGCGCCGCGAAGTGATCGTGTTTATCAACGTCTTGTGGACAACACCTTTGACGGCAATGACTTTATAGACATCAGTACGCCAATTGTTGGCGGCAAGATCCCGTTTGTATATCTCAAACGCCGGACGGTCGACGTGCGCTTCTCCAACGAGAACCATCGCGTTGATGTCGTCGATGCCGACACGGTGCTGTCAAAAGACGAACAGGACAAGGTGCTCGCCTTTGCGCGCGCCATGGCGCTGGATTTCGGTGCCCTTGATATGCTGCGCAACCGGGAAGACGGTCGTATTTACATCGTCGACGCGAACAAAACCGATATGGGTCCGCCCTCGCCCCTATCAGGCGCGCAAAAGCTCGTCGCAATGCGGGGCCTTGCCGAGGCATTTGGCGCGATGGTTGACGATGCGCTCAAAGCGGGCCGCTCGGGTAAGAAAAACGCCGCCTAACCATCAACGCCACTGCGCCCTTGTGAAACGCCCATGCGCCGTTTTACAACCGTTTATTACCTGACGTATCATGTTCAACGACGCCAGTTACGTCATGGTTTGCGTCAATGACTGCAACGGTGGCCCATTTGAGCGAAGCATCCGAGCCTATTCCTTTCGTAAAAGATTTCCAGTTCGACTACGGCGCGGTGGATCAGGTCTCGCCCCTAATTCGTCGTGTGGTGGCGCGCAATCCGGGTCCTTTTACGTATACGGGATCAGGCACTTACATCATTGGGCGCCAATCAGTGGCGGTGATTGATCCGGGACCAGATGATGAGGCTCACATAACGGCGTTGTTGGCGGCGGTTGACGGGCAAACGGTAAGTCACATTCTAATCACCCATACCCACCGGGATCATTGCGGCGGCGCGCGCGCCTTGGCCGAGGCGACCGGCGCCCCGCTTTATGGCTTCAGCGCGCATCCAGCACGCAAACCCGGAGAAGACGACCCGGCGTTGGAAGAAGGCGCCGACTACGACTATGCGCCCGATGAAGTGCTGGTCGATGGCGATGTGATCAATGGCGAGAATTGGACCATCGAAGCGGTCCATACCCCCGGCCATATCTCCAATCATTTATGTTTCGGCCTCCGCCAAGAAAAAGCGCTTTTTACAGGTGATCACATCATGGGGTGGGCGACGACGGTGATTATTCCCCCTGACGGTCATATGGGGGATTATTTTGACAGTCTCGATAAATTACTGTCGCGGGACGATACGCGATACTACCCGACCCATGGCGCGCCCATTGAAAACCCACAGCGTTTCACCCGGGCGGTGCGCACCCATCGGCGCATCCGTGACGGCCAGATTTTACAGCAACTAAAAGCCGGCCGTTCGCGCATCCGCGAGGAAATTGTCCCAGCAATGTATACGGATGTTGATCCGCGTTTACACGGCGCCGCTGCCCTTAACGTCTTGGCGCATCTAATTCGTCTTGTTGAAACGGGGGCCGTGGTGGCTGAAGTCGATGAAAGCGTTGATGCTCTAACCCTATCAACGCCGTTCCGTGTTAGTAACCTATAGGGCGTCGTTGCGAGCTTTTTCCAAGAGCGCTGTGAACGCTTCACCGAGGACAGCATTGGCTTGTGATGTATAATGCCCATCCGGTTTGAAATTCGCGGCTTTGTATTGAGAGATGTGATCGCCCGTCCAAAGAATATAGGCGCCGCTTTCGGCAGCGGCCGCCTTAAGCGCACTATTTAAGGGAAGTTTTTCTCCGCGCGTAGCGATTAGAAAAACCACAGGAATCTGGCCGTCGGCTTTGGCTTCTTGCGCAAAATCTTGCACCATCGCGGATAGAACCTGACGCCAAGGATATGCAGTATGCGCTGAATTCTCCGCAACCATTTCCTTTTTCTTTGCAGAAATATGCCGCTTGGAGAAATACCGCCTGACCAAACGGGCAAAAGGCGACGCGTCGAGAAATTCCCCTTCCATGGTGATCGGCGCATAAAAAGCATCATGCTCTTGTTGTTGTCGACGCCAGGCGGCCGCAAAGGATGCGTCTTCAGTGAGGCGCGCTTGATCTTCCTGGGTTTGCACCAGGGGATCTATTCGGCTGAGCGCTCCTCTCTCATCAACGTCGTAAACTGGATAGGTGAACGGGCCCGGCTGTTCAAAGACCCAGCTTCGGTTTGACATGGCGGCGAGGGCTGGGACGCTGCTCGATAGAACGCCCAAAACGGCAATATCGCCTTCGCGGCGAAAGGGCCTATCATCTTTAAATACCGTATACGTGAAATTCGCCGGTGCGCCCGGTCCGGTATGAAAATCGAGAACAAGGTTATCGTCCTGCTTTTGGGCGGCGAGAAGAATGTCTTTCACGAATGACATGCCATAAGCGCGGATGACCGGCGCCGTCGAGACAGTGGTTTCGAATTCGATTTGTGAGCGCTCTTTAATCTCATCGCGCCAGGCGACGTGCAAAAGAGAATCCCGTCGATCCGGATTTTTGGCCCACTGAGCGATTTTGCCAGGCGTACTTCGGCCATAGTCAAAATACTGAATTAACGCCTCCCCCCGCCCAGTTTTGTCGAGAATGTAAAGACCGCCTGCCACAAAGCCATCCATGGCGATGAGTAGGAGAAGGGTCAAAATGACAAGCTGAAGACGACTATTCATGATGCTCTCTCGACGATGAAATGGTCGACACTTTCCGACGCGTTAAAACTGGAAATAGATGAAATCACCCGTGGCCGGCGTGGCGCCAAAGGCAAGGAGATAGATCATCCCGGCATACAGGGCGGCCCGAACAAATAGCGGCCACTCCTCATAAAAACGTATCTTCCCGGTTACCTCGGTTATCAAATCCCAACTAAGAATAAAAACAACACCGATGAGGGCGGAGGTCGGGACACTAGCGAAAACGCTAAGATCAGACGCCCAAGCCGGAAGGTTTAGAAGTTTGCCGGAGAACGAGGCCACTTGTTCAAAAGAGACCGCGCGAAACAACAACCAGCCATAAAGGGTTAAATGGAAAAAAACGATGAGTTTCCCGGTTTTCAGGATGGTTTGCCCAAGCTTACCGAGTTGGGCCGGTGTCTCCAGAATAGCGCCAAACCTACGATGGACCGCCAACATGCCGCCATGGAACAATCCCCAGGCTACAAAGGTCCATGCGGCGCCGTGCCATAAGCCGCCTAAGAGCATTGTTAGAATGAGATTTCGGTAGGTCTTTGTTTCACTTCCCCGATTGCCGCCTAGGGGAATGTATAGGTAGTCGCGAAGCCATGTTGAAAGACTGATATGCCATCTGCGCCAAAAAGATTGAGGCGATGTCGAAAAATATGGTTGCGCAAAGTTGCGCATCAACTCGAAACCCAAGATTTTCGAAATTCCTCGGGCGATATCCGTATACCCAGAAAAGTCACAGTAAATTTGCACGGCGAATAAAACTGTCGCCGTGTAAACGGCGGCGCTACTCGGATCGCCGGGCCCATAAACGCCATCAACAATGCCCGAGATGGCGTCTGCGATGACGACCTTTTTGATCAACCCAATAAGGCATAGCACGACCCCGCGCCCGGTTTTGTCCCAGCTGAGAGTGCGAGGGTTCACAACGTTCGGGATAAGGTTGCGCGCCCGTTCGATGGGCCCTGCCACAAGTTGCGGGAAGAACGCGACGAACAGGGCAAAGTCCAAGAAGTTGTGGCAGGGCTTTAGCTGTTTTCGATAAATATCAAAGGTGTAGCTAATTGTCTGGAAAGTATAAAAAGAGATCCCGACAGGTAGGATGATGTTCAATGTTAAGTCATTGGGCGTAATCCCTAATGGCGCTAATAAGCCTACAAATGAACCTGCAAAGAAATTGAAATACTTGAAGATCCCAAGGATCCCGAGATTGACGGCGAGCGACATCAATAAGTATCGTAGACGATGCTTTTCTCGGATTTCTTCGTGGAGTCTTTTGCCGATAATATAGTCAGTAACGGTACTGATTATGATTAAGCTCAGAAATCGCCAATCCCATGCCGAATAGAATACGTAGCTGGCGACCAACAGCATACGGTTTTGCCAGCGATGAGGTAGCATCACGTAAAGGGCAACGACGCCGGCAAAGAAAACCCAAAAAGATGGATCGGAGAAAAGCACTACTTTTCATATCCTTAATACAACGCAACCGGAATCGGGAGATCTGCCGCCGTCGATGTTCAACTTCGGCGCCATGCGCTCTTATCTGATATTTATCACGATGCGTTGCTGGAAAAAGCAAGGAGCGGCAACCGATCGTAAGCGGAGACCGAGCCCGGTTTCTCCATTCGTTAACTCAACTTGGGAAAAGCCGGCGTTTTGTGTTTTCAATTAAGCGCGTTTGTTTGTCGTTGAGCGGGCCTTCAACCTTTGCGACCGTCGCCATCATCTCCAAAAGAGCGGTTTTCTCCGATGCGCTGCAGGCGTCCTGGATCGGGGTGAGCAATTTGCGTAACGCGTCTCCGGCGTCGGTGACTTGGCCGGTCGCCATGCGGGCGAAGGCGTATAGCTCCTCGCCAACGGCGTCATCGGCGCCGAACTCCTGGTGCATGACTTCTTTGATAGCGGTTTTCTGCGCTTCGGTGACGGCGCCGTCGTAAGCGGCCATCTGATAGAGAAGCACCGCGCCTGCCTCGCGTGGATCCTCCAGATTTTCCACCAGGCGTTTGGACACCTGGCGGGACCATTTTCCCGACCGCCACATGCCTTTTACATCAGATATCGCTTCCCCGCCCTGGCGCGCGGCATCGGAACGGCGGCTAAACCACCAGGCAGCGCCGACGATGGCCGTTACAATAGCGATCAAGATATGCATGGGACCCCCTCAATTAATCCTCACGGCGCAATTTTTATACCCATTCAATTAAGAAAAAACAGAGAGTTACAGAAAATAAGCACCGCCGTTATACTTTCGGCGGCGCCTATTCTTATCCAAATTGGGATGAAGGGGTGACAAGCGCGCATAATGTGAAACAAGGCTGCGCCGCGTTCGATCAATGTCCAGTATAGCACCGCCTGCGTGAACAAGGTCGGCGTGCCAAAACAGGACATCGCCTTTTTTGGCGTAAAACCGCTTCGGCTTTATGCCGGCGTCATCGCAAATTGCCCCTAATGCATCTGTGTAGGCTTTATTATTGTTCTTAAAATCATCGAATTGCGGTTTCGGTATATGATGGCTTCCGGGATACAGGATCAGCGCGCCATTATCGTCATCAGCATCTTCACAGGCGACCCAGGACGCGACCAAGCTATCCCGATCGTAGTCCTCGCCAGCGGTCGCGGGCGAGACGAGATACTTATCAGCGTGTAGTCCCTGTTCTGAACTTTTTTCAAAAACGAGGGTCTGAAGGCAGGTTGGCGGCGCTTGGTAGTAAGCCGTTAGGAATTCAACAATTTGGTGATGAAGAAATAACGCCGGCGCACGGGAAGAATATCGCTCAATATCTATGGCGCGTATTACCGGCCGGTCGGGAATGTCCATGCGGGACCAGCGCTCTTCATTCGTCAATATTTCCGTCCCCCGCGAAAAGCGCAGGTTTGGTTCCGTCTCCATTAAAGCAAGGACCTCGCACCAAAACGCGTCGATGTCTGCGTGATCAATAGGTTGATTAAATACAACGTACCCATCGTTTTCAAAGAGGGCGAGTTTCTCCTTGAGAAAGGCGGATACCGGCCGCTTGCAAAAGGTCGGCGTTCCCCAAATCGTTTGAAGGCCCCCCAACCCTTTAAGGATAGAGACGGCTTTTGCGCCAATATCCATTGTCGCCCTTCCCTTCCTCTTGCTCAAACAGGAGCCGATCATGCAAACGGTAGGGTCGATTGACCCAGAACTCGATCGCGGTTGGCCTCAAGCGGTAACCCGTCCAATGGGGCGGCCGGGTGGGGGTCGTTTCCTCAAATTGTGTTTCCGTTTCAGCAATGGCGCGGGTAAGGGCGTCATCATCGGGCATGGTTGATGATTGGTCGGACGCCCAAGCGCCGATTTGCGCCCCGCGCGCACGCGTCGCGAAATAGGCGTCGGCGTCGGCGGGGCTCACCTCTTGCACCGTCCCCCGCACGCGGACCTGCCGCCGGATGGATTTCCAGTGGAAACAGAGCGCTGCTTGGGGCGTTTTCCCTATTTGGCGCCCTTTGGCGCTGGTGGAATTTGTGAAAAACGAAAACCCGTCCTCCGTTAGGTCCTTCAGCAAGACCATGCGAACATCGGGCGTCCCGGCCCCATCAACGGTAGCGAGCGCCATCGCGTTTGGGTCATTGATTTCTTTTTCTTTTGCGAGGGCCAACCAATCGCGAAAGAGCGCCAGTGGATCGTCTGCCGCGAAGACATCGCCTTGATCTTCATCGACGCGGTAGTACTCATCGCTCGGTGTTGGGGGAATGATGGGATCTTGTGGCATGGGCGTGCGGTTTCACCTATCTACTTCTCCCATGTCATAGACGCGCCCGATAGCGCCTCTCAACCGGTCGTTTTGACCCTGTTTCTGCGTACGATAGTCAGGGAGATCGTCAGGAACCGTTCTTTCACCGCTTTTTTGCTATAGATAGACGCTTTGGCGACGCGACGCCCGGTTAGATAGGAGTATAAACCCCGATGTCCCACAACAGTTTTGGCCACCTCTTTCGGGTGACGACCTGGGGTGAAAGCCATGGGCCGGCGCTTGGCTGTGTGATTGACGGGTGCCCGCCGGGCATATTGCTGACCGCAGAGATGATCCAGGCTGATCTGGATAAGCGCAGGCCGGGCACGTCGAAATTTGTCACTCAACGCCGTGAGCCGGATCAGGTTCAGATCCTCTCTGGCGTCTTTGAAGATGACCGCACCGATGGGCCGCGTACGACGGGGACGCCCATCAGCTTGATGATTGAAAACGTCGATCAGCGATCAAAAGACTATTCCGATATCCGGGACAAGTATCGCCCAGGGCACGCTGATTTTACCTACGACGCCAAATACGGATTTCGCGATTATCGCGGCGGCGGGCGGTCGTCCGCCCGTGAGACGGCGGCGCGGGTGGCGGCTGGCGCGGTGGCGAAAGCCGTGCTCGATGCGATTTTTCCTGGAATCACCATCAAAGCGGGCCTCACCCAGATGGGGCCTCATTTGATCGACCGTGGTCGGATGGATTGGGCGACGGTAGACGACAACCCCTTTTGGTGTCCGGATCCCCAAGCCGCGATCGATTGGGAGAGCGCCCTTGATGAGGCCCGGAAAAACGGCTCCTCCTTTGGCGCTATGGTCGAGGTTGACGCTGATGGCGTGCCGCCCGGTTGGGGCGCGCCCGTTTATGGTAAACTCGATACTGATCTCGCTGCGGCCCTTATGTCCATTAATGCGGTAAAGGGCGTTGAAATCGGCGCCGGGATGGCCTCAGCCGCGTTATCGGGTGAAGCCAACGCCGATGAGATCCGCATGGGGAATGATGGGCCTCAGTTTTTATCAAATAATGCCGGCGGTGTGCTCGGCGGCATTTCAACGGGCCAGGCGATTGTGGCGCGGTTCGCGGTCAAGCCGACCTCCTCGATTTTGACGCCGCGAAAAACTGTAACGAAAACGGGTGAGGAAACCGATATTCAAACCAAAGGTCGCCACGACCCTTGTGTTGGTATCCGCGCTGTCCCGGTAGCTGTCGCGATGACCGCTTGTGTTCTTGCCGACCATGCGCTGCGCCATCGCGGACAGACCGGTCAAAATGGCGGTAATAGCATCCGGAATTAACGCCTGTAGAAACTAGCCTTGGACCAAACAAAAAAGGCGCTCCGATTGAAGCGCCTTACAGGTAGATTTACTTAAGTCAAAAAACGATCAATTAGATCGCTTTTAGATTCGCCGCCGCTTCCCGGCCGCGTTCCGTAGAGATCTCATATTCGATCTTTTGACCATCCTGTAACGGCCCCATGCCAGACCGTTCAACGGCGGATGCATGGACGAAAACGTCCTTACCGCCCTCATCTGGCTGGATGAATCCATAACCTTTCGTGGTGTTGAACCACTTTACCGTGCCTGTCGCCATTCGAAACTCCTTCAAAACATGGCGTTCTGACGCCGGCCTATCCGGCGCCATCGCCCCCACTATCGCCCTTGTTAAAGGCTAAAGAGAGGACTGGACATCGAACAACATGTCTTGGGTAGCGAGAGCTTTATTCGGCCCCAAAACAAGTACCCTGGGGCGAAGGTCGGTCAGGCAAGGCAAAACGGACGTCGGTCGATAGCGAATTTATACGGTAAAAGTGCTGTGAAGTCACGATTTCTTGCCCCTCCGAAGCGAACTTGTATCGCTTAGGTTGCGTGACCAGGCGGCCAAAATAGTACGATAGATCAAAAAAAACGGCGTCTAAGCAGACGCCGTTCTTTTTGATAGTTGTTAAGTTACGCTTTTTTAAGGCGCTTCTTTGCTTTTTTAATTTTGCTCTGATGCTTGCTGATCGCTTTTTTGCGGTTCTTGATTTCAGATTTCAGTTTCTTGATTTGCTTTTTAGCCATTTTTTTCTCCTTAGGTTTTTAGGGTAGTCGCCTTCCCGATACACAGTTGTATCCGCAGGAAGGAATCGGCGGTCTAAAATCAGTCCCTTGTCGGATGCTCCGTAATGAAGCTTTTGATAAAGCGCCTGATTTCACGCGCCGCCGAGGTGTCGAGGTCATCACATAACGAAATAAACCGATCACGCTCTTCCCGCTTGATGCGGATGACGAGCTGGCTGTCCTTTTTATTTTTTTTCTTAGTACCGTCAGCCATTTGACTGCCGCCTATGATGTTGAGCGTCTCGATAACGCTATGCGATGTGATGGCAATGTATATACATTGTTTAGCCCGGTCAAGCAAAAAGCGCACATTTTGCATAATCCGGGCGTGTCAATCGCGCGGTCGATAACAGACGATCGCCAAAGCGGTTGTAATTCCTTACCCTCCACATCGAAGCTGAAACATAGATCCATGCTGGAGACCTCTATGACGCCTCGTTTACGATCAAGATTTGGGGTATCCCTTTTCGCCTTCATTGCTGGCGCGGCCTGTAGTCAGCACGGGGACACCGTTCCCTATCAGAGCATTCCGGAATCGGTTTCTGAGCAGGACCCGAATGATACGGGTAAAGAAACCACCCAAGACAACACGTTGTTGGATGGGCCAGACACCGTCTGCGCAGTGCGCGAATATGAAACGTTTATTGGGGATAACATCGCCGCGGTTACCTTGCCGACGGATCTAACGCACCGTGTCATCGCGCCGAACATGTTGGTCCCACAAGATTATGTCCCAGAGAGGCTCAATTTCATTGTCAACAAGGACGGGGTTATCACACGGATTCACTGCGGATAGGGCGTTGCACCTTGTTTGGTCCTTTGTGTCTTAACGCCCCGTTTTATTGGGTAAAGCCAATATTGCCGTGATTGGTTCTATTCGGGAAACGTCTCATTAACCTTGAATCATCGGCGAACTGATTTTTGTGCAAATCTGATACAATTCGGCGCGCTAAGGAGTTGGACGCCGTTAATTCTAACCAGCGAGCGAGCGGGAAGCGCCGTTTGCTGAATTTTTGATATCAAAAACATATTTCCATAATAATTTGATTTTGCTTGATAATTTTCGTTTCTTGCGGTGTATGATAAAGGCCCACGGCGATTACTTTGGCGATAGTCGGCACCAATTTCCTTAACATGGCAAGCTCCCTGCTACCTCCCCAACTAGGTTTCTAAAGTGTTAACGCGACGGGCGAGCAAGTCGCCCGCGCCAGTGGGTTTAGACGTCCTGGTCGGCGTAGAAAGGCGTGAAAGATGTTGGGGATGAAAAGAGCACTTCTGCTGGGTGGGGCAACGCTCAGTATAGCAATGATGACAGCGCCTGTTGGCGCGACAGGTCGTCCCGCGTTGCGGGATCCTGATGTGGCGGTTGTCGTAAACCAGCCGACCGACAACAGAACCCATGTAAAAGGCGCACCGGTGCATAATCATGGCGGGGTGGCGGGATCAGCGACCGCCGGTCAAGCCGCCAGTCAATCGGCCAGCCTGTCGAATAGTCGGGCGGCGAGTAAATCCGCCAGTCACTCTAATAGTCAGTCAAATAGCCATTCTGGCAGCAAGTCGAACAGCATCTCTGGCGGCGGGCACGCTACAGGCGGTCGCGCAACGAGCACTGCCAACGGCGGACATGCTAAAGGCGGTCACGCTGCCAGCAATTCCTCTGCGACAAATGGAGATGTAAGCGGCCGATTCCAAAATAGCGTTGGCAATAAAAACCATGTTGGCAATTCCAATTCAATCGATCTAGCGAATGCGGCAAGCAATAGTCTGTCCAATCGCAACCACCTGTCGAACGGTTCCAACAGCACATTCTCGGCAAGTTCGGGCCCTAGCACGAGTTCGAACGCCCTTGAGAACGTCGGTAATACCTCAAGTTCAAGTGCGCTCGATAACGTGGGCAACGCGTCTAGCTCGAGTGCGCTCGACAATGTCGGAAATGCTTCAAGCTCGAACTCATTGGATAACTTTGGGAACGCCTCCAGCTCAAGCGCCCTCGACAATGTCGGCAATGCAAGCGTGAGCGGCGCTGGCAACAGCTCCCTCGATGGGTCGGGCAACTCCACCAACACAAACAGCGCATCTAATAACGGGTCTGGTAACTCAACGAATACCAATAGCGCGTCAAATGACGGGTCCGGCAATTCATCGAACACGAACAATGTGTCAAACGATGCTTCCGGTAACTCCACCAACAACATTGATGTTGGGTCAGGCGGCGCTGGCGGCGCCGGTGGTGCAGGCGGGGCTGTGAGCGGCGCCGGCAACTCCACCAACGATCTCAACAATGCTGCAGCGAACAACAATTCAACCACGATCAATGGCGGCGACACAAACGTCAATGCAATCGCGCTTGACTACGACGCGATTGA
This sequence comes from Parvularculaceae bacterium, assembly GCA_965263305.1. Taxonomy (GTDB): domain Bacteria; phylum Pseudomonadota; class Alphaproteobacteria; order Caulobacterales; family Parvularculaceae; genus MED-G105. The sequence continues at coordinate 1,662,005 of OZ253666.1, forward strand.
TCTTGCCACGTTGCCGGTTGCAGTCTGCCAGGGTTCTTCTGTCACGGCGTCTGGCTCAGGGAACGATGGTCTGTTCGGGATCGGCCTTGGCTTTGGCAAGTCGAATATCGATGAACAATGTACCTTGCGCGAGAACATTCGCTCTGTTGCAACGTTGGCTGAATACCTTCCGTCCTTACGCGGCGATCTTGTGAAAGCGGTGGCCCATCTTGATGGCTTCGAGCATATGTGGCCACAGGATCAGCATCCTAAATGTCCGCAGTGGATTAAGCGCGGCTCCAAAAAAGCGCGTCGGCATAATTGCCAGTTACCGCTGATGCGCCAAGCGGCGGCGCCTGCGCCGGTTGTCCGCGCGCCCCTCGCCGCGCAGGATTACATCGTCCTGTTCGACTTTGATCAATCAACGATCACGGCCGAAGGCCAACAGATCATCAATCAGGCGGCGAACACCATTATCCAGAACGGTGTGACAAGCGTAAAGATCTCCGCCCATGCCGACCGGGCCGGCGCTGTCGCGTACAATGACAAGCTGGCGGAACGCCGGGCGCAATCGGTGAGGCGCGCGCTTCTGAACGCTGGCGTCCCAGGCGATCTTGTGATGACCATGTCCTTCGGTGAACTGGATCCGCGTATCCCAACCGGCGACGGTGTGGCGGATCTGCTTAATCGCCGCGCCCACGTCAACATCCAGTTTGATTGTTCCAATAACGGAACCTGCTAAGACCGATAAAACTCTACACTTGAAACTGATCCCTCGCCTATCGGCGGGGGATTTTGTTTATCAACTTTCGTCTGAAGTCTGTTTAAACCATCGCAGCTTCCGAGTACGTTTCCGATATCAGCAATTTTGCTAGGTACTAAGCGTGGCTTGATTAGACATCTTGGGCGGACGGACATGGCGCACTTAAACCCGCGGCAGCATGCTGCCCATATCGCGACGCATGGCGCCGGTCTTTATGAAATGACCGCGCAGGCCATTGCTTTTGTAGGCGCAAGCAACATTGAGGTCGGCCTCTTAACCCTCTTTGTGCGACATACCTCCTGCTCCCTCGTGATCCAGGAGAATGCCGACCCGGATGTCCAAGCGGATCTTCAGGAGTTCTTCCAGCGCCTTGCGCCAGATGGCATGGGGTGGCTGCGTCATACGGCGGAGGGACCAGACGATATGCCCGCCCATATCAAAGCCGCGTTGACGGCGACATCACTATCGATCCCGATGACTGACGGGCGCCTAGCGCTCGGGACTTGGCAGGGCATTTACCTGTTTGAACACCGTCGCGCCCGACACCAACGAGAAGTTGTGATGCATATTAGTGGGTGAAAACGAACGAGTGGCCGGCCAAAGTGCCCCGCCACCCGTTCAAGCAGTGTTTAATCAACGCATTTGGACGCCCAAAGAACAAAGATGCCGAACACTTCATTCGAGGGCGTTGTATAATCCACAAGCAGTTGGGTACGCGTGGACGCCGCCAATTGAATGGTGTCAATCAAATGCTCCCATTGCAGGGTTTCCGCCCGTGACGGTAATGGCAACCCCGCACCCGGCGGAATAAACCGAATTTCGTCCCGCTCGAAATTAAACGTCTTATCCCCGCTGGAGGTCGCGACCGTGAAGGCGGTTGAATAACGGTTCACGTTTTGCGTGTTGTAGGTTTGGCTTTTCACGCAGCCGGCGGCGCGCGCACGTTCTTCGCCTGTTTTCAATTTGAGATTAGCCCTTGGCAATTCTTTCACGATGGCGTCGCGGGCGGCCTCTGGGATTTGAAGATTTGGATTTTTCTGCGCCAATGCCGGGCTGACAGCAGCCAAGGAAATGGCGGTGAGCATCATATATTTCTGCGTGGTCTGAATCATGGAAATCTCCCCTTAATGACGGTGATGGGCGCACGGCCCATGGACGGTGCGCCCTATCCGCGAAGCGGCGCAGAGGGCGACCGAACCCAGGATAAACAGGGAAATGACCTAGTCGGTGTGCGCTGGATCACCCGTTGATCATAAACCCAGATTGGCGCAGATCAGGGGGTGATGCAGGTCGGCGGGGCCCGATCGGGCGAAAATTACAGGAGGCCCGCCGCCCGCACGATCAGGGTAACGGCCAGCAAACCGCCCACAAGATAGGTGCCCACCGCGCCGATAAATTTGAAGGGGGTTGGGCTGTACACTGTCTCGCCGGTGATTGTGCCAAAGGCGTGGATATACCGAAACGCGACGGCGGCGATCATCAGCGCCGCCACCCAAAACGGCACGATGGGCAGGCGCAGACCCAGCGCCAGGATCATCAAAGACAGCATCGGCACATATTCAACGCAGTTCCCGTGGGCCCGAATGGCCTTTCGCAGGGCGCTTTTGGGGTCGGCTTCCGCCTCATGCTGAGTGATAATGACCGACCGGCGCTCGCGCGAAACATTCAGCCCTAAGACGAACAAAAGTAGCCCCATCAGGCCGACGGAAAGAAGGGCGATTGCCATGGTGATGACCTCCTCGTGGAGCGTTGCTTGTCAGATGTTACGCGGGCTCAAAGGTGAGACCGGCGTTTTTGTGCAATCGTTCGATCAGCTTGTCACCCATGGCGGCGGCGGGTGTTGTCACCCCGCCCGGTGTTTCATCGCGATCAACGTCAAAGGCGAGGCAAAGGGCCGATTCAGCGATTAGTTTCGATGTGGAGCCATAGCCCGGGTCGCGATCGCCCTTTACGATGGCGCTGACATTCTCACCATCGGCTGTTTTGGCGGTGAAGAGGACTTTGTAAAACCCGTTGTCCCGTTGTTGTTTGGTGGGCCCCTCGCCCGGTTTCGGCAGTACGAATGACTTCAGCGCCGCTCTGCTGGGCGGAAAGGCGATGGCCCCGGCGAAGCCGCCAAGCCCGCCAGCGATGGCGAAGGCGGCGGGCGCATTGGGGGCTGTCATCATCTCCGAGTACTGAAAATCTTCGCCATAGGGGTAGCCCATCAACATGTTAGAGCGATGGACGTTCCGTGCATTGATCGCCGCCATGATAAACGGCGCAACCCATTTGCGCGTATCGCGATCATAATGGGGGGTGTTTGCATCGGGTTGGCGCGGGCGGTTCGCCGCTTCGTCGGGGGCGAGGGCGTAAATATCGCCCATGACCCGGCGCACATGGGGGTCGCGAATGTTTTCCATGGTGGCAAGCGCGCTCGCGACGGTGCCGCCGGAGGCGCCGCCCTTCGCCGCCAGAACCCGGCCCTTGACGAGGGGCGCCGGCCCACCGGATTTCGCCCGGGCGAGGTTTTGGACGTAGTAAACTCCAAGATCGAAAGGAATGGAGTCAAACCCACAAGAGTGGACGATACGCGCACCCGATGCGAGGGCGTCATCCGAATAACGATCAATCATCCGCCGCATAAAGGGGGGCTCGCCGCAGAGGTCGGCATAATCCGTTCCCGCTGCAACGCACGCCTCCACCAATGGTTCGCCATAGCGTTGGTATGGGCCGACGGTCGTGATCACCGCGCTTGCGCGCCGCGCCATTTCACCGAGGGATTTGGGGTCTGCCGCATCTGCGGTGATCAACGGTGCGGTGTCCGCGCCGATCCCCGCCGCCACCTCGCCCAGCTTCCCAGCGTTGCGCCCCGCCATGGCCCATCTAACGTTGCCGTTAAGGCCATAGCTGTCGTTCAGATATTCAGCGACAAGCCGGCCGGTAAAGCCAGAGGCGCCATAAACAATAACATCGAATTCGCGATTTTTGTTGGTCATGCAGGGTCCTTAGCATGACCAACAAGCAAGCGGGAGGTTGTTGCGCATCAACGCAACAGTGCGCGGTTGGGTTAGACGGCCGTGAACAATCCAAAAAACTGAGCGATGACCACGAGCGCTAAAATTAACAGCAGCGAGAATGTCGCCGCTGTGCCCGCGACGCGAAACATCATCGGGCCGCTGACGCTTGAAAAACCAATGAAATGGGCGATGCGTGCCACAATCCAGGCGCCGCCGAGCAGGTGAACGCCGAAGGCGGGCAAACCATTCAGCTCACTGACGCCCAACATGATGAGCGCCAACGGCGTATACTCCACAAAATTCGCCTGGGTCCGCATGGCCCGTTCCATCTCCGCATCGCCGCTTGCGCCAACGGAGATCTTTTTCGACCGGCGATGACCAACAACGCGGATCGACAGGAAAACGAGAAACATGCCGGCAAGACCTGCATATAAACCGGTGATGAGCATGGGGGCCTCTTTTTGTAAATGAAGACCCTATCTTAGATGCCGCAAGAGGGATCGGGAACCGAAAAAAGCACTCGCCCTGCGCCGCTGGCGAACAAAATAAATAGGTGGTTTTCGATTTCGTCGCCAACACACTATTTCGCCTGCGTTGAGGCGTCGCTCGTTATCGAACTTGATGGCGGTGTCAAAGACGCGCAGCGAGGTTCATTTTTGGGTAATGAAGGGTGCGCTGCCCTGTGGTTCTAGAATAATGAGGTATACGACAATATTGGACGCGGCCGAAAATGCGTCGCGGACCTTCTTCCGCCAGGCGATTGAAGCGATCCGAATGATCAAGCGAGGGCATGTGTACAATCCGCCCAACGATGTCAGAGGCGAAGTGCGCTTTGTCGAGGGGTTATTACCAGAAGCCGCATGACGAAACCCGGTCAAGACAAACATATAACGCCCCGACGATAATGCAACGGTCCCTGGCAACGCCAGCTTTTTGTCGCAAACGTACAATTCAAGGTCAACGTCATCTCTTATTCTGCGTGTCGGGAGCGTCAGTAATGACGATCTAACGAGGGGAGAGAGATACAATTGTGTCGTTTTTTAAAAGGAGCGCAGCGTTAGTAGCAACGCTTGGATTAACTTTAACGTATAGCGCCGCTTCTTTCGCGAAGGGGGGAGAAGGGGCGTATGCATTCATTAAGTTCCTCCCAGAAGAATCTTCACACATTTTCGTAAAAAATCTGGGTGATGGATGGCAGATTGGAAAGCGCAATCGCCATGACGACTAGCGCCCTTGTGCAGCGATGTGACGTAAGGCGCTTAAGCGCAGGCGACGACCTGCGACCAAAATCGGCAAAAGCGGGTGAACCTGCAGCTACAGGTCAAGAAAATGTCGGTTACGAAGCAAGCCCAGCGCCGGTCACGCTGCATTGCGTTCTCTGGAAAGGAAGACCGGCCCGCGCCACACGCACACGCCAGGAGACGCAAATGCGGATACTGCCAACTTTTATTTGTCTAGCCGCGCTCCTCGCCGCGCCCGCCGCCATTGGGCAAACCCGGGATGCTGAGCCGCCCAAAGATACAAAGCAGTCAAGAGACACAAAACCGCCGCGCGATGTAAAGCCGGTGCGAGCGACGACCCCGCCCCGCGATACGGGCGCGCCCGCCGGGCTAAAGAGCGAAGTCCCTGAAGACGAACAGCTCGGCCCCGGCAAGATCCCAATCCCAACGCGGCCTTATGACGATCGCGTCGCCGCGACGCCCGACGTCAATCAGCACGCCACCTATGCCTCGTTCCGGAAAGACGACCAGATGGACGATGCGGCGCGCGCGCGCCATCCATTGCCTGAAGGCTACAGTTATTCGCAGCGTTTTTTTCCGTCCGACTTCTGCGGGCCCGCCGCCGTGGCGAACCACATCATCTGGCTCGAGCAGACCGCCTATCCGGACATCAGCGCGGAGCCGAACGCCTTCGCCGCCGCGATGAAACTCGCCTTTACTCTGGGCTGGAGCTACATGAAAACAGTGACTGAGCCGGAAGAAGACGACGACGGCTGGTCAGACATCCCTGAAGGCAAAGGCACAAAAGCCCACGATCTCTTGAACGGGGCCATCAAGTTTCTCCGTGAAAAGAACGTACCCATCAAGGCCGTTCGCGTCACGTCTTCCTACGACATGGAACTGAAAGGCAAAGTGAATACGCGCGGCGCGCCGTTCTTTTTCGACATTGAAAAGCCCGATGAGCAAACCATCCACAGCGCGCTGCATCGACGCTCGATTGTGGTGACGCTGCACGGCCATTTCGTTCCGTTGACGCAGAAGATATTCGAAGCCCCCAACAGCATTGCGGCGTCGCCGCAGAAACTTCGCTGGAGCGCGCCGCGCCTTGAACGAAAGGGCGGGCATTACGCCGCCGCCGTCGGATACGGGACCGGATCGCACGGGACGTTCAAGCCGGACCGCACCCTCTATCACGACTCCTCGGCGCGCAATCGCGGCAAGAAATTTCAGACAGTCTATGACTGGAATGTGGTGACCAAAGACGATTTCGCCACCAATCCGGTGTTGGTGCGATACCACAAAGGCGGCTCGCTGGAACGCGAACATTTGCGATGTCCGTTCGCCCCGGACCCGATCAAGGACGGGCGCGGCCAGAACTGGAGCCTTGAATGCCGCGGCACGCTTCATGGCCACGCTGTCGCACACTGGTCCAACCAGGAAAAGAACGAGCCGGAAGCGCCGCTGCGCGGCGGCATGCCGGATATCGGCAGTGAGCCGAGCAGTTTTTATGGCGCAGATAGGGTCGAGATTCTGGAAGCGGTCTTCGAAATTGAAATCGAGGAGCCGACGCAAGGCGGTCCGGTGCGTCAGCGTTGACGGTGGGCCGGCAGCACTCAATCAAGGAGAAACTCATGCTACGTCTGTTTTTTGTCGTTTGCGCCGCGATGGCGATGTTCGTGTCCGGCCATGCGGCGCAAACGCGCGATGGAGCGCCGCCCCGGGATTTGAGCGCGCCGCGCGACGCAAAACCGCCCCGCGATGGGGGCGCGCCAAAGTCAATGGCGATCGACGGCGCCAAAGTCGCCGCTGAACCCGCGCCGGATCTCTATCCTGAAGCTGGTGGTTTCGACCCTGAAGACGGGACGTCGATGATCCTCCTTGTCGGGAATAAAGGGAACGCCGGCGCCGCCGCGACCCATGTGCGCATCTATATGCGCATGGAAGATCAAGATGCGATCAAACAGGAATATCCGATCGCCGCCCTGAAGCCCGGTGAGTTCTACGAACTACATGTTCCGTCGATCATCCCGGTCGCCTGGCTCAGGACGCTATACGCGCGTATCGATCAGCCCGCCGCCGTGGCCGAGATCGACGAACGCAACAATGCGTTCGATTTTCTGAAGAGAAACCGGGAGAGCGAAATCCAATACGATATTGCCTCCGGCGCCCTCTACAGCCGTCCGGACGGCGTCGAACCGGTCGACGCGGCGAGCGGTCTTTCCTCCGGCAAGCGTCTTCACAAATCGCTGACGGCCACCAAGACGCCGGCCGGCGACGCGCCTTCGGATTTCGCCGACGCCCCGACGGGCCCGCGGGTCAAATGCGTCGGAGAGACTGGCAATTTCGCCTGCACATGCGGCGACACCCCTGCGGCGGTGTGTACGGATAAATTGCAGGCGGCCAACTGCAAGGACCACTTCGACATCGACGGGCTTTTGCCGCCCGGCGGCTACACCTGGACCTGCCCCGGCGATCAAAGCGACTGAGCGGGGCGGCCCCCCGTCGGAGTTCCCCTGAAATTTGCGTGCGCGCCTGTCGTGACACACGGCGGGCGGAGATCGTTGCGTTAAGTTGCTTATGGTGGTGGTATTTGCGTTTTGAGAAGCCGGTATGATCATCAACCCCTTCAAGCGACATCGTTTTCCAACCGACGTGATCCTTTTGGCCGTTCGTTGGTATTGCCGTTATCCGCTCTCATATCGAGACGTTCGCGACCTTCTTGCTGAGCGCGGGATTGACGTTGACCCGGGAACGATCAATCGCTGGGTGGTGAAGTTTGGGCCTGAGCTGGCGAAGCGCTCATGCGCGCATCGAGGTCCGTGCGGCCTGGATTGGTACGTCGATGAGACTTACGTGCGGGTATCCGGAAAATAAGGCTTTCAATCGCTAAGGACAGCTAAAGCGACTCTCAAAGCGATCCGAACGATCAAGCGGGGGCATGTGTACAATCCGCCCAACGATGTCAGAGGCGAAGTGCGCTTTGTCGAGGGGTTATTTCCAGAAGCCGCATGACGAAATCAGGTTAGGACAAACGTCTCACGCCCCGACGTTAATGCAACGGTCCCCCCTACTCCTTCTCCAAATACAACTGAGACCCCAGCGCCTTATATTTCTCGCTCATCTCCGCCATGCCTTCTTGGCTAAGTTTCTCAAGGTCTTTCTTTTCATTGTCGCTCAGCCCATCAGCGTAATCGCGCACATCCTGGGTGATCTTCATGGAGCAGAATTTCGGCCCGCACATGGAGCAGAAATGGGCGACCTTGTGGGCTTCCTTCGGCAGGGTCTGGTCGTGGTATTGCTGCGCGGTTTGCGGGTCGAGGGAGAGGTTGAACTGATCCTCCCAACGGAATTCAAAACGTGCGCGGGAGAGTGCGTCGTCGCGCAATTGCGCGGCCGGGTGCCCTTTGGCGAGGTCGGCGGCATGGGCGGCGAGTTTATAGGTGATGACGCCCACTTTCACATCGTCCCGGTCAGGCAGGCCCAAATGTTCCTTAGGCGTCACATAACACAGCATGGCGGTGCCGAACCAGCCGATCATCGCTGCGCCAATACCGCTGGTGATATGATCATAGCCGGGTGCAATATCGGTTGTCAGGGGGCCAAGGGTGTAGAACGGCGCCTCGCCGCATTCGGCGAGTTGCTTGTCCATGTTCACTTTGATCTTGTGCATGGGCACGTGGCCCGGCCCTTCGATCATCACCTGGCAGCCATGGTCCCATGCGATTTTGGTTAGCTCGCCAAGGGTCTCTAATTCTGCAAACTGTGCGCGATCATTGGCATCGGCGATGGAGCCGGGACGCAGCCCGTCGCCGAGGGAGAATGACACGTCATAGAGGCGCATCAATTCGCAAATTTCTTCGAAATTGGTGTACAGAAAGCTTTCACGGTGATGGGCAAGGCACCACTTCGCCATGATGGACCCGCCGCGGGAGACGATGCCCGTTACCCGATCCGCCGTTAAGTGGATATACGGCAACCGCACGCCGGCATGGATGGTGAAGTAATCAACCCCCTGCTCGCATTGTTCGATCAGCGTATCGCGATAGACCTCCCAAGTGAGGTCCTCTGCGACGCCGCCCACTTTCTCCAGCGCCTGATAAATCGGCACCGTGCCAATCGGCGCTGGCGAATTGCGGATGATCCATTCCCGGGTGTTGTGAATATTGCGGCCGGTGGAGAGGTCCATCACGTTGTCAGCGCCCCAGCGGGTGGCCCAGACCATTTTATCAATCTCTTCCTCAACGGATGAGGCGACCGCTGAGTTGCCGATATTCGCGTTGATTTTGACGAGGAAGTTCCGCCCGATGATTTGGGGTTCCAATTCCGGGTGATTGATATTGGAGGGGATGATCGCCCGGCCCCGGGCGATTTCCTCACGGACAAATTCTGGCGTGATAAATGGCGGGACCGCGGCGCCGAAGCTCTCCCCTAGAGCGACACGCTCCTCCGCACCGTCGAGCATTTCCTTCCGGCCGAGGTTTTCGCGGATGGCGACAAATTCCATCTCCCGGGTGATGACGCCGGCTTTGGCGTATTCATACTGGGTCACCGGCCCATGGCCCGTGCCCCGTAACGGTCGGTTTTTGATCGGGAACTCGCGGGCCAGATGTTTGCCGCTGGCGCCGCCATTGTCCTCGGGCTTTACCTCGCGGCCGTCATATTCCTCCACATGGCCGCGCTCTTTCACCCATGCGGTGCGGGTGCGAGCGAGGCCTTTCTCCACGTCGATGGCGACGTCGGGGTCGGTGTAGGGTCCGGAGGTGTCATAAACTCGAACCGGCGGCTCATCAGCCGATGGATGAAGGTCAATTTCCCGCACCGGCACACGTAAATCCGGATACTGATCGCCAGCAATGTAGGTCTTTCGTGAGGCGGGCAGCGGCCCCGTTGTCACCGTCGGCGTTGCAAATTCGGATTGGGGGATATGCTTGTTCATGACGACGTTCCGTTCTTTGGCGCATTTGGGGCGGACGCACAGCGGAATGCCAGGCAATATCCGTCCCTACGCGGTCTTAACCGATCAGGTTCAAAGGGTGCTTGCGTTCATGGTCCTGCCCTCAGGAAACGCAATCTCAGCCGGGCCCACCGGCGCCCCTCGGAGTAGGCAGTCGAAATACCAGACGAAGCGGCGTTGAACAAGTCTCACGGTACCGATACGCGCTGGGGCGCGCCCGCCGGGGCCCCTTCCCAGCCGCCTTTTGATACCAGTTTTATCACGATCCCGAAATGATACCCTGACCTCATCCTCTGTTATCGTCCCAAAGCCGTCAGCAACCGGCGGGCGTCGTCGAGATGAGGCGTTCGATAGAAGAAAAAAGCAACTTCATCGTCTTGCGGGGCCGCATGCATCACGTAGAACGCGGCGGGTTTTTCCGCTGCTTGCAGATCGCCTATGTCAGAAATCGGCGTCTCCTGATCAATCTCATAGTCCTCGGTTGCGCCGATCAGGCGTTGATTGGTGATGAGTTGTATCGCGGTTGGCGCCGTGGGGGCGAACCCGGTCCGCCACGCCCAGCGGCTGATCGTGAAAAGCCCGAGCGCCAACGAGACCCACAGGCCGCCAAGAGCGGTGGGCAAGGCCCCTTCAATAAACGGCGCCAAGGCGATAAACTGTTGGCTCAAATAAATCCCGGCGAAAAGGCTAAATAAGGCAAACGCAACAATCATCGATATGCGCTGGCTATTGGCCGGCGGTTCGCGATCGCCCACCGCTACGCGTTGCGCCCAGAGCGGCGTTTCGCCTTCTGTCAGTAGGCGTTGTACATCAATGGTAGCGTCGATCGTCATGGGTCATTCATACGAACTAAATTTACAGCCACATTCATCATTCTTTGAGTTTCGATTGGCAATTTTTTGTAGGAAACGCGATGGCAAACTCGCCCTATTCCTGCTCCACCGGCACAAATATTGAACGCGTCTCACCAGGGATTGAGAAATAGTCCCCCATGCCTTGCGCTCGTAGAGTGGAAAGCCCTCCGGGGACGCTGACAGGCACATGAACGCCAACGGCGGACTGAATGTTTAATCGTTCGTCCAAAATCGCGCGCCCAGCGTCGCTGCCATAAAACCAATAGGGCGGGAACGCCATATGTGTTCGGGCCGCGTCCCACACATCACCATAGGGCGCGTAATGATCATCATTCGGGTCGGCGTCGCCCATATGCATGACCGTCGCGCCGTCGTGAATTTCAACGCGATAAACCATGTTTTGTACATCGGCCCTGCCTGGCCAGCCGGCGTGGGGAATGCGCACCGTTGTGATGGCGGCGATTTCCGCCTCATCACGTCCGGTTAAAACGATCTTCATCGCTGGCTCACCGCGTTCTAAGGCGATTGCCGTGATGCGCAGCTCGTTACTTTCATCCCAGCTCTCTGCCTTCTGCATGGCCTCGACGGCTTGAAGCGGCGCGAAAAGACGCACGTTCTGATGAGTGGAGAGATAGGTGTTCACATCGTCCGCATCAAAATGATCGCCATGTGCATGGCTAATGAATAGAGCAGCGATATCGTCAAAGGGCGCCTCGCCCTTCATCATCGCGCTCCGCATCTCTTCTGGCGCTAACTGATAGGCGCCGTAATCATTGTGAAAGAACGGGTCGAATAACAGTTTAGTGGGATGTTCATGGTCGCCGCTGGTCACCAAGACCCCTTCATTAGCGATATATTGCGCCATATGGGTGTCGTGAGCGTGAGCAAGGGAAGCAAGTCCCGCCGCGAGCCCGAAACAATAGGTGATGATCTTCGACAATTTTCTCATTATTTCGCGCCTTTTTTATTTCTGTTCATTGTTGACCTCGCCCTCCGTCCGGGGTGATGCTGGTTCAATCGGCGCTGTTACCGCCACGATTGGCCCCATGGCGAGGCCTGGGTCAGCACGGCCAAGGCCTGGCGCATAAAGGCGCGAGATCGTTCCATCGAGAAACAACGCGTTTGGTGTTTTCATCTCATCACGGAAAAAGCGGGCGAATTCATGAAAATTCACCGGCGCATCGGAGATGACAAAAACGGTCTCGCCCGTGTCGCGCACGCCAACGCCGTTCCGCCGCTTAAGGCTGTCTGAGTCTTTCAAAAACCGGGGGTGGAGCGCGCCGTCGATCACGAGCATCGGGCCGGATTGGGTCGCGAACTGAACACTTGGCGCCGTATCGATATAGCTCTGGGTTTCTAATACCCCTGCCCCAGACGCCGTTGTAAAAAACACACCGTTCGGCAGCATATGGAAATTTCCGGGCCCCGGATTTGTGTTCGGGCTCTTCACTTCTCGCCCATTTTCTATGTAGTGCCCGACGGGTGTACGATCCCGGTGGTACATGCCAGCGTTCATCGCGAAGCGCAGGTGCGTTTTCTGTTTCTCCAATGAGTTAGCAAGCGGGGTGAAATGCCGCCAAGGCGTATTGTTCTCGTCGTTTAAGAAAAGCCGGATGTTGTTTTTTGTCGGATCGAAAACGCAGGCGACGTAAGGGTGGGTCTCAAACGTCACCGATCGACAATCGGGCTCATCCAAAACGGGTGCGGTCGCTGGTTGGGGCGCGCTCTCATTGGAGGCGTCAACGGCCGTGGCGGCCCATATGGTGATGGTCAGTCCCCAAATAGCCAGTGCGGTATGGAGAGAGGTTAAAATCATCATCATAATCCCTTCCCCCTTAGGTTTAGCCGAACCGGGTCAAAGGGAAAATGCGCGCGCCGCGCGGTTCCCAATAACGTGAAAAAATAATGCTCAAAATTCGGCGGATTGCTGAAAAAATAATAAATACAGCCCATTAGGCCTTTCCGGGTGGTAATGCCTGGCCGGAGCGTTGTCGGAACTGGCTCTGTGAATACGCTAGCGAAAATCGGTGGATCGTTGCCTGGGGCGGATGATGCTGGCCGTTATCGTCAACAGGCCCGCCGCCGCTAGGATATATCCGCCGATAAAGCCCGGTAACGATACCGCCATCATGGCGGCGTCAATCAATACCGATAGGCCGATTACAGCCGTCACGATACGCCCTATTGATGACGCCCAACCGCTGATCAATACGAGGACGCCATAGAACCCCCAGTGATTGGAGGGGAACAGCCATAAGGGCCGAAGGGCGGTTTGCATGAAGGGAGAACGCACCTCCTGCGCCGCGGCGTCGGCCATGGGCAGTCCGCTCGCGTGAAACAGGGCGCCGGCGATTAAGGCCATGCCGCCGGTAAAGCTCAGGAAACGAAAAGCAAACCGCCTCATGTTGATATTGCGGGACGGCTGGAGGACGACGATGTCGCGAGCGTTCTCAAATAATTCAGTGGCCGCCCGTAGAGAAAGACGCCAGCGAGAAAAAACGTGATCCAGACAAACGTCTCCTCCGCGATGATGGCATAAGGGAAAACATGGGCCGCCCCGTTCTGCATCATCCCTAATGTGAGCAGGGAAAGTTGGCCCCAATTGATGGCAAGGGCCGCGGCGAAACAAGCGCCAGCGATCAAGTGACGCCGCGCAAGCACCGTGACAGCGCAGAGCGCGTAAGCGACGCCCGCCAAGACGATGGCTGTGAAAAACCATGTAGGCATTGTGTTTTCGCCATGACCGCTGACGAGATAGACGAGCCATATTTTCGCCCCGGCCCAACCGAGCAAAGCGGTGGCGAATAGCGGTCGAAGGATCGATTGAAAATGGGTCATTCTCTGTTTCTCCCAGAATAAGACAGTATAGCAACCAACCGCATACCGAAGAGCGTCTGCATCGTTTTCGATATGGTCAATCTCAGCGTGCATTGCCGCAGCCCAGGCTTGTCGCTCTTCGCAAAGGTCGGCGCCGACCGACGCCACAAGCGTTGCGGCCTTTTGAGCGAGCCGGCGCATTAGGGGCGCGTGATCGTTCATCCGCATTCTCCCATGCCGTGCAATGCGGGTTTAAGGGCCTGGGGCGCCGTGTGGTTTATTTCGAGCGCTGCTTCGTGCGCCATTGCTTTGCCGGCGGCGGACAAGCGATAGACATGGCGGGCAGGGCGGCCAGGACGCTCTGCGTCACGCCACGACGCCTCCAGAAACCCCTGGTCGTGGAGACGCATAAGAATGGGATAAATCGTGCCCGATTTCAGCCCCGTTGCTTTGCATAAATCGTAGCCATAGCGCCAGATATTGGCGTTTTCCCATAGCGCGCAGAGGACGCACTTAGTTTGTTTCGAGTGGTTCTTTCGACGAGCCATGAACATAATCTATATATGTAGACTTTATAAGCAAGTCTTTTTTGGCCCGACCTGCCTTTCGCCCTTTATGGCCGTTTATTCACAAATCGCGGCGCCGGCCATTAAGGGTTCGATGGTACGGATGGCCAATAACGTTTTGAGGAGTGGACGTATGAGCCGGGTGTTTTGGTTGGCGATATTGATCGGCGGGTTTCAAGCCAGTGGCTGCGTCGCGGTGAAGACGGCGGGCGCTGCGGCGTCTGTGGGCGTTTCGGCGGCATCGACGGCGGCCAAGGCCGGTGTGGGCGTCGCTAAAACCGGTGTCGATGTCGTGACGCCAGACGGAACCAAGAGTGATGAAGACGATCAGGCGAAGAATAACAACTAACGGTTCCGCCTATTCTGACGTCAATGCCGGACGGTAAGACCAACGCAAGGCGCCGAACATCATAAGGCTATATAACGCGACATCCCCGAATGTCGTATAAAATAACCAAACATCCGTAGGCGCATAAACCGCTAAAACATAATTGGCGCTGGAGCCAATGAGGCTCATGATGCTAACGCTCAACGCCAGTCGCCAGGTCGAGATATTCATGATCGGCAGATATCCGGCGAGGCGGGCGCCAAGCCACCGCCCTCCGAACATACTGTCGACAGCAAACAGAAACGCCTGCACCAACCCCATTGCAGTGGTGCGATGTTTGATAAAGGCGTCATCCTGAAAATACCAAGCAAACAGCGCTGACAGCCCCATTAAGGCGACCCCGTAAAGGGCGAGCCCGCCGAGAAGATTGACGTTCTTAAAAAGCCGCTGGGCGATAAGCAGGGCGACCCCGGCGACGGCGCCAACAATGGCGGCGTTTGTTAGACCGGCGGTCTTCGCCACGACAAAGAAAAGGACCCCCAGGGAAATATCAACGATCAGGGGCGTTACATTTTTTTTGAGTTTCCCGGGACGTAAGTCCTCACGTCGGAAATAAGGTTGGTGCGACGCCATGCGAATTTGCCTAACATAAATCGATAATTAGCTAATTATCAAAATGATTGAACGTCGTCAATCTGGGTTTTCCGTTGCGCCCAATTCCTGGCGTCCAAAAGGCGGCCTGCCAAATTGGCGAAGATACGCTCTTGTGAACCCAGCCCTCTTGGTTCCTTTACCCCTAGGCGATAGAACGAGATTGTCTTTGGCAGGTAAGAGTTTTTAATGACGTCGAAAATATTCAATGATCGCAGTTTTTTTCTAATGGCGGCTATAGCCATTAGTATTTTTGTTGTTTTTGGACGCTCGTCACAGAATTCAATCGCCGCCCCTTTCGATGGGAAACCAGAGGTGATCGCCGCGACGTTTACCTCCGAATGGTGCACAGCCTGCAAAATTCTCGAGCCGCGATTGGCTGACGTTATCCCGGCGTTTACGGATAAACCGGTGCATTTTCTCGAATTAGATTTTTCATTCGGTCAGAAAGAAAAGGCCCGGGCTGTGGCTGTTTCTGAAGGGTTTGAAACGGCGTATAACCAATTTGAAGGCGCGACCGGTTTTACGCTTCTGATCGATAAAGACAGCGGTGAAATAATTGATATACTGACGGCCTCTTATTCCGAGAGTGCGATGAAAGCCGCCCTAGCAAATGCTCTCGCCGTCGCATCCGTCAGCGACGGGCAATAGAATTTTCTGCTGGCGTGAATGAAGACCGTAAATCGAATTAAATTCGATTAGAAACTAACCTATTGAATTTTCATCAGGAACATTAAATCGCGGTTTGAATTCGTCGATTCGACTTGCGGTCAAGCCAATTCTGAGTCATTCTTTACACGTTCCGAGGGGTGTCCCGCCTGTCGCCTTAGGACGACGTCTCGTGCGACGCGTATTCCAACGAATTTGTTTCTGTAAAGAAGTCAAAGCGTTAGGCACTGCGCGCCAGGGAGCAAGGGCGTATGGGACTGAGAGAGACTCTTTGAACCTGATCCGGGTCATGCCGGCGCAGGAACGGACAAAACGCATAGTCGTTTTCCTCATCGCGAGGCCTTTAAAGCATATGCAAGCGGTGGGGAGGGCGATGCGTCGCGAAGGCGCGGTGGTTTCACAAAACATCGTTTGTGATTGTGCTGCGAATGGTTCGTGTAGCGTGTATATACCGGCGTAAGGCCGCCAAAACTTTTGTTTTTGGGGCGAGCTTATATCATTTTCTTGTATTCAATCTGATCCGGAATGTATTACATTGATCGGGCGGCGGCGCGTCGCCTATCGATGTGAGTCTCTCCGTGTGGTATATCGCTGGCTAGTCCATCCTTATTTTGTGGAACCGCCCCCATGCGAATTACATCCCTTTTGCTCATCATCGTCGGCGCAGCTTGCGCGACCTCGCCATCCTCAATTGAACGGCGATCAGACGCGCCGCAGACGATCGCTGGCGTTACCTCTCAAGATGCTGCCCCCGTCGCGCCTGGCATCACGCCACAACCGGACACTCGCCCCGCCGCCCTTGGATGGCTAAAAACGATTGAGTATGAACCCGACTCCGCCATTGCGCCCACCGCGCCCGGCGTCGTTTTTTCGTTGCCGCGCGTCCATGAAACAGTCCTCGAAGGTCATGTTCGGCGCTCGTTATTGGACGAATTGCGGGCTCAAAATATCAATGTTGTGGAGGAGGGGGCGAGTGCGGATTTAGACGAGGCTTTGGTCATCACCTACAGTGCGGAAGTGTTTAACGAGCATCGGGGTAAACGCCCACCCCAAAGCCCTTTACGATTTGCCCCGCCGTTATCTGATCCGCGTCGTGATGATCGTTTTCCGTTAAGACCGCCCCTGCCCATTGGGGAGTTCGATCCAGGGTTTATTTATTATGACCCAGAAATCAATCGCCAACCGAGCGACCGGGCGGTGAAGGTCACCATGTTTTTACACCGAGGC
Organism: Parvularculaceae bacterium; assembly: GCA_965263305.1. GTDB lineage: Bacteria > Pseudomonadota > Alphaproteobacteria > Caulobacterales > Parvularculaceae > MED-G105. The sequence continues at coordinate 1,679,032 of OZ253666.1, forward strand.
TCAGAGCGCCTCTGGGCGGGCTATGCGAACGCCGAAATGCCCTACAATGGCCGTCGCGCCGTTGCGGATGCGTTGACCCGCGCGTTGGTTCGCCAGGTTGGCGCAACGACAGATGCGCCAAACGCGGCGTTTTTCATTGAGACAGCCGGTCGGTAATAAATCAAGGCGCGGCCGGGAGCTCTCGCTCTTCTTGCGATCAGCTCTATCGGCGCTTATCGGCGCCTTAATCCATGAACGGATCTTTCATAAGGATCACGTCATCGCGTTCCGGGCTTGTGGAGACAAGCGCCACAGGGGTTTCGATCAGCTCTTCAATGCGGCGGACATATTTAACGGCCGCCGCTGGTAGGTCCGCCCAGGAGCGCGCCTTTTCTGTTGAGGCGCTCCACCCTTCCATCGTTTCGTAAATGGGTGTCACAGCGGCCTGCGCAGCGGCGCCATTCGGCAGATAGTCTAGTTTCTCACCGTTCAATTCGTACCCAATGCAAACGTTCAACGTCTCAAAGCCGTCAAGAACGTCAAGCTTGGTGAGGGCGATGCCGTCGACGCCGGCGACTTTTAAAGACTGACGCACCAGCGCCGCGTCAAACCAGCCACAGCGGCGTTGTCGACCGGTGACGGTGCCAAATTCGTGTCCCCGCTCGCCCAAACGTTGGCCGGTGGCGTCTTGCAGCTCCGTCGGGAACGGCCCTTCTCCGACGCGGGTGGTGTAGGCCTTCACAATGCCGAGCACATAGCCCGTCACCCGGGGGCCAAGCCCCGCTCCGGTTGCGGCAAAGCCCGCCACCGTATTTGACGAGGTGACATAAGGATATGTGCCGTGATCAACATCCAAAAGCACCCCTTGGGCGCCTTCAAACAAAATGCGCTTTCCGGACCGTCTCGCCTCATCCAAAAGGCGCCAAACCGGCTTGGCGAAGGGTGTCAATCGTGGCGCGATCTCATTCAGCATGGAAATGATGTCGTCGGCGTCGATCTCGGGTTTGCCGTGTCCACGCCGCAGGGCGTTGTGATGTTCCAAAAGGGCGCTCACCCGGGCGGGTAATTGATCTGGGTAGAGAAGGTCCACAAGCTTGATGGCGCGCCGCCCCGCGCGATCTTCATACGCCGGGCCAATACCCCGCTTTGTGGTGCCGATTTTATCGTCCCCGGCCTTTGCTTCGCGCATCTCATCCAGCTCCCGATGGGGCGGCAAGATGAGACAAGCGTTATCCGCGACGGCCAATCGATCAGGGGTGACATCAACCCCTTGGGTTTTTAATCGCTCGATCTCCGCCAAAAGCGCGACAGGGTCCACGACGACCCCGGGGCCAATAACCCCCAGGCAATTCGGCCGAACAACGCCGGACGGCAGCAAGGAAAGTTTGTAAACCGTCTCTCCTATCACCAGGGTGTGGCCGGCGTTATGACCACCCTGGAAACGCACGACAACATCGGCGCGCGCGGACAACCAATCAACGATCTTGCCTTTCCCCTCATCGCCCCATTGGGCGCCAATGACGGCGACATTGGCCATGCCTGCATGCTCCTTTTTGCGAGTGGAATAATTGTGCGGATGCGTTTTTGAAAAAGCGCACCATAGGCGCATCTATCCCCGCCGCAAGGGGCGGCGGTTTAAAAAGCTGACTGATGCCGACTAGGTTTCGTGCACTCCTACTGATTTCTTGTTATGCCCGATGAGCTTGCGCCTCGCGGCCGGCGCGCGGCTACCTGATAGCGTAAACACCTTGATGAGACGCCCCGTAACAGAAAATTTTTCGGGCTGCTCGCCTAATCCGCCTTTTGTATAGATTTAAGATCAGCGCATGTTTCTAATTGTGAAACGCAAAGAGTTCACTACGTTCTAAAACGTAGCCTTGATCGTAGTATAAAGCCCATTTGCAATGTTCAGATGCTAGTGTAAATCCTCCCCCAGTCGTACTCAGCGGGGCTTTAAGAAACCGGAACAAACGTTTTCATATGTCGCGCCGTCAGCATAAAACAAACCTTCCCGCGCCTTTTTTGAAAAAAATAATGATCAAAAGGGATAAAACAAAAAAACGAGATGGCTACCCGTTCAATCTGCCATGGCTCAATGAAAATTTTGAACTGTCGTTCAGAGTACCAATAACTATTATTGTTGGCGAAAACGGAACCGGCAAATCGACGTTGCTGGAGGGTATTGCTGCGGTCGCTGGCTATGATGAAGCCGGTGGCGGTAAAGGGTACCGACCTGTTGATCATAGCAACGCGGCTGATAAAAGCGGCGCCTTATTAGCGGATGTCTTTAGTGCTCATTGGTTGCCAAGAGTGACAAATGGTTGGTTTTTTCGTGCGGAATCATTTTTCTCGGTGGCGCGATATCTCGATGAAGCAGCCAAGAGCGTCCGCGATGCGCCGCCCGATTTTTTATCTTGGTCTCACGGCGAAGGGTTCATTCGTTTTTTTGAAGAACGATGCACCCGCCAAGGGATTTATTTTTTTGATGAGCCTGAAAGCGCGTTGTCCCCCATGCGCCAAATCGAATTAATGAAGATGCTAAACGAAATCGGCAGGCAAAAAGTATCACAGGTTATTATGGCGACCCATTCGCCACTATTAATGTCGTTACCCGATGCTCAGCTTTTGGAGGTCACTCGTTTCGGTTTTGAGGAGACACACTTTACCGATACGAAGCATTTTAAATTGTACTGTGACTTTGTCGCCGATCCAGAGAATTTTATTCAAGACTCTCTGAAAGATTGAACCGTACTGAAGAGCGACAGCGGACTATATCCGCTGTCTAATGACCTTGATCCAAACAACCCCGTGTAGCCCCTATTAGAAGTTGAAACAGGGGAAAGCGCGCTTACTTGCATTAAAAGGCGAGGGGCTTTGCCTGTTTCACATGGGGGATAGCGCGCACATTGGAGAGAACGTCGTCGCTAATGGCGTCATCGACGGCGATAAGTGCGATGGCATCGCCGCCGGGGGTGGTGCGGCCCAAATTGAAGGTTGCGATATTCGCCCCAGCATCGCCTAGGATCTCGCCAAGTTTCCCGATGAAGCCCGGTTTGTCTTCGTTGGTGACGTACAACATGTGGGGTGCGAAGCCCGCCTCCATCTCGACCTCCTTAATGGCGACAATACGTGGTGTTGCGCCGAAGAGGGCGCCGACAATCGCCCGATCCTGGCGTTCGGTTACAATCCGTAGGCGAATAACGCTTTCAAAATTGTCGGCGTTATCGCGATAGGTCTCGGCGATGGCGACGCCGCGATCCTTTGCGATGATCGGTGCATTGACGATATTTACCTCACCCAATTGTGGTCGCAACACGCCCGCGACGGCGGCCTGGGTGAGGGGTTTGGTATTCAATTTCGCAACGCCCCCGGCATAAACAACCTCGATCGCTTTGATGGAGGATTCGGTCAACTGGCCGGCAAACGCGCCGAGTTTTTCGGCCAAGTCAATAAACGGCTTGATGCGCGGCGCTTCCTCAGCGGAGATGGAGGGCATGTTCAGCGCGTTCGTAACGGCGCCGCTTAACAAATAATCGGACATTTGTTCAGCGATTTGGATCGCGACGTTTTCTTGCGCCTCGCGGGTCGCAGCCCCCAGATGCGGCGTCGCCACGACGCGTTCGTGGCCGAACAAAGGGTGGTCGGTGGCGGGCTCCGTTTCATAAACATCCAAGGCCGCGCCGCCAATATGGCCGCTGTCGAGGCCGTCTTTTAAGGCGGTTTCATCCACCAGGCCGCCGCGCGCGCAGTTCACGACCAATACGCCTTTCTTAGCTTTCTCGAGGTTTTCTTTTGATAGGATATTTCGCGTTTGATCCGTCAACGGCGTATGAAGCGTGATCGCATCCGCCCGTTGAAGAAGCTCGTCGAGCTCTACTTTTTGCACGCCGAGTTCAACCGCGCGACCGTCGGTTAAGAAAGGATCATAAGCGACGACCCGCATTTTCAAACCGACAGCGCGCTCCGCCACATTGGCCCCGATATTGCCGCAGCCGATAATGCCAAGGGTTTTGCCAAAAAGCTCCGTACCCATAAAACGAGATTTCTCCCATTTCCCGGCATGGGTGGAGGCGTTGGCCTCCGGGATTTGCCGCGCGAGGGCGAACATCATGGCGATGGCGTGTTCGGCGGTGGTGATGGCGTTGCCATAGGGGGTGTTCATGACGACCACGCCAGCGGCCGTCGCGGCGGGGATATCGACATTGTCAACGCCAATCCCTGCGCGCCCGATGACTTTCAGGTTTTTGGCATTCGCGATCAGTTTTTCCGTCGCCTTAGTGGCCGACCGGATGGCGAGCCCGTCAACGGATGTGATCCGCTCCAGGAGGGCTTCTTTGTCTTTGCCAAGCTTGGGTTCGAAAATGACATCAAGCCCGCGCTCGCGGAAAATGTTGACGGCGGTTTCGCTCAAAGCGTCTGAAATTAGTACGGTCGGCATGGGACTATCCTCAAAGGTTGTCATTACATTCGGCGCGCCCTGTCAGGGATCGGCGTCGCCTAGAAGAAAGAAGATGGAAGAAGAAAACGCGGGCCGCTAAAGCGCCGCTTTGGTTTTTTCAAAGGCCCAATCAAGCCAGGGGCACAAGGCTTCTAGGTCCGTTGTCTCAACGGTCGCACCGCCCCAAAGGCGCAGGCCCGGCGGTGCATCGCGATAACCGCCAATGTCGTAGGCAGCTTCCTCCTGCGCGAGGAGGGCTTCCATTTGCTTGACGAATTTTCGCTGGGCGTCGGCGCCCAACCGCCGGAAGACGGGATCTTCAATCTTGATACAGATGGAGGTGTTCGACCGCGTCTCTTCTTTTTCGGCCAGAAACGTCGCCCATGGCGTGCGCTCGACCCAAGCGGCGATGACGCCAAGGTTCGCATCGGCCCGCTCGTGCATCGCTTGAAGGCCGCCAAGATCGGCGCTCCATTTCAGGGCGTCGATATAATCTTCAATCACCAACATGGACGGGGTATTGATGGTTTCGCCTTTAAAGACGCCCTCAATTAACTTGCCGCCCTTTGTCAGTCTAAAGATTTTCGGCAAGGGCCACGGCGGCGAATAGGTTTCCAACCGCTGAACGGCCCGGGGGCTCAGGATAATGACGCCATGCCCGCCTTCCCCGCCGAGAACCTTTTGGAAAGAGAACGTGACAACGTCGAGTTTCGGCCAATCAAGGCTCTGGGCGAAGGCGGCAGAGGTTGCGTCGCAAATGGTGAGCCCTTGGCGGTCCGCCGCGATCCAATTGGCGTTCGGCACCCGCACGCCGGATGTTGTGCCGTTCCACGTGAAGACAATGTCGTGGTCGGAGTTGACGGCGGCGAGGTCCGGCAGGGCGCCATAATCGGCGTCAAGGACGCGGGCGTCGAGTTTCAACTGTTTGACAACATCCGTCACCCAGCCCTTGCCGAAGCTCTCCCAGGCGAGCATGTCGACCGGCCGTGCGCCCAGCAATGACCACATGGCCATTTCCACCGCGCCAGTATCCGAGGCGGGCACAATGCCAATGCGATAATCGTCGGGTACGTCTAGGGCGACGCGCGTGCGGTCGATCGCCTCTTTCAGACGCGACTTCCCAATGGCGGCGCGGTGAGAGCGCCCCAGGGTTTGGCTGCGTAAATTATCAGAAGACCATCCCGGGCGCTTAGCGCAGGGACCAGAAGAAAAAAACGGCCGTGCAGGACGCACGCCAGGTGAGTTTGTCATCATTTTACTCCCATCCTCACAGATGGGTCGCGCTTCGTTGGGGAAGCGTGGCCCGCGCCCTCTATGGGGAACGGCGCCTGGCGCGTCAACCGAATTTTTGTGAGGCGTTAGTTCATGAATTTCAAATAATGAGGCCCCGGCGCCGGTGAGCAATATTGATTGTTCCGACGTCGAGGCTCCAGTAGGCGCCGGATTAGCGCTTTCGCAGTTCTGCATTTGGATCGCGCCGTCTTGACCGCAACCCCACGATGACGCCGAAGATGACTAGCGCAGCGGACCCAACGCCCATCTGGGTCACCATCCTGTTGAAAGACATCAGAAACATCAGACTGTCTATATTCCGGGTTTTCCAGAAAACCCATTCTCCAGCAACTTTTGTCGCCAGCGTGTCACTGCCTGTAGACAGGATCACAATCCCGTCTCCGGTATCTGGGTCGAAACGCGCCGCCGTTCTGATCGCGGGTTCGTTTCTGCCATCATGGCCCACGATGAACCCACCCTGGTTATTTGGGGCATAGAGCATCGCGCCAAGCCCCCATATATCCACTCCCATTTGTGAAGCGTGTGGCGTTCGCATGAGGTTTAGCGATTTCTGCGACAGCACTGATTGTCCGCTGTTCTGGGAATGTGCAGCGATGAATATCGACAAATCGTTGGATGACGTGAAAAGCGATGTAGCGGCAAGCGCAGTGTACCAACGAAATGGTTCCGTCTGTCCGGTGAGGTCGAAATTTTCGGCAAGCCCAGTATCTAACGCCTCTTCGTGGCGAAACGTTGTGTGTTGCATGCCGAGGGGGCCAAAAATTCTTTCTGACATAAAGTCGGCGAAGGGCCGGCCAGAGACTTCTTCGACCAATAATTGTAGAATCGTGTAACCCCCGCCTGAGTATTGCCAACCGCGTCCCGGTTCCGCGCCGACTTCAACGACGCCGCTTTTTCCAGGAGAAGCATCAAGGGCGCGCGTCAATGATGCTTCCAGCGATTGACGGTCTGCCGCTTTGTCAAAGCCGTCATAACCTAGACTGTCATCCAGCCCGGCCGTGTGGCTGAGAAGTCGGCGGATGGTAACACCCGAATTATCAAAGTCGCTTGGGGGCAATTGCCAGCGTGTCAGGTATTTTTCGACGGGGCTGTCAAGGTCGATTAGCCCGTCTTCCACCAATACCATCACGCCCCATGCCGTGATCCACTTACCAAGTGAGGCGACTTGAAAAACCGATGCGCTGTCCACAGGCGCCCCGATTGAGAAATTGTATACCCGTTCAACTTTCCAATTTTCGGATATTTGCATACTGAAATTACCGGTATGCTCTTTTTCAACCTTCTTTTGCACTGCCTCGACAAAATCGACTGGATCATTCGACGTGGTGAGAGGCGATTTACCCCAGCCTTCGTTTACTCCAACAAAGACGATTGCAATCCATGCCGCTATCGCTGCGAGCATTGCGATCGTAATCAACAATAATCTCACCATTTCAATTCTCCCACCTGACCGCTCGTCAGTAGTTGGATCGCGGTGATCGTGTAAAGGATCGCTGTGATGATGCTACCAAGTGAACGGATATGGTTCAGCCGCGTCCAATTCCGACCATACTCAGACCAATAGGCCTTCGCCTCGACGGAGTTGTATTTAAAGCGGTCCAGTTTTTTGTTCATGGGCACATTGCCAAAGGCAGTTGTAAAAAAAACGGCAATTACAAATGCGATCGATGCCAGGATTAAATTCACCCGGGCAAACCCGTAAAAGTGGGAAGCACCGTAAAATGCAAACAGCACGGAAAAAATAGTGATACAGAGTATACCCGTAACGAACGGGGTTTTAATCACGGTGCGGTTGATGTGTTGCATCACTTCAATACCGCCAGCAGGTTCCGCTCGACGTAATCCCGCCATAATAAACTCAGAAAAAGCGGAAAAGACGCCTCCCGTCATGGCGCTCCAGAGCGCGAGGAAGAGGCAGAAATAAAGGGTCCAGTCATAGGCCATAGGGTTCGTTTCCTTCGCTATATCAACATGATGGCGCCTGCGATGAATATTCATCGCAGCTAAGCGACTTTGTTCCAGAGGCCGCTCGCCGTGACATCGCGGGCATAGGAAAAAAAATCCTTAGGGGGACGACCGAGGGCGCGCTCTACGCCATCGGTCAGATGCGCGTTCCGGCCGTCAAGAACCGTGGAAAAGAGATAGTCGAGTATCCAGACGACATCCTTCGGCGCGCCCGCATTGGAGACTTCCGATATGAACCCTTCGTGGGGAACATTGACGTAGGAAATGTTGCGACCCGTTGCGCGAGACAGATCGGCGGCCACATCCGCGATTGTCATGAGGCGCGGGCCCGTCAGTTCATAGATTTGTCCGTTGTGATGATCTTCAGTCAGGGCCGCCACGGCGACATCGGCGATATCATCAACATCGACAAAGGGCTCGACTTGCTCGCCCGCCGGCAAGGTGATTGCACCTGCCAGCACCATGTCGAGAAACGCGCCTTCGGAGAAATTTTGATTAAACCAACTAGCCCGAACGATTGTCCATTCCAGACCCGATTCTTGAACTATCCATTCGCAATTCTGGGCTTCTTCTTCGCCACGGCCCGACAGCAGGACCAGTCGTTTAACGCCCTTTTGTTTGGCGAGAGTCACGAAAGATTGGATTGCATCGGTGGCGCCTGGCATGGCGAGGTCCGGGGCATAAGTAATGTAGGCGGATTTTACGTCGGAGAGGCAAAGTTCCCAGCCCTTTTCATTGCCCCAATCAAATGATGGAACGGTCGATCTTGACCCAAGGCGCACGGCTAGACCTTTGGTTTTCAAGCGCTCTGCGACGCGACGGCCGGTTTTTCCTGTGCCACCCAAAACAAGGGTGAGGTCGTTTCGTTTGATTGATAAGTCCATTGACTTGCTCCTTTTCGATGTTTGCAAGTCAATGGATAATTGAACGATGACGAGGTCGATTGCCTTTCGGCGCCAAGGTTTTGGCAGATGACGTCAATCAGTCGACGCTAGCCTTTGGTGGCGCCAAATCGGTATGAGCGAGGGGTTTGACCAGCCCAACGCTTGAATGCGCGGGTAAAGCCGCTTTGCTCGGAGAACCCTGTCAAAAAGGCGACTTCCGCAAGGCTGTAGTCGGTTTGGCGCAACAGCCGCTGGGCGAGGTCCTTTCGCGCCATATCGACGACGCTTTGGAACGAATGACCGTTATTGGAAAGCCGCCTTTGTAACGTTCTGCTCCCCATCCCCAGTTCGGACGCGATGAACGATAGTGTCGGCAAGCCCTCGCTTAGCACGTTTGCGACGGTATTTTTGACTTGTTGCGTCAGGGCGTCCTCCTTGGCGAGGGACGCTAGTTCTTGTTCCAGATGTTGATCAAAGAACCTGGCGATGGTTTCGTCACCTAGCTTGTTGGGCGCATCAATACTTTCTGCACTGACCAGTAACGCATCCCATTGGGTTCCGAAATGAACTGAGCAGCCGAAATGGGTTTCGTAGACCGAAATATCTCCTCTAGGGTGATGCTTAAAGAATACGGCCAGCGGTGCAAAACCCCGTGTGCTAACCTCTCTGCTAATTGCATCGACCGCGGACATGCTGGCCTCGTTTGAAAGCAACATGCCGAGCCGTCCATCACCAGATTTCTCAAGGCAAAAAAGGTACCCGTCTTCGGTTTCTTCCAATGAATAGGACTCGGCGCTGCCGAGTACGCGCCCATAACGCGCAGACCTGACATAGGAACCCCGCAGATTGGGCGCTGATTTCCACGCAAGACCAAAAGCACCGTATTCGTCGCTCCGCATAGCGGCGCCGATCCGCAAAGGAAGAGCAAGCCCATTGGGATCACGTGCTGCCAAAGCGGCGAAGAAATCGTAGTAATCTGTCGACGAGACCATCTGCGCGGGATCAAAGGGACCCTCTGGGGGCAGCCCTAACCGCTCTATCAGATCGTCTGTTTCAACGCCTGTGCTGACCTGCCCAGCGACTTTGTAAACATATAAAGAGGTTATCTCGCCCATTTCACGAGCATATATAAGAATAAAGATGGAAGGGCTATATTGGCGTGCGTTGCCGCCCTTTATGTTGTACCGCGCATCCGTCGCGTTAGAACGACCGACCGTGCAATCATGGCGATGATGCAAATAACGAATGCACGAAATTTTTCGAAGACACCAATCTTTACCTATTGCTGCTTCTCCCTTGCGGCGGCTCCTTGAAAGGCCTAGGGCTGGCTCAATCATTTTCGATTGAGTTTTATGACCACCCCTGCCTCATCCTCCGATATTCCCTCAAACGCCCAGACGGCGAGCGTTGTTGACTGGCTTTTACTGATCGTCATCGTCTTTATCGGGGGGGCGTCTTTTGCGATGATCAGTATGGCGGTCAAAACGATCCCTCCTGGGTTTGTCGCCGTCGGCCGTTTATGGGTTGGGATGATCGCCGTTTATCTGTTGATGCGCCAACGGGGCGGCGTCTTGCCGGCGCTTTTTATCAGTGACGACAATGGCTCGGCTAAGGGGCGAAAACGCCTAGCGCCCATTTGGGTTTCGATGACCGGTTTCGGTCTTTTCGGCTATGCCATTCCGTTTTCTATTTTTCCGTGGGCGCAGCAATTTGTGCCGAGCGGCCTGGCGGGCGTTTACATGGCGTTCATGCCGATTTGGACCCTGGGCATGGCTGCCCTGTTCGCGAATGAAAAGATAACAACGCCGAAACTCATCGGGTTCGCCTTAGGCCTCGTCGGCGTTGCTATTTTATTGGGGCCCGAGGCCGTGAAAGGGGCCGTTGATGCGTCGCTTTGGGCGCAGTTCGCGATCCTTTTGGGGACAATTTGTTACGCCGTAGGGGCGGTCGTGACGCGCTTGGCGCCGCCGGTGCGCCCAACGGTTTTTTCCGCGGGCTCTTTGATTATTGGCGCCTTGGCGGCGACCCCCGGCGTTTTGTTCGCCTCGTTTTCACCGGCTGACTGGTCCGCCTCGTCCATCGCGGCGGTGATTGGGCTTGGTCTTTTCCCAACGGGTCTCGCCGCCTATTTGATCGTTACGTTGATCCGCCGTGTCGGCGCTGGGTTCATGGCGTTGTCCAATTATCTGACGCCCTTCGTGGCCGTGGCCATCGGCGCTATGGCGTTTGGTGAACGATTGGCGCCGACATCGTTCCTCGCCCTTGGGGTGATTTTGGCTGGCGTGTTGATCAGCCAACGCAAAGCGTGAGGGTTGATATCGCGCTTATCAGATGGTGATGCGCCCTTCACTCACCTTGACGGCGTTGCCGCCGATGGTGACGCGAGCGGCCGCATTGTCGATCACTTGTACTGACACGGCGATGCGGCTCGGCCGCCCCATCTCGACGCCTTGTTCGACGATCCAATTGTGTTCGCCATCGGTGATGGTGGTTGACGCAAGGACATGGGCCGGCAAGCCCGCCGCCGCACTGCCGGTGGCGGGGTCTTCGGCGACCCCGGCGTCCGGCGCGAACATGCGGGCGTGATGGGTTGCGTCCGGGGCATCGCCACCTTCAGCATAGAGAAGAATGCCAACGGTGTTTTCTAACCCTAGCGCCTCGAACGCCATGTGGTTAAGGCGCGCCTGGCGCACGTTTTCGAGGGGCGCGCAGACATACACATAGTTGACGCCGGCGCCGGCAAGGCGCGGTCGGCGATGATCCTGGAAAATCGCGCCGTCGGGTAACCCGAGCGCGGTTTCTAAGGCTGATGCTTCCGGGGCGTCCCCCATCTCGCGCGGCAAGTTGGGGTTCGTAAAGGCGGCGAATGGCTCGCCGTTTTTGGTGTCGGTGGAAATCGCAAATACCCCTGTGTTCAACTCAAGTCGGAACTCAGCTGGCAATTCACGAGCGTGTTGCAGAGCGATCGCCGCCCCCACGGTCGGATGGCCGGCGAAGGGCATTTCATATCCAGGCGTGAAAATCCGCAACTTCGCGGCGTTTGCATCGTCCTTTGAGGTAAAGATGAACACCGTCTCCGCCAGGTTGAACTCCCGGGTGATCGTCTGCATTTCTTCTGTCGTCAGATCGTCGGCGTCGTAAACCACGGCAAGCGGATTGCCGGTGAAACGGGTGGCGGTGAAAACGTCCCAAGTTTCAAACGAATATTGGCGCATGGCGGCGGGTCCTTTTCTTTGCGCTGTTAAAACAGCTGGCTGCGTCAAGGGGCAACCGAGAATTTCTAATCACCCGTTTGGTCGCCGCGATTACCGGCGCTTAAGCGGTGGTTGGATGCGACAGGCATGATGTAAAGGGCCATGGCCTGAGCCGAGCCCTTGCGCCCCGTCGATTGCTTCGCGGACATAGCCGACAGCCGCGATGCAGGCATCGGTTAAGTCAACGCCAAACGCCAACTGGGTCGCGATGGCCGACGCCAGGGTGCATCCGGTGCCGTGGGTCGACGTTGTCTCAACCCGCACGCCGTTGATGGGCGTCGCCCCGTCCTCGGTCACCAACACGTCGGTGATCGTGTCTCCGGTAAGATGACCGCCTTTGACGAGGGCGGCCCGGGCGCTGAACCTCGATCGCAATTCCTCGCCAGCGCTGGTCAAATCCGCCGGCGTCGCCACGGGGTTTCCGGTTAAGGCCGCTGCTTCTTCGGAATTGGGCGTGATAATCGTTGCGAGGGAAATAAGGCGCGCACGAATGACATCAATAACGCCCTTCCCCGCCAGGCTGTCACCGCTGGTCGCGACAAGGACGGGGTCGAGGACTACGGGGATTGTGTCTGCGACAGGGGTGATTGTCTCTGCAATAGTCTCGGCCGCATCGGCGTTTCCAATCATGCCGATCTTAATGGCGTCAGCCCCAATATCATCAAGAACAGCATTCATCTGATCCCGGATGAAAGATGGCTCAATCGATTGAACCGCCGTCACCCCAAGGGTATTTTGAACCGTCAGCGCGGTAATGGCGGTTGCGGCGTAGCCGCCAAGGGCGGTGACGGTTTTAATGTCCGCCTGGATCCCCGCCCCGCCAGAGGGGTCGGAGCCGGCGATAATAAGAACGCGGCCAGTCATCTGTCGGGCTTAGCCCAGAATAGCGGACAGGAACAGTGACCAGATGTGCGGTCGCAAGACTGGATCTGTCGTTGCCATGTCATCAATCCGTGATTAGCCAAAAGGGCATCTGAACGGTAAAAACAGGGCGGATTTTGTTGGAGATCTTGACGATGCGGCGGCGATTGCACGCTCTTAAAGTTGTGAATTACCTCAAAACGTTGCTGGGGAAGATGCTGGCGTGGGCCGGATTGTTTGCGCTCGCAGCGCTGTTGGCGGCATGCGCCTCCACCCCGCCAGATAATATTGGGAACGCCTGCGACATCTTCAAAGACAAGGGCGGGTGGTACAAGGCCACCCATCGGGCCGAAAAGAAATGGGGCCTGCCAAAGCATATCCAATTGGCGATCATCCGGCAGGAATCCGGGTTCGATGCAGACGCAAAACCCGGGCGCAAACGGTTTTTGTTTGTTTTCCCGGGCGCCCGAAAATCCACAGCGCGGGGCTTCCCCCAGGCGGTGGAAGGAACATGGGATCTTTACAAGCGCGAAAGCGGCAATCGCGGCGCTAATCGCAAGAGTTTCCGAGATGCGGCGGATTTCGTCTCCTGGTACGGCCGCGAGAGCACACGGCGCAATGGCGTTGGCCTGTCAGACGCTTACGGACAATATCTCAACTATCATGAAGGATGGGCCGGCTATGCGCGCGGTACGCATCGGCGCAAACGATGGCTGCAGGATTCAGCGAGGGCGGTCGCGCGCAACGCCGCCAACTATCGCCGCCAGTTAGATCGTTGCGAGCGACGTTTCCGACGGGGCGTGCCGTTTGTACCGTTTATTTAATCTTTCTTTGATCGTTGTGCGTATTCTTTCAAAATGAAGACAAAAGGATCTCAATTTGTGTTGAAGCGTTGGTTTTTGATGTGCGCCCTGTGTTTTTTGGGGCTAGCGCCAAGTCGGGCCGCCGCCCAGGACACCCAGCTGTGGACCTCGCTGTTCGCCAATGGCCCCGTGAAGGATGATGGGCGTTTTCTGCTATGGTTCGATGGGCATGCGCGCTTTAGCAACGATGTCAGCCAGCTGGGGGTGTCGATTATCCGACCCGGGCTAGGGTATCGCGTCAACAAACGTCTTTCTCTATGGGCCGGTTACGCCCATGTCATCGCGCGCCCTAATCGCGATATCGCACCGGACGCCGACAATGTGGTTGATAACCGCATTTGGCAACAAGCGACCTATTCATTGACTGGTGGTAACGGGCCCTTCCGCCTTTCCGGCCGGACGCGCCTTGAGCAACGTTTTCTGAATACCGGCGATGAGACAGGGTATCGCCTGCGCCAATTTTTCCGCCTGACCCGGCCGTTTGAAGAGTCGCGTTGGTCGGCGACGGCGTGGAACGAAGTGTTTATCGCCCTGAACGACACGGATTTCGGCGCCCGCGCAGGATACGATCAAAATAGAACATTTGTCGGGATGAACTACAAAGCGAACGCGCGGGTACGGTTGGAAGGGGGATATCTCTTCAACCACATCCGCCGCGAATCCGCGCCGGATGCATTCAATCACAATGTATCGGTCAGTATCTCTACGTCCTTTTAGGCCGTTGGTTTATAAACAGACGCGTTGAACCCATAGCCGAGCCGCATTGTCTCAATCTCTGCGAGCTTTTTGGCGATCCCGGACCAATCGTCATGCTCTGCGATCTGGTCCCACAACGCCTCCACCTCACCAATCAGCATGGTGCACGGGGTTTCCTGTTGGAAATATTCATGGTCAAGGCGCTCGGGCGCCGCCGGCGCGTAGGCGAGGAGTTTCTCTTTTACCGATGTAAACGGCCCATTTCCCCCAGTGCCGTAGTAGCTGGCGGCCGGGCTCGCCTCAGCGCGCGCTTCGCTGGCGGCGCCGCCGAACCAGTCAAAAAAGCATTGCTCAAAGGGCGCTTGGGATTTTTGCATCCATTCAAGCCACGCGACGATAAAGGCGAAGGCTTCCTGCCTGTCGGCTGCGTCGGGTTCTTGCAGACCGAGACGCTTGAAAAACGCGGTCACCATTGCGGCTTCAAAATAGTCTCCAAAGCGTTTTAGGGCGTCATTCAGCGGGGCTTCCTCTGACACCATCGCGAAGATGCCGCCGAGGCGCGATAAGTTCCATGCTGCGGCGTCGGGTTGGCGGCCATAGGCGTAGAGCTGCTGATGGTCGAAATACGCGGCGGTGAAGGTGTAATCCATGAGGGGTAAAAACCGCCAGGGCCCGTAGTCAAAGCTCTCCCCCGTGACATTCATATTATCCGTATTCAGAACACCATGGACAAAACCGGCCGCCATCCATTGGGCGGCGAGGCGCGCCGTTCTGGCGACGACCCGGTCAAAGAACGCAGCCGGGACTTCGGCATCGCTAAGGGGCGATAAGTCTGGGTCGAAATGACGGACGCAATAGCGAATTAGATTGTTAATCGCCTCGCGATCGCCTTCGAACCCCAATCGTTGGAACGCGCCAAACCGGATATGGGAATGACCAAGCCGGGTGAGGACGGCGCTGCGCGTTGGCGACGGTTCGTCATGGCGCTCCAGGGCCTCGCCCGTCTCGACAACGCTAAAAGTTTTTGAGGTATAGACGCCAAGGGCCTCCAGCATTTCTGTCGCTAGAACCTCTCGAACCGCGCCTTTCAGGGTTAAGCGCCCATCGGCCGTGCGGGAGTATGGCGTCCGCCCGGAGCCTTTTGTGCCGAGATCGAGTAAGCGCCCTTGATCATCGCGCATTTGCGCAAACAGAAAACCTCGCCCGTCGCCGATATCAGGATTGTAGTGGCGAAACTGATGTCCGTGATAGCGCAGCGCCAGCGGTTCTTTCAGGTTATCCGGCAACGGATCGAAAGCAGCAAAATGAGCGACCCATTGATCATCCGTCAAATGGTCTAGGCCAATCGCCCTCGCCCAGCGATTATTGCGATAGCGCAGGGTCTGCTCAGGGAACGCCGCCGGTGTGACGGCGTCAAAGAATGGGGCGCCATCTTCCTCGGGGCCAAGGTCGCGGATCGCTGGGTCGGGTTTATAGGAAGCCATGCCCCTCGATAGGGCATAGGCCGGCAATTGCAACTGATCGCCGGATGGGTTGCTTTAGCGAATAAAGGTCGGCCGCTTTGCCCGCCGTCTTACGAGGGCGCCAACGCCTGCGAGACCGGCGAGAAATAGCGGCGCGCCAGCGGGCAGAGGCGTTGCGAAGATTTCCTCATCCGCCCCCGCCTCACCTAGAGCGACGCCCTCGATTGTGAGGGCAAGAGAAATGGCGCTGACGCGTGCCTCGACGATGTCGAATAAATCGGGAAACCGTACGCCAGCGGTGAACGCGATAAACCCATCGAGTAAATCGGCGATGTTCTCGTCGGAAAGCCGCAATGTGCCGCCGAAGGATTTTCCTTCGGGCGTAAAGCCTCGGAAAAAGCTAAACGTTTGGGCGCCAAAACCAAGATCTAAAATTTCAGCGATCCCGAATCCGTCCTGGCAGCCTTGTTGGTAAATCAGGCAAGGATCGACTGAAATGGTGACAGAATTGATGCTCTCAAATTCGGTGTCAAAATCGAAAATGCTCGACTGGCTGGTGTTGGTTAATTCTTCAAACGTTACGGTACGAACGAATGTCGCGGCCTGGGCTGAGCCAACGCCGGATAGCGTTGCAAAGACACTCGCAACGGCAATGATCATTGCTGCTGCGAAACGCTGGAACCCCAGTTTCCGGGGTGTCTTGGTTATCCAATCCCGCTTTTGCACGTCGTTGCCTTCCACCGTTGGCCAATCAGTTTTCGCTTGTCAGCGCCATGCAGTTTTTGGGCTAAAAAGCACAATCAGCCTTACCGCCGCGACCTGGATCGCAGCCCATAACGTCAATAATTGGCTTAAAAACCTAGGCGCGTTGCTCTCCTCCCAGAAAGCTACAACGACCGCTGTTGCGCCATTAACCCTTTACTGTCATTTCCTTAGTCATGAGTAACGCAGAAACATGACAAAAAAGCAATATGACGAGTAATTTTTCGGTGGAAAATTTAGACGACTCAGTGGTCAGGGCCGGTCCCAGTACTGAATGTTCGCCAAATGCGAGAGATGTTGAGGCGGCGGCGGCGCGAATTAAAGGACAGGTGATGCGCACCCCGATGGTGCGCGCCGAAAAGTTGTCGGCGCTGACCGGGGCTGATCTTTGGTTAAAGCTTGAAAACCTTCAGTATACCGGCGCCTTTAAAGAACGTGGCGCCCTCAATAAGCTTCTGTTGTTATCAGATGATGAGCGAAAAGCGGGCGTCATTGCAGCGTCTGCGGGAAACCACGCTCAGGGCCTCGCCCGACACGCCGCGAAATTAGGGGTGGCGGCAACCATCGTCATGCCCACCACGACGCCTGATGTTAAGGTGCGCCAAACCCGGGATCTTGGCGCGAGTGTGGTGCTTCATGGATTGACCTTCGATGAGGCGCGGGAGCGGGCAGACGCATTGCAGGCGGATCGAGGCCTGATTTTCGTCCACCCCTTTGATGATCCAGACGTTATCGCGGGGCAGGGTACGGTGGCGTTAGAAATGCTCAGTGACGGGCCAGATTTCGATGCGCTCATCGCGCCCATCGGGGGTGGTGGGCTGATCGCCGGGATGGCCTTGGCGGCGAAAGCGGCGCGCCCCGAGTTGGAGATTATCGGCGTTCAGGCCGCTCTTTTCCCGTCCATGAAAAATGCGATCACCGGTGAGAATGCGCCTATTGGCGACAGCACCCTTGCCGAAGGCATCGCTGTGAAAACCGCCGGGCGTCTGACCCGTGAGATCGTCCGGGAGAACGTTGATGATATCGTCCTCGTCGAAGAGCGCATACTAGAGCGCGCGCTTAGCCTATTGATGAATGAGCAAAAACTGCTCGTCGAGGGGGCGGGCGCCGCCGGGCTCGCCGCCGTCTTGGCGGATCCTGCGCGTTTTAAGGGCCGCACGATTGGCCTTGTTCTGTGCGGTGGTAACATCGATCAGCGCCTCCTCTCGATGATCCTGATGCGCGACCTGGCGCGTTCCGGCCGCCTTGCCCGATTGCGGGTGCTGTTGCTTGATATGCCCGGACAATTGGTCCGTGTCGCAAGCATCATCGCTGAAGAGGACGGCAATGTTATCGATGTCGGGCACCACAGAACCTATTCTGACTTGCCGGCGAAAATGACCTGTATGGACGTCACAATTGATACTCAGGGTCAGGATCATCTTGACCGGATCATCGCCCATCTCACCCGCGAAGGGTACCAAGTGGAGATCGCCGCGTACTAGGGTCTTAGGGTTGTTTTCGCGTCCGAACTGAGTGTCGCAAATTTGCAGCATATCGGTGGTTCTCCTGTCATATTAGGACCCTAATTTCTTCCCCAGCAGTCCGATGCTGATGAGCGAGCGCCGCATAGAGCGCCGGCAATCCGAGATCCGACGACGCTGTAGCGATCATTTCCGCCCGGTGTCGTTACCGCGGTGAAAACCGCCCCGCGGTGTTTGGATGCGGCCCCCCTCAGTAAGGAGTGCTGTTATGTCGAGCATTAACTTGCTGGCAGCGATAACCAGTGCCGCCGTGGCAGTGACGACAATTGGGGTGCTATTCTTACCCGAGAATAGTCAGCTTGATTTGACGATCCGTCGGTCAACATTCTCTAATACAGATGTCGTTCCGACGACCGACCACGGCCCATTGGTTCCAGATCAACATCCTATTCCGGCGGCGGCATGTCGTCGGCGATCAGAGGTCGCGGCGATTGGCTGTGCTTTTGAAGATTTTGATCTACATAACGAAAAAGCCGCCCATGAAATTTCTCTCGAAATCCTGGACGGCTCTTATCAAGATCGGGATCATCGTTAAAAATGATTCCTTGGGGCGCAGTGAGGTTGAAGGCGCTGCGCCCCTAAATACAAACGACTGTCGCAATAAAGCACCTCTGTGCTTTTTGCAACACTGAAAGCCGTCAGACTGCGAATGAATTTCACTATCTGTCGGGAAAAAATCGCTGAGCCGCATGGGGTGCGCCTTTTTAAATGTTCGCGGGCGCGCCAACGGGGCGTTTATCGCGTTTAAAGGGCTGTTCATGGCGGCTTTTATTCTTCTACGTTGAATTGCGGGCGATTATCACTACATTTAAAAGTAGTCAGGCAGGGGCGCGATGATGACATCCAATAGAAATTTGATGACCCGAAAGGCGCGCGTGCGCGCGGCGACGCAAGATGAGGCGCGCCAAGCGCGCTACGCGGTTTGGTGTTGGGTGCTGGCGATCGGCGCGGCGCTGTTCGCGTTTGCAGCATTCGCGCAGGAAGCGCGCCCAACCTCTTCGAAAGAAGGCGTCGTTTTATCCCTCAATGGGCCGGTAACACCCGCCAGCGCCGATTACCTCGTGCGCGAGATTGAGTTGGCGGACGAGGCCAATAAGGAATTGATTGTTCTAGAGATCGACACCCCCGGCGGTCTTGTCGATTCCATGAAATCCATCATCAAAGCGGTTCTAGCGTCTGAGACGCCGGTCGCGACCTTCGTGTCGCCCCAGGGCGCCCGGTCGGCGAGCGCGGGGCTCTACATTATGTATTCCGCCCATGTGTCCGCTATGGCGCCGGCGACCAATACGGGTGCGGCGACACCGGTGGAAATTGGCGGGGCGCCGTCGGATGAGGATTCCTTCGGCGATGAAAACCCCTTTGAGGATATTCGCGAAAACGGGCCTGAGGACGAAGTAACGGGGGATGAAACGGCGGCTGATGGAGCGACGGAGGAGAACGCTTCTGAAGATAGTGCGGTTGCGGCAGCCCCGGTTGATGCGCCGACGCCGGTTGTCGGCGAGCGCGGACCGTCTGATACGCCGCCCCTTGGCAATAGCGATGCGCTTCGCGCAAAGGTCATCAATGACTCCGTCGCTTATATTCGTGCGCTCGCCGAAGAACGCGGTCGCAATGCGGACTGGGCGGAGCGGGCCGTGCGCGAGGCTGTATCGGTGACCTCCCGGGAAGCTCTTGAGCTTGGCGTGATCGATCTCATCGCGGATGATCTTGATGATCTGCTCCGCCAGATTGACGGCAAAGAGGTCAAGACGGCGGGGGGCCTCGTGGTGTTGAACACCAGCGATCTCATTATCGAGCGGATTGAGCCGACGTTGATCGAAAAGATACTCGGCTTTTTCGCCAACCCCAATGTGGCGGTCATCTTAATGTCCCTCGGGACCACTGGTCTTATCATTGAGATGTGGAATCCGGGGTCGATATTCCCGGGTGTCACCGGGGCGATCTGTCTGTTACTCGGCTTCTATTCGTTTCAGGTTCTTCCCTACAACGCACTGCCATTGGCGCTTATGGCGTTGGGGGCGTTTCTTATCATCATCGAGGCGTACACCCCCACCTTCGGGATCGCGGGGCTCGTGGGTCTCGCGGTTTTCGGCGCCGGCGCTTACTTCCTCTTCCCCGAAGAGTTTCGCGTCGCGCCGTCTCTTATTGCGACCTTGATGGCGGCGGGCGCTGCGTTCCTCGGTCTAATTCTTTTCGCGCTTCTCGGTTCGCGTGGGCAAGGCCCCATGATCGGGGCGGAGGCGATCCGCAAACGCGAGGGCGTTGTTGATGATTGGGACGGCCGTGAAGGCTGGGTCATTGTTGAAGGGGAGCGGTGGCGCGCCCGCGCTGACAAACCGCTGCAGCCCGGTGACAAGGTTCGCGTTGTTGATGTCGACGGGCTCGTGCTGGTCGTCCGCCAGGCAAAAGGGCAGCCGATGCTCTCCAGCGCCATGGAGCGCTTGGCCCAAGGGCGCGCGGCGGCAAAAAACGAAGCTTAGAACGTCATGCCTGCCTAGAAACGAATCGCGAAACGGGTCTAGGAAATCGAGTTCAGAACGAAGTCACCTCTTCGTAAAGGGATACCGGCGCATCTCGGGAGCATGGGCGCTGGAGATAAGCAGGGACTGCTCCAGCATCATTGTTGAACAGCCAGAGGACCCAATATGGAATCGCTAGGCCTTCTTATACCGATCTTCGCTTTTCTGGTGGTGATCGGTACGAACATCATCAAAATTCTCAAAGAATACGAGAAGGGCGTCGTATTCACTCTTGGACGCGTCAATCGTAAAGCGGCGGGTCCTGGTCTGATCTTCTTGATCCCCATCCTCCAGACCATGAGAAAAGTTGATATGCGCACGCTCGTCCACGACGTGCCGACCCAGGATGTGATTTCGCAAGACAACGTCTCGGTGAAAGTGAACGCGGTGATTTACTACCGCGTGGTCGATGCGGTGCGCGCCGTCGTGCAGGTGGAGAACTATATGGCCGCCACCAGCCAGCTTGCCCAAACCACCCTTCGCTCCGTGCTCGGCAAACATGATCTCGATGAAATGCTGCAAGAGCGAGATAAGCTGAACAAAGACATTCAGGAGATCCTTGATCACCAAACGGAAGCTTGGGGGATCAAGGTGTCGAATGTCGAGATCAAGCATGTCGACGTCGACCCGTCCATGATCCGCGCCATCGCTAAGCAAGCCGAGGCGGAGCGCGAACGGCGCTCGAAAATTATTCTCGCCGAAGGCGAACAACAGGCGGCGGCTAAATTGGCCGAAGCGGCGGAAATCCTGGCGACGTCAAATGGCGCGATGGAGTTGAGATACCTGAACTCACTACAAGAGATTGCCGGCGACCGGACGAACACAATCGTCTTTCCGTTTGACTTAAAAGAGGTGGCGAAGTCGGTCATGAAGTGACGACGACCGATGGCTTGATTCGAAAATGACGAATCAACGCCACTGCCATAAACCCCGGGCGCGCTTGCACAAGCGCGCCTTTATTATTTGTTAACGTATCATCGTTTCAAAGCGCAGAGCTTCGAGCTTGTTCATATTGCGATGCGGCAAGTTACTCTGCGCGCCAACCAATAGCGCAGACGCAACCGAGTGGCAGGTCGAAATCATTGTTGATTAAGGGCAACACATGTTTGGCAAGAAGCAATGGAAAAGGTCAAATTTACGAAATTCGTTGTTAAACAGGCGCATTACTATTTTGTGACGGCGCAAGCCGTGATTAGCTTTCGATCCACTAAAAGCGCGCTCCATCCATGACAACACGTTACGATAACAAACGCGCATTCCAGGGAGGAAAAATCCATATGACAAAGCGTTTCTTCGATAGAGCGTCTGCCGCAGTGTTGGCATTTGCGCTTGCAACGCCGGCGACCGTGACAACCGCTGTCGCCCAAGATGAGGCTGCTGACGAAATCATCGTCACCGGCTCGTTCATCAGAAAAAAGAACCAGGCAGACCTGCCTTCTCCTCTGGATACGGTCGCCTCGGCCGATATCACAGCGATTGGCGCTCAAAACATCGCCGATATCACCCAGACGCTGACCATTAACACGGGCGCGCAAAACAACCCGGACGCCTTCACCCAGAACGCGACGACGGGGACGTCGAATATCAACCTGCGCGGTTTGGGCGTTGGCTCGACCCTTGTTCTGTTGAACGGCAAGCGCCAGGTGCTTTCCGGGTCGCCGACCAACGACGGCATTAACTTCGTTGATACGGCCTCTCTTGTGCCGTTGATCGCAGTGGATCGCGTCGAAATTCTTAAAGACGGTGCATCGGCGCTTTATGGCTCTGACGCTGTGGCCGGTGTGGTGAACTTCATTACCCGCGAAAATTATGACGGCATCCTTCTATCGGGCGATTATCTCACCCATCAGGGCGAGGGCGATTATGACGAATACAATATCCAGGCGTTAGTCGGGAAAGATTTCGATCGCGGTTCGGTTTTGCTGGCGGCGAGTTACCTGTCCCGCTCTGCATTGACCACGGAGGAGCGTCGACTCTCTGAGACGCTCAATGATACCTCAGCGCTTGGTAATCCTGGCGCGTTCTTTGGATTGCCGTTTGCCCCTCCTGGCGCCCCAGTTTTTGACCCAGGTTGCGAAGCGGCGGGCGGCACCCCGCTGCCGGCAAGCGCGGCGACGGCAGCATTTTTGTCCCAGGGTATCGGGTTTTGCGGTTTCGATTTTGGTGACTTCTTCAACCTTGTGCCTGAAGAAGACCGATTCACCGGTCTTGTGCGCGGTGAAGTTGATCTGACGGACAGCATTCAGTGGGATGCAGAATTCAGCTACGCCAACAATGAAGCCATCCGCGGCAATTCACCAACGTTCGCGTTTCTGCAGCTTGGCAGCTCAGTCATTCCCGGGGCTGATCTGGCCCCATTAGGCATCGACGCCAATCCATTCAATATTTTCCCGGGTTCGCCGACAGCGGTGTTTTTCGGTCGGGTTAGCGGGAACGGCGGCACCGTCTCTCCAAACGTGACAGAGTCAGAAACGTGGCGTTTCTCCACAAGCCTCGGCGGTGATATTGGCTCCGGCGGTTGGGAAATTTCTTTCACTCGGGCGAGTAACGACTTCACCGTCTCAACCGAAGATACAGTGACCGATCGTTTCCAGTGTTCGCTATCAGGATTCCAGTCGTTACCAGCTTTGCCCGGAATTACGGGAGGTACGGATTGTTCGTCAGCGAATACAAATTTGACAGCGGGCGGTGTAACGGTGCCGTTGGCGGGTACATTCTTTAACCCGTTCTCAACGTCATTCTCCGTCGCGCCAAATGACCCGGCGTTTTTGGACTTCGTGGTCGCCACGCAGGTGCGCGCTTATGAATCTGAGCTGACGGTCGTCGAAGGGTTTGTCTCGCAGGAGTTGTTTGACCTTCCCGCCGGGCCGCTTAGCGTCGCTGTCGGCGCCCAATATCGCGACAACGATCTTTCTCAGCAAGTCGACGAGTTGTCCGCCGCTGACGCCTTCGGGTTTTTGGTGGGGGGTCGCGATTTCGAAGGCTCTCAAGATGTTTTCGGCTTCTTCGGCGAGGTTTCCGCACCGTTAACAGATTGGCTGGACCTTCAGGTCGCGGTGCGTCATGAGCGTTATGGCGACGCTGAAGGCGGTTCAACAACAGATCCCAAGATCGCGCTACTGGCGCGGCCGAGCGATCGGTTGTCGTTGCGCGGCTCTTACTCAACATCGTTCCGTGCGCCTTCGGTTTTCCAGCAATTTGGTGAATCGACAACGCTGCAGCAGGTTGTGGACCCGCTGAATGGCACGGCTTTCGTTGCTGTGAGAACCTTGGCGCCGGAGGATGGCGCGGGCAATGTCACGGCGCGTCCATTGGTGCCGGAAGAATCCCGGGCATTCAACTTCGGCGCCTCGTGGGAACCGGTTGATGGTCTTCAGCTCAATGTCGATTACTACAATTTCGACTTCAGCAATGTGATCATCTCAACGGCGCCTCAGGCGATTTTGGATGCTGATCCGACCGGGGCGGCTATTCTTCGCGCGCCATCGCCAACCAATGATGGTCCGATCCTCCAGATCTCCAACGACTTTGTGAATGCGTCATCCGTTGAAACAGCCGGGATCGACTTCAGTGCGTCATGGACGATTGATCAGGGGGCGATTGGTACCTTTACGCCAACCTTCACCGGCACCTATGTGTTGAACTATGACATCGATGATCCGCAAGCTGGGTTTATCGATGGTGAAGGTCAGCGTAACTTCACGAACTTCGGTTCTCCAACGCCGCAGCTTCGTTTCAACGCGGGCATAAACTGGGTGAATGGCGCTCATTCCGCAAACATCTTTGTGCGTCATATCGGCAGCTATCTTGATGACCAGAACGGTCTTACGGATATTGGCTCAGATACGCGCATTGACCTTCAATATGCGATCTCGCTGAGCGAGTACCTAAATCGCGACAAGCTCACCCAGGTCACCTTCGGCGGGCGCAACATCACCGGCACGCGGCCGCCATTCGTGGCGACCAATGGCGGGTTCGACAGCCGGGTGGCTGATCCACGTGGTCCGCTCCTTTACTTCGGTGTTGACGTCGAATTCTAAGACTTAGAATTCCATCGCGTTTTAAGCGCTCTATAATGGTAAGCCCTTCACGCGGATCCAGCGTGAAGGGCTTTTTAGTTTCAAGCAGTTTTGAAAAATTAGGGACGAAGCGGAGACGAGGCAGGGATGACGACATCGGTTGACCAGGTGCTCGATGCGCGAGGGCATCGCTGTCCGTTGCCCGTTTTGAAAATGGAGGCGGCGCTGCGCCGCTTGTCGCCAGGCGCGCAACTCCTTGTTTTTGCTGACGATCCGATTGCGACGGTTGATATCCCGCATTTTTGTCATGAGGGAGGGCACGCAGTTGCACGTCAGCCCGATGAGGACGGCGCCTGCGTCTTTCTGGTCACGCGTGGGGAAAAATCTTGATCTTTCGGCCCCCAAAACCACCACACGGGGAAAGCCATGTCGCCAAATTGCGCTTTCGAATGGTAAAGGTTAATCTGGAGTAACGAAGATTAGCGTGCTTTAATAGCTCGACGCGGTTGGCGATTAGCAGATTTCCTGCGGCGCCGCTGGCAGTCGGGTGAAGGGCCGCTATGATGGTCGACGAGCAATACTGGCTCCATCGTCCCCGCCCAATCTGGGTTGGTGCGCGCATAAGGGGAGCTGAGGGGTTATGAGGGAAAATCAAGTGATGGCGAAATCCCGTACAATGAAACGGTCGTTGATGGTTGGCGCCATGGCGACGATGGGCGCTTTTCTATCAAGCGGCGCGCAGGCCGATTACTCGCTAGGTCTCGATGCGTACCGCAAGGCCCAGTACGATGTCGCCGTTGATCTCTGGGAGCGGTATGCCCGCGCTGGCGATGTGCGCGCGATGAAAGCCCTTGGCGATTACTATTCTTCGTGCAATCCAATCGTGAATTCTCTTGGTCAAACGATCGAGGCGGAAAAACTGGACGAGTACGAGGATGTCGAAGCGCTGCGGTGGTATATTCTCGCCGCCAGCCACGATTTCAAAAAACAACTGCGCGACGACCGCAAGGTGACGGCCTCTGAGCGCAATGCCCAGATCGACGCCGCTGCTTGCTTACCCCAGCTGCGGGGCCGTATGTCCGATGGCGAAGTCTCTGCCGCGGAAACGCTCGTTTCGGACTCGTTCGAGCGCGGCACTGAGCGGGATCTCTATGCGATCGCCGATATGTATCTGCGCGGTCAGGGCGTGCAAAAAGACACCGGCCGGGCCTATGAGCTTTTCCTGGTCGCGGCGACCCGCGGCGCCTCAGAAGCAGCGAGCAAGCTGCAACTGATCGAGGAAAAAAAGCTTCTCGACAAAAAGGGTATCGAGCTGGCTGAACGGCGGGCCTCCAATTGGCAGCCGCCTCTTCCTGACGAGCATCGCGGCAGAACACGCCAGATGACCGAACGGGAGCGTCAGCTGAAAGAACTCGAAGCCCTGCTCCGTCAAAACGCGCTGGAAGCGGTCTCCGATATCGACGTGATCGCCATTCAGGGCGCCTTAAAGGCCCTGGGCTTTTATTTTGGTCCGCTAGACGGCGATGCGGGTTCCGGCACTCGCAAAGCGATTGAGAACTTCCAGTATTCCCAAGCGAAGAAACTTGAAGATTTCACCGCCGAGAAGGGCATCAAGGCGCGCACTGGCACCTTGTCCGCCCAGGACACGGTGGACCTTATTAAGCTCGCCGCCAGCAAAGCGGATCACGGTGACTCGCAAAACGTCTACGGTCTTATGTTCGCCAGAGGCGTTGGCGTTCTGCAAGACGGTGACCAGGCCATTAAGTGGCTGGATAAAGCGGCCGACAAAAACATTGCTACGGCGCATTACGCCCTTGGCGTTCTCTATCGCGACGGAACGCCGGGCCGAAATCCAGTCAATCAGGACAAGTCAAAAGCGGCGCTCCATTTCTCTAAAGCGGCTCAGCTCGGCTATGCGCCGGCGCGCCGTGCATGGGAGCTTCTGGAGTTCAATCCGCCGTCGTCCGTTGAATAGAATTGAGAGGGGCGGCCGTGATGAGTGAAGAATTGAAGAGGTTGGAACCGATGACCCGTGAGATCAACAACAGCAGAAAAACACCCTCGGTGTTATTTTCAGGCGTTGCCGCCATGGCCTTCGCGCTGACCGTGTCGGTCGCTGGTCCGGTGTCCGCTCAAGACGGCATCGGCGGTTTTGAGGTGTACAAGCAGACCGATCGATATTCTTCCGGCCAGGGGACGAAGCGTCGCAAAGAGCGGCCCGATGAAGTTATCGTCAGCCAACGGTCAGGGGCGAAAGTACGCACCATCGCCCAAGCGATGGCGTTGGTGAAGCCAAACGGTCGTATCCTAATCGAAGGCGGTCCATCGCCGTATTTCGAAAATATCGACGTCACAAAGTCGGTCGAGATCCGCGGCATCCAGGATGCTTATGGCCGCGAGGCGGTGATCCGCCCGGCGTCTTCCGCGCCTTGTGTTTCCATCGCGCCGGACACGCCCCTTGCGGCGGTCACGGTCACCCATCTTGAATTCGAAGTGGACTCTGCTGTTCTTGGCGAGCCTTGCATCGACGTTCGCGGCGGTACGGTGAAGATCGTTGAGAACCTTATCTCGCCGGTTGACGCCAACATTTCTCGTCGCGCCGCATTCCGCGCTCCGGGAACGACGCCTCAGGCGTATTACTGGCAACTCTTGGGCGCCCCGCCACGTGATCGTGGCCAGGATGAGTCGCGCTACGGGGAAATTGAAGATCTATATACCCGGCACGGCGTCCAGGTTGGCGCGGGCGTTGTGGGCGACACGGCCTATTCAGGGCCAGTTGCGGCTGAACGGGTGATCCACGCGAGTGATAATTCTGTTGGCGGTAACCGTCTGCGCGGCCCATCCGCCGGTATTCGCGTGACAGCGGGCAACGCCTCCGTCCATCAGAATATCATCATTGGCGCCCGCAAGGGGATTGAATTCGCCAGCATCAACGGCGCGGATATCAGCGGTGACGTCACGATGAACCACCTCGCCGCGAATGGCGAAGGCATTGTCGCCTCGGGCGATCATGACGTTGACACCAATCTCGTTCTGTCGCGCAACACGCTTAAATTTAACACAGGCGCGGCGGTGAAAATCGACGTTACGGATGGCGTTCAAGTTCTTGCGAACGAAATCATCGGCAACGCCTCCGGTATTCTGTTATCGGAGAATGTGTTCCGCGGCACGGTGAACTCCAACATGGTGTACAGCAACCGCGGTCACGCGATGTTGGTTTCCTCTAACTTTTCTGGAGTGGTGTCAGGCAACACCTTCGCAGAAAACACGGGGTGCACAGTGCAATTTTTCTCCGCCGAGCAGCGCTTTTATGATCGCGATGTGAAGTTGATCGCGGGTGAGGATTTCGAACCACGGTTCTTATACGCCGCAACGAACAACGCCGTCGAGAATGAAGAAGATCAAGGTGCTCGCAAGAAGAAAAGACGCCGCCGGAAGAACCGCGATAAGAATATCGAGCAGGCGAATATGCCGCCGGTGTGCAACGGCGCCCTCTAACGGCGCTGATCGCCGGACCGGTGATACCGATGCCGGATTAAGCTTCAAAAATTTTTCGGGGGTCCGGGGGCGCTGTTCGCAGCGCCCCTGTTTCGTTGAAGAGACCGATTGATTTCAAGAACGATGAGTCGATCAAATCAGCGCCACATGCCGGACGTCGACGAAGGAACGTCAATCACCAACCGGCGCCCCGCTCGATCAAACAAAAAAAGTGGTGCCCCTCGTCAGACTCGAACTGACACTCCTTGCGGAACCGGATTTTGAATCCGGCGCGTCTACCAATTCCGCCAGAGGGGCATTTATCGCTTTTCAGCGACAAATAAGACGGCGGATAATAGGCTTGGTTCCGTAGGGGTCAAGGCGTTCGTGGGGGCGAAGGCGGTTTACCCCGTCCGACACTTTATAAATGTATGTGGACGTCGATCCGTTTCGGCGACCTTCATGATTGCCTTATGAGCGGACGATGCTTCGGCCGAGGGTTTCCTGGAACTGCACCGGCGCGCCAGCGGGGGCGTCGGGCAATTCCCCTTCCCACATCACCTGGCGCCCGCGAATGATGGTCCCGACGGGCCACCCGGTCGCTTCAAATCCATCATAGGGCGTCCATCCTGATTTCGAGGCAGACCAGGCATGGGTAATGGTTTCGCGCCGCTTTAGATCCACGATCGTAAAATCAGCGTCATAGCCAAGGGCGAGGCGCCCCTTTCTCGCGATCCCAAAAACCCGTTGGGGCCCGTGACAAACAAGGTCGATGAACCGCGCCATGCTCAACCGGCCGTTAGCGATATGGGTGAGCATGACGGGCAACAGCGTTTGCACGCCCGGCATGCCAGATGGCGATGCGGGGTAGGGTTTGTCTTTTTCTTCAAGGGTATGGGGCGCGTGATCCGTGCCCATAACGTCGAAGACGCCGCCAGCGACGCCGGCCCAAAGCCCGGCCTGGTGCGCGCTGTCGCGGATCGGTGGATTCATTTGCGCCAGGCCTTTCAAACGCTCGTAGCATTCCGGCGCGGTGAGGGTGAGATGTTGGGGTAGGATCTCCGCCGTCGCAATATCTTTTGCCGCCGCCAGCAACGGCACTTCATCGGCGGTGGAGATATGCAAGACATGAATGCGTCGGCCGGTCTCGCGCGCCAGGGCGAGAAGGCGCTGCGTGCAGCGCACCGCCGCTTCGGTGGACCGCGCTTCGGGGTGGGATGTCCAATCGCCCTCCCGCGCCTTCGCTTTGCCTTCGCGTAGTAAATATTCGTCTTCGGAATGAATGGCGACGCGCCGACGACCATGGGCGAGAACGGCCCTCACGCCCTCATCGTCTTCGACCAGCAAGTCGCCCGTTGACGCACCCATGAAGATTTTCACCCCCGCGACCCCCGGCAGCATCTCTAGCTCGGCCAGTTCCCGGGGATTGCCGTGGGTCGCGCCAACGTAAAATGCGTGATCGCAATACATGCCGGCATGGTCTTTTTTGCCTGCGGCTCTGGCGAGTTTATCGTCGATCGCCTCTTTCGTGACCGTCAATGGGCTTGTATTCGGCATTTCGAAAACGGCCGTCACACCGCCAAGCACGGCGGCGCGACCGCCGGTGTGCAAATCCTCTTTATGCGTCGGGCCCGGCTCGCGGAAATGTACTTGGCTGTCGATGACGCCCGGTAGAATGTGGAGCCCCTTGCAATCAATCACCTCACCGCCATCGGCGGCGCTGAGCGATCCGATGGCGGTGATACGGCCATTTTTCACGCCAACATCACGCGCGCCTTCGCCGTCATGGTTCACGACGACGCCGTTCTTGAGGATGAGGTCAAAGGTTTCGGTCATGGCGTTTCTCTGGTGGCTGTTATGGTTCTGCCGGAAGGGTCCATCGGTGGCGGATATTCCGGCGACTAATCACGTCAGGGTTTACGCCGAGGCGCCGATTTAGTCGATGGCTCTGGGGTGGCGCGCCCGCTTGGGGGTCGGCGGCGCAAGTGAACAAGGCGTTTCACTGCGAGCCGTCCCGCGCTATAGAACGCCCATGTTTCATCTTGCCAACCGTGCTGTTCTCTCCGTTAGCGGTTCTGACGCCGTCGACTTCCTGCAAGGGTTGGTGACCCAGGATGCCGCGCGGTTGGCTGCGGGGCCCGCGTTCTCCGCGCTTTTAACGCCCCAGGGCAAAATCCTCTTTGACTTTTTCATTGCGCCTTCGCGCGACGCGGAGGGGTTTTTGATTGACGTCGCTGTCGGGTCGGCGGCCGATTTCCTAAAGCGCCTAAAAATGTACCGCCTGCGGGCGAAGGTCGACATCGCTTTGGAAGAAGATCTCGCGGTCGGTTGGGGCGGCGCATTGGAGGGCGATGCGTTCGCCGATCCTCGCTGGGCTGAGATCGGCGCCCGGGCGATCGCTCCACTGAGCAATTTCTCCAGCGATGGCGGCGCGTCCTATCGGGAGCGCCGATTGGCCCTTGGGGTGCCGGAATGCGGCGATGACTTCGGGTCCGATGAGATGTTTCTCACCGACGTCAACTACGACGCGTTGAACGGTGTTGACTATGGAAAGGGCTGTTTCGTCGGTCAGGAAGTGACAAGCCGCATGAAACGCAAGGGCGAAATTCGCCGCCGCACGTTAGGACTATCCTTTGATGGCGCGGCGCCCGCGGTTGGCGCGCCGGTTTCCGCTGGCGAGGGGCGCATTGGCGAGGTCATCAACGCCATTGACGGCCTTGCCCTCGCCCTTATTCGAATGGATCGTTTACAAAAAGCGGAAGACGGGGGGCTGCCAATTACCCTTGAAGATCGGCCCGCCCATGTCACGATACCTGAATATCTTTAACGTCAACGATTAAAGGCTTTCACCGATGACCCCCACCGCCCACGCGCTGCTCGCTTACACAGCTTGGTTTCTCTTACTCGTCGTCGCCCTTGGTGGCTTTCGATCATTTCTGGTGGTCAGTGGGGGGAAGGCCGTTAACGGATTTTCGCCTTCAGGCGAGGATGTGGAGGGATTTGGGCGGCGACTGACGCGCGTTCATGCAAATTGCTATGAAAATCTGCCGGCGGCGGCCGCGGTGTTGCTTTACGCAATCGCAACATCCCAAACATCCATCACCGATCCGCTGGCGAATGTACTCCTCGGCGCTCGCCTTTTGCAGTCCATTGTTCACTTGGTGTCGACAAGCCGTCCGGCGGTATTGCTCCGCTTTGGGTTTTTTGTCGTACAGGTCCTTATTCTGCTTTACTGGATATTGCGCCTTGCCCACCTCCTCTGAGCCACGCGTTTTTTGCGCCTGGGCGCCGGCGGATGATCCCGCCTATCGTCAGTACCATGACGAAGAATGGGGCGTTCCCGAGCGGGATAGTCGCGCCTTGTTTGAAAAACTCATTCTAGATGGGTTTCAAGCGGGCCTTTCCTGGCGGACAATTCTCTATAAGCGAGATGCGTTCCGCCGGGCGTTTGATGGTTTTGAGCCAGAGAAAATCGCCCGCTATACCCCTAGGAAAGTCGAGAAACTGCTAGGCGACGCGTCCATCATTCGCTCGCGGTCGAAGATCGACGCAACGATCGGGAATGCGCGCCTCTATCTCGATCTTATGGAGACCCGGAATGATGGGTTCGCCGGCTTTTTGTGGGATTTCGTGGGCGGCGCGCCGATTGTAAATCACTGGGAGAATTTTAAAGACGCGCCGACGCAATCGCCAGAAAGCGAAGCGATGTCCAAGGCGTTAAAACGCGTTGGCTTTAAGTTCTGCGGGCCCGTGATTGTCTATGCCTTTATGCAAGCGGTCGGGATGGTGAACGACCATGAAGTCGCCTGCCCCCGTCATGAAGCGGTGCAAAAACTATAAAGCCGAATTTAAAAGATTAGGTCATGTTTCGTTAACGAGATGTTTTCGTTTTCTCAATAGCGTAGAAATAAGCAGCCTTAGATGAGACATGACCCTACGACGCGCGTATATCGTCGATCGCGCAGGCGTATTAAGTGAAAACCTGCACCTGGGCCCAGCAAATTTTGCTGCATGGCCATCCGTTACGCGCGCCCTCTTGGCCAGCTTACTGGCGTTTTGCGCCCTAGAAGCGACACCGGTAAAAGCAGCGCCCCTCACGCCAGAGCTCGAGTATATCGAGGCGCTGAATGTCGGGACAACGTTTATTACGGTGCCCTTAACGAACACCTATGCGAATGCTATCCCGGTCTGCACCTATGTGCTCGCCTCACCCACTGACCGCTCGGCAGTGCCACGTATACGGAATATCACACCTAGTTCTTTTCAACTCCGCATCCAAGAATTTACCGGCGGCGCGAACCCCACGGCATCCACGACGCCAGGCACAGTTTTTTGCGTGGTCGCCGAGGCCGGCGCCCATACGCTTCCCGATGGTCGCTTGTTTGAAGCGTTCTCCGTGGTGTCGGATGAAACATCCGGCCTTGCGTTTGGGTGGAATATTGCAGCGGATGCGGAGAATGTTTCCGCCCTCGTTTCACAAAGCTATGCAAACCCCGTCACCATGGGCGCTGTCATCAGCGCGAACGATCCACAACCAAGCGCCATCTGGGCGACGGATTGTGATGCGCGCGGCAATGCGCCATTCGACACCGGGCAGGGCGATGGCATTTGCGTCGGGAAACAAGTGGGTCAAATTAATCAGACCCGTGTTGATGAAACCATTGGTGTGATCATCGCCGAAGCCGGCGCTGGCATTGCAAATGGCATTTCCTATCTCTTCCAGAGTGGGCCGAACTCAATCAACGGCGTTAGTAGTAATTTCAATACGAGCTATGCCATTGCCGGCGATTTTGAGGCCGCCGTGGCGATGATGACAGGCGTCAACGGGAACCAGGGCGGCTGGGCGGTATTAACGGGCGGCGATCCGCTACCGGCCAACGCCATCCGCCTTAGCATCGATGAAGAGGTCGTCGCCGGCGATACAGGCCGTTCCCATATCGACGAAGAAGTGACGTATTTTGCATTCCGCGATGACCGCTTCGTCAATTTTACAACGCAAAAATCCGTCGAACTGTTTGGCCCGGGTAACATTGGCGGCTTAGCGCTCCCGGGTAATGATGTGGCATACACCTTGCGGGTGCAGAATTCCGGAAACTCGCCGCCCGATGAAGACTCGATTTTCATCGTAGACCCGTTGCCCCCGGAGGTCGCTTTTTTTAATGGAGATTTTGATCCAGGCGATGCCGATACGGCCGCTATTCTCTTCGTTGATTCAGGGTCGGGCTTGACCTTTGATGTCACGAATGACGCGCGCTTCTCCAATGGCGCGAGCCCGCCGGCGAGTTTTGCCGCCTGCACTTATTCCCCGGCGAGCGGGTATGACGCCAATGTGCGTTTCATTTGCCTAAATCCGAAGGGGCGGTTTCTCGGCGCTGCGACCGGTTTGGAGGCAGAATTTCGTTTTCGCGCGCGCATCGAATAATGACCCGCCCGGGCGCGGTCATGTTTCGTTAAGCACTCATTCGCCAACAGGTGTTAGACCAACCAAACATCTGATATCAGCCGGTCCAGAGAGGATCGGCGGTGAGCGTTGCGAAGGAAACCCGTTGTGATGGTGCGCGTATTGATGACTGATAATTCATCTGACGATGCTTTTGGTGCCAATGAAAAACCCGGCGACAGATCAGCCGACAGGTCATTGGGTGCGACGGCGTTTTTGCGCGTCCTGTTGTCGGATTTAGAAGCGCGGCCTTCCAACGCGCCCGGCGCTTCGGCGTCAGTCGAAGACGAGGGCAAACCGGTAGAGGCGAGCCTCGGCGATCTCATCAGCCGGCTTGATGAACGCGCTTTCGGGCTCATGCTGTTGCTGCTCGCCCTGCCATGCTGCCTGCCCTTTGTTTATGGGTTGCCCCAGATCGTGGCGTTGCCGATGTTGGCGCTTGCCGCGCAACTCGCTCTTGGCCGGTCGAGCCCCTGGTTGCCGAAAAGCCTGGCGAGCCGGCGTTTTGCCATCGATGGGTTTCGCGGCGTTCTGGATCGGGCGACGCGCTATCTCGGCTGGATTGAGCGCATCGCCCGCCCTCGATTGACGGCGTTGACAACCCCCATGGCGGCAAGAGTAACGGGAGTTTTGCTTCTCGCGCCCTGCGCCTCGATCCTCGTGCCGCTGCCGGGTACAAATACGGTGCCGGGCATTGGCGTCGCCATCGCCTCCATCGGGATGATCGAGCGGGATGGCTTGCTTGTCCTCACCGGTCTTTTGATTGGTTTTGCTTGGGTCGCGGCGCTTCTCATTTTCGGCCTAGAGGCCGCGTCACTCCTGAAAGAGGCGATCGCCGCGCGGTTCTGACACGTCGCGTTGGGTCTTTACGGGCCTATATTTGGTAGCGTGTTCTCGGTTTTTCGGCAGATGAGTTTGGTTGAGGGGGCGCTCCTGTTGAGTCTGGGGGCGAGCGGCAGCTTATTGGCGGGCGCCCATATTTTTGAGGCGCTCGGTTACGCGCCTTGCGCCTTATGTCTGGATCAGCGCGAGGCCCATTGGGCGGCGCTTGCGATCGCGATCCCAGGGTTTTTGGCGGCGCGGTTGAGTAAAGCCCGCCTTGCCGCGGTTGGAGCGATTGGCGCGTTGGCGCTCGTTTATGCAGTGAGTGCTGGCCTTGCCTTCTACCATACCGGCGTTGAGTGGGAGTTTTGGCAAGGTCCGGCGAGCTGCGCTGCGGGCGGCGACCTTGGTGATATCGCCGCGAACGATTTGTCCACCATCTTTGATGAGAAGCCCAAAGGGCCATCATGCGTCTATGCGCAGTGGCGTTTCTTAGGGATTTCGATGGCGGGGTATAATATGTTGGTGTCGGCGCTGTTGTTTGTCATGTCACTCGGCGCCGCTGTTCATTCAACGCGCAGGGAGCGCGCAACCAATTTGCAAGGCGCTGTCCATGGACAATGAAACAACGGACGCCCCTGAAACGAGGCGCGCCGGGGAAACTAAAGACACCCGGTTGGAGCACCCAGGGTTCCCGGGGCCTTTCGGGCGTCGCATCGATGAAATGCTGCGGGTCGACCATGCGGGCGAATATGGCGCGGTACAGATTTATCGCGGCCAGAAGGCGGTGTTTGGCGCCTTGCCCCATAAAGATCGCATGTCGGACCTTTTAACGGAGATGGAGGCGGGAGAGGCCCATCACCTTGAGACCTTTGATCGTCTTTTGGCGGAGCGGCGGGTGCGCCCAACGTTGTTCTCCCCCCTTTGGAATGTCGCCGGTTTTGGCCTTGGCGCAGCGACGGCCCTCATGGGGGAAAAAGCAGCGATGGCGTGCACGGCCGCGGTCGAAGAAGTGATTGAGCAGCATTATGGGGCGCAAGCGGATGAATTAGACGATCGCGACCCGGAGCTTGCTGCGACCGTTCGGGCGTTTCGCGAAGATGAACTGGGTCATAAACACACCGCCGAAGCAGAAGGTGCTGAGGACGCGCCCGGCTACGGATTAATGAAAACCGTCATCCAGGCAGGCTGCCGCGTGGCGATTAAGCTATCGGAAAAAATCTGATACTGACTATAACCGAGCAAGGATGATCACTCGGGGCATCGCACAACTCGACCGTGACCGTCCTCACATACGCGAACGTTTCTGCCGTTAATCCTAACGTAGTGAGGGCTGCGGCAAACCCGGCCCGGTTGGTGCTCAGACAGCCTCTTCGAGCCCGATGAAAGCCCATCAATATGGGCATCGAGAGCTCTTCGTTGTTCTTGGTACTCCGCCCACATTTTGCTGATGGTTTCACGTTTGTACTGGGTGAGCGTAAGCGGGTTTTCTTCCTTCGACATTGGCGTCCATCTCCCTTAAAAATCGGAGTCAATCAGACAGTTTCGATGAATATCGTTGTCTCCAAGCACTGGAGTATACTTTTTTGTTCCGAGTACGACTGGAACTTCCTTAAGGTGGAAAATTTTGTGCGGGGCGAGTGAATACCGTCCCTGTAACTTCGTGTTCTTTGGCCCGATAACCGTAAACTCGTTCTTTTTGTCGTTGCTCTTGTAAGGGTGTAGTCCTTTCGCGTCGAACGGAGAGCGTTTATTCAACCAATGAACGAATTTTTCGGCCTCTTGGTCATTTTCAAAGAACGCGCATTGTGGACCCGCAGCACTGACGTCAGCCCCATCATGTTTCTGGGGGTCTATCCGTAATGGTTCGATACTTCCATTCGCATTCAGGTACTCAATGCTCCAGACGTAGAACTCAGGTGAGTTAATCACGATCGGAATATCACCAGGCTCATTAGCCTGATTTTGCTCAAAGGCGTTTTCTTTGAAGGTGACCTTGTCGTCACTTTCTTTTACCGAGCGCTGTCTTTTCTTCCGTTTATCATTCGTTTTACGGACGATATACGATAGTTCGGTTGGCATATGTCTAATGGCATAGCGGTTGTCGGCGAGTGTCTCGATATCATCAGTAACAACCTCGCCTTGGAAGTACCGATTGGTGACACCGAGAGCGCCTTCGCGGTTGGGTTTTTCAGTAAAATCGAAAGTGTGCGCGAAGAATTGATTTTTTGCCTGCATTGAAAAGTTGATAGCATACGTTCCTGCGACATTGGTTTGGGCGAAGGGCGCATTCAAACGTAGCGTCGCGTGCGTCGGTTGAATAGAAGGAAGGAACTCGACGACCTCTACGTCGATGTTTTGGGTAACCTGTTCATTGCGTGCAATATCGCCCCCTAATTCGGCAGATGCTAAGTCGGGGGTCAGAGTATCGAAGGTAAAATTAGCCGACCCTGAGCGGTTAAACTCGTCTACAACTGTCGCGACACGGATTGTATTATGGACAACGGTTGCGCCGTCCCATCCTGTAAATCTCCAACCGTCCGGCGGTTCGATTTTAATTTTTGCTTCCGTGATACGGTCTGCAGGGCGTAACTTCTCGGTAAAAAGAGTGAGAATGAGACGTTGGCGGGCTTCCACGAGGCTTCGGTCCGTACGGATGCCCGTCGGTGTTTCGCTCCGTCTAATCGTTCGCGCGAGATCGGCGGCGAGAGCAGCAACGTCGAAAGCGCCGTTTTTTTCATGCCTCTGGATAAGAGCGGCTTGTCCCTCCGGGCCAAGGTCTATCAATTGGCGCACGGCTCGTTGTGTCGGTACTTCTTCCGCAAACCCTTCAAGGCCAACATCGCCGTGAACGCATCCCTCTTCGCAATTAGATGCGTAGTCATACGATGCATTGTTGTAATGCCTGAGCGTCGTGCCGCAGGCGCTAACGCCAAGAAGCACGACCGTAAGGGCGCCGCTTTTCAGTAATTTTTTTTTGTAATGAGAGATGCTGATTGATGATCCTGACAAAACACGCTCCTCAAGATTTTAGCTTGAAAGTGATAATTCATTGGAAAGGCGAAACGATCTGTTCCGCGCGTCACATTCCGCCCGGAAATGTAGGTTCGATTGATGACAAATCTATTGGTAGCGCCGTCAACTTGTCTTGGGAGTGATATCGTTCGATCGTGGATCTAGCGCGGGGTAAGGATAGGATCAAAACAACGCTAACCGCTCGCCTATAATGGCGATCGCCCAACAGAGTGTATCGACCAATTGTAATGGCTTACTTAGTGCCCGGCGTCATCATTTTGCTGAAAACGCGCCCCAGATCCGCCAGTAGGCCGAGAATGATGAAAAGCACGCCGCGGTGGATCACATGCTGTGTCTGATAGAAATCCCAACAATACCAGGCCGCGCAAAAGATAATGAAAAGGCGCGCGATGATTGTGCAGGTAAAGTTGACTGTTTTCGCCCTCATGCGGATCTTGCGGTCCGCCGCCGGCTCGTCCCAGCCGATTTTGCGCACGCCGGTTTTTCGCCTCGGCGCTTCCGTGCCCGCGAGCTTGTGCAGCCGGCCATTGTCAATCGTGGCTTTGAGGTCTCTGCGCGCCGTTTTTTTTAGGGGTTTTTTGGCGCCATTGGCGCCCCGCGCGCCAAATGCGGTTGACGTGCTCATAACGTGTTAGTCGGTTTCCGCCGACACAGCATTGTATTCGTGAGCCATGTTGGTCAACAACACCGGCTCGTCTTCCT
Organism: Parvularculaceae bacterium; assembly: GCA_965263305.1. Lineage (GTDB taxonomy): Bacteria > Pseudomonadota > Alphaproteobacteria > Caulobacterales > Parvularculaceae > MED-G105. The sequence goes on from OZ253666.1 coordinate 1,717,028, forward strand.
CGGTGCGCCAACGGGTCCGATAGGTGGCGTATCCACGCCGTATCGCGACCTCTGCAAGATGGAAGGCGCTTATCCCGAGCAGCCCGGCGACAAAGACGATGATGGCGACGGCGGCCGGTGAGGCGGCCAGTGAGAAATCAATGGGAAAAAACACTTCAATCCCCCGGGGTTAAAACTCCTGGAAGCAGGATCGGGGCAATTGATTAATATTGTGCGACTGAAAACGGTTGCTGGATCAGAAACCTTAAAGTGACTGGGTCAACGAACGGGGCGAGGAACCCGTCACCTTCAGCGCAGTATGTAATACAAACAAGGGGTTAGCCACAATTGCAGTCTTCGCCGCCGCGCAAGCGACAGTGCAATACCGTCGCACCGTAAAAACCGACCACGCTTGATAATAGGCCGACAAACCCGACCAGCGTCGAGCCGGCTGGGCCAAGCTCGGTAAAAAGTAACCCTATCTGCGTCATCACACCGACCTCTTTTCCAGAAGGAGCCCCGTTTTGGCGGGCGTCCTGTTGCTAACTGCCCCTTACATGGGGGATCAAAGGCTTATTTTCGACACAATTGGTAATAAATCCGGTCAACGCTTTCGTGAGAGGCCTGTGAACCGTTTGTGAGGGCGACGTTTAATGGTCGGGGCGACGGCCAGGTCTTCTCAAGTTTCGGCGGCGTTTCCATTATGTGAATTTGGGGTTAACATGCTTCCTTGGTTGGTCTGTGCTTTTTGCGGCGCAGCACGCCAAAGGGGTATTGGGGCGTCGCGCTCGCCCGATCATTGGGGCGGCCGGCGCGTAAATGAATAGTATCAAGAGGGGCGCATGACCTCAGAAGTCGTGTTGATGAACCGGCAAGCGGTGGCGATGGCTGCTGATAGCGCTGTGACCATCTCGGGCCATGAATATATCAAGACCTACCAATCGGTGGATAAGCTTTTCCCGCTCGGGGACGGTGCGCCCGTCGCGGTGATGATTTATTCAAACGCCGAGATCATGTCGACGCCATGGGAAACGGTCATTTCCCTCTATCGCGAGGCGACCCGGGGGCAAACCCTGCCGACGGTCGACGCCTACGCCCAGGACTTCATGGATTTTATTTCGGGCAACCCGGATTTATTCCCGCCCGAACATCAAGATACGGAATTTTTCAAACTTGTCGCAGTGGTCTTCTCCGTGGTCGCGGAAGACTTCGACTTCCAACTGAAAAAGTTTGAGCAATCCGGACAGGGGCGCGTTCGCGAGCACCTCTCGTCGATTTTTGAGTTTGTTGTCGGCCAATTACATCTCGATTATGAGCGGTACCCAGATGATACCTCGCGACAGGATCTTGGATGTTTTCCAAAAGGCATGGGCGAACAGGTGCGCCGTCGCTATGGCGCAGAGATTGATCAGCTGATCGAAAGTCTTGTCGCGTCGATCCGCCACGATCATGGCGCTGTCACGGTCAGCGATGCGACGCGCGAACGCCTGCGGGACATCGCGGTTTACGCGGCGACGCGGGATGCGTTTTTTGAGCATTACACCGGCGTTGTTTTTGCGGGCTTCGGCGCCCGGGAAAAATTCCCCGCCATGCGCTCTTTCCTAACATCGAGCGTTATTTTGGGTATCCTAAAGCGCAAAAACGATCGAGCGGCGGATATGACCGCTGATGGCGGACCGGTGATCCAGCCTTTCGCGCAGGACAGGATGATCCGAACCTTCTTGACGGGGATGGACGAACATCAACGGCGCTTTCTTTATGGTGAAGTGCTGAAGCTGTCGACCGGTGTTGCAAGCGACGTTATCTCTAACGCGCCGAATCTGACCGAAGCTCAACGCCAGACCTTGTTCCGGGATTACTCCCAGAGCAATCTGCGCCATGCATTGGGTGAATTCTTCAAGGCCCATGATGCTTATCAGTATGCTGTGCATACGCGCCCTATCTATCGTGCGATCGGGTCCCTGCCCAAGAAAGAGCTGGGGGAGACGGCCTCGTCCCTCATCAAACTGAATTCATTCCAACAAAAAGTCATGAACTCCATCGAGACGGTTGGCGGTCCGATTGACGTTGCGGTGATCACCCGCAATGGCGGTCTGGAAATGAAACGCGACAAGCCGGATCTATAGGGGGGCGTTGAGGAAGATCACATGACAGATCATTTAAAAACCATCTGGAAAAACTTCGAAGGCGCGACGAGCCGGCGTCTCACGGGCAGCGGCGTTGACAATATTCATGTTCCCTCGCGTCAGGATCTTGCGGCGGAGGCTGAACAATTTCTGCCTGAGAATTTCGAAACCCCGGCAACCGCCGCCTTTGCAGCGCTGAAAGAACGCCTAGCGGAAAGTGAGCGCCATCGCGCCAAACGCTTAAAAGGCGAGGCGAAAGAGGCCGGTCGGCGCACAAGGGGCGAGTATCGTCAAGATTTCCCGGATGAGCCGCCGCCGGCGCCGCTTTCAGCGGAAGCCTATAGCTTGGCCTCTGAAGATGGGGCGCCGAACCCTGCGATGGAGATGATGAAAGGTCTCCACGCCACGCAAATGCGCGTTGATCGGGCTGACAGCGATTACGTCAGGTTTCTCGCCATGGAAGAAGAGCGCACGGGTCACCGCAAAGGCCGTGTTTTAAGGTTCTTAAAGAAAATTCTTTAAGCTGACGGCCAACCCAGCCCTCGCTTGCCCAAGCGATTGGTCGGGCGGACGGTTTCGCGTTGCAGCCGTCAAAAAAATCGCGCCCTCACAGCTTAAAATAGCATGCGAGGCGCGCGATGTTTCTTCGTCAGTGAAATTCTTAGCTGTCGCCGCCGGCTGCCTCTGCGGCGATGGTCGCCAGAACGCTGGCGATGGCGCTGGCGCGTTGGGCCTGATCATCGGCGCCATGTTCTTTGACCGCGTGCTGAATATCCGTCACAGAAATCATGACCTCACCCTCAGCGGTTTCATAAACAAGCGCCTTCAGGGGAAGCACGATGCCCAGGGTTTGCGCCGATTGCATTAGCGGCGTGCCGCCCCGCGGATTGCCGAAAATGACGAGGGTGGTGGGGTTCAGTGCTTCATCAATGGAGGCGGCGCCTTTGGCGTGATCGATGACGGCGAAGGTCTTTAAACCGCGCTGCTCGACGGCCGCTTGGAGCCTTGCGAGCGTTGTCGCGAAATCAGCATTGCTGACGGTTGAGACAATGTGAGGGCCGTGATGAGCGCCGTGGTGGGCTCCATGGTCTTCTTTTTCCGTATGCGCGACTGGCGCCGATTGTGCCGTGGTTTGGCATCCGCCTAGCGACGCGGCGATTGCAATCCCACCGATCGCTGCGATTGTATTAGCAAAGGTCATAACGACGTCCTTGTTACCTAAAATGACGCTTGTTGATACAGCATATGATCATTGCCGACTAGTTTCGTTGTCGATCATAGATTCCCCGCGCCATCTCACATCTGCGATAGGGGTGGCTTTACAGCGCCCGGTTGGCGCCATGGCGTTGTTATTTCTGGACTAACGCGACCATTTTCTCGATTGCCTGGGCCCAACCACCGGCGCCGCCTGAACCTGCGGGAACGCCGATATGGGTCAATATCATTGTCGTTTGACCAAGTGATTCTGAAAAGTCGACGACCACCTCGGTGGTCTCAGGATGGCCCTCCGGCATACCCATGCTTTGAGGCGATAGAATATTGCCGGCTTCATCGCACATGCTTTCCGTATAGATGAGGCGGCGGGGCGCATGAACCTCTTTGTACTCCCCCCTGAACCACATAGTCATTGAGCGTTCCGGCGTTTTCATTGACATACAGATTTTACGTTGACCGCCAACGACGGCATCCATTTCCGCCATCGGAATGCTCATCCCATTGGGACCATACCATTGTTTAAAATGCTCGGCGTCGGTCCACATTCGCCAGACAGCGTCAATGGGCGCCTCAACCGTACGCTCGATCCGTGTCCACTTCGGGTCATCATTCATTCTCAGTCTCCGCCATTTTTAGAGGAGCCAAGCATCGCCTGAAGCGCTTCGCGCTCAGCCAAAAGGGCTTGTCGGCCCACTTCAACAAATTCATCGGCCCGATCAAAGGAATGGGGAAAGGCGTCGCGCATATCCGGGGCGAGGCAGATATCAGGCGTATCCGTGGCGCGGCGGGCTTTCGATAGCTGCATTTGGAAGATATCCGCGGCGGCGTAGGCGGTTTCCAGGAGTTGAGGTTTCGCCTGCTGGCGTTGTTTTGCGAGCTGCATTTGCTCTTCCAGGCGCCGGCGGGTGTCCTCAATGAATTTGGTCACGTTCTCACTAAACGCGGCGGGAAAGTTGGCCGGGGGTACGGAGAGTGTTTGTTCCTGTTGTTCCTTTTGGTGCAGCACCGGCGCAGAGGGCGGCGGCGGATCAAATCGCTCCAAAACGCGGGGGACGGCGTTTAAATCAACGGCAATCACAATGTCCGCACCAAGATGACGGGCGAGGGAGATCGGCGTCGGATTGACGAGCGCTCCATCGACAAGCCATCGCTCTTGCCACGCATCTTTGTGGCGCACCGCATGAAAGAGAACAGGAATGGCGCTGGAGGCGCGGGCTGCGTTCACGGTGGAGCCTTGGGTCAGCCAGATTTCCTCCCCCGTCCCAAGGTCGGTGGCGACGGCGCCGAATTTCATCGGCAGCGCCTCAATATCGCGGTCATAATCCCGGAACGCCTCGAAAGCCGCCTTTGTATCGACCAGACCGCCTTTCGATAACTGAAGAGAAAAACTTGAAAACGCCGAGACCGGTTTTAACTCCCGCGCCCAGGCTTCAAGCGCGTCCAACGCGTTCAGAAGATAAGCGCCGCCAACGAGGGCGCCAACAGAACAGCCGGCGATGACATCTGGTTTCACGCCGATCTCCTCAAGGCCCTGAAGAACGCCGATATGGGCCCAACCGCGCGCAGCGCCGGAGCCGAGGGCAAGGCCGAGTTTTTTAGGGGCCGATTGTTTGGGAAGGGGGTGTTCCGCCATGAATGCCGACCTCTTCAATCGCCTATACAAAAGCTGCGTCCATCAAACGATCGGGATGTAAGCCTTCGTTTACGCTTCAACAACAGCTGGTTAACGCGCGGCGTCATTTTTATACCATCTGGTTGACGGGCGCTTAACCATAAGGCGGGCATAGTCTCCCGATGGATTTTGGAAGTGGGCCAATCTTTGCCGGGCTATCCGAGCGTCTCAAGTTTTTGAGCGCGCGCACGAATGTGCTTGCGGAAAATGTGGCGAACTCAGATACGCCAGGCTTCGTCGCCCGGGATGTTGAGGCGCCGTCCGCGACCTCTCGCCAGGGGGCAACCGCCTCCAGCGCGAGCGTGTTGCGCACAAGCAATGCGCGCCACATCGAAGGGCGCGCGGTGGGGCAAAGCAGTGACTTCAAAGTGACATCAGCGCCCGATGGCGAAGCGTCGCTTACCGGTAACCGCGTCTCGCTCGAAACACAGATGCTGAAATTATCTGGTACACGGATGGAATACCAAATGGCGTCCACCGTCTATCGAAAGGCCGTTGATATGATGCGCCTCGCCGCCCGTGGCGGCCGGTAGGCGAGTGATGGCGCGCGCTCCGCATTAAAGGAACTGTTTGATGGATGACCTTCTAAACGCCTTACAAATCTCCGCCTCTGGCCTTCGCGCCCAATCCGGGCGAATCAGGATTGTCGCGGAAAACATCGCGAATGCCCAGTCAACGGGAAGCACGCCAGGCGCTGATCCCTATCGCCGCCAGGCGCCCGTGTTTGGCAGCTATCTTGATCGCGCCACCGGGGCGAATTTGGTGGAGCTGCGTCAAGCTGCGCCCGATTTGACGCCCTTCGAACTGCGGTTTGATCCTGCTCACCCGGCCGCGAATGAGGCGGGATACGTAAAACTGCCCAATGTGAACGGGCTCGTGGAAATGATGGATTTGCGTGAGGCGCAACGCTCCTATGAGGCGAATCTCGGCGCGATCGAAGCGGCGCGGGCTATGGCCGGCGCCACGTTACGCATTCTTGAGTAGGGGACCGGTAGATGAGTATCGATGCCCTTAAAGCTGCAGAAGCCTACGCCGCCGTCGCGGGCGCCGCGCCGACGGCCCCGAACGCCGCCCAATCGACAACGGGCGGGGCGGATTTTGGTGGTCTCGTGCAAGACGCGATTAGTGACGCCGCCCAGACATTGCGCGGCGCTGATGATGCCGCGGCGTCCGTTGCGGCGGGCGAGGCGGGGCTTGTCGACGTGGTCACAGCGGTCTCGTCGGCCGAAGTCACCTTGGAGGCGGCGATCGCCATCCGAAACCGCGTCATTGAGGCCTATCAAGAAATTATGCGCATGCCGATCTAATTGGTGCTATAGCCATAGATGGTTGAGGCCTTTTTGCCCGCTCATTCGTGTTTTCTGCCTGCCCAGCGCTCTTGCGCCGGCGTCTCTCCTCGCAGATGTTAGGCCTGATATCTTTGTTAGAGGAAACGTCATGCCCGCTTTTGATCTCATCATTAAGAACGCCAAGATTTTTGACGGCCACGGCGGCGAACCGGTGATTGGGGATCTCGCCATCAAAGACGGGCGCGTCTCAGCGCGCGGACGGGAATTGCCGGAAGATATCGCTGCGCGGGTGATGGATGCTGAAGGGCTGTGGCTCATGCCTGGGCTTCTGGATGTCCACACCCATTATGATTTGGAAGTTGAGTTGGCGCCGGGCCTGCCTGAATCTGTGCGCCATGGCACCACGACGGTGGTGGTGGCGAATTGCTCTTTGGGGCTCGCATTCGGCAATTTGCGAGAGGGTGAAGATGACCCAATTGTCGATTGCTTCGCCCGGGTTGAAAATGTGCCAAAGCCCATCCTCTCGCGGATTGCCGACAAGGCCGTTTGGTCGGATTCAAAGGATTATCTCACCCATCTCGACAGCCTTAATCTGGGTCCGAACATTGTGCCGCTTATCCCCTATTCAATGTTGCGGATCGCGGCGATGGGCGTGTCGCCCTCTGTCACCCGGGACCCGACGCCGGCGGAAATGGCGGAGATGGAGCGTCTCCTTGAGAAAGGCATGGAAGAAGGCTATGCCGGCTTTTCATCAGACGCCCTGCCGTTCCATTATCTCTCTAATGATCCGAATAGAGATAAACGTATTCCGTCCCAATATGCCGGGTTTAAAGAGTTGAAAAAACTCACCCATATCGTGCGGCGCTTTGGCAGGGTGTGGCAGGCGACGCCGCCAACCGAGAACCCACTAAAAGTATTCCGTACGTTTCTGCTCACCAGCGGTCGGCTTTACAAGAAGACGCTCAAGATCACGGCCGTCGCGGCCCTCGATGTAAGGTCTAATCGAAATATCGTGCGCAGTGCATTCATGCTGTCCCGTATACTGAATTCAAAAATCCTGAAGGGCCGTTTCATGCTGCAAAGCCTCGCGGCGCGGTTCAAGGTTTGGGCCGACGGGCCGGTGACGCCTCTCGCCGAAGAAGTCCCGGAAATGCGGGCCCTTGCGATGCTCGATTTGGAGGATGATGAAGGTCGGGCGAAGCTTTATGGCGATCCTGATTTCGAAGAACGCTTCAAAGCGATGTGGCGCAAGGGCAAATCCGGCTGGGGGTTGGCCCGATTAAAGCGCGCCGTACGCCTTGAAGACCTGGCCTTGCGCCGGGAGATTTCCGAGATGGTGGTCGAGGATGCGCCGGTCGCGGTGTGGAAGGGCGTAAGTTTTTCATCGATCTATGAACGCTTAAAGACCTATCAACAAACTCTCACCGGCGCGCGGGACGAAGAAGAAAAAGCCGCCTTCAACGCCTTTCCATCGGTGCGGGATGACGCCGATTTCGTCTTTCACATGTTGAAGGCCTATGACCGCCGGCTCATCTGGCGCACGGTAAGCGCCAACGCCGACGAGAAAATGGTCCGCAAGCTGACCATGAGCTCGCTTTTTCTGCCGGGGTTTTCCGATGCCGGCGCCCATCTTACCAATCTTGCCTTTTACGATGTAAATTTGCGGGCCCTGAAGATCGCCCATGATGAAAAAGGCGAAGAGGGCGTCGCCATGATGGTGCGGCGCTTAACCCATGAACCTGCGGCGTTTTTTGGCGTCGCGGCCGGGTCCATCGATCCAGGCGCGCAGGCCGATATCGTCTTGATTGATCCGACCGCCCTGAAGAGCCATGATGGCGAAGCGAATACCCTGCGAATCCATCGCGAGGTTTTGGATCACGAGCAGCTTGTGAACCGTTCCGACGGCGTTGTCGCGCGGGTATTCATTCGCGGCGAGGAAGTTTGGTCCGGCGAGGGCTTCACCGATGTGTTCGAGGCCAAGCCTCTCGGCCGGGTGTTGCGGGCGGCGTAGAGTAACCCCGCGCATTCATCGTGTTTTCATCCTTCATTAACGCTTCCCACACCTCGTCTTAACCATACGCCCGGCAATATCTGCCCAGTAATGACAGGGCGGATCGCATGACGGGTCTCGACATTTTAGATATCGCGCGCGAAGCGTTTTGGGTAACCCTCATGGTGGCGGGCCCGGCGATGATGGCTGGGCTCATTGTCGGCGTGTCGATCGCCCTCCTCCAGGCGCTGACCCAGGTGCAGGAAATGACGCTCGTCTTTGTACCGCGCATTATTGTTATGTTTATCGTATTGTCACTGGCGCTGCCGTTTATGGGCGCGGCCCTTGGCGGCTTTGCGACGAAGCTCTACGCCATGATCGCTAACGGCGCGGTGTAATGGCGCGGTGCGATGACCTATCCCCTCGATCAATTTCCGATAGATGTCTTCATCGTCTTTGCGGTGTTCTGCCGGGTTGGCGCGATGTTCATGACGGCGCCGGCGTTCGGTGATTTTTCCTTAAGCCCGCAAGTGCGTCTGGCGACGGCCTTGGTCGTCTCACTGGCATTGGCGCCCATGGCCGCCGATGGATATGGGGGGTGGCGCGATGCTGGCGCCGTTTCCATGGCGATGGTGATCATTGGGGAAGGTGTTGTCGGCGCCTTTCTGGGGTTGTCCGCACGCGTCATGATGTCGGCGCTCAATGTTGCCGGTCAAGTGATTGCTTTACAGATGGGACTCTCTCTTGCGCAGATCTTTGATCCCACACAGCAACTGCAAGGGGCCATCGTTGGTGGGTTTCTCGCAATCCTCGGGACAACGATGATTTTCGCGACCGATCTTCACCACGTCATGCTAACGGCGCTAAGGGACTCCTACACCCTCATGCCGCCCCAAATGTTCTTCGCGGATGGGGCGGGGCAGATAACGGGTCTTGCGGGAGATATGGCGCAAACCCTCGTATCGACATTGAGCGAGAGTTTTTCCCTCGGCGCCCGTTTGGCGGCGCCCTTTATCGTTTTCGGCCTCGTTTTCTACATCGGCGCCGGGGTTTTAAATCGGTTAATGCCCCAGGCCCAGGTGTTCTTTATGTTGATGCCGGCCAACCTGATGCTGGGCCTTACCCTCCTGATGCTGACAACCGGATTGCTCATGATGGCGTTCCTCGCGGCGTTTGAGGATTTCCTCAGCCAGTTTCTGCTATAGGGGGCGTTGGTGGCGGACGAACAGGATCAGGCGCAACGCACCGAAGAGCCGACGCCCAAACGCCTGCAAGATGCGCGAAAAAAGGGCGACGCCCCCAAAAGCCAGGAGGTGACGACAGCCGCGATGTTAGGCGCCGCAGCGCTCGCCGTGTGGCTCCTGGCGCCATCAGCGGCCGAAAGCGTTGCGCAAATGGGGGCGGCGTTTCTTGACCATCCCCACACTTTCGTTGCGGATGGCGCCTCGCTTGTCGTGTTATTCCGGAACATCGCCATTGCGAGCGGTGTCGCGCTCGGGGGGCTCGGCGTCCTCGTGGTGCTGGCGGCGGTGCTTGGCAATGCGGGGCAAGCGCGGCCGGTGTTCACCACTGAACGCATGAAACCGAAATTATCCAAAATCTCGCCAATCGAAGGGGCGAAGCGGATCTTCGGGCCGAACGGGTTGTTCAATTTTGCAAAGGGGCTCGCGAAGCTGATTATCGTCAGCGTCATCCTGGTGATGGCGCTATGGCCGGACCATCATCTTTTGGCAGGGCTTCCCTATGCTGATGAAAGCGCCATGCTGGCGATGGCCCGCACGATGGTGCTGAAATTGATTGGCCTTGCACTCGCCGCGATGTTGGTCATCGGCGCCCTCGATTTCGGCTGGCAGGTGCACAGTTGGAAAAAGCGTTTGCGTATGACCCGCGAGGAAGTGCGCCGAGAATTAAAAGAACAAGAGGGTGATCCGCAGATCAAAGCGCGCCAGCGCCGAACCCGTGATGCGCGGGCGCGCCGGCGGATGCTGGCCGCCGTCAAAGATGCAACGGTGCTGATCATGAACCCAACCCACTACGCCGTCGCCCTCACCTATGACAGCGCCTTAGGCGAGAATAGCAACGCCGCGCCGGTCTGCATCGCCAAAGGGCTCGACGATCTTGCGCTTCGTTTGAAAGCCGAGGCGCTGAAATACAATGTGCCCGTGGTGGAGAATCCGCCCCTTGCCCGCGCGCTCCACGCCAGTGTCGATCTCGATGAGGAGATCCCGCTTGAGCATTACGAAGCGGTGGCGAAAATCATCGGATTCGTAATGGCTAAGGCGCAGCATGCGTCTGGCGCCGTTGCACCAAGCGGCGAGTAAGCGCTTCCGACGATCCGGTTAGATTGGGTGGTTGATTTGGGTCAAAATTGACCTCGAATTTGACGCCGCATCGCACTGATTAATCTTTCGTTAACCTTTGACGCTTGCTTTGGAGAAAAGGGACGCAAAGCGCGTCGCTTCTAGTGGCGCGTGGCGGCGAAGCACCCCAAGGTGCCGCGTTTGATTCAGTGCAAGGTTAAATGAGGGAGTTGAGGCGCCGTGGGCGATCAATCCAATTCGAGCGGAGCAGCGCTCACAGAAGATGGCGCGATTATTCTTGGGGACTATTCGTCCGCATCGCCAGAACCAGATTCAGTGTCTTCTGACACCGCGGCGGCGGACACCACTGGATCGCCGGTTTCTGAATCCGCGCCAGAGTCAGCGTCACCCTCTGATCCGGATATTTTTCATCTCCCTGATGAAACAACAGGTGCTTCTGTAACGATTAGTGGGCCTGACGCAACGAATACGCCGGAAACGCCGCCGCGCCCGCCATCGATTGACGATTTGCAAGAAATGATGGCCGATGCTGAACAACGCGCAGAAGAAAAAGCCGCTGAGAAGAAAGCAGCGAAAGTCGAGCGGATGGCGCCCATATCCGACCCTGTATCTGGCGGCCAACCTGTCTCCGGCGCTGCAGGGTCCCTCTTTCGTGTCGGCGCCGCAAAAGCGTTTTCCCAGGGCCTGTTATGGGGCGGGTTGGTTGTCGCCTGCGTATCGGCCGTATACGTCATGGCCTATAGCCAGGAACGTATATGGGTTGTCCTGCTCGGGCTCTTGGCGGTGATTGCCGCCGGCGCGATCCTCGCCGGCGCGCTTGGCTTGTTCTCTCGGCGCGACCCCCGCGTGGTGGGCGTCGGGCTGGCAAAGGTGGATCATCTGACAAATCTTGGCGTGACGGAAAAGGTGCTGGATTCAGATCCCGACCCGCGCCTGGTGACCAAGCGAGACGGCGTTGTCGTCTATGCCAACGCCGCATATTTCCAACTTGCCAGCGATGCTGGCGTGATGGGCGGTGTCGGGCTGCCGCCGCGAATTGATCGGTTGTTTTCTCAGCAGGGGCCGGAATCAGCGAAAGTGTTCCGGTTAGCGCGCGCCGCCAAGAGTGGCGGGAATGCAGAAGAAGTCATCCATCAGGTGATCGGTCTTGAAGACGGCGGTAGGCGGCGGCGCTATGCGGTCGCGGTTGCGCCGGTTCAAGACACCTATGACTATGTGGTGTGGCGATTGCGCGAGCTTCCCATTGAAGAAGAACAAGATGTTCTGTCTGCGTCCTTTGCAGATTTTGTTCGCCCCATCATGGCCGTTGAAAAATCTGGCCAGATTGCCTGGACCAACGCTGCATTGCGCGAGACGTTAGGGCTAGCGCGCGGCGGGGTGCGCCATATCGATGATATCGTTTTAGGCGAATCTGATGGGCTGTTGAGCCATCTATGGAAATTGGATCAAGAACCGTTTGAAGCCCAGGTGCGCCGACGCGATCGGGAAAAAGACGGCGCCGCCGGCCCGGCCCTCGGCGTTTTCCGGGCCTTTCGGCGCGGCGGCGTTGGCGAAGGCTTCGCCTGTGTTGAATTGACCCTCGATGAGGCGCCGAAGGAAGACAAAGCGCCGAGCGTATCGGGCGATTTGACGGAAGCGCCTTTCGGTGTGGCGATCGTCGAGGGTGAATTCGGCCGCGACGCGAAAATCATTGAAGCCAATAAGGCCTTTGCGGATGCATTTAACGGCGCGGCGAAACGCGCGGCCCTCTCACGATGCATGCCCGATAAGACGATAGAGGAAATTGCCGCAGAAATTCGCGGGCGAGGGGCGAACGCAGCGCCGCGTATTATCGACGCCACGATTTCCCCGACCGATGGGGCGTCGCGAACCTTCGGCGTGTACGCCCGGCCCGTGAAGCGCCGGCGTGGCTCTTACGGCGTTCGGCGAACATTTCTGTATACGGTAGATGTGACTGATCGAAAGCGCATGGAAGAAGATTATGCGCAAGATCAAAAACTAAAGGCGATTGGCAATATCGCCGGCGAAGTCGCCCATGACTTCAATAACCTCTTGCAGGTCGTTTTGATTTCATGTGAGGAGCTTCTGTCGCGCCATCCGGCGGGCGATCCTTCCTATTCGGATCTATTGCTGATCCGTCAGAACGCTCAACGCGCCGCGAACCTGACGCGTCAACTTCTCGCCTATTCGCGTAAGCAAACGCTGACAACGAAAGTTGAAGGCATTACGGACCTGTTGTTAGATTTCTCTCGCTTCCTAGATCGCGCGGTGGGTGAGAAGGTGAAGCTAGAATTGGTCAATGGCCGGGATTTGCCGGCGGTTAAAGTTGATCGATTGCAGCTTGAAACGGCCATTATGAACCTGGCGGTCAATGCGCGCGATGCAATGGCGCCGGCCGGTGGAAAGGTGACCATCCGTACCCAGCGCTTAACGGCAGCTGATTTGGAAGAAAAACCCGTCCAGGGTCTTGCGACGCAAGACCATTTGCTCATCGAGGTGGCGGATACCGGTGGCGGTGTGCCGACGGATATCATGCAAAAAATCTTCGATCCGTTCTTCACAACGAAAGCCGAAGGCAAAGGCACGGGGCTCGGGCTATCGACGGTACACGGCGTCATTGGCCAGATGGGCGGCGCGATTACGATTGAGAACCGCGAAGGCGCCGACGGTGTCATAGAGGGGGCCGTTTTCCGAATTTACTTGCCCGCTTATGTTGAAGAGGCGACAAACACAGACGCGCCGGCGCCAGAAGGGAAAGCGCCCGTCAAAGCGCCGGAAAAGAAAAACTACGCTAAAGACGATTACTCCGGCACGGGGCGCATTCTTGTCGTTGAAGACGAGGATGGGGTTCGTCTTTCTGTCCTTAGAACCGTTGAGCGGGCGGGGTACGAAGTCGTTGTCGCCGATGATGGCGTCGAAGCGTTAGAGATCATTGAAGAAGACAAGAACTTCGATCTTGTCATTTCAGACGTCATGATGCCCGAAGTTGATGGCCCGACATTCGTGCGTCGCGCCCATGACGAATATGGATTAAACCTACCGGTGATCTTTATGTCCGGGTACGCAGAATCCGCTGTCCGCGATCAATTGGGAGAGCTGACCGACGCACTCTATATACAAAAGCCATTTTCCCGGGCGGAGCTCGGCGCCATTGTCCGTGAAGCGCTCCACGGGGAAGAAGCGGCGTAAGTAACAGAATTAGGCTGGTGCTCATTAGTCGCGATGCCGCGATGATTTCAACCCTATCGATACGGATCAGGTGATTTCGGCGTCGATCACCATAAACGTGGGAAATGTTGATCCCCGTTCATATTTTATTGGATCAATATCTCTCAGCGTATCGACAGGTCTTGTCTCGTGTACGCCATTCAACTTGAACCCGGCCGTAATGAAGGGATTGATGATCTCTGCGAATGAACGGTAATAGTCTGGCACTGTCACGGGGTCGGCGGTGAAGCTCTTCCAGCTCGCTTCGCAATAGTGGACGCCAAACGCCGAGGGCGGTTTGAACCATTCATATGAGCCGAGGGGGTGCTGCATCGAGATCACCAGGCGTCCGGATTTCCGCAGTACACGCTTAAATTCCGAGAGAGGGACGGACCAATCTCGCACATAGTCAATTGCGAGGGATGACACCACAAGATCGATGCTGCGGTCCTCAAGCGCCAGTGGTTGGGCGAGGTCGCCTACAAATAGGTTAGCCCGGTGATCGACCCGCTTCTTGGCGATGTCGATCATTGTCGGGCTGATATCAAACCCTGTTACTTTGGCCGCGCCATTTGCCAATACGTCACGAACGAGAAAACCGGGCCCGCACCCTGCATCAAGAATAACAAGGTCAGTGACATCACCGATGACGCTTCTTATCGCAGGGTGTTCATTGTACCCATTTTCCGCTTTCGTCTCAGTAATGTTAGCATAAGCGTGGGCAAGTTTCTCGTAGGCCTCAAGGGCGATCGGCTCGGGCCTTTGTGTCATGCTCCTCCCTCCAGAAAAGACGGATACTATTCCGCAGAACCACCCTGTCGCATGGCGCGTTCTGCGGCTGACTTCGCCGCCGCCATCTGCGGATCGATTGCGAAGTCGGGCCGTGCACTGAGAACCCCAAGGAGGAGGGCTCTTGCGTAACTTGTAAACGCAGCATCCTGCATGTCGGCAGGCGCATCACACCGCGCGAGTTGATTCATGTATCCGGTAAAGGCGAGGTGGACATGGGCGAAGAATGCGCCGTCTGCCCCGCCTAGATAGCGCCGCCATTCCTCGGCCAACATATCCGCAGCGAACCCGTGGCCGCGCTGGGCGGCGGCGGTCAATGTCTCATCTTTTGATTGACCCTCCACCATCGCGCTCAACAGGGCGGCGGGATTGTCCGTTGAGCGCCCGCGTGTGGCTTTGGCCGTAGCGATGAAATCGGCGAACCCTTTAAAGGCCGTCCCTGGCGCGGTTTGTGGGTGCGCCTCGCGCGCGCCTTCCAGGCTTCCTACCCCGCGCTCGCCGTTCGGGTTCAACTCATCGCGAGGGACCGTGGCCAAAGCGGCGGCGTTTTTTTGCAGGATATGGGCGAGGGCGGCCGTCATGATCGCCGCTTTATTTTCAAAAAAATGATAGATGGAGGCGGAAGAGGCTTTCGCTTCGGCCCGCAAGCTCGTGATCGTCAGCGCCGCATAGCCCTTCTCGACAATGATCCGCACCGCTGCATCAAGAATACGCGCCCGCGTTTCAAGGCCCTGGGGCGTGCGGTTCGGCGCGCTTAATGATGGCGAGCAATCGGGAGCATGGGCTGATGCGTTCATAGCGTCTTGGGTAAATTGATTGGCGTTCCTCTGGAAGGGCTCTTCGAAGACGCTTGGGGAATGTCTGCGACTTTTCCCCTTTCCTGCCCGCCCGGCTTCGCATGATCGCGAAGCGCCCTAATGTATCCTGATGCGGCATATTGTTTTTGACTTAGAAACGACCGGTTTTCGTTTTGATGAAGGGCATCGAATTGTTGAGATTGGCGCCCTCGAGCTAGTGCGAGGGGCGATCACAGGTAAGACATTCCACGCTTATGTGAACCCTGAGCGTGACATGCCCCAGGGCGCCTATGACGTGCATGGTCTATCGGCCGAATTCCTAAAGGATTTTCCGGTCTTCACTGATGAGCGCATTGCGCCCGCGTTTCTTGAATTCGTGGGGGACGCAACTCTTATTGCCCATAATGGCAAGGCGTTTGACCTGCCCTTTTTGAATGATGAGCTGCGCGCGGCGAAATTGCGGTTGATGGATAACGATCTTATCGACACGCTTTTGATGGCCCGCAAAAAGTTCCCCGGTTCGCCGGCAAGCCTTGATGCGTTATGCGCCCGTTTTGGTGTCGATACAAAGCAACGCGAGCGCGATGGCCACGGCGCCCTGTTGGATTCGCGGCTTTTGGCCGAAGTCTATATTGAGCTGACCGGCGGCGCCCAGGCCGGCTTGGCGTTCGATGATCGCGCGGGCGCGGGCGGGCGTGGGCGTATCGTGGAACCAGCGAAAAAACGCCCAGCGCCCCTGAAAAATCTCGTGACGGAAAAGGAGGCTGCAGCCCACGCCGCCTTTCTGGAAGAGTTGGGTCCGGACGCCGTTTGGGCGAAAATCGGCGCCGATAATGCGGCGGACGAACGGTCCGCCATCGCCAATAAGGCGAGCAGCCGCGCGACTTAGACGCTGGCTGCCGCCGTCGGCACGGCCTGACCGCCCTGCTGGCGGCGCTGCTCGTAAATCGCTAAGAAATCAATCGGGTCCAGCATCACCGGGGGGAAATTCCCCGATTGCGTCGTCTCCGCGACAATCTGGCGAATGAACGGGAACAATAGCCGGGGGCATTCCACAAGGAGAACAGGCTCCAAATGTTCCTGGGGCACGTTGGTGATCTCAAACGCGCCGCCATAACTCGTCTCGACAACAAAAGCCGGTTGGTCGTTGAACGTCGCCTGCGCCGCGACGGACAATTCTACCTCATATTGATTTGTTGCAATGGCGCGCGCGTTCACATCAACATTCACGGCGATGTTCGGCGGTTGCGACATATCCCGAAAGACATCCGGCGCTTTGGGGCTCTCGAAGGAAAGATCCTTCAGATACTGAGCGAGCACCCGCAAACTTGGCGCTTCGCCCGCGCTTGCGCCAGTGTTAGTGCCCGCGCCAGGCGCTGGCGGCGCGCCGGAGATGGGTACGCCTCCCCCATTTTCGGGTGTAGAGCCTTGGTTTGGCGGCGTGGATTCGGACATGTCTGCGCCTTTTTTGTTCGTTGCTGATCAATTGACCATCGAAAGTCGACGGGCGCCCGGATAGGGCGAAAATTCAAGACAGGCGATGTACACCGCCCATCGGTGGCCGGCAAGCCGCCGACGCGAAGGAGGGGGTCAAATTTGCGGTTTCCCATTTTCATTCGCCCGGATCGTCGGATGCCTTGGACGGGATCAAAGGCGTCGAATGGTGATGACGCCCTCCCCTTTCTCCATTTTCTCTTTAAACCGGCGAATGACATAGCGCGCGAGGGCATGACGCACCGGCGGCGTGAGTAGCAGAAAGCCGAAAACATCGGTCACAAAGCCGGGTGTCATCAAAAATGGGGCTGAAATCGCCAAAAAAAGTCCATCCACGGCGGGCTGCACCGGTGGTTTTCCTGCCGAAAAGTCTTTTTGGAGGTTTTGCAGGGCCGATAATCCCTGTATTCTTAAAATGACGCCGCCAGCGACGGCGGTGATCACGCACGCGCTAAGCACGGGAACGATCCCAAAGGCGCCGCCGGCCGCAATCAGCACGTAGACCTCAACGATCGGCAGAACCAGAAACAAAGCGATAAGAAAAAGCGTCATAGCGTTTTCGTGTCTTTCGCGGTTGTAGTGTTTTTCGGTAACGTCCTGCCTATATAAGAATAGCGGGGCGTTTGTGCACCGGTCGTGCATGGGATTGTTCAGGGATCGCAAAAAGGCGACCGCAAGGAAGTAAAGGTAAATGGACCCGGTAATACTTATTTTCGGCGGCTTTGCGCTGTTTATCATCTTTAAGCTTTTTTCGGTCCTCGGAACCAGAACCGGCCACGAGCAACAGCGGCCGGACCTTGAAGGCATTCAGCGCGCGGCGAAGGGCGATGATGTTGCTGCGGCCGCTAAGGAAGACGCTGCCTTCGAGCCGGTTTTTGATCGCGAGGCAGGAGAAGATGATCTTGAAGACGCTTCAGACCGTCATGCGGCAATCTCCCCGTTGGCGGCGACCCTGCGCGAGGCGGATCCTGATTTTGATGAACGCCAGTTCATCGATGGCGCCAAAGCCGCTTATGAAATGATCGTTGAGGCGTTCGCCGCCGGCGATCTCAAGAGCATCCGCCGATACCTTGAAACGTCCGTCTATGAAGCTTTCAAATCCGCTGTCACCCAACGCGAAGAAGGCCAGTTCCGCGTCGACCTGAAATTTGTGGGTACCGACAACGCATCGTTAAGCGCCGCGCGCGTCGAAGACGGCGCGATGATCGCGACAGTTGATTTCGCCTCGAACCAGGTGCGCGCAACTTATGATCGCGACGATAACGTCGTGGATGGCGATCCCAACCGGGTTGATCTTGTGCGGGACCGTTGGACGTTCCGACGTCCGTTGCGCGCCAACGATCCCAATTGGACGCTGAGCGCGACCGGCGCTGCATAATGTGCGCCCAGCCTTGCTAAGGCGGGGCGGCGTCCCTTACGTCCATTATTATGTCTGATGAAAATTTAAATGGCCGCCCGCTCGGCCGATTGCTCGCCGTTTCTTTCGTGTTGGCCGTCCTAGCGGCGGGCGTCGCCGTGTGGCGATTGTCTCCCGGTCGCGGGCCAGCGGTGATCGATTTCGATAACTACGAGATGACGGATGTCATCTACGAACCAGCCCGTTTTGTTGATCTTGCGGGCTGGACAACGAGTGATGCTGGCGGGGCCTTAGACGCTTTTCGCCGTTCATGCATTGTGATGGCGGCGCGCGCGCCGAGTGAATTATTCAACAATGCACCTGGGGCTGACGAAACATTAGGGCGTGTTGGCGATTGGCGGGGGGCATGTTCGGCCGGTGCGTCGGTCACCCGAGCATCGTATGCAGATGATACCGCTTACAGCGCCGCGGCGCGCGATTTTTTTGAGCGTTCATTTACGCCTTTGAAGGTGATCAGTCTCTTTTCATTGACCCAAGAAGCGGTGGACGGGAACCGTCGCGATATTGCGCCTTTGAGGCGCAGCAAAGGGATATTTACAGGTTACTTTGAAC
Source organism: Parvularculaceae bacterium (assembly GCA_965263305.1). Taxonomy (GTDB): domain Bacteria; phylum Pseudomonadota; class Alphaproteobacteria; order Caulobacterales; family Parvularculaceae; genus MED-G105. The sequence continues at coordinate 1,735,876 of OZ253666.1, forward strand.
CCTCATACCGGGCAAGCCCCGTCAGTACACCGCGTTTTTCATCTCCCGTTTTGGCGCGGCCGGTTGATCTCGTCATGGTTGATCTCGGCCGTTTTCGGGAAAACCTGGCCGGCCAGCGCATCGCTGGAAAAGTGCGCAATGGCGTTTTAACGCCTTATCCAGATCGGACAGAAATCGAAGAGGGGGCTTTAGCCTCTGTCGCCCAACCGATCGCCTTTGTGCAGCCGAATGATTTGTTTTTCCTGCAAATTCAGGGGTCTGGGAAGCTCGAAATGCCAGGCGGCGAGGTCTTGCGCGTCGGTTATGACGGGCAAAACGGGCGGCCATATACGGCGATTGGGCGTAAGCTGATTGAGCAGGGTGCGCTGACGTTAGATAATGTCTCGATGCAGACAATCTTGGATTGGTTAAACGATGCTAAACCTGCCGACGCTGCTGCGTTGCGCCGCGAAAATGAATCCTATGTTTTCTTTCGCTCGTTGGATGATTTAACGGATGGGGCCCTCGGGCCGATCGGTGCGCAAGGCGTACAGTTGACGCCCGACCGATCGATCGCGGTAGACCGACGGTTCCACGGGCTTGGCGCGCCTGTTTGGGTGTCCCTCGACCGCGAGCAACAAGCGACGGCGCGACTGAGCGGGCTTTACATTGCGCAGGATACGGGCGGTGCCATTAAAGGGCCGATCCGAGGCGATCTTTTTATCGGCGGGCCATTGGCGGGTGAGGTCGCGGGCGCCTTGCGGGCGGAAGGTGAGTTATTTGTTCTTGCGCCTAAACCCATTGCGGCGCGCCTGGAGCAACGCATCGCTCAGAACACTGGTGGATAAAAGGCTATGTCGCGCCGGCGCCCCCTTTCATCAGAGGAAAAAATACTCTGGCGGCGTGTCACAAAAGATGTCGCCCCGATAGAGGGCGCTGTCTCCGTCGACAAAACTGACATCTCGCCATCCGTGATCACCGAGAAGAATTCCGGTGATGCCGGGGTTGTGCGCCCTGATCGTCTCACCACATCGAGTTTCTCCAAAGCGTCGAAAACAAAGACTGATCAAAAGACCAGTAAACCGGTTGCATCAAGGGCCGTGGACGCGCGCGCTAAAAAACCGTTGCTCCCAAAGAAGGCAACCATGGGCGCGCCGACGGCATGGCGGGCTGGCGATCCACGCCGTGATAAACTCGCCGCCAATCGACGACTGCCCATTGACCGGACGCTAGATCTGCATGGATTGACCCAAGTCGAGGCTGAGACCCTGCTCATCTCGTTTGTTAAAGCAGCCCATGCGGATGGTTGTCGGTGCCTACTGATCATCACTGGCAAGGGAGGCCCGGCGTCGACGAGTAATATGATGCGCGCCCGGGCGGCGCGGTCCCGTCGTGATGATCCGCCGGGGCAAGGGACGTGGATCGACACACGAAAGCATGGCGTCCTGCGGGAGCGAGTGCGGGATTGGGTGGACGGGCCAGCGCTGCGCCACCTCGTCTCGCGGCTATCGACCGCCCGTCCTAAGGATGGTGGAAACGGCGCTTATTATCTGCACCTGAAGGCGTAACGCTTGAGCGGTGACCCGCCGGCGTTCAGGGAGGCTGTTAGCGTAACAGCGAGGTGATGCTGCTGATGACAGTGCTCATAACGTTGCCCGCCGCGGACGCCGCCAAACCAACCCACGCGATCAGACCGAGACCTGTTGCCTGCAGCAAGCCCATATGCAAACCGAAAGCAGCGAGCGGCAAGACAACCGCCCAGAAGGCGCTCGAATAAGCGAAGCGCACAAAAATCGTCTGGCGGATGTCGTCCCAAATCGATTTTGGAAGCTCCCAATACCAGCGCCGACGGCCATGGGCGGCCAGCTGGTGGGCGTTGAAAGGCGTTGCCGATAAAACAAGAACGCTGCGGTTTTTCCATTTTTGGAAAATCAGTTTCATCGCGCCGTTCACAACCGATCCAGGCGCTAATCGGCGATTAAAGCGTGCGGTGATGAAGCCGGCGAAATCATCGTAGTTGATGTCGCCGTCGAAATGCTTGGCGTCGAATTCGATATCCATCACGACGGCTGCCGGCGAGCTGCCTTCGCTATCTTCATCAATTCTCACGGTCTGAAAACGGACGCCGAAATGACGAAGGTAGGACTCAACGTCGCCAACGCCCGCGGCGCTGCCGCTTCTTAAGAAGCGCAATAAAACTCTGACGCCGGCTTTTGTGTTTCTTTCGCTGGAATTGTCTTCGCGCAGGCACGCTTCCTTGCGAACCCAGTGCAGACGGCGCATCCAGTATTTGGTCTTTGCATCCGTTGTTCTGTACTCGTCCTCAAACAAGGTTTCGTCGGGTGAGGAGCGAACCACGAGGAAGCGCGTTTTCGTCGGTTCAGCGTCCTCAACATCCGTGTCGATGATGGTGTAATCGGGCGCCATCATCGCGACCTGGAACGGCAGGATCACGCCGTAGAGCGGCGCATCCTGACGGCCGGCGTTCATTGATGAGACAATGCCGATATTTGCGCCATTGCGCGGATCGAGCATGGTGTTGACCTGACGGTCCTGGTCGAGCGTTTTGCGGGCGAGGCGCGCCATCTCGCGATGGGGTTCGACCGAGCGCAATGTTTCGGTCACGTCAACGCCGGCGGCGCGTAATCCATCCAGTTTTGACTTACACCGTCGCGCCGCTTCCGGTCCGCAAAAGACCATGTCGATCCGATCACGGAGCAACAACTGCCCGGCCTGATCGATGTTGAGATCCGCCCGGTGCATATCGCTCATGCCGGAGAAATCTTGACGCGGGAAACGAGTGTTCGCCGTCTCGCCCGTGCCCCAGCTATGGCGTTGATTGCGTTGAAGCGATGAAAGCGCTGATCCTGGGTGGGATGATTGGACGATGTCCAACACTTGGGGTTCGTAAACGGCTAAGCAGTATTGATCGGAGGCGTCGATTTGCTCAACGCCCATGACGGTGAACAGATTGGCGATGGCCCGCAGCGACTCATAGTCATAGCCGGAATAGGGGCTGTAGAACGGGATAACGGCGAGATCGCTGGAGCCAGACTTTAGGGAAAGGAGCGCCTGTTCTTTTGTCCGCAGGGGCTGCAAATGGGCGGCGTCCGGATTGGCGAAGTCAAACTTCGCCCGCACCCCGCGGCGCGCTTCAATCTCTGTGTTGCGCCCAGGTTTGGGGGCGCGCGAGAAACCGCCATCAGCAAGTGGCGTCGCATAGCTGCCGCGCGGCGAAAAGAGGCCCCGATCACGGGCGCGACCGTCTTCTATGCGCTTTTGGCGAACGCCCGCGTCGGACATAAGTTTGGTGGCGGCGATATAGCCGAAACCAAATTCTTCTCCCGTGAATGCGATCCGCGGTTTTTGTTTATTGGTGAATGATGCGCCGTCGGCCATGGCTCAAGGCCCCACTGTTTTCCCCTCAGGAAGAAAGAGATTAACCCGCGCTTAACGAAACATAAACCCTTTCCGCGCCGCTCAATGTGGCGCAAAGGCAACGTTTTGCTGTGCGCCCTGACGGGGATACCCGAACAAAGGGCGTGCGGCGCTACTGGGGTTAAAGCACGAATTTCGATAAATCGGCGTCCGCCGTCACTTCCGAGAGGCGCGATGTCACATATTCCTGATCTATTTCAATGCTTTGGCCGCTTTTGTCCGCCGCGTCGAAGGACAAATCCTCAAGCACCTTTTCCATAATCGTGGCCAATCGGCGCGCACCAATATTTTCAACGGTGGCGTTCACTTTCGCCGCACCATCCGCAAGGGCGTCCAGCGCATCTTCGGAGAAGGAAAGCGTGACCCCTTCAGTCGCCATAAGGGCTTGATATTGCTTAATAAGGCTCGCTTCCGGTTCGGTGAGAATGCGCCTTAAGTCGTCGCGGGATAGGGCGTCTAACGATACACGTATCGGCAATCGACCCTGCAATTCCGGCAGTAAATCGGCGGGTTTCGTCAGGTGAAACGCGCCGGAGGCGATGAACAATATATGGTCCGTTTTGACGGGCCCATATTTGGTGGAAACGGTTGCGCCCTCGATGAGCGGGAGGAGGTCGCGCTGCACGCCTTCGCGGGAAACATCGCCGCCTGAGCGACCGCCCGCGTCAACGCCCCGGGCGATTTTGTCGATTTCGTCGAGAAAGACGATGCCGTCATTTTGGGCGAGATCGAGGGCTTCGCTCGTGACCGCTTCCTGATCGAGGAGATTGTCTGACTCCTCTGCGACAAGCGGCGCATAGGCGTCTCGCACTTTCAACGTTTTTTTGCGTTTTGACCCGCCGAAGGATTTGCCCAAAATGTCGGTGATGTTGATGACGCCCATTTGGCCGCTCATCCCCTCTGGCATGCCAGGAATATCAAGAACCGGGGCGCCCTGCCCGGTTTCGCGCAGCTCAAGGTTAATGTCGGTGTCGTCAAGCGCGCCGCTGCGAAGCTTCTCCCGGAAACTGTCGCGTGTTTTTTCCCCGGCCCCCTCGCCCACTAAGGCGTCAAGCACGCGGTCTTCGGCGGCGCGATGGGCGCGCGCTTTGACGTCCTCGCGTTTTTGTTCACGCACAAGGGCGATGGCCGCCTCCACAAGATCCCGGATGATCTGATCGACATCGCGGCCGACATAGCCGACCTCTGTGAACTTGGTGGCCTCAACTTTCAAAAAGGGCGCACGGGCGAGTTTCGCCAAGCGCCGGGAAATTTCCGTTTTGCCGACGCCCGTCGGCCCGATCATCAGAATGTTTTTCGGCGTAATTTCGTCCTGGAGAGCGCCCTCGACATGGCGCCGGCGCCAGCGGTTTCGAAGGGCGATGGCCACAGCGCGCTTGGCGGCTTTTTGACCAATGATAAAACGATCAAGCTCGGAGACGATTTCGCGGGGAGAAAATTCTGACAAGGGATTGGGCCTGCTTTAATGAAAATTGCAGCGAGGCGTAGCAACACCCAAGTCGTTTTTGAAGGGCCCCCTAACGCGAGGTGTTATGTCGCAAAAAAGCCCAGCGCGACGGCCGGGCTTTTTTCAAGGTGTCTATCAGTAAAAGAGGCAGCTCTAAACGGCAGTGCGCCCCTCTGAATTATTTTATGTCGATGCTTGAGGCGTTTCGGTGCAGCCCGTGCCGTTGATCGCATCGTTGCACAGCTGGATATGGTGACCGCCCGGTCCACGTGGCCAGCGATCCGCCTGTTGTTCGAACAAAAATGGCCGGTCAAAAATGCGATCGGTAATTGTTCTGCTATAGGTATATTGAATTTCAGCGATGATGATGCCCACGCCTGGGGGCACAACAGAATCGTCGTCGAGATTAACGTAATCGTCGCCTTGCGCATAAGGCGTCGTACCATTTTTGCCTCGGCTCCAATGAACAATGACATTGTCGTCGCCATCTGGATCCTGCACCACGCTGACGAGATTGACGGTCACGTCATCCAAATTTGGCACCTGCAACGTCGCGGCGACGTTATCAATAAGGATGTCGGCATCAGCTCGGCTGATACGCAAGGCGACTTGGTTGATGCCGGAGGGCACGTTTGATTGGGACACCAGATCGGCCAACGTATTCGCCGATGTGGTCATGCGCCGATCGACCCCTTTCAGTTCGGCGATCTCAAGAGAGCCGAAGAAAAGCAACAGCATAAATGGGACGAGCGCGGCAAATTCAATTGCCCCCGTCCCTCGATTATCCTGAAGGAACGGCCCTGTTTTCCGTTGAAGAAAACGACGACCCATTTGAATTGAACGAAACGTTCTCATTTCAAAACCCCATGAATGTAAGGTTGCTAGTTGCGGGCAAAAGGCTCTGACCGGAAGACAAAGGTGCTGGTGAGGCGACGTCTGCCGTCCGCGTCGGCAAGATTAACGCCAACGGCGGGGTTTAGGGTGTCGTATAGCAAACACATTCGAATACGTACGATCGTATTCTCCTGCACCTCATCATATTTGATGTCTCTAATTTGATCTGTGCTGTCATTACGGCAGACGATCGGGGAGTTGTCGTTCGAAAGCGCCTGAAACGAGGTGAAGGTTTGCACTTCGAATGTTAATCTATCTTCGCAATCGCCGAATACGCGTAGCTTTGGGCAGACTTGATCATTGAAAAATTCATCCGCACTTTGAGTATTATTACGCAAAAACCCTGTGCGTAACTCTCGGCCGATGATCGTATTCGCTTCGTCGACTTGTGCAGTGGCGAAGTAATACCAACCTACTTCATAGGTTGAATATAGGATGGTGAAGAATGGCAGCACGAGAATTGAAAACTCAACGGCCGCCGTGCCGCGCTTGTCCTTCGCGAAGCGGCGAACAATATTTTCGCGACGCCGCTTCTTCATGAAGGTATCCGTGAGATTGAAAAACGCCATGGGACGATCTCTCTATCGGCTCACGTGCAACCGAACCAGGTCGGCGGCGATATCTTCAAATGCTTGTTCTAGCTCCACGCCATTGTCAGCGTTGAAGAAAAATGGTTCGTCTGGGGAGGAGGCGCAGGCGCGATATAGTCGTTCCACGCTTGAGTTATTGAGATCGAACATAATCGTGTAGACAAGGTAACCGCGATCCTTCATCCGTTGGCAGGTGCGAAGGAATTTGTGGTCAATTTGATCACGCATTTCGCTGCTTGTGTTGAGCCCAGCGCCCATACGTTCTTCCGACGCGAAGCCGTAGGCTGTCAGCTGCGAGGCGTAAGGGGTGTCACGATAACGAACGGTGTTCACACCGTCGGTCATGATCACCACGGCCTTTTGCCATTGGTCGTCATCATCATCGATTTCACTTTCAAACGGGGCCTCGGGCGAAATTAGGCGTTCACCCCATATCGCTCCCGTTGCCGAGTTTGTGTATCCATACGGAATTAAGTCTTCCATATAATCTTCGATATCGCGGCGATCATCGACGGGGGCGAGGATCGGCTGCGGACAAGCGCGATTTGGCCCGCGTGTTGACCTTGCGCCGCCTGACGTTCTTTCGTCAATCGACGGGTTGAGGTTGTATTTACCGAAGTAGCGGCTCTGAATTGGGTCCCACCAGCCGGGATATCCTTGGCGTGTGAAGTATTCATTGTCGCCAATGCCGTCTGCGCCGATGCTTTCAAGGTAGTCTTCGAGCTGCGCCCGTTCGTCCGCCGTCATGCCGTGGGTCGTGTTACCGCTTTGTGTAAAGGGGCTGTTTATACCAGTGGCATCGCGGAACTTATCAACGATGTGAGCGTACCGAGCGAAGTCTTGTCCACCGCCGCTAACGCCGTTTGCGGGCCTGATGTACTGACTATCGTCAATAAAATTCCGATTATCGAAATGGCCCTCTTGGTGACCTCGCGCGCGTGGATGGTCGAACCAAAAGTCGCGCAGGAAAAATGTTCGCGCGTTAAAGCCCTGTGTTAGGACGACTTGAGTGTTGCCCCCGTAACGCTCGCATGTGTTGCCCCCACCGGCGTTGCAATCTGGTTCATCCGCGGCAAACATTGGCACCCAGCGTGTATTGTTTGCGTTCGTCAGATCATTGACGCTTAGGGAGTAACCTGGCGAGTTACTGAACGCTTCTTGAGTGCGTTGTTCATATTGGTTTAGCCCGCCGCCGCCAAATGTCGGTGCGATAAAGGAATCAGTTAAAAACGAAGCAGAGACTGACGCGCTGCCAGGTGGAACATCGAGTTCATCAAGTGGATACGGTCTTCCCTCAACGCAACCCGCCCAATTCGCGCCAGGGGTGGAGCCAAATAGCGAAAAGTGACTGACGGGAGTGTCGGTGTCGACAACGCCATTTTCGTTGACATGATAAAAGCGGTCGCCATGATAAACGGATTCCGCGTTTGAATCATTCCAGTTACCGTTCCATTCCGTTGAGCCGCCCGGATTTGAGAACTGATTAAACGGCACAACACCGATTAGGATGTTATCACTGGTGGTCTGGCTTCCGAACAATACATCCATGAGGCTGTCGGTAGCGTCTCGCAGAGCGTCGATTTTCCGAACGCCGCCAACGCTGTTACCCATTGAGCCGCTGACATCAACCACCAGGGCCAATTCAACGCGACCAGAACCGCTCAACGTAATCTCGTTCCCGCATGCGACGGAAAACGTCCGTTTAACGTCCTGCATACCTGGCGTGATTCGCTCCATAAGTTTGTATGCCGAGCTTAATATTATTGTTTTAATCTCACCACTGATCTGAGGTTCGATTGTTACTTCGTCAAAGGAAAAGTCGATCGGGCTGTCAAAGCTAACCGATTTTTCGTGAGCGAAATTTTCATTGAAAAAATTCTCTCCGAACGCGCGTAACTTTTCTTTGCGTTCTTCGCCTTCAAGCTGAGCGATTTCAGGCGTCTCGCTGTAACGCGCGATGGCGAGACCAGCGGCGTCGCAGGATTCCAGCATATCCGAGCGTATCGAATTAAGGCGGGAATAGTCGATTGCACCGCCGACAAACAAGAGCGTCACAGGCAATACCAATGCGAATATGATTCCGAAATTGCCATTTTCGTCTTGCGAAAGCATGCCCGGCGACAGCCGCCTTTTGACCGATTGTAGTATCGTGCCAATCTTCAACTTACTGAGAAACCCGTTTGATGCCACTTTGCATCCGTTCTCGTTATCCTGCATGCCGTATGTCATAAGACACTCTCTTTAACAGCGGCCAATTAGACTGAATTAAGGTGTTTTCTTCGCCCAAAGTCGGGGCAAAAATGTTTCGTATGCACACGCTTTCAGTCCGCATGGGGTTTGCGACTGGATGAACTATGCGAAATATTCGTTATCGAACACTGAAGTTACACGCTTAATTTCAGCTTAACTTCTGGAAAGGCTTTTGTTTAAACGACACAAATTCGTGTGCTAATCAGGGAAATGGCGAATAATCGATATTCTTTTGGATAAGTTGCGCCAATAAAATTTAGATTGTCTCAATAATGAGTGATTCATTCGTATAGACGCAGATCGAAGCAGCGATCGCCATGGCGCGCCGTGAGACGGCTTCTGCGTCAAGCTCTGTCTCTGCGACCAGGGCAAGCGCGGCGGCGCGGGCGTATTCTCCGCCGGAGCCAATGGCCGCAACGCCGTCTTGGGGTTCAAGCACGTCCCCTGCCCCGGTTATGGTTAGCAAGGTATTAGCATCGGCGACGATCATCATTGCTTCGAGACGGCGTAGATAACGATCTGTACGCCAATCCTTGGCTAGCTCAACCGCGGCGCGGGTCAATTGTCCGCTATATTGTTCTAGTTTGCCCTCCAGCCGTTCCAACAAGGTGAAGGCGTCAGCGGTCGCGCCAGCGAACCCAGCGATCACGCCGCCGCTTGTCGTCCCTGGTGCGGCGGATTCGATCCGGCGAACTTTGCGCGCATCGCCCTTCACCACCGTTTGGCCAAGGCTCACCTGCCCGTCTCCGGCAACGGCCGTCAGCCCGTTTCGTTTAACAGCCAGAATTGTTGTCCCGTGCCAATGGTTGGTCATTTTATAGCGTTCCTGGGTTGCCGATGAGCAATCGGTTTGAGGCGAAAGCGTTGTGTTTAAGCCGAATGCCGCGCCAATCAATATCGGCGGTGAAAAAGTCCTTGTTGAAGCCTTTGCCATTCATGCTTGACGGCGCTCGACCCAGCAAGGCACGGTCGCCGCGAAATAATGAGAGGTCACCCACCATGAACACCTTACTTTGCGCTTTTATTGCTCCCCTCGCCTTTATGTTGTTCGCTGCAGAGGGCGACGTCGCTCAGGAAATTGCCGACGGTTGTCGGGCCTATGCTGAAGCGAATGGCACAGATGCGTCTGGTTGCGATTGCATCGGCGAGGCCGCTGCGAAGGACCCTTCCCTAATGGAAGCGCTTGCCGCGATTGAGATCGCCGAAGACTTCGCCAACGCCGATGATGCGACGAAAGCCGCCCTCACCGCTTGTTTCCCGGCAGACGCCTAGAACGCCGGCTGTCGTAACACTGAAACGATCTCTGGTCCCTAGAACTTTGATGTAGGTGTGTTTTCTTTTTTGCTGTCCGGTGTAAAAGACCGCGCTTCCATGAAAGAAAAACATGACCGAGACGATCGCCATTATTGACTACGGATCGGGCAATCTGCGCTCCGTGCAGAAAGCCTTTGAGCGGGTCATACATGATGAATCCCTGACGGCGCGGGCGATTGTGACCAATGACGCCGATGCAATTGCGCAAGCCGATCGCATCGTCTTGCCCGGCGTCGGCGCGTTTAAGGCCTGTATGGATGGGCTGTCCGCCCAAAGCGGTATCGTGGCGGCCCTTCAGCATGCCGTCTTGGCGGCACAAAAACCGTTCTTTGGTATTTGCGTCGGCATGCAGCTTCTCGCCGACAAAGGGCTTGAGTTTGGGGAGACGCCGGGCCTTGGCTGGATTTCAGGAGAGGTCGAAGCGCTGACCGCGCGCGATGGCCATGCGGCGGCGGGGGTTCGCGTCCCTCACATTGGGTGGAACAACGTCGCGTTTGACAGTAATCACCCTGTCTTTTCCGGACCGGACCAGGACTTTTATTTCGTCCATTCTTTTTATTTTCGACCAAAAAATGACGCCTTTGTCGCTGGCCTATGCTCCTATGGCGGGGCGTTCGCGGCGGCGGTGGCTCGGGACAATATTATCGCGACGCAATTCCATCCGGAGAAAAGTCAACGGGCAGGGTTGGCGCTCATAAAGCGGTTTTTGGCCTGGCGACCCTGAAATGGGTGCGAGCTGCGCGCAAGCCGGACAAGAATAGGTATTTTGATGACGAAGCGACATGATCTCACCATTTACCCTGCCATTGACCTCAAGGGCGGGCGCTGCGTGCGGCTCCTCCATGGGGATATGGAGAAGGCGACGATCTATAACGACGACCCAGCAGCCCAGGCGTCGGCGTTTCAAGAGGCTGGGTATGACCGTTTACACATCGTGGATCTGGACGGCGCGTTTTCCGGTCGGTCCGAAAATAGGGCGGCGGTGGCCGCGATTTTAAAAGAAACCAGTGCTTGGCGTCAGCTTGGCGGCGGGGTGCGCGATATGGCCGCCTTGGAAGGGTGGCTGGAGGCGGGTGTCGATCGCGTCATTCTTGGCACGGCGGCCGTGCGCGATCCGGATTTTGTCCTCGAGGCGGCGAGGGCGCATCCGGGTAAGGTGGCGGTGGGCGTCGACGCGGTCGACGGCTATGTCGCAACCGATGGATGGGCCGGTCATACCGGTCATACCGCGTTAGACATCGGAAAAAGATATGAAGATCAAGGGGTTGGAGCTTTGATCTATACCGATGTAGGGCGGGACGGCGCCCTTACAGGCGTGAATGTTGACGCGACAGCCGCCTTAGCGTCGGCGGTGGCGATACCGGTGATCGCCTCTGGCGGTGTGGCGGGACCGGCGGACATACGCGCCCTGGCCGAAGCGGACGCTCCCATCGAAGGGGTTATTGCGGGCCGGGCGATTTACGAAGGCCGTCTTACCCCCGACGAGGCTTTTTCTGCGGCTCGCCGCGTCGGTTAGGCCGATCCTCACTGGTCTTTGGTGCGCCGACGTCGCAGACTGTGGCCGTCCACTCATTGGTTAAGAGTGGCAAGATGTTCGCAGGGCGTAAGACCGGCGATGGGACAAGCGCAGTGTTACCCCAATCGAGGTTGCCAGTGATATCCGCCCAAGGGCCGACATGGTGAAACGGCGCATCAAAAATCGAAAGGCGAAGGGCGTGGCGTACGCTGATCAACAGATCCATCCAAAAGACCGAAAGGATGATGGCGGCGTTGCCCGTGAGGAGCCTGTTCGACCGGGCGCTGCTGGTCTGGCGCGATTTGTACTGACGGGCGCGCCGCGTGATGTGATGGCGCTTCGTGATCATCGGCTTGTTACAGCCCGCCAGATCGGGGGGGGGCGCTGGCGTCGGGCGGAACGAACCGCCGTGGTCGTCGATGAATGGCGCACCGTATTGCGCCCAGGCATGCATCTCTGCCTGGAAATTGGCCATGTAACGCGACCGCTCCCTGACACAGAAAATACCGATGGCGAGGCGCCGTCTGAGGGCGCTGCAGTGCTCGCGCCCTTTGCGATTGCTGGCCTGACCGCCGCTGGCGACAGCCGATTGGCCGCCGGCGCATTTTTGCAAGAGCTATTAAGGGCCTTCGATGGGCGGATTTGGTTGGCCCCGCTATCTGGCGACCCATCGACGTTTCCGGCGAGCGGGATAACCTTGGCCCCAAGGACGAAGATTGATTTAACCCCGGAGCAATCTGCGCGCGATGCGTTGCGTAAAGTCCTGACAACCACTGGCGATCGCCTGTTAGAAATCGCCCCCATGGCGGCGGCGACCCGTGCGCCCATCGCGCTGCACCAATTGCGGGTGGCCTTGCGCCGTTTTCGGGCGAACGAAAGCGCCTTCCGTAAGGCGGCTGATGGCGCATTGCATCCCCTTGGCGCGCGGGCGCGGGATCTGGCGCAGGCCGTCTCTCCCGCGCGGGATTGGGACGTTTTTCTCAACGACCAGGAGATGCGGGAGGTTTTAACGGCGTATTCGAGTAAGGGCGCTGCCGCCCTTTATGAAGGCGCAGATGCGTTACGCGCCGAGGCGTGGCGCGTTGCATCGCACATGGCGGCGGGGCCAACGCTATCGCTATTCGCGCTTGATCTGATGATGGCTGCGGAGGACGATCGTGTCCTATCGAGCGACGGATTGGCGTCGCCCGTTGCGCGTGTTGCGCATAAACTTCTCGATAAGAAGCTAAAAGCCGCATCGCGAACCGCGACCCTACTGCACCCTGATGATCTCGAAACGGCTCATGCGCTGCGCCTTGACATTAAGAAGCTTCGCTACGCGACACAGACCTTTCGGACGCTCTATCCAAAAGAGGCGCGCAAGGCGTATATGACGGCTATGGCCGATTTGCAGGACACCTTTGGCAAACTAAATGACGCCGTGGTGGCAGGGCGCTTGGCCGCCATGGCCGCGCGTGGGCGCGGGGAGGCGGCGGCGCGCACCGCCGGGTTCCTCGCCGGGTTAAGGGCCGAACAGGCCCGCTGCGCCTGCCTAACCATAACGCAAGAATGGCGGGCCTTCGCCGAAGAAACGCCCTTTTGGCGATAGGACGAAAGATGGTCAATATACGAATTATTCCTTGCCTCGACGTGAAAGATGGACGGGTCGTGAAAGGGGTGCAATTTGTTGATTTGCGGGATGCAGGCGATCCAGTGCAAGCCGCGATTGCCTATGACGCTGCTGGCGCGGATGAACTTTGTTTCCTCGATATTTCCGCAAGTCACGAGGGCAGGGGGGTGCTCCTCGACAAAGTGGCGAGCGTTGCGGAACAGTGTTTTATGCCGTTGACCGTGGGCGGCGGTGTTCGCTCTACGGATGATTTCCGCAATTTGCTCCTCGCCGGCGCCGACAAAGTGGCGATTAATACCTCGGCGGTGAAAAATCCTGACCTTATTAACGAGGCCGCCTCCCGATTTGGCGCGCAATGCGTCGTCGTCGCCGTGGATGCGCGGCGTGTGAGCGATGGCCAGTGGGAGATCTTTACCCATGGCGGGCGCAATCCCACAGGGCTGAACGCCGTTGATTTTGCAAGGGAAGCGTCGTCCCGCGGCGCGGGGGAGGTTTTGTTGACGTCCATGGACGCTGATGGCGCCAAGACGGGGTATGATATTCAATTGGTTCGCGCTGTCGCCGATGCGGTGCCCGTTCCTGTGATCGCCTCCGGCGGCGCTGGTACGGTACATCATCTCATCGACGCGGTGGTCGATGGAAACGCGAGCGCTGTCTTGGCGGCCTCAATCTTTCATTTCGGCGAAATTACCATCGCTGAAGCGCGCGCGGCCTTGAAAAAAGCTGGCGCGCCCGTTCGTACGCCTTTGGTTGTTTAGAAAACACGTTAAGAGCGTATACTGATATATAAGTAAGGAATGACGATGTCTTCTCCCTTAGATGGCGCAAATTCGAATACCTTAGGGGCGGCGGTGGATCGATTGGCGTCAACAATTGACGCGCGCGCGGCCGCAGACCCGGAGAGTTCTTACACCGCCAAACTCATCGCGGAAGGGCCAGCGCGGTGCGCCAAAAAATTAGGCGAAGAAGGCGTTGAAGCCGCGATCGCGGCGGCGACCGGCGTCAAAGAAGACCTCGCCGCAGAAGCGGCCGACGTTCTCTATCACTTACTTGTCACCCTGAAAGCCGCCGGCGTTGAGCCGAGCGCCGTCGCCGCCGAACTACAACGCCGCGAAGGCGTCTCCGGGATAGAAGAAAAAGAATCGCGCACGAAATGAATGTTTTGTGACCGGCGTCACAGAGGCTAATTTCTGAAAACGCCATCGTTTTTGAGTGGAGGAGCTCAGGCGACAGTGAAATAGGCGCAAAGGTAGAGTTTTTTCCGATTCTTAGTGGTTTCCACTTGCGACGTTGAAAGGCGTGGCCTGATTTGTAGTGATATGAACATGCCACATTTCATGTAATATAAAGTTTATATGACACCATTGAAGGTGAAGTATAAATAAACCACGTCTTCTATGGATGTAAATTGAAAGAAAGAAAGGTAAAAAATGGCGTTAGGTTTAGAGCAAATGCTGCCCATGCTTTTGAAAAAAAATTCCCAAGAAATCGGAGGAAAAGCAAGAATAGAGTATTTCGAAAAGTGTATTTACACTATAATTATGGCACGAGCACTGGATAAAGTTCTTGCTGAGATACAGGCGGGAAATGTTCCGTCATCAGTGGATGTGGATTTGAAAATTACTTTAGGCGATATAAGGTTACCGCTAACAGGCGAGGGCAGCAGTGGCTTGGAAGGGTTATTACCGAGCGGTCTGGGACCGGACGCCCTTCCAACGTTGGTCGCAACAGAAGCGACGGACGGAGATTTAGCGAGGGCAGCATTGCAACAAATCGGGGGTCTAACGTTGCCTTGCATTTAAGCTATTGAAGATCCGACAATTCATTTTGAAGTGGTTTGAACGGGCATTCAGTTTCGCGAATATTTTTTCGGAGGGTTTCGGAATACCTGAGCCCTCCGTTATCGGCGTTTTCAGCAGCCAGAATGTGTGTGCAGGCCTTTTCGGGTTCGCCGTTCCGGACGTCAATCACCGCTAAGCCGATCTGGCTTATAATAACACCATTTGTGATATTAAATTCATGTGCATACCTTAATGCCTCGGCGAAATGAATTTCCGCGTCATGTAATCGGTTCAATTGTAGATCCAACTCACCCAAACTCATCAAGTTTTCATTAATGCCTGTGACGCGCCCCAGGGATTTTTCGATTTCTAACGCTTCACGAGTGTAATGGTATGCGCCCTCAAGATCTTCATCGCTTCTCGTGACAAACGCCATTCCCGATAGTGCGCGAGCGCGTTCATCATCGTACCCGTATCTTTTTTGTTGGCGCATGGCCAGTACAAGTTGATCTTTCGCTTCAGGAAATTTCCCCGCCATGGCGTAGGAAATCCCGAGATTTGTCCGTATGCGTGATATAATTAAGTTTGAATTGAGCGCTTTGGCTCGTTGTAGAAGCTTGTGGTACTCATCTATAGCTTTTTGGGTTTCACGTTTGTGTAAATACACATAAGTCAGATGATCTTCAACGAGTAATTTTTCTTCCTCCGACGGAGCGCCAAAGGAAAGGGCTGTCTCGAAGTGGTGTCGTCCTTTATCAGGAGCGCTTTGTCCCATATATAAGCGCCCAAGCCTTTTGTGAACCTCAAAATTGTTAGGATCTAAATCCAATGCTTCTTGATAGAATGCCTCAGCCTTTTCTGGGTTATTCTCAAAACATAAGGCTCCTAGTTCTAGCAACGCCTCTAGTCGTTCGGTTGCGTTTAATTTTGCCGCAGCGGCGCTGTATACTGTTTCTAACTGTTTTATGGCGCTATCCAGATCATTGGCTTCAATCAGCGAAAAAATGACCCGATCAGTTTTATGTTTCGATGTAGCGAGCCGCTGTAATATCATTCGAACGGCGCGTTCATCGATCGAATCTGGACTCGCTTTTGTGACGTTTTTTGCAGCGCCCTGAAGACGAATCTCCGTGGCAATGGGAATAGGCTCTTTCGGTTGCGGCGATGACCATTGGTAGGCCACAATGTACGTAAGAACGAAAAGCGCCGCAATAAGAAGAGGCGCCAAACCGCGCGTACGAATCCGTGTAAGAGCGTTCTTCAAAGCCCGAATGGTGTTAAGCGTTGTTACTTGTTCCACATCAAATGCCACAACCGGTTCATCGATATTTTTCAACGCCAGAGGCCCGCGCCGGCGGAATTCGGCGTCTACCTTGCCGCGCACTAGGTTCACGGCGTGGAGTGAAATGACGATCCCATTGGGCGGTGCTTCTTGTTGGAGGCGTGCCGCGATATTGACGCCATGGCCGAGGAGATCGCCATCGGGTTGTTCGGAGACGTCGCCGACATGGAGGCCAACGCGGGCTTTCGCATTCGGGTTCGTCGGGGAAACTGTGTCTCTGGCGCGCATGTCGGCGATGAAATGCTGGGCGGCGGCAACCCCGTTCGCGACGCTTGGAAATTCAGCCATGAAGCCATCGCCAGCCCGGTTAAAGACCCGCCCATGGTGGTCGGCCACGGCTTTTTCAAAAATCGCGAAGACGATCTCGACGGTTTTAACCGCAGCGGCGTCATCAACTTCAGCAAGCCGTGAATAACCGCAAATATCCGCCGACATGACTGTCGTCAGACGTTGGCGCGCGCCGCCTGTCGTCTCGTGAGGTGCAAGGGTCATCCCCGGGTCCCATTGCTTTTGCTTTTATCCATATCAGCAATATCAGAATAAAACCCAGCAGGGAATTCAAGTATTTTTGAGCGCTGAATACCGCCTTAGATCGCGTGTGTTTTGGTCCTCGAACAACTCCTGGCGCCCCTATCTTCGATTATTGTTACCATCGTCACTGTGGCCGCCCCGCTTCCGAGGCTACAGGTTGTGACGCGAGTTCTTAGTATGAATAAAAGGGGGACAATCGCGATAGAATGCCTGATGGTCTAAAAATACATCCTTTCGGCGAGTTAGCTCTGGCGGGCGGATTGGGCGCGGCGGTTGCGATCTCGGCCGACCTTGCCACCTCGGTTGACGCATCCTTGTTGCATGGGTTCGTGCGGTCGATATGGGGGGGCATGGGGCTTAAGACGGCAAGCATTGATTTGGGATACGGCTCCGGTGTTCTGATGGCGCTGGGTGCATTGTCGGTGCTTTATTTTCGCCCGTTGAGCCGCAAAGGCGCGTTTTTCTGTGGGTTTAGCGTGATCGCCGCGATTGCTGTGCTGTTTCCCTAACCGGTAATGCACCGGTCAATCGTGGTTGGCCGCATCATCGAGTGATTCTAGATTACTTATTTTAATCCGTCCACGTGATAATATGATTGCGCCGGCGCGTTGTAGGGTTTGCAGGTGAATATTCACCTTTTCTCGCGTCGCTAACAGCCGCTCGGCAAGTTCGCTCTGGGTGGTGGTGATCACGCCCGGATTGCCGTCTTTATCCACGCCTAATGTCAACAACAGTCCCGCTAGACGGCTGGCCAAGGACTTAAGCGCGATACTTTCAACCTGATCATTCGTTGACCGTAGTTTCGCCGTGAGATCTTGCATGACGGCTCTGGCAAAAGCTGGTTCTGTTTCGAACATCTCGATAATAATGGCGCTTGGAATGCGCACCAATGTGGCGGCATTAATGGCGCGCGCATCCGCCGTTCGTGCGCCGTTATCAAGGATTGCCAATTCGCCAAAGATCGCATTGACACCGATGGTGGCGACGCGAGCAACGCGCCCCGATCCCGATAAGACCTCAATTGCGATTTGACCGCCGGCGATAATATAGGCGGCATCGGCTTCCTCACCGCGCGAGAACAGGGTTTGATTTTTGCCAATGTCGATGAAGCGCGCGGTCTTCGCCACCCGTTCCAAAGCAGCGCCACTCAAAGGGGAAAAGAATGGCGCCGCGCAGAGTTGCTTCTTAATATCATCCATGACCGTGGCGCCTTTCGATGTTTGGGTAGGCCGATACGTTTCTTAGTCGGTCACGTCAACACCATCAACAAAATGAACAAAAAAATCCGGCAGGGTAACCACTGTCACGGACTGAAGAGGAGAAAACGTTGATCGGTTAACGGACGAAGCAATGAAAGGGGGATATCATGTTGGTTCGTACAAGGTCGCACCATAATATGCACGCCCATGCAGATAGTGTCGCGACAACCGAAACTTGTGCTGATGGCGTGTATTCATATCACGATCCAATTCGCACACATAGTGACGCCATTAAAGCGGCGGGGTGCCATCCGCCGCCGCCTTGCCCTAAGCCCCAGCCGCCGAATGAATGCGACCCATCGCCGGGCGCTAAGGAAAAGACGACATGCCGGTCAATCTGCGAAACCATATTGATTTTCATCACGTTTCTCATTGGTCTCGGTCTGTTTATCGCTCTTATCTACCTGACTTATATGTATGGATACGAAAAGGGATATGATGAAGGGTATGATGACGGATACTGGGTTGGGTCCCGCATATCCAAACAAAAAGAAGAGCCCGAAATTGATGTAACGGCGGAAGGCGGCCCGTGCCGGCGGTGGTCCGAAGGCGTGTGCCGCGAGGCCGACGACGCGCAATGGGCGATCCGTCAATCCCGCCATTACCTAAAAAAGGGCGATGCGGAAAGCGCTATTGGAAAATGGTCGGCGGCGTTGAAATACTACCGCGCCGCCATGGATCTTGGTCGCGGGGTTGGCGCACAATCGGCGCTCTACGCGGCAAAGCGAATTCAGTTCCAATCCATGAGTTGCGATTTTACCGATGAAAGCCTTGCCCGCATTTCAAGGGATTTCGATAAAAACCCGCTTGGCGCACTCATTACCATGAAGCAAAAGCAACAGGCCCTTCAAGGTCTTGGTTTCTATAACGGTAACATCGATAACAAACACGGACCCGATACGCGCACGGCGATTAGGAAATTCCAAGGCGAGTTGTGGTTCGATCAAACGGGTGTTTTGACTGCAGAGCAAACAGTGTTGCTGATCTGTGGCGGCGCTCAAATCGCGAAAGACATCAGCTCACAGAATGTCCTTGGCGTGATGTATGCTGGCGGGCTTGGCGTTCGTCAAAATACTGACTTCGCCCTCGATTGGTTAAGCGCCGCCGCACAACGCAATGACGCCGACGCCGCCTGGAACCTCGCCCTGATGTACGGCACGCAAACGGTGCTTTCCAGCGTAAAGGTCTGCGATGCCGTGCAAAACGCAGAACGAGCGGACAGCTATCTGTCTGAAGCGGCGAGCGCCGGTCACCCGGCCGCAAAACTCGCCAAGCGGAAATACGCCCACCTGACGCCAGAAAAGCGTTGGCGCAAAATCAGCGGCGACCTCAATCAACCAGAAGCGCTCAGACGTGTTGGACGCGGCTGTAACCCTAACAACTAACCCAATGGAGAGAGTAATGAAGAAACTCGTATTAACCGCCGCGAGCATGACCATGGTGATGACCGGCTGTGTCACGCCGAAGGAGCAAGACAGGTTCGCCCTTGAAGTGACGCAACAGGTCTGCAATGTCGACGCCCTTGCTGAAGAAAAAAGAACCTCTTTGGCGACGACCAATGACTACAAGCATTCGCTTGCCGCCTATCAGAACAAGTATGGAACGTATGAGGAGCAAACCAACACGATTCTCCTCAACAAGCTAAATTCCTATGAAGCAGAGATTGAGGCGTCATACCGTTTTGTGACGCAGCAATGCGGCGCCTATATGCGGTGCTTGGAAAGCAACAACCATGATGAATGGCGGTGCAAGCGTGCAGAAGGGCGCTGGACTGAAGCGCAAGATCGCTTCAACCAAATATCGTGGGACATCAGGACGATCGCCGCGAGCGTTGAGCGTGCGCGTATTCGGGCGGACAGCCGTCGCAAGCATAAGCGGAACAATCACGGCCACCAGCCGAGAGACGGGCAGTGTTGTCAAACCCTCAACAACATTTTCACCGATTGCTGCGGTTAAAACAACCTCTCGCTAATTTGCGCGGCGCTATTTGCAGAGAAGTCTCTGCAGATAGCGCCATTTTCGTTGATGCGAAGGCCCTATCGCGTCGTGATGGGCGTCGTCCTGGCGGAAACGGCGTTTAGGCGACCCCGCGCTCGCTGAACCATGTTTGAAGTTTCGCCCAGGCGTCTTTGGATGACGCTGCATCGTACTGCGCACGATAATCAGCATGGAATCCATGTTGGGCATCATAAAGAACAATTTTTGAGGTCTCATCGCCGGCGGCTTTTAACGCTTCGCGCATGGTCTCAACATCGTCAACGGGAATGCCGCGATCTTGCGTCCCGTAAAAGCCGACCACCCGGCCTTTAATTTTTTCAGCGACTTCAACAGGGTAGAGCGGTTCACCCGGCGTGCCTTCCGGATCAACCAGCCGACCGTACCATGCCGCGCCCGCCTTCACCTTTGGGTTTTTCGCGGCATAAGTCCACACAATACGCCCGCCCCAGCAGAACCCTGTGATGCCGAGCCGGTCGACATCGGCCGTTTCTTGAGCCTCCAACCAGGCCACGGCCGCGTCGCTATCCTTCATGACTTGGTCATGGGGGGTCGCGTTCACGATCTCGAAGATCCGCTTACGGCCTTCCTCATCCCACTGATATTGGGAAGGGTCGCCGGCGCGGTGGAAGAAGCCAGGCGCGACCGCGAAATATCCAAGCTTCGCAAACCGTCTCGTGATATCGCGGATCCACTCGTGGATGCCGAAAATTTCATTGACGACAATCACCGTTGGAAACGGCCCGTCGCCTTCTGGGCGCGCCATATAGGAGGCAAGCTGGACGCCATCGAAACTTTTGATGGTCACGTCCCCCTCAACAAGGCCTTCCGCGTCAGTAGTGACAAGGTCCTGAGCGTTAACGGGCTGCATCGCCACCGCGTAGCCCGCCCCAACGGCAAGGCCCGCCATGCCCCGGCGTGTCAGGCGTAGATCAACTTTCGGCGTCATGCCATCGGGAGAATGAAGGCTTTCAGTCATGGCGTGTCCTTTCGTTTCGGATTAGGTCCAGACGGCGCGATCGTTCGCGCGGATCGCATGAATCAATAATCGTCTAATGATCATTTGTCGCGCTCCTAACGGAATTGTGAGCACAATTGGGATGGGATGATCCGCCATTGTTGGGCATGTGTTGCCGGTGGCCTACGCCCCCATTACATAATGAAGTGCAACCATAATAATGGCATCAAAACACGCGTGCGAATGAACGCGCTGCTGCTCTCCTGAAAGACGACCCAGTTTATAGAGATGATATAGAGCGGAACATGTCTCTTTGAGACTTGGCCCTCTCAGGCGGCGCTGCTCGCCGCCTGATGGGATTTGTCCGATTTCCCAGAAGGTTTCTGTCGTATACCGAAGAAAAGGCGAAATCCTGGGATTCGTCTAAGGATCTCATACCCGACCACGCAGCCGCCGACCGTCATGGCGAACACAAGAGCGACTTCCGCCAAAACACTAATATCCGTACGCGTTAGGAAAAAGCCGGAAACGGCGGTCAACGTTTGATGCAGAATGTAATAACAAAAAACCGCCCCAGTCAGGTATGCAAGGGCGAAGGATGGTTTGTTCAACCATCGCTGCGCCGCGCCAAGAAGCATCACGATGAAAGACCATGCGTAGAGGACGCCGAGGAATACCGCGATGGGCCCGGGCAGGCTCCCTTCTAACGCAGGGCGTACAAAGATAAGAACAAAAACCAAGGCCGCCGCGGCCGGTAGGGCGCGATCTACGCCGCGCCAAAAGCCTTCATGCTTGGCGACGAAAAAGCCGATCAAAAAAATGGTCAAGCGATGGGCGTGGTTCGCCCAGTCGTCGAAAAGGCCATGGGTTGTGGGAAAGCGTGGCGAGAGCACTAATTGGTAAAAGACAAAGGGCGTGATCGTTAGAAGAAGGAGTCGCGCCGGATGGGCGGCGACAAAATTGATCATGCGGGCGCCGGCCCCGTTTGCGAGGCGTCGCAACGTCGGCAGAAACGGCGCCAGCAGCAAGATGTAAACGAACAGATAGACGACGTACCACAAATGGTTCCAGGTCGGCGTCACAATGGAGAAGCTCTGCTCCAGATTTAGATAGCGTGGCCAGAACTCGAGAAACCCTCCGGTGAATTCTCCTTTCTCAACCAATTCCAGCCAGGATTGCGGCGCGACAATAACCGCCATGCCGAAGAGAATGGGCAGGCCCAGCCGAAAGGCGCGCGACGCCGCGAAGGTTCCGCTGCTCGCCGCCTTGTCAGACGCAAAACGCACCGCGACCCCTGAGATGAAAAACAAAAGGGCCAACCGCCATGGGTTCACGATGAGCATTAGCGGTTCAGCGAAGGGCCCGGCATGGGCGCTTTTCACATGCCACCCCCAGGACACGTAGAACATGCCGATATGGTAAAAAATAAGAATGCCAAACGCGATAACGCGCAGCCAATCAAGATCGTAACGGCGCGCGTGAAACGATGATGGTGATGTTGGATTGGTCATGTCGATCCCCACTTTCTGTAACGTCACTTTAGACGTTGCCTTTTTGGGTCGCATTGGCCACCCAAAGGCCATTGATGGCGTTAGCCAGTGACAAACGGCCGATAAAACAGCGTCTTAGGGACAAGCGGCGGAAGCGCGGGACAAATAAATATTGGCGTCGCCCGTAAATTTGCGCTGCGCGACCGACGCCGGCAATATTCGTTCTATGTTCAATACGCCCTCATCGACGCACGCCGCCACGGGCAAGGGCCAGATCGCCCAGGACGATGCGGTTGCCGACCGCATCACCCTCATATGGATCGCGGGCTTTATGGCGGCCGCACTGATGGTCCTTTTATTGTCGACGGGTACGGAAATTGAGCGAGCGGGGTCTGAGACGCCGCTCGCCAAGATCGCTGTATTCGAGGTGACCGGCTTTGGGTTTATCCTCGCGCTTTATCCGTTGATCACGCGCCTCGTGACACACGCCACGCCGGGCCAGCATGCGTGGCGACAGGTTATCCCATTCCACATCGCTGGCAGCATCGTCATCGCCCTCATCCACATGGGCCTTTTTGTTGGCGCGCGAAAGGTGATCATGCCGTTGGTGTTCGGGGAGCCTTACACCTTTTCGGATGATCTGGTGCGGGACGCGATTTACGAGTATCGAAAATCCGCTCTCGCTTACGGCGCCTTTGTGATTTCCATCACCCATGGCCGCTTCTTGCAGCAACAGCAGCGCGAGCTTGCCGCGGCACGAGAGAACGCCCGGACAACGCAGAAGCTCACGCTGAAATGCGGTGGGCGCACCATGCTGATCGACGCTGAGGCTGTTCGCTGGGTGAAATCGGCGGCCAACTATGTGGAAGTCGCCGCTGGAGATGATGTTCATTTCGCGCGGTCTACCCTTGCGGCGATCGAGCGGCAATTGACGGACGCGGGCGCACCGGCGGCGCGCGTGCACCGGTCTTACATCGTCAATTGTGATTTTATCGAAGCGATTTCACCCACCGGTGAGGGCGACGTCAAAATCAAAATGCGCGGCGATAACGCCATCATTCCAGGCAGTCGGCGATATCGCGATCGACTGCCCGAAGCGGCGCCAACGAGCAGGCCATGAAGAGCTCTGTTTAGGTTCTAACATTTTTTTGTCAGAGGTTTGGTCGTGCAAACAGGACGTCCCGCAAAAACGTATACCGATTATATTTTTTTCACCGGTTGCTATTCGGGGTTTTCAACACTCCCAATCTTTGCCCTGAGGTTTGAATGCTAGGGATTTACCTGATAGTGAGAGACGAGATTCCGCCTCGCGCCGATGTTGAGAAAAGAGGTCTTCACAAGAGGGAATATTACCTCGAGGAACAAATCATGCCGCTTTGCGTCGTGAAGCGCGCACTTGCGCGGCGGCGTTGGCGATAAGGTATTGCAAATCGTCAACGCGGACGTGATTGTAGACGTGCCCTTGAAATGTAATTAGCGGTACATGCGTCAGGTTTTGCGCTTCATACCAATTTGTTTGGGCCTGCAGGGCGGTTGAATAGTTTTTTGGATCCGCTGGTATTGAACTTTCGGGGGTCAAGCGAAGGGAGCGGCTTGTCTCCTCAAGCAAGCGAGTAAATGCCTCTGTGTGGCGCCCGTTAGCACTGGCGGACAGAATTTCATCACTCAGATCGCAGTGAATTTTGAAATATTTGACAAATAGACGCAGTCGCACGCGCACACCGTCGCCAAAAATACGCTGCATGCGGTCGATATCCCTGATGGCGATACTACAATCATTACAACCGATACTCACGATAAGGGCGACTTCAACAGCATCCTCGGCCAAATCACCGAGAAGAATGTCCCCTTCGACCTGCCCCATGTCTAATGGTTCGCCCTTATACATGCTATCGAGGACATGCGGTGTTTGGATCAAATTTTTGTAACGGGCTTCGGATTGAGCGAAATGCACCGCGCCATGGAGGTAAGGTTGCACAACGGTGATGACGGAAAACACGAGCGCAAAGAGCGCGATGAGGATGACCAAGCCAGTGATGCCGGGGATTGCCGCAGATGTGGTCACCATCGGCGCTAAAAACCATAAACCGATGACCGCCTGAAGGGCCAGAACGCCTACCATAATACAACAGAGGGTGCACCAGTCTTTTAGAATGAACCCTTGATAATAGAGCGATCCCACCCCCGCCAGTGACGCAATACCACTGATGATCATCACCCAACCGAGCACGCCTGGCATCATCGCCGTTAATCCGACGGCGAGGCTCATTGTCAGAAAATAACCAAGGGTGGCCAGGGGCAGCCCGATCCAGGGCACGGCCTTTGATAGGGGCGAGGACAAGGCATTCCCGCAGCCCGATATGGTAAGGGCTGTGGCGTCGCAAAGTTTTGGGGCCAGGCCAGAGTTGCGTCCGAGGGTCAATAGGACGAGTTCAACTGCCAACCCAAGGCCGATGACGCTAAGGGCCAGATGGGCGGCAACGGCGAGTGCGCTGGCGTTCGATATCGTGGCCCATAGCGCCGTAAAAATGAGCCCTATGCCGAGGATTGCCCCCCCTTTCACGGCGCGTTCGCGCCAGATCGCAGAGGCGTTCCGCGCCATGAGCGCTTGAAATGGCGCGGCGGCGGCGCTCTCCGGCGGCGTCACCTTGATAACAATTTCGCAACCTAAAGATTGGAGGCGTTCAACCGGGACCCAGCTTGGGCCGTCTTTAGCTTCAGGGAGTATGCCACCTTCAATCAGAATTTCACCATCGCGGGCGTCGCGCAGCATCGCCAACGGCGTAAGTCGCCCGGATACGTCTTTGTGGAGGGCAAGGCACGGTGCAAGGGATGGTAAATCGCTGAGGTCACTTCGGAAAACGCGCACCTCCACGCCTTGACTAGCGGCCCAATCTGTAAACGCACCAATGGCGGGAAACCCTCTGCGGGTCTTGATCTCTTCTTTCAATATTGTGGGGGACAGCATGACCCCCGCGGCTTTCAAGGCGGCGCCATAGAGGTCAATGCAGCGTTCGTTGCGATCGCTGTCGGCAGCGGATCCTTCGAGAAATGCTAGTTCCAATGTCATGCCTTTCACTAAAAAATGGCGCTGGACGTATGATTGAGCTTGTTCTCAATAGAATGCGCGCCGGAAGCTATACGCGCTGCCGATCTGGCCTTCGCTGTGCGGAGGCGCCAACGAGATCAGCCTTCCATCGGAGATAATTTCATGGTTACATAGAGAGTGGCTGCGCCATCACGGTTTCGTCACGCATATTCTATGTTTTAAAAAAAGTGAGGCAGATTAAACCGCCTCACCAAATAACTTATTATGAATTAGGGACCACCACTGGGCAGCAGAGTAGAGTTGGCTCTCCAAGGCAGCGAATATTGCAAGGAGCAATCGGATCGTTAGCGGAGCCGCCCGATACCTGCTCAAGTTCTTCTAGGGTAAGTTCTTGGTTATTCAACTGGATTGCTTTAGTCATGGCTGTGTACCTTCTCTGTTTTTGAATGATCATTGCTTTAATAGCATGACCTATTGTGATTTACTCAAATCCGAAAATAGTTACTGCAGCAAAAATAGAAATCGAGCTAAGTTCAATCATTTTGTGCAATAACTATTTACACGGAAACTAACTTATTATGAATTAGGGACCACCACTGGGCAGCAGAGTAGAGTTGGCTCTCCAAGGCAGCGAATATTGCAAGGAGCAATCGGATCGTTAGCGGAGCCGCCCGATACCTGCTCAAGTTCTTCTAGGGTAAGTTCTTGGTTATTCAACTGGATTGCTTTAGTCATGGCTGTGTACCTTCTCTGTTTTTGAATGATCATTGCTTTAATAGCATGACCTATTGTGATTTACTCAAATCCGAAAATAGTTACTGCAGCAAAAATAGAAATCGAGCTAAGTTCAATCATTTTGTGCAATAACTATTTACACGGAAACTAACTTATTATGAATTAGGGACCACCACTGGGCAGCAGAGTAGAGTTGGCTCTCCAAGGCAGCGAATATTGCAAGGAGCAATCGGATCGTTAGCGGAGCCGCCCGATACCTGCTCAAGTTCTTCTAGGGTAAGTTCTTGGTTATTCAACTGGATTGCTTTAGTCATGGCTGTGTACCTTCTCTGTTTTTGAATGATCATTGCTTTAATAGCATGACCTATTGTGATTTACTCAAATCCGAAAATAGTTACTGCAGCAAAAATAGAAATCGAGCTAAGTTCAATCATTTTGTGCAATAACTATTTACACGGAAACTAACTTATTATGAATTAGGGACCACCACTGGGCAGCAGAGTAGAGTTGGCTCTCCAAGGCAGCGAATATTGCAAGGAGCAATCGGATCGTTAGCGGAGCCGCCCGATACCTGCTCAAGTTCTTCTAGGGTAAGTTCTTGGTTATTCAACTGGATTGCTTTAGTCATGGCTGTGTACCTTCTCTGTTTTTGAATGATCATTGCTTTAATAGCATGACCTATTGTGATTTACTCAAATCCGAAAATAGTTACTGCAGCAAAAATAGAAATCGAGCTAAGTTCAATCATTTTGTGCAATAACTATTTACACGGAAACTAACTTATTATGAATTAGGGACCACCACTGGGCAGCAGAGTAGAGTTGGCTCTCCAAGGCAGCGAATATTGCAAGGAGCAATCGGATCGTTAGCGGAGCCGCCCGATACCTGCTCAAGTTCTTCTAGGGTAAGTTCTTGGTTATTCAACTGGATTGCTTTAGTCATGGCTGTGTACCTTCTCTGTTTTCAAGTGACCGCTGCTTTAGTGGAGCGATCTGTTTTGATCTGCACTGATTGTGCGAGCGAAGAGATAGAACAGGGGTATCGCGATGTAAACTAAGATTCTTAACCAAACTGGTTAAGAATCTTAACCAAATTGGTAAAAAACACGTGAGACGCTTTGTGAGTGAACTTTATGATGAGGCTGGGAGTGAAAAAATCCAGAATATGAAGAAGGATTGAAATGGTGCGATCCATTCCGCTCCTTAGATTTGTCGCCAATCAAGATCGCAACGGCGCGCGTGAAACGACGATGGTGATGTTGGATTGGTCTGTCGATCCCCCTTTTCTGTAACGTCACTCTAAGCCATGCCGTTTTTGGTCGCATTGGCCACCCAAACGCTATTGACGGCGTTAGCCAGTGAAAAACGGTCGATAAAACAGAGTCGTAGGGGCGAACGGCGGAAGCGCGGGGCGAAAAACTATTGGCGGCGCCTTTAAATATTTAGTACAGGAAATAAGCATGGGTTATCACTGAATAATACCGCCCCATGACAGTATTGTATCTAAGGGGTTAACTCATGTGAAAATTCTAGTGCCCCTCTATCATTCCCTCCACTTTGCGGTGGTTCCTAACGTATACATTTGTCGGGCAAGCCATTGTTCTGTCATTTTGGTCGGGCGAAAACGATGCGCGTAACACTTTGATTGAACAGCATCAATTATGCCTTAACGCGTTTAACCCACTTTTCGATCATGGTTTCGAGGTCATCGATCCTAACGGGTTTACCGATATAATCGTCGATATCCCCTTCCAAAAACCGATCCCTATCCCCGGCAATAGCATGCGCGGTCAACGCAATAATTGGCGTTGGATCGCGTTCAGAGGCAACCTCGAAAGAGCGAATAGCCGTCGCCGATTCAACCCCGTCCATGACAGGCATGGAAATATCCATAAAGATTAAATCAAAGCGGCTCTTTTTCGCCATTTCGAATGCAATTTTACCGTTCTCTGCAAAGCTAATGTCACGCTCTGGCTTGTTGAGCATGCTGAAAACAACCTGACGATTCACTTCATTGTCTTCGGCGACCAAAATCGAAAGTCCGTTGACAGAATTGATTTTTTCGTCAGCGGGGGAATCGTTAGCGGGTGATCTTGAACGGTTGTGCTCGGCCGGTGCTGCCGGTAACGCCCCCAATCGCCTTGCAACAAGATCTCGCAACATCGCGCCTCGAACGGGTTTCGTCATGATATCTGCGACGCCGACTTCCCGAAAGCTACTCATCAGTGCTTCGCTGTCTACAGACGACAAAATGATCATTTGCGTGTCGCTAAACGCTGGATCCCGCCGGATGCTTCGTGCAAGCGTTAAACCGTTCATCTCCGGCATGTGATAATCGAGTAATGCAATAGGGATTTGGGCGCCGGCCGCTTTTCTGTCACGCAATAAAGAAAGCGCTTCTGCGCCTCCCTCAGCAATGACAGGCGTGCCGCCCCAAGAGCGGACAAGCTCGTCCAAGATTGAGCGATTGACCTCATTATCATCGACGATAAGGATCTCGATATTATCAAGCTTCAATGGTTTAGATTTTTTTTGCGAGATGCGGCCCTCATCAACCGGTAGCGCAAGCTCTATCGTAAACGTCGATCCGTACCCTAATTTAGACGTTGCGCTGATGGAGCCCCCCATTGCTTCAACGAGGCTTTTTGTGATCGATAAGCCTAAGCCCGTACCGCCAAACGTACGCGTCGTCGATTCCTCCGCTTGCGTAAATTGTTCGAAAATACGTTCAAATTTTTCTTCAGCGATGCCGATGCCGGTGTCTACGACATCAATTTTGATGTCGGCGATTCCCTCTTTGATGTCCTTGCATTGCACGTCGATCAGTACACTGCCCGCGTGCGTAAACTTGAGTGCATTTCCAACGAGGTTCGTAAGTAATTGTCGAAACCGACCTACATCGCCGATCACCCCCGCGGGCAGATTTGGTCGATGCCTTACCATCAACTCAAGATTTTTTTGCCTTGCGGGAACGCCCAATAGGGCAGCAATATCGTCAACAGCGCCCTCCAAATTGAACGGTGTTGGATCGAGCTCGAGCTTTCCCGCCTCAATTTTTGAGAAATCGAGAATGTCGTTAATAATGGTCAGAAGCGCATTACCTGACGAATAAATCGTCTCGGCAAAAACTTTTTGTTTTTCATCGAGCGCCGTTGATTGGAGAAGTTCGGTCATGCCCAGAACGCCGTTCATGGGTGTTCTGATCTCATGGCTCATATTGGCAAGGAAATCGGACTTTGCGCGACTGGCCGCAAGGGCGAGCTGACGTTCGCGCTTTAGAGCCTCAACAGCGCTCGTCATTTCACGATTATAGATCCATGACGCGAAGCAAATTCCAACAGTCGTTAAGCTGCCAAGCAAAAGGAACGCAAAGTCAATTTGTTTCGGGCTTTCCATGCCGGGGGCGTGGAATTTCAGATACGTCCAAACAAACACGCCGAGGATGTAAGCGGCGCACGCTAACGCATGCCTGGGCCCAAGCACGAGCGCTGTAACCAGTAAGGCGTAGAACAAAAGCGGAGTCGCTCCAGACGCCAACCCGTTACCGAATAAATAGAACGAAAGAAATACGGTTAAAACGAATAAGAAAAACTGAGATATTCGAGTGATCGATTTTGCTGTTCGAGCAAGAAACAACGAAATCAACGTTGCTATGAATATCGTAAAGAAGGGCACCAACCACATTGGCGTCTCGCGATAAAACGAGGACCGCAAGCCAAGCTCTAAAATCGCGATGATGATGCAAAGGACGAGAATGTTCACAAATAAGCGCCGTCGCGCAACTTCACGCGGCGACCAAGCTGAATTGTGGGGCAAAAGAATATTTTGAACCAGCTTTAGCATGAGGCCTCACAAAAAAAGTTCGGCGCCCGATTATCAGGCAAGCGTCTCGGGCCGCGGCTCACGGCTAGATATCCTAATCGCATTACAATTTTCGCTCTACTCTTGTTACGTTCTTTTTCTTCTTGGAGTGGGCTGGGGCGGCCTCGTGGGACAAAACGGCGCCAAACACATCATCAGCACTCAATTCCGAATCACTTGACAAAAAATCATGTAATCATGAGTTTGCCGTTGATGAAAGGTCGGTATGGTTGTTCAACCGTGATCAGGGGGGCGGTCGCCAAAGGGCGGCGTTGTCGCCCCTGACCGTTTGTTGAGGTCGCCGCGGCCCCCAATTACGATCATTTTCGCTATCGCATGTTAGCAAAGCTAATAGCGGGATGAGGAGCGTTTCCAGCAATCGCCGATTGCAATGCGGGGTGCGCGCGCACGAAACCACTAATTCAGGTTAAGAATCTTAATCAAAAAGGCGATTTTACCTCAGATTCTTAATTTACTCCCGAGTCTGATCGAATTGACCCGCCCGCAATTTAGGCGCTACTATAGACTCAATGGGGTTAGATAGATGTTCGTCGAATTTTCTAGTGCTTCTGGTTCCGACGCCAGTAATGGTCGGGTGATTTCCGCGCTGATTGCGCCTGCCGCGAGGTCGCAATCGGCGGCGGAAATAGTTCAGCCCGGCCTACATATTCATGAATTTAAATTTACCCGCAATTGCGCCGCGGCGGTGATAGAGAGTCGCGATTTTGAGAGCGGCAGCAACAATAAATCCGCTCGGGCGGCCTTTATATTCAGCTCACTAAAAGCAGAAACGTTTGATCATGAGTAGATTGTTCCGGGATCAAGTATTCGCCGCACGCGCAGAAGCCCGCTCCCAATTTGGCAAACCCACCCCCCTTCTGCCGCCAAGTTTTTCCTGGTTTGTTTATGGGGTCGCAGCCTTCATTGCTTGCGGCCTTGTCCTAGCTTTTGTCGTTCAAATTCCAAGAACAACGGATGTCCGCGGCCAACTCAGGTTCAATGCCGCCGAGGCGGTCATTCGCACGACGTCGAGCGGCGTTTTGTCTGAAGTATTCGTCAAAACAGGGCAGAGAGTATCGGTGAATACGCCCCTCATCGCCATCAACCAGGATAAATTTCTCAATCAGCGCGGCTGGCTGAGTGAAGAGACCGAACGAGACATTAATCATCAGATCGCGTCATTGAACACGGAAATCGTCGAGGCGGAACGATTATTCGACGTGACCCAACGCCAGCTTGCCGCTCGCAATTCCTCGCTGCAGGCCCAAATTGAGAGAGAGCAACGGCTGCTGGAGACCGTTTTGCAGCAGCGAACGACCCTCGAGAAACGCGTTACGACTTATAAAGATCTTCTCTCAGAAGGGCTTGTGTCAACGCTTGAGTTCGATCAACTGCAGGACCGGCTAAAAGCTGTTGCGACGGAGCAGTTTGGGCTGGAAGGCAATATTCAGTCATTTCAATTGCAATTCGAAGAAACGACGCTCGAAAAGGAAAGCGCGGCGATTGAACATCAGCAGACGATAAACGGGATGCGCGCCAGGATCAGCGCGATGGAAGCGCAACTTGTTCAGTCTCTAGCCGAGACGAAATATCAGCTTGTTTCGCCAATTGATGGATATGTTACGGCGTTGACGGTGAGGGAAGGCGCAACGGTGAGCGCCGGCGACGTCATGTTGGCCGTTATCCCGATGAACGGCGAACTGGTGGCTGAAATCCAACTCCCTTCCGACGCCATTGGGTTCGTGGAGTCCGGCCAGCGGGTGATCATGAAATATGACGCATTTCCCCACCAGAAATATGGCGTCGGTGAGGGATCAATTGAAACGATCTCAGGAACGGCGTTCACGACAACAAACACCGGCGGTGAGAGCGTGCAATTTCCGATCGAAATTTCTCTTGATAGCGACGTCCTTCGCTTCGGTTCGACTGAATTGAAACTGCAATCGGGTATGGAATTTTCCGCACGGATCATCCTCGAACGGCGACGCGTTATTGAACTATTTGTCGGTCGCGACCTTCCAAGGCGGGTTCGCGCAGCCTTTGGTGGTGACAAAGTATGATCAGTTGGTCCGGCAAATCCAGCAGCGCCGCCTTGGTGATGCAATCGAGCGTCGCCGAATGCGGCCTGGCTTGTGTGACCATGATCGCCCGTCATCACGGGAAAAACGTACAGCTGACGGATTTAAGGCAAAAATTCGGGATATCCTCTAAAGGTGCAACATTGCTCAACTTAGTGCAGATTGCACAGGAGCTGAAGTTCGCCTGCAGGCCGGTGAAATGTGAGCTAGATGACCTCGAACACCTCAAAATGCCTTGCGTTCTGCATTGGGATCTCGATCATTTTGTTGTCTTATACAAACAAAAGGGATCGAAATTTGAAATCTTAGATCCCGGCGCCGGCAAACGAGTGCTCGCGATCGACGAGATCAGCAAGCATTTCACAGGCGTCGCCCTTGAACTTGATCCGACAGCTGATTTCGAGAAACAAAAAAAGCCGACCCATAAGCTGAAGCTCGTCGATCTGTTTACGTTCGACAAGAGTTATATAAAGCCTGTGTCGCAAGCATTGGTTCTAACGCTTGTCGTGCAGGCGTTTTTGCTTGCAGCGCCGTTGTTTGTTCAATTTGTAATCGATGAAGGGATCATCAATCGCGATATCTCTCTCATTGTCGCGATCGCCGTTGGGTTCTTGCTGATCAAGGTGTTTGAAATCGCCTCGATCACCATGCGGCAGCTGATTTTTCAAACCCTTTCAAAAACAATGATTTTTGAATTGAAGTCGAGCCTCTTTCACCACCTGATCCGATTGCCGGTTCCTTATATACACAGCCGATCAGTAGGGGATGTGCAAACGCGTTTTGAGGAAACGGAGCGCATTGCGCAGACCCTATCGGACGACATCATTGAAGCGATTATCGATGGGTTTTTCGCCATCATTATTGGCGCCGTCTTATTTCTCTATAATTGGGTATTAGCCTTGATCGTGTGCGCCTGCGCGGTCCTGTACGCGGCGCTCAAGGTCGGGGCGTTCCAGATGGCGTATCGGCTCAACCGCGAAATTCAAGAAAAGGCGGCGTTGGAATCGTCGCATTTTCTCAATACGCTCTCTGCGTTTCAAACCTTGAAACTCAGTGGCCTTGAATCGCAACGAGAATTAACCTGGCGAAACCGACACCTTGAGGTTATTCACGCGAATATTCGGTCGGGGAACCTAAATATCGGTTTCGAAGCTCTCAATTTATCGGTTTTTGGCTTGTCAAGGATCGTTATTGTAATGCTGGCGGCGATGGCCGTTGTTCAAGGCAATCTCACGGTTGGTATGCTGACGGCCTTCCTCGCCTATCAGGGCGATTTTGAACGTCGCCTCACGGGGCTCGTCGATAAAGCGATCACGTTGAGTTTGTTGCGGGTCCATGTCGATCGACTGTCTGAAATCGTTTTAACTGAACCTGAGCGGGAAACCGCCGACGCCGCTGGCCGATCGCGACGCCTGGAAGGCGGTATTGAGTTTAAATCCGTCTATTTTCGTTATGCGCCGTTGGAAGAAGACGTGCTGTCGGATGTAAACTTCACCATTGAACCGGGGGAGTTCGTGGCGCTGGCCGGCCCGTCCGGGCAGGGAAAGTCCACCATCCTCAAGCTCATGTGCAGCTTGTATCAGCCGACACAGGGCGAAATCCTGTTTGATGGGGTTGCGCTTACCCAATTCGGCTTGGCGAACCTGCGAAGCCAAATCGGCATCGTTATGCAGGATGATCGCATATTGGATGGCACCCTTGGCGACAATATTACCCTGTTCGATCCGGAGATTGATCATGAGCGTATGGTTCACGCGGCGACGCTGGCCTGCATCCATGACGAGATCGAAGAGATGCCCATGGGGTACCACACCCTCGGCGGTGATTTGGGCAACACCCTATCCGGCGGCCAGCAACAGCGGGTCATGATTGCCCGCGCCCTTTATCGCAATCCGAAACTTCTGATTCTCGACGAAGGCACAAGCCAGCTGGATGTCGGGCTGGAAGAGCGTATCAATTCGAACCTCAGGGCGTTGAACATCACCCGCTTTTGCGCCGCCCACCGGCCTGACACGTTACGAAAGGCCGACAGGGTTCTAATGGTGAACGCTGGCACGGTTGAGCCTTTTGAGGGCGCCCCACGGGCCTTGCCGATTGTCAACAAACCGGCGCCGGTTGATCAAGCCCCAACGAGCGGTGAGGTCATGGCCGTCGGCGGTTCCATGTTTGAACGGCTACAGAGCCGCCGTCGAAAAACCCCTCTGGGGCCGGAGCAAGCATCATAGCATCAGCCCCTATTGGCGGCGGTGGCGGATCGATCCGAACATATAGCGGGGGTCGTTTGGTCGGCCTCGTTATTTCGTTTCGTCGAAACCACAGAAATAGCCCTAGCCATGAGGGAACGTCGCCATTGAGAGCGATTGGGGCGCCCGCGCAATGGTTGCCGCCTGCAAGGAAGGAGGTTGTAATGTAGGTGCACTGAACTATACGCATATTCACAGGTATTAGTGGTGTCTTGTTTTTTTTCAATCAAAGGCTGCAATTTGGCAAAAAGTTCCAAACTAGGTTAAGATTATTAACTAAAAACGTCATTTTGGTTAAGAATCTTAATTGACAGCAGCGTGATAGCTCTTAAGCTTTGTTCATGCACAATCAGTGTGCAGGCTAAAATAGATTGTCCTATACAGGATTTCTATTTTTAAACTTGAAGAGAGAAAAAATGAAAGTTACGAAAAAGGTAGGGGTTGAAATCCCAACTAAAGATCTTTCAAATGTAACCGGTGGGCGGTTGGTTTTTATTCCTTTGCCTCCTCCTCCTCCTCCGTTCCCGCGGCGATAATGTCAATTTATCTCTAGTTGATAAATTAATTTAGAGAGAGGAGGCCGTTGTAAGACGTCTCCTCTTTTTTAGCCGAAACACAATGTGCTTATTTATGTAATAATAAATCCGAAATATACCTGCATAAATGCAGGTATATGATTTGTAAGGGCATTCATCTATAATGTTTATAAATACTCTTCAGGAAATTCGAACCGCCGCTGGCGCACTTGAAAAAAAATGGCGCGACAAAGATTACAATGCCGATGACTTCACTTTATTGGCTTGCGATGTTTTAGAAAACTTGAATCTTCAGGAAAAAATAGATCTTCCTTCGCTTCTATCTTGGGAGCTTTCAACGTCATTCGAAGAGAGTTATCCGGATTTTCCGTTTGGGCAACCGGCAATTCATATCTACTCTAGTCGATTGTTCCACCTGGAAGTGCTCCCTTGGTTAGATTCCACAACATCGATCCACGAACATGCGTTCTCCGGGGCTTTCCAGGTTTTATCGGGCGGGTCCCTCCACAGTCGTTGGAAATTTGAGACTGACCACGAAATTGGCCAAACTATGAAGGTGGGAACCCTATCCCTACAGGATTGGGAGCTTTTAAACGTCGGCGATATTAGGCCGATCTATCGAGGGGAAAGATCAGCGCACTCACTTTTTCATCTGCGATATCCATCTCTAAGTGTGGTTCTGCGAACACATCGAGATGGCGTTAATGGGCTGCAAAACACATATTTTAAGCCGAATTTAGCCATCCCGCCTGAAGATAGTTTAGTTGGCCCCGAGTGTGACATCGCGCGCTTTGCGCAGTGCTTGGATACGGCGATGAAAACACAATCTACGGACCAATTTCACAACACGTTAATCTCGTTTATTGAAAATCGAGACATAGAAACAGTGTTGAGAGTTTTGATGAGAGCAAATTGGCTTGCGGCGCTCGACTCTCGCGCCGAGAGAATCGTAGTTCTGAAAAATATATTGGCAAAGAGCAAATCAGAAAATATCGCCGACTTGTTCGCGTCAACATTAACCTTCGCCTTCAAAGATAATGATTTGATGGCGATAAGAAG
This sequence comes from Parvularculaceae bacterium, assembly GCA_965263305.1. Taxonomy (GTDB): domain Bacteria; phylum Pseudomonadota; class Alphaproteobacteria; order Caulobacterales; family Parvularculaceae; genus MED-G105. The sequence goes on from OZ253666.1 coordinate 1,771,829, forward strand.
TAAGTATACGGACGCTGAGCACCGCCTGTTCTTGGTCATGCTAAACAACACAAACTCTAAAAAGGAAATTTTGCGCGCGTTCTCCGAGTTTCTGGGTACTGACAAGCCGCAAAACGCTCTATTCGACATGTATATCGGTATGATGGAGACGTTAGAGAATGGCGGCGTGGAAATTTTGGACGTTAAAATTGAACCGGATAATGAAAACCCGATGATCAGCACGCCGGAAGACGTCTGGCGCGCCGCCTTGAACGCGATGATATTCGGCGACCCATCCTCCCCTGTTCAGTTTATTGACGATCTTAGGTCCCACTTGCCCGAAAGTGATATCGCCAAGTTCTCCGAAGAATTTGAAATGCTACGGCAGATGTTGAATGAATCCGATTACTTTGGGTTTCTTTTCCATGGGGAAGCAGCCTGTTCAGTGAATTCTCTGGATACCGAATCCAGCCGTGAGTTGGTCGACGCTTGACCAATCCAGTTGAGGGGCGGCGCTCCGCCTGCCTGCAGATGATCCCCGCTTCTGCGCCGCCCACCGGCCTGACACGCTACGGAAGGCCGACAGGGTTCTAATGGTGAACGCTTCGAACATCTAGCGGGGGTCGTTTGGTCGGCCTCGTTATTTCGTTTCGTCGAAACCACAGAAATAGCCCTAGCCATGAGGGAACGTAGCCATTGAGAGCGATTGGGGCGCCCGCGCAATGGTTGCCGCCTGCAAGGAAGGAGGTTGTAATGTAGGTGCACTGAACTATGCGCCTGATCACAGGCGCTAGTAGTGGTTTGTTTTTCTCTTAATCAAGAGTTGCAATTTAGCAAATAGCTCCAAATTAGGTTAAGATTATTAATTAAAAACGTCATTTTGGTTAAGAATCTTAATTGACAGCAGCGTGATAGCTCTTAAGCTTTGTTCATGCACAATCAGTGTGCAGGCTAAAATAGATTGTCCTTTACAGGATTTCTATTTTTAAACTAAGAGAGAGAAAATGAAAGTTACGAAAAAAGTAGGGGTTGAAATCCCGACTAACGACCTTAAGGCAGTCAAGGGAGGGTGTCTACAGTCTTGGTGTCTTACGCTTAAAGGCAGACGACCTCGTCAAGGCCCGCCACCTCCGCCGGCCTACTAAAATATTCAACAAATAGTTGAACGGAAGGTATGGTAATGCTGTTTGCCATACCTTCTTTTATTTTCTGTCATAATTTCAAAATATATAGAGTTGTATTGCGGTGAAGTTTTGTAAAGGTAAGTAAATTTTATAGCGGAAAATAAATTTCAAGAAATTCGAACCGCCGCTGGCGCACTCGAAAAAAATGGTGCGACAAAGATTACGATGCCGATGACTTCACGTTATTGGCTTGCGATGTTTTAAAACGCTTGAACCCTCAAGAAAAAATAAATCTTCCTTCGCTTCTATCTTTGGAGCTTACAACGTCATACGAAGATCGCTATCCGGATTTTCCGTTTGGGCAACCGGCAACTCATATCTGCTCTAGTCGATTGTTCTACCTTGAAGTGCTCCCTTGGTTAGGCGCCACAACATCGATCCATGAACATGCGTTCTCCGGCGCGTTTCAGGTTTTGGCGGGCGGGTTCCTCCACAGTCGTTGGAAATTTGATACGGACCACGAAATTGGCCAGATTATGAAAGTGGGAACCCTATCCCTACAGGATTGGGAGCTTTTTAAAGTGAATTGGTCGACGCTTCACCAATCCCATTGAGGGGCGGCGCGCCACCCGCCTGCTGACGACATCACCCGCTTTTGCGCCGTCCACCGGCCCGACACGTTACATAAGGCCGGCAGACTTCTAATGGTGAGCGCTGGCGCGGTTGAGCCTTTTGAGGACGCCGCACGGGCCGTTTTCTGATCACCAACAAACCGGCGCCGTTTGATAAAGCTCCAACGAGCGGTGAGGTCATCGCGGTCGAAAAACCCCTCTGGGGCCGGAGCAAGAATGTTAGCATCAGCCCTTATCGGCGGCGCTGGCGCTTCCGTCTTAAAGAACCTAACCTTAGAACCGGAGGAGTGGAATGGACCACAGCATTTCATTCCCCTTTCGCGTCCAGGATTTTTACATTCCTTACACATTAAAAATACACGCACGGAAAGAAGCGCTACGCGATTGAAAGTGGATTGGATCACAGAAATTCTTTCACTTTTTCAAATATACCGCATTCTTAATGATCATAATATTTTATTGCCGCTTATCTTATCTAGATTTCATCAAATTGATTAAGATTCTAAATTCCAATCACCGCGGCCCTATGTTTTGATTGGTGTGCGCCGGATAGAGAGAAATTGTCGGTGTACATTCTTTTATCCATGGTGGGTATTAGATGATTTAAAACCTAAGAAAATGAGAGAAACCATGAAAAACCTAGAAATCACGAATGCAGATCAGATCGTTGAACTTTCTGACGCAGAAGTAGTTGAAATCTCTGGCGGCGTTACAAACGGGTCTCCAACGAATAGCTTGTTCTGTGCGTTTTGCGAACCGCGCGACACCTGCCGTGCCGTGTTCTGGTGCCAATAAAAGACGTTAAGTGAGAAATTTTCTCACTAACGGCACGCAGGTGATAACTCACCTGCGTGCTTATATTTTGCCGGACATGGTGATCGTAAATTCTCGAGCGAAAAATGAAAAACTCTGCGTCACTCTCCGCAAAAGCGGCGTTAAAAATCAATAACACGGTGCTGACCACGCTTTATAGTGATGCGCTTCGCGAAGGTGGCGTCGATCTACCGGCGCGAACCCTGGAAAAAGCGATGAACACGCATCCTAATTTTCCAGGTTTTAAGGCTTTCCACGAATGGGCGTCGGACCACGGATTGAAGTTGCGCGTTTTTCAAGGCAATCCTAGTCAGTTATCGAAATTGGTACCCTGCCTTGCTTTCTTTCGGGTGAGTGATGGCCGCTTAGAACCCTTGGCGATGATACGGGACACGCGGGACGGTGAGATCCTCCTCGATGACGAACACGGTTTGCACTGGGAACCGGTCGAAAAAATTCAAGGGTACAATTGCGAGATCTTTGTCAAAGTATCGGCGCCAGAAACACCCTCGACCGACGCGTTGACGAGCGTAATACGCGAAAACACGTCTGAAATATGGCGAAAGCGGATGGTGTTGGCTTGCGTTTTCGTCGCTCTTATTATTGCGCTCGCAATGCAGTGGGTGTCCGCACCCGGATTGTCGGCGCTGGGCCTTTCGGCTCATTTTATTTTGAGTATTGTCGGGATTGGTCTCGCCGTCGAGTTAGTGTCCCTGACGCTTGGGCGTAACGCCGGACTTGCGCCAAACATTTGTGAAGCAGCAGCTCTGGCGCAATCTGGCTGCGGGAGTGCATTAACGTCGCCGCTATCAAAAATCGTCCCTTGGATCGGATTGCCGCTGGCAACGCTCGGCTATTTTTTGGTGATGGCGTTGGCCGTCGGGTTAGGCGCCGGTATCGCAGGCCTACATGGCTGGGTAATGATCATAAGCGCGGGCGCCATCGTTGCAGGGCTCGGATCACTCTACTACCAAGCCGTCGTTTTAAGAGAATGGTGCCATCTCTGCTGTCTCATGATTGGCGTGATGGCGCTTCAGGCGGTAGCCGCCCTGCTGTTCGTCTCCTCCATCGTGACCCAATCGACAATGCCAGAGATTGCCGGCGCCATGATACTCGTCTGCTTATTTGCCACGGTATTCGCAATACTTGTTATCGCTGAACCCTATCTTGAGGGTGCAAGCGAATACGAAAATGTCTATGCGCACTATAAGCAGCTCCTCCAAAAACCACAGATTCAAATCGATACTTTCAGAGGGCAAGCATTCGAGTTCGGATCTGTTGATGGTGATATTGTTCTTGGCGACATGAGCGAGGACGCTGCGGAACTGGCGTTGGTGGTCAGTCTGGGTTGCAATGGATGCGCAATCACCATCGCGGATGTTGAACGTTTGAGACGCCGGTTCTCTGATGGCGTTCGTGTACGGATCCGGTTGGCGATCGAACAACCAAATGTCTATTTCGATATTGCCGACACAATCGTGACCGCATCCGCTGACGGGCGCCACGAGGACGCGTTTTCAATTCTTCTAGCGGAAGTGCGTAACCCGACGAAGGTTTCTCGACATACGGCCAGGCGGGCTGACCCGGCGGATTATTCAGAAGCGCTCCGGGCGCAATTGCGTTGGTACAAAGAAGTGCAACCGCCGACGGTGCCATTAACAACATTCAACGGGTATATTTACCGCGGGCAACTCGCAGACATGCGCTATTTAATCGAAGAAGTCGCCGCAGATATATGCGCCACACGGCTCAAAAAATCTGCATAGGGTTTATGGGGCGTTGGATCAGAATGCGCTTTACCCACTGCTTCTCAAATATGGAAAACCAGAGTTCATACGTTCCGACAACGGCCCGGAGTTTATCTCTGAATACTTTCAAAGCTGGCTGAAAAAAGTTGGGGTCAAACCCATCCGCATTTATCCAGGCTCACCCCGGAAGAACGGATACAATGAGCGTTTCAATGGAACCCTTCGCCGAGAAGTCCTCAATGCAGAATGAATCGCATCAATCGATCAGGCAAAAACAGTCATCAACCGATGGCTAAACCAGTACAACCGGATCCGCCCGCATCAGGCGCTCGGCATGCGCCCTCCCGTGCCAGAAACTCTATCAAAAATTGGGACATAATGAACGGGCTTTACACCAGCAAATACAATCCGCGCCGGCGTTATCGAATTACTGCCTATCTCAGCAACCCAGATTCACGGCTCGAGCTCGCGCAGCAAATGGCGGGGCACGCCGATCCGAAAACGACAAGGATGTATGATCGGCCGTCCGATCAAGTTTCGCTTGATGAGGTTGAGAAAATTGGAATTTAGAACGTAAACCGATAGCGTATGGGGAACTCGACCACTTTATTTGGGTGACAATGACCGAAGACGCCCCGGTCATTGCCCATGTGGTACCTGAAGGACTTCAGCCAGCCGATATTTTTATACCGAACAAAATGCGCGCCATTTCAAAGTCGCTTACGAGCAAATTCGCACTTTCATGTGACGGCAGTTACCATTCCAAGCTGAGTACCTGCAAGGGATATGGCTCCCTACTCCAATGATTTTCCTTTCCGCCTATTGAGAACGTTTAATCATGCGCTCTAGAAACGCATCAATATCTTGGGCCGTGCGGTCAGGCGCTTCTTCCATTGGCAGGTGTCCAATACCCTCATATACGACGACATCTGCTTCAGACAAACGCTCGGAAAACGTTTTCGCAGCGGATGGGAAAATTCGTTGATCTTCCGCACCCCAGATAACGAGTGTTGGGGCCGGAATATCCCCCAATCGTTCAGCATAGATTGCTTCCCGGTCAACAATGGCGCGTAAGATGGCAGCGCGCCGATTTCCAGGATACCGCAATAGTTCCCAATACCGATCAATAACGTGCTCGGCCATCACTTCTTTGATGCTCACACTCTGCAGCGCAGAAGCCTCTACGATACTACGCTGTATGAAATGTTTTGCCGCAAACCGTCCGACTGGGTTTTGCAAGATTAAAGAGCGGAAACTAAAAGAGGGTATTTTTTCTCCCTCACGCAGGGGCATGCCCGCAGCATTCAGCAAAAGTAAAGCTTTCACGCGTTCCGGGTTGTCGAGAGCATACCGCCATGACACCCATCCGCCCAAGGAATTACCACCTAGAACAAACGTAGGTAGATTTAACTCCCGGGTTAGATGATCTAGTGCTTCGGCCATTCCGGAAAAAGAGTAGTCATCTCGCGGATGTGGACCGGTCAATCCATGACCGGGCTGGGTGTAGGTTATTATCCGATACTCTTTGCCAAGGCGTTCGACCAGGGGTTCCCATGTATGCAGAGATGCGGCAGCCCCGTGGAGGAAGACGATGGTTTCTCCATGGGGATTTCCCTGATCACGATAGTGAATACGAAATCCATCATCGGTTTCGAGAAAGCGCGATGCCTCATTCGTATATTTTTCAACCATCGCATCATGACTTGTGTCTGGCGTGCGGGTCAGGAAAATCGCCAGTACTACAATTAAAAGGCCGGTTAGAAGGGCGTATTTTTTCATGGCAATCCTATTTATCGAGATCAAAAAACGCCTCAGCCTGCCTTCAAGTTGATGATGAATAGTCAAGTCAAACTCTTCGCGGACGGCGCCATTGAAAATCTAGCATGTCCCATATGACAACTAAAATTATTTCCGTATACGATGTATGATAAGTATACCAAGAAATCGGCGTATGCGCCTCCCCATCAGGTCAATACCTTTCGTCTACGAATTAGCTATCAGCAAAGCACAATTCTCTTCAAGTCTCTCTTTAAATGACTTCACCAAGTCATCTGGGATGAGGCTGTTTGCCGCCCCACAAAAAAAACGAAGTTCATCATCAGTAACACCGATTCCAAAATACAATTTATGCATGATTGTCACTCTAGGTGTATACTGTTTTAGTACGCCCATTTTCTTAAGGTCTTTCGGCGTATTAATCTTTCCAAGACATGTAACAACGATGTCCACTTGCTCATCCGCACAATTTCCATCAAATAAAACCTGTTCTGTGTGGCTACTTGTAAAATTAATGAAGCCAACGATTTGATCGATTGTTGGTCTTTTTTCTTTTATCTGTGCAGAAATGTCATTCACCACTTCCGACGTGCTACGGCTTATTAGATTTTTGATGTCTAAACGTACAATATCAGTATAAACACCGATTTGATTGGCTGGCAGCCTCGCAATTTGATGTTGATAGCTATGTGGCAATCCTAAGCGAAGGCGATCTGAGTTGGTTGCTTGCGCATATGATTTCGCCGCGATTGCTGCATAAAGGGCTATTTGAGAGATCTTTCGCGTCCTGCGATATTTGCTGATCGTGTTAGCAATGTTCGCACTCAGAATTCCGTCGAGCATATATTGCCCGTCATAGCGTATACTGGGCGAACCTCTTTGGCTAAACTTCAATTGCCGCTGCCATATTTTAAATTGTAGAGCTGCATACCAACTCTTGATGATGGAAAACGGCGCTTTCCTCCAACGAAGCCCCTGCAATTCATGTACAGCCCGAGCGATGCTGCCTGGTTGAAATTTTTTATCGGGGTCCAGTAGTAACCGCAGAAAATCGAAGAAGAGAGCGCAACCCGAAAACCCGTCACTGATCACATGGTGTACGGTGAAAAAAACAACGCTACTCTTTTCACCTCTTAAAACCCTACAAAATACGTATGGGTCATGCTCTCTAACAAAGCGTCTCTTCACTTCATTGTCGAACACTGCGCATATTTCATCTTCACAATGATACTCGCCCACGCAAACCTGGCCTGTAAAGTCCGGTTGCCTCTCAATAAAATGCGGCCCGTGCTGATGTTCTAGCGATACGCCCATTCCTAAGAGCGGGTATTTCACATATAGCCGGTTTAGCGCGCCTAAAACCCGTTGGCGCGAAATTTCTGTTTGATCGATTGTCGCAGCGAATACACAATTCACTGGCGCCTCAAACCCTTGGGCCATCCATTGCTCATGAATTGTCAATGGCCTTTGAAACGTCATATGATTTTCCGCGCCATTCATTTGCGACTACATGCTAAATTTATACTTATGTACGAAACGTGAGTTGGATAAGATCCTGGGTGCAAATTTACGGTGCAGCCTTACTCTGCGGCTTGCGTTGCTGGCGAAAGCCCCTTGCCGGCCGCAGCCAACGCCTTGTCTTTATTCGCTGGCGGCAATGTTATACCATAATCACGTAACAAAAAATTTCTTGATATTGGCGGGATGTAATGCACCGAACCGAATATAATCTGCCAGCGGATTTTCCAATTCCGATTGTGCTTCAATTCGTAAAAAATCTGAACTATACCAGCAAAGCTATAAGCGCCAGGGCTCATTAAAACATCTGGTTCATGTGTTAACCCGACCGATGGCCTCTGCATTGGCGGCTCAACATAAGAGCCAAATACTCGATCCCAACACAAAAACGGGGCGCCGCTGCCAAGGTTTACGGCTTGGTGCTCAAGCTTGCTTGAATGATGCACATAATGATATGGGCCATGCCCTCCCGCCGCCATCATAATAAAGCGCCAAAAACGGCTTTTCATCACAATTTCATATGTTGACGCAATATGATTGTGAATACTCAAATTGATAGTGATAAGGATGAAAATCGATAATTCTAGGAGTAAGTACTGCCCAGTGAAGAGTCGAATTACAATCGAACCCACGATCGCTTTAATCGCAAATGTCCAAACACCGCCAAGCGGAAACGCCTGGTTTGCTTCAAAAACCGTTGCCGTATTTAGTATCGTCGAAATATGATGCGACCGGTGCGCACATAGCCATAATAATCGTGATTTATGGCATAGATAGTGATCTATATAAACAAATAGTCCTCCCAGAACGTAGGCCACTATGATTGCGAGAAAATATGGTAGTTTGAATAAATGTGGCGTAGACGTAATTAAAGCAACGATGAAGTTCGAAAACGCCGTAACACCCTCGATCATCGTTAATCCGTAAAGGGCGGAAATACCCCATATCGATAAACTTAGAGACATCAACCAAAGAAGCAGATTTGATAAATTAGACAAAATGCAGAATACAACGTATCGGCGATCGTGCAGAACACCAGTCACCCGTTCCTGATCAATGTAAGACCTTGCGGAAGCGTAAGTCATATAGACGCCGCTAAGAACTGTCAGCGCCACATAAGCATGGATTAACCCGTCCCAACCTCGCGTTTGCATGGCGTCGACGTTGTCCCAAAATATCGGCATCGTGATCCCACCGAAGAACACCAGTAAGGTTGCAAAAATTGCATATTGTACAGCACACCAAGTATATCCGAAGAAATCGACGACACCGTAGTATTTCTCAGGAATATCAGGGACCTCATAGAATAGTTTATCAAGGAAGCTGTTATTTTTTCGTCCTACCCCTCCCTCACTCTCTAACATTTCGTTTCCCCTTTTTTAATTGTGGACGCGCTTTGCGAAATTTCGCATTGAGATGTTGAATGCGACAATTGTCAAAAACATGAGATAGCCGACCACGCCAGAAAATTTGGCAACCGCAATCGTGTTATGGAGCGTAAGGTCTCTAATTACGTTCGTAACGAGCGCGCTGGGTAATACAATAACAACAGGCCGCAATAGCTCTGAACCTCCATCAAGAGGGAGAAAGAAACCGGAAAACATTGTAGACGGCGCCACCCATAAAAACATAAACAGGGTAATGCCATGCCAACTTTTTATTATCGACACGGCCATAACACCTATTGCGCCATAGCAAAGCCCCGCGACCAGTATCAATGTCAGAACTAAACCAAAATGCAGCGTCAGCTCTATTACACCGAGAACGACCATCAAGATCGTGATGATCGCCGCTACAATAACACCCTTCGTCGCGCTCCATAAAACTTCACCCGCAACAATGTTTCGCAACGAAAGAGACGTAGACAACATTGTCTTCCACGTTTGCGTATGTTTGAATCGTATAAATGTGACTTGTGAGGCTTCCGCCGACGTCGTAGTGAAAAGAACGAAACTAACAATCCCTGCCGCTAACCAATTGTGGTAGTTGGCGCCAACCATGCCTTGAAGCAGTTCACCCGCAGTCATCGCAATGGCCAATCCAATACAAACGGGCAACGCCAAGTCTGAGATCAAAGCAGGAACTATCGACGTTCGCCACACGAGAAAATTGCGCCTAACGACACTCATACTGGGAAATCGGGTGAGGATCACGACGCAATTGCCCTATGAGAATCTGTGTCACCTAGAGACATCATGACATCTTCCAGGGTTGTGTTCCGGTAAGAAAACTTTGCACCCTTGGGCAGGCGCTTGACGATTGACGATGCGTCATCTGTGAAAAAAATCATGGCTTTACCATTGTCATATCGCCGAATAGCCGGGTCATACAACATCGCGGAAACGGGCTTTTCGACGACAAGCGCGGATTTACCGGTTGTCTGATTAACAACATCTATCGGCGCGCCTTGCTCTAGCACCTTACCGTCTTTGATCAGATAAATGTAGTCGCAAAGCTGCTCTGCTTCTTCCATATAATGAGTAGAAACAATGATGGATACGCCGCTATTTTTTAGTCTGATTAACTCTTGCCATACTTTCTTCCGCGATTGGGCGTCTAGCCCGGAACTTGGTTCATCAATGATGAGTAGTTCAGGTGAACTCATCTGCGCGCGGGCAATGATCAGCCTTCGCTGCATACCGCCTGATAGGGTATCAACGCGATCATGTTCACGAGATAAAAACCCTATCTCCTCTAACAGAGTCCTTGCTTGTTTTCTCGCAACCCGCGTATTGAAACCAAAATAGGTTCCGAAGACTTCTAAGTTCTGAATGACAGTTAGCTCTTGATCAAGATTATTATCTTGCGGAACGATACCAAAAATGCGGCGATCGTGATGGGTTAGCGTTCCGATATTTTTCCCATTAATTCGCACCTCCCCTGCATCAGCATGCTTCAGTCCAGACAAAATAACCATCGTCGTGGATTTACCCGCGCCATTCGGTCCGAGTAACCCTGTTATCTTTCCCCGAGCGATCTCAACACTGAGGCCGTCAACCGCGATCGATTGTCCGTATCGTTTTGTGATACCGGTGGCAGATGCGATTGGCAGCGCGCAGTCACTCTCTACCATGCCGCCTTCCCCCCGATTAACCGATCAGGATTTTCCTTGGCAGTCCTTACGATATCGCGATACTGAAAAATAAAGGGAATACCGCGCAGACCACGAAAAATTTCATAACCCTGAATAACAGACCTGAGGGTCCAAAAGATGATAAAGAGGAGACTTCTGTTGGAGATTTGAGTCAGCAAATTGGTTCCTGCTAACTGCGCCGCGCCCTCAAGGCCATTTAACCAACGCTGCATCTGGTCGCGCCCCGAGGTCAAACCGCCAGCTTCGGTGATATCAGCGCTTCTGTTTAAATGAACAACGGAACGGATCGTACAATTCTTCCGCCCAAAGATATGGGCTGCAATTGAAAATGTAATGTCTTCGACCCTGTTACCAGAGTATTTTGTGAACTCTCTTAATATTGCAACGCCTTCATCATATTTCGCGAGCGTCGCGCCGCCTGGTAAGAAATTTAAATTTGCGTGCCCATGCATCAGGGCAGTGCCTGCGACAAGCGGATTAACGCGGGAATCATCCCAGACTGGCTCCCCAGAATCATCAAATGGCACCAAAAGATTGCTAGCGCCAACGAAAAATTCTCCACCCCGGGATAACGAAATCATTTCAGATAAACCGCTCGGTTGTTCTGCGGAAAATTGTGATTTTATCGCTTTGAGGCGTGAAGAGCGGGAGAAAAAATCTTGTAAATTGTCTTTGAGCGTTCTTCGATCAAACTGACGGGATCGAAGTCGCGTTTCAGCGTCCATTGCTAATAAGTATTGCGGGCGATACCGTCCAACCATGTATTGATCGTATAAAAATTCATAAATATCGCGCAGCGCACGAACCTTGCCTCTATTTTTTTGATTATCGATATGTTGGTCAATCCAAATTAAATCAATCGACTTAGTATCACCCAGCGCTTGACTATCAATGCATATTTCATTGGGTGCGTGTTCTTCGGCGTTAGATTGGTTTGGCGCCGTGTGCCCCCGGAACACACGATCAAATCCAAACTGACCTAGTGAATTTGACAATAAACCAGTCGTACCGCCTCCATTGTTGAGGACAACGAACACTTCCCCATTCAGGTTGCATTCTCTCAATTGCGTAACGATTTCAGATAGCGTCGTCGGCAGTAGCTTGTCGGCGTCGAAAACGGATATCAAAATCGCAATCCGGTCTTTGTCGAAGCCAAATTCACCAATTCGCTGACGATCATTCGCGATACGATCAAGCGAACAAGCAAATTTTTCGTCCATCTGTGCGATTTGATCCGCAGGGGTCAGTTCACGCCATCGTCGCCAATCCATTCGGACATCACGAACGCACTGTTCCTTTAGCAAATTTAGATCAGGAACCTTAGTCCAAACGTTTTTCGTTTTGGCAGTGACGCTTGACGTTCGGAAAAAGCGATTACCTCTGTTGGTTCTTTTTTGTGTGAGCTCTAGCATTTGACATCATCCTTGGGCGCTCATGCCAGCAACAACACGCTCGCTATCTTCCCTAACGAAAGGCTTCCTCTTGTTTGGCCCATTGCGAGCCAAACGTTCGTGTGCATTTGTAAATGACCCTGATGCGATTGACGCTGTAATAGAAATTTCTCCGCACAAACATAAAGCGCAGACTATTTCAGCCAGAGCAGCGGCGGTATTTGGACCTTCGCCAAGTCCCAATAATGAGAGGGCGGCTTTCTGGCTGGGCAATCCCGTGCCCCCCCCAACTGTCCCAACAATAATTCCTGGCATTGCTAAGGTATATCGAACACCTTGGTCCGTCCGCACTATTCTACCATTTCCGACAGCAGACTCTGCAACGCATGCAACATCTTGTCCGGTCGCCAGATATAATGCCGCTAAACCATTCGCCAGCTGAGCTTGTACACCGAATTGACCGCTAATTGAGGAGCCTAATTGGGCGACCTCGTGGTAGCGTATGAGTGTATCCGGACAAACGCCGAGCAATTTGTGACATACGTCATTTGGTATTGTCACCGATGCACAAACCGATCGCCCGCGCCCCTTCATGACGCCAGCGTAACTTGCCTTCTTGTCACCAGACAATCCGCCGTCAATAAACCACTCCGATATTTTCAATGTCGAAATGTTGGCGATGTATCGGCACATTGCATCGGTTGCAATGGTCGCCATGTTCTGGCCCGCCGCGTTCCCCGTCGTATAGCGGACAATTAGGTAGACAATCTCACCCTGGCGCAGGCAATCCAGCTTATTCACAACGCCAAAACGCGTGGTCTTTTGAGCAACACTTTTGAGGACATCTTTGCTCTTTTCGACCCATTCAACGAATTCTGTCGCAGCATTGAAATCTTGAAATAAAAACGCCGGACAGCGCAGTACCCCATCATCGATTGTAGCAATCTCAACCCCGCCAGCTTTTCGGGCAGCCATGGCGCCGCGCGCATAGGATGCCACTAACGCTGCTTCGGTTGTTGCTAATGGCGTATAAAATTCTCCGATAGCATGATCACCTCGTACGGGAATAGGGCCGACTAGCCCCATTGGCACTTTCACGGTGCCAATGTATTTCTCAATGTTCCCCGCATAGGCGCCGGCTTGATCAACGCTGTCCCCATCTGCGATGAGATCGTGGACACCGTCTTGGATATTAATGACATTGCCGAGTTTTTTCCATCGACGAAGCGTTGAATTTGAATGAAAGCTAGATGCTGGCTGGGAAGGCGCAGTTTTAAGATCTTTGTCAACACGAACCAGCCGTAGCGAACTACCATCGCTCCGTGCACTGCGCGCGCCAACAGAAAATGCTGTATTGTTAATAACATCCTGATTGAGAGTTGCTCTCTCATCGACAGACAGCGCCTTGGCAAAATATAATACTGTCTCGGCAAGTCCCGCTGATAGAGGGACGGTCGGTCGCCAGTTTAACAACTGGGTGGCGAGTCCAATATCTGGCTTCCTGATTTTTGGATCATCGCTCGGAGCTTCCTTAAACGAAATAGAAGTTTCCGTTGTAACAAAATCCTTCACCAGACCCGCAAGTTCCGCTATCGTAAATTCGTCTTGGTTGCCCAGATTGACCGGTCTAGCATTAACTTGGTTCACGGCCATTAACCGCAGCAGACCTTCGACTAAATCACTGACAAAGCAGAATGATCTCGTTTGCTTGCCGTTTCCATAGATCGTCAGCGGCGCCCCTTGCAAGGCCTGTACGATGAAATTCGAAACCACTCTTCCATCATCCGGCCGCATTCTGGGCCCGTATGTATTGAAAATGCGAGCAACGCGAATATCGACGTCATGTTCTCGGTGATAATCAAAAAACAACGATTCCGCAGCGCGTTTTCCTTCATCATAACACGATCGAATTCCATTTGGATTCACGTTTCCGTTGTATGACTCGGTTTGCGGATGGTGATCTGCATGGGGATCGCCGTAAACCTCAGATGTCGACGCCTGTAGTATGCGCGCTCCGGTTTTCTTTGCTTGTTCCAGTAAGTTCATGGACCCAATCACGCAGGTGCGCATTGTACGAATGGGATCTAACTGATAGAGGGGTGGAGACGCCGGGCAAGCGAGGTTAAAAATAAAGTCCACATCGAACGTTTCGGACGTTTCGATATCCGCCTCGACGAAAGAGAAATTAGTATGATCCAGAACCGGTTGTATATTGATCAAAGAGCCAGTTTGGAGATTGTCTAAGCATGTAACGTCTGCTCCAAGCCCAAGCAGCCGGTCACATAGATGGGATCCCAAAAATCCTGCGCCGCCGCATACAAGCACTGATTTGTTTTTAAACGTTTTTTCCGCCCTTGCGCACCACTCCTCATGAAGAGCAATCGTTCCTTCGTCGCGAAGCATTACAACAATCCCCGTTTCCCGTAAAAACAAACAAGCGCCAACCCGATAGTTATAATTCGCGGCTTAATACCATCATTATACCGATGCATAATCAGTCAGCATTTAATTCGATATCGAAATGTTTTGACACCGACGAATTTGTGATTGATTTACACAAAAATTTTACCTGCGCAATACCGCTTCCGAAAATACCACCCATGATTGTATTCATATAAAAAGAAACGCATAGAGATCATTAAGAAACTTAACCAAAAAACGCATTTTGATTAAGAATCTTAACGTCCATCATTAAGATTCTTAACTTGGATCGCTATAAAGAGTAATCTGGCTCCCGCACCCATCGACCGATCTGGATATTTCGCGACGTGGGAAAAATATTTTCCTGACGAAAAAATGCGATAATCAGATATTTTTTTATTCGAAACGAATAAGCGGTTGAGCAAGATCGAGCCATATCTTTAGGCGAGGCCTCGCGGACTTCACGCATGGCTAAGCGCCATGCGCAATGTTTGAGTGCCCGCCTGTATCAAAAAGGGCGCACATAAAGCCTCTGTAAGGAAACCGGTCGCTCACGATCCTGACGGACTCTTTGTCTTATGTGATGATGGCGTGACGGGGGCGTTGACCCAGATGCGAAAGGGCAATGAAACCGTCCGGCGACGGGATGGTTCCTGCTTATGAGTAATACAATCTCGGCCAGCGCATCTCTGCGCCCATGGTGGCGAGCCGTCTACAGACGATTTACCGCTATGATCAGTTCAACTGGTTGAATGAAGCCTGCCATGACGTGCAATTCGGCGTGGGCTATGATCGGTAGTTAACCGTTAACAGCATCCGGCAGGTCAAATCGTCCGATAGACAAGAATTATAAACGATATTTGCATTGTTTGATTTCAGAAAAACTGATGTCGCTTTTTATGCGGGTGATAAATATTTATTTTGTGAGGATTGAGCGTGGCTTGCCCAATCGAAGTGGTCCAACCAATTTATTAGAGTTGGCGTTACATGCAGCGGCGCTTATGTCGCCTCCATATTATAAGGCGGCTTGAACGACGCCTGCAAGATGAATTCAGGCATCGGCGTTGGTTCTCGCCCGCCCTCTATCGCAAACGCAATGCCGTCGAACGCTCTTTCTGCCGACTGAAAGACTTCAGACGCACCGCAACCCGTTACGACAGGCTCGCTCGGAACTTCCTCGCGGCCGTATAGCTCACGCCGATGAGTCCCGAACCTAAGAGGCGCGCTCGTCACGTCCGGCTAGGACGGTCGAAACCGGTTCAAGATCAGCTCAGCCAATGACGCCCAATATGATACGGCGGGCCGTCTTGACGGGATGGAGGGGAACCCGAATTGGCTTCCGCTGTGTGACGGCTCCAGCCAGATCGGCGTTCTATCGGAGGCAATCTCATGGTCACATAGAACGTGGCTGCGCCATTGGGGTTTCGTCACTACAGCAAAAATGAGGGGTTTCGAACACCAGAATTATCTTTGCCTTTCAAGGTTCTAGATAATTTTTGGGGCTGTCCCAGAAGATTTAGTTTCTTGAGTATGGTTTGAGCCATTCTCGGAGTGTTTTCAAGAGCTGATCGGCGGCTCCATAATTGAAGCGCCACTCACATTCCTTGAGATAAAGATGGAAGTTTTGCTTGGGGATACCATTGTATTTCCTGAGGTGCCGCTTTGCCTGGTTCCAGAAGTTTTCGATGCCGTTTATGTGGTTTTGCCTATCAGCGAAAAGCTGTGAATGGTTGATCCGCATATGGTGAAAATCAGTGATGTCGAGCGTGTCGTAAGATCGATAACTGTCGGTGTAAACAATGCTGTCAGGCTGTACTTTGCAAGCAATAATAGGGATTAACGTGTCAGCCTTGGTATCGCTGACAGCGACGGTGAACACGCGTCCTCCGCGTTTCAGCAGTCCAAAGACAGGTATCTTTCCAGCTGCGCCGCGTCCACGCTTACCCTTCCGAACACCGCCGAAATAGCTTTCATCAACTTCTACTTCGCCAGCCAACTCGGAGGCTTCTTCGATCAGCTTTTCCGCAATAACAATCCGCAAGCGATGATAGAAAGTGGCTGCTGTGTCCTTATTCACACCGACAAGCAAACAAGCCGTTCTGGCTGGCGTACCCGCAACGAAGTGTTCGAGCAGCTTATTCGTCTGATTATGCGTTAGTTTTGAATGCTTTAGCCGCATCCCGCCATCCTAGATGTTTCAAACATCTGGGACAGCCCCTAATTTTTTTTTGCCCCTGAAAGTCGTATGGTGCCGCATGGGTGACTTGAACACCCGACCCCATCATTACGAATGATGTGCTCTACCAGCTGAGCTAATGCGGCTTGTCGGTTGTGAGGCTCTCCGAAATTCGAAGCTTCACAAGACAAGCGCTTTCCTTATCCGCTGGTTGTTGATCGTGCAAGCGAGAATTGCGAGCGCCCCGGATGCGGGGGTGCATCCAAAAGAGTGCGGCGGCGTGGTCCGGGTTAGGCGCTCTTGACGACGCGCACGGGTTGCGGCGCGGCGTGTACGCCCCGGCGCTTGGGTCGGTCAGAGGTCTCCTCTGGGGCGTTGTATTCGGGTTCCGCTTTTGCGGTCTCCTCAGGCCGGGAGAACTGTAGCCCGTAGATCTGGCCATCCCGGCGAATGACAATGCCCGCCGTCTGGCCGAGGGTCACCTTACTGCCAACCCGGATGTATCCATTGGTGCGGATCGCCGCCCCGGTGAGGGACATGTCCACAATGCGGCAGGAGACGGGGCCACGCTCGGTGATGCATTGGGTCTCGACCTTCATCCCGTCAACGCGTTCGGTCAGGCGGCGATCTATGGTGAGGGAGGTCACCGGGAGATCCTCGTTTTCCACCAACGGGTCAAGAGAATCGAGCAACCGCTCCCGGCGGCGTTCTGAGATTTTTAACTCCAGCGCAAACCCGCCCCGGAACACGCGCGCCACGATGCCTTCTAGCCGTGCGCCGCCATTCAAATGGGCGACGATGGCGTCGCCTTTGGCGGGTTGCGTTTTCGAAATGATCGCTATTCCGCCGCCTGAAATATCCCGGGCGATCCCTTCTCCGGGCAAATCCCCATTGATCAGGAAACGGGTGAAAATATCGGCATCGATCCGGGGGAATGCTCTGTTGTCCATCACGGACACCTCCCAAGGTAGTGAAAAATATTAAAAACAACCTTGGGTATAAATTGATGGTGTGGCTAAACGTTCAATAAAGCCCCGAAAATGAGCGTTCTGTTGTTAAGGCGTTGGTTACCTCTTGCCGGAAGGCGGCGGCCCGAGCGGCCGCATGTTTTCGACATGGGGCTAAGATACGCAGCATTACCAGTGGTTTAGCCGCGTAAAATGCCGCCCACGGCTTTTTCCACTTGCGCCACGACTTTTTCCGCGATGGCGTCGATTTCTTTGTCCGTCAGTGTTTTGTCTCGCGGTTGCAGCGTCACTTCAACGGCGAGTGATTTCTTGCCCTCGGGCACGCCTTTGCCCTCGTAGACATCAAATATGCGGACGTCGGTGAGGAGTTTTTTCTCCGCGCCCCGGACGGCCTTCAAGAGGCTCTCCGCCGTCACGTCGTGGTCGACAATAAAGGCGAAATCACGGGAAAGGGGCAGGAGGTCCGATGCATCCATCGCCGTTTTGGTTTTTGTGGCGCGGGGTTTGCCGACCGGTGCGGCGTCGAGGTTGACTTCAAACGCGTAGACCGGGCTGTCCACATCCATTGCTTTTAAGACGGCCGGGTGAATTTCGCCGAATTCAGCCAACACATTCTTAGGGCCGAGGCGCAACACGCCAGAGCGGCCCGGATGATACCAGGACGGCGCGCTCGCGGCCGTTTGAAGTTGGGCGACATTGACGCCGGCGGCGGTCAGCGCCGCCAGGGCGTCGGCCTTCGCGGTAAACAGATCCGCCTGCGCGGTGGCCCCCGACGGTGCCCAGTGACGGGCCGGACGTGACAGACGCGCGCCCGAGGCAAGGGCCAATTGGCCGTCTGGTTGGTCGGAAATATAGATCGGTCCCACTTCAAAGAGGGCGAGATCGGCGCGCCCGCGATCGGCGTTGCGTTGTAGCGCGGCAATCAGATTTGGCAGGATGGAGGGGCGCATCACGCCGAGATCGCTGGCGATGGGGTTCGCCAGGACAAGGCCCTGGGCTTTCAACCAATCCGATCCCTGACAGAAATGGGGGGCGAATTTTTCATCCGTAAACGACCAAGTGACGGCTTCCAACAACCCACGCCCAGCGAGAGCCCGGCGCGCCCGGGCCCGGCGGGATTGGGCCGTGGTCAGCTTCGGCGTTTCAACGGCTTTCAATGGCGGCAGGGTCGCCGTCGGGAGGTCGTTAAAGCCCACAATTCGAGCGATCTCCTCGGCGATATCGGCTTTGCCATCGATATCTGGGCGCCAGGATGGGGCCTTCACGATCCATGGATCGCTTTTTGAGACATCAAACCCCAAGGCGATGAGAATGCGCTCCGCCTCGGCATGGTCGATATCCATCCCCGTCAGGCGTTTTGCCTCGCTCGGCGGATAAAGCACTGTCTTTTCAGAAGTTGGCGCAGCTCCGGCAATCTCTATTTCGGATGGGTCGCCGCCGCATAGATCGAGCACCATTTGGGTGGCCATCTCTAATCCCGGCAATAGAAACGCAGGATCAACGCCGCGTTCGAAGCGATAGCGCGCATCCGAGGTAATGGTGGTTTTTCGTCCGGTTTTGGCGGTTCGTAAGGGATCAAAATAAGCGCATTCGATGAAGACGTTGTTGGTTTCTTCTGTACACCCTGTTGTTTCGCCACCCATGATGCCCCCGAGGCCGAGGACGCCGTTGTCGTCAGCGATGACTGTCATTGCGTCATCGATGTCATATTCTTTGCCATCAAGGGCGAGGAATTTTTCGCCGGTTTTGCCAAGGCGCGCATGGATCTCGCCGGCGAGTTTGTCGGCGTCATAGACATGCAGCGGCCGCGCCCGGTCGTAGGAGATGTAGTTGGTCATATCGACGAGAGCGTTAATGGGGCGAAGGCCGATGGCGACGAGGCGATCTTGAAGCCATTTTGGCGATGGGCCGTTCTTCACCCCACGGATAAGCCGTCCTGCAAATGCCGGGCAGGCGGCTTCAGCGCCATCGGGGAAATGGAGGCCGATGTTCTGAGGGCAGGCGAATGCGCCTTTGACGCTTGCCGGGCTTGGTGTTTTTAAAACGCCGAGCCCCGCGGCGGCGAGGTCCCGCGCAACGCCATCGACGCCATTGGTGTCGGGGCGGTTGGGGGTAACTTCGAAATCGATGACCGGGTCGTCGGCGCCAAGCCAGGACGCAATAGGGTCCCCGATGGGCGCTTCAGCGGGCGCTTCGATGATGCCGTCATGATCCGTCCCCAGCTCCATTTCCCGGGCGGAACACATCATGCCATGGCTTTCAACACCGCGAATTTTCGCTTTCGACAAGGTAACGTCAATGCCCGGCACATAGGCGCCGACAGGGGCGAAGGCGACTTTGATCCCTTTGCGCGCGTTCGGGGCGCCGCAAACGATTTGTTTCTCGCCATCTTTCGTCGCGACCTTGCAGACCTTCAGGCGGTCCGCTTCTGGGTGCTTTTCGGCTTCTAAGACTTCGCCGATGGTAAAAGCGGCAAGGCGATCAGCCGGATTGTCGACCTCCTCTACCTCAAGGCCGACAGCCACCATCGTCTCGACAATTTGATCGAGGGAAGCATCCGTCTCCAGATGATCTTTGAGCCAGGATAGGGTGAATTTCATTTCGGATCGTCGTCCCTAATTGCGGCGGTACTCTTGCGCATTCTTCGTAAGGTTTGGCGAAATCACCGGCTGAGCCCGGTCGCCAAGTTGGGTTGGTCATCGGCGTCAAACCCGTAATGCTCCAGCCAGCGGGCATCGCTTGCGAAAAAGTCCCGCAGGTCCGGAATGCCGTATTTCAGCATGGCGAGGCGATCGACGCCCATGCCCCAAGCGAAGCCTTGATACTCATCGGGGTCGAGGCCGCAGTTCTTTAATACATTCGGGTGGACCATGCCGCAGCCGAGGATTTCCATCCATTTTTCGCCCTGGCCGATTCGCACTTCGCTTTGGCCCTTTGACCCGACACGCTCATATTTGACATCCATTTCGGCGGAGGGCTCCGTGAACGGAAAGAAATGCGGCCGGAAGCGGGTTTCCACATGGTCGATTTCGAAGAAGGCTTTGACAAACGCTTCAAGCGTGCCTTTCAAATGACCCATATGGCTCTCGCGATCGATGACGAGCCCTTCTACCTGATGGAACATCGGGGTATGGGTTTGATCAGAATCGACGCGGAATGTCCGCCCTGGGATAATAATCCGAATGGGCGGCGTTGTGCTTTTCATTGTGCGGATTTGTACGGGCGAGGTGTGGGTCCGCAACAACATGCGTTCCCCATCTTCTTTTTCGTTGAAGAAGAAGGTGTCATGCATCTCACGGGCGGGATGGTCGACGGGAAAGTTCAGCGCCGTGAAATTATGGAAATCATCCTCGATATCGGGGCCTTCGGCGACGTCGAACCCCATGGCGGAGAAAATCGCCACAATCTCTTCGGTAACCTGGCTGACGGGGTGAATGCGGCCCTCAGGCGTCGGCGCGACTGGCAGCGTGACATCGACTTTTTCTGCTGACAACCGCGCTTCCATCGCGGCGCTTTCCAGCGTTGCTTTGCGCGCATCAATGGCGTCGGCGATCCTTGTCTTTAGCCCGTTAAGGGCCGGCCCCATGGTTTTGCGCTCTTCCGGGCTCATCTTGCCCAGGGTTTTCATCCGCTCAGAGATCGCGCCTTTCTTTCCGAGGGCGCTGACGCGCACGCTTTCAAGGCCGGCTTCATCGGCCGCCTCAGCGATTTGCGTGGTGATGTCCCGTTCGAGAGTGTCTAAGTCATCGGTCATTGAAAGCGCGGCCTAACGAGATGATGGAAAAGCCTTCCCCATAGCGAGGGCGGCCGTTGAATGACAAGGGCCGATCGACGCTTTTTGCGTCAACCGGCCCATTTAAGAACTCATGCGAGACTGGATGATGACGCCCCAACCCTCGCGCGAGACGGTAGGGCGATGGTTGGGTCGGAACCAGGCGCGGCGTTAATTGGCGATTTTCGAACCGTTGCCAAATGAGCCGTCAGCGATCACCGCGTCCAGGAACGCGCGGGTCTCGGCGTCAATTTCTGGGCGATAGCCGTCTTGTGTTGCGTTAAAGGAGATCGTGTTCGCTGTGCCCCGGCTTTGTGACGTGAATTGGAACCAAAGGTCGATGACGTTCTTAAAGACGGTGGCGTTGATCGCGAACGATCCGCGCGCCGTCCCGTAGTCAGCGATTAAATAACGATCGAGAAAAACAACCCCCTCTTGGACGGAAGCGCGGGTGGTGCGCGCCTGGGAGTTGAAATTGTTCACCATATCCGTGCTGGCCGTATCATTGATGATGGCGATCATCCAAAGGCCGGCGCAGGTTCCAGGCTGACGGCAAACCGTTTCTTTGAACAACATGGTGCGGCCATCGGCGCTGCGTACAACCAACGCGGTTTGGCCGTTCTGGTTGACTTGCTCGGTTGTATATCCGAGTTCGGTCAAAATCGGCGAGATATCGTTAAACGATAGGCTTCGTAGAATGCCGGATGGATTAGCGACGGGCGCCCCCGCCTGAGCATAAGCAGACGTCAAAAATGCTGTGGCGCAAAATACGCTTGCGACGGCGGCCGTGATGGCGGCGATTTTCTTGTTCATTGTAAAACCCCTCGATACTGATGGCGCACACCGTCCAGCAAAAAACGATTAAAGGCAAGGGCCGCGCCTCTCCGTGGCGCCTAATCCCGGGCGTCCAGCAGGTTTTTAACCTTACCAAGAGGCACTGCCGGGTAGGGCGCGCCAGGCTCTGTTTGCGCCATAAAGAGGGAGTTCAGGATCGCCTCTTCCGTTGCTTCAATGGCGGCTTGTGACAGGGGAGAGAATAGATTGTTTGGCATATCCTTAATAAGGGAAATTTCGCCGCGCCGTTCTGGGGTTCGTCGCACCCCTTCTGCGGTGGAAAACGCCAAGACATAATCGCCGGATCCATTCGTCATCGCAGCGCCCGTTCGCGCGAGACCGGCAATCGCGCGGGCGGCCAGGCGTTCAAGATTCCGGTCCGAAAGGGGCGCATCCGTGGCGACGACGATCATGATTGATCCATCGGCGTCGCCTTTATCAGTATGCTTTTGGAAGTAAAATTGATCGAGGGCTTCGCCCACCTTCACGCCGTCGACAATAAGGGCGCCGCCGAAATTCGACTGCACAAGTACGCCAACCGTGAACCCGCCAAGGGCATCGGGTAACTGGCGGGAGCTGGCGCCGATGCCGCCTTTCCATCCAAAGGCGACGGTGCCGGCGCCGGCGCCGATCGCGCCTTCCGCAACGGGGCCGGGTTTGGCGTTATCAATCGCTTGGCGCATATGGCGCGGCGTCAACGCCCGCGCCCGGATGTCATTCAGGCGACCATCATTCGTCTCCCCGACGACCGCGTTGACGGACCGGACGGTGTCATTCCCAGGCTGCTCCAGCGTCCAATCGATGATGGCGCTTGCCGCTTCGGGCGTATTCAAGGTGTTGGTTAATAGGATCGGGGTTTCAATCTCGCCAAGCTCTCTGATTTGGGTCACGCCCATAAGTTTGCCAAAACCGTTTCCAACGAATACACCCGCCGGTACTTTATCCTGATACAGATTACCATCATGGGGTAGGATGGCCGTCACGCCCGTGCGAATAGTGCTCCCTCCGCGGCGCTCACGGATCAGCGTGACATGCCCAACGGCGACACCATCAACATCGGTAATGGCGTTTAACGGGCCGGGCGTCAGAATGCCCGGTGTTGCGCCAAGGGCCCGGGCGCGTTGACGCGTCTCCTGGCCATGGGCAGGCCAAGACACGATGGCGGTGACGGCAAAGACAACGGCGAGGAAAGTGTGGTGATGCATGCGGCCCCCGCTTATTGGTGGTTTCGAAAGATTGGCGTCACGCCCAGTTATAAATCTCGCGCGACGCGAAAGCCCGTGGCGAAGTCCCTGGCTTTGGCGGCGGCGGCGCGGCGATATCCTGCGCGGGCCCGCCAAGCGCCAGCGTTCCAGGCGCCTCCCTTTATGACGCGCGCCTCGCAATCATCTTGGGCGATGCTGCTGTCAACGGGACGTCCGTCCAATGGCGCGCCTTCATGGGTGGGTCGCCAGCAATCAGCGGTCCATTCCCAAACATTACCGTGTACGTCGTAAAGGCCAAAAGCATTGGGGGCGAAACTGCCGGTATTCGCCGTGCGGCGGCGATAGCGACCGGGCGCCGTCCCATAGGGGTATTCGCCGTGATAGTTCGCTTGGGCGGCGGTGATGGTGTCGCCGGTGTTAAACGGGGTTTGGGCGCCTGCCCTTGCGGCGAATTCCCACTCTGATTCACTGGGCAGACGATATCGCCGCCCGGTGCGTGACGACAGCCAGGCGATGTAGTCGAGCGCGTCTTCATAGGAGACATTGATGACCGGCTTGCGCCCGCGGCCCCAGCCAGCGTCGCGCGGCCGGTAGCGCCGACAGCCGCCGGCTGCGACGCAAGCGTCCCATTCATCGAAGGTCACTTCTCTCGCGCCAAGGGCAAAGGGACGCCGCAGTGTCACCGTCACCTGAGGGCCCTCCTCCGGCGTGCGCGCCGCCTCGTTGATGGGCGCGCCCATGACAAAAGCGCCAGCGGGCAATTCGGCCATGTCGGGGCATTCCAGACAATCGCGGAAATATAGCCCCGCCGTCGCTTCAGTGTCTTCGATGAGGGAGGCGATGTCTCGTTGTTCGGAGGGGACAGCGTCAGATGACGATCCCTCATTGGCCGGGGCGCCGGCGGTTGAAGAAAGGGCGTCCCTGGTTGGCGCCTCCGAGATTGACGACCAGGCGAGTTGCGCAATCACGTCGGCGTTGCCGGGCGGCGCATCCTGTTGCGAATCATTGATCGCTTTTGGCGGCGCGGCCGGCTTTAGGGTTGGTTCAACGTCGAAGGCGGCAAGACGGTTTTCTTTGGTGAGTGGCGCTGGGGCGAGCGGCGCCGGTGTTTCTTCGACTGCGTCGTATAAAGATGATTCTTCAGCCGGTGGTGTCGCCTCGAGCGGCGTCAATTCAGACCAGACGGTCTCATTCGTTGCGACCGCTTCTCCTGAGGGAGGCAAGTTCGCTGTTTCGCTGGTCGTCGGTGCGGATGTCGCCAGCGTTGTCATTGTCTCTGGCGCTTCGCTCTTTCCTTGCGCGCTTGAGAATTGCTCAACAGACAATGGAGATTTTTCCTCAAGGCGAGGTGAGGTTTCGCGTAGCGTTGGGGGCTCGTTTTTCTTAGGGCTCGCCGCGGTCGCTGGTTCGACAAAGGCGACCACGGGCGGGGGATCGATAAAACGAGGGAGATCGCTTGGCGTTGAGGCCATGATCGACGCCGCATCATCCCGTTGGCCGGAATCGGCCGACGGTGATGACCCTACGTTACCCATAAAAAGACCCGCAGCACCGATCGCCAAAAGCAGTGAAGCAGCAGCGCCGGCAATTATCCGGATGGTCGATGTGCGAAACGCAGGCGTGTTTTGCGGCGTCGGTTCTTCGTGAATCGCGAGTGAAGGTCTCGACGCGATTAGAGGGGAGTACGCGCTCTCCCTTTCTTCATGGTAAGGATCTTTTTCAAAGATATCTGCATCGACGCG
Organism: Parvularculaceae bacterium; assembly: GCA_965263305.1. Taxonomy (GTDB): domain Bacteria; phylum Pseudomonadota; class Alphaproteobacteria; order Caulobacterales; family Parvularculaceae; genus MED-G105. Next base: position 1,797,022 of record OZ253666.1, read on the forward strand.
GGCGCCGGTTGATCTATCATCAGGGCTAAAGCCGTCAGCGTCATGGCGTGACTGAAAAAGGGCGCCGTGATCCTCCGCCATCCAGACCCCCGCTTTCGATTGACCATCCGCGGGTGTCACGGCGCGGTGATGTCGGTCGCCACGAAGTGCGCCGGGGTCGGCTTTGGCTGGTGGCGTCCAATCAAAAGGATGGCGTTGCGACGGTGTCGCGGAGGGAGACGCGAGGGACGGCGGCGTTGCATCCGCGCTGCTCTTCGCAAGGGTGTCGTTTGTTATAGCGTTCTGCGGGTCGAGGTTTTGCGCTTGAGCGCGTTTGGCGGCGATTTTAATGTCTTCCAACATGAACCGCCAACGCGGATCCGCCTCGGCGCCGCTCCATCCAACGAGGTCAACCGGCGCCAGACTGGCGAACGCCTTTGGCGGTGCTGTCCGTTTAAACGTCACGGGGCAAAGTAATCTATCCTGTAACGCTTGCTCAGCCGCGGCGAGCAAGTCCGCATCTTGCAGGCTTTCTGGCGACCAAATCACCACCGTAGCGATGGGGGCTTGGCGAGCGGGCTTTTGGGAAGCGTCGCTATGGTCATCAGCGCCGCTAAACAAGACAGAGTAACCGAGAACCTGAAGAGCCCTCGCGATTTGTTCTCCCAATAGGGCGCTGTCGGCGCAAAAGAGAAGACGTACAGGTGATGAAGTATCTATCATATAGTCAGTACAGTGTATAATTTATTTGTTGCCGTTGCGCCTGCTCGTCCGTTTCGCCGCCCAGGAAAGACGATTGGCTCTCAACGCTTAGCCGTTGCGGCGCCGTGAATGTCTCATTGCGCCTGTTGTTTTTGTTTGTCGCCGTTGGCTCTCTCAAAGCACGCCGCAATGGCGGGTTTGCGAACGGAGCGGCGACGTCGATTTGCTGAACCCCGTTTATTAACCATCTTTGCGGCCCAACCACCGGTGTTCGCAAGTCTGAAACGTTGTTGCTCGGGTTAAACTTCGGCATTAATTTGTTCTTGTAATGTTCTATTTTTTCGTCCAATGTGGCATTCTCTAACGGAATATCATGATTTGTCGCTCGCCAAGGTTGTCAAAAGGAGTTGATTGATGGTCGCGCAATTGACGACATACGCCTTCCATGGGGTTGAGGCTCAACCGGTCGCGGTGCAGGTGCACACCGCCAATGGCGCTTCGCATTTTTCGATTGTTGGGCTGCCGGATAAGGCCGTGTCGGAGGCGCGTGAACGGGTGCGCGCGGCGTTTAGCGCAATCGGTCTTGGCCTGCCGCCAAAGCGGATCACCGTTAACCTCGCGCCAGCGGATTTGCCGAAGGAAGGCGGTCATTTCGATTTGGCGATCGCCCTCGGGCTCATGATTGAGATTGGCGCCGCCCCCCATGATGCTGCTGAGGGGTATGCGGTGATTGGGGAGTTAGGGTTGGACGGATCGATCGCGCCCGTGACGGGTGCTTTATCGGCAGGCCTTGCGGCGGCGGCTGGCGGCGTCGGGTTGATTTGCCCGGCCGCGTCCGGCCCCGAGGCGGCGTGGGCCGGCGATGATCTTGAAATCCTTGCGCCGCAATCCATCATCCAACTGATCAATCACTTTAAGGGCGTGCAAATGCTGACCCGCCCGACCCGGGGGCAGTTAGAAGACGCGCCGAGGCTTGCGGATTTTCGTGATATCAAAGGCCAAGAAAGCGCCAAGCGCGCGGCCGAGGTCGCCGCTGCTGGCGGTCATAATTTACTGATGGTAGGGCCGCCGGGGTCGGGAAAATCTATGTTAGCGTCCCGATTGCCGGGCATCCTGCCGCCGCTCACCGCTGAAGAGATGCTTGATGTCTCCATGGTTCAATCTGTAGCGGGATTATTAGAGGGCGGCCGGTTAACCCGGGCGCGTCCGTTCAGAGCGCCTCATCACTCCGCATCAATGGCCGCGATGGTCGGCGGCGGCGTTCGGGCAAAGCCGGGAGAGGCGTCCTTGGCGCATCACGGCGTTTTGTTTCTTGATGAATTACCGGAATTCGCCCCGCAGGTTTTAGATAGCCTTCGCCAACCCTTGGAGACCGGTGACATCTTAATCGCCCGGGCGAATATGCATGTGCGGTATCCGGCGCGCTTCCAACTCGTCGCGGCGATGAACCCGTGCCGGTGCGGGTATGGGCGCGCCCATGCCGCCGCAGCCGGGCGGGCCTGTGGACGGGGCCCAAATTGTGAAAGCACATATCAGGCAAGGGTTTCAGGGCCCCTATTTGACCGCATGGATGTCGCCGTTGATTTGTCACCGGTCATGCCGGCGGATCTGGCGCGCCCCGCCGATGGTGAAACGAGCGCGGTAATCGCCGCGCGCGTGGCGAGGGCGCGACAGGCTCAGGAGGATCGGGCGTTGGAACGGCGCAACGCGGAACGGAACGCCTCTAACGGAAATGCGCTTGAAAGCGCCTCGTCGCTTTCCAACGCGCCTATTTCAAATACCAACGCAGCTCTCCCCGACGGCCTGTTGCAAGTTATAGCCGCGCCCGACGCCGATGGCGCGGCGTTAATGGCGAAAGCAGCTGAAACCCTAGGATTTTCAGCGCGCGGCTATCACCGTATCTTACGGTTGGCGCGGACGCTCGCCGATCTTGATGGCGTTGACGCCGTTCGCAGACGCCACGTTGCCGAGGCGATTAGCTATCGTCGCCGCGATCCTGGAAGCAATGTGGCCGCTTTTTCGGGGAACCAGATGGGCGGCGCGTCTGCACTGGGAGAGCCTTCGATGGGCGTCAATCCTTGATGTGAACTGTCGTAGGGGCGTTCTAGCGGCGTCCTAACGCGTTCTGGGTCTGGGGATCGGGTGGTTTATCGCCTGGCGGTAAAGTGCAACCGTTTTTGCCTGACCTATTGAAAGTTATACGGAAATTCTTTTCCGACGCTTAACCATATCGCCTAACCGAATTTTCAAGGCCATAGGGCATAAATCGTACCTAAGACGATTTAGGGTCTGTTTATATGACTAACGCCGACGTGGCCATTGACGCCACCCTCGAGCTTATTGTCGTTTGTACGGCGGATGATATTATCCGTTTTGCAAACATTGAATTTGCGTCGTTGTTTAACGCGCAGCCTCAAGCGTTGCACGGTCAAAGTTTCTCGCCTTTTGAGGCCGACACGGTTGGCATCGGCGAAAGCCGTCATTTCATGACGGAAATGGCGACCGCAGCCGGAACCAACCTCATTCAATGGGAACTGGCGATCAGCGATCACGGGGAACGTCTTTACACCGGTCGTTTAGCCGCTGACCGCCGTCAAAACCGTCCGGTCCAAACATTGGGCACCGTGTCCGCAAACGGAGCGTTTACAACGGATAACCCGTCAACGGATGAAGGCGCGCTGGAACGCGCTCATGACGATGATGATGGGGCGATGCGCTACCTCGCGATTATGAGCCATGAAATGCGCACGCCATTAAATGGTATTCTGGGCATGGCGAGCCTGTTGATGTCCACCGATCTGAACGCTAACCAGCGGACATATGCGGAGGCGGTCCGCGAGTCTGGCGGTGCATTGTTAGCCCTGATCAATGATATCCTCGATTTTTCCAAACTAAACGCTGGGAAACTCGATCTCGAGCAGGAACCTTTTGATCCTTATGCGCTCATTCAAGGGGTGACGGAGCTTTTGGCGCCGCGCGCTGCTGAGAAAGGCATTGAAATTGGATTTTTTGTCGCTCCGAATGTGCCGAGCAAGCTTGCTGGCGATGAGGCGCGCGTCCGCCAAGTACTTCTCAACCTAGCGGGCAACGGGGTCAAGTTCACCGAGGTTGGCGGCGTTTCGATAGAGGCGCGCATGGATGCATGCCCGGAAACAGGATCAGATTGTTTCGTGGTCGACGTACGCGACACAGGGATCGGGATCAGCAAAGAGGCCCAGGCGCAGATCTTCAATGAGTTTTCACAGGTCGACGATGTGATTGCCCGCCGGGCCGAGGGGGCGGGCCTCGGATTGGCGATTTCGCAACGTCTTGCCGCCGCAATGCCGGGTAAAGTCTGCGTCGAGAGTGAGCCGGGTAAGGGCAGTGTGTTTACCTTCCGCGCCGGTTTAAAAGCGGCCGGCGACGTGAACGTTGCGTTAAAAGCGAAGGATACCCCCGTCGTTGTTGCAACGCGTTCCGGCATTTTGGCGCGGATCATCCGTTTGCAGCTTGACGCCTTTGGCGTGACGCAGCGTAGTTTCGCGGACACCCATCGCCAAGCAATGGATAGCCTCAAGGCCCAGCCTGGCGCGTTGCTGATCTGCGATACTGATATCGCCGATTCCGATAAAGGCGCTCTGGCAGCTGCGGCGGACCGCGCGCTCGTTTTACTCCCGCCCGATGCGCGTGACGCCATTCCCGGTCTGCGAAAGCGGGGATTTGATGGATATCTCATCAAACCGATACGTCAAACAACCCTAATGCGAGAATTGGCGCGCGCGCCGCGTCCACAGGAAAAAGCGCCGCTATCCGTCGATGCATTGACCCCGGTATCGGCGAAAAAGCCGCTTACCATTCTGTTGGCGGAAGATAATCAAATTAACGCCGTTCTCGCTGTCGCCCTGATCAAACGCGCAGGGCATCGAGTGGATGTCGCTGGCAACGGCCTCTTGGCGTTGGAGGCGTTGCAGCAAAACAAATATGACCTTGTCTTCATGGACATGCATATGCCTGAAATGGACGGGCTGGAGGCCGCGCGTCAGATCCGTGCTCTTGCCGCTCCCCATTCGAACACACCGATTGTTGCGTTGACCGCCAATGCGATGGCGGCCGATCGCCAAAAATGCATGGCCGCCGGGATGGATGATTTCCTGCCGAAGCCATTCGATCCGGAAGATCTACATGCAATGGTGACCAAATGGGGGTCCGGGCGCAAAGCCATTGGCGCGGCGTCTTGAGCGAAAAGCGCCGTTTATTAGAACACGTAAGGCCTTTCTGTCGCCGCAAACGCGGCTAAGCTCCCCGTTGCAATGCTTCTTACGACACGTAAAAGCGACGATCAGTAACGGGATGCTTTCATGACCAATGAAACACCATCGGCGGACGACGCCCACAAACCCGCAATTTCCAAGCGCAATGTGGCGGAATATTTGGCGGCGGCGAAAACCTATATGACGCCGCGCGGTCTGTTGATGTTAACCTTCGGGTTTTCCGCCGGGCTGCCCTTTTATCTCATTTTTCAGACCCTTTCGATTTGGCTGCGCGAAGAGGGCGTCAGCCGTTCAGAAATTGGCTTGTTTGTATGGGTCGGCTTCGCGTTTACAATTAAATTTCTATGGGCGCCCATTCTCGACCGCGTCCCGGTTCCTTTTCTCGAAAAGAAAATTGGACGCCGGCGCGCCTGGATGGCGTTCGCCCAGGCGAGCGTTGCGGCCACGCTGATTGCGATGTCATTTGCCGATCCCGGCGCGAACCTAACCTATGTGGCCTTGGTCGCCATTGGCATCGCCTTCGCGTCTGCAACCCAGGATATCGCCATTGACGCCTGGCGCATTGAAGCGGCCGCCGCGAATGAGCAGGGCATGATGGCGGCGATGTACCAATATGGCTACCGCATCGGTCTCCTCACCGCGAGTTCTCTCACCCTGATTATCGCAGACGCCGTCAGTTGGCCCTTTGCCTATCGGTTTATGGCGTTTTTGGTCCTCATAGGCATGTCGGCGGCGCTCTTTGCCCCACGCGTTGAGGCGCGTGAGCACGAGCCGCCTAAAAGGCTTCCTCCGCTGCAGGCGTTGAGAGAATCGACAATTGGTCCGATTGCTGATTTCTTACGGCGCTATGGCGCCGCGGCGTTTGTGATTCTGGCGTTTATTGCGCTCTATCGAATTCCTGATTTTGTCATGGGCGTGATGACGGGCACGCTCTATGTTGACCTTGGCTACGATAAGACCCAGATCGGCGTGATCCGCGGCGGTATTGGACTGTTGGCGACCATGTTCGGCGTGTTTGTTGGCGGGCTTATCCTGTTGCGCATCACCTATTTACAGGCCCTCGCCATTGGCGTTGTCGTCCAGGCGGTCACCAATCTTCTGTACTCTTGGTTATCCCTTATGCCGGCCGATAACGTTTACCTCGCGACGGCGGTGGTGATTGATAACATCGCCTATGGCTATGCCGGCACCGTTCTCATTGCGTATATGTCCAGTCTGACAAACACCGCGTTTACGGCGACGCAATACGCTTTGTTCAGCTCTTTCTATGCGATACCGGGCAAGTTTGTCGGCGGCCTTTCCGGATTTATCGTGGATGCGGTCGGCTATGCATGGTTTTTTGTCTACACGGCCGTTGCTGGTATCCCCGCTTTGGCGCTGATTTATTTCCTGCGCCATTCACAGCAAGTTTTCGAATCCGAGCGCGCTGTCGCGGCCGAAGAACAGGCGGCGGCCCCATAGGGGCTAATAGGGGGACATTCGGGGAGGGTTATAACCCTGTCGCTAAGCAGCGGTCCGCATCAGGTTTTGCGGCGCCGGCGGTTTTTGCGCTGGCGTAAAACGTTCGCACATGAGACTGGGGCTCAGATCCAGTGTCTTTTTCATCTGGATAGAGAATAACTATGATGTTGCAGTCCGCCAGCGCATAGCGACGAAACTCGCCGTTTCCTTCGCGCCGCTTCAGCGCTGGATCGCCAAACAGGGCGTCGATTTCTTGAGCGGACTTGCCCATCACATCGTCGGCTTTGAAAGCGGGCGCGGCGGGCGTTGTCGACGCCGCTTTCTGGAGGGGCGGGCCCGGGTTCGTTGTCGCGGCGCATCCCGAGAGCGCGATGAACGCCAGGGCGAGGACGATACGGTTGTTCAGGCATGGTTGGCGCGGGTCAACGCTGAGCATGATCACGAAGTGTTTTCCTTTTGTGTCGGCGGTCCGATCCCGCCATGCAGAGACATTGCGGCGCTCGGCGAAACACGCCGGGACAAGGCGTTCTCATCAATAGCATTGCGAACCGCGCTCACGAATTCTATAGACAGCGCCTAAACACTCAACAAGCGCAAACGGATTTCCTGACATGCCAACACCTGATCTCGACGTCATTGGCGTCGGCAACGCGATCGTCGATGTTCTAGCCGAAGCCGACGACGGTTTTCTGGAGAAGCTCAACTACGCCAAAGGCGGCATGTTTCTCATTGACGAGGAAGAGGCGAAAACTATTTACGACGCGATGGGAACCTCCGTCGAAATCTCGGGCGGGTCAGCGGCGAACTCGATTGCGTGCATCGCTTCCCTCGGTGGTAAAGGCGGTTTCATTGGGAAGGTCGCCGATGATGCGTTGGGTGAGACTTACCGGCGGGATCTGCGGGCGCTCGGGGTTGAGTTTGATACTGCGACATTAGCGGACGCCAACGGGCCGGGAACAGGGCGTTGCCTCATTCACGTTACACCCGACGCGCAACGCACGATGACGACCTATCTTGGCGCCGCCGGTCTTGTCGAGCCTGATGATGTGGAGGAGGCGTTTATCCTGCGCGCCGCCATGACGTTCTTCGAAGGATACCAGTTTGAACAGCCCGTCGCGCGCGCCGCGTTTCAAAAGGCTTGTGAGGTTGCGCGGGGCGCTGGGTATAAATCTGCGTTGACGCTATCGGATGTTGGTGTTGTTGATCGTCAACATGCGGCGCTTCTTGAGTTCATCCCCACCCATGTCGATATATTGATGGCGAATGAGCAGGAGGGCGCGCGGCTCTTTGGCACGGATGATCTTGATCAAATGATCAACGCTGCTCGTGAACTATGCCCCCTGACGGCGATCACGTTATCAGAAAAAGGGTCGGTCCTCGTGCCACAAGATGGAGAGCCCGTTCATATCGATGCGGTGAAACCGACCTCTCTCGTGGATACGACCGGCGCCGGTGACGCCTACGCTGCGGGGCTGCTCTTTGGGATTGCGCGGGGCAAGCCCTTAGCGACGGCCGGGGCGCTCGGTTCTTTGGCGGCGTCGGAAGTGATCAGCCATTTTGGCGCTCGTCCTCAACGTAATCTTGCAGAGATGGCGCGCGAAGCCGGCCTCCTGGAATAACGGTTGGCCGGTCTTCATTGGTGGCGCCATCACTGGGCGCCATCGTCCCTGTGCGGTAAAAAGCGTTATCCGTAGTGATGGCGATCTCTGAAACGCCAAAGGGGCTCAATTTTTGACGCAGGGTCACCGCTAGGCGGTCAACTAGATCCGCTGTACGAACGGCGCTGATGTTGTCGATGGTGCGCTGGGCGATTTCATCGGCGAGCGCTCTGTTGAATACCGGGGTGAGTCTGGCTCTGGCGACATCATCATTCCGCAAGGCGTTATAAAAGCGCTCCGGCGAATTGACGCCAAAGGAAATACCGAACCCACCTAACACAACCCGCTGACGATCGATAAGAACGACTTCGATATCTGCAGGCGCGATGGCGATCGCCGGCTGTTGCACGCCTACTATGCCGAGTTTCGATGCGCCGGCGAACGACTGCGGCGCGCCGAAAATCCACCTAACCGGTTTTGGCGGCTTGGCGACATAGCCATTCGTGCAGTGAATATTATTCGCCTTGGCGCTGGTGATGCGGGCGCCGTCTGGGAGAATTTTATCTCTTTGCGCGTTCAGAAACGCTTTGCTCCAGCTCTGAACGCCGCCGCGCACGATATCGCCCAGGCTCATATTACCGACGGCGAAAGACAGGGCGTTCCGCAAGGCGCGTTCCGCCTCCACATAATCGTTGCGACCGCCGAATACGCTTGTTTTTCTGGAAATATCTAACCCATGGCGCAAACGCCATTCAACCGCCCGGGCGGCATCGCCAATATGATATGTGACCGCCGCGCTAATCGTGCAGCTTTCACCGTTCTCTATGGGGATCGTCATTTGCGTTTCGACGCGACGTTGGTACAGCGCGCCGACGATCCCGGCTTGTTCAAACAGCGGCGCTTTTAAATGAAAGCCGGGTCCCAGAACCCGTTTCGGCGCCCCTTCGCGCAGAATAACCGCCTGTTCGGCAGGCGCGACCCGAACAATGACGCCGCTTGCCAGCAGGACCGTCCCCCAAACAGCGATGGCGAAAAAGATGATCCGCATGCCCTTACTCCCCACGGGTGAATGACGCGAACACGGGAGCTGTCAACGCCGCAACCGACACTACAAGCTTCGATCCTCTGGTAGTAAAGGTGCGGCTGGTTCTAAAATGATTTCGATACGGCGATTTGCTGGCGCATACGGGTCTTCGGGGTAGAGAGGGTTCGCCTCTCCCCTCGCGATGACGCCGGCAATACGATCCCTAGGGAAGCCCGCCGCCAGCATAATACGCCGCGCGGCGTTGGCGCGATCGGCGGTCAGGTCAAATGCGGAATAGGCCCCGCTAGAGGTCGCATCCGCATGGGCCTCGATCATGATCCGGTTCGCGAGCGGGCTGAGCGCCCGGGCGGTTTCCTCTAATAGCGCAATGGCGGCGGGTGTCGGTGTTATTTCCCCCGTCGCAAACATGGGACGGCCGGTTGTATCAACCAGCATCACCTGCAAGCCTTCTTCGGTTAGGTTGATTGTGATGGCGTCTTCACCACCCCGTAGGATAGGATGGGTAAGGATCGCATTTTCGAGGCGCTTTTTCGCGGCAAGAAATGGCCGTTGCGCGGCGGCGCCTTGGTCGACGCTGGCTTGGCGGCCCGTCGACCCGCGTTGGGGTTTTGCCGTCAGCCGGTCTGATAGCCCTTCGCCGGTCGGATTTGTAGAGGGGCGAATGTTGCCAGGCTGGCGCTGTTCAGAAACACCTTCAAATTTGATATCGCCGGCGAAGCGGCGTTCTTCGGCGACGCCAAAGGCTTCACGGATGGAGCCCGCCACCACTTCCATCTTGACTTGGTCTTGGATTGAAAACGAGACAATCAAGACAAAGAAGCACACAAGAATGGTCATGAGGTCGGCATAGGTAATGAGCCAGGCGGCGGCCGGGCGGCCCTTTCGGCCCCCCGTTAGGCCCTGCATTTGGTGATCTCCACGCTTTATGATCTTTGTATCGTTCACGCCGTCGCCGCTGAGAATGCGCCTCGTGATTTCTCGGGAAGATAGACGATCAACATATCCGTAATCGCGTCGGGGGAGCGCCGTTCAGAGACTTGGCACAGCCCATCGATAATCAGGGAGAGGTTGATTTCTTGCGCTTCCAATTTCATGGCGAGTTTGTCGGCAATCGGCAGGGCTAATACATAGGCGATCAACGCGCCGTAAAGCGTGGTGAGAAGGGCGATCGCCATCGCGGGGCCGATTGTCGACGGGTCGTCCATTGTCCACAGCATACGGACGAGGCCGACGATGGTGCCGATCATGCCAAAGGCCGGCGCCGCTTCGCCCACGGCGCGGAAAATTTTCTCACCATCGACAAGGCGTTGGATCTCAAGGTCACGCTCACGAATAAGCTGGGAGCGCAAATGATCCGTTGGCAATCCATCGGCGATCATCTGCTTACCCCTGGCGAGGAAGGGATCTGATACGATCGCGCGCTCAAGGCCGATGGGCCCGTTGCGGCGGGCGATGCTGGCCAGTTGGCGCACTTCTTCTAATAGGTCGCCGGGTTGGCGGCGATGATCCAAAAACGCTGTGCGCGCTCCGGTGGCGAGGGCGGCGAACACTTCATCAATCGGAAAACGCAGGATCGTTGCGGACACAGCGCCGCCGATCACGATAAGGAAACTCGGCGCATTGAAAAAAACCGCTACGGCGCCGGACATCGCGATTGCTAGCCCGACTACAAATAGCCCGGCCATTATTCCGCCAATTGTCGCTAAATCGATCCGCATTGCGCAACGCCCCATCCTGTGTTCAGGGCGGTACTCTAATCGTGTCAGCGTAAAGACGACCCTTAAAGGATGCCTAAAATGCCGTCAGAATAGGGCGTTAGGAGCGTCCCGCATTGGGAACAGAGCCGACGCCGCTTGCATAGGCCGTCGGTTGATCCTTCGCCATTGCCATTAAGGCGTCGATACGATTTTGGGTCGCGGGATGGGTCGAGAACAGATTATCTTTGCCCCGTCCCGATAAGGGATTGATGATCATCAGTTGCCCCGTTTCGGGATGCATCTCCGCCGTTTCGTTCGGAATGCGCGCTGCGCCGTTGGAAATTTTCGCCAGGGCTGACGCAAGCCATTCAGGATGACCGCAGATTTCCGCGCCCACGCGATCCGCCTCATATTCGCGCCCACGGGAGATCGCCATTTGCACAATACCCGCGGCCATCGGCGCCAGGAACATAATCGCCAATGAGCCGATGAGGCCCACCCGGTCGCGCCCGCCGCCAAAGAACATGGCGAAATTGGCAAGCGTCGTAATGGCACCGGCGATGGTTGCGGTGATGGTCATGGTGAGGGTGTCGCGGTTTTTCACATGGGCGAGCTCATGGGCCATCACGCCGGCGACCTCCTCCGGCGTTAGCATGGACAAAAGACCCGTTGTGGCCGCGACGGCGGCGTTTTCGGGGTTTCGCCCGGTGGCGAAGGCGTTTGGCTGTTGGCTGTCAATGATCGTGATTTTGGGGCGCGGCATGCTCGCGTTTTCCGCCAGCCGTTCCGTCGTCTCTACATAGCGCCGCACCAACCCGGACGGGTGAGAGCTATCGACGATCTGCGCTTTGTACATGCGCAACACCATCTTGTCGGCGTTCCAGTAGGTGTAAACATTTGTGAGGACCGCAAAGCCAAGGGCGAGCGCCATGCCGGCGCCGCCGCCCAATAAAAAGCCGATGGTCCCGAAAAGGGCGGTCATCACGGCGAGCAGAAGTCCGGTGCGCATGGCGTTCATAAAAAACTCTTTCAGCGATTGAAGCGTAAGGTTTATTAGCGATGTGTCGATCTTATATGTAAGGCCGATGGAACGGGTTCAATATGAATGACGTGAAAGATGGCGGTGAACCGCTTCAAAAACATGGTGCGCCCGGATCTGAATCTGGGCCTGAATCTGGATCTGTGCCAGGCGCCGCGCCGGGCAAAACGCTCCCGCCGGCGGCTATTCGCGCCTTGCAGGAGGCCGAGGCCCGTCGACAGGCCGACGCCGAAAAAGCCCGCAAGGGTGCGACTGACCCTAAAACCGGCGAAGACGGCGGCCCCGCGGGGCCGGAGCCCACGCGTTACGGCGATTGGGAGCGCAAAGGCCGAGCCGTCGATTTCAGCTAAGGGGGGTAGAAGCGATCGCTAAGCGTTTGGCAGGAAATTCGCCAGAAATAGACGTGTGAGCACCAACCAAAAGCAGCAGAATTGAGCGCGCTCGTCCTAATTTGCGGCCGAAGTTAGCGTTTGGTTTTCGCTCAAAAACGATCTTTCAATCGGTTCAGAGTTATCAAGCGCCAATGCGGCTTATCGATACGGATACACCCGTAACGCGAGCTTCAAACAATTTGATGTCTCTTTCGAGATTGGACGAAACTTCAGTTAACCGCTGTCGTCCGTCTACCCCTACATTCCAACCGATTATGACGCCACATACGTACGCAGGATCAATTTCCCGTAACCACATGTTTGTCGTGCCTACGACCTTCTTCTTGCACCGCTGAAGTGCACTGACTACGCGGTACTCTTTTTCGTATGACCAGTCTGAATATTTCCAGAAAAATAGGTTCTTCTGACTACTCGGCCTGAACGTCATCCCTTCAAAAACATCAGAATAAGACACCGGTTCAAGCTGATCCAGGACACCAGTTTTATCTCCCGTAAAATAGGTATCTAGGCTGTCAAAAATGACTACGAAACCATCCGCATTGCCCGCATAATGTGCCCACATCGGTAGACTAGACCAATTGGATGTGAGGCTCAGAATCCCCGTTTTTGATTTTATGTCTCTGACCGCGGATCGTTGCAAACTCGCCAGACTGCGAGTGTCATCATAGAATGACGACATGATCTGTCTATGTGCTTCCTCAGCGCTTCGAGGAACCGGAATAGCTTGGCTTGAAGGGCTTAGCGATTTCAATAACGCTCCTTGCCTGCACAACCATTTGTATTCGATGTCGGAATATCCGTTTTTCCTGAATTCCTCTAAAGATGCCAAAACCATTTCTTCGTTGATTTCGCCTGCTAACTCAATTGGGTCGTTGAGTTCGTCAGCCATTGAGAATCTAAGGCATCCCCGAAGTATATTCTCAACTGCTGAAACACTTCGTACAAACTTAAAGAGACTAGTTGACGGGAACATGCGAGTTTTCCTGCAATCAGGCTGTAAACGACAGCAAGTTCAATTGCAGCACAGTCGACCGATTCAGCCAAGTGGACGTATGCGCAGTTGCGGCGAAAATTCACCTCGTCCGCAACGTGACCGCTCGTCCAATCTCAGGAAGATGGCAGGAAGAGGCCATTGTTTCCGATGACGCTTACAGCCAGCGTCCTAAGCTCGCCCCATTTCGCTCGCTCGCTCGCAGTGTCCGCTCCGACGATCATGTTGGTGTCCGAGACGCGGGCGTTTGCTGCAAGATAGCCCTTGAAGAACAAAGCTGGAATGTATAAATATCGTTTTATGAGAAAAATACTCGTATTAAGATATCTTGCGTTCTTTTTAATTGTTTCGCTCGGCGTCGCTCCACCGGTCAGCGCAAAAGGGCGATTGGCCGGACCGACCCTCGCCCATGTCGATAAAATCATCGATGGCGATACGATCCATGTCACGGTTGATGTTTGGCTGGATATGGCGCTTCAGACAAAAGTGCGCCTGGCGGCGGTCGATACGCCTGAACTTAATAACCCCCGATGTGAGCGCGAGCAGCGGCTCGCCCAGGATGCGAAAAACTTTGTTGAGCGGTTCCTGGCGGCGCGCCGGGTCTATTTGAAGGATGTTCGCCATGGGAAATACGCCGGCCGGGTCGTCGCTCGTGTTGAAACGGCGGGCGGGCGGGATCTTGGCCAAGCGTTAATGGAGGCGGGGCTCGGGAAACCTTACGGCGTCGGGGCAAGTTGGTGCGCTGAGAGCTGAACCTTACGCGGAATCGGTGGGTTTAGTTCTCGATGACCTGGTGTGGGCGGTCCGGGGCGCGTTTCCTTACCGATAAAACGTCGTTTCAGCGCCCGTGAACGCCCAGGGCGTCTCAAGATCAACGCAGGCCTGAACATCCCCGCGCATTTCGATTTTCATCAAACCGCCGCGCGGCGCGCCATTCGGGCTGGCGCCTTCAGGGGCCGCCACTGAATTTAGCCCCTCGTTTTCTGTCAGTTCCAACAGCAACACGCCATTGATCAGGGGGCCGACGAAATTCGCCCGTAGCCGGTCATAACAATAAACGCTCCCCGCCTTCACCTCGGTGAAGGCGGCGTTGCGTCGATCGACGCCGCGTTCAAAAGTCAAGAAATCCCGCGCGGCGGCTTCTCGTGCTTCGGTCAATTTAGGATGGAGGCTGACCATTGAGGGCTTTAAGGACGTCAGCTTCCCATGCAGGGCGAAAATAAGCCGCGTTGGGTCAATATTATCCGGGGCGAGGGCGACAGCGCTCACTTTTGAGGTCGCGCCGTTATGGGCGGCGTCGGTGAACCAGGCGCCTTGCGCGGTGCCCGGCGCGTCAACAAGGGCGGTTCGGCACGCGCTGCCGCCTTTTGCGCGCCGCACGCCCACCGCATCCCCCAAAAGCGCGGACCAAGCGGTGGTCACTTTTTCGGGCAGATAATCGAGGGGGCATTGGGCGCGAGCGTGGTCGCGACCGACCGCTTCCAGCAGAGAGGCGTCAGCGCCTGTCGCGCTCGCCAAAAGATAAGGGTTATGCCGGTAGCGTTCCGGGCGGACAAGATCCACCGGGCGGGCCTTTGCGTCTTCCAATCCAACATCGAAACCGTCGCCGGCGCCGATGATGTCGCCTTGGTTCACTCGCAACGACGTCGTGGCGGCGCTGTGGTCCGGCCCGTCGATTTGTTGAAAGGCGGCAATGCCGCCCACGCGACGCATCAAATCCGGATTGATCGTGTCAAGATCGTCATAGTAAAGACTAATATCTTCGCAAACCCGAAAAAAGACAGTCCAGGATTGGCTGACTGCTTTGCCGTCGTCATCGCGCCGGATGCGCCGCTCGATCGCCGTCACCTCCGCCCGCGCCGGGCTTAGCGCACTGGTGGTGCGGCGTTCAAAAACCGTATCGCCGAACTTCGTATTGATGCGGATATAGGGAGCCGGCAAAGGCTCCTGGGGTGCTGTTACGCCGCCAAGAGGTGAAATCGACAGCACATCATCCACATCAGCAAAGGCGCCGCCAAGGGGCGCGCCGGCAAGGGGGCAAGCTTTCTCAGAGAGATTGGCGCGCCGCTCCTGCGCGTCTTCTGCTTTGTCCGCTAGGGTCGGCAACACATTGGTGAGCGCCGACGGCTTTAAAACGGCCCCGATGAGCACCGCCGCCACAACCAGCATTGCGAAGAAACGTGTAAAATAGACGGCTGCCGACATGAAAACCCCAACAAATCGCCCGTAATGTCGCGGCGTGGCGACGCTCCGTCAAGACGCGTGGCCGGTCCCAAGTGGGTCGTTTGAGCAACACCCTCGCAATACGTCGCGTGAGGTCGGTTCCCCCAAGCAATGGTCGCGCTCGCAACCCCCTGTTATTGCGCTCGCAGTTTAAATCCCTCGACAGGCGAAATTGCCTTGGTATTACTACGCTCAATCGACAGAGGAGGGGTTCAAAATGGTGAAATGGCGGGGCCGCAGGCGAAGTGACAATGTGGAAGATCGGCGCGGTCGCGGCGGCGGCGTCGGGGCGGCTGGCTTATCCGGGCTTGCTATCCTTCTTATCCGCTTTGTCTTTGGCCGCTTTGGCATTGTCGGCGTTGTCGTCCTCGTCGGCGGGTTTTTCGCCCTCCGCGCCGTCGGCGTTGATGCGCTCGCTCTTCTTGGTGGGCAGCCCCAATCAACCAGCGCGTCTGTCCCATTAACCGCTGCCGATCAGGAAGCCGGCGCGTTTGTCGAGACGATCCTCGCAGAGACCGAGGATGTTTGGTCCCGGCGTTTCGCAGCGGCGGGGCAGCGGTACCCGGCGCCGGCGCTCATTTTGTTCTCCCGCGAAACGCAATCTGCATGCGGATATGCATCGTCCGCCTCTGGCCCGTTCTATTGCCCGGCGGACCAAAAAATATATCTTGATACGTCGTTTTTCAGTGAACTCTCGCGCCGTTTCGGGGCGCCGGGGGATTTCGCAGCGGCTTATGTGATCGCTCATGAAGTCGGCCACCATATTCAAACTATTACCGGTATTTCGAACGAAGTACGGAAAATGCAGGCGCGATCGTCAAAGGTCGAGCAAAACGGCTTGCAAGTCCGTATGGAGCTGCAAGCCGATTGTTACGCCGGCATTTGGGCCCACGACGCGGACCGCACAGCAGGTATTTTGGAGCCTGGCGATATTGAAGAGGGGTTAACCGCGGCGGCTGCAATTGGAGACGACGCCATTCAGCGAAGCACCGGACGCCGAGTGCGGCCGGAGACGTTCACCCACGGCGCTTCCGAACAGCGCGTGCGTTGGTTTACCATTGGATATCGCAACGGCGATATCCAGATGTGCGATACATTCAGTCAACAGAATTTATAACCAGCGGTGGTCGTTCGATCGCAGTTTCGCCCCGTTCTTCCGTCGGTTGGCCGGGTTTCTTCGGTTTTAACGTTGTTATGGAATTCCCGAAGGAAAGGGGCGATCTATCAATCGGCGTTGCGCGGAAGGGGCATTGGTTTATTTTACCTGCAGATTTTTCCAGCCCTTATTTGACAGAAAAGACCAATGAACCCGGCACAATCTGATGACAACCGCTTGCCCGTCACCGTTCTCTCCGGTTTTCTTGGCGCAGGAAAAACGACGCTTTTGAATCGGGTCTTGAACAACCGCGATGGTCGGCGCGTGGCGGTCATTGTTAACGATATGTCGGAAGTTAATATTGATGCGGATCTTGTGCGCGCCGGGGCAGAGTTGAGCCGCACCGATGAGACCCTTGTGGAAATGTCGAATGGATGTATCTGCTGCACCTTGCGCGATGATCTTCTGGCGGAAGTTAAACGGCTCGCCGAAGAAGGTCGGTTTGATTACCTGCTGATTGAATCAACCGGCATTTCAGAACCTCTTCCCGTCGCCGCAACCTTCGACTTCCGTACCGAGGAAGGCGAGAGCCTTTCTGATGTCGCCCGGATTGATACCATGGTGACGGTCGTCGATGCGGTGAACCTCTTGAAGGACTTTTCAAGCCACGACTTTTTACGCGATCGTGGCGAGGTTATGGGCGAGGAAGATGAGCGCACCCTCGTTCATCTTCTCACCGATCAAATTGAATTCGCTGATATCGTCATTCTTAACAAGGTCGATGACGCAAGCACGGCCCAAGTAGATGCGGCGCGCAAAATTATCCGCAGCTTAAATGCTGACGTAAAGATTATCGAGGCGAATTACTCCGACGTGCCGGCGGGTGCGATCTTAGACACGGGGCTATTCGATTTTGAAAAAGCCCACCAGCACCCAATGTGGGCGAAGGAACTCTACGGGTTTGCCGATCATACACCTGAAACAGAAGAATACGGTGTCACGTCCTATGTTTACCGCGCGCGCCGCCCGTTTCAGCCTGAAGCCCTTCATACGTTGTTAAATGGGCCGCTTCCCGGGGTGATCCGCGCCAAGGGTCACTTCTGGATTGCAACTCGCCCCAATTTTGTCGCCGAGTTTTCGTTGGCGGGCTCCCTATCCAGCATCATCCCGCTTGGCGTTTGGTGGGCGAGCGTGCCGCGCGACCAATGGCCGACGGGGGGCATGCTGCCGCCCTATATTATCGAGCAGTGGCAAGAACCCTATGGAGATCGCCGCCAAGAGATTGTTTTTATTGGCGCCGGGATCGACTGGGTCGCCCTGAAAGCACGGCTTGATGCGGCCTTGATCCCTGACGACGTCGAATATTCCGTGGAGAACAGCCCCGAAATGGCCGACCCCTTCCCCATTTGGCGCCAGGCGGAAGCTGCCGAATAAATTTACCAAATAAAGGCAAAGCAGCGTCATTTACCCGCTGTTTTTGAAGCGCTGCGCGTGAATGGATTAAACAGGTAGCCAACCCTTGTTTATCCAACACAAAGTATTGCCTGCTCCCCCATCTCCGCTGCCGGTGAGATGGGGGATTTTCTTGCAATATTATTAAAAACCACAGGGTGGTGATCGTCGTTCACTGAATGTCGGCATGCACCTTTTTCTAACCTGCGCCCAAGCGTCAGCAGGAGATGGTTTTCATCAAGTAACAAATTTTTCACCAAATATTACGAAGGTTGACATCCGTCAAATAAAGTTAAAGCGCATAAACCTTCATTCGGACGAATCCACCTATGACAGCGGACCGACTAAAAATTATCAGCCAACGTCGCGCGGCACAGCTCTATGTCAAGTTCCTCCTTGTCGGAACTTTAGCGCTTGTTGCGGCTCACTATACCACACCGCTGGTAGCGTTTTCGTGGTGTTTCGTTTCCGCGTCTTTGTATTTTGTTGAAACACGCTTTTACAAGCACATTGCTAACCGGGTGGAGAAGCAGCCAACGGCCTATGAGGCCTTACTCCAACAAGCGCTGGCGGTTTCGATGCTCACGTTGCTTGCGTATCTATGCATGCCTTTCATCCTTTGGAATACAGGGGAAGAAGGCGCAAAGATGATTGCCCTCACCATCGTTCCGTGTGCAATCTTTACGGTTTTCTCGAATCTGCAATTTTCATTTCGGGCGGGCGCCACATCGGTTGCTGTTATCATCTTCGCGCATAGCGCCTTACCGATCTCTGATATTGTCAAGGGCGTGAATGTTGTCGCTAGTTTATGGATATTGTTGGCGATGTCGCCATTTTATCTATTGTTCATAAACAGCGCACGCCAATCCTATCGCTCCAATCAAACATTGTCACAGACCTTAAAACGCGCGCAGGAGGCCGAACACCGAGCGAACGCGGCGTCGATTGCGAAATCTGAGTTCATTGCCAATATGAGTCATGAAATACGCACGCCAATGAATGGTGTTCTTGGCGTGGCGGAGCTTTTATCCAGTACGGAGCTTGATGAAAAGCAGCTCTCATTCGTCGACATCATTCAAAAATCTGGCAATGCCCTCTTGGTCATCATCAATGATATTCTAGATTTTTCGAAAATTGAGTCAGGGAAACTTGAGCTAGATCCGACGGACTTTAACCTCCATTCGGCGATTGAAGATGTGGCGACATTGTGCTCCTCACGGGCGCAGGAAAAGGGAATCGAGTTGATTGTTCGGTACCCATCGCGATTGCCGACCAATTTCGTTGGCGATGCATCGAGAATTCGCCAAATCGTAACAAATCTTGTTGGCAATGCCGTTAAATTTACCCATGAGGGATACATCCTAATTAGGGTCGACGGGAACGAAAGTGACGCCGGTTACGACTTGAAGGTATCTATTGAGGACACTGGAATTGGGATTCCAGAAGACCGTCTGTCCACCATCTTTGAGAAGTTTCAGCAAGCCGATACGTCAACAACAAGAACATATGGCGGTACGGGGCTTGGGTTGTCGATCTCGCGACGGCTCGTTGAAGTCATGGACGGCAAGATTGGCGTTGAGTCAGAATTCGGTAAAGGCAGTGTTTTCTCGTTCGAAATTTCTCTGCCCCTTTCTTCTGAACAATCTGAAAGACCGGTGTGCATCACCGCGCCGGAAAACATAAAATGCCTCATTGTCGATGATATCGAACTCAATCGTGAGATTTTCAATGAACAGCTTGCTGGGTGGGGGA
Organism: Parvularculaceae bacterium; assembly: GCA_965263305.1. Classification (GTDB taxonomy): domain Bacteria; phylum Pseudomonadota; class Alphaproteobacteria; order Caulobacterales; family Parvularculaceae; genus MED-G105. Next base: position 1,816,699 of record OZ253666.1, read on the forward strand.
TTGAGACGGAGACTGCATCGGGGGCGAAAACGGCGTTAGCAAAATTGAAATCAGCGGCGGATCAGAACCAGAAGTTTCCACTCGTCATCATTGATTATCAAATGCCGGACATCAATGGTCTCGAGCTCACAAAGTTAATCAAAGCCGATCCGATGATTTCCGATGTTGAAATCATTCTCGCGAGTTCTGTTGACTGTCGCGAGAACGCGAAGCAATTGAAAGCGGCCGGAATATCGGAAATCATCCTGAAACCGGCGAGCTCGAAACTTCTATTTACGACCCTTCAACGGCTCGCATCGAAAAAAGAGGTTGGCGCTCGATCACGTCCGTCCCAACGGATGAAGCCGCCCGGCGCCTCCGATGCCATTAGTGAAAGTGATTTCATCCGTATACTTGTGGCGGAAGACAATGAAGTGAACCAGCTTGTTATTCGAGGTATGCTGGCCGACGCTAAATATGTGCTTACAATTGCGAATGATGGAGAATTGGCGTACGAACAGTTCAAGATCGCTGAAACGCCATTCGATATCGTTCTTATGGATGTTTCCATGCCGAATATGGATGGATATGAAACAACCAAAGCAATTCGCGCTCATGAGCATCGGAATAATGTGGGCGCAACGCCGATTGTCGCGCTTACCGCTCAGGTGATGGAATCCGATATTAAAGCGGCGATCGACGCTGGCATGACCTGTCATTTAGGAAAGCCAATTGACAGCGAGCAGCTTCGTCAAACAATCGAACTCTATACAAACAAAAATTCGGCCGACAGATTATCAGCGTGAGAAACCCGGAAGACACCCCTATCGGCGCTATCCATCGGAAATAGCGCTATCCAAATAGGCGATGGTTGCTTTTTTGACCGCTTCCTCTGTTTTCTTTGAAATTTTTCCCTCCTTGCGGATGCCAGTTGAAAACAACGAGGTCATCATTCGCAGGACAAATTCAAAAAAATCGGGTTCCGGTGGCGGGCCCTTGGATATCTCTGCAATATTCGTTCGGCGCGTCATCAATTGTCCGATTTCAGTTGCGAGGCGCTCTTCTGATTTCGTGTCGCCAAACAGTGCTTGTTTTGCGCCTTTTGCGCCGAGCAAAAGAACGGCGGCCGCTGGCGATTCATCGAAAAATTGTTTGTATATGTCTGACACGCCAATCCATGCTCGGTGATAGTCTTCGCGTGTGTGGGGGTCGAAAAACGATAAAACACGAATACGCAGCTGTTCGTGATATCGTTCCGTGAGCGCGTCCATTACCTCAATTTTTGATGGGAAAAAGTGGTAAATCGATGTGCGGGTGACATTCGCTCGGTCTGCAATCATCTTTAAGGTGATTTCTTCGAGCGGCAGCTCCAACAATAATTCTTGGGCCGCATCAAGAACATCCGAAATTTTATCCGAACTTCTCTTCTGTATAGGTTCTTTTCTCATCGTTAACCATTTTCTGGTGAATCAAATGTTCAAATGCGGCGTTGGCTCATCTCTACTTGTTGAACCCACTAAAGCATGCTTCGCAAGTGGTAATTTTGCGTCACAAAACAAGATGAATATCTGACATTTGTCATTTAAACTTGACACATGTCAGAAATATGCGCCACGGTAAACGCGACGGAAATGCCCAAAATGGGGTTTGTTTTGTCATTTTCGCCTAAAAGCGCCATTTCGGGAGGGTCCTGTGCACAAATCAACTAAAACCATATTGTTGGGGTCAATCGCCGCAATTGCCTGTACGCCGGCATTTGCGCAGCAAACAACGGACGCGCCTGTCCAGCAAGTCACAGACGCGCCGGGCGATGCGCCGATTGTCGACGAAGTCATCGTCATCGGTGAACGTTCATTGGGCCTCCAACGGGAGCGGGCGGCGGTGAACAAGAAAAGCGTGCTCGAAAGCGAGACGGCGAGTGACTTGCCGGATATTAACGCAGCGGAGGCGATTCAACGCCTTCCTGGCGTTTATATCGATGAAGACCGGGGCGAAGGGCGATTTGTCTCCATTCGGGGCGCGAATTCGACATTTAATCAGGTCACGCTGAATGGCCTTCAATTGGGCAGCCCGGAGAGTAACGGTCTGTCTGTGCCGCTAGACGTCTTTCCTCCAGGGGCGCTAGCGGCCATTCAGGTTACGAAATCAACCACGCCATCTCAATCCGCAGCCTCCGTCGGGGGTGCTATCGAGCTGTCAACGCCGTCGATCCTGGGCAATAACAAGGTTAACTCAGAGGTGTCGTTCCGAGGCGGTTTCCATGGTTTAGGCGGCGGGTCTCGTATCCGCGCGCGGGGCAGTACAGGTAAGGTCTTTGGGTCGAATGACCAGTTCGCAGTTTCCTTTAACGGGAGCTATTCTGTCCGAAATCTCCTTGCGGAAACGATTGAGACGACTGATCTCGATTCTGAAGATGAGCTTTTGGACCCAGTCACGGGCGAAGATATCCCATTCGCACCGTTTGGGTTCGGCGATGAGATCCGCGTTATCGACAGTCTAGAGTTTCGGAACCAAGACGTTCGTCGAGAGCGTATTGCCCTTGGCGGCGTTTTCGAATGGAAACCCGCTGAGCAAGCGCGTTTGTTCGCCCAAGTAAACTTCTCCCGTTTTGAAGAAGATGAATTTCGTCAACTGAGAGAGTTTGAACTGGAGGATGGGGCCGGTCGGGTCACAAATGATGAGAACCTGGTAATTTCGCCATTCTCACCATTTAGCTCAATTGCCCAAGAGGTCACCCTGGCAGATGGATCTCCCGCGGCGGAATTTGCATCGCTGACGCGTGGCGTGTTCGCGGATTCAGACGAGGCGACCGATGTGCAATTCCAGCGTGATTTCACGCCACAAAATTTTTGGATTGGGGCGCTTGGCTATGAATGGGCCGGTGAGGCTTGGGATTTTAGAGTAAACGGAGGGTATTCACGCACGACGGAATTCCGCGTTCGTGATCACTTGAATGGCGAGGGCGGTGTTTCAACGTTCCTATTTGATGCAACCATTGATCCTCAGGCGCCGACCGTCACGATCCTTTCGGGCGATGACGTGCAGAATGATCCCTCTACTGTGGATTTTGACGATTTCCAGATCGACGAGGATCGCCGTCTTGATGAGGTTTATACCATCTCAGCGGACGCGCGGCGGATTACGGAATTTGGCGGCAATCCTTTGGAGATCGCTGTTGGGGGCCGGATTACCTTGCGTAACCGTGAAATCGATGAGTCAGATTTGGCGTTTGATCCGAATCTATTTGAAACCCTCGCGGATATTCCTGGTTTCTCCGTCGGTGAAGTCAATGCCGGTTTCTTTGATGGTCGTGGATTTGGTTTTGGTACATCGCGAGACTTCATCGAAAATGCCGCGCTGGATCCGGAAGGTGTTTTGGGCGCCGAATTTGATGACCCTGATGATGCCGACCTTTTTTCAGGTGATAGTGTTTCAAGCGAAGATGTGTATGCCGGGTACTTTGAGTTTCTTCATAAAGTCGGCCGTCTGACTCTTCTTGGTGGTGTCCGAGTTGAGCATACGGAGTTCCAGGCCGAAGCGTTCCAAGGGCTTGAGATTTCAGAAGACGATGAAGTTTTCGACGATATTGAGGTTATTACCCCGGTATCTGGAGGAACATCGTATACAAATGTATTTCCAAGCGGCCACCTGCGTTATGATTTGACGGATGAACTGATCTTCCGGGCATCTGCGGCCAAAACCCTTCGTCGACCAAATTTCAATGACTTGATACCTGAAAGTGATCTTGAGGCGGTTATTAGTCTTGCTAGTCCTGACGCTGATAACCAAACGATCGAAGTGGATATCGGAAACCCGGATCTAACGCCGCTTATTTCATGGAATTATGAAGCGAGCTTAGACTGGTATTCAAACACAATCGGGTATGTCGGTGTTTCTGTATTTTATAAGGATATCAGCGATATTTCGGTTGATATCGTTGAAATGACGATCGTTGATGCTGCAGATGTCTCTGATACGATATCGAATAATATTGATCCGGCGTTGTTAGTCGGTCAATTCGAGCAATTCGAATCGACGATTAGCTCGACATCCACCGGTGAAATTTTCGGTGTGGAGATCGCCTACTCGAAAAAGTTCGAGGAATTGCCGGGATTCTTGGGCAATTTCGGTATCGACGCGAATGTGACGCTCACGGAATCAGAGCAGATAATTCCGCTCTTTGATGGGGCTGACATAATCCAAGAGGTTACGATACCCTTTGACGGACAGTCTCCTCTATCTGGCAATGTCACGCTGGCCTATGAGGACGGACCATTGGAGATCCGCCTAACGAACGCCTTTACAAAAGGCTTCTTGGACTTCTTTGGCTTTGAAGATTCCGACCCGTTTATTAATCAGTCGGTGTTCGATCGAGACTTCAGCCGTTGGGGCGGTCGGATCGAATACAATATTACTGAAAAAGTTGAGCTCTCAATCGCTGGGAACAATTTCAACAATCGGTTGCTGCGCCGTCTTCGCGCTGGAGATCTTAACACCTTTAGGGAAACAGAGCGAAATGGGTTCTGGTTAGAATTTGGTGTCGCGGTCGAGTTCTAAGCGCTATTTTTAAAAGGCGATAAAACGAGTAAAACATTTACCGGCGATCAGCCGGTAAATGTTTGTATACAGAGTGAAAGCGGTGTTATCTCTTTTTCCTGATTGGAGGAGGAGTATAATAGGTGGCTTTGTAAATAACCTGGTTCAGCGTTTTTCTTGCGAAAGTAAATGAAAACATGATTGCAGATAGAATTCGTGGGATTCCAAAATCACCCACCGTCGGTATCGCCGATCTTGCAAGCGCTATGCGTCATGAGGGAAAGGACGTTATTGATCTATCTGCTGGGCGCGCCTCTGAGGCCACCGAGCCGGCGATCTGTGAGGCGGCGACTCGCGCGATGGCGGCCGGCCATACCCATCAGGCGCCCGCGCGGGGCATTCCTCAATATTTATCAGCGGTCAGTGAGAAGTTAGCGCGAGACAATCACCTATCCCATGACGCCGGCAACGAGGTAATCGCGACATTGGGCTGCAAGAACGGTCTTGTCCTCACATTGATGTCTATTCTTGATCCGGGTGATGAGGTCATCATTGAAGATCCGTGTTTTGTAAGCTACGCGCCAACTATTGAGTTATGCGGCGGGCGCGCCCGCGTCGCGACACTGAAAGCAGAGAATAAATTTCGTTGGACGCCTGAGGATCTCTCTGCAGCCGTCACGCCAAAAACCAAAGCCATTCTCTTTTGCTCGCCCCACAACCCCCTCGGCGTTGTGCACAGCGAGGAAGATCTTGAGGTGATTGCCACGGTCGCGCGGGAGAACAATCTCGTCGTGATCGCGGATGAAATTTATGAGGCCGTCACCTGGGGAGGGCGTCAACACCTTCCAATCGCTTCACTGCCGGGCATGAAACAACGAACGATCGGTCTCATGGGCATGACAAAGAGCTATTCCATGGGGGGATGGCGCATCGGGTACGGTTACGGACCCGGCGACATCATCGAGAAAATGGGACTGGTGCAGGGGCACCTCATGACATGCGCCAGCACCATCAATCAGTGGGCCGGCATCGAAGCGCTGTCGGCGTCCGTTACGCAAGGTCTGCGAAACACGACCTGGCGCGACTGGGAAGAGCGGTGCCGCTTTTTGGCCGGCGCCCTCGATGAAATAAACGGCTTGTCTTGTGAAATGCCCGAGGGGGGGTTCTACGCATGGCTTGATGTCAGTGGGCTCGGCGTAACAGGTGACTTTTTTTCCGAAAATCTGTTGAAGGCCCATTTCGTCACCACGGTACCCGGTGGCGGTTTCGGTCCATCGAGCGCCAACCGCGTCAGAATTACGTGTACGAAATCCTGGGACGATATTAAAACAGCGGCTGACCGTATCGGTCAGTTTGTTGGCTCACTTTAACCTGGCGTAAGGAGAGAAATCCTGATGCGCAAAATTGCTTTCGCCTTCTTCCTCTTGTTCGTTTTGCCCTTTGCTTCCGCCCACGCGCGCGAACATACAGCGGCGGACCGTGAAGCGCTTTACGAAGATATTGTCGCGAAAATAATGGCGCGCGAGGCGTTTTCGGAGATCAAGAACAAAGCGTACGGTGTTTCCTATCCAGAGGCGTTTGAGGCGCATCGTCAGAATTTTATCGATGCCGATACGGATGAAGAGTTATTTTACGCCATCGTAAAACTGTCAAACGCGCGTAACGATCGCCACCTCTCTGTCGACCAAGTGGAGGGCGGTCTTCAACTCCCGTCTCGCCCTGATCTCATTGCACCGGTGACGTTTCTTTATGATTTTGACGCCGAACAATCCGCCTTTTTCGTCTCAGGTCTCGCCGAGGATCTTGGTGATGTTGAGAATGGTGGAAAACTGAAGGTTGGTGATCGCCTGGTTTCAATCAACGGTGTTCCTATTAAAGAGTATATCGAGCAAATTCGTCCCTTTCATCGCGGATCCACTGAAGCCAATTTCATGATGCGCCTGGCGATGTTGCTCAATCAAAAAAGCGATTTTTTGCCGCCCCGTTTTTACGGCGATCGGTTCGTCGCGACGCTAAAGCCACAGCGCGGTAGAACGTTCCAAATATCGGCGCCGTACAAGTCGAGGGATGACGTCTCGATTAAGTCAGCTTGGGTTCAAGAGTATCCTGGTTTTGAAAAAGTATTGAGTTTCACGTCGTTTGATTTTTATCGGCGAACGGACGACAAAAAAATCGTCCTCTTTGATTGGTATGGATTTCGAAGTGATATCGTCGATTCCATGGATGCGGTCATGGATTACGCACGCGAAGAAGGGTTGCTTGATCATGATGTGATATGGGACGGCACGCAGTCGCGCGGCGGCGGTCGCGGGGCGTACGCTATTCAGCGCCTCCAGCCTAAACCGTTCAAAACGACGTTTGGCAATGTCCGGAATAGCGATGTCATCCCTCTTTTCATCGAGGGGCGGGTTAAGACGTATAATGAACGGCGGGCCCAAAGCGATGGTGCGGTTGAAACCGTCGATGATGGGTCTTGGCTGATAGATTGGCTCACCGGTGACGTCACTAAGGGGCTGGAAGCAGGGCAGCGATACTCCAACGACGTGCCGTTCAAGTCAGCGCATTTGCCTGAATATTCTGATGGTGTCCTCGATCCCGCGCCTGTGCATTTTACCGGGCGCATGGTTTGTTGGTTGGGCCCCCGCGGCGGATCTCACCTTGATCAATTCTCTGCAATGGTGCGCGATAACGACCTTTGTGAAATGCTTGGTATGCCGACTGGCGGATACTCGAACACATGGGAGTGGGAAGAAAACCTCACATGGCCGGGTAGCGATGAGCCGGTAACCAGCTTCATGTGGAGCATTGGTCACACCGTAAGGCCGAATGGTGAAGTGCTCGAGGGGAATCCCGCCGCTGTTGATGAGTTCATTCCGCTCACGGCGCAAAATGTCACTGACTATTACTCAATTCTCTTAAACCGTTCATACGAAATCTTGGGCAAATGACCAGCGCAGAGAGTGACAGCGCCACAACTTCAGGCGTGGGTTTTTTCCGTTTTTACACGAATAGATCATTAGGATTGAAAATCCTCATCTGGATGGGTGTCGGCATCGTTGCGGGCATCGTTTTCGGTGAGCGGGCGACGATTGTTGCACCAATTGGAGACTTGTTCATCAAGCTCCTATTGATGGCGGCGGTGCCTTTGGTGTTTTTCAACCTGATTGCCGGCATCACCAGCCTGTCAAACATCGCCATTTTAGGGCGCTTGGGCCTTCGCACCTTCGCGTATTATGTCACCACGACGGCCGCAGCCCTAACCCTTGGGTTGACGATGGCGAGTTTGTTCAAGCCGGGTCTCGGCATGAAGCTGACCGAACAAGTCGGCGATGACTTCGGGGAGGTGCCCGAGGTGACACAAGTCATTTTGGACCTTTTTCCCGAGAATATATTTAGGGCGTTTTCCGAAGGAAATATTGGCCAGGTCGTCGTCTTTGCAATTTTCATTGGTGTCACCACGCTACTGTTGCCCGGTGAACAAAAGGAAAAACTGCAGGACTTTTTTGCGCTCATCGCTGAACTATTGCGCAAGCTCGTCGGGGTGATTTTGTACTTTGGGCCGATTGGCGTCGGCGCCCTCGCCGCCAATACGGTGGGGGAATATGGCGGCGCGGTCTTTGGGCCGTTGGCGAGGTTCATCGGAACCGTTTGGTTTACGCACTTGGTCATGATGTGTTTCTACATGGTGATGCTCGTGCTCCTGTCACGCCGCAATCCCCTCGATTGGCTGCGCACAACATCGCCTCTTTACGCGACAACCGCCGCGACGTGCTCCAGCTTGGCGAGCCTCGTTGTCGCCATGGATGTCGCTGAAAATAGGTTGAAACTGCCTCAGGACGTTTTCAGTTTCACGCTGCCCCTCGGCGCTCAACTCAACAAAGACGGGACGTCAATTATGTTGACGACCGTTCTTCTGTTCACGGCGCAAGCTGCGGGCGTTGATTTCACGTTGACACAGGCGGTGACCATTATTTTGATCGGGTTGCTGCTATCAGAAGGATCAGGCGGCATCCCAGGCGGCGGGCTCGTCATCGCGCTCATCTTTGTTGAGGCCTTCAATCTACCTGTCGAAATTGCCGGCATCGTTGCGGGGATTTACCGCCTCATCGATATGGGGAGTACAACGGTGAACGTCATGGGCGATCTTGTCTGGACAACGATTTTGTCGGACCAGGAAAAGAAAGCGTCCGATGAAACCTTGAGTTACGGATCGTAACAATGAGTCCTTTCTTAAAGTGGGTTTTGCCACTGTTCGTCACACTTGTTTCCTCAGTGTGCATGCCTAGCGCTGTGTTTTCGGCGACGCCATCGGACACGGCCAATCAATATGATGGTATGGAATGGCGTTTTGTCGGGCCTTACCGAGGGGGCCGCGTTAACGCCGTCGTCGGTCACCCAGTGGATCGAATGACGTTCTATGCTGGATATACCGGCGGCGGCATATGGAAAACCGATGATGGGGGCGTCAGTTGGCGCAATTTATCCGACGGGTATTTCAATGTTGGCTCCATCGGCGCGCTCGCCATAGCAGAGAGCGAACCATCGGTTATATACGCAGGCACAGGGGAGCATGCTCTGCGCGGCGACGTCTCCCATGGCGATGGGGTATACAAATCAACCGACGGCGGTGAAACATGGAAAAATGTTGGACTGTCAGAGACGCACCAAATCGCCGAGATCTTGGTTCACCCGACAAACCCAGACATCGTATACGTCGCGGCGTTGGGCCATTTCGCCGGGCCGAATGATCAGCGGGGCGTGTTTCGTTCCCAAGACGGCGGGGAGACGTGGAAACGGGTTCTCTTCGTGTCGAGGGATGCCGGCGCCATTGAGATCGAAATAAGCAGACGGGATCCGGATTTACTTTTCGCCGCCACCTGGGATGTGCGCCGGTTCCCCTGGGGGATCCGCAGCGCGGGGCCAGATAGCAGAATTTTTCGCTCGCGCGATGGTGGCGATAACTGGACCGATATCTCAGAACGACCCGGGCTCCCAAAAGGTGCAAAAGAGAAAATCGGCCTCGGATTGAGCGATGCGAAGCGCGGACGCATTTGGGCATTGGTATCCGGGGAGACGGGCCGCGGGGTTTATCGCAGTGATGATTTTGGGGAGACGTGGTCTCTCACCGTGAACCAGAAAAAACTGCTCGCCCGCACGTATTATTTTAATCACATGACGGCAGACCCGCAGGACCCAAACACGGTCTACATCCTTAATGATCGTTTGTGGCGATCAACCGATGGCGGGCAAACATTCGATCGGTTGCCCCACCACCATGCTGACCATCATGCAATGTGGATCGACCCTAAAGACAATGCCCGTATCATTGACGGGACGGATGGCGGCGCAGAAATAAGCTTCAATGGCGGTCAGACCTGGTCAACGCTATTCAATCAGCCCACGGGACAATTTTACTCCCTGACCCTAGATAATGATACGCCCTACAATCTCTATGGCGCGCAACAAGACTGGTCGACCATCGGTCTTCCGTCGCGACATAAAAGATCAAGAACCGGCGCGCAGAACTTCTTTGATACCGCATATTCTGAGGCGGGAAGGGTGGCCTTTGATCAGCGTGATCCAAATATCCTCTATATCAGCGATCATCACTGGTTGTTGCGCTACAATAAAAAAGATGGCGGCGCTCAATATGTGGGTCCGCGTGATGAAACGAATTATGGTTGGGGAACGGCGGATATTAAGTACCGCTTCAACTGGACATTTCCGGTTCTCGCCTCCCAACATGATAACCGTACCCTTTATACGGGCTCGCAATACCTCCACCGATCGCGGGACGGCGGAAAAACATGGCAGGAAATCAGCCCCGACTTAACGAGAGCTGATCCGGACACCCTCGAACAAACGCCGCTTCCAAATACGGATAATGTGAGCAATCCGGAATATTGGGGACCGCTGACACGCGATAGCAACGGCGATCACTGGATCGCCACGCTCTATTCGGTGGCTGAATCGCCGGTTAAAAAAGGCGTGCTTTGGACCGGGTCTGATGATGGCTACGTCCATGTCACCATGGATGGCGGACAAAAATGGTCAAATGTCACACCGCCAGATATGCCTGATTATGCGCTCATTACACGGATCGAAGCGAGCCCACATGAATCGGCGGCGGCCTATGTTACGGCGAGCGCCTATAAAACGGATCGATACGAAACAATTGTCTACCGCACCAATGACGGCGGCGAAAACTGGACAAAAATTGTCCATGGGTTGCCGCAAAATGAGATTGTGAGATCGATTGTTGCCGATCCACAGGTCAAAGGGTTGCTTTACGCAGGCGGCGAGACCGGCGCCTACATCTCGCATGACGATGGCGATCACTGGACGAGCATGCGTCTAAATATGCCCGCCGTGCCAGTTTATGAGATGAAAATTCGCGGCGATGATTTGGCGATTGCGACTCATGGCCGGGGCTTCTGGATCATGGATGATTTGTCGGTGTTTCGCCAAGAGCCGGTCACCAGGCCTATTCAGACAAAGCTTTTTAAACCCGCCATGGCGCGTCGGTGGTCGGGCAGTTGGGCGTCGCGTGGGAACGCGCCCAATGGTGCGGTCATTCGGTATCGCCTGATGGATCGCGCCCAAAACGTGACGTTGGAAATTCTTGATAAAGACAAACAGTCCATTCGTCGTTTTGACAATGGGGCGGACGGGTTGAGCGCCGAGCCGGGGCTTCATCATTTTGTTTGGGATCTACGATATCCAAACGCGGCCCAAGCGCCAGGCGTTGTCACGCGCGGAAACCAACAGGTCGGACCGGTTGCTGTTCCGGGCGAATATATAGCGCGTTTGGTCGTTGATGGGGTGGCGTTTAGTGCGCCCTTCATGGTGGAAAAGGATCCGCGCGTCTCAGCGACGTCATCGGATTTGCGCCAGAAATTTGAGTTTCTCTCTGATATTCGCAATCAGCTCGATGTGCTCAATAAAACAGTGATTCAACTTCGCTCAATCAACCGTCAGCTTGATGATCGGTTATTACAGATCGGACCAAGCGAAACAGAAATCCGCGCCCAGGCGGCGGCGCTGAAGGCGGACCTTCGGGCGATTGAAGTTCAGCTTGTGCAAGTCAATGCGAAAGCGCGAAAAGATCTGCATGCAAACCCGGTCGCGCTCAATGATAAATTTTATCGGCTATCAAATTTTGTCTCGCGGGCTGATGCGGCGCCGACGCCGACCCAGAGGGGAATGTTCGCAGAATTTTCAACGCCAACATTAGCCGCAATCGGGTCGATGAAACCGTTACTCGATACAACCCTGCCGACACTCAATGATCTGCTGGTGTTGCAAAACTTAACGCCAATAGACCCAGCGTTGAATGATCTCAAAGAAAATGAGAGCCAAGAAAGAGCGCCAAGCATGCCTCGATAGCGACCCAAAAAAACCGGGGCGCTTTTTTGGCGTCCCGGTTTTTTTACGATGGTCGTTCGTTTGTCGCTAAAGGTCGTTGATGGATTTTACTTCCAGCGGGCCAAGGTTCAGGGCGGAGACGCCTTCTTCGATTTTTTCGCGATCGCCGACAATAACCCAAATCAGGCTATCGGGGTGGATGACCTCATTTGCAGCTGACGTAATATCATCCAAGCTCAACGCCTCGTATTTTCCTTTGAGGGTTGTCGGATAATTCCAATCACGTCCGTACCGATTGCTTGCCTGCAAGCTGCCAAGAACATTGCCGGCCGTCTCAAAAGATCCCGGTAGGGATCTTGTGTTGTTCGCAACGGCGCGCGTCAATTCTGTTTCGGTTGCGGGCGCTGTTGTTTTGAAAGCGTTCAGCTCTCGAAGGATTTCCGCGATAGATTGGGAAGTTTTATCCGTTTGGACCGGGGCGAAAACCATATAAGGGCGTTGGCCGCGGGCGCCTTGTAGGAAGGTGTAGGCGCCATAGGCCCAGCCTTTGTCTTCGCGCAGATTCATGTTGACGCGTGCGGTGAACTGACCGCCGATGATGTCGTTCATGGCCGTAATGGCGATGTTATTCTCAGCGCCCGTCGGCGGTGCAACATGGCCAGCGAGAATTTGGGATTGGGGTGATCCCGGTTTGTCGATGATGATCACCTTGCCCTTTTCAGGGCGGACGACCTCAGCGACGTTTTTAACCGGTAGGGCGCTGCGCGGCGCCGCCCAATTGCCAAACACGCGATCGAGCTGAGGTTTAATTTCCGCCATCGTCGTATCGCCGACCACAAAGATGGTCGCATTATCCGGGCGAAGCCACTGTTGATGAAACGTGGATAAGTCGGACGGCGTTAGAGAATTGATCGAGGCTTCGGTGCCAGATCCGGTGAACGGCACGCCATAGGCGTGGGTCTCGCCATAAATCTCCGGCGGCAAAAGGCGCAGGGCAAGCTGGGTTGGGTTTGCTTTTTCTTGCGCGATGCCGGCGAGCCAACGGTTGCGCAGCTTGTCCATTTCAGTTTGGTCAAAGGCCGGATTCCGCACGACGTCCGCCAATACATCGAGGGATGGTCCGAGCTTTGATTTCAGAGCGGAAAGAGAAACACCCGTTGTGTCCAACGAAGACCCAACGCCCAATGTGGCGCCGAGGCCTTCAAGTTCTTCAGCGATTTTCAGCGCTGAACGACGCTTGGTGCCTTCGTCGAGCATCGCGCCGGTGAAGGACGCAAGGCCGAGTTTCCCGCCATCCACGCTATCGGCGGCGTAACCGGCGTCAAACTGGACGGCGACATTAACGACCGGGACCGCGCTGCGCGTCGCCAGGACAACCTTCATGCCATTACCCAAGGTCGTTTCTTCCACGGTGGGGAAGGTGAGGTCCGGCGAAGTTGGGACGGCGGGCAGCCCTTTTGAGCGATCAATGCCAGCAGATGTCGTGTGATCCGCATAAGGGATAACATCGAGCTGATAATAGCCGGCGTTCATCACGTCACGAGCGGCGGCCAGAACGTCTCTCGGTGTCGCCTCGCGCAACCAGTTAAGTTGTTTTAGAATGAAACCAGGATCATCGGCATAAAGAGCGCCTTCGGCCAGCGTAACGGCTTTGCCGCCGAACCCGCCGACTTTCTCAAGACCGCGAATTAGCCCCGCTTCGATGGATGTTTTTGATCGTTCCAGTTCCGCCGCTGTTGGGCCGCGCGCCAAAAATTGGTCGATGACCGCATTCATCTCCTTTTCAACGAGGGCGAGATCGGCGTCTTTCTTTGCGTCAACCGTGACCGAGTAGAAGCCTAATAGCTCTTGGGCTTGATTATCCGCTCGAGCCGTTGTCGCCACTTCAAGATCATAAACAAGGCGCTGGTAAAGGCGGGATGTTTTTCCGCCGCCTAGAACGTCGGCGGCAAGGTTTAACAGAATGGAGTCTTTCGTTGTTCGTCCTGGCGCCACCCAATTGCGATCAAGACGCGGCTGGGGCACGCGATCATACATGATCTCGCGCTTGTTTTCGCTGAGCTGCGGCGCGTTCGCTTTTGTGCGCGTTAGTGGCGGGCCGGCGTCGATGTCGCCGAAATACTTTTTGACGAGGGGCTTGGCGGTCGCCGCGTCGATATCGCCGGCGAGAACGAGCACAGCGTTTGAGGCGCCGTAATATTGCTTGAACCAGTCTTTCACATCGTCGAGGGAAGCGGCGTCGAGATCCGCGAGCGAACCAATTGTGGTATGGCCATAAGGGTGCCCAGCGGGCAGTAAGCCGGCAAGCGTCGGATACTGCATCCGTCCGTACGGGGCGTTATCGCCTTGGCGCTTTTCGTTTTGGACCACACCGCGTTGCTCATCGAGTTTTTCCTGGGTGACGGCGCCCAATAGATGGCCCATACGGTCGGACTCCATCCACAACACGCGCTCTAAAGCGGGGGTTGGAACCGTTTGGAAATAATTCGTGCGGTCAAACCAGGTAGTTCCGTTCAGGTCCGTTGCGCCGACTTCCTCAAGAGGCTCAAACCACTCGCCGTCATAGTTCTCGCTGCCATTGAACATCAGGTGCTCAAAGAGATGCGCAAAGCCGGTCTTGCCTTCAGGTTCGTCTTTAGAGCCGACATGGTACCAAATGGACACCGCGACGAGGGGGGCTTTGCGATCCTCGTGCACGACAACGCGCAAGCCGTTGTCGAGAGTGAATTGCTCATAGGGCAAGCTGATGTCAGCGGCGGCTGTCGGCGCGGTCATCGCGGCGAGGGCGGCGAACGCTGCCGCCGCGAAAACGAGTTTTTTCATGATTGACCATCCCTCTTGAAACGCAATTTTAGCAAAATTGTTCAGGGGACCGTCGCGATGCCGCCTTGCGCCGTCAAGGGGCGGGAGGGGTTATGCTAACCGCCTCACCGTATTTTGCACTCCGTTCGGCGTCTCGTTGACGATCGAAGGGTCTATAGACGCGTCTATCGAGGCGCGCGTTTGGCGAGAATGCGCTGAAGTGTTCGGCGATGCATGCCTAGGCGGCGGGCGGTTTCTGAGACGTTATGATCACAAAGCTCATAAACGCGCTGAATATGTTCCCATCGCACTCGATCGGCCGACATAGGGTTTTCCGGCGGTTCAGGCCGCTGCCCTGCCGGCGCTAACAGGGCCTTTTCCACATCATCGGCGTCAGCGGGCTTTGATAGGTAATCGATAGCGCCGGCTTTTACCGCCGCGACGGCCGTCGCGATATTGCCGTACCCGGTGAGCACGACGACGCGGCAATCCTCGCGTTTTTCGTGGATGGCGTTGACGACTTTTAGCCCGTCCCCGTCCTCCAAGCGCAGATCGACAACCGCGAAAGCGGGCGGCTTTTCATTGGCCATTCGGATCGCTTCCGAAACGCCACTTGCGAGGTCAGGGGTAAACCCTCGACGTTCCATGGCGCGGCCGAGGCGGCGTCGGAACGCTTCGTCATCATCGACGATCAGCAGTGATGCGTCGTCGGGAAGGTTTTCGTTTAACGGTTTTTCGTCGGTCATGGGGGCGGTGTCCAGCATAATAGGGGTACGCAACTTTCACGTGAGTCGATCACTATTTCCGTGCGTTTGATATAGGTGCAATGACTGCGCAAGTGAATATTCGTCGTCGATTTCAATGGGATATTTTAAATCGAGGCGTCGTAATTTTCATCGCCGATGGCGTCATATGGCCACCGGGCGGAGACCCATGCGCCCGATTCGTTGGATCCGTCGTTCCACTCTCTATTCGCGAAGGCGATATCAGCGCCCGTCCGTTCCAGAAGGGTTTTAGCGATAAAAAAGCCTAGCCCCATGCCCTTTTTTCTGCCCGCCGCGGTGCGGGACTTAGCGCGGACGCTGACATAGGGTTCACCAAGCCGCGTCAGAACGTCTGGCGAAAAGCCGGGCCCGTCATCCAGGATAGAGATGGTGACGCCTTGCTTATCCCAAGCGGCCGAAATCAGCACCTTTGACGAGGCGTAACTGGCGGCGTTTTCGATGAAGTTTCGCAGGCCGTATATTATTTCAGAGCGTCGGCGGAAGGTTGGGATGCGCGCGTCGCCATCTTCCGCCGTTTCTGCCCCGCCATCGGCGCTAACAAGATTGATCATCACATCGACACCGTTCGCAGGGCCTTCGGGCGCGTCGAGAAACGGGTTGGCCGCCTCACGCAGGAGAAGGTCAAGCGCGATGGACGACAGCATGGTATCGCTCTCCACATCGCGATTGGACAGACGGCCGAGAATATCGCGACATCGCTTCGCCTGGCTCACCAATAATCGCGCGTCTTCTGCGAGGAGGTCTTCTTCAAAGGGCGCGCCGTCGGCGATTTCATCGGCCATCTCCTTGGCGGTGACCTGAATGGTGGCAAGGGGCGTTCCCAACTCATGGGCGGCGGCGGCGGCAAGGCCGCCAATGGCGGCGAGTTGTTCTTCGCGCGCCAGAGTCAATTGCGTTTCGGCAAGCGCGCTTTTCATTTGCGCGGCCTCGGCGGCGATGCGGTGGGCATAGGCGGCGAAGAACGCGACGGCGAATGATAGAGAAACCCAAACGCCGGCGATGTAGGTCGCTGGCAATGACAATGTTTCTCCGGGCGCCCAAGGCAGTGGGTAATGCAGGCCCCCGATAACAGAGACGCCCGCCAAAGCGAGAGCGCCAATCATAACGGTCAGGCGAAGGGGCAAAACACTCGCCGCGATCGTTACGGGCGCGAGAATAAGAAGCGCGAAAGGGTTGTGCAGCCCGCCGGTAAAAGCAAGCAGCGCGCATAGCTGCAGAATATCGAAGGCGATAAACAAAGCGGCCTGGCGATCGGACAGAAAATGTTGTGGCGAAAAGCGAAGAAGCGAGAAGATATTCAGCCAGGCGCTCGCCGCGATGGCGGCGAGGCATAAGCCCAGAGGCAGCGGAAACGCGAACCCGAAATAAACCAAAAGGATCGCCGCTGTTTGGCCCGCGACCGCCAGCCAGCGCAGGGCGATCAATGTGCGAAGGCGCACCGGCCCCCTGAGCGAGCGGCGATCAGCCGATGACGGCGTCTCTATCACATTGTGCGCATCTCTAAACATGCCGTGGTCCTCGGTTCGAATCGTTCGCTGAGCTTATAAGCCTGTCGCGTGGTTTCACGCCATGACCCACAATCCGCCGCACCCCTGCGCGGCGATGAGGCTACTGGCGATGCCCCGCCCGCTGCCTTATGTCGGGGTGAAGCGTCGTACCTAAAAGAGGCCCTTGGTCGTCAACTAAGCAGGAACAGCGGACATGAAGCCCACACCATTGATCGCCGCCGCGTTTTCGTTTCTGAGCGTTCTTGTCGCTTGCGGCCGGGGCGATCAAGCGACGTATCCAGCCGAAGCGGTCATTCAACTCTCTGATCAATTCACGGGTGACTTTGATCTTGTCGATATGAACGGAGCGCCGAAAAAGTCTGAGGATTTTGCGGGCAAAATCCAGTTTATTTATTTCGGCTTTGCGTCCTGTCCGGATGTGTGCCCCTTGGCGCTTGGTCGCTTGAGCGCTGGCCTCAATGCATTGTCGGAGAAGGAGTTGGCCGAAATCGCGCCTCTTTTCATCACCGTTGATCCTGAGCGGGACACGCCGGAGGTTCTGAAAACCTTCTTGTCCTTCGATGAGAGAGTGCTTGGCCTGACGGGCGAGCCGGCCGCGGCGGAGGCGGCCCGGCTGGCGTTTAAAACCTACGCCGAAAAACGCCCCCTAGAGGGGTCAGCTCTCGGATATACGATGGACCATTACAGCCTGTTCTATGTCGTGGATCGCCAAGGTCAGCCGCGCATCGCGTTAACGGATGCGGTAAATGGCGATGAAATCGCGAGCGTTCTGCGCCGCGCGCTAAAGTGGAAACCTGTCGACAAAGATAAGCCATTGAAATAACGAGGCTTTTTTGACCGTCCGCCCGTTTTGCGCGCTGGGTGATTGTTTTTACACATTATGATAAAGATGCTGTAATGTTGCATTGCGATATAAGGACGTGCGATTATTTGCGTTCCGCGAACACAGCTGGGCTTTGGCGCGTGTTTCGCAAGCGCGAGAAAATGGCAGCACGGATCAGTAAGGGTAAAAATCATCATGCTTTATTCCGCTTATGAAATGGGTCTGTTGGCGATGGCGCCGGCGCGCTACGCTGCAGGCATGGGCGCGCAGTTTTGGCGCTCGCCCATGAACCCCATGGCGGAAAGCTGGTGGGGGCGCACATCCGCTGCGGCCCTTGATGTTTTTGAGAACATGACTCGGCGCTATCCGAAACCGGAATGGGGCATCACCGATACCCTCGTAAACGGCGAAAGCGTGCCGGTGACCATCGAGACGGTCGCCCATCGTGATTTCGGCAATCTAATCCGTTTCAGAAAAGACGAACTATCCTATCGGCGGGCCCAAAAGCAGGCTGACCGTCCGATGGCGGATGACCCCAAGGTGATGATCGTCGCCCCGTTATCGGGCCATTACGCGACGTTGCTGCGCGGGACCGTTGAAGCGATGCTGCCCGAGCATGATGTGTACATCACTGATTGGACGAATGCGCGGATGGTGCCGTTATCGGCTGGCCGGTTCGACCTGAATGACTTCATCGATTACCTCATCGATTTTCTCCACGTCATTGGCGAAGGCGCCCACGCCATGGCCGTATGCCAGCCAGGGCCCGCCATGTTGGCGGCGACGGCGGTGATGGCGGAGCGCGAAGACCCGTGCATCCCGGCCTCCATGGTGATCATGGGCAGCCCGATCGACACGCGCCGCTCTCCGACCGTGCCCAATGTTCTTTCTCAAGAACGGTCCTTTGAATGGTTTGAGCGGAATATGATTTACGCAACACCGGCCCCCTATCCGGGCATGTTGCGCCGGGTTTATCCGGGGTTCGTTCAACTCTTCTCGTTCCTGTCGATGAACTCAGATCGCCATGTCAGCGCCCACTATGATTACTATTTGAATCTCGTGAAGGGCGATGGCGATAGCGCCGATAAGCACCGGACATTTTATGATGAGTATTTGTCCGTTATCGACCTGACGGAGGAGTTTTACCTCCAGACGATCCGCGCCGTTTTCCAAGAGCACCATTTGCCGGAAGGGCGTTTCCTTCACCGGGGCCGCGTGGTGCGCCCCGATCTCATCACGAAGACCGCTTTGATGACGGTTGAGGGCGAGAACGACGACATCTCTGGCATTGGCCAGACCCAAGCCGCCCATGATTTATGCGTGAATATTCCAGAGGCGAAGAAGGTTGATTACATCCAGGCCGACGTGGGTCACTACGGTGTCTTCAACGGGTCGCGCTGGCGCAAAGAAATTCAGCCGCGCGTGCGGGACTTCATTGCCAAAAACCGGACCGATAAGGCGTCGAAGAACGCCAGCGCCGCCTAAGCGCTTCTTTTTGATCCTTTCCTCATTGGTTTCAACGCTGTTCGCTTTACAGCGTTGATACGCCACGCCTAATGTCCCGGGTTGAACGGAACACGTCCAGCGATCATTCGGGATCTGGGCGCGTCAGGGAAAAACAATCAAAGAAGTGAGGGGCGCGCGGCATGTCGCCAATCGAGAAATTCTACGCTTTTATCGATAATCTAAGCGGGTTCATCTGGGGCGGTTCATGGGGCTCTGCCACGATCCTGCCTATTGCGCCGATGGTGGTCGTACTGCTGGGGGCGGGGCTTTACTTTATGATCCGCCTGCGGGCGTTGCCGCTGCGCCGGTTGGGACCAGCATTTGGCAATCTATTCCGGGGCCGTGGTGAGGGTGTTGACCAAAGCGCCGGCGGGGACATTAGTCCGTGGAATGCTCTATCAACAGCGCTTTCGGGACAAGTCGGCACCGGCAATCTCGCTGGGGTGGCGACCGCGCTTACATTGGGCGGACCGGGCGCCATTTTCTGGATGTGGGTGACCGCGATCTTTGGCATGGCTGCGGCCTTTGCTGAATCAAGCCTTGCTGTGAAGTATCGCGAAACCGGCGAAGACGGCGAGGTGCAAGGCGGGCCCATGTATTACATCCGCAACGGCTTATCGCCGCGATGGCGTTGGTTGGCGGTATTTTTCGCGGTCGGCACGATGTTCTCTGCTGTCGTGACCGGCAACATGACCCAAGCGAATTCCATCGCGACGGGCATCGCCTCAGCGACGCCGATCCCTGTTTGGGCGACCGGACTCGCGGTTGCGGCGTTGGCATTCATCGTCATTATCGGCGGCATTAAGTCAATTGGCGCCGTTGCAGGGCGTGTCGTTCCGGCGATGGCGCTCGGCTATATCCTCGTGGCGCTCATTATGCTGATTATCAACGCCGAACGCGTTCCCGCCGCCTTCGCCGACATTTTCGCCTATGCTTTCGGGTTTAAACAGGCGGTGGGCGGCGTCGCCGGCTACACCGTTTTACAAGCGATCCGCTTCGGTGTGGCGCGGGGGTTGTTTTCCAATGAAGCCGGGCAAGGATCGACCGCCATCGCCCATGCCGCCGCAAAAACCGATGATCCGGTTCAGCAAGGCGAAATTGCGATGCTGGGCGCGTTTATTGACACCATTGTCATCTGTACCATGACGGCCTTAGTCA
Source organism: Parvularculaceae bacterium (assembly GCA_965263305.1). Taxonomy (GTDB): domain Bacteria; phylum Pseudomonadota; class Alphaproteobacteria; order Caulobacterales; family Parvularculaceae; genus MED-G105. The sequence goes on from OZ253666.1 coordinate 1,837,161, forward strand.
TTTTGTCGGTCAAAGGGCAATTCGTGTCCGGCGATGGCTTCGTCGATTATGCATGGCAATCATCAACGTTGGCCGGCGCCCAGGTGACAACGGCCGTCTTTAACCAAGGCATGCCCTTTGGCGGCTTATTCATTGCCGTTGCCTTGGCGCTCTTTGCGTTCACGACGATCCTCGGTTGGGCGTATTACATGGAACAGGCCGTGACGTATTTGTTCGGCGAAAAAGCCGCCAAGCCAATGCGTTTCATCTGGGTGGGCATGGTCTTCGTTGGCGCCTTGCAAGAGATCGATTTCATCTGGCGATTGGGCGATCTCGCCAACGCGTCGATGGCGTTCCCGAACCTTATAGCCATCTTGCTCTTGAGCCCCGTCGTGATCGCGATGGCGAAGGATGCGGGGCGATTGTGACGGTTTGTTGCGTCACGATGTGACCGCCAAACGTCTAGGAACTGTCATCAGGCTCTTGTAAGTTCATGGAAGGGCTGTGGGGCCTGATGACGAGGTTGAATACCATGGGACCAGGATTGAGCGCTTATTTTGTAAAGGGGCTGGCGGCGTCGGTGACTGCGGCTGGATGCATGGTTGGTGTGGCCGCTGCGCAGCCCGGGCCATCCTCCGGCCCCGACGGGCAAAGCGCTGGCCGTCTGTATGTAAAAGGAGGCGTGGGCGCCGTATTCGTGCGTGATCTTGACCAGGATCTGGCTCTTAATCCTGATATAGCGTTTCCCACCATTATTGCCCCGCCGACGCAACGTCTAACAGCCGTTGAAAACGGCGTTTCCGCTGCGGCGGCGGTTGGATTTGGGTATCCTTCGGGAACCCGAACTGAGCTAGAATACAGGTACAGTGCGCCTTTGATACCCTCTGTATCGTCTATCTCCGCCGTCAACTCGCTCATCGGTGCACCAGAGGGCGGGGTCGGCAATCTCACCACCCACCTCCTGTTCTCTAACGCCTATTACGATTTCAAAAATACTTCTCCCGTCACGCCCTTTATCGGGTTTGGCGTCGGCGGCGCGTTTGTGTCGAATGGGTTGGGGCAAAGCGATGCGGCGTTCGCGTATCAGGCTAAAGCTGGGATCGAAGCATCGCTGAGCGAGACCCTCTCTCTCGGTGTAGAATATTCTTATGCACGGTCGCGGCAGCTGGTATTTGGCCCTAGCGACGATGACTTCACCGCGGATGGGCCGGTTGGCCCCCGGGCTGATGGTGATCAATATGTCGCCTCAACCGTACTTTTCACCATAAGGAAGAGTTTCTGAGGTTCTTCCCCTGGCATTTGTGTCGCATCAATGTTTCAGCAACCCTGAACTAGCTGTAGGGTCATCGCGATCATTCCAGGCGCGCCTATATTCATGTTTTGGCTAGAATCTTGAAGTACCTCATCGGGACCGGCCCCTCTTGAATCAAAAAGAGGCTCAGCGCATTGCCTTGAGACAAGCGGTTTTTGGCGCGCCGCCACCGATTGGGGATCTATGACCTTAACGATTTTAAACGCTCCTTCATCCACCTTGCCCTTGGCCGCATGGGCGGGTGATAATCTGGACGACGTTAAAGCAGCGATGGACGCCAATGGCGGCGTTTTGTTGCGCGGGTTCGATACCAGCGCCCCCGCCGTCATGCGAGATCTGTTATCCTATTTCGGTCATGATCCGATGGAGGATGCTAAATGGTCCTCTCCCCGCCATGAAGTGGGCGATGGCGCTTTTACGTCCACAGACTATCCGCCGGACGAAACCATCGTTCTCCATTCTGAAATGTCCTATGCGCGCCTATGGCCGCGTTTCGTGATGTTTCAATGCCGAATAGCGGCGGCGACCGGCGGCGCCACGACGATTGGCGATCTGAGGGCCATCAGCGAATCACTGGGAGACCTCGTCGAAGAGTTTCATGAACGGGACGTTCTTTACATTCGCAATTTCCGACCCGGCGTCGACATTCGATGGCAAGATGCGTTTGGCGTCGATGACCAAGCTGCCGTTGAGCGCATTGGCGCGGCGAACGGGCTAGAGGTGGAATGGCTGGCCGACGGGGTCCTGCGCACCTATCAACAGGCGCAAGGGGCTGTTCTCGATCATGGCGCGCCGATTTGGTTCAACCAAGCGCATCTTTTCCACCCAAGCCAGTTGAAACCGGAAACGCGATCAGGGTTGTTGTCCGCCTTTGGCGAGGAGGGATTACCGCGAAACGCCGTTTTTGGTGATGGCGAGCCCATTCCTGACGCCACGATCGCTTTTGTGTTAGACACTCTTACGCGTCATACGGAAGAAATTCCATGGCGTGATGGGGACATCGCCATTCTTGACAATATGCGTTGGATGCATGGTCGCGCGCCCTTTACCGGTGACCGGAAAGTCCATGTCGCCATGGGCGGCCCCCATAAGGCGCGGACGACAACGCCTCTATTCCAATAGCGCCGCTGAAAGCAACAATATATGAGTACGGCCGATTTTGACGACGACCTGATAGAAGCCGTTGCGTTCACAAGTGCGAATTCGCGCGCGTATCTGTCGGCCGTCTTTGCCGCTCATCGCGAAGGGCGGGTCGTCGCTTTGATGCCCTCCGCATCCCAGGCCGGCCCCGCGCGGCGGAATATTCCGGGCGTGCGTTTTGTCGATCGTGTGTCGTTTGCGCCCGACCATGGATGGTTTGACGAGGCGCAGTCGCCGATTTTTTCCGATGACCCGGCGCAGATTGTTTTTTCTTCTGGAACCACCGGACGGGCAAAAGCGATATTGCTGCCCCATCGCGCTTTGGCCGATGTGGTCAGCCGACTGAATGATGCAATGGATGTGACGGCCGATATCCGAGAATATATCGGCGTGCCGGTCAATTTTTCCTTTGGTTTTGCCAGAGTTCGCGCCGTCGCGGCCGCCGGTGGGCGCAGTTATCTACCAGAGCATGGCTTCAATCCGGTAGAGCTCGCCGCGATGATGGCGCGCGGCGAGGTGAATGCCGTCTCTGCGGTGCCGACGCTTTGGCGGATCGCCCTTCAAAATAAAGAAGTCTTCAACGACGTTGGCGAGGCGATCCGGTGGATCGAAATCGGCAGCCAATATATGAGCCGGGAGGAGAAAGAGGATCTAAAGACGCTCTTTCCCCGCGCGACAATTCTCCAGCATTACGGCATGACCGAAGCCTCGCGCTCGACGTTTCTCGATATCTCGGCGACAGAGGGTGAGGCCCTTGAAAGCGTTGGGCGCGCCACGGGTGGTACTGAAATCGCATTATCAGAGGACGGGCGAATTATGGTCCGTGGTCCCCATGTTGCGCTCGGTGTTGTCACCGGCGCCGGTGTGAAAAAAGTGACGGATGACGAAGGTTGGCTCCTCACCAATGATCGGGGGGAAATGCGTAATGGGAACCTCTATTTCCTGGGTCGCGCGGATGATCTGATCAATTGCGGCGGCGTAAAAATTGACCCCGAACAATTTGAGCGGCGTTTGTCCGCCGCTGTTACAGCGCCGGATTTGGAAATTGCTGTTTCTTCACAAAAAGATGCATTGCGCGGCGACCGAATTTTGATCGCATACAAAGCCCGGGACGGTTTTGATCTGAGCGTTTTGCGCCAAGACGCCATCAAAATTGGTGGAAGTCATGGCCTAACCGGTGCTGGGGCGTTCGTCTTCGCGCCGGTGTCAGAAATTCCCCGCACGCCGACCGGCAAAGTAAAACGTCGGGAATTGGCCGAAACAGCCGTCGCTACTTCTTCGGCGTCGGTTCGGATTTCGGGAGCGCCTTCCCCAAATGAAGCCCAGTCCGCGGTTATGGCGCGCCCGGCTCAAACAACGCTTCCAGGTGTTGCTAGCGATGCAGAAGCAAGGGCGGAAGAACTTCGCAAGCTGTGGGAAGAAGCGCTCGGGATTAATCCCATTGGACTTCATGAAAGTTTCTACGATCTAGGTGGCGACAGCCTGTCGGCGGTCTCTGTGATGATCCGTATGGAGCGCATTGGTTTATCGCCCGATGTTGCGGCGGGCATTTTTGATGGAAAGTCGATTGCCGACCTGGCAGGCCTTGTGCCTGAACGTTCGAGCCGCCCCATATCGCCAACGTCGGGCGCCGCCTTAACCCATACGTCCGTAGCGTCTTCACCGGTGGTGTTGACCGAGGACCATCAGGCGATTGTGGCGGCGTGGGAGGAAGCCCTCGGCGTCTCGCCAATCGGTCTAGACGAGAGCTTTTTCGACCTCGGCGGCGACAGCCTATCGGCGATTTCCGTTATGGTGCGCATGGAAAGCCTAGGGGTCGACCCGGACATCGCCAAAGGTATTTTTGATGGTCAAACCCTTGGCGACATTATAGGCGTCGATGCGGGCGGGGTCGCGCCATCAATCCAGCCCGCAAATCAGGCTGATGTCGGGGCGCGTTCGGGCGATCCAGGCGAGACAACGGCGGGCGGGTTGACCATTGCCGGGGCTGTGAATGCGATTAATGCAACGCGGGGCGTCATTGTCGCCTGGGTGGTGTTTGTCCATTGGGCGCCGGGCTTGTTCGCGCGCATCTCAGACCGACTGATCACCTTCTACGAAGACATCAACGTTCTTCTTCGTTTCGGCACGCCAGGCTTCGCCATCGTTTTTGGGTTGGGTATGGGCGCCCTGCGCATTCATCAGTTTCGCCGGAACCCAGCGCGATTTAAGAAAACTGTCCGTACAAACACGCTGATCTTGTTCGCGGGCGTGTGTTTACTGTCGCTTTTCCGGCTTGGAGGGCTATGGGCCGAAGAAGATTTGGCAAATGCGATCGGACCTTCCCGCATCTTTTATTCGGTGCTCACATTCTATTTCCTCCTCGCGGCGAGCGAAGGGCTCCTCGTCCGCATAGCGGCAGGCCCGCGCATTTCTGATGACCGCATTGTCTCCGTCTTGGGCCTCATGGCGGTTGGCTCTCTCATGATCCACGAGGTGCTGTTCTCTTTATTGCAAGACGCCAAAACAACGGGTGTTCTGGATCTCCTGCGGATTCAGCTCATGGCGAAATATGGGTATTTCAAAATGCTCGCGCCGGTCTTTATTGGCGCCGCCATCGGATGGCATTTTAGACGGTGCTATCAACAGCATGGCCTGATCGAGAGTTACGCCTATGCTGGTTTGACGTTATCAGCGCTGGGCGCCCTTTTGATTTTTAAAGCCCAACCGCTGGATCTGCGTTTCAATGCGGACATCGTACAGCCCTGGCATTTGACGATGTATGTTGGCTTTGCGTTGTTGCTTCTTTCCGGCTTCGGCGCGTTGGCGCGCCGCCTCGAACGCGCAAAAACGACGGGGGCGAGGCCCGTTTTACAACCGGTTTTCAATTTCGCCATTGTGTCCGGGATGCTGGCGCTGCCGATTTTTGTCGGTCACGAAATAGTCCTTCCCGCCAAAGACATGTTGGGCCACCTAGGGATCCCCAACATAATCGCGATTGCGACGCCGTTAGCGGTTTTTGGGGCCGCCCTCGCTTACGGATACTGGCGTTTCATGCGCCTTTTTGCGCGATAACGAGGCCGTTATCGGGGATGACAATAAGGGATGTTTGCCAGCGCGGTTTATTGCGCTACACCCCCCGTCAAATCTTGAAAAAACATTCCCCGCGTTCGACAGCGCGACAATTCCCTAAAAGGAGAAGAGAAAATGGCCCGCACAAAAATTGCGATGATCGGTTCTGGCATGATCGGGGGCACGCTCGCCCATATCGCCGCTCAGAAAGAGCTGGGTGATGTTGTTCTGTTCGATATCGCCGAGGGCATTCCTCAGGGGAAAGCGCTTGATATCGCAGAAAGCGCGCCCGTTGACGGTTACGGCAGCCGTGTTTCCGGCGCCCAGGACTATAGCGCCATCGAGGGCGCGGATGTGTGCATCGTGACGGCTGGTGTGGCGCGTAAACCCGGCATGAGCCGCGATGACCTCGTCGGGATCAATCTGAAAGTGATGAAGGCCGTTGGCGAGGGCATTCGCACCTATGCGCCGAACGCCTTCGTGATCTGCATCACCAACCCGCTGGATGCGATGGTGTGGGCGCTGCAAAAATTCTCAGGGCTGCCCCATAACAAGGTTGTTGGCATGGCGGGCGTCCTCGATTCCGCTCGTTTCCGCTATTTTCTATCTGAAGAATTCAACGTCGCCGTTGAAAGCGTCACGGCGTTCGTCCTCGGCGGTCATGGCGATACCATGGTGCCGTTGACCCGTTACTCCACTGTCGCCGGCATCCCGCTGCCCGACATGGTGAAAATGGGGTGGACCACCCAGGACAAAATCGACGCCATCGTTGATCGCACCCGCAAGGGCGGTGGCGAGATCGTTGGTCTTCTAAAAACCGGTTCTGCCTTCTATGCCCCTGCCGCCTCGGCCATTCAAATGGCTGAAAGCTATCTGCGCGACAGAAAAGTGGTGGTCCCTTGCGCGGCCTATCTGACGGGCGAGTATGGCCTGAACGATATGTATGTCGGCGTGCCGATCGTGATTGGCGCTGAAGGCTGCGAACGCGTGGTAGAGGTCGCCTTCACCCCGGAAGAAAAAGGCATGTTTGACCATTCCGTCGACGCTGTGCGCGAGTTGATGGAAGCCTGCCAAAACCTAGAGCCGGCGCTTAAGTAGATTTAGCGCTTGGGAGAGCGCCTTATGGGCGTTGCTCCCGTCGTTGTGACGTGCGAATGACGCCAAGACTTGGTAAGCCCCTTTTCGAAAGAAAAGGGGTTTTTCCATGATCAGAGTCATTCAAAAAACGTTTCTTGCAATCGCAGCCGTCGTTGCGAGCGCAGCGATCAGCGCAAACGCAGCCGAACTAGGCCCAGCGGTCGGCGAGACAATTCCGCACCAGCTGAATACAGATGCCAGCCCTGATAATTTTGACGCCCTAAAGGGCGAAAACGGCATGGCGCTCTTTTTTGTGCGCTCCCTCGACTGGTGCCCGTTTTGTAAAGGCCAGGCTAAGGACGTAAGCGAGCGGATCGGCGAGTTTGAAGAGCGCGGCTTATCCGTCGTCTTTGTGAGCTATGACGGGCCAGAGAAACAACGCATTTTCGCGGAGCAAAATTCGTTCAAAGCGTCCCTCGTTTCGGATCAATCCATTGAGGTCATCAACGCGTTTGGTCTGCGTAATGAAGAACATGCCGAAGGCAGCCGCGTTTACGGTATTCCCCATCCGGCAATTTTCGTGATTGATAACGAAGGCGTCGTTCGCGCGAAATTCTATGAAGAAGATTTTGACACGAACAAAAAGAGCTACAGAAATCGTCCCGCCGTTGATGTGGTGCTCGAGGGCGCTGACGAAGTGTTAAAGGGCTAGAAACGCCTTTCTATCGCAAATAGAAGCCGGCTGATGGACGCCCATCGCCGGCTTTTTTTATCGTGGTACTTTTTTCTATCGTGGTACGATGCCAAAAACCCGGTTGGGATAAATCCCGTGGGAGCCGTTGATCCGCCATGTGCGGCCGCGGAAACCCTTCACAACGAGCCCGGGCGGGCGGCGCACGCCGCGACGCACATTGATAACGACGTTCTGCGCAGCGCCGCTGCGGTTTGCGCCCGCTAACGATTTTTCTAACGCCGCATCACGCACGATGGCGGGCCCGCGCGTCACCCGAACGCCCCGCTCCGTCGCTGTGGTCGCTTTGCTTGGCGCGTTCGTTTGTTGCGCCTGCGCGCTCGAAAAAAACGCGCCGCTCATTGCGATACCGATCACCGCCAAACGGGCGGCCGTCTTCATATTCGTCATACCGTACTCCACCAATAAAACCCGCGGACAGGATGGCCTTCTTGGGCGAGGCTTTCAATCAAACACGAGGTTAGGGGCGTAAAAAACTCCGTGATATTCGTCTGTCTGGGGAGGGTGTTGCACCCCGTTCTTCCAGGAGGGGAAGGTGCGCGTGGATTGGGTGCAAGGACAGCCGCGCGATGGGGGAAATTTAGAGGTTGGTTTCACGCATTGAATGCGCGTGGACTTCGCTTTAGAAGCCACTTTCTGTTGTCATTTGGGAGAGCGCTTAAAAATGGCTGACATTAAAGCACTGCAGCTTGAAACCGATAGACTTATCTTGCGGCCATTATCCGCTGAAGACGCCGACGCGCATATTTCGATGATGGCTGACCCGGCGGTGGCGCGGTTTTTAAGCCTGACGAAAGAGCCTGAGAGTTACGAGTTGCGGTGGAGTAATTTCGCCGCGAAGCTCGGCCATTGGCAAATGCTTGGGTTCGGCTTTTTCTCGTTGTTTGAACGTCGGCCCGATGGCGGCGTTGGCGAGTGGGCGGGACGCGTCGGCCCTTTGAAGCCCGCCGGATGGCCCGCGCTTGAAGTCGGATGGGGCATTGCGCCGGCGTTTTGGGGGCGCGGCTACGCCCCGGAAGCCGCGCGCGCAACAATGCAGTGGACGTTTGACGTGTTCCCCGATCTTGACCGGATTATCTCGCTGATCGATCCCGAAAACGCCAACAGCCAAGCGGTGGCGAAGAAAATTGGCGAGACCAACTCTGGCGAGACGTTTCAGTTGCAACACCTAACCCTCGATATTTGGTCTGTCTCGCGTGACGAATTTTTTGCGCAGTGATAACCCTCTAAGCCGTGCGCATAGAATCATCCCAGAAAAGAATAGGAGCGCTCATGTTTCGTTTTGTTACCGCGGCTATTGCGTTGTTGGCGCCGTTTTCGGCGCAAGCGCAGGATATGGCGCTCAGCCTCGCCCAGCAGCGCGCCGTTGATACCTTGATTGAGCGCGCGCTGAAGGACGATCGCGCTTACGAAATTCTCGAAAGCCTAACGACGGAAATCGGACCGCGCCTTGCCGGGTCGGAGGATGAACAGCGCGCCCGTGATTGGGGTGAGGCGATCTTTAAGCAGTATGGATTCTCAAATATTCGTACCGAGACATTTACGCTGCCCTATTGGTCGCGGGTTCGGGAGGCGGCGTCGATTGTATCGCCTTATCCTCAGCACCTTTATGCAACGGCATTGGGTCGATCGGTTCCGACGTCCGATATGGGGTTGCAAGCGGAAATTGTCCGTTTTGGCACTCTTGATGAGTTAAAGGCCTCACCAAAAGAAGGGTTGGAAGGCAAAATTGTTTTTGTCGACGAACACATGACGCGCACCCAGGACGGGTCGGGTTACGGTGTTGCGGTTGCAAAGCGCTCGGGGGCGGCGAATGAGGCTGGAAGGCGCGGCGCCGCCGCGGCGATCATTAGATCTGTCGGGACCGATAGTCATCGTAACCCCCATACCGGCGCGATGAATTACGAGCCGGGCGTTCCGCGTGTGCCGATCGCCGCTATTTCTAATCCGGATGCAGATCAATTAACCCGCGCGTTGAGGATTAGTGATGAGCCCGTCGTCGTGTCGCTCACCATTCAGACAGAAACCCGCGATGAAACGACATCAGGAAATGTGATCGCCGAAATTCCCGGCGAAACTGATGAAATCATCGTTGTCGGCGGCCATCTCGATTCCTGGGATCTTGGCACGGGGGCTGTAGATGATGGCGCAGGCGTCGCGATTACCATGGCGGCGGCAAAGTTAGTGGATGAATTACGCGGCCGACCGAAACGTACCATACGGGTCGTCATGTGGGGCGCGGAGGAAGTGGGCCTCATCGGCGCGCGCGCTTACGCCCAGGCCCATAAAGACGAGTTAGAGAACCACGTTCTTGCGGCGGAATCGGATTTTGGCGCTGGTCGCATCTGGCGGTTTCAAACGCGGTTCGGCGAAGACGATCTCGTCAAAGCCCAGACGATGGCGCGCGCATTGCGGCCATTGGGCGTTGGTCCCGGCGACAACAATGCGCGGGGTGGGCCGGATGTGCAGCCACTGCGCGCGGCCGGCGTGCCTGTTGTGACGCTGCAGCAGGATGGAACGGATTATTTCGACCTGCACCACACCCCCGATGACACTTTAGACAAGGTTGATCCGGCGGATCTTCGCCAGAATGTGGCCGCTTGGGCGGTCATGCTGTATTTGGCGTCGGAACTACCAGGGGATTTCCGAGCGCCGCGACAAGATGAGGCGCAGGATATCGCCGGTGATTAGAACATTGGAATCGCGCTGAACATTGTGATTAGTCGCGCTCTTAAAATGTTCCCATTCAGGAATATTCTTGCAAAACCGTCGTAAAAGCATCGCGATCGGCGGCTAAGACCTCGGATGTCTTCTATTCATCTCAACGGGGTCATTTATGCGCAACGCTTTTATTTCCGTGGCCGTAACGGCGCTTCTCGCTTCTTGTGTTTCCCCAAATGGCGGGACTCAAAAGGATATCGTTGACCAAGCAGCGACGGCTCCCGAAGCGGTTACTGCGCCGGAAGCCGTTGATGGGGCGATCCGGGCGATCCCCATGCCATCGGCGCCATTGAATTTGTCGAAAGCGCCGACGCGCATCGTCTTTGCGTCCTGTGCGCAGCAGAACGAAGATCAGGCGCTGTATGACGTGATGCGGGCCGCTGACCCTGACCTTGTGATCCTCATGGGTGACAATGTGTATGGCGATGTCCGCTCCAACGATCCTGCGCTGCCCGAGCTAAAGGCGGCGTATATGCGCTTGGCGCAAAGCGAGCCGTTCTCTCGGTTGCGCCAATCGACCCCCGTGCTGACCGTTTGGGACGATCACGATTACGGGTTGAACGACGCCGGAGCTGAGTTTGAGCACCGCGAAAACGCCGAAGCGTTATTCGAGTATGTTTGGGCCTTGCCCGATGATGATCAGCGCCGCGGCCGGGAGGGTGTCTACGGGGCATGGATGTTTGGTCCCGATGGGGGCGAGCAAACCCAGATCATCCTTCTCGATACAAGGTATTTTCGATCCCCGTTAAAGAAAACGGATGAGCGAGGCGCGCCGGGCAAAGAGCGGTATCTGCCTGATAGCGATCCGCAAAAGACCATGCTTGGCGGGGCCCAGTGGGGGTGGCTCGCTGCAGAGCTGCGTAAACCAGCGGCCCATCGCGTGCTCGTCACCTCCATTCAGGTGAATGCCGAAGGCCATGGATGGGAGGCGTGGCGAACCCTGCCGGCGGAGCGCGAAAAGCTCATCCAGGTAATCCGAGACGCTGGCGTCGATCCTCATACCCTTCTAGTTCTGTCTGGCGATCGCCATCTCGGTGGTTACTACCAGCGGGAATGGGACGGATTTGTGCTTTCCGAAGTCACGTCCTCCTCGATCAACTTGCCGGCGGCGAGATGGCGCGCGGACGACGAGGAGACCAGCGTGGAGCCCGGGCCCTATCGCTTTGGCGATCCGGTTTACGAAGCGAATTTCGGTCTCATTGAGTATCGTGATGGGCGCGCGACGGTGTCATTGCGCGGGGCCGATGGCCGTATCGCAGCGCCGGCCAGCAACGCCAATTTCGCGCTGGCCCGCGAGAAACCGCGCGGGCAGTAACGCCGGTCCGTTGAATGTCTCTGGACCAGCGCGATTTGTACGAATTCCTTGCACTCCGCCCCGCGCGTCGATAGGTCTGGTCTGACATCAACTGATGAGGAGCAGCCTGTGGACGGTGCGGATCGAGTGAAAACAACATGGTCGCGCGATGATGTGGACGCGCTTTTTGCGCTGCCGTTTGCTGATTTGATTTTCCGCGCGCAGACGGTGCATCGTCAGCATTTCTCCGCCAATGACGTGCAGGCCTCCCGCCTTTTGTCCATCAAAACTGGCGGCTGCCCAGAGGATTGCGGGTATTGCAGTCAATCCGCTCATTTCAAAACCGGCTTGAAAGCGTCGAAACTCATGGAGAAAGACGCCGTTTTGGCCGAGGCGGCCAAAGCAAAAGCAGAAGGCGCTTCGCGTTTTTGCATGGGCGCCGCCTGGCGGGAGCCAAAAGACCGGGACATGGACGCCCTCTGTGACATGGTCCAGGGCGTTAAGGCCATGGGGCTTGAAACATGCATGACCCTCGGCATGCTGAGCAACCAACAATCAGAACGCCTCGCCGACGCCGGTCTTGACTACTACAATCATAATATTGATACGAGTCCGGAATATTATGAAAAGGTCATTTCGACGCGTACATTTGAAGATCGCATCGAGACGTTAGACCGGGTCCGCCAAGCCGGTATGAAAGTGTGTTGCGGCGGGATTATGGGCATGGGGGAGCGCCCGGAAGACCGGGTGGGCTTTATCGTGGCGCTTGCGAATATGTCGCCGCCGCCAGAATCCGTTCCCGTGAACGCCCTTGTGCCCATCGCGGAGACGCCCCTGGGCGATAGTCCCTCCATTCCTGCGATCGAATTCGCCCGTGTTATCGCGGTGGCGCGCATTACAATGCCGTCATCTTTCGTGCGCCTTTCCGCAGGGCGGGAGAAAATGAGCGACGAGGCTCAGGCTTTATGTTTTCTGGCCGGCGCGAATTCGATTTTTGTCGGCGAGGAGTTGCTGACAACGCCCAATCCGGGCGAGGCGCGCGACGCAACGCTTTTGGAGCGCCTGGGCGTGCGGCTGGTCTGACAGGCGTCGGCTGGCGTCGGCAGGCGTCGGATTGCCTCTAGGCTCGCTCATGGAAATGATTGTTTTGCGGCTCCTGGCCTTGCCCCCATCCCTTTAGGAACCTAAGATTTTAGTTCTTGGGGTTAGGGTAAGGATTGGGATTTAAGACGGGGCGGCGGGCAAGGGATCGTGATGCGATCGCCGCGCTAGGACGGAAGGCCTTGGCGCGATTTTTGTCCTTATTCTCACCAAAAACCAGCCTTAAACACCATCGACTAAGACGGGATGTCGGCAACGTGCGCTGATATCAGCGGGCTCGGGCAAGGCCATTTCTTCAGCTTTGCATCGTCATAATGGTAGAATGAAAAGAAGCGATGACCTTGGTTGAACGAATTCTAACGCTTTGGATGGGCGCATCGCGTCGCGGATCATGGGTCGTCGTCATCGGGTTGATCGTCGGCGCGTATTTCGCCTTCGACTATGCGGCCCGCACCCTCGATATCAATACGGACACTGGCGACATGCTGGCGAGCTCTTTGGGTTTCCAAGAGCGCGCGAAAGAGCTGAATGATGCGTTTCCTGAGGCGAAATACGGGCTGGTCGTAATCGTCAAAGCGCCCATCGCTGATGAGGCGGAGGATTTCACGCGGGTTTTGACCGCGCGCTTGAAAAAAGACCAAGAACGATTTGTACGCGTCTTTTCCCTCGTGGAAGAACCCTTCGTTCAAGCTAACGCCTTACTTTACCTAGAAGAACGCGAGCTTGAGGAACAGTTGGCGAAACTGACAAAAGCGAGCGCTTTTATCGAAGCCATCGCTGCAAGGCCGACGGCCGCGACGCTGTTGGGGCAGTTGACCAAATATGAAGGCCTTGCAAGCCAAAATGAACTCGGCGGCGGCACGTTAGAAGCGGCGTATAAGGAATTAACGGCGGTCGCCGAGGCGGCGATGCGAGATGAGCCCCGCCCGTTATCCTGGCTGAATGTGGTCGCACCGCCAATTGATGCCGCCCATTTTGGCGGCAATGATGATGCGAACGGTTCCAAAGGGTATACCCTGCGCTTTATCCATATCCTGCCCAATCTAGATCTCGATCGTATCGTTCCAGCGGAAGAGGCGATCAACGCGATTAACGCGGCCATCGGTGATCTTGGGCCGGCCTATGCCGGGCGGGTGGAAACCTGGGTGACGGGCGGGCCGGCCTTGCGCGGCGAAGAATTAAGCTCGGTGCTGCGTGGGATCCTTGTTTCCCTCGCCCTCTCGGTGATCTTCGTCTCGTTATTGTTGTTCATCGCGTTTCGGTCATTCTACCTGACCCTCATCAGCCTCACCTGTCTTGTCATCACGATTATTTTGACGACAGCGTTTGCCGCCTTCGCGGTGGGCGAGCTTAACCTCATATCGACGGCGTTCACGGTGTTGTTGGTGGGGCTCGGGCTCGACTTCGCAATCCACCTATTGTTGCATGTGGAGGAGGGGCGCGGGGCGGGCCGATCTTTACCCGATGCAATTCGCGACGCTGCGCGGGAGGTCGGGCCAGCCCTCGCCCTGGCGGCGCCGACGACAGCCATCGCCTTTTTCTCTTTCCTACCGACCAATTTCGACGGGATCGCCCATTTAGGATTGATCGCGGGCGCCGGTGTTTTGATCGCGTTTGTCATTTCGATTACGTTTTTGCCGGCGGCGATGGCGTTGACGCCAAACTTAGCTGTACGTCCCACGGGCGGCTATGTGCGCAAGAGTTTTCGCTTGATGGATCGCCTCGCAATCCCCGCAGCGATCCTCACCTTGGGGCTTGCGATTTATGCGGCGAAGTATTTGCCCGAGGCCCATCTCGACGCTGACCCGATGGCATTGCGAGATCCTAATGCGCCATCGGTGCAGGGATTTAATTTGCTTTTTAACTCTGAAGAAAGCGCGCCCTACATTGTTACGCGCCTTGTGAGTTCGCAGGCGGAAGCCGCCGCCGCCGCCGCTGAAGCAAGGACCTTATCGGTTGTCAAAGACACACGCATCTTGACTGACTTTGTTCCCGTTGACCAAGACGAAAAGCTTGAGCTTATCGAGTTTGCGAGCGCGCCGTTGTTGTTAGCGATTGAGGCGCCGCTTACGTCGCCGGGAAATGGCGCCGCTCAAGAAAGTTTGCCGGCAACCGGCGATGCCTTTATTGGCGCCCTTCGCGAAAGCCCCAATGACGCGGTCCGAAGCCGGGCGGCGTCGGCCATTGAACAGCTGTTGACGGGCGGCAATGAGGCGCGCCTCGCCGCGTTTGACGCGGCGTTATTTCAATATTGGCCCGCGTTTTTGGCGAATCTCAAAAGTAAGCTAGACGCCGATTATGTCGACGAAAGCGCCCTGCCAGAAACGGTCCGCCGGCGGTATGTGTCAGAAAGCGGCTTATGGCGGGTTGATATGCTGCCGGCTGAAAATGTTCGCGATGACCGAGCCCTAAAACGGTTTGTCAGTGAGGTCGAACGCGCCGTGCCGGATATCGCCGGTGGTGCGGTGCAATCATTAAAGGCGGGCGAAGAGGTGGCGCGCGCCATGATGAAAGCAACCGGCGCGGCGCTGCTCGCCATCGTGCTTGTTCTAATCATTTTGGTGCGCCGTATTTCTGTGGTGATATTCGTCATGGCGCCTCTGTTGTTGGCGATGGCGCTGACGGTATCGGCAAGCGTTTACTTAGGGGTGCCCTTTAATTTCGCGAATGTGATTGTCATGCCCCTGCTGATTGGCATTGGCGTTGACAGCGGCATTCACCTCGCCATGCGCCACCGTCGTCACCGCAAGGACATTGAGTCCTATATTGATGACGGGTCCGACGACAACGTGTCTGGCGGTCTCTACGCGACCTCAACGCCGCGGGCCGTCCTCTTCTCGGCGTTGACGACGATCGCGTCTTTCGGGGGGATGATCCTGTTGTCCCATCGTGGGTTGTCGAGCCTTGGGGCGATGCTGACCCTATCGATGGTTATCACGCTGGTCGCTATGTTAGTCGTATTGCCCGCGTTGATGCAGGTCGCAGGGTTACGCGCAGACGCTAATAAATAGAAATCGGTCGCTTTGCCGCCCGGAACGGGCGGTTACTCCGGGAACAGAAAATATGAGAAACACCACCGCTCTCTCGCTCCTCGCATCTTTGATGTTTTGCAGCCCATTCGCGGCCAACGCCCAAGATGGCGGTGGCGCTCCAAGCAGCGAAGCGGCGGCCTCGGCTGTCGTTGCGACGGATGATGTCACTGGCGCCCGGGCATTGTCGCAAGGTCTTTTCGCCGAGGTCGCTAGGATCATGAACGATCCCGAGACGTCGCGCCCTGAAAAATATGATTTATTTTATGAGGCCTTGGACGCTGGCGCATCACTTGACGGTATCGGGCGCCTTGTCTTGGGGGGCGCGCGTCGTTCGATGACCCCGGAGCAAGAAGAGCGGTATGCGGCGGCGTTCCCTCGATATCTTTCCCGTCAATATGCGGATGAGTTCGCTAATGTCAGCGAGACGCCCCTTGAGATCTTACAGGCGCGCGCCGTTTCAAAGCGCGACGTAATTGTGCGGTCAAATGTGGTGAGGCACGATGGCTCGAAAGCATCGGTCGATTGGCGGGTGCGTCGCCTGCGTTCCGGTGATCAGAAGTTGATTGATATTATCGTTTCCGGCGTGTCGTTGGTGATCCTACGCCGCGATGAGTTTTCTTCTTTCATCGACGCCAATGGCGTTGAAGCCCTGATCCAGAAACTGGAAGAAGAGGCTGCGTAAACCAACGCTCGCAAGTCCGTTATGCTGCCGTTGTCACGGGATCTCGCTCGCCTAAGGCATAGCGGATGACATCCGCATAGTCGAAAGCGAGGGAGGCTATCATCGTGATAAACAAAACGACGATCCACTTACCCGACAGCGTTTCTTTGACCCGCCAGGAATTTCGTCTGCGCCAAAGATAGATCACGAAAGGCGACCAGAAAACGACATGTACCGCGCCGAGTAACCTGACGTACCCAAGTTGCGCGAACAAAAACAGCATCGTCGGCATGGTCAGCGCAATTACCAGGAGCGCCCAGCGCGCCTCAATCCGCACAAAAGAAAACGGAACGGCCATCATAAGGATGACCCCCATAAAATTCACCCAGGCGAGAACCCATCCCGGGCCGTCCTGCATCGCGGCATTGAAGTCGCTTATGACCGCCAACTGAAACCCTCCCCGGCGTCAAAGCAATGGCGCACGGATCCCGACCACAACGCTCTTGGGTAACATTGCGGCGCAACATCAAGACATTATGATCATTCGTTATACGTGAAAAATCCGCCGTTGAGGAGAGTTAACGGTTTCTTCCACGGTGGCCAAAAGGGCGCATACGGCGGAATTTCTCGCATTTGTGCATTTTAGTTTACAAATTGCGGCCGGGGCCCTGTCGCAAGTTCGCCGTAATCGCGTTACATTATTATAAGTGACGCTTTTTTAAGGCGCTATGGGTTAACTTTAACCAACCCGCTGTCGGCCGTTTGCACGGTGCGACCGGCCAAGAATTAGGAAAATGCAATAGAAACAATCAACTGATGTGAAGATTACCACCGACGGAGAAAGAGTGCGATCATGGACGCGAGATGGATAAAAGCGACAAACTTTAAGCGTAGAAACGCTTGTATGTCGCTCCTGCGCGCCCACATCAGAAATGAAGAAACGTTTTCGGACGATAAGAGAGGAAACCGATGCTGCGCCAACGCCGATGGTTCGGACGGCGATTTAGGAGCGGTTAAGGAATTGGGGCGCTGATCGAACCGATCAAGCGCCCTTATGTTTAGAGCGGCAGGAGACCGTAGAGTTTTAGAGAGACGAATTAGGGTAATCGGCGCGGTGGTCAGCGATGCAGGCCGAGACGCCAGTAGCAAAGAGCGAGTGCGAGACCAATGACCGGCGAAGCGTTAGATGTATTTGACCTATTTGCGGAGAGTTACACGAAGGTGAAGCAGGAGGCGATGAGCCTTCGCGATTACCTGCTCGCGGCGCGCGATGATCCGATGTACTATGCGTCCGCCGCTGAACGCATGGTCAAAGCGATCGGCGAGCCGGAGATGTTCGACACCTCGAAAGACCCGCGTCTCTCGCGCATCTTCTTCAATCGAACCATTCGTCGGTACAAAGCCTTTGACGGTTTCTTCGGCATGGAAGACACGGTTGAGCGCATCGTCTCCTATTTCCGCCACGCCGCCCAGGGGCTCGAAGAAAAACGCCAGGTTCTCTATCTTCTGGGGCCCGTCGGCGGCGGTAAATCCTCCCTCGCTGAACGCTTGAAGGATTTGATGGAAGAACATCCGATTTTCGTTCTCAAAGCGGGTCAGGAAATCTCACCGGTTTTTGAAAGCCCCCTCGGCCTTTTCCAGACGGATGAATTAAAGTCTCTGCTTGATGACAAATACGGAATCGAAAAGCGCCGCTTAACCGGGCTGATGAGTCCGTGGGCGGTCAAACGCTTAG
Source organism: Parvularculaceae bacterium (assembly GCA_965263305.1). GTDB lineage: Bacteria > Pseudomonadota > Alphaproteobacteria > Caulobacterales > Parvularculaceae > MED-G105. The sequence goes on from OZ253666.1 coordinate 1,855,015, forward strand.
ATGAGTTCGGCGGGGATATTTCGAAATTTGATGTCGTGCGCCTTTATCCCTCAAAGCTGCGCCAGATCGCGGTCTCCAAAACTGAGCCGGGCGACGAAAACAACCAGGATATTTCCGCGCTCGTCGGTAAAGTCGATATCCGCAAGTTAGAGCATTTCAGCCAAAGCGATAGCGACGCCTATTCCTATTCCGGCGGCTTGTGTCGGTCGAATCAGGGGTTACTGGAATTCGTCGAGATGTTCAAAGCGCCCATTAAGGTTTTGCATCCATTGCTGACCGCCACCCAGGAAGGCAATTATGTCGGCACGGAATCGTTGGGCCCGATCCCTTTCCAAGGCGTTATTCTCGCCCACTCCAATGAAAGTGAATGGCAGCAATTCCGCAACAATAAAAACAACGAAGCATTCTTGGATCGTATCAGCGTGATCAAGGTCCCCTATTCCTTGCGCGTTTCCGATGAGCGGCAGATCTATGAAAAGCTCCTGGCGAGCTCGGAATTGTCGACGGCGTCCTGCGCGCCGGAAACCCTCGATTTGTTGGCGCGCTTCTCAGTGCTGACCCGCCTGCGCGAACATGAAAACTCGAACCTTTATTCGAAACTGCGCGTTTATGATGGTGAGCGGTTGAAGGATTCCGATCCGAAAGCCAAGACCATGCAAGAGTATAAAGACGCGGCCGGCGTTGACGAGGGTATGGATGGCATCTCCACCCGTTTCGCCTATAAAGTACTGTCTGAGACGTTCAATTTTGACACGGATGAAGTCGCCGCCGACCCGGTGCACTTGATGTATGTGTTGGAAACGGCGATCAAGCGGGAGCAATTCCCCGAAGAAGTTGAGAAGAAATATCTCGACTATATCAAATCGTTCCTGTCGGCGCGTTATGCCGAATTCATCGGCAAAGAAATCCAGAAAGCGTATTTGGAAAGTTATTCCGAATACGGTCAGAATTTATTCGATCGTTATATCGCCTACGCCGATGCTTGGATCGAGGACCAAGATTATAAAGACGCGGACACGGGTCAATTGTTGGATCGCGCCACCCTTGATGCTGAATTGTCAAAAATTGAAAAGCCCGCCGGCATTGCGAACCCAAAAGATTTCCGCAACGAAGTCGTGAAATTCGCTTTACGCGCTCGGGCGAATAATGACGGAATGAATCCGAGATGGACGTCTTATGAGAAACTGCGCAACGTCATTGAAAAGCGCATGTTCAGCCAGGTGGAAGACCTGCTGCCGGTGATCTCCTTCGACTCCAAGAAAGATTCCGAAACCGAGAAGAAGCATGATGATTTCGTCGATCGCATGACGGAGCGCGGCTACACTTCCCGCCAGGTTCGCCGGTTGGTCGAATGGTATATGCGCGTGAATAAGGCGGGCTGATCACGGCGGGGGCGGGTTTTTCCGCCCCGATATCTTGTTCTGCGTATTCCTCCGCAACCGCGCAAAGGCGGCGTCGTCGCGAGACTGTCTCATGCCGCTTCTGGATTAATTTATGAGCTCTTTCCATTTCATCGACCGCCGGAAAAACCCCCAAGGCAAGTCCATTGGCAATCGCCAGCGGTTTTTGAAGCGTGCGAAGACGCAGATCAAAGATGCGGTGAATAAATCCCTACGGGACCGATCCTTGAAAGATCTCGACAAGGGTGAAAAGATTTCTATCCCAACGAAATCAACGAAGGAGCCGCGTTTTCGCCTAAACCCGGAGGCGGGCGAACGTGAGTGGGTGACGCCAGGCAACAAAGAATTCGGCGAAGGGGATCGATTGAAAAAGCCCCCCAAAGGGGCAGGCAAGGGGCGCGGCAAGGAAGCGAGCGACTCCGGTGATGGCGAGGATTCGTTTCAATTCACGCTGACCCAGGACGAATTTCTCGATATCTTTTTTGAAGATTTAGAGCTGCCGAATCTTGTGAAGCGCTCTTTGAAGGAAATTAAATCGACGCAAGTTAAGCGTGCGGGCATCACTGTGGTGGGTAATCCCACTAATCTCAATCTTGTCCGTACCATGCGTAATGCTCATGGGCGTCGCCTCGCCTTGCATCGCCCCTCCACCAAAGAAATGAATGAGCTAAAAGAGCGCCTTTTTGCCCTGGAACGCATTTCATCGCCTGATGCCGATGAAATTGCTGAGAAGAAGGCGCTTCTTGCCAAGCTGGATGAAATGGAACGCCGCCGTCGCTGGGCGCCTTTCATTGATCCCCTGGATGTTCGGTATAACGCTTATGAGCCGAAGCCAGTGCATACCACGGCGGCGGTCATGTTCTGCCTCATGGATGTGTCTGGCTCCATGGGCGAACGTGAAAAAGACCTCGCTAAACGGTTCTATATGCTGCTCTATCTTTTCTTAAAGCGGCGCTACGAAAAAGTGGACGTCGTCTTTATACGACACACCCACCATGCCGAAGAGGTAGACGAGGAAACCTTTTTCTATTCCCGCCAGTCGGGCGGGACGGTTGTTTCCACGGCGCTAGAAAAAATGCTGGAAGTCCAACAGGATCGTTATCCGGCCGGTGAGTGGAATATCTACGTTGCCCAAGCCTCTGATGGGTACACCCAAGGCGGTGACGCTAAACGATGCGTTGACTTGCTTGAAACTGAGGTGATGCCGATTTCTCAGTACTATGCCTATATAGAGATTTTGGATGAACGGGAATTAGAAGTCTTCGCCGACAAAGACAGTGGGGCGGAGTTGTGGCGCGCCTATCGTGGGTTTGCCCCCGGGTGGCCCACATTCGCGCAAACACGCATCGCCAAGCCGTCTGATATTTTCCCCGTCTTCAGAGAGTTGTTCGCCAAGAACAAGGAGGCGGCGTAGTGGAAGCAACAGACATGGCGCTGGTTTTTGCAAGGGATTATAGTCTTGCCTTCACCGTGGGCGTTTTCCTTGCCGCGCCCGTCGGTATGCTCTTATTCGCCGTCTACGCCTTACGGGATGCGATTGGGCCGAGGCAGCCGGTGGTTTGGGGCGACCTGAATGAAATCTGGATCACGATTGTCTCGACAACATCGCTTTTCTTTGTTGCGGTCGGGGCCGGCGCAATCCTCACAGGAGTGTTGAGCGAAGACCCGGCGCCATGGGCAGAGCTTATGGTGCTGCCGCCGGTCGTGGCGAGCGCCATTTTCGCCAATATCAAATTGACGAAAATTTATGGCCCGCTGAACCGCTCAAGCTTTAATCCGCAAGAAGAGGAAAGCCGATAGTGTCTGAGAATGTCGCCGTCAGTCCCGATCTCTTGTATAACGATTCAGAGTGGACGTTTGATCGCCTGAAAGCCGCCCTCGATGCTATCGAGGACATTGGCCTCAACGATCTTGGCCTCGATATCTATCCAAATCAGATCGAGATCATCTCAACAGAGCAGATGCTTGACGCCTACTCCTCCCACGGCATGCCGCTGATGTATCAGCATTGGTCCTTCGGCAAGCATTTCGCCCGTGACCAGATGATGTATCAAAAAGGGTATCAGGGGCTTGCCTATGAGATCGTCATTAATTCGTCCCCATGCATCTCTTACCTAATGGAAGAGAATACCATGACGATGCAAACCCTCGTCATGGCTCACGCAGCCTTTGGCCATAACCATTTTTTTAAGAACAATTACCTGTTCCAACAATGGACCGATGCGGAAGGTATTTTGAGCTATTTGGACTTCGCCAAAAAATACATTTCGAAATGCGAAGACGAATACGGTTTTGACGAAGTTGAAGCGATCCTTGACGCTTCCCATGCGCTGATGGATCAGGGTGTTTTCCGCTATCAACGCCCGCCCCGCCTGTCAGAGGCCGACCAAATCGCCAAGGCGGTCGCCCGTGCAGAGCACGAGCGTAAAACATTCAATGATATTTGGCGCACATTGCCGACTGTCGAAGAGCCAGAAGAGGATATGGAAGAGCGCCAGGAAGAGGTGCGCAATATCAAGCTTCCCGAAGAAAACCTCCTTTACTTTATTGAAAAAGCCTCACCGGTGTTGCGGCCCTGGCAGCGCGAAATTATCCGTATTGTGCGGAATATCTCGCAATATTTCTATCCGCAAAAGCAAACCAAGGTCATGAATGAAGGGTGTGCGACATTCGTCCACCATTACATCATGAACGAGCTATACAATCGTGGGCAAATCGATGAAGGCTCGATGATGGAATTTATGCACTCCCATTCATCGGTCGTCTTTCAGCCTGAATTTGATGATCCGCGCTATTCAGGTATTAATCCCTATGCGCTCGGTTTTGCGATGATGGAAGATATAAAACGCATCTGCGAAGATCCTGATGACGAAGACAGGGAATGGTTTCCAGATATTGCTGGCAAAGCAGAATGGCGGGATGTCTTGAAAGATGCCTGGGCTAACTACCGTGATGAGAGCTTTATCCTCCAATATCTCTCACCAAAGGTCATTCGGCAGTTTCGTTTATTCGCGTTGAGCGACGAAGCGGATGACTCCCATATCGAGGTTTCCGCCATCCATGATGATCGCGGCTTCCGCCGGGTGCGGGAGGCTCTCGCCTCCATGTATGATTTGGGCGTGCGCGAACCGAATATACAAGTGCGCGCCGCTGATTTGGCGGGCGATCGAAAGCTATCCCTCGTGCATCTCGTGCAAAAAGACCGGGTTCTAGATCGGGCGACAACGGAAGATGTCGTCTGGCATGTTCACCGCCTATGGGGTCATGAAGTGCAGCTGGATGAAGAGCCGGTTTGACACTGATATGGTGCCGACGAATGAAATCGTCAGCGGAGCGCTATCGACGTTACTCGTTATCCGCTGAATGGTCCCGCCCGAAGTTCGGGACGTCGGTCTCCTGGCCTGCTTCCACGATGGCGCGCCGTAACGCTGCGCCTCGCGTGAACGATTTCATCAGCATATCCTGATCCCCCCAACGGATTGCCCGTTGCAGGATCGCGAGCTCTTCGGAAAACCGGCCAAGCACTTCCAACACGGCGTCTTTGTTGTTCAGGAAAACATCCCGCCACATCACGGGGTTAGAGGCGGCAATACGGGTGAAGTCACGAAAGCCGCCTGCGGAGTATTTGACGATTTCCGCTTCGGTGACGGTCTCCAAATCATCCGCCGCGCCGACAAGGGTAAAGGCGATCAAGTGGGGCAGGTGGCTGGTCACAGCCAGAGCAAGATCGTGATGGGCCGCATCCATCACTTCAACCTCAGCGCCAACGCCAAGCCACAGGGCGGCGGTTTTTTCGACGGCGGCGGCATAGGCCTCATCTTCAAGGGGCAGGGGCGTTAAGATGCACCAGCGCTTTTCAAACAAGGTGGCAAAACCGGCGTCTGGGCCTGATTGCTCCGTCCCTGATACCGGGTGACAAGGCACGATATGGGCGCCCCCGACGGCCTCTTCGGCGGCTTGGACAACCGAGCCTTTGACGGAGCCGACATCGATAATGATCGCGTCTTCATGTGCAGCTTCTGCCGCCTCTTGTAATACTGACGCCATCACGCCCACCGGCGTGGAGACAATGATCAAATCACAGAGGGTCGCGACCTCTCGCACGCTGTCGCCGGCCCGATCAATAATGCCGATTTCAACGGCGCGCTCGGCGGCGGCCTTTTCCTGATCATAGCCGATGAAACGGGCGGCCAGCCCATTGGCGCGGATAGCCCGGGCGAGTGATCCGCCAATGAGCCCGGTGCCGATGACCCCAACCGTATTGAACAAAGGCGTTTCGTCGTTGGCGTCGTCAGTCACGGAAGAAGCTTTCTAAATTACTCACCAGCGCCTCATTGGCTTGGGCATCCCCAACGGAGATGCGCAAATAATCACTGAGGTTATAGGGATGCATTTCCCGCACCATAATGCCGTTGGCGGTGAGATGAGCCTGCACGCGGTTTGCACTTTTTTCGCCATTGGTTGGAAACTTAACCAGGAGGAAGTTGCCAGCGCTTGGCGTTACGTCCAGCCCTAGCACCTCGATGGCTGTCGCCATTTTATGGCGCTCTTCGCGGTTGAACTGGCGATTGCGGTCGACAAACGCCTGGTCATTGAGGGCCGCGACGCCGGCGGCAATGGCAGCGGCATTCATGTTGAACGGGCCGCGAATGCGATTGATCACATCGGCGATGGCGGATGGAAAATATCCCCAACCGATCCGCAACCCGCCGAGCCCATAAATCTTGGAGAACGTCCGCAGCATCACGACATTGTCGTGGGTCGCCACCATGTCAGCCCCATTGTTATAATCAGGGTACGCTGGGTCTTCCATATATTCCGCATAGGCGGCGTCGAGGACGAGGATAACATCGTCACGCAGCCCCTCGCGCAATCGGCGCACCTCCTCGTTGGGGATATAAGTCCCCGTTGGGTTGTTCGGGTTTGCGAGGAAAACAATGCGCGTTTTTTCATCGACTTCAGAGAGGAGCGCGTCGACATTCGCCGTTAGGTTTTTCTCCGCGCCTTTCTTTGGCGTCGCGCCAACAGCTTTTGCAGCGATGGCGTACATCAGAAACCCGTGTTCGCTCATGACAATGTTGTCGCCGGCGCCGACATAGGCGCGGGTTAGAAGCTGGATCAACTCGTCCGAGCCAGCGCCGCAGATCAACCGTGCTGCGTCCAGTTCATATGTTTCGGCCAATTTCGCCCGCAGCGCTCCGGCTGATCCGTCTGGGTAAAGATGCAGGCTCAGGGCTGCCTCTCGATAGGCAGCGATCGCCTCGTCGCTCGCGCCAAGGGCGGATTCGTTGGACGAAAGTTTGTAGATTTTTTGACCGCCGGGGTTGCCGGCGGACCCTGGCACATAGGGGGCGATATCAAGAATGCCGGGGCGTGGGGTCGGTTGGCGGTTCATCGGCGATGTGGTCATGGCGGGCATCTTCCTGTGTCGATCGTTTGCGCGGTGCAAGGGCGACCGTAAAACTGTCGTTGTGGCCTATAGCGAAGAAAGATCACGCCGTCCAAGGGCCCTCATCCGGCGGTGCGCGTAGCGGTGAGGGATCAAGCGTCAGGGCTGCGACGATGTCGTCGCTGCGTCATCATCGCGTTTGGAACGGGTCATAGGATCGCGGGCCATCCGCTTCGGCCAAAATGGCGCTCCGGTCGATGGACGCTGTGGCGCGGTTTGTTCCGGCGCCCGCAACCCCGCGCGGGCGATCACGGGTTGCGCCGCCAGCGCGCTTGGTTGGGCGACCGGGTGCGCCATGTCTTTCGTCGCCTCGATCAACAACACCCCGCCGAGGAAGGGCCACAGCCGCGCGCCGGCGCGCTCCCAGGCGCTAGCGGCGCGCACCATGAAGCGCGCCTTTGTCGGCGGGAAGAATAAAGCCGATGTCCAATGTTCGGGGCGGAACATTGCGCCCTCAAACAAACGCAAGGCCTGGCCGCGTAAATAGGGGCGCCCCGCGGCGAACGGCGTTGTGTCAACCGCTGACCAGGCGCCACGCCGGTGGGCGATGACGAGGATTAACCGCCCATCATCGGCAAGCACTCGCCAGGCTTCGCGCATCAGCCGATGGGGTTCGCCCGTCTCCTCCAACCCGTGGACGATGAGCAGGCGATCGATCGAGGCGTCCGGCAGAGGCCAATGATGGTCGTCGACCAAGCAGGCGCTGTTCTTTGACGGCGCCCCTTCTTGGGACGGGGTGGGGTTTGTGGGCGCCGCCCATCGCGCCACGCCTTGTCCCGACGGGGCAAGGGAGATCACCCGCTCCGCCTCCTGAAAAAGCTCAAGATAGGGGTTGGGAAACCCAAACCCCGCAATGCGAAGGCCGCGCTGGCTCGTACGATCAAGGGGCCATGCTTCAATGATGCGCGCGGCGATATGGCTTTTCGCCGCCCGGCCAAGGGGCGCGTCGTAGAACTGAAGAAGGTCCACAATATCTGTGCGCATGGCGACACCTTATAAGCCCATTCGTTAATGCTTTCGACACTTGGCCCGTCGTCGCTGGCTTCTTAAACTATAGCTCTCTCCGACTGATGAAAGGGCGTCTCCATGGCGATTTCAATCCGACAATTTCCCTGCCTTAATGACAATTACGGATACCTTGTTCGCGATGAGGGTAGCGGCGCTGTAGCGACGGTTGATACGCCGGACCCCGAGATGATCAACGCGATCCTTGAGGCTGAGGGCTGGCGTCTTACCCATATTCTCAACACCCACCATCATTGGGATCATGCCGGCGGCAATTTGGCGTTAAAAGAGAAATGGGGTTGCCGGATTGTCGGCCCGCGCGGGGAGGCGGATAAAATCCCCGGCCTCGACGAGCCGATGGGCGACGGCGATATTTTAAGCTTCGGCGACACCACAGCCCAAGTTCTGGAGACTCCAGGTCATACAAACGGCCATATCATTTATCATTTCGCCGAAGACCGCGTCGCCTTCGTTGGTGATACGGTGTTCGCTTTAGGCTGCGGTCGTTTGTTTGAAGGAACGCCGGCGCAAATGTGGGCGTCCATCGGAAAAGTCGCCGCCATGGCGCCCGAGACGAAACTCTATTGCGCCCATGAATACACCCAGGCGAACGCCAAATTCTGCTTGTCGCTAGAGCCGGCCCATGAAGGGCTAAAGGCGCGCGCCGCCGATATTGATCGGGCGCGGGCGAAGAACGAACCCACCGTGCCGACGAGCGTGGCTGAAGAACAAGCAACCAGCCCGTTTTTCCGCGCCGCGGACCCCGCGTTGCAGGCCGCGCTAGGCATGACGGGGGCGAACGCCGTCGACGTGTTCGCGGAAGTCCGTCGGCGTAAGGATGTATTTTAGGCGGATCTCTCTTCCTGCCATTCCTTCCGCCTAAGATTTAATTCGGAGACGCCCCGCGCTTTAAAACGGTTGGCCAGAAATTCGTAAAAGAACCAATCTCGGCGGTGAAACGGCACAATATGGTAGAGGAGCCGTTCTGGCAGGGTCCATCGCACGCGCCCTCTATCGGCCCGGCGGGGGGAAGGGGCGCACCAATGGTCCGCCGCATAAAGGAGTTTGCCGCGCCCGTGATGGAGTTTGGTCAAGCGGTGGATAATCTCATGGTCCATTAGGCAATAAGGCCATCGCTCGCGGGAAAAGCTGCCCACCTCTTTTAACGCGGCGGTGTTGAAACATTGTCCGTATCCGCCTGTATGGCATTGGCGGGGCATGAGCTTGGAAACGATGCTTCCCTTTTGCAACACGCCGGCATGGCCGGGTTCGCTTTCAGGCGGGGCGCCGAAGGCAAGGGCCGCAACGGCTTCGGGCCCCGCCTCTCGAAAAAGGCGGTCGGCTCTTGCGAGATATTCAGGCGGATAATAGGTGTCGGCGTCTGCTGTCGCGATATAGGGGGTTGCCGCGCTGGCGATGCCGGTGGCGAGGGCGGCGGCCTTGCCGGGGGTTTCCTCCCGGATCAACGTCACGCTGAGCCCCGGATTGTTCGCTTCAAACGCTTTGGCGATCCCAGGCGAGGTGTCCGTCGAGGCGTTGTCCACCAAGATGTACGCCGCCTCTAGCGTTTGAGCCGCGAACGAGGCGAGGGTCGCCTCGAGATACCCCTCCTCATTGTAAAAAGGGATAATCACCGTCCAGTCAGCGCCGGCAGAAGGTGGGGAATCGGTGAGGGGTGTCATGGGCCGTATCAGCTAATGATCGTTGCTTTCTTCCAAAGGGGCCTTATCACGGGCGGCCTTGAATGAAAAATTCCGCGAGAGAAAGCCTCGCGCGAGAGGTCAGGGACGCAGAGGAATAAACGCATGGTGCTTGCGCTTCCCCATATGATAACAGCCGGTATCGGCCGCCTGCGCCGCCCTGGTTTTGATGCGCGGGCGGCGGTGGAATTGGCGCGGTTCGGCCTGCCGTTCTTTCCGGCGACGCGATATGCGCTCGCCCCATCGGCTTTGCTCACTGTGTTGAACGATATCGTGATCAACCGCCGACAGATGGTGCTTGAATTGGGGAGCGGGTATTCATCCGTTTACATTGCAAAAGCACTCCCCGCCGACGGCGTCGTCGTGACGGTTGACGCCCATGAAGGCTGGCTCGCTCAAGTGAAGGAAAAGGCGGCGGCGGCAGGCGTCGCTGACAAAGTCATGCCCGTCCATGCGCCCACGACCCCTGTGGTCATGACCTCTGTGCCGGGCGGGGAAGGGACTTGGTATGATCTAGACGCGATCAAAAACGCCATTGGCGAGCGCATGATCGATTTGCTTCTCGTGGATGGTCCCGTCGCAAGCGAGAAGACAGTACGATATGCGCGGGAGCCGGCGGTCCCTCTTCTGAAGGATTTCCTATCCCCATCCTGTGCTGTTTTTCTGGATGATATTCACCGTCCATCCCATGCGCAGATCGCCAAACGCTGGGGTGCGGCCCTTGGCGTGACGTTTGTCTGCCATCATGCCCGCGGCGGCTTTGCCTATGCCGCGCGCGGTGATGGTTTTGACCCGGTCATATAAAATTGGCGATTGCGAAGAATTTATTCGTTTGTTTGTGTGCCGAATAATGCCGTTCGCATGAGGTTGTTGGCCTTTGACGGTTTGTCATGGGGGGTCGGTTGGCGTTGCGCCAAGACGACATAGGCTGATTTCTCATATCGATTGATGGTGAAGCCCGTATCGTAGAACCCGCCCCAGCTGAAGGCGCCCGCGCCTTTCGTGCTATCGGGATTTGATGGGTCAGCCAGCGCCACCCACCCGGCAAGGCTGAAGCTCGCCCCTTGTCCGCGCCACTCATCCGTGCGTGCCGCTGGCCCGATTTGGCTGTCAAACACGGCGTCAAGGCTCGCGGTGGAGAGCAGTTGCGACCCATCGGGCGCAACACCGTCATTAATCAACATCTGACAAAAGGCGAGATAATCAGAGGCGGTCGAAATCAAGCCAGCGCCGCCAGAATACCAGCCGGCGCCTTCTTCATTCGGATTGCCGCCCTGGTCATCGCCTTGATAACGGATGATGTTGCCAGCTTCGTCATGGGCGTAGACGACCGCGACGTTTTCCAGATCGCTTTCATCAAAAGAGAACTCTGTGTCGTTCATGCCGAGAGGGGTAAAGATCCGCTCGGAGAAAAATTGGTCCAATGACTGTTCCGAGGCGACTTCGACCACCCGTCCAAGAACGTCGGTGGCGTAGCTATAAATCCACTTTTCACCCGGTTGCGAATAAAGCGGCAGCGAGGCGAGCGTGTTGATCCGAGCCTCCAAGTCGCCTTCCATCGCGTACAGATTTTTTGAAAGATACAACTGGCCAAGATCCGTCTCAACATCGAATAGATAACCAATCCCGGATGTGTGGGTCAGGAGGTGGCGCAGGGTGATTGGACGCTCTGGCGGTGTCGTCGGGATAACACCATCTTCGTTCGCGCTGAGCGATGTCGCGACTTTTACTTCTGCGAATGCCGGCAGATATGTCGCGAGCGGATCATCGATCGAGAGTTTGCCTTCGTCCGCCAGCATTAAAATGGCGACGCTGGTGATGGGTTTTGTCATGCTCGCGATGCGAAAGCGCGTATCGGGGCTCATGGGCGTGTCCGCCTCGCGATCGGCAAGGCCGACGGCTTCCGACATGATGATTTCGCCGTCTTGCATCGCCATGGCGACAAACCCAGCGCGGATCTCATTGGCGACTTCGGTGGCAAGAAGGGGCGTCACGGCGGCAAAACGCGTTTTCAACGCCTCGTGTTCCGGCGCGGTTTGCGCCACAACCGGCGCGCTTACTTCGACAATTGTTGGCTGGGCTTCGGGCGCCTCGGTCGTAGGTTCTCCGCCGCATGCGGCGGCGGCGATAAGGGTGCTCAATGCGATGGATTTGAGGAAAAGAGGGTTTAGCGCCTGCGCCATAATGCCGGTCCTTTTCAACGTGAGTGTTAAAATTACCGAAGAGCATCCCCTCCCAGAGGTCAACGGGACCAACTGTAAAAAAGGCAGCGATGATCGGTCTTAATGGCGACCACAAAAAAGGCCCCTCGAAAGGGGCCTTTTCTTTTAACTGGTCGAGGGATTTACTTTTTACCCTTGGCGTTACCTTTGGCATTGCCCTTCGCGCGATGGTCAACTTTTTCCGCGATGCGGGCAGCTTTACCGCGCAAGCCGCGAAGGTAGTAAAGTTTCGCGCGACGCACCTTGCCGCGGCGCACCACATTGATGGAGTCGACAAGCGGGGAATAAATCGGGAAGACGCGCTCGACGCCCTCGCCGAAGGAAATCTTGCGGACGGTGAAGCTTTCATTGATGCCGCGGCCAGAACGGGCGATGCAGACCCCCTCATAGGCCTGGAGGCGTTCGCGTTCGCCTTCGCGCACTTTCACGTTCACTTTCACGGTGTCCCCAGGCGCAAAGGTCGGGACGGATTTGCCAGCGGCCTCAAGGGCTTCAACCTGCTCTTTTTCAAGCTGTTCGATAATGTTCATGACTCAAGCGTCCTTATGTTCTTTCGCTGTCGCTCATCGTCGTCAGCGATCATGTTTCCTTATCGCGCCGGAGAGGACCGTTGCTTGTGACCTTTTCAAGAAGGTCCGGTCGTCGCGTCCGCGTTGTCTCGATGGCCATCTGTCGACGCCAGGCAGCGATTTTCTGGTGATCGCCGCTGAGGAGCACTGGCGGGATTTCCCGCCCTTCAAATAGCCTTGGCCGTGTATACTGGGGATATTCCAGCAACGGGCCGATATCTTTGGTCGTCTGCTCTCTAGGGGCGCCGCCACTATGTTGTGGGGAAAAACTTTCCTGTTCGAGCGATTGAGCCGAGCCAAGTACGCCAGGAATGAGCCGGACGCAAGCCTCGATCATCGCCATGGCCGCGATTTCTCCGCCTGCTAAGACAAAATCGCCGATCGAGACCTCTTCTACGTCGCGCGCTTCGAGAAATCGTTCATCAACCCCTTCAAATCGACCACATAGGGCAATGAGGCCGGGGCTCTCCGATAACGATTGAGCCCGGGCCTGGGTGAGCGGCGCGCCCCGGGGGGAAAGGTAAATGGCCGGTCGATTTTGGCGGTCGATGGAATCATAGGCGGCAGCGAGGATATCGGCCCGCATGACCAGGCCCGCGCCCCCGCCGGCGGGGGTGTCATCGACTGACCCGTAGGCGTTGTCGGAGAAATCCCTGATATTCACGGTATCGAGGGCCCATAGACCATCGCCGGCCGCGCGCCCAAGGATGGAAGCGTCAAGGGGACCCGGAAATAACTCTGGGAACAATGTCATCACGGTAGCGCGCCACATGGCCCCCGACCTGCCACGGCTGTGCGCGAAGCACAATGTGCGCTGGGGGTGCGCCGGGGGTGAGGCCGCCCCGGTGTGGCGATTGCGCCTCTGGCGATGGCCTGATCGCTTGCTATTTATGGAGCATGGAACGCCGTCAATCGGGGGTATGAAAACCCATCGGGCGGTGTCTTGTGGCGCGCTTTTCAGCTCTTATCGAAGTAACAGGTTACAAAATGTCCTTTCCGAACCGTCGTTTGACGAAATTGCCCCTGCAAATCGGCGCCGCTCTTATTTTATCCATCGCCAGTCTTGTCGCGTTTACCTGTTATTCGGCGTCAGCCCATGAATATCAAAAAGAAGGGATCAAGATTGATCACCCATGGGCGCGGGTGACCTATAGTCCAACGGCGCCGGCGGCGGTGTTTTTTGATATTATTAATACGGGCGGCGAAGATGATCGCTTGCTCTCGGCGGAGACTGACCGCGCGCAAAGCACCGAGCTCCACCGCACAAACCGCGCAGCCGATGGGCGCGTGACAATGACAGTGCACCATGAAGGCATTGCGGCGCCTGCCGGTGAAACCACGTCCGTGGAACATGGATCCTACCATGTCATGTTGATTGGTCTTGGCGCCCCGTTAAAGGCGGGCGACGTATTTGGAATGTCGCTGACATTTGAAAAGGCGGGGGAGATCGACGTCGAAGTGAAAGTTGAAGATAGGTCAAGCGACGCCCCTGTGCATGACGACCACGGCGATCAAAGTGATCAGGGCCGTCATGGTGACCACGGTCACCACTGATGGCGTTTTTTTAATGGCCTGCTTGTTCAGCGCCATTGATTCCCGCCGGCCAAGCAGCGTTGATAATTTCCACACATCCGGCTTGCGCTTTCTCATGCTGTTGCGCCATGGCGCATCTCGCCGCTTTGCGTAATCGAGCGCTGACGGCCCGCAAGCCGCCCGCTTCAAGGGCTTCTGCGTAATGACGGGAGGCATTATAGGCCGCCTGCAGATCATCCGGCGTTGGTTCGTCAGCTTCCCATGAAACGACGCCGATGAGTGCTTTATTGTCCTCGTCCTTACAGCTCTTTTTTTGGACAACGACATCAGCGGTCTCTTCATCATCATCGTCGATCTCTTCGATATCGATGGCGGGAAGGAAAAACATCGGGAAATCGGAAGGCCCTGCCGCGAGAAGTTCGTCATGCCCTCGCCACCGGTAAAATAGCCTTGTGCGGCAAAGCGGGCTCGGGTGAGGCCGGTAGTTCAGAGCGAACAGAACGTGATTTTCGAAGCGCGGTAGGTAAAATTCCACCTTCGCAAATGAACCGCTATCGTCGACGGTGAACGCCGGCGTGTTGGCGGCGGTGTAAATGTCTTCTAAACTCTCTCCATCACTATCCCCAATTAGAAAGCTGACCTTACCGTTTGAATCATCCGCATCGGTTTCTTCACTGGTGATAAGGTCAGGCGCGAAGAGCGTAAAGCCGTCACCGGACGGTTCAAATTCCACCGCTTCGAATTCAATGTCGGTATTTTTATCTTTAAACGTCTTAAAATACTCAATGGCGTCGCTGACTGTCGCGCCTTGTTCTGACAATTCATCGATTGGTGACGTGGCCTGCATCAACGCGACGGCGGGTAACGCTTTTTTCGCCGGCGGCCAAAACGACAAACGCTCACGCCAATCGGGCAGGTAGCGTTGCGAAAGAGCGATTTCTTCGCCGAAAGGCGAGAGCATATCAAGCAAGGCGTCGGCGCGTTGGGCGATCGCGTCGCCATTCGATTCAACTGAGTCGATTGAGTGGCTGGTCACGCCGATGATTTCACCATGTCCATTCAAGATCGGTCCGCCGCTCGCCCCGGATGCAATGGCCATGCGGTGGGCGATCAAAGTTTCCGCCATCGGATTATCGCTGTTCAGGGCTTGGTCAATGGGCGAGACAAGGGCTGCGATCACCCCGCGTTCAGCGCGAGGGGTCGCGCTGATTTCGGTGGTGGCGCCTAAGATGGCGTCGGAGGGAAAACCAATGGAGGCGATAGGCTCGCCGACTTTCAACGTGTTCAGCGTTTCAAGGGAGGCAATAGGCAATGTCGGCGCTAAGGTATAAGCGCCAGTGTTGACGTTTTTTGGCGCAACATAGATCAGCGCAACATCCAACGGCAAATCTTCGATGCCAATGGCGTCCACATAGGTGACCGGGCTCGTCGGGTCGATCGGTTGATAGTTTTCAAGGAGATCACGAAAAACACCGTACCCGCTGTGCACTTTGATCGCCGCAATCGGAATGGGCGCGCCGCTGTCGCGATTGATGACGGCGCTGATCCCGCCGCCTGAGACGGCGCCATCGACGCTCATATCTTCGACGACATGGGCGGCGGTCGCGAGGATCCCTTTTTCTTGATCGATCACAAACGCCGTACCCGCATGATCGCCATCATCCAGCACCATGTAGATGGACCGGGCGGCCGAACTGACAGTCTCCGGGGGAATGACCGCCGACAACGCGGCGTCGACTTTTTCTTCGGCCGCATGGAGGCGGGTCGATAAATCATTGCGCTCCCACAACAAGAGGAGGGACAATGCGAAAAAAGCGCCTGCTGTGACGAACGCCGCGCCGCCTATGCCTTTTGCCGATGTTGCTTGTTCCGTTGGTGTCTTGTCGCCCGCCATTTCGCCGCCCCCGCGTTTTATTTCCCTTGGCAAAGTTTACCATGGAAGCGCATGAGAGCAATCACGCTTTGGTCGGTTTTCGGACGCTCTCCGAGCGGTGTTTACCCGTCATCTGGGTCGCTCTTGGGGGAGCCGTTGCGCTCGTTTTCGCGTTTTCTTTCAGCCGCGTCCCCGTCGGTGCGATCCGTGGCGTCGAGATAAATTGGGTCAATGAAAAGACGGCCGCCAGCAAGATCAATGTCGGGCACTGCTTCTTTTGTGAACGGCACGAGGACGGCGCCTTTTCTCCCCGGCACGCCTTTCAGTTCAATCAAATCACCAGCGCCGAAATTATGCACGGCTGCGACACGCCCTGCATTTTGTGGATCCGTTGACGGGAGGGCATCGGTAAACGCTTCTAGGCCGATGAGGTCTTCGAGATAAAATTCATCCTCGTCGTCCACCTCCGGCAAGCGGTCGCGGGGGACAAAGAGCTTGACCCCCGTCAAAGCGATTGCGTCTTCCCGGTGGGCGATCTCCGGCGCCGTGACGAGCACAACGCCCGGCTTCGCGGCCCGCACGACCGACAGGGTGAAAGAACGCGCGCCGTCTTCGCTTTCGACAGCGCCATAGGCGGCGATGTCATGATCCGATTGGGTATAGGTTTTCACTTTCGCGACGCCCTTTACGCCATGGGCCCCGACAAAAACGCCTAGGCATACGCGTGTTTTCGGGTTGGCGTCTTTTGGCGGCATAGCGTTACGAATCAATCAGGATTTGGGGGCGGGTTGTTCCGTACCGGCGATGGCCTCGCCCGTGCGGAACAATGCGCCCCGCTCAACCCAAAAAACAAGAGCGAGGGCGGCGGCGCCCAAAAGAGTGAAGCCGACCACGATCGGGGTTGTCGTGCCATCATAAGCGCGCCCAATCAGCATGCCGAGGAGCCCGGCAAGGGCGGTGCCGGCAAACCCGTTGGCGGCGGCGGCGGCGCCGGCGATATGGCCCATATCTTCCATGGCGAGAGCGGAGCAATTCGGGCCGATGAGGCCAAGACAGAAAAAAGCAGCGGACATCAATATCAGGAACACGGGCAAGGATTCGACGCCCCCCACCGCTAAAAACCCATGCAGCGTGTTGCTGAGAACAAAAGCGATGAGCGCACCATGGCAAAGGCGGCGCATGCCAACCCGTTCAACCAGCCGGGCGTTCGTCAACGTCGCGACCCCGAGGGCGCCCGCCACCACCGCGAAGGCGGCGGCAAACCCGCTGCCAAGGTCGTAGATCTCCAAAAATATTTGTTCCGATGCGCTGATATAGCCAAATAGCGCCCCG
Source organism: Parvularculaceae bacterium (assembly GCA_965263305.1). GTDB lineage: Bacteria > Pseudomonadota > Alphaproteobacteria > Caulobacterales > Parvularculaceae > MED-G105. The sequence continues at coordinate 1,872,098 of OZ253666.1, forward strand.
AAGCAGAGCGCCGAAGCGATGGTATAGCCAAGGGATTTTCGATCGGTCATGAATGACCTGTAGGCATTGAATGCCGGCGCCAGGGCAAGGCGGGTGGCCGCTTCCGGCTTCAACGTCTCCGGGACCCGAAAGGTAATCCACAGCGTCACAATTAGGCCGTAGACGAATAATCCGCCGAATATCCAGCGCCATGGCGCGCCAAGACCCGCTGACGCATCGGGCGCGGCGAATAAAATGAACTGACCCAGCGCGGGCGCGATGATCGGCGCCGCCATGAAAATCGTCAGCGCGAAAGACATGACTTTCGCCATGGTTCGCCCGGCGCATTTGTCTCGCACGATGGCCATGCTCGCCACGCGGGCGCCGGCCGTGGCGACGCCCTGAAAGGCGCGGGCGGCAAGAAGCATGATGAAGCTTGGCGCAAAAATGGAAAAGAGCGACCCGATGAGATATCCGCCAAGGGCCCAAAGTAAAATGCGTCGCCGGCCATAGCGATCAACCAAAGGGCCGAAAAAGAGTTGTGCGATGCCATTCGCAATAACGTAAACGCCAATGACGAGTTGACGATCATTGTCCTGCGCCGCGCCCAAGGCGTCGCCGATAACCCCGAGAGCAGGCAACATCATATCAATGGCGAAGGCGTTCAGCGCCATAATGGCCGCGGTGATCGCCACAAGCTCGGGAAAGCCCATCTTGCGAGATGTTTTTGCGTGTATCGCCACCTCGCCGCCGCGGGCGTTTTCGCTGGGCTCCCCCTCTGCGGCGCTCATAGCAACGCCGCCATGGCGCGTCGTTCTTCTTTGGCGGCCTCGTCGCTTTCGTCTTCGATGGTCGTTTCCCGCTCGGCGCCGAGATACTCTGTCGACTGCATTTCGATGAGGCGGGAGGCGGTGCGTTCAAACTCAAATGCGCCATCGCCCGCGACATAAAGTTGGTCGGCGGGCGCAGCGGCGGAGCAGATTAGCTTTGTACGTGTTTCATAAATCGCGTCGACTAATGTCACGAAGCGTTTGGCTTCATTGCGTTGCTCTGGTCCCATTTGGGGGATGCGATCGATAAATAGCGCGCCGTAACGCCGGCAAATCGCGAGGTAGTCGCTTGCCCCTAATGGTTTAGCGCAAAGATCGTTAAACGCGAACCGGGCCGCCCCGCGGGCGGCGCGCGGGGCGCTGATCGCCCGGCCTTTGACTTGAATTGTTTCTTCGCGTTCCGCCGCGCCGCATATCATCCGCGACCACGCCGCATCCATGGCGATTTCGGCGTCCTCACCAAGCGGCGTGTAATAGACCGGCGCGCCCGTCAGGCGTTGAAGGCGATAATCGCGAGCGGCCTCTAATTCAACAACGTCCAAATGATCTTTAATCATCTCAATCGCCGGCAGGAACAACTGACGGTTTAAGCCATCTTTATAAAGATCATCGGGATGCCGGTTGGAGGTTGTCACCATCACAACGCCCCGGGCGAAAAGCGCTTCGAACAAACGTCCGAGAATCATCGCATCGGCGATGTCGCTGACTTGAAACTCATCAAAGCAAAGAATTTCCGCTTGTAACGCAATATCGTAGGCGACGGCGGGCATCGGGTCGTCGGGGGATTTACGGTTATAGGCTTTGTGGCGGCGCTTGACCGCATCATCCGTTGCGCGCCATAGGGCGATCCGCTCATGGGTCTCGGCCATAAACTCATGGAAGTGGACGCGCCTTTTGGGGCGACCGTCGGTGTTGTTGTAGAAGATATCCATGAGCAGCGACTTGCCGCGCCCGACACCGCCCCACAAATAGACGCCCTTCGGCGTTTGAGGCTTACGGGAAAAGAGCCCGCTGAAAAACGACGGCTTGGATGCAGATAACGCGTCCGACAATGCCTGCAGACGCTCCGCCACAGCCTCCTGCGCAGGATCGGGATCGAGGGCGCCGCTTTCCACAAGCGCGCGATATCGGGGCAAAGGACCTGTCATCAGAGGCTCTTAGCGCGCGGCGCTGGGCAGGGGAAGCCGACGAACTGAAGATGTTCTGGATTGATGAAGGGGCTCCAGCGTTTATGGCGGTCCGTCAACGGTGTAGCCAAGAGCGATAAGCTGCTCGCGCAACCCGTCCTTGCGCAACCAAACGCCCGCCGGCACAAGCGCAATGCGAACGCCAGACTCTTTCAATAATTTATCGAGTTCATCCGCCCATAGGGTTGGCGTGTCGATATCGCTTAAGGCCTGGCCATTGAATGTCTTCAACTCGCCAACCTCTGCTGATACCGCCTCGAAGCAGGCATTGGTATCGTCTTCGCGTGGGGCGCCGCTCGCGTCATCTAACAACAGCGCCTTCAGGGCCTGCACGTTGCCGGTGGCCCAGGCCTCGGCGATCGCGGACTGCTCCAGCACCGTTTCCTGGCTGAACTCAACCGCGCTTGCGATACAAAGTTGATTGGTTTCGTCAGAGAAATTTTTCACGGATCGAAGACCCGTTTTTAAGTCCTTATAGGCAAGATCATAGGTAATGATTGGGCGCATTTTCGCGCGCGGTTTGCTTTTCGTCTTTTTGGTCAGGCGTTTTAGATATCGCTCCGTTTGCTGAAAACCTTCAAGCCCGGCGGCGTCAATCGAATCGCTAAACAGGCCTTGGGTTTGAAAGAACGGGTGGAGCCGGGACTCGTCTAAATCGCCGACCGCTTTTTCGAGAGCCGCCTCGCTGAATTTATTTTTCTTGTCAGCGCTTTTTGATGACGCGTTGTCGTTATCGTCGTTATCGTCGTTGGAAACGTCTTCATCATCAGGGTCATCGGTTTTCTTCTTTGCTCTGCGCTCGGCGCGCTTCTTTTCAGCAAGAAGCGATTGGCGCGCGCGTTCGCGATCAAATTCAGCGGCAAGGTCAGCCCCGACCCGGTCCGCGAGGGTCACGCCCTTCGGCATGTAAATTCTGCTCCGATTGAACACCAGCGTGTTGATCGCGGTTCCGATCAACCGGGCGCGATTGCCGCCGCCAAGCCCGGCCTCGGGAGAGGTCAGAATTTCGACGCTCTCATCCAGAATGCGCGTGATGTGATCGTCATAGAATTCAAACTCATCGGGCGTGAAGCGCACGGTCGGGAGGACGAAGAGTTCCGGCGGCGCATCTTTTTTGCGGGTATTCTCTGACGGGGCCATGGCGTCCGTATCCGCTTTTCGATAGACGCGCCAAAAGCGTGGGCCCTGGCGTTCGCCCTGGACAACGATTTCATCCCCCACATCGGCAGACGCATATTGCGTCGCCCCACTCGGCGAGATCGCGGCGAGCCAGATGAAAATAGTGATTGAAATGGAAATCGCCGACGGCCAGGCGATGGAGCTGCAAGACTTTACGATACGAACAAACGTCATTCGTCCTCTCATGACCAACGCGAGCCCCCGCGCTTCACGATTTGTTAACGCGCCGGGGGAGCGACGCACAATCAAAAGAAGTTGAATTTTGTTTCTAAGGACGTTGGCTCTGCTCTCATAAACCGGTCAAAATTTACGATCTCTCGTCTTCCTCTGAGAAGAGCCATCCGGCGAGCGCCGTGGCCGCGATTGCCGCCAACAATTGGGCGACGACAAAGACGGGCGCGTCCGCTGGCCGGATCCCTGCAAAAGTATCCGTCAACGTGCGGGCGACCGTGACGGCAGGGTTCGCAAATGACGTCGACGAGGTGAACCAGTAACCGGCGGTAATATAAAGTCCGACCGCGACAGGGATGACATCGGGGCGCCAACGCAGGCAGCCGAGAATAGTAAGCACAAGCCCGAAGGTGGCCGTCGCCTCCCCCACGCCTTGGCCGGCGCCTGCGCGTATTTTGGCGCTTTCTTGAAGTATGGCCAAGTCAAACATGGTATGGGCCAGCCATACCCCGGCAATACCTCCGATGACTTGCACCATGACGTAAGCGCCCGCCGTTGTCGGGGCGATTTCTTTACGGATGAGAAAGGCGAGGGTGACCGCAGGATTGAAATGAGCGCCAGAAACAGGGCCGAAGATCTGGATAAGGATGACCAGCCCCGCCCCGGTGGCGATCGTATTGCCGAGTAACGCGATGGCGGTATTGCCGTCGCTCAATGTCTCTCCCATGATGCCGGAGCCAACGACTATGGCGAGCAGGAAAAGCGTGCCGACGCCTTCGGCAACGAGTTTCTTGGAGAGCGACACTACCCTTTTTCCTCCTGCAGAAACTGATCAATGCGGATTTTGATATCCGCAAAGACGGTTTCAAAGGCGGCGGCGACGTCTTTATCGACGCCCGTCGCGGCGGCTGGATCGGGGAAGGGCCAGTGGAGAGTGCGCACAGCGCCGGTTTTTGGCGCGGGCCAAATGGGACAGGTTTCGCCCGCCGCGTTGTCGCAAACTGTGACAACGACATCGAGAGGCGGGGCCTCGCTGGACCCGTTTGCCGCAAACTCGTCCCAGCTTTTGGATCGCGGCGCGCCAGCGTCAATGGCGTGGGCTGACAGTGTTTTGAGGGCGAAAGGGTTCGGCGCGCCCGTCGGCTTTGAGCCGGCGGAATAAGCGCGCCAACGGCCCGCCCCGGCGTGGTTCATATAGGCTTCAGCCATAATCGAGCGCGCTGAATTGCCGGTGCACAAAAAAAGTATCGTATGCATTGCTGTTTCTTTTCAGGAGTTCATCTGCGTGCGGGGTCGCTCGCCGGTGGAAAATATTAGGAACTCGGTCTGCAACACGTTCTGTCAGCGCTTTTTTGTTGCTCAACTTTGGGCAGCGCCGACAGATTAGATTCCGCGCCATACGCCTCGATTGTGTCATATGAATGAAACAGCTCCCAGACGGCGCCCTCGGGGCCGTGGGTCCAATATTTATCGCTGCGGGCGTAGCAACAGGCTGCGCCCATTTCTTCTTGGGTTGGCGCACCAAGGTCGAGAAGGCGGGCATTAGCCTCGTGCATGGTTTCCGGGTCGGCGAATTGCAATCCCACATGATCGATGGCCTGGCCGTCTTGGGCGCTGGCGTCCGGGCGGTGTTGACTGGACAAAGAGATGTTCGCCGCTGGGTCTTCCAGCATCCATTTCGCGTAGTCTTCTTTCTCTACATCGGGCGCCCGGCCAAAGAGCGCCGCATAATATTCAATAGATTTTTTGAGGTCCTGGGTCTTCATATGGACGTGGAGTCTGTTCATCAATGCTTCTCCTTTTAGGGCTGTTGAGTGGGCTTGGATCGGATGCAGGTCCTTTAGGTTCCGCCCGTGGCGGGGATGGACGCTGAGACGATATAAGGGCCACATAATCGTGGGTCGCCTTGGCAGCAATCGGCCATCAAAAACTCTACTAAGCCGCGCAACCCGCCATAGTCCGCCGCATAAATCACCCGGCGCCCCTCCTTGCGAGAGCTGATGAGGCCCGCGTTCTGAAGCTCTTTCAGGTGAAAGGACATAGTGGGCGCAGCGGTCTTTAGGGCATCGGCGAGATCCCCCGCGGCGACGCCGTCTGGCCCGGTCCGAACAAGAAGTTGGAGAATTTCGACCCGCCGCTCCTGAGAAAGGGCGGCGAAGGTTTCGGCGGCTATTTTTGTTTCCATATTTCGATAATTATGGAAATATGGAAAAATGTCAAGGAAAAATTGCATCGACAATTGCCGTCGATCTATCGATTGATCGAGTCGTCAATCGTGTCCGCCAGGGTGGGCAGTAATTGCACGCAAAAAAACCAGTCTTTAAAAGGGCGTTAGTTTGTGATCTGTGGTCGGCATCATCTGCGATTGGGCGGGGTCATGTGGAACATTTTGCAATCAGCGTTTCCCCATGTTGCCGACGGAAAATACAAATTAAAAATCAATAGAAAAAATTCTAGCATGAGTTTTGTGTATGAATGCGCCAAGTTGATAATATCGATCGAACCTTGCTTCTACTGCTTTTTTGGCTCTTGGAGGAGTAAAGCGTAACGCGCACCGCTCGCCGATTGGCGTTATCGCAACCGGCGGCGAGCCGGGGCCTTGCTCGGTTACGCGCGATTTACGAGGATGAGTCACTCATACGGACGGGGCGTGCATTTGCGCCAAGCGCGTATGGCGGCAATAGTGTTATTGCATGCAATGATTACCTGATGTCACTAGGCGCTGTGGCGTGGCGGATGTCCATTGCGCCTCAGGCGTCAAATGTGGATGCATTGCCGAGTTTTATCGCATGACATGCGTCGCGCACGACCGATAACGCTCATTCATGGTTTCGACGACTGCTCGCCGAGCATTTCGATGAGGCGGCGGTGTGATTAAACGAGGTCGCCTAAAACCGCTCTAGCAGTCGCTCAAGATACTGAATTTCTTCCTCGGTGCGTTCGCCGGTCGATAGTCGGCGGCGTAATTCTTCCAGCACCGCGCGGGCGCGATCACCCTCGCTGAGGCCGGGCACATCGACATCGCCTGCGTTGGGCCGGCCAATGGGGCGTCCAAGGGGGTCGTAGCGGCCGCCTTGTGATCCCCCTTGGGCTTGTTGGGGTCTGCCTTGTCCCTGGCGTCCGCCTTGCCCCGCCTGTTGCCCCCCGCTTTGCGCGGCGTCAGCGCGGGCGAGGGCCTCTGCGCCCTCCCGTAGGTTCCTGATCGCGCGTTCCATGGCGGCGCCCGCCGCGCGGAAGTTATCTCCATCAAGGGCGCTCTCGGCAATGCGCATATCCGAAAGGGCGCTGTTCAGCGCGCGGTCCGCATCCCGTTTGGCATTGGCGATGTCTGATTGACCATCTGCGTCACCAGTTTCTCCGCCCTGTCCGTTCCGTTCCCCCGGGTCGCCATTGGGCGCCGTCTCCGACGTATTATTTTGCGACGCATCCTGATCACTACGCAATTCTTCAATCATCTCGGCTAAATCGCCCGCCAATTCTCGCTCTCTATTGGCCAAATCGGCGCCGCGCGCCTCTGGGTCGCCGCGCCGGGCGAAGGTGTCATTGGCGATATCGCGCTGGCGACTGATTAAATCCGCCGCTTGGCCGGCGGCGCCGCCTTGGCCCTGGCCGGTTTGCGCCTCCCCGCCCTGACCTTGCCCTTGTTGATCCTGGCCGCTTTGGCCGGAAAGCTGCAGATTGTTCAGGAGGTTTTGCAGATCATTCAGCGCTTGTTGGGCAGCGCCGCGCGCGCCCGATTGGCTAAGGTCCCGCACCGAATCGAGCATCCTGTTGAGGTCTTCAAGGGATAGCGATTGGGTGGCGCCCTGTTGTTGCCGTTGTTGACCCTCGCCGTCGGCGTTTTGGGCAAGCGCCTGCAGATATTCTTGCATCGCGGTGCGTAAATTCTCCGTAAGGCGCTCAAGGTCCTGATCACTGGCGCCTTGCGCGATGGCGTCACGTAAGGCCTGTTGCGCCGCTTCAAGGCGCGCGCGCGCATCGCTCAAAACTTTGTTTTCAAGCTGCAGGGCGAGGGGCCAAAACTCTTCGACGGTCTCGTCGTAATTATCGCCTGCTTTATTGGCGATGCGTTTTTGGGCCGTGCGTAAAAGGAGATACTCTGATGCATCGTCATAGAACGCCTCGGGCGCCAGGGTGACGCCATTGAACGCGAAGGCGGCGCGGCGCCACTGGCTGGGGGCCACCGCCAGGGTTTGACGTTGTTCGATGACCGTGCGGGCGAGGGCGTTGCTAAAAAAGCGCTTGGGCAATTCTACCCTGACCGTGTCTGTTTCTCCCCGCTGCCCAATGGCGTCCTCACCGACAACCGATAGGGTGACGACAAGCCCGGCCCATGGATCAGACTCTATATCGACGTCAAATTGACGGGTGCCGGTCAGGCCTCTTGGCGGGTGAAGGCTTATCTCGCGGACAGTCTCTTTACTCGCGCCATCAAATGCGGGGGCGTCAAGGGGGCGAGGTTGTGTTGAATCAAGCTGCATACGGACCGTAGCGTCAGTCAGTCCGTAATCGTCAATTATATCAAGGGAAAGGGCGAGTTTGCCATCGCGAGTGGTCGTCGGCGGTTCCGATATTCGAAGAAATGGCGGGCGATCCGGCGTTACGGCGATGGGCCAGCCGCTTTCCAACCCGCCGCCTGAGAGCCGGAGAAGACCGCTCGAGGTCAGGGTTAACACCTGTCGGCTAGAGGCTTTTTCGTCTTCGCGTGTCGCCCTGAGGCGATCGTTCCGCGTGCGCATTTCAAGGCGTAGGCGTTTATTTCGCCGCGGTTGCATAACGATGCGCGACCCGACGGGCGCTGTCACTTGGTCCTGCATGCCGTCCAAGCCGTCATCGGCTCTTAGAAGATAGATCGGCGCGCGCCCGGTATAAGCGGGTGGTTCAATCCACAAATCAGCGACGCCGCCTTCGCGAAAACCCGGGTCCGTAGGGTGAAAGGCGCCTGCGAGCCGGTCCAGGCGTTGATCGCCGGCGATGACAAGGGTCAAGACGAGCAATCCGATGCCGGCATATCGCAGGCCAAGGGGGTCGATGACGCTGACGAGGGTGCGTGGGCGTCCAAGGCGCGCTTTGCGCGCTTCGTTCGTCATGCGGTCTTGATGGGCCCGCCAAAGAGCCTCCTGACGTGGCGACCTCACCTCTTCGAAAGGCGTATCGGTTAGGGACTTCAACGCCTCATGGCGCACGGCCCCGTCTTTCTCCAATCGGTCCTTCGCGGTAAGACGGCTTGCAAAGATACGCATCCTGCGTGTGCCAAAACGCGACGCGTTATCGCGCGTTTTCCGGGGGGAGGCGTCATAGTCTGTCCCAGCCTGAACTTGGGTGAGGACAACCGAGGCGCGCCACGCGCTGGCGCCCATGGCGGCGCACAGGATGACCAACAACGCCCAATGGGCTGCCAGTGGAAGCGTGGTCCATGCGCCAAGCAAGGCCATGGCGAGATAAACGACCAAAGGTCCCGCCGCCGCGATGATCAATGGCCAGGCCCGTTCGGCCATAATGACGCCTTGCGCCATGGTTATGGTGAGAAAACTCGGCGGCGCGGCATGCGGCGCTGATCGTGCCGATAACCGCGATTGGACCATCCGATCTTCCTGTCCTAACTCACCTGACATGACTTTTGCAGTTTATCTCCTTGAGGGCGCGTCGTCGATCAGCAATCTGGGTGTATTGTGCCAGCGACTTTTAGCGGCGACTGCTCAACAGATCGCAAAGATAGGGCGTTCTGTCTGATTTGAACGTGCTTGGGCTCTAAAAACGATGAGGCCGATTTTGTTAACTCTACGCGAGGTCCGGTGTTTCTGATTTTTTCAAAAAAACGGCGCCAGCGCCTCGTCGATGACGCCGAACGGTCTCGTCACGATGAGTTGAACCGCGCCGCCTCCATCTGCATCGTCATCGTGTACAACCTCATTGGCCTCTTAGATATTGTGTCCACCACCCTCGCGCTGGCTTTGGGCGGCGCAGAAGAAGCCAACCCGATTCTGCGGTACATGATGGAGAACGCGGGCGCCGGGTGGATCGCCGCGAAGCTGTTTCTACAGGCGGCGGTGAGCCTCATGGTTTTGTGGTTTCCCCACCGCTTTGTGCTGATCATGTTCACCATGGCGGTGCTGCTGAATGGCGCGGTGGTGATTAACAACTTCCAGATCGTCGCGATGAGCAGCGTCGGCGGATAACCCGTAGGGTATCGTTAATCACGCGTAACCTTCTTACGCGTGAAATTGGTTTCGCACCGATGAGTGCTGTTAGGCGTTCGTGTCTAAGTTTGCGCCGAGATCGTCATTTCCGTCAGTCGCCGCACTTTTCTCACTTTGATCCTGACCCCCTTGATCAGTCGGCCCACCCGTCGACACAATCACCATTGCGGCGCGTAGCACGCGATCGCCAAGGACAAACCCCGTTTGGGCGGTTTGAGCGACATGGTCAGCGGGGACGCCGGGCGCCGGGGCTTGGGCGACGGCCTGGTGAAGGTTCGGATCGAACCGCTCCCCAGTGGGATCAATCTTCTTCACGCCATGGCGTTCCAGGACGGAGAGTAATTCTTTTTCCGTCATCCGAACCCCATCGACGAGGCCTTGAAGAACGCCGGCGTCGGCGCCGTCCGTCGGGGCGGCGGCAAGGGCCCTTTCGAAGTTATCGGACACGGGTAAAAGATCTCGCGCGAAGCTTTGAATGGCGTAACGACCGGCGTCATTCTTTTCGCGTTCGGCCCGCCGGCGGGTGTTCTCCAGTTCCGCCGCGAGACGGAGGATTTGATCGTTCAACTCGGCGTTTTGGCGCTGTAACTCCGCAATAGGGTCCAGCAACTCTTCTTCGTTTATCGCATCGTCATCATCCTGATCGAATTCAGCAGATTGATCAGTCGGGTTCATTGGGTCTTGTGGCATGTCGTTTTCGGACGTCTCGTGGTCTCCGGCGGTCATGCCGGGCTTCGGGGAATTGTTCATTGTCTTTTGTTCGCTTTCTAAGCCGCTTCCCGAGTGTTCTCTTTCATGGCGCTATTTTCCAGTATGCCGAGATCTAACATGAAGCGCCGGTAAGCGGCGAGATCGCCAAGCTAGAGGGTGGTACGCCCACCCGACTAGGTCCGCGCGATGTACGCATCCGTGGGGGGCATTGCAAGCGATTGGCGCGCCATTTCGTATCGGTGAGGGGGCCGGCCGCTCGGGCCGTTGACGCCTGTGCAACATAAATCCTTGGCGCGATTGGCGTTGAAAAAAGCCTACTCATGACGTCGCCGCGCCCGCATTGCTTAACACGCGGGTAACGACTTCGGCGGTGTAATCCACGACGGGCACCACCCTCGCGTAATTGAGCCTTGTCGGGCCGACAACGCCCAGGACGCCAACAATTTGGCGCGAGGCGTCGCGATAGGGCGCGACAATGACCGATGATCCGGAGAGCGAAAACAGCTGGTTTTCAGCGCCGATATAAACTTTGACCCCTTGGGCGTCTTTGGCGGCGTTTAAAACATCGATAATGTCCTGTTTTCGCTCCAAATCATCAAACAGGACCCGAACCCGCTCGAGATCGGCATCGCTTGCCTCGTCAATCAAACGCCCTCGTCCGCGAACAATAAGGGTCGAACGATCGCCGCCAGAGAACTCAGCCACCCCGTCGGCCACCAGCTTTGCGGTAAGCTGGTCGAGGGCCGATTTTTCGGTCGCCACCTCGTCCAGGACAACCTCGCTCATTTCGCTGATGGTCTTGCCCCGCAACCGCGCCGACAGGAAGTTCCCCGCCGCGATAAGGGATGACGGCGGCAGGCCTTTCGGTGTCTTCATGATGCGGTTTTCAACGCGTCCATCATCAAAAACTAGGATCGCCAACGCTTCGTCCGGGCTCGTGGCGACGAATTCGATATGGCGCAGCGGCGTTTCTTTTTTGGGCGCGACCACTAGGCTGGCGCTTTGCGTCAGGCCTGAGAGTTTCGCGGCGGCCATTTCTAGAATGGTTTCGCCATCGCCGCCCCGGGTGGCGATATCAAGGGCGTGGCGTTCCTCGGTGCTGAGATCGCCGATCTGCATCATGCCATCGACGAATAGGCGAAGCCCCAAATCCGTCGGCATCCGACCGGCGGAGATATGGGGCGCGCAAATGAGGCCCATATCCGTCAGATCCGCCATCACATTGCGAATGGTCGCAGCGGATACGCCCAACCGCTCGTCTTGTGACAAGGTGCGTGATCCAACGGGCTCGCCGCTATCGAGATAGGTTTGCACAAGCTGCCGGAAGACAGTTTGCGTGCGTTCGTCGAGGTCTTTCATCGCGCTCATAGGAGAGAAAATAGACAGTCCCGCGGGCATAAAAAAGGGAGGGCGGCCGCCTAAGGGCCGCCTATCCTCAAATGCCGATCATTTCCGGCTATTTTTTCGGCCGGTTCACCATCATTTTGCGCGTTTCCGCGATGGCCTTCGCTGGGTTGAGGCCTTTGGGGCAAACTTGGGCGCAGTTCATGATCGTGTGGCAGCGATAGAGCTTGAAGGAATCCTCAAGTTTATCGAGGCGCGCGTCCCGTTCCTCGTCGCGGCTGTCGGCAAGCCACCGATAGGCCTGAAGAAGGGCGGCCGGGCCGAGATACTCATCTTTGCCGGCTTCTTTATCGCCGTTCCACCAATAGGAAGGGCAGGAGGTCGAACAGCAGGCGCACAGGATGCACTCATAGAGGCCGTCTAGTTTTTCGCGCTCCTCATGGGATTGTTTAAACTCCTCCGTTTTTTCAGCGGCGTCCGCTTGGAGGAATGGCTCGATATAGGCGTGCTGTTCGTAGAATTTGGATAAATCGGTAACGAGGTCCTTCACCACCGGTTGGTGGGGCAACGGATAAACGCTGATGTCGCCGTCGCCCAGTTCATCAAGACCCTTGGTGCAGGCCAAGGTGTTGGCGCCGTTGATGTTCATGGCGCAAGACCCGCAAACGCCTTCCCGGCAGGAACGCCGAAACGTCAATGTGGGGTCGGCTTCGTTTTTAATCTTGATGAGGGCGTCGAGCACCATGGAGACGCTGGAAGCGTCCATTTCATAGGTATCCACCCGCGGATTGTCGCCCGTATCTGGGTCGTAGCGATATACCTTAAAGCGGCGAGATTTGCCCTTGATTTCCCCGACCTTATGGGTCGCGCCCTTTGAAGAAATTTTAGAATTTTTGGGAAGCGTTAGTTGAACCATCGCGCGGTGAGCCCTCGAAAAACGTCTTTGGGCAGGATATACGCGAGGCGCTTTGGGGCCGCAAAGCGTGTCAAGGTCGCAGGAGCGTCATCGAGGCGAGGGCTTAAGCGGCGTCGTTATCCGCTTCGTCGCCCATATTGCGCAATTTTGGATAGAGCAGGCAGCTCAGAAAGAGAAACGATGCGGCGATCATAAGCGCGAGGCCGCCGACTGGCGCTCCAGCGTCCGCCAGCCAGTTGCCGACAGCGCAGGTACACGCGATGACAAGATAGGGCATCACGGGCGGTTCTTCCTGGATATACCGAATAATAAAAATCGATAGGGACGCCAGGAGTAATATAATGGCGTAAAAGTCGAAGAGCGTTGTCATGATCTTTTCCCAATTAACGTCAACACATTAACGCTAGTGGCATGAAAGCGCCGTTAAGTGGGAAGGTGAATTTTGCCTAAAATACGCCTTGGTCCGTCATGCGAGGGATTTTTGCAGGTGTTTCTCACCCGTTTTCAAAGCGCGCCATCCACTTTTTTTAAGCCGCTGAATTCCGGCGTGCGCCCTTCCGCTTTCGCCGTATAGGCCTCGCGGATATCTTCCGGCCGCAACATGCCTGCGTTCCAGACGCCGATATAATCAAGGGCGTCCCGGGTCGAATGGTCCCGCGCATAGGTGATCATTTGCTTACACCCCGTTACCGCTAACGGTGAATGGGCGGCGATCTGTTTTGCGATCTCCATCACCCCATCGAGAAGCGCTTCGGGGGTATCAAAGACCTCGTTCACGAGGCCGATTTCCTTCGCCTTGCTCGCTGGCACGCGTTCGGCCGTATACGCCATTTGGCGGGCCCATCCTTCAGGAATAATTTTCGCAAGACGGGGGAAGGTGCCCACATCCGCCGTCATCCCAATAGCGGTTTCCTGGATACAGAAAAACGCATCGGCGCTGGCGTATCGGCAATCGGCGGCCGTCACGAGATCAACGCCGCCGCCGATGACGCCCCCTTGAGCGGCGACGAGCACCGGTTGGCGCGCCCGTTCTAAGGCGGTGAAAGCTTCCTGGAGAACATGCACGGTGTGTCTAAAATGTTCGGCTGAAATTTGCGTGTTCGCTGGATCGTTATTGAGCGCGCCTTTCATGAACACGGAGATATCCATGCCCGCCGTGAAGTGCTTTCCTTCCGCAGACAGAACGATGACCCTCGCCTCCCCATCCATGGAGATGGCGTCGACGGCCCGCGGCAGGTCCTCCCAAAACTCGGCGATCATGGAATTTGCTTTTTCCGGACGGTTAAACCGGATATGGGCGATATGATCTTTGATCTCGACGGTGAAGCATGACGAAGCGAGGGGCCCCGCTTCGGCGCTGCTTGTCGTCGTATTGGCGGCGGCCATTTTCTGGGCGGTGCTCATCGCTCAATTCCTTTTGCCATCTGCTGGTGTTCAATCGCCAATATGGCTCAACTCAACGATAGGCGCACCAACGAAACGCAGATCACGGGGTGATGAGGCCAATTTGCGCGGTGGTCGATAGGCCCTCACCGGGGGCGATCAGGCGGCCGTTCAGGGGACGGTTTTCCGCCAACAATAGGCCCGGAAGGTGGGTGATGGGTTCCAAGCAAAAATAGGGCTCGCTCTCAGGGGCATAAAGATGCAGGGCGGGGGCATCAAACGCTATGCGCACCGTAAATCCACGCTGGATGATATGGGCTTCGCGCAGACCATTTTTGCGATCAGGGTTTTGATCCGGCCATGCATAGCTGTGATCACGGGTCTTCGGTGGGAGGGGCGCCGGCGTCCCCGCGCCAATCTCGTCCGGGATGGCGAGGGAGGTGTCGGGTGGTGACCAAAAGGAAGCGGCGGAAAACGCGACCCGCGTCTCAGGATGGCGTTCAAAGAACGGGTGGATTGCCAATCCAGCGGGAAAGGCTGTTGTGTCAGTATTGGTCACGCGAAGGGTGATGGTCAGGCCATCGTCGGTAAGGGCGAACGCCTGCATCGCCGCAAAAGAAAAAGGAAAGGCGCCCTCCCTCACAGGCTGATAGTTCAAACGACAAAGAAGGCGTTTTTCGTGACCATCCACCACCTCCCAGGGGGTGATCCATCCTTCGCCGTGGAGCGGGGATTTCGCGTCGCATATCGCCAGGGTTGGCCCCACCTCGAAGGTTTTTCCGTTCACCGTCAGCCCATCATAAAGCCGACCAAAATACGGGACGCAGGGGAAACAGGCCGCCTCGCGCGGATCCCGACGGCAAGCCTCGGGGGATGATGCAAGGCGCAAAACGTTTTTGCCCATCGCGGTGAAAGACAAAAGACAGGCGCCGGCCCCGGGTGCGATGAGCGCCTCGTACTCTCCCAAAATGAGACGGTGCGTTAGGATTTTCATGGTTATGTGGCCCCCATCACAGAGGTGAGTGTGAAAATAAGTCTGCTGTAGCGTAATACTTGTATCGGCTTGCGCCTCGCGCAAAGCCCAGTCACTACTTAACGCCCAGTCACTACTTCATGAATGAATGTTTCCTCGCCTTGCTTATTTCGGAGATCACACAAGATGTTTCGCGGCCATTCTTTTTCAAAGGTTTTTCGTTCGGTCATTATAGGCGCCGCCGCGTTGCTCGCGCCCCTATCGGCCTCAGCCCAGGACGCCGCTAACCCTGAAATGAAAAAGGAAATGACCGGTAAACCGGTTGAAACCGAGAGTGACAAAAGCGCGCCCCGTCGTTTTGAAACCCGTCACACGGTGAGCGTGGACGGCAAGGAGATCGCCTATCGCGCGATCGCTGGTGAGACCTTCATTAAAAACGCCAAGGGCGACGACACCGCCGCGATTTTCGCAACGACCTATTTGGCCGAAGGGCTAGGCGATCCACGCTCCCGGCCAGTGGCGTTTATTTTCAATGGCGGGCCAGGGTCGGCCTCCCTTTGGCTCCATCTCGGCGCCTTTGGGCCGACCCGGGTGAAATTGCCGGACACGGCCGAAGGCGCGCCGCTCGACGATGGCGCCGCGCCGTTTAATATCTTGGCGAACCCCCACACCATTTTGGACGTCGCCGACCTTGTTTTCATTGATCCCGTGGGTACGGGCTTTAGCCGCGCCTTAGGCGAGACGAAGCCTGAATCGTTTTGGGGCGTGACGGCTGACGCCGATTCCTTGCGGGAATTTATCCGCTTATGGCTGACGGAACAAAAGCGGTGGAATTCGCCGAAATACCTGATGGGGGAAAGCTATGGCACCACGCGGTCCGCGGCCCTTATCAATGCGCTGGAAGGCGGGCTGACCGATATCGCGATTAACGGTGTGGTCCTGGTCTCGACCGTGTTGAGCTTCGGTCTTGATGCAACAGACGCCGGCAATGACATTGGTTATGTCGGTCTGTTACCGACTTATGCTGCAACAGCATGGTATCATGGCAAGGTAAACAAGACCGCTTGGGGCGGTTCGTTGGAGCGTTACCTGCAGGCAGCGCGCGAGTTTGCCGTCGAAGAATACCTACCGACTCTTGTCATTGGACAGGATGCCGACAAAGAACGCACCCAAAAAACGGCTGAACGCCTCGCGGTCTTTACCGGGTTGGACGCCGCCTATTTGGAACGGGCGCATCTGCGCGTGCCGCTTCAGCGCTTCATGCGGGAATTGCGCCGGGACGAGGGGCTGTCTGTCGGCCGCCTCGATTCGCGGTTCACAGGGGTAGAGCCCGATACCATCGGCGAGCGGCCTGAATTCGACCCGTCATTCTACGGCATTGACGCGGCCTATACCGGGGCGATGCTTGACTACTTCACCCACGATCTGGGCGTCGATATTGATGATCGGTATACGACCATTGGCGGCGTTCGGAACTGGGATTGGGATACGGGCCGCGCGGGCGGTGAGAATTCGTATGTCAATGTTGCGCCCTATCTTGAGCGCGCCATGCGTCAGAACAAGGATCTGCGTATCCTCGCGGCGAATGGCTACTATGACCAAGCGACGCCTTTTTTTGGCACTGAGTTAACCTTCGCCCAGCCCGGCTTTGACCGCGACCGCATTACCTTCACCTATTATGAATCGGGCCACATGATGTATATCCATCAGCCGTCATTGGAGAAGCTTGCGAAGGATATCCGTGATTTTGTGAATGCTGGTGGACGGTGACGCAAAGGCGATACCTCGAAATTTTTTCATATTATTCTGCATACGGCGGGTAAAAACTGTAGTCGCGAATGCAAGGGTGGTGCAGCGCGAGTGCGGGCCTATGAAGAGCGTTTGCCGGGGAGGGGCGCAAAAAAAGCGCGCGCCGCGTTATCGATAGAGGGGCCAGTCCCGCAGATTCATTCGGTCCACTGACCGTGCCGGAGGGGCATTTCTTCGTCCTTGGCGATAATCGCGACAATTCCCTCGATAGCCGTTTTTCGCGGCCTTACGGCGCCAGTCTTGTGTCCTCTGAGCTATTGGTTGGTCGCGCTGAGTTGGTGCTCGTATCCACAAGCGCGTTTCGGCATGACAGGGACGTTCATACCCATCGCACGCGCTGGTTTTCTCCGCTCTAGAACGCGTTTCTCAGTAGACGGTAGCGCATGCCGGGTTTGGCTGGCGTCAGCGTTACGCGACGTCGGGCACTGCTTTTGAAGCGACGCCCTGAAAGTCGGTCAGGCGATCGTAGGTTTCGCCCTCGTTTTTCTCCGCTGTGTAGTAATAAAGTGCAATGGACCGGCGTGTGACGCCGTCCGGGGCATTCCATTCTTTCGGATGACCATGGAAGCTGCGTTTATTGGTATTGAAAATTACGACGCGGTTATAAAGGGGCGCGACGGATTTCACGCATTTCCCGCCATCGCGAACAGAACCGTCCCATAACTCTAATGATCCGCCGAAATCATCTCTCCATTCTTCATTGAGGTATATCAGGACATTCACGCGACGGTAGAGTTTTAAGCGCTCATAGTAGTTGAAATCCGTATGGATATCGAGAATGCCGCCGTTCAGGATCTGATGCATGCCGCCGCCGGTAAAATGCGGGTCTGGGAGGAGACGCTTCGTGCCGGTGAGACGCTCAAGATAGGTGAGGAAGGGCGCGGCGTTAAATTCCTGAAGCGCGAGGCGCAAAATGCCGGGGAGGGATGAAAATTTCCGGGCATCGCCGGGACCCTGTTTGCCGTATTGGTTGGGCGCGCGTTTGCGCCAATCCAACCAGATCGGATGGTCGGGCGTCGGAAAATGCTTTGCTAGAAATTCTGCATGCTGCGGTCGAAGAAAATTATCAATCACAATATGCGGAAAAGGCGTCGCGGTTTCGTACGCCTTTGATTGGTCCTCGACCTCGGACTGGCCAAACCGTTCATCGATAAGAAAGGGCAGGTCGTTCATGAGGCACCCAATATAAATTCAAATGCAGCGATAAGTTGTATATCGCCAGATTCGAATCATCTTGGATAGGGGGCAGGGTTTTAAATTTTCCGTTATTGCTAAAGTAAATAAGGCGCGATGGGACCCCATCGCGCCTTTTCGTTGCAGTGCGAAAATAGTCGCCCGCTCAGTACACCCGCGCTTTCGGTTTGATGTAGTCCATCTCATCCGACAGCGTGTATTCATGGACAGGGCGGTAATCCAACGTTGCGGCGCCGTTCTGGAACCAGCCGATGGAGTGCTTCATCCAATTCTCATCATCGCGCTCGGTGAAATCTTCACGCGCATGGGCGCCGCGGCTTTCTTTGCGGTTAGCGGCGGATTCCATCGTGACAACGGCCTGGCCGATGAGATTGTCAAATTCGAGTGTTTCGACGAGATCCGTGTTCCACAACATAGAGCGATCGGTAACGCCGATATCAGGCATCGCCTTGTAGACGTCATTGATGAGGCCGCGCCCTTCTTCGAGCACCTCGCCGGTGCGGAAAACGGCGCAGTTGTTTTGCATCACCCGCTGCATGTCGTCCCGCAACTTGGCCGTTGGCGTATCGCCCTTGGCGTAGCGGAAACGGTCGAGACGGGCGAGGGCTTCTTCGCCGGCGTTCTTCGGCAAGTTACGGTCGCCGCCATTTGGTTTGACGACATCTGCGCAGCGCAACCCTGCCGCGCGGCCAAACACCACGAGGTCGATCAGGGAATTAGAGCCAAGGCGGTTGGCGCCGTGGACCGACACACACGCCGCTTCGCCGATGGCCATCAGGCCCGGCACGACGGCGTCAGGGTCATCGCCTTTCTTGGTGACGACTTCACCGTGATAATTCGTCGGAATGCCGCCCATATTGTAGTGAACCGTCGGTAGAACCGGGATCGGCTCTTTCGTGACATCAACGCCGGCGAACACTTTGGCGGATTCCGAAATGCCGGGCAGGCGTTCAGCGAGGATCGCCGGGTCTAAATGGTTCAGGTTGAGGTGGATATGATCCTTACCCGGTCCAACGCCGCGCCCTTCACGGATTTCCATGGTCATAGCGCGGGAGACGACGTCTCGCGAGGCGAGGTCTTTGGCGGATGGCGCGTAGCGCTCCATGAACCGTTCGCCTTCGGAGTTCGTGAGGTAGCCGCCTTCACCGCGGGAGCCCTCGGTGATCAGAACGCCCGCCCCGTAAATGCCGGTGGGATGGAATTGAACGAACTCCATATCCTGTAGCGGTAGGCCTGCGCGCAGCACCATCGCGTTGCCGTCGCCGGTGCAGGTGTGGGCGGAGGTGCAGGAAAAATAAGCGCGACCGTATCCGCCCGTCGCCAGAACGACCATTTTTGCAGAGAAACGGTGGATGGTGCCGTCGTCGAGCTTCCACACCATCACGCCTTGGCATTCGCCGTCATCGGACATGATGAGGTCGAGGGCGAAGTACTCGATAAAGAACTCCGCCTTTTGCTTTACCGCCTGCCCGTAGAGTGTGTGCAGAATAGCGTGGCCCGTCCGGTCAGCCGCGGCGCAGGTGCGCTGGACCTGACCTTCGCCAAAATTGCGGGTCATCCCGCCAAAGGCGCGCTGGTAGATCTTACCTTCATCGGTGCGCGAAAACGGCACGCCCCAATGCTCAAGTTCGTAGACCGCTTTCGGCGCGTTTTTGCACAGGTACTCAATGGAATCCTGATCGCCCAGCCAGTCAGAGCCTTTGACGGTGTCATACATATGCCAACGCCAATCATCCTCGCCCATATTGCCAAGGGCCGCTGAGATGCCGCCTTGGGCCGCGACGGTGTGGGAGCGGGTGGGAAACACTTTGGTGACGCACGCCGTTTTCAATCCGGCCTGGGCGGCCCCAAGTGTCGCCCGCAGGCCCGCGCCGCCGGCGCCGACAACAACGACGTCGTATTCGTGGTCAATGATCTCGTAAGAGGTCGTCATGGCGTTCAGTCCTGTGCTGACGAAAAACTAGATGGTGAAAAGCGCCCACCAGGTGGCGACGATCACGGCGAGGGCGACAATCCAATTCAGGGCGGAAAGACCGCCCCTGAGCCCGCCATGGATATAATCCTCGATGATCTCGCCAATGCCGATGCGCCCATGAATGGCGCCGATGGAGACGAAGGCGCCGAACAAAATTTTGACGAGGGGCTTTTTCAACCAAAGGAGCGTCGCCTGATGGCTGTCGCCGGCATGGGCGGCGAGGCTGATCAAAAACCAAATGGCCAGGGGAATGAGAATAACGGCGCTGGCGCGCTGCATCACAAATGTGCCGGTGCCTTTGTGGGACATGGGAGAAACCTTCTTAGGCGTTGGCGCGGGCGGCAAGGGCCGCGCCGGCGATGATCAATGCAATGATGAAAGAACCGATATAAGCGGTCCACGCCGCTCGTTTGGCGGTGGCGGGCGCAAGGCCCCTGCCGCTGTCGGTATAAAGATAGCGAAGACCACCGAGCAGATGGAACGATAACGACCAGATATACCCAAAGATCACGAGCTGCCCGATGGGCGAGGCGAGCAGGGCTGCAACGGGTTGGAAGGCTGCTTCGCCCCGCGCGGCGCTAATCGCCCAAAACGCCAGGAGCACCGTGCCCGTCACATTCGCCACTCCGGTAGCACGTTGCGTAATGGACGCCGCCATGGTGACGGTGAACCGCCAAACTTGCAGATGGGGTGAAAGCGGCAGGGCTTGACGCTCTTTATGATTGGAGCCGTAGGCGCCAAGGTGGCTGTCAGGGTTGGCCATGAATCTCCTTAAAGGCTGTTGCCGCGAAGCGGCGCCTCTAATCTCTTTTCTCGGTTTTACGGGACATTAGAGCGGCCGGATCGCCTGTCAACGCGACGAAACGGCTTGTTGCGGCGGTTTGCAAGGCATTCCCCCCGGGATCACCTTTGCGTTCGGCCCTTGATCCGCAGGTCCTCTTCACGGCAAGATCTTTAGGAAGAAAAAGTTGAGGGGCGAAACGGCGCAATGAATATCATGATCTTCGGTAAAACGACGGTGCAAACCATCGCTATTCTTGGCGCAGTGCTGACATTTGTGTTCACCGCGACCGAGGCGCAGGCCCAGAACAAGAGCGGGCTCACAGGGGCAGAGATCGAAGAAGCTCTAGAAGAAGCTGGGCTATCGCCGACCATGGCCGAAGACGCCGCCACCGGCGCGCCCGTCGCCAGAGCCCAGGCGGGGCCCATCCAGTTTTGGGTGCGCGGCCTCGATTGCGCCGGGGGCGAATGCTCGACCCTCGTCTTCTTCGCGAATTGGGAGTTAGGCCGCCCTGTTACCGGTGACGATTACAAGCGCATCAACCGATATAATGACCGTCAGGTTTTTGGCCGCGCCTATGTCATCGAAGCGCAGAACGCCATTGGCGTTGACCATGTGATCGAGATGGATGGTGGCGTCTCTATGGATAATGTGGCGAGCAACATCTCCCGCTGGGCTGATGTCATTTCAGCGTTCCTTTCGAATTTCAGAGACAACAGCGCCGGGTCCTAAACCCCGGTGATTAGGGTCGTGTGCCCTTGGTTCGCGCCAATGGCGACCGTTTCTAGAACTACGTCAAATAGTCAAAAAAGTCGGCATGTAACTGCCGGTTAATTGTCGTTAACTTCTCGATTTCGCAGGTGCAAAAAGATGGCGTCGGGGATAAGCGTGCCGAACGTTTTATTTCCTACCCATCTGGAGACCCGCGATGTCCCGTCATCTAAAACGCCTTTCATTGGCGCTTGCTTCGTTCATTCCCGCCTCCGGCGGTATCGCTGTCGCCGCGACCCTATCAATTGAAGCGGCACCCTTAGCGGCGCTTGATACGGCGCTGAACGCTGTGCCGGGCATTCATTTTACGGCGGTTACCACCGACCGGGAAAAGGGCCGTCTTACCTACGAATTTTCCGGCCTTGCGGATAATGGCCGCCGTATTGAAGTTGACGTCTTTGCGAACGGCGACCTTGACGAAATCGAATTCGAAGAACGCGAAGAAGACCTCCCCGCGCCAGTGCGGAACGCCGTGCTGGCAAAGGAGCCGGGCGCCGTGATCACCTTTGTTGAGGCGTCGGTGCACCGCACGGGTGGTTTTTTCTACGAGATTGAATTGCGCCTGCGTGATGGGCGCCGCCTTGCGATGGAAGTCACCGAAAGCGGTAAAATCACGCGGGTCGTGGAAGGCGCGCTCGGTTAACATTCGGCTTATTGGCCTTCGCGGGTAAGCGGCCTATCCTCTGGCCGGTTATGCGCAGTCAAAAAATAATTCACATCGTCGGTTGTCACGCCGAAGGGGAAGTCGGCGACGTGATTGTCGGCGGCGTCGCCCCGCCGCCCGGCGACACCCTGTGGGCGCAATCCCGATTTATCGCGCAGGATGACCGCCTAAGGCGGTTTGTGTTGAACGAACCGCGCGGCGGGGTTTTCCGCCATATTAATCTTTTGGTCCCGCCCAAAAATCCGCAGGCGGATTTTGCCTTTATCATTATGGAGCCGGAAGACACCCCGCCCATGTCGGGCTCGAACGCGATTTGCGTGGCCACCGTTATTTTGGAAACAGGCCTCCACCCCATGACGGAGCCGGAAACGATGTTGACGCTGGAGGCGCCGGGCGGCCTCATCACGGTGCGCGCCCAATGCCGACAGGGACGGGTGGAGGCGGTGACGGTCCGCAATGTTCTCTCCTTCGCCGATCGACTAGACGCGCGCCTCGACGTGCCGGGCGTTGGAACATTGACCGTTGATACCGCCTATGGCGGCGACAGTTTCGTCATTGTGGAGGCGGGCCAACTGGGGCTTGACCTTGTTCCGTCAGAAGCGAAGGCGTTGGCGTCCCTCGGCGTTTCGATCTCAGACGCGGCTAACGACCAAATTGGTTTTCATCACCCGGACAATCCAGATTGGCGCCATATCTCCTTTTGTCTTTTCACCACATCCGTGACGGGCGGTGCGACCGCGGGCGAGACGCGCCATGCCGTGGCGATTAAGCCCGGAAAGATTGATCGCTCCCCCACGGGCACGGGCGTTTCAGCGCGCCTGGCGGTGCTGCATGCGCGGGGCATGGCGGGCGAAGGGTATGTGTTGACGGCGTCCTCGATTATCGGGTCAACGTTTGAAGGGCGCATTGAAGACGTTACAGCGATCAACGCTCGACCAGCGGTTACGCCATCCATCAAAGGGCGAGCCTGGCTGACGGGCACGCGCCAGCTATGGCTCGATCCCGCCGATCCGTGGCCGGAGGGGTATCGTTTGTCAGATACCTGGCCCACAGAAGGCGCGGGCGGGGCATAAGGAAAAAGTCAGTACTATGAGAATTATCGGGCCCGCGGATCTGGACGGCAAGCTCACATGGTCGCTCGCGACCGCGGCGTTGGAGCGAGGGCATCAATTGCCGCGCGCTTCGATTGAAGATGCCCTTGTCAGTGTTGGCAGGGGTGATCTTCTAAGTCGGGCTGCTGCGATTGAAGGGCTTGGGTTTGGGGTTAAATCAGTGACCGTCCTGCCGGATAATCCAAAAGCCTCCCCGCCTTTGCCGACCGTGCAGGGCGTGTTTTTGTATTTCGGCGCGGACGACGGCGCGCTCACGGCGATGATTGACGGCGCGTTACTGACGAAGTGGAAGACGGCGGCAGATTCAGTTTTAGCGGCCAAATGGCTGGCCAAGAAAAACCCCAAGCGCCTCTTGGTCGTCGGCGCAGGCGCCATGGCGGCGCCCTTGATTGAGGCCTATACGGATCAGTTTCCAACCCTCGACCATGTGGAGATATGGGCGCGCCGACCCGACATGGCGACGCAGGTCGCCCGGCAGATATCCTCAGGCATTGTGCGCCCCGCAGAGGATTTGGAACAAGCGGCGGGCCGCGCCGATATAATCGCCACAATCACGGCATCGGCGACGCCGGTCCTGTCTGGGGATTGGATATCGCCGGGCGCCCATGTCGATTTAATCGGGGCCCATCGGCCTGACCGGCGCGAAGCAGATAATGGGCTGATCACCAAGGGACGACTTTTTGTCGACGCCCGGGAAACCACGGTCGAGCATATTGGCGAGCTATGCCTTCCAATCGCCGACGGTGTTTTGTCACCGGAAGATATTGAGGGCGATTTATACGATTTTTTGACCGGTAGTGGGATTAACCGATCATCGGATGACATTACGGTCTTTAAGAACGGCGGCGGCGCCCATCTCGATTTGATGATGGCGGATCTAATGGTGCGCCTCGCCTCGTGATTCCTGCCGTCCGGTTATTCCGCAACCGCCTTATGCCAAGCCGCGAAAGGCCCGGCGCCCAGCGTATTTGCCTGCAGTTTCGCCATGACCGCGTTCGCCTCCTTCATGCGTTCTGCCCGGGGGTGAACGGGTTTGCGTAAAGGTCGCGCGCCGGCGGGCGTTGAGACTAAGGCGCTGATGGCGCGCGGAATGTCCATCGGATCCGTCGTGCCGCCGCCGTTAAGAAACCCTTGGGTAATGGCGAGATGGGGTTCGTATTCCTGCTGCATGCTTTGGCTGGTCCGGCTGATGAGGGTGTTGGTGTAACGCTGTCCGTTTTCCCAGATTTTCGTCGGATAGCCGCCCGGCTGGATAATGGTGACGTCAACGCCATGGGGCGCAAGCTCATAGGCCATGGCTTCAAACATCGCCTCAACACCAAATTTTGAGACCGAATACATTCCCACTGTCGGCAAAATCATGCGCCCGAGCTGGGAAGAAATCTGGATAATGTAGCCTTGTTTCTGCGCGCGCATCGCCGGCAGGACGGCCCGGGCCATACGTTGGGGCCCGAACAGATTGGTCTGTAACTGAAGCATCGCTGCTTCTTCGTCATGCATCTCAATGGGGCCGGCAAGTGCGATACCGGCGTTGGAGACCAGGACGTCAAGCTTGCCCTCGGCGATCTCTTCGGCGGCGGCGACCCCCGATGCGATAAGGGCCGGATCCAAGACATCGATGTCGACGACATGGAGGTCTAATTTTTCGTCAGAGGCGATATCGGCGAGTTCTTGGGCTTCCGGGTGTTTGCCGCCGTCGAGGTTACGCATGGAGGCGATGACCCGCGCGCCTTCGCGGGCGAGATGCAAACTGGCGAGCTTGCCAAACCCCGAGCTTGAGCCGGTGATGAGGACGGATTTACCCTTAACATCTGTCACGGGGTCCTGGGTCGCGGCCGCCAGAACAGTTGGCGCGGCCGCCGCGGCGGCGAGGCCTGAGGCGCCGCTTAGCAGCGTGCGCCGTTGTAAGGGGCGTGACAGCGTGTGAGAGAGTTTAGACATGGTCGTTTCCTCCTTTGGCGCCCTCTTCAGAGCAAGGGCGCTCACGTTAAGTCTAAGATCACCCGATCCGGTGGTTTATGACCGTCTGCGAACATTTTGATATTGATGATCACCCGCTCCCCCATTTCTTCGCGGCTTTCTACGGTGGCTGACGCCATATGGGGCAGAAGAACAACGTTGGGGGCGTTTAAGAGTTTTTCGTTCGGGCGCGGCTCTTTTTCAAAAACGTCGAGGCCAGCGCCGGCAAGGCGCCCTTGGGTGATCAGGTCCGCCAGTGCTTCTTCATCGATAATTTCCCCCCGCGACACGTTCACGATATAGGCGTGGGATGACAACCGTTCCAATCGACGGCGGGACAAGAGGTGATACGTCGCGGGCGTATGGGGGCAATTAATCGAGACGATATCAACCCGTGGCAGCATCTGATCGAGGGTGTCCCAATAGGTGGCGTCGAGGCTTTCCTCAATATGCGGATTAATGGGGCTGCGATTGTGATAATGGATGGCAAGGCCAAAGGCCCGGGCGCGATGGGCGACCGCTTGGCCGACGCGGCCAAGGCCAATGATGCCAAGCTTTTTACCTCGGACACGACGGCCCAACATCCAAGTGGGCGACCATCCGGTGAAGGCGCCTTCTTCCAGGGCTTTGACGCCTTCGACGAGGCGACGGGGCACCGCTAAGATGAGCGCCATCGCCATGTCGGCGGCGTCTTCTGCGAGTACTGACGGCGTGTTGGTGACGATGATGCCGCGGGCATTAGCGGCGGCGATGTCGATGTGATCGACCCCGGCGCCAAAATTCGCGATGAGCTTCACCTTGGCGCCTGCGGCCTTAAAAAAATCTTCGTCCAGTTGATCGCCGATGGTGGAGGCGATGACATCGTGGGTTTCTGAAAGCGCGATTAGCGCGCGGCGATCCAGAGGGGAATCGTCGTCGTTCAGGGTCGTTTGGAACAAGTCGCCCAATCGTTTGCTAATGGGGGCGGGCAGGCGACGCGTGACGGCGACTTTCAAAGGGCGCTGCTCAGAAGGGGGGGGAGGCGCGCTGGGCATAGGCCTTAAATTCCGTCCTGTTTCCGGCTGGCGCCCGTCGTCGCGCCGTTGGTAGGTCGCGCGCAAGCGCGCGGGGTCGCTTTTCACGCCGAGGCGCGAACGTGGTTAACCCGGTGTTAACACGCCTTTTGACACAAGCAATGGGCGTTGTTCATGTCGGGGCTCACACCGGGCGATGCCCCGCGCCGTCGCGGGGGCGGCAACGCGCTTTTTATATTGGTTTTTGCGCCTGTTTATGGCCTGTTGGCTTGCACAATTGGCGCGGTGCACTTGGAATTTTTCGTTGTGGTTCGTCGCCTAATCATTTTTTGTTCTTGCACCGTCCTCTCTTTTTTCGTCGCCATGGTGGATTTTGCGATCGCCAGCGATGGTGCGCCAAGGGCAACGATTGATCGTGCAGCGCAATCGCTGACGGAAGATATTATTGTGCGGCGCGACACGCCCTCTGGGTTCCCGGTCCCGCGATTTGTTGAGTTGGCCCATAAGCCAACAAATTGCCGGGTGGGCCCAAGCCGACGCCATCCACCGAAATTTATTTTTCAACATCGCCACGTGCCGTTGCTCGTGATCGCTGAGACGCGGGACAATTGGCGTCAGGTTCGCGATGCGGCGGGGGACGAATGTTGGGTGCATGCCAGCACCATACGCGGCCCTGAGCATGTTTTGATCTTAAGCGCGGTGACGTTGCGCGCGGGGCCTCGTGAAAACGCCAGAGAAGGCGGCGTGCTTGAGGCAGGCGTGATCGCGCGTCGCCGGCGGGTGAAAAATGGGTGGGCGCTCATTTCAGCGGGCGGCGCCAAGGGATGGGCGCCCGTATCGTCAATCTGGGGCGTCAACGCCGAAACAGCGCAATAGGGCTTTTTCCTCTGATGAAGCCTTTGGGTTTTTGTTCTCAAACCCGGAAGCGCTTAGGGTTGCGATTTGACCCTGTCGCAGATGATGACTAAATCCCCAACATTCATTTGAAAGCGCTTTATGCGCTTTCCTCCACTTATTGAGACACAAAGGCGTAAATTCTGATGACTGGCAAGGCCGCTTACAGCAGAGACGAACTTCTGGAATGTGGCTTTAACGGATTGCGAGGACCCGGCACGGCGCAATTGCCAGTGCCGCCAATGCTCATGTTCGATCGGGTCACTGAAATTACCATCGATGGTGGCAAATACGGCAAAGGCAAAGTGGTGGCCGAACTTGATGTGCACCCCAATCTTTGGTTTTTCGATTGCCATTTCCCCGGCGACCCGGTCATGCCAGGTTGCCTCGGCCTCGATGCCTTGTGGCAGATGGTCGGTTTTTTCCTCACTTGGGCCGATGCGCCGGGCAAAGGGCGCGCCCTTGGCTCGAAAGAGGTGAAGTTTACCGGCCAAGTGACAAACGACGTGAAATTGCTGCGCTACGAAATTGATGTGCGCCGCATGATGCGCAAGCCCCTTGTATTGGGCATTGCCGACGGCGCAATGTTTGCGGATGATCGACAGATTTACCAGGCGTCCGATTTGCGGGTTGGTTTGTTCTCGGACGAACAATTAAAAGCCGGGCTTTGAAACGACCCGCTATAACAGACGAGGGAATGCATGAAACGAGTGGCCATTACCGGCTTTGGCGTTGTATCATCCATTGGCGATAACGTTCCGCAAGTGACGGATGCATTGCGAAATGCAACATCCGGTATTGGAAGATCTGAAAGTTTCGCGAGCAAAGGCTTCAAATGTCAGGTCGAAGCGCGCCCTGCGGTGAAGATCGAGGACGCGTTGGACCGGCGAACCCGTCGCTTCATGGGTGATGGGGCGGGATGGAATTATCTCGCCATGGTGGAGGCGATTGAGATGTCGGGCCTTGCGCCTGATGAAATCAGTCACCCAAAGACGGGCATCATCATGGGCTCCGGCGGACCATCAACCGAAGCGATCGTCGCGGCGGCTGATAAGAACCGGGAGACGGGCTCCACCAAGAAAATTGGGCCGACGATTGTCCCGAAGGCCATGTCCTCCACGAACTCGGCCACCTTGGCGGTGGCTTTCCAAATCAAGGGCGTCAATTATTCAATTTCATCCGCCTGCGCGACATCGGTACATTGCATTGGCGCGGCGGCCGAGCAAATCATCTGGGGCAAGCAAGATGTCATGTTCGCCGGCGGCGGCGAAGAAGTTGATTGGACGATGGCGAACCTGTTTGACGCCATGGGCGCGATGTCCACCGGGTATAATGAAACCCCGGCCGTGGCGAGCCGCGCCTATGACAAAGACCGCGACGGATTTGTCATCGCCGGCGGCGCGGGCGTTGTCGTTCTAGAAGAAATGGAACGCGCTAAGGCGCGGGGCGCCACGATCTATGGCGAGCTGGTTGGGTATTACGCGAACTCCGACGGCGAAGACATGGTGCAGCTTAACGGCGAGGGGGCGGTGCGCTGCATGCGCGGTGCGCTTGAAACCGTCTCTATGCCGATTGATTACGTCAATACCCACGGCACGTCGACGCCTATCGGTGATCAAAAAGAAACAGCCGCCCTTCGTGAAGCTTTTAATGGTGAACCGCCGCCATTCTCCTCTACGAAATCTCTGACGGGCCACTCCTTGGGCGCGGTGGGCGCGCAGGAGACCGTCTACGGTCTCATCATGATGCGCGACCGGTTCCTCGTTGAGAGCGCCCATATCGACAATATCGATCCAGAATTTGAAGGATTGCCAATTATTCGTGAACGAATTGATGGCGCTAAGGTCGATTGCTTCTTGACGAATTCCTTTGGGTTTGGCGGCACGAATGGCTGCCTCATTATCGCCAGAGCTGAATAACGAGCAGAATAAAGAGCCGGTAATGGCGTCGGAACGGAAGATTGACCCATGGATTTGAGCGGACCAGCAGGGGCGGTGGTTTCGGCGAGCGTTATCGCCAGTCTCGGTACGTTGTGGTTCGCTTATGTTTTAAAGGGCCTAAAATCCATGGCGCCCATAAAACGCTATGGCGTATACGCCGGCATTTGGCTTGCCTATTTTGCGGCAATGATGGTTTTCATGCGTCAGACCGGCGCGATTTAAATAATGGATAGGAGCGAATAATGGCGGACGATAATCTCTTTCCCGCAGGCGAGATCATGAAGGGTAAGCGCGCGCTGATCATGGGTGTCGCCAACAAAAACTCCATTGCCTGGACCATCGCCCAGCAACTCCACGCCCAAGGGGCCGAACTTGCCTTTACCTTTCTGAACGAGGCGATGGAGCGGCGCGTGCGCCCGCTGGCTGAAAGCCTCGACGCGAAGATTATCGTTGAATGTGATGTCACCAAAGACGACCATATGGCCGCGACGTTCAAAACCATTGCTGACGAGTGGGGCGCGCTTGATTGCCTTGTTCACGCCATCGCGTTTACGGACAAAGCGGCCCTTGAAGGGTCGTTCGTGGAAAACACCACCCGCCAGATTTTTAAAGACACGATGGATATCTCCGCGTTTTCCTTTGTGGATGCGGCGAACCGCGCCGCGCCCTTGATGGCGCCCGGCGGGTCTATGGTAACGCTCACCTATCTCGGCAGTGAGCGGACAATCCCGAATTACAACGTCATGGGCGTTGCTAAGGCGACTTTAGAGGCCTCCACTCGCTATATTGCGCGCGATCTAGGGCCAAAGGGCATCCGCGTGAATGCGATTTCTGCCGGGCCTGTGCGCACCCTCGCCGCTGCCGGCATTTCCTCCGGGCGCCACATGTTCTCCTTCAACCGCATGGCCTCGCCCTTGCGTGATGATACGGACCCGAAAGGCGTCGCCGGCGCCGCGCTCTACCTGTTGTCAGATCTCGGCGCTTCCTGCACGGGTGAAGTCCTCCATGTCGACGCCGGCTTCCACATTGTGGGCATGCCGGACGAAGCGGCAATGAAGGGCGAGGCGTAAGGATACCCGTGACCAGGTGACCTTAACGCCTAGATAAAAACGTCAATTGCGTGTTCAGGCGCTCATGCGCCGATGCGTTTTTACCCAAACACTCGCCGCAAAATCTCGCTGGTGCGTTTGGCGGGGTTTGCGCGGATCGCCGCTTCTTCCCGGCCTATATAGGTGAACATACCGTCGAGCCCGCGATCTACGCCGTGGGAGATCAGCTTGCCTTTCGCGTCGTCGCCGAGCTTTGGCGCGAGGGGAATACGGTCAAGACGGCCGGCGAGTTGGTCGAAGGTTTGAATAGCGCCGGCGCCCTGCAGGGCGTTCGTCATGATTGGTGTAAAGAGGGACGCGAGGGGGCCGCCCGTGCGCTCTCGCATCAGATTTGTCGCTGCGTTCTCACCGCCTTGGACGATGCCAATCGCGTCTTCAATGCTGAGGTTCGAAACGGCGTTGACGAAGATATCCCTCGCCTGGGGCACGGCCGCTTCAGCCCCGCGATTGAGCTGCGTTTCCAAATTATCGAGGGGCCCGGAAAGGCCAAACCCCGCCAGTCGCGATTGCATATCGCCAAGAAAGCCTGGCAGCGGAATGCGAATGAGATTGTTGTTTAAAAAGCCGTCTCGGACACCGATCGTATTGATCGCCGAGCCGATGCCGTTATTGAGCGCGGCGCGAATACCCGCCGCGGCGTCCGCCTGATTGAGGCCGACGCCGCCAATGCCGCTTGAGCCCAGAACGCCGCCGAGAATGTCTCCGCCGGTGGTTTGACATCCGGCAAGGCCGGCCCCGCCTGCGAGAAATAGCATTGTACGCCGTGATAGATCGTTTGGTGAACTGGTCATGGTCCCGTCCCTTCTGTTATCTCCCGTGAGGAGAGAATAGGCGTGACCTCACCACCCTGTCGAGGGTGCATAACCGGCGTTTAGAACGGCAAGGGTCGATGGCGGCGTTAATAGCACAGCGCCGTCGGGGACTGATGATTGGGGCGCGCCATACCCGTCAAACGACCAGCGGCGAAACCCGTCGGCGACGCGCAAATAGGCCTCGTCGTTGACAGCGATCATGGCGCCAACCGGTAAGGTGGCCGGATCTACGTCTGAGATCGGCGCCGATAGCCGCTCTTGATGGAGAATAAGGTCGATCTCATCGGCTGACGGACGACGGGTAAGATTGAAGGCCTTCGCCCAGGATGCTGCGAATGCGTTGGCGTCGGGACGCCGGCATTCGTAACAGGGGCGATGTCCCGCCGCGAGCGCTGTCGCTTCATCGAGAAAAAATAATTCTGTATAGCTATGACCCATAACCTCGCGCTGACGGTTTTTGAAGTCCAGCACGCAAATGATCCAGCGACGGGACGCCCATTGGCGGCCCGTCAGTGTTTTGTGCGCCGGATCATGAAGACGCCCGCCGCGATTGCCCATGCACCCTCCACAGGACCGGTGCGCAATGATATCGCCAAAAGGCGTGACGCGATTTTGCAGGGGTGACGGGCGATTGGTCATCACAAACTAGGGGTTTCGAGTGTTGGTGCGTTCAGTGAACGCGTATCACCTTGATAGGTTTCTGTAGATTAAACAGCTGCATTTATAACGATTTTTTAGGGAACAGCCCATTTTTTCTGGTAACAATATGAAATAAAAAGAGAGGGCGCATGCCTTGATTGCCCTCTCGTCGCCTCAATTTAGTCTTGCTTTTTCATATTTTTAATCCGGGTGCGTTGAAAACGATTCTTCCATAACAAAATGTCGTCTGCAGACGACAATTAAGCGCATCCCTAACAGAAATGAGAGGGACTATATGCAAGCTGAACAAACTGCCATAGACGCGGTCTCAAACGTGACGAACCCTAGTAACTGGGGCGGCATCGCTGAACTGGGCGTGAAATACGGAATCAATATCCTCGCCGTGGTGATCATCTTGATCGTCGGTTTCTGGATCGCTGGTTTTGTCAGCAGGACAATCACAAAGATCGGTGAGAAGAACGAGCGGCTCGACGATACGCTGTTCAAATTCCTTGGGTCTTTGGCGCGCTACGCCATACTCGCCTTTACGGCGTTGATGGTGCTGGAGCGCTTCGGCGTTGAGACGACCTCAATCGTGGCGATTATCGGCGCCGCGGGCCTGGCGATTGGTTTGGCGCTTCAGGGTACGCTCTCCAATCTAGCGGCCGGCGTGATGCTTCTTCTGTTCCGCCCCTTCAATGTGGGCGATTTTATCGATGGCGCTGACGTCTTTGGTAAAGTGTCGGATATGAATTTGTTCACGACTGAACTTGGAACATTTGATAATCAACACATCATTGTGCCGAACTCCATGTTATGGGGCGCCAAGATCATCAACCATTCTCATCATAAGGTGAGGGGCGTGGATATGCGCTTCGGTGTCTCCTACGGCGCCAATCTGAAGACGGCGCGCGAGACGATCATGAACGTTCTGAACGCCCATCCCCATGTGCTGAGTGATCCAGCGCCGTTCGTTGAGGTGGAAACACTGAATGACTCGTCCGTTGATTTTCTGGTTCGTCCGTTTTGCGACGGCGCCCATTACTTCGATGTGCTCTACTCTCTGCCGGAGCAGATCAAGACGGCGTTTGATGCGGCCGGTGTCGAAATTCCGTTCCCCCATCGCAAAGTGATCCTCGAACGCGAAGACGGCTGATCGACGTCCTTGCCACCAAAGAATACGGTGCAAAAGAAAACCCCGCGGCTCGAACGAACCGCGGGGTTTTTTATTATTAGGTTTCGTGCGTAGGGCGCTTAGTTGTCTTCGTTTACCAGCTCTTTGCCTGTTTCTTGGTCAACAACCTTCATTGACAGACGTACCTTCCCGCGATCATCGAAGCCCAGAAGCTTGACCCACACTTCGTCGTTTTCCTTGACGACATCGGTGGTTTTCTCTGGGCGACCATTGGTGAGTTGCGAGATGTGCACCAGGCCGTCGCGCGCGCCGAAGAAATTGACGAAGGCGCCGAAGTCCATGGTCTTAACGACTTTGCCTTTGTAGATCTCGCCGACTTCAGGCTCCGCGACAATGGAGTGGATCCATTTATACGCCGCGTCGATCTTCGCTTTGTCGCTGGAGGCGATCTTGATCAACCCGTCGTCATCAACGTTGATTTTAGCGCCTGTCTCCTCAACGATCTGACGGATCACCTTGCCGCCGGACCCGATGACGTCGCGGATCTTATCGGTGGAGATCTGCATGGTCTCAATGCGCGGGGCGTATTCACCTAGGTCATCGCGCGCATTGTCGAGGGCTTTGGCCATCTCGCCGAGGATATGCATGCGGCCGTCTTTGGCCTGAGCCAGCGCCTGGCTCATGATTTCCTCAGTAATGCCTGCAATTTTGATATCCATCTGCAGGGACGTAACGCCGGTGTCAGTGCCCGCCACTTTAAAGTCCATATCGCCCAGATGATCTTCGTCACCGAGGATGTCCGATAGAACGGCGAATTTATCGCCTTCCAGGATCAGGCCCATCGCGATACCAGCACAAGGCCGCGTCAGCGGGATGCCGGCGTCCATCATCGCCAGGGAAGACCCGCAAACCGTCGCCATGGAAGACGACCCGTTGGACTCCGTGATTTCTGACACCAGACGGATCACATAAGGAAAATCCGTCTGTGAAGGGAGGACCGCTTTTAGCGCGCGCCACGCCAGTTTCCCGTGGCCAATTTCGCGGCGTCCGGCGCCGCCCATGCGGCCTGCTTCGCCGACCGAATATGGTGGGAAATTATAGTGGAGCATGAAGCTCTCTTTCGAGGTGCCTTCCAGCCCGTCGATGAACTGCTCATCCTCGCCGGTGCCGAGGGTGGCGACGACTAGGGCTTGTGTTTCACCACGGGTGAAAAGAGCCGAGCCGTGGGTGCGCGGCAGAACGCCGGCTTCTGAGACGATCGGGCGAACGGTTTTGACGTCGCGCCCGTCAATGCGTTCACCGGTCTCCAGAATGCCGCCGCGAACGATATCCGCTTCGACGCCTTTAAAGAGGTCGCCAAGGGTCGTTGGCGATAAGGCGTTCTCATCTTCCTCATTGCAAAAAGCTTCTTTGGCTTTGTCCTTCGCGGCGGCGATTTTGGCCTGACGCTCTTGCTTGATTTGTTCTTTATACGCTGCGCGCAGATCATCCTGCACAAGGGCGCGAATTTTCTCCGGCCAATCGCCATGATCCGGCGGGGAGAAGTCCCAAGGCTCCTTGGCGCTTTCCTCTGCAAAGTCGATGATCATGTCGATCGCTTCTTTAGCGGCGTTGTGGCCAAACATGACCGCGCCCAGCATTTGCTCTTCGGAGAGTTCCTTGGCTTCTGATTCCACCATCATGACAGCGTCTTGAGTGCCCGCCATGATGAGATCCAGCTTGGTGTCCGGCATTTGTTCAAGGGTTGGGTTCATCACATATTCGCCGTCGATCAGTCCAACCCGCGCAGCGCCGATTGGGCCGAGGAATGGCAGGCCAGAAATGGTCAGCGCCGCCGATGTCGCGATCATGGCGACAACATCAGGATCGTTTTCCAGGTCGTGGGAAAGAACCGTGGCGATCACCTGGACTTCGTTTTTGAAGCCCTTCACGAAAAGCGGACGAATCGGCCGGTCGATTAGGCGCGAGGTGAGTGTCTCTTTTTCGGTTGGGCGTCCCTCGCGTTTGAAAAAGCCGCCGGGGATCCGGCCGGAGGCGTAGTATTTTTCCTGGTAGTGAACGGTGAGCGGAAAGAAATCGAAGCCGGGGCGCAATTCCTTGGCGCCGACGACCGTGGCGAGAACGCTTGTCTCTCCATAGGTGGCGAGAACGGCGCCATCGGCCTGGCGGGCGATGCGGCCCGTTTCCAGGGTCAGCGTGCGCCCGCCCCACTCGATTGATTTCTTTGTGATTGTAAACATATTTCTCTTCTTTCTTCCGTAAACCACGCTTCGCGGATTCGAAGCGGGCGAGTAAGGACGGATTGTCGTTTTGTTATGATCCGTCCAAAAGCAAAAACGCCGCCCCTCATTGGGCGGCGTTTCAATTTGCGGCCCCTTACCGGGGTTGCATTCTAATGGCGCCGTCAAGGCGGATGACCGTTCCGTTGATCATCACATTGCGGCATATTTCAAGGGCGAGGGAGGCGTATTCCTCCGGTTTGCCAAGGCGTTTAGGAAAGGGGACCATGGCCGCTAAGGCGTCTTGAACTTTTTGGTCCATCCCCGCCATCATTGGTGTCCAGAAAATGCCGGGGGCGATCGTGTTCACGCGAACGCCCATGGTCATCAGGTCACGGGCGATTGGCAAGGTCATGGCCACGACCCCGCCTTTGGACGCGGCATAGGCGGCCTGGCCGATTTGACCTTCATAGGCGGCGACAGAGGCGGTGTTAATCACGACCCCGCGCTCGCCATCGTCGATGGGGTCCATTTTTTCCATCTCCGCGGCGACGAGACGGATACAGTTGAAGGTGCCCGCCAGATTGATGTCGAGAACGCGTTTATAGTTTTCGAGAACGTGAGGTCCGTTCTTGCCAACCGTCTTCTCGCCCGTCGCGATGCCGGCGCAGTTGACGAGGACGCGCGGGCCGCCGAATTGTCCAACCGATTTTTCAACCGAGGCCGCGACGCTTTCCTCGTCGGCGACGTTCGTTTTGCAGAACACCCCGCCAAGTTGCGCGGCTAAGGCTTCGCCTTTTTCTTCATTGAGGTCCCAGATGGCGACGTTCGCGCCAGCGCCGGCCAGGGCTTCCGCCGTAGCGCCGCCCAAACCGGAGGCGCCGCCGGTGACAATCGCTAGATTATCTTTGAGATCCATTTTGTATCCTTTGTTTGTTCCGCCGACCAAAAACATCCGGGGGAAAGCTCAACGCTTTTATCGCAACGCCAGCGTTTACAACGGGCCGGCCAGATGGCCCAATCCCTGATATCTCGCGGAGCGAACGGCGCCGATGGTCGCTCGGCCAAGTCGGCCTAAGACCAGGCCGGCGCTTGTTGGATTTAGCGGCGAAGGCCTAAGCGTTCAATCAGCGACTTATAGCGCGCTTCGTCCTTGCCCTTCACGTAATCGAGCAAACGACGACGTTGGGACACCATTTTCAGCAGCCCGCGGCGCGAGTGGTTGTCTTTTTTATGACCTTTAAAATGCTCGGTGAGGTTTGAAATGCGTTCTGAGAGGATCGCGACCTGCACCTCAGGCGACCCTGTGTCGCCGTCTTTTGTACCATATTCTTTGATCAGCGCGGATTTGCGCTCTGGGGTAATCGACATTGTTTTCTCCGCGGCGTCGCTGATTTGGCCATGCCGGGACGCCGTCCAGCATGGTCGAGAATGGCGCGATGTAGCGGACCCAGACGCCGATGGCAAGAGACCGGGAAATTGGGCCCAGAGGCTTCTAATCTAAGGGTTTTCTTTCCGCATTTAGCGGTAGGCCTGGGGTTGGGTTCAATTTTCATTAAGTCGGCTTCGATACAACCGCCAGTATGTAGTTCACGATGGGGTCAACTCTGCGAACGCTCTTGAAAAAATATGAGCACATATTGCTCATTGAAGAGACCGATAGCGCGGGCATGCGTCTGCGGGCTCGGGCGCTTTATGCCTTTGGGTGGGCGTTTGTCGCTATCCAGGTTCTCAATCTGTTCAGCCTATTCATGATATCAGGCGGCTGGACAATCGAACACTGGATTTCTGTCGCCGCGGCTCTCCTCGTTCTCTTCGTCATCCACACGGTGAGATATGCAAAAGGGTTTACAGGGTACGCTGTATTTATTGCGCTCCTTGCGTGTTCGGCGCCTTTGATGACGGCGCTCTATGATGACACCGGGATAAACTCATCATTATTACCCTTTTTGATGCTGGCGCCCGTCGCCAACGGTTTCATCGCCGGCCCCCGCGCTGCCCTTGCCACCGCCGCTTTAGCCTTATGCGTTGTAGGGATCTTATTTTTTTGGTCATCGACGCATCCCGTTGAAGGGGCCGTTTTCTATGCTGAAAGGAACGCGCAACGGGCGATGCAAGTTGGCTTCGGCATCATTCTTGTCAGCATCATAACAGCGGTATTCAGCAATAGTGCTTTTCGGGCGTTTGACTTATTGCAAGATGATGTTGATGTCGCCCGTCGCGGTGAAAAAGCAAAAGAGGTATTTCTGGCCACGATGAGTCACGAAATACGCACGCCGTTAAATGGCGTGTTGGGATTAACCGATGCGTTATCACGCACGGATCTTACGGCGGAGCAAGACGACCTGTTGCAGACGATTCAGCGGTCGGGTCATTCGCTGATGCATATTTTGAATGACGTTCTCGATTTATCAAAAATCGATTCCGGCGTCTTTTCTCTCGACGAGAAACCATTTCAGCCCGCACAGCTCTTGGATGATCTGGTCGCCCTATGGTCACCCAAAGCCCAAGAAAAAAAGCTCCATTTCAGGGCGTCCTTTAACGGCGATCGCGACGCATGGTGGCTTGCGGATGAAATGCGATTACGCCAAGTCTTGATGAACCTGATCTCGAATGCGGTCAAATTCACGCAGACCGGCGGCGTCAATATCCGCATGTCCGTGGAAGAAGATGACGCAGGCGGCGTGTTATCGGTTATGATCATCGATACGGGTTGCGGCGTGCCGCGGGAAAAAGTCGACCGTATTTTCGATCCCTTTGTGCAGGCTAACGACGGCGTCGCCAATAAATTTGGCGGAACTGGACTTGGGTTAGCGATCAGTAAGCGTCTTATTGAAATGCATGACGGCGTTCTGCGGTGCTTACCTTGCGACGAAGGGGCGACATTTAGCTTTGTGACGCCCCTGCCGCGCGCAACGCCGCCCAAGATGTCAGCGCCCTCGGCGCATGGCGGTGATAACGTGACGACGCAGATGCTTGATCCTGTTCTTGAGCCAACGCATAAGAGTTTTGATCAGGCGCCCATGCCGCCGGAGGTAACCCTTGCTGGCAAGCGAGTGTTGATCGTCGACGATGACAGCGTCAATCAGCTCGTCGCTAAGAAAATGCTTGAAGCACTGAATATCGCGTCGGCCCTAGCGGACAATGGAGAGATGTCCCTTGCGATGCTTGCGGTGGAGGAATTTGACGCCGTGTTGATGGATAAGCACATGCCCGCCATGAACGGGCCGGAGACGCTTCAACGCCTGCGCGCTGCCGATGCGCCCTGGTCGGATGTTCCCGTTATTGCTTGCACCGCTGACGCGATGGCGGGGGAGCAGGAGGCCCTTCTGGAGCAAGGGTTCGACGCGTTTGTCTCAAAACCTGTGGCGGCTGATGCGTTGGAACAGGCTTTACAAGCCGCGTTCCGTCGTCAGCGTGCGCGCGACGCCAAAGATATGTCGATGCAGGCTTAACGGCGTCGTCCTGTTTTACGCCCCGTAGATATCCTGCTCCGGTGCTAAACCCGGACGCATCCAACAAGTATTGCGTCAGGTTTCAAATCCCGATTGCGCACTAAGGGCGCAGCGGATGTCGAGCACAATTGAAAATATCGGGCATTGCGCCTGATTGTCGAAGACAATGCCGAAAATTGATGGGAGAACGCTGCACAGTCAACGCAAGACACGATAAGCAGCTTGCCAACGTTTTCAGAGGATTAGTCGTGATGAAAAACCTAGTTTTGAAATATGCCCCCCATGGGATTGCTGTCTTCGCCTCGCTCGTATTTTTGGACAGCCTGAGATATAAGTTCACCAATGCGCCCGAGACCCAAGAAATTTTCGGGCGATTGAACGCGTGGGCCGGTAGTCTTGGTGCGGAGGGCCTGTTTGCGCAGACCGGGTTGTTCAGTCAATATGTCATTGGCTCCGCAGAACTCGCTGCATCGGCCCTTTTGCTGCTCGGGATCTTGCCGATTTTTCGTCGTTTGCAAGTTGTCGGAGCGGCAATCGCCGTTGCGGTAATGACCGGCGCGATATCCTTCCACCTTTTCACGCCCCTTGGTATTGACCCTAACAATGATGGCGGAGGGTTGTTTGCAGCAGCTGTTGTTGTCTGGTTTACATCGATCGCGATGCTGATTATTCGGCGAAAGGAAGCCATGATGGTTCTTGCGGGGTTGAAAGAAGCGTTCTTTCCCTCGACGAAAGGTAATGGCTGAGATAAGCTAGGATTACTTGCGCCGGCGCTTTCATTGTGGGGCAAATGTTCATTGTTTTCACCGGTGACAGGCCGCAACGCCAACGCGTAGAAAGGCGACGCCATGTCCGATTTGGAAAAATCATCACCGCAACAGGGCTTCTGGTCGCGCTTGTTTGGCCGTCGCGCGGAGGAGGCAGTTGACGAAGTCGTTGTTGAGGAAAGTAAGCCTCTTGGCGCCGCTGAGGACCCCACGCCAGAGCTGCAAGAAACGATAAGGCTGTCGGCCTTTGATCAGTTCATGCGCGTTGAGGATGATTTCGTTTCGGTGGTTTTGAAGGGCCATCTGTTGATAACGGAAGCCATCACGGTCGCCGCCAAATCCATGATCGCTAAACCCGAGGCGATTGATTGGCGTAATTTAGGCGCCAAACGGACGATTGATTTGCTAGAGGCCGTGGGGGGATTGCGCTTATCTCCATCGCTGATCAAGGCATTGAGATCCTACAATGCCTTGCGCAATGCCGTTGTGCATTCCCTTGATCATCCGCGTCTGCCGCAAAAGCTAGCC
Organism: Parvularculaceae bacterium; assembly: GCA_965263305.1. Classification (GTDB taxonomy): domain Bacteria; phylum Pseudomonadota; class Alphaproteobacteria; order Caulobacterales; family Parvularculaceae; genus MED-G105. The sequence goes on from OZ253666.1 coordinate 1,911,747, forward strand.
GCTGCTCTGAGTGATGCGGCGACCTATGGGGAGATAAAGAAACCTAGCCAGGGCGCCTCCCGGTCGGTTGACGATAAAACGAATAAAATCCCGGAGTCCAAAGACGCGAAAGAAGCGTTGCGGGAAGCCGTCAGTCTCCTGATTGATGGGATAGAAAATTTGCCGCAATCGAACGGCGCCCCCATTCTCGAACGGGAGTGGGTACAATCTTACGTGCACTTATGTGATGAGGGAGCGTTCCGGCGTAAGCCGTCGGAAGGAAGCGCGCCTGATAAAGCGTGAGCCCTAGAAGCTACAGCCGTTAGGTTTTAATCTTCGCGCAGCGCGTCGGCGAACGCCTTTAGCTTGTCGAGATTGAGAGCGTATTGGCGATCTTTATCGCGGATGCCTGAGCAAATATCGACGCCGTAGGGTTGAACGGCGCCAACGGCGTCTTTGACATTATCCGGCGTCAAGCCGCCCGCGAGGAAAACAGGTTTCCCGCAGCTTTCAATGATCTTTTTACTGATGGACCAATCATGAACGAGCCCGGTGCCGCCAAGAGTTCGTGTTGTGGCGGAGGGGGCGCCGCTGTCGAGGAGAAGTACGTCGGCGGATGCCGCAGCGCGTTGTGCTTGGGCAATCGCGGTCTCGTTCTCGACATGGATAACTTGGAAAACGCGCAAATCCGGCCTTGCGGCGCGGATGGCGCGATGTACGGGTTCGAGATCGGGCGTCGGCCAATCGACGATTTGGACGGTGTTGACGCCGGTTTTGTCGACATGGGCGATAATATCGGCCGCTGTTGTGCGGCTGGTGAGAAGCGTCGCCCAATTGGCGCCGCCTGTGCGTTGGTGGATATGGGCGGCGATCGCCGTGATTTGGTCATCATCCAACTGGCCCGGCCCATTTGGCATGGCGCCAACGAGGCCAAGGGCGACGGCGCCCGCATCAATGGCGGCGTCAGCCTCCGCGATGGATTGAATACAACAAACTTTGAAGGCTGTGGGTTTGCACGGCGTGGCGCTCACGGCATTTGATCCGTATTGAGAAGGCTCATCATGACGCTGTCGCGCACGCCAAGATGGGTTTCCGCCGTCGCCCGCAAGACGCCTTCGCGCTGAAACCCTAATCGTTCGAACAATAGGAGGGAGGCTGTGTTATCCGGGTCGATATCGGCGTAGACGCGCCGCGCGCCATAGTCGGTGAACACAATCTCCAACATACGGGTCATGGCCTGTTTCGCGAACCCTTTGCCCTGGGCGTCAGGGCGCAAGACAATCGCTGCCTCATAGACCTTATCATCCCGCGCGATCATCGCGACGCGACCGTAAACAGGTCCTTCCGGATGGGCCAGGATCGCCTGGTTCAACGCCGGATCGTCGCCGTAATACCGCGTCAGCAAGTCTTGTGTTTCTGCGACGGTCTTTTTCGCCGGCTCCAGGAGAAATCGACAGGCTGCCTCGTCACCATAGACCCCATGGAGGGCGTCAGCATCCGTTTCGATATCGATCGCGCGCAGAAACATCGCCGTTTACACTTTGCTCCTCCGCATACAGGGGTAACGCCGCAGGCGGAGCGTGAGGGTGGAAACGCGGGAAAGCCGCTACAGCGTGCGTTTCACCGTTTCCACCGCGAAGCACTCAATGACATCGCCGACTTTCAGGTCGTCATAGTTGGCGAAGCTCATGCCGCATTCTTGACCCGTCGGTACGTCTTGGACATCGTCTTTAAATCGTTTGAGGACAGAAAGTTCGCCCTCATGGATGACCGTGTCATCACGAATAAGACGGACTTTCGCACCCCGGCGCACTTGACCCTCTGTGACGCGGCAGCCCGCGACCTTGCCGACCTTAGAGATATTGAACACCTCAAGGATCTCGGCATTACCAAGGAACGTCTCGCGCAATTCAGGATCAAGCATGCCCGACAGGGCGCCTTTGATGTCGTCGATTAGGTCATAGATGACCGAGTAATAGCGAATTTCGACATTGTCGCGTTCAGAGGCGTTTCGCGCATCTTTGTTGGCGCGCACATTAAAGCCGAGGACCGGCGAACTGGAAGCGCCGGCAAGGATCACATCGCTTTCGGAAATCCCGCCCACACCCGTGTGTAAGATGCGCACACGCACTTCTTCGGTGGAGAGCTTCTCAAGTGAGCCGACAATGGCTTCCATTGAGCCTTGAACATCGCCCTTGATGACGAGCGGCAATTCTTTGATCTCGGAATCGCGCAGCTGCGACATCATTTGTTCGAGCGATGACCCGGAAGAGCGGGCATTGGCTTGCTCGCGCTTCTTACGGCTGCGGAATTCGCAGATTTCCCGCGCGCGCGCCTCTGACTCAACAACAGCGAATTTATCGCCCGGTTCCGGCACGCCGTTCAGGCCAAGAATTTCGACAGGCTGCGCAGGGCCTGCTTCCTTCAATTGCTCGCCCTTGTCGTTGGTAAGGGCCCGTACCTTGCCCCATTCCGCGCCAGCAACAACAATGTCCGTGCGTTTCAGGGCGCCGCGCTCGACCAACAGGGTCGCAACGGGGCCGCGCCCCTTGTCGAGGCGCGCTTCAACGACGCTGCCTTCAGCGGCCCGATTGGGATTGGCTTTCAAGTCCATAATTTCAGACTGCAGAAGGATCGCCTCCAACAAGCTGTCGAGATTAGTCTTTTGGATCGCCGATACTTCAACGTCCTGAATTTCACCGCCCATGCCTTCAACCTGTACTTCATGTTGCAGAAGGTCAGTCCGCACACGGTTCGGATCAGCATCTGGCTTGTCGATCTTATTGATCGCCACAATCATTGGCACGCCCGCGGCTTTGGCGTGGCTGATGGCTTCGACCGTTTGTGGCATGATCGAATCATCGGCGGCGACAACGAGAATAACAATGTCCGTCACGTTAGCGCCCCGGGCGCGCATTTGCGTAAATGCGGCGTGGCCAGGCGTGTCGAGGAAGGTGATTTTCTTGCCGTTCACCTCAACCTGATAGGCGCCGATATGCTGGGTGATCCCGCCAGCCTCGCCGGAAACAACATCGGCCTGACGCAGCGCGTCCAACAGCGAGGTTTTCCCGTGGTCGACGTGCCCCATAATGGTGACAACGGGCGCCCGTGGTTCTTTGTCTTCGTCGATGTCGGGCGCGCCGAAGAGACCTTCTTCAACATCGGATTCAGCGACGCGTTTCACCGTGTGGCCAAGATCCGTGACGATCAATTCAGCGGTGTCAGCGTCGATGACGGCGTTTGCTGTGACCATTTGGCCTTGCTTCATCAGCTCACGTACAAGCTCAACGGCGCGCATGGCCATGCGTTGGGCGAGTTCTTGGACGGTGATGGTTTCAGGAATAATGACTTCGCGGGTGACAGCCTTTGAGGCGCCGCCCTGCTGGCGGGAAAGCTTTTCACGCTCGCGCGCACGTTTCACGGAAGCGAGGGAGCGCTGGCGCTCTTCATCGCCCTCTAAGGCTGATGCGATGGTCAGGCGGCCAGATCGCCGCTTCGGCGCTTCGCGGCTTTTCGACTCGCGATCGACGCCGGTGTTTCGTTTTGTTTTTAGGCGCCCGCCAAATTGGGCCAGCGGATTATCGCCGGCGGGTTCTTTCGGCGTATCTTTTTCCGCTTCGGGGGCGCTTTTCGTCTTGGCGCTCGCTTTTGCTTCCGCGCGCTTGCGACGTTCTTCTTCCTCGGCCTCAAGGGCGGCGCGCGCTTCATCTTCCTTGCGCTTGCGTTCTTCCGCCTCTTTTTTGCGACGCGCTTCTTCCGCTGCTTGGCGCGCGCGCTCTTCTTCCATGTGTTGGCGTTCGGCCGCTTCGCGGGCCTCGCGTTCAGCGCGTTCCGCGTCTTGTTTTTCGCGCCGCACCTGTTCGTCGGCGCGGGCCTTCATCAGGGCCTTTGCGCGCGCTTCCTTTTCCTGTTCGGAAAGGGTCCGAAGAACGGTCGGCTTCTTTTTCGCATCGCTCGCCCGATCGACACCGCGATCCGGAGCGGCTTTTTTAGCCGGTGCTTTAGCGGCGGGCTTTTTCTCAACCGGGCGAACAGTTTTGCGTTCGATCGTGGTTTTAGCGCCGGTTTTTCGCGCCGTCTTTACCGCCGGCTTTTTCTCAGCCGCCTCGCCGTCGGTTGGTTTGACCGTAAGCGTGCGCCGCTTTTTAGTCTCAACAACAACCGTTTTGGAGCGGCCATGGGAAAAGCTTTGCTTCACTGCGCCGGTTTCGCTGCGCCGTAAAGACAAGGGTTGCCGACCGCCTTTTTCGTCTGCGCGGTCTTCCGATTCTGCATTTGTGTCGACGTCGTCGCTCATAAGTCTCCGTATCGTCAGCGGGGCTCGCTTGGTGGCCTGCCGACGGGCTTTCTTTGTTGTGGCGTCACGCTCAAAATTGGCGCGCCGCCTGATAAGAAGCCGGGCCTGGACATACCGCCCAAAACCGACCTGGTCTACTCAATTCGGTGCAAAAGCGACGATGATTGCGTCTTTTACACCATGGTTTGTCCGTAGACGCCGCCAGGGAATAGCGCCGCGTCACCTTCGTATTGTGCCCTTTCAGGGGCGGGGCGATGATGATGGCGCTTGCCTAGTCGATTGCCTGGCCTGATGCGTCTTCAGTCTCCTTTTTTGTCCGCATCGCCGTTTTTTGGGCGAAAACGGACGTAAATCCTTGCAGCCTTTTGGCGTCACGCAAAAACGCGTCTGCGCCGCCCCCTTGTTTCGCCGCCAAATGGTGAACGCCGAACAGGCCCAGGGCCGCGGACACCTCTTCGACGCTGAACGCGCGCAGCGCCGGTAAATCCAACGCTTTGGCGACGCGCTGTAGTTTCTGTACGCCATCCTCGGCGGCGTCTTTGGTCGACAGGACGAACCCTGCTTTTCCCGATTTGACGAGATCGCGAGCCTGCTCAAAGCCTGGCGCCGCCTGTCCCGCCCGTCGCATCAATCCTAACGACTGCAGCATGCGCGCTTGCAGTAGCTCGGCGATGCTTTGCGCGAAGCCACTGGCGTCCTGCCCATCCGGCAGGCGGCTCGCTTGCTTAAAGCCGCGTGCGAACAGCCCTTTCTGGGCCGCCGTTTCGACCAATGTGCGCTCTGCCGACACCCACACACCCCGACCGGGAAGGCGCGCTGCGATATCCGGCGTCACGACGCCGTCGGGCGATCGGGCAAACCGGATCATGCCATCCGGCTCCCCCTCTTGGCGCGTCGCAATACAGGTTCTCATCCGCGTCTTCCCCGACCCAGAAGGTTTCTTTTCTGGCGTCGTTTGATCAGCGGCGGTCTCGCCTGCGGCGTCATTTGCGGCGGCGTTATTCAGCAACAATCTCCTCTGGGTTTTCTTCTTCCTCGTCCGCCTCGCCTTCAGCTTCTGCTTTCAGGGCGGCAAGATCTTCTTCGGTGATCCATCCGGCCGTCACGCGAGCGCGCATGATCATGTCTTCGGCGACATCAGCGCGCATCCCGTAAGGTTCCAGGATGCCGTCATAGTGCTTCTTCTCGCCGTCGACGCGCTCAGTCCAACCGGTAAGGTCGTCGGTGACGCAGCCGGCGAAGTCTTCCAGGGTTTTAATGTCGTTCTCGCCGAGGGTGACAACCATTTTCAGATCAAGCCCGTCCATCTCAACGAGGGCGTCTTCAACGCCCAACTCGCGGCGACGCTCATCAAGTTTTCTGGCTTCTTCCTCGAGATAATCATTCGCCCGCGCTTGCAGTTCAGAGGCGGTCTCTTCGTCTAGGCCTTCGATTTCCATAATCTCTTCGATCGCGACAAACGCGATTTCCTCAATCTTCGCGAACCCTTCGGAGACAAGAAGACCGGCCATCATGTCGTCGACATCAAGGGCCGCCATGAATAATTCAGACCGTAAGCGGAATTCTTCCTGGCGTTTCTTGCTTTCTTCTTCCTCGGTCATGATGTCGATCTCGTAACCAGAAACCTGGCTTGCGAGACGCACATTCTGACCGCGCCGCCCAATGGCGAGGGATAGTTGTTCGTCCGGCACCACGACCTCGATGCGTTCAACATCTTCGTCGAGCACGACCTTGGAGACCTCCGCCGGGGCGAGGGCGTTCACCACGAAGGTCGCTGGATCGGGCGACCAGGGCACGATGTCGATTTTCTCGCCGCCGAGTTCGTTCACAACCGCTTGTACGCGGCTGCCGCGCATCCCGACGCAGGCGCCGACCGGGTCGATGGCGCCGTCATTGGAAAAAACACCAATTTTAGCGCGACTGCCGGGATCCCGAGCGACCGCTTTAATCTCGATCACGCCGTCATAGACTTCCGGCACTTCCTGTTCGAACAATTTCGCCATGAACTGCGGATGGGATCTCGACAGGAATATTTGTGGTCCGCGCGGTTCGCGCCGCACATCCATAATAAACGCGCGCACGCGATCGCCGGTGCGATAGTTCTCGCGGGGCAATTGTTGGTCGCGGCGGATAACCGCTTCGGCGCGGCCAAGATCGACAATTACATGGCCATACTCGACCCGTTTGACGATGCCGGAAATGACTTCGCTCATGCGCTCTTTAAAGTCGTCATACTGACGGTCGCGTTCCGCCTCGCGTACCTTTTGGGTGATCACCTGTTTGGCGGACATAGCGGCGACGCGGCCAAATTCAATCGGCGGCAATGGTTCTGACATGAAGTCGCCGAGATTCGCTTCAGGGTTTTTCACCCGGGCGCTTTCGATGTCGATTTCCGCGGCGTCGTTCTCAATAAGCTCAACGACTTCCATCAGGCGCCATAATTTCGTTTCGCCCGTCTGCGGGTTAATTTCCGCACGTACTAATGTTTCATGGCCATAGCGAGAGCGCGCCGCCCGGGCGAGCGCATCTTCCATCGCTTCAATGACGAGGGCCTTGTCGATCGATTTTTCGCGCGCAACGGCGTCGGCGATCTGGATCAGTTCAAGACGGTTGTGGCTAACGGCGTTCATCGCCGCGCCTCCGTTGCGTTGTTAGCGCAGGCATTGGTCATATGCGTTTCCATGGTTGCTTCAATCATAGGGGACATTTTTATTCTCCTGTCTCCTCATCGATTTCTAGGTCAAGGTCGTGTTCTTGCTGGTCGCCATCGAGGGCGCCATTTGTTCCTTCTTTTTGCGCGGCTTTCGAGGCGCGCAAAGAATCTCGGATTAACTCATCGGTCAGGACGAGTTTCGCCGCGCCGATCATTTCGAACGGGATCAACGCCGTTTCCTCTTCGCCCGAGATATCCAGGCAAACATTGTCGCCATCAAGGCCGCCCAATATGCCGCGAAACCGCTTTTGCCCTTCAATCGGCGTGTTGAGCTCAATTTTCACCTCGTAGCCCTGCCAATCGTGGAAATCTTTCTGGCGCACGAGCGGCCGATCGATGCCGGGCGATGAAACTTCCAGGCTATAAGCACCCTCGATCGGGTCGGCCTCATCCATGATGGGTGAGAGCGCGCGGGATAAGATGGCGCAATCCTCCGCAGTCATGGTGTGGTCCGGGCGTTCGGCCATCACTTGCACGGTAAGTGATTTTTTGCCGCTCACGACAATGCGTATGAGATCGAAACCGGCGCCCGCGGCGATCGGTTCTGCAAGATCTGTGATGCGTTGTTCCAGCGGCGTCAAAAAAACCTCTTAGAAAAACAAGAATAACCCCTGCGAATGAGCGCAAGGTCGGGCGAAAACGACCATTCCGAAAACAAAAAACGGGCCCCGGCGGGGCCCGCTTTCGAAAATCGATCGCGTTTGAGGGTGATATAGGCGTTATGAGCGTGAATGTCGAGCCTTTCCGGGGGCGCCCGCACCAATAAAGTGTCGACTTAAGTGACCGGGAGCAGACCGCTGGAGGGTCGGTTAATTTTCGATTGCATGATGTCGGTTTGTCGGCACTATAGGGCCGCAGAGATCTAGGGTGGGTCTCTACGGGGGGCATCTTAAGGGTAGCAGGGGTTATTTCACATGGCAGGACAATTCATCGCCCGTCTGGCGGGGGTCGCCGGCATCGTTTTCGGCTCTCAGGCGCCGGGGTTCACGGGTCAATACATGCAAAACTTGACCGGGCGGGTCGATGAGCTCGCCGTCGTTGTCGAGAAATATGACGCGATTGTCGAAGATCTCGGGGTGACACGGGAAGGCTATGTCGATGATTTGCGCGCTGCGGGCCGTGAATCGACGGATAAGACCGCCGTTGTGGTCGAAGACACCTATGCGAGATACGAAGACCTCCTCCTCCACCAAAAAGTCCTGGAATCGGCCGAACCGTGGCGGCGCCCGTTGGTCCTGGCGCGCGGGTCTAAAGCGGATGTGGTTGAATCAACCGCATCGCAATTCGACTGGTCTATTCCGTTGACGGCTGAAGGCGCCGGATACGCATTAGGCGGAGGAACCGTGATTTGGGGCTCCCTCGCCTTTGTCTTCGGGTTGGTCGGTTCGATGTTCGGCATGGGCGATCGTCGATACGCCTAAGAGGAATGGAGGGGGTGATGGCGGAAAAAGACCAGGGAACGGAAAATAGGCAGGGCGAAAATTCAGAGTTTGAGCGCAAAGAACCACAAATTATTGATGCCTTATCCCTTTCCGATTGGGTGACACTCGCTAGTGCGTTTGTTCTGATTTTTTCGGTGGTCGCGACTTACGGCTACTTTGATCTATTCTCTCCTAATATAATTCGCACCCTGGCGATTGAGGATTACTTCGCCTTTGCCCCAAGGTATTTTTATCCGTTGGGTCAGTCATTGTTGTTCGCGGCTGCATTCCTCTATTTCCTCGCGTTATTGTTCTGGTTCCTTCAGCGGATGACCGGTTGGGACGCGGTGGATAGAACATCGCCTTTTAAAGCGCCGAAAGCGACCAAACGCGATAGTGGCACAGAAGAACAAATTTCCGAGAGCGATAGCGAGGCGTCGACACAAGGCCTGTTAGGCGACACTGATCCTGCCTCGTCGACAGAAAGAATGTTTCGGTTTGAGGAACTTTACCCGAATGAAAATGGGTTTCAAATCAAACGCCAGCCTCGCGGGGCTTGGGGGCGATCGCGATGGCGCTTTCTACTTCAGCTAATTATCCCTACGCTGTCGATCGTTGCGTTTTGCGCTATATGCTTAGCTGGTCTCGCCGTTCCTGGTTACGGGTTCATTTCCAGTGCGCAAGCTTCTTTGGTTTTGGTGCTGTTTATTTTCACTGGGATCGCTTTTTATCTGACAGAACTAAATGTCATTTTTCGATCGTTCTATCTCTACTACGAGGAACAGCTTCTGAGCCCTGCAGATTTTGATTTGTACGGTTCAATAGATTTTGCGATACAACGAGGGGAGTCCCGTACGGCGGGCCTTACGCCGGAGACGGTTTTGCAGCGCTTTTTTGACGAGCGGAAAAAGCGATTGGACCGCGAAGAACGCCGCATTCTTATCGGCTGTCTTGTGATCGCTGCTTTTGTCGGCGGGGTCACCTATGGTCGGGCCATCGGCCTTGCCGATTACCGTGTGTTGTTTCCCTTTAGTGAGTTGCCGAATAGCGCGACACTTTCAAGTGTCCTGGAACCCTCTGATGAACCGGTGCGCGTGATCGACAATACCAACGGCGCATCTGATGAAATTGAAATTTTAGTCGACGGCGCGCAACTCATTCGCGCTATCGGGTCCGGCGTGTTGGCGGCGATCCCAGAGAATCAAACTGTCATTTTCATTAATGAAGAGGGCAAAATTATTGTTGAGTTTGAATTGTCGGCGCAGCTTGCAAGCGATGAGTTACCGGCATGCGTGGGTGCCTTAACGCCAACGGTGTTGCGCATTCCTTTTGATTTGATAAGAGAAAATACGGTTGTTGGGAATTGGTGTTAACGCGGATCAGTCGCTTCCGGACAATTATAAACTTAGATTTTTCTAACCGTATCCTTAAACGTCTCGCAACTTAAATTCAGGCCCAGAAGGGCGCCAAGCTCTTCCAGGTCCTCGTCGAAGACCGCCTGCAATCGGGTCTCTACTGTCTCACTTAGCTGCGGGCGTTCTTGCATCGTCAATTGCGCCTTTACTTTGTCGCGCAGTGATTGCGGCACGATTGAGCGGCGCAATAGCGTCGAGACGGGATTGTCGATCAACGCCGCCAAGGCGGGATGTTTGCGCATCCGTTTGGACGAGACATTCGACGGGTCTTGCGCCTCGCGCCATGTAACCTCGCCTTCAGCGCATAGGAACGCCGCCACGCGTGACAACTCCTCTTGTTGATGCGCCGTCATGCGTTCAAAAAAAACAGGGAGAATATTCTCTTTGCCAAAGCGATTGATCCACGGTTTCAATTGATAGGCGTACAGACTGTACTCAGTAAGGCGCGGTAGATCGTCGACGGCCTTATCAATCGGCGCGGAGGTTTCTCGCTCCGACCAGGCGTGGATGTAATGGGAGATAAGCCGATCAATCGGGTGACGCATCACATAGATAAACTTCGCGCCAGGCGTTGCTTTCGCTAATCGGTCAATCGTATGGGGGTGGGTGGGAAGTTTCGTGTAATGAGTGCTCGATTCACCCCTGATCGCGCCGGCGGGGGCATTTGCGAAAAGATCTTGATACCAATCGACCCCTTTTGCATAGATATCGTCATCGCTGAAAAAATTGGGCTCTTTGGGCGTCGCCATAAAAAATTGTGGCTGCAACGCGAGCTGATCGTGCAGCGTTGTTGTCCCACATTTCATGGCGCCGATAATGTAAAAATCTGGCAAGGCCATAAGGGTGATGTCTCCCGTCAGCCGTCACTTGGCGCGCGGCGGTCGCCCAGGGGCGCGCGCCAATTCGTCCAGTGATCAACGCCTTGGTGATCGCAGGCGGGCGAGGTGGGTTTGCCGGCAAGTAATTTTAAGCGCGCAAACAGACGACCAATCTGCCAGGCGACATTGGCGAGGATGTGTCCGAGTGGCCCCCAGGTTTTTCGAAAGAACCGCGTTCGCGATGCGTAATAATACGCCGGCGGCCGCTTTTTGTTGTGCATCGCGGCCTTCACCGGTGAGGACCCCCCGCGCAAATGAACGACGCGCGCACTGGGGTCGTAGACGATTTTGAAGCCGGCTTTTTTCACGTCCCGCGCATAGTCAGCGTCTTCATAATACATGAAGTACCCCTCATCCATCGGGCCCGCGGCGTCGATGGCGTCGCGCTTGATGAGGACGCAGGCGAAGCTGACCCAATCGGCATGGGTCACCGTCTCTGGGATTGGTCGGGCGATAATCGCGAACCGGAACAACGCGTCGAACAAGCTGAGGCCGGCGCCGGCGAGAAACTCCGATAACGGAGAATGGAAACGAAAGACGCTCTGTTGTGGGGTTCCATCCAGATCTTCAAGGCGCGGTCCGATGATACCGGCTTGAGGATGCGTCGCGGCGCTATCCAGGAGCGCCTTGAGGGCGTTTTCGCGCACAATCGTGTCGCTGTTTAAAAAGAGATAATAGGACGCGTCCAGATAAGAAACGCCGATATTATTGCCGCCGGAAAAGCCTGTGTTTTCTTTCGATCGCACTAGGCTGATGCGTTCTTTCCAGCTCGTATCAGTGTCTTTTTCTAGAAAGGAGTCCTGTTCGAGATAGCTGGCGATGGCGTCGGGTGAAGCGTCATTGGAGTGGTTATCGACGACGACGACATGGGCATCCGCCTGCGATAACTGAGGCCCAAGCGCTGCAAGACATTGGATGACGAGATCCGGCGTGCGATAATTGATGATGACAACGCCAAGGGTCGTTTTCAGCCTGGGCGAGGCGAACGCGGATGCAGCGTTTTCAGGAATGTCATCGAAAGTATCGGTCACAACAGCGGGCGTTCCTTCAGGCATTCCTTCAAGCATTCCTGGGGTCGCTTATCATCCGTTGAAAAACGGTCGTCACCACGCCTTCGGACGAATTGTTTAACAAACCCTCCTACAGGGGGTCGTCCTGGCGGGACAAGGCCTCAAAATCAAATAGGGCGTCGTCAACGAGATGACTCGCGCGGACATTTTGCAACGCCCGAAACATGACGTCTTTTCGGCCGGGATGACGGCTCTCCCATGTTGACAGAAGCTCTTTCATGGCGGCGCGCTGCAGCCCTTCTTGGGCGCCGCAGAGATTGCAAGGAATAATAGGAAAATCGAGAGCTTTGGCGTAGCGCGCCAAATCATCTTCCGCGCATTGGATCAACGGACGCAGGACCAACACATCGCCGTCGTCGTTCATCAGTTTCGGCGGCATTGCGGCGAGGCGACCGCCATGAAACATGTTCATCATAAAGGTCTCAAGGGCGTCATCCCGATGATGGCCGAGGACAATCGCATCGCACCCTTCCTCCCGCGCGACGCGGTAGAGGATGCCGCGCCTCAATCGAGAACACAGCGCGCAGTAGGTCCGGCCCTCGGGCGTTTTGTCTTTGACAATCGCATAGGTGTCTTCGGTGATAATTCGATGGTCGACGCCAAGAGCCGTCAGATAATCGGGTAGAATTTCTTTCGGGAAGCCCGGCTGTCCCTGATCAAGGTTACAGGCGATCAGATCAGCTTTCAGCGCGCCTTGCCATTTCAGGTCCAGCAGGAGCGCAAGGAGCGCATAGCTGTCCTTCCCACCAGAGAGACAGACAAGCCATTTTTGCGGGTTTGCGCCGGTAGGCCCGTCCGCGCGGGGCCCATCCAGGTGATACCGTGTGATCGTGTCTTGGGTTTGGCGCAACAACCGCTTGCGGAGTTTTTTGAACGCCACGCTCGACGGAGCGTGTTGATACACGCCCGGCATTGTCCAAGCCTCTGGTGAAGATGCATCCGCCATAGTGATTGATGTCAATAAAACGTCTTCTTGCCAGGGGCAATTGCTGACCGGTGCATTTGTGGGAAGGAACCAAGCGTTAACCAAGGTGGGTGTTTGATCGCCAGCGCGCCCGCTGCTATCCGGGTGCCGGGGGCCGCAAACCCCGCTTTCAGGCGTGAGTACGGGAGTTTGGAAATGAGTTTTCTGCAAGGCAATGCGAATGATCCATTCGTCTTTGACTATGAAGATGTCAAAGACCTGGGCGCTGATCTTCATGATCAATACGCCAGCGCAGACCCCTTTCCCCATATTGTCATCGACGATTTTCTGCCGACGCCGGTCCTCGATTATGTCATGGCGAATTTTCCGACAACTTCTGATGCGACCGAGCGGGAGTTCGACCGCGATCAGGAGCGGTTTAAAAAGAACATCATGCCGGACTATCTGGAGCCGCGCCTTCGCTCGCTATTTTATGCCTTCAACGCGCGCCCGTTCATCAAGGTCATTGAGAACATCACCGGCATTAAGGGCCTGGTGCCGGACCCGTATTTCATGGGCGGCGGCTTTCATGAGATCGGCACGGGCGGCCATCTATCGGTGCATGCGGATTTTAATCACCACAAACCGATGAACCTGGAACGTCGTGTTAATGCGCTGATCTATTTGAACCCCGACTGGAAAGACGAATATGGCGGCCAGTTGGAGTTATGGCGTACGGATATGTCGGAACGCGTCCAGTCCATCGTGCCCATCGCCAATCGCTGTGCGATTTTCACGACAAACAACGAGAGCATGCACGGCAATCCGAATGTTGTCGCCCATCCTGATGGTACAAAGCGCCGGTCTATTGCGCTCTACTATTACACGGCGACATGGGATGAGTTGCGCCGCTCTCGGACTACCCAATTCCACGCGCGACCAGGCTCGGAGGATAAAACCGATTGGCGCGTGCGCACTGACGAGTTCGTCGGCGAGTTTCTGCCGCCGGTCTTAGCGCGCCCGGTGACAAAGCTCCTGCATAAGCTTGGCGTTTGAGCGCTAACCGTCGTCCCGGGTTAGATGCGCATCAAGGAATTCGATGAACGCCGGCCAATCTTCCTCCACCACGCCATGGGTGCCGGGTCTGATCCAGAACGCAATATCGGATGACGGGGTGAAAGGTTTTAGCCTTTCCTGATCGAGCCCTTTACTATCATAAAGTGCGTAGGCCGGGTTCGCGCCGAGCCCCGCCCTAAAAGCGCCATTGGGGTCGGACCAGACATCCCGGCGCGCATTGCCGAGGAGCACTGGGCGCGGGGCGATCAACGACAGAAGCATGTGCTGATCAATCGGCAAGTCTTCTTCGCGGCCAGCATATTGCGCGTAGGTTTTTGAGAACCAATGGGGATAGCTCTTGGTGATGGCTTTCACGCTTTCGCCGGCTTTGCGCACATTGAGCGAGGCGCCGCCGGTGCCTGATTGGTGGGCGATGACGGCGTCGATCCGGTCATCCCAGGCGGCGGCGACAAGGGCCGCTTTGCCATAGCGCGAATGCCCCCAAACGACGAGGCCGTCTTGATCAATGGCCGGATGATCAGACAGGGCGTCGATGGCGCGGGAGAACACCCACCCCCAGGCGGCGATCGCCCCCCAGCGGGTGTCATCATCGGCATGGCCCGCCGATAAACGTTGCAATTCAGATAACCCCGCCTCGGCGCGGTCTGGCACGACTTCTGATGGATAGATGGCCGCGATGGCGTAGCCGGCGTCCAAAATGTCTTCGATGGGGGGGGTGCAGATATAGCGCCCGAAAATGTAGCTCCCCACGCCGGGAACGCCGGGGCCGGGCTCAACGTCGACGGGGCTTGCGACCTTCGGATGGGGCACCACATTCCACCGGCTGCAAAAAGTTTCCATCAGGATCACCGGCGATGGGCCGCTCGCGGCGGTCGGCGTAATAAGCTCGACATAGAAACCGCCGCTGCCAAGGGCGCTGCGGGTGGTGACCGTTTCGCCGCCAAAAGTTGCTTCAGCCGAGACGACAAATTCTTCGAGCTTGCCTTTGCCATTGAAAGCCGCCTCATCCAAAACCGTCCGCTTTAAGACGGTAGTCGACGATGCCCTCGGCATGGCGCCGTAGACGTATTTTTCAAGGGCGTCGCGGTAGGCGGGGGCGCGGCTTGTTTCCCATTCGGCAACTGAGGTGATGGGCGCATCGCCGTTAAACTCGCCGAGGACTGGTGGGGAAGCGGTGACGCCGCGGGGCTTTAAATCCGTCCAGGCGAGGGTCAGCTGCACGCAGCCCGTGGTCAGTAACGACATTAACCCCAAGGCGGTCAGCCCCACCCGGTTTTTCCAAGCCCCTTTTTTCGAGGGGGGTGTCGTCTCGCCTTCTGGGCCATTGGCGCCCGATTGCTGGGCCCGTTCCGGAGATGTCACGTTGGTCATATTTCTGTTGCACCCTCATTGCAGCGTTTGCGCGACGCCATATCCCATTTGGTGGTGGATCGCGAAAAAGCAATCAAGTCACAAGCCGGTCAATGGCGGCCATAATGCGGTGAGCCGGGGGGTGACCTCACCGCCGCCGGAACACGAGATAGGCGGGCGGTCGCCCTTCCCTTAGGGCTTTGGCCTCATACCGGGTTTGGGGCCAATCCTCGGGGCGGCGGCGCCAATCGGCCGGTCGTTCCGCCATCCATTCAAAGTCAGGGGCGTTTCGCGCGTGCATGAGTGTCCAGCGCACATAATCCGGAATATCGGAGGCGACCCGCAATATCCCGCCGGGTTTTAACAACCGGGCCGCTTCTTGGAAAAACCAGGGGGAGATCATGCGTCGCTTGAAATGGCGTTTTTTCGGCCAGGGGTCAGGGTGGAGCACGAAAACGCGGGATAAGCCGCCATTGGGCAGGCGCTCGATAACCGGGCGCCCGTCGCCATGGTGCAGGCGGATATTGCCCAATCCCTGATTATCGATCTTCGCCAGCAATTGCGCAACGCCATTGATAAAGGGCTCCGCGCCGATGAACCCGGTATCGGGCATGCGCGATGCTTGCCAGGCGAGATGCTCCCCGCCGCCAAAGCCAATCTCCAGCTCGAATGATTTCTTGCCAGGGAACAGCGCGGCGAGATCGATGGGCGCGCCACCCTCGGGCGCGCGCGGGCCGTCTTTTGGCAACACCGCAAGGCGTGGCAGCAACGTCTCCATCAAGCCCGCCTGGCGCGCCCGCAATGGTTTGCTCTGGGCGCGGCCATAGGTCTGGGGGATGTATGTTGCTTCAGGCGGTGTCGTCGTCATGGCGAGGCGGCGTAGCAGGATCGCGCGCGACGTCAAGAGCGCCTAATAAGTGGCGGTGGGTCAGGGTGGAATCGGCGGTGGTTGTTCGCCAGGATGCGACAGTCGCCTTTTAGATCGGAACGGTAACTATCCGCAAAATATTAACTGTCAATTGCCTTGTAGATAGTCGTCAATTAAGCGAGTAAGTTGATCATCCAACTTTATTGTTTGCGTAATAAAGGCCGCCGCCAAATCCGAATCACTGCGCGTCATCGCTTGACCGATCAATAATGTTGCCCGCGCTGCAGCATCCATAATTTTTTCCTCTCTGTCAGTAAGCGCAATCGATACGATTTCCGCATGCAAGCGTTCGATTTTTTCGGGAAGCGGATCTGATGACCCCAAAGATACAATCAGATTGAACGCCGCCTTGGCTTGTTCCTCCCGCAGCGCCGCCTCTTGATGGTTTGCGGCGAGCGTCTTAAGTTCCTCATAAAGAGCGAGCGCCCGCGTCATATCCTCTGCGCCAAGGTGATTGATCAGATTGAACGCTGCGTTGGCTTGGCGCTCCCGCAGCGCCGCCTCGTCATGGTCTGCGGCGAGCGCCTTAAGTTCCTCATAAAGAGCGAGCGCCCGCGTCATATCCTCTGCGCCAAGGTGATTGATCAGATTGACCACCGCCTTGGCTTGTTCCTCCCGCAGCGCCGCCTCTTGATGGTTTGCGGCGAGCGTCTTAAGTTCCTTATAAAGAGCGATCGCCCGCGTCACATCCTCTGCGCCAAGGTGATAGATCAGATTGACCACCGCCTTGGCTTGTTCCTCCCGCAGCGCCGCCTCGTCATGGTCTGCGGCGAGCGCCTTAAGTTCCTCATAAAGAGCGAGCGCCCGCGTCATATCCTCTGCGCCAAGGTGATTGATCAGATTGACCACCGCCTTGGCTTGGTTCTCACGCAGCGCCGCCTCGTGATGGTCTGCGGCGAGCGTCTTAAGTTCCTCATAAAGAGCGAGCGCCCGCGTCATATCCTCTGCGCGAAGGTGATTGATCAGATTGAACGCCGCGTTGGCTTGTTCCTCCCGCAGCGCCGCCTCTTGATGGTTTGCGGCGAGCGTCTTAAGTTCCTTATAAAGAGCGATCGCCCGCGTCACATCCTCTGCGCCAAGGTGATAGATCAGATTGACCACCGCCTTGGCTTGTTCCTCCCGCAGCGCCGCCTCGTCATGGTCTGCGGCGAGCGCCTTAAGTTCCTCATAAAGAGCGAGCGCCCGCGTCATATCCTCTGCGCCAAGGTGATTGATCAGATTGACCACCGCCTTGGCTTGGTTCTCACGCAGCGCCGCCTCGTGATGGTCTGCGGCGAGCGTCTTAAGTTCCTCATAAAGAGCGAGCGCCCGCGTCATATCCTCTGCGCCAAGGTCAATGATCAGATTGACCACCGCCTTGGCTTGGTGCTCCCGCAGCGCCGCCTCTTGATGGTTTGCGGCGAGCGTCTTAAGTTCCTCATAAAGAGCGAGCGCCCGCGTCATATCCTCTGCGCCAAGGTCAATGATCAGGTTGAACGCCGCCTTGGCTTGTTCCTCCCGCACCGCCGCCTCTTGATGGTCTGCAGCGAGCGCCTTAAGTTCCTCATAAAGAGCGAGCGCCCGCGTCATATCCTCTGCGCCAAGGTCAATGATCAGGTTGACCACCGCGTTGGCTTGTTCCTCCCGCAGCGCCGCCTCTTGATGGTCTGCAGCGAGCGCCTTAAGTTCCTCATAAAGAGCGAGCGCCCGCGTCATATCCTCTGCGCGAAGGTGATTGATCAGATTGAACACCGCCTTGGCTTGTTCCTCCCGCAGCGCCGCCTCGTCATGGTCTGCGGCGAGCGTCTTAAGTTCCTCATAAAGAGCGATCGCCCGCGTCATATCCTCTGCGCGAAGGTGATTGATCAGATTGAACGCCGCCATGGCTTGCAAATCCCTAAGGGAGGGTGACGGCCGATTTTCGACAATTTGTGTAAAGATGCGCCAGTTTGCATCTGAAAGCGGTTCCTCTACCGAACTGACGAAAAACAGAACGATCCGAATTGCATCACCGATAGGGCTCCCGGCCGCGAAAACGTCATGTTCATCATAATCCCGCCAGCATCGAAGGAGCGCGGCGCCGACATTTGCCCAGCCGGCGGTGGCGTAAGCGGTATCCAAAAGAGACAGCGGCGCGTTTTCTTCTCGGCCATTGGTGGTGGCAAGGTCTCTTAATTGTTCGAGCACCATCAATTCACCAACCATGTCCGGTTGCAGCGCAGCAACGCCGCCGTCCGCCTCGCTGCCATTGAGCAACTGAAGACGCGCAATTGTTCGGTTTGGATCGAATGACGGGAAGAGATCGCCTTCTGAGGCGTTGCAGATCGTTTCAACACCGGCCCGCCCGCAACCGCCCGCGAGCGTCACCACAGCCGCCAGGCGTTTCACCATTTTTTTGTCCGACTCATCGCCCGAGAAATCCCGCCACCAATATCTGTTTTCGTCCTGTTTAAGCACTTCCTTCACGAGCTGCTCGCGATCCCACTCTGTAGGGTTCGCCCCCCGAGCAAGAGCGTCAGCGTAGAAGCTAGCGAAGAGCGGTCTTACTTCCGGGTCGAGCCGCTTTAAATCTGTCAGAACCGCATCTTTGTCGAGCGCTGCCGCGCGCTGTTCCCCCAGGAAAGAAATGAAAATCGGCCACGGATTGGCGAGCGCCTGAAGAGCAAGGGGTTGATGCTCAGTTTTTTCGACGAGGCGGCCATCGTTGCCTTTAGCGGCTTCAGTGCGCCATTGTCCGCCATTTGATCGCTCTAAAAGCACAACGCGGATTTTCGTTCTGCCTTTGATATTTTCTTCAGCTTTTGCCGCCAGCGCCTGTAACAATGCCGCAACATCATTCGGGCGGGCGTCAGGATAATCAATGACGAGGAAATGAGGTAGATCTGGGCGCCATCTTGTCCAATCCGGCTGCCCCTTCGCCGTCTCAGGGGTCGATAGAAAGCCTCTCTCCCATCCAGCGTTAAGGGCCCTACAATACTCTAGGGCAAACCGGCTTTTTCCGACGCCGCCAGCCCCGTGAACAACCATCCACCGAAATGGCGCTTCGTGATTGAGGAATTCGTTTAAGACGGCGGTATCATTCGGACGCGGAATGAATGAAATGGAACGCGTGCCAAAGTAGAAACGGTTTTTATCATCGTCTGGGGCGAAATCGAAGCGTTTAAAATCCGGCGCCGGCCATAGAGCATCGTTAAGCTCTGCAATGTCCGACCGTATCGCGCTAATGCCTTGTTCGAGGCGATCAAGCGAGGTCATCATCGCCATTGCGGATCGATCCTGACGCGATAAATATGGCCAGTAAGCCGCCGCATTTGGATCGAGTTTGTTGATCCTGTCGCGAATCTCAACGCCGCCTGCTGTGATCTTGTCAAAGCGAGCGCAGATGTCTCGCAACCCGATGTAAAGTTTCTTGCCGACGTCGCTGCCGACAAGCCATCCAGCCAAGCGCCGCCCCGCGGCATTGCTTCCCGCGGCGCTCGCGCCGGCAACTATACCAACCGCGGCCGCGGCAAGATACTTAACTGCCGGCCAGACCACGGCGCTGGGGAGTTTCGTCAACGCACAAAGTTCGTCTACGATTACGGCTTGGTTATCCGAGCTTTGAAGGTGCTCTCGAATTGATTCTGTCAGGAACAGAGGAATAACTTCTGCCGCCTCCGCAGAGGTTTCGGGCGGTGTTTCCGGCAGTGTTGTCGTCACTAGTATCCCCCAGCGCGCCGCGCTTGAAACGCTTCGTCCTCATGCGAATGGGCATTTTGAGCCGCAGGCTACGAAAATATATTGCATAACTACAGAGTACTTCAATTACAATGTAAATGGCAAAAGTACTCTCGAAATCTGTCGTTCCGGCAAAGGCCCTCAATGGCAAAAGGCCCAATACCAATCATCAGTTTTCACACTGAGGCGCCGCATAAAAAGCCGTTGTTTTCCGCGGACATTAGAAACACGTAGATACCACAAACTTCCCAGCTGGCTTGGGTTCTCCAGGCGCCCATCGCTATTGACCGGGATAAATATTTTGGTCGATGGTCGCCGCTATGACAGCTCCATTAGATTTCGACGCCACCCGTTTGCCATCCTCCCATTTAACGCCCGAGCATGAGGCTTGGCGCCAAACGGTGCGCGCCTTCGTCGACAAAGAGATCCTCCCTTACGTCAATGAATGGGATGAGGCGGGCGCCTTCCCGCGGGCGTTGCACCAAAAGGCGGCGGCCATCGGCCTGTTGGGGCTCGATTTTCCGGATCGTTATGGCGGCGTTGGGGAGGGGACGGATGTTTTCCAT
Source organism: Parvularculaceae bacterium (assembly GCA_965263305.1). Taxonomy (GTDB): domain Bacteria; phylum Pseudomonadota; class Alphaproteobacteria; order Caulobacterales; family Parvularculaceae; genus MED-G105. The sequence continues at coordinate 1,932,041 of OZ253666.1, forward strand.
AGTGTGATCAGTGCGGAAGAATTGGCCCGCGCCGGCGCCGGGGGCTTGTGCGCTGGGTTAATGACCCATGGCATCGGTCTGCCGCCGATCATCGCCCATGGCGATGACGAGATGAAAGAGCGCATCGCCCCACCGGTGCTCGCCGGGGAGAAGCTCATCTCCCTTTGCATCACCGAGCCTTCGGGCGGCTCTGATGTGGCGCAATTGAAAACCCGCGCCGTACGCGATGGGGATGATTACATCGTCAACGGAGAAAAAACCTATATCACCACGGGCTGTCGCGCTGACTATCTAACGGTGGCGGTGCGCACCGGCGGCGCAGGCGCGGGCGGCGTCTCCCTTTTGTTGATCGAGGCGGACCGGCCGGGGGTGACCCGCGCGCCATTGAACAAAATGGGGTGGTGGATGTCGGACACCGCATCCATCCATTTTGACGATGTGCGCGTGCCTGCGAGCAATATCATCGGGCGGGAGAATGCCGGCTTCATCGGCATCATGACGAATTTTAACGCTGAGCGGCTATCCATGGCGGCCCAGTCGATTGCGTTTGCGCGCGTCTGCATCGAAGACGCCGCCGCCTGGGCGCGGGAGCGTCACACCTTTGGCGCGCGCTTGGCCGATCATCAGGTGATCCGCCATAAACTCGCCGAGATGGTGAGACATGTTTATGCGGCGCAAGCGCTTCTTGATAACAGCACCTGGCGGGTGAAGAACGGCGAGTCCCCCGTCGACGCCCTGTCGCTTCTAAAGGTTGAGGCGACGCGCTGTATGGAGTTTTGCGCCCGCGAAGCGATGCAAATATTAGGCGGCGCCGGGTTCATCCGTGGACACCGTGTGGAGCGGATTTACCGCGAAGTCCGCGTCATGGCCATCGGCGGCGGCTCCGAAGAGATTATGCTGGATCTCGCCGCCAGACAGATGGGCGTATAGGGCAGATGGGTGTTTGAGGCGGGCTCTTTTTGTTATCGGTGCGGCGTTTTCATTTTTTTCAGCGTAACAATACACGTTTGTTTCCAGGACTATTTTTTTGGAAACTTGGCGGCGAACGCTTCAGGCGGCAGGCGCGCAACATTCGCAACAAGGCTGACCGTTGTATAAGCCCCGCAAAGGGCGATGATCTCTAGTTGTTCTTCTGTTCGCCAATCCTCCTGGAATTGTGTGAGAGAATGCGCGTTTAGCCCCGCATTTTTGCAAAACTGGTCAACGGCCGCGATCAATCGTTGCTCCCTTGGCGCCCAGCCTGTTCTGCGCGGGTCGCATGTGGCCGCAATTTCTGCCTCTGTTAGCTTGGCGGCTTTTGAAAAAATAGCGACATGGACGCCCCATTCATATTCGCATCCGTGATTGGCGGTAACACGTAGAATGATGATTTCCCTGGTTCGCAGATCTAATGGGCTTTCTCGATCAAGCAGGTTCGGCACGCCTTTTCTAAGAAAGCGTTCGCTGTTCGCAAACGTTCGGAAGAGAGACAGGAGGTACCCGTTTTGTTGCGGATATTGGTCGAGTATTGCTTGGATATTCGGCGAATAAGGCGGCGTTAAAGGGATAAGCGCGTTTGTCATGGCGATCTCTTGTGCTACAATATATGTAGCGGAAGAATGCGCTACTAAAACAGTAGCGTCAAGAGGTGGGCGCAGCAATGAACAAGCGACCAGGCCAGGCGGTTCGCGGATCGACGAGCGGTCGTCCGATCATGGTTCTGCTTGATGTTTTAGGAAAACGGTGGACGTTGCGCGTGCTTTGGGTTCTTTTTGAGAACGGCCCGATGACCTTCCGCGATATTCAGGCGCAATGTGAAGATATGTCCCCGACAGTGCTCAATAGCCGACTAAAGGACCTCCGCGCGCTCCGTTTGGCGGAGGCGAATGAGGAGGGGTATTGCTTAACGGCGCAGGGAAAGGCTCTGTCCAAAAAACTGGCGCCGCTCGATTTGTGGGCGAATGAATGGGCAGCGTCGTTCGAGTGTTCCTATTCTGACAATGTACCTATAAAGAGACGAAAGGAATAAAAATCGTTATGCAGAAATTTATTCCTTTTAGAAGGCCAGTTTAGCGGGGATTGAAACCCGTTCAGATCTCCTGCGCCTTTTCCTCAAGTTCTTCGATCAGTTGGCGCTGTTCTTCCTGGCTGTCACCGCCGCCGAACACGAACAATCCGGAGGAATAGGTCGACCCATAGGTCGCGACGAGGTTGACCATCTGGCCTAGGCCTTTGGCGAATTCTTCGTCTTGTAATGTCGACAATGGGTGGAGGAATGTTGACCATAAGACGCCGCGGGCAAGGGCGTAGCGCGCATCAAGGGCGCTGTCGAAATTCGCCTGCATCAGGCGCTGGAGCCGGACGGCGTCCAGTTTATCGGCGTCTTCCACGGGCGCCATCAGCCGCATGCGATCGGCGTTGATGTCGTAAACGAGGACCACGGGCACATTGTTGACGCGGAACTCCGCGCCAGCGTCGGTGAAATTGGCCGTGGGATCGATCCGCCCTACGATCTCACGCAATCGCGCCGCGGCTTCAACGGAGGCATTACCCGGCGTTGCTTGGTCGCGCCCGTCATCATCAAACGGTTGAGCTTCCTCAGGATCGTTGGTTTGGGCGACGGCGGGCAGGGATGTCGTGCTCAATAGGGCGAGGCCCATCAAGGCGGCGCTAAGGTAAGCGCCTTTCAGGCCGTGGTTTAAGAACAGGCGGCTTTTTCGATGCATCATGGCTGATCCTCTCATATCTGTTCGCCCTACCCAATGGAGTCGTGCGTCGCCGAACCCAGGTTCGACGACCGTCTCTAATGTAAGGCGGAGAGGCCCTCTTCGCCATGGCTCAGACCGGATTACGGGACGGATTTCGTCCCGTAGCCCGCACACAATCGCGTTGGCGGGGTGTGAGAACGCGAAAAAAAGCCGCCGACGCGTTTCGCGCAGGCGGCTATTTTGGTTTTTTGAGGCGGTTTCTATCGCAACGGTTAGGCGCTCGGCCCCGCCTTGCGCACCCCGTCGGAGACATGGGCCTCAAATTTGGCGAAGTTTTCAATGAACATTCCGGCGAGTTTCAATGCCTGGGCGTCATAGGCGGCCTTATCGGCCCAGCTTTCCCGAGGGTTCAAAATGGCGCTGTCGACGCCGGCAAGGGCCGTCGGGAAATCAACGCCGAACACGTCATGGCGCGCCATGGGGGCATTGGCGAGGGAGCCGTCAAGGGCGGCGGATAGGAGCGCGCGGGTCGCTTTGATCGGCATGCGATGGCCGACCCCGTAAGGGCCGCCCGTCCAGCCTGTGTTCACGAGCCAGCAATCAACATCATGCTCTTCGATTAAGCGTCCCAAAAGGGCGCCGTATTCTGACGGATGGCGCGGCATAAACGGCGCGCCAAAACAGGTTGAGAATGTCGCTTGGGGTTCAGTGACGCCCTTTTCGGTTCCGGCGACTTTAGCGGTGTATCCGGACAGAAATTGGTACATCGCTTGATCGGCGGTCAGCTTGGCGATGGGCGGCATCACGCCAAAAGCATCCGCCGTCAGCATAATGATGGTTTTAGGGTGGGGCGCCCGCCCATCAAGAGAGGCGTTCGGAATGTAGTTGATCGGATAGGCGCCGCGCGAGTTTTCCGCAAGTCTCGCATCATCAAGATCAAGGGTGCGCGATACCGGGTCCATCACCACGTTTTCAAGCACCGTGGCGAACCGTTTGGTCGTTGTGAAAATTTCAGGCTCGGCTTCTTCAGAAAGCCGGATCATTTTCGCGTAACAGCCGCCTTCAAAATTAAAGAGGCCGTTTTCTGACCAACCATGCTCGTCGTCCCCGATGAGCGTTCTTTCAGGATCGGCGGAAAGGGTGGTTTTACCGGTGCCGGAAAGGCCGAAAAAGATGGCGGCGTCGTCATCCTGACCGACATTGACCGAGCAATGCATCGGCATGATGCTTTTCTCTGGCAGGAGGAAATTCAAAATCGTGAAGACCGATTTTTTCATTTCACCCGCATAGGATGTGCCGCCGATCAAGATCATGCGTTTGACGAAATCAACCGCGATCACTGTCTTTGAGCGACAGCCATGGCGGTCGGGGTCCGCTTCGAACCCAGGCAGATCGACAATGGTGAAATCGGCGTCCTCACCCTTCGTCAATGGGCGGTCCTGAAGCGGCGGGCGAACCAGAAGATGTTGGATGAATAGCGAGTGCCAAGCATATTCGGTGAAGACCCGCACATTGATCGAATGATCCTTGTCGGCGCCGCCTTTTAAATCCTGGGCGAATAACGCGCGCTCGGCGGCGTAGGCCAGCATGTCCTCATGCAGTGTATCGAAGGCCTCTGGCGACATGGGCTTATTGTTATCCCACCAGATTTTATCGTCGATCTCCGGATGGCGGACAGTGAATTTATCCTGCGCCGATCGCCCTGTGTGTTCGCCAGTTTTGACAACCAGCGGGCCGCCGACGGCGACCTGCCCTTCTGCGCGTTCTATCGCTAGTTGATAAAGCGCGGCGGCTGATAAATTCTGGTAACCCTTTGGGGCGACTTCTAAAAAAGACGTAATGGCGGCCGTCGTCGCCGACGCCGCTTTCTCGATCGCGTTCATTCGAAGGGTCCTCCCGAGACACCTTAAAATTGTTCAGTATTGCTAGCGCTTTACCGTAAGACGCTTTCCAATAAGTTGCCATAGAACAAAAAGAGCGCTTTTGAAACCGTGCGGCGCCCCCTAAGGCGGCGAGCCGAGGTTATTCCAGCGCCTTTCCGTTTGATTTTGAAATAGTTTTCTAGGCGGGTGTTAACGCATCTGCGTCAGAAAGGTCGATCAGGACTGCGGTTCAACGCTGGGATTCGTGGCGCGATGGAAACGACATTTGATTTTTTAGCGGTTGCTTTGTTCATCGCGACGGCGGGGTTGTTTTTTCACCGCCTGCGTCATGAAGACCCTGCACTCGCCCCGTATATGCTTATTTGCTTGGTATGCGCCGTCTCAAATTGGCTCGGCAATCACGGTGGAGGCGCGGGCGCGATCGCAATGCTGGTCGCTGGGTCGTTTTTCTTGCTGCAATTAGCCAGCGCGCCCTTTGCGGACGATCAAAACGCTCCATAGATCACGGTAAGTCGCTGTGAGTTATTTCTCTGAGCGCAGAAATTTCGGTTGGTTTGGGCGTGATCACCGCCCCTTCAAATGACGGCTAACCCAGATGATCGTAACGGCGTGGCGCTATCAAGCTCATGCCGCTTGAGACGCTTTGAGCGCCAACCAACGAGCGCAAAGCCAAAGATCATCAAACTCCACGCCATGGGTTCGGGCGTTGGCGCTGCGACGGTGACCACTTGGCCATTGATATCGACATAGTCGATTTCCACACCGGTCGCCCCGCGTCGGGGGCGGTCAACGAAGAACTCGATAAAGTCACAGCCGCCGAAGGCGACGCAACCGCGTTGAAATAAGTTCCCAACGCGCCGGTTGCGCCCATCCTGAAAACGAATTTGTCTGACGAAGGTCGGATTGCCGTCGTTGTAAACGCCAAAGCGAACCGTCAATCGCGCCTGACCAACAGAAGGCAACGAGAAGACAGACACAGAATCGGTGCGGCTCGTAGCGAAGGGTTGATCAAACAAGAGGCCGACCGTTTGGTTGACGGGTAAGAAAAAGCCCGCGTCATCACCGCTCGTTGAGAGCGCGGAAAGCGCGCTATCGCTTGGCGCCGGGCTACCGACAAACGTCGCCGTCGATGCCTGCGCTCCACCGGCGGATAAAGCGTGCACGCCTAAGGCGCAGCAAGCGCTGAACAATCGCATGCCTTTTAAGCGCTTTATGACGGTATGGTTTCTCATATCTCTCCGGATACGTTGAATTTTTCCTAATCACTTCAACCAACTGCAAGCATTGGCTGTTATCCCCTTTATCGGGGAGTGTTATTAACTGGGGCCTAAAATTTTGGCTAAACAGTCGGTTAACCAAACAGCGCCCGCAGCGCACTCTTCTTCGGCCCGGCGACCGTCGGCGCCCGGAAAGCCGCCATTGCGCCGGCGTAAACCTGAGCCGGCGCCGGAATCAAAAGGCCCGCCCGCCCGCGCCCCTCATGTTGTCATCCTTGTCGAGAATATGACGGTGCCGCCGGATCGGCGGGTTTGGCAACAAGCTCTCGCGCTCAAGGACGATGGTTGGCGGGTCACGGTGGTCACGCCTCATTTTGGTGACAAACGTCCCAAACGCGAAACCCTTGAAGGCGTCAATATTATTCGCCATCCGATGCCGCTGGAGGCGCGGGGGCTTTTGGCCTACGCTGTTGAGTACACATCAGCGCTTTTCTATGAAGCAGCGAGCCTTTTTGATATTGGCCTGAACGATATCGACGTCGTTCAAATTTGTAACCCTCCAGACTTTTTGTTTGCGCCAGCGCTCCTCGCGAAGGTGTTTGGCGGCGCCAAAATTGTCTTTGATCACCATGATCTCACGCCGGAACTTTTGGCGGATAAAATTGGTGATAACAAACTAGCGCAATCGATCATGATGCCCATTGCGAATTGGGCCCAGCGTACGACCTTTGATGTCGCCGATCAGGTGATTTCAACAAATGGCGCTTTTCATGATATCGCCATTGTAAATGGCGGCAAGGACCCAGAGGATGTTTGCGTCGTTTATTCCGGGCCCGACCTTGATCGCATGCTCGAAGTCCCGCCGGACCCGTCGCTCAAAAAGGGCGCGTCGACGCTTCTTTTTTGGGTTGGCATTATGGGGTCCCAAGATGGCCTAGATCTATTGCTAGAGGCCTTAGTCGCCTTGCGTGATATGCCGGGCGGAGATGATTTCCATTTGCTGCTCGCCGGTGATGGCCCAGAACGAGAAGAGATGGAGCGTCAAGCGAAGTTATTAGGGCTCGCCCCCTTTGTCACCTTTGCAGGTTTCTTGTCGGGTGTTCAGTTGGCGCAGGCGTTTGTCACCGCTGATATCGGTGTTGGATCTGACCCCAAAAATCCGTTCAATGATCGCCTCGCCATGAACAAAGTCATGGAGTATATGGCGCGCCGTTTGCCCATCGCGATGTTTGATCTGCAGGAATGCCGCTTGATCGCGGAAGGGGCGGCGCTTTATGCGTCGGACAACGACCCAAGGGCGCTTGCGGCGGCGTTATCAAATTTGATTACCTCCCCAGCGACGCGTCAGACAAAAGGGGCGTTGGGCAGAGAAAGGCTCGAAGAGCGCTTTGCATGGCGCAAGCAAAAAGAAACCTATTTGAAGGTTTACCGCCGCTTGCGCGCGGAGATGCCAGAGGTTTCTCAGACGGCTGTTCAGGCGGGGTGAGACATGGAAGCCCCATCAGATGTCACCGAAATCAGCGTCATTATTCCGCATTACAACGATCTACAAGCGCTAAAAAAGTGCCTGGAAAGCGTGGAGCGCCAGTCTCTACCGCGAGCGCAATATGAAGTAATCGTCGCTGACAACAATAGCCCCGGCGGCCTAGGCGGTTTGCCTTCTGATTTTCCGGGTATCCGTTTCTTAACGGTTCATGAACGCGGCGCCGCTTGCGCGCGTAACGCAGGGATGGCGGTCGCTTCCGGCGGTGTCTTTGCGTTTATCGACGCCGATTGCGTTGCATCGCCTGATTGGCTGGAGCATGGCGTTAAAGCACTGCAAGACGCCGATCTTTCGGGCGGCGATGTCGAGGTCTCTCTCTCGTCTGACATGACGCCCGTGGAGTGCTTTGAGGCCGTGTTTGCGTTTCGCCAACGTTTATATGTCGAACGAAAGAAATTTTCCGTCACGGCGAACCTTATTGTCAAAGCGGCGGCCGCCGCTGAGATTGGTTCGTTTTCGAACGGAGTGGCGGAAGATCTGGACTGGTGTCATCGGGCCGTCGCGCTAGGTTTTCGTTTAGTATTTAACGATACATCAAGAGTCTTCCACCCTGCCCGAAGGGATTGGAACGAGCTTGTCTCGAAATGGGACAGGCTGGTTCGTGAGCGGTGGAACGGCTTTGGCGCTACGACGGTTGTGCGCCGGGGATTGTGGATTTGTTTGGCGGTAGCGACGGCGCTGTCGGCGGGTCCACATTTATGGGCTGTCGCGAAAAACAATCGCTTACAGACCATAAAACATAAGACGAAGGCTGCAATTATATTGCTGCGTATACGGTTTTGGCGGGCGACAAAAATGATGTCGCATCTCCATCAGATGTGATGGAGCGGTAGGAAGAGTATGAGTGTCATGGGCGTCGAGCGAGTAAGGGCGTTAGTTGCGATCTTGGCATGCGCAAGCATGGCGTTGCTTTCGCCGATGCGGGCAATAGCAGCCCCAGATGCGCCAAAAGCGGCCTCCGGTAAGACGCAGGTCGTGGCGAAAATGAAGGGCCGTGAACTGACCCTTAGCCAATTGCGCCAGGAAATGGCGCGTTTGCGTTTGTCGCCGGCCGATCCTGACGCTGAACGCGTTGCGATGGAAAGTCTGCTCAATCGCACGGTGTTATCCTTGGCGGCGAGGAAAGCGAACATCCATCGGCGCCCTGAATCCATCGCCCGCATGTACGCCGCCCAAGACGCTGCGCTTGCGGAGCTATACCTTTCCTCCGTCGCGCAACCGCCGGAACCCACACGTGATGAAATTGATGCGTATATTGTAGAAAATGAAACCCTTTTTGCTGGGAGACGGATCTACGATCTTGCGGTGTTGACGATGCCGTCGCAGTATTTCGATGAAGCGACTTTGACGCCATTGTTTGATGAAGAGGCGGATTTTAGCCGTTTAGCGGCAATCCTTGAAAAAGCGGGCGCAGATTTCTCTGTAATTCCGTCAATTCGCGCTTCGACGAGTTTTCCTGCGCCGATCCGCGAACAATTAGCGCTCTACGATGTCAGCGACAATATTGTTTTAAAAGGCGGAGATCAGACGCAAATTATGAAAATCGTGCGTATACGCCCTGCGCCAATTGAGAAGGCGGAACAACAGATCGTCGCGCGTCGAATGTTGATGGAAGCGGCGACAGGAAGCCGTATCGCTGCGCTTCTCGAACGGTTAAAGAATGAGGCGAACGTCCGATATTACCGCCCGAGCGCTGCGCCCGCACCATCTCCACAGAAAGCCGCGTCGAACGCCGCTGTGACAGCTCGCACCGCGACAGACAACGCAAACGTCGGAAAGGAGATGTGAGTTGGGCTTAAAGGACCTTCTTTTCGTCGCTTTCTATCGGCGATACATCATTATTTGGACGGTTCTCGTTGCAACGATTGTTGCAACGATCGCTGGCGTTTTATTGCCCAAACAATATCAGTCGACCGCCAGGGTGCAGGTTGATTCTATTCAGCGCAACAATCTGACCGGCGATATTGAACCGCGGGTAAAGGTCTCGGAATTTTTAGGCCAGCAGGCGGCGATTGCGGGCAGCCGTACGGTTGCGTTGAATGTGATCGATACATTGACGTCCCGCGGTTACATCAACCTCGCGGACCTTGAAGAAAATTGGCGTAAGGAAACAAAGGGCGAGCTTGTCGCCGGGAATGATTTACGGCTGTGGGCCGGAGAACGGTTGATCAAAAAGCTCTCTATTGAAGCCAAAGCGATGGAAAGCACGCTCGGCATCACTTATCGCGGCGCCGATCCGGCGCAGGCGGCGCGTATCGCAAACGCTTTCGCTGATGCGTATATGAAAACCGTCCTTGATCAGAAGAAGCGACGCGCGTCACGGAATGCTGAAACCTTTTCCTTGGAAACCCAAGCCCTCGCCGATAACGTGATCGATGCGCAGCAAGATCTTGCAAACTTTCGTAGTGAATCCGGAATTTTGCCGTTGGGCGTGAACGGCGCAGAAGCCGCAGAAGTAGAGTTGGCGGCTTTAACGGCGCGACTCGCCGAAGCCCGGGCGGATAATTCCGAAGCGCAGTCCCTAATGCGTCAGGCCCGGAATGCGTCTTTAGACGAACTGTCCCATTTCCCGATTCCAGATGATGCACTGCCCGCGCGCCAAGCGCAACTTCGCCTCAGCGAAGTGAATTCTAGGTTAGCGCGTATTGCAGAGCGTTATGGGCAGAATTTCCCTGACTACATCGAAGCTGAGCGCGAAAAACAGGCCCTGGAAGCCACGATCCTAGGGGCAATTCGGGATCGAGCGCTGTACGCAAGCCAACGCCTAGCGGCGTTAGAGGTCGAAGCGGAAAATGTAAAAGTCACGGCGAGCGCTGCGGCTACGACGCGCGATGCCTATCAATTACTGCAGAATAAGGTCGCGGCCAGTCAAAACACCTTTAACCTGGTTTCAAACCGATCTTTACAGGAAGCATTACAAGCCCGCGTTGATACCGTGGAGGTGCTCCTCCTCGCGCGCGCATTGCCCGCCTCTCGCCCGATGGCGCCGCCGACGCCATTGATCACGATGTTGGGTGCAGGGTTCGGTATGTTCCTCGGCGCGTCAATCGCTGTTCTGGTTGAACTGCTTGAAGGGCGCGCCCGCTCGCCAATGGCTGTTAGTCATGTGCTGCATGCGCCCGTCATCGGCGAGCTAGACAAAAATGAAAACAAATCGCGGGCCCGCTCTTCGGTTATTCGCTTTCCGACGCGTCCCGCCAAAAAGAAACTCCGCCGCCGTGGAAAACGCGGGTCGGGCAAAAAGGAGGCCGCGTGACAATTCCAATTAATACGCCTCTTGACGCAGACGAAGAAGAAAACGCGGTGAACGCGCCGCGGGCCGCTCAGGCGTTAATCGTCGCGCAGTTATCAGATCGTCTACAGACGGTCAGCACATCATCGCAGAGGCGCACATATTCAGGGTTCAAGGGGCCGTCTATCAATTGGCCGGGCGGCGAAGCGCTCGTCGCCGCAGGTCGCCTTGAGCCAGAGGATCTAATACGGATCGCGGAGAGCCATCGTCGTTCGGGTCTTTCCTATGAAGAATGCGCCGCAAAGTTAAAGCTCTTAAACAAAGAAGACTTGCTCACGGCGTCTGGCATTGATCAGGGCTACATTGAGCCGACATCGGCCGGCGTGCGCATTCCTAAAGAGCTGATTGTTCTGCGAGACCCGAAGTCTAAAGTAGCGGAACAATATCGTGCGATCCGTACACGACTATTGACGATGCGTGATTCCGATAAGCTCAATTTGTTTTCCCTCGTGGAGTTATCGGCGCGCTCACAACGATATGTGTTTGCGGCGAATCTCGCGTTTTCGTTTGCCCAGATCGGTCTGAAGACAACGATTGTTGACGGTGATTTGCGTCATGACCGCTTGCGCCGGTTTTTCTCGTTGCCTAAGAGTAGCCCCACGCTTCTAAGCTCTTTGCACAACGAAACGGGCGGCGAAGAGGAAGTTCCACTTCATCAGAGTTTTGCGACCAATCTTTCCTTACTGCCAGCCGGTCGCGTGGGCGAACGGGCTCAAGACTATCTCGCCTCAGGCCGTTTGAAGGATGTTCTCACAAGCATTGCCGAGACCCAGGATATTGTTCTGGTTGTTAGCGCCCCATTTGGTCGCTTTAGTGATGGGCGATATATTTGGGCGGCGACAGAACGCACCCTTACCATGGTTCGTCGCCATAAAGACCGTCTCCACCAGTTACGCGCGCTCCACAGCGCTTTGCGTCAGGTTGGCGCAGAGACCTTGGGCGCTGTGATAACCGCTTAGCGAGGAGGCCTATGGTGGACTCCGTCACGGCTGAACACATAAAGGAAGCGCCTCAATCAGCGCGGACGGGGTTGGGGCTGGACGGCGCTTATCGATCACTTGCGCCCTTTGCGCCATTTATTCTGTTTACGATTGGTTGGGCGATCTTGTTTCTGCCCGTGTATCAGGGGTTCGCGGGCGGCGCCTGGGCGCGTGATGAAAACGCCCATGCCCCATTTATCATGGCGATCATTGTCGGCATTGCATGGACAGCGGCGGAACGGCTTGATTTTAGCGCGAAGCCTTCGTCTTTCGCTCAACTAATTGGTGGGCTGTTGTTTTTCATCGGGCTGGCGAGTTTCTCGATCGGTCGATGGACGGAAGCGGAAATCGCGCTTTCCGCATCGCAGGTCCCTCTGGCGGCAGGGTCGGTCGCCTTGTTTTTTGGGTGGAAGGGTATTCGGGTCTTCGCCTTTCCATTGTTTTTGATGTTGTACCTCATCATCTGGCCAGGATGGTTACTCGATAATTTGACGTTCCCATTGAAGATGGTGGTGTCATCTGTTGTGAGCGATGTTCTCTACATGGCTGGGTTACCGGTCGCCCATGCCGGTGCGGTCATTTCCGCAGGGCCATATCAGTTATTGGTGGCGCAGGCCTGCGCGGGACTGAATTCTTTGATTGCCCTGACATCCATCGGCGCGGTTTACCTTTATATCGCTAAACGCCGCTCTTTGTGGACGAACCTAATCGTTCTTGGTGCACTCGTCCCCATTGCTGTGGCCGCGAATATCATTCGGGTCATGATTTTGGTGTTGATCACCTACTATTTCGGCCATGACCTAGGGCAAAGCTTCTTGCATGAAGGGGCGGGGCTATTGATGTTCGCCGTCTCTTTGTTGTTGGTTTTCTTTATCGACTTTGTCGCGGCCCGTCTTTTTGAACCGGCGCTGTTGCGCAAGGAGGCGGCGTGACGGGCGCGCCTTCATACAGTCGTCGATATCTGATTGTTGCCGGTGGCGCGGCGACGGCGATGGCTGCGACCGGGCTAGGCACGAGTCTCGTGCGACCCAACGCGGCGCCATTGGCGCCAGCGCCCGATCTTGCGGCGTTGACACCGAAGACGTTCGGCGTTTGGACCCAAGTGACATTGGGCTCAGCGGTATTGCCGGTAGAAAGCACCCTGACGGATTCGGAAGTTGTCTCGTATCAAGCGTATACAGATGATATAGGACGCGTCGCGACCCTGGTCATGGCCTATGGGCCGCCCCTTGGCGATGGCGTGCGGTTGCATCGCCCGGAAACATGTTATCGCGCCCAAGGCTACGCCGTCTCTCGCCGAGAGGTTAGTCGCCTTTCCGTCGATGGGGTAACGCCAGCGCTTGTCCACTTGGACACGCGAAGCGGCGGGCGCCGCGAGGCCGTGAGTTATTGGTTGCGCGATGGCGATAAATTTATCACCGCCGTCGCCCAACGCCAGCTCTCTGTATTGCAGCGGGGGTTTTCCCCGCGCGCTGACGGCGCTCTTGTGCGGCTGTCAACCTCGGGGGAGGGGCGCGCCGCCTTCGAGTTACACCGTCAGTTTTTGACCGATTTCGCCGCCGCCATGTCGCCCACGTTAAAAGCGCTCCTGATCGGCGCGCCAAAAACGGAAGGCCTGACCTAATGCAATTTGGCGCCGTCATCGTCAATTACGCCAATGCGCCTTTAGCGCTCGATGCGGCGCTCAGTTTTTTGGGTGACCATGGGGCGAGAGAGGGGCGGCGCGCGATCATCGTTGACAACGCCTCACCTGATGATTCCCGATACTACTTTCAAAAAGTCGCGCAGGGATCAATTCAACATCACCCTGTGGCGCCAGAGGATAAAAATGCCGCCGTGGTTTTCGCCGACCTAGCGCGTAGCGAGATGGCCGTGATTAACGCCGGGGATCCTCTCCCCAAAAGGGCGCGCCTCGTTGTGGTCTGTGCGTCTGACAATCGGGGCTTCGCGGCCGGGTGCAATATCGGTTTGCGAGCGTTTGAGGGTGATGGGCCGGCGGACAACCCCGCAGAAAAAATAGACGCCTACTTTTTGTTGAACCCCGATGCCCTTGTCTCGGTCGGCGCCCTTGACGCTTTGGCAAAGCGCCTGGCTGATCCGAAGGTCGGGGTTTGCGGCGCGAGTGTTTTAGATTTCGCTCCGCCCCATCACGCTCAAGCCCTTGGCGGGGCGAGAATGGAGGGGCTCTTCCACCGGGGCGTCAACATCGGTGAGGGTGAGCCGGCTCTTCTTGATGAAAAACGACGCGTCGCGGACCGTGAACGGGTGGAGGCTCAGATGAGTTATCCGCTCGGCGCCGCGATGGCGGTTCGGCGGGAATACCTCGCCCATGCTGGCTATCTTGATGAACGCTATTTCCTTTACTTTGAGGAAGCTGACTGGACCTTGGCGGGCGCGCCGCGCTTCGCTCCTGGGTGGGCGCCAGAGGCGGTCGTCTTTCATCGCTATGGCGGGTCGTCAAAAAGCAAACGGACCCAGGCTGGCGCGCCCTCCCAGCGTTCAGCCTTGTCGGATTACCATATGGCCCGCTCGCGCCTCCTCTTTGCGATGAAATGGCGTCCGGCGACGGCGCCGTTAGTTTGGGCCGCGACCCATGGTCAGGCGATCATCCGGGTCGTGCGCGGGCGCTTAGAGAATGGTCGCGCGATCCTGGACGCCGCGATCGGACGGCCTTTTTCTCCAAAAATCTAACCCGCATTGTCGCGCAACCTGGTTTACAGGGCGGCGCAGCTCTCAGTAGATCATGGGCCTTACGAGTTTAAGGACCTGATGAGCCATGCAATCTGCGCCTGAGACCCCACCGCCTGATGAGGCAACCGCCGAGACATCTGATGAGCCGGCCTCTGAGCCGGCGTCTGAGCCGGCATCTGCGGAAAACGATGGCCAGGGTGGCGGACCTGCTCTTGGTGAGGAGGAATCGGCGCTCAACGAACTAATCGACGCTGAGATGTTACTGTCTCGGGGCGAGCAGGTTCTTTTATGGGCGAAGGAAACCCTTCTCACCCTTGATATGGCGCTACAGATCGGGTTCTTGATCGCCGCTTTTATTCCCGCTGCGATCTTCGGCCCACAGCTAAAAAAGCTCATAGAGGCGCAGATCGCCCCTCGAGCGCCGACGGGACCATTGCGTCGGGCGGCGAATGCCTTCGCCAATCTTGCAACGCCGATTGCGCTGCGCATCATTTTCCAGATTTTTATAATCTGTCTGGCGGCGGCTGGCCGATCAACCGCGGTGACCGAAGCGGCCGCGAGCCTTCTGACGGCATGGATTGTCATCCGTTTGGTGACGCTCGTCATCAGATCAAGTTTCTGGTCGAAAGTCGCTTTCTACATCGCCTGGCCCATCGCGGCGCTTGATGCGTTTGGCGCGCTTGACGATATCCTGCGCCAGCTGGACGCCTTGGCGTTTCCCCTTGGTGAAAACGCCGCCGGCGAGACGGTGTCTTTTTCCGCACTCGACCTTATTCGAACACTGATCACCTTCGCGGTTCTGTTTTGGCTGTCCGGTTTCGCCAATCGCTTCGTAAAAAATAGACTGCAATCGGTTGATGAACTGACCCCGTCGCTGCAGGCGTTGCTCATCAAAATTCTGGATATTCTAACGCCCATCATTGCATTCTTAATTGCGCTTCAGGTGGCCGGTTTTAACCTCGCCACGTTGACAATTTTTGGCGGCGCGTTGGGGCTTGGCATTGGCCTGGGCTTGCAGCGAACAATATCGAATTTCTTCGCCGGTTTCACGCTCATCGCGGATAAGTCGATTAAACCTGGCGATGTGATTGAGGTGGGGGATACCTTCGGATGGGTGACGGAAATGAATGTCCGGTATGTTAGCGTGAGAACCCGCGACGGCACGGCCCATCTTATCCCCAATGATAATTTCATCGAAGACGGCGTCGTCAATTGGTCCCATGATGATCGTTTCGTGCGCCTTCATGCGGGGTTCGGCGTCGCCTATGGGACGCGTGATTTGAGGGCGGTGAAAGAGATGGCGGAACAAACGGCGCTCTCGATAGATCGGGTGCTGACGTCGCCGGAACCCAAGTGTAATGTGATGGCGTTTGGCGATAGTTCTGTGGACTTTGATTTGCGCTTCTGGATCAACGACCCCGCGAACGGGATCTCCAATGTGCGCAGCGAGGTATACCTCGCCATTTGGGACAAGCTTCATGAAATGGGAATTGAAATCCCATTCCCGCAACGAGATCTCTATATCAGGACGATGCCCGATGGCGGTGGGAAAGAAGGGATACGCGCGAGCGTTGTTCCTGAGTAGGATGAACGACGCAATGCGTTCGGTTATTCGGCAGAGCGTCTCGTCGAAATCCAAACCCAAAAACTTAGGACAATTGCGGTCCCAGAGATGAAGGTCATCATAGTACCGGGCATGAATTTTACGTATCCGGGGATGTCCACGAAAACGAGGTAGCCAATATCCAATAGGCCGCCGATCATGCCCGTCACCCAAATGGCCGTTAAATTGCGCCGCCAGATAAATACCGCGCCGACGACCGTTGCGAGCCCGCCCCAGAGCAAATTCCAACCATGTTGATCGAGAATCCCATTGACGGCCGGGTGATAATCATAAGCGAGCAACGCTGGATCGACATTGTCAGCAATGGCGGCGAACCCATTACTGGCGTCTGCAGGGATAACGATGATGCCCGCTAACATGTGTACGAGCCCCCAAATTACCCAAAGGATAGATGATACTTTCAGCGCTAGGATCTTCGATCGTGACATGGCAAGGCCTTGTTTTTACGATTGGGAGCTTTGAGCGCAGAGCCCGTTTACGTGGTTGTGAAATAAATAGTGGACAAAGTCAACAAAATGAATCAAGTAGCGCCAGCGCGATTGGCCTTAAGTCTCGATCGATTAATGCGGCGCATCCACCGAGAATTGCATTCCCGCGCGCCAGATTTTGATCATCACAAGGTCGGCCCCCTTGGCGGCATGCTTTTGCTCACCATTGGGGAGCGTGAGTCAGTGGACATCCAAACAGTTGTTGACATGTTGGGGCGCGATAAATCACAGATTTCTCGCCTCATTCAACGGTTTGAGAAAATGGGTCTCCTCGTTCGAGAAAAGAGCGCTGAAGACAGTCGCGTTTCGATTGTAACGTTAACTGCGACGGGTAGAGACCAACTTGAAAAAATTCAAAACGCTCTAACTCTCGTCGTCGATAGCCTTTTTTCTTCGCTCCCCAGCAAGGAACAAACTGTATTTGCCGATACGATCGAAAGCGTTCTGAACATCGATGAGGGATAGCCGGCGATTTTCTGCTCTCTGTTCAAAAGATTGCGGACATGGAAGAAAACGTCACGATTAGCGATCATCGGAACCGCCGACCTGAACAGTGAACATCAAACTGGACGTCATGCAGGCGATGCCCCCCGTCAGACAAAACCCTTGACCGGCGAAAATAGCGCCCGATAGGTCTTTGACGGTCACTCTCAGCGGCCTATAGTAAGCTTAATGGCGGGCGAATTTACGGGAATTCCTTGAGTTTTTACCACAGGGATTGCCCCTCACGAGGAGACAGGAGACATGCTCAAACGGCTTCGACTTTCACATTGGATTGCGGCGGGGGCGATGATGGCGCTGTCCGCATGCGCGACCTCAACGCCCTATGCGCCCGCGACGGAGGGCGGCGGCTATGGGTTTTCTGAACAGAAAATCGAGGGCAACCGGTACCGCATTATGTTCCGTGGCAATTCGTCGACAACCCGCGAGACGGTTGAGACATTCCTTCTGTATCGCGCCGCTGAGCTGACCTTAATCAATGGTTTTGATCATTTCATCGTGGTTGAGAACGATACAGAGTCCAATACGTCGCTACAGACCGTTGGCGATCCATTTGTCGGCCCTGCTTACTTCGGTCGGTATGGCGGGTTTGGTCGCAGCCGCTTTAGAGGCGGTTTTTCATACGGCTTTCCGTATTATGCCTATGGGTTCGGATGGGGCGCGCCTTATAACGCCTATACGCGGGAGATTACGCGCTACTCGGCAGTGGCGTTCGTCACCATGCACAAGGGGCCAAAACCCGAGCAAAACCCTCAAGCCTTCGACGCCGTTGATGTTTCTGACAATCTGAGGCCCGTCGTTTTAGGCGAGACGGTGACTCAATAAATTAAAAAAGGGGCGCGGAAGCGCCCCTTAGCATATTTAGACCGCGCGAAGATGGGGGGTCGCCTCCGGTTTTGCCTCTTCAGCGTTATGTTCGTACACGGCGACGAAACCGCGCGGTGTATGACGGACAATAACGGCGCGCAATCGTCCGATGTGGATTTCTGATCCCACAACGGGGCGGCGTTGGCTTTCTACGGCAATACCGTCCACAGATTGGTCAAGCGCGCGTACAAACAACGATCCGCCATCTGGCAGTCGGCAAATCAACCGCTCGCCGTTCTGGCGATGACGCGGCGCAGTTCGCCGGTCCGACAACCCGTTCGAGAAATTTGGGTTCATCTTCAGCATGAGGTTTTCGGTCAACAACGCGCGGCGCGCACGCGATAGGCGGAACGAAAGGGCGAAACCGTCAGGCAAGACCCGCGCGATACGGCCCTCAAACATATCGAGGCCCGAAATATAGACAATAGCGGCGTCGCCAATCACGACTGATGCGTCAAGCTTCACGGCGAGATCGCCAGGAGAGATGTTCACAAGGCGTCCGGTGTATTCATCAATGCCGTTGACGATGACCCTCGCCGGCAGATCAAGGGCAATACGGCGGTAACGTCTTTGCTCAGATTTTTTCAACATACTCATCAGCACTAATTACCCCCCAAGGTGCGGGTTGAACGGTAGGTAGGGCTTTTGAAATCTTTGATAACGAAGCCGCTACACTTTTATGGGTTTTGAGATGTGCAACGTTCGCGCCACAACGGTGAGAGCATCTTACTTCCGACGCGCGATCCAAGCGCGGTGCGGCGTGCAGAATATGAACAGATGAAGAATGCCGTTTTCGGCATACTAGGAATAAGCAATGAGGGAAGTCCCGAAAAGGGCCGGCGCCGCGCTCTAAGTATTAACGCAGTGATGGCGTGAATCATGTCCCCAATTGAAACGCGAGCTTCATCCAGGGCAAATATTGAGGGGGGATACGCCCGGCGAATGGCCTTGAAATTTCGCCTGTCTTAACTATGTCGAACATTCGAGTTTCAACGGGGTGGAGACCGGTAATGGCGCAACCTACCATCAACGCGACGCTGCTAACCCACGCTTGGCGTAAGGTCGACATTAAACTGACGATTGATGGCGACATGCATATTCTGCGGTGGCGCCGAAGATTGTTTAGCGATGAAGTTCTTATTGATGGGCGCCAGGTCGCGCAGTCATCGGGGCTCTGGGGGCGTGAGACAGTCTTCGGCTTGGCGATGCGTCTTGAGCGTGAACAAGAGGTTCGCCTCCTTCTATCGATCGATCCAAATCAAAGTACTTGGGATTGGTCTGGCGACATGCGCCCCCGTGGTATTCGGTTAGAGACGGCGGACGAGACGCTGGTCGAGTTTGGGTCCCTTGGCGTCGACAGGACGGTTTCGTTTTCAGAAGTCTATGATCGCGCTCTGAAAGCTCTGGGGTTGAGTTAAAAAACCAGGTGCCGCTGCGGACTTTTCGCGGTTTAAAAAGTTCAAATAAGTGCTGACGATAAGGCGGGGCCGAGCGCCAAAGCGCCCGCCCCCTTTTATGGCCGACTTTGGGGGAGACTGCCGCCAGCCATAACGGACATAATCAATCCTGATTGGCCGGACAAAACCAGAGCCGAAACCTTTTGTCAGTCTATTGTGCGTCCGCTTAACCATAAACGCGGTAAACACTGACCGCGACAATGCCAAAACAAGACGGGTAATGGCGATTAAAAAGCACCTGATCCGGATTAACGATAAAGACGATCAAGCAGTCAAAATGAAAAATAAAAAGTGATCAAAAATTTCTACGATACACGCGGTTTGGGGCGCGCATTATTTACGCGGCTTTCGTCGCCGGTTGCGGCCTTGTGAACAACAAATCCGTTTCACTGGAGGCGTCTTCCTGGTAACGATACCCGGCTTCGGTAAAATCTTTGAGTTGGTCCGTGGATGTAATGCGGTTTTGGATAATCCACCGGGCCATCATGCCCCGCGCTCTCTTTGCATAGAAAAAGAGGCTGCGGAGTTTACCGTCTTTTTCTTCCTTAAAGGCCGGCGTGACGAGATTGGCCTTCAGGACCGTTTTGTCCACGGCGCTGCAATACTCCTTGGACGCTAGGTTCACAACGGCCGGGTCATCGTGGGTTTTGACGGTTTTGTTGATTTCTTTGGCGATTTTATCGCCCCAAAAGTCATATAGATTTTTTCCGCGCGCATTCTTCAGCGATGATCCCATTTCGAGGCGGTAGGGTTCGATGGCGTCGAGGGGACGCAGCAAGCCGTATAGCCCTGAGAGGATGCGCAGATGGTCTTGGGCGAATGCAAGGTCGTCCTTGGACAGCGTTTTTGCCTCCAGCCCAAAATAAACATCGCCATTGAACGCAAGCACAGCCTGCTTTTGGGTGTTGGATTTCCCATCGCCGCGAAACGCCTGAAACCGTTCATGGTTCAGATCGGCCAGCTTGTCGGAAATGCCCATCAGTTTTTTCAATTTAGCCGGCGTTAACGCGCGCGTCTCCTCACTCAGTTCTCGTGTATCTTTCAAAAAGACGGGTTTGGTCGGCGTCGGCGCCGATGGGGCAGGGTCGAAATTCAGGTTTTTGGCGGGGGAGAGAAGGGTGAGCATCGTATTGGTCTCTTCGATGGATTACAGCATCTTACCGGGGTTCATAATATTCGTTGGGTCGAGGGCGGCTTTCACCGCGCGCATCATTTGCAGTTCAACGGGGCTTTTACGGGCGGCCATCGCGGTCCGCCGGGCAAGGCCGATGCCGTGCTCGGCGGAGATGGACCCGTCATATTTGTCGATGACATCATACACGGCCGCCTCTAGCGCATCGCGCCAGGCTTCGGCGTCGGAAAAATGATCTGCAATGCCCCCAATTGGTTCTAAGACATCATAGTGGATATTGCCGTCCCCCGCATGGCCGAACGCAATCGGCCTTGCGCCGGGGCTTACCTTTTCCACCGCCGCATCTGCTTCGTCGAGGAAGGCAGGCACGGAGGCGATGGGGACCGATACGTCGTGCTTCGCCTGGACGCCTTCCGGTTTCATTGCCTCTGACATGGCGTGGCGCAGATGCCAGAGCGCTTGTGTCTGGGCGTCGCTCGCTGGTAGTACCGCATCAATGGCGTCGCCCGCCTCTATCGCGTCGGAAAGCCATGCTTCGATCATCGGGGCGAGGGCGCCTTCGAGACCGATGGAAAACTCCACGAGGGCGTACCAAGGATGGCCGCCGTCAAATGGATCTTTCGTGTCGGGAATATTTTTCAACACCAGACAAAGCGCCGCCCGAGAGAAAATTTCAAAGCTGGTCGTTTGCCCGCCGCTCTTTTCTTGGGCGCGCGCGAGAAGCCGAATGGCGGCGGCGGGGTCTTTCAACCCAACAAGGGTTGTGGTTTTTTCTCTTGGTTGCGCAAAGAGCTTCACTGCGGCGGCGGTGACAATCCCGAGGGTGCCTTCCGCGCCGATGAAAAGGTGTTTTAAGTCGTAACCCGTATTATTCTTCCGTAAGCGTCTTAACCCATGCCAGATTTCGCCATCAGGCAGGACCGCTTCGACGCCAAGGACAAGGTCGCGCATATTGCCGTAGCGCAACACATTCACCCCGCCGGCATTGGTGGAGAGGACACCCCCGATCTGGCAGGTCCCTTCAGAGCCGATGGACAACGGAAAAAGCCGGCCTTGCGCGGCGGCGGCTTCTTGCGCCTCAGCCAGGGTGACGCCTGCTTCCACCACCATAGCGTCATCGAGCGGCGAGACGTCTCGGATTTTGTTCAGGCGTTTTAGGGAGAGAAGAACCTCCCCCTCGGTGGGGGTTTGGCCGCCAACGAGCCCTGTATTGCCCCCCTGGGGCGTGATTTTTAGCCCGCGCATGGCGCAGAGCTTAACAAGGTTGGCGACGGCTTCGGTATCACGCGGCGCGACAGCGACGGCAGGGCGCCCCCGCCAACGGCCGCGCCATTCTTCCAACATGGGCGCAGCATCATCGGGCGCGACAATGGCCTGGGCGCCGATCGCATTGACGATCGCGTCAACCGTGGCGGCGTCCCATGAGGCGAGATTTGGCGTTCGTTCGGACATCATTAAACGCAAGCATATCGCCGTCCGCATGGAAGAAGCCAGAGGGCGCTTCGACACGGGGGCGGCAACGAGATTTATTTCGAAAGATCAGTCTTTCGGCGACGCGGCCCTCGCCAATCGATCATTGATCGCTTCGCCAAGGCCATGGTGCGGCACGGGCGCAACCGCGATGGCGCTGAGGCCCTGCGCTCGACAAAGAGCATCCAGGCGCCGGAGATGGGAAAACAAGTTTGCCGCTGCTTCTCGTAGATCGCCTGATGGGGAGAGGTTCAAAAATGGCGCGGCCATATCGTTGGAAAAATCAGCAGGGCTCACGAGACCAAATCCGAGATAGGCCTCGTTGGGCGCTGATTGTTCGGCGTTCAATCGCACTGTCACGCTGGGGGCGTAATGGCTTTTCATCATACCCGGCGCCTCAATCGCCGCGCTCGCCGGCGAGAGGAGCGGGGCACCCATCGCATTCTCGATTTCTTCACGCGGCAGGCCGCCAGGTCTTAGTAAGACTGCTTGGTCTTCAATGATTTTCACGATGGTGGATTCAACGCCCACGTTACAGGGGCCGCCGTCTAAAATGTGGTCAATCGCATCGCCAAGGCTCTCGCGAACATGGGCGGCCGTCGTTGGGCTAACGGCGCCGGATCGGTTGGCGCTTGGCGCCGCGATGGGCCGTCCAAGGGCGCTAATCACCGAGCGCGCTGCGCTATGGGCGGGGACCCGTACGGCGGCGCTGTCAAGCCCGGCGGAAACAAGATGGGAGAGCGCCGCCCCGTCAAGGCGAGGTAAGACGAGGGTGAGAGGGCCCGGCCAGAAGGCTTTCGCCAATCGCATCGCCAACGGATTAAACTCGACGATCTCTTCCAAGCTCTCGCGATCTGCGCCATGGACGATCAACGGATTGAATTGCGGGCGGCCCTTCACCTCGAAGATGCCTGCGACTGCGCGGTCATTCGCGGCGTCAGCGGCGAGGCCGTAAACGGTCTCTGTCGGCAGCGCCACGAGCGCGCCCTCGCGCAACAGGCGCGCGGCGTTTTGGATCATATCGTCAGAAATCACGGTACTCATGGTACTGATATTCACAAGGTGGCGTCGGCGTTCCCGGCGGGGACGAGCGTTCTATTGCTGCGCAAAAAGACGGCTAAACAAAAAACCATCAACACTGCTGATAGAATAAAAGGCGCGCCGGGCAGATAGGGCGCGCTGGCGGTATCGTCAACATTGGTGAAGCGGTAAAAGAGCTGTGTCATGGCGATCGGCCCGATAATAGCGGTGAGGCTGAAGGAACTCATCACCGCGCCTTGCAATTCTCCTTGCGCGTCTTCCGGGGTTGCTTTGCTCATAATGGCTTGCATGGCTGGAAATCCAAAACCGCCAATGCTGCCGATCAAAATGCCTGCATATAAGAGGAATGGCGTTGCCGCGAAGGCGAGCACGAGATAGGCGGTGACGCCGCCAGCGACACTGATGAGTGTGGCGTTCACCTCCCCAATTCTTTTGATCACGGGGCCCGTCAGGCCGCCCTGCACGACCGCCAATAACACGCCGTACAGGCCAACTGAGAGGCCGATCGCAAAGGGCGTCCAGTCGAAGCGTTCGATCGTATAGAATGCCCAGATACTATTATAGGATTGGCTCGCCAACTGCATGAAAAAGACGGCCATCAGCACGCCAATCACCCCGCGATGACGAGACATGGCGATGAGATTGCCAAACGGGTTGGCGCGGGCGGCTTCGAAGCGGCGACGTCGGCTAAGGGGGAGCGTCTCAGGCAACGCGAAGGCGCCATAGATCACCGCGCTGAGGGTAACGCCCCCGGCGATCAAAAACGGTAGGCGCGCATCGTATTGACCGGCGAGGCCGCCGATGATTGGTCCGAAAATGAACCCCAGGCCAACCGCCGCGCCGGCGAAACCGAAATTCCGCGCCCGGTTGGCGGGCGCCGTAATATCAACGATCGCGGCATTGGCCGCGGGATAGGTGGCGCCAAATCCGCCCGAGATTATCCGTGCAACAAACAACCAAAAAAGGCTCGGGGCCATGGCCATAATGAAATAATCAAGACCATAGCCGAGAAGCGCTAAGAGAAGGATCGGTCGTCTGCCATAGCGGTCGCTCAAGGCGCCAAGGATCGGCGCGGAAACGAATTGCGTTGCGGCGAAGGCAAAAAGGATCCACCCGCCTATCTCCGCCGCCCGGTTCACCGGTAGATCCGACAATTCCTGTATCAGATCTGGCATGACCGGAATAATGATCGCGGTGCCCATGGCGTCTAGAAACAGAATGACGCACAGGAAGATCAGCGTGCCAAATTTTTTTGGCTTGTCGGCGATGTTGGAAACATCTTGGTGTTCTGAAGGGTCGGCGTCAGGAGAGCTCATCGCGCTAAAGGGGCGATGGGCCGTCAAGGGCGTATTGTTGTAATACGTCCAGGGTGACAACGGCTAAGGCCTCTTCATGGGTTGCGGCGAGGTAGATCGGCGGCGCGCAACCATCGTCGAGGGCGTCTTTCCACCGTGAGAGGCACACGCACCATTTATCGCCGGGGTTTAATCCCGCGAACCCATATTCCGGCCGTGGCGTGACAAGGTCATTGCCGGTTGTTTTTTGGTGGTGCAGAAATTCTTCCGTCACTTCCGCGCAAATCAAGTGAAGCCCGACATCTTGCCCGTCTGTATTGCAGCAGCCGTCACGAAAAAATCCGGTCATTGGGTCGGTCGAGCACGTCTTCAGAGGCTCGCCAAGGACGTTAAGGGCATTGTGGTGCATAGAATGTCTCGTCTGGAATTCTTCTGGTGCGGATCTGGCGCGCCTGGTTAAAGCGGATTTGTTTACAACGTCTATTGGCGGCAAAACTATGTCATAAATTCGACCGACCGATCACCGCGACATTTTTTGCGAATTCGCAAAAAGAAACACCGAATGGCGCCTTCCGCGCTTTCTAGGCTCCGGACCCATAAAATCACCGAACGACTGAGACGACACTTTTTCACCGTTTTTAAGCGCTGAGATGAGCGGCCTAAGGCGCCCTAAAGCGGACGCTGGGGCATTGGCAGAAATTCGCCACTTTCAGACATAGCAGTAAGCTTGGCGAAGGTCCGGTTTAAAGCTTAGTTTGCTTATCTCACATCAGCGAATTTTTTGGATGGCGGCTATTCCGAGCCAACATGTCTGACAGTTGGAAGAAAAAGACTTTAAGGTTATTACTTGCCAAACACTGACATTAAATGGCCTAGATTTTTGATATGCAAATCGAGAGGGGAGCGTCGTGTGTAACGAAACAAAAAAGGAAATGCTAATTGCATGGCAAGAGAGAGCCACAAGGGCAAATTTAGCCCACTATTTACAGGCCGAGGGGTGTTCTCGAACCAACTCTGTATTGACCATTTTTAATCTCTTATCGGCGATATCGGTATTATTTTTGGCTAATAACACGTCGTTAAATGGCGTTCAGGGCATAAATATCTGGCTTTCAATTGCTAGCTTACTAGTGGTTTTAACAACTGCACTTCATTACGTATTGAAACTGGATCAAAAAATTTATGATCATAAAACGGCGGGCAACAAATTCACCGAAATCAAAAGAAAAATCGAAATCATACTTTCGAAACCGAAAATAGAAGATTCCGACATTCTTGAGATCGAGCGCTTGCATAATCAAGCATCGCAGAATCACGGATTAGTTGCTGCAAGAATATGGAGCAAATTAAACCCTCGATTGGAACAAGCAAAAACAGAGAACGTAAATTTCATGGCTTCGCTGAAAGACGATGAATGAAAACAAGCGGAGTAACTTTGATCTCCAACCGGCAAGATAAATGTCTGAGATGAAGCGTTGATTGGTCGTTTGTATATAAGCCTAGAAAGTCAAAAAAGGGCCAATCCCGGTCAATCACCGCTTCTTGCGAGCGACCTAAACTCGGCCCATCTAAGCCGCTCGCGTCGATAAACCTATTGACCAGTTCAGACCGATCTTTGCTGCCCGCGTTGTGTACCCGCAGGGCAGCGTTATTGGGTCTGGACCCCAAAGATTTCCCCTAAAAATTCCCATCGCATGGGGGCGCTGGGGTTGGCGTTGCTGCGAACACGCTCATCCCTTCGCCAAACCCAGAATCGGCCCGCATCGATTGTTCGCGCGACTTGATGGTGTCAACGACCGACGAGAGGATCGGCCAGTGATAATTCGCATAAGGCGCGAAAAAGCGGTTCGCCGTTTCCAAATCACATAGATCAGCTTGAGTGCAGGCGTGGAGGACGTCGTAAAACTCCAGGACGGCGATATGGTCCGCTTCGGTGAGGTCGCGGTCAATGATGCGGGCGTCGCAATACCGTTTTGCTTTGACGTAGGAAAGGACTTTTCTGCGCGCATCGGCCAGCTGTTCTTCATTATACAGCGTCACCATCTCGAAGGTTTTCGCCACGCTTTCATCAACTTGTTTGGCGACATCGGTTTCATAGGTTTTGAGACCAAAGAACCCGCCGATGGATGCGCTGACAATCCCGACCCAGGTGGAAAGCCGAGAGGAGACCGGCATCGCGCCCGATGCGCCGCGCATGCGCGCGGCCATGCCGGTCAAAAGGCGGCCAAGGGTGTTTAGCTTTTGTCTGTTGTTGTTCGGCGCCATGGGCGTTTGTTTGATCCTCAAAAGCGATGAAAAAGCGTCCTAACAAATAGAACGCTTTCATCGCTTTTGAGAAGGGGCGACGCGCCCCGTATGGGCTAGTCGTTCATTGTGAGGCGTTTATCGCCATACCAGTCGATGTTGCGCGTCATATACATAGTCAACGCGATGGCGGTGAAGCTGGCGAGGGCGCCGGCGATCAGGGCGTTTTCCTGGGCGCGCATCAGAACGAAGATCAGTCCATAAATGCCAGAGAGGACGCCTAGGGCGCGCACCCCGTAGGCGCGGGAACGGAAGATGCTTGCCGCATAGCCGGCAGTCAGCAAGACCGTCATCGTCGACGCCAGAAAAAATGCAGCGTCAAACCCAATGCGTTCGGCGAAGGCGAGAAGCAGAAGATAGAAAATCGTCTGGGCAAGTCCCACCAACACATATTGGGCCGGGTGGGCGCGAGCGCCGGAGGCGATCTCGAAAAGAAAGTAAGCAAGAAAAACGAAACCGATAAACATGGCGGCGTATTTCAGCGACCGTTCGACGCTTTGATATGGGGTCGCCGTTTTTAAGAACCGCACCCCCATATCCCGTTGATCATAGGCGACGACATCAGACAAATTGAGATGGGCGCCGGCGCCTGGAATACCTCGGGCGACATAGGGAACGCGCCATGTTGCGGTAAACCCTTCTGTATCGGGATCATTTGCGGTATGTTGGCGTGGTAATGTGCCGCCCGTGAAACTGGGCGTCTCCCAGTTGCTTTTCATCGACACCTCAGTGTCCTTCGCGAAGGGGCCGACGGCGAACCGTTTCGCCCCTGACAAACGCACCTTCGCGGTGACATCAATTGGCGTCTCGGTCGTTTCCAAATCAGGGATGGCGCCGCCAGCGAGATTGAGGTTGGAAGCGGGCACGGGGCTATACCCCTGGTTCGCTGGGGTGAAATAGGGCGCCGGTTCCATGGGTGTTTTTCGCCCATCGATCGTGACATCGAAGGCGCTCACGCCGCGACTATCGCTCACCCCAAGATATAGCCGGGCGTCTTCCCAAATCGGTGTGGCGTCGGCGGGCGTCGCCTCGCGCAAGGCTTGGGGGTCAAAGCGCGTGGTGAAATCCAATTCAGCGTCGAACACGGGAACGGTGTAAATGCCGCGTTGGCGTTCCTCGACAGTAATAGTGCTCTCAACCGAGCCTTTCTCGGCAAAGGCGATGGCGACGCCGTAGATTTGTCTCTCGGGTCGCGTTGCATCCGGCGCGCGGGCAAAGGGAACGGCGAGCACTGGTCCGAGGACGGATTGCTCTCCGCCAACGCGTTGCGCGACATCGCGAAGCGCCTGATCCGCCCCGAAGGTGCGTTCCTTGACGACGCCGTAAACAAAAAGAGCCGGGATCGCCATCAAGAGGGCCAGACCGCAAACGAGCAGGAGTTTTAAGCCCGCTGAGCGGTGGGGCGGTGAAACCGGCGATGGTTTGGTTGATGGATAGGGCGGCGCTTGCCCCGCGCCTTTGTGTTCACTGGCGCCCGGGATTCCTCTGGCGTCTGGGTTTCCACTCGCCGCCGTTTTTGAGGTTTTTTGCTGGTGTCCTTTCCCCTCGCGGTCTCTATCCGCGCCTTTGGGGGGCATACCCTTTTCATCCGCCATCAGGCGTACTCCTTTTGAAAAACTCAACTAGCCTTCTTTGTGGAGGATGAATGGGGAAAGGAATTGGCCGCGCCATGGCTCGCCCGGGGCGGTATCTCGGTGAGATTGTGTCTTGGCCCTCTAAGGCGCGGGCGGCGCTAGCCACACCGCCTTGCCACGCCCCCTCGCTACGCCCCCTGCCACCCGCGACGCGCGGTCACGGCCTAAACGGGTGGGATTCCGCCCCTTAGCGCGACATAAGACAACGTTATGGAGTGTTGGGCTCACGCAAGGAGGGATGTGCAGATGACGTACGCGACGGCTACTCGAGACATGAACTTTACCCTGAACCAAATGGCGGGGTTTGGAAAGTTGATGCAAACGGGGGCGTTTCCCGATCTATCCGATGATTTGACCGATGCGATCCTCGAAGAGATGGGCAAGTTCTGCGACGGCGTCGTTGCGCCCCTGAACTGGGAAAGCGATCAAAATGGCGCGGTCCTGGAAAACGGCGTGGTGCGCACGACCCCCGGTTTTCAAGAAGCCTATAAGCAATATGTCGAAGGCGGCTGGAGCGCCCTTGCGTTTCCTGAGGAAGTCGGCGGTCAGGGATTACCCCAAACCCTGG
Source organism: Parvularculaceae bacterium (assembly GCA_965263305.1). Lineage (GTDB taxonomy): Bacteria > Pseudomonadota > Alphaproteobacteria > Caulobacterales > Parvularculaceae > MED-G105. Next base: position 1,960,715 of record OZ253666.1, read on the forward strand.
CGGTTGCCCTGTGTGACGCCTTGAATGGCGCATGTATGTCCTTTGCGATCGGAACGACCCTCACCACCGGCGCGGTAAAGGCCATCCTCCATGCCGGCACCGAAGAACAAAAACGGATCTACCTGCCGAAAATGGCGACAGGCGAATGGACCGGCACAATGAACCTCACAGAACCCCAAGCCGGTTCTGATTTGTCGGCCTTGCGATCAAAAGCGATTCCCAATGGCGACGGGACATACCGGATCTCTGGCCAAAAAATTTACATCACCTATGGCGAGCATGATCTCACCGAAAATATTGTCCACCTCGTGTTGGCGCGTCTACCGGATGCGCCTGAAGGCACCGGTGGAATCTCGATGTTTTTGACGCCGAAATTTCATGTGGACGGTGATGGCGCGATCGGCGGGCGCAATGATCTCGCCTGTACCAAACTAGAAGAAAAGATGGGCCTCCATGGCTCCCCGACCTGCGTCATGCAATTCGGGGACAATGGTGAGTGCATTGGCACGCTCCTCGGGGAGGAGAATAAAGGCCTGAAAAACATGTTCGTCATGATGAATGCGGCGCGATTGGACGTCGGCGTTCAAGGGGTCGGCGTGGCGGAACGGGCGTTTCAAACCGCGTTGGCCTACGCCCTAGACCGCCGTCAGGGCCGTGCGCCTGGCGCGCGCTCGGGCGATATGATCCCGATTTACGAGCACGCCGATGTCCGTCGGATGCTTTATACGATGAAATCTTATGTCGAGGCGTCGCGGGCTATTTGCTACGCGAATGCCGTTGCGTATGACCTGGCGCGCCGCGCGCCGGATGAGGCTCAGCGCCGTGAGGCGAAAGCGTTGGAAGAGCTTTTGACGCCGATCTCCAAAGGCTGGTCGACGGATCGCGCCAATGAAGTGACCTCCCTCGGTGTCCAGGTTCATGGCGGGATGGGCTACATTGAGGAAACGGGCGCCGCCCAGTTCATGCGGGATGCGCGCATCGCGGCGATCTATGAGGGCACCAACGGCATCCAGGCGATGGACCTTGTGGGCCGCAAACTGCAAGGCGATGGCGGCGCGGCCATACGCGCGTTCCTCCAGAATGTGAAAGATCAGGGACAACTTACAAAAGCCGGCAAGCGCGATGATTTGACCGTGATTGGCGAGCGCTTGTTGGCCGCCGGCGAGGCATTGGAAGCCTCAACCGATTGGCTCCTGCAAGCCGCGAAACGTGACCAGAACGATGTGATGGCGGGGGCTGTTCCTTACCTAAAACAATTTGGCAATGTCGCTGGCGGGCTCTATCTCGCCAAGGGCGCAGTGGCCGCCGCATTAGCCATTTGTGAAGACGGCGCCGATAAAGACTATCTCGAAAGCAAGATCGCCATCACGCGTTTTTACGCCGATAACGCTCTTGTTGAGGCTGTAGGCCTTACCCCGACGGTGACATCGGGCGCCGGGATCGTCGAGCCCCTGGAACCCGCCGCCTTGGCGGGCTAGCCGGTAGGGCTGGTCTTGTCTCGGACCGGTGAATGCTTCGTTGTATAAGGAACGGCGAGCATGTGGGCGCTCGGTGAACTAAACAGTGCGGACGTGACCAAGCTGGCGATATTTTACGCCAGCTGGCTCTACATTCCTGTCGCGCCGATCCTGATGTGGGTTGTTATAAAGCAAACCGGGGCCTTACGATGGGCCGCCGCGGTCTTTTTGTTCTTCGCGAGCCTGCTCGCCTATGCTCGGTTTGTTGAGCCGCGCATCTTGCACGTCAATCATCACGAGATCGCGTTGCCGGGCTGCTTTCAGGATGCGGGGTCGATGACCCTGAGCGTTGTTGCGGATTTTCATATAGGGCTCTTCGCGAACTCCATGCCCGTGGATCAGATCGCTCAGAAGCTAGAGACAATCCCGTCGGATGTCGTCCTTATCCCTGGGGACTTTACCTATAAGCTGGACCCGGATGTTTTCGATGAAGCCTTCGGCCCACTGAACAAGATAAGCGCCCCAACCTATGTTGTGATGGGAAATCACGATGTCGGCCATCCGGGCGGCGTCAATTTTACCGTGCCGTTGACCGAAAGCTTGACGCGCCTCGGCCTAATCGCGGTGGATGATCAAAAGACCCTCCTGAGCGGCCCCAACGGCGCGGTGGAGATCGTCGGCCTTTCGGATTTGTGGTTAGGGCGGCAGAACATCGCGCAGCTAAAAGATACAAGTGAGCGGCCGCGTCTTTTAATGACCCATAATCCGGATACGGTGCTTACCTTGCCACGCTGGGCGAAATTCGATCTCATGATCACCGGCCACACCCATGGTGGCCAGATTTATCTTGGCCCGCTTACCTGCGTCTTGGCGCCCATGGCGTGCAATGTTGCGCGCGAAGGGTTTGTTACGACGGAGCAAGGGCGAAGCGTTTTTATTACGGCGGGCACTGGGATGGTGGGCTTGCCCATGCGGTTTTTGGTGCCGCCCCGGATTGACGTGTTGGATCTGCAATGGCGGGCGTGCGACTAGACCGTTTCTACTATTTATTGTTGCGTCGATTGCAAGGCGTTAGCGTTTCAACCATATAGATAAATTTATATGGTTCGCGACAGCGCCGAAATGCTTTAACGAGAACGTTACGAAAATCTTGTTGAAAAATTGGGTTCATTCCCCTCAACTGGCCGCGTTGATTCGGGCAAATTGAAAAGAAGACAATATGACGAATGGGGACGCAGCACCGCGCCAAGACGACGACCATATGCCAGCGGTCAACTGGATCAAGACCCTCGCCAAATACAAAGAGCCGGATCTTGGTCGAAGCTGGTTTGAATTCGGTGTGACCTTTGTTCCCTTTATCACGCTTTGGGGCCTCGCCGTGTGGGCGTCGTCCCTCAGTTACTGGCTTGTGATCCCTATTTGTTTGGCCGCATCAGCGTTCCTTGTGCGGCTTTTTCTGATCCAACACGATTGCTCCCACGGGGCGTTTTTCAGAACCCGTCAGATGAATGATTGGGTCGGCCGCGTGATTGGGGTTTTGACAATGACCCCTTATGATCTTTGGCAACGATCCCACCTCATCCATCATTCTAGCCATGGTAATCTCGATCATCGGGGCATTGGCGATGTGCTGACCTTGACGGTAGACGAGTACAATGCGCGCTCGTTCTGGGGCCGGTTGTCTTATCGCCTGTATCGGAACCCCTTCGTCCTGTTCGGCATTGGGCCGATTTTTATCTTCTTATTCCATCACCGCCTGCCGGTTGGTTTTATGAAGGCGGGCGCCCGCTATTGGATCAGCACGATGGGCACCAATGTCGCCATCGCCGCTCTGATGATCGGCGGGGTCTATTTGATCGGGCTTTTGCCGTTTCTGGTGACCTATCTTTTGATTACTTGCATGGCGGCTATGGCCGGCGTTTGGCTGTTCTATGTGCAGCACCAATTTGAAGACACGGTGTGGGATAAGGCCGACGATTGGCGCCTGCACGATGCCGCGCTCTACGGGTCGAGCCATTATGTGCTCCCGCCGGTGCTACAATGGATGACGGCGAACATCGGCATCCACCATGTGCACCACCTCTATAGCAAAATCCCGTATTACCGGCTCCATAAAGTGCTGAAGGATCACCCAAGGCTCGCCGAAATTCGCCGCATGACGGTCTGGGACAGCATGAAAACCGTGCGTCTGAAACTGTGGGACGAGCACAATCGGCGCCTTGTTTCCTGGAAGGCAGCCCGCGCCATGCGGAACGCCGCCGCCGGCTAATCGGATGATGGCCTAGGGACGGGTCGGTTCCTACGATCAAAACCAATCGCGTGTAGAAAAAGATAGCGGCGCCCGCCCCAAAGGCGCTAGGCAATGGGGTATTGTCCGTTCCGCTAAAGGAACGGCTGTTGAGGAGATCCGCCATGACAAATCTCAAGGGAAAGACCCTTTTTATTACGGGCGCGAGCCGCGGGATTGGGCTTGCAATTGCAAAACGGGCCGCCGCCGACGGGGCGAATGTGGCGATCGCCGCGAAGACGGCCGAACCCCATAAGCATCTTCCCGGTACGATCTATACGGCGGCCGAAGAGATTGAAGCGGCGGGCGGCAAGGCCCTGCCGTTGATCGTCGATATTCGCGATGAAGGCCAGGTCCTAGACGCCGTGGCAAAGACGGTGGAGACCTTCGGCGGGATTGATATTTGCGTTAACAACGCCTCGGCGATTTCTCTGACGGGCACGGAATCCACGGAGATGAAGCGCTGGGACTTGATGCACTCGGTCAATGCGCGGGGTACGTTCCTCGTATCAAAAGCGTGCATTCCCCATTTGAAAAAGGCTGACAACCCCCATGTCCTGATGCTCTCTCCGCCATTGGATATGAGCCCGAAATGGTTCAGCGCCCATGTCGCCTACACCATGGCGAAATATGGCATGTCGATTTGCGTTCTGGGGATGACGGAAGAATTTCGCAAAGACGGGATCGCGTTTAACGCCCTGTGGCCGCGCACGGCGATTGCCACGGCGGCGGTGGAATTCGCCCTCGGCGGTGACGCGATGATTAAGGGCTCACGCACACCGGAAATTTTATCCGACGCCGCGCATCTGATTTTCACAAAACCCTCGCGCGAGTTTACTGGCAATTTTGTCATCGATGACACCTTCCTCGCGAGCGAAGGCGTGACGGATTTCGACAAGTACCGCGTGGACCCATCGCAAAAACTGTTTCCTGACTTTTTCGTGCCCGATAACAGCACGCCGCCGCCGGGCGTCTCAGAGACGTTGCACGCGGCGATGATCGGGGGCTGAAACGGCGCCGCGTCGCCGCCCTTTAGCTGTAGCGAGGATCGTCCGACAAGGTTAAGAGAACCGCGCATATGAAGGTATCCGAACTTTACATTCATCCGATCAAAAGCGGACGGGGCGTCAGCGTCCCGTCGGCGCGATTAGCGCGGCGCGGCCTCGTCCATGATCGCCGCTGGCTAATTTGCGACGATGAGGGGCTTTTTCTAACCCAACGCACTTGGCCGGCGCTGGCGCGCTTATTGGCGGAACCGATATCGACCGGCCTACGGCTTTCCTTTGACGGCGCCGCGCAAGAGGGAAAAGTAAAGCCGAGTATCACCGTTGATCTGAACGCCGCTGTGACAGCCGCAAAGAGACGACCCGTAACAGTGTGGCGTGATACGGTGGACGCCCTTTGCGTTGATGAAGAAACCAACGCATGGCTCTCTCAAATGCTTGGCCGAAACGCGGCGCTCTATTTTTTGGACGATGCCGCGACACGCACCACCAATCAAAAATGGGGCGCGCCGAGCCCCGTTAGTTTTGCCGATGCGTTCCCTGTACTGATTACAACGACAGCCTCTCTCGACGCGTTAAACGCCGTCATTCGGGAGAATGGCGGCGATGCGGTTCCGATGACCCGTTTCCGACCAAACATCGTTATCGATGGCGCTGATGCATGGGGGGAGGACCATTGGAAAACTATCCGCATTGGCGATGCCCGCATTGAGCTGATGAAACCCTGTGATCGCTGCCAGGTGACGACCCTGGACCCTTTGACGGGGGGTAGTCTTGGGAAGGAGCCATTGGCGAGCCTTGCGCGATTTCGGCGCTCCGCCCATCCGGATGTAGGTGGCGTGGTTTTTGGCGTGAACAGCGCTACCGCGATCGAAGGGGATATCAAAATCGGTGATGACGTTGAGGTCGAAGCGTGGCGTGAAGCACCGTGGCCAATCGAGCCTGCAAAAGAGGCGCCGTAGGTATCGATGGGCGCAATTATTGGTATACGTTCTTTGTAATGACAAATGTTCCAAAATTCGGATTTGGCGTCAGCGGCCCATTGGCCTGGGGGTTCCGGTATGAGGTGTTGACCCGGCGCTTATTGGACCAAGCGTTAGAGGCCGGCGTGCGTCGTTTCGATACGGCGGGGTTTTATGGCGGCGGTCTGGGCGGCCCCGGCGTGGGCGAGACGCGTCTCGGGCGCGCTTTGTCGGCATGGGGTGAGCCCGTTTTTGTGAGCACAAAGGTGGGAAAGGCGCCCGTCCATGGCGGCTACCATGGCCGAGACTTCTCGCCGACGGCATTGCGCCGCGATGTGGAGGCGAGCCTTGAGCGCCTGCAATTGTCTTGTGTCGATGTGGTGTACCTCCACGGCCCGATGCCGGTCGAACTGGCGCCAGGTCTCGACGCCCTCCGTGATCTGAAAGAAGAAGGGCTCCTCCGGCGGGTCGGCGTATGCACTGAAGGCGCCTTTGTCCTCCCCGCGATTGAGGCTGGCGCCGAGGCGATCATGGCGCCGTTTAATTTTCTGAACGATATCCATGGGCCGGCCTTCGCCAAAGCTCGGGCCGGCGGCGTTCATGTCAGCGCCGTCGCGCCGCTTGCGCAGAGCCTTTATACGCCGCAGTTTATGCGAATGCGCACGCCCGCTGATGCATGGCGCATCGCCCGCGGGGTGTTTAAATACCGGGACGAATACAAAACCGCACAATCTCTCGCGCAAGATTTCGAGGCGCTTCAGGGATGGCGCCCGCCGGAAGCGGCCCTCGCCTACGTCTTGCCGGATGAGCGTATTGATTGCGCCATTGCGACCACGACGAAGCCGGACCATCTGGCGAGCCTGTTGTCGGCGATGGGCCGTTCTTTGACAGCTGAGGAGCGATCTGCAATGGACGCCATGCGCACGCGCTATCAGACCGCACTCTATCATAAACGCCGTCGCTAACAGGTATTGCGGGGGCGCGCACTACGCGTTGAAGGGAAAAAGATCGATGAAGGGCATTATTCTAGCCGGGGGCTCTGGCACACGCCTCTATCCAATCACGCGGGCGGCCTGCAAACAATTGCTGCCGATATATGATAAGCCGATGATCTATTATCCCTTGTCGACCCTGATGCTGGCCGGCATCCGAGAGATTCTCATCATCACAACGCCTGAGGATCAAAAGATTTTCCAGGGCCTCTTGGGAACGGGCGAAGAATGGGGGATTTCACTCACCTATGCGATCCAACCGAAGCCCGAAGGCCTTGCTCAGGCCTTCTTGATTGGCGAGTCCTTCATCAATGGCGATAAAGCCGCCCTCGTTCTGGGCGACAACATTTTCTATGGCCACGGGCTTGGCGATATGTTGGTGGATGCGGCCGCCGTGGAACAGGGCGCCGTTGTTTTCGGCAGCCATGTTTTGGACCCCGAGCGCTACGGCGTGGTGGAATTTGACAGCGAAGGCCGCGCCGTTTCCATCGAGGAAAAGCCGGCTCAGCCGAAGTCAAACTACGCTGTCACCGGCCTCTATTTTTATGACGAAACGGTTTGCGATCGCGCCAAAGACGTCAAGCCTTCCGCGCGGGGCGAGTTAGAGATCACCACCCTCAATCAGATGTATCTGGAGGATGGCGCCTTGTCGGTGACGTTACTCGGGCGCGGCTTCGCCTGGCTCGACACTGGCACCTATGCCTCCCTCCTGCAGGCGGCGCAGTTTGTCCAAACGGTGGAGGAGCGCCAGGGGTTGAAAATCGGCTGCCTGGAGGAAATCGCCTACCGCAAAGGGTATATCGGGGCCGACCAGGTCAAAGCGCTCGCCAAACCGCTGATGAAAAGCGGCTACGGGGACTACCTGATGCGCATGCTGGATGACCGGGTTTTTTAAACTAGCGCAGGATTGAAGGCGGGGCCTTCCTTCCGGGTAGGGCCGAAAAAACTCAGTAATACCAGCGGGCAGGGCGGCCCTACCGTTTTGGCTCCCGTGTTTATTTTAAATTCGTGACGGGGCCTGAATGTCGTGCTTACTCGGTCTTCACGCCGGTGGCGTAAATCAACGCCCAGGGTAGGGCGACGCCGTCTTCGGTTTTGACGACGGAGAAATACCGATGGATCTCGTCGGCGGCTTGGTCGGGGGTCGCCTTTACGAGGCCGAACAATCCTTGGCAATAAGCGACCATGATTTCTTCAGACGGGAAGCGCCAGTAGAACTCTTCATAACGCTCGGTCGCGTCGGTAAAACCCGCTTCTTCGATGAGGCTGGTGAATTCGCCATCGGTGAAAAACATGCCGTCATGGCCCGTCTCCGTATACCGATCGACGCTGTCGTTTAAAAAGCCAGCGACATGGGTATTGCTCTTGACGTCCGCGACGGCGAGGCGCCCGCCAGGTTCCAATACGCGATGCATCTCATGGAAAAAGGGCGATTTGTCCTCGAAGTGATGAAGGCCCGCGAGGCTGCCGACACAGTCGAAGGAGGCCTCTGGTAGGGCCGTTTTCGCCAGGGGCGCGCCGACGACCTGATGGGCGTCGCTGATGCGCGCGGCGAAAGAAGCGGATGGTTCTATACAGGTGACGGCCGGTCGGTCTGATTGGTCATTCATCCGGCGCCATTTCTGAACCTCGTCCGCGACGAATCCGCCCCCGGCCGGCGCGTCCCCAATCCGTCGCGCGGTTTCTAAGTTCATCCGGCTGAGAAGGTGGCCCGCTTCTTCATCGCGCGCTTTCGGGGCAAGATCATGGGCGTCTACATAAGAGCCGCCCCGCGCGTTAAAAATATCTGTGTAATTGGTCACTCAAACTCTCCCCGCAGCGGCGGTTCTGCGCAAACGCCGCTTCTCTTGCAAACGCCGTGCAACGAGTTACCAGAAAAAAAGAAAATTAATAGATTACAGATGTTGTCGATGACGCCCCGGGGGGGCCGTAGAAGATCGATGAACGGGAGAGCACGGATTGATCATCTACCTTTTCAAGCAGCCTAATCGTTTTACGCTGGATAAGTTTTTTTTAACCCATTGGGCGCCGCGTTTGAAAAAACGCTTGCGGATGGTGTCCTATGGGCGGTTCATGCAGTGGCGCAACGCGCCAGCGGCGACCTATATCTTTTCCGATATTGAACGGCTTTCCGTGGAGGAGCAGGAGCGTGTCGCCTCCATAAAAAATCAGATCCGGGCGGCGTTTCCGGGCGCGAGATTTCTGAACGATCCCCTCCTCTCCAAAAAACGATATCCGTTGCTGCGTCACCTGCGCGATACGGGCGTCAACAGTTTTGATGTCTATCGCCCCTCAGAACTGCGAACGCCGAGCCGTTTTCCTGTTTTTATACGCGATGAAAATGGCCATCTGGGCCCGCTCTCAGGCCTCTTGGAAACCCCGGAAGCCCTTACGAAAGAACTGGACCACCTTCGGGAGAAAGGCGTCAGCCTCGATGACAAAGTTATCGTTGAGTATCTGAGTGTCGCGAATGACGACGGGCTATTTCATAAATATGGCGACTATTGTGTGGGCGGGCGCATTATTTCTCAGCATGTCTTGTTCTCTCAAGAATGGCTGGTGAAGTTCAGCGATGACGAGGCGGCCCAGGCGCGACAGGTCGAAGAAGAACGCGTTATGACCGAAAGTCATCCTTATAAAGAACAGGTTTCAGAGATTTTTAAGGCGGCGAATATTGACTACGGCCGGATCGATTACGCTGTTCTAGACGGCAAGGTCCAAGTCTTTGAGATCAACACCAATCCTCAAGTTTTTCCGACCGTTGGCAATACGGGGCCGCGCCAGGAAAACAGAGCGCGGTTTCTGGCTGAGATGGAGCAGGCGTTTCTCGACCTTGACGATCAGGGCACGGCGGCGACGACCGTCATCCATGGCGCAAAAGGGCGTCTGAAGAGCGCCGTCAGCGATGTGGCGCGAGATCGCCTTTACGATGTGATGCGAATAACCGGCAATCTACACCATGAAAATCGCATTAGAGATGGGGTGCGCAGTCTCTTTAAGCGGGGCTAAGCCCGCGAGAGCTTAGCGATGAACGTTGATCTCAACTGCTACGCAACTGCCCGGGCGAGGGCGCATTGACTCCAGATATCAGACAATGCTGACACGAGCAGATCAATATCGGCTTCACTGTGAACAGGCGACGGGGTGATACGTAACCGTTCGGTCCCCTTCGGTACAGTCGGATAATTGATCGGCTGGACGTAAATGCCGTGGTTTTCCATCAGCCAGTCGCTGATCCATTTACATTTGACCGGGTCCTTCACCATGACCGGGACGATGTGGGTCGGATTGTCCATGGTTGGAATGCCGGTTTGCGCCAATCGTTGGCGTACCGTCGCAACGGTCGCCTGGTGAGCATCGCGCTCAACGGCGCTTTCCTTCAAGTGGCGAACGCTCGCCAACGCGCCGGCCGCCAATGATGGGGGCAGGGCCGTCGTGAAAATAAAGCCGGACGCGAAGCTCCGGATGAAATCAACCAATTGTTTTGAGGCGGCGATGTACCCGCCCATGACGCCAAACGCCTTTCCTAGGGTGCCTTCGATCACCGTTAGGCGATCCATTAACCCGTCGCGTTCGGCGATGCCGCCGCCCCGCGGGCCGTAGAGACCAACGGCGTGTACTTCATCGAGATAGGTCATCGCGCCAAACTCATCGGCCGCATCGCAAATCTCTTTGATTGGGGCGATGTCGCCATCCATGGAGTAGACGCTTTCAAACGCCACGATTTTTGGCCGGGCGGGATCGATGGCTTCAAGCCGGCGCCGCAAATCTTCGACATCATTGTGCTTGAAGATTTGCCGTTCCGCCTTGGAGTGGCGGATGCCCTCAATCATCGAGGCGTGGTTCATGGCGTCAGATAGGATCACGCAATCTTTCAAGCGCGCGCCCAGGGTGGAAAGGGTCGCCCAATTCGACACGTAGCCCGATGTAAACAAAAGGGCGGCGTCTTTGCCGTGAAGATCAGCCAGCTCTTGTTCCAGCAACACATGGTAGTGATTGGTGCCCGAAATATTCCTTGTGCCGCCAGCGCCAGCGCCGCATTCCGTGATAGCGCGTTGCATCGCATCGAGCACGGCGGAGTGTTGACCCATTCCCAGGTAATCGTTGGAGCACCAGACCGTCACATCCTGCACGCCATCGTCATGGTGACGCTGGGCGGCCGGGAAGGCGCCGGCTTCGCGCTTAATATCATTAAAAACGCGGTAATCGCCTTCCTCTTTCAGGCGGTCAAGCTGCGCTTTAAATAGGTCATCGTAATCCATAGCGGGTCTCAAGAATCTCGAGTTAAGATGCTGACATCACGTATTTAAACCTTGAAAGCAAAACGCGCCATTGATCTTCTGTCACCAAATCGACGCACGCATCAGTTCGGCAGATGCCGCCAATCGCTTCGCTAGATATGGGGTTGAGGCACATGGACGCCATCCCCGTTATCGCAACAATCCCGCGCAGAACGCCGGGCCGCGACAAATTAGGTCGGTAAATCTGGACTTTATTGCAAGAAGCACTTGTCTTATAGCGCCTTTTCAGGTTCGAAAGAAGTCTTTATGGTAGCGCTAACATTCTTTTAATCTTAGTCGCTTGATTGTCTTTTAGGGGCGTATTTTGTCAAAACTTCTGCCGGTTGACCCTTTCGATATCGTCGTCTTCGGTGCGACGGGGGATCTTTCCTTGCGAAAATTAATGCCCGCCCTCTACCACCGGTGGCGCGATGGGCAGATTCCGAACGAATCTCGGATTATCGGGGCGTCACGTGGCGCGATGTCCACCGATGATTACCGGGCGCTGACCCGCGAGAAATTCGAGGCCTTCTATCCCAGCGAAACCATCGATGAGGAGGCTTGGAAAGGGTTTGTAGAGCGCCTCAGCTATGTGGAGGTGGACGCTGCGAACAGCGACTCTAACTGGGCCGCGTTGGAGGCGGCCGTCGACCAGAAAAATGAACGTAAGCGGCGTCTTTTTTATCTCGCCTTGCCGCCGGGCATATATGGTCGCGTCTGCGCCAATATTGCGAATAAGGGGCTGAAAAACGCTCATACGCGCATTGTCTTGGAAAAGCCGATCGGCACCGATCTCGCCAGCGCCGAGGCGATTAATGACGAGGTCGGGCAGTTCTTTGCGGAAGAGGAAATATTCCGCATTGACCATTATCTCGGAAAAGAAACGGTGCAGAATCTTTTGATCCTGCGCTTTGCCAATTCCTTGTTCGAGCCGGTTTGGAACGCCAACGGCATTGATCATGTGCAGATCACGGTGGCGGAGAGCATCGGCGCTGGGGGGCGCGCGAGCTATTATGATCGCTCTGGCGCGACCCGGGATATGCTTCAAAACCACCTGCTGCAGTTGCTGTGTCTTGTCGCGATGGAGCCGCCCCTGGATCTCGCGCCGGATACGGTGCGCGACGAGAAGATTAAGGTCCTACGGGCCCTGCGCCGGTTCGACCACAACACCGCGAAGGATATGACGGTGCGCGGCCAATATGAGGCTGGCGTCTCGAACGGCCAGTCGGCGCCAGCCTATCGGGAGGAGTTGGGCGGCGAAAGCGATACGGAAACATTCGTTGCGCTGAAAACCTATGTGGACAATTGGCGATGGGCGGACACGCCCTTTTATCTGAGAACAGGGAAGCGCATGACCTCGCGCCGGTCCGAAATCGTCATCCAGTTTAAAAACGTCGCCCATTCGATTGTTGACGACAGCGCCGGGCGGTTGCGCCCGACGCGTCTTCTTATCCGTTTGCAACCGGATGAGGGTATGAAGCTCATGCTGATGACAAAGGAGCCTGGGCCGGGCGGCATGCGCCTGCGATATGTGCCGCTCAATCTTTCCTATGCCGAAGCCTTTACGGGTATGCGCTATCCAGACGCCTACGAACGGTTGTTGATGGCGGTGGTGCGCGGTGATCTCGGGCTCTTCATGCGCCGGGACGAAGTTGAAGCCGCCTGGGCGTGGGTCGATGGATTGTTAGAGGCATGGTCCCTTAATCAAAGCCCGGCCCATGGGTATCCGGCGGGTCACGATGGCCCCGGCCAGGCGGCGTTGCTTATCGACCGCGACAAGCGATCATGGTTCGACGGAGCATAATGTCATGACGTCCAACATGCTCCGAGAATTTCCTGACGCTCAATCCATGGCTGCGCATGCCGCCGACATGGTCTGCAGCGCCCTCGAGAAAGCCTTGAGTTTTGACGGCTCTGCGGTTTTAGCGCTGTCCGGTGGGTCGACGCCAAAACGGTTGCATGATGTTTTGTCATGGCGGCCTCTCGCTTGGTCCCGGGTGGGGGTCATCCCTGTTGATGAACGCTGGGTGGCGCTTGACCATCCAGGGTCGAATGAAGCGTTTATTCGGGACACATTGGTGAAAGACCTGGCCGCCGGCGCCCGGCTCACCGGATTAAAGACGACCGATGATACGCCAGCTTCGGGCGTCGCGGCGTCGCAATCGCGTCTGGCGATGATGGCGCGCCCACCCGACGCCATCGTGTTTGGCATGGGCCCCGATGGCCATGCCGCCTCGTGGTTTCCCCATGCTGATGGTCTTGCCGAGGCGCTTGATCCGGCCAATGAGGCGGCTGTCGCTCCAATTCGCGCCCAGCGCAGCGAGGTGACGGGCGACCTCGTGGACCGCATCACGCTAACGCTGTCTTACTGCCTGAAAGCCCCGACGAAGATTTTGCTGATGCAGGGCGAGGCCAAGCGGGCTGCCTTTGAGAAGGCGCAAGAAGACGGCCCCATCGAAGACATGCCCGTGCGGGCCTTGTTGAGAGCGACGGATGATTTGCACATTTGTTGGACGCCCTAAATCGCCTGAGTTAAAATGTTAGCAGGTTCTCGCTGACAACCAAGCCGACAACCAAAAGGAAGAGATGCTGATGCCCCCTCCCTCACATGCGGCGCTGCACCCGACCCTCGAAAACGTCACGGCGCGGATAGAACGGCGCAGCGCGCCGACCCGTGATGCTTACTTACGTCAGATGAAACGCGCGGCGGAGGCGGGCCCCCACCGCCAACGGCTGTCTTGCGGTAATCTCGCCCATGGCTTTGCGGCTTGCGGTGAGGCCGACAAAGCCCGTCTTACAGGGGGCGAGGCAGTGAATGTCGGCATCGTCACCGCCTATAACGATATGCTGTCCGCCCACCAGCCTTTTGAGACGTACCCGGCGCAAATCAAACAAGCCCTGGCGGAAATCGGCGCTGTCGGTCAGGTCGCGGGCGGCGTGCCGGCGATGTGCGACGGGGTCACCCAAGGCCAGCCGGGCATGGATCTATCGCTCTTTAGTCGCGACGCCATTGCGATGGGAACGGCGATCGCGCTTTCTCATAATATGTTTGACGCGGGGCTCATGTTGGGGGTCTGCGATAAGATCGTGCCGGGCTTGATGATCGCCGCCTTACGATTTGGCCATCTGCCGATTGTGTTTGCCCCCGCTGGGCCAATGACGTCTGGTCTACCCAATGATGAAAAAGCGCGGGTGCGCCAGCTTTTTGCTCAAGGTAAAATTGGGCGTGATGCTTTATTGAAAGCAGAAAGCGAAAGTTATCACTCGCCTGGCACATGCACCTTTTACGGCACAGCGAACTCCAACCAGATGTTGATGGAGTTCATGGGGCTTCATATTCCTGGCGCCGCCTTCCCGAACCCGAATACGCCATTGCGCGCGGCGCTGACGCGTGCGGCCGCCCATCGCGCCGCTGAAATTACCGCCCTTGGTGAGGCGTATACCCCTCTTTATGAGGTGATTGACGCCCGCTCCATCGTCAACGCCATTGTCGGCCTCCATGCGACGGGAGGCTCCACCAACCACGCCCTCCATATTCCGGCGATTGCTCGTGCGGCGGGGCTGATCGTGGATTGGGCGGATTTCGCTGAGCTATCGACAGTGACGCCGTTGCTGACGCGGGTTTATCCCAATGGCAAGGCGGATGTGAATCATTTCCATGCGGCGGGCGGACTTGCCTTTGTGTTGCGCGAGTTGCTGGACGCCGGGTTACTGCACGAGAATGTGCAAACTATCGCAGGGCCTGGCCTTCGTCGCTATGCGGAAGAACCGGTGCTTGATGGTGATACATTATCCTGGCGCGCGCCGCCGGCGACGAGCGGTGATGACGCGATCTTGCGCCCTGTCGCTGAGCCGTTTTCACCTACTGGCGGGTTACAGTTATTGGACGGCGCCCTTGGCCGAGCGGTCATAAAGGTCTCGGCTGTTGCAGAAGACCGCCGGAAGATCTCAGCGCCCGCGGTCGTTTTTGACAGCCAGGCGGCGCTTATGGATGCGTTTAAAGCGGGCGCGTTGGAAAAAGACTTCATTGCGGTGGTCAGGTTCCAAGGGCCAAAGGCGATTGGCATGCCGGAGCTGCACAAGTTAACGCCGCCCCTTGGCGTGTTGCAGGATAAAGGCTTTAAAGTCGCCCTTGTTACCGATGGGCGCATGTCGGGCGCCTCTGGGAAGGTGCCAGCGGCCATTCACTTAACGCCGGAAGCGGCCGATGGCGGGCCCATCGCGAAAATCCAGGATGGCGATATGATCCATCTTGATGCGGAGAATGGCCAGTTGACAATCGACGCGGACGACTTTGACGCGCGCCCGCCGGCGACCGCTCGTTTTTCTGATGACCATGCCGGGTTCGGGCGGGAGCTGTTTGCGGTCTTTCGTGGCGCGGTCTCCAGCGCAGAAGAAGGCGCCATGTCGTTTCAATTGAAAGAGACGGATGCGCCGATCCGCGTTGAGGCGGCGGAATGAGAGCGGGCGCAAATGCCGCCCCTGTTCTCGTTGCGGATATCGGCGGGACAAATGCTCGCTTCGCCCTAGTCGCGAAGGATGGCGACGAGTTGCGACTCAAGCACCGTCAAACCTTTCGCGCAGAACACTATGAAAACATTGCTGATGCGGTCCATGCTTACCTTGAAGCGTGGGAAGGGCCGACGCCAACCGATGCGTCTTTCGCTGTCGCGGGTCCGACGGGAGCGGATGATATAAAATTCACCAACTCGCCCTGGGCGTTTCACCGTCAGGATCTCCAAACGGCTCTGGGTGTTGAGGCGCTCCATGTGATCAATGATTTTGAAGCCCAAGCCCTTGGCGTCTCGCAAGTGCGCGGCGATGATCTTGTCACGATAAAGCCGGGCGCCGGCAAACCGATGGCGCCGCGCGTCGTGTTCGGGCCGGGGACGGGGCTTGGGCTTAGCCTTTTGGTGCGCGATGGCGGGAAGGAAAAAGCGATCTCCACGGAAGGCGGGCATGCCGCTTTTGCGCCCCAGACCGAAAACGAAATCGAGGTGCTGCGCTTCATCCAAAAGGAGCACCCTTATGTCTCCTATGAACGGCTTCTCTCTGGCCGCGGACTTGTGAACATCCACAGGGCCCTTTGCGCGGTGGCGGGCGTGACGCGGGTAACCCTGACGCCGAGCGAGATTACGGAAGCGGCGCTGTCAAATTCATTGCCAGTGGCGGTGGAAGCGGTGGATTTGTTTTGCGCCGTTCTTGGAACTTTTGCGGGTGATGCGGTCCTTTTGAACGGGGCGCTCGGCGGCGCTTATATCGCTGGCGGTATCGCGCCGAAAATTCTGCCCCGGTTGCAAGATAGCGCCTTTGTCGACCGCTTCAACGCCCGCGGGCCCATGAGCCATTACTTGGCGGATGTGCCTATATATCTCCTCGATACGGATGAAGCGGCCTTTTGGGGCGCCGCTAGCCTTATCAATCATCAGTAAACGGCGACAGGAAAAACATGACCAATGTAACGGAAAAAGATTTTGAAGCCGCCAAGGTATTGCCGGTCATTGAAATTGATGACGCCGATAAAGCAGAGGATCTCGCGGGCGCCCTCGCCGACGGGGGCTTGCGTGTTTTAGAACTCACCTTGCGTTCCGATGCGGCGCTGCCGGCGCTGACGCGGATGAAGAAAAAGTTCCCAGATCTTATCGTCGGTATGGGAACAATTTTGGATATGGAGCAAGCAAAAGCATCCGAGGCGGCGGGCGCCGATTTTTTTGTGACCCCAGGCGCGACCTCCCCGTTACTGGCGGGGCTTGCTGCGATGAACATCCCGACTTTGCCGGGCGTTGCGACATTGAGTGAGGCCATGACGGCGATGTCATATGGTTTTGATTGTCTCAAATTTTTTCCCGCAGAGCCAAGCGGCGGCCCGGCCGTGTTGAAAGCGTTCGCGGGCCCATTGCCCGCCGCGCGCTTCTGCCCGACGGGCGGAATTTCCTACGACAAGATCGCCGCCTATCGCGCCCTTCCCAATGTGATGTGCGTCGGCGGCTCCTGGGTGGCGCCGCGCGATGCGGTGGTGCAGGGGGATTGGAAATCTATCACAGTAAACGCCCAAAGGGTCGCCGCCTTGAGTAGTTGAGCGAAATTCTCTTCAGAAAAGAAATGTGGCAAGTGAATTGCACGCGCAAGAGGAAGAGGTTCTATTCTTGATAGCGAGTGTGTAGATAGAAATTACCCTTTATGATGTATGAACGCTATGTGTCAACTTGCGGTTGATTTGGCGATAAGGGGTGATTTAGAGGGGAGAGTTATGACGATACAAAACTTAATCACGGTTGGTGCTGTTCAGCGCCGTGTGGTCCACAGCCTAGTCGCGGTCGTCGCGTTAGGCGCGGTCACAGGCGCCGATGCGGCCGATCTGCCGGTCCCGGGCCCGGCGATGCTGAACGATGTCTTGGCGACAGCCGAAGACGGCGACCGTCTCTTATTGGCGCCTGGCGAATATGGCGTTTTAGATTTTAGGGACCGGCATTTTGCCAGCGGCTTGACGCTTGTAAGCAGCGATCCAACGTCGCCGGCGCGGTTTACCTCCATTTACATGAAAGATGTCTCCGGGATTTCGTTTGATTCCGTCGTCGTTTCATTTGGGGCGACGAACGCACCGCTTGTGGACCGGGCGATTGAGTTGCAGCGCGTTACGAATTTTAGCTTTGTCGACAGTGAGATCCAGTCGGCGGCGGATGGCGACAGTCAGAACGACGCGTTCGGCGCCATGGTCCGCGACAGTAGCGACGTCACCTTTCAGCATTGCCATTTCCATGACGTCTTTCGCGGCGTTGTTTTTCTTGAGGCCACCGATGTCGCAGTGCGCGACAGTGAGTTTTCGGCCATTGGGTCCGATGGGATCGCCGGCGGTGGGATTGTGGGCGGTGTCTTTGAAAACAACTACTTCCATGACTTCGATCTGACCGACCCGGTTCTGTATCACCCCGACGCGATCCAGCTTTGGGACAAAAACATGACCCGGGCCAATCAAGATATTCGTATCAGTGGGAACGTCATTTTGCGGAAAAACGGCGATGCGACCCAAGGCATCTTCGTCCGGACGCCAGGATTGCAGACGCGCAACATCGAAATCACCGACAACCTGATCCATCAATCCTTGGGGCAGGGAATATATCTGGAGAACGCGAACGAGGCGGTCATCGCCCGCAATACGGTCACGGCTTTCAATACCGCAATCGACAAGCCAGGTATTGATGTGCGCGATACGGGTGAGATCGTTGCAGTGGATGACAACCTTGCCACGGTTTACCGAATGGAAGGCGAGATGGCGTCATCGAGCAATCTTGTGCTTACTTATGACGATCCGTGGGCAGAAGGGGGCGCAACAGCGCTGTTGCAGGCCCCATTTGAGGGCGCGGGCGCCGTGTCTCACGATTTTACACCGCTGACGGCAGTGGGCGCTTCTGGGTTTGCGACCGGGTTTGACACGCCGCGCCAGACCCCGCCGACGACCGTCGATTTTCCATCGGTTATCGTTGATCTTGCGGTCGCTGGCGGCGCGCTTCAGCAAGGCGCAACGCCGGTCCAACTGGACGGCGCGCCCGTCGAAATCGGCGCTGACGCTGTGTCAGAATTTGCCGTGTTTAATGGCGCATCGGCGCGCAATGGCGGGCAATATCTTTTTGCCGAAGAGGCTTCCGAAGCGACCACCGCTCTCAATCTAACATTCGATGCCCGGTTGCGTCGCCCCTCTACTGCGGGCGGTTGGCAGACGATCGCGACCGTGGCGAAATCCTGGCTCATCCGTATGCGGGGCGATCGGTTACAGGTTATTGTTTATGATAGGGACGGCGCCATCACGCGTCTCCTCGCGTCCTCCTCAGGGTTGTCCGACGGCGCGTGGCATGATCTTTCGGTGCGGTATCACGGTGAGACCGGCCGCCTCTCAATTGTCGTAGATGGCGATGAAGTTAAAGCCGTCAATACCCCTGAGGGCCCGTTGGCGCGCAAGCCGACATCCACGCTTTATGTGGGCGGCGCACCCTGGCACGAAACCTTTGCCGGGGATATCGCGTCCGTCTCGATCCGTCGGTAAAAACCTCGCGGTCGGCGCCACGAAACGATCACTCGGCGCCGGCCTCTTTCGCAAAACGCCAACCGAGCGCCGCCAAGGGGGCCACCTGTTTTCCGGCTTTTAGGCTTTCGGGCGAAGAGGCATTGCCCTGTAACCCGCGCGCATAAACGCCTTGGACAATCGCCGCGATGCGGAACAGATTGTAGGCCAAGTAGAACGGCAAAGCCGGAAGGCCGTCACGGCCTGTGCGGGCACAATAATGCGCCGTAATCTCGTCAATTGAGGGTAGGCCGTTTGCTTCCAAATCCACCCCGGCGAGGCCGCCGCGAACGTCCTGGGGGAAGAACCACACCATCAGAAAATAGGTGAAGTCCGCCAACGGATGACCCAAGGTCGAAAGCTCCCAATCGAGAACCGCCAGGGTTTGAGGGTCGGAGGGATGCATGATGGCGTTGTCAAACCGGAAATCACCGTGGACGATGCTGGTCGCCTCGTCATCGGGAATGTTGTTCGGCAGCCAAGCGATGAGGTTATCCATCTCCTCAATCGCGTCGGTTTCCCCGGCTTTATATTGATTCGACCAGCGGCTGATCTGGCGCTCAAAATAATTGCCTGGCTTGCCGTAATCGGAAAGACCCGCGCCCTTAACATCAACAAGGTGAAGGTCGGCAAGGGTGTCGACAAGGCCAAAGTAAAGCGCTCTCCGGGTTTCCTTTGGCGCATCGGCAAGGGTGGAATCCCAGAAGATACGCCCTTCAACGAAATCCATAATGAAGAACGCCGTGCCGATGACGCCATCATCTTCACACAGAGCGTATGTTTTTGGGACGGGAAACCCTTTCGCGCCAAGGGCTGTCATAATGCGATATTCGCGATCAACCGCGTGAGCGGAGGGAAGGAGTTTGCCGGGGGGCTTGCGGCGCAACACGTAGCTTTTGCCAGGGGTCGTCAGGAGATAAGTCGGGTTCGACTGACCGCCTTTGAATTTTTTAACCGACAGGGGCCCTGCATATCCGTCAACGTTCTCGGCCATATAAGAGTCGAGCGCCGCTTCATTGAATTTCAGTTTTTCCGGCGTGTCGGTGATGCCGGTGAAATCAGGTTGTTCTGTGGGGCTCATTTAAATTCTCCTGAGTAGCCGGCAGTTAGAGACGCTTGCGATCCTACGCTATGCGGCGATAACGCCTAGTTTCCGGTGAAAATCCAAGAAGGCGTCGGTGGTGAGCGTCGGGGCTTCTGTATGCGGGTAATGCCCGATATCCTCAAACAAAACAGCATCGGCATTCGGGACTTGTTCTTTGTAATAGTGATAAAGATGAACGCCCGACACCGGGTCTTGTCCGCCATCGATCAGGCGTATCGGCGTCGTTGTTTTTTTAAGGGCGCCCACCCATCGTTCCCGGTTTTCCCGTCTATCGATGATGTACCGTAAAACTTTATGCATGACGGCGGGGCCGTCCTGTTCTTTCATCAGCGCCCAGTGCCCTTTAATTTCCTCATCAGAGGCTTTTGTATTGGGGCCAAAAACACCGTCCAAAGACTGTCGAAGTTTCTTCTCTGACAGCATGAGGCCCATCAACGGCCCCAAGGGGGTGAGCCCCAATTTTTGAATAGGGCGGGCGCGGTGTTGTTCCGGGAAAAGGCCGCCGTTCAAAAACGCGACCGATAAAAGATCAAACCCTAAGGCTCCATCCAATTGGCGGGCGAGCAGCTCTTGACCGACGGTGACGCCGTAATCATGGACGAATGCATGGGCCTTTTGGATGCCGAGATGGGCGAGGAGCGCTTCTTGTAAATCAGCCTGATGAACAATCTTGTAGGGCGTATCTTTTGGTTTCTCTGACAGGCCAAACCCCGCCATGTCGAGGGCGACAAGGCGAAAATGGGGCGTGAGCGCATGCCATATCGCCGTCCAATCCCAGGAGGACGTCGGGTAGCCATGGATGAGGAGAAGCCAGGGGTTTTCGTCATTGTGGCCGGCGTCTTTCTCGCTTGTCCACCAGGCGATCCGCCGACCGTGTAACGTCTCGTAAGAGGCGCGGGTGCGCCATTGATCTAAGGGGATCATGATGTCTCTCCCGATGCCGCCTCGATGGCGCGCCATCCGATATCCCGCCGGTAAAACCCTTCCGGCCAGGTTATCTTCGTGACGCTCGTGTAAGCCGTTTCAACAGCGTGGCGGATATCGCCGCCATGGGCCGTCACGTTCAACACCCGGCCCCCATTAGCGACAAGGGCGTTGTCTTTTTCGGCGGTGCCGGCATGAAAAACGACGACCCCCGGTGTTTCCTCAGCGCTATTGACGCCGGTGATGACGGAGCCTTTTGCATAGGCGCCTGGGTATCCGTCCGTCGCCATCACAACGGTGGCGGCGGCGCCATTGCGCCAACGAAGATCGCTGTTGGGATCTAAGGCGCCCATCGCCGCATCGCGCAACAATGGCAAGAGATCGCTTTCCATCAGCAGCATCAATACTTGGGTTTCCGGATCCCCAAAGCGCACGTTGAACTCGACCAACCGAGGGTCGCCATCCTCGATCATTAGCCCGGCGAACAGAACGCCTCGAAAGGGCGCGCCCCGGCGGGCCATTTCGGCGAGAACGGGCGCGATAATTTTATCCATGGTTTTTTGGCGAACATCGGTGGTGAAAACCGGCGCGGGGGCATAGGCGCCCATACCGCCTGTGTTTGGGCCTTTATCGCCGTCAAAGGCCCGTTTGTGATCCTGGGCTGCGAGCAGTGGCACGGCGCGCTCCCCATCGCAAAGAACAAAGAAACTCGCTTCCTCGCCCCGCATGAATTCTTCGATAACGATCTTGCTGCCTGCCGATTGGGTCTCTGGCGCGAGCAGTGTATCGACCGCCGCGAAGGCGTCCTCTAGGGTTTCAGCGATAAAGACGCCCTTGCCGGCGGCGAGCCCGTCCGCCTTCACCACGAATGGCGCCGTTTGGTCTTTTAAATAGGTTTTTGCATCCGCTGCGCGGGTGAACGTCTCGTGGCGGGCTGTCGGCGCGTTGACCGCCGCGCAGATGTCTTTTGTGAAAGCTTTGGAGCTTTCTAACCGCGCGGCCTCTGCACTTGCGCCGAAACAAGGCACGCCGACGGCTGCGAGTTTGTCGGCAAGGCCCGCCGCTAGGGGCGCTTCCGGGCCAATAACAACGAGATCAACGCCATTATCGCTGGCGAATTGCACAATTGCGTTAGTATCAGCGTCGCTAATACCGGTCTCTTTTACCTTTTCTGAGTCAAGATGATTGAGCCCGGGGTTGCCGGGCGCTAGAAACAATCGTTCAAGAAGAGGGCTTTGCGCGATCTTCCAGCCTAACGCATGTTCGCGTCCGCCGCCGCCGATCAGCAGGACTTTCACTTGGGCCTAGCTCCGTTTTTTCTCGCCGCCTGTTTTGACGCCGTTGATAGCGTCGATAAGGGTGTTTGGCGCCTTCCGGCGACAAGGTATAGACCCTCGCGTTTAGGCGCGCAGGCCGCGAGGATCAATGACGACTGACAGGTCTACTTCATCAAAGCGTCGCGGATCGTCATTGCGCGATTCAGGTCGCGCCGCCGGTCAAGGGCGAAAAGGCGCCGCCAAAAAGAACGCGCGGGCGGACCGCCGAAAGGGCCGTCCTGCGAGTGTTAGGGTCCCGATTGGCCCGTACCATCTGAAGGTCCCTCTACCGCGCGCGCTTGTTCGGTTCGGCCGTCGCGTTGATGATTCAGTGAGCCGCTTTGGCGACATACTGGCGGAAACAGATCGACGTCGTCGGTTTTCAGCGCTTCTCATCTCAGCCGGGATCAACGCGATCGCCCTGACGCTACTCGGGGTCTTCGGCAAGGTCACGATTTTCGTCCCGAATCGGCCGGCGGAATCGATCTCGGTCGTTCTCGTAAATCTCCCCGATGACCCTTTGCCAGAAGCCTTGGATGACCCGTCGCTGGTCGAAGAGCCCGATCCGGAGCCAGAGCCGGAACCGGAACCCGAAGAGGAGCCGGAGGTACCGGAAGAGGACCTGGATTTAGATCCAGAACCGGACCCAGAACCTGAGCCGGAAGAGGAAGCTCCAGAGCCCGAGCCAGAACCTGAACCAGAGCCGGAACCGGTGGAGCCTGAGCCAGAGCCGGAACCTGAGCCTGAACCCGATCCCGCGCCAGAGGACGAGGCGCCGCTGCAACTTAATTTGCCGGATACGGATTTGGGCGCGCCTGCCGCCCCCAACGAGGTAGAGCCGTTTATCCCGGACCAAATCGACGCCCAGGATGTATTCGAGGAAACCCAATCGGAACTCATCGAACCGCCGTCGGAGGTCGATACAACGCGGTCAGTTGACGAGGATCAGCAAGCGCCAGCGGAAGACGCGCCGCCTCTTATTGAGGTTGAGCCAGAGGAAACGCCCGCCGCCGCCGATGAGGGCGATCCCGGTATTGATATTGGCGACGAAGAAGCGGTTGAGGATCCAGCGGCCGATGATGTCGGCGAGATCGATTTGGGCGATGGCGGCGGTCTGGAAGGGCCGGATGAAAACACCGACCTGAGCGGCGATGATCAGTTCGACGTAGAGCCAACGTTTTCGCGTTTCGGCAATCGCCGCTTTGTCACGCCGCGCATTCAACTACCGACTGCGCCGTTGCCCGACGGCGATGTCGCCTCGACCTTGCCGGGGGATACCGGCGTTGTGGCGATCTTCTGCCCGGAAGAGTTTCGCGATAATCCGGATAAGGCCGAAGAATGCGCCGGTCGTCGCGAAATCCTTTCCGGCTGGCGCCCGGGTCAGGGCGGCGAAGATTTCAGCACGGCCATTCGTCTTTTACGGAAAGACCGCGAGGAAGGCGGCGACGGCGGCGCGGGGACGCGCTTTGCGCCGCAGATCGCTCAGGATTTTGAAGCGCGCCGCGATATTGAGGAACTAACCGATCCGCGGCGCAGTTCGGCCGGATTTACCGGGGGGCGTGGCGATCCGAATGATCCGGCAGCGAACAACCGGCCGGATATCGGGCCGAAACCCTTCGAGCCGGCATGGACCTTGCGCGAAGACCCTGTGCTCACCACCAAGGAGCTGGAAGATCTGCGCAAGGATCTTGATCGCATTGATGCGGAACGGCGCGGCGAAGAACCAAACGAATAGGGTCTTCGCCGAGAACAAGTCTCTCGTACCCTACATCCGACTTAGGACAGGCGCGTCCTCGCCGAGCCAAGCGTCGTGCATCATCTCCCGGGCGAAGCGTTTTGCTTTCTTGTCCCCTTTCACCCCATAGGTCTCCGACAAGCCATAATAGATCGCCCCATTATTGGGGGAGGCGACAAGCGCTTCAAGGAACAATTGCTCAGCGCGCGCCGCGTCGCCATGGGCGAGGACCATCGCGGCGAGGGTTTGTTTCGCTGGGTAATACCAATAGGGCGGTTCCGTATAGGTAATGTTTTTCTGTACTGCGACGGCTTCTTCCATCGCCTCGATCGCTGCGGGCAGATCACTTTTGGCCTGCGCGGTGCGTGCTTGAACGGTAAGGCCGGCGATCTTCAGAACGTCATGGGCGGGGATGCCGTTTTCCGTCAAGGCCGACAGATCGGCTTTGTCATGCAGATCGAAAATTCGCGCGGCCTCTTTTTCCGCTTCATCGGTGCGTCCTAGTTTCGCTAAGGCCTCACCACGGGCGTAGGCGTGCATCGCAACGAGATAAGGCGCCGCGGCATCCGGCGCCGGCAGGGCGAGGATATCGGTTGGATCAGCGAACCGCGCCATGGCGAAGTAAGGGGCCGCCTTTATTGGCTGGGCGAATGGCACTGCGAGGGCCATATCGGTGGGCAGTTTCTCATCAAGTTTTTTCGCCATCGCCAGCGCGGTGTCGCCGTCACCGGCCATGAGGGCGGCGGTCATCACGAAATGTACATTGTGGGTGTAGTACCCAAATTGATAAAGCGGATGGGCTGTTCCGCTCGCCAGAAACGCTTCGTCGGCTTTGACGGCGCGAATGTTGTATTCGATGGAGTCTTTAAATCGTCCGATGCGGTAAAAGCTGTGGGACGGCATATGAATCAAATGGCCGAGACCCGGCGATAATTCGTCAAGGGTTTCGGCGTATTTTACCGCTCTATACGGATTATTGGTCGCTTCCGTGATGTGGATATATAAATGGATCGCCGGCTGATAAGCCGGGTTGCGGGCGAGAACGCCTTCGATCAGAGAAACAGTGCGGGCGGTGCGCCCTTTGGGGGTTCGTCCGTCTGCTTCCCAATAATCCCAGGCTTGGGTGTCCATGGCCGCTTCCGCCGCTAGGGCAGCAATGAAATCATCTTCTGGAAAGCGAAGCGCCAGCGCATCCATCGCGTCCGCGAAGGCGGTGTCGAGGGCGCTGCGATCCGGTGTTGGTTGTTCGCTATAGCGTTTCGAAAGCGCCTCGATAAGGGCTTTTTCTTTATCGGTCGCGCTATCGGTCAGCGCCACCGCTCCTTGTAGCGCGGCATAAGCCGGCGCAACGCTCTCAGGGTCCATCGGCGCATTAATGTTGGGGCCGTAGGAAAACGCTTCGCCCCAGAAACACATGGCGCAAGCCGGGTCGGCGGCCTGGCCGGCTTTAAACGCTTCGATGGCGGCGCCGTGGTTGAAGTTCCACATATGGGCGAGACCGGCGTTGAACAGGTTTTGGGCGTCGTCGTTGCCCGTCACGTCATAGGCGATGCCCGGCGTGGGGGCGAACCTAT
The DNA here is from genome assembly GCA_965263305.1 of Parvularculaceae bacterium. Taxonomy (GTDB): domain Bacteria; phylum Pseudomonadota; class Alphaproteobacteria; order Caulobacterales; family Parvularculaceae; genus MED-G105. Next base: position 1,986,410 of record OZ253666.1, read on the forward strand.
CATGGGGGGCGATTGTGGCGGCGGCCTCTTGCGCAATGGCGCGTCCTGCCGCGATAAAAAATGCGCGGCGATCACGGGTCGCCGTCGGCGACTGGCCGCATACAGATTGAATAAAGTCGATTGGGTTCAAAAACGCAACACCGTCGCTGAGCGCCGGCGCGTTTGCATCATGGGGTATTGCGGCATTGTAAATTTGGACACCGGCCAAAACGGCGAGGGCGCTGGCGGACGCAAGGATGGTTTTTCCGGAAAACAGGTTTGACATCAGCTTTCTCTCCCTAACAACTGACGATTGCTGGAGCCTTATAGAGCAATTAGGGCTGCGGGAAAACACATCGGCGCCATTCCGGGTGGTTTAACGGGCGCGCGACCTGTGCTCTATGGAGCCTCATGAGCAATGAAGGATCCCGCTTTCCCGGCGCTGGTGATACTGACCCGAACAATGGTGTCGGCGGCAATGTCCACGAGTATACGGTTGGCGCATTGTCAGGCGCCATTAAACGGTCGCTCGAAGATGAGTTCGGCTTTGTGCGGGTCAAAGGCGAGTTGGGGCGCGTGACGCGTGCGGGCTCGGGCCATTTATACCTTGATCTGAAAGACGAAAAAGCGGTCCTGTCCGGCGTCGTTTGGAAGGGCGCGGCGCAAAAGCTGCGCATCAAGCCGGAGCAGGGGATGGAGGTTGTCGCCACAGGCCGTATCTCCACTTTTCCTGGCCAATCCCGTTATCAGCTGATCATCGATAATCTGGAGCCCGCCGGGGTTGGCGCCCTGATGGCGCTGTTGGAAGAACGCAAAAAGAAACTGGCGGCCGAAGGGCTTTTCGCGCCAGAGCGCAAAAAGGCGCCGCCGTTCCTGCCCGACGTCATCGGCGTCGTCACCTCGCCATCGGGCGCCGTGATCCGCGATATTTTGCACCGCGTGCGAGACCGGTTTCCCTGCCGTGTGATTGTTTGGCCGACCCTCGTGCAAGGGAAGGGGGCGGAGAACACGATCGCGGCGGCGATCCAAGGGTTTAACGCGTTACCCGCCGACGGCCCTGTCCCGCGACCCGATGTATTAATCGTCGCGCGGGGCGGTGGATCACTGGAAGACCTTTGGTGCTTTAATGAAGAGGTTGTTGTGCGCGCCGCGGCGCAAAGCGCGATCCCGTTAATCTCCGCCGTTGGGCACGAAACCGACACGACACTGATCGATTACGCCTCTGACAAGCGCGCGCCCACGCCAACGGCGGCGGCGGAATTAGCAACACCGGTGCGTACGGAGTTACTCGCCGAACTCATGAACAAGGCCCGACGCTTGTTAGCAGGGGAGAGCCGATTGCTCGAGAACGCGCGCGCCGGGTTATTGGCCGCTTCGCGGGGGCTCGGTCGCCCGGAAGATATTACGATGGGCGCCGCGCAACGCCTTGACCGGGCGGGGGACCGGTTGGTGGCCCAGGCGAAAGCGCGCTTGGCACAGGCGGAGACCCGCCTGGCGGCGCAACGGTTATCGCCCGCCGCCGTCCAACGTCTCTATACTGATCGCACCGCCGCCCTTGCGCGCGCGACGGCGCGCCTGCCCGTGACCGCGAAAGACGGCCTGACCCGAAAAACAGAACGCCTCGCCCGGTTCTCCCAGTTGCTCGAAGCCTTATCCCATAAAAGCGCGCTCATGCGCGGCTTCGCCCTGGTGCATGGCGCCGATGGGGCGTTGATGCGCTCTTCGTCAGCGGGCGTCGATGGTGACGCTGTGCGGCTTGTCTTCGCAGATGGCGAACGCGGCGCTGTTCTGGGCCCAGATGCGCCGACGTCACCCGCGCCCCCAATGCCTAGCGCCGCGCGGGCAAAAAAGCAGACCAAACCGGCCGCCGCCGCAAAGGCCAAGTCGGATAATTCGTCGGGCAATCCTTCAAGCAAGGCGGTGCAAAAATCGCTGTTCGATGAATGAACCCGTGGAGGCGGCGTCCAGATCGGTGAATAAACTGGCGCCGGTTGTTCCGTAATCAAATTTTCCACTAAATGCTCGGAGCAAACATTCCCTTTGATAAACCAATGCCTTAAGGTGCAAGCCAAGATTGGCGCATGAAGGAGGGCAACGGGTGAGTGTTCGTACAATTAGAATGGCCGTCGCCGCTTACTTGGTGGTGTTTTTGTTGGCCACCACTTGGCCTGGCGTCACGCTCATTAACAAGGTGACGCCCTTGATGTTGGGTTTGCCGTTTAATCTGTTCTCTATGGCGGTGCTTATTCTCATCGCCCTCTGCCTCCTGGCGGCGTTATATTTCAGCGAAAAAAGAAACCGGACCAAATAGATCATGGAACGTTGGCAGATCATCGCGATTGTCATCGCGCTTTACCTTGGGGTGACCCTCGCCATTGGACTGATGTCCGGGCGGCGATCATCGAAAAGCGTGCAAGGCTATGTCGCGGGGGACCGTGATTTTGGTCTTCTGGTCATGTATTTCGTGTTGGGCGCGTCGGTTTTCTCCGCCTTTGCCTTTTTGGGCGGGCCTGGCTGGGCCTATAGCCGGGGGGCGGCGGCGTATTACATTTTGTGCTACGGCGTTCTTGGGATTGCGCCTTATTTCTTTATCGGGCCGAAGGCGGCGGCGTTGGGGCGGCGCTATGGTTATGTCACCCAGGCGCAGTTGATTTGTGGGCGTTTTCCCTCTCGCGCCTTATCGGCGATGATTGCCACTCTGACGTTGTTGGCCTTCATTCCTTATATCACCTTACAAATGCGCGGCGCCGGCATCGTTATCGAAGCGGTGACCGAAGGGCATGTGCCCCTATGGGCGGGGGCGGCGATCGCCTATGGCATCGTCACCGTATACGTTCTTTTTTCCGGCGTCGCCGCTGTGGGGTGGACGAACACGTTCCAGGGTTTGTTCATGCTCACCATCGCTTGGTCATTGGGGCTTTATCTGCCCATCAGTCTTTACGGCGGGGTGGGCGAGATGTTTTCCCGTATCATGGCCGAGCGGCCGGAGTTGTTATCCCTGCCGGGGCTAACCTCGTCGGGGGCGCCGTGGTCTTGGGGCGGGTATTCCAGCGCCATCATCGTCTCCGGCGTCGGATTGATGATGTGGCCCCATCTGTTCATGAAGGCGTTCACCGCGCGCTCTGACGATACATTGCGGCGCACGGTGGTGCTCTTCCCCACCTTCCAACTCTTCCTGATCCCAGTCTTCTTGATTGGCTTCGCAGGCGTCCTCTATCCGGACAGTCCGCCGGAATCTGATTTTATCCTGCCCTTTATGATCCTGAACGCGGATCTGCCGGCGATTGTGGTGGGGCTTTTCTGCGCGGGCGCGTTATCGGCCTCCATGTCGACGGGGGATTCATTGATGCACGCCGCCGCCTCTGTCACCGTGGAGGATGGTATTCGCCCATTCCGATCCCTCACGGATGAACAGCGCCGCCGCCTTATCCAGGGGTTCGTGTTGGTGGTGGGCGCGATCGCCTATTTCTTTGCGGTAAGCGAGGGCGTGTCACTGGTGGTCCTGCTGCTCACCTCCTATGGGATCATTTGCCAACTCGCCCCACCCATTGTGGCGGCCCTTTATTGGTCCCGCGCGACAACCGCCGGCGCCATTGCGGGCTTCGCGGCCGGATCGGCGACGGCAGCCTTTTTCTTCATCACGGGATATCTCGGCGCTAACCTGCGTCCCTTCGATTTCCACGAAGGCCTCTTGGGCCTCATGGTCCATGTGCCGGTTCTAATTGTGGTCAGCCTACTGACGCAATCCCAATCAAAAGAGCACCGCGACGCGTTTGTTGAGATGCCGTCCGGGTAGGGTGCAGTTGTAAGAGGGGCCGTTTCTTTTCTCAGGATGTTGGGGAAGGCGCATGAATTGCTTGAGTACGGAATATGTTAGGACGGTCAGAAATTAAAACCTTGGCAATCTTTGTCCGTTCTGCGTTGAGGCTTGATAAAATTCCTGTAATGCTGACCACCGCCGTTGGGGCTCATCATGGAGGGACGGATGATCCGATCATCGCTACCGCTGGTTTTAGGATTTCTCGCAATCATTGCCTGTGCGCCGGCGAAATCTGAAAATGACCTGTCGCCGCCTTGGGTGCACTGGGATAAGCAAGATGGGACCGGTCAAGAACCGACGACCTATCTCAAAGACGGGTCTACACAAGGGCCTATTGTCATCGTCGCCAGCGTCGCTCAACTGAGTGAAATGTATGGTGCGGCGTTGCCCGATGACCCCGACGAGTTGTTAGAGGTCGGTTTGTCGGTGCTCTGGATTGACGTTGTTGAGCTCGATCGGTCAGAGGCGCCAAAAACAGGCGGAAGATTTGCCGCCGGCGCGGCTGAAACCGAACATGGCTCGCGGTCCTTTGCGGCAAGGTTGAGCGGCGGCGCCGCCGACGACGCCATGGTGGTTTTCCTAACCCCCGATCAGGGCCTAAAGGGAAGTCAAATCGCAGGGTATTTGGGAGAAGAAGCCCTTCAGCCAGTCGCTGCTCGGCCAGAAACGGATCGCACACCGTCTCCTGAAAAGCGCGTGTCGGAAAAACCAAAAGCAACAAAATCGACGCCATACCCGGCGCCCATCCAAGATGACGACGATAACCTCAAAGGGTGGACTTATCTTTCAGACACCCATGCGGTCGCTGCGCCGGACGATCCGAATGCGCCCAGTATGCGCGTTTACATGGAGGCGGCGTCCCGCTCCGCCGGGCCAAGCGTCGCCTTGAAGAAAGCCCTGGCGGCGGCGAAGATCAAACAGCCGAAGCATAGCGGCCTGAATGAAACGAAAATCGCAAAATCGTTGGTTGGGTCACGGAACTTGTTTGTACTGGGCCGCTCCCGAATGCCATCAAAAGACGCGATTTTCTTCGCCCAAGTATTTCAAACAAAATCCGATAGCGGCTATTCCGTGAAACTCATCCAAATGGATGAGCCGACCTATAAAGCATGGGGCGGCATTGCGGCGATGGCGTCCGCGACCGGCGTCATTGACGCCCCGACGGATATCCCCACTGAGTATCGGAACCAACTCGCCAACGCGTCGCTCGAACAACAAATGGCTTTCTATCACATGGCGTATACGCAGGTGATGAAAAACTTGTTCGCCGGCTTCATGTCGGTGAACACTGGCACGCTGACGATGATGCAGAATATGAATTATGACATGCTATTCAACGGCGAGGTTACGCTGGATAGTCTTGATACAAATCCATAGCGCCGCGATTTCTTCGCTGTCTTCCCGCCACTAAGCACTCAAATGGGCGATCAGGTTCCGCATGAAGCGGGCGCCTTCGGCGACTTGGCTGATTTTGATGAACTCGTTGGCCTGGTGCGCTTGGTCGATCGAGCCGGGCCCGCAAATCACCGTGGGGAAGCCCGCTTGTTGAAACTGGCCGGCTTCCGCGCCGTAAGAAACCGACGAGCGCCCGTTAGAGCCCGATAGCTGATGGGCGAGTTCCGCCGCCGCGTTTTCCGGCTCGGGCATCAATGGCGGCCCATCGGCGAGAGTTTCCGTTGTGATATCACAAGCAGGCGCGATCGCCTGCATGTCAGCGAGAATGTTGCGCGCTTCGGCGTCGAATTCGGCGCGAATAGCGGCCGCTTCGTCCCCGGGAACGGTGCGCACATCCCAGGTAAACCCGCAACGCCGGGCGAGAATATTGGGGGCCGTGCCCCCGTCGATGAGGCCGACCGACATTGTCGTATAGGGCGGCGCGAAGGGCGATGTTGGTGATGCCTCGCGTTGGCGCAGATCCGTCATCTGATTAATTTTCGCGATCAGACGGCCCGCCGCCATAATGGCGCTGGCGCCGCGATGGGGTTGGCTGGAATGGGCTTCATATCCGGTGATTTCTGTACGGAAAAGGGCGATCCCCTTATGGCCGTCAACAACCTGCATGTCCGATGGCTCGCCGACGATCACGGCGGCGGGCGTCGGTAACAAGTCTTTCATTTCATTGATCATCGCGGGCGCGCCCAACAGCCCGACTTCTTCGTCATAGCTCAGGGCAAAATGGATCGGCCGTTTTAAATCGGCGGCGAGCATATCCGGCAACAATGATAGTCCGATAGCGGAAAAGCTTTTCATATCGGCCGTGCCGCGGCCATAGAGTTTGCCATCGCGCTCCACCACCGTCCAAGGGTCGGTGTCCCAGGGTTGCCCGTCCACCGGCACCACATCGGTATGGCCCGAAAGAACAACGCCGCCAGCGACCGCCGGGCCGACAGAGAAATAGAGATTGGCCTTGTCGCCTTCCTCGTTCGCAACCCGGGTCGATGTCACCCCATGCTCGGCGAGATGCCCCTCAACATCTTCGATCAGATTGAGATTGGAGTTTCGCGACGTCGTATCGTGGCGCACCAGGCGGGCAATCCAGTCAAATTGGGGCTGCAAATCGGTCATTGGGCGCCTTTCATTTTGGGGCTCATTGGAGTGGGGTATCTGACGGGCGCGGGGGCCGCGCTTTTTGCGCGATGACGTGCTTTGACGCACCGCTTCAAGCCGCGCTATGACATCGGGGAATCGCGCATTGCGCAACCCCTCTATCAGGGCGAGGATATGGACATCAAAACCGGTTCAGGCGGCCCGCAGCAGGGCGAAGCCGTCATCGAATACCTTGACTCAGAATACGCGGTCGTGCGCCCCGGCAAATTTGTGCGCTGCGCGGTTACGGGCGCGAAGATTCCATTGGAAGCTTTGAAATATTGGAGCGTTGACCGCCAGGAACCCTATATCGACGCGGCGGCGGCGATGATTGGGTTCGGATATCCGCCAAAATCAGCTTAAACTCGTTTTCATCGCCCAATTTTGAGGGGCTCTTTTCGTAAGGTGAACTCATGCGTCCATTTTTTCTGATGACTGTTTCTGGGGCCATTCTAAGTGTGGCTCTCGGGGCCTGCGCAACTGCGGGCGGGACAACGCAATCGGCTGATGTGGCTGCTGATACGGCCGACGCCGTTGAAACGGTGGGCGTGGCCGCTGACACCACAGCTGAGGTGACCGCCGCGTCTGCCGTGGAAGAGATCACCGCGCAAAATGCCGCGCTGAAGCAGCCGGCCGCGCCCGATGCCTTGCCGGCCCATGAGGAAGCCTCCCTCGCGCAAAAGGCCAAGTTCGCCGAAGCGATGCAAGAGGTCGCCGACCGCCAGCGCGTCTTCGACGCTGATTTAGAGGCGGTTCGCCTGTCGGGGAACTTCATCCAAAGCGGGTTGGTGTTCGGTGAAACGGTTCCGGGCGCCAAGGTCACCCTCGATGGCGAGCCGGTTATGGTGGGCGAAGATGGCCGCTTTGTATTTGGCTTTGGCCGTGACAGCGCCTTGTCGGCGCTCTTGGTGGCGACCCTGCCCGACGGGACGGTGGAACGGCGCGCCCTTGATATCGAAGACCGGGACTTCAAAGTCCAACGCATTAACGGCCTCGACCAATCGAAAGTCTCGGGCTTTACACCGGCGCAGTTGGAAAAAATCGGCGCCGACCGCAAGCTGAAGGACGCCGCCCGCGCCGCCACCCATCCTAAAGCCGACTGGGCCGAAGGGTTTGATTGGCCGGTTGCGGGCCGTATCAGTGGTGTTTTCGGCTCTCAAAGAATCCTCAACAATGAACCGAAACGCCCCCATTCGGGCGTCGATGTCGCCGCGCCGACGGGCACGCCCGTTTTGGCCCCCGCCTCGGGCATTGTGACACTCGCCGAAGACGACATGTATTTCGAGGGCGGGCTCATCTTCCTCGATCACGGGCATTGGATGGAAAGCGCTTTCCTTCATTTGTCGCGGATTGATGTAGAGCCGGGCGAACGGGTCGAAAAAGGCCAGGTTATTGGCGCCGTCGGCTCCACGGGGCGCTCAACCGGCCCCCATCTCCACTGGAGCCTAAAGTGGCGAGGCCGTCTGGTGGACGCCCAGTTGGTGGCGGGCGAGATGCCGGACGAGGAGTAGGCGGTTCTGGCGCATTGCTGGCCGCCGGTAACCCGGTATTATGGAGCAAACTCACCATTAATGGTTATTAACGCGGAAGCGTCGCCACGTTTATTTCCATGGCTTCCATGCATTGAAGAAAGAACGCGGCGCTAAAGCCTCCACGGCTTATTTTGTTCTCTAGGCCCTTTATGCTGATCTCGACACCCATAGCGGCAAGGCCTTCCGACAATGCAGCATAATCAGCCTTACGTTGCGCCATGGCATATTTAAGCAGCTTCTTTGCTTGATCCTCGAACTCTACATTGACGGGATTGTCTTTTCGTCCCGACGCCTTTGGAGGGGCTGCTTTTTGCTTTTTGCCTTGCGTCGCCGTCGCCATGATTGCCTCAAAAAATAACCGATTTTGGTTATTATAATCCTTGACGGCGATTCGGTCTACTGCCATATATTAATAACCAAATATGGTGATTTAATATGGCTCAGCACTTCTTACTTTCTCCCGCCGCGAAAACGCTTTCACTAGCTAAAGTCCTTCGCATGTCCGAAGAATCCGCAAGGGAAGCATTCCAAGCGATCCGCTGGGCTTCAACCAATGGCGAGCCCGTTTGCCCATCATGCGGTTGTGTTGATCACTACAATCTCAAAACCCGCCCGGTTTGGAAGTGCAAGGGCTGCAACAAGCAATTCAGCGTTACGTCAGGGACGATTTTCCATAGCCGCAAACTCAGCGTTCGCGATATCCTTGGTGCAATTGCGATATTCACGAACGGTGCAAAGGGCGTCTCGGCGCTTCAATTGTCCCGCGACCTATCAATCGACTACAAAACCGCGTTCGTTCTTTGTCACAAAATGCGCGAAGCGATAGAGCTTGCGCGTAAAGGCGGCGCCCTCAAAGGCGATGTAGAAATCGATGGCGCTTACTTTGGCGGATACGTGAAGCCCGCCAATAAGCGAGAAGACCGCAAAGATCGCCGCCGCAAGGTTCACCAATCCGGAAAGCGCCAAGTTGTCGTTGCCGCGCGTGAACGTGGCGGGCGTACCGTAACCGCCGTTGCAGCCCGTGAGGTCGAAGGCGTCGCTATTGCGCGGAACAACGTTGCCAGAGGCTCCACCATTCACGCCGATGAGGCGTCGCACTGGGACAAGCTTGCAGCGCAATTCCCGATAAAGCGCGTGAACCACCAGAAAGAGTACTCAGGCGAAACCAACACCAACCAAGCCGAAAGCTTCTTTTCCCGCATCCGCCGCGCCGAAATTGGCGTTCATCATCGGATTTCAGGGGATTACCTAGGCGCATACGCCGCTGAAATGGCGTGGCGTGAAGACAATCGCCGCCAGTCAAATGGTAATCAGTTTGCGATGATAACAGCTTCTGCGGTTTCTGCAGGGAAGTCTGAGAAGTGGTGCGGGTATTGGCAAAAATCGAATTCCATGACAAACAAGTAACAATAAAAAATATGCGGGGAGGTTCCAGTGTTTATAACGTCGCTGGCTGGTCTAATAGCGCCAGTCATATTTTTAAGTCACTTTGTGAATTCGTATAGATCTACAGGGGCGTTCTTTACAATTTTTTTAGGTGGAGTGCTTTCTGCAACTCAAATTGCAGTTCTTACTAATTACCATGAAATGCCAGAGCTAGTCTTTGCAAATTATTCATTATATTTCATTGCAGGATGTTTATTAGCTTTGGTGATACTATCAATTTCTTTACGTTTGCGGAGTGAACTTTCTAAACACAAGCCCCATTTCAATTTTTTAGGCCCTAAAGTGCCTTTAGATGGTCGCGTATCTATTATTTTTTTGGTATGGTTGATCATTATAATGATGACCCAACTTTTTGGATTCTTCGAAGCTATCAACAGGCCAATTGTTTCGGAAAGTTTTTACGCATCTTGGTGTCAAGACGTATTGTTTTTTACTATAATGGGCTTCGCGGTATTAATGGTGACACTTAGAGTGCCGCACGATGAAGATTTTACAATTCGGCTGGGCATTTTATTCCCGATGCTTAGCGGCAGCGCATTGGAAAGCGTTTCCGAAAACGTTAAGCCATTCGGATACGTCAATAAAAAACTAAGCAGAAAAATCATAGTGAAAGAGTATTCTGAACGCCACCAAGCATACTTGGTTGAATTCGAAATAACAAATGAGTTGGAGAATGTTTTTGGTGATACCGTAGTAGAAGACACAACAAATGCAGCATTCACACCAGATGATTTTTCCGACCTTTCAGATGACGCGCCGTTTCCGGTTGGCGAGTTTCATAGCATTAAAATTGGAAACGAACGGATGGGGTTTACAGAAAAAATCGTTGCTCCTTTGCAGATAAAACCAAGCATTGGTTATAGATCGTCTTTTCCTCTGTCGGTGCCTAGCGAAGGTTTGCACGTTGCAATTCGCTACTGGGCATGGATAAGAGTTGGAGTAGAGCAGACATTTGAAACTAAGAGATTTTTAAGAAAACACGAGTGCACAATGGTAAATAGAATGCGTTGTGGGAGTGACATCTATTTCGAGTTATTGGGGCAGTCGGGGCCCGACCACTTGAAATACAACTCTGAGATAGCGGTTGGATCTCATATCGACCTTTCTCCAAATCAAAAAAGAGACCTAATAAGGTTTAATCCTCCACCACAAGATCCACCCCCGGTTGAAAATGAGGCGTCAAGCCTTGAAGTATGATGGATAAGGGGCCAACTTCAAAGCCAGCGCACTTTTTGACGGTCGTTCGTGAGTTGTTAACTATTTCGATTTGATATATGCGTGACAAGAAGTAGTTATATTGGAGATTGCTATGATTGGTAACGATACTGCCGTTTAGCTAATGCTCGGGGGGGAGAAAATAGCAAGTCTATATCATTTTCCACCTACCTCCGTCGCCCCTTGTCGCGAGCAAGGAACAGCGCCATATTGGTTGTGGAGCCGACCTATAACTAGGCCGGCCCCGGTCTTTTGCGGCGACTCTCCGCTCAATTGAGCGACTTTAACGCCTCTGCGGGAGAGGGGGATGTCATTTCTCCCAAACCCGGTAGCCCTTCGGAATGTTGCTCCGACGGGTTTTCTTTAGTCTTTGGGGCTATCCCTAAGACGAATTTTGGATGGAGGCGTCGGGATTCGAACCCGAAGAAGCATGGATAGGAAGCCCGCTCCCGGACCGACCCGCCCCCTCTGTTTTTGAATGCCCCGCCACTTTGGCGGGGTTTTCTTTTGAAACTGGGACATCACGCCCCTGAACGTGTTCGCGAGCGCGAGTCATTGGCGATTTCAGCGTTGCAATCGCCCACCTCATGTTGCTGCGCCGCTCGATTTTTCCGTCATGAGCCAATCTACTTAGTTGGGGTGAAAGGCATTCTCTTTTCACCTTGCGCCCGAAACGAGAGTCTAATTGCTCTTGAATTTCTTTGGCCTTCATTCCGCTGGCGTTGGCATCCAGGATCTTTAGAATTTGCTGCTTTATCGTCAGCGGGCGGGTATCTGGCTGAAGCCCGCCGCTAACGGGGCGCTCGAATTGATCCGCCGCCTTGGCTGCGGACAGCTGAACAAGTTCGCGCTTTAGTTCGTTCGCTTGATCGCTCAGGCGCGCCAGTTCCGCGCGAACCTCTTTTGTCCGCCTGTCAATAAAGTCGTTTGTTGTTTCCATAACGATAAACACTTCTCTCGATTCGAGAGGCCGCGTAATTGGCGCGCAATAAAAAAAGCATCGAAATTACCAATTGTGGAAAAGTAATCGATTTCATTCTGATTCTGTGGAAAACTTCCCGTGCTTACACTCTCCATCATGCGCCAGTTCGACTACAGCCTAGTCGGAACTAAAAAGCCCGCCTTCCTCAACGCTGCTGGCAATCTTCCAACAACGGCGTGTAGTCGAAGGCGTCTCGCCATTAACAATCGCACGCTCAACAAGTCCTTGGCGGACGCATGAGCTGATTGAGCTGCTGATGCGACGCCCGGCGGTAAATATGGACTTCTCGCCAATCTCTATACCGCGCCCCTCTATCCAGGCTTCACAAAGTTGGCGGGTTGTCAGAGGCTCACTCGCTTCTCTGAGCGCCGATAAGACAAACGTTTTCACCGACCCACGCGCAGCGCGCGGCGACGTAACATGAGCCTTCATTTTGTATTCGTGGGCCGTGGGGTCGAAGATGAGAATGCAAGCCGACAAATGCTCAATATCCGCATTGAGGCGTTGCAGCTCGCTGACATACTTCTTTCGAAGCGCGGTGAGTTCTTTGTGTTTTGCCTTGAGTCCGGAGACCGTGTTCGGGCGTTCATATTGAGGCTGGTCCATACCTCAATATATTTAACCATAATTGGTTATTCAATAATTATTTTTGGTGAGCCTACTCCATAATACCGCGGTAACCAAAAATTCGTAATTGACAATCATTCTCACTAGCGCCATATAGGGATTAAGATTGCGAGTCAGTCGCAGTCATAATCGTTATGTCCAGCCGTATTGGCGGAGTGAGAATGTACGTCTGCATTTGTAACGCGTTGAGAGACCGAGAGCTGCAAGCGGCGGCGCATGATGCCTGCGTCTCGTCGTCGACGCCCATGGTCGCCGATGTGTTCAAGCGCTGCGGGACGCGCCCGCAATGTGGTCGGTGTCTGCCTGATGTTGCGACGATGATTGATGACGCTCGGGCGGCCGCGCAATCCGATGATGCAGCGACGCCGTTGGCGGCTGAATAGCGTATCTTTCCTGCAAACAATTCTGAGTAACGGGCGTTTCTGCGCGAGCGTCTTACTCGCATTCTTAACTGGCGGTTTTTTTTGCGTTTTTAGTGAAAAAAAATGCGCGAATGAAAACCGCTTGCAGAACTCTTCCTTGTACTGATCCGTAAAAATGGATACGCGTTGGGGTAACGGTAAAGGAGATTTCCCATGAAGGGCGATGCGAAAGTTGTTGAGTATTTGAATAAGGCGTTGAAGTTGGAGCTGACCACGGTCAACCAATACTTCCTTCATGCGCGGATTTTGAAGGATTGGGGCTTCGCGCGCCTCGCGAAAGTCGAATATGAAGAATCAATCGACGAAATGAAGCATGCAGATGAACTCATTGAGCGCATCCTGTTTCTAGGCGGCCTGCCCAATGTTCAGGATTTGGATAAGGTCTATATCGGCGAGAACATTAAAGAGCTTTTAGAATGCGATTTAAAAGCAGAAGAGCGCGCCCATCCGCTGTATATTGAAGCCATTGCTTACTTCGAGCAGGCGAAAGATTTTGTCAGCCGTGATCTGTTGACGCGCATCCTCATTTCTGAGGAAGAGCACATTGATCACCTGGAGACAGAGCTAGGTCTGATCGATAAGATAGGGGTGGAGCTTTACTCCCAATCGCAGATCAAAAAAGGCGACGAATAATGCGACCTGCCATTGCCGGACTATTCGTGTTCCTCTTGAGCGTCGTGATGACCGCCTGTGCGGCGTCATCGGGCGAGGAGACCCTTGTTGCTGACACGCAAGAAGAAGAGAGCGCAAATGACCCGGCAATTGGCGACACCGGCGGGATGTGCGGCGGGTTCGGCGGCTTCCAATGCAAGGTGAGCGCCGATTACTGCAAAATGCCGGTGAACATGTGTGTTGAGGTGGCCGACGCCGCCGGCGTTTGCGCGCCAAAACCCCAGGCTTGCACGCGGGAATATCGCCCCGTCTGTGGGTGCAATGGGAAATTTTATTCGAACGCCTGCACGGCCGAGGCCGCCGGGGTGAACATTATTGCATCGGATGATCTTTGTCGGGAGCTTGACCCGGACGGCGCACGCCAAGGTTTTTAAAGATTCGGGTCGGCGGGCTCCTTCGGAGACGACACCGAACACAGACTGTCTTCTTAATTGGCGGCGTCGCTCTTGTTCCCGATATCTTTGCCCCATCGCCGGTGCAGCCACAGCCATTGCTCAGGGTGGTTTTTAATTTCCTCACCAAGACTATCATTGATCCGCTGGGTGATTGCTTGCAGGTCGACATCCTTTTCAAGCGCGCCATCATAAATGGGGGGACGGATGATCATGTCGAACTGCGCGCCGCGCCGGCGGATGATAACGCCCGGGTGAATGGGGAGTTTGAATTTCTGTGCGAGGCGCGCGGCCATGGGCGCTGTCCGCGCCGGTTGGCCCAGAAAGTCGGCGACGAGGCCATCGGTCAATTTTTGATCCATGAGAAGCGCGGGCGAATACCCGGCTTTGATGGCGCGTAACAGATCAAGGGCGCCCTGGGGTCCTTTCGCCGTTTGCCAGCGTGACATGACCCTGGCGCGAAGGCGAATAATGAATCCATCAATCAGCGGATTGTTCGCAGCCCGATACAGAACGATGTTCTTCACGTCATTCTGTTTCAGGACGATCGCCATGATTTCCCAATTGGCGAGGTGGGAGGAAACGAAAATGACCGGCCGGCCGCTCTCGCGGATCGCATCGAGATGTTCTTTACCCTGTAGAGTAACGCGGCCGTCAGGGGTGTTGACATCGAAGGCATGAAGATGGGCGTATTCCGCGACCGTGCGCCCAAGGTTTTCAAAAACGCCCGCCGTCACGGCTTTGATGCGCTCATCGGGCCAGTCGGGGAACACATGGCGGATATTATCATGGGCTCGCTTGGCGATAGAGGGCACGCGCGGCCCTAAGGCCCGTAGGAATTTGCCCGCGATAAATGACGCCGCGCCGACACCGATAAGGCGAAAGAACCCCATCAAAAAAAGAGCAAGGGCGTATTCCACGCGATGCATCATCGTCACGGGCCTGTTGTCCCGCGGGCGCGGCGGCGCGATGGCGTCCTCATCGACCACGCGCGCCTTGTTGGGTGTTGGCGCATCAGCTTGGCTGGTCATGCTCGCGCCTTTCATCCGCCGTTGCGTTTTCTCGCCAATCGCGTTGTCTCTTCTCGATAGCCGACAATAGATGAGCGCAGAGTGTTTCTGGATCATCAACGGTCATTGATATCGGGTAGACCGTAATATCAACGCGCTTATCCGCTCCAAGACGAACATAGTCTTTTTCGGTGGTGATGAGCGTCGCGTTTTGCCTTGCCGCCTTTTCTTTCAACGCGTTGAGGTCGGCGTCTGAAAAATGGTGATGATCCGGAAAGGCGATTGTCCCGGATAGATCGCCGCCATTGGCGCGCAATGTCTCGAAGAAGCGCTGGGGCCCGCCAATGCCGCAAAACGCCAGAAGCGGCCCCGACGGCGTTGGCGTTTGAGGGATGACGGCGGTTCTCACCACGGGGCCGCTGAAACGAATTCGCGGCGCGCCGCCATTGGTGATGACAAGCGCATCGGCCCTTGCCGCTGCCCGCGACAGGGGTTCGCGGTACGGCCCTGCAGGAAAAATCCTATGGTTCTGATACTGATGATTGGCGGTGCCATCACCCTCGCTCAAAAGAATGCTCGCGTCTTTTTGTAGGGTCGGGTTTTGATAGCCGTCATCCATGATGATGAGGCGTGCGCCGAGTGTGGCGGCGAGGTTCGCGCCTTGCGGGCGGTCACGGCTAACGATGGTGGGCCGAGCTGCCGCCAGCAAAAGCGCCTCGTCGCCAACATCCGCTGCGCTGTGGCGGTCGGGGTTAACGACGGCTGGCCCAGAAAGGGCGCCGCCATAGCCACGGGTCAGAAAGGCAATGTCCTGCCGGCGGGAGAACTCTTTTTTTGCCAACAGCTCGGCGAGCATGATGGCGAATGGGGTCTTGCCAACCCCGCCGAGGGTCGCGTTTCCGATGCAAATCACCGGCGCCGGCGAACGCGCCGGCGTTGTTGCCAACGCGCGCAATCGTTGCCCGACGTCATAAAGAACGCCAAGCGGCGTTAACGACGCGGCGATCATGCGCGCAGTTATGGTGTCATCACGCCAAAACCAGGGCTCTGAAAAATGGCGGGGCATCGGCGTCTCAACGTTTATCGCGGATGTCAGGCATTGGCGCTGAACGCAGGGTCGCCAATATTCTGACCACTGACATGTTGGTCAATACGCGCGATGATGTCATCGGCGATATTGGTCAGCACCCGCTCTGCGCTTGCCTCCGCCGCTGTGCGGGCGGCGGCCGCCATCGCTAACCTGGTTTTTTCGTCTCCCAACAAGCGACGCGCAGCAGCGGCAAGTTCGCGCTCATTGCGCACAAGGGCCGCCCCGCCGCCCCCGCGCATTTCGCTATAGGTTTCAACAAAGTTAAACGTAAAAGGCCCATGCAAGATGGCGCAGCCAAGGCGGGCGGGTTCTAAGGGGTTATGCCCGCCTTTTTCGGTAATGCTGCCGCCGACAAAAGAAACCGAGGACAAGCGGTAAAAGACGCCAAGCTCGCCTAAGGTGTCGGCGATATAAACATCCGTATCGGGTGTAATTGCGCCGCCATTGGAACGCAACTGCGCGTTAAAGCCTTCCGCTTTCGCCAGTTCCAAAACCTCCGGACCCCGCTCCGGGTGGCGCGGCGCTAATAATGTCAGCATCTCCGGAAATTCATTGCGCAAAAGGGTGTGGGCCTCAAGAATGCGCTCTTCTTCGCCGGGGTGGGTGCTGGCGGCAAGCCAAACAGGGCGCGCCCCGATTTGTGTTTTGAGGGCGTCGATATCGTCATTTTGCGCCGGCAGGGGCGGGGCGGCGTTTTTCAAATTGCCGTAGCTCAAGACCTCCCGCCCGGAAAGAGTGGAGAGGCGTTCGGCGTTTTGATTGTCTTGCGCGATCATCATATCGAACGCCGACAAAAGATGCCGGATCGTCCGGGGGCGACGCGTCCAGGCGTCGAATGATTTTGGTGAGACGCGGCCGTTGACAATCGCCATGAAGGGCGTGCGCTGGCGCGCCTCAAGAATGAGGTTCGGCCAGAACTCCGATTCCACAAACAGGCTCGCATCCGGGCGCCAATGATCAAGAAACCGAGTGACAAACGCAGGGTGATCCAAGGGAATGAATTGATGGACGGCGCGCTCAGGCAAGCGCTCGGCCATCAATTTTGCTGAGGTGATGGTGCCGGTAGTGACAAGGAAGTGCAGATCGGCGCGTTGGGCGGCGAGGCGCTCTACAAGCGGGATGACCGAAAGAGATTCGCCGACGCTCGCACCGTGGATCCATAACAGGCGCCCGTCGGGGCGCGGCAGGCTGGCGGCGCCATGGCGCTCTGCGATGCGGGCGGCGTCTTCCTTGCCCGACAACAAGCGTCGGCGCAGCATAAAGCGCGCAAAAGGGCCCGCCGCGCTCGTCGCGAGGCGATAGGCCTTCAGGCCGAATGGCGCGCCGTCATCGGAAAGGGCGGGCGCAAGAGTGGTTTGGGACGCGGTGGACATGGCGCTTGGCTTACCTCATTTCCGCGCTGTTCTCTACGCCTCGTGTCGTCTTGCGCCCCGCTATCGCGTTCGCGCGATCGCCGGCGGATGCCAGGGCGTTTTCCAGATCGCGCTTTGCATGGACGAGGGCTTCGTTATCGAGCGCGGGCGGGACAAAAAGAGGCGGCCCGGCCACAAACGCGCCTCTGGAAAAAGGAAAGGGAAGCCAGAATCCGTCCCAGGTGCTAAGTTGCCGGCCGCGTCGCGTTGCGTAGGACACCGGTAAAATGGGCGCCCCCGTAAGGCTGGCGAGACGGATCACGCCGGCCTGCGCTTTTTCTCGCGGCCCGCGCGGCCCGTCAGGGGTCACGCCGACGACGCCGCCTTCTTCCAGCGCCGCCGCCATTTGCGCGACGGCCGAAGCGCCGCTTTTGTCTTTGAATGCCTTTTTCGGGTTCGCCGCCGAGCCACGGATGAACGCCACATCGTAGCCTTTCACGGCCCTGGTGATGATCTCGCCATCGCGGTGGGTCGAGACGAGCATATGCACGAGGCGATCGGTCTCCTTCCGCAGAATAGGGGTCATCAATAGGCGGGCATGCCAGAACGCCAGAATAAAACCGCCCTGGCGCTGCTTATCTTGGAGGTGGCGCTCAATCGTATCGAAATGCTCCCGGCCCTCCATGGTCCAGCGCGTCGTTTTTTCCACCAATCGGATATAACCGCCAATGGCCGCGCTTGCGATGGCGGCGGCCATTTTGCCCTTGTGAAGAGGCGCTCTTGAGGCGTGCTTGGTCGGCGCGGGTTTGGCGTTATTTGGGGTCATGTACCTTGATGATTGGGTCGGGGCTGGCGGTGTATGGCGTTTGTCGCGACAATAATTCTCGTTCGAAGGCGATGGCGGCGCTGTTCCATCATCCGCCCACGCAACGTAGGGTTAACGCTAATCAGGCAGCTTAAGCAATCAACGCGGCTGCGTTCAAACGCCCTTTATCATGAGGCTTATCCTTCTTGTTGCGCCAATCATCCTCCAATCCTGAAAAATCGGCGGCCGATGTCCGTGACGATGCTGATCGTGAAAGGGTGAGCGGGCTCGCCCTCGCGCGTCGTTTGTGGCGGGGATATCTGTCGCGCTATTGGGGGATGATTGCGGCGGCCCTGGCGGCGATGGCGCTGTATGCCGGCTCGGCGAGCGCGATTCCGATCGGCGTTGAATGGATCAACCAGCAATTGGCGCGCATTGGCGATGGCGGCGATCTTTCCAGAGATTTGAATGACGTGCCTGTTGGCGTCATTGGCCCTCTGATCATTCTCGTCCTTGGCGCTGTGAACGCCGTATCCCAATATGCGCAAACCCGGCTGTCGGCGACGGCGGCGCTAAAAACGCTTCGTGATTTGCAGGCGGATGTCTTCCAAAAACTTGTGACGGTGGATGATGCGCAGCTGCGTCGCATTGGCGGCGGTCAGGCGGCGGCGCGCCTGACGAACGACGCGATGGTGCTGAGGGAGACCCTGACCCGTGCGGCGGCGGCAGTGAGAGATCTGCTGACATTGATTGGATTGTGCGCGGTCATGATCTGGTACGATTGGGCGCTGTTTCTCGTGGTGCTGATTGTGTATCCGGTGATTGGCTGGCCGGTGGGGCGTATCGGAAAATTCCTGCGACGCAGCTCGCGGGAGGCGCAAGACAGCGCCGGCGACATCGCCGGCCTTGGCGTAGAGGCTGTGACCGGTGGTCGGCTTATCCGCGCATACGGATTAGAAGAGCGCCAGCAAGCAAAAGCCCGCGACGCATTTGATGATCGCCTGGGCGTTCTCCTTCGCATGGCCAACCTGCGCTCCCTGAATGAGCCTTTTATCTTCATGGTGGGCGCTATTGCCCTTGCCATTGTGGTCGCGGTCGTTGCGGCGCGCATCAATGCGGGCGCCCTTAACATCGCCCAGTTCATTTCTTTTATTATCGCGCTATTGCTCATGTCCCAGCCAGCCCGAGGGTTGTCGACATTGAACGCGGTCGCTCAGGAAGGCTTTGGCGCCTTCGAACGTTTGTTGGGTGTGATTGATTTGACGCCCCAGATCACAGAAGCCGTTGACGCAACGCCGTTGAAAATCGCCCAGGGCGCCATCACCTTTGATGAGGTTCGCTTCGCCTATGAGGATGAGCGATCAGCGTTGAATGGATTTTCTCTGGATATCAAAGGCGGTGAACGCATTGCCATTGTAGGGGAATCCGGCGCCGGTAAATCGACGCTCTTCAATCTCCTATTGCGTTTCTACGAGCCCCAGGCAGGACGCATTGTGATTGACGGTCAGCCAATCGAAAACGCGACCCTTTCTTCCCTGAGGGCCTCTATCGCCGTGGTTAGTCAAGAGACGGTGCTGTTCGATGAAAGCGTGGCGGACAATATCGTCCATGGTCGATTGGACGCGGATCGCGACATGATCCGTAATGCGGCGGAACGGGCGGCGGCCCATGGGTTTATTGAGACCCTTCCTGATCAATATGAGACCCGCGTTGGCGAAGGCGGCCTTTCCCTTTCTGGCGGGCAACGTCAGCGGTTGGCGCTCGCCCGGGCGTTTTTAAAAGACGCGCCTATTTTGTTGCTTGATGAAGCAACCGCCGCCCTTGATGCGCAAACGGAACATAAAATCGAAAAGGCGGTCGACGAGTTATCGCGCGGTCGGACAACGATTATTATCGCTCATCGATTGTCGACGGTGCGCCGTGCCGATCGCATTATTGTCATGGACAAAGGTCGCGTGATCGAAATAGGCGATCATGAGACGTTGATTGCCAAGGGTGGCGCCTACAAGCGTCTGGCGGTGCTGCAATTTTCTGATGCGTGAACTGCCGCTGGGCTTTTGCGCAGTTGATCTGAGGTCCTTACTCCCGGCGCAAAAGGCGTTCTGTGAGGAGCGCGCCCCACCATGTGGTTTTGAACGCCGCTTTCACCGCAGCCGGATCGTATAAGGGACTGTCGGCCCAATTAAGAAACGCCTCAACATCATCAAGGGCGATGGCATTTTCCTTCGCATAGTGAATATATTTCTCCAGCGCATAGTCAATGACGCCGGTTTTGCCCGCGCGGATATGCCCATACCGAAAAGAAAGCTGCTCCATCGCCTTATCGAGGGGCATGCCTTCTTCAAAGAAGAGATAGAGCGTCGCCATTAATCCCGCGCGGTCTGCGCCGGATTTGCAATGGAGCATGGCCGGGTACTCGATCGATTGGAACAAAGCACGCGCTTGTCTCAGGAAAGTGGGCGCCGGGGCTTCGCGGGAATAGGCTCTAAACGGAATATGGGTGAGGCCGAGTTCCGCGCAGGTCTCGTCCTCCAATAGAAACGGGCCGCTCAACGTAGGGCCGCGTAGGTTGATGATGGTTTTCACGCCCTGGTCGCGCCAAGTCTCGAGACGCTTAGGGCCAGGCTGATAGCTTCGCCACATTTTACCGGGCGCAATGGCGTGGGTGTTGTCGTAACCAAGCCGCAGAACGCCATGATCGCCGAGCGCTAATGCGCGCCACGCCCGTCGGCGTCCGGCGGGCGTTGAAAATTCCTCTCTGGTGAAGGGGCGTTTAAAGCGCTTACGTAGCGTTTTTAGAATTTTCCGTCCCCATCCGGGTCGAGAAGTTTGTGCATATGGACGATGAAGTACCGCATATGGGCGTTGTCCACCGTTTGCTGCGCCTTGCCGCGCCACGCGGCTTCGGCTTCGGTATAATTCGGAAAGACCCCGACAATATCGAGCTTGCTAAGGTCTTTGAAATTGACCTCCTCCAAATTTTCCAATTCGCCCCCAAAGACGAGATGCAGAAGTTGTTGGGTCACGAGAGCTATCTCCAAAAATGCGTCTTGTTGTAAATAGGCGTTAATCGCCCGCGATGGTCATCTCACGAATGAGGAGACTTGGCGCGTTTTTCGCGCCCGTGAATTCAAGATCATTCGCGGGCGAAATATCGGCGTACATCTCTAACAGGTTCCCGGCGATGGTGATCTCGCTGACGGGATGCAGGATCTCGCCCTTTTCAGACCAGAAGCCTGAACACCCCACTGAGTAGTCACCGGTATTCGGGTTTACTTGTGGTCCGAACATGTCGGTGACGATCAGGGCCTCCCCGGCGTCAGCGAGCAGTTGTTCGACGCTGGCCGCGCCGGCTTCCATATAGAGATTGGTCGTCCCGGCGCCTGGTGCGCCGGCGCCGTTTCGGGTGGCTCGGCCGTTTGTTTCTTCGCCCAATTGCCGGGCGATCGCGGAGTTTTTGATCCATTGGGTCAACACGCCCTTATCGATCAAATTGAAAGCGTCGGGTTTGACGCCTTCGCCGTCAAAATGGATCGAGCCATGGCCGCGTTTGCGGAATGGGTCATCGATGATGTTGACGCTTTCAGGGAAAATCCGCTCCCCCCGCTTTTCCTTTAGGAAGCTAACGCCCCTTGCGATGCCTGACCCATTGGCGGCGCTCGCCAAATGGCCGAGGAGTGACGCCGAAAGGCGTTTATCGAACATCACCGGCGCGGGCCGGCTTTTTAATTTGCGGGGGCTAAGGCGCGCGACAGCGCGCAAACCCGCCAAACGCCCTATGTCTTGGGCGGTGCGCAGATCATCAAAATGGGTTTTTGATTCGGTATCGTAATCGCGCTCCATCCCTGCATCATCTTGGGCGATGACACTGACCCCGATGGAATGGCTGGCGCTGCTTGATTCCCCGAAGAACCCGTCGGAGGTCATCAGCCATTGGCGACCCTCGCCATAGCTTGCTCCCGCGCCCGAGGAATTGACAACGCCCTGCACATCGAGGGCTGCTTGTTCGCAGGCGGCCGCGCGTTCCTTTAGAACATCCGTATTCGGATCGGCGAAATCGCCAAGCTCTAGATCGGGAAAGGGCGCGGCGGAAAGACGGGATTTATCGGCAAGGCCGACATAGGGATCTTCCGGGGCAGACTTTGCCATCGCGGCGCAGCGCTCGGCCAACATGGGCAAGCCTTTGGGGTTCACGTCGGTCGTCGAGACGCTCGCCGCGCGCTGCCCGTAAATGGCGCGCAAGCCGATTTCGAAACTCTCGGAGCGTTCGACATCTTCAAGGGCGCCCATCCGGAAGGACGCGCTTTGGGAGACGCTGTAATCTAGGACGGCGTCAGCCTTGTCGGCGCCGGCGCGGCGGACAAGATCAATAGCCTCGGACAATAGGCGTTCGGCGTTTTCTTTTTCCATATGCCGGAGATACCGGCGCCTTGCGTTTCTTGCAACTGCAGCTGATCGCAGTTTCGCAATTCTGACGTTGGCCTCTAGAGGGACCCGTCCTTCACCGCGGAATAGTAATGGGTCTCGCCCTCATCGACATACTCATCAACAACGCGCACACCGCTTTCGGCCAGGAGGCGTCGGTAAGCGGGCGCGCCAAGGGAGAGCGAGGATTTTCCGGTCAACAAATCCTCCCAGGTCCCTTGTTGGCGCGGCGCCGAAAAGAGAAGCCTGCCCCCGGGGTTCAGGGCCGCCGTCATTCGGTGGAGGAGCACGCGCTGGTCATCGGCGGACAGCAGAAAAACGAGGCCAATGGCTAAAACGCCGTTAAAAGCGCGACCGAAAAAATTACTTTGCTCGGCAGGCTCGCAGGCGATCTGAAGGTCGGGGAACCGGCGTTGAAAGGCGCTGACCATGGTCGGCGCGGCGTCGATTGCGAAAACATCTAATCCGGCCTCAACCAAAACCGATGTGATGGGCACGCCTGATCCGGCGCCGACATCGACGACCGCGCCGCCGGGGGGAAGGGACGCCGCCCATTGTTCAACGATCCCCCGACCAATGTGAGAGCGAACCGCCATATATTTCTCGGCGATCGCCTCATAGCCGTTCGAGGGGTCGTCAGCCAAAAGGGATCTCCCTAGAAAAATGGAACCCGATGGGCGGGGTTTGTTGGGTTACGTCCCTGCGTCTGCGGCGACTTCCGCCGCGGCGCCCTCGCCCCACTCGCGCATGGCGGGCAAGGCCATCATTATCTCCGCCCAGGCCGCGGCGGGGGCCGGGAGGGCGACCGGGCCATAGCTGTGAAAACGAGACGCAACGGGGGCGAACATTGCATCAGCGATGGAGAATGCGCCGTATAGGAATGGGCCTTTGTCGGCGCCGAACTGGTCGCGCGCCTCAGTCCATAATGCGCCAATGCGGTCGATGTCCCGCTGGACGCCGCCGGATGTCACATGGCGCAATCCCTCGCGGACAAATTGCATCGGCCAGACGGTGCGCAGGTTTTCAAAGCCCGCATGCATCTCCGCGGAAATCGCTCTGGCATGGGCGCGTGCGGCAGGGTCTTCAGGCCAAAGTTGCTTTGTCGGGAAGCCTTCATGCAGGTATTCAGCGATGGCGAGGCTTTCCCAAACCTGACGGTCACCGTCGAGCAGGACAGGCACAAGACCGGACGGGGAAAGCGCTTTCAGCTGCGCGCGGCTATCCGGACGGTCAAGACGGACCAGCTTCTCCGTGAAAGGAATGCCGGCCTGTTTTAGGATTAGCCATGGGCGCAGGGACCAGCTTGATAAATTCTTGTCCCCAATAATCAGTGTTAGATCGGTCATGGAACTCCTCATCTATTCTGGGCGAAGAAAGCGGCGATCCATTGCGCCAGAATGGCTCTGTCAGACCGTTTCTCAAAGCTCGCGAGACCCGCGGCCACCAACCCATCGCCAATTCGGTCACGGCGCAATGTTAAAAGATCTCGCGCGTAGTCGGTGGTGAATTCGGGATGGGGCTGGAAGGATATCGCCGGCGCATGGGCGTATTCGACAACGCCATTGGGGCAAAAATCCGACCCGCCAAGGGCGCGCCCGCTAGCGGGTAAATCGACGACCTGATCCTGGTGGGAGACGGCGCAGGCGATGCGCGATTGCGGCGGCGTCATCCACGCCGGTCGATGGTCGATATCATAGGCGTGGACGCCAACGCCCCAGCCTTTATCGACTTTTTGAACACGCCCGCCAAAAGCTTGAGCCATTAACTGGTGGCCGAAACAAATCCCCACCTGGGGTTTGCGGGCGCCGGCGGCGGCGCGAAGATAGTCCTCTGATGGGGCGATCCAGTCATGCTCTTCATAAACGCCGGCAGCTGATCCCGTTGTCAAAACGGCGTCCATCTGGCCGATTGGCGGCGGGGTCTCGTCTTCGAAAACCCGGGCGATGGCGACGGTTAGATTGGGGACTAACGGCGCGAGCATGATCTCCATCATGGCGCCATAGCTCGGATAGGTGTTTTTCAAAGGGCCCGGCGGGTCGCCCGTTTCCAAAATAGCGAGGCGCATCAGCATTCATGGCGGGCCGTCGGATCAATGGCGGCGCGCGTCCTTTCATGTAACGTTATGGTCGAGTGACGTTCTGGCGTTTGAACCGCGACGCTATGATTTTCGCGGGGTTAGGGCAACCGCTCTTAATCGGCCAATTGGGCGCGTGGGCCTCTCCCTTTGGCGGGTTATTCGCCGCCCAATAACGTTCTGTCAGCATGGGGGCGGGCGATCAACTCGCCGACGCTCGCGACATCAAAGACGATTAGCTCCCCTCGATGGCCGGGGCCAATCAATGCTTGCTCGCCTGTCAGAAGCTGTCTTGGGGTTGTGGTGATGAGCGATAGCCAGGGCGAAAAGGGCGCATCCAATTGGGCGTCGACGATGGCGCGGGCGAATACGTCGACCGGATTATAATCACCCCCCGGATTAAATGCATCTTGGCAATTGTCGCTGGCCGCCGCCACGGGGACGCCGCGGGCATGGAGTTCTTTGATCGGTGCTAAGCCGCGCTGGCGCGGCGAGCGTTCCGAGCGACGCCCTAGCAGAAACGCATTTGTTTGGGGCATCGTCACAACGCCGATATCAGCCTGCTTGACGAGGGCGGCGATCCACTCAACCTCCTCCTCGGTTTTCATTGAAACGGCGCAGACATGGCCGCAGATGACAGACCCTTGGAAATCCCGTTCCAGAACGGCGCGGGCGATCTGCACAATGCCGTCCGATGATGACAGAAGGTTTTCATCGGTATGAAAATCAATATCCAGCCCATACCGCTCTGCAAGATCAAGGGCGCGGTGGACTTGCGCCTGAGTGTTTACCTTGGGGTATACGACGGGGCCCAAAAGCGCGCCGTGAGCGGCGGCGAAGGATGAAACATCATCGCCGTAGGACGTCATCAATTTCTCTGCGCCAAGGGAGGCGACAAATTGTATTTCGATCCGATTTCGCCACGCTTCCCGAAGCTCGATCAGCGCTGGCCAAGCCGGGTCGCGCCTGCCCGGTTGGCTGTCGATATGGGTGCGGACGAGATTGACGCCATAGGCGTGCGCCCGTTCTAAGGCGTCATTGGCGCGCTGATAAACATCTTCAACCGTCCAGTTTTCCGTCCTGTCGTGTTTGATGACGTTTTTGGCGTGCTCAAACGTGCCTTCAAGATTGGGCGCGCGGGACCAGGTCAGTGTTTTATCTAAATGAATATGAGCATCGACCAAACGGGTCGTCACCAAGCGTCCTTCAAGGTCGATCACGCGTCCGGATGTGGTTTGTTGCTCAAGGGATTGACGCCCAGGCTGCAACGCCACCGCGCTGATCGAACCGTCGAGGCCGATATCAATCGTGCAGAGGTGGTGGTCGTGTTTGCTTTTATCGGTGCTGAGGTCGCCCACTTCTGGGGCGAACATAAAGGCGGGGGCTGCGGCGTTCACGAGTTTGGTGGCTTCGCCCTGGGATCGCGTTACGTCGGTAAGAGGGGAGCGTGGGAGCTGGGATGACATAAAATTTCGCTGCAACAAATTGGAGGACAAGATAGACGGCAAAGCCGACGGCGAGGCTCAAGTACGGGCTATTCCGCTGGCGTCCGGCGCGGGTCAGTTTTGTCGATCGTCGCGCGAATAATCGGCGGTAGCCGATCGCGATACCGCAATAGCGTTGCATCCACCTTCGGCCATTTGCGGCGCATGCGTTGTACAAGCCGTTGCACGAGGGGAATGTAGGGCGCCAAGAGCGCCATGCCGATCGTGATCATGATCAGGCCGAAGGGCAGCGGCAAAGGCAGCACAACAAGACCAACCGCCAACAGCACGATACCCATAGCCTGATGAAAGATTGGCAGCATGCCTAGACTTTGTCTCCTTACCGCGCCCTCGTCATGTTCGGGGCAAAAAGCGGTCTCGCATTTGATGCCTTGTTGGGCGCGGCGTGTCCATCCGGGGAATTGCAAAAATCGCCATTTCCGAAATGAGCTTGGCGGGCGCGCGGTGTTTTTCCATCGCCAATCCAACCCCGCCGTCCATCGACGATTTTCGCAGACATTCACGCCAGCGATCAAAGGGTCCCCTAGTTTGGGGCGGAGAAAGGAATTGGCATTGTGACCTGACATCATAACTTAAACTCCCCGCAACTGAGGACGCTTTTTCCTATATGGGGCGACGCGCCTGGTTCATGATGCCTTTGAAGCTTCACGTTTGAGTTAATTTTGGCCGCGCACATATGTCCGATTGCCAGGCCCGATGAAGAGGGGGTCTATCTGGGGGCCAAATCGAAGGCTTAATACCCTGGTAAGGAAACGCTTTTTGGCGAAGGACGTTCGGAGCCCCATCATGACGTATCGATCCTTGAGAGACTTTATCGCGCTATTGGAGGCGGACGGGGATCTTATTCGGGTCTCCGAGCCGGTATCGACGGTATTGGAAATGACGGAGATTCAAACCCGGCTTCTGGCGTCGCAGGGCCCAGCCGTTTTGTTTGAAAAGCCGATCATGCCTGATGGTCAGGTCTCGCCCATCCCCGTTCTTATCAATCTGTTCGGGACTGTGGAGCGCGTGGCGAGGGGCGTCACCATTGGCGGCGAGGATCGCCGTGATGCGGCGGCCTTGCGCGCCGTTGGGGAGACATTGGCGTTCCTGCGCCAGCCGGAACCGCCTCAAGGATTGCGCGACGCCCTTGATCTTCTACCCCTGGCGAAGACCGTTTTGTCGATGAAACCGTCTACGAAAACCCTAGGCGTCGCCCCATGCCAAGAGGTGGTGTTGAAGAGCGACGATATCGATCTTACCGCCTTGCCGGTGCAAACATGCTGGCCCGGTGAGCCTGCGCCTCTCATCACCTGGCCGTTGATCGTGACGAAGGGGCCGAGCGACGCGCGCGAGGATGGGTTCAATCTCGGCATTTACCGCATGCAGGTTTTGGAGAAGAACAAAACCATAATGCGCTGGCTGCACCATCGCGGCGGCGCCCAACAACATCAGCGCTGGGGGCAAAAGAAAAGCGAGAGCATGCCTGTGGCCGCAGTGATCGGCGCTGATCCAGGGGTAATTTTGGCCGCCGTGACGCCAGTGCCGGATACGTTGTCGGAGTATCAGTTTGCCGGGCTCCTGCGCGGGCGAAAGGCCGAGCTGGTGGACTGTAAGACCGTGCCATTGAAAGTGCCTGCTGAGGCGGAAATTGTCCTGGAAGGCCATGTCTCTCTTGAGGAGTATGCTGATGAAGGGCCCTATGGCGATCACACTGGATACTACAACAATGTAGAGCGTTTCCCCGTGTTTACCGTGACGGCGGTGACGATGCGTAAAGATCCGATTTACCTTTCAACCTTCACCGGTCGGCCGCCGGATGAGCCAAGTGTGTTGGGGGAGGCGTTGAACGAGGTTTTTATTCCTCTCCTGCAACAGCAATTCCCGGAGATCATCGATTTCTGGCTGCCGCCTGAAGGATGCTCTTATCGCATCGCGGTCATCAGCATGAAGAAGGCGTATCCCGGTCATGCAAAGCGGGTGATGATGGGCGCCTGGAGTTTTTTGCGTCAGTTCATGTACACCAAATGGATTATCGTGGTGGACGAAAACGTAAACGCGCGCGACTGGAAGGACGTGATGTGGGCGATCTCGACCAAGATGGATCCCGCCCGAGATATTACCGTAATTGAAAATACCCCGATTGATTACTTGGACTTTGCCAGCCCCGAAAGCGGCCTTGGTTCCAAAATAGGACTAGACGCGACCGACAAGTGGGCGCCAGAGACAAAGCGCGAATGGGGAGAGCCCCTCAAAATGAGCGATGAGGTGGTGGCCCGGGTGGACGAAATGTGGACAAGCCTCGGATTGCCAGGCGATGGCGCGTCTATCTGGCGGTAGGGCCGGTAGAGTTGATTTATTCGTTTATTTACAGCGGCTTGTGCTGGGTTCGGTAGTGTCTCTCGGCGGGGTATGCCCGTTATAGTATGCCCAAAATAGGCGCAATATCGAGGCCCTACTTGAGCCACAATGGGCCAGTGGGCGTGGCTGTTTAATATTTATGGTTCATCGGATCTGAATTTTGTTGGAACAATTGAACAAAAAATCTTTTCAAGTAATTATGGTAAATAAAAATAACATTGAAAAAATAAAACCAAAATAAAATACAAAAAAACTTATGGTTATCGAATATTAAGGAAGTCTTTTTATAAAATTTTATCATCTCAACTGCTACTTCACACGTGCGTGATCGGCACAGGGCCGGCAGGGGAGATGGATATGACCCATCGTTTACTACTAAGTACAGCAGCTGTTATCTCTTTGTGTGCGGGCGGCGCTTACGCGCAATCGTCAGCGACAGCGTCGGACTCTATTCGCCCGTTCAGCGGCGATATCGATCCGTTTAGCGGTGATATCGACCCATTCTCGGGCGATATTAATCCGTTTAGCGGTGATATCAGCCCGTTCCGAGGCGATATTGATCCTTTCTATGGCGATATCAGCCCCTTCTGGGGAGATATCAGCCCCTTCTATGGCGATATCGATCCATTTGCTGGCGACATCAATCCTTTCACCGGTGACATCGCCCCCTTCTGGGGGGACATTGATCCCTTTGCGAACGGGCAAGCGGTTTCCGGGCTCGGCGATTATTGGCAAAGCGTGGGTCCGCAGTGGGGCGATATCAACGAAGCGTGGGGTAACCTAGGATCCTACTCCGTCTCAACGCAAAGCGGTTATATCTCCCTGCGCAATGATCTGAATTCGATCTTTAACGCTGCGGGCGCGCTCATCGACGGCGCTGTGCAAGCGCGTATCGGCGACGATTTCGAAGATGGCGTGCTTGACCCCCTCCTGGCGCGCTATGGCATCGATCTTGACGATGCCTCCAGCCTTGAAAACATCGACGCTGCGACGCGTTCACGCTTCTTCTTAGAATTTTACGACAGCGTTCAGAGCTTCTCCGGATACGATCAGGTTGATCACTGGGTCGGGCAAATCAACTGGTCACCGTCGATTACGCAAGACCAGGGCAGCGGCCACGATGCGATCGTCGGCCTTCTGGATGTCCGGATCGCGGCGAACGATGACAATATCGAGTTTCTGACAAACGTTGGCGGTTATACGGTATCGCCAAATGAGCATGGCGCGGCGGTCGCCAGCCTAATCGCGGCGCGTCATGACGGACGCGGCGTTCTCGGCATTGCACCGCGCGCAAATGTGTTGGCGTACAGCCCATTTGATCAGACCGGCACAGCGAGTTTTGCCGACATCCAAGCCGGTGTCGAAACGCTGACATCGAGCGGTGCAAATGTCATCAACATGTCTCTTGGCGTACCGGGTTACGTCTTTAATCAGAGCGTTGCGGATATATTCCGTTCTTCAATGATCCAATCATTCTCCGATAATACAACCTTTGTCATCGCGGCTGGTAATGAGGGCGTCACGCAAACAACAGACGTGACCTTTGGCAGCGGAAACGATTTCGATAATCTTCTTTTTGTTGGATCGGTTGGGCCAACCGGGCGGATTTCGTCATTCTCTAATCGTCCGGGCGAGGCGTGCCTCCTTCAGCAGGGCGCGTGTTCTGAAGACGCGAAGCTTAAAAACCGCTTCCTCGTCGCGCCAGGCGAACTCATTCTGGTCTCGGATAATAACGGCGGTACGACGCGCCTTTCGGGCACGTCTTTTGCCGCGCCATTGGTGACCGGCGCGGTGTCGCTGCTCCATGATCGCTGGCCTTGGCTGCAACAACACGCGGAAGAGACGACGGATATCATCCTGCAGACCGCAACCGACCTTGGTGACGCCGGCGTCGATGGCGTCTACGGGCATGGTCTCTTGAATGTTGAAGCGTCTCAAGCGCCGTTGAGTTTTGATAACCTCAGCTTCTATAAACCGCTTCAAGACGCCAATGGAAATACCGCCGGTTTTTATTCGACAACGGCGCAGAGCGTTAGAGACAGCATTTTGAATCCGAGCACGTTGAACGTGAATCAGCTCGTGGGCGCGCGTCTGGTGGCCGTTGAGGTCATTGGCGACACGCATCGCGATTTCAACATTCCACTATCGACACTGTTGTATGGTCAGGAAAGCACCACCATCAATGGCGGTCAGGAACGTGTGCAGCGCCATGTCTACGATCGGCTCGTTGATTGGGCTGGCGGCGGCGGTGGATCGCTATTCCAGCAGAACGAGACACAAATTGATGGCGGCGAAGGATGGTCCTTAACGGCGATCGCAACGCCCGTGTCGCAGTTTGCTCCCGATCAATATCGCGATCGTCCTTATGCACCCGGTATCCGGCTGCAATCTGGCGGTGCGACGTTTGAAATTGGTGAAGGTCGCGGCGCCCTCGCTCTGACAAGCGGCGACGGGTTTGATCGTCATGCGGACCATGATCCAGAAACAGGTGGTGTCAATCCGTTCCTCGGGTTCGCCACCGGCGGCGCATATGCCAGCTTGGGCGCTCAAGTTGCGCCAGGCGTGAAACTCGGCTTTGGATTTTCCGAAGTGCGCGATGACCTAACCTTTGTCGATGCCGATACGGGCGAACGCCTTCGCGATGATCCGTTGATTGGTCTCGCCGATTATGAAGCCAGCGCCGTGACGGCGAATGTCGCCATCGCGGTCGCATCAAACGTTCGATTGAACGCGTCATACACGCGCTTGTCTGAAGAAACCGGCGTTTTGGGCGCGCAAGGGTCCGGCGCCCTGGCGTTGGAAAACGGCGCTGCGACGAATGCGTTGACCATTGGCGCAAGCACTGATCTTCATCCGAAATTGACCCTAGCGGCATCGGCCACGGTTGGTCGAACCGAAGGATCGGATGGGCTAACTTCTTCAAACTCGATTTTGAGCATTGGCGAAGAGGGGCTCACCTCTACAGCGTTTGAGGTGGCGGCGACGACACGTGACCTCTTCAGACGAAACGACAGATTCCGTGTATCGGCGGCGCAACCGCTCTACGTGGAAAATGGCGATCTGCGGGTGTCTACCGTGCAGATTGTCGATCGCACTACCGGCGAACTTGGCGCGGTTGATGACTTCATCGATCTCGGCGGCGGTAGGCGACGATTCGTGGCTGAGGCGGAGTATGCGATGCCGATGTGGGGAGATCGCGCCGAAGCAAGTTTCTACACTCGATTTGATACTGGCGATGTCAGTCAGATCGACGGCTCCGACGCCGTCGCTGGCGGCGCCCGGTTCACCTTGCGGTTTTAATCGCAGAATAGGGAAGGGAACCGAGACATGACCAAGTATATTTCGACAAACCAGCACACCAGCAACACCAGCAACATCAGTACGACGGGACGCATTAGGGGCGGTATGATGAAGCAGTTACTTACGACAGCCGCGCTCTGCGTAGCGCTCGGCGCCGGCACGCCAACGATCGCGATGGCAGCGGCGGAAACAACAGCAACGGAGCAGACACTGCAAACGGCTTATGATCAGCTGATTGCCGATGCTAAATCCTCCATGATGGCGGATCCGGCCAGCGCTTTGGAGCATGCAGATGCTGCAGAAAGCCTTGTTCGTTCCGCTGCTCATTATTCAGAGCGAGAAGCGGCGTTGACGACAGCCATGTGGTTGAAGGCTGAAGCGCTCAACCGCGCTGGCAAGCCTGAGACGGCTGCAACAGTTGTCGCTGAAGCATTGGAGCGCGCTGAGAAAAACGATCTCGATACCGCTCTTTGCGGCGACCTTCTCTTGGCTCAGGGCCGGATCGCCCAACGCCTTGCGGATGTCGAAACGGCGGTGAAAGCTTATTTCAAAGCCTATGATATGTTCACCGACGCCGGTGATCTGAGAAAACAGGCGATCAGTCTGCAACAGCTCGGCGGTGTTTATCGTGACGCCGAAGCCTATGAGCAGGCCCTTGATTACTACAAGCGCGCTGAAGAGATCTACGCCGAAGGCGCAGGGATGCAGCTCGCCTACGCGAATAACCAAGGTAATATCCTGAAGGACCTCGGCCGATACGACGAGGCGCGCCAATTCTTCACCCGCGCTTACGCGGTGGCCAAGGAAATGGATAGTAAGGTTTTGGAAGGGCGTATTTTGACGAATATGGCCGAAACCGAAACGCGCGCCGGCGAATACGCCGTCGCTAAGTCCTACACTGAGCAAGCTCATGCCGCTTTTGTCGGCGAGGATGGTGTTGAGTGGGATCGCTTCGCCACCGGCGTTGATGCGCATATCGCCTTAAAGAGCGGTGACATTGAAAGCGCTGAAGCGTTCATCGACGCCGCCTTCGACGGCGTGGATGTGGCGGCGACGTCAATGAACTACGAGCCCATGCATGACACCGCCTATCAGGTCTACATGCTGCAAGGCGATTACGCTGAAGCGCTGGCGCATCACCAAAGCTTTAAGCGCCTTTCCGATAACGCCAAGAAAGTTGCGTCCTCTGCAAACTTGGCTCTGCTTGGCGCTCAGTTCCAATTCGCCGAACAAAATCTGAATATCGAGCAGTTGAAAAACGATCAGCTGAAGACCGATATGATGTTATCTGACGCAAAACGCCAGAAAACGTTCCAAACAGCGGTAATTGCGGTTGGCGGGATTATCCTCCTATCACTGTTTATTGCCTTACTTGGTTTCCGCAACCACAGGAACCGCATTGCGGCGTCCAACCGGAAACTGGAGACAACGGTCGATCAGTTGAATAGCGAAATCGGCCGTCGCGAACTGGTTGAGCGCGATCTAATCCTCGCCAAAGACCAGGCCGAAGCGGCAAATCGGGCGAAATCGACCTTCTTGGCGACAATGAGCCATGAACTTCGTACGCCAATGAATGGTATTCTTGGTTTCAGCCGTTTGCTGAAATCGGGTGACGTCGACAATGAGCAACTTGAACAACTCGATATCATCGAGCAGTCCGGCGAGTCGCTCCTTGGATTGATCAATGACATTCTTGATCTGTCTCAGATTGAGGCTGGCAAACTCAACCTTGACACCAGCGCATTCAATCTGAAGAACTCTATTGAGAACGTTGTGAAGCTCTTGAAGCCGAAGGCTGATGAGAAAAACCTCACGCTGGCGGCTCACATTGATCCGCGCTTGCCGGCGATGGTTGACGGTGATGGCGGTCGCGTCCGTCAGATCGTTATGAACCTCGTTGGTAATGCGGTGAAATTCACAGAGACTGGCTCCGTCGCGGTTATCGCAAAGCCAGGTGCTGGCGAGAATACCGTCCGTATCGGTATCCTGGACACTGGTATTGGCATCCCAGCCGATAAGCTAAACACCTTGTTCGACCGTTTCTCGCAAGTTGACGGCTCCACAACTCGCAAGCATGGCGGGTCCGGCCTTGGCCTCGCCATCTGTAAGGAGCTTGCTGAAGCCATGGGCGGCGATGTCACGGTCAAATCGGTCCTCGGTGAAGGGAGTGAATTTTGGGTCGAGGTTCAGTTACCGGCCGCCATCGATATGGCCGCGATTGAACGCGCCCCGGTCACTCTCGAAGAGCCAGCCCGCGTGGTGGTTGTCGACAACAATAACGCAACGCGTGTCGCCTACGAGGAAATGTTGCCGACGCTCAACGTCACGCCAGTGATGACCGACAGTGTCGAAAGCGCTATCGAAACTCTCATGGTCATGAAGAGCGACGGCGAGATGGTTGATGCAGTGATTGTCAGCGATCAAGTCGATGGCGCGCATGCGAAAACTGTGGCGAATGCAATGCGTCGCAACCTTTTGGCGGAGGGCGCCAAGCTCATCCTGTCCTCCCCACGTCACTTAAGCGACGCAGAAATGTCGGTGCTTGGCTTTGATGGTCAGATCGATCAACCGCTCACCAATGAAAGTGTCTTCGCCGGGTTGGCGGCGGTTCTCGGCGGCGCACCGGTCGAAGAAGAGGCCCCGACGAACGAAACCGCGACGAGTGATAATGTTGTCACCTTCCTGCGTGCCCCGAGTGTTGTCGAAGAGCAGCGTGTTCTGATCGTCGATGACGTAATGGCGAACAGCAAGTTGATTGCGGCTCTTCTCTCTCCACTCAATTTGAATGTGGATCTGGCTGAAAGCGGGGCAGAAGCTGTCGAGGCGGCGGAAAACGCCGACTATGATCTGATCCTGATGGATGTCTTTATGCCCGATATGAATGGCATCGAAGCGACGAAACGCATCCGCCGTAAAGACTGCCGTAATGCACAAACGCCAATCCTCGCCTTAACAGCGATGGCGATGGCCGACGACGAACAACGCGTCCTTGACGCTGGCATGGATGACTATCTGTCTAAGCCGGTAGATATGAACGCATTACGGGCCAAGGTTCAAACCCATCTTGAAAACTCAAGCCGCGCCAAAAAAGCCAAAGTGTCGTCGCCTAAAAACGATGTCGCCGCTGATTTGCAGGCATAAGAAGAAAGACTGATCTAGGCACAAGTTCTCTCCTGGAGCTGATTAAATCCACCCTGCGACCTACTCCCTCTGGGTCGACCCCTTCAAGGATTAGCTCCAACTTTGCCGCGTTCGGATAATTAGATTATCCGGCGCGGCTTTTTTTTACGAAAAAAACCGTAGCGCCAGCAAATCGACTTGTGTAGATCGACAAAGAGCGACCGAGGCATGATGCAAGGCGGCGATGAAAACAATGAAATGCGTGTTCCGTAACAACCCTATCTTCGTAGCGCTGCGATGAGCGGGGAAACTTATTTTTTCACTCATGCGGCCTTCGCCGCCCACGAAACGCCGTCGGGTCATCCGGAGTGTTCTGAACGCGCTCAAGCCGTCGATAAGGCGTTAGCGACGCCTGCTTTTGAGGGGCTTGTTCGAAAAACGCCGCCGCTGGGAGAGACGGCGCTCATTAAGCGGGTTCACCCGGACGCGTATCTCTCGTTGATTGAAGAGGCCGGTGAGCGGGTAAAAGCCGGCGGCCTGACCCAGCTTGATCCCGATACAACCATGGGCCCGTCTTCTGCTGAGGCGGCGCTGAGGGCGGTCGGCGGCGCTTGTGCTGGTGTTGACGCGGTGTTTGCAGGCGAGGCGAAGAACGCCTTCGTCGCGGCGAGGCCGCCAGGCCACCATGCGGAGCCGACCCGCGCCATGGGCTTTTGCCTTTTCAACACGGCCGCCATCGCCGCCCATCACACCCGCGCCGCCCATGGCGCAGAGCGGATCGCCGTCGTTGATTTCGATGTTCACCATGGCAACGGCACCGAAGCCGCTTTTTGGCACGATGAAGCAGCGTTTTTCGCGTCGTCCCATGAATGGCCGCAATACCCCGGCACTGGCCGGGAGACGGATCGAGGGGCGAGCGCGAATATCGCTAATGCGCCCCTACCGACGGGTACGACCGGGGATGAGTTT
Source organism: Parvularculaceae bacterium (assembly GCA_965263305.1). Classification (GTDB taxonomy): domain Bacteria; phylum Pseudomonadota; class Alphaproteobacteria; order Caulobacterales; family Parvularculaceae; genus MED-G105. The sequence goes on from OZ253666.1 coordinate 2,022,073, forward strand.
CGTCGCGCCTGGGGGGAGGCGCTTCTGCCAGCTCTTTCGGATTTCGATCCAGATGTGATCATTATCTCCGCCGGATTTGACGCCCATGCCCATGATCCCCTTGGCGGGTTTCAGCTTTTGGAAGAAGATTTTGCCTGGGTGACCGCGGAAATTTTGGGGCTGGCCGCTGACAAATGTGCTGGCCGTGTCGTTTCGGTTCTCGAAGGGGGCTATGATTTAGAGGCTCTTGGGCGATCTGCCGCGGCGCATGTCGCCGTCTTGCAAGACGCTTGAGAAAGCATTCATAACGGGGGTGCGGAGAAGACGGTTAAGCGGGCTCAATTCAGACACCATGGCGGGACGGATTATTACAGCGCGGCACGGTCGGCCGAACCTTGATCGCACGATGCGCATCTCAGCGCGTGACTATGGCGATTGGTGGGCCCAATACGACAAAAGCGGTCTCCATGAGGATGAAACACCGCCCGATGGGCTTGTCGAATTGGCAAAGGGCGCGCGCACCGTTTTGTCCTCCAATTTGCCCCGGGCGATTGAGACGGCTGCACAAGTACTCGAAAGGGCGGGCGATGGGCGCACCGCTCCTGCCGACCCGCTTTTCGTGGAAGCGCCGTTGCCGGCCCCGCCAGTGCCTTTCTTGCGTCTAAAGCCAGGCACATGGGGCGTCATTTCGAGGGCGTTTTGGTTTTGGGGATTTGCCCCGAATGGAATAGAGAACCATCCCCAATCTTGGCGGCGGGTGCGCCTGATTGTTGATCGATTGGCCGAACACGCCCGCGACGGAGACGTTCTGTTGTGCGCCCATGGCTATTTAAATTGGATGCTGGACCGCGAATTTCGACGCCAGCAATGGTGGCGCGTCGACCGGGCCGGCGGGAACCATTATTGGTCCTACCGTGTTTACGAAGCCTCGACCGCGCCAGAGACGGCCGAGCGGCGCGACAGCAATCGTGAGACTAAGGACGCAACCGTTTCTGTTTAGTGGTTCTCCTCGTTTTCATCGTTCAAGACCGCCCACAGGCGGGGTCTTGCCAAAACCTGTCAGCTGCGGGCATGAGATAGCGATGGCTAAACCTAAAGATGATCTCTCGGATTTGTCCTTCGAAAAGGCTCTCGCGGAGTTGGAAGGCATCGTGCAAAAGCTCGAAAGCGGCGGCGTGGAGCTGGAGGCGTCGATCGCTCTCTATGAGCGCGGGGCGGTTTTGAAAGCCCATTGCGAGACCAAGTTGAAAGCGGCCCAAGAGAAAATCGAAAAGATTGTGGTTGGCGGCGATGGCAAGCCGACCGCAGAACCGGCGTCTTTTGATTAGGATATAATCCGGGCTGGGACATTTTTTTTGCCCGTGAAACGCCCGTCTTGAGGCTGTTTTGACGACGGCCAGCGTCGCTCTATGCTGCCAATGAAATTGTGCCGGTTTCCCGCGCCTGTTTGGTGCTGCGGGTGGCTCCCATGACAAATGATTTCAAAGAGCAACATTTGCGGCGGAATGCCTTTCAAAATCGGCTTAAAAATGGGGTTTCATGCGGGCTAAAACAGCACAGGCCTCAAAAAGACTTTGAAGTCGTCAAAAATTGACCGCGAAGACTGGTCACTTATGATAATGATAGTAAAAGGGCTGACCACATATCGCTGAGATATCACGCGAAAATGCGGTTCGCGCTGCACGTTTTACGGCAATCGCGTGTGCAGCGTATTTTGTAATTTGCGAGGGGTTTCCAATGGAAAACGAAACGCGTCCTGAAACGCCATTATTGGACACGGTCAATTCGCCGGCAGAGTTGCGCCAGCTTGATAAAAGCCAGTTGCGCCAATTGGCCGATGAGCTGCGCGCCGAAATGATCGATGCAGTCTCTGAAACCGGCGGTCACCTAGGCTCAGGTCTTGGCGTCGTGGAGCTGACGACGGCGATCCATTATGTGTTCAACACGCCGGATGACCGGCTGGTTTGGGATGTGGGGCACCAATGTTACCCCCACAAAATTCTTACGGGCCGCCGGGACCGGATCCGCACCCTGCGTCAGGGCGGTGGTATCTCCGGGTTCACCAAGCGCTCGGAGAGTGAATACGATCCTTTTGGCGCCGCGCACGCTGCGACCTCTATTTCCGCGGCCACCGGTTTTGCCGAAGCCTCCCGCCACCTGGAAAAGGGCGCGACGTCCATTGCGGTGATCGGCGACGGGTCCATGTCAGCCGGTATGGCCTATGAAGGCCTCAATAATGCGGGCCATTTGGGCTCAAAAATGGTGGTTATCCTCAACGATAACGATATGTCCATCGCACCGCCGGTCGGCGCCATGAGCGCGTATCTGGCGCGGGCGTCTTCCTCCGGCGTCTATCAAGGGTTCCGTAAGTTTTCGAAGCAGCTGAGCAAACGGTTGCCGCGCCGCGTCTATGACAGCCTCGCCAAAGCCGAAGAGTATGGCCGTGGTATGGTCACCGGCGGCACCCTGTTTGAAGAGCTTGGGTTCTACTATGTCGGCCCGATTGACGGTCATAATCTGGACCATCTCGTGCCGGTGCTGGAGAACGCCCGCGACATGGCGGAAGGACCGGTTCTGGTCCATGTCGTGACGCAAAAGGGCAAAGGGTATTCCTATGCTGAGGAAGCGGCCGACAAGTATCACGGTGTCGCGAAATTCGACGTTGTCTCCGGCAAACAGAAAAAAGGCACGCCCAACGCGCCGGCCTACCAGAAAGTGTTTGGTCAGACCCTCGTAAAACTGGGTGAGACTGACGAAAAGATCATTGGCGTCACGGCGGCGATGCCGTCAGGCACCTCGATTGACCTTTTTGAAAAGGCTTATCCGGAGCGCTGCTACGATGTTGGTATTGCCGAACAGCATGCCGTGACCTTCGCGGGCGGGCTTGCCGCTGACGGCATGCGGCCTTTTTGCGCCATTTACTCCACCTTCCTGCAGCGTGCGTATGACTCCGTCGTCCATGACGTGGCGCTCCAGAACTTACCCGTGCGTTTCCCAATGGACCGTGCCGGGCTTGTCGGGGCTGACGGGGCGACCCATGCAGGCGCGTTTGACCTGGCTTACCTGGGCTGCCTGCCGAATATGGTCATCATGGCCGCAGGCGATGAGGCGGAATTGGTTCACATGACGACAACCGCCGCTGAATTCGACGAGGGCCCGATCGCGTTCCGCTATCCACGCGGGGAAGGCGCCGGGGTCGATATGCCGTCGGTTGGTCAAATCCTTGAAATCGGCAAAGGCCGGATCGTCCGTGAGGGAACGGGCGTTGCAATATTGAGCTTGGGTGGTCGACTTCAGGAGTCCTTGAAGGCGGCTGAGATCTTGGAAACACAAGGTATCTCCGCAACGGTCGCCGATGCGCGCTTTGCGAAACCCCTCGACCATGACCTTATTCGTCAACTTGTTGCGCACCATGAAGCGGTGATCACCATTGAAGAAGGGTCAGTCGGCGGGTTTGGCGCCTTTGTGCTGCACTTCTTATCGGCGGAAGGCTTGTTAGATGGCGGGGTTAAAATCCGCACCATGACGTTGCCGGATGTTTACCAAGACCAGGACAGCCCGGCGAAGATGTACGAACAGGCTGGTCTGAACGCGGCCAACATCGTTGAGCGCGTTCGTGAAGCCCTCGGTATGACGGCGGATGTCGTGCAACTGCGCGGCTAACACGTCGTTGACGATCGTCGCCAGCAATGGCCGAACATGATTGATGAGAACCCGGCCGGTGCGCCGGGTTTTCTTTTGCGGGATGACCGCGTGGGATGCGCTGATGACTGACCCAACAATGAAGAAAGAGAAAACCCGTCTCGACGCCTATCTTGCCAATTCCGGCGCATTTCCAAGCCGCGCCCGGGCGCAAGGCGCCGTTAAAGCGGGCTTAGTGCTCGTCAATGGCGCACCGGGGGCGGTCGCGATGAAAGTTGGGGCGGGCGACGACATCGTGGTGCTGGGGGATGTCCATGATTACGTCTCGCGCGGCGCGTTGAAACTGGTCGCCGGGCTTGATGGGTTTGAGATCGATCCCGCTGGTTCGATATGCCTCGATCTTGGCGCTTCAACGGGCGGGTTTACGGAAGTTCTTTTGCGGCGTGGCGCGGCGACGGTTTACGCCGTGGATGTCGGCGCAGGGCAACTTCACCAACGCGTTGCTCGCGACCCGCTTGTCGTCAATTTGGAAAAAACCCACGCCCGCGATCTTGGAAAGACCCATGTGCCGGCGCCAATTGACCTCGTCGTTTGTGATGTCAGTTTTATCAGTTTGCAGAAGGCATTACCGACAGCGTTAGACCTGTGCGCGAATTCTGCATCGCTCGTGACGTTAATCAAACCGCAATTCGAACTCGGCCCGAAATCCATCGGTAAAGGCGGTCTCGTCATGGCGAACGAAGAAGAGATCATGGGTTTGATCGACGATACAAAAGAGTTTTTGAAAGAGCGCGGTTGGGATGTCATAGGGGTGATCGACAGCCCTATCTCAGGCGGCGACGGCAACAGGGAATATCTCATTGGCGCACGGAAAACGGCATAGTCGGCGACGACGGGGCGACAAGACCGTTGAGAAACGCCATGCCGGCAGGCGCGCGCCCGAAACGCGCCCTGAGACACGAATCGAAGGGCGCATTGATGCGCTTGGCGCGCAAGGGGAAGGGGTACTGCAAACCCCGGATGGGCCCGCCTATGCGCCCCTCACCGCGCCCGGTGACGAAGGCGTGTTCATGGTCGCCGGCGCCAGGGCGCGCCTTGAAGAGCTGATCACCCCGTCGCCTGAGCGCCAGACGCCGCCTTGCCCTCATTTTGGGGTATGCGGCGGCTGCGCCCTACAGCACCTGCATCCGGACGCCTATAGCGCTTGGAAAAGCGCCCGCCTTGGAGAGGCGTTGGCGCCAGCATTGGCGGCCCATGGCGTCACGCCGTCAATTATCCGCCCCATGATCATGACGCCCGCTTCGGGTCGGCGGCGCGCTGTTCTGGCGGCGCAGCGCACGGCCGGCGGGGTGGTGCTGGGGTTCCACCAGCATCGCTCGACTATGATTACGGCGATTGACAGCTGTTTGGTGTTAGCGCCGGCGCTCGCATCGTCCTTGCCGCTTTTGCGACGGCTTGCGGCGGCGGTGCCATGGCCGCGCTTCGATCTCGCCGTGACCCTGTGCGAGAACGGTCTTGATGTTGATCTGCGCCCAGAACCATCCGGCAATCATCAAGACATTGATCTCGCCGATGCCCGGCCGATGCTCGCCTTGTTGGATCAGGGCTCATCTTCTAGCGCCGCCGTTGACGGAGGGCCGAAGCCCGAGCCTCTCCTCCGGCTATCTGTGTCGGGGGAGCCGCTTCTCACCGTTGAGACACCCGTGATCTCGTTTGACGGCGTGCTCGCCCCGCCGCCACCGGGGGCGTTTCTTCAAGCGAGCAAAGCGGGGGAGGCGGCGCTGACGACCCTCGTGCGCGAAGGGTTGGGGGAGGCGCGCGTCATCGTCGATCTATTCGCGGGCATGGGAACCTTCGCGGCGCCCCTCGCCAAATCTGCAGCGGTGACGGCGGTGGACAATGACGGCCCCGCCATTGCCGCGCTGGCGCGCGCCGTCTCCGACGCCCAGCGCGCCGGCATGGCCCTCACGCCAATCAAAACCGAGCGCCGCAATCTGTTTGAACGCCCGCTGACGCCGGAAGAGCTGGCGCCCTTTGACGGCGGCGTATTTGACCCGCCCCGCGCTGGCGCCGAGGCCCAGGCGCGCATGCTGGCGGACTTGCCGCGCCTCACGGATTTAAAGCGTGGCGTCAGTCAAAAAATGAGGGGCCCGCGAAAGCTCGTCGCGGTATCCTGCAACCCGAAGACCTTCGCCCGCGATGCGGCGATTCTGTCGCAGGGGCCTTTCCGGTTAACGGCCGTCACGCCGGTGGATCAGTTCACGTACGCACCCCATATTGAACTTGTCGCGTTTTTCGACCGTATCTGATGGGAAAGGATGCAGACAGGATGTCAATCACGGAAGCCATGCAAAAAGGCGCAAAACGCGCCGCTTATAGCGCCGGGCAGATGGCGCGTATTGGTTGGTATACGGGGCATTATATTATCGGGCGGCGCAAAATGGGGCCGCTATCGCGCCCCGGTGAAGCGCCTTTCGCGGGGGAGTTCCGCGATCTCGACCGCGGGCGACTGACTGCTTCATTTCGCGAGTTGTTCAAGAAAGAATGGCGCCATATCGAAAGCGGTGATTACAAGCTGCCAGCCGAATTACGTCGCCCGCCAGCTCTCGGGAATCTCTTGAAATTGAGCCGCGATTATTTTCGCGATGCTGGCGAGGTGGCGCGGCGTAAAAATCGCCATGGCCATTCAGAAGTGATGGAAAGCGTTGACGTCGGGGTCGATACCGATGACGCCGATCACAACGCGGATGAAAAATATCCACGCTACTATCTGCAAAATTTTCATTACCAAACCGATGGTTGGCTGACAGACGAATCCGCCGAGCGGTATGATATGCAGGTGGAGACGTTGTTCACCGGCGCGGCCGCAGCGATGCGTCGTCAAGCCTTGCCATTGATCAAAAACGCCCTCGCTGATCGTGACCCGCAAAGCGTCAATCTTGTCGATTTCGGTTGCGGCACCGGCGTGTTCCTGAAAGACGTTCTTTACAATTGGCCCTTGTTGAACACGACAGCGCTCGATTTGTCTCCGGCTTATCTCGGGAAGACACAAAACGCTTTGTCCGCCTATCGCAATGTTCGTTATGTGCGGGCGGCGGCCGAAGACACAGGCTTGCCAACCGGCTCAGCCGATATCGTCACCGCCGTTTACCTCTTCCACGAACTGCCGCCAAAAGTGCGTCGCGCTGTCGTGAAAGAGGCGGCCCGCCTTTTAAAGCCAGGCGGCGCCTTTATCTTGGTTGATACCATTCAGTATGGCGATGAACCGGGTCTCGATATTCTGCTTGAGAATTTCCCCCGCGGATTTCATGAACCCTATTACGACAGCTATTGTCGAGAAGAGCTTGCCTCCCTCGGGGCTGACGCAGCGCTCGAAAAAACCGATGAGACCCTTGCCTTCCTGACGAAGGCGACGGTGTTCAGAAAAGCGATTTCTTAAGAGGTCGTATGCGGTTTGGTGGTCGTAAAGACGATTTCCAAACCGCCGTGATGAAAAGCAAAAGGGACCATGGCATCGCCATGGTCCCCTTCGTTCCGTGATTGGAAACTCTTTTCATCAATCCAGGTCTTAAAGCCCCGGTTATTTCTCCAACGTGACCGTCAAATTCAGTACATCAGGCAACGTTGGGGGCTCCTGGGTTGAGAGTGTGTTGAGGCGGATCGGATCCTCAGGCTCGGCCTTAATCGTCAGCTTTCCGCCGGATTCGATAAATCCAGCAAAGCTCTCAATGTACCCTGGGACCCTCGGGTTAATGGCCGCAAATTGGAGACCAAGGAAGCGCATGGTAACCGGCGTTGTCGTGCGTAAATCGCTCTTTCCGCCAAGCGCGGCCAAATCAAAGATCGCGTCCAGCATCGTATGGTCGTCTAAAACGATTTCAGCTTTTGTGAGGGCGGCAAGGTCCGCCACGGGATTGGCGCCGGCGCCGGCTGAGGCTTCTATCGCTTCGAGCGACAGGCCTTCCAACGCGACATCCATGGTGAAATCAGCGAACACCGGTGATTTGTAGACCGTTGAGAAAACCGCGTCTCCATCGTCCGCTGACCAATCATAGGACATTTCAGAATCGCCTTTGATCGAATCGAGGCCGTATTTCTGTAGAATGGCGAGGGCCTCAGCGGCGCTTTCGTCATCAGATAGATACGCGGTGTAGTCGTACTGTGCATCGTTTGAGACAGCGCGAATTTTCGATGGTGCGAGCCAAGTGAATTCCATTGCTGAGACAATGGTTTTGGGGGCGATCGACGCTCGTTTGCCCGCAACGAAGGTCTCGGCATTGATAACCGTCGCGCTGCCGAGATCGATCAGGTTCTTCGCATCGAAAGGCGGGAGTTCGTCTTTAAGGCCGTAGGGCAACAGGCCCGAAAAATCGATATCGCGCCATTCGGCGCTCGCGATTTTCATCTGCTGATTTTCTGGTGCGATGAGGTTGCGAAGAGGGCCGTTCAGTAGGCCGCCGACTTGCGGGATGGCGCCGACCGTTTCTGCAATGGCGGATGAGGATTGGGTCATCACATAGTCAAGGTCATTGGCGATCATAGCGCCCAATTTACCGCCGCCGCCGCCGACGAGGCGAAGATCCGGCGCCGTCACTGAAAGGGCGGCGTCACCCTCTAATTCTGTCTCGGCGTTGATGTCTTTGAAGTACAACCCGCCGAAAGAAACAGCATTGGCGAGAACAGCGAGACCATTGGGCTCAACGCTGTCTTCATTTTCGGCATCATCGGCGCCTTTGCCGATGCCTTGGCGCAAATCGAGTTGATCGATTTCAATGGCCCCAATGGTGAAATCTTCACGGGGCTGATTGTCTTCCCCTAGGCCGGCAAGACCAAAAAGGCGCACCTTTTTGAAAACGCTTTCCATCGGCGCGTCAAACGCGCGGGTCTCGGCGGTGAGCAAGCGGTCAATCGCGTCTTCATCGACACCGTAAAGTTCCGCCCGTTCAATTACGAAGCCATCAACGTCGAACTCGCCGCCGATGCGATTGGGACGCTCGCCCTCGCCATCGATCTCAATATCGACGGCCGCGGTCTGAAAACGGACATTGTTCAGCACCGTCGCGCCCAACTTGGCGTCAAACGCCGCGCTTTCATAGGTCGGGCGTGCGCCTTCTGGCAAAAGCGAGAGCAACGCGTCGACATCAATCTCTGAGGCGTCTTTCAGTGTGAACGGCGTATCAATCGGAGAAGGGGTGGCGACTTGCGCCGCCTCTTGTGAAACGCTTGGCGCGTCAGTGTTTTTTTCGGCGCCGTTTCCACAGCCGAGAAGGGCGGCGGCGCAGGCGCTGATCAATAAGGGTCGGATGGATGGCGCGAAAATAGACATAAGTGATATTCCCCAGTGTGGTCTCTCAAATTCGAGTTTCGTATCTTTCTATAGACCGGCCGCCCGTCTGACGAGGGCCTCAGCCTCTGGGCTTGACCAGTTCGCCTCGCCAATCAAGCGCCCTACCTCAACACCGTTTCGGTCATATAGGATACTAACGGGAAGAGCGGCGCTGCCCCCGACGGCGGAGGCAAAGGCGATGCGTTCATCGGTATTGAGGCTGAGATGCCGGATCTGAAGTTTATCGAGATAGGCCTGGGCCGCCGTGCGGCCTTTCGGGTCGGCAGCGATGGCGACCACTTCAAAGGCGTCGCCGCCCAGTTTTTCCTGGAGTGCGTCAAGGGAAGGCAGCTCCCGCAGACACGGCGCGCACCATGTCGCCCATAGATTGACGAGGACCGCGCGGCCCTTGAAGTCGGCGAGGGTGGTCTCGCCCGCCGCTGATGTAAACGACGCCTTTGGGGCGCGACGTTCACGGTCGGCAAAAAGGAACTTGCTCATCTCCCCCGTGAGGAGGGCTTGATCGCGCAACGGTTTGGCGGCGATTTGATCATGGCGTTGACCGCCGCCGGGGGCGAAGCTCTGGACCACGGCGGCGCCGATCACGTAGAGGATAAACGCCGCGCCGAGGCCCCCCCAAAGGAACAGCCAAAAGCGCGGTGAGGAAAGATCTTGCGGCCGGATCAGTTTCATATGCGTCGCCTTGATATAGGACGATTAAATGACAAATTCTGGAAATAAGCCTGCGACCGGGAAAAACCAAACCGCAAAGGCCCAGAAAAACGAGATGTGGGGCGGGCGTTTCGCCGCGGGACCAGCGGCCGTCATGCAGGCGATCAACGCCTCGATAGACGTGGATCAACGTCTCTGGCGCCAGGATATCGCCGGGTCCAAGGCCCATGCGGCGATGCTGGCTTCCGTCGGCGTTATTTCCGAGGCTGATGCGAGCGCCATTCATGAGGGCCTCGATCAGGTCGCCGCAGAAATTGAGGCCGGGACGTTTCCTTTCTCCGCCGAGCTTGAAGATATTCATATGAACATCGAGGCCCGGCTAAAAACCATTGTTGGGGAGCCGGCGGCGCGCCTTCATACCGGGCGGTCGCGCAATGATCAGGTGGCGACGGATTTTCGGCTTTGGACGCGGGAGGCCTGCCGCGATGCGGCGGCGGCGATCAGCGCCCTGCAATTCGCCCTGGTCAAAAAAGCCGCTGACCACGCCGATGCGGTGATGCCCGGCTATACCCATCTACAAACAGCGCAGCCGGTGACCTTCGGCCATCACTGTCTTGCGTATGTTGAAATGTTGGAGCGGGACCGCACCCGGTTTTTAGATGCAGCGGAACGGTTGAACGAGTGCCCCCTAGGGGCGGCGGCCTTGGCGGGCACGTCCTTCCCGCTCGATCGTCATCAGACGGCGACAGCGCTTGGGTTTAAAGGCCCCATGGCGAACTCCCTCGACGCAGTGTCATCGCGGGATTTCGCGCTAGAGGCCCTGTCGGCGGCGTCCCTTACGGCGGCGACGTTGTCTCGCCTGGCGGAGGAAATCGTTTTCTGGACATCGCCCCATTTTGCATTTGCGCGGCTGACCGATGCGTTTTCAACGGGCTCTTCCATTATGCCGCAAAAGAAAAATCCGGATGCGGCGGAATTGGTGCGGGCGAAAATTGGCCGGGTGTCGGGCGCGTTTCACGCCCTGTTGACGGTCATGAAGGGACTGCCGCTCGCCTACTCGAAAGACATGCAGGAAGATAAGCTTACGACGTTCGACGCCTTTGATGATCTCGCCCTCGCGCTGGCCGCCATGACGGGCATGGTGGGCGACATGCAGATGAACCGCGAGGCGATGCGCGCCGCCGCCGGACGCGGCTACGCAACTGCGACGGATCTTGCCGATTGGCTGGTGCGGGTGCTCGGCATGGCGTTCCGTGACGCCCATCATGTCACCGGCGCCATCGTCGCCCTCGCCGAAGACAGGGGCGTTGATTTAGACGCGCTGCCCCTGGAGGTCATGCAAGGGGTGGAGCCGCGCATCACCCAAGCCGTCTTCGATGTCTTGAGCGTTGACGCCTCGGTCGCCTCGCGCACTTCCTATGGTGGCGCGGCGCCTGATAATGTACGACGGGAAGCCGCGCGATGGGCTGAAACCCTCGATGCCAGAGACAATGCGAGCAATTAGGAGAAACCGCCGGATGCGCCAAAAACAAACATTGTTGATGATGGTGGCTATCATGGTCGCCGCTGCCGCCTGCGGGAAAAAGGCGATACTGCGACCACCGTCCTCCGATAGGGCCGCGGTGGAGGCCGTTGATCCGCAAGAAGAAGACATTTTGGACCTTGAAGAAGATCTCTTTGAGCCCGTCGATATCGATGACGCGTTTGCGGAGCCCGACCGGCCCCGCTAGGGCGCCCATGGTTGGAAGTTAAATAGGAAGTCGCGTTGCACCATTTCACATATAAAGGTGGCGTTCTTCATGCGGAAGATGTCAACCTAGAAACACTAGCCGACGAGGTCGGGACCCCATTCTATTGCTATTCCGAGGCGACGTTGCGCCGCCATATCGGCGTTTTCCGGAAGGCTTTTGGCGGCATGGATATGCTCGCGGCCTATTCCGTAAAAGCGAATTCCAATCTTGCTGTGTTAAAAGTCATGGCGTCGGAAGGGGCTGGGGCGGATGTTGTCTCAGAGGGAGAATTGCGCCGCGCCCTCGCCGCCGGCGTGCCGGGGGAAAAAATTGTCTTCTCCGGCGTTGGCAAAACCGCCAGTGAAATGGCCTTCGCTCTTGATGTCGGGATTTGTCAGTTCAATGTGGAATCTGAAAACGAACTTGGTCTGTTAAATCGCATTGCTGGCGAAAAAGACCTGCGCGCGCCTATCGCGTTTCGCGTCAACCCGGATGTGAGCGCCGGCGGGCATGAAAAAATCTCCACCGGCAAGGCGGAGGATAAATTCGGCGTTGCCTGGTCTCAGGTGGAGCGGGTCTACGCTGAGGCGGCCGCGATGCCCCATATCGATATCGTTGGCGTTGATGTGCATATCGGCTCCCAGATTACTGATCTTGCCCCATTTGAAACGGCGTTTACGAAACTTGGTGGACTGATTGAACGGCTGCGCACCGCCGGTCACCGGATCGACCATGTTGATCTCGGCGGCGGGTTGGGCGTGCCCTATGCGCGAGACAATGCTGTTCCGCCGCCTCCTGATGAATACGCCGCCCGCATTCGCGACATCGCAAAGGATTGGAACGCCCGCCTCATCTTTGAACCGGGCCGCATGGTGGCGGGCAATGCCGGCGTCCTTGTCGCCCGCGCTGTCTATGTAAAGGAAGGCGAGAAGACGCGCTTTCTCATTCTCGATGCGGCAATGAACGATCTCATCCGTCCGGCGCTCTACGACGCCTATCACGAGATTACGCCCGTGCGCGAGCCCGCCCTTGGCGTCGACCAAACACCCTATGACGTTGTGGGACCCGTCTGCGAAACGGGAGATAGGTTTGCAAAAGCCCGCTCGCTGCCGCCGGTCGGGGAGGGGGATCTCGTCGCCTTCATGACGGCGGGCGCCTATGGGGCGGTGCTCAGTTCACAGTACAACACCCGCCCGCTCGCGCCGGAAGTGCTGGTGCGCGGCGACGAACACGCGGTCATCCGCCGACGGCCGAGTTACGAGGAAATGATGGCCCTGGAAGCAACGCCGGCTTGGTTGGGATGATGGTGTGGGCCGGCTTTAGGCGATATTACCTATTCTCTCATTCCGACCGGCGCGGTGATGGCGTTCGGCCAAACGTCCATGGAACACCTTTTTCGTCCATCGACGCCTCGAAGACCGCGACATCGTCGTCAAGGGCAGACAAGTCCTTTAGGACAGCCTCCGCCTCCGTTGCCGCGATTTCATAGGCTTGTTTGTACACGCCGGTCACGGGCGAGAGCGCATCCCACTGTCCGCCAAATATCGAGCTTACGCGGCTCGTCAGTGACCAGGGCGTGCGCTCAAATCGGTTGCTAATGGTGTCATCGCCGCCAAGCCTTACCTCAAGCTGGTAGAGCCGATCGTCGAGGGCGTTGAGCGCGGTGCGATCGGCGTCGACCGTTAAAGGCGCAATGAAGATCCCTCGACGTAACTCCTCGAGCCTGGTGCGAATTTCCGCCGCTTTCTGGCTCGCGCCGGAGACAACGCGATCAAGCTCGGCCGTGTCGGCCTGGAACGCCACCAACGCGTCGCGGTCAGCGCCGGTCGCCTCCTCAGGCGACAACCCTAGGGACTTGACGGTAAATGTCTGCGCGCTTGCGAGCGGTGTTTCCTCTCGATCAACGATCTTCGACAACTGCACTGTATAACGACCCAGCGCCACAAGACGGGCGCCGTCGCCGTTAGACCACGGATCGTCGTCAACGAGCGCTACCGGCCGCAAGGATGCGGCCCGTAAATCCCAAACAATTTGGTGGAAGCCTTTCTCCGCAGACCCCGTGATGCGCCGTACGACCGCGCCGTTCGCGTCCTTGATTGTCGCCACGATCGTGGGGGCGATCTCACGATCCTCCTTACGCAGCGCTTCCCAAGACGGAAGCGGCGTGTCGCCCCGATCTCCTTCAATTAAACGCTCCGCCTTGCGCCGCGCGTCACGTTTCGATTCATAGCCGTCACGAAGATAATAAGAGATCACGGCGCCGAAAGGGGGGTTGTCAGCCTTGAAGAAGGCGTCGCCTAGATTGCCCTTGCCTTCACCGCCGTATCCGCCCCAACGGTCGCCCTCCACGTAAAGGAAAGGATCGCGAATAGGATAAGACGTCGCCTCCGCCTTTGCGAGATCAGCCTTTTTTGTGCGCAACGGAGAATAGTCGTCGAGCACATAAATCCCGCGCCCGAAGGTTGCAAGAACAAGGTCGTTTTCGCGGCGTTGGATCTCCACATCGCGGACGGAGATCGTCGGCAGATTGGAGAGCTCGTTCCAGGTTCCGCCGCCATCCTGCGTATAGAAGACACCGTATTCGGTTCCAACGAATAGAAGATCCGGGTCCACATGGTCTTCCGCAATAGAGTGGACGGTCCCGTTCTCAGGAAGGTTTCCTGCGATCGCGCGCCATGTGCGACCGCGATCCTCCGTCTTCATCACATAGGGTTTGAAATCACCGCGTTTGTGATTATCGAAGACGGCGTAAGCCCTATCAGCGCTGTGGTTAGAGGCGATGATTTGCTCCACATAGGTCATCTCCGGCACGCCGTTGACGCGATCTAGCGACCGCCAATCGCCGCCGCCGTTTTCGGAGACATGGATCATGCCATCGTCGGTGCCGACAAAAAGTAGATCAGCCTCAATCGGGCTCTCGGCGAACGAGATTGCCGATCCGTAAAATGACGTCCAGTAGTTCTTCCGAACTGCATCTACTGACCAGACGCGCCCGCCGACTTTGAGCGCATTGCGATCGACGCCGCGACTTAAATCACCGCTGATGGCGACCCACGTATCGCCGCGATCGTCGGAGCGAAAGATCTTCTCGGCGCCGTAATAGAGACGCTTCGAATTGTGGGGCGATATCAAAAGCGGCGCATTCCAGTTCCAGTTATAGGCCTTCTCGCCGCTCGCAGGCTGTGGCGTTATCATCACCCGCTCCGTCGTGCGGCGATCATATCGCACAAGACCTCCATACTGATACTGAGCATAGATGATGTTAGGATCGTCCGGATCAATTTGCGGCTCAAACCCATCTCCGCCCAGAACAATCTCCCAATCGGAATTGACAATGCCGTGAACAAGGTTCGTTCTAGATGGTCCGCATAAAGTGTTATTATCCTGAGTTCCCGCGCACACGTTGTAGAACGGCGCTTCATTGTCGACCGCAAGGCGGTAGAATTGGGTCACGGGCAAATTGAGGACGCGGCGGAACGTCTCGCCGCCGTCCCATGTCTCGTAAATTCCGCCATCGCCGCCAATATACAGGTGATCGCTGTCGTCCGGGTCAAACCAGATCGCGTGATCATCCACATGACGATTGTCGTAGTCCATCTGCGCCCAAGTTCGCCCACCATCGAAGGATTCCCAATCAAACGTGTCGATTAGGATCACATGATCGGCGTCATTCGGATCTACAGTCAGTTCGCCGTAATAGGCGCTGTCATTCGTGCCGCGATCGGAGCGCTTCTCCCAGGTCATGCCGAAATTACTGCTTTGGTAGACGCCCCCAACGTCGTCCTGTCCTACGACCGAGGCATAGACGATATTCGGATGGTTCGCAGACCAACCGAACGCTATGCGTCCCATGTCGACATCCGTCGGCAGACCGTCGCCGATCTCTTCCCAAGTCACGCCGCCATCATCGGTGCGGTATACGGCGGAGCCAGGCCCGCCATTAATAACCGCCCAAGTTCGACGGTAGCGCTCATAGGTGGAGACGATCATGCGGTCGGGGTCATCTGGGTGGATAACGAAATCGTTGGCGCCGGTGAATTCGTCGACGTCAAGGAGCTTTTTCCAGGTCTCGCCGCCATCGCTCGTTTTGTAAAACCCGCGATCTCCGCCATCAGACCACAACGGGCCGATTGCGGCGACAAAAATCGTATCCGGATCGTTCGGATGAAAACGGATTTGACCGATATGGCCAGAGTGCTCAAGGCCCATCCGCGTCCAAGTCTCGCCGCCGTCTACTGATTTATAAACGCCGTCGCCGGCGCCAACCGAGCGCTGATTGTTGTTCTCGCCGGTCCCAACCCAGATTTCGTTTGAGTTGAACGGATTCATTTTCACGACACCGGTCGCGTAAGATCCCTCATCGTCAAAAACCGGCGTCCAAGTCGTGCCAGCATTCTCGGTGCGCCAGACGCCGCCGGAAGCGACCGCGACGAAGAACCGGCTCTTGCGCTTCGGATCGAAAGCAAAATCGGCGATCCGGCCGGATGTATGAGCGGGCCCAATCATGCGAAGGGGCAATTCGCCATAAACGCCGTCCGTCCAAGGAGTTTCAGCTTCAGAACTTGTCGCGGCGGCGTTAACGTCGCCTTCCGGCGCCTGGGCACAGGCGCGCGCGGCCAACGCCGTCATCGTCACCAGAATGGCAAGAGAAATCTTCGATCGGTAGCTCTTCATTGGTGTACCTTTTTTCGTATCAAACGAGACCGTGCGAGCGACATTGGGACAAAACTAGTGAGCCATATACTCTCATAGAATTAACCGCACTCTCGCGTTGCTCACCGCGATCGAAGTATAGGGACCTCGCTCTAACAGGTTCAATAGGAGAGTGTTGCTATTTGGGCAACATGTGCGCTTACGACGCCTAAGCCCTATCTCAATAGGTGCGACGGAAGGCTTATTGCGTCAGCTCTCTAGCCTTTAAGCCGCAAGCTTTGGTTCTACGAATGCGTCAAAGGCCTGCCAGTATTGATCTCGGAATTCGTCGCGCTCCATCATGATTTCGTGCAAGGCGTCTTGTATCACGATGGTCTCAATATAGTCGCTCTGTTCGGCGAGCCAGAGATGGTCTTGGGCGCTGATCAAGCGGTCGTCACTGGCGGAAATAATGCGCACCGGTGTTTTGAGATTCGTGAGGCGCCCGGGTTTATGGATATCGTCGATCGCCGCGGTCGCGGCGCGCACCCAGCCGTAAGTGGGCTCGCGCAAGGCGGCGTTCGGGGCGGCGACCTGTAGCGCGCGAAAACGTTCATGGCGCGCTTCATCCGATGTCAGAACATTACCTTCAAAGGCAAGGGAGTGTTCTTTCACTCCCGCAACACCCTGGCGCGAGGCGCCGAGCGCCGAGCCGATTTGACTAATCGCGCGCACAACGGCGCGCCGGATCGGGTCATTATAAATCTGTGTCATTGGCGCGCATAAAACCGCGCCGGCGAAACGGTCATCGCCATCGGCGAGGCGTTGCAGCGCGGGTAGACCGCCCATGGAGTGCGTGACCAGGAAGTATGGCCCTTTAAAACGGGGCTCGGCGATCTTTTTGAAAAGGCAATCAAGATCCGCGCGGAAGACGCCAAAATCCTGGATATGGCCTTTCTCGCGGATCGGCAGGAAGCGTTCGGACAGACCTTGGCCGCGCCAATCCATGGTGACGACGTTCAGCCCACGGTCATGAAGATCGCCAATCACCTCGAAATATTTCTCGATAAACTCGCAACGCCCGTTGAGGAGGATCGCCGTGCCCTTCGGCGTCGGCGCGGGGAACACCGCCGCGCGCACCGAGCCGCCATCCATGCAGACCATATCAAGCGCTTCGGCGTTTTCAGGGACCGGGTTCGATGGAATACGGATGAAGTCTGCCATGGCCTATTTCCTTGTCGTTTTTATTGATGATAGGCGATTGTCGATGGATTGGCGATGGCGCTAATGATGGGTGGCTGTCAATTGTAAGCGCGCCATGACGCTCATATCCCCGGCGACGATCAAGCGCCCGGAAAGATACGCGCTTTCAAGGGCGTTGTTCCGGGTGAAAATCTGCAGCAGGGTCTCCGCCTTCGCCTTCCAGTGGAGGCTCGGGGCTGTGTCGTTTTCAAATGGGCCGTCGTTAATCACGCAGCTCACCTCGCGCCCGTCAATCATGATCGGCGCGCCGCCATCCGCGATGGTGATCATGATGACCCCATTAAACCCGAGTTGGAAAGCGCTTGCGGCGCTTTCCAAAAGGCTTTGGCGTTGAAGGTCGCCTGGCGTGTCAGCCACCATTATTCGCCCGCTTCGGCGTTGGCTGGTTTGCGAAACCGCAAGGTCATGCGATCGCTTTCGCCGATGGCGTCGTATTTATCGCGGTCGAACCCCGGTTCAGGGATGCCCGCGGCGCGGGTTGATCGGCGCACCGGCGGCAATGTCCACACGCCGAACGGATGGTCTTTCGTGTCGGCGGCATTGGCGTTTATTTCGCTGCCTTCTTCAAAAACAAAACCGGCCGCTTCAGCTAATTCGATCACCGTGGAGACTTTGACGTAGCCGTCGCCGTTTTCAGCGTCTTCATTGGCGCGGTGTTCGACAACGCCCAAAACGCCGCCCGGCTTCAACGCGTCGTAGAACGACCCAAAGGCGATTGACCCGCCGTCGCCGCGCAACCAGTTATGCACATTACGGAAGGTATAAACCGCATCGGCCGTGCCGGCGGGCGCCACTTCCTGCCCAAAGACTGATATGCGCACATCGCCGTATAGCTCAGGCTTGCCGCCATAGGCTTCCTTAAACGCGGCCACAGCGCGGGCGGAACGCTCAGAGCGTTCTGGGTCGCGCCCGGCTGCGTAATAAACGCCGCCGCCGGTTTTGATGTAGGGCGCGATAACATTCGTGTACCAGCCGCCGCCCGGCGTAATTTCAACGACCGTGTCGCTGGGCTGCAACCCGAAAAACGCCAACGTCTCTTTTGGATGGCGCCATTGATCGCGTGCTTTTTCTTCCGGGCTGCGATGATCGCCAGCGATGACCGCGTCGAGGAGCGCGCTCGGGTCTTGGGACTGCGCGGCTGCTTCACTGATGGCCGCTTCTGCGCTGGCGGCGGCGTCGGCGTCAACGGCAGTGACAGCCCCTTCGCCCCCGCCGCCGCATGCCGCCAATAAACCGGCGCAAAGGATCGAAATGGATCCGTTATTTAAGAATGTCGTACCGCGCATAGAAGCACCTTTGCTTTTCTCAAGGTTTTCTGAAGGCTGGGATCAGCCGCTCTCCGAAAACGGGCTTTATGTCTTATGTGGGCCCGATTCGCCGGCCTCTTAACACGGGTTCTGACAGGCGAATAGGTTTCGCGCCCCACCTTGAGGGGATGAATGGCGATGGGCTCCGAAAACCTCTTCAAATATGGGTGATCGGTTTTGCTGCACGCGCGAATGGCGATCATTTTTTTGGATTTAGGCGCCCTTGAAACCCCGGCGGGGGACCCCATCTCTTTTCTGTCAGCGGCCGTCAGGCGTTGGCGCGCTTTACTGAAATCATGTCCGCTGATGGAGTGGTTTTAAGGCGCTTTTTCCATCCTTGCTTAGATAAGAAGGACTATAATCCATGCGTAGTTATGACTTAACGCCCCTTTACCGTAACAGTGTTGGCTTTGACCGGATGTTCGATTTGTTGGACACCCTTGGCAAGTCGGACGCCGGCGGATACCCCCCTTACAATATCGAACGTCTTGATGAAGACGACTATCGCATCACCTTAGCGGTCGCCGGTTTTAGCGAAGCCGATCTTGAGGTTGAAGTGCATGAAAACACCCTGAAAATCACCGGCAAAAACACCAGCAGCGAGAGTGACGCCCCGCGCACCTATCTGCACCAGGGCATCGCCGGGCGATCCTTTGAGCGCCGCTTCCAGCTTGCCGATCATGTGCGCATCGACGGCGCCTCTTTGAAAGACGGCTTACTGAATATCGATTTGCGCCGCGAAGTGCCGGAGGCGAAAAAGCCCCGCAAGATCGCCATCAACGAAGACGCCACGCTGAAGGTCGTGAAATCGTCTTCCGCCGCCTAAAATAAAGGGGCGGCGCACCGCCGCCGCCCTCTCCTTTTTCTCTGTTCTCTCCGGGCCCTGTTCTCTCTCGGCCTGTTCTCTCCCAGCATTGTGCAAATCCATAATGGGGTGATCCCATGGCGGATTTGCGCAATGTTGCTTTTTTCTCGCCCTCCTGGCGCCCGGAAGCGGTGCGATGGTCCCCATCGAACATCTAGCGACGTCCTGGAGCGCTTGGCCGATGACGGCGGGGCGCCGGGCTGCTATGCTCAAACAATTGGGAGAGGGCGATATCCATCATGACATTGGTGCACATTTCAGGATTTGCGAGACCCGGCCATCGGCGCGTTGCAACGGGGGCGCTGTTGTGCTGCGCCATGGCGATCCTCATGGTGACCCTCGCCGGCTGCGCCGGCGTCAGCCGCCCCGCATGGCTGCGCGCTGACGCGCCGAAGGACATCACCATCGATTATGACCCGGCCAACGCAACAGCGGCCAACGCCGACAACGAAGCCCTAGACCAATGCGGCGCATACGGAAAGACGGCCCATTTCATCGACGAAACCATGAGCCCATCCGCGCGCCTGCGCCACCGGCATTATGAATGCCGGTAGGGGGGGATGCTGGTTGGATTGTTGATGTGAAGCGGATGGCGGGTTGATCCCAAGAGCGGACATTGGGAGCACTACATGATATCGACGTTAGAACAAGTAAGTTCGGTGCCCCGCTATGTTTATAAATTCACTTTCAGTTCGAAACATATTGTCGTTTGGCAACGAAACGCAGGAGTTAGGACCATTCCTCGGTATGAACTTGTTCATTGGCAAGAACGGTACAGGCAAATCGAACGCCTTGCGCCTGATCGGAGGCTTGTCATGCAATTACAACAAAGTTGAAGGAACGGTCAGCGTTCGGACCGGTCAGTTTTCCAGAACTCTGCCAGTCTTCACCGTCAAGCTTGACGACCAGTTCGTGTGCAACAGACTCCCTTACGGAAGTTGGGTTGGCGATCTCACCATCAATTACGCAACACGAGGCGGTAGTGGCGTTAATGAAGAACGCCTACTGAGATTTCGGAACAGCGAGTTGGTACATGGAGACATCGGAGATTTTAAACGCCACTCCGTCAATATGATCGAATCCGATTGGTCGGATGCAGTTTTTGTTAGTTCGTTTGCGGACGATCATGATCCCTGGCAGAGGGAAGCCGTTCTTGTTTTCGGCCTGCGGTACATCTTTCAAAGACAATTCTCGGTCTTGGGACGTGGAATGCTGAGCGAGGCACACACTCGCCAAGAGGAAAAATTTGTAGGAGGTGGTGGTGTCGTCCGCTTCGATAAAGACGCTTGGCCTGATGGTATTTTACGAACGGCAAAAATACTTAAGCAAATCAGTGGCAGCGGCGGTGTTGTTCTGTTGGAAGAACCCGAGCTTGGGTTAGAGCCCAGAGCCGTCCGTCGCTTATTTGATTTCCTTTGCTGGGTCTCCACTCCGGAAGACCACATGAATGATGCATCCGCAGCTGTCACAAAAATTAATGGTGAGTGGAATGAATATGTGGCTGAGATTCAGGATGCCCGGGAAGAACCTGTTAGTATGCCCAAGCGGTTAATCCGCCAGTTCTTTATCACGTCGCATTCCGCAACTCTGCTAAGCAAGTTTCTTGAGAATAGACAGTCCACCACGATCCATGAGTTTTCACTGCAATGGAAGCCAAACGGTTTTGACCCGAACGACAAGGCAAATTCGGGCAGCAGGAGTTGGACTCAACAGGCCGAGAAGCGTGGCTGGATGGAACAGGACACCCTCTTTTCGCAAGTAAGACGTGTAAATTCTCAACCATATACGGTTCTAAACGAACTGGGAGCTTCGGGAGCGGACTTGCTTCAGTGCAACGGAGTTGTGTGGGTCGAAGGTCCGTCGGATGTGATATATATTTCGAAATGGCTGGACATGTACGCAGAGGAAAACGGCTTAGATAAGCTTCGTCAGGGACGCGATTTTGAATTCCAGATGTATGGCGGGGCACTTCTAACTAGCTTGTGTTTGCAAAGTGAAGCCAATGACCCTTCGGAAGAGCGCAAAAAGCTGGTCGAAATGTTCAGTTTCAGCCGCAACGCGTATGTGGTCATGGATAGCGATGCGGTAAAGGATGATAAGGGCGAGACATTTGACATTTCGACATTTGCTGATGCGAAGAGGTTTGTGAAGGCTCAGATCGAAAAACTGAATTCAGAACGACATTTGCTGGGGCTTTGGTTCGCCGAGGGCGATTTCGAACTTCGAACCATTGAAGACTATTTGGACGAGAAATCGATTGAAGCCGTTCCCAAATCGATAAGAGAGAATCAAAAGAAGCTAGCCGCCGAACGGCGGGTCGCTCATTGGTGCGAAAAAAGCCTTCAGGATTTTCCAGCAGTAGTCCCTGAAATCAACAAGATGTTTGATTGCATCAAATCGTGGCAAAAATAATAAATCCATCAAAACGGGAATGTCTTCTTATGCGCCCATCCCAGTCATCATCATCAACCGAAGCAAACGGCAACGATCGCCAAACCCTGGAATTGGGAAATTGGATTTGCCCAGCGGCGGCGCTATTCGTCCAGATGGGATTTGATATAGGCGATCATTTCATCGCGAGCCGGGCTTTCTTCGGCGCTCAGGGTTGCGAGAAGCGATGCGTGGGTCTCGTCATTGTAATAGCTGAAGGTGATCAGACTGGTTTTTCCCGCTGCGGCGACCGCCTCGTCGAACACGCGGGTATAATCCGCTGTCTGACCTTCCGTCAGCACGAGCATGGGGACCGATGCGTTTTCAAGATAGGTCGCCGGGGATGCGTCGGGGAGGTGCTCTCGCGCCCCAAAAACGCCCAGAACGTGGCCGATTGCCGTCTCCTCGCCTAGGCCTTCGGCAATCGCTTGGTAGTAGTCTTCCAGATCGTAACCGCCGGCGACTGGCAGGGCGGCGAGCATATCGGCAGGGGCGAGGTTGTGGGCGCGCAGATAGCGCGGATCCATCGCGAGCAAGGCGGACAAATGACCGCCTGCGGAGAAACCGCCCACGAACAGTTTTTCTTTGTCGAGGCCGTGGCGGGCGGCGTTCTTGTGGAGCCACGAGAATGCCCGCGCGACGTCTTTGATATGTTCCGGGTGTTGGACGCCCGTTGCGGAAAATTCCTCCCCGCGCCAATCGCCCCGGCTTAGCCGGTAAGACATCACCGCAACCGCGATCCCTTCGCGCGCAAAGGCGCGGGCAAGGTCCAAGTCATTTTTTCGATCGCCAAACGCCCACGCCCCGCCATGGATCCATAGCATCGTCGCCAGGGTTGGTCCCTCGGCTGGCGCAATGAGATCGAGCCGGTGCTTTGCGTCGTCGTAATCAGCCCCGTCGTGATAGACGCGATCCGTCATTTCCCGAAGGTCAACGGCTGAGGCCGACGGCGCAACCAAAGTGCAGGCGAGAGCGGAAAGGGCGATGAGGATCGTCGATGATAATGATCGGTCACCTGACGCTGGTGACATGGTTTTGTGAGACGGGCCCATGGGAAATCCTTTCGTCGCGTTGATGTTTGAACGCGAAGCTTACCTCTTCCATCGCCGAAACGCACCCGGATAAGGATCGCTATAGGGGGCGTTACCCTGCGTCGCGCGCCCCACGGATGATATCGCGGGCCTTGTCGAAAATCTCCGCATTGGCCGCGAGGATAGAGCCATTGTGCAAGGGCGAAGCGCCCCCTTCAATTTCTTCGACCCGGCCGCCGGCTTCCCTCACCAGAACCGCGCCAGCGCCGACATCCCATGCATTCAACCCGCGCTCCCAATAGGCGTCGAAGCGCCCCGCCGCGACAAAGGCAAGGTCAAGGGCGGCGGACCCGTAACGGCGCACGCCCGCCGTTTCGCTCAACACGCGGTCGGTTTCCTCTAGGGCGCGCTGGCGGCCCGGAATGCCTTTGAACGGCAAGCCGGTGGCGAACAAACATTCCGTCGGATCTACCCGGCCGGAAACCCGCAAGCGGCGATCATTCAACCAAGCGCCTTCGCCTTTCTCCGCCCAGTAAAGCTCGTCGGTCGCCGGATTATAAAGGACGCCGGCGAAGGGCTGGCGGTCGCGCTCCAGGCAAATCGAAATCGCAAATTGCGGCAGGCCATGGAGAAAGTTCGTGGTGCCGTCGAGGGGGTCCACAATCCAACGGTTGGAGTTGTCCGTGCCTTCAATCTCGCCGCGCTCCTCCATGAGGAAGCCGTATTTGGGCCGCGCGGCGGACAATTCTTCAAACAGGGTCTGTTCCGCTTTCAAGTCCGCGGCGCTGACAAAATCCGCCGCGCCTTTTTTGCGCACTTGTAAGTGCTCCAGCTCGCCGAAGTCACGGGCCAGGGCTTTGGCGGTCTTGCGGGCGGCGGCGACCATAACGGTAATAAGGGGCGAGGCGTGCGACATGGGGGCGGGCTCTGATTGGAGGGTCAAAAAGGGGCGCTCGAAATACTGCAGCGCCGTGAGAACGGCGCACCATACTCACCTCATCTTTCCCCGCAAGGCTCGGGGCGATTTTTACGGGGGGCGCCTGGCGGTTGGAGCGCCGGGACCGGCGGGTTGCTATCCGGCGGCGCTAATCATTCTGTGAAAAAGCGTTCTGTCATGTTTCCTTTCATCCACCCAAACTGTCGGATATGACATCCGTTAAGCGCCCGTTGATTAAAAGATGGCGCACTCCGAATTGTGCTGACGACCTTCCGGTCTGTCGGACGCATGAACGGAACGTCCCCGAGGAACGCTCAAGAGGAATGCTACTGCATGACAAACGCCGCTCAGTCCGACGCCCCCACGCCAAAACCGGTAACAATGCAAGACATTATGGCCGCCGCCATGAAGCTGATCTCAGAGGATCCGCGCTTCAAAGTGGGCGAAGCGGAAATTCGCGGGAACACCTATCGAGTATTGGAAAACGCGCCGGCTAATCTCGCCGGGCTTTTTGAGTATGCCGCGACAACCCATGGCGAGAGTGAATTCCTAATCTACGAAGAGGAGCGGCTGACCTATGCCGGGCTATGGCGCGCCGCCCGGCGCTTCGCCAAAGGGCTTGCCGACACCCTCGATGTGAAACAGGGGGACCGGGTCGCGCTCGCGATGCGTAACTATCCCGAATGGTGTGTCGCCTATATGGGCGTGATTTCGTTGGGCGCCGTCGTTGTGCCGCTGAACGCTTGGTGGAAAACCGAAGAATTGCGTTATGGGCTCAAAGATTGCGGCGCAAAGATTGTCATCCTCGATAGGCGCCGTTTGGAATATCTTTCGTCCGAAAAAGATGACCTCGGGTTGACGTTTATTCTCGCCCGAGAGGCGGATAAATCCGGCGATAATGCGCTTGCTGATTATCTCTTTGATGACCTCTCTGGCGGTTTAACGAGCGATGACGCGCCCCCGGCGGCAGATGTCGCCATTGGGCCTGATGACGATTACGCGATTTACTACACCTCCGGCTCTACCGGCGACCCTAAGGGGGTTTTGCTGACCCATCGCGGGGCGGTGACCACGGTTATGTCATGGGCGTTTGTCGCCGAAGCGCTTCGGATCGCCCGGGGCGGCGTTAGTCTCTATGGAGACAATCCGGGAATTTTGCTGGCGATCCCGCTCTTCCATGTCACCGGCAGTCACTCGATTTTCATGTTTTCCTATTTGGTCGGCCGGCGGGTCGCGATGATGTATCGGTGGGATGCGCGCGACGCGGTCGACATGATCAACCGCCATGAGTTGACGAATTTTGTTGGCGTGCCAACCCAATCCTTTGAGATGATAGAGGCTGCGGGTGATACGCCGATACCGACTTTGATCGATATCGGCTCTGGCGGCGCCAAACGCCCGCCCGAGCATGTGCGTCGATTGAAAGAAAAATTCTCCCATGCAAACCCGTCATCGGGCTATGGATTGACGGAAACGAACGCCGCTGGCTGCGTTATCTCCCTCGATGAATACCAACGCAAGCCGGATTCGACGGGGCGCGCTATTCCGCCGTGTACAGACATCAAAGTTGTTGGCGACAACGGTGACTGCGGTCCGGGCGAGGTCGGAGAGATTTGGATCCGCTCGCCGGGCAATTTCCGCGGGTATTTGAACAAGCCTGAGGCGACCGCGAAAGCGCTGACCCCCGACGGATGGTTTAAAACCGGCGACCTTGGCCGTCTCGACGATGAAGGCTCGCTGTATATTGTTGATCGCTTAAAAGAGCTGATCATCCGCGCGGGGGAGAACATCTCCTGCCTTGAAGTCGAAGCGCGCGCCTACGAGCATCGGGCCGTTTTGGAAGCAGTGGTGTTTTCAGTGCCGGATGAGAAACTTGGTGAACGCGTTGGCCTTGTTTACTATCCGAAAGAGGGCGAAGCTCTCGACGCCGAGACCTTAAGGGCGTTCATGTTGGAATCTCTGGCGAACTTCAAAGCGCCCGACCGCATCTGGGTCTCGCCCCAGCCCTTGCCCCGCCTCGGCACGGCGAAATTCGACAAGCTGACGGTCAAACGCATCGCGATGCAAAACAATCCCGCCTTCGCGCTCTAAGGCGCCGTAACCTTAGGGTTCCTGCAGCGCCGGCAAAAACCGCGGTCGCCTGTAAATAGCAGTTCGCACTGCACAAAACTCTTGTTGGGACGATGATGACAGGGGACGATGCGAGGAGAAATTCGCTGAATTTGTCGCAGCACGAATAGCAGCAGGAGCGGTGGAGCGTTAAGGCCGCCCCTGTTTAATCTGGCGACAAGTTTACGGCGGCTTTGTCGTGGCGACCGCATCATCAAAAGGGTACTGCAATGAGTGATTTAGACGCTTTCCGCACAGAAGTGCGCGCATGGTTGGAAGAGAACTGCCCAGAGGAAATGCGCGATGGCGCTGGCGGTGAAGACAACATCTGTTGGGGCGGGAAAAAATGGACGTTTAAATCCGACGCCCAAAAGACCTGGCTCGACCGCATGGCGGCGAAAGGCTGGACCGTGCCAGCGTGGCCAAAGGAATATGGCGGCGGCGGTCTTTCCAAAGAAGAAGTAAAAGTCTTGAAGTCGGAGATGAAGCGCCTCAACGCCCGCTCCCCGTTAGAGAGTTTTGGCATTTGGATGCTAGGCCCCGCCCTTTTGAAATACGGCACTCATGAACAAAAAGCGCATTTCCTGCCGCCGATTGCGCGCGGCGAGATCAGATGGGCGCAAGGCTATTCTGAACCAAATGCGGGCTCTGACCTCGCGTCGCTGCAATGCAAATGCGAAGACAAGGGCGATCACTGGCTGATCAACGGTCAAAAGATCTGGACGTCCTATGCGGATCAGGCGGATTGGATTTTCGTGCTTGTGCGGACGGACCCATCGGCGACCAAGCATAATGGCATCAGCTTCATCCTGGTCGATATGGGCCAGGAAGGGGTCACCACGAAGCCCATCAAACTGATCTCCGGCAAATCACCGTTCTGCGAAACATTCTTTGATGACGCGACGGCGCCAAAAGAGCATGCAGCCGGCGTCTCCGCGATTGTGGGCGAGATGAACCGGGGCTGGGATGTGGCGAAATACCTCCTCACCCATGAGCGCGATATGATTGGCGGCGGCGGCGGCGGTCTTTTGGGCGGACGCAGCGCTGGCGAACTAGCGGCGCAGCGGATCGGGCTTGATGAAACCGGTCGCCTGGCTGATCCGATCCTTCGAGGCAAAGTCGCTCGGGCGGATGTCGATGCATGGGCGTTTCTATTGACCTTAGAGCGGGTTCGCGACGAGGCTAAAGCCGGCCAAGGCGTTGGCGCGAAATCCTCCATGCTGAAATATTACGGGACGGAATTTAACAAGCGTCGCTATGAACTCGCGATGGATTCCGGCGGCTCCGATGAACTGGAATGGGAAGGGCCGCGCACTGATGACGGCGCTCTTGCGTCCAACTGGTTGCGGACGAAGGCGAACTCCATTGAGGGCGGTACGTCAGAAGTGATGCTGAACATCATTTCGAAACGCATCTTGGAATTGCCTGACCATCAATAGGTCACGCAAAACATATACGCTAAGAAATAAGTACAAGGACGATCCATGCCACTGGTATTGACGGAAGAACAGGAAATGCTGCGGGACTCTGCGCGCGGCTTTCTGGATGAAAAGGCGCCGGTCGCGGCCCTTCGTAAACTGCGCGACGAGCGCTCTGTAGACGGCTTTGACCGCGCGCTTTGGAAAGAAATGGCCGAAATGGGCTGGGCCGGCATCCTCATTGAGGAAGAGCATGGCGGGGCCGATTTTGGCTTCGTTGGCGCTGGCGTATTGGCCGAAGAAATGGGGCGCACCCTGACCGCCTCGCCATTTCTTTCAACCTCGGTTCTGGCTGCGACGGCGCTAAAGAAATTCGGGTCGGACGCCCAGCGCCAGGCCCATTTGCCGGCGATCGCGGCGGGTGATTTGTTGATGGCCCTCGCTGTCGATGAACAATCAAAGCATGGCCCCGCGAAAACCGACCTTAAAGCTGAGAAAGCCGGTAACGGGTTTAAACTGTCGGGCTCGAAAACCTTCGTGGCTGACGGGCATGTCGCCGACAAACTCATCGTGGCGGCCCGGTCCGCCGGTTCGGCGGGCGAGAATGAAGGCCTGACCCTGTTCCTTGTTGATGCGAAGGCAAATGGTCTAGAGACCGAGCGCACCATCATGGTCGACAGCCGAAACGCTGCGCGCCTTGAGTTCAACGGCGTTGAGGCGACCGGCGATGACGTAATCGGCGAGGTTGATGGCGGATATCAGGCGTTGGAAGGCGTTTTGAGCGCCGGCCGGGCAGGGCTCGCCGCGGAAATGTCCGGCGCCTCCCAGCAGGCCTTTGGCATGACCATGGATTATTTAAAAGAGCGCAAGCAGTTCGGAAAGGTCATCGGCGGGTTCCAAGCGCTGCAACATCGCGCCGCTCACCTCTATTCAGAAATCGAGCTTGTGAAATCCGTCGTCTTAAAGGCGTTGCAGGACCTTGATGAGAATTTCGGCATCGCAGGTCTCACCTGCTCCCTCGCCAAAGCAAAGGCTGGAGAGGTCGCCAAACTCGCCAGCCAGGAAGCGGTGCAAATGCACGGCGGTATTGGCATGACGGACGAATACGATATCGGTTTCTATATGAAACGCATTCGCGTCGCCCAGGAAATGTTCGGTGACGCCGCCTTCCATGCGGATCGCCTTGCGCAACTGCGCGGTTATTAATCTTTACCAAGAGGAAGTATCATGCCAACGATCAACGCCGCAGACATATCCTCATGGGTCGGCAAAGAAACCGGGCTTTCTGATTGGATCACGATCGACCAGGACCGTATCAATCAATTTGCTGATGTCACGGAAGACCATCAGTTTATTCATGTGAACCCGGAAGCGGCCAAAGCGACGCCTTTCGGGACAACCATCGCCCATGGATTTTTGTCTCTTTCCATGCTGTCAAAGCTGGCGGAGGGCTCTGTTCTCGTATTGAACGGCGTCAAAATGGGGGTGAACTATGGCTTTGAAAAGGTCCGTTTTGTTTCTCCCGTGAAATCTGGCGGAAAAATCCGCGGTCGTTTCACGTTGATGGAAGCAACAGAAAAAGGCCCTGGCCAGTGGCAGTTTAAGTATGCTGTCAAAGTTGAAATCGATGGCGAAGAAAAGCCAGCGCTGATGGCGGAATGGCTGACAATGCAGTTCGTGTAGAATTGCAAAGATCAAGGTTTCTTCGAAAAGGCCCGCTCACAGTGGGCCTTTTTTGCGACCGGCGTATAAAGCCGCTAACGTCTTTCATGATAGACCAATCGGCGGGAACCATGAGCATTGTTTTTAACGTCCAAAGTCAAATTCTGATCGATGATGATCGGCTGCGCCCGAAGCCGGCCCATGAGGTCATGCCGGATTGGAAAAAGACCGGGCCGGCGAAGGTGGAGGATAATCTGGTCCAGGGCCGCACGGTGCGGACCTGCCCAGCGCTACATGACTATGTCCATCTTGGGTATGTCATCCCGTTGTGGACGGACATTCGGTTGGAGCGGGTGTCCGTTGACGCTCAAAACCGCGCCCATCGCGACCCCAATGGCGCATATGTTCACTGGCAAACCGCCCATGCGGCATTCCCCATTGAATTTCATGGGCGCGACCAAGTCGCCGGCGCTGAACCGTTGGAGCCGCCTTTTGAGATGAAACAGGTGGTGAAGCCAAGCTGCCCCTGGCTGGTGGAGACGCCGCCCGGATGGTCTGTCTTGGTGTTGCCCCTAGTGCTCCATGAACAGGATAAAAAACTGCCGCTCGAGCCATTGCCGGGTGTGATCAACACCGATCACTGGCACCAGATACACACGCCCTGTCGGTGGACGAATGTTGAGCCCACCATGACCCTGCGCGCGGGCACGCCGTTTATGCATGTCATTCCCTTCCGGCGGGATGAAAGTCTGCCTGCTGAATTTAAACTGATCACGGAGCAAGCGCGCCTTGCCAATCTTGCCGGGGTCCTCAACGATTTCAGCGGCGGCTATCGGCGCCAACAAAAAGTCGCGGATGACAAGCGCGGAAAGTAATCGCTCTCAGCGGCGCTCTGCCTTCGTTCCGGGCCAAACCCCCGCGACCTGATCAAAATCCGCAAAATCCTGGCGGTTCGCCTCATTGGAGCAGACTGCCATCCGCCCTTGGTTGCAGTGCGATAGGGGAGTAGGATCCCGCAAAAGGTTTAGCAAACAGGGAGTTCGGCCTCGTCTATGTCCGACATTCGATTTGAAAACAAAGTGGCGATCGTCACGGGCGCGGGCAACGGTCTTGGCCGTCGCCACGCGATAGAGCTGGCGGCGCGCGGCGCCAAAGTCGTCGTGAATGATCTGGGCGGCGCACGAGACGGCACGGGCGGCTCCCTCGGCCCCGCGGAAGAGGTTGTGAAGGAAATCACCGATGCGGGCGGCGAGGCGATTGTTGATGGCGCCAATGTGACCGACGAGGCCCAGGTCGCGGCCATGGTGAAAGCGGCGACGGATAAATGGGGCCGCGTTGATATCCTGGTGAATAACGCCGGTATTCTTCGCGACAAGACCTTCCATAAAATGACGATGCCGGATTTTAGAGCCGTTATTGATGTGCATCTCATTGGGTCGGCGACATGCGCCCATGCGGTTTGGCCCATCATGCGCGAACAGAGCTATGGCCGGATTGTGTGCACTTCCTCGCCTTCAGGGCTCCACGGTATTTTCGGGCAAACCAATTACGGCGCCGCGAAAGCCGCCATGATTGGCTTTATGAACGCCATGCATTTGGAAGGGGCGAAATACAACATCCGGGCGAACGTTTTGTCGCCATCGGCGAAAACCCGGATGACGGAAGATCTTGGCTTCCCGCCAGAGGTGCTGGATGCGTTAACACCCGAGGCGATTACGGCGGCGATGCTGTTTTTGGTCAGCGAAGACGCGCCATCCCGCGCCATCATCTCCTGCGCTGGCGGCGGCTATGCGCGCGGCTATATCGTGGAGACCGACGGTGTCTACCTCCCGCCGGAGCGTCAGACCCCGGAAGAGATCGCGGCCCATTGGGAGCAGATTTCCGATACATCTAACGTCCATTACTATAAGGATAGTTCAGGACCGACGGCGAATTTCATGACGAAGGCCAGCCAGTTCGCCGCGAAGAAATAGTTGAGGACAAGGATTTCGTTGAAACAAAAGGAAGCCGGATGGGTCGTTCAATTTGGGTTGCACTATCGACAGTCGCTCTCCTCATTCAAGGGACGCCGGTTTTCGGTGCATCGGGCGATATGAAAAAAACCATCGCACCAGAGGGCGCCACGCAGCTTGGCCAAGCGCCGGATGAGGCGGCGATCCTGGCCACTGTCGATGCGTTTTTCTTGGCGCTTGCCAGCGGCGACGCTGACGCGATTGAAACCCTTCAGTCGCCTGTTTCCATCACCGTCACCGCCAACCCTGAATCAGACCAACCGATCCGGTATGGAACGGGCGCTGATCTTGTAACCCGTATGCGTGCTGGCGATTTCCCTCGGGTTGTTGAGCCCTATTGGTCGCCAACCGTTTTACAGCGAAAATCCTTAGCCGTCGTTTGGGCGCCATATCAGGTTAGCGTCAACGGCGATCTTATCCATTGCGGCATTGATATCTTCAATCTATCGAAACATCGATCGCCAGACGATGGAGAAAATGGCGGCGTATGGAAAATTGACGCCGTCAGCTGGACCGCAGAACCTTCCGCCTGCGAAGAATTATGGCCGGAAGATAAAACTGATTTTAGACCCTCTTTCCCACCAGGAGAAAATCCATGAGAGAAGCCGCCATTGTTTCAACCGCCCGCACGCCCATTGGGAAAGCCTATCGCGGCGCCTTCAACAACACGACAGCGCCTGCCCTTGGCGCCCACGCCATTAAAAACGCCGCCGAGCGGGCCAAAGTCGACTTGGAAGAAATTGAAGACGTCGTGATGGGCGCGGCCCTTCAGCAAGGCACGGCGTTTCAGAACGTTGCGCGCCAGAGCGCGCTACGGGCGGGCTTCCCCATCGGCGTATCCGGCATGTCCCTCGATCGTCAGTGCGCCTCGGGCATGATGGCGATTGCAACGGCGGCGAAACAGGTCATCAGCGACGGCATGCAGGTGGCGATTGGCGCGGGTCTTGATTCGATTTCAACGAACCAAACGAACGACATGTTTGTGCGCCCCGATCCATGGCTGTTGCAGAACATGCCAGCCACCTACATGCAGATGATCGAAACGGCGGAGATTGTCGCCGACCGCTATAAAATCTCCCGCGAAACTCAGGACGCGTATTCCCTACAATCCCAACAACGCACTGCCGCCGCGCAGCAGGCTGGCAAGTTTGACGATGAAATTGTGCCCCTGACGTCGACGATGATCCGCGTCAACAAAGAGACGGGCGAGAAGTCGGAAGTTGAAGTCACGCTCGACAAAGATGAGGGCAACCGGCCGGAGACGACCCTTGAAGGGTTGTCCGGGCTCAGAACAGTGTTCCAAGGCGGGCAGGTCGTGAAGGAGGGTAAATTTATTACCGCGGGCAACGCCTCCCAATTGTCGGATGGCGCCTCGGCGACGGTCATTATGGAAGCCAAGGAAGCGGAAAAACGCGGGCTGCAGCCCCTTGGGTTTTACCGTGGCATGGCGGTTGCGGGCACGCATCCTGATGAAATGGGCATCGGCCCCGTCTATGCCGTGCCGCGTTTGCTGGAGAAGACTGGCAAAAAAATCGACGATATCGGCCTGTGGGAGCTGAACGAAGCCTTCGCCGTCCAGGTTCTTTATTGCCGCGATAAATTGGGCATTCCCGATGAATTGCTGAATGTGAATGGCGGCGCGATCTCCATTGGTCACCCTTACGGCATGTCCGGCGCCCGCATGGTTGGACATGCCCTCATTGAGGGCAAGCGTCGCGGCGCAAAATACGTCGTATGCACCATGTGTGTTGGCGGCGGCATGGGCGCTGCTGGTTTGTTTGAGGTGGCGTAACGCGCGTGGCCGACAATTTAGAGATTGTCTTCCTTCTCTTCCCGAAAGTCACTCAGCTTGATTTTACGGGGCCTCTACAAATCCTCTCCCGATTGCCGGGCGCGCGGGTGCATATCGCTTGGAAAGATTGTGCGCCCGTTGAGACTGACACGTTGTTGAAGCTGTTGCCGTCGACGTCTTTTGATGACTGTCCGCAGGCGGATGTGCTTTGCATCCCTGGTGGGTTTGGCGTTGACGCAGTGATCACCGATGAAGCGGCAATGGCGTTCGTCGCACGCCAGGCCGCGGGCGCGCGCTATGTGACATCCGTCTGCACCGGCGCCTTTGTTTTGGGCGCAGCCGGATTATTGAAGGGCAAAAACGCGACGACCCATTGGGCGTATCACGATACGTTAACCGAGGTCGGGGCCATCCCGGTGAAAGAACGCGTCGTGCGCGATGGCCCCATCATCACGGGCGGCGGCGTGACGGCTGGCATTGATTTCGCCTTTTCGTTGGCTGCGGAAATCGCCGGCGACGATGTAGCGAAACGCATTATGCTCGGCGTGGAATATGACCCGAACCCACCATTTCCCGGCGGCAGCCCGCAGACGGCTGAGGCGACCACGACCGAGGCGGTCGCCCAATTCTACGCCCCGCGTCTTGCCGAATTCAGGAAAAATTTAGCGAAAACCCAGGTAGCGCCTTAGCTTGTAAACTGACGACGGCGAATGGGCCGTTTTTGGCGTTGAAATGATTAAGGCGAACGGCTTAAAACGCCCTAAAACGGTCGCTGGCCGCGAGAGCGATATCGGCCTTAAGCGGCCGCTGACAGATTGGATTTGGTCGGGGATTTTTCTCCACTTGTGTTCGGCGTTCACCTGATGCACCAGCATTCGGGGATCCACCTCTTCCTGTCGACAAGAAAAGAATACTTTTGCACTGGCGCAAAATAGGCGCCGCTAACGAGAGGGCGATTAAGCCGTGCGCCTGGAAATACTGCGAAAGAAAGAGTTCATTTTCTCAATGTACGTCGCATCCATTTTAGTGGATGGCGCGTGCGTCGCGCGCGTCCGAAATGGCGAATCCGCTGAAGTTGAATTGCCTGCGGACGCTCAACATCTTGTGGTCCGCACAGGTCCCTATGTTTCGAAACCCTTCGATCTCTCGCAAGCCGCTGAGACACTGCAAGTCCACATTGCGCCGAAAAGCTCCTTTGGCGCTGGGTCGGTTGTCATTCTCAGCGGCGCCGCGTTAGCGCTGTCAAGAACGCTCGATACAGTTGGTCTTCTTTCGCTTTTGGGCCTAGCGATACTTGTAGATCTAACATTGATGCGTGAAAAATGGAGCGTTACGTCCACTCGCGGTCGCAGGGCTTCGTCTTCAACGGGCATTCAGGCCGGGCCACGCTGACTCATCGCCTACTTAAGGGTAAGTGGCCTAAAATCGCCCAAACAAGACACCAGTGAAAATGATGTTCGATGGCCGCTTCTGGCCGGTAACCCTCGTTGATTGCAAGCTGTGGCGCTATCAAAACCCCTTAAAGGTCGCCGCTTTGAAGATTCAATGTTATCTTGATATTAATGATGCGCCCGCCAATTTCATCATAGATTAGGGCGCAAATCAGCGAAGGAGGCTGCTGTGGCTAGTCAGGTCATGAGATTCATCACTATGGTGCTTGTTCTGTCGATGGCGCTCGCCACGCCGGCGGATGCGGCCTCGAAGCGAAAAATTGATCGCCGTACAGATAAGGCGCTGAGAGAATTCAGTGAGAATATCGGTGGGGCTGACGAACTCTTGGCGAAAGCGGAGGGCGTTCTTGTCTTTCCACGGATCGTGAAAGGCGGTTTTGGCGTTGGCGGCGAATATGGCGAGGGCGCCTTACGGATGAACGGTAAGTCGGTCGCCTATTATTCTACCGCCGCGGCCTCCGTTGGGTTTCAGATTGGCCTGCAAGGGCGCCGTCAAATCCTGGTCTTTTTAGATCCGACCGCCCTAGAAAAGTTTCGTGCGAGCGACGGGTGGGAAATCGGCGTTGACGCTTCCGTTACGGTGATCACGGTCGGTGTTGGCGGCGCGATTGATACAACGCAAATCAATCAACCGGTTGTCGCATTTATTTTTGACGGGAAGGGTCTGATGTACAATTTGTCCCTCGAGGGATCAAAAATCACCCGCATCCATAACGATTGAGAAAAGCCTGCGTCATACATCTTGCGGACGTGGTTTTTAACGGCAAAGGGCGGTGAAGCCCCAACCGCTAACGGTTGTGCAAGCATCCAGTTTCTTCACGGTCTACCTTCATAAAGGACGGATGGCTTTTTCGATTGGGTCAAGCCAAAGGGCGTCGCCATTTCTTGTCTTTGCGTAAGCGGCGATGTCGCCGGTGCCGCCTGCGCCCTGGGCGGGTTCGCCGTCCCAGATGAACAGCATCAAATCGGTTTTGCGCACGATCAGTTCGCCCGCTTTCTTAAATGTCTGCTCGTCCGTTTTGCCTGGTATGCGGATCGTTGAACGCGATTGCCGCAATAGCCGGGTAAAACGTTTGTGCTCGTCGTTGTCAAACGTTCCGCCATATTGCCTGCCAGGCAGGACCGCGACATGGCCGCGCCCATAGGCGATGGCAATTTCAGCGAAAAGAGTGTCGGCGCCAACCGCCAGGGATGACCAACCGATTGCTTTCTGGTGCTGTAGGAAAATATCGGTGACGGCGTCGCGGGCCCAACCCCAATCGGCGCCCTGTCGATAGCGATGTCCTGAAACGCCGATTTTCATGGCCGCAATGCTCTCCCCAAGGTTTCGGCGCAGATTTTGCGGGGTTGCCCCAATTGATTAGCGCCGTCGGAACACAGCGTAGAGCAGGGCGGTCAAAACGCCAATGGCGCCGCCGGCGGCGGATATCGTCCACGCGCCCATTTTCAGGCTCGTCATGACCTGCTGCAGGACTGCCGGCGTCCCATAGGGGGGTAGGGCGCCGTTTGCGAATAGCGCCAAGAATACATTCTCCCCGATCTCCGCCCCCGCATAGAGGAACGGAAAAAACAGGATTAAGCGCAATGGGCTTTGCCGTCGGCCGGATTTTTTAAGACCTAAAGCGGCGCCTAGGCTCAGCACCATGAAATTCAATGCGATGAACGGAAGATCGACGATCTGCCATAACAGATATTGTCGCGCGCCATCGCCGCCCGGCGTGTTGCGCAGGAGATCGATTGATCGCTGCGGTTCGACCGCGGGCAAGCCTGGTTTCTCCTCCGGCAGTGAGCCGCCCGCCGCGTCGAGGGCGCGCACCCATGGGCTGTCTGATGAGAACGCCCAGGCGGAAAACGCGATCAGCAACAGGATGGCGATGGCGAGTTTTAGCCAAGTCGCTTGGTCAATGCGCGCAGACAGGAAACCGGTGTCGGCCATGCTTAGAAAAGGAAGCCTTCCTTAAACCCGACGCCGTCAATATCTTTAAAGGCGGCGGCGCCGTTTTTCTTGGCGATTTTGAACGCCGCGCGTTGAAAGGCGTTATACTGAGGGGTTTCAACCGTATCGACGGCCATAAACCGCGCCTCTGCTTCTTTATGGTTGATTAATAGGTCAATGTACCCGTGGCCTTCACCTGAGAGATAGCGAATGGATTTGTTCTCTCTGTTGGTCAAAAGCGCGTATTCGGCGCCTTTTCCGCCAAGGAACTCCCGCCGATAGGGCGACGGTGAAGTGACGGAGTTCACGCCAAGCTCCACGCCCATGGCGTCGCCGTTTCTACGAGTAAGATCGTTCGCCCACCACGTATGGGTATCACCGGTGATGACGATCATGCCTTCGGCGCCATTGGATGCCGCTGTTTCATAGAACCGCTCGCGCGCCGCTGGGTATCCGTCCCAGGCGTCGAGATTTTGGGGCAAGCCAAGTTTCGAGAACTCAACAAAGGCGCGGGCTTGGTCCCATTGCTTTTCCAGTTCGACGATATCTTCTTCCGACACATGGGGGGTAAGGTCGGGGGAGACGACATCCGCCATAATGATTTGGTTCGCAATCAACCGCCATGGCTGGTTGGCGACCTTGGCCCGTTGGAAGGAGTTGGCGATATAATCAAGTTGTTCCGTCCCCAGCATGTCGCGGGAGCCATCCCAAAGAATGTTATCGCGGAAGTTCGCGATGTCCTGCGGCGACTTTAACGTCGGGACGATATCGGAATATTCAAACTGCCGCGCTCGCGCCATCAACCGCGTCTCGAGGGCTGAAAGGGTCATCAAATCGCCAAAGGCGTAATCTTTGAACAGCGCTTCGCGAGGGCGCCCTGGCGCCGGGTCGCGCACTGGCATCCACTCGTAATAGGCCTGAAGGGCGGCCGCGCGCCGGTCGCTCCAATCGCCTTCGCGTTCTGGGGAATGGTTTTGGGCGCCGTCTTTCCACGAATTGTTGGCTGTTTCATGGTCGTCCCAAATGGCGATCATCGGATGATTGCCGTGCATGGCGCGGGCCGACGGGTCGGCTTTATATTGGGCGTGGCGAAGGCGGTAATCCTCAAGCGTGACAATCTCGCGGTCAGGGTTATGACGCCGCCCGATTTTCTCGCCAACCTCGCCGCCATATCCTCTTGGGCTATATTCGTAGAGGTAATCGCCAAGATGGATGACCGCGTTCAAATCATCGCGCCGGGCGATTTGGTCGTAGACGTTAAAATATCCAAACGGATAGTTCGAGCACGAAACGACAGCGAAGCGGGCCTGGTCTACGGCGCCTGTCGGTAAGGTGCGCGTTCTGCCAACGGGCGAGGTCTCGCCCAGGGCGTTAAAGCGGAAAAAATAACGTCCGCCAGCGGAAAGGCCGTCGGCGACAACCTTCACCGTACCATCGCGATGGGCCCCGGTGATGGCTTTGCCGTCGGCGATGATGGATTGAAAGCCTTCATCGGCGGCGACTTGCCATGACACGTCCGTCGCGTTTCCGGCGCCGCTTACCCGGGTCCAGATCACCACGGACGTCGCATCCGGATCACCGCTCGCTACCCCATGGGCGAAAGCCGCGCTGGCATTGCTAGAGACGGCGGTGAAAGGCGTCAGCGCAGGCGTGGACGAGCACGCCGCAGCGCCGCCCAATAGGCCTGTTTGAAGAGCGGTTCGACGGGTGATGGTCATAAATGAAAAATTCCTGGTTAGTGATAAGGTGGTTGTCTAGCCGCGCTTTATGACAGGCTTGTTGTGGTTCATTTCGGCCGATCCTTTGGCGGGTTCCCCTATTAGTTTCTATTGCCGTTCGAGCCGGCCGAGTGATGATCCCCACCGGCCATCGCAACATTGGCATTGGCTAAATGATCGTCAGCGCGTTCAATCCCAGAGGTGCAATTGTTTATAACGGTAGTTTGTTCGGCGCGCCCAACACATTGGCAGTGATTCACGGGCAAACCGCATGGAAAGCGACGGTGGGCGCGGCGAGAATAATCCAAGGTTGCCCCAAATTTGGCGAGCCTTGAGGATAGAATGATCTAATATCTTGGCATAAAACGCCAAAATCGTTCACTAATCTGGTGTTTACGGCCGTTCTCTCTTGCGTCAGGGCGTTTGATCTGCAACACCCTTTACGCAAACGCAGCAAATCGAGCGGCGAGAAACTGGCCCCGCGCGATTCATAGTTTGCATGCAGTTTGAGGGCGCGCCGCTTTCCCCAAGGATGAGCCGCGCCCTTCGCTATGCGCAGGATGCCTGTGCTGGCTAGTTGAAAGGCTTCCTCATGGCAGAGACCATGCTGAAATTCGTCTCGCGGGACCGCGAGACGCCTGAAAAGCGCGACGCCGAAAGTCGGCGGCGGGATTTTGAGGAAATTTATCAACCCTTCGCGGCGGAAGCCGCGGCGGCCCAGGCGGCGCGTTGCTCTCAATGCGGCGTTCCGTTTTGCCAAAACCACTGCCCCCTCGGGAATGATATCCCCGATTGGCTGCGCCTTGTTGCGGAAGGACGCCTGGAAGAGGCGTATCATGTCTCCGCCGCCACCAATAATATGCCAGAAGTGTGTGGCCGGATCTGCCCGCAGGACCGCCTTTGCGAAGGCTCATGCGTTATCGAACAGTCCAAGCATGGGACCGTCACGATCGGGGCGGTTGAAAATTTTCTTACCGAAACAGCCTTTGAAAACGGATGGGTTAAACCTGTTGAGCCGGTTGCGGAGCGCGGACAATCCATCGGCATCATCG
The DNA here is from genome assembly GCA_965263305.1 of Parvularculaceae bacterium. Classification (GTDB taxonomy): domain Bacteria; phylum Pseudomonadota; class Alphaproteobacteria; order Caulobacterales; family Parvularculaceae; genus MED-G105. The sequence goes on from OZ253666.1 coordinate 2,061,037, forward strand.
GCGCCGGCCCGGCCGGTCTCGCCGCAGCGGAGGAACTACGCCGGGACGGTTTCCAAGTGGTGGTTTATGATCGGTATGACCGTGCTGGCGGTTTGCTGATCTATGGCATCCCGAATTTCAAACTGGATAAAGACGTTGTCGCCCGCCGGATCGATCACCTGAAATCGTCGGGGGTCGAGTTCCGCTTAGGGGTGCAGATTGGCAGCGCCGACGGGGGCGCCGATCTAACATTCGCAGCGTTGCGCGCCCGCCACGACGCCGTGCTCATTGCAACGGGCGTATACAAAGCGCGCGAGCTTGATTGCCCGGCCGACGGCGCCATCGCGGCCCTTGATTTTCTGACGGCGGCGAACCGCACGGGCCTCGGCGACGAGGTTGAGGCCTTCAAAAGCGGCGCGTTGAACGCAAACGGCAGGAAAGTCGTTGTGATCGGCGGCGGCGATACCGCCATGGATTGCGTGCGGACCGCTGTGCGCCAGGGCGCCACGAAAGTCTCCTGTCTGTACCGGCGAGATCGCACCAACATGCCGGGCTCCCAGCGCGAAACGGGGCATGCTGAAGAAGAAGGCGTGATCTTTGAATGGCTCGCTGCGCCAAAATCCGTGGGAAAAACGGTTGTCGCATCGCGCATGCGCCTCGGCGTTCCCGATGCCTCCGGTCGCCAGGAGCCGATCATTGTCCCGGGCGGTGAGTTTGATCTGGAGGCGGATATGGTGATCAAAGCCCTTGGATTCTCACCAGAAGATCTCCCGGCGTTGTTTGATACGCCCGAGTTACGGGTGACAAGGCGCGGCACGCTCAACGTCAATCCGATGACATTGGAAACATCACTGCCAGGCGTTTACGCCGCAGGCGATATTATGCGCGGCGCCTCTCTTGTTGTTTGGGCGATCAGGGATGGCCGCCTCGCCGCGGCAAGTATGATAAAGGCGCTTAAGACGTCACGTGCCGATGCGGCCAATACGGAAGGATTATCTCCATCCTCCGTTGGAAACCTCTCGACAGCGGCGGCGGAATAAACCGCACAATAGTTCTGGATTTCGATTATGCTGACTTTTGAAAAGCAACTGTCAATGCGCGCGTATGCGGAAGAGCATGGCTTGTGGCGCGGAGAAGATGAAAAAGACGCCTGCGGCGTCGGTTTGATCGTCGCGATGGATGGCGAGGCGAAGCGGTCTATCGTCGATATGGCGATTAAGTCCTTGAAAGCGGTGTGGCATCGCGGCGCCGTCGATGCTGATGGCCGCACCGGCGATGGCGCCGGCGTGCGCTTGAATATTCCCCAGGAACTTTTCAATGAATATGTCGTGCGCACCGGTCATGATACCCATGGCGCCCATATTTGCGTTGGTCAGATTTTCCTTCCTCGGACAAATTTCGCCGCGCAGGATGCGGCCCGCGCGCTCGTGGAAGATGAATTGCTGCGCGAAGGGTTCTTTCTTTATGGCTGGCGCCAAACCCGCGTTGACGCCTCGGTTCTGGGCGAGAAGGCCAATCTCACCCGTCCATCCATTGAACAGATCTTGTTCTACGACCCGAAAGAGCGGGCGGGCGAGGATCGGCACCGCGCCCTGTACCTTGTGCGCCGTCGGATTGAAAAGCGCGCCATTGAGGCGAGCTTGCCAGATTTCTATATCTGTTCCCTGTCGGGCGATGATATCATTTACAAGGGGATGTTCCTGGCGGAGGAAATTGATAATTTCTACCCGGAATTAAAGGATGAACGCTTTGTCTCCCGCGTGGCGATCTTCCACCAGCGCTACTCCACCAATACATTTCCTGAGTGGCGCTTAGCACAGCCTTTCCGCCTGCTCGCCCATAATGGGGAGATCAATACCCTCAAAGGCAACATCAATTGGATGCGCAGCCATGAGATTCGCATGACGTCGGACGCCTTTGGCGATGAGGCGACGGCGGTGAAGCCGGTTGTGCAACCGGGGGCGTCGGATTCTGCCGCGCTCGACCAAGTCTTTGAGGTGATCGTGCGGGCTGGCCGGTCCGGCCCGATGGCGAAGAGCCTTTTGTTGCCGGAAGCGTGGTCGAAGCGCGCTGAGGTGATGCCGGAAAAATGGCGCGCCCTTTATGAATACGCTAACGCTGTGATGGAGCCATGGGATGGGCCGGCGGCGCTTGCCGCCTATGACGGGCGATGGGCGGTGGCGGGTCTTGACCGCAATGGCTTGCGGCCGATGCGGTATTCGGTGACCACGGACAATATATTGGCCGTTGGTTCAGAAACCGGCATGTGCCCCTTGGATCAGGAAACCGTTACAGAACGCGGCGCGTTAGAAGCCGGTTGCATGATCGCCTTCGATTTTGAAAGCGGTAAGCTCTTCCGTCATGAAGAAATCCTCGATCATTTGGCCGATAAGCATCCTTATGAAAAGTGGATTGGCAATATTGTCGAACTGGAGCCGAAAATCGGCCCGGGGCCAGAAGACCGTCTGTTTGATAATGAAGCCCTCATCCGCCGTCAGTGTGCGGCTGGATATTCTTTGGAAGAAATCGATCTGGTCCTGCGCCCGATGGTGGAGGGGGGCAAGGAAGCAATCGGCTCCATGGGGGACGATGCGCCTTTGGCGGTTCTATCGGAGAACTACCGGCCCCTTTCCCACTACTTCCGGCAAAAATTCTCCCAGGTGACGAACCCGCCGATCGACCCCTTGCGTGAAGCCGGGGTGATGAGCCTGAAAACGCGGTTTAAAAACCTTGGCAACATCCTCGTTTCCGATGAAACGCAGACAGATGTTTACGTGCTTGAGAGCCCGTTTTTGTCCAATGGCATGTATGATCGGTTTCTTTCGGTCACCGGGGATAAAACAGCGAAAATTGACTGCACCTATCCACAGGCGGACGCGAACCGCGAAGGCCTCGCCGGTGAGACACTGCGCAAAGAGCTCGATCGCGTTCGGCGCGAAGCAGAAGAGGCGGTCTCGAACGGTGCGCATCACATTGTGTTGACCGATGAAGCCGTGGATGAGTCCCATGTCGCCATGCCGATGATCCTCGCGGCGGGCGGTGTTCATTCATACCTGACGGAAAAAGGATTGCGCACTTATTGTTCTATCACGGTACGGTCGGCGGAATGCGTTGATCCGCACTACGTTGCGGTGTTGGTCGGCGTTGGCGCGACCACGGTGAACCCTTATCTTGCCTGTGAGACCATCGCCTTTAACGCGGGGCGCGGCCAGTATGACGAAATGTCTGTAGGCGACGCGATTAGGAATTATAAAAAGGCGATTGAAGCCGGCTTGATGAAAGTACTGTCAAAGGCTGGCATCTCGGTCATTTCATCTTATCGCGGCGGGTGCAATTTTGACGCCCTTGGTATTTCCCGCTCCCTAGCGGCGGAATTTTTCCCCGGCGCCCCCTCGCGCATGTCGGGCATTGGATTGCCGTTCCTGGAGCGCAAAACTTCCGAGATCCATCATCGCGCGTTTGGGACGGGCGATGCGCTTTTGCCCGTGGGCGGATTTTACCGCCAGCGCCGTCGCGGAGAGGCCCATGCCCTTGAAGCCACGGTCGTGCACGATCTACAAAAAGCGGTTCGTGAGGAAGATTACCCGGCTTTTAAACGGTACACGAAGAGTTTGAACGACCAAAACCCTCTGCAGTTACGGGACTTGTTGGATTTCCGCGAAGGCGGCGCCCCCGTTAGCCTTGCTGAGGTGGAATCCATCAACGCGATCCGACAGCGCTTTGTCACGCCGGGCATGTCCCTCGGCGCCCTGTCGCCGGAGGCCCATGGCGCGTTAAATATCGCGATGAACCGCATTGGTGCTAAGTCTGTGTCGGGTGAGGGGGGCGAAGATCGCGATCGTTATCGCCCTCACCCCAATGGCGACAATGAAAACTCCGCTGTCAAACAAATCGCCTCCGGTCGCTTTGGGGTGACGGCGGAATATCTCAACCAGTGCCGCGAGATTGAAATCAAAGTCGCCCAAGGCGCCAAGCCCGGCGAAGGCGGCCAATTGCCAGGCTTTAAAGTGACGGAGTTTATCGCCCGGCTTCGCCATGCAACCCCCGGCGTCACCCTTATATCGCCGCCGCCCCATCACGACATTTATTCGATCGAAGATTTGGCGCAGCTCATCTATGATTTGAAGAATATCAATCCCGATGCGCGGGTTTGCGTGAAGCTCGTCTCTGCGGCGGGCATTGGCGCCATCGCCGCCGGCGTCGCCAAAGCAAAAGCCGATGTCATTCTCATTTCAGGCAATGTCGGCGGCACGGGCGCCTCGCCGCTTACGTCGATCAAATTCGCGGGCGGCCCATGGGAGCTTGGTCTTTCCGAAGCCCACCAGGTGCTGACGATTAACAACCTACGCAATAGCGTCACCTTGCGAACCGATGGCGGCCTGCGCACGGGCCGAGATATTGTCATTGCGGCAATGCTGGGGGCGGAGGAATTTGGCATTGGCACTGTGTCCCTCGTCGCTCTTGGCTGTCTCATGGTGCGCCAATGTCATTCAAATACGTGCCCAGTGGGCGTATGCACCCAAGACGAAGATTTGCGCGCGCGTTTTCCCGGCGTGCCAGATCACATTGTCACCCTGATGTCATTCCTGGCGGAAGAAGTGAGGGAGATCCTGGCTGAACTCGGCTTTACTTCCTTGGAAGATGTCATTGGTCGGACAGATCTCTTGCATCAGGTCCATCGCGGCGCGCCGGATCTTGACGACCTTGATCTCAATCCGATTTTGGCGCGAGTCGATGACAGCGATCGTCCCCACCGGTCCACGCGCGAAGGGCGGTCTGAGCCCTCGCCCACTATTGATGTGCAAATCCTAAAAGACGCCGCACCGGTTTTTGACCGGGCGGAGAAAATGCAGCTGACCTATGCGGTGCGCAACACTGACCGTACGATCGGCGCGCGGACATCCTCTGCGATTGTCCGTCAGTTTGGCGCCGAAGGCCTGCCCGATGACCATCTAACCGTGCGCCTCCAGGGAAGCGCTGGCCAATCCCTTGGTGCGTTTTCGGCTCGCGGATTGCGCCTGGAACTTGATGGCGATGCGAATGATTATGTTGGGAAGGGTCTTTCCGGCGCCACGCTTGTTGTCCGGCCACAGAATAAAAACGCCGGCCCTAGCGAGCCTGACGCCGGCGATGTTGACGCGATTATCGGCAACACCTGTCTTTATGGCGCGACCTCTGGCTCCCTTTATGCGGCTGGCCGCGCGGGCGTTCGTTTCGCTGTGCGCAACTCCGGCGCCAACGCCGTGATTGAAGGCTGCGGCGCCAATGGGTGCGAATACATGACCGGCGGGGAAGTCGCGATTCTAGGCAGGGTTGGCGATAATTTCGCGGCCGGCATGACCGGCGGCCGGGCGTTCGTCTATGACGCCGATGGGCGATTTGAGGCCTTCGTCAATGGTGATGACGTTGTTTGGGGGCCGTTGGATGCAACGGCTGAGGAAGCGTGCCTTGTGCTTATCCGGGTCCACCAAGCGGCGACGGGATCACGACGGGCGGCGGCGATTTTGGAGAATTGGTCCCGGTACAAACAGCAATTTATTGAAGTGATGCCGAAAGAGATTCTGCGCCTACGTGAGGAAACGGCAAACGCTGACCGGCGCGCGGGGTAGATCGACACGCCCAATTTCGTGGGCCCCATGGCGCTTTCGCGTTTGCAATAAAATTATTCCGCTGCGGAGAGAATGGTCTCAAACGTCTTTCGCCATTTACCGTCGGTCTTGCGCTCGCCAAACTCATTCCACGCGCCATCGTCAAGGCGTTGAAAGGTTAGCCGAAAAGTCTTGCTCGTCGTGATGCAATGAAGTTTTTCGTCCTCAAGCGTGCACTCCATCGGTGTCGGCACGACGCCGCGATGTCGACCGCTATAGGGCGTGTACATGTAACGCTGCGCCGTTAAATCAAAATAGATAATCGTATGGAGGGCATAGGTTTGCTCACCGTCACGCTCTCCGCGGGCGTTGATCAACATTAGGTTTTGATTAAGGTCAAATCGGACATGCTCAGTATCAAAATACTCGCTCTCGGCGCCATCCGAGCCGTACGAAATGCCCTTGCCTTCCCATTTGCCGGTTAGAAATTCCAGCGCGCTGATCGCGTCGCGTTCAGTTTCAAAACTGGGTTGAGGTTGCGCGTTCGCCACCCCAAAACCCAAGACCGATGACGCCAGTAAGGCGGGAAATTTTGACATTATATCACCCTCTAAAACGCGCGCCCGTTCTACGATCGCGCTTTTGGGCGGTCAAGCGACAAACGGTGTGTAAAGAGCGTTGAGTTGTGCTCTTTTCTTAATTTATAGGGCGTCGTCATCACATTCTCGCGATGACGATGTGGGTTGGGCGCCTGGTCGCCGTGAAGTCTACTCGCCGGGATGATATGTGCGCTTCGCGCGCGCCTCGATGTCGTCTCGGTAAAATGCAACGTCCTTGAAAACATGGTCGATATAAGGCTGCGCCTGATCATCGAAATGAGGCGATGACGGATCATTTGATTGCCCGCCGGCGAGCAATGTTTTGGCGCGCACTTTATCGCCGAACTCGACAACCGCGACAAAGCTATTGCCGCGATAGCCATAGAGCTTTTTGGTTGCTTCACCGTCCGCCGTCTTGCCAGGGCGCGCGCCATAGGCCGCCAGCGCCCCCCACCGGCCGGAAGCGAGCCCGACGGGTAAGCTCGGCTCGCCATCATCGAAGGGGAGATCGATCGCGCCGTTTAGACGCTGGAAACGGTTCACCTCGCCCCAGGGTTGGCGCCAATCGCCAAAATCAAGCTCTAGCTGAGCCAATGTGTCGGCGAACAGGCGAAGGCGTTCGTCTTTTGGCGATCCTTCGCCGAAAAAGTTCAGCGTCTCCATTCGACTAAGGCCGTCGGGGCGGGCGGCTTCCGCCATCGATCGCATGGCGTAGAAATGCGCGAGGGTCATCGGGATCGATTGGGCGGAGACGGTCAAATCCCAATCCTTCAGCATGTCAATGGCTTCGCTAAGGGGGCTGTCTGGCGCCGGGTCGGCGTCATAGGCGGCGATAAGCCCAGGGATCAGTTTTTCAAAGCCGGGAAGGTAAGGGTCGTAGGCGATGTCGATCAGCTTATCGAGGGTGAAATCTTTTTGATCCTTCAACACTCGAACGGCGTGAATGCCGCGAAAGTTCTCCGGGTCCGGTGCCATATAAACAGGATAGTCCTCCCGCTTGGGGCTGAATTCCAAGGCCGATGTAAAGGGCGTGGAGTTGGCGTTTTGGATCCAGCCATTGGCCGGATTAACAACCGTGACTATTTCATCAAGCGCGTGAAGGCCTTGCCAATCCGTCGCGGGGTCTGCGCCGTCAACGGGCGCGGAATAATCGAATTGCGGATCGCGCTTTGGTACGAAATTTCCATGGTAGTAGGCGATATTACCTTTGTTATCGGCGAAAACGGTGTTGTTGGACGAATTCGTCCGGATATCCATCATTTTCCAAAAGGAGTCATGGCCCGTTGTTTTGGTGCGCAGGAAAGACTGAGAGAGGGCGTTCACCGGATCCCAGTTGATTTTGGTCGCCGTCCATTTGCCGTCAACCATATGGGTGATGGGGCCATGATGGGTGCGGTAGATGGGGAAGCGCCGTTCGCCCATCCCGTCGCCGTCTTTGAATTTTAGCGTCACCTCTGAGACGTCAACGGCTCGTGCTTCATCCCCATAGCGATAATATAATGCACCGTCTTGCTCGAAGACTTCTTCAACGAACTCATCGATAAAATCGACAAAAGTCGAAGTATGCATCCATCCGTTATGTTCATTAAACCCTTGGTATACGAAGAATTGCCCCCAAGTCACCGCGCCATAGGCGTTCAACCCTTCCTCCGATTGCACATGCACCTCGCCGCGGAAGTAAAAACTCGTATGGGGGTTGATGAGCAGCATCGCATCGCCGGATTCGGTTAACTCGCCGGCGATGGCGAACCCGTTAGAGCCGGCCGGTTCCGGGAATTTTAACGCGCGATCATCAAGGCGGGGTGGGGCGTTGCGCGGGGCGCCGTCATTCTCCACGTTGCCATAAAACGCTTCGATGCCCGCAAGGGGGATCTGTTCAATATCGCCGCCGATGGAGCCTTCGAAGAAATACATCGGCATCCATGGCTCAAAGGCCGTCAAAAGAGCGGGCGTTACCTCCGGATGGGTCGCGAGATAGTAATTCAGGCCATCCGCATACGCATGGCAAAGCTCTTTCAACCAATCTGGCGCACTTTCGAACGCCGCCTTCGCCTCGGCCGTTGACATATAAAGCCGGGCGCGCAGATCGCTAAAAATGGCGCTTTCGCCTTCGACCTCCGCCAAGCGGCCGATGGCCCAGACATAGTTGCGCTCAATGCGTGGGAAATCATCTTCGGCTTGCGCGTAGAGAAGGCCGAACACGGCATCGGCGTCCGTTTTAGCATAAATATGGGGCACCCCGTAATCATCGCGAATGATGGTGACCTTTTCAGCCCGGGCCGCTAACCGCGCCAATTCTGCATCGCTCGAAGCGATGTCTTCGCCAGCCGCTTCTACAGCCGGCGCCGATGCCTCGTTCGCGTCGGTCGGAATGGCGCCGCCGCAAGCGCTGAGCGTTGCGGCCGCTAGGGTCGTCATGATCGTCACGCCGATGTTCATGGCGAATGATGAAAGACGGGTTTGAGCGCGCATGTGAGGGTTCCCCTAGGCTGTTGATGGTTGTCGACAAACTATCCCAGGCGCCGAGCGATGCCCACCCCTCATGGGTGGCGATCCTGTCCGCCCATTGGCGCCTTTGCCAGCGCCTCATCTTGTTCGTGCGTTGCAGCAGGCGTATCACGGCCTCATGTCAAAAATTGCTACAGACGCTCTTTCCATCGCCCTTTGTCAGATCGCCCCAACCGTCGGCGACATCGCTGGCAATGTTAAAAAGATAATCGCGGGCCGCGCCGAGGCGGCAGCGCTCGGCGCTGACCTCGCGGTTTTTTGTGAACTGGTCGTATCGGGCTACCCGCCGGAAGACCTTGTTCAAAAACCGGCATATCAACGCGCGTGTCGCGAGGCTGTCGAAGCGCTCGCGAGAGAAACGGCCGATGGTGGGCCGGCCATGATCATTGGCGCGCCCTGGAGGGAAGAGGGGGCTCTCTATAACTGTGCGTTCCTTTTGGATGGCGGCGAGATCAACGCCATTCGTCGTAAGGTGCGCTTGCCGAATTATGGCGTCTTTGATGAGCCGCGCCGATTTACGCCGGGACCGGACTATCCAACGCCAACGCCGTTTCGCGGGGTGCAATTGGGGTTGATGGTCTGCGAGGATATGTGGTTGCCGGGGGCGGGGGAGCATTTGGCGCAGCAGGGCGCGGATTTTTTCATTGTTCCCCATGGATCGCCGTTTCGGGTGACGAGCCTCGATGAACGCGTCGCCGCCGCCAAAGAGCGATGCCAAGCGATGGGTCTCCCCCTGTTGTTTGTCAATCAACTCGCCGGGCAGGATGAGGTGATTTTTGAGGGCGCTGGTTTCGTGATGGATCGCGCCGGCGATGTTGTCTGTCGCGCGCCCCAATTCGAAGAGGGCGTCTATCTGACCCAATGGCGCAAGAACGCCGATCCAAAGGCAAACGATCCACAAGAAAACCTGTGGCAATGCAAAAGCGGGCCCGAGGCGGTCTGGGTGCGGGGCGAAGAAGAGATGTATCGCGCCGTCGTCATGGGGGTGCGGGACTATATTGAAAAGAACCGTTTTCCGGGTGTTGTCATCGGCTTGTCGGGCGGGGTGGATTCTGCGCTAACGGCTGCAATCGCTGTCGACGCGCTGGGGGCTGAGCGCGTGCGTTGTGTGATGATGCCATCCCAATACACCGCCGATCACAGCCTTGAAGACGCTGAGCAATGCGCGAGCGCCCTTGGGGTTTCTTACGAGTCCATCGTTATTGAACCGGCCGTGCGCGCCTTTGGGGAGATGCTGGCGCCCGCCTTTGCCGATCGCCCGCCCGATGTGACGGAAGAGAATATACAATCTCGGGTGCGGGGCGTCTTGCTCATGGCGCTGTCGAATAAATTTGGCTCGATGGTGCTGACGACCGGGAACAAATCTGAAATGTCTGTCGGTTATGCGACGCTCTACGGCGATATGAATGGAGGGTATAATCCGTTAAAGGACATTTATAAAACGGATGTCTATCGTTTGTGCGAATGGCGCAACAAAAACCACGCCGGTGACTTGAAAGGCCCCGCCGGCCTCGTCATCCCCGAGCGGATCATCACAAAGGCCCCATCGGCCGAATTGCGCGCCGACCAGACGGACCAAGACTCTCTACCGCCCTATGATGTTCTAGACGCCATTCTGGAGCGCCTTGTCGAGCGTGAAATGAGTGTCGGTGACATTATCGCCGAAGGGTATGAGGAAGCGGTGGTGCGGCGCATAGAGCATCTTCTATACGTTGCCGAATACAAACGCCGTCAAGCCCCGCCGGGGCCAAAGGTGACGCGGGTGAATTTCGGTCGCGACAGGCGGTACCCGATCACCAATGGATGGCGCGACCGTGGATAACGGCCCTCGCTGCTTCCGAGATTAGCCGTCGTCAATGTCCACGACGCCCAGTATCCTCACGGGCGAATTCGCGAGACGTGGCGGCGATCGATGCAACGTCATCCCGACGACATTGCTCTTTCGTCCACGGAATATGGCGACATCGCCGGTCTGCATTTGATTGACCGGCCCCTTGTATTTTTCCTGTCGCCCATAGGCGTCTGCAGCGAAGGCCGGTGAGACCCACTGGGTGCCGGGGCCGCGATAGGTCACCACAAGGCGCATGGCGACATTGTCGAAATGAAAACGAGAACATCCATCGTCCGCCACGGTTTCCAGGCGGACCCGTACGCGCGTCCCATCGCAAATACCGGCGAATAAACCGGCGAGGCCGATCAGATCGTCGGCGATGGGGGCAATGTCTTTTGTCGTCTTCTCGGCAAGCTCTGCGTGAACCCGCAAGACGTCAGTTTGTTCAAAAGGATAAAAGGCGCTTGAAAACCGCATCCTTCCGCGACACGCCGCTTCAGCGGCGTTCATCAGCGTTCGGCCTAGGTCGCGCCGCCAGATCGCGAGAGTTATAGATGGGCTGAGAATGCTGGCGAGAGAGGACGGGGCGGGTCCCTCGACGACCTGTTCGTTGGTCGCGGATATTAGGGGCGTTGCCGTCATTCAGCCGCTCGGTCTCCCGTAGGGTTCAGGCCATGGCGGCGCCACCATCCGATATGGGCGCTGCTCAACAAAACGCCGCCGAGGGCGGTGAGGGGTGTTTCATAGGCGCGAAGCGGTTCCACAAAGGCCGCCGCGACCATGAGACAAAGCCCCGTCAACGCCATGCTCGCAAAGGGGATCCAGCCTGGCATGGCGGTTCGGCGGCTGATCGCGTAGAGCGACAGGGGCGCGGCCAAAAGAACGAAGACTTTGTGTATCCATTCTAATTCGGCCCAAGCGGCGAATAACGGCGCGAACGCCCCAAGAATCGGTAGGGCGAGACAATGGGCGACACACGCCGCCGATAACCCTGCGGCGATGAAATCAACACGATTGTTGACGATAACTGAACTCAACTGGATGCTCCTGCATACGCATTCAAAAGGCGGATCGAGCTTACCCTCGGGGTAAAATCCATGCTTGGCCTATGTGATACTATCACAAGCAAAACAATGCATGGTATTGGGCTCCGTCCGCTCCCCTCGCTAACGCTGCCCCATTGTCCGTTGGCGACCTCATATGAAGACCCGATCCTGGCGTAGGAATGGAAATTTTTAGTAACTATTTACTGTGATACCGGGTGCAATTGGGCGAAGCTTCAATAATTGACCCCATCGACTGGCTAGCGTAACCCTCCGCTTTTTCATCGCCAGATCCCGTACCCATCTATGACCGTTAAAGTTCGTTTCGCCCCATCGCCCACCGGCAAGCTCCATGTGGGCAATGTCCGGGCCGCCCTTTGGAATTGGTTGTTCGCCAAAAGCCAAAAGGGCGAATTTATCCTGCGGATCGATGACACGGACCAGGCGCGCTCAACGGCGGCCTATGAGGAGGGAATCAAGACGGATCTGACCTGGCTCGGTCTTTCCTGGGACGACACATTTAAACAATCGGCCCGGTTCGACCGGTATGACGCCGTCGCTGACGCGTTTAAAAAGGCGGGTCTTCTATATGCTTGTTATGAAACGCCCGAGGAGTTGGAGCGTAAGCGCCGCTTGCAACTCGCCCGCGGTAAGCCGCCCGTCTATGATCGGGCGGGTCTCGCCCTTAGTGATGAAGAAAAGGCCGCCTTTGAAGCCGAGGGGCGCAAACCCCATTGGCGATTTAAGCTGTCCCAAGAGCAAGTCAGCTGGATGGATTTAATTCGGGGGGAAACGGTGGTCGATACCGGGTCCGTTTCGGACCCAGTCCTAATTCGCGCTGACGGGATGTATCTCTATACACTGCCAAGTTGCATCGATGATGTGGATTACAAAATCTCTCATGTCATTCGCGGCGAAGACCATGTGACGAATACGGCCGTGCAAGTCGAAGTGATCGCGGCGCTAATCGCGCTGGATGGCGAAGCAAAAAATGGGGCGTTGCCGCAGTTTGCCCACCATTCGTTGTTGATTGGCGCCGATGGGCAGGGCTTATCCAAACGCCTTGGGTCCCTCTCGATCGAGGCGATGCGCGATCAGGGATTGGAGCCGTCGGCGGTCACGAGTTTGCTCGCGCGCTTAGGCACGGCTCAACCCGTCGCGCCAGAGCGGGACCTAGAGGCCCTTGCGGCGGCGTTTAGCTTCGACACAGTTGGTCGCGCGCCAGCGCGTTTCGATGATGGCGAACTGGCGACGTTAAACGGCAAAATCCTGCATGAAACGCCTTACGGCGCGGTTGCGGATCGGTTGGGGGCATTAGACGTGCCCGAAGCGTTATGGCTTGCTGTGCGCGGCAATGTTGCAACGCTTAGCGAGGCGTCATTGTGGCGCGACGTTGTTGACGGCGCAGTGCAGCCGGATATTGACGACGCAGATTTTTGTCGCGCCGCTGCGGATTTGGTGCCGGATGATCCCCTTACCGACGATAGCTGGGGCGCCTTCACGCAAGCCGTGAAAGAAAAAACCGGCGCTAAGGGGAAGATGCTGTTTAAACCCCTTCGCCTCGCTCTAACCGGCCGCGCGACGGGCCCGGAAATGCAAGTGCTCTTTCCGTTGATTGGCGCTGAAAAATCCCGCCGCCGGCTGAATGGCGAGTCAGCCTGATCGCTTTTGTTTCACACAAAGACCTTATCAGGCGACCGTGCGCAATAGATGCTCATCGGCGGCCGGGATAACATCCGCGACGGCGTCAACGAAGACAAAGTCATCCATCAGCTCTTCATCGGCGAATTGCTTTTGGACGATGTGCTCCAATAGGGTATGGAAGGGCGTCCAAAAATTATCAATATTCAGCATGATGATCGGCTTGCGGTGCAGTTGAAGCCGGGCCCAGGAGACGGTTTCCACCACCTCTTCCAGGGTGCCGATCCCCCCGGGTAGGGTGACGATGGCGTCGGCTTCCTCAAACATCATCATTTTGCGTTCGTGCATCGATTGAACGATGGTGTGGCGCACCCCATCCAAGACGCCTTCGCGATCGACCAGAAATTCGGGGATAATGCCAAAAACGTCGCCGCCCGCGTCCCGCGCGGCGGCGGCAGTCGCGCCCATCAGGCCCAGATTGCCCCCGCCGTAAACGATGCGCCAGCCGCGTGCGGCGGCGTCTTTGCCAAGGGATTGGGCGGCTTCGATAAAGCGCGGATTATCGCCGGCCCGGGAGCCGCAGTACACTAAAAGAGATTTCATAAGATTTTTTCGCTTTTGCAAGCCGACATTGTACCAGTGTCGCGCTGTTGGTAAAGTCGATCAACGGCCGAGATTGTGGGGGCGGCGTCGCCCGGCTGAAAGGCCGTTGGGTCCCGGGGTGGCGGCGCATGGTTCAATTGTCTGCGAAGCGGGTTACCCGTCAATCGAGGCGAACAAACGAGGCCTGTGAATAGGGCCATCAAGGGGGGCTCCTTAGCGGGAGCGACACATAAAAAGGGCGGAAGTCTATGCGCGTTGTCATCATTTTCCTGTTGCTGATCATTTTGGGGTTTGTTGGGTGGAAGCTGGCGGAACGCTATCAGCTCATCGAGCCCCCGGTGGAACAACCCGTCGAGGCGACGGCGCCGGCTGAGACCGAGGATGATGAGACGACTGAGGCGACGGCGGCGCGCCTGCCGAGTTTTGATATCGTCCGGGTAGACCGGTCCGGCGACGCCGTCATCGCTGGCCGCGCGGCGCCGGGCGCCTCGGTGACCGTCTTTGCAAATGGTGACCCTTTAGCGAGCGAAACCGCCGGCGGCGACGGCGCTTGGGTGATTGTGACCGAGACCCCGCTGGAGGCGGGGACAGTGGAGCTCTCCCTCGAAATGACGACAACGGACGGGTTGACCGTGCGTTCAGAAGAAACGATCGTCATTTATGTCCCCGAACGCCCCGGAGATAAGCCGCTCATCTTGCGCACGACGCCTGGCGGGGCGACAGAAGTATTACAAGATCCGCGTGATCCGAGCCCCGCGTTTGGTCCTTTGGCGTTAGAAGCCATCGACTATGATAACTCCGGCACCGTTATTTTCTCCGGCCGCGCAGAACCGGCGCGTGTCGTTCAGCTCTTTATCAATAAACAGTTTTTCGGCGAAGCGATGGCGGATGACGCCGGCCGCTGGCGGATCACTGCGCAGGGCATTAACCCCGGGGTTTACACGCTTCAAGTGATACAACTCGATGCTGAGCGCCGGCCCGCCTATGCGCTTGAGCTTCCATTCGAACGAGCGCGCCCAGAGGATATTGTCCTCAGCGACGGCAACATCATCGTGCAACCAGGCAACAGCTTGTGGCGCATCGCGCGGCGCGTCTATGGCAGCGGTTTTCAGTATACGGTCATCTATGCGGAAAACGCGGATCAAATTCGAGATCCGGATCTGATTTATCCTGGGCAGGTCTTGACCCTACCGGAAGATGAAGAACCCAAGGGTGAGGGCCAGTAAACTGGTCAGGCCGTAAAGCTAATCATCTTCTCCACAATGATCGGGCAAGGTTTCGCCGGAAACCCCGCGCCTTAAAGGTCGCGCGTATCTTTGACCTCATGGGCGCGCAGCGACCGTTCGGCGATCTTTAGATCTGCGAGTGTCGCGCGCCAGACCGCCATATGGGGCTCTTTGAAATGGCTTTCCAACGCCGCCCAGTCCTTCCAGCGTTCTGAGACGCGGATCATGCTCGGGTCGAGAAGGTCGATCGCATACCCATATTCGATGCACCCTTGCTCAGCGCGGCTTGCGGCGATTTGTTTTTCGGCCGCCGCGCGGAACTCATCGAGCCTGCTTGGGTCCGCAAGTCGGGCGTATCCTTCAACGATGATCATTCTGGTTCCTTCCCTTTGAAACTTGTTTTGTGCGCCGCCGAGATTTTACTCGGCAGCTTTTGGCACAACGGGACGGCTTTTATCATAAGGCCGACGCCCAGTGGGAGAGCCAATACCAGCGTTTCGCTTTTCGTTGAATCTCTTGAACAGGTTTTCAGTCCGTCGGCGCAAGATCGACGGGGCTGCGAGCATGACAGGCGTCAAAA
Organism: Parvularculaceae bacterium; assembly: GCA_965263305.1. Taxonomy (GTDB): domain Bacteria; phylum Pseudomonadota; class Alphaproteobacteria; order Caulobacterales; family Parvularculaceae; genus MED-G105. Next base: position 2,076,635 of record OZ253666.1, read on the forward strand.
TCAGGGTGAGGACCGTCGAAAAGGCAAGCCCGTAAACGATGGCGGATGATAACAGCACCCACCAATCGGAGGTTGCTGATCCGCGCGAAATCGTCCCCGCGCCGAAGTCAATATTCAGCTCAAAGACCATAGGCAAAAGACCAAGGATCGTCGTCGCTGTGGTCAAGAGAACAGGGCGAATGCGTTGCGCGGCGGTGCGCACGACGGCCGCTTCGACCGGCAAGCCAGTTTTTCGCAAGTGCTGATAAGTGTCGATCAAGACGATGTTGTTGTTCACCACAATCCCCGCAAGGGCCACAATGCCGACACCCGTCATAATGACGCTGACATATTGCCCGGCAATGGCGACCCCTAGGAGCACGCCGAAGACGGAGAACACGACGGCTGTCAGGGTTAGGAGCGAATGGTAAAAGCTATTGAATTCCAGCAAAAGGATCATCGCGATCATAAAAAGAGAGGCGAGCATGGCTGAGGCGAAAAAGGCGCCCGCTTCGGCCGTTTCCTCGTCGGCGCCGCGTAACGTTGCAGTGACACCGGGCCCCAAATCGGTCTCCGCCAGCCAGGCTTTCATATTCGCAATAGCTTCGTCCTGACTAATCGTGTGACCCGTGATCAGCGTGTTTGCGTTGCCTTTCACCTCAATGATGCGTTTGCCATCCCGCCGAACAATACGATCGACCTGCGGGCGCGCTTCTCGGGTGACAAAGTTTGTGATGGGGACGGCGCCATTTGGCGTTTGAACTTTGACGGCGTCGAGAGAAAAGATATTTCGGTTCTCTTCTGGGAAGCGAACGCGAATATCGATTTCCTCATCGGAATCATCCGGGCGATAGCGATCGACTAACAAGCCATCGGTCACCAATTGTAACATGGCGCCGGATTGTTGGATGGAAAGGCCATATTGTCCGGCGAGCGCTCGGTCGACCCCTAACGACCATTCGATACCGGGCAAGGGCAACGAGTCCTCATGGTCCATGTAAACGGGTACTTCACGGCCGTTCGCGGTTGTCATCGCACTCTCGATATGGGCGCGAACTTTTCTGGCCGCAACGACCATAGCGCCAAAATCTGGCGCGGAAATTTCTACTACCACATCCTTCCCAACCGGCGGGCCGCCTTCGCGCTGGCGAACTTCTACAACGACGCCGGGCACGTCGCTGACGAGGTCACGAAAATCCTCGACGAGAACTCGCGAATGTTTGCGGTCGGCATAATCGATAAGGTTTAACGCGACCTGGCCTATTGCCTCTGATGGGATGTCGCGTCCCTGGGCGATCCGCGCATCTGTTTGCAGATATAGATGCTCAATTGCTTCGTGCCCCTGCACACGATCAGCGACTTCCTGAACGATCGAGATTTTTTGTTCTGCAGACAGATTTCCCCTCGCCAAGACGAGAAGGTTCACTTCTTCATTATCGTCGCGAATGAAAAATTCAACATCGGGCGAGGCCATTTGGAACGCGGTCATCGACACCCATACGAAGGCGACAGCGGCCCCCATGATGAGCAGAGGGCGCTGCACAAGCGCCTTCAATGATCGCGCGTAGAAGCCCAACAACGACGAGAGGGTTGTCGGATCTACCTCGTCTATTTCCTGGGTCGCGGTGACATCGGTCTTACCCTTCAGGCCGAATTGATTTTTGATCCAGGTCGGAATCTTAAAGACAGATCCGACCACCGGCAAAAATATTAGGGCCACGAGCAACGACGACAACAACACGAAGATGAGCGTGATGGGCAGATATTTCATGAATTCGCCCGGGACGCTGTTCCAAAACAGAAATGGAACAAACGCCGCCAATGTGGTGGCGGTTGAGGTGATCACCGGCCAGAACATTCTCTTTGACGCGTCTGAGAACGCCGTGGTCCTGTCCGCCCCTTCAGCCATTCGGCGATCGGCGAATTCGATGATCACAATAGCGCCGTCGACGAGCATCCCCACGGCGAGAACGAGCCCGAACATCACCATCATGTTCAGTGTATATCCAAAACTAGATAACAGCAGGAACCCAATGAGAAACGAACTGGGGATCGCGATTCCCACCATTACGGCGGAGCGTAAGCCGAGGGCGGCGACGATGACGATCATCACGAGGAGCACCGCCGCAATGACCGATGTCGTCAACCCCTCAAGATTATCCTTCACCTCAACCGATTGATCATTGAGGATTTCGTAGCGTATCGACGCGGGCCAAAACCCGGCTTCTTCTTCGATAACGGCGCGGGCGGCGTTGATCGTTTCCACGATGTTAGACCCGGCGCGCTTAGACAGTTCAACGCCGATGGCGGGTTGCCCGTTGAATAAAGCGTGGCCAGTGCGGTCGACGAATGTGCGCCGCACTTCGGCGATATCGCCGATCGTGACGACGTTATCGCCATCTGCGCGGACCGGCACCGCCATTAAATCGGCGGCGTTTTTAATCAGCCCCGGCACTTTGATCGCAAAGCGCGCATCTTCCGTATCGATGGAACCGGCGGTCACAAGTTGATTGTTCGCGGTGATGGCGTTGGCGACTTCGATTTCCGTCAACCCGTAAGAATCTAGGGTGCTCGGGGCAAGGATGGCTTCCAGCAGCTCTTCCCGGGCGCCGGTTAACCGCGCCTCCAGAACGCCGCCAACGCTCTCCATTCGGTCTTGTAGGCGTTGCGCCGTTTGATAGAGCGCGCGCTCCGGCGCATCGCCATATAGGATGACCGTCAATATGGGGAATTGATTTTGCAGATTGAATTCACTGACGATCGGTTCTTCAGCGTTCGTCGGATATTTTGTCTTCGCGCGATCAACCGCTTCGCGCACGTCAAGTAATGCTTGGTCGATGTCAACGGTCGTCTGAAATTCCAGGGTAATCTGCGCTGCCCCATCATAGGCGAGGCTGTCGGTCTGTAAGAGACCTTCGATGCTTTGCAGTTCAAGTTCCGTCGGCCGCACCAAAAGTCGTTCGCCATCTTCCGGCGAAACGCCGGGCAGGGGCATGGTGATCAGAACAAACGGCGCTGTGATATCTGGTTGAGCTTCACGTGGAATGTTAATGTAAGAGATGGTGCCGAACAGCACCATCACGACAAGAGCGGTCAGAACAACCCGAACGCGGGAGAAGGCGGCGTCAATGAGCCCTGTCATAGGACGCTCCCATTAGGCGCCGCGTTTGGGTGTTGCGGGCCGATCGAGGCTGTGGACTTGCCCGATTTCGCGATATTCACTTGCTCACCGGCGCGCACATAATTCTGCCCTCTGATGATCACTTGAGCGGCACCGGTTAAACCGTTTACCCAAACGCCGCTTGCCCCTTCGCCGATTAAACTGACCGGCGTAAAGGCGACCGTGTTGTTGTCGCTGATATGACGTACGCCAATGCGCCCCTCATCATCGAGGATCAGGGCTGAACGCGGCAGCAAATGGGCGGCGCGTTGTTGAGCAGAAATGCGGAACGTCGCGGTGACGCCATCCCTCAGGGCGCCGTCATCATTCGGCACTTGCAGCTCAACATCGAAGGTGCGGGTGTCTGGGTTGGCTGCGGACGCAACGAAACGCACCGTGCCGGCAAGAATTTCCCCCGTCGCTAGGGTCGCTTCACCCGGGTCACCGGTGGTGATCTTCGCGACGTCGCGTTCCGGAACGGCGCCGACCACCAGGAATGGCGATCGTTGAATGACGACACCGCATGGATCGCCGATGCGGACATAGTCGCCGACTTCCACGCTGCGCCCGTCGAACACACCGTCGAACGGCGCTTTGATCGTGGTGTGGTCAAGATCAATGGTCGCGCGTTCAACATTGGCGCTGGCAAGATCAAGGGCTGCTTTCATGCTGGCGACGGAGGTTTCAGACCTAAAACCTTCTCCCGCCAATTCCAAAGCGGCGTTATAATCTAGGCGCGCCTTTTTCAGGGCGGCGCGGGCTTCGCGTTGGGCGGCTTGTCGCGCGGCGACGCGCAAGCGGCAAAGGACGTCGCCTTCTTTGACTTGGGCGCCAAGGGCGGTCGGCGTCTCGGCGATCGTGCCGGATGTTTCCGCTCGCACCGTGACTTTTCTTTCGGCTTTGGTACGACCACGCACGGTTACGACGTCACGCCAATCCTGGGGCGAGATCGTTTCGGTGACAACGGTAATCCGTTCGATGTCTGAGGCGGCGGTTTGATCGCCGGCATTGCTTGGGGTTGCGGCGGGGCTCAATGTGCGCACGGCGAAGTAAAGAATGATCAGCCCGAAAATAATGAGCGCTGTTGTGACGGACGAAGATAGTTTCATGGTTGTATCCAACGGATGAACGGCGTTTCGGCGGAGGGCTGATCTGGTCGCGGTTCGCCCGACCCTTCTGTGAAGCTTTGGGCTTCGGGGGTCTTCGGCGCCTCGCGAGGAGGTCCAGATTAGGCCGGAATTAGTGACCCAACGTTTTGCAACGCGGTACGCAACTATATAATTTTAAACTGAGTAGTTTACTCTCGGATTTCAAGGTCCTTTCTCAAGCCGACAGCGCACGTTTTACACCGCCTTATTTCGCGGGGTTCCGGGCATTGCCCGGCGCGCCCATGATTGAAGCGGCTTATACAGTAATATACGCTAAATATGGTTAGTAGATTGTAGCACCGCCTGCGTTTCATACGCTTGGGGTTGTGTCAATCTTTGGGTAGTTGTCCGCGATTCATGTTAATTTCTTGGGCGAAATTACCATTGTTGACCCTGAAGCATCACCGAAAATAGTTCCAATTCGAGGGGTTCCGACGCGCCGTCGGAAAAGGCGGCTCTAGTAATATGGGTTAGGCAAAAAGGCGGTCGGCGCCTTGTTGAGTAATGTGCCGACAAGATTGGCTTTGCTCAATAATCTTTTGGCTTCTTTAAATTCCGAGATCCGTGTTTGACCGCTTGCCGCGACGAGCAACACGCAATCAACCTTTGGCATGAAGGCGATGGTGTCATCGCAGCCAAGGATCGGGGACATATCGAAAATAACAATGCGGGAGCCAAATTCGTTGACGGCTCGGTCGATAAGCTCGTCGGTTTTGGCGGAGGTCAGGTGCTCCGCGCCGCGCCGCGTGACGCGCTCATTGGCGATCACCAATGTATTCATGAGGTCTGGGCGCATGGTCACGTCCTCCAGTGATTTCTTTCCCTCATAGAAATCAAGGATCGACGGCGGATCTTCGAGACCAAGATAATGGGCGACGCGAGGGCGATAAAAATCCAGATCAATGATCGTCGAGCGCGATTCCTCTTTTGACCCAATGGCGATCCCAAGATTGATGGCGGTGACTGTTTTGCCGGCGCTTGCGCCCGGGGAAACGATGGCGACCGTGCGCCAATTGTTTTCTTCCATGCGTTGAAGCACTCGCGTCCGCAGGACGCGATAAGCATTTAAAACGGGATCTTGTTCGTTGGAGATAATACGGTTGGCGGCGAAACGGTCAAAATCGCATTTAACCTTGCGAAAACGATCAAGGTCGGTGTTCTGCGCGCGCGCTCTGGGGCGGCTCGGATCGGCGCTGCGTTGAACGCTTGATTGCGCTGCCGTTGCGGCGCCGCTTTGATGCGGGCGCGCGTTGGGTCTGGAATCACGGGCGCGTTGTACTGCTTCTCTGATGCGGTCCATATTGTTTCTCTTCGGCGCAGGATGCGGGTGTCGGGTCGCGAGCGCTCTTAACTCAAACACATAACGTTGATTTGTGGTGAATAGCGACGCGGTCGATCTTCCGCGGCGGCTCATTCACTTGCAGCGCCATCATGCGGCGCGGCGTAGATCCTGGCCTTTCGATGATGATTTGCCGCCGCCAAAAGCCGGCAGTTTAAAGCGCCGCTCATTCGCAAGGCGCACATAAGGCACGATGGCGATGGGCGGTTCGCCATATAGCGAAGTCAAATGATCGCGTCCGCGAATAGCGCCCATCAAAAGTTCAGCCAATAGGGCGCAGCCCATGCCAGCCCCGATGGCGCCTGCGATCGCCATGACAATAAGTTTCGGCCGGTTCGGGCTTGATGGTTTATCAGGCTGAACGGCCGGTTCAAGGATGGAGAACTTCTCAGCCTTCTGATTTTCTTCCAGGTTTTCGGCGATCACCGCCTGTTGTTGCTTGCCTTGAATTTGTTCGTACTGACTGTAGGCGTTTTGACGATCACGGATCAGCGTCGCGAGGCCCCGTTCCACCGCCGGCGTGCGAGCGATACGATCTTCCAGTGTATTCATTTGCTCGCGCAACAAGGTGGCTTTTTCATTGAGCGCGGTGAGACGGTTGATGGCGATTTCCATCCTGCCGCGTAATGAAGCGGCGAAGAAGTCGTTTCCGGCGCCAGCAGCTTCCTGGGTGAGTTGGTTGCTGAGCGCTTGGCGGGCTTCGGAAACGGCGATCGACAAGGCTTCCAAGTCCTCCGTAGACGTTTCGTCCGATGTCCGCGCCGCCCGTAGGGTCTCTTGCTTCGCGTCAAGTTCCCGTCGCAACGCTTGAATGGTGCGGCTTGGCTGCAATTGGCTCTCAATGGACCGAATTTGGCTTGCGACAGCGCGCACGTCTGGGTGTTGGTCGGTTTTATCGGCCTTTAAACTGGCAAGTTCAGCCTTTAGACGCGACAATTCCTGTGCGGGGCCGTCGACCGCGGCGCCGCTGGTCAAATAGCTCGCCAGCTGCATTTCCAGGGACCTTAACTCCTCCTGCGCCAATGAAATTTGGCTGTTGGTGTCATTCAGGTCTTGGGCCGCGCGCTCTGATTGCTGGATATGAAGACTTAAATGTTCCGGCAAGGCGTCGCTATTTTGTTCTTTGTAAGTGGAGACACGTCCATCAAGGGCATCCACCGTCGCACGCAGGCGGCGGGTTTCCTGCTCAAAGAACTCTGTCGTTTCCGAAGCGCCTCGTGTTCTTGTCTTCGCATCTTCTGTTTGAAACAGGGTCAGGAATTCATTGGCGACGAGATATGCTTTGTCTTTCGCGCGGTCTGAATAGGACACACTGAAAGCGATTGTGCCATCCTGGCGCGAGCGACGACGACCTGGGTCAGCTGAAATGAGACGCAGGCGAAGCCGTTCGCGCATTTTGCTGACTTTTTCTGACTCTGAGTAGTTTAGGGAGCGCGGAAAAAGGTCGAATTTATCCGCCACGCCCAGGAGTCTGTCACGGGTCATAACCCGTTGGCGAATTACCTGGATGCGTTCTTGCGCGTAACTGTTGCCAGACGTCTGAAGAAGTTGCTCCGGAATTTGTTGAGATTCAACGAGGATCGTGCCCTCGGCCGTGTATTGCGCGGGAAGGAGCATGATCGCGACGATCCCGACCGGCATCAGCAACACGGTCGGCACCAAAAAATAGAGCAGCCGACGCTGCAGGATGATCATAATGTCTTCTAGTTTGAAGTCGTCACCCATGGTTCGCCTCTTTGTTACCTTTAGTGTCGTGGCCTAATGGCGCTTCTACGCCCGGCCCGCCTATCGTCCTACGATCACCCTGAACCATATAGTCGGCATCATGGCTAGATTAGGTTAAAACTCCGGTCTTCCGAAGAATAGTGGCGCTAGCGATAATCGTCGCCCGCCGCCCATCGATACGGCCGACCTTCGTCGTCATATCACGCTCTGATGTCAGGCGTGTTCAGACATCGTTACATTCAATCAATGCTTGTTCTGCTGCAAATTTTGCGCCGCGGCAATCCAGGCAAATTCGCGCATGTCGGCGCTTTTGGCCTTTATCCCATGAGTGCAGGGCAAAACCGACGTAGAAAATGACCGTTTGGCGGGCGCAGACGCTCGATTCGGCATAGTTTCATGCTCTGCAGCGTTAACCCTTCGAAACATTTCGTTTACTATAAATCCAAAGGTTAATGGCGCGATCCTTGCTCGTATGAGGCGTATTGGAGGCATGGCGCCTCCCTCAAAAGCTGAAGCGTTAGACGGCGGCAGGGACGACAAAGAACATGGTAGCGACAACATCAAATGCTGTGAAACCCCAAGAAGCGGCGTCTGAACGCTCAATACCGAGCGATAGCGCCGCCTTGGTTCGTCCTTTTGAGCAAGACGATTTCGATCGCAATGTATGGGCGGTTTTTGGGTTGCCGGTTGATGTTTCGACGGTGGCTGGGGCCGCGCTGTCAATTGAGCAAGCCGTTCGGGACAATCGTCGCGTCGCATTCGTCACCCCGAATGTGAACATGTTGTGCGCCGCTGCATCGCGACCAAACGCCCGCGCTGATATTCTGGACCACGATCTCAGTTTTGCTGACGGCGCGCCTCTTGTGAAACTCGCAAAATTGGCGGGAGCGCCTTTGGAAGAGCGCTGCGCTGGATCAGACATTTTTGAAGCACTGCGAAACCGCGCTGGCTTCCGGGGGCGCCGTCTAAAAGTCTTTTTCTTTGGCGGACGCGACGGTGCGGCTGAAGCTGCTCACGAAGCCCTCAATGATCGTCCTGGCGGTCTTGAAAGCGTTGGTTTCTTGAACCCTGGCTTCGGTGATCTTGAGGCGATGAGTACGCCGGCGATTATTGAAGAAATCAATGCAGCAGGGCCTGATTTCATCGTCGTGGCCCTTGGTGCGGAAAAAGGTAATCGTTGGATCGTTAAAAACGCCGATCGACTGGATGCGCCGGTGATGTCTCATTTGGGGGCGGTTGTTGATTTCACCGCTGGGTCAATTCAGCGTGCGCCTGCGTGGATGGGACGTACGGGGCTCGAATGGGCGTGGCGCATCATCCAGGAGCCCTCGCTATGGAAGCGCTACGCGAAAGACGCGATGAGCCTTGCGTCTCTTATCGTAAAAAAGGCGGCGCCGTTGGCGTTGGTAAAGCCGCGCGCTGTTGATGCGCCGGCAAAAGCCGTTTTCGCCGATGGCGTTGTTCGCTTAACCGGTGATTTAAAACAGAACGATTTGGATAGCGTTCGCCAAGCATTTCGCGCGGCGGCGGCGGCCGATGGGGACGTTCGTCTCGATTTGGCGCCAACCGATGGCCATGGCGGCGTCGGTCTTATGGACGGCGCCTTTCTCGGCCTCGTGATGATGTTGGAGAAACATTTGGCCCGTCGCGGCGCGAAATTACTGTTCGGCGCCGTCACCCCTCGTCAACGCCGTTTCTTTCATCTTCAAGGCCTGCGTTATAATTCAGATGCTCAATCGTTGCGCCATCGCGACGGCCGTTCCGGCATTGCCGAAGCCGCCTAAAGCGCCTACAGCCTAAGCGATATCGAATAGATCCGGTTAATAGATTGCATTTACAATGCATCCAGCTTTTCGTGTCAGACGCTATGCCGACCCTAGGGGAATTAAGAATACAATGACGAACAACCATACGCCCGAAAATGCGCTTACCCGGAATAAACGCCCATCCCGGCGTCGATCAATCGTATTCCGCGGCGCCTTGGCGGCGGCGACCATCCTCTTGGCGGCCGCGTGCGCGTCTCCAGAAGAAAAAGTCGCCCGCTATACTGAAAGCGGTGAGGGATTTCTTGAAGAAGGGCTTTGGGGCAAAGCAAATGTCCAGTTTCGGAACGCGCTAAAAATAGACGAAACCCATGTTCCGGCCCTTGAAGGCATGGTCGTCGTTGCTGAACGAAAAAATAACGCGCGGTCAATGTTTGGTCTTCTGCAGCGGATCGTACGTCTTGACCCGACGAATGTTCCCGCGAAGACGAAAATCGCGAAGATGTATTTGCTGGCTGGTGATTCCACCGAGGCGTTGTCGATCATTGACGAAGCGCTTGAACTCGCGCCGGAAGACGCCGAGGCGATCGCGGCAAAATCGGCTATTCTTTATAAGCTAGAGGACGTCGCTCAAGCAATCGAGCTTGCCCGAAAGGCGCTTTCGATTAACCCCGCGTTGCAAGAAGCGGTGACCGTGATTGCAGCGGATCTTGTGAAGCAGGGCGATATTGACGGCGCGTTGAAAGAGATCGATACGGCGTTGGCGGTGGATAAAAGTTCCACGGTGCTCCATTTGCTGCGCATCGAGCTTCTTTCGAAGGAAGGTCGTGACAAAGACGTTGATAGCGCTCACCGCGCGCTCATTGAGGAGTATCCTGATCAAGCAGGTTATCGTCAGGCCTACGCCCAACGCCTGGTCAATTGGGGACGTCTTGACGAAGCGCGCGATCAGCTTGTCACGCTGACGACCTTGCAGCCGAACCGTACCAGCGGATATGTCGATGTTGTGCGGGTTGATTATCAACTCGGCGGCGAGGAACGGGCGGATGCGACGTTCCAGGAGTTCATCAAAACGCGCACGGATGATGTCGATCTTCGTTTCGCCTATGCGGCGTTTCTGCGCCAGGTTGGCCGTGTGGATGAATCAAAACCGATTTATCGCGCGTTGGCGTCGCTCAAGGATGATGAGCCAACGGTGCTAAAAGCGAAGAATGAAATCGCCGCGCTCGCGCTCATCGACGAGGACCGGGAAACGGCTGAGAAACTGATCAATGAAATTCTGGAGTTGGATAACAGAAACTCCGAAGCGCTGATCAAGAAATCCACCCTGCGCATTTTAGATGGCGACACCGATGGCGCGATTGGGGATCTGCGTCTGGTCTTGGCGGATGCGCCGGAGATTGAGCGGGCGAAGTTGTTGATTGCGGCTGCTTACGAGAAAAAGGGTGAAATTGAAGCAGCTGAAGCGCAATACGCTGAAGCCCTTAGTGACACCGATTCAAAGGCGTCTGTTGCAAAAGCGTTCTCGCAGTTCCTTCTGCGCCATAACAAAGTTGACCGTGCAGAGCGGGTTTTGACCCAGGCCGTTGCGGTGAATAACCAAGATCAGGAGAACCTCAAACTGCTCGCAGCTATCCGTCTGCAAAAGCAGGACTGGCGCGGCGCAGAAGAAGTGGCCGAATTGCTAAAGTCAGCCGAAAGCGAAGATGCTGCGGCGACCCGTATTCTTGGCGTTGCTTATGCTGGGTTGGAGGACTTTACTGGAGCCATTGATGTTCTTGGTGCGGAAAATGAGAAAACGCCGCTTTCTAGCCGTCCTCTTTCAACATTAATCACCGCCTATATGGAAAGCGGTCGCGCCGAAGAAGCAGAAACTCTACTGCGCGCAAATATCGATAGGGGCGGGGATACCTACGACGCCCGCGTATTGTTGGCGCGCGTCCTGTTGGCGGGGAATAGGAACCCAGAGGCCAAAGAGGCCCTAAGGGATGCTATTGATGCGACACCTGGGCGTTTCGAAGCGTATGAAATTCTCTACCGTGTTTACCGGTTGGAAGGGCGCCAATCAGATGCGTCGACACTGCTTGATCAAGCGATTTCGAATGCGCCGGAAAATGACGGTCTTCGCGTGTTGAAGGCTGATCTTTTATTGACGAACGGTCAGTCGGATGAAGCGCTCGCTCTTTACGAAGACGTTCTGACGCGACGCCCGAACGATATTATCGTTTCAAACAATTATGCGGCGCTGCTAACCGATAAAACCGAAGATCCCGAAGCGCTGGCCCGGGCCGCCCAGGTGGCTAAGGTTTTGGCGAATTCCAGCAACCCGAGTTTCTTAGACACCTATGGTTGGGCGACCTTCCGGGCGGGCCAAGAAGCGGTCGGAATCGCCGCCCTCGAAAAAGCCGTTGCGGGAGCGCCTGATCTTATTGAGGCCCATTTCCACTTGGGCGTTGCGCTCCATCAGACGGGCAGCAAAGATCGTGCGCGTGCGCATTTGACCCGTGTGGTTGACGCAGACGGTGAGGGCGCGACCCCCCGCGCGCAACGCGCCAAAGAGCTGCTAGACGAATAAAGTTACTGAGTATCTGAGTACCGAGTTTTTGTGATGATCATTGTTTTTGGGTTGTGGAGCAGGTAGAGACATGTACGAGGAATTCTACGGTCTGCACGAAAAACCCTTTTCGATCCAACCGGACCCTTCCTTTCTTTACTGGGGGCGTGGTCACCGATTGGCGTACGCCATGCTGGAATACGGCGTCCTGAACCACGCCGGGATTTCGGTGGTGACCGGTGTTGTTGGATGCGGCAAGACAACCCTTATTCATCAACTTTTGGAGCAATTAGCCGACTCCCACACCGTCGCGCTTCTGTCGAATATACAACAGGGGCGGGGTGATCTCTTAAGCTGGGTGTTGATGGCGTATGGGTTGCCGTTTTCGGATATGAACCACGTCGAGAAATTCGCGGCGCTCCAACGGTTCTTCATCGATGAATATTCACAAAATCGCCGCGTCGTCATGATCATTGATGAAGCGCAAAATTTATCCATCGACATGCTCGAAGAAATTCGTATGCTGTCGAATATTAATGCCGGCAAGGATCAACTTCTCCAGCTTATTCTCGTCGGGCAACCTCAGTTGAAAGAGCTGCTGAACCGGCCTGATATGTTGCAGCTGTGCCAGCGTGTTGGGGCTGATTTTCATCTGACGCCCCTCAATCGCGAGGAAGTGCACGAGTATCTCGAGACGCGCCTCAGCATTGCGGGGGCGAACGGTCCCATTTTTTCCGAGGAGGCGATGGACGCGATCGCGGAAAAGTCCAGAGGCGTTCCTCGCGTCATCAATGTGCTGGCGGATACTGCACTAGTTTATGGTTTCTCCGGACAGGAACAACTTATCGGCGGCGAGACCATTCGCGCCGTGGTTCGTGACAAGAGCAAATATGGTGTTTTCGGCATCGCGAGCGAAGATGATCTTGAAATGCCCCAGGATCAGGTAAAAGATCCCACCACCTTTCTAAAGGAAGTCTCTGACGGGTCTGGTGGATGAAAAGGGCGCGCGGCGCCGCGTGTCTCAAGCGACGGAGACCTGCCACCAGAGGAACCAAGCAACACGGTCGGTCTGTCAGCATTCGCGTCGACGCAGGTGCGCCCATTATCGGGTCGAAATGCGTTACCGGCTGAGACGCTTTATCCGGATTTGAGCGCCTCAATTTCAACAGCGCCAAATGTCGATATCCCCCGACTCGGCGGGTTGCAGGATACGGAGACGGTCGCTCTTTCCGAAAACACAAGCGCCGATACGCCAATCGACCCAGACAATGACCCAGATGATGAGGTTGACGCCTTAGAGACGGGGGTTAGCGAACAGGTGGTGCAGGATCCGCATTTGGCCTCTAATGTGGGGATTATCCTTTGCGGAGGGAGCGAGCTATTGGAGAGCGCCTGTCGTCTCGCCGAAATGTTCCCCGAATTAAAAATAGTCTGTGTCGCGACCGCTTCTGGATTTGATGGAGACAACGAGGCGCTGCCGGCGACGGTTGACTATATCCTATTGAAAGATGCGGGCGTTAGTCTTGGTCGCGCTCGGAACGCAGGATATCGGCGCTTGAAAAAATTGCTCCCTGGCATGCGCTTTGTTCAATTTATTGAGCCGGGTGCGGCCCTATCCACCCAGTGGTTCAATGATGCGATGCGGTTTTTCGAGCGTCGCCCCGAAGTTGCGGCCGTCGAGGGGGATATGGCGACAAGCCCTGAAAACGCCAACCTCCTCACCCGATTATGGGAGATGTCAGGCGTTCACGAACCTGGCGAAATGATGACAGTCGGCGAGAGTTTCCTTGTGCGGACGGATGCTTTTGAAGCGGCAGGCGGTTTCCGGGGGGATGCGCCGTCGGTTGAAACGGCGGATTTATGTATCCGATTGCGAAAGCGCGGCGCCCATGTTTGGCGATTGGAGTCGCCTATGGCGACGCGCCAGCCCTCTGTTCGCACATTGGGTCAGTGGTTTGGCGGAGCGGCGAAGAATGGCGCGAGCTATGCGTTCGGCGCCGGCCTTCATGGCGCCGGGCCTGAAAAATTTCATGTTCAGGAACAAAGTCGTGCTCTTATATGGGGCGCGATCCTTCCACTGTTCCTGATGATGTTTGTCGCGGGAATGGGTGTCCTTGGGTTCTTTCTTTACGGCGCGAGAGAAGCGGTGTTCGCCGTTTTGGCCGCTCTAGCGATCGGGTTTAGCGTTTATGGCGCGCGTATTCTTGTTATCGCCGTGCGCCGCGGGCCATTCAATATCGAAAACTGGTTGTATGCGTTGTTAAATACCGTCGGCCTGATTTCTGAAGCGGCTGGGGTCGTTGGCGTCTGGACCCGGTTTCGCGGGACGCGGCGTCGTAAAACGGCGTAGGCGGTGCTTAACGCCCCAGCGGCGCAGACCATTCTTGACGCACGATGTCGTCAACTTCTCCGGGTTCATATTTTTCTTTAATGGCGCGCAATTCTTCTGGCGGGGCAAGACGGCGCACCGCCCAAATAGCGGCGCCGCGGACGAGAGGCGATCGGTCTTTAAGGGCGCTCATCGCTGCCTCAAAAAGAGAAACGTCATTTGAATTACCGATGGCGATCATCACATTGCGGATGAAGCGATCTCGACCCGTTCTTTTTATCGGTGATCCTGAGAAAAATTGACGGAAAGCCATATCATCCATTCGCGCCAACTCAGCAAGATCTGGGGCTTTCATCGCTGCGCGTGCGGCGAGCTTTTGCTCAGCGGCTTGCTGGGCGAATTTGTTCCACGGGCATACGGCGAGGCAATCATCACAGCCATAAATGCGATTGCCCATGAGTGGGCGTAATTCATGGGGAATGGGGTCTTTGTGTTCGATGGTGAGGTAAGAAATGCAACGCCGCGCATCGAGTTTATAGGGGCTTGGAAAGGCGTCTGTCGGGCAGGCCGCCAGGCACGCTTCGCAAGCGCCGCAATGATCTCCTTGCGGCTCATCAGAAGACAGATCAAGCGTGGTGAAGATCGCGCCAAGAAAGAGCCAAGATCCGAAGTCCCGTGAGACGAGATTGGTATGTTTGCCTTGCCAGCCGATCCCCGCAGCAGCGGCGAGAGGCTTTTCCATCACCGGGGCGGTGTCCACAAACACTTTTACCTCGCCGCCCCAGGCGGAAATGATCTTGCTGGCGAAGGTTTTCAGCTTGCCTTTGACGACATCATGGTAATCGCGCCCGCGCGCATAGACGGAGATCGCGCCTTTTTCTGGATGGGTAATTAAATCCAGAGGGTTTTCGTCGGGGCCGTAGTTCTGACCCACCATGATCACGCTTCGTACGGATGGCCATAGGTTTTGCGGCGCGCTGCGTTCGTGGGCGCGTTCTTCAAGCCAGCCCATACTGCCCTGGCGGCCTTGTTCGAGAAATTCTTTCAACCGCTGTGGCGCGCTGGGGATAGCGTCCGCTTTTGCAACGCCCACCACGTCGAGCCCCGATTCAGACGCCAGGCGCTTTAAACGAGCGTTCGATGCAACGCTCTTGGGGTCGAGAGATGTGCGGTCCACCATACGGTCTCTATAACGCGTAACGACCGAGTAAGCTTAATTTTACCATTAAGATTTACTTTCTCTATCGAGATGTTTCCCTTCGTGGGACAGCATGCTGCTTGTGTGGCGTCGCTGGCCTGGTGAAGGCGCCCAATCGGGCATAGTGATTTCTCCTGCTTGCTTGCTTCTGAAAGCCGGCCTGACGTCGTCAGACCGGCTTTTTCTATGGCGTCTGCTTGGTTGTTTCGCTGGTTTTCTTTTGTTGTCGGGGTTTTGTCCAGAATCTGGCGGGGATCCGCTTGGAACCTGCCTGGAACTGGAAAGGCAATTATTCGGCAAGGGAATTGCGACCTTCCATTGCAACCGTCCGGTTTTGGCGCAAGCGCGCTGGCATCGGTCGCGCACCCCATTAACCAACGGAAGGGTTATCGCGGATGGATGGTCTAAAGCGTGATGATCTTGATCAAGTCGACACCGATGGCGCTGTTCATCGAGATGAGGCTGGTGTTGTAACGCGCGGGGTTGTGGGCGCGTTCTTCGCGTGGCGCAGGGCGTCCAGCTCAGTCGTTCTGTCATTGATCGCGATGGTCCCGTTTATCGCTGCGGCGATCGGCGCACCAGCTTTGTTATCTTTTGCGCCCACCGTTGAAATGCTAGCGCCCCTTGCGGCGGCCAAAGCAATCGCCGCCCATAGTGAGGCGATTGTGCACGAGAATGCGCCTTTCTATCTCTATCTCTTGATGGCCGGCGATATGGTTTCGGCGACGCCCGGCGGCGCCCATTTAATCGCAAAGGCGATCGGCGCTGGCGTGGTGGGGGGTGTTTACGCCCTTGTCGCGGCGCGTCGCATGCCGGTCTTATGGACGATTGTTTCGAGCGCCGGAATCGCCGCCTTTGTCGCTGCGCCTTTTTCCGGTTCGGCGGAATGTGCGCTGGCGCTTTACATAACACTTGCCATGCTCGTGTTCACTGCGCCTGCGATTGACACCTATGGGCGCGCCCTTCGCGAGGGCGTTCTGGCAAGCGCCGTATTGTTAGCGCTGTGGTTATCGGATCCTGCGTTTGCCGCGATCGGCATTGCCTCGATGATGTTTTGCCCATTTTGGACAGGGCGCTTTGGCGTCTGGCGATATGTGGCGACCGGGCTTTCTTTTGCGGGAACCGTAGCGATCATAGAACTCATCATACCGGGTTTCTTGGCGGGTCGGGTTGGCGTCATTCTCGACGCGCTGCGCATTGCGCCAATGATGCTGACATCTGGTTCGTCCGTGTCGACGTTTGGCGGCGTGGGCGTTGCGGCGATCCTCGTTCTACTGGCGACGGCCATCCTTGGGGACGCGGCGCACCATAAAGCAGACGCTCCTGAGACCGGCAGGGGGCGCAGCTGGCTTCGAGCGCTGATTTTTCTTGCGATGTCATTGTTTGCCGCCCGCGTATCGGGCGCCCAAACGACCCCCCTTTTCGTTATCGCCTCAGCGATTGCGGTCTTTTCAACGGCGTCACCGTTTTACGACGCAGTCTGGCGTCGGCGTGATCGCGCCTCGATTGCGCTGGCGGGTGTCGTCGCCGGGCTCGCTTTCTTCGGCGCGACCACGCTCATCGCTCATGGGGGCGGCCAGTTTGTCATGCAGGCGCGCGCCGCCGCCGCTGCGCCGGCGGATATTCGAGCGGAGTTCGGGATGGTTCATCCAGGTGGTCCAACGATTGCGCGCTGGATCGAAGAAGGCCGGTTTTCAACACCTGAAGCGCGGGAGTTATTTGCGCTGACGCCATTTGATCAGTCGACGATGCTATTAGAAGCGGCGGTGCATGCGCGCGCGCTGGAGAAAAACGGCCATGACGTGGCGATTCTGACGGCGGCGGATACAGCGTGTATTTTCTCCGCTGCGCGGGAGTGTCGGGCGGACGGTCGTGCAGCGGCGGATGTGGCTAGTGTTGTTCTCGTACCCCGGCTTGATCTGGAAGGCGCCACGGCGGCGATGAAGGCCAAAGCCGAGGTGCTGCTGTATACAGAATTTAAGCTAACGGAGAAATCAGCGCTTTGGGAAGTATGGGTGCGTCGCGGCGCTACGACGCCGTCGTCATAGGGCGAAAGGGGCAACAACTTGCGGCTTTCGTCCGTAACTAAGCGCCCCAGGCAATAAAATACGGGTTGTCATAGCCGCGATCCGCTTTCTGGTATTGCAACGGCGTCTGATCAGTTGGCCGTTTTTCGTCAAAGATGAAAACACGGCCGCCGGCCGCCTCCAAGACGGCCTGACCGGCGCCTGTATCCCATTCCATTGTCCGCCCAAGGCGCGGATAAACATCAGCGGCGCCTTCGGCAATTAAGCAGAATTTCAAGGACGACCCGGCGGCAGCGAAATCAGCAATATTTAGGGTCTTCAAAAACGCGTCCGTTTCTGGTGAACGGTGGCTGCGACTGGCGACAGCGGTGAGACCCTGCTGAGGGGCGGGGCGCACCTTTATTGACGTTACCGATGTCACATCGCCCGCCTCGTCAATGGTGGACAGCCTGGCGCCTTGGGAGCGGGCGCCCGCATACAATTTGCCGAGCGCTGGCGCATAGACAACGCCTAAAACGGGCGCGCCATCCTCTATGAGGGCGATATTCACGGTGAACTCACCCGTTTTGTTGATAAATTCCTTTGTCCCGTCGAGGGGATCGACGAGGAAAAATCGATGACCAAGCTCGGGGATGCGTCCCTCTGACGCTGCTTCTTCTGCAAGAACCGGCGTGTCGGGGGCAAGGGCGGTCAATCGGTTGAGAATGATCTCTTCGCCCAGGCGGTCTGCCTCGGTCACCGGAGAGGCGTCTGCTTTTTGCTCGACGGTGATTTCCTCCGCGTAGATTTTGAGCGCCAGGGCCCCGGCTTCAAGAGCGATATCCTCAAGTGCGCGCAGCAGATCGGGATGAGACATCATAGCGTAACAGGGCTTTCGGTTGAATAAATGCTGGGATCGCAAAAAGCGGGGCTTTTGCCGGGCGGCAAGCATTTTTGTGCGTCGTTCGATCGGGGAGGTCAAATCGACCGAGCGGAATTTAGTATTTCGATACCGAAACTACTTAAATGAAACGACGGTAAAGCCCGCGCGTTGCTCAGGTGTCATCCCCTCAGCCGCGATGATCCGGTCGATGATCCATCCATCGCCGGCCAATTCGTTCAAGCGGGCTTCGAGGGCGCTTGCCGCGGCTCTCGCAAACGCCTTTTCATTTGGAAACCATCCAAAGGGGCGACGTTCTGCATCGCGCCAGCTGACAAAATCGGTCTTGAATTGCTTGCCCATGGATAAATCCTACTCGCCTCTCAGCAGGCGCTCTAGATGGCGCCGATTGTTTTTCGATGGTAAATCAGCAAGATTCGAGCCTGGAGGGCTCGAAATTTCAAAAGAACACGGCCGGGAACGAAAAAAATTCACGTCTTGGTGCTAAGAAATACAGGTTCTTTGGGGTTTTCCATAAAAAGACACAAAGAGCGCTGAAATAAGGGGGAGATTAAGATGGCGCCGCCAGAAGGTTGGCTCCGTGTGTAAGTGCTGCGTGTGAGTAATAAGGCGAGCCTTTAGGTGTCTGAGCGTATTTTATTGGATCCCGTGATGTCCGAAATGGAAGCCAGGGCTGATTTGTTAGAAAAAGAGCCGTCTTCAGCGGAAACAATCCCACAAGACGCGACGCTCTCATCGTCGCGCCAACCTGTCCGCCAATCGATGTCGCGGGCTCTCTACGGGGACCTCATCCAATTTTCAGATTTTGTTTTGGTCACAGCGGCTTCCATCGCGGTGGCCTACTTTTACCATATGGAAGTCCTGATCGTTGATTTTGACTTCCAGCAATATGCAACGGCGGGCATCATTGGCGCGACGGGCGTGACGGCTCTGTTACGCCGTGACGGATACTATGATTTCGAGCGGCTCATTTCCGCGAGTCGGTCCATTCGCGCGGTGCTGGCGCGATGGGCGCTGGTTATTCTCGGATTGATCGCTTTCGCCTTCGCGTTGAAGGTGTCCGATAGTTTCTCGCGTTTTTGGGTTTTCACCTGGACCGTGGTGTCAGCGTTGTCGCTGATTGCGGCCCGGGTCGCGGCCGGCGCCTATTTGCGCCAGGCCGCCCGCGAAGGGGGTGTGTTTGCCCGTCGCGTCGCGGTGGTCGGCGCTGGCCAGGTAGCGGCGAAATTTTTGAGCCAATCGAAAATGCCAGAGCTCGCGGTTTCTGTAACCGGTGTTTACACGCGCGGCGGCGTCGTTGATCCCGACGTTTTCCCTCACCCGATCGCGGGCAACATTGCGTCGCTTGAAAGCGCGGCGCGGCGTGGTGAGGTTGATGACATTATTATTGCGTTGCCGAATTCAGCGCGTGATCAAATGGCGTCGTTGGTCCAGCGCCTCTCTGACCTGCCTGTGTCGGTGGCGATCCTCTCTAATATGCATTGGATGGACCATCAGGGCGGCGAAATTGTGCGTATCGCCGGTGCGCCCGCCCTAACGCTTTATCGCCGCCCGCTTGAAGGGTGGGGCAGTGTGTTAAAGACCCTGGAAGACCGAATTCTGGGGCTCATTCTTTTTCTTGCCGCGCTGCCAATTATGGTTGTTTGCGCATTGGCGCTGCGCTCCCAGGGGCCGGGGCCGATTTTCTTTAAGCAAAAGCGCCATGGCTTTAACCATGAGGTCTTCCAGATCTATAAATTCCGCACCATGACTGTGGCTGAAGACGGCGATAAGGTCGTTCAGGCGCAAAAGGAAGATGCGCGGATCACGCCAGTTGGAGGCTTCTTACGGAAGTGGAGCCTCGATGAACTGCCCCAGCTGATTAATGTGTTGAGAGGCGAGATGTCGCTCGTGGGCCCGCGTCCCCACGCCTTGGCCCATAACCATGAGTACGCCAAGCTCATCGAAAATTATACGGGCCGACATAAAGTGAAACCCGGCATCACAGGATGGGCGCAGGTCAATGGCTTGCGGGGCGAGACGTCCGAGACGAAGCAGATGGAGGATCGCGTCAAATTCGACCTCGATTATGTCGATAACTGGTCCCTCTGGTTTGATGTGAAAATCCTGATTTTGACAATCGCAGCGGTTTTGTTCCCGAAAAACGCCCACTAAGCCCTCTCACTTTGCTACCGCAGGGCGATTTTACTGGCGGTCCTTGAGAAAACCCCAATTTATGCGTGCTGATTTCCCCTCAGCGTGAAGCACCCACTTGTGAACCTGGTCCATCATTGGCATGACAGCGCCGGGACCGGCGCGGATGAGCCGGCCCAGCGTTTCGATCGCGAGAACTGGCCCGAGAAATAAAGGAATTTTGTGATGCGTGTGGCGATTATAGGCACAGGATATGTTGGACTTGTTTCAGGCGCCTGCTTTGCGGATTTTGGTCACAACGTCGTTTGCGTCGACAATGACGCCTCGAAAATAGAACGATTGGAACGCGGCGAGATTCCCATTTACGAGCCGGGCCTAGATGCGTTGGTCGCCGAGAACGTTCGCGAAGGCCGTCTTTCCTTTACGACAAATCTGAAAGAGGCGACGCCTGAAGCGGATGCCGTCTTTATTGCGGTGGGAACACCGTCACGGCGCGGCGACGGATTCGCTGACCTTTCCTACGTCTACGCTGCGACGGAAGAAATCGCCGCCGCCCTTGATGGGTATACGGTCGTTGTCACGAAATCGACTGTCCCCGTCGGGACGGGGTCGGAGGTTGAAGCGATCATTCGGCGGGTTCGTCCCGATGCGGAATTTTCTGTTGTTTCTAACCCAGAATTTTTGCGGGAAGGCGCGGCCATTGAAGACTTCAAACGCCCAGACCGCGTCGTTGTCGGCGCTGAGGATGATCGCGCCAAAGAATTGATGCGCGAATTATATCGCCCGCTCTTTATCAATGAAACGCCGATCCTGTTTACGAATAGGGCAACGTCGGAGCTCATCAAATACGCGGCGAACGCGTTTCTCGCGACAAAGATCACGTTCATCAACGAGATGGCCGATCTGTGTGAGGAAGTCGGCGCCAATGTGCAGCAAGTGGCGCGGGGCATTGGCCTTGATGGGCGGATCGGCGGCAAGTTCTTGCATGCTGGGCCTGGCTATGGCGGGTCCTGCTTCCCCAAGGATACATTGGCGCTTGTGCGCACAGCCCAGCAACACAATGCGCCCACCAAAATCGTTGAGGCCGTGGTCGCGGTGAACGCGGCGCGCAAAAAGCAAATGGCGGAACGCGTTATCAATGCCTGCGGCGGATCGGTTGATGGCAAAACCATTGCCATGTTGGGGCTGACCTTTAAGCCGAATACAGATGATATGCGCGATGCGCCCGCCCTTGATATTGTGCCCATTTTGCAAGAGGCCGGGGCTTCCGTCAGGGCGTTCGACCCGGCGGGCATGGATGAAGCCAAAGCGCTTTTAAAAGATGTCACCTATTGTGACGGCCCCTACCACGCGATGGACGGCGCTGATGCCGCGGTCCTCGTGACGGAATGGAATGAGTTTCGGGCGCTTGATTTCAAACGGGTGAAGGACTTGTTGACAGCGCCGATTTTCGTTGATCTCAGAAATGTCTACACGCCTGAGAAAATGGCCGATGACGGCCTGCAATATTCGTCGATTGGTCGCGGCGACTAACAGGCAACGAATAGCTGATCACGCCGTTCGCAATTCCTTCAGCGCCAATGAAGAGTTGGCGTCAGACGTCACCGTTTCCTCAAGGGGTAAATTGGCGCGCTCAAAAATATCTGCGGCCACCATGGGTGCTGTTGATCTAAAGGCGGTCTTGCCGTCTTCATCCACGTAGACGACGTAAAATCCATCCTCAGCGTTAATCGCATGGCGCAACAAAGACGGGTCCAACCAGTCGATGGCCTCGCCGTTGCGGCGCGCTGGGGTTTCCCCGTAAATTTCAATGACGGTGACGTCCTCTCGGATCAACAGGGCGATCGCCGGCCTCAGCAGCCGGCGTTGCATGCGGCATGCATGGTGGTTCACCCCGGGGCCGACGATGAAAAGCGTCTTCTGCGGCGAGAATTTCTTCACGTCTTCCTTGGAAAACGGGCGGGGCACATCGGGCAGCTCAAACGGCCCGCGCGCAGCGGCGGCGCCCACAGCCCCAAACACCAAAATCGCGGCGATGATGAGAATCATTAAGCCCATAGCCGCGTATATCTACCCGTTCCTACTTTACGCCAGATTAATGTTAGCGCTTGCCCGGCGTTAACCGATTGTCGACTCGCTTGAGTGATTCCTTACCACAGAGTTAACCGCGGCGCACTTCATCTTGATCTGATGCGGTGGGCCCGGTTGGAGTCAACGGCGGTTTCTCGCCGGGAGCGATCATCGATAAGAATTAGATGAGCGTCTTAATTTCGACTCGCGATCGATCGGCTCTTTGCCTTGCATTCGCTTGAATCAACAAAATCACTGCGACGTTGTCCAACCGCCTGAGCCATCATTCATTGGTACGACATTGCAATTGGGAATTCCGGCGCAGGCGTTCATGGCATTGTTCCAGCTCTGCATATTGTGGATTGTTTGCATCTGCATTTGCATGCTCAGCCCCATCATTGGAACCACGTAATCCGCCACCCATTGATTGAAAAAGAGCGCCAAGCGATCGGTGGCTCCCTGTGGCGCTAATGAGCCCTCAATGCTCATATTCTCATCCGGGGATGCGGATGCCTGAAACCATTTCACCGCTACGATTGAGAATCCGCCAAGCGCCTTGAATTTGTCTTTCGGGGCCATGAATGCGTGTACGCCCGTCGAGCGCGGTGACCCGTCGGTGGAACCATAAAGGCTGATGGCGATACCAAGGGCTGGATCATCATTCAGCATGCCTTCTACCATGACGCCGACGCCATTTGCATCAGGGTGGGAATCCAGTACGTCAATGCCATCCGGACTGAGGCTTGTCGTGGAAATGATCCTCGTGTTTCGCAACCCAGCATTAGAGAATGCTGAAATTGTTGCGCCAGCCATATCTGAGCTGGAAATCGTCTGCATCCATAATTCGGCGCGGTCAAACGCATCGTTATCAGGCGTCTGCCGTTCTTTCATATTCGGTGCGGTCAAGTCTGCTTCAGACCACTGATTGAGGATGCGCGTTCCATTCTGGTCCACTTCGGCCATCGCTGGCTGATTTGGTAGCGCACCATTAGCAAAGGATTGGTCGGCGCAAGCCGCCAACAAAGCGCAAAACGAAAATAGAAAAAAACGCATGATTGCTCCCGTTGGATAACGTGCTCAGCAAAAACCAGTACTGCCTCACCATCGGCATTTTTGATAGTGCCTGAGTTGAAATTCAACGGCCATCTCTCGGCAACTACAGACATTGAAGTAGTTTATGGCACTGGCTCACTTGGGGCGAGAAAAGGACGCTCAATTTCCCCTAAGCCCGAGGGCCCCAAAGTTCTGTTGGTAATATGCTTCGACTTCCGGTGAAATCTCGATCGGATAAAATACGCCCGCAAACGCGCAAACGATTAGACCACCAACTACGGCTCCAGAAATCACCAGTCCACCCTTCAACGCCGTAGGAGCACTGTTCCATCCAAAATGAATAGCTGCCGCCATGTGCGTGAAGAACGCCAAGACAGCAGCGAAATAGTAGATCGCAAACCCATACTTTATGGGTGTGAAGTGCAGAGAACCTGCCGCCCAATAAAAGTCTGTTTCCAGATTAAAAATATGATGTGTGTAAAGCGCTGCAGATGTATGCAGTAGCAAAAAGAATAGCAAGTAGCATCCGCTGATCACTTGTAGCCTAGCCCATCCATCAATGCCTTGAAAGCGAAGCCTTCTCGCCCCCGTTGCGACCTGAATAAGAATCGCGATCACCAAAACTGTTTCACCGACCATGCTACGGTAAGCACTTTGGACCAAATTTAGTGAAACAATATGAGTATCCACACCCAGTATAGCGGAGAGATGTACAGCAAGATGGCTCATGACAAAAAGGCCAAGAACAGTCGCTGAAAATCGGTGGATAGTTCTTGCATGGATCATATGGATTGTTCTCTGAATTGAATTCGGATATATCGTGTCCGAATAACATGACGAGGTCAAGCCATGAAAATTTCTAAAGGTGTCGAATGGGCCGCTCACGCGTGCACCTTGCTCGCCATTTTGCCTGAAGGATGGTCTCTTTCAGCGGAGGCTTTGGCCGAATATCATGACGTTCCTCCAGCTTATATGGCAAAGCAGATGCAAGCCCTTAGTAGGGCTGAGATCATTATTTCTCAGCGTGGCGCAGTTGGAGGATATAGGCTCGCCAAGTCTCCCGGTGAGGTATCGCTCTGGGATATTATGGAAGCGATTGAGGGACGTGGTTCAGCATTTCGATGCACGGAGATTCGCCAAAACGGACCGTGCGGAGCAAAGGCATCGGACTGCAAGAATCTGTGCGGTATCGCTTCAGCATTCCTAACTGCTGAAAAAGCGTTTAGGCGTGTTCTAAGCAAGATCACTTTGATCGATTCAATCAATGATGCGGCTCAGCAGTCAAACCCCGAGAAAGCTGCGAAGATTGTTGACTGGCTAAACGCCAACGCAACACAGTCGACTCAGAACTCATGAAAGTCCGGTTTGGGGCGGTTTAAGCCGCTTGCTAACTCTGACTGAGCGACTGCTTAGACCCAAATAAAAGCCATCAGTGTCCACACTGAGACCGTTCCTACTCTTCCTTCAATAACGGGACTTCGGGCAATGGGGGCGGGGCTTGCGATGCCGGGTCATCCACACGGACGGCGCTGTCGGCGGCCGTCAGCATCTCGTCATAAAGGCCGTCCGCAAGGGTCGCGCGTCGCCAGTACATGAAGGCGCCGATGGCGAGCATCACGATCCCGACGCCGGCGAAGGCGAGGCTCGGATCGGCGCCCGTGCGGGTGATGGCGAGGATGGATAAAGATCCGGGAAAGGCGAAGGCGGCGTTGACGACATTGCTCGCCGATAATATGCGCGCGCGTTCTGCGGCGGGCGCCCGGCGTTGGATCGCCGCTTGAAGCGGGGCGATGTAAAGGCCCATCAACGCCGCTGCGGCCACCATGGCGAGGGTGATGGAAAGCCCAGCGGGCGTTGTGAATAATTGGGCGATATTCATACTGTCGCCTTCGGCGAGGCGCGGGGTGAACAGATAAATGCCAAGGGTCAACACCCCGCCAGCGATAATGCCCCCGGTGGAATAGCCAAGACCGGAGCGCCCCCGGGCCAGTGACGCCGCGCCCAACGCGCCAATAAGCGCGCCAACGGCGAAGAGGCCGTTCAACGCGACGGCGACATTTGAATCGGCGTTCAGCGTATCGCGCGCAAACAAGGGCGTTGCGACCGTCACCGCCGTGGATAGAGCGTAAAACGCACCGTACCCAAATAAAGGCGGCGCGACGCCGCGTGAACGAAAAACGAATTGGAAAATTTTGTACGCCTGCCTTGGCATATTGGCGTCGAGTTTTAGATCAGGCGATGTCGCCGCGGCCGGCGGCGCCTTCAATATCGCCAGCCAACCAAATACGGCGGCGACGATCAAAACGATGCCAACGGAGTAAGAGCCGTGATCCTGGACAATTAGATATCCCCCAACAGCGTACCCCAACAAAATACAGGTGAAGAGCCCCGCATTGCAAAGCCCGTTGCCGCGGACGAGTTCCTGCGGCGCTAAATATTTCGGCATGGCGCCGATACGCACGGGTGAAAAGAAGGCTGATTGCGCCCCCATGGCGAACAAGATGAAAATCGCAAGGGCGCTGTTATGGGTCATAAAGGCGATGGCGGCGACGCTCATCAATAGGATTTCAACGGCTTTCGTCCGTCGAAACATCATCGATGTTTCGAATTTATCCGCCAACTGACCGGATACAGTAGAAAATAGCATCATGGCCACGGGGATGAGCGAACCGATTAACGGCACCGCGTCATCGCGGTTCTCAATCCAGGTGACATCGATCGCGCCATAGGGAATGCCGACGAGCAACGCCTGGCGCAGCGTGTTGTCAGCGAAGGTGCCAAGGGACAACGCCACCCACATGGGCCAGAAGCGTTGCTGAAAAAACAGCGGCAACCGGCTGGTTGAGGCGTGATGCGGATTTATTGGCTCTGTCGCCTGGGGCTCTGTCACCTGGGGCTGTGTCGCCGGCGGTTGTGTGGTGGTCGTCATAAAGGCGGCCCTTTAATTGGGAATGCTAGGGGGAACAGGGCCCTAAGCAGCGTTTGCAGTGGCGTCTGCGTTATCTTCACTTGGTTTGTTCGGATCCGGCAAGGGGGGATCAGCGCGCGAAAACCCATGGCCCTTATCCCCCAACAGCGCCAGGGAGCGGGTTTCGATGGCGTCTTCTAGGCGCGCCATGAACGCTTCTTTTTCAAGGCCGGGCTCAATGGGCTGAAGGAACTCAACAACCGCCGTCCCGGGGGTGAGGCGGAAGGCCTGCTCCGGCCAGAACAGCCCTAAATTGGTCGCCACGGGAACGGCGGGCCGGTCATAGGCGGCATACATATGAAAGACGCCCCGACGATACCGGTGGCGTCGCCCAACGGGCGCGAGGTTCCCCTCCGGGTAAATCAGAATGCGGCGGTTCTCCGCCCGCGCGCGGGCCATCTCCTTATCGACGAGGCGCGCGCGGGCGACGGCCCCGCCGCAATTGTCGACAATGATGGCGCCCATCTTCCGCAAGATGCCGCCGATAAACGGGAACTTCTCTAGGTGATTGCCGGTGACAAAGGCGAGATCGTCAAGTTCGGAGAACATGATAAACCCATCGCCCCAGCTTTGGTGTTTAGCGGCGATCACGCAAGGTCCATCGGGCAGGCGCTCGCGCCCACGCACCTCTATTCGTATGCCGCCGACATGGGTCATCAAGAACGTCATGACGCGGGTGTAAAGCCGGATCCATTGCATCATCGGTTTGCGGTTCGGCCACGGGATTAAGGGGAGCGCCGCAAGGGCGAAGAACACCGAGACAATCCAATACGCGGCGTTGAAAATGACACTACGAAACATGGGGCTTCTCCTCGTCAGTTTCTGAAGAATGCAGAACGGCGATAACCGCCGCTGACAGCGTGTCTTTTAGATCGGAAAGATCGCCCGTTATACGCCCATAGGCCTTATGAAGCGCCGTTTGCTGAACAACGCCAAGCACCATGGCGGCGAGGATCATGGCCCGCGACGCCGGGTCATTGGTGGGCCGGATCTCCCCGCGCTCCATCGCGGTGATGATCAACCCCTCCGTCGCCGCCACGGGGTTTTTTGCCTCATGGCGGCGGGGCAAAAAGTGGTGAGTGTACAGAAGGTGGAATTGGAAAAGCGTCCAATCTTCATCGGCGAACGCAACAAGCGCCTCGACGATGGCGCGGGCCTGGGCGTTGACATCGGCGCCAATGGCGCCGGCTTCGTCGACAAGGTCGGCCAATCGATGGTGGACGGAGAAAAACGCGCTTTCCGCTAACTCGTCCTTGCCTTTGAAATGTCGATATAACGTGCCCTCAGCAACGCCAGCGACGGTCGCGATTTCGCGGGTCGTCGCGGCGTCAACACCCCGCGTGACGAAGAGCGTAACAGCCGCCCGTTCAATCCGCGCTTTGGTGGTGCCATCGCTCGCGGTCACGCCGCGAACTTCTTCAAGGGCGCGGCTCGGGGGGGCGGTGGCGATACTGTCGGTCATTTTTGTCTCTGCGTTTCTATCACTGTTCAGGCGCAACGCATGCCACGAATTTCGAAAGGCCCTGAATGCCTAGAGCTCGAGCGGCGCGGGAGTGGCGCGCGTCACCAGCGATAAGGCGACGGGGCATTGCGGATCTCGAGGCGTCGGGCGGCGGGGTTCCTCTTTTACGTCAATGTGAGTGATTGTTCACTTATTTGATCGCGCACGAAATGTCAAGTGAGCAATCACTCGCTTTTTAAAAATGCTATTAAAACAATGGCTTGGGTGGGGGCGAGGTCGGGCGGGTTTGAAGACTGGGTCGCGAGATGGTTGGCGCTGATCGGCTGTTTGTCGGGATTAAAGGCGAGCGACTTACGCAATTAATCTGTCAGTGCATGGATTTTGATTGCGCGCTCGCCGGGCGAACGGCTGGCCGCATGAGCGCGCTCCTCATTTTCGTCGCCGGAGGGCGGTCGGTGCGCGCACCGCTGTAGAATCAATCAGCACCTGTGCTAGCGGACCGTCAGCAACGGTCAGAGCCTCAAGCAGATCTTTCCACACGCCTTTTTCGACCCAGCGCACAAACCGACTATAGAACCACTTGTGTGTGTCGTACTGGTCGCACGACGCATCCGTCCATCGAAACGCCTTGCGCTGCGCGTGTCGGTCGGCAAATGCGGTTCGATCTTCGCGAATTGACCCTTTATCAGTCAGAAAAAGTGCTTGTTTATCAACAGTCTCCCCCAGAGACCTGGAAGAATGCTTCGTGCCCGCCGCAAATCATTTATGGATCCGAGTCCTAACGGAAAGTTTGACCCAAGTCCAAATTTTTGATAAAATAATGAAATCAATTTCGGTCTGAAAGAAAGTAAACTATTTACTGAACGGGGGGGGGATGTTTAGTCCACGAATTGTTTTTGTATGCATGACTTGTGTCGCAGCCGGCGCATGCGCAAACTTAAATACTATTGATAGAACAACTAGCAACAAAGTAGATGCTGCAAGTACCGCGGGCACTGCGCGTGCCATCCATCTCGATGCTGAGCAAAGAGTGGTGATGTCACATCCTAATGGTATATTTTGTGCTGAACCGAGTCCTGATGCCGTCTCTGCGACAGCATCATCACAAGGAGGGGGTGTGAGTATAAGCGGTCAAGGTTCTGGTTCTTTAGCAAGTGCTCAACAAGAGCTTATAGCTGCATTAAGTCGAAGAACTCAAAGTACCCAGCTACAGCGCGAGGTTATGTTTCGCATATGTGAAGCATACTATAATAACGCGATAACGCCGCTCGAAACTGCAAGGTTGCTTTCTCGAGCGCAAGATCTAACGGCTGTTGTTCTCGCTGTCGAGCAACTTACCGGAGCGGTGGCTGCTGATCAGTTTGGCCTTGTAAATACAGCTAGCGCTTCATCGTCCGCAGCACTTGTTTCTACTCAAAACAATCTTGAAGTTGCAAGAACCGCAGAAATGGATGCGAAAGAGAGGTTAGAATCAGAGCAAAATAAACTGATGAAAAAAGAAACGGAAATACGAACTACTCAAGAAGATATAGAAATAGTCCAAGGGCGACTGGATACGCAAAATGCATTGCCAGCCGCAGAGCGAGATCAAAGCTTAATCAACGCTTTGCAGTCAGAAAAAAATACCAATGAAGCTTCATTGGCGCGTCAAAATGGTGAAAAAAATGTAATTGAAGGTCGTATTCCTTCATTGCAGAGTGCTTACGATAGCGCGAGAAATGTTAGAGAAACCATTGAAGCAGAACTCAATTCTGCCCTTACAACTGCCACAGCCAGCACAGGCGGTGCAATTCAATTTGCATCAAATAGTCAAATGCGAGGCCCGTTAAGCGACGCGGCGACACAAGCTGTTGCGACCGCAGTGACAGACATGGTGAATAATGTTTTGGGTAAGACTAGTATCGTTGAAACATGTCTCGGTATTTTGAGTCTAGGTAGCACTAATGACAATGCAATAAACGAACGTAACCGGTTGCAGGTTCAGGCATTCAGTACTTGCGAACAAGTTCTAATCGAATTCACAAGCCAGGGTAGTGCAGCGTTAACCCGGTAATCTTAGAGATTCTATATTACCAATGAAGCGTTGTCCTCGATCCCCGACGTCGGAGCCAGTCCGCGAAAATCTAGTCCGTCAACGCATCATCATCCGGCCTTGGGGAGATGCCGACGCCATTTCTCCCTCAAGCTCCAGTGCTACAAAAGCCCCTCGCAAAAACGGTGGGAAACGGCGTTACGCCATCAACCTCACCCCTTGCCTTTTGACTTCCGGAACCTTGCCGCCCAGCCTTCGATCATGGTTTGGCGGCCGCGGGCGACGGCGAGGGCGTCGGCGGAGACGTTCTTTGTAATGACGGAGCCGGCGCCGATACTTGCGCCGGCGCCGATGGTGACCGGGGCGACGAGGGCTGTGTTGGAGCCGATGAACGCGTCATCGCCAATCGCCGTTTTGTGTTTGCTGACCCCGTCATAATTGCAGGTGATCGTCCCGGCGCCGATATTCGCCCGGGCGCCGACTTCGGCGTCGCCGATATAGGTCAAATGGGAGGCGGCGGCTTTGTCGCCGATGGCGGCGTTTTTCACCTCGACAAAATTGCCGATTTTTGCGCTGTCGCCAATTTTCGCGCCCGGGCGTAATCGCGCGAAGGGGCCGATTTGGGCGTTCGGCCCGATATGGGCGCCCTCGATATGGGAGAAGGCTTTAATCCGTGCACCGCTCTCAACTTTCACCCCAGGGCCGAACCAGACATTAGGTTCAATGATCACGTCGGGCTCAATCTCGGTGTCGTAAGAAAGGTAGGTTGTCGCCGGGTCGATCAGGGTGACGCCGGCGTCCATAACCTCATCGCGGCGCAGATCCTGGAAGATGACCTCCGCCGTCGCCAATTCGGCCCGCGCGTTGACGCCCACAACTTCGTCTTCAGACGCCTCAATGGCGGCGGCGGGTAATCCTTCCGCCCGGGCGATGGCGACGAGGTCCGTCAGGTAATACTCGTTCTTGGCGTTCTCGGGCGACAATTGGGGCAGGCCGCGGGCAAGAAAGGCGCTGTCGATCGCCATCACGCCGGCGTTGACGAAACCGATCTGCAATTCTTCTTCCGTGGCGTCTTTTGCTTCGATGATCGCCTCTAGGCCGCCCTCGTCATTTGTTTTCAATCGTCCGTAAGCGCCCGCTTGGTCGGGGCGAAAGCCGAGGACGCCCACGCCTTTGTTTTCCGCAACGGCGTTCACAAGCGCCTCAAGCGTCTTTAGGCGGATAAAGGGCGTATCCGCATAGAGAACGAGGACAACGCCATCAAAGCCTTCCAAGGCGGGGGCGGCTTGCATCACAGCATCGCCCGTGCCGCGCGGCGGCGCCTGGACGCCGACAAAAATCTCTGGGTTGATGGCGCTCGCCGCATCGCCGACATCCATGGCGTGGTCGCCGATGATGACGGCCTGGCGCGCGGGCGACAGGGCGGCGGCGCTCGCCATGACGTGGCCCAGCAACGATAATCCCCCAACCTGATGCAGCACCTTTGACGTGGCGGATTTCATCCGCGAGCCATGGCCGGCGGCGAGAATTACAACGGCGATGGGAGGGGTGGTCATCAATGGAACGCCTTTTTCGTCAGGGTGGTAAAGTCGGACGATCGCAAAGCGCGATCGCGATGCGATGGTCGTGGGTTTTGTTAGGCCTACGCGATTCGTCTTCTTGCACGATGGTTTTGACGGGTCGCCCCAATGTCTGCAAGAGAGACGGCGTTGTGCGCCTCCGCCGAAAGGCGTGACCTAAAAAAGAAAGCCCACGCCCATGACAGGTGTTCC
Source organism: Parvularculaceae bacterium (assembly GCA_965263305.1). Lineage (GTDB taxonomy): Bacteria > Pseudomonadota > Alphaproteobacteria > Caulobacterales > Parvularculaceae > MED-G105. Next base: position 2,108,227 of record OZ253666.1, read on the forward strand.
TCCCACGCCGCCGCGCGATCTTGATGGGGTTGCGATCCTCTATGATCTCGACGGCACGTTTATCGATACGGCGGCTGATTTGGCGGGCGCCATGAACCACGTCCTCGGGGAGGCGGGGCTTTCGCCCCTTCCAACGAGGGCGGTGCGCCATCTTGTGGGGTTCGGCGCCAAGGCCATGATTGAGGCGGGCTTTGAGGCGGCGGGCGCGCCCATCTCCTCTGACGAGGCGGCGGCGCAATTGCCGTCGTTCCTGGACTATTACGGCGAGCACATCGCTGATTATTCTCGCCCGTTTCCGGGGGCGGTTGTGACGCTTCTCGCGTTGCGCGCCGCGGGCGCTCGCACGGCGATTTGTACGAACAAACGCGAAGCGCCGGCCCGCCAGTTGATCGCAGCCCTTGAGCTTGAGGCTTGTTTTGACGCCATTATCGGCGGCGATACGGCGGGGGTTGCGAAACCAGACCCCGCGCCCGTTCGGCTTTGCCTCGAGGCGTTGGGCGTCGACCCCGCGGCGGGCGGGCGCGCGATTTTTATTGGCGACAGCGATACGGATATTGCCGCGGCAACCAATACCGATCTGCCCTGCTTGTTGGCGCGTTTTGGCTATGGCCCCACAAAAAACGCCGCCATGGCGGCGGCGGCGTTTGATGATTATGAGGAACTCCCGGCGCTGGTGCGCCAGGTTATGGGGTCAACATTCTGATTAGGCGCTTTGCGCTTCCATCATCGCCGCCGTGGTCGGCATGCCGTTGACCATATTGCTGCGCACGTCGGTGCGCGCTGAACGCATGGTGGATACAAACCCTTCTTCGCACATTTCGACCTTCACATCGAAACCGCGACGACGCCAGTAATCCTGAATGCGAGCGGCTAACCGCCGAGCGCCTTCATCATTGCAATGATCTGCCACAATATCCTCCCGTGGATTGCGGGCGCCTCTTTTTGCGACGCCAACGTGGAACAACGACAAACGCTGAAGTCGACATGGGGGACGTCTCAGCGCTGGGGTCTTCGGGGAGCCCTTTTTAGGTACACCCGTCAGTATACTCTCTGCGTAGAATATAAGATGAGCTGATGAATGCAAGCCCAAAAATGGCGATCACGTATATTTGCAACCCAAAAAACCCTCGATTTTTAGCTGAATTTGCAATGCTGCAGTGCAAAAATAGAGACATTTGCGGCGTTATCGCATAAATATAAGTAAAACTTATTTTGGAATAGATATGATGGCAGGTATTGGCCGATGAAGAACTTCGAAGAGCTAATGGCGGCGACGTCGCCGGCGTCGATTGGCGACAGAATTCGCTCCGCGCGGAAAACCATCGGCCTGAACCAGGCGGCCCTGGCGGAGCGCGTTGGGGTCAGCCAGCCCGCCGTGGCGAACTGGGAAAGCGGCGTTCACGATCCACGACGCTTGGTGATCATCAAACTGGCCGATGCGTTGGGCGTCACGCCCGAATGGTTGGCGAGCGGCGCGCGGTCCGCCGCGGAAGAAGACACCCACCCGGCCGCGCCCTACATCCGCCGCGCCATCCGGCACACGCCCGTGATCGGCCTTGCTGCCGCCGCACGGCTGATTGAAGAGCCGGATTTCGACCCCCATTCCGTGGCGGAGGACTACATCCCCGTGACAACCGGGGCCGAGCGGGTGTTCGCCATCATCAATAACGATGACGCGGTGAACCGCGCCTTTCCACGCAACACGCTGGTCGTTATCGATTATGCGGATCAAAAACCGGCCGATGGCGTTTTTTGCCTCGTCGCGTCCGATGCGTTGCCCCTGCTGCGCCGTTGGCGCGAAGGCGGAGATCGGTCGCATCCCAGGTTAGAGCCGTACACGGATGGCCCGCAACCGCCAACCCTCATTGTGGAGCCCGAAACCCGAGTCATCGGCTGCGCCCGCGTCTCAATTCGTTTTCATTAGGTATGGCGTGGCGTTCGAAATCAGCAATTGGACTGATGGTCTCTCCGCCGAATTGTCGGTAAAGTCAGTGTTGGCTGCTCCGCAAGGAAACGAGTTTGCCGCTGCACAGTCAATAAAGATAGGTTTGCGCTTGCCGTACAAGCGCCCAACGCCCTATCCAGAGCTCAACCAAAATTTTAACGGGATGATCAAAAAGGAATCAGGTGATGGCGAGCTCTGCGGATGACCAAAAGCGTCAGGCGGCCGACGCGGCGTTGACCTATGTTCATTCGGGGCAAACCCTTGGCCTCGGGACTGGGTCAACGGCGGCGCATTTTGTTCGAGGGCTTGGTGCCCGGGTGCGCGATGGCCTCGATGTGCAAGGGATTGTGACGTCGGAGGAAACAAAGCGTCTCGCCTTGGCAGAGGGCATTGAGGTGATTGAGCCCGACGAGACCACCCAGATTGATCTGGCCGTCGATGGCGCCGATGAGGTGGATGGGGATTTGGCGCTTATCAAGGGCGGCGGCGGCGCGCTTTTGCGGGAGAAAATCATCGCCCGCGCTGCAGCGCGGTTTGTGGTCATCGCCGATGGGTCAAAACGGGTCGCGCAGCTGGGCGCTTTTCCGTTGCCGGTCGAAATTGACCAGGCCCATTGGCCGTTGACGGTCACAGCGGTGCGTGGCGCCCTTGCCGATAGCGGTTTTCCGGGCGCCAATATCGCCTTGCGTGGCGCGGCTTCAGGTCAAGTGGGGGTAGGGTTCGTGACCGATGGCGGGCATTATGTTCTCGATTGCGCCCTTCAGAGAATTGACGAACCGGCCGCCTTGGAACAGGCGCTACAGTTGATCCCGGGTGTGGTCGAGACGGGGCTTTTCCTCGGCATGGCGGATGAGGTGATCTTGGCCGGGCCTGATGGGGTGACGCATTTGCGCGCCTGATCGCTCCCCATCTGGCGACAGGGGTGACAATCATCCACCCTCTTGCTCACGAGGTGGAGAGCGGGCCCTCATTCCCTTCTCGCCCATTGGCGTTTTTGAATTGGCGCGGCTAGTGTCCGGGCGAGAGACCAACTGTTACGGTAACGACCCACCCTCGGTATGGGATGGCCCGGGAACGGCCAGCCGACCCAGGCGAATGTAAAAAAACCACGGAGAGAAACGTCGATCGATATGACTGAAACCCGTTTTGCTGAATTACAGGCCGCCATCCACGAATATGGAGCGGCGGCGTTTCAAAACCTCATGCGGTGCCGGGCGCTTGCCGATGATGTTATTGACGGCTTTCCCGCCTTTGAAGGCTGCCCGCCTGAGAGTGTATCGGCTGTGCCGTCCACCGGCGCTTTTGATCCGCGAAAAGACTATGGTGATGAGGCGTTTAGTTTTGCCAAGCGCGACGTGATCGTCCTGGAGCCAGTGCATTTCGGCATCGCGCTGGTTGTGGGCAATTCCGAAGACGAAGGCTCATTATGGTTGCGAACAGCCGTTGCGATGGAAATCATCGGCGACGCGATTGAAGTCTTTGTCGCCGCCCAGCCCAAAATCCGGGTGCCCCTTGATTATAAGGAACATATGGAGCCGATCTGGATGGCGATCCACCGTGAGTTCTTGCGCACTTTCACAGCCGAAGTGCTCGAATTCAATGACAAGCGATTTGAAACCGGTATCGGATTTTTACCCGTCGGCGACAAGTAACGCTCCCCCTCAAGAATAACTGGTAGAGAACAGATTTATGTCCCAATATGATTATGACCTCTTTACGATTGGCGCAGGGTCCGGCGGCGTGCGCGCCTCTCGCTTGGCCGCCGTTTACGGGGCCCGGGTCGGCGTCGCGGAGGAGCATCGCGTTGGCGGCACTTGTGTGATTCGCGGCTGTGTGCCGAAGAAGTTCTTTGTCTACGCCAGCGAGTTCGGCCGCATGTTTCATGAGGCGGAAGGGTATGGATGGTCGTCCGAAAACATCCAGTTCAATTGGCGAAAACTCCTAGAAAATAAAGACGCAGAAATTGATCGCCTAAACGGGATCTACATTCGCAACATGAAGAACGCTGGGGTCGAAATTTTTGATTCCCGCGCCGTCGTAAAAGACGCCCATACCGTTCATCTGGTTGCGGAGGACCGCGATGTTACCGCCGAACGAATTTTGATCGCGACGGGCGGAACGCCGTTTATTGATACCTCGGTGCCTGGCCATGATCTCGGCATCACATCGAACGAAGTGTTCTACCTTGATGAATTTCCAAAACGAGTCGTCGTCGCCGGCGGCGGGTATATCGCCATTGAGTTTGCATGCATCTTCAAAGGCTTGGGGGCCGATGTCAGCCTCGTCTATCGCGGTGAAGACATTTTGCGATACTTTGATCGGGATATCTCTGTCGCGGTTCACGCCGAGCTAAAACGGCAGGGGATCCGCGTGATCACCCAGACAGTGTTTGAAAAAATTGAAGCCTTGGAGACGGACGAAAAGCGCGTGCATTTGTCGAACGGCAACACGACCGATTGCGATCTTGTGTTCTGGGCTGTTGGGCGTAACCCTGCGACGGATGGCTTAGGGCTAGAGGATGCAGGCGTTGAAATGAACAAGGGCGCCGTTGTCGTTGATGAGTGGGGCCAAACCTCGACGCCGAGCATATATGCCGTCGGCGATGTCACCAACAGAGTTCAGCTAACGCCCGTAGCGATTCGCGAAGGGGCGGCCTTCGCCGAAACAACGTATAATGATAACCCACAAAAAATGGATTATGCCTATATTGCCAAAGCGGTCTTCTCCAACCCGCCTGTGGGCTCTGTCGGCTACGCCGAGCACGAGGCGCGGGAGAAATTCGGCAAGATCGATATCTATAAAACTGACTTCCGCCAGATGAAGCACATGCTGACGGGTGATGAGCAACGTACGTTCATGAAAATTGTTGTCGATGCCGACACGGACAAAGTGGTGGGCGTCCACATCGTGGGGGAGCATTCTCCGGAAATGATCCAATGCCTGGCGATTGCGGTGAAAGCGGGCGTGACAAAAGCGCAGTTTGACGAAACCTGCGCGCTCCACCCGACCGCAGCCGAAGAGCTTGTGACGATGCGCCAAAAATGGACGCCGCCAGCATAAAACGTCAGTATGCCGCTCGAACGGGCATAGAAGTGCGAAACCCAAGGGTTTAGTCTATCGCATGTCACATTCTTCAACAGGCGCCCATGGGATGAACCCGGTCTTTGCCGATCGGCCAAAGTCTATTTTTCCGACCATGTCCGCAATGGCGCGTGCCCATGACGCCATTAATTTGGGGCAGGGGTTTCCCGACGAGGATGGACCGACGGCGATGTTAGAGAGCGCCGCCCGCCACCTATTGGCGGGGCCGAACCAATACGCGCCAATGGAGGGCGCGCCGGAATTGCGCCAGGCGATTGCGACGGCCAATAAGCGTTTTTACGATCTTGATGTTGATTGGCAGACGGAGACGTTGGTGCTGGGCGGGGCGACCGAGGGGCTCGCCGCTGCGTTTATGGGGTTCTGTCAGCCGGGCGATGAAGTCATTCTATTTGCGCCGTTTTATGAATCCTACGCGCCCCAGGCCGAAGCTGCGGGCGCGGTGTTAAAGGTTGTTCCCCTAACTGCGCCTGATTGGCGGATCGAAGAGGCCGCCGTCCGCGCCGCCATCACTTCCAAAACCCGTCTTATTGTCATCAATTCCCCTCATAACCCCACGGGCCGCGTGTTGGACGCCGACGAGTTAGGGATTATCGCCACCTTAGCGCGGGATTATGATCTGACCGTTTTATGTGATGAGGTCTACGAACATATGGTTTTCGATGGCGCTCAGCATACGCCTTTAATGACGCTGCCGGGCATGCGCGAGCGAACGGTGCGGTTAGGTTCTGCCGGTAAGACCTTTTCGGTTACCGGATGGCGCATCGGATATGCCACGGGCCCCGCCCCCCTTATGAGCGTCCTGACGAAGGCGCACCAGTATTTGGCCTATACCTGCCCATTGAACCTTCAATATGCGGTCGCAGAAGCGCTCGCCTACGGTGATGATTATTATGATGGGCTGACACAGGATATGCAGCGAAAACGCGATATCTTGAAAAGCGGGCTGGAAAACGCCGGTTTTGATGTGCTGCCGTGCGAGGGCGCCTATTTCTTGAATGTCGATATCCGTACCGTTGGTCATCACGATGATCGCGCGTTTTGCGAAGAGATCACGACGAAGGCCAAAGTCGCGGCGGTGCCGGTCTCGGCTTTTTATACGCAGGGTCAAGGTGAACGCGGCTATGCTCGGTTTTGTTTCGCCAAGCGGCCGGAGGTTCTAGAAGAAGCGGCGCGTCGGCTTCATGACTTTTTCGCGCGATGAATGCGACGGGCGATGCCGTTCGTAAGGAGATTAATGAGATGATGATGGCCCAGACGCTTTTTCGGAGGACCGCACACGGTATTTCACGGGCGTTGCAAGCGTCAGTCATCGCAGTAACGGCGGCCAGCATTGTGATTGGCACGTCCCACGCCGCTAAAGCCGCCACTGGTGGGATTACGCCTGCCTTGGTCGATGAGGCGCTAGAAATTTTTGTTTCGGAAAGCGAGACGCCAATTGCCGGCGCGGCGTTGGCGGTGCGTGTCGGGGATCGTCTCGTTTATGAAGGAGCGGCTGGCTGCGCCGAGTTCGAACCAGCTGAAAGCGCGGATCTTGCGACGCCGCAAGAATGCAAACGAGAGCTTAGCGCGTCGAGCCCGGTGCGTGCAGCGTCGGTTTCTAAGATGGCGGTGGCGCTCGGTGTCTCTCGCCTGGTGCAAGAAGGTTCCCTTGATCCAGAGACGGATGTTTCGACCTATCTTGGATGGTCGTTGCGTCATCCAGATTATCCCGATCGCGCCATTACCACCAATCAATTGCTATCCCATCTGTCGTCAATTCGGGACCCGGAAGCCTATTGGGCGCCGGCGCCTGGCGCGTTAAAGGATTTGGTGGAGGCGCAGAGCGCCGTTCTATTCGCCCGCAAAAAAGAGGTTGTCGCAGAAAATCTCGACCAAGGACTTGATTTAGGCCTCGATTTGGGGCCGGGCGCTTACTTTACCTATGCGAATTTAAATTTCGGCCTATTGGCCACGATCATCGAGAATGTGTCCGGCCAGCGTTTTGATCTTTTCATGGAAGATAAAGTTCTTGCGCCGCTGGCGTTGGATGCCGGTTTTAACTGGTCCGGTGTTTCCCGCGACGCCCGAAAGAAAGGCGCGGTTCTCTATCGGCAGATCGACGGCGTATGGGCGGCGAGCGTTGACGATGCCGCCATGCGAAAAGGAAACAACCCGTTTTTTCTCACGGCGGAAAAACTTAACCGCAAAGCCTACCTAAAATCCTATAAGCCGGGGCACAATGGCACGTTGTTTTCCCCCCAAGGGGGATTGCGCGCCTCAGTTTCGGATCTGACCCGGTTGGCGCAGCAGGCTGCGAATGATCCTTACCTCAAAGAACGTGTTTGGCGGTTTGATCCGCAAACGTCGAATGGCGATACCGAAAATGGTTTTTTTCAGTCCTTTGGTCATTCGGTGCAGCATGTCGCGGGTAATGACGCCTTGCTGCCAGGGGAGACATTGATCGGGCATCCTGGGGAGGCCTATGGTCTTTATAGCGGGGCCTGGGTATTGCCGGCGTCAGATGAAAAGGGGCGTTCGGAGGATATTACGTTTTCGTTTGCGATAACGGGAACCGGTGAGACGCCGCGTAAGGGCGCCCATCCAAGTTTTAACAAGGCCGAAGAACAGCTTGTTCGATTGGCGATGCGCGCCGCGGTCCTTGACGAGGAAGCGCACCGCGCGCGATCCGAAGAGCCGCGCCCATTTGATAAAACGCGCACCGCCATGGCCGATGTTGACGCGACATTAGCCTCGGCGGCGACAAGCGGGAAGCGACCGCTTCTCGTCCTTGGCGCTAACTGGTGCCATGATAGCCGCGGGCTCGCGTCGAAATTTGAAACGCCTGTATTGGAGCGGCTTATTCAGGATAAGTATGAGCTTCTCTATGTTGATGTGGGGCACAGAGACCGAAATCTAGATGTGGCGCGACGATTCGGTTTTTCCGAAATCACCGGAACACCGACGGTCATTATCCTCTCCAGCGATGGCGAGGTGCTCAACGCCGATACCGCCAGGGATTGGCGGCGCGCCCATTCCATTTCTCTCAAAGAAACTGAGGCGTATTTTACGCGCTTTGCGTCGGAAGAAAATTAAGCGATCAGTGATCGCATCATTTCTTCTTTCGCCGCATAGCATTTGTGAGCGGCGTAATTTTTAATGATGACATCGCGCGCGCGGACGCCCATTTCATGGCGCAGCGCTTCATTCTCAAGCACGGCGAGGATGTTTTCGGCGATCTCAGGCGGGTTGAACGGGGTTAGCCGAAGGGCGCGCTCATCATGGGCGGCGATTTCGCGAACCGGGTCGACATCCGAAGCGACAATGGCGCATTGCGCGCTCATCGCTTCCATCATCGACCAAGACAATACGAAAGGGATCGTCAGGTAGGCATGAATGCTCGAAGCCTGCAATGTTGCTAGATATTCGGTGTAAGGTAGAAGCCCGGTAAAATGCACGCGACTCCAGTCGAGATTACGCTCTTTCAGGGCGCGTTTTTTAAAGCTGTCGCCCTCGGGTAATTTCTTGCCATAGGCCACCCGATCATCGCCGACAATCAAGACATGGGCGTCTTTCTCTCTTGCTAAGACGGTTTCAAGCGCTTCCATGAACTGCGGGAAGCCTCGATAAGGCTCCATGCCCCGCGCGACATAGGTGATGATCTTGTCGCCCTTTATGCCGTATTTTGACTTTACCGCCTCGCGCGCCGAAGGATTGGGTTTAAAAATATCAGTTTCAATACCGTCATGCACAACGCTCATGCGTTCCTTTAAGGGGGAGGGGAATTGGTCGCGTTGGAATAATGTCGGACACAGAGCGATATCACTCTGAGCGAGATCCATCAAAATAGGCGCATTGCGGCACTGACTGACGATATCGCTTTCGACGTTTCGAGGCCCCTCTTCCAGAAAGACGACATCCGGGGCGTCCACGTTATAATACCATTCAAAATACCCAATGAATTTTGCCTCTGGCCAAATATTCCGGGCAAAGAGCCCCGTGCCCCAGCCGGAATGGGCCATGATAACGTCGGGCTCGATCCCCTTTTCTTTTAATTGGAGGCAGGCGCGGGCAATCGCTTGGCCGTTAAGAACGGCGGTTTCAAAATTGCGCGCGTAAGGGTGAATATTTGGCGTGATCTCTCGATGGGGTTTTGCTTGGAAAATATTCATCGCGGATGGGCCGCTGACGTTCTTCTGGGTGCCAAACCAAACATCGACGCCTTGCCCAACAAGGTATTGCCCCAGTTTGCCAAACTGAGCCGGAAAATTGTTATGAAGAAATAAAACCCGCATGGGTCAGTTTTGACGTCATTTGACCGGTGGGTGCAAGGCCGTTATGCGGGCCCTGCACCGTAGCAGCTTATGTAAATAAGAAGTCATCGGCGTTCAGATCAGTCAAGGTCGTGTTGACCAGCGTGATGCTGTCACCGCCGCCAAAAGTGATTACCGTATCTGCGCCGTTTTGCGTCGCGGCGTTTGTGATTTCTGCGAAGGTATCGAACGCGGCGCCCAGTCCTGACACATCCAAGACATCGCCCCCTGCAACACCGGCTGTAAATCCAGAAACAACGTCCGCGCCATCGCCTAGGGCGTAGATCAACAGGTCATCGCCAGCGCCGGCTTCCAGCGTATCATCCCCGGCGCCGCCGATAATTGTGTCATTGCCGTTGAAGGCGGAAATACGGTCTGCGCCCCCGCTGCCCTCTAGCCGGTTTTCAGAGTTATTCCCTATCAGCCGATCCGCAAATTCGGAGCCGATAATATTTTCAATGTTAGCGAGTTGATCTTCGGTAAAGCCGCCTTGGTAAAAACCGTTAGCGTTCAGGAAGCCTGCCGTGACCCCTGTGTTGGAGATGAGATTGATACTAACGCCGCCAGTCCGGTCGCCGTAGTCAACGGTGTCAATATCGGCACCGCCATCTAAGGTGTCAAAGCCGGTTCCGCCGTTGAGAAGGTCATTACCCGCACCGCCGTTTAGCGTGTCGAAGTTTTGACCGCCTTCGAGGGTGTCATCGCCATCCTGGCCAGCGAGGCTGTCTTGCCCCGAAAGACCAGAGATTCTGTCCCCACCATCGCCGCCTTCGACAAATGATTCAGCGCTGGCGACAACGAGGCGATCGGCGAAATTCGAGCCAATAATATTCTCGATACCGATGAGCTGGTCTTCGGTAAATCCGCCCTGATAAAATCCGCCGCTATTAAGAAACCCGGCGGTTTGGCCCGTGCCATTGGTGAGATTAATACCGACACCACCATCGCGATCAGAATAATCCGCCGTATCAGAGCCAGCGCCGCCATCCAGCGTATCAAAACCTGTTCCGCCGTTTAGGTGGTCATCGCCTTCGCCACCGAGAAGTTGGTCCGTCCCGCCTCCTGCGGCAAGGGTGTCGTTACCCGTGCCGCCAGTAATGCTATCGTTGCCTGAAAAGGACGAAATATTATCGTCCCCACCGCGACCATCCACCGTAGTGCCCGTAAAGAACCCAACTAATCGATCGCCGAAATCAGATCCTATAATATTTTCTACACTGATTAGCTGATCTTCGGTGAACCCGCCTGTATAAAAGCCGGCGGAGTTCAAAGAGCCGCCCGTTTCGGCCGTTCCGTTGATCGCATTGACGCCAACGCCCCCGGTACGGTCAGAATAATCAACGGTGTCTAACCCCGTTCCACCGTCAATCGTGTCAAAGCCGGTTCCGCCGTTCAAGACGTCATTGGATGTGCCGCCTTGTAAGAGATCCGAATTTCCTCCCGAAACCAACGTATCGTTCCCCTCGCCGCCAATGAGCGTATCCGCCCCAGAAAACGACGTAATGTTATCAGAACCGCCGGCGCCATCGATTGTTGCATTTGAATTTGATGACACGATTAAATCGCGAAAAGCTGACCCTGTGACGCCCTCAATACTGATCAACGTGTCTTCCAGCGAGCCGCCAACGTAAGCGCCACTGGAATTAAGGGAGCCGCCCGAAAACGCGGCGCCGTTGAGCAGGTCGACGCTTACGCCGCCGCTCGCGTCTGAATAATCGACAATGTCATTGTCGCCGCCGCCATCCAGGGTGTCATTTCCCACGCCGCCCCGGAGTGTGTCGTCTCCGTTGAGGCCAGAGATATTGTCGCCGCCATCGCCGCCTTCGATCACGTTACCTGTACTAGCGCCAACCAATCTGTCGCCAAAAGCAGAACCGATAATGTTTTCTATTTCGATTAAAGTATCTTCGATAGCGCCGCCGACGTAAAAGCCGCCGCTGTTTAATGATCCGCCTGTAATCGTTGATCCGTTTATCAGATTGACGCTGACGCCGCCTGTAGCATCGGCGTAGCTTGCTGTATCGATGCCTGCGCCGCCGGTTAAGTCATCAGTCCCTTCGCCGCCGATCAAAGTGTCATCCCCTTCGCCGCCCACGAGTGTATCGCCGCCGCCGAGGCCATTGATAAGATCGTTCCCACCCAGACCATCAATGTTTTCCGCTGCTGCCGTGCCGTCGAGGGTATCGTCGCCTTCGGTGGCGGCGCTAGTTGCGAGAGATTCAGCAACCCCGTTGAATACGGCTTGTTCGACGCCGGTCAGAGTATCCGCGCCATCGTTGCCGTTTGAAAAATTGATGTCTTCAATAATAACGCCACCAGCAGTCTGAGTGATGCGATACCCTGCACGGTCCCCATCGTAAACGGCCACGTCTTCGCCGCTGCCTCCCTCCAGGATGTCATTGCCCTCGCCGCCCTCCAGGGTGTCATTGTCGGCGCCGCCATCAAGAGTGTCGTTGCCCGAAAGACCAAAGAGCGTGTCGTTTCCGCCAGCGCCCGAAAGAGAATCGGCGACGTCAAAAAAGCCATAAAGGCTATCGGCGTTTGATGTCGTCATGCGAAAAGGCACGCCAATATCTTCGAAGATGGTGAGATCGAGTGGACGCAGAACATTGGTCGTGCCGTTGGCGATCGTCGGGCCCAGAACAAGTCCAAGGCCAGCATCCGTGTGGTCGATGTCGTCGTCCAATCGCAGATTATTGCCGCCGTTAAGGGCGACCGTGTTCGGGCCAGTGAAGAAAAATTCGCCGCCGATATTTGAAACGAAAGTATCAAAAACGGATAAGTCGTTGTCCTCAAAACCGAAGCTTAGGAATCCAAGTCCGTGGCCAATTTCATGGAGTAAAACCGTGAACAGATCAAATTGATTAAAAGCCGGACCGGAACTGATGCCGTCAACAAGAGGGCCGAGAAAAAACTCACCATTGTTCAAGGTCGTCGTGTCAATCGTAATATCGATATCGGGAGAAGAGCCATTTAGGTCGACCCCGGTTTGGAGTTCGTTGATTGTCGTGGCTTGGAAAATGTTTTCGCCATTGATCGTTTGTTCAAAAAAGAACGTGGTGCCGCCATTGGCTAGCGCGTTGCCGGTAAGAGCTTCGAAATCAATATTGATTTCGATCGTGGCGCGGCTGTCATCTATATAGCGCCCCCAATAATCCGCCGCCCCTTGGGCGATATCGATAACCTGATTGATGGTTGATTGAGCAACGCCGCCAGCGTTTCCAATAGTGATAACCCACATACGTGCTAGATCTCCAAAAACCACACGACGCTGCTACTGAGTATTAACCATAGCGCAGAGTCAACAAACAATTGGGGTCGCCTTTTGCATTAAAACAATGAAATGTTGGCGCTGCTGGTCGCTGAACGTTTTGTGATCAAATTCGCCCGTAACGATACACGCCTGTGGACCGAAGGCTATCGACGGGCGCTTAACAAGCCCTGTAGAAATTTCTTACGATGGTAAAAACACAGTCACCTGTATCCGTTGCGCGGGAGCCGTGAGGATCTCAGTGAGCGGTGATGCAAGGCCCTACACATTCTGGTCGCGCATTTGGCGGTCACAGCTTACTGCTCGAGGCTTGGTGATGGTGATTTGTCAGAGTTGGGTCAGTCAAGCCGCCGAACTTGACGATGCGCTCTCTGGCATGTCGTCTGCGCCTTGCGAGGTGTAGGTCGATAACCTATTTTTTGGCAGAATGAAATACGCCGAGGCGCCGTCCCCCGGGGTGGATTGGAGCCGGAACGTTGCGTCATGGGCCGACGCGATGGCTTGGACGAGGGGCAGTCCAAGCCCTAATCCTTCTTGGGAGCGCCTCAACGACATATCCGTGCTTTCGAACGGCGTCGTCACGATGCGGAGCCTTTCGGGGTCAATGCCTGGCCCGTCATCTTTCACCAGAATAACCAAATCACCAGTACGCGTTAAACCGCTGCCCACGAGAACGGTGACGCCGGGTTGGGAAAACTTCACGGCATTATCGATCAGTTTCCCAATCGCGCGGGAGACGAGTTGTCTATCACACCGGATCTCCAGCGCTTTGTCATGGATCGCCACCTTAATGCTTGCTTGGGCGAGGTTGGCTGATTTCGTGCTCACGTCAACGGCGGGGGTGATCAGATCTTCGAGCGTGCAATCGACGTCGTCGATACAGATCGGGCCGGATCGCGCATCGGAGGCCAGTAACATATCCGAAATAGAGTTCAGTAGGCGACGCCCGCCATCGACGACGTAGTCCGCATATTCGCCGCCGGTCGCGTCTTCATCTTGATCGAATTGTTCTTTCAGGATTTGGCCGAACCCAATAATGGCGTTCAACGGGGTGCGGAGCTCATGGCTCATCAGGGACATTAAGCTGTCTTTAAAGCGCTCCCCGGCGCGGGCCTGATCGCGGGCCAGACGTAGGCTGAATTGGTCGCGGGAGGCTTTAAGGACGAATTGCACCGAATGCCCGAGCAAGGGCCAATTGATGGGTTTGGCTAGAAACGACGTTGCACCGACGGAAAACGCCCGCTCAACCGCCGCCGAGTGGCCGCTGCCCGTGATGACGATCACCGGGATAGCGGTGAGCTGGGGAGACATGCGGATTTCTTCGGTGAGTTTATAGCCATTTAGGACCGGCATATCGAGATCGCAGACGACGAGATCGAACTTACGCGTGTTCAATTTTTCCAGGCCAACGGCGCCGTTCTCCGCCGTATCAACGAAGTAGCCGAACTCGCTCAGCTTCGTGCTCGCCAGTTCGCGCATAATCGGATCATCGTCGACGATTAGAATATCCGCCGATGCTTGCATAAATTCTCGCCCCAATCGACGTGGTTACTACAGCGAACGTCGCTTAATAAGTCGCGATAAAATCACTTACTTTCAAACTGTTTTCACCGATGGGCGTTAACGTTGGATTTATAAAAACGTTTTGACCGCTGTTTCTTTGCTGTCTTCAATGGATTTGTAACGAATTTCGGCGAAGAGTTGGTTAACTTTTACAGTCAAAACCCCGACAAAAAGGGGCTCCGGGTAGGCGTTTTGAGGAAAAACCAGACATTGCGCAGCCGGCTGACAATCCTCGTGGTTGTCGCGATTTTAGGCGCAGTCGTTGTTGCGACAGGGTCGTCGCTTTGGCGTGAATATCGTCAATTCAGTACGGATCAAAAAGCGCAACTCGAAGCGTCTGCGTCTATTTTTGCAGCCACGATCGCTGATCCAATGAGTGTGCAAGACCGCCAGAAGGTGCTTGAATCGTTGCGGGCGATCAGAAGGCTTCCCTCTATTGACTATGTTCGCGTCATTTCCAATGACGGCGCTATCTTCGCAGAGCTTGGGGATGCGGTCAGGCTTGGTGATAATGGCGCGGTGCTCTCCGGCGGTTTTTATGGTCAAGGCGGCGCCGTTACGCGGCCGATCTTTAAGAATGGCGAGAAAATAGCCGATCTTGTCGTTTATCGTGATGCGTCGGAATTGCCGGAGAGGATCCAGGAGCTCATTTGGGATGCTCTCTTTGCGGCGCTGCTTTCAACTGTGTTGGGATTATTAATCGCCTCCAGTATGCAGCGGGCGGTGACGCGGCCGATCTCTGAATTGTCGAGGGTTATGACGGCTGTACGCCAGACCGGTGATTTTTCAAAGCGCGCGGTTAGGCTCAGCGACGATGAGACTGGTGAATTGGTCGATGCGTTCAATGAGATGTTGAACCAAATTCAATCTCGTGATGCGGAACTTATTGGGCATCAAGAGAATCTACAAAAAATAGTTCGAATGCGAACGAACCAGCTTAAATTGGCGAAAGAAGCTGCAGAATACGCGAACCACGCAAAATCAGAATTTCTTGCGGCGATGAGCCATGAAATACGCACACCTATGAACGGTATGCTGGTCATGGCTGAATTGTTAAACAACGCTCAATTGCCGCCGCGACAAAAACGATATTCAGAAGTGATCGCAAAATCCGGCCAGGGACTATTGACGATCATCAATGATATTCTGGATTTCTCGAAAATTGAAGCGGGCCGGTTGGACTTAGAGCATATCCCTGTTGATCCGGCGACATTGATCAATGATGTTATGGGGCTGTTTTGGGAGCGAGCAAGCGCGGCAGGTATCGACCTTGTGGCGTATGTCGGCCCGAACACGCCGCGGAGTTTTAAAGGTGACCCGGTTCGTCTCAGTCAGGTGCTGACCAACCTTGTGAACAACGCCCTAAAATTCACCGAAGCGGGCAGCGTGACGATTTCGGTGACGACTAAAAAATTGAAAGATGCTGGACAGGTGGTCGAATTTGCGGTGTCAGATTCCGGGGTTGGAATTCCACCTGAAAAACAAAAGGCTGTTTTTGAAGCGTTTTCCCAAGCTGATCAAACGACGACCAGGAGATATGGCGGGACAGGATTAGGGCTCGCCATTTGTCAACGGCTTGTGGAAGGCATGGGCGGAGACATCGGTCTTACCTCAAAGGTCGGCAAGGGATCGAAATTTTCGTTCCGTATACCCGCAGAAATCGTTGAGCCGGCGAAGAAATGGGATCGGCAAAAATCCCATGACGCGCTTGCTCTTGTCGCATTAGAGGAAAAGGCCTCTGCGCGTATCCTGGCGAAATATATTGAAGAAGCTGGTTACCGGGTCAGTTTGCTCGCTAATGAGGAAGACCTATTGATCCATGCGTCGAGTGCGGAAGTGATCTTCGCCGCGCCTGACAAAATCGTAGCGTTCAATAAAGCCCACGGAACCACCGGCGGTCAATGGACGCCCGCGCGGATCTGCGTCAGCGAATTGGGCGACGGCGCCCCGGACCGTCTGTTAGAAGCCCAAGAAGCGGATGATCTGCTGATCAAGCCTTTATCCCGGTACGATGTATTCGAACAAATTGAACGTATATTGGACGATAATCTTCGCGGTCATGATGCGGTGCGTTTCACCAAGGCGCCAACGGCGTCGCTGAAGCGCTTTACTGCAGGGCGCGTTCTCGCTGCTGACGACAGCGCGGTAAACCGGGAAGTGGTGCGTGAAGCCCTCACGCGGCTCGGCGTTGAAGCGACCATCGTCGCCGATGGCGCCGCGGCGGTTGATGCCGTAATGCAAGCTGATTTCGATGTTGTTCTGATGGATTGCTCTATGCCGGGCATGGATGGGTTTGAAGCGACCCGCGCAATTCGCCAGCGGGAGAAAAAAGAGGGTCTACCGCGCTTGCCGGTGCTCGCGCTGACGGCCCATGTGCCATCGGCCTCTGGCGATTGGCGCGGCGCGGGCATGGATGACTATCTTACAAAACCCTTCACGATCGATATTCTGTCTAACGCGTTGGCGCGCTATATTTCGCCAGCTGATGATGATGATTGCATGCAAGAGCCGGATGGCTCTTTCTATGATGACGTCGCCGATGTCGCTGCAAACGAAAGTACGGCGCAATCCCCAACCCCAATTGGCGGTAAACGCGATCCTGAACTCGAGGCCGTTTTTAACTTCACAACCTTAAACGATATTCAAGCGATGGATTCTGGCGGTGGCGATATTGTTGTTCGCGCCCTCGGGCTGTTCGAAGAACATTCAAAGCCAGCGCTTTTGCGCCTCGTAACGGCCATAAAGGGGACTGATCTCCACGAGACGCGCAGCGCCGCCCATGCGTTGAAATCCATGAGCCTGAATGTCGGCGCCGAAAAGCTTGCCGGTTTCTGCGCCGACATTGAGATCGCCTGTGATCAAGGTGGGGAAGACCTAATGTCCACCTTTGTTTCACTGCGTCGCACCTTTATTGAAACCCATAAAGCGTTGCCGGGGCTTCGGAAATGTCTGCCTCTCGCGGCTTAACCGCAGGGTTGTAGGTGACGTGGTATCGCGATTTAATCTTTTTAAAGATGATTAATTTTGCGGCTATTGTAAGCCGTTGCCTGATCTTTCAGGTGTAAACAGGTCAGCCGAATTGTCACCGGCTAGCGGCGCCATCAGGCTCGCCGTTAGAGCGGCGCCGTCCTTTGCCCGCGCGGCGGCATAATCTTCCGCGGCGCGACGACATGCCGGGAAGCGCGCTTCGGTTTCCTGAAATCCTTGATTGAAAGCCTGCACCATTCGCTGACGAATATTGGTCGTCGGACTTTCCAGGTTGACCAGGCGTTTCATCCGTTCACGCCACACTTCACTTTCGCGCCTTGGGGCGCAGCTGCGGCGGATATGGTGCATTTCGCCAAAGATGCGGGCGAGGGTGACGAGATCTTGTTGACGTTTGGCGTATTCCGCCGCGCCCAATTGGGCATGGGCGGGCGTCGTCAAAGCGCTGGCGCCAACCATGATGGCCGCGATTGCGAAAACGAAACTGGCGCGCAACGCCATCATGCACCCTCAATAACAACTTGATCGACACCACGCCCGATCAACAAAATCCCAGTGAACTGGGCGGCGATCGATCGGGATAACGCATCTCTAACGCCGACCGATCGTCCCGCATAGCGTCATTATCATAAATAAAAGAGAAAAAATTATGGCGTCTACCTCATAGGCTGTAAACGGCACCACGACGCGCGCAATAGAAGAGCTGCCGCAAAATACCTCAAGCAACGTTTATTTTATGCTAAAAATTAGTGGTTTATGCTAAAAAAATTGCAGTTAGGTTAAGATCCTTAATGTACTTCGATGCGCTTTTTTTTGTATAGATCGAGAGTGATCGATTTTGATCGCGATTCTGTAATGAAATGAGAGAAAAATGAAAAAAGTAGAGAGAAACGTAGAGAAAAAAGTGGGCGTCGAACTTTCGTGTGAACAACTATCGAAGGTCAATGGTGGGACTCCATACAACCCGTTCCTTCGTTTTCGTCGGAACGGCCCGATGCGCCCGATTGAGTTCCCTCAGCCGTTTTAAACTTACGTGGCTGGTTCTTCTTCATCAGAAAATGAACCGGTTCACTTTGTGTAATGAATAATTATACTGTTTAGTGTCTAATCAGCGAGCTTTGTTGTTAACGATCAACCGTTGCATCGAAGCTCGCTTTCTCAGTGAAGCATCACGGTTGGCGGTAAACGACGCAGGCGAGACCTTAGTCGTCCCTGACGCAGCTTCGTCGTGCTTATTTCTTTGTACAAATTATTCGCGTTATCCCTCCAAAAAGCGCATTATTGCAGTGCTTTTCCTCGGCCCATCAAACTGCGCTTACTTGTTCAAGAAAGCCCCCTTTATCGGAAATTTTTTTAGCGATATAGTGGAATTCGTTTGTTATTTCACCCTAAAATATGGATTTAGCGCTCATCCAGTGGCCGCCCGCGCCTCGATCGCGATCGCGACGGCTTTGCGGGTCTCGTCCCAGGCAAGGCGCGTTAGCGCCTCCGGGCAAGGGATAAAGGCCGCGTCCGCGGCGTCATCCCCGGCAATTGGCTCGCCAGATACCCACTCGCCCCAATGATCAATCATCACGACGTGGCTGTCATGAGCGCCGTCGGCGCGGGGTAAGGCTTCGAAAACGCCGATAAAGCCGCATAGTCTCGCCGTAATCTGGGTCTCCTCCATCACCTCGCGCAGGATGCCCGCTTCGATCGCCTCCCCATAATCGAGGCCGCCGCCGGGGATCGACCATTCGCCCAGAAATGGCGGTTTGCCGCGCTTTATGAGCAACACGTCGTCCCCACGAAAAATGACGCCGCCGACGCCGACTTTGATCGATTGTGTTGGTGATGATGTTGAAGGGGGATTTTTGTTTTCCATGGTCAGGGCTATAGAGCCGCTTATGTGTGGGCGCTACCAATTGTCATCGCCGCCAGCGGATGTGGCGGCGGAATTCGGCATTGACGTGCGGGATAATTTCCCGCCGCGTTGGAACATTGCCCCGACCCAACCCATTGGCGCGGTGCGAACCTTTGAGCGACAGCGCGAGTTCGCGCTGATGCGTTGGGGGTTCATCCCCAGCTGGGCGGGGAAGGAGTATCTCGCCAAAATGGGCTCAAAGCCGTTGATCAACGCTCGAAGTGAGACCGCGAGTGAGAAACCGACGTTCCGCAACGCCTGGCGGCGGCGGCGATGTCTCGTGCCCGCCGATGGCTTTTATGAGTGGAAGAGCGAAAAGGGCGTCAAACAACCCTACCTCATTCAACGCCAAGACAAGGCGCTATTCGCCTTCGCCGGATTATGGGAAACCGCGATTGATCCCGATGGCGGTGAGATGGATACGGTCGCCATTCTAACGGCGGCGGCCGGGCCGGATTTGTCGGGCCTTCACGGGCGGGAGCCTATCGTGGTGCGGCCCGAGGATTACGATATTTGGCTGGACCCTGATGAAACCAAAACCAATGGCCTTATGGCCCTCAGCCAGGCGCGCGGGGCCGGGTTTTGGGCGTTCCAGCCTGTCTCGACCGCCGTTAATTCCGTGCGATCGGAGGGGGAAGCATTGGCCCGTCCCATTGGGCAAGGTGATTTGTTCGGGTAAGGAGTAACGGCCATGGCAAATGAGGTGACCCCGCGCGAATTCACAATACGGGTGCGCGTTTACTACGAAGACACAGATTTCTCGGGTATCGTCTATCACGCCCGGTATTTGCACTTTTTCGAACGCGGGCGGACCGAAGCTCTGCGCGAGGTGGGCGTCACCCATACGGAATTATTGGCCCGTGATGATCAGCTCGTCTTTGCTGTGCGATCGATGACCATCGATTGGGTTTCGCCGGCGCGCATTGATGATATTTTGGAGGTGCGCACCTCGTTTGTTGAGGCGAAAGGCGCGCGGATGCGGTTAGCCCAGACCATGCATCTTGTGGACGAGGGGGCCAAGAAGGATGCCGAGACGCTCATCGCCCGGGCCCAGGTCGAGGCTGCCTGCCTGTCGATCGATGGTCGCCCACGGCGCCTGCCGACGGATGTGATTAGCCGCCTCAGATGACGACCCGATTTCGTTAAATTCATGAAAGGTTGCGCCTTTAGCGGTCTGTTTTCGGCTGAACCGCTGTTTAACCGGCAAAGATTGTGTGATCGAGCATTCCCGCCTGCGGGGGATGGGTGGCCATTTAACCGCTTCTTGAGTGGACAGCGTTAACCAAAGGATAGCCCGGAGCGGGCAAACGATGATAAGAGAAGGCCTAGGATCGATTATAACGCCAGAACGCTGTCTTGCGACCATTTGGGGACCGTCGCGCATGTCGTGGGGACGTCATTTTTAGGTCTTATGGAGACGCTAGCCTTTTTGACGCCTAGATTGGCGCTCACGAAGGCGAACGCCGCCGATTTGAGTAGACGAGATTGTCTTGGAAAAAAGCGCCGATAAGGCGCCGTATGAGGTTTGGATGTTTTTGCAATCTGAGGTGGCGGAAGTCGCTGTGGCCGCAGGGTCAACATTGGGGGGCGAGTTTAGCCTTTGGAGCCTGTTCCTAAGCGCTGGCTTAGTGGTGAAGGCCGTGATGGGCATTCTTGCGATTTCCTCCGTTTGGTCATGGGCGGTGATCATCGACAAATCGCTCCTGTTCGGCGGGTACAAACGCAAATCGACCAAGTTTGAAGATCAGTTTTGGTCCGGTCGGCCCCTCGAAGAATTGCATCGCAAGATTACCGACAAGGATGATCATCCCATGGCGCGCGTGTTTAAAGCGGGCATGACCGAATGGGGACGCGCAAAGGATATTGGCAAAGCGGATGCGCTGACCATCGGCGCGAAAGATCGCATCGAAAAAGTGATGAATGTGACGGTCTCGCGGGAGCTTGAAAAAGCAGAGCGCAACCTAGGCGTCCTCGCCACCATCGGGTCATCAGCGCCGTTTATCGGTCTATTTGGTACGGTGTGGGGCATCATGACCGCCTTCCAGGCGATTGCGGCGACGAAAGACACCAACCTCGCGGTTGTGGCGCCCGGCATCGCCGAAGCGTTGTTCGCCACGGCCCTCGGCCTGTTAGCGGCGATCCCGGCTGTTGTTGGCTACAACCGGTACTCGTCTGCGCTCAATTCCTATGCGGTGCGCCTGCAAGGCTTCGCCGATGAATTTGCGACCATCCTGTCCCGCCAAATTGACGAGCGGGGCCGCTAATGGCGATGTCGATGGGCAGCGGCGGCGGTCGCCGCCAGCCGGGCTATACGCGCCCGATGGCCGAGATCAACGTGACGCCCCTTGTAGACGTCATGCTCGTGCTCCTGATCGTTTTCATGGTCGCCGCGCCCCTGTTGACGGTTGGCGTCGCAGTGGATTTGCCTGAGTCCGCCGCTGATCCGATCGCCGATCAGGGCGAGCCGTTGACGGTGACGATCGCGGGCGACGGCACGATTTATGTGCAGGAAACGGAAGTCTCGGTCGAAAATTTGGTGCCGCAATTGGAAGCGATTTCGGCGGCGGGATACGAGCAACGGATTTATATCCGCGGCGACCAAGCGCGATCTTACGGAGAAGTCATTGGCGTTTTAGGCCGCATCAACGCCGCTGGTTTCCGGCGTGTCGGGCTTGTCACTGATCCTGAATTTAACTGATCGCGCGGTTTGCGCCCCCGTCAGACGGACGGTTCGGTAAAGCGTGATCGCCCTAAATGAAGCGTCAAAGAGTATGCGTCTCGCCCTTCTGATATCGCTTATGCTGCATGCCCTGATTGGCGTGTCGTTTTTGGCGATGCGTTCGGCCAGAATATGCGACTGGTTGGCGGCGGCGATCCCGATGATGCAATGCCGTTCGGCTTACGATTTTGAAGCCGAGCCAGTTCTGCCGATTGAACTCATCGCTGAGGCTGAACACGCGTTAAAGACGAGCGTTCCCGCGCGCGCGCCTGAGCCTGAACCAGAACCTGAGCCCGTCGAAGAAACGCCGGATATCGTAGCGCCCGAACCGGAGCCGCCAGCGCCAGAACCCGAGCCGGAACCAGAACCTGAGCCTGACCAAGCGCCGCCGCCGCCGGAACTGGAGGATGAGCCAGAACCGGAACCAGAACCAGAACCTGCGGAGCCAGAGCCGGAACCTGAACCCGAACCAGAGCCCGAAGAGCCGAAAGAACCCGACGATCTCGATCTCGATGCGCTATCGGCGCTCGTCGATCAGGCCCGCAAGGACACGCCTCAATCGGCGGGATCTCCGTCAGAGACGCCGGTGGAGCAAGGCGAGGCGCGCGCAGCGGTGGGCGCGGGCGACCGATTAGCCGCCAGCGATATCGCCAAGATGCAGGCCGCCGTTGGGCGGTGCTGGAACGCTGGCGCGTTAGTCGGCGCGCCAACCCCGGAAAAATTGAAAGTGGTGCTTGAGGTCAATCTAAACCCGGACGGCACGATCAATGGGTCGCCCAAGGTCCAAAACGCCTTGGAGATCAATCTTTCGGGTAATCGTTTTTGGAAAGCGGCTGAACAGAACGCGATACGGGCTGTTGTCCAATGCCAGCCATACAATTTCCTTAGTCCTGACCGATATGAGACTTGGAAGGAATTGGAACTCAATTTCGATCCGTCGGTCATGGCGGGTTTTTAACGAGTGGTGAAGCGCCCTATATGATTTTGTAGGACGAGCTTTTTCACCGGGCGCGATTGGAGTGCGACTGTAAAATGATGGGACTGAAAGGATGATGATGAAGAAAATCCTGATGCTGACTATGACGTCGTTTGCGGCGTTCCTCGCCGCGACGAGCATGCTTCTCTCCCCAGCCGCCGCCCGCGTGCGCATCGATATTACCCAGGGCAACATCGAACCCATGCCTGTCGCGGTGCCGAATTTTGTCGGCGCCGATGATGAGACGCGCACCCTTGGTCGCGACATCGCTCAAGTTGTGATCGCTGATCTTGATCGCTCCGGTCTTTTCTCCGTCATCGACCAACGGGCCTATATCGAAAATTTAACAAGCGTGAACACACGCCCGCGCTTTCCTGATTGGCGGGTCATCAACGCCCAGGTGCTGGCCGCCGGCGAGGTTGGCATTGCCAGCGACGGTCGTATTCAGGTCGCAATCCGGGTGTGGGATGTGTTCGCCAATGAACAGCTCGCGGCGGTCTCTTTTACGACCCCGGCGGAGAATTGGCGCAGAGCCGCCCATAAGGTTGCGGATACCGTGTATAAGTCCCTGACCGGCGAGGAAGGGTATTTCGACACGCGCATCGTATTTGTCCACGAGTCCGGCAGTCGGGAAAATCGGCGCAAGGATCTTATGATCATGGATCAGGACGGCGCCAATCCATCGGTGCTGACCGAAGGGCTGAACTACCAAGTGCTAACGCCGCGCTTTTCACCGACGGAACAGCTGATCACCTATATGGCGTTGTTCCCGGATCGGAAAGGGCAGGTCTATCTGTTCAATATCTCCACCGGCGAGCAAGAGCGTCTTGGCACCTTCCGGGGCATGACGTTTGCGCCGCGCTTCTCCCCCGATGGGCGCGAGGTGCTGATGGCGATCGAGAGAGGCGGCAATTCTGACGTCTTGAAGATGGATCTCTCAACCCGGAAAATTACGCGGCTAACGGATCATCCGGCGATCGATACCTCGCCGACAATGGCGCCCGACGGGCGGCGCATCGCCTTTACCTCTGATCGTGGGGGCTCCCAGCAGCTCTATGTGATGAACGCTGATGGTTCAAACCAGAAGCGTATCACCTTTGGCAAAGGGCGGTACGAGACGCCGGTCTGGAGCCCGAGGGGCGATCTCATTGCCTTTACTCGCCAGTATGAAGGTGAGTTTTACATCGGCGTTATCCGGCCCGACGGTACCGGCGAGCGCCTGTTGACGAAATCCTATCTGGCCGAGGGCCCAACTTGGTCGCCAAACGGGCGGGTCATTATGTTTTTCAAAGAAGGCCGCCCAGGCGCTGCGCCGGCCCTTTGGTCAATTGATTTAACGGGGCGCAATGAACGGCGAGTAAGAACGCCGGGCGACGCCTCCGATCCGGCCTGGTCGCCTCCGCTGCCTTAAGGTTTTGGCGACGTAACGGCTTGTAAATATTGTAAAAAAGCGCGTTGCAGGGAGATTCCCCCAAAGCGGGTGGCCAAGCGTAACCGAAAATTCATTTTGGCGGGCCCTTGCGCGTTCTTGATCCGCCGGGCGAGCCTGGATACCCTCGGATGAGATTGTTAATTTTTTTCCGTTAACGATCGGACAATCTCTCGTCATAATGCTAGGGTAGGAGCCTCTTGCATCGCAGTGACGGGTGCCTAGAATCAACCAAAGCGTCCTGTTCAGGGGGGCGCGTCAATTAAAGGGGCTGATCGCGGGGGCGCGCTCGCTGAGCCCAAACGAAAGTGGAGCTATTAGTGATGATTAAGTCGAGCGCTTTGAAAGCCTTTGGCGTTGTCGGTCTGATGACCTTGGCAGCGGCTTGCGCCTCTAACTCAACGGGCCCGGATCTAAACGCAACGGCCGACACCGGCGCTTCTCAGGCTGAGCGAATTGGCGTTGAAGCCGGAAGCCAGGCCGATCTGGAGCAGAACGCCGGACACCGCGTTTTCTTTGGTTACGATCAGTATTCTCTGACCTCTCAAGCCCAGGCGACCCTCGCTCGTCAGGCTGAGTGGCTGAAGAAACACCCATCCACCCGTGTTCTCGTCGCTGGTAATTGCGATGAGCGCGGCACGCGCGAATACAACTTGGCGCTGGGCGCTCGTCGCGCCGCTGCGGCGCGGGCTTATCTTGTAAGCCTCGGCGTCGACGGATCACGAATTACGACGGTTTCTTACGGCAAAGAACGCCGGTTGGACCCGCGCTCTACGAGCGATGCATGGGCGCTGAACCGCAATGCGACCACCACCATCGCAGCGGTTGGCGCATAAATTCCGCCGCCTCATTTTTGCCTGACAAGGTGATTAACAACAAAAGACGCGTCGGCTTACCCAGTCGACGCGTTTTTCTTGAGGGTCGTCTTCCGGCGATCTGATGACTAGATTGAAATAGAGAGCCGGTCCGCTGTCGGCGCCACGGTCGCACGATCAGCATCAAGCGAGGTTATACAGATGATGGGTGTAAAGAGCATGCCAAAAATGACACTAGTCGCGAAAGGCCTATTCGGCGCTTGTCTTCTGTTGAGTGCGGCGAGCACGCCCGCCATGGCGCAATCGACGAAGAAGCGCGTCGAAGCGCTGGAGGGGCAGGTCGCCCAATTGGAAGCCGCAGCAACCGCCGCAAGCGCAACGGGGCCGCGCCTTGACCAGCTGGAGGCGGAAATCCGCCGATTGACCGGACAAGTAGAGACCCTGCAATTCCAATTGAACCAGGCGAATGCGCGCGTTGATTCACTAACCGCCGTTCTCGCTGGCGAGCCTTTAGAGCCGGGTGCAGGCCCCTTTGGCGACGGCGGGTTTGGAACAGGCGCCGCGGTTGGCGGACCTGTTTCATTGACGGGCAGCGGGGCGCCCGCCGGCGCGCCTCAAACGCAAGCCGCCGACAGCCAGGCCGTGGCAGGCGTTCCTGCACCAAATATCGAACTCCCCCTCGACCCGGAGGCGGCCTTCACCTATGCGAACAATTTAGTCCTGGCGCGCGACTTTGCCCGCGCTGAATCGGCGTTTAAACTGTATTTGGCGACCTTCGGCACCCATCCACGCGCGGCGGACGCCCAATTTCGGTTGGGTGAAATCTATCTCGCCATTGGCAAGAATGCAGAGGCGGCGGACGCCTTTATCGCCCATATTAAGGCGTATCCGAACCATAGCCGGGCCGCCGAAGCCTATCTGAAGCTTGGCACCTCGTTCTCGCGGCTGGGACAAACTGATCAGGCCTGCAATGTATTCCGCACCATGAACAGCAAGTATCCAAGCGCGCCGGTAGATGTCTCCGATCGTGCGCGCCGGGAAATGCAAGCGGCGGGTTGCCGCTGATTGAAACGCGTTCCGATACCCGGTCTGCTTCGGGCGAGACGTCGCTTGACGGTCCTAACGTTGGTTTAACTGAGGGAAACCCGCCTCGCTTGCTGACGACATTAGATGTCGCCGCGTTAGATGCGCTTCTTACTGATCACTGGCGCAATGTTGGCGCGCCGACCAATGTGCTGTTGGCGGTCTCCGGCGGGGGCGACTCCATGGCGCTTTTGGCGCGCGCGAGCGTTCTTAAGGACCATGGTGCAAGGGTTTGGGTCGCGACGGTCGACCATGGATTGCGCCCCGATAGCGCGGCCGAAGCAGCGCTTGTTAAGCGCGCCGCCAGTGCGCAAGGGTTTTCCCATGTGACCTTGCGATGGGAAGGCGACAAACCCACAACAGGTATTCAGCATGCGGCGCGTCGGACGCGCTATCGTCTCCTTGCCCGCCACAGCGCCGACATCAATCGGGCGACCGGCGCGAGGGGCGTTATCATGACGGCCCATTCGGCCGATGATCTGGCGGAAACGGTGATGATGCGCGACGCCCGCGGCGCCAATGATGACCGCCATCCGGGCGCCATCGCGTCGATGGCGCGCGGCGCGATACGACCCCATGCCATCGCTGCCGGTCCCGGTGCTGAAACCCTTCTTCTTCGCCCGTTTATCAATGTGCGCCGTCCAGTTTTGCGCGCCGCTGCGACATTGGCGGGCTATGGCTTTATCGATGAGCCCAGTAATGATGATCCGCGGTTCGAACGGGTGCGCATTCGCCGTCAATTGGCCGGCGACGACCACCTCATCGAAAACGCCTGGCGTCGCGCCTGGCGAAGCGCGGCGTCGGCCGAACGGGAGCGGCGGGCCATCGCCGACGATAGCGCGGCCTGGTGTCTCACTTTTTTCGACTGGGGCGGGGCGCGCTTTCAATGTCCTCCGGAAACCGATCTGGAGGCGGAACCCCATATGGGCGCCCTTTTTCTCGCCCGTCTTGTGTTCGCGATCGGCGCCGGCGCCTATCCGCCAACGATAAGCCAGGCGACAGAGGCCATGACCGCCCTTCAACGGGGAAAGAAAACCAGTCTCGGCGGGGTCCTTATGGCGCCCGGCCGCGAGGGGGTCTTTTGCTATCGCGAACCGGCGGCGCTTCTGGGCCGGGCAGGGGTCCCGCCGATGGTCCCCGTACTCGCCAAGCCGCATACTGTTACGCTTTGGGACAATCGGTTTACCATTACCAACACCGAAGAAACCCCATTTTGCATCGCGCCTCTTGGCGCTGCAATTGATCTCGCCGCCCACGATTTCGGCGATAGCGCGCCTTCCGTCGGTGCGCCAAAGGACGTTTTGTCGACTGTTCCCGGCGCTTTCGCGATCCCTGAGAATGGGGGGCTTGGCCGTCTTATCGCCACGCCGTTGTCCCAATGCGAGGACTTTAGGTGCCTGTCGGCGGAACGTTTCGACGGCGCCGTGATCAGGTTTTGACCACTGGGCGTAAAAACTTAAGGGAGGATTTGACTAATTTGTGAACGTCCGCCATGGCGAGACGCTATTTTAACGCCTATCTTAACAATCAACGTCTATAGTCCGCGTCTCAGGCATTATCTGAAAGCGGCCTCTATCAATCGGGTTTTGGCGCCCCATATCTTGAAAACGCTTTTTAACGGCGTTGCCAACGGTTTGCCCAAGAAGGAACGAATATCCGCATGAACACTCGTAATCTGGTTATCTGGGGTCTCGTTTTTCTATTCTTCCTGATCATGCTCAATATGTTTGAGTTCAGCCCGAACGCCCGGGAAGTGGAAACCCTCGACTACTCACAATTCATTGCGAAGGTCGAAGCTGGCGAAGTGCAATCGGCGGAAATCGATCGCAACATCATTAAGGGTGAATTATCCGGCGGCAATGAGTACGAAACCGCAATCCATTTCATGCTCATCGAGAATGTGTCGAGTGCGTTAATCGAGGCTGGGGTCGACACCAAAGTCGCCCCCGAGGAAGAGCTGCCTCTCGCGCTGACCTTGCTGTTCAACATTTTGCCATTCCTGATTTTTCTTGCCTTTATTTTCTTCATCATGCGCCAGATGCAGGGCGCCGGCGGCAAGGCCATGGGCTTTGGTAAGTCACGCGCGAAACTGCTGACGGAACGCCAGGGGCGGGTCACCTTTGAAGATGTCGCCGGCATCGATGAAGCCAAGGAAGAGCTGGAAGAAATCGTCGAGTATCTGAAAGATCCGATGAAGTTCCAACGCCTCGGCGGTAAGATCCCCAAAGGCGCCCTTCTTGTTGGCCCTCCAGGCACGGGTAAAACCCTCCTGGCCCGCGCAATCGCCGGTGAAGCCAATGTGCCGTTCTTCACGATATCGGGTTCTGATTTTGTTGAGATGTTCGTTGGCGTCGGCGCTAGCCGCGTGCGGGACATGTTTGAGCAAGCGAAAAAGAATGCGCCGTGCATTATCTTCATTGATGAGATCGACGCTGTTGGTCGCCATCGCGGCGCCGGTCTTGGCGGCGGTAATGACGAGCGCGAGCAAACGCTGAACCAACTCCTGGTGGAGATGGACGGTTTTGAGGCCAATGAAGGCATTATCCTGGTCGCCGCTACGAACAGACCGGACGTTCTGGACCCGGCGCTTCTGCGCCCCGGCCGGTTTGACCGCCAGGTCGTTGTGCCTAATCCGGATGTCGCAGGGCGGGAGAAAATCCTCCAGGTACACGCGAAGAAAGTGCCGTTGGCCCCGGATGTAAACTTGCGGACGTTTGCGCGCGGAACGCCCGGCTTTTCCGGCGCTGACCTTGCGAACCTCGTCAATGAGGCCGCGCTTCTGGCGGCGCGTCGCGGCAAGCGGTTAGTGACCGCGAAGGAATTCGACGACGCCAAAGACAAGGTTCTGATGGGCGCTGAGCGTCGGTCCATGGTCATGACCGATGAAGAAAAAGCCCTGACCGCCTATCACGAGGCGGGCCATGCCCTTGTCGGCATCGCGGTTGAAGGCAATGACCCTGTCCATAAAGCGACCATCATTCCGCGCGGCCGCGCCCTTGGCATGGTGCAGTATTTGCCAGAACGCGATCGCTATTCCATGACGTTGCAGCAGATGAAAGCACGGATCGCCATGGCGATGGGGGGGCGTGTCGCGGAAGAATTGAAATTTGGCAAGGAGAAAGTCACGTCCGGCGCTTCCTCCGATATTGAGCACGCCACCAAAATCGCGCGCGCGATGGTGACGCAATATGGCCTTTCTGAAAAACTCGGACCCATCGCCTATGCTGAAGAACAAGGTGAGGTGTTCCTTGGGCAATCCATCGCGCGAAACCAATCGATTTCCGGCGATACCTCAAAACTCATCGAAGATGAGATTAAACGGATCGTAACGGAAGGCTTTGACGCCGCGAAGCGCGTGTTGTCAGAGCGGGGCGATGACTGGGAACGCCTCGCCCAAGCGCTGCTGGAATATGAAACGCTGACCGGTGAGGAGATCAACAAATTATTGCGCGGTGAACAGATCACCCGTGAAGACCCCTCAGACTGGACAGCGCCGCCGCCGGCTTCCGTGCCGTCTACGGATGATGGGGGCATGGGCCCTGGGCCGGATATGGCGCCGAAACCTGCGTAAACGTCTTATTCAGCGAGAACGCTAAAAAGCGCCGCCCCGGAATGGAGGCGGTGCTTTTTTTTGTGCTAGGAAAGGGCGCCCGAGGGGCCGCATGGGGGGGGCGCTCGACGCCCCCTCAGCCTTTAGACCCGATGTAACGAAAGGACGCCCATGTCTTCTAAACCGCCTTTGATCATGGGGATCGTGAATGTCACGCCGGATTCGTTTTCCGATGGCGGTCAGTTTCTCGCGACGGATCAGGCCCTCGCCCATGGTTTGCAATTGGCGGCGGAAGGCGCGGGGGTTTTAGATGTGGGCGGTGAATCGACGAGGCCGGGCGCACAGCCCGTTCCCGTTGACGAGGAATTGCGGCGGGTCATTCCGGTGATCAAAGCCTTTGCGTCGTCAACCGCGACGCCCATCTCGATCGACACCCGTAAACCGGCCGTTGCCCGCGCCGCTTTCGAGGCCGGGGCCACCATCTGGAATGATGTCTCAGCGCTATCGTTTGGGGCTGAGAGCATGGGCATGGCATCGTCCTTAGGCGGGAAAATCATCCTCATGCATGCCCAGGGCGATCCGCGCACCATGCAAGATGCGCCGTATTATGACGATGTCGTAGAAGACGTTATCGCCTACCTGAAGGGCCGCGTTGAGGCCTGTATCACTGCTGGGATCGCGAAAGACCGTCTGATCGTTGACCCAGGCATCGGCTTTGGAAAAACACTTGCCCATAATCAGGCATTGTTCGCCGGCCTTGCCCGGTTTCATGAAATCGGTGTTCCGATCCTCGTTGGGGCGTCGCGCAAGCGGTTCATTTCAGGGTTGGATGAAGGGGCGCAAGCGACATCGCTTCCGAATGCAAACGGTTCCGGAATGGCCGCTCCCTTAGTGCAAGATAGACTAGGCGGTTCAATCGCGGCGGCCCTGGCGGCGGTCGATGCGGGCGCCGATATCATCCGCGTCCATGACGTCGCGGCGACCCGCCAAGCGATCGCGGTTTGGCGGGGCATCCGGCCCTCGTTGTAGCCAGAAGCGCGGGGCTCAATCTGTCCGACGCAACACAACCGTGCCGCCGGTAACGATATAGGGCGCGTAATTATCGAATAGGTCGGGTTGCCCCTCTAGGAGTGCGCCGCGCAACCATTCACGGCTTTTGAATTTTGTCTGAAAAATTAAATCAGGTTGTTCTTCCAAAATGAGACGTCGTGTACGATCTATTTCTTCCTGATAGTATTTTTTAAGCAGGGTCTTTTCTTCATCCGTCGCGCCGCGTTGCAGCGCTGTGAGCGCGTAATACGGAATCCATTGTGCATGGGTGCGGTCAATCCACCGTGCGCCGACACTGACAGCAAGAGGGAAGCTGGTGCCGAGATCTTTCGATATCGCCATGGCGGTTGGGTTGTCTAACCCTGTCGCCCAATCTTGTCCGCGGGTCGGGGCGCGATTGTCGGCAAAACCAATCAGGGCGACAAAGAATGCCAATAAGCCGAGAGCCGTGGAGATCGCAATGTTTCGGTTCGCTTTATACGGCTTACCAGAACCCCGTGCGTGCTTTGCTTTATAGAGAGTGATTAGAATAGTCTTATAGAGAGACAACCACAAAGCAAGAACGAGATAGAACGCCATGGGAAGCGCGTGGTAGGAAAAGTACTTTCCTTGCGCCAGAAAAATCCCAAAATAGGCGCCGGCGACAACAACGCAAAGCCAACTGGATATGGGTGGTGTTTTTTCCATTCGTATCAGGACGAAAGCGCAAAGCGAGACAACCGCGCTGCAAAAAACCGTGCTGCCAAAGATTTTTGAATAATCAGCTCTGATCGCGACATAAATATCGCTCATGATCGGCGCCATGATATCCATATACCCCGGGAATAATACCAATCCGCCGCCAACAAGAAAAACGCCGATTAATCCAGCGACGGGCAACATACTGGGGAACAGAAATGCAAGGCTGCGGGTTCTGATCATCTCAAATAGCGCTAGGGCGAGAAATGGCGCCGCGAAAAGCGGAGGTTTCGCCGCGAAGGAGACGCCGGCGAAAATCGCCGCAATCAGACGCCAGCGCATCGCGGGCCAATCGCCCGTCTCATGGCGATGCATAAACACCGCGACAAAGGGCAAGGCGAAGGTCATCGCTAACCATTCGCGCTGAGCAAATGCATCGCTCGGCATCAGGCAAACACCGATGGCGGCGGGAAACACCAACGCCCAATCTCGCGCGCCCACGCCATGAAGGCGATGGGGCAAGGTCGCGCGCGTTACAAATAGGGCAAGGAAGACAGCGCCATAAGCGGAGACGAAAACCGCCGCTTCGATCCCGAGGGGCATGATCTTCGACAGGATGGCGCCGGGCATGTAAATCAACGCCGAGGAGGGCGGCGCCGTATCAATAACATCGACCCACCCCGTTTTCCCTTCCAGAATTTGCAGGCACATATAGGACAGCCAACTGACATCCGGGGTCGCGCCATTCTGGCGCCACAAAAGGGAGGTAACGAAGACCGTGGCCATAGCGGCCCAGAGGATAGTGGTTTGTGAGGAGGAAACGGGGATGAAGCGCGCCGCTAAAAGCGGGCTGGACCGGCGATGGGACCGGCCCATCTCGCGGCGATCAGCTGCTGTATTTTCAGCGCTTCTCATGGCTCGTTAACCCCTCTTAACCTTTGCCTATCCCTGGCCTGGAATAGTGGCCTCGTCGGACCGCTGAAGCGGCGTCGTCGTTCTCGTCGCCATTCAGTGGCGGGCGGACTAAAAAGATAGTAAGCAATGTCGGTTAGGTAATCTTTAACCGCCTTTTCGACGCAGCGGATGACGCGTTGAAGCGGCGCCAGACATGACCAGATGTCGGTCGAGAGATGAGGACTTTATGCGCGGCGATGATGACGCTTCGACGGCTCCCCCTTCTTCGGAAGGCAAAGGCAGTGCGCCGGCTACTCGTGAGCGTCAGATTTTTGGCACCGACGGGGTGCGCGGGCTCGCCAACGCCGGCGCCATGACGCCGGATTCGTTGTTGCGTCTCGGTATGGCGGCTGGTCGCGCATTTCGCAGCGGCGCCCATCGCCACCGTGTTGTCATTGGTAAAGACACCCGTTTATCAGGATATATGATTGAACCGGCGTTGACGGCGGGTTTTGCCGCGACGGGCATGGATGTCTTTTTGCTGGGGCCGTTACCGACCCCGGCCATGGCGATGCTGACAAGATCCCTGCGCGCTGATCTTGGCGTGATGATTTCAGCCTCCCATAATCCGTATCATGATAATGGCGTCAAGTTCTTTGGCCCCGACGGGTACAAGCTTTCCGATGATATGGAACTGCACCTGGAAGGCCTAATGGCGGAGGGCGCCAATCGAGGGCTTGCCGCTCCTGAAAATCTCGGCCGTGTAAAGCGTATTGAAGACGCCGCGGCGCGCTATATCGAGTTTGCAAAAAACGCGTTTCCCAAAAAGCTGTCCCTTGAAGGCCTCAGGGTCGTAATCGATTGCGCCAATGGCGCGGCATATAAGGTCGCGCCCACCGTTTTGTGGGAGTTGGGCGCCGAAGTGAAAACCCTCGGCGTGTCGCCCGATGGCTTTAACATCAATCGCGATTGCGGCTCCACCTCGACAAAGAAACTGCAGGATGCGGTGCTTGAATATCGCGCTGATATCGGCATCGCGCTTGATGGTGACGCAGACCGGGTGCTCATCTGCGATGAAAAAGGCCGCATCGTTGATGGCGACCAGATTATCGCGTTGATTGGCGCTTTCCTAAAATCGCAAGATCGGTTGCGCGGCGGCGGGGTCGTCTCCACCATCATGTCAAACATGGGATTGGAAAAATATCTCGCCGGGCAGGGGTTATCGTTAGAACGCACGAAAGTTGGCGATCGCTATGTGGTTGAGGCGATGCGCGCGAAGGGCATGAATGTCGGCGGTGAACCATCCGGACACGTTATTTTAAATGACCATTCTACAACGGGCGATGGTCTTGTGACCGCGTTGCAGGTCATGGCTGTTGTGGCCGGAGAAGGCAAAAAGGTCAGTGATGCGTGCTTTAACTTCGACCCATTCCCGCAGATCCTGAAGAATGTTCGCCTCTGCGGTGACGCCGATCCATTGATGAATGAGGCGGTGAAAAACGTTATTCGAAAAAGTGAGGCCGATTTTGGCGCTAAGGGGCGCCTTGTCATCAGAAAATCCGGCACCGAACCTTTGGTCCGCGTGATGGGAGAGGGCGAAAACGAAGAAACGGTCCGCCGGGTGGTAGATGATATCTGCGCGGCCATCGAAAAGGCGATCTGATCGACGTTCGCTCTCTTTCAATCGAAACATACATGAAACGACATCTCGCCGCTGTGACCCTGGTCGTGCCTGACTATGATGAGGCCATTGATTACTATGTTGGGCGGCTAGGGTTCCATCTCGTTGAGGATACGCCGCTGGAGGCTGATAAGCGGTGGGTGATTGTCGCGCCGAGCGTTGGCGCGTCATCAGGGTTTCTTCTCGCGAAGGCCGCGACCCAAGAGCAAACTGCCGCCATCGGCGCTCAAACCGGCGGGCGCGTATTTTTATTTCTCCATACAGATAATTTTTATCGCGACTATAATGCTTGGAAAGAAAAGGGCGTTGAGTTCACAGAGACGCCGCGTGAAGAGAGTTACGGAACCGTTGTCGTGTTTCGTGACCTCTTCGGTAACAAATGGGATTTGATCCAGCCGAAACATTAGTGGGCGGTCTTCTATTCCGCTAGCGATTATTCCTCGGTAACCGTCACTGATGCCGCGCCATCTTCAACCGAGCCGATGACAGCGGCGTGGTCATGGCCATGGTGATAAAAAGCAGCCAATACAGCCGACGCAGCCGTTGGCGCGCAGGCGACCATGAGGCCGCCCGATGTTTGCGGGTCTGTCAGAAGTGTGCGGATTGGATCATCAATTGGCGAGGCGAAATCCATCGCATTGTGAATAGCCGCCCAGTTTCGGGCGGATGCGCCCGTTTTAACACCATCAAAGGCCAGTCGTTTCGCGCCTTCAAAAATGGGCGTGTTTTTCAAATTGATCATCATCCGCGCGTTCGCCCCTCGGGCCATTTCCGCAGCATGGCCAAGCAGGCCGAACCCCGTCACGTCTGTCACGGCATGGACCCCGTCGATATCAGCAAGATCAGCTCCCGGTCGATTGAGAAGTGTGGTTGAGCCGATCATTTCATCATAGTCGGTTGTCGGGAGTTGCCCCTTTTTCAAGGCCGCGCTGTAGACGCCAATGCCAAGAGGTTTGCCAAGGATCAATACATCGCCAATTTGCGCCGTATTGTTCCGCAATATTTTGTCGGGATGCACCCTGCCTGTGACGGCAAGGCCGTAGATCGGTTCCACTGAATCGATCGAATGGCCCCCCGCCACAGGCGCGCCTGCGGATTCCGCCACTGATTTTCCGCCCGCTAAGATTTGTCCAATTGTCTCGTCGCTTAACTGACTGATGGGCATGCCAACTAAAGCGAGGCAAAAAATTGGGAGACCACCCATGGCATAAACATCAGAAAGGGCGTTGGTGGCCGCGATCCGTCCGAAATCAAAGGGGTCATCGACGATCGGCATGAAAAAATCGGTTGTCGCGATGACGGCATCCGTCGGCGAGAGTTGATACACTGCCGCATCGTCACTGCCAGCCGCGTCAACGAGCAATGACGGGGATGGAAATGAGGGAGAAACGTCTCCAAGGATTTGTTGCAACCGGTCAGGCGCAATTTTGCAGCCGCACCCCCCGCCATGGGCGAGCGATGTGAGACGAGGTTCGTTTTGGTTATCCAAAGAACCTTGTATTGCGCTGCCCATTCTTTCGGTGCTCCTACTGTCTTTCCAAAAAGGATAGTCAGTAGAAATCGCCGACGGGTAGGGCGCCGTCAAGAACTATTACATTCGGGGTCGCGACAAGGCTAACCCTTTCGGTTCACTCGCCTGTCGCATTTTGCTTTGGTGACGCGGAGCTGGGTAAGCGGCGCCCCGCCTTTGTCGTTGTTAAACGTGCTCACGAGGGTAATGTCGTTTTTGTACAGCCCGGTTTTAACAAACTTTTTGCACAACTTATCGGTAACGCCACTACTGTCTGCAAGATAGGGCGACGACCCATAAGGGAATTTCACTCGAATGATCATTTCGATTTCGCGGCTGCGCGGTTTCTTTTTGATTTCGTCCAAGTAAAAATTTACGTTGCTCGGCCCGCGGCCATTCGGCAAAAAGAAACGCGCGCCGGTCTTTAGCGCGTTCGCTTGTTTCTCCATCCATTCTAGGCGTTCTTCTTCTGTCGCCGCCTTAAAGTCAAAGTTGCTGCCGCCGGCGCCAACGACGTTTAAAAGGCCAAAAACGCCCATTGCGACCATGAACATGCCAACAAGAAATTTCATCGATTTCCACCCCAAAACTACCCTGTTAAAAGAGCAGTTTTTTATGAGTATTTTCCGTCCATTTTCGGGGTGTTTTTCGATAAATTCGACAATGTGTAGCAACCATAGGGCACTGAAAAAGTTGTTTTACTAGCAATATTCCTCTGTTAGGGAGAGGGATATGGTTACCAGTACTGGAGATATCTCACCGGGCGTTCTCGATGAATTTGATGATATTGTCGATGTACGATCGCCGGCGGAATATGCAGAAGATCATTTGCCGCGCTCCATAAACCTTCCCGTTTTGAGCAATGAAGAGCGGGCGCAAGTTGGCGTCATATATAAACAGCAGTCGCCGTTTATGGCGCGCAAACTTGGCGCGGCGTTCGTGGCGCGCAATGTGGCGAGGTACGTCGAGACCGAGTTAGCAGATAGGCCGCGCGACTGGCGACCGCTCCTCTATTGTTGGCGCGGCGGTATGAGATCAAATAGTTTTGCGACGGTGCTTTCGTCCGTTGGTTGGCGGACCCATATTCTTGACGGGGGATGGCGTCATTGGCGCCGCTCGGTCGTCAAACGACTTTATGACGAGGAACCTAAGTCACCCCCGATTTTATTGGTAGACGGGCAAACAGGCTCCGCGAAGACGGCTATCTTGCATAGGCTCAAAGAAAAAGGCGTAACGGTTCTAGACCTGGAAGGATTGGCGCGTCATCGTGGCTCCGTATTTGGACGAATTTCCCGCACCGAGCAGCCGAGTCAAAAAACATTTGAAACAGCGATCTATGACGCTCTTGTTAGGACGCCCCAAGGGTCGGCGATCGTTGTGGAGGCGGAATCGACGGCAATAGGCGCGCGCCGTATTCCGAAGGCGTTCTGGATGCGGATGGCGTCTGCGCCGCGCTTAGAAATTTGCGCACCACCTGAAGCGCGGGCCGGCTATCTAGTGACGTCGTACAAGGATTTAATCGATGATCCCGATGCATTGCATCACGCGTTAGGTAAACTTTCGGCTTATCATTCGCGCGAGAATATCGCCAGTTGGAGAGCGTTAATTGAGGCAAAACAGTATAGAGAGTTTTCAATTGAGCTGATCAAGGCTCATTACGATCCTCTATATGATCGCTCGCGCGCTCGACGTTCCGATGCGCCAGTTCAACGCATTCTCTTAGACGCGATCGATGACGCGTCGATAGACAAAGCGGCGGATGTTGTCGCCAAAGTAGCAAGAAACGTGAAATTCCACTTTTAAGGTCATCTTGCGGTTGATCGCGTCTGGGGCTTCGAATGGATTATTCCTTGAGCCGTTTTTCTCACCATGCCATGATGGTCCATTGATCAAGTTTAGGGTGGTGTCTGCAGATGAATACGGTAAGGCGAATGAAAACTATAGCGGCGAGCCTTTTTTGCGGCTCAACCCTTCTAATGACGCCCGGTCTGGTGACCCCGGCGGCGGCGCAGAACAATTCGCTCGTAGATCCATCAGCTGTCGAAAACGCCATGTTGAATGGGGTGACTTTAGACCAGCTGTCGCGGGTGGCGCGGTCGTTGAAGGTCAATGGTCAACCGATGAGTGTTGCGCAAAACTCGACCCCGGAAGGCGCTAAATTTTTGGTGCTCACGACTGGGCAAGGAGGCGTTCGGATTGTCGTCGGCGGGCTCGGAAAAATGGGCGACGAAGATAAATATGCCGCCTACCAATTATTTACTGTTCTTGGCGATGTGGTGCCCACGGACCCCGCATTCGTGCACGACTTTAATCGGCGGGTTAAGCACTCCAAATTGATCAAAGCTGCGGGTTCATCGAACATTCTAGTGACGGAAGCGCTGGCGATCGGCGGCGTCACTGAGCAGAACATCGTCGCCAATTTCGCACGCATGTTTTATGGCCTCGACAAATTGGGGGAGGCCATCGCTCAGTCAAGAAATTTGACGCGTAATCAAGTGTCCTTTGATCCCGATGCGGCCGGCGCCGCGCCGGCTCATTCAGCGACGAGCCTTATGGATCTGAGTGGTCAATATACGAAGACGATTAGTTTTCGCGCCGTTTTGCCGGATGTAACCGGCGGCATCGACCACGCGAAAATCCTCAATCATCACGAGCCAGCGGAAGTCGTTTACGATGAAGTTGGCTTGATCGAAGAGATCATCGACAAAGCCTCATTTTAAGAGAGCCGTGTTACGAAAACGCTGCGGCGTCGATCATTCGCTCGCCGCTATTCTTTTTCTTTGATGCTCTCTAAAATGTCCCGTAAATCATCTTCATACGTTTCTTCGTTGATGGCTTCGGCATCATCATTGTCGGGTTGATCGCTTTCCTCAACCAATTCGAGGTTCTCGCCTGACGTATTGGTCGTCGCCCCTATTTTTGGCAGCGCTGCGGAGGATAGGGCGCCAATGCGCTCAACATCCACCTCTGTAGATCGCAGCATGGCGATAACGCTATCGGGCCCGCTTAAATTGGCGGCGTTTAGCAGAAGGAAATGACGCCCGGGTTCGTTGTCTAAGATGCGCGACAATCGTTCTGCGAGCACCGCATTTTTTTGGCGAATCAGGGCGTCGTAGGCGGCGGGCGACGCGTTTCGTAATGGCTCGTTCATCAGGGCATCAAGCCGATCGGTGTCACCGACAGCCCAGGCGTTTGCCATCTCGTCGAGGTTGCCATTTCGCGCCGGCCATTGATTAAGCCGCAGGCTAACGATGGCCGCTTGGTCTTCTTCTGGCAGATTAGAAAACGTGGTCAGTTGATTTTCTAAGGTCTCAAGAAAACGGATCCGCCGCCCGCGCGCGATCGCTTCATTGCTTAAGGTGGCGCTAATGCCGGCGCCGGGTTGGCGTCCGCTGTCGATCATTTCATGAACCCCAATCGCGAGATAGGCCTGCCACGGCGCCATGCCCTCAAGGGCATCGATCGGCGCGCCCGCCTCCGTTGCGAAGGCGGTTAAACGGTCCTTATCTTCGTCAGGCAAAAAGTCAGATAGCAAAACGCCAGCTTTGTTGGCGCCGTTTTCCCGGATAATCCGTTGCGCCGCCTCTTGAGCCGAAGGCGATTGGCCATCAACCTCCAACCAAATTGATTCGGCGCCGTCGAACGCGCGGGCGATGTCGCGGGATCGCCATTCAATATCGGTGGGTTCAAAGTGCAGCGCGGCGAGGATCGTGATGTCGCCGCGATTGCCGTTCAAACGCCAAAGCGGCGGGGCGATCTGGGTCTCCTGCTCGATGATTTCTTCTTTATCTTTGTTTTTTTTGCGCTTTTTTGCTTCGGCATCAGGGGCGAGGGTGATTGTGAGCGCCATGAGGACGGCGAAAAAGACTGCCCCTGCAATAGCGTTGATACGCGGGCGATGAGGCGCTTTTTGGTTCATTATGGGGCTTATCCCTCGTAACTCGCACCCTTGTTTTGGCGCGTCGAATGTTTCTGACTCGAATATTTACTATATCGCCCCAGGTCGCCGTCTTCTACCTTCGGGGGGATTGCTCTTTTTGTTGCTGCAAAACCACAGCGCCCGATCAAGCGATAAAATGGTGTCAGGCCGCGGGTGAAATCATTCGGATCGCATTAACCAGGTTTGCGTGAAAAATGGTTCTATATTATAACTCTTATATAAGAGTTTGTGAGGGAATTCACTCGCCAAGTGAACCAAACACATCGATAAAAATTTGTTCAACAAGCCTCTAGGGAGGGAACCTATGACACGCGACTTAAAAGCAACCTTGTGTTGCGGGACAATATTAGCGGCGTTTGGCGCGCCAGTGATCGGTATTTCTGCGGCCCATGCACAGCTCGACGAAATCGTTGTGACATCGCAGAAGACAGAGCAAACTCTACAAGAAGTGCCCATCGCTGTGAGCGTTCTTGATAGCGACGCCATCGATAACGCCTTTGCCAGTAATAATATCGAAAGCCTGACAACGCTGATCCCATCGGTCAGCTTCCGGAAAGGCTCCACGAATGCGAACTCTGCGATCACGATCCGCGGGATCGGCACGATTTCTTTCTCCGATGCGGCCGAACCCAGCGTCGCCACCGTTGTTGATGGCGTTGTGCTTGGCCGTTCCGGTCAGGCGTTTGGCGATCTCTTTGACATCGAGCGCTTAGAAGTCCTGCGTGGCCCTCAAGGGACGCTCTTTGGCAAGAACGCCTCGGCCGGTGTCGTGAATATCGTCACCCGGCGGCCCAATCACGAGGAGTGGGAAGGATACATTTCCGCCTCCGTCTTTGAAGATCAGGAATATCAAGTGAAAGGCCGGGTCTCTGGGCCGATTACGGATGATGTCGCCGCGAGCCTGACCATTACCCGCAGCGAGTTTGATGGGTTTATTCGCAACCTGTTCAACAACCGCGATGTCAACGGCTATGATCGTTGGGGTGGGCGCGCTCAGGTTGAGTGGAAGCCGGATGACACTTTCACCGCGCTCTTCACCTATGAGCATACCGAAAGCGATGATGA
The DNA here is from genome assembly GCA_965263305.1 of Parvularculaceae bacterium. Lineage (GTDB taxonomy): Bacteria > Pseudomonadota > Alphaproteobacteria > Caulobacterales > Parvularculaceae > MED-G105. The sequence continues at coordinate 2,148,675 of OZ253666.1, forward strand.
TTGCTGTGCGGATATCCCAGCGCTCGCCGCCAATAACGGTCGTTTCGCCGATAGCCAGGCGGCGCCCGGCGGGTTAGGCATTGTTGATCCCGGCAATGGCGGGCGCCCTGTCGCGGATATTCAGTTAGACACCCGCGTCATCGATCAGGATTTTGAAACGCGCACCATCAATAATTTTGACGCCTTTTCCGTCAATCTCGAAAAGGAAGCCTTTGGCGGTCATATCCTGACCTCCATCACCTCCTTCCGTGAATGGACAAATACAGAGTTTCGTGAAGGCGACTTCACCTCGACGGGCGGCCTGTCAGACCAGCCTGTCTTTGGTGTGCCATTCCTCCTCCATGATGTGGGCACGCGGGATAACAGCCAGTTCAGTCAGGAATTCCGCATCCAATCGCCGGCGGATTCCCGGTTGAATTACCAGCTTGGCGCTTATTATTTCGATCTCCAGATCGAATCTGACTTTACGCGTGACGCCAGCTGCCAAAACAATGGCGGGCAGAACCAGCCAATCCTTGATGCGAACCCAGGCCTGACCTGTAACGCTAACGACATCGTCTCAGCGACGAATTTCGCGACGGTGGATTTTGATAACCTCGCGTTCTTCGGGCAAGCTGACTACGACATTATTGATGGGCTGAACATTCTGTTCGGCGCACGGTGGACGCGCGATGAAGTGTCCTTCGTGAACTCCCGCGTTAACAATGATCCCTTCGGTCGCCAGGGCGTCGGTGTGCGGCCTGACCTGCCAAATAGCCAGTTCAGCTTCGCGTCCGGCGGCTTCGCTGTACCGAACGCCAATGTGCCCGATGGCAGCGGCAACCTCGTAACCGTGCCGGCGTTCTCTGGCGTCACCACGGAAAATGATTTCTCGATCAAGGCGAGCGTTAGCGGCGACTTCGGCCAACTTTTCGGCTCTGATCAAAACTTGGGCACCGGCTACTTCACGTATTCCCAAGGGTATAAGGGCCCTGCTTTCAACGTTTTCTTCAATCAGGGAACGACGGATACGCTGCCGATCGGGGCTGAAACCTCTGACCACTTTGAGCTTGGCTACAAAATCGCCACGCGCAATGTGGCGCTGAACATCGCGCTCTACACGACGGATATCGAAGGGTTCCAGGCGAATGCATTCGATACCTCCACGGGCGTTACCATCACGCGCCTGACGAATGCGGGTGATGTGCGCACGCGCGGGATTGAGATCGACGGCTCTTGGGCGCCGAACGAATTCATCACCTTCACCGGCGCCGTGTCTATCAATGACGCTGAAATTCAGGCGTTCAACTCCCCCATCGATCCAACGACGGGTGTGGCGGAATTCCCTGACGGCATCTTCTCCGGTCAGGACCTCCTGTTCTCGCCTGACTTAAATTACACCTTTGGCGCCAATTTCAACTATCCGGTAACGGAGGAAATCTCGGCGTTCCTCAACACCACCTTCTCTCATGTTGATGAGCAAGAGAGTTTACTGCCGGGCGGCAATCCCGATCCAGCCGTGAACCCCTCCCCGATCCCGGCGCAAAGTCTTCTGCCGTCCTATAACCTCTGGAACCTCCGCCTTGGTTTCGATTACAAAGAGGATTATCGGGTCACGCTCATCGTCAACAACCTGCTTGACGAGAGCTTCGTGACAACGAACTCGGGCGATGTTTTCCGCTTCCAGATCCCTCGCGAAGCAGACCGCTATTTTGGCGTTAATTTCCGCGCTGATTTTTAAGAGCGGCGCTGTTTCCACAAAACTACTAAAGGGAGCCGGAAGGCTCCCTTTTTTTGTCTGCGTTGGGGTGAGACAGGGCCTCTGCGTCAGTTGGGTTCTGGAAGATGACCCGGAAACGAACACACAAATGCCGGGGCGTTCATAAAGGCTTTCGCGGGTTAGAGCGGATTCGCCGCTTCACATTCAGCAATGGCCGCTTCAGTTTTGACCAGCCATTGCTCCCCATATTGACGAACATACCAATCTTTCATGCCGGTAGACGCCGCTAAAAACGCTTGGCGATCCTCCGGCGTCAGTCGGTAAACCGCGCCGCCGGCGGCTTCGAAGCGTTCGTAGGCGTCAGCGGCGCGTTCCTTTGGTAAGGCGCGCCCAACGTCTTTCAATGTGTCGAACCCCTCAGCGAGAATCGGGTGAAATTCAACCGGTAAGGCGGCCCAACGCCGGTCGGAGTACCACCAAATCGCGCCCATATAGGCGTGGTTGTCGAGGGTGAGGTATTTAATGTGTTCTTCCAATTTTTGGGCGATAATATCCTGTACGGAGTTTTTTGTCCCCTCAACAACGCCGGTCGCGAGGGCGAGATAAAGCTCCGACCACGCGATGGGGGTGGGATTGGCGCCGAGGGTTTTGACAAGCTCTTGCTGGATCGGCGCGGGGATGGTGCGGATTTTTAACCCGCGCAGATCTGTCGGGCGCTGTATCAAGGTTCCCGTGGTCCCAATGGACCGCCAGCCGCCCGTATTGGTGACGGTCATCAGGCGGAGGCCTAAATCGCGGGCGAGGACGGCATCGCGCACCTCGCCGACAATGGGGCCGTCAAAGACGCATTCGGCGATCGCATCGTCGCGAAACATATAAGGCACATCAAAAACCTGGCCTTCACCGAAGAACCCGCCAAGCCCGCCAAAGGTCGTCATGAAAACGTCGAGGACGCCTGATTGCAGGCTCTCAACGCATTCGCGTTCATTGGCGCAAAACTGGCCCGAGGTATAAATTTCCACGGCGACTGCGTTGTTTGTTCGTTCCTCGACGATTTGTTTAAACGCGCTCGCGCCGGCGAAATCCTCGTCTTCCTTAGAGGATAGTAGCCCGATGCGAATGGTGTAATCCGCCCGGTCCGCGGTGCTCGCGACGATCCCATAAAGACAGCCAATGACGATCAGGGCAAATAGGATTTGTAGGATGCGCGGCTGTGTCATGAGCTAAACCCAAAAAGGCGCGGTAGGGTGAGGGAAATGGCTGGGATATAGGTAATCAGGCCAATGATAAAAACATGAACGGCGAGAAAAGGCGCCATCTCCATCGCAATGCGATCGGGCCGCTCGCCGGAAACCGAAGCGGAGACAAACAACACCAACCCCATGGGCGGCGTCGCTAGACCGACCGTCACATTCACGCACATGACAATGGCGAAATGTAAGGGGTCAACGCCCATGTTCATGAAGATCGGTGCGAGCACGGGCCCCAAAATCAGGATAGCGGGCCCGGCATCCAGGAACATGCCGATAATGAACAGGAAAATGTTCAAGAGCAGCAATAACAGCAACGGATTATCGCTGATGGTCGTCATGGCGCTCGCCATGCTTTCGGCCATGCCGGAGACGGTGATGATCCAGGCGAATGTGACGGCCGAGCCAACAAGAAGAAGGATCACGCCAGACTGGGCCGCGGCGTTGATAAAGATTTTTGGCAGATCGTCGATGGTCAAGGTGCGCATGATGAAAAGAGAGACGATCAATGCGTACACAGCGGCGATAGCCGCGGCCTCGGTTGGCGTGAACACGCCAAGGAGGATGCCGCCGAGCAAGATAACCGGTGTCATCAGGGCGGGAAGGGTTTCTTTCAGGCTGAGGGCCCGTTCCGACCAGGTCGATTTTTCACTGGCGACGGGATAGTTCCGCCGCCGTGCTAAGAACGCGGTTGTCGTCATCAATCCCGCCGTGATGAGAAGGCCGGGGACAATCCCCGCCGCGAATAGGCCGGCGACGGATACGTTCATGACAAAGGCGTAGAGGATCATTATGCCCGAGGGCGGAATAATTGGCCCCACCACGGAAGAGGCGGCCGTCACAGCGGCGGCGAAACGGCGGGAGTAGCCATTTTTCTCCATCGCTGGAATAAGCATCTTGCCAAGGGCGGAGGCGTCGGCGACGGCGGAGCCCGAAAGCCCGGCGAACAAAAGCGACGAGACGATATTCACCTGGGCGAGGCCACCGCGTAAGTGACCGATCATGGATTGGGAAAACCGCACAAGCGCGGCCGTTACCCCGCCAGCATTCATGATCTCGCCGGCCAGGATAAAAAACGGCACCGCCATCAGGGGGAAGGAGTCCATGCCATTATAAAGCCGGGCGAGGAGCGCTGAGTAAAACTCAGGCTGCCCGTCAATCGTCAGGCTAAGGCCGGGTCCGATCAGGAGGGCGAAAACAACCGGCGCACCGGCGGCCAATAGTAAGATAAAAATCCAAAAATAGGCGAAGGACATTACGCCTCCCGCCGTGATACGGGGGCGACGGGATCGTCGGCGCCGCCAAAAAAGAGCGTGTTCAGTTTGTTTAAAAACGCTTCAACGCCAACGGAAAACAAAAGCGCGAGCATGGGCGGGATAACGCCGTAGACAACCGCCGATGAGATCGGAATCGTGGTCAACCGCCCTTTTGCGCCGCGCTCCACAAGGGCGAGGCTTTCGAAGAAGAAAACGCCGATAATCCACAAAATCGCGCCCATGATGAGGATCTCTACGAAGGCCCGAATGCGTAAGGGCAACGCATCCGCAAACAAATCAATGGAGACATGGGCGCCATGGCGCAGCCCCCAGGGCGCAACGAGGAAGGCTGTCCATACCATCAGCGTCTTCGATGCTTCTTCCGTCCACGGCAAAGAGGCGTTGAAGACATAACGGCTGAAAACGCCCATCATGACAATCACGGTCATCAACGCTAGCAACGCGCCGGCGCTGTTGCGCGTCAGGGTTGATAGCCATTCATTGAAGGTCCCAAGGGCGGCGCAAGCTTTTTCAAGCGCCCGCTTCGTCGATGGCGTCCGGCTCGGGGACGTCATAATGGCCCCTCCCAAATCTGGCGGATCGCAAATGCCCGCCTGTTGTCATTTTGTCTTGCGGCGCGCCTTCCCTTTCGGGGTTACGCTTCCCAATACTCGATCCAATTCTCGGCTAAATCGGGCGGGTTCTCAAGGTGATCAGTTGTTTCTGCGTCGGGCCCCAGGGGGATGCGCGCGCCAACTCGCGCAAACACGGCGACCTCATCAAGGGCGAGGGTGACCCGGTGGGTGCGCCCGCCCGCGAAGCGCGCTCTGGCGTCGCTCGTTAGATCAAATCGCGTCCACTCCCCCTCCGGCAGATAGACGCTCACCCGGTGATCGGGCGTGAGACATGGCGCGACGAGAAGGTCCTCGCCGAAAAAGAACTGGTCTTCAAAGCTCCATGCTTCCGGTTCGTCAGGGCAGGCGAGCGCCATCGCGCGCTGCACCGGCAGGCCGGTCTCGCTTGCTTCTTTCATTGTACGATGCAGATAGGGCAGTAAACGATAGCGCAATTTCAACGCCGTCATGGCGGCCGCTTCCGCCTCGGCACCATAACTCCACGGCTCGCGCGGGCCAATTCCGTGGAGGCGCATATGGGCGGAAAAGACCGCCGCTTGGGTCCAGCGAACATATAATAAAGGGTCGCGCGTATCGCCGTAAAACCCACCGATATCGGTGGCGTAAAACGGGGCGCCCGTCATACCCCAGGAGAGGCCGCCCCGCATAGAGGCGGCAAGGCCACCCCAATCCGCCTGCGGATCACCGCCCCACTGGGACGGGAACCGCTGGGAGCCGATCCAGGCCGCCCGACTGAAAAGAAACGGCCCGGCCTTGTTGTACATTTCCGCCGCTTCGTAAACGCACCGATTGTAGAGAAACGCATAGACGTTATGAAGCTGGCGGCCCTCTTCGCCATTATGGGCGATCATCCCGTCTAGCACCTGCTCGCCAAAATCGACTTTGATCATATCAATGCCAAGGTCGAAGAGGTCTTTATGCTGATCGCGCCACCAGGCATAGGCGTCCGGGTGGGTGAAATCGAGAATACCTGAGGGCGGCAGGGGCGTTAAAACTGCGCCGAAGGGCTCGGCTTCCCATTCATAAATCCATGTCTTGTCAGTGGCTGCGTCTTTCAGAAACCACCCTTTTTCGTCCATTTCTTTATAGCGCGGGTTTCGCACAGAAACGAGGGGATACTCCCAGATGCAAATCCGAAATCCCATGTCTTTTAGTTGTTGCGTCACCGCGCCGGGGTCGGGGTAGCGGGTTTTATCCCATTCAAACAAAAACCGGGTGTCTGTGTCCTGCCAAGCCCGGCCATCAATGGTAATGGTGTCGCACGGCATTTTTCGCGCCCGCACTTCGCGGGCGGCATCGATCATTTCTTCCGGCGTCTCGTAATAGGCTTTAGAGAGAATAACGCCGAGGCTCCAATGGGGTGGTATTGGACTGCGTCCTGTAAGGTCGGTATATTGACGAAGTATTTCTGCGCCGGTTGAACCGGTCAAAAGAAAGAGATCAAGGACGTCATCTTCAATGCGGAGACCGTAAGAGCGTTGCGACCATGGCGCAAAACCAACGCCATGAATGACGGGCGCCGGTGTGTGGACGAAGACGCCCCAACCCGACGGGCTCCATGCGAATGGCGTATTTTTGTAAGAGTGCTCTGCATTCACGCCAAGGGCATCAACATTGTAGGAATGAAGGAGCTGCCCGCGCTTATCGAGGGGGCCCCATTTTTCGCCCAATCCATAGACCGGTTCGCTGCTCTTTAGGTCGAGATGGCACGTCCAGCCGTTTTTGTCCTTTGAAAAAGGCGGCAACCGAAACCGTCGAACGAAATGACCATCCGTCGCCGATTGATGGGTGAGGCGACCATCCGCTCTCAGCGAAAACGCAAGGGTCTCTTTTTCAAGTCTGAGTTCGTGACGCGTATCGGTAATGATCACCGCGTCGCCGTCATCTGCGACGCGGACGGCGGACGGCGTGGGGGCGTTGGTCAAGAGGCCGTAATCAATCCTAGGGCGCGCACCGGACGGCGTCAGCGTCATGCGTGCGCCGAAGGCGCCCAATGAGACCGACAACACGCCAATACCAGTCTCTATGGAGACGCGATGATTATCCTGAACGACCTCGCCTGTAACGCGAGCGTCTGTCATGGTTCGCCAGGCCGGGCTGACGGGGTTAAAGGCGGGGGCTGACATGCGTGACAAAGTACTCCGTATGGATCAAGCGATATCCAGGATGGGGGTGTCGAGTTCTAAGGCGATCGCGCGAAGGGCCGCTTTGTGGTCGCCATAGGCGATCGCGTAATGGTGCTCCAACGCTTCATCCATGATGACGTCAAGGACGTCGCCGGCGGGTTGGTCGAAACGAAAAACGCCGGAGGTGCCGGTAAACGCCATCGGCGCCCGGATAAACTCACCACCGCCCATGATCAGTTTCGTAACGCCCCGGGATTGGGAAAGGCGGACAAAGGTGAATTTTCCCGGTTTCAATGGAAACTGATGTAGTAGGGGCATTTTGCGATTGGTATGGATCGTCGCCTCCGGCGTTGCCTCCGGGTCGCACATGGATAACGGGGCAAGGCCGCAATGCCAGAAAACGCCCGTTCCATCGTTGAGATCTACGTCCACGAGGTCCGCCATCCACGCGGGTTCCCCGGCGAGTTCCTGCATCATGAGAGCGGAGAAAGAGCCGTATACGTCGGCTTCGCAAGCCGAAGGCGTGCGTCGCTCATTCATCATGGCCATAGGCCCACATGCCGCGCAACCGTACTCAGTGAATGTCTCCGGCCAGCATCGCACGGCAAGGCCGCTGGCGCCGGTTTCTTCTTTAATGTCTTGGAGCGCACAAAAAACGCGGAATGATCGATCGAGCTGTTCTTGGTCAACATCGTCAAGGCCCGCCAGGTCGGCGTCGGCGCGCGCGGCCGCGGCGCGCGGGGCGTCGATGGCTTTTGCGCGATCGAACAACGCCTCAACTGGCATCTGTGAGACTTGAACGCCGGCAAGGCGCTCAAGCTCTGGCTCATTGAACTCACAGGTATCGAACCCGGCGGGGTGTTCGCCGATGACGCTGATGCGCGATCCGCGCAAGCGTGAAAGGGCGGCGCGGCCCTTTTCGTGGTCCGGCGCCGCGTCGTCCCCATCAATGCGACTTGCCTGGGTGCTGATTTTTGGCGTTGGGTGTGCAAAGGCTTCCAAGGACGTGGTCAGCTGCGGCGCGTCGGGCGCGGCGTAAAGCCAATGATGGGCGCGGTTCGCTTTACCAAGGGCGTGGGCGGCGAGGTTCAGCCCGCAAAACGCATTTAGGCGCAGGCGCCCGCCGATGCGCGGTTCCGGCACGGCCCAAATGGCCACGGGCGCATCCGTTGTTTCTGCAAGGCGTACGGTCATGGTGGCGTCAGTAAAAGTGATCTGTAGCAGAACCAGCGCATCGATATGATCCGCGCCCTTTATTGCGGCAACGGCCGCTTCAGCCGCTTCTGCATCAAATAAGAGCGTCCGCGGACCAATGGTTTTGATGCCGGCGGCGTCAAATGCGGCAAAGGCCTTATCCTTCATTTCTTCCGCAAAAGGAACATCGAAGGTAGGTCGCGCTAACGCTGCGACGCCATAGGTGAGGCTCATGAGTATTCTCCAAATCCTTTGTAGGCGCGGCGAAAATCGCCATTCGATGGGGTGATGGCGGCGCCCTCGTCGCCATAAGTTGGATGTTGTGTCCAAGGGCGCGCGTCGCGATCGGTCAGATCGTTCAAATCTTGCATGTAAGATGTAGACGCGCCCGCTAAGCCGTGATGGATCGCGTCCCAATCCGGAAAATGTTGAAATGCGTCTAGCCAAATGGCGCGCCCGGCAAGGTAGCCCGATGCGCCGGCTTTATAAGCATGGGTGAGGATACGCCGAAAATCGTCTTTACCGGCGCCGGCGGACAGCATCACCCATGGCCGGCCAGCCGCTTCGTCCAACTGATCAAACCAAGATTGCGCTTCCTCGCCGCCTTCCGCGCCAACGCCCGGCACATCGCCGGCGGCCAAAGGGCTTTCTAGTTTGAAGATATCGACGCCGAATTTGTCATCAGCAAAGGCCGCGACGCTATCGACGACAAGGCCCGGTTTTTTGGTCTTCATCTCCACATAATCACTGGTCTGTTCCGCATCGCTCGCGAGGGGATAGACGAGTAACTCGAATAGAAAAGGGATGTCATATTGGTGGCAGGCCTCGCCAATGCGTTGGGTGAAGTCTTGTTGGAATTGACATAATGCTTTGTCGGCATCCGGACGATACCAGGCGAGCACTTTTACAGCGTCCCCGCCGGCGCGTTTTATTTTTTCAACCGACCAATGGTCAATCTCCGATGATTGGCGCCCTGCCGTGGTCTCGGTAAAGACCGAATCCTCTAGGGTCATGATCAAGCCTTTCGCGGGCGAGAGTAAAAGGCCGCCTCTTGGGTAAGCATAATGCGGATCAAGCAACATGGCGGAGGATTGCGCCTGTAAGGTTTCAATGAGCATTTCTTTGAAGCGGGCGACGTCTTCCCAGGGGGCTTCATCGACGCCTCGTTTCTCGCGGATCGGGTTCTTTATGGGCGGGCGTTGATCGACCGCCGTCATTTTAAACCGGCCGCCATCGTCGGCCATGCGGCGCATGCCCCATAATTTTCCCGCGCTTAAGGTTTGTTGCGGTGGTTTTGATGCGGTTGGCGTCACGACGCTCTCTCTTTCATTGAAGGATGGATGGGGGTGAGTTGCCCGTCGCTGCGTAACAACGCGTTGACGTCATCAAGGCTCGGCGCGCCTTTGCGCCCGCCAGGGCGAGAGACCTTGATGGCGGCCGCGGCGTTGGCGAAACGCACGGCCTCGTCTTCGGGCGCCTTATCGGCCAAGCGAAGGGCGAAAGCGCCATGCCACACATCGCCCGCGCCAAGGGTGTCGACCGGCGTGGTCGGAAAAGAGGGCGCGTGATCAATCTCGGGGCTCACGTCTGGCGCTGATGATTTTCCATCACAGTAATATGCGCCCGCCGCGCCATCGGTGGCGCAGACCCAGGCGCCGGTCTGCTCGGCGAGTGTCCTTATCGCATCGCGCAAGTTGTCGGTTTTCGCATGGGCGCAGGCGGAATCCGCAGCGAACGCAAGATGGGTCGCGCTCATCAGGAGCGCCTCGTCCGCGCGAGACGTGCCATCGATATCAAGGATAGCGGGTTTGCCCTTGTTTTTGGCGCTCGCCAGCACTTTGGCGGCGCCTTCCGGCCACCGAATATCGGCGAGCACAGCGTAGGCCTTTGCGATCGCATCCATGACCGGGTCCTCATCAAGCCAATCGGTGGCCGATGGTAAATCATGATTGCGGTAGTTGATGATCATGCGTTCGCCATGGGCGTCCACTATGACCGCCGAGAGAGAAGAGGCGACCCCATGAAATTTTTTCGATAAGGCGATGTCGACGCCGTAGCCATCAAGCTCTTCAAGGATGGCGTCGCCCGTCCCGTCATCGCCAAGGCGGGTGATCAACTGAGCCTCTCCGCCAAGGCGAGCGATCGCAACAGCGCCAGTCGCGGCGGGGCCGCCGCCCACGCATTCAAACCCGGTCGCACGGTATTTGACCCCCGCCGACGGCAACGCCGGCAGGGTGAACACATAGTCCTGGACCGCATGACCTAGGCAAAGAACGCGCGCCATCTCACTCTCACAGGTTAACCTTCAAAAGGACAAGGCTCCAGTTGGGTTGATACAATGCTATGTAACATATGTCTTATATAAGACCTTAGAGGGCCGCGTTGGCAAGGGGGCGTATCAATGATTTGCGCCTTCGTCGTTCGGATTTTCGTGTAACTTTCGTTGGGCTCTTTAGATGACTTAAAAGCGGATTTGAAGAACGTCCTACCGTAACTCGACAGCGTACATGTAATTGTCGGTGACGAATCGGCTCTGACGCAACTCAATAGCGCGCCCAGCGATATCAAACGCGGTGCGTTCGATCTGCAAAAGCGGGCTTCCAGGGTCAACGTTAAGGACGCTCGCGTCGTCTCTAGTGGCGGCGATGGCGCGAATGCGCTCCCCGGCGGACACGATGGAGACGCCGTACGCCGATTGGTAGAGCGTATAGATCGCGTTCGGCAGCGGTGCGTGGTCGCCCAAATCGGGAAACAGATCAGCCGGCGCGACGATTAACTCCCGCACCGCCGGCGTGTCATCGATCAATCGGTCCCTTTTGATTTGATAGATTTCAGCCCCTTCGGGCAGGGACAATATGGACCGTTCGCCCACTTTTGCGGCACGCCGGGTAATGGATGCTTTGGGGCAGGTGGGCAAAGTGCGCCGCCCATCTGCATAGGATACTTTAAAAAAGCGAAACTGAGCGCTTTCCTGGGTGTGCTCCGCGACATAGGTGCCGCGGCCTTGGCGTCGTTCAACAAGGCTGTCTGAGGCAAGCGAATCGAGGGCTTTTCGCACCGTTCCCTGACTGACGCCAAGTTCAGCCGCAAGGGTCTGTTCGCTGGGTAACGCTTCGGCCGGGCGCCAGACGCCATTGGCGATGCGGTCCAGCAGTAGCTCACGCACTTGTTGATAAAGCGGGCGAAAGCCCGGCCTGTCGGTGAGGCGGTCGGTCAAGGTCGTCATCGTTGTCGTCACAAGATCTTGCAGGATTGTTCCTTGTTTGCTGTAATGTATCATATATAAGACCATAGTTTCAACGTGATTGTCACTGCCGCCTGATCACGGCTGACAGTGTGATCGTGGAAATGTGATTTTTTACACCGCGTGCGTTTGGCAAGGCGTTTTGCAAATAACGAATGAGGGGCCTAAAGACCCTTCACCGCCGCGATGTTTCGAAGGCGTGGCTGACTTGAAAGGAAATAATATGGCGGGCAGCAAGGGTGAAATTCCCCATCTTCTTGTGCACAGTAAAGATGATAATGTGGGCGTCGTTGTGATTGAAGGGTTAGCCGCGGGCGCCGATATGCTCTGTGTTGTGACGGCTGATGATAGCGACTTCCGCCTCGCCGCGAAGGACCCTGCGCCTATCGGCCATAAGATCGCCCTCAGCGATATTCGCGAAGGCGACACCATCATCAAATATGGTCAGGACATCGGCAAGGCGATCGCGGATATCGCCAAAGGCGCCCATGTCCATGTACACAACATCAAAACAAAACGCTGGTAGGAGGGCTCATAATGAACACGACATCAAGTGATACATTTTGGGGATACCGCCGGGAGAACGGGCGGGTCGGCGTGCGCAATCATGTCGTTATTCTACCCGTAGACGATATCTCAAACGCGGCGGCCGAAGCGGTCGCTAATAACATCAAAGGCACGTTGGCGCTGCCCCATGCTTATGGGCGCTTACAATTTGGCGCGGATCTTGATCTCCATTTCCGCACTATGATTGGGACGGGGAGCAACCCTAATGTCGCGGCCTGTGTCGTTATCGGTATTGAACCCGGATGGACGCAGAAAATCGTCGATGGCATCGCTAAGACGGGCAAGCCGGTCGCTGGCTTTTCCATTGAGAAAAACGGCGACATCGCCACGGTCGCCGCCGCGGCCCGCCAGGCGAAAGATTTTTTGCATCTTGTCTCAGAACAGCACCGCGTTGAATGCCCGATCTCGGATTTATGGGTGTCCACCAAATGCGGCGAGAGCGATACGACATCAGGGTGTGGGGCGAACCCCACCGTTGGTGACATGTATGACAAGTTGATCCCAAAGGGGATTTACGGCGTTTTCGGCGAAACCTCCGAGCTAACGGGGGCGGAAAATCTCTGCGCGGCGCGGGCCATCGATAAAGCCACCGGCGACAAATTTCTGAAAACATTTCAGGCGTATCAAGATGAAGTGATTGAGGCGCACAAGACAACGGACCTCTCAGAAAGTCAGCCCACGAAGGGCAACATTGAAGGCGGATTGTCAACGATTGAGGAAAAGGCCCTCGGCAATTTAGAGAAAATTGGCCGGAATGTTTCCTATATCGATGTGCTGGGGCCCGCTGAAGAGCCGGCGAAGGGGCCGGGCATGTATTTCATGGACTCCTCATCAGCGGCCGCCGAATGCGTTACGTTAATGGCGGCGGGCGGTTTCGCCGTCCATGCGTTTCCAACGGGGCAGGGCAATGTCATCGGGCATCCGATTGTGCCGGTCATTAAGTTGACCGCGAACCCGCGCACCGTGCGCACCATGTCAGAGCATGTTGATCTTGATGTTTCAGGGTTATTACGCCGTGAAATGACGTTGAGCGACGCGGGCGGGGCCCTTGTTGATATGGTGGTGCGTACCGCCAATGGCCGGGTGACGGCGGCTGAAGCATTGGGTCATCGCGAATTCGTCATGACCAAATTGTATCGCAGCGCTTAAAACCGGCTTCCAAATCATCTTGCCGCGCCCGTCGTTTGGTGGGCGCGGCTGATTTCAAAATTTATATTGGGTTGCGTATACAGATGATGACGCAACGCCCCTTGAGATTGAAAACGCACCATGGCTGGCAATGCTCTTTTGACCCTTTCAGCGGAAGAGGCGCTGACCTTATGTGAAAAAGCCCTGGCTGCTGCGGGGGCGGGGCCCGACCAAGCTGCGCCGACGGCGCGCGCCCTTGTCGCGGCGGAGCGGGATGGTCAGAAGGGCCATGGGCTGTCACGCATTCCAACCTATGCTGAACAATTACGAACCGGCAAAGTTGATGGCGGCGCAACGCCGTCGGTGGAGACGCCGCGCCCCGGGGTTGTCGTTGTCGACGCCGCCCATGGATTTGCCTATCCCGCGATCGAAAAAATGATTGAGGTGTTGCCCGCGATTGCGAATGCGCAAGGCGTTGCGCTTGGCGCGATCCGCCGATCCCATCATTTTGGCCAAGCCGGCGCCCATGTGGAGCGCCTGGCGGAGGCGGGCGTCATGACCCTGCTGCTGGGTAATTCCCCCAGCGCCATGGCGTTCTGGGGCGGCGCACGTCCGATGCTCGGAACGAACCCCATCGCCTTCGCCGCACCAGTGCCGGATGGTCCCCCGCTTGTTATCGATCTGGCTCTATCGGTTGCGGCGCGCGGCAAGATTGTCGCCGCGAATAAAAACGGGGAGGCGATCCCCGAAGGTTGGGCGCTCGACGTAGCGGGTCAGCCGACGACGGACGCAGCGGCCGCATTAAAAGGGTCGATGGCGCCAATGGGCGGCGCAAAAGGCGCCACCCTCGCCATGATGGTGGAAATTTTCGCCGCCGCCCTGGTCGGCGCTCATTTCGGTTGGGAAGCGTCTTCGTTCCTCGGCGGTGATGGGCCGCCGCCCAATGTGGGTCAGGTGATGATCGCCATATCGCCAACCGCCGCCAATGGCGATACTTACGCGGAGCGTATGGCGACGTTTCTCGATGCCGTTCACGCTGAAGAAGGGGTTCGACTGCCGGGGACAAAACGCCTAAAGAACAGGGCGCTTGTGGAGACCGATGGGTTATCGGTCCAAAAGGCGCTACTGGAAGAGATAAAAACGTTGGCGGGCGTTGTATGAGTGAGAGTGTCGCAAAGGAAAGCATGCTGACTAAAGCACGGGACTACGGTCCGGGTGTTTTGATGTCCTTCACCATCGCGGCCGCTGCGACCTTTGTCTCTGAACATTATGGGGCGCCGGCGATGCTTTTCGCCCTCCTCATCGGCATGGCGTTCCATTTTTTAAGCGTTGAAGGCCAATGTGTTTCCGGTGTGAAATTTACCTCCACGCGGTTACTGAAAATTGGCGTGGCGCTTCTTGGTGTTCGGGTGACGTTTTCCGATATCGCAAGTCTCGGCGCTGCGCCGGTCATTTTGACGCCTATCCTCATTATTCTGACTATCGGCGCCGGGTTCGTTTTCGCCAAGCTCGCCAAACGCGACCGCAAATTTGGCATTCTCACCGGCGGCGCTGTGGCGATCTGCGGGGCGTCTGCCGCCTTGGCGATTTATTCAGCTCTAGGGGAGGACAAAGACACCGAACGGGACACCCTGTTCACCGTGATCGCGGTGACGTCGCTCTCGACGGTGGCGATGATCCTCTATCCTATTTTGTTTACAGCCTTTGGTTTTGACGACCGCGCCATTGGTTATCTTCTGGGCGCCACCATTCATGACGTCGCCCAGGTTGTGGGCGCCGGGTACGCCGTTTCCGACGAGGCGGGCGCCGTGGCGACCTATGTGAAACTACTGCGCGTTGCTTGCCTGCCCGTTGTAGTGATCATCATCGCCTTCGCCAGTCGGCGCGCCGCGCAAGCCGAAGGGGGAGCCAGTGCGCCGTTCCCATGGTTCGCTCTCGGCTTTGCCGCCCTGTTGGTGGTGAACAGTATTGGCCTCATCCCGCCTGTCGTCGCGTCGGCGGTGAGTGAGGTTTCGCGGTGGCTTTTGGTGGCGGCTATTGCGGCCTTGGGCATGAAAACCTCCCTAAAGGCCATCGCCGATTTGGGCCCGCGCCATATCGGCGTTGTTGTCGCGGAGACGGTCTTTTTATGCATTGCGGGCGTCGTGGCCGCCTTTGCCATGGGCCCGTTGTAACGGCGATTGCACCACGCGTCGCCGTGGGCGCGCGATTTTGAAAGGTAATGACCATGGCCGAAATTGTGATTGCCGAATTTATGAGCGAAAGCGCCGTTGCGGAAGGCTTAGCGGGCAGGGATGTGCTGTTCGATAAGGGGCTCGTTGACGCGCCGGACCGGCTGATCGCGGCGCTGGCCGATGCGCGGGCGCTGATTGTCCGTAATCGGACGCAAGTCACATCAGCGTTGCTCGAAAACGCGCCAAACTTGGAAGCGGTTGGCCGCCTTGGCGTTGGGCTTGATAATATCGACTTGGAGGCGTGCGCGGCCCGCAACATAAAAGTGTTGCCCGCAACGGGCGCGAACGATCGTTCCGTCGCGGAATATGTCATCGCCGCCGCAATGATGTTGGTGCGCGGCGCCTATCTTTCCTCTGCATCGGTGGCGGCGGGGGAATGGCCTCGGAGTCAATTGATGGGCGGCGAAATTGCGGGGCGCTGCCTTGGGCTCATAGGTTATGGGGCGATCGCCCAAGAAACGGCGGGCCTCGCCAAGGGGCTTGGCATGGCGGTTTCAGCTTATGACCCCTACCGGCCTGAAGATGATCCGTGCTGGACCACGGCGACGCGGTGCGACCTACCGACACTTTTGGCGAGCGCCGATGTCGTCAGCCTTCACACGCCATTGACGGAACAAACGCGCCATTTGATCAACGCTGAGGCGATTCAACAGATGCAGAAAAGCGCCGTCCTTATTAACGCCGCGCGGGGCGGGGTGGTTGATGAAGACGCCCTCGCCAAAGCGCTCCATGCAGGCGAGATCGCTGGCGGCGCCCTCGATGTTTTCGAAGAAGAGCCTTTATCGAAAGCGACGGGCGCGCGTTTTGACGGCCTGTCGAATATCATCCTGACCCCCCATATTGGCGGTGTGACTATCGAGTCCAACGAACGCGTCAGCCAGGTCACCATCGAAAATGTGTTACGCGTGCTCGATGCATGACCTGTTTTGGCCGCTACGGACGGCGCCCAGACCGCGGGTTGCGATTGCTCATGCTTCAAATCTCGGCGCTATCTTCGACGATTCTTTCGCCAAAGGGAGTATAGGGCTCGCGCACTACCCCATCCCCTCCGCTCAGGACGATGAGGCCAACCTACCCCGCTAACCCTCTGGCGGATCGAGCAATTTTCGGTGTTTTGTAATGCGAAAACGCCTTGCTGTTGGCCGTTAATTTTTGTGACAGCACGGCGTCATGGGGCGCTATCGCCCGAACGCCGGTGCGCCCCCATAAAATCTTGGACAAAAATCGAAAATTGTTGCAGTAGAAGGGACCAAGGTTCCTTAGCTCAGCTGGATAGAGCGCTGCCCTCCGAAGGCAGAGGCCAGAGGTTCGAATCCTCTAGGGACCGCCATTCACTTTTATTTCAGCGATCACCATTCCGGAAAAGAGCAATGCTTCTCGATACGCCCATTTGTGACTTTGGTTGGAAGGCGCCTGACTTTACGTTGAAAGATCCGACTGGGAGATCCTTCTCCATGGGCGAGCAATTGGGGGAGAAGGGTCTTCTCATCGCTTTTCTCTGTAATCATTGCCCCTATGTTCAGCGCATCGCGGCGCGATTGGCGCAAGATACGGCTGAGTTAATGTCGGAAGGCGTCAATGTTCTGGCCGTGATGTCCAATGACTACCGTTCTTATACAGAAGATAGCCCTCAGAACATGCTCAAATTTGCTGACGCCTCAGGGTTCGCCTTTCCCTATTTGGTTGATGAAGATCAACGCGTCGGCCAGGCCTATGGCGCTGTGTGCACGCCGGACTTCTTTGGTCTGAATAAAGAGGGCGCCTTGCAATATCGCGGTCGCCTTGATGACGCCCGAATGGGAGCGGCGGCGGACCGACGCCGGGAGCTTGTTGAGGCGATGCGCCTTATCGCCGAAACGGGAGAGGGCCCGCGCGAGCAAACGCCGTCTATGGGATGTTCTATAAAATGGCGGGCGGCCTGATCAGGGCCATGGCGGCGCTTCCTTGGCGGCTTTGAGCCGGGGCGGAAATAATCTAGTCAAGGTCCGATTGCCATCCTCGTCTTGAGATACCGCCATGACAAACCCTGCGGAGGCTTCGGGGCCTTCCCTGCCAATTGACGACGCCTTGCCTGCGCTTCTGGAGGCGCTGGCGTCGGGCAATCGCGCGGTCCTCGCCGCGCCGCCGGGGGCGGGCAAGACGACGCGCGTGCCCCTCGCCCTATTGGCGGCGCCCTGGCGGGAGGGGCGCCGCATTCTTTTGTTGGAGCCGCGACGGATTGCGGCGCGCATGGCCGCCGCGCGCATGGCCTCGGTGTTGGGAGAGAAGGTCGGTGAGCGCGTTGGCGTCTCCACCCGTGTTGAACGAAAGGTCTCCGCCAAGACGCAAATCGAAGTGATCACTGATGGGCTGTTCGCCCGGCGTATATTGTCCGACCCGGAACTATCAGGGGTTGGCGCTGTGTTGTTCGATGAATTCCACGAACGCTCCCTTTCTCTCGATTTGGGGCTAGCGCTAGCGGCCGATGCCCAGGCGGCGTTGCGGCCCGATCTGCGGCTCTTGATCATGTCGGCGACCCTCGACACGGCGGCGACCGCAGCGATGTTGTCCGCGCCAGTCATTGAAAGCGACGGGCGTTTGCATCCGGTGGAAACGCGGTATCTCGGGCGGTCCGAAGAACGGTTGGAAGACCAAATGGCCAGGGCGGTTCGAAAAGCCTTGCGGGAGGAAGAAGGCTCCATCCTGGCCTTTCTGCCGGGGCAGGGGGAAATTCGGCGCACGGCGGAACGCTTAGATGATCTGCCGGAAGGTTTGCGTACCGGTATTGTCGTCTCGCCTCTCTACGGCGCCCTATCGCCCCGGGCTCAGGATTTGGCCGTGGCGGCGCCGCCGGCAGGAAAACGCAAAATCGTTCTTGCGACAGATATCGCCGAAAGCTCTCTAACGATTGAAAGCGTCCGTATCGTGATTGATGCGGGGTACTCCCGCCGCGCCGTTGCGGACGCCGCTGGGGTTGGCGGGCGCTTGGAGACCGTGCGCGCATCCCGGGCTAATGTTGATCAACGCCGGGGGCGCGCCGGGCGGACCGCGCCCGGCGTTTGTTACCGGTTATGGGACGAAGAAGCGACGCGAGGGTTGCCCGCCGCGCCGCGCCCAGAAATCGCCGAAGGTGATTTGACAGGGCTTGTGATGGCATTGGCGGAGTGGGGGGAGCGCGATGCCGCGCGTCTACTATGGCTTGACCCACCATCGCCAGGGCGGCTGGCGAAAGCGAAAGAGGCTTTGCGTGAACTGGGCGCTCTTGATGAAAACGATGGGCTAACGGCGAAGGGGCGGGTTATGGCGGGTCTGCCCATGCCGCCCCGCGATGGGGCCATGATCGCTGCGGCTGAAACGCCTACGGATAAAGTGCTCGCCTCCGAAATCGCAATCCTCCTCGGGGAGCGTGGGTTGGGCGGTGATGCGATTGATTTGCGGGATCGCTTACGCAGTTTCTACCAAGACCGGTCGGCGCGGGCGCAGGCCTTGCGCGCCCAGGCGCGTCGTTGGGCGTCGACAAAGAACGGCTCAGACAATGAGCCGAAGAGCGATCCGGACCATGCGGGCGTTGTCCTAGCCAATGGGCGGCCCGGCTTCATTGGAAAGATTGATAGGAAAGCGGATCAAATGAACACCCAGGCGCCCCAAAGTGCGCGTGGTACTGTGGCGGTCGTTCGTTATCAACTGGCCAATGGGGGCGCTGCCCAAATAGCGGCGACAGACCCCCTTGCCGCATCCGACTGGCTCGCCATCGCCGATGTCAGGGGCGGCGGCAAAAGCGGCGCCACGCCGCACATTTCCGCCGCGGCGCCCCTTTCGGAAGATGACGCTTTGGCATGCGGGGTGGCGGAGACATTAGAGACCGCGCATTTTGATCCGGTGACGGGGCATCTGTCCGCCCGGCGGGTGACGCGGCTGGGCGCGATTGTCATGTCTTCCATCCCCCTGCCGCGCCCGAAGGGCGAGGCGGCGCGTAACGCGTTTCTCCTCGCGCTGAAGGAACATGGGTTGGCGATCTTGCCCCATACGGAGGTTATTCATACGTTTCTGGCGCGCCTTGCGCTGGTGTCCACCTATCAAGGAACGTCATCGCCCCTCCTTGATGCCGAAACCCTAACGGCGAGGGCCGAAGAATGGCTGGGGCCGTTGCTCGCCGATCCGCCTTCGTTTGCCAACATATCGGCGGGCGCCATGCGCCATGGGGTGAACGCGTTACTGCCATGGGATGACGCCCGCGAGGTCGATCGATTGGCGCCGGCATCCATCAAAATTCCTTCCGGACGAGACGCGCCAATCGACTATCTCGCCGAGGGCGGACCAATCATTGAAGGCCGGGTGCAAGAGTTTTTCGGCGCCGCCGCCCACCCAACAATTCTCGCTGGCGGACATCCTCTAACCGTGTCGCTCTTATCGCCGGCCCGCCGCCCCGTGGCGACGACGAAGGATCTGCCGGGGTTCTGGCAGGGCGGCTATCGCGATATGGTCAAAGACATGCGTGGGCGCTACCCGAAGCATGATTGGCCCGATGACCCGGCAGCGGCCCGCGCCCATGAAGGGCGAACAAAGGCGCGGCTTTAAAACGGCCTTCGCCCCGGGAAGGTTTGCGCCTCTTGCCCACGGTCACGTTCTGCCCACGGTTACGTTCTGCAAAGCGTCATTGCCGCCAGCCATCGGGCTTCCTATGATCAAGGGGCGTTTTTCTAAAATTCCAAGATGGAGGTTTTCATGTCCCTGCCCAATGCGACGCGTCACTATATCAACGGCGCCTGGAGCGCCCCTCAAACTGATAACCTTGTCGATCTTATCAATCCGGCTACGGAAAGCCCAATTGGAAAGGTCGCGATGGGGGGTGGGGCAGAGGTCAATGCCGCCGTCGCCGCTGCGAAGGAAGCCTTCCCCGCTTTCTCCCAAACGACGCGAGCGGAACGCCTTGACTGGCTGAACGCCATTAAGGGCCAATTGATCGCCCGCAACGAAGAGATCGCCACCGCGATCTCCCAAGAAATGGGCGCGCCCATGGGCTTGGCGAAAGCGGCGCAAGCGCCGTCGGGCATTCAGCATTTCGCGCAAATCACCCAAGTCTTGGAAGATTTTCAGTTTGAAGAAGATATCGGCTCAACCCGCTTGCGCCGCGAACCCGTTGGTGTTGTCGCCATGATCACGCCGTGGAATTGGCCATTGAACCAAGTTGCCGCGAAGGTCGCGCCGGCGATCGCGGCGGGCTGTACGATGGTGCTCAAACCAAGTGAGTTAGCGCCTTTAAGCGCGGTCATCATGGCGGAGATCATCGATGAGGTCGGGTTACCCGCCGGCGCGTTTAACCTCGTCCAGGGCGATGGCCTCGGCGTTGGGGCGCCGCTCGCCGCCCATGCTGATATCGATATGGTGTCGTTCACGGGGTCAACCCGTGCGGGCGTTGCGATCTCCGAAGGGGCAGCGCCCACGATCAAGCGCGTCTCCCTAGAGCTTGGCGGAAAATCAGCGAACATCATTCTTGATGACGCTGATTTTGCAAAAGCCATTCCGGCGGGCGTGCAGGCGGTGATGATGAACACGGGCCAATCGTGCAATGCGCCGACGCGCATGCTCGTGCCGGAAGCACGTTATGAAGAGGCGGCGGCCCTCGCCAAGGCGGCGGCGGAGGCGACGGTTGTCGGCGATCCGAACGGTGCGGTGATGATGGGCCCTATTGCCAACAAAGCCCAGTTTGAACGCGTCAACGCCCGTATCCGCGAAGGCGTGGCGGCCGGCGCCGATCTTGTCGCTGGCGGCGAGGGCGCCCCCCAAGAAGGTGGCTACTTTGTCCAGCCGACGGTCTTTGGCCGCGTCACCCGGGAGATGTCGATTGCGCGCGAAGAAATCTTCGGGCCCGTTCTGTCAATTATGACGTATAAGGATGAGGATGAAGCAATCGAAATCGCCAATGACACCCAATATGGCCTATCGGGCGCCGTCTGGGGTGGCGATAAGAACCGCGCGGTCTCCGTTGCAAGCCAGCTGCGAACCGGGATGGTGCATGTCAACGGCGCCGGCCTTGATTCGGCCGCGCCCTTTGGTGGCTACAAAATGTCCGGCAATGGCCGCGAATGGGGCGTTTACGGATTAGAAGAATATTTAGAGGTCAAATCTGTCTATGGCGCGAACACTTGATACGTCGATCGGGCGCAAAGGAGAGGCGTTTTAACGACGTCTCTCCAGCCACTCTTCTAACCAATGGATATGGTAGTCGCCGTTTTGGAAATCTTCCTCGTTCAGAAGGTCGACGAAAAGCGGGGTGATGGTGTCCACGCCCGCGATGGCGAGTTCCGATAGGGCGCGGCGCAGGCGCGCGATACAAATTTTCCGGTTATCCCCGAACACGATCAATTTGCCGATCATTGAATCGTAATAGGGCGGGATTTTATAGCCGGTGTAAACCGCGCTGTCGAAGCGAACGCCGGGCCCGCCGGGGGCGTGAAAGTAAGTGATCTCACCAGGAGAGGGACGGAAATCCTCTGGGCTTTCGGCATTGATGCGGCATTCAATGGCGTGGCCCTTGAACGTGACGTCTTCTTGCGAAAAGCTCAACGGTTCTCCCGCCGCGATGGTAATCTGCTCACGCACCAAATCGATCCGCGTGACTTGCTCCGTAATCGGGTGTTCCACCTGTAGGCGCGTGTTCATTTCGATGAAATAGAACTCACCATTCTCGTAGAGAAATTCGATGGTGCCGGCGCCAAGATAGCCAAGTTTGGCGATTGCCTTGCGGGCGATCTCGCCAATCCGAGCGCGCTCGTCGTCACTGAGGGCTGGCGAGAGGGCTTCTTCCAATACCTTCTGGTGCCGGCGTTGCAACGAACAATCGCGCTCGCCTAGCTGCGCGACATTGCCGTGTTTGTCGGCGATGATCTGAATTTCAATATGGCGGGGCTTTGTCAGATATTTTTCAAGGTAGACGGCGTCGTCCCCGAATGCGGCGCGAGACTCCGCCTTTGCTGTCGACCATGCTTCGGCGAGATCAGCAGCGCTCGCGGCGACCTTCATGCCGCGCCCGCCGCCGCCGGCGGCCGCTTTGACCAGAACGGGGTACCCGATCTTTTCCGCCGCGCGCGCCGCCTCGTCGAGATTTTGCACCTCCCCGTCGCTACCGGGCACCAACGGCACGCCGGCTTCTCGCATCGCGGTTTTAGCGGCGATTTTATCGCCCATGGTGCGGATGTGGTGGGCGTCAGGGCCGATAAACGTGATGTTGTGGGCCGCGACAATTTCCGTAAAGCGAGCGTTTTCGGAGAGGAACCCATATCCTGGGTGGATGGCGTCGGCGCCGGTAATCTCTGCAGCGGAGATAATCGCCGGAATGTTCAGATAGCTGTCTTTCGGCGATGGCGGGCCAATGCACACGCTTTCATCCGCCAGACGAACATGAAGTGCATTGGCGTCAGCGGTGGAATGAATGGCGACGGTTGATAAGCCCAACTCCTTGCAGGCGCGGTGGATCCGCAAGGCGATTTCGCCGCGATTGGCGATGAGGACTTTCTTGACCATAATGTCTCGGTTCGGATTATTCTGTGTTAATAAATGGCGACGGTGTGTATTCAACAAAAGTTGATGGGCTCTTGCGGTTAATCAACCACGATCAACGGCTCGCCAAATTCAACCGGTTGCTCGTTCCGGACCAGGATAGCTGAAACGATACCGCTGCGCGGCGCGGTGACCGGGTTCATGGTTTTCATCGCTTCGATAATCATCAACGTCTGGCCTTCGTTCACCTGATCGCCCGTTTTCACAAAGGCTGGGGTGCCGGGGGAAGGCGATAGATAGGCGGTCCCGACCATGGGCGACGTCACGGCGCCGGCCGGTAAGACCGCGTCGGCCGAGGGGGAAGGTTCCGGGGCGCTTGGCTGGGGCGGTGCGACGGGGGCTGCAGGGGCTGGCGCTGCTGGCGCAACGGCGTGAACCGTCGGCGCGCCGCGGGAGACGCGTAAATGAATATCGTCTTTATCGATTTCGATTTCGGTGAGGCCGGTCTCGTCAAGGATGGCGGCGAGCTCTCTGATCCAAGCGATATCTCGGGCGTTGGGGCTTGCATCGGATTTTGCCATGGGCGACGGGCCTTCCTGAAGTCTTTGTATTTCTAGGCGTTATTCTAAGCGCTTTTACTGCGCTTTTCGATGAGCCGAGCCATGGCGTCAAGCGCTAGGCGGTATCCGTCGGCCCCAAATCCGCAGATTACGCCGTTGGACGCCATGCCGACATAGGAATGACGGCGAAAATCATCCCGGGCGTGTATGTTTGATAGGTGAAGTTCGATTTTCGGGATATCAGCCGCACAGAGCGCGTCATAAAGGGCGATGGAGGTGTGGGTGTACGCCCCGGCATTGATGATGAGGCCTTGGCCCTCGCGGGCGGCCTCCTGCACCCAATCCACGAGGGCGCCTTCATGGTTGCTTTGACGGAAGACAACGCCAAGATTTCTCTGGCGCGCGTCTTCAAGGGTTCGCGCTTCAATGTCGGCGAGGGTGTCTTGGCCGTAAATCTCCGGCTCGCGTTGGCCGAGAAGGTTGAGGTTCGGCCCGTTCAGCACATATATGGTTTTCATATCGGTCATTAGCGGGCTCTTTTGGACGCCTTGTTGGGGATAGCCGTGTTCGGCGCGGCTTTTCTAGTGTCGCCTTTTGGCGGCGCTTCGCCTCGTTCCTCGCTTCCTGACTTCGTTCGATCGTCCCGGGTCGACGCTGATAAAACAGCGTCCCATCAAGTCGAGGTGTTGCGACTAACGCAGGCTAGAGTATTGAAGCAATGATGAAAATTACTCTTAACGGGGATCCGTATAAATTTGAAGCGCCGGCCCAATATGAGGCCACGATTGCGGGGCTGACTGCGGCGCTGTCTCTAGATCCGCGAAAAGTGGCGGTGGAGCGTAACCTCGCGATTGTGCCGAAATCCGCCTATGGCGAGACGCCGGTGGACGAGGGCGACCGGATTGAGATCGTTCATTTTGTCGGCGGTGGGTAGCCGCTGTTCCTCTAGGGCGCTCATCAGCCCGTTGCGGCGATGACGATGCACCAAGCGACCGCGGCGAAAAAGAAGAGCGTATAGGCGAGGGTCGACAGCGTATTGGCGAGATCGAGATTGGCGAACGGGCCCCGCACATCGGGGCCGAACGGTGTGTCGTCCGCGCCATCGTCACCATCCTCGAGCGCGATGGTCAGAAGTCGCTCCAAGCCGTCTACGGCTCGCGACCCAATCATCATTGCGCCGGCGAGCGCCGAGACGGAGATGACATGGAGGCCGATGACAACAAACGCCAATCCGCCGCCGCCGGGCGACAGCGCCTCGCTGAGGTTGTTTAGTCCGCCGTCGCAAGAAACCGTGTCGCTCGGTGCGCATGGGGCCGCGAACCCCAAATGCACGGCAAGGGCGACAAGCGCTAGGGAGACCCCCGCCATCACCCAATCAAGCGCCGTTGTTGTTGTCCCGCGGATGGTTCTCAGGTATCCGACATAATCGCGCAGGACCCCGCCTGAGACGATTTGATTGGCCGACGGCTTTAAAAATGCGCGCATAACTCACCCCTTTTTGCTAAACCCCGACAGTGAACCTCGACATCAAGTGAAACCCGATAAAGGCGCAAACGCCATCAAAAAGCATCGCACCTAAAAGCACCGCGCCTAGACGTGATCACCGTCAATCCTGACAAACACAACTTGGAAGAAAAATCTAATACGCCCATGACAAGCGCTCCCCCATCCCCAAACGATACGCCCCTGACAGTGGCTGGCAAGACTTTTTCCTCGCGGCTCATTATCGGCACCGGCAAATACAAAACCTATGAAGAAAACGCCCGCGCGGCGGAGGCGGCCGGCGCGGAAATGGTCACGGTGGCGGTGCGCCGGGTAAACCTTACCGATCGCGACAAACCAATGTTGGTCGATTTTCTCGACCCGAAAAAATACGTATACCTCCCCAATACAGCTGGATGCTTCACCGGAGAAGATGCGGTGCGCACCTTACGCCTGGCAAGAGAGGCTGGCGGGTGGGATTTGGTCAAGCTGGAAGTGCTCGCCGATCAAAAAACGCTGTACCCGGAAATGGAAGAGACCTTGCGCGCCCTAAAGCTCCTCGTCGCAGAGGGTTTCAAGGTGATGGTCTATTGTTCCGATGACCCCGTTTACGCCCGCAAATTAGAAGACGCCGGCGCCGTGGCGATCATGCCCTTGGGCTCGCTGATCGGCTCGGGGCTTGGGGTCATGAATCCTCTGAACATCCGTCTCATCGTGGAGCAATCCAACGTGCCGGTGATTGTTGACGCCGGCGTCGGGACCGCCTCCGACGCGGCCGAGGCCATGGAAATCGGATGCGATGGCGTCCTGATGAACACCGCCATCGCCGAGGCCGGCGACCCGATCCTCATGGCCTCCGCTATGAAACACGCCGTCATCGCCGGGCGCGAAGCCTACATCGCCGGGCGGATGTCAAAAAAGCGGTATGCGGACCCATCATCACCGCTGGCGGGATTGATTTAGGGCGTGTGTGTGAAGGTAAGGGGTCTAAACGCCGCAGGGAGCAACAAAATGGTCGATGATTTGAGATTAGCCCGTTCAAGCGGTTAGGTGATGGCTAGGCGGATGGCGGGGTTATCCTCATAGCGGACTTAAGGAAATGCCCCCCTTAGGTCATCGGCTCCTATAACTCGATGCTCTCTGCGAGCGCCAACGCGTCCTCAACCTCGACGCCAAGATATCGAACAGTGCTATCAATCTTGGTGTGACCTAAAAGCAGTTGAACGGCCCTGAGGTTTCCAGTTTTTCGATAAATTAGCGTTGCTTTTGTTCGTCTCATCGAATGTGTAGCGTAAGATGAGCGCGGCAGATCTATTGAAGCAATCCAGTTGTCCACAAGCCGCGCATATTGCCGTGTCGTCAAATGTTTATTTCGGTCCTTTCGACTCGGAAAAAGCCAATCATGTAGTTGAAGGTTCATGATTTCACACCAATCTTCAATGGCGCTTTGCGTACACTTTGTGACTTCAAATTGAACAGGGTTACCGGTTTTACTTTGAACAATCTTGGCACGACTTCGAATATCTCCTCCTATTCGCAGGTCTGATACGCGAATTCCCAAGAGGTCACACCCCCTGAGCTTGCTATCGATTGCTAAATTGAACAACGCAAGATCTCGCTTTTTCCCCGCAAGCTGCAGCCGAACTCGTATCGCCCAAACCTCGGGAGGTTTAAGTGGCGCTTTTTGGCCGATTAACTTTCCTTTGTTCCAGGGTGTTTTGTGTACTCGTATTTGATTGATATTCATGCTCACTCCTCCTTAGAAGGAGCTTAAAATAGCAGCTCACCTTGCTCCGTTTGTACCGAGCAAAAAATAAAAAACGAGTCTCGAAGTTAGCTGGTCAGGTGTTCGGGGGAATTCGTTAATTTTCCGCATCCGTTGAAAGCAATTCAGCTCGACTGGTGGGCTGCGCAATGGTCGCAATGCTTTCTCCAGCCCGCACAGGCGGACCCGCAAGGCCATAAATAGTAAAACCAGAAACGGGCGCTGTAACTGTTTCTACGAGACGCCCTTCGTAATCATGGATTGTGCCGAGGATGTCTCCTCGTTCCACGGCCCGCCCTTTAGCAAGGATCGGTGTCCAGACGCCTGAGTGCGATACTGGAACTGACTGAGTTCCGTCAAAATATCGCAGCGGTTTGTTTACCGCCTCGCTGGCCCCTTCGGACATGCCAAGTGTTCTGAGGCCACGTTTCAAGCCTGATACAATCGTTTCGACGTGACCTGGGTCGCGACTGCCGTTTTGACCGATTTCAACAAGGATTGTCGGCACACCTTGCGCGACGGCCTGTCGATTCAGCGACCGAAGCCGGTCAACCTGCTCCTGCGTGTTCATCGAATAGCGAACAATATTGGGAAAACCCATGGCCTCGGCAAAATTGAGCGCACTCTGGTAATCTGATGAAAGCGGTCCACCATAGACGCCTATAAACGCGTCGAGCCATTCCGCCCCATCACCGCCGTGTACATCTAAAACAAAATCAGCAGCGGGAATAATTATGGAAGACAAGGCCCAGGCGATACGTTCTGTCTGAGTTCCATCAACCTTGCCCGGAAAAGAGCGATTGAGATTTTTACGATCATTTGGATTTACATAAGGAGAACGCCCCTCAAATGCCGGGACATGCGCTATTCTGACAATTATAACCTCGCCGGATAACGTCTCTGGATCAATCTCCTGTGCAAGTCGCTGCGCTGCGAGTATGGGAGAAAACTCATAACCGTGAACGCCCGCAACCATAAGGACAGTAGGCCCCGGCTTATCACCTTTGACTACTGAAACAGGAATAAATGTTTCCGGATCGGTTTCACCCGCGGAAACGTCAATGCGCAAATCCGTGCGCTCACCGGCCGGCATGGCATCAGTAAAACTCTCGGAACGCGCTTGCGCAGACATCGACAGCGCGTTGACCAAAGCACAGGCAAACACGAAAGTTCGCCCTATTCGTCGTATCATGACGTCAATTCCTTTTGACGTTGTAGCCGATGGCCAGTTCCATCAACGTTTTGGCGATTCCAATCTCATACTGAACACGGAGTAAAGGTCGGGAGGCCTTCCATTACCTCTGCTGAATACTTCGTATTCCCGAACAACATATCATAATGAAAATCTCGGAGCGTCGCGTGAAAGTTCCTTACGCATTGATCATACGCCTGGAAGGAGCTGATATTTGTCTCGGCAGTTGACGAGAGTGTCCGATCAACCAGCAATGGCGGAGAGACCAGCGCCAGAAGCCCCATTGCATGGTCACGCGCTGCGATACCATCACGGAGGTTTTGGGACATCGTCTCAACGGTTTGGTCGCCCACTTGTTGAAACGCATAATACCAATACCAATCAAAACCTTCGCTGAAGGGCGTCGCGTCCGCCCATTCTGGATACCGATCATAGAATGGCGTCATCGTCGCCTCTCTGGGCAGGTCCCATGCGTCATTGACGGCTTCTCTTTGGGAAAGAAGAATTTCTCCCCCTTTCGGTACGGATACCGTATTTTCTACCATCAGTTTACCGCCGACCGGCAATGCAACAGCGAGTAAAAACCATATGCCAAGCAGTATGGCCCCAGTTGTCGGCCCTGCCTCAACCCGATTGATCACAAAGAGCGAGAGCAGAGTCCAAAATGCAACGTTCACGGCGATGATGAATAAGACTAGAAAGATATTTGCAACGCCGGCAGCGCTTACAATCGCCGCAATGACAAAGGGCGTCACTATACTTACGAATAGCAGACCACCCCTCAGTATAGCGCGCTCTCTAAGAATGTGCGAACCGTCGCCGCTTGTTGCAGATAAAAACGTCCATCGATTGTTGCGCGTCTCACCCGCTTTCAAGTCGTGGAGAAGCAGGATCAATAAAAGAGGCATTAGAAACGCAGCGACAAAGGCGAAATCAAGCTTGCCGATTTTTGACAATTCAGGATTGCCCGCATCCGTTTCGTAAATCTGCCCTTCAAGAGCCAACATTCGAATACGGTGTTTCCATGGCAGATCATCGCGAACGCCGCGCGCCGCGAATGTAAGCGCGGAAGGAGGGTCATAGGTAAAATGGAATGCGTAGTAAGCTGCACTCCCAGCATCGCTTTGATCTTGCAAGGCATAAGCCCTATCGTCATTGACCATTTTCTGAACACGGTCGATTTGTGCCCGCTCCGCATCAATCTCCGCCAAACCGCTAAAAACCGTAAATGCTGACAATAGTACACCGACGACAACCGTCAGGACAGCAACAGGGTCACGGAAAGCGAATCGTAGTTCACGAATAGCGCTATCCATTGTCCACCTCCGGTAAACGACGAGCGCCCATAAAGCCAACTAAGCCCATCCCAATCGCCCAAGCGAGAAGCACCATAAGATTTGGCGCGACCCTGGCAATTCTCTCATTGGCCGGATCAGGTTTGAATTTAAAGTCATTCAACACTCGCCAATTCTCTGCGCCAATTCTGGCTTTTCTGGAGGCTTCTTCGCTGTTGTTGCGATTAATGTCGTCGGCATACGGTAATTTTTCAACATGCGCTTTGTTCAACCCTTGAATGAAATCGAACCGCGCGACCTCAGCTTCCCGAAGGAACCGATGATGGGTCTTCATGTCAGACCCGGCGGCGGACATCGACGCCGTTTGAAGGGCTATAAAGGGGGAGACAAATGACAATGACCGGACGAACCCGGCCTGTTTGGCCAGTTTCATCATGCGTTTTTCTGCATATTCGTTGAGAATGTCGGTCAACTCTTCTTCTGAGGTCATCGCCACCATACCGCGAAAGTTGATCGGTAAATCATCAACCGTGTCGACATCATATTGCTCTAACAGATTCGCGCGGAGTCTATTAAAGGCAGGATCACTCGCGTTATGGCCATCACCCACCTCCCGCAATGACACCAACACATCCATATCGGTTTCAATTTGACTGGCGGTTGGGATCGCAACATTGGCGGCGCTTGCTACAAACCGCGGCGCGAGAACGGAAAGCCCCGTCCAGACAGATAAGAGAGCAAGCAAAGCTGTTGATGGACGCTTACACCAAGCAGACGTCGCTGAGATCATGAAAACCCATATTGACAGATAAAGTGCGTACCCTGAGAAAAAAGCGATGCTCACACTGGGGGCGGCGTCAGAAACGATAATACCAACGAGCAATGGGAGGAGAAGTAATGCGCCAACGCCTGACAGGGCGGCGGTTTTACCGAGCCAAATGTGGACCGGCGACACACCAGACGTCACGAGCTGCCGATCGGTGCCCGCTTCGCGTTCTCGAGAGATCATACCAAACCCCACGACGACTAATACCAGCGGGATTAATAATTGATAGGCGAGCGCAGGGGTAAGCCGCGCGAAAGGGCCGGCTTGGGCGCCATCGTAACTTGGCGAAAACGTCGCTGAATTTTGGCGGTGTCCTTCTAGGAACATCACTGTTCCGGTATACGGATCAACACCCGGGTCGAGCGCGGCGAGCGGCGCCGGCGTTCGAAACACATAATGACCATAGTGCACCATTCGGTGCGGGTGCCGGTCAGGTTGATCGCGAAAAATCTCTTCGGCTTTCGTTTGCAGCGAGGCCCGTGTGTTCCTTTCAGTTGTTATCTGGCTCATTGTCGCCATTAACGATGCCGCTACTAGAATGAGCGCTAGGATAGCCGCCGCGGCGCCCAGTTTTGAGCGCCGCCAATAGCGCCATTCATCAGCGGCAATCGTTAAAATCGTGCTCATCACTTATGCTCCGGATGCAAAGGCGCGATGGACCTCTTCAGGTGAAATATGACCGCCTTCAGGCGCTTCAAATGTGCCAACTAATGATCCATCTCGTAACAAGCCAACACGCCCCGCCACCTGACATGCGCCGTAGACATCGTGGGTTACCATTAGAACCGTCGTGCCGGCGGCGGCAAGTTGAGTGATCAACTGGTTGAATTCATCAATTGCGACAGGATCGAGACCGGTGGTCGGCTCATCCAAGAATAAAATTGGCGCTTTTCGCAAGATCGCCAGGGCAATCGCCACTTTCTGGCGCATGCCCTTGGAGTAAGACGACAATCGGCGATTCCGGGCTTCTGAAACAAGGCTCACCTCGTCCAAGGCCGCTTCGATTTCAGACGCCGCCCGCTTCAATTTCGCGAGGGAAAGGAAATACTGGATGTTCTCCCGTGCACTAAGATGCGGGTACAGATTAGCGGCTTCTGGTAAATAGGCCGATTTCTGGCGCACGAAGGATACATCGTCGCTGACTGATTTTCCGAGCACCGTTGCACGGCCTTGAAGAGGCGTCAGGAAGCCCAGAAATGTCAGCAATGTTGTCGATTTGCCCGCGCCGTTCCCTCCAAGGAGGGCGAAAACATCGCCCTCCTTGATGGTAAAGCTGACGCCTTTGAGAACACGCTGTCCGCCTCGGTCAACGCACAAATCGTCCGCTTTTAGAATTGGTTCTTTCATCAATTAGAACCTGTATGCCGCTGTAAAGCGGAAACGACGCGGCGCGCCTGGTTCCACCCACACATTCGCGAACGAGTTAGTGTAGAAGGTTTCATCGAATAGATTATCGATATCCAACCGGACACTTATACCTCTGATTGGTTCCAGTTCGGCGAAAAGGCGGACTGTTGTATAGTCAGGCAGTGTGAAGTCCGACCCGACAAACCCGTTGCGCTCGCCAACATAGAGAACACCGCCGCCAACCTGTCCAGGTATAGCGCCCACTTCGAAAGCCTTTGAGGCTTGAATAGACAACTGGTGGTCTGGTGAATTGATCACCGGGTCACCGGCATCGATTGTAAACCCAAAACCGTCAGCATCCGCAAAGCTGTTTGAGAACTCAGCATCAGTGTAGGCATATGAAAGCCA
This sequence comes from Parvularculaceae bacterium, assembly GCA_965263305.1. Taxonomy (GTDB): domain Bacteria; phylum Pseudomonadota; class Alphaproteobacteria; order Caulobacterales; family Parvularculaceae; genus MED-G105. Next base: position 2,180,362 of record OZ253666.1, read on the forward strand.
GAGATTGAGGTCATTTGCAAAGCTCAGATTTGCGTCAAACTCAATACCAGTGCTTTCAGCTTCGCCCGCGGGGATGGAAAAGAACCCGATGGCTGTCGCTTCAGGTCGGTCGTCATTCACAAGGAAATTGCTTTGCTCGACGCGGAACAGCGTAAGGCCGATTGAACCGTCGACGATGTCATTGAACTCACCGATATCGGCTTTGAAACCAATTTCCACAGATTCTGTGATGTTCGGCTCAAACTGATTGCCTTGGAAATCCTGCCCCGTCTGTTGACGGAAGCCTTCTCCATATGATGCGTATAGACTGAAGCCATCATTGACCCGATAGACCGCACCGAATTGCGGGGAAAAACGACTATCGGATGATGAAATCGTTGTGGCCGGATCTGCAATGAAGTTTATGAGGTCTTGTTCGAAATCATCAAAACGCACCCCAACTCGAATTTGCAGGTTCTCCGTCAGGTCAATTTGATCCTGCAAATAGATGCCGAACCCTGTGAGGTTTTCTGTCCGGCGGGTGTTTGGCGTCGCCGGTGGGTTGAGGTTCGCCCCATAAACAGGATTGTTGACGTTCAGCAACAGATGTTCCGCAATCAGAGCAGGGTCTGTCACATCTCCACCAGCAGGGAAGCGCGACCGGAAGCGATCGATGATGAGTGTATTCTCAAAATCATCATAATCCGCCCCAAAAATCAGACGGTGGCGGAAGGCGCCAGTTTCAAACTGGCCTGCGAATTCGCCACGTAACGTCAAGTAATCAGAATCGAAATCGCGCGAACGGAAGAAACGAGAAATTGTTTCGCCGTTCTGGAAAAAGGTTTGGCGCGAGCCGAATTGAGGCTCAAACGCATCGCCTTCAAGGCTTGTTTCGCGGTAACCAACGCCGCCCAAGAAACTCCAATTATCATTGAAGTTGTGTTGGGCTTCAAACTGATGGCCGACAACCTCTGTTTCAATCGGAACGGGTTCACCGACGAATACTTCGCGTGGCGAAAATCCAAATTCATCAGAGAACACGACACCACGGTCAAATGGCAGTTCTTGACGGGTGAACTCTAGTTCATAGGTCACCTGAGTATCGTCTGTGACTTTCCAAGAGGCCGATGGATAGAACCCATATTTCTCGGTTTCGACGGCTTCTCTGAAGCTTTCCGCATCTTCATAGAAGCCGACAAAGCGCACACCGAATTCATCGTTTTCGCCAAGAACGACCTGGGCATCACCGTCAACGCGGTACTGATTCCAGCTGCCGATCATTGCCCTGACAAATCCGCCATTTTCGAAACTCGGACGCTTGGTGATCAGGTTTACGGTGCCGCCAGGCTCACCCCGTCCAAAAAGCGCGGATCGCGGACCTTTTAGGATTTCGACGGCCTCAATACCAACAAGATCGCGTGGCCCACCATAGCCACGGCCGGCATTAAAGCCGTTCACCAGAAAACCGCTTGGTAGATTGATGTCGCCAGAAAAACCGCGGATAGAAAAGCTGTTCCACAAGCCCCCGAAGTTGTTTTGACGGGCAACGGATGCCGAAAGATCAAGCGCGTCATTCAGGTTGATCGCATTCACTTCACCGAGGATCTCCAGCCCGATTGTTTGATTAGCGGCCGGGATTTCAAGATCTTCAAAATTTCCTTGATAGGCTCGTCGTTTGCCAACAACGAACATAGTGTCTCTATTGTCAACGTTTTCATCCGCGGCGACATCTTGAGCGTGAGCGACAGTTAGTCCACCAACGGTTACGGCAGCCGCAGCACTGCCGAGAAGCGCACGTTTGATCGATGCGTAAGTCATTTTTTGATTCCTAAACAAATTTTCACGGTACCAAGCGCACAGCCCCCCGGGAGCGGCGAAGAATGGTTTGGATAGTTGAGCGTTGATCGGACTCCTTGCCTCATAGGCAATGGATCAGTCGCGACATTTGTTTAGGAAGCGGGGGGGCCTCGGGCGTTAGTATTCGCCTGGATGATAGGAACAATTTGTCCGTGATGGCCCGAAACAAGCGACCGAATGATCAACGGCGCACCCCATAAATCGGGATCAGCCGAATGCACGTCGTCGAGTTGCGCACCGATCACGCATAGCGTGCATTCAATCGAGCTATGTAAATCTTCACTAGAATTATGATGGTGAGCGGCTGCATGGGATTGGATGACAAAGAACCCTGCCGCTAAGCACCAAGCCAGCAGCACCGCTAGTCTGTTATTACCCTTACCCCACCTCACAGAAACGTTATTAAGTTACAAATTCAGCCTTGGCAATGTGAATCCGGCGCCACCTCGTTCCTGATGCAGCGCTCATTCCGGTCAGCAGTCAGTATGCTCGTGGCTGTTCAATGCACTTATATTTTATGTCTGCTTCTGCCCCCAAAGCCGCCGAACCAATTAAAAACCATCTCAATACGTCTTCGCAAACAACCGCTAATCTGCTCCGCGCGGGCCCGGCGTAACCAATTCACCCAACTGCCAGCCCCAAAAAAAAGCGCGCCCCGGAATCCTAGGGCGCGCTGGTCTCGAAAATAAGGTTTCCCATCGAAACCAATCAAGCCGGGGCGGAAACGTCGCCCGCGTCTTTTGGCTCATTTTTGCTTCCAAAGCCAGGCATTGCTTGGGCGGCTTTATCCTTCAGCTTACGGAAATGGCTGGAGGCTGATTCCAGTTTTGATTCCCATTCCGGGTTCGGCTCTTGTCCCTCGATTTTTTGGAAGTAGACCTGCATCAGCGCGTAAATGGCGATGGGCTCAATCAGGGCGGCTTTGACCGACCAAGCGAAGATGAAGGCGACGACAAAGCTCATGGCGCCGATATCGCCGGGGAAGATCGCGACTAATCCCAGTGCTGGGGCGAGCATGATGAGGTAGACAAAAATTGTGAGCACCCACATCAGGATCGACAGCCAGATGGCGTTTTTCAAAATCGATTTGTAATTCTGGGCGTAGAGCACGAGGGCGCGGCGGCTTTCCTCCCACGGGTTTTCGGCGCCCACACGGATGTTATGGGCCAGGATGATCTCATCCACATAGGTCAGAGACATTTTTATAATGGCGCCGATTATTTTTGTCAGGTTGCTAAGCCCCGGAATGGGAATGAAACTCGCGATGGTGTTCAAGGTGCCCGTGATCGTCTTGAGGACGCCTTTCACCAACTGATCGATGGCGAACAGGATGGAGGCCTCGGCGAAGCGTTCTTTGACGACGCCGGCGGCGTAATCGATTTGGCCTTTTCCGTCGGGGAAGGGCGCTTTGTCATAGAGCTTCGTCAGAACCGCGATATGCCCGGCTTTGACAATGTAGAGAATGTATTCCCGCGCCCAATAAAGAACGCCTGAGGCGCCGGCGAACCCGAAGAGCGCGCCGTAGAACGCGCCCGCGCCGTCGCCGTCCCCAAAGGCGGTCAGCCCATAGCCGATGGCGCCGCCGCCGCCGGTGGCGAAAACATAAAGGAGCGCGATGCCGAAATAGACGGCCATGCGCAAGATGATGAACGGCGCCGTGCGCCCCATGGCGGCGAGGGCCGCGCTTAAGTTAAAATCCCATCCCATTTCACTCTCTCCTCTGAAATCGGCTTCTTGTTGTGAACGGTATGACGTTCCCTATCGCCCCGTTCTTGCTTCCCCTGTGACATAGGTAACCGGATGCAGGTAACCGTTTTCGCCCCAAGACGAAAGGCCGCATCTTCGGGAGCATTCCGGCGGAAATTGACACTCGGCGCAAGTTTAAGGCAGGCGTAATAGCGCTTGGGCCATCCGTTAACGCCCGCGCTTCCGGCCTTACCTCCAATAAAAGACGAAGGAATTCCAATGGCGACCGCCCGCACCCAACGCATCACCTACACGGCCCCAATTCTTGGCGGGTATGAGATGACCGCCGATATGGCGCTGGCTGAGGAGGGACGCGCGAGTGGCTGGCGGTTGATCGCCATTCCCGGCACGCCGAGTCGGCCCCATATGTTCAGCCGCATGTTGAAATACGCCCCGCCCGATCTCGATGTCATCGTCCCCAATCGCGCGGGCTATGGCGGCCCCATGTATGGCGATGGCGTGCGCGCGCCAGTGTTTGATTTTGATGATCAAGTCAAAGCGATTGCGCCCCTTTTCGAAAAAGATGACGGCAAGCGCACCATCGCCCTTGGCGTTTCTTATGGCGGGGAATTGGCGTTGAAATGCGCCCTCGATTATCCGGACCATATCGCCGGCGCCATGACGGTCGCGATGCTGGTGCGCGAGCCCAGGGACTGGGTGCGGGCAATCATGCCTCTGGCCGATGCGCCCGGCATCAAGCAAGCCTTGCCAGGGTATTTGCATAATTCTCGGGCTGAAGTCGCCGCGCGGCGCCCACAGATCGGCCCCTTGTTTGACCGGTTAAAAACAATGATCCAGCCCGTCACCATCCTCCATGGCGATCTCGACACGCTGGTGCCCCAATCTGATGCGCTATATTTAAAAGGCTTGTTCGCGCCGGAGGCCGACGTCGACTATGTCCCCATCAAGGGCGGCACCCATTATCTGGAGCTACAGCGACCCCAGCTTATTTATCGTGAATTGCGGGCCTTGATTGCGCGGGCGGAAAAGGGCGTTAAAACCAGCGACAAGACAAAAGAGAATGACCATGACTGAACCCCGCAAATTATTATCTGGCGCAACTGGCGATTGGGAGGTTGTGATCGGCCTTGAAGTCCATGCGCAGGTGACCTCAGAATCGAAGCTGTTTTCTGGCGCGTCTGCGTCCTATGGCGCGGCGCCGAATGAGAATGTCAGCCTGGTGGACGCCGCGTTTCCGGGCATGCTGCCGGTGATCAACAAGTTTTGCGTCGAACAGGCGGTGAAAACCGGCTTGGGGCTAAACGCGAAAATCAACTATTGGTCCCGCTTTGACCGCAAAAACTATTTTTATCCGGATCTGCCCCAAGGATATCAAATTTCGCAGTACAAAGACCCCATCGTTGGCGAGGGCGAGATCGAGGTTGAGCTAGATGACGGCGATATCATCACGGTGGGGATTGAACGCCTCCACCTGGAGCAAGATGCGGGCAAGTCCATTCACGATTTAGCGCCGGCGGAGTCCTATGTGGATCTTAACCGCTCCGGGATTGCGCTGATGGAGATCGTCTCCAAGCCGGAGATGCGCTCAGCGGAAGAGGCGTCGGCCTATTTCGGCAAATTGCGGACCATCCTGCGTTATCTCGGCACTTGCGACGGAAATATGGAGGAAGGCTCCATGCGGGCGGACGTCAACGTGTCTGTACGGCGGCCCGGCGAAGGTCTCGGTACACGGACGGAAACCAAGAACGTCAATTCCATCCGGTATGTGCGCCAGGTCGTTGATTATGAAGCGCGCCGCCAGATCGAGGTCTTGGAGGCGGGCGGTCAAATTGATCAGGAAACCCGCCTCTTTAATGTGGCGACGGGCGAGACGCGCACCATGCGCTCCAAGGAAGATGCTCAGGATTACCGGTATTTTCCGGATCCGGATCTTTTGCCACTAGAGCTCGACCCGTCATGGGTGGATACGATCCGTGGGTCTTTGCCGGAACTGCCCGACGCCAAGCGCAAGCGCTTTATGGCCGATTATGGGCTTTCGCAATATGACGCGACGGTTCTTTCCCAGGACCGGGAAAAAGCAACCTATTTTGAGACTGTCGCTGAGGGGCGCGATGGGAAGCTCGCCTCTAATTGGGTGACGACGGAGTTGTTTGGCGCCCTGAATAAAGCCGGGCTCGATATCGACGCGTCGCCTGTGTCCGCTGAGAACCTTGGGAAGCTTGTGGACCTCATCGCCAAACAGACGATTTCAGGGCGTATCGCCAAAGATGTTTTCGCCATCATGCTGGAAGAGGGCGGTGACCCGGAAGCGATCGTTGAGGCCAAAGGCCTGAAGCAAGTCACCGATACCGGCGCCATTGAAAAAGCGATTGACGAGATTATCGCGGCTAATCCGGCCCAGGTTGAGCAAGTCAAAGAAAAACCCAAAACATTCGGATGGTTTGTTGGGCAGGTCATGAAAAACACCGGCGGCAGGGCCAATCCTGGGATTGTGAACGAGATTTTGAAGAAAAAACTCGGGCTTGATTGAACTGTTCAAAGCCTCCGTGCGACAAAGATATAGTTAGTTATCCTTTGGGTGCATTTGGCGCGTTGCGTTTGAGACCCAATCTCGGGCTATGGGCGTTTTCGAAACGGAGACAACAATGAACAGGACATTTCTAGGGTTTGTCGGCGCCGCTGCGGCTCTGGCGGGCTGTGCGACGTATGATGAACCGCGTGTTGATGAGCGGGCGCAACGAATTCTCGACGGTCTTGAGCGGACCGGACAGGTGAGCGGCTGCATACAGGTCAGCCGCGTTGAGCAGATTAAACCTGTAACCGACAGCAAGTTTCTGGTGCGGACCGGTGTTAATCAATGGTACCTGTCGAACATGAAAGGGCGGTGCCATGGGGCGCTGCGCAATCAGCGTCGGTTGGAGTACAACCTGTCAACGCCGCAGCTTTGCAGCAATCAAATCGTACGCGTCGTTGACAATCTGACCGGCGCCGTTCAGGGCTCCTGCAGTTTTGACAGGTTTGAACGCCTTGAGAAGAAAGTTGACGCGGAAAGCTAAGAGAGCATGCCAGCTCTCCTGAATGATCGCGTCGATGGCGGCAACAGGATGATCCGGCGACGATGCTTTCGCGATGGCTGATAGCGATGAAACAAAAACGCGATGACGGCTTATTGGCGGTCATCGCGTTTTTTATTCTTTATGGGGCCCTACATGGCGCCATTATCCGCGCGGCGGGGCCGACCCTTGCGTTGGACGATGTTAAACTCAACGTTTTGACCCAGGCCTGGCGCGCGGGATACTTACCCGTCAATCCGCCCCTATATGAATGGGGCCTCATCACCGTGCAGCAGCTCACGGGCCCGACCCTCCTTAGCTTTATCATAGTCAAATACATTTGGCTGACGGTGGCGGGCGCCTTTACTTATCTCGCCCTATTAGAAATATTCCGTCTACCCCTTGTGGGAGATGACCGATCAGAAAATTGGGATACGCGATGGGCGGCGGCGGGCGCCGTTTCAATTACACTTTTCTATCAGATTGGTTGGAATTACCATCAAGCCTTCACGCACACGACCGTCCTCATCGCCGCGACCGCGTTTTTCTGGTGGGCGTTCATGCGCTTCATGGCGCAAGCGACGTTATCGCGATGGTTGGTACTGGGTGTGGCGATCGGCGTTGGGTTATTGTCAAAATACTCATTCGCCGCATCAAGCGTTTTGGCCATCGCCGCCGCTTGTCGCTATGGGGCGGGGCGAGCAAGCCTTCTCAAGCCGGCAATTTTTGTAAGCCTCCTCGTTGCGGTTATAATCGTCAGTCCCCATCTATTCTGGATTTTGTCACAAAACGCGGAGCTGGCGGAAACGGCCGCCGCTCGCCTTCAGGGGCCGGCGCAATCCCAAAACCTGATCGTTGCGTTTCTAGGGCGAATGATCAATGCGAGCTGGGCGGTGCTGGCGTATTTCCTTTTCTTTCTTCCGGTGGTCGTGGTGCTGTTTGGTCGTCATGTGTTGACGCTACGGGGCCCTGATGCGCCGCTGCCAGCAATCATTGCGAGAGATGCGGCGGTGATCGGTGGTGGTTTCTTGATTTTAGGCGCGGCCCTGTTTGGTATCGAAAGCCTGCAGGAGCGTTATGTCATTCCGTTTCTATTCCCTGCGTTGTTTTGGGTTGTTTACCGCATTGCCGCTGGTCAACTGCGAGAAGGCGAGGGCGGCGGGCAAAGCTCGAAAGCGCAGGAGAAAAACCCATGTCGCCTTATCATGGCGACCATTGGGGTGGCGGTGTTCATTGCGGGCGCGCGGATTGTTGAGGTGGTGGTCGCTGGGCCGCCGTTTTGCGGTGGGTGTCGGCAATGGGTTCCCTATGATCAGCTTGCAGAGAAAATAGAAGCGCGTGACCTTCATCAGGGATCGCTTGTCGCCCAAGAAGACCATACGGCGGGCAATCTGCGTCGCCTCTTTCCTGGCGCGCGGGTTCTTTCAACTCATTTGCCGATGTTTACGCCGCCAATAAAACGATCTGGGATGGGCGCGCCGCCGCAAGGTCAACCTCAGAGCTGCACGTTTATCTGGTCGCCCGACCTTGGCCCGGCGCCATCGAATGACATCATCGCCCGCTTTGATCCGGAAACCACCGTAGCGGTGGTGGCGCCATGGTGCCACTGGCGGCGCGAAAACGGCTGGCGCGTTACCCGCTGGACAATCGCCCCGTTGGACCATGACCCGGCGTTGGCGAAAGCGCTCTGCCGGTATTAGCCCCGCACCGCCCCAATGGTGGGCTGGGGGGCAAACATCGATAGCCCCTCCCGCGAATTTGTCAGGCAAGCGTCGATTTGCGATAAGCGTCGCCTCTGGCTTCGATCTTTAATTCGCGAGTTTCCAACGATGCCTCAACATACGGCGGAAGCCTCTCATCGTTCTTTGATATCGCTCCTTCTTGCGGCGCTGTTGGGGCTGGTCCTTTCATCGATGATCGCGGGGGGCGCGGAGGCCCACCCGGAAGATGATTTCTGTGAACCCGGCAGCGGCATCGATCCAGCCTTGTGTCGCCAGCTCGCCGCGGCCAATAGCGGCGAGACCCAAGAGATCCAGCCCTTGCTTGACGACGAGGGCAATGTCCGCTCCCCAACTGATACCGCGTTGTTGTACCTGAAGATCGGCGTGCAGCATATTTTGCCAGGCGGCACTGATCACATTCTATTCGTTCTGGCCCTATTCCTAGCTTCAGAACGCTTGCGCAGCCTTGTTATTCAGATATCGGCCTTCACCGTCGCCCACACAGTTACCCTTGGCCTGGCGGCGGCGGGAGTTATTCAACCGCCGGCGATGATTGTGGAATCCCTCATTGCTCTGTCGATCGCCTTCGTCGCTGTCGAAAACTTGTTTTTCCGGGATATTTCGAAATGGCGCCCGTTCGTCATTTTCGGGTTTGGCCTGTTCCATGGGATGGGGTTCGCCGGCTTTATCCGCGATGTTGGCTTGCCGCCCGGACAATTCTGGTCGTCATTGATCGGCTTTAATGTGGGGGTTGAAGTCGGTCAGCTCGCTGTTGTGGCGGCGGCGGCGCTGATTAGTGTACCAATAAAAGAGAGCCTGTCAAAGCGGGGGTATTCTTATCGGGCCGGGGTCGTCATTCCGGCGTCGACCGTGATTGCGCTGATTGGGGTATGGTGGGCGGCGACGCGCGCTTTTGGGGGCTAGCGCGCATCGCCTGTTATAGTTGACTAGCCTGCGGCGCCGTCATCGCCGTCGAGCCCGCGAATGCGCAGTAGCGGCGCAATTTCGGGGTCTTTGCCGCGGAAGTTACGGTACAATTCATCGGCCGGGCGCAGGCCGCCTGCTTCATAGACCCAGGTCTTCAGCTTTTTGGCAAGCGCCGGATCATAGATATCGCCGGCTTCCTGGAAGGCCGTAAAGCCATCCGCATCAAGAATTTCCGACCACAGGTAGGCGTAGTATCCAGCCGAATACCCGCCCGCAAAAATATGGGCGAAATACTGCGTGCGATAGCGTGGTTCGATCTCTGGAGGCAGGCCGTATCCTTCGAGCGTCTCGCGTTCAAAGGCGCGCGCATCGGTGATAGCAGCGGCCTGTTCCGGCGTGAGATTGTGCCAGGCAAGGTCCAATAACGACGCGGCGATAAATTCCGTCGTCTTGAAGCCTTGATTGAATGTGGAGGCGTTGCGCATCTTTTCGATCAGGTCCGTAGGGATAACCTCGCCCGTTTCATGATGCTTGGCGTACTCGGCAAGAACTTGTTCTTGGCTCGCCCAATGCTCCAAAATTTGCGCCGGGAATTCGGTATAGTCGCGCGGGCCGTCGACACCGGAGAAATTCTCATAGCGGATTTGGGTCATGAGACCGTGCAGGCCATGGCCGAATTCGTGGAATAGTGTTTCAACTTCGTCGAAGCGCATCAATGTTGGCTCCCCCTCGGGCGGGGAAATCAAATTGAGGTTATTGGTGATAATCGGACGAATGCGATTGCCATTAATATCCGACGTGCTGCGATAGCTGCTCATCCATGCGCCGCCGCGTTTGGAATCCCGGGCGTACATATCCATCATGAAGAGGCCCAGATGGTCGCCGTTCTCAGCCTTGACGTCGTAGGAGGTGACGACTGGGTTCCACAATGGCGTCTCGACCGCTTCGAAGGTGATGCCGAAAAGCTTGGTCGCCATATCAAACGCACCCTGACGAACGGCGTTCAACTCAAAGTAAGGGGCGAGCGCCGCGTCATCGAAAGCGTACCGCTCCTGGCGGACGCGTTCGGCGTAATGCCACCAATCATGACCGGCGGCGGTGAAGTCGTTTCCATCCGCTTCGATCAGCGCCTGAATGTCGGCAAGTTCTTGACCCGCGCGCACAAGGCCCGGGCGCCACACGCGCAGCAAAAATTCTTCGGCTGCTTCTGGCGTCTTCGCCATGCGGGTTTCAAGCTGGTAATGGGCGTGGGATTGATAGCCCATCAATTGCGCCCGTTCCGCGCGCAGTGTCGCAATTTTAATCGCGAGCGGCCCGTTATCATTTTCGCCGTCGGACGCGCGGCGGCGATACGCGTTGAACAGCGTTTCACGCAATTCACGATTGGTCGATTGCGTCATGAAGGTTTCATATGGGGAGCGATTTAATCCGACCACCCATTTATCTTCGCCATCGACTTTAATCGCCGCTTTAAAGCTGTCGGTTAACCCGCCAAGATCCGCCGGGTCCGTAATTTCCAGTTTAAAACCCGTCGTCGCTTTTAACAGGTTTTGACCGAAGGTGGTGGTAAGGCCTGTAATCTCTTCGTTGATCGCCGCGACGCGATCTTTTGTTTCTTTGTCGAGGGCGGCGCCCGCGCGCACAAAATCGCGATGGGTTAGCTCGAGCAACCGCGCATCTTGCTCGTCAAGGTCAAGATTATCTTTTTGTTCGTAGACGGCTTTCACCCGATCAAACAGGCGCTCATTAAACTGAATGGCGTTAAACTCGCGCGTCAGCATTGGATAGATCTCAGACTCCAGCGCGCGTAGCGCGTCGTTCGTGTCCGTATTGGTGATGTTGCCAAACGTGCTGGAGACTTTGCTTACTTGCTTGCCGGCGAGGTCCAGAGCGACGATCGTGTTCTCAAAGGTCGGGGCGTCTGGGTTATCAACGATCCCTGCGATTTCAGAGCGCAATTGGAGGATGCCAGCCTTTATCGCCGGCATGTAGTGCTCGTCTTTGATGAGGGAAAAAGGCGGTGCGCCATAGGGCGTTTCCCATTCGACCGTGAACGGGTTGCCTTCCAATTCAGCGGCGCTCACCGAGATATCGCCTTGTGACCCTTCAGCCCCATCGGCCGCCTCAATCGCTGCATCAACGGCTTTCTTTTCCTCGGCTTGTTCGCCGCCGCAAGCGGTGAGCGCGAGGCTCAAGGCCGCGAGTGAAACGGCTGCGCTAAATTTTCTCATGTTTTTCTCCGATTTAAACCCTAATGTCCCGCCGTGATCATTGCGCCCAGGTTTCCCGCAAAATGCGCCGCCACATTGGAAAGTCTTTTTTTGTTCAACTGCTTGCGCCGATGGTTAGCAATACCCGATGGGCCATCCACGGCACCCTCATCCGCACGCAATTCACCTCACAATGAATACGCTTTGTCGCAAAGAGCGCCGCAGGGGGCAAGGCCACGACTGCGCTCCGTCGATACGTCCGTTGCTAGCGATCAGCGGCAGCGCTAAGCCATGAAATGAGATGTCTTAAAAAGATGGTGGAGCTAGGCGGAATCGAACCGCCGACCTCTTGAATGCCATTCAAGCGCTCTCCCAACTGAGCTATAGCCCCGAATTCCATGTAAATGGCCGATGGTGTCCGGCGATGTTTTGGAAGGGAGCCGGAACCTAGCGGGAGGCGGCTAGCCGCGCAAGGGTGGTGTTTAAAAACTTTTGTCCGAGCAATTTATCCGGGCGCCATTTCAGGCGACCTATCCGACGGACATGTTACGCTGTTGATGGGCGTTTGTTCATTGGAGAGCATGAAAACGCAGCGCCAACCGTTAGGCCCTTTTGAATGGGGCCGTGGACGCTGCGGCAACAGCTCTAATGAAGGCTCCAGTTGGCGTCATTGGCGGCGCTGAATGGGCGGCGGGCGGCGCATCTTAGCGCGCCGCCGGTCCTTCGATTTTCACCGCGGCAACCGCAATGGGTTTTGACGGGCGTCGGCGATCAGGTTTCGTCGTCATCGCCGGTGGTGACGATGCCGATATCGGTGTCGTCGTCACTGTCATCTAAAAGGGCGTCATCGTCATCATCGTCGTCAATGTCGATATCATCGATGTCGGCGATATCCGCCAGTTCATCATCGCTGTCATCGTCATCGGCGTCGACCTCATCATCAAGGGTCGCCTTGCGTTTTGGTTCGGCGGCCTTGGCCTCTTTGTCGGCGTCCTCGAGGGATGTCTCGGCGGCCGGCGCCGGTTCATCCGTTTTCTCTTCTTGCGCTTCGTCATCAGGGCGGGCTTTGCGCGGCTTTAACAGCGCTTCCGGGATGAACTCATGGTGGCATTTAGGGCAAATGGCGGGCGACTTATTGAGATCATAGAAGCGCGCGCCGCATTCGGGGCAGTCGCGTTTGACGCCAATTTCAGCTTTGGTCACGGGGTCTCGTCCTTGGAATGGCCGCGTGGGGCGGCGAGGGTAGATAAGGAAAACTCTAAAGCCGGGTCTGTTGCCATGCAGCGGCGCGACTGTCAAAAGGCGAGGGTGCTTGATGCGGCCAGCATGAAAATTACCAGGCGAAATCGGACGCGGCTTGCGGCGCCCGTAATGGGTCTGCGCTGTCATTGAGAGCGCCGAAAGGAACTGGGGTTCGGTGTGTGGATTGCGATGGAAGCGCGTTAATGCACGTCGGGAATAAAGAAAAGTAAGACGCGATGTCCAGTCAGGATGATTCAAAAGCAAGCAACGTAATGCTCTCCGGTAAAGTAACGTCGGCGCCAGCCAGCGCTTTGACAGGTGAGGTCACGGCGCCGGGGGATAAATCTATTTCCCATCGCGCCCTGATTTTCGGGGCGCTGGCCGAGGGGGAGTCGATCCTCCATGGCTTGCTGGAGGGGGATGATGTCCTGCGTACGGCGGCGGCGATGCGCCAATTCGGCGCGCGGGTTGATCGGCGCATGACGCCTGATGGGGCTGAATGGCGCGTTATCGGCGCACCCTGGCAGACGCCAGATCGGCCGATTTATTTTGGCAATTCAGGCACGGGCGTCCGCCTGGTGATGGGCGCGGCCGCGGGCCAGGGCGTCGGCGCGGTTTTTGAGGGCGATGAATCCCTTCGTCATCGGCCGATGGGAAGGATCATTGATCCACTGAAAGACATGGGCGCCGTGTTTGAAAGCCACGAGGGAAAGTTACCGGTTTCCTTAACGTCTACCGGGGCGCGGGGCGGGAAACCATTGCACGCGATTGACTACGCCTTACCGGTGCCGTCGGCGCAGGTGAAATCGGCCATCCTTCTGGCCGGGCTCGGGGCGCAAGGGCGGACCGTCATTCGCGAGCCCGAGCCCTGCCGGGATCATACAGAACGTATGTTGAGCGCTTTTGGCGTTCACCTCGATCATGGTGAGAACGATGGCGTGCGAACGATTACAATGGAGGGCGGTCAAAAACTGACGGCGACGTCAATCGATGCGCCTGGCGATCCGTCTTCTGCGGCGTTTCCCGTTGCTGCTGCGGTGATCACGCCTGGATCTGATGTTGTCGTGCGGAACGTTCTGTTGAACCCGCTACGCATTGGATTGTTTGAAACGCTGCAGGAAATGGGCGCCGAGATTGTTTATGAAAATGAACGCATGGCGAGCGGCGAACGGGTTGGCGATATTCGCGCGCGGTACTCGCCGCGCATGTCCGGCGTCGCTGTGCCGGCCTCTCGTGCGCCATCGATGATTGATGAGTATCCTATCCTCTCGATCATTGCCGCCTTTGCCTCCGGTGATACCTATATGCCGGGGATCGGCGAATTGAGGGTCAAGGAAAGCGACCGCATCGCGGCGACCGAGGCCCTGTTGAAAGCCAATGGCGTTGAAACCGACTCTGCAGCGGATTGGTTGCGTGTCACGGGGCTCGGAAAGGCGCCATCGGGCGGTGGCGTTGTTGTAACGCATGCGGATCATCGGATTGCCATGAGCGCCCTCGTTCTTGGTTGTGGTGCAGAAAATCCCGTCACGATCGACGAAGCGGCGATGATCGGCACAAGCTTTCCAACCTTCGCGAACTTGATGGCGCGTTTAGGCGGACGACTTAGCAATTCTTGAAAAGGGGTTATGTCCCGTTTGTAATTGCGAAAAAGATCGTACGTTATCGACTGATCGACATTCATCTCGGCGCAATAATCGGTGCCAAACTTGTGGGTAATTGAAAAGTTTAGCGAACGGTTACTATCTATCGGTACTTTATGCCAGTCATGTTTATAATGGTATCCAACTGTAGTGAAGAGTCCAAGAATCAGAGATCTTAATCTCACAACTCCCAATTGATTTTTTTTTCATATTAGCCGAGCATCCGGGATTGGTAAAAACCTGCTCAGATGAATATATGAGCGCATAATTTTGGTTTACACTGCTCTGATTTTTTGAACTCGAAGAACCAGGAAAACCTACCCCAAAACATGATATGTAATTATCTTTCTTTTTCCATATTTGACACGGGCTAAAACCAAAAAAAAGTGTTTTTTTATAAAGTGTCAAATACTCTTTTGATAATTGGTTATTTAACTGATCATATTGATCATTCTTTTCGAGTTTAAAAAGAAATGAACCGTTGTGATAATAATTAAATTCAGTAGTACGGCTATCAGCATACAACTTTTCTGCTAAATCATTAAGCGCATCTTCACGGGCCGCAACATAAATGCGTAGCATCCACGATCCGGTAAAAAATTTTCTTCCGTCATAAATTAGTAACGTAACAATAAAAGAAATTAGAAAAAAAACAAATAATAATTTTTTCATTTTTTCATCTCATATCTATTTCATTGTTCTGATATAAATCTTTATGCGCCTGCATTTCAGCAATTTCAAATTAAACCAAATTTCAAAATCAAAAAGGGGCTGTCCCAGAAGATTTAGTTTCTTGAGTATGGTTTGAGCCATTCTCGGAGTGTTTTCAAGAGCTGATCGGCGGCTCCATAATTGAAGCGCCACTCACATTCCTTGAGATAAAGATGGAAGTTTTGCTTGGGGATACCATTGTATTTCCTGAGGTGCCGCTTTGCCTGGTTCCAGAAGTTTTCGATGCCGTTTATGTGGTTTTGCCTATCAGCGAAAAGCTGTGAATGGTTGATCCGCATATGGTGAAAATCAGTGATGTCGAGCGTGTCGTAAGATCGATAACTGTCGGTGTAAACAATGCTGTCAGGCTGTACTTTGCAAGCAATAATAGGGATTAACGTGTCAGCCTTGGTATCGCTGACAGCGACGGTGAACACGCGTCCTCCGCGTTTCAGCAGTCCAAAGACAGGTATCTTTCCAGCTGCGCCGCGTCCACGCTTACCCTTCCGAACACCGCCGAAATAGCTTTCATCAACTTCTACTTCGCCAGCCAACTCGGAGGCTTCTTCGATCAGCTTTTCCGCAATAACAATCCGCAAGCGATGATAGAAAGTGGCTGCTGTGTCCTTATTCACACCGACAAGCAAACAAGCCGTTCTGGCTGGCGTACCCGCAACGAAGTGTTCGAGCAGCTTATTCGTCTGATTATGCGTTAGTTTTGAATGCTTTAGCCGCATCCCGCCATCCTAGATGTTTCAAACATCTGGGACAGCCCCATCAAAAATTTAATCACCGTAAACTTCTTTCCCGCCAAACAAACAAAGCCCGAAAGGCGTAGTCGCCAATATCGGCGCTCCCGTACGTGCTGCAACGCTAGCAAAATTTGACGCCCCAAGAGCAGCGGCAAGATAATCACGGTTTAGTCGATGACGCAAAGGACCTCCTTGGCCTGCATCTGCGTCAGTATTGCCGTGAAAATTGCCGAAATGGCTTGCGCGGCTGTAACTGACCGGCCTATGGGCATGACCTATGGTTGCCCGTTTACCGATTAAGATTGCGATTGATGGCCCTGCCGCGTCCGGCAAGGGGACGATCGCTAAGATGCTCGCTCGACATTATGACTATGCTTATCTCGATACAGGCTTGTTGTATCGGGGCGTCGCGTGGCTAATTCTGGCGGCCAAAGGTGATCCGGCGGATGATCGCGTGGCGGAGGCGGCCGCCCGAGCGTTTTCGATGGCGGCCGTTCGCACAGCGCCGTTGCGGACGCCGGAAGTTGGCGCGGCGGCGAGCGTTGTTGCCGGCAAAGCGCCGGTGCGGGCCGCTCTTTTGGATTATCAGCGAAAATTCGCGGCCGAGCCTCCCGACGCTGCCGTCGGGGCCGTCTTGGACGGGCGGGATATCGGCACGGTCATCTGCCCCGATGCGGATGTGAAGATCTTTGTGACGGCCTCACCGCAAGAACGGGCGCGCCGGCGTTGGTTGGAGCTGAAGGAGACCCATCCGGACCTCTCGCAGGAGGCTGTCTTGGCCGATATCAAAGCCCGTGATGAACGCGATGCAGGTCGCGAAGAAGCGCCGATGGTCCAAGCGGGCGATGCGGAGTTGCTTGACACGACATCTTTGTCTATAGACGCGGCATTCGAGGCGGCGCGCCTCGTGGTCGACAGCGCTTTGCGGCGCCGCGACGGCTGATCAGAGCGCTCATCATGGCGTTCAAATCCACTCTCAGCTGGCGACGGGCGTGACGTAGAGCGGTTTGCTTTTGTCTCGTCGCTATCGATTGCGCGCAGCCATTCCATAAATCCAGAATTCTGCTTGACCGCGTCCTGAATAGAGGGCCGTCCAAATTCCTTTGGCCGGTGTTTCTCGTCGGGAAAGACCGCCGGACCCAACCGGACGGCAAGCATCGTTAAATGACTAAAAGGACTGAATGAATTGACCTCTCAAGAAACCCTCAACCCGAGCCAAAGCGACTTCGCGGATATGCTCGAAGCGTCTTTGATGACGCAAACCTCCTTCGAAGACAGCGTTGTAAAGGGCACCGTCACCGCGATTGAAAAAGACGTCGCCGTGATCGATGTCGGGCTGAAAACCGAAGGGCGCGTGCCGCTGAAAGAATTTTCCCAGCCCGGCCAGGATGTCGCGCTGAACGTTGGCGACACCGTTGAGGTTTATGTCGAGCGGATCGAGAACGCGGCCGGCGAGGCTGTTCTGTCCCGCGAGAAGGCCCGCCGTGAAGAGGCTTGGGAACGTCTTGAGAAACAACATGCCGATGGCGAGCGCGTCGATGGCGTAATCTTCAACCGTGTCAAAGGCGGTTTCACCGTTGACCTTGGCGGCGCTGTCGCGTTCTTGCCGGGCTCCCAGGTGGATATTCGTCCTGTTCGTGACGCAGGTCCGCTGATGAACATCTCGCAGCCGTTTAAAATCCTGAAAATGGACCGCCGCCGCGGCAATATTGTTGTCTCCCGCCGGTCTATCTTGGAAGAGGATCGTGCCGAACATCGTTCAGAAGTCGTGCGCGAGCTGACTGAAGGCGATATGCGCGATGGCGTTGTAAAGAATATCACCGACTACGGTGCGTTTGTTGAATTGGCGCCGGGTGTCGATGGCTTGCTCCACGTAACCGATATGTCTTGGAGCCGGGTGAACCACCCGTCAGAGGTGATCAATGTCAATGACACGGTGAAAGTGAAGATCATCAAGATCAATCCGGAAACCCACCGTATTTCCCTTGGCATGAAGCAGTTGACGCCTGACCCATGGGAAGGGGTCGCCGCGAAGTACCCGAATGACGCCAAGTTCAACGGAAAGGTCACGAATATCACCGACTACGGTGCATTCGTCGAGCTTGAAGATGGCATCGAAGGTCTCGTCCACGTCTCTGAAATGAGCTGGGTAAAGAAGAATGTTCATCCTGGTAAGATCGTTTCAACTTCGCAAGAAGTTGAGGTGATGATCCTTGAAGTCGACGAGAACAAGCGCCGTATTTCGCTCGGCTTGAAACAATGCCTCAATAACCCATGGGAGCAGTTCGCTGAGGAGCATCCGATCGGGTCGGTTATCGAGGGCGAAATTAAGAACATCACGGAGTTCGGTCTCTTCGTCGGTCTCACGGACGAGATGGACGGCATGGTCCACCTTTCCGACCTGGATTGGAACCTACCTGGTGAGGAAGCCATCAAGGTCTATGAAAAAGGGCAGTCGGTCCAAGCGAAGGTCCTGGATGTTGATCCTGATAAGGAACGTATTTCCCTCGGCATCAAGCAGGTTGGATCTGATCCGATCGAAGCGTCTGGTTCTGATATCCGCAAAGGCGCAGATGTCACCTGCACCGTGACCGCGATTGAATCTGGCGGAATTGAGGTGCAAGTTGGCGGCGAAGGCGGCCCGAAAGCCTTCATCCGCAAATCAGATCTTTCGAAAGATCGAAACGAGCAGCGTCCTGAGCGTTTCGCTGTCGGCGACAAGGTCGATGCACGGGTCACGGCATTTGACCGGAACTCTCGTCGAATCTCCCTTTCCATCAAGGCGCGTGAAGCGGCTGAAGAGAAGGAAGCCGTGGAACAGTATGGATCGGCCGACGCCGGCGCCTCCCTCGGTGATATCCTTGGCGCGGCATTGAAGAAAAACGACGGCGCAGACGAGTAATAAACCTCGCCTCTCGATCATCACGACGAAGAAAAGGCCGCCCGCTAGGGGCGGCCTTTTTTGTTCCCGTGACGTCCGCGCCCCAATAGGCTATGGCCAATCGCCTATGCCGGAATTGCCCGAAGTTGAAACAGTCCGCCGCGGCCTTGCGCCCTATCTAGAGGGGGCGACGATCACCGATGTCGACTTGGCGCGCCCGGATCTGCGGTTTCCATTTCCTAAAAGGTTTGTCGAGCGTTTAAAAGGCGCCCGCGTCGTCAATACCGGCCGGCGGGGCAAATATATGACGGCCGATCTATCGACGGAGGAGACCCTCATCCTCCATTTAGGGATGTCTGGTCGGTTTATGATTGAGCCCTTGAGCGGCGCGGGTGACACCCCAAGCGGGATTGGCGACTTTCATTTTTCTGCAGGCGCAAAAGACGCCCATAACCACGTGACATTGCAGGTCGACGGACCTGCCGGCGCGGCGCGCCTGATTTACAATGACACGCGCCGGTTTGGGTTTATGGATTTAGCGCCGACCGATGGCCTCCAAACCTGTCGGCATTTTTCCAATATGGGGCCGGAACCCTTATCCGATGCGCTGACCCCTCAAACCCTCGCGGCGGCCCTTGCTGGCAAGAGCGGCCCCATAAAAACTGCGCTCCTGGACCAGCGAGTGGCGGCGGGGCTCGGCAATATCTATGTCTGCGAGGCGCTGTTTCGCGCTCGAATTTCGCCCAACCGCCAAGCGGGCAATGTCCAAGGCGTCAAAGCAGAACGCCTTTGTGCGGCGATTAAGGATGTTTTGCGCGAAGCGATTGAGGCCGGGGGATCAACTCTTCGGGACTTCGCCCATGCCGATGGCGCCCTTGGGTATTTCCAGCACCGTTTCAGCGTTTATGACCGACAAGGGGAGGCCTGCAAGGTTTGCGGAGACGAGATCAAACGGATCATTCAGCAAGGCCGATCAACCTATTATTGCAGCCGATGTCAGCGGTGACAGAAATTCGAGAAATCCTTGTCAAAGGCCGTTGACGGCAAGGATTTGGCTGGGTATACGCCCCTACTCACTTTTTGGCCTCGCGCCGAACCGTGTCGTTCCCTACGTTATTCAAATTGAGCTCGCTTTAAAGGGCCTGGGTTGAGGATAAATGGCTAATACGTCGTCCGCGAAAAAAATGGTGCGCAAAATTGAGCGCCGCACTGAAGTGAATAAATCACGTCGGTCGCGCGTGCGAACCTTCCTTCGCCGGGTTGAAGAGGCCATTGATGCGAGCGATGCGACGGCTGCCGCCGATGCATTTAAAGCCGCCCAACCTGAGCTTCATCGTGCGGTGTCGAAAGGCGTTTATCACCAGAAAACGGTGGCGCGGAAGCTGTCTCGACTGTCGTCGCGCATCAAAAGCCTGTCTGCCTGAAACGTAAGTTAAGCGAATGTAGGAACGAGTGCCGTTCTAACGCTAAAACGGGACTGAATTCGTTCGTCAATGAGCGCTCCTATGGGGCGCTTTTTTAATGTTCGTACAACGATAAGCAACGAAAAGCGCTAGTGAACGTTATCTTCTTATGCGCAAAAAATGCATACGCACCCATTGCTCATCTTTTTTTGGGAAGCCTTTCTCGGCGGGGATTTTGTTAACGCCTTGTTTTTTTTCAAAGGCTCAGAATGCAAGCCCGATTCGATAAGAAAAAGCACCAATGACGCGAACTTTTTTTGTTGCCATCGCCGTCTATGGTTAATATGATAAATATATGAAAGGGGCGCGGGCGGACTATCCTGATTTTCATGATGTTAGCGTAGATATTTAGTGTACGTATCAAGTTGTTGGATAGTGCGGGGCATTTATTAAATGTTTGGTTTCTCCTTAGTTGTTCAGATTAATAAGCGCACGAAGACGCTTAACAGATGTAGGGGTATGGAAATGATCGATGTTGTCACGATCCAATATTACACGGGACGTTTTCGCATCGGAAGTAATATCGATCCCCTAGGGGTTCTGGTTGATCCTGCGTTTTATTAGTAGTTCCCACTAGGCTTTAACGTCGGCCATATGTTTTAAACGAGGCGTTTTCGTTCAGTGTCATGGGGTTGCAGCGTCTTTCAGGCGGCGCTGGCGATCGTCTTTATTCAAAATTCTAAATACAGGTTCGAGGCGTATATGACGACTAACCAATCGACGGGTGTGGAAGAGAAATTCTCCTTATTTCAAGATGCGCTTAAGCGTCGCTACGGGGTGGCGGTGTTTGATTCGTACATGTCGGATCTAATGATCGACGACTTATCCCCGGATTCAGTGACTCTTGCGACAACCTCTGCGGTCAAAGCAGATCGCCTCAACCAACAATACCGACCGGCGATGCTGACAGTTTGGAATGATCGCGTATTCAATACGAAAAACATGATTATCGTTTCGCGCCCGACCTTGCTCGAAAATTCCCGAAAAGCGGCGCAAAAAGCGATTTCAAGCTTGGCGCAAGCGCCAGAATTGAAAAATCGGCCGACTAAGCAGCCAGTCGCCTCGCCCGCGAAAGCAGAGTTCGACACCGAATTCGCCAACGGCTTTGGCGGTAACGGTAGAACAGACGCCTGGGAGCAAGACGCAGAGATTGATCATCGTCCGTTGAAGACCCGGTCGTCGACGGCTGGAACCCAAAGACCGAATACTGACGACGCGCCAATGACGGAAGCGTGCGAAGCCAAAGCGATCGGCGAGAACAGTCAACGCGATAAAGACATTGATTTTAACACCCTGGCGACGCCGATTGATCATGCATTGACGTTTGACGCCTTTGCGATCGGCGCTTCTAACGAAATGGCTTATGCCGCTTCGCGACGGATTTTCCTGGATAGTGCGCGCCGAGAAATTGTTTATTTGCACGGTCCTTCCGGATGCGGAAAAAGTCATTTATTGAGTGCGATGGCCCATGAATGGGGTCAGCGACATCCGGATAGACCAGTGTCTTACTTCAGCTATACAGCGATGCGGGATGGATGCTCATCCGCCGCCATGTCGAGTTCTCTTCATGAGTTTCATGAAACGCTGAACTCCCAACATCTCGTTCTCATTGACGACATCCACCTCTTGAAAACCTGCAAGCGGACCCAAGAAGAAATCTTGAACCTCGCCAATATTTTCCCATCGACAAAGCGTCAGTTGGTCATCGCTGGTGAATGCTCGCCGTCGAAGCTTGTTGAGTTAGGATTTAACAAGCGTCTTGCCGACCGTTTGGCCGGCGGTTTATCAGCTTCCGTTGCGCCAGGTGATGAGGCGTTGCGCTTGGACATTCTGAGAAAACGTCTCGTCACGGAGGATCTCGCCTGTGATATCGAAGATGATGTCCTTGCGTTTATTGCCCGGGAATTCTCAAGCAGCATTCGTGTCGCGATTGGCGCATTAAACCAGCTTATTCTTTTCTATGGTCAAAAGCCTGAAAACGTCGGTCTCGAGGCGGCGCGCGAGCGGCTCAGGTCAAAATTGGAAGACCAACCGCGTCCGGCGACAATTGAAAGTGCGCTTGAAGTCACGGCAGAGGTTTTCCACCTTTCGGTCGATGACCTAAAGGGGCGAGCCCAACCTCAAGCGATCGTCCGCGGCCGCCACGCCTTTGTGATGGTTGGCCGCGAAGCCCTGAAAGAGTCGTTTCCGCGATTGGGCAAAGCCTTAAAACGGGATCATACAACCGCGATGTCAGGCTATGATCGGGCCCAGGCTCTTTACGAGCGCGATGATAATTTCAAAGGCGCCGTGAAGAAAATTCGCAGTTTCATCGGTCTACCTGAATAGAGCGCTATTCCTCGCTCTATAGTCGCGTCGCGCTCGTCGAGGTCATGACCTTCTGGGAGCGCGACGGCAATTGCTTGCGGATCTGCTCAGGGTCGCGGTAAGCGGACGCGTCGGGCAGTTTTTCATTTAATCGCCGCCAATTGGGGATTGCGCTGACCAAGTGCTGGCGCTCCCCAAAAACTTGTCTATATTACAGGGCCGGGCGGAGATGTGCGGTTCCCGGGCGGCCCTGTTTCACAGGACATGCAGCGACATCAGCGCGCTGGCGAATAGAGAATGTCAGGGTCGGGAGCCCGACCTCCATACATTGTTTCGCCATCACCGCAGGCTTTGAGAAATGTCGCTTGTTCGGAAACGCGCCGATTTCGCGAAAGCTCCTGAAGGACCGCTTCAGGGTAGAGAACGTTACGAATGATGAAAGTCACTATAGAACGCGCCGCTCTTGTTAAAGCATTAGGTCATGTCCAAAGCGTGGTGGAACGTCGGAACACCATTCCCATTCTGGCGAATGTCCTGTTGCATGCCGATGGCGGGGCGTTGACCCTGACCGCGACAGATCTCGATATCGAGATGTCGGAGAACGCGCCGGCGGATGTTGAAACGTCTGGCGCCACGACAGTGTCCGCCTTGACGCTTTATGAAATTGTCCGACGCCTGCCTGACGGCGCGCAAGTGCGCTTGGAAACGATCAACGGGGAAGACCGGTTGGAAGTCGCGGCGGGGCGCTCGCAATTCTCTCTCGCCGTGCTCCCCGAGAAAGATTTCCCAACGATTGTCGAAGACGCCTCGGCGATTAAATTTTCCATTGAAACAAGCGATTTGCGTCGCCTGATTGAAAAAGCGCGTTTTGCCATGTCCCAGGAGGAGACGCGTTACTACTTAAATGGCGTCTATCTTCACGCCCATGATGAAGGCGGTGATAAGCGGTTGCGGGCGGCGGCGACGGATGGTCACCGCCTCGCGCGGGTCGAAGCGCCGTTGCCATCGGGCGCGAATGAAATGCCGGGCGTCATCGTCCCGCGTAAGGCCGTCGCGGAACTCGCGCGGTTGTTCGATGATGCCGATGAGACCGTGGAAGTGTCCGTTTCAGAAACGAAAATCAAATTTGGGTTTGGTCCCGGACGCTTAACCTCCAAGCTCATTGATGGCCAGTTTCCCGACTACGAACGGGTCATCCCAAAAAACAACCCTCATGCGCTTCAGGTTGATACGGACGATTTCTCAAAAGCCGTCGATCGCGTGGCGACGGTTTCCGCTGATCGTACTCGGTCGATCAAAGTTGGCCTTGATGACGATAAGCTGCGGTTGACGGTCAACAATCCTGAAGCCGGCAGCGCTTTGGAAGAGCTCCCCGTCGGCTATTCGGGCGATCCGATCGAGATTGGGTTTAATGCGAAATACCTATTGGATGTTGCTGGGCAAATTGATGGCGATCGAATGACGTTCCTGTTTGCCGATCCTTCTTCGCCGACGGTAATATCCGATGAAGAAGATGAGAATGCGCTCTACGTCCTGATGCC
The DNA here is from genome assembly GCA_965263305.1 of Parvularculaceae bacterium. GTDB lineage: Bacteria > Pseudomonadota > Alphaproteobacteria > Caulobacterales > Parvularculaceae > MED-G105. The sequence continues at coordinate 2,204,353 of OZ253666.1, forward strand.
GTTGCGCGTGTGACGGCTGGAAGGGTGTTTTCTTAAATCGGCATGTCTTCATCTGCGGAGCCCCTTTCTAGCGCCCCTCTCGGCCCTTCGACGGATGACGTGTCCGATAATGCAGTGCCAGCGGGCGCGCGTTTCTTACAGGTGACCCTGACAAACTTCCGGTCCTATGATCGCGAAGAACTTGAGCTTGATGGTTGTTCGACAGCGTTTTTTGGGCCGAATGGCGCAGGAAAAACGAATATCCTCGAAGCGCTCTCCTTCTTTGGGCCGGGGCGCGGTCTGCGCGGCGCGCGGTTGAACGAGCTGCCGCGCCATGGCGGGGTTGGCGGATGGGCCGCAGCGGCGCGCCTGTCGAGCGCCGATGGCGATATCATCAAACTGGGGGTTGGCGCCGAAGCCGCCAACGAAGACCGCCGCGTCTGTCGGATTGATGGTCTGGGCGCTTCAGGGCCCAGCGCCTTCACCGAACATGTGCGGTTCTTATGGCTGACGCCCCAACAAGACCGATTGTTTTTGGACGGCGCGGGCGAGCGTCGCCGATTTTTAGATCGCATGACCCAGGCCCATGACGCCTCCCACGCGCGGGCCGCGTCGGATTATGAAGGCGCAATGCGCCAACGTCAGAAACTCCTCGAAGGCGCGCGCTATGATGAGGCGTGGTTGGGGGCATTAGAAACGCAAATGGCCGAAGCCGGGGTGGCGCTCGCCGCTGCGAGGCGCGAGGTAGCGACCTTGCTCGCCTCGACCGATGTTGCGGGGCTATCGGATTTAGAGGGCGTTTTTCCGAACGCCGATATCGCCTTGTCGGGGGAGCTGGAAGCAGCTCTAGCAACCCGGGCCGCCGCCGATGTAGAGGAGGAATTTTCGGCGCGATTAAAAAATAATCGCCGCGCTGACGCAGAAGCGGGGCGAGCGTTGATTGGACCTCATAAAGCCGATCTGATCGTCTACCATCGCGAAAAACAGACGCCGGCGCGCCTTTGTTCCACGGGCGAACAAAAGGCCTTGCTTTTGGGGCTTTTTCTGGCAAACGCCCTGGCCTTAGCATCCCTTGGACCGGCAGTATCGACCGGAGATTCTAAGGGCTTTGGCGGCGCGCCAATTGTGCTATTATTAGATGAAATCGGGGCCCACCTCGATTCGCGGCGCCGGGCCGCCTTATTCAGTATTTTGGGGCGCACAGGCTTCCAATGCTTCATGACGGGAACTGACAAGACCCTATTCGAGGGTCTCGCCGACAGCGCCCGGATTTTTAAGGTTGAGAACGGCTCAGCTGAGCGCGCCTCTGGCTAGCTCGGCGAGGGGCGCGCGTATCGAAAAAGCCGCCGCCATTGCGTTGATGCGCGCGCTCATGCGCGCGTCAGTGACTAGAAAGTATAAGGTGATGAATGGCTGAAAACGCCGCACACAATGAACCGGAACATGAAGCCGATTACGGCGCAGATTCCATCCGCGTCCTCAAAGGCCTCGACGCCGTTCGCAAGCGCCCGGGAATGTATATCGGGGACACTGATGATGGGTCCGGCTTACATCATATGGTGTATGAGGTGGTGGACAACGCCATCGATGAGGCCCTCGCCGGTCATTGTGACCACGTTCAGGTTATCTTGAACGAGGATGGGTCCGTTACCGTCACGGATAATGGTCGCGGTATCCCGACGGATATTCACGCCGAAGAGGGCGTGTCGGCCGCTGAGGTGATCATGACCCAGCTGCATGCTGGCGGGAAATTCGACCAGAATTCTTACAAGGTATCTGGTGGTCTCCACGGCGTGGGGGTTTCTGTGGTGAACGCCTTGTCGGAATGGCTGGAGTTACGGATCCAACGCAATGGACAAGAGCATCACATGCGTTTTCGCATGGGCGATGCAGAAGCGCCGTTGAAGCTTGTCGGCGACACGGACGGGAAGGGCACGGCGGTTACCTTTCTGCCGTCGGATAAAATTTTCACCGGAACGGAATTCAATTACGAAACGCTGGAACATCGCCTGCGGGAGTTAGCGTTTTTGAACTCCGGCGTATCCATCACGCTGAAAGACGACCGTCGCCTAGAAAAACGCGAAGAGACCATGTTCTACGAAGGTGGTCTCGTCGCTTATGTGAAATATCTCGATAAGGCGAAAAATTCGCTGATTGGCGAGCCGGTGTCCTTCAATCTTGAGAAGGACGGGGTCGTCGTTGACGCCGCCATGTGGTGGAACGACAGCTACCATGAGAAGGTTCTTTGTTTCACCAACAACATCCCCCAGCGCGATGGCGGCACCCATTTAGCGGGGTTCCGCGCGGCCTTGACCCGCGTCATCAACCGGTATTCGGAAGAGGGCGGGATTTCCAAAAAAGAAAAAGTCTCGCTTTCCGGTGACGACGCGCGCGAAGGATTGACTTGCGTTCTGTCGGTCAAAGCGCCCGACCCAAAATTCAGCTCACAAACGAAAGATAAACTTGTCTCTTCCGAAGTGCGTCCCGTCGTTGAAAGCGTCGTGACGGAGCGCTTGAATGAATGGTTCGAGGAGCATCCGGCCGAAGCGAAGAAAATCGTTCAGAAGATCGTCGAAGCGGCGATGGCGCGCGAAGCGGCCCGCAAGGCGCGAGAGCTGACACGGCGTAAATCCGCCCTTGATGTGGCAAGCCTTCCGGGAAAACTCGCCGATTGCCAGGAGCGGGATCCGGCCAAATCTGAATTGTTCATTGTTGAAGGTGACTCCGCTGGCGGTTCTGCGAAACAGGCCCGCAACAGGGAGAACCAGGCGGTGCTGCCGCTCAGGGGTAAAATCCTCAATGTGGAGCGGGCGCGCTTTGACAAGATGCTGTCAAGCCAGGAAATCGGGACCCTAATCACCGCCCTGGGCGCAGGGATTGGCCGGGATGATTATAACCCTGACAAGCTGCGCTACCACAAGATCGTCATTATGACGGATGCTGATGTTGACGGCGCCCATATCCGGACCCTGCTTTTGACATTCTTCTACCGTCAAATGCCGGAGCTCATCGATCGCGGGCATTTATATGTCGCCCAGCCGCCGCTTTACAAGATATCCCGCGGGAAATCGGAGCAATATCTCCTCGATGACGATGCGCTAGAGGATTACCTCTACGATGAGGGATGCCAGGAAGCCCGACTGATCCTGGAAAATGGCGAGGTGATTGCCGGCCCAGACCTCACCGATATTGTCGCCAAGGCGCGCTTAGCGCGGGCGGCGATTGAGGCGTTCCCAGAGCGTTTCAACCGCGATGTGATTGTTCAGGCGGCGTTGGCGAAAACGCTAAAGGACGCACCGACGGATGTTGCTGAGGCGGAAGCAGAAGCCGCCAGGGTCGCCGCGCGTCTTGATATTATCGCAGACGAATTCGAGCGGGGATGGGTTGGTCGCCTTGACGGGGCCGACGGATATGTCTTCGAGCGCGAATTGAGGGGCGTCCTAGAAATTCACGGCCTGACCCGTGATTTATTGCATTCTGCTGATGCAAAGAAAGTCCAATCGTTGATGGAGCCTCTTGCGGAGGCCTTCGCGAAGCCCGCCGTTTGGGAGTACAAAGATCATAAGACGCGGGTCACAGGCCCGAACAGCCTACTGCGTTCAGTTCGGGAGGCCGGCAGCAGCGGCGGCATGAAAATCCAACGTTACAAAGGTCTTGGCGAAATGAACCCCGACCAGCTGTGGGAGACAACCCTTGATGAAAACGCGCGGGTGCTCCTCCAGGTGAAGGTGAAGGAAGCGGACGCTGCTGACGATGTCTTTTCTCGCCTCATGGGCGATGTCGTGGAGCCGCGCCGCGAGTTCATTCAGGACAACGCGTTGGCGGCGGAACTCGACGTATAATGAACGACTCGCGGTCCGCGCGCGTCGCGCTAACGCTGTCGCGATAGATGAAATCCGAAGAACGGCCGAGTTTCTTCATTTTGCCGGAGGCGTAGATCCCTTGGGGTTCTACTCGGCGGCTTTCGGTCGACCCAACGATTGACCAACCAAATAAAGTACCGGTAACTCACCGGTGACTGATCGTGGGTGTCATTAATGTAGTTCTGATACTGACGGGCTGTGTTGATGACCCGCTGGGACACCATTTCATAAGCAGTGTCTTCATCCGCCACCTGCTTATGAATGGCGAGGGCCATGTTCTCCCAGTGATTTAACAGCAACCGAATATGGCTGAGCACCTTTTCATCCCGTTCAATCTCCTCCTGGAAATCCGCCAGGGGAATGATGGCCGAATCCTTAGTTGTCGGGCCGAAGACCCTAGCGAGCTCCTGCCGAGCGTCGATATGCGCCTGGGTCCGGGTCAGAGAATAGTTGAGCGCATATTCCCTTTTCTTGCGTTCGTTTTCCGCCACCGTTGATCGTTCTAAATGTGAAAATTGGCGCAGCGCCACGATCACGCCCAGCCCCCAGATCACAAGCTGCGGGCTTTCATAAATCCGCTGCGCAATTCCAGAACCGACGCCTACGACGCCGTCAATGATCCACTGCATAATATTGCCCCCATCGCGCGTAAAAACCTACCGAACTATAAATCTCTCCTTGGTGCATTCAAAGCCACGGAGATCCCCTTTCATAGTTTTCGATCATGACGGTTTTTTTGGTGGAGCGGGGCAAATCGTTGATTTGAAAAGGAGGAGCCTATAAAAAAGCGCCTCAAAACAAGCCTCCATCGACGCTCAACTTAAATTGCATCAAATGAAACGCCCGGTGTGAACCGGGCGTTCTAAACATAAGACGCTGAGCATCGCTATCAATTTAATTGGCGATATGATGCTCGAACGGGACGATTGAAGTGTCCCGATTGTAAAGCGCTCTTTGCCTTATATTCCGCAAAGCGAGACGAGCGCTTGCGATGTCATCGCTGTAGGCCCTGATTTTAAATCACGGCAAAGGGTCGCCTTTTGGAGCGTTAACGCATCGTCGGCCGACATCGTGGGCGCTCTGGCGCTTAACATTTCCAAAAACGATTGCTTCTTTTTTGCGTCTGGGCTGACCAACTTCCAATCATCGCCTTTTGCGCCGACTTCTTCGGCGATGTAAGCAAGCGTTTCCTGGAAAGTCTTTGTGCCATCGATATATCCGTGGCTCTGCGCAAGATCATTAGCGTACACCATAGCGCCATGTTCTTCGATTAATGCTGTACGATCCATTGGCCGGTTTTCAACAACATGATCGAGAAATTTCGCATAGAACTCTTTGGCGGATGATTCCAGTAGCGTTTTTTCGCGTTCGGTCATTGGACGGAACGGATTGAACAGGTCTTTGCCTTCGGAGGCCGCGATGACCGTAGATTTAATTCCGCCACGTGTTGTGACCCCGGTGCCCAATAGACCGCCATCTAGAGCGACCGGATCGTCGTAATACAATACGTTACCGAGAATGACGCCTACGGACCCAATTAAAGAGCCATGATCGGCGAAAATTTTGTCTGCGCCTGCCGTAGACCATACACCCCCGGATGCAGAGAGGCTGTCGACATAGGCGACAACTGGTTTACCGGCTGCTTTCACGGCGAGAACGCCATCATGGATCGCCTGGCTACCCACGATAGACCCGCCCGGTGTTTGGACGAACAACATCACGGCATCGATATCGTCACTTTTTGCCGCGTCCAAAAGCTGTTCTTTCACCTCGTAGCCATAGGTGACGTCGCCAATCAAATTGAAAAAGCCGCCGCTATCGTTGCGCGGCTTGTGAGTGATGATTGGTCCTTTAATATCAATCTGTACGATCGCGTTGTCGCTGTCTTCATCCCCGTATAGATGCTCAGCTTCTTCGGCGCTTGCTGCTCTTTTCCCTTTATTTGCGCTGCCGCTCGATGCGACGACGCCGACGCCGCAAGATACTAGTCCGATAACAACAATGCCGCCGACGATCATTTTGATGACCATGCGCACAATGTCCCAAAGTAATGGTGGTCTTTCGCTCATAATTGTCCCCGTCCTTTCATTCAGACGAATATGATATTCGTATCTAAAACGGCTCTGTGTAAACTACCAAACGTGTTTGTTGAAATCCTTTTGCCTTGCAGAAGGCACACCTCATCGTGTTCTCCGTACGATGAAGCATTATCGCGCCACTTCTTCTGTGTGCTTGCAGTGGGCATCAGCGCTTTCTTGCCACAAATGTCGTCCGTAAATCGCCCGCTCCGACCCTGAACAGGGATCGGGATTAAAGTGTAAATTACACCCCAAGCACCACCAGAACGGCGCTGACGCTAAAAAGCGACAAAACACTTGTGACGGCGACAGCTGCCGCCGTCTCGCGCGCATAAACGCCTGCCGTTGCGTTGATCACGAAAGCCCCGACGGCGGTCGGCACAACGGCAAACAATGCCGCGGGGCCCATGATCAGCGGATCATCGATACCTTGCGCGGCAAGCCCGCCGAGAAACAATGCTGGCAGCAAGACCATCTTCATAAAGATAATATGCGCGATACGCCCGCCAACCGCGTCTAGACGCGCTAACGGCGTTGTCGCTAAAAAAAGTCCGATGGAGAAGAGAGCCGTGGGGCCAGCGGCGCGGCCTAAAATCTCTAAAAAACGCGTCATGGGCGTTGGCGCTGAGAAATTGAGGGCGCCGGAAACGATCGCAAATAGATAGCCGCCCAGTAATCCCATAATGAGCGGGTTCTGAAGGGGGCGCAAGAAAACGGCGCGCAGCCCTGAAGCACTAAAGAGGCCAGCCGCGTTATTTTGCGGCGATAAGAGAACGGCGCCAAGACCGATAACAACTGTCCCTTCGACCAATAACAACGTTACATAATTTGGCGCCCATCCCGGAATAGACAAAGCGATTGGTAGACCGATAAAAACCGCGTTCCCCAGACCGCAGGCAAAGGCGTGGGCGCCGGCCTCTTGGGGCGGCGAGGCAAAAATCCGTCGCGCCGTCCAATACGCGCCGCCCATTACGAGAAGAACAGCGCCGGCGTAAGTCGCCCCGAGCACCGCATTCTCTGCCCCCGGCGGTTCAGAGCGCGCGGTCAATGCGAACAACGAAACGGGCATGGCGACGCGAAAGACGAAACGATTTAAAGGCGCGACATCCTCCGCCGGGATCACCTTGAACCGACCAGCGAGCAATCCAGCGGTAATCACCGCGAAAACAGGTAAGGCAATGGTGAGGACAGCGGACATCGCTCGAGGGACCGGAGACTTGATGCGCCAAGGGCATCGTTAAACGGGGATGGTATCCTCGCTCTCATCGGCTGCGTGGTGGGTCACGTCAATAAGGCCTTGCGCCACGGAGGGTGACGCAAGGGGGCAAGGCCCAGAGTGGGGAGGAATGGAAAAGCGCCGAACGGACAAAGTGCGCCAATTTCCGGGGGCTGGGGGCGATGAATGACCGGAAGAAGCCGGCGCACCCAATCCGCTCGACGAAATAAAGGTGCCGGATGAATGAGGCCCAAAAGGGGGTGAATTGAGGCGTTTTTAGGCTCATTGTTGTTACAAAATATCGGAATTTCTGGGCGAATGCAGTATTCTGCCTGAAATCAAGGACGAATTGCTATTTTCGGGTCTAGCCGGCTTGCAATTACGCCGCCTTCTAGGAGAGACTCATCGCCGTTTATGAGCACTTTTTCTTTTAACCGATCCGTCGGCTCCACCGATGCGCAGGGCGCCCGCGCTCAACCCTCAAAACCGTCGCGAGAAGCGCAAACCTTCACGCGCGAAGAACTTAGCCGGATTCTTTCTCTATACGGTCAGTTTGTCGCCGCCGGTGAATGGCGGGACTATGCGATCGACCATTTGAGCGATGCGGCCGTTTTCTCGATCTTTCGCCGCGCCAGTGAAGCGCCGCTTTATCGCATCGAAAAACGGCCCGCTCTTGCAAAGAAGCAAGGGGTCTGGAGCGTCGTTTCCATGACGGGCGTGATTGTGAAACGCGGCCATGATTTGGCCGCGGTGCTCAGAGTTTTTGATCGCAAACGACTAAAGTTGGCCGAATGAAGAATTGGGCCGCCGCGCTATTTTAACGTCGTGTGGACGATTTCACCGTCGACCACTGTCATGACGGCTTTCGCCTCCAGGATTTCGCCAGCCGGCACGGTCATGATGTCTTTTGAGAAGACGGTGAAATCTGCTTTTTTCCCTACCTCGATTGTGCCGAGGTCATGTTCCTGGAACGAGGCATAAGCCGGCCATAGGGTGAACATTTTCAGTGCTTCGTCGCGCGTCACTGCTTGGGCTGGGCGCCAATCATCGTTGGAGAAGCCCTTGAGGCTTTTACGAATGGAAGCCGCGTAGAACTCAATCAATGGATCACCGCGCTCAACCGGCGCATCCGAACCGCCTGCGATGATCGCGCCTTCGTCGAGGAGGAGGCGCCACGCATAGGCGCCGTCGAGGCGTTCGGCGCCCAAGCGGGCCGGGGCGAAGAATAGATCGCCAATAGCATGGCTTGGTTGCATTGATGGAATAACGCCGAGTTTGGCGAATCGCGGTGCATCTTCCGGGTGGAGGATTTGCGCGTGCTCGATGCGCCAGCGCGGGCTTTCGTCTCGGCTGTTTTCTGTTAAGGCGGTTTCATACCAGTCAAGCAAAAGACGATTTCCCCGATCCCCGATTGCATGGGCGTTGATCTGGATATTGTTCGCGAGGGCCTTTGCTAGCATGCGGGCCGCATTGTCTTCGGACAACAAGAGTAAACCATCAGTATCAGGAGCATCTGAGTATGGAGCTGATAAAGCTGCGCCGCGGGACCCAAGGGCGCCGTCAACATAAAGCTTCACCGCCCTGGTGATGGTTTTTCCATTTTTTGAGGTGCGCATGCCGCTCGCGGCGAGTTCGTCCAGGCCGTAATCGTTGATTGAATTGTATATACGCAGATCAAGATCGCCTTGGTCGCTCATGGTTTCCAAGAGCGAAATATTGTCTGGGTTGACCGACATATTATGAAGGCCGGTCCACCCATAGGCTGTATAGACCGCATTTGCCGCGAGGAACGCCTCTTTTTGGCGCGCCTCATCGGGGTTGGTTATGGAGGCGCGGACAAGATTCATTGCTTTGTCCACAAAAATGCCCGTAGCGGCCCCATTGCGATCGCGTTCGATGCGTCCGCCGTCCGGGTCCGGGGTTTCGTCGTTGATGTGAGCGGCCTGAATTGCGGCTGAATTGGCTAATAATGCGTGGCCGTCAGCCCGCGTGAGGATCACCGGGTTTTCGCCGCTAACGGGGTCTATATCCGATTTGTTCGGGAAGCGTCCTTCGGGCCAACCTGTTTCAATCCAACCTCGTCCCACGATTATAGCGCCGGGTTCGGCGTTTTCTGTTTCTGTTTTAACGATACTGACGAGTTCGGCAATCGATGAGATCTGTTCGAGGTTCAACGTGAGTTCGCGCTCCCCGATGCCGATGAGATGGGCGTGAGCGTCTGTGAAGCCCGGAAAAAGCGCGGCGCCGGCCAGATCAATCATCACGGTATCGGGATCACGAAATCGGAGAACTGCCTCATCGTCGCCGATTGCCAGAATTCGATCTTGAAACGTCGCGACGGCGTCGACTGATGGCCGATCGTCATTCGCCGTATAAATAGCGCCGCCGTAATAAATTGTCGTCGCTGTTTTATCTTCGCGGGTATCGGTGGACTGATCGATCGCGGTTTCGCCCGACGAGCCGCTACAAGCGGTTCCCGTAAGGATCAAACCGGTAAGGGCTAAGGGCGCAATATGGCGTATGATGGTGTTCACGGAACCGTCCTTCCTTCGAACCTTCACGAGCGGCGTCGTCTCCGCTGGGTTACTCTCCACGTTATAAATTTCGCGGCATTCTGGGTTCCATAGGCCTGATGGGAGATATACGGCAAGGCGAGGCGTAAATCGGGCCCACATCTGATCGGGACCATCGCATAAGTTTCGCGGTTTGCTCTTTTTTTTGCTGGCCCCCCGTTGCGCTTTGTCAAACGAAACGCTATCACGCGCGACCTTGTTGGGGCGTCGCCAAGTGGTAAGGCATCGGTTTTTGGTACCGACATTCCCAGGTTCGAATCCTGGCGCCCCAGCCAATTCTTTCTAGCCCAGTCCAATCCTTCAGTCTAATTCTATCGGATCCCTACCGCAGATGCGCCAATCTTCGGTTTTAGAATAGGGCGTTCTTGTTAGTCGGGGCGAGGAAGACTTCATCGTTGGCGCGAGGTCGTTGCTTAAATTCTCGTCATTAATCGCCGACGTACAAATTTATTGAGGCGGGAAATCCCCGATTTATCTTTTTATAACGATCGCTAGGTAACGGTGGCGTAGCAATATGATCAGTCAAGTTCTCGGGTTTTAGATTTGCATTGATGGCGCATCATCTGCGTGGTGCTCCTTATTAGGGTAAGTGTTTCGCATAATCGCCTAATTTTTGGACGTAAAGCGCGTGAATTACCCTGGGCAGTGTAATTTTTTGGTGTCTGGTTGCGCAGAACCGATCATGTTGTTACAAGTTAACAAAGGCGCTTCACGCAATGTGAAGTGCTGGAATAAAAATCAGAGTGGCGTCAGGGATACTTTAGCAACACAATGTCATATCAGCGTTGCAATGTGTCTGTAATTGCGTCAATCATTACGTCAGGGGAAAGCGTTGGGGCAACGGCGTCGCATCAGGCTCGGATTAACCATAACGGGTCTGCGGCGGGTTTGAGTCGTCTTCAGCAATTTCCAACTCAAGAATACACGTGGCCCATATTTCAATTTTGGGCTGCAATCGATTGAAGCCAGAAGAAACCGTTAGGTGAGGCAATGATGAAAAGAGTAACGATCATGGGGTCCGCTTCGGCGGTTGTTGTCGCCCTGGCGGCGAACATTGCGGCGATATCGCCCGCGTTGGCACAGTTTACGCCATCCTTAAATGAAAGCCGGGCGATTGCGCGCGATGCCAAAGCATCCCAGCAGCGTATCGATCAATTGGATGACCAAACGGCCTCCTTGATCAATGACTACCGTGCGAAGCTGAAGCAGCTTGAAGCCGCGAACCGTTACAACGCCTCTTTGCAGCGCGACGTTACTGCCCAGGAAAATCAGATTGCGCGTTTGACCCAGGATATCGAGAATATCTCTGGTCTTCGCAAAGCGATGCAGCCCCTGATGGAAGACATGCTCGCCCGTTTGGGGGAGTTAGTCGACGCTGACCTCCCATTTGATATTGAAGACCGTCAGGCGCGCGTTCAGCGCTTGAACGATGCAATGGGCAACCCATCAATTTCAGCCGCCCAGCGTTACCGCTTGATCGTTGAAGCCTATCAGATTGAAAACGAATTTGGTCGCACGATCGGCGCTTACGAAGGTGAGATCGACGATGGCGGGACGCTGCTCTCCGGCCAGTTCCTTCGCATTGGCCGCATCGCGCTCATGTTCAAGACGGGCGATGACTCGGTGTTGAAGATCTACAACAAAAACACCCGCGCTTGGGAGGATCTCGCGCGCTCGTATTTGCCGGATGTGAAGCTTGGTCTTCGCATGGCGAAAGAACAAACGGCCCCAGGTCTTCTGCCTGTGCCGGTCCCCGCGCCGGTTTCGGCTCAGTAACAACGCCAGTGGCTGCTTGAAAAGGATTTAACACAATGAAGCTCATCAAGCTCGTAAGCCTGTCGATTTGCGCCAGCATCGCCGCGCTCTCGATGGATGTCGCCGCTCCGGCGTACGCTCAAGAAGGTCAGCAAGTTACCTTGGATCAGGTTCTCCGCGCCATTCGTCGCGAACGCCAGGAAGTAAGTGCTGAAAATAAGGAACGCGAAGCACGGTTCCTCCGTGATCGTAACAATCAGCGCGCAGAACTGAACCGCGTGTCGGCTCAGGTGACGGCGGCGGAAGCTGAGTCAGATCGTCTCGAAGCGTTGATCGAAACGAATAAAGCGTCGATCGCTGAGAAAGATGCGGAACTTGCCGATAAGCAGGGCGAATTCCAGGAGCTGTTCGGCGCTGCCCGTTCAGCGGCGGCGGATCTTCGCGCTCAAATTGACGCCTCGCAAATTAGTGCTGAATTCCCGGGCCGCGGCGCGGAGCTTTCAGAGGTTGCAGAGACCGACACACTCCCAACGGAAGAACAGTTGCGCTTTTTGTGGGAAACCTTCGTCCAGCAAATGGCGGAGCAGGGTAAAGTCTCCAAGTTTAACGCTGATGTGGCCCAGGCTGACGGTCAGGCCGTTTCCCGCGAAATCACGCGTATTGGTCCGTTTGTTTCTTTCTCTGATAGCAAATACCTGACCTACAACACCGAATTGAAAAAACTCCAGTTCTTGGCGCGCCAGCCAGATGGCCGCGTTATCTCAGCCGCAAATCGCGTTGAGAATGCGTCGGGTGACGGCTTCGTACGAGGCGTGATCGACCCATCCCTTGGTCAGCTCCTCGGCCTGATTGTTGAAACGCCATCGCCTATCGAGCGCGTGCAGCAGGGTCGTACGGTTGGTTACATCATTCTTGGCATCGCAGCGCTTGGTTGCTTGCTTGGGATTTATAAGCTTGTCACGCTCTGGGGTGTTGGCGGCGCGGTGCGAAGCCAGGTTCGCCGTCAAAAAGCGTCAAAGGGCAATCCGCTTGGCCGCATTATGCTCGCCTATGAGAATGCCGCATCGAAAGACACCGAAACCGTTGCTCTTAAACTTGACGACGCCATTCTTAAGGAAGTGCCTCGTTTTGAGGGTGGTCTAAACCTTATCAAGGTCCTTGCTGCTGTTGCACCCCTGCTGGGTCTTCTCGGTACGGTTATCGGTATGATCAACACCTTCCAGGCGATCACGCTCTTCGGTACGGGCGATCCGCAGATCATGGCGGGTGGTATCTCCGAAGCGCTTGTCACGACGGTGCTTGGTCTTATCGCCGCTATTCCGCTTCTCCTCCTTCATGCTTTTGCTTCGGGCGCCGCTAAGCGCGTGACGCAAGTCTTGGAAGAGCAGTCAGCTGGCATCATCGCCGAGCACGCTGAAGGGCGCTCATAAGCGCAGCTGGTGAAAGGAGTTATTGGACATGCTCCAATACATACGCCTCGGCAGTGACGCCCTTCGCGACTTCCTCAATGCGGGCGGCCCGGTGCTGGTCATCATCATGGCGACGACCTTCATCATGTGGGCAATGATCCTCGAGCGGATCATGTACTGGACCACCGCGCATGGCGGCGTCGTCTCCCGCGCTAAGCGGGTCTGGGCGGCGCGGGACGACCATAAATCTTGGTACGCCCACGCCATCCGCGACCGCCTGATTTCAGAGGTTCGTGAGGAGGCCAATGCCTCAAACGGCGTCATTCGCGCTCTTGTCGCTGTGACGCCCCTCTTGGGTCTTCTGGGCACGGTGACGGGGATGACAACCGTCTTCGACGTCATGGCAGTGACCGGCTCGTCCAACGCGAGATTGATGGCGGGCGGTATTTCGCGCGCCACCATCCCAACAATGGCGGGCCTTGTGGCGTCTTTGTCCGGGCTGATCTTTATTAACGCCTTCGAGCAGATGGTGACAAAGGCCACTGCGCGCGTCGGTGAAGAACTGGTAATCGAGTAGGGAAGACATGCGCAGAAAAGGCACTCATCAGGAAGAAGCCGCTGACGTAAACGTCACCCCGCTTCTCGATATCGTCTTCATCATGCTGATCTTTTTCATCGTGACGGCGGTCTTCATCAAGGAAAAAGGCGTGGATGTAAGAACGCCTGACAATTCCGAAGAGCCTGAAGGGGCTCCTCCGCCGGCGTTGCTTCTCGCGGTGCAGGAAGATGGATTTGTTCGTGTCAACAATGTCCGCCTTGTCGATCCATTGTCGATCAAACCAATTGTCGAAGAATTCACCGCCCGTGAGCCGAACGGTGTTGTGTTGGTGAACGCCAATCCTGAAGCCGACGCCGGTGTGTCGGTGACGGTGATGGACCAGGCCTATGCCGGTAAAGCTTCGGCGGTGTCTTTGGCGTTGCAGGCTGAGCAGTAACTTTTTAGGCGCCTTTGGACCTGATCCGTTGGCGTCGCCGCATAATCTCAAAGCATTGATGCGGCGTTGGTTGAATACTTTTTTGGGAGCCACCCATGGCAAGACGGCGCAGTTTTTCATCCTCGGGAGATACCGGTGAAGATGACGTTAACGTCACGCCGCTTCTCGACATCGTCTTCATTATGCTGATTTTCTTCATCGTGACGTCAACGTTCGTGAAAGAGCCAGGTGTTGATGTTAATCGGCCGGAAGCGCAGACGGCGAAGGTTCGTAAGTTTGCCTCTATCCTTGTGGCGATCACGGAAGACAACGACATTTACATTAATAAAGACGAGGTCGCCTTGGAGGAGGTGCGCATCAACGTTGAAGGGTTGAAGCGCGAGAATCCGAAGGGCACGGCGGTCGTTCAGGTCGATGCCAAAGCCGACACGCGATACCTTGTTGATGTTGTGAACCAGATTCGGGCGGCGGGCGTGACTGATATCGCCGTCTCGACCGAAGACGCGTAAGGAGAGCGGGTAATGGGGTCCATCCTACGACTTATTATTGGCCTGCCGATCGCGGCTGTCGTAACAGCGGGTCTCTTCCTCATCATGGGCGCCCTCATTAGCGGGCAGGTTCGTCTTGAGGAAGAAAAAGAAGCGATCAAGATCGATATCACGGCGCAGCTGCAAGATTCGACTCTAAACAATAACGCGACGCAAGCGAAGCGACCGACTCTCGATACCCCGCCGCCACCGCCGCCAGCGGTGACTGACCCGTCTAACCGGCCGTCAGTCGATGGCGTTCGTGCGGCGGCGCCGGAAATCGAGGTGAGTTTGAACGTCGGGACGGGCTTCAACCCCGACCGTGACGCGCAGCCTTTGGTTCGTATCCCGCCTCAGTACCCGGAGCGTTGCCAATCGCGCGCTGACTCACGGGAAACAGTTTTCGTTGAGTTTGATGTGACGCCTGATGGCACCACGACCAACATTAGCGTCATTGAATCAACCAATAGCTGTCTTAACCGTGCAGCGACGCGGTCGATTGAGCGTTGGAAATATCAGCCGAAAATCGTTGATAACGAAGCGCAATGGCGTCGCGGCGTGCAAACGTCAGTGGTATTCTTGCTCGCGGACTAGGGAATGCCCGATGGCGTAGGGCCCCGAAAATGTATCTGGACGGTTGAAGAACTAGAGATGAAGTAGAATGAATTCCCGCATGATGATTGACGCCAATGCAATGCGGGGAACGGTTTGTAGGAACAGGGCTTCAGGACAATGATCTACAAAAACAAGCTTGCTCGCGCTTTTCTTTTCTGCGCCCTGAGTTTTGGGGGTGCGGCCACGATGCTGGCGCCGGCCCCGGCTGTTGCGCAGGAAGAAGAAGGTGAACGCCGTACGCGTCGGTCCGAAACACTTGATCCGGCCGTTGCAAAGGTTTTGCAAGAAGTCTTCACCGCGATGTCGGAAGAGCGTTGGACTGACGCGAAAGCCCAAATCAACCAGCTTATTCAGCAGCGCGGCGACCGCATGAAGCCGTTTGATACGGGCACGACCTACGAGCTCTTGGGGTCTATTGAAGTTAACCTCGAAAATTACCCAGGCGCGCTGCGCGCCTTTCAAACAGCGCTTAACTCTAATGGTCTGCCGCCTGAGCGTAACAATCAAATTCGGTACTTCGTCGCCCAAATCCAGTTTCAGTTGGAGCGGTATCAAGATGCCATCCGAGGTCTGAATGAATGGATCCGCTTGGCGAGAGCGGCGGGCCAGCCGATTGACGCCAATGCATATTACCTTTTGGCGGCTGCTTATGTTCAGCTAACCCCGCCAAACTACCGCGCTGCGATGCCAAATGCTGAGAGGGTTATTGAACTGAGATCCGGGGACCAAAAGAAGAGCGATTACGATCTTTTGAACCTGATTTATTCCGAACTGAGCGAGAACACGAAGCGTTCTAACTTGCTTGAACGGATGATTAATATTTGGCCCAATGAGAGGTCCTATTGGACGCAGCTCGCCGGCCTTTATTCGAATACCGGTAAAGATCAGCAGGCATTTTCGGTTCTGGAAGTCGCCTATCGCGCTGGCCTTCTTGAAAAGGAAGGCGAGATCCTAACCTTGGTCAATTACTACTCATTCTTCGATAATCCCTATCGAGGGGCTAAGCTGCTTCAGCGCGAGTTGGATGCCGGTCGGGTCAAGCGCACCCAAGCCAACCTTGTTCTTCTCTCACAGCTGTTTAGTCAGTCTCGTGAGCATAAGCGCGCTATTCCAGTCCTCAACGAAGCGGCGCGGGCTTCTTCCAAGGGGGAACTTTCCTATCGTTTGGGGCAGGTTCTCCTCGCCGATGAGCAATACGCTGCGGCTGAGCGAGCACTTGAATCGGCCTTGAATAAAGGCGGGATGAACCAACGTCAGACCGGCGATGCTTGGATGTTGCTTGGCACGGCGCGGTTCTCTCAGGCCGGGCCGGGTGATCGTGGGAAGCGGGCTGAGGCGCGCACGGCATTCCGCAACGCCACCCGATACGACAGCTCGCGCCGTCAAGCGTCTGATTGGGTACGGTACATCGATGCAATCAATACGACCGAAATGCTGCAAGACAAGCGCGAGATCGAGCAACGCAAAATCGCTATTCGCGACAATATCGAGCGACTGACAACCCAGGCGCAGGTCTGCCGGTTGCAGGGCGGCGATAACTGCGAAGGCATCCTTGAGCAAATCGAGTCGCAAAAGAGCGAACTGGAAGACCTTGAGGGCGGCGGTGACGCAGAAGAACAGAGCGCCAGCGAAAACGCCGCCGATAGTGATAGCGAGGAAGCGGCTGCCGAAGAAGCCACGCCAGCGGAGTAACAACCGCTAATCGCTAGAAACACATCATGTTAGTGTCCAAAAAGCTCCCCATAACCGGGGAGCTTTTTTGTGACCAGGGTTCCAATCCAATCGTCTGTATGAACGGGAACCCTAGTGAAATGAAAGAAAAGAGCGGCCATGATTAAACGGGTGTGGCGAGGATGGACGACGCCTGACAACGCGGACCGTTATCAATCGGTGTTGCTGAACAAGGTTATTCCGATGATCGAGGCAAAGGAGATGCCGGAATATCGTGGGATAGAAGTTCTGCGCGAGGACTTGGCGGACGAAGTAGAGTTTTCAACCACCATGATTTTCGACACCCTAGAAGGGGTAAAGGCCTTTCAGGGGACTGATTATGCCCGCTGCCATGTGCCGGGCGTCGCCAAAGCTGTGTTGAGCCGGTGGGACGAGTTTGCGCGACACTACCATGTGGTGGCGGTAATAGATGCGCCAAGCCGGACTAACCGCGACTGAATTAATGGTCGCTTGGCCCGTTCGTTTGCCTGAATACGGCGCGATCGTGGTTCAAAGAAACCTCGCATCTATTGAGGTCGCCATGAATTGGTCGCTGCAAACGCGCCTTCGTTTACCGCGTCGGCAATGGCGTCTCTCCGGAATAGTCGTAAAACCCCCGACCGGTCTTGCGGCCGAGCCATCCGGCTTCAACATATTTTACAAGTAGCGGACACGGACGATATTTTGAGTCCGATAACCCTTCATAGAGCACCTGCATAATCGCAAGGCAGGTATCAAGGCCGATAAAGTCGGCAAGCTCAAGGGGACCCATTGGGTGATTGGCCCCGAGCTTCATCCCTGTGTCAATCGCCTCTACCGTACCGACCCCTTCATAGAGTGTGAAAATCGCTTCGTTGATCATGGGCATGAGCAAGCGATTGACGATAAACGCTGGGAAGTCTTCTGAAACGGCCGTTGTCTTCCCGAGTTTCGCCACCACCGACTTAATGGCTTCAAACGTTTCTTTGCTCGTGGCGATGCCGCGGATGATCTCGACGAGTTGCATCACCGGCACGGGGTTCATGAAGTGCAGTCCAATGAACGCCTCCGGACGATCCGTGGCGGCGGCAAGGGCCGTGATGGAAATTGATGATGTGTTCGTCGCGATGAGCGCGCCGGGTTTCAACACGGCGCAAAGATCGCCGTAGATTTTTTTCTTAATCTGTTGGTTTTCCGTCGCCGCTTCGATGATCAAATCGCAATCGGCCAGGTCGTTAAACGATCTTGCGGCGGAAAGTCGGGCGAGACCCGCCTCCATTTGTGCGGGCGTGATGTTTCCCTTGCCCACCTGGCGTTCCATATTGTGGGTGATCGTGGTGATGGCTGCATCGACTTGCGCCGGATTGGCGTCATTCAACCGCACATCGAGATCCGCCAAACAAAAAACATGGGCGATCCCGTTTCCCATTTGGCCAGCGCCAATAACGCCGACGGATTTGATTTCATGGGCCATCTCTGGGTCTCCTTCGACGCAGCCAGTTGGCGGTATTGTGAGTCGGTAAACAAAAGGCGCGCTCCCAGTGGAAGCGCGCCGGAAGTTTAGGTCATTTTTGCTGCAGCGCAATAGTGGTCGACTTTCACGGGACCGAAAGGGCTGCGATCCTGGGCGCAATTAGCCGAGGGCGGCTTCCAACTCTGGCAGGATCTTGAACAGATCCCCCACAATCCCATAATCGGCGACTTGGAAGATCGGCGCTTCCTCATCTTTGTTAATGGCGACGATCACTTTGGAGTCCTTCATGCCCGCCAAATGTTGGATGGCGCCGGAGATGCCGACGGCCACATAAAGATCAGGGGCGACGACCTTGCCCGTTTGTCCGACTTGGTAATCGTTCGGCATATAGCCGGCGTCCACAGCGGCACGGGAGGCGCCGACAGCAGCGCCGAGTTTGTCAGCGATTGGATAGATCAGCTTTTCGAAATTCTCATTTGAGGCAAGCGCGCGACCGCCAGAAATAATGATTTTCGCCGCTGTCAGTTCAGGACGATCGGACTTCGTCAGTTCTTCCCCGACAAAGGAAGAAACACCTGGCTTGTCGCCGGCGCCGATGGTTTCAACAGCGGCTGATCCGCCTTCTTCAGCGGCTTTAAACGCGGCGGTCCGAACGGTGATGACTTTCTTTGGGTCTGTCGATTGCACCGTGCAAATAGCGTTGCCCGCATAGATCGGCCGTTGGAACGTATCCGCCCCATCGACGGCGATGATGTCAGAAATTTGCATGACATCAAGAAGCGCGGCGACGCGGGGCATAATGTTTTTGCCATTCGCCGTCGCCGGGGCGACAAAGGCATCATAGTCGCCGGCGAGGGAGGCGACGAGGGCCGCTGTCGGTTCCGCCAGGAGTTTTCCGTATACCGCGTCTTCCGCATGCAACACTTTTCTAACGCCTGAGATCTTGGCGGCCTCTGCGGCGGCATCGCCAGCGCTGTCGCCCGCGACAAGAATGTCGACATCGCCGCCAATCGCGGCGGCGGCGGTGACGGTCTTGGCGACTGAATCTGAAAGGGCTGAGTTGGTGTGGTCTGCAACAATAAGGATGGCCATGGTTTATAGAACCCCTGCTTCATTCTTCAATTTGTCGAGGAGGGTCGGCACGTCCGGCAACACTTCACCGGCCTCGCGTTTAGCGGGCTCAACGACGTTTAATACCTTTAGGCGCGGTGTGATATCGGCGCCGTAATCCCCTGGCTCTTTTACATCCAGCGGCTTCTTTTTCGCTTTCATGATGTTCGGCAGCGACGCGTAACGGGGTTCATTCAACCGAAGGTCAGTTGTGACGACAGCGGGTAGGTCAAGCGAGACGGTCTGCAATCCGCCGTCAACTTCGCGGGTGACGTTCAATTTGTCGCCGTCTTTTTCCACTTTCGAGGCGAAGGTGCCTTGCGCCCATCCGAGGAGGGCGGCGAGCATTTGGCCGGTTTGATTGGAATCGTCATCGATTGCCTGTTTGCCGAGAACCACGAGGTCTGGCTTTTCTTCCTCGCAAACCGCTTTCAGTAGTTTTGCAACGCCGAGCGGTTCGACCTCTTCATCGGTCTTAATCAGGATGCCTCGGTTCGCGCCCATGGCGAGGGCCTGGCGGATCTGATCTTGCGCTTTTTCAGGGCCGATGGAGACAACGACGACTTCTTCAACGGTCTTAGCTTCGAGGAGACGCACCGCCTCTTCAACGGCAATTTCGTCGAATGGGTTCATCGACATTTTGACATTGGCGAGTTCAACACCCGACCCATCCGATTTCACCCGGACCTTGACGTTGTAGTCGACGACCCGCTTAACGGGGACTAGGACCTTCATATGTTATTTCCTTATCGACGAGGCCTCTCAGCCAGTCTCTTTATAAAAGACCAATTGGGCGGAGAAAGCGTAGTGAACTCGAGGTATTGAAGGCGGTTATAATGGTTCGCGCCTCCACAACTTCGACGGTTATTACCGATCGAGGGCGCGTTGTTCAATAAGTCATGGCGCCGCTGCCAGCGGTCTCGTCGCCGCAGTCATATGACGAAACAGGGGACCCGTGCGCGTTGGCCGATGCGGGTTATTGCCTCAGTGTTCTCGCGTGGCGTTTTTTGGTCGGATTTTATCCTGCTGGGCCTTTGCCGATCAGCATCAAAAACAGCAACATTAAGCCGATTGCGACGCCTTGGGCCGTTACTCGCATTCGCATCAGCTTGTTTCCATTGGCTTTTGCAAAGGCGCCGCCTTTGGCGAGGGAGTAGATGCCCGCCCCGAGGATACCGGCCGTCGCGAGAAGCGCGATGGGGATCAAAAAGAAAACCAGTCCAGACATAGAGGAACCTTTCAACGGGGCCCGTTTCAACTCTCGATATTTATACGCTTGATACGGCCCCCCCGATCAACGCCGATCAACAAAGGGTGAGCAACGGGCGCTATAGCGTCATGCGCTCCGTGCGCTTTGCGGTCAACGCGTCCTTTTGGGTCAATCGCGCCGAACAAGCGAACGCGAGCGTTCCGTCAGTATTAACCACGATAATGAGTACCGGCACCGTCCGTTTCTAAGGCGATGTTGCTATATTTCTAAACAATTTCAGCAACTTACCTGATGGCCGGGATTGTTGGAGCGTCGGTGTCGCTACAGCCGGAGCGCGAATAGGGCACCAAAAAAGTCTTCCCCAAAATCAAACTTTCGACCTTAGTGATCCAATCGAGATAGCCGGATTTTAATTTCGGCAATTTCCAATGCGGATAGATCTGGCTTGGTTCCCTCAAAAACCTCGTGAACAATACCCATTACTTCTTTGAATGCGGCTTCCTCACGACGAGTTTGTCGACGCATCGATAAATACCAAACCACCCCACCGACATACGCGGCGAATAGAAGGGATAGTAATGCGCCGTTGACTGGTATAGCCATTATTTCCAACACCGAGCTGCTCCTTGATCCACTAGTAATATACGTAAGAACGCCAATTGCCAAAGTGGCCGTGGCCCCCGTGAACATCATTATCCTCCTCCTGAGGGTGTAATGCGTTCTCTGCACGACTTCGGCAAGGTCAAGTAACTTGTTAAGTGCATTCCTATCGCGCTCGGAAAATTCCGACTTATAAATTGGATTGTCGTCCGAATCTTCTCTTTTATAGGTCATCGTGAAAGCTCCCCTAATCGGGTTATAAACTGGGCGAGATAATGATCGCGCTCCTCATCACCAAGTCGGCTTTCTTGTACCGAGGTGCCCCATGGAAAATTCTCAAGGTGCGAACAAACAGGAAGCGCATCCCATTCGAAATTATCGCTTCCAACTTGCATGGTTAATTCATGTAGGCACGAAGAAAAGTCACTGTCACTGTGCGGAGAATAGTATTTTTGAACATCTGTTATTTCATCATAGAATAGGTCAGCTTTAGTGACCGCACATAGCATCCATTTGATGTCACGAGTTTTTTTCTTTGTAGCGCGAATGTGTGTGCAAACATCCTTTAAATACTCTAATTCTTCTCTAATATTTAAACCTCTCCATTTTGCAATGCTATCGAACCCCTTAGTAATCATCGCCTCCATAGAATCTTCATCGCGAAGTGTTACATATCCTGAACCAGCAACGAATACGATTCCATCTACTGCGTTTTGTGGATCAAAAATCTTGTTGAAGCTGTCGACTTTGGGCCCCCCTTGCCCCGGGGAAACAGTTATTGCCAATCGATACCCTTCGGACTTAGCTCCACCTCGATCAGCAGTAGTCGATCTCGCAGGCAACTTATAATCCTTTTTATTCGCTTTCCCGCTTACGTAGTCCAACAAGACTGATTTTCCGATTCCTCCGTGGCCTACAAAGGCAATTTTAGACTTTGGTCCAAGCAGTGCAGAAAGCATCGCATCCCAAGTGTTGAATGCGGCGTCTTTGTGTTTGTATGCCTCTTTTAAGGCAGGCAGAATCCAATCGATTGCCATCGCAGTCTATCCAAATGTCATATATCAACCTTGGTTTATTACTGCGGTTCACAAATCTCTTCAAATGGGAATAGCCAAAACAAGCTACTTGGATTCTAGTCGAAATTCAGGAACCAGTTGCTGATTCACGACCATCTATGTGTGGGACGTTATGAACCTGCCATGAAGTTGCGTTGCAATGGCCCAAATACTGATAACCTTTGATGAGCGCATAAAGCGTACCTCGCTTTCAAAAAGCACTATTCTACGTCACGTCAAACGTGGCACCTTATGTACCGACCTCAAATTCGGACGTTTGAGGGCAGATACAGGGAAGTAATGCTATGCCCTCGTATGAAACCTTGTGATTTTTAGTTGTAAACAAAGTGCCGAAATGCCAAGGTTTTTCATATGGTCGAAGGTCATCACGACAACTTATGGCATAATTCGTATGCCCCACGATAAGGCAAGAGCGCTCCTGACGCTGATGCTTTATGGCGGCCGCTAGCATCTAGGGGCCAACGGTTAGTCGTTTTTCAGGCCCCAATGATTCAGGATTTTTTTGTAGTGCCACTCGGGGAACCTTGGTTCAGCCGCTACAGCATCGGCGCCGGTGAGTAATATGCCTCCAACAGCGTCCGCTGTTGCTTCAGGCGCGCTCGGCGGCGTTGATTGATCATCGCCATCACGCACAAGGTTGGCTAGATAGCGGCGCAGATCCGCATCGGCCGGCGCGTCAACGCCGATGCCGCCCTCGGCTGGCGAGGCGATGGAGGGCGCCTTTAGTTGGTCGAGAGTGAA
The DNA here is from genome assembly GCA_965263305.1 of Parvularculaceae bacterium. GTDB lineage: Bacteria > Pseudomonadota > Alphaproteobacteria > Caulobacterales > Parvularculaceae > MED-G105. The sequence goes on from OZ253666.1 coordinate 2,227,263, forward strand.
ATCCATACGCACATCATAGGTGCGTTCGGCCTGGTAACGTAAAAACCGTTGGGCGTTGTACCATCTGGTTTTTGTGTCATCATCCGTGCACGTTGCGAGCTCTGCGCCTGTCGCGCCCCAGCGGCGCTCAGGGCAATGATACGGGTCGAAGGACAGGCCCCAAAGCCGCGCCATGGCCTGATTAAGGTCCAGCCGGACGCGACTATCATCCGTGCGCCAATAGCTAAATTTGCATTGGGCGTTTTCTTCTTCGAATGCGGCCCATAAATCATTGGCGAGGGATTCGCCGTCATAGGAGACACTAGGGTCGCCCGTTTCAACGCTTTCAACCAATCGTTCAGTGCTTCGCCGTAACTCGATGAACGCCACCTTCAATCGTGCATCGCGGGATGGCGTCGAATATTCTTCCCACAGACCATAGGTGCCGAAAATGTTAGGGGGCAGCCGCTTCGGATGGGGTTTCAGATAGATTTTTGAGGTGCGCGCCCGGTCGACGGCGTATTTGCGATCCCTCACCGCGCCGCAAATGGCTTCAAGACCATTGCGAAGCTCGGTCACCGGGTTATAGGCGTAGTCGGGCGCGGCAAGCCGACGGCGGACAAAGTCATAATAATTTGTCGTACGCCCCGACACGTGGAACTCGCCAAGCCGCCAATCGCCAGATGGGTGAGGCGTGCTGCCGAGATACTGCTCCATCGAGTAGTCGTGCAGCTCTTTGTTGGATTTCGCCTTAACCCGGCCGCCAGCATAACTCCCATCGGAACGCTTGCGCGCCCCTTCCAAATAGATCGGGCGCCATGCCTTTAAGCCAGAACCAAGCGCAGGCTTGGCCCGCAAGAAATTAGGGCCATAGACGGTGCGGGTGACGGAATGATCCGGGTGGGACGCAATAACAAGGACGCGTCCATCCTCCAGGATATCATAAACAATCCCGACATGGCCAAACACGTCATAAGCGATCACGCCAGGCCGTACGGCCTCGCGCGTTATTTCAATGGGGTAGAAATCATCGAAGGAAGACCCGCCACCCGTTTCTGGATGGGTGCGGAACATCGCCGTAGAAACGCGCCCTGGCATTGTTCGAATGAAGGAAGGCCCCGAGACAGGTGAAGCGCCGATGGCGCTCCGGCGGCCGGCGACAATATTGCCATCAGTGGAATATCGAACGTCTTCGGCTTTGCCATTGGCGGTGCGCATGGCGCTTTGGTAAGAGAACGCCAGTCCATTTTTCCACGCATAATAGGCGCGCATGATATAAGCCATATCGGCGCAATCGCCTGAGAACACCGTATCGTCATCAGCGCTATACGGATTAGCCGGGTCTGAAAGGCAGGATTCCAACGACGTACAATCCGACCATCCGATCGCTTTGATAAAATGGGCGTAGCCGTCTTCATCCGCCTCGTCCCACGCTGTTTTATAGATTTTCCACGCCTTGCCTTTGTTCACGGCCTGGGGGATGAGCGGCGCTGATTTTGCTGGCGCGATGTCGAACGCATAGGGTGCAGGGTTTTGGGGGCCAGTCGCGCGCGTTGTAGCGCTTGGGCCCGGGGTATCTAGGGCGACCGCGGTTGGCGCTGTCGCGCTTAATTCTAACGGGCTGTCTTCTTCCGCGGCGCGTTTTTCATCGGTCGAGGCAGGCGCCTGAGGCGTTGAGTAAATCCGATCATATCCGCGCGTCGCGTCGGATTGGGCGCCTGGAGGCGCATCAGCGCGCCCATCGGCGCCATCTTGCCCTTGAGCGAGCGCGGCGCTTGAGGCAGCGCCCATCAACAACGCAAGAACACTTGCGCCGCAAAAACTAATCGGTCGAGACATCACCTTACCCATGCCCAAATGTTAACGCAGGTCAAAGGCCGTGTGTAGGGGCTAGAGCCGGGACCGATGGGCGCTTCTGCGCCCTCGGCGGTCATTTCTGCGGGAGCGTGGCGCGCGCGCCGCAGCCCTAGGACAGTCTCGCCGTTATTTTCTGGCGGTAAAATCAGTAAAAATCTGATTTCATGAATAAAATCATGATTTTAGGCAGTCTCGAATATCATCTGGCGTCGCGCCGCCCTCACGCATCGCCTTGATCGTTGCGGCCTTGTCTCTTTTGGCGAGGCGTTTGCCGTTTTCATCGGTGATCAGTTTGTGGAATCGATAGGTCACCGGCGGCAGATCCAGCAGAGCTTGGAGCAATCGGTGGAGATGGGCGGCCTCGCGCAAATCTTCGCCGCGAATCACGTGACTCACCCCTTGGAGAGCGTCATCCGTCACAGACGCAAGATGATAGCTCGCGCCATTATCTTTGCGTGCGATGACAGGATCGCCAAAAATCTCAGGCCTGGCAGCGTGGATCTCGGCAGTTTTATCTTGGGCGCTCAAGTTCGGGGTGGTCAACGGCTCTTCCACCCATGTTAGGTTGTCGAACGCGCCGCCCATCATCTCTCTCGCCGACGCCATGGAAAGACGCCAGGCGAAGGGAGCGCCATCTTCGAGGCGCGACGTTTCTTCCAGTTTCGTTAGCGGCTTCCCAATATACGCCGGTCCGTCGGGCCCGTTCGGCGCCTGATGGGGCGCCCGAGCGATTTCGTCGATAACCTCTTTTCGGGTCTTGAAGCACCGATAAACAACCCCTTTGTCGCGGAGCGTCTCCAGCGCCTTTGCATAATCCGCAAAGTGATCGGATTGGCGTCGCACCGGCTCTTCCCAGGCAAGACCAAGCCAGGCGAGGACCTCTAAGATAGCGGTTTCGAACACCGGGCGGCATCGGCCCTGGTCAATATCCTCAATTCGCAAAAGGAAACGACCGCCCGCTGTTCGCGCGGCGTCATGGGCGACAAGCGCAGAATAAGCGTGCCCCAAATGAAGATGCCCGGTTGGCGACGGCGCGAAGCGCGTGACGAAATCAGCGTCCATGACGCAACCTATTGAGGGGAATTCTGGCGCAACGCCATAAAAAATTGAGCGGGACCGCCAGACGTCGCGATCTCCCACTGATCGGCGCCCCGTCAATTGGCGTTTAAGCGTCTCAACAGGTCTCCGAAACGAGCCCCTCATCGCTCTGCGACGGTCTGCACCGATGTGTCACCATGCGATCATGCAACGCGGTGATCGCCTCGCTGCCGGTTTTTTTAAATATGAACGGAAAGACGCCGTGAACCAGGCAGGCGAAGCCATTGATGATCATGCACCATCCAAAGGAGGAGGCTTGGCCTAAATGCTCTACGTAGCTTTCGCCGACTTCTTGAGGGTGACTTTTGAAAAGACGAATCATCAAAACCTCCTGATATTGCGGTTTTATACCGCATACTGGGATCAAAAATTTCTCAAAAATTTCAGCTTTCATGGTAAAAATGATGAAAATCTTTCATCGGCGTTGAGGGACCTATGGATAAAACCGACCTACGAATACTGGCGGCGCTCCAAACTGACGGAAGCCTGAGCGTCAAAGAGGTGTCAGAGAAGGTCGGCGCGTCAGAGCCGACATGCTGGCGGCGCATTAAGGCGCTCGAAGAAGCAGGCGTTCTAAAGGCGCGGGTGGCGATTGTTGATCGCGCCGCCGTTAATCTCGGGCTGACCGGCTTCATTTTGATCAAGACCGCCAATCACACAGATGGCTGGCTGAAGGACTTCGCCGCCGGCGTCGCGCGCATTCCGGAAGTTGTGGAGTTTCATCGCATGTCGGGAGATGTGGACTATCTCCTGAAAATCGTCGCGCCAGATATCGCTGGCTATGACGCGGTCTACAAAAAGCTGATCAAAACGGCCGCACTCTCCGATGTCAGCGCGAGCTTCTCCATGGAGGTCTTGAAGGAGACGACCGTATTGCCCCTCAATTACGCGCAGACGCGGTAGAGCCGTGGTTGATCATTTCGATTGATTGTTGGGCAATTCCGGTGATCGAGGCGTCGCCTTTCTAGGCGCACGCCGGTAGGAAAGCGTTACAGCGAATGACAGGAATTTTGCCATGAACCCCGAATGGATTGGCGCAGGCGGCGCGTTGTTGACGACGATTTCTTTTGCGCCCCAGGCGCTCAAAGTCATTCGCACGAATGACACTGAAGCGATTTCTTTGGCGATGTATTCGATCTTCGTCGTCGGTGTCGCGCTATGGCTGATCTATGGATTTATACTCGAAAACCGGCCAATGATCGTCGGGAACGGCGTGACGTTCATCCTCGCGTTTATCATCTTTGTACAGAAATTACGCCATGTCGCGGCGGCGCGCCGGCGACAATAGCGCGGCGCGGCGTCTTTTTTTGGGCCATCTACTCTTTGAAGACAGGCAGTTGGTTGTAGAACGCGCTGACCAAGTCCGTACCGGCGGCTTGTAAGCGTCTGTTCTTTTCATTGCCCACATAGATGACAGGGTCACAGGCTGCGCGCACTAACGCTTCATGCTCATCGGAGCCTTCATCGATGAGTTTAGCGCGCAGGCGCTCTTCGTAACCGGGCGTCCATCCATTCCAATCATGGGCGCTGCCTTGCGTTCCCTTCAGCCAATCTTTGTAACCGTTACGGGTCAATTTGACGGCGTTGTCTTTTTTGTGGGTCTTCAGCGCGCGAACGAGGTTGACGATCAGATAATCGGCAAACCGTTTATAAATTTCGCCCGCGATCCCAAAGGCGGCTATCGTCGCGAGCGCAATTCCCGCCAGGCAAGTCGAAACGAATTTTATTGACGCCATCGCGATCGCCGGGTGGTCGGGTGAGTTATTCGCCAACCCGAAACCCGCAATTCCGATTAGGGCGAGCGCGAGGGTGAGGCCGCCGAACTTTACGAAAAACGCGTCTATTCTCCTGGGTTTAACGCGAAGGCATAGGGTCAAGAACAGACCGAAACCAGCCATCGCGATCAAGACCCCAAAAGACAAACCCGCTTGTCCACTAAAGATAAGGTAGGCGCCATCCGTCGGCGGCATATGAGCGGCAACGGCCAGAAACGTGCAAAAACCCGTCAGGAGAAAAAGGGCGACAAACGTCAAAAGACGAATATTCTTGGCGACCCCCAATTTGCGGGTGTCATTCATCACGTTGAAATAATCATCGAAATCATGGCGCAGATAGATCGGCAGGCGTTCGATTTCACGCCATTGGCGAAACATATCGATAATCGCCTGTTTAAAGGGGGCCACCGCCTGTTTCGGTGAAATTTCGACTTTGAAACTATTCTGGGCAGCGCTAAACCGCGTCTGTAAATCTGCGAACTGATTTGTAATCAACTGCTCTATTTCATGGAGGCGCGTGTTGGTGGCGGTCTTGTAGTCTTTCAGACCGAAATTCAATCGAAATCCGGCGAGGCAAAAGCCCAAGAACCCCGCAACGGCGACGGCGTTGTAAAAGAATGCCGGCTCCATCATCGGCGCAACGGCGTCGACGTCTTTCATTTCATCGTTGAAGAGGTTGGCGCCGACGCAAAGCACGGTCACGATAAGGGGTAAAATAGCAAAGAGCCCAAAGGCGATCAGTCGATACTGATTTAAAGTATCATATCGCAACACGGCGTCGAGTGAATCGAGCTTCTTACCTTCGTACTCAATCGGGTCATCCCGGAGGTTTTCGAGTTTGACGATAAATGCGCGGACCTGTTCGCGAACCTCGGCGCGTGCATATTGCGGCTCGTAACTAAAACTGTCGTGCTGTTGATCAGTTTGCGGGCTATCGCTGTTTTGTGTTGCTGTTTGTTGCGCTGTGCCAGACGACGCGTCGTATGACAAATTTGCGAATGTATCTGTTTTTTCTGACAACATTCTCAGGCCCCTATGCGTTCAGACAACACATGACAGATGAGTAATGCAAAACCTTGAGTCAATAAGCGTGGATGGAAATTGGCGATCAATTCTGATCGACAAAACCCATTATCCATTGATTTTTTTGGGTAATAGCGATGGACGTGACATCGCGTTTATCAGAAATCAGATCGATGGCGTGATTATTGTCACACCGGCGGCATTGGCGCACTCGGTCGCTGGGCGATCCATGGACATCAATGCCGGCCCTGCTGCGGCGAGGTCGATTTTTTTTGCGATCAATTTGTCTGGTTGATACGCGCCGGAAAAAACCATCCCTAACATCGCGTCATAACGCCAAGCCTGGAGGCCGTGGCTGCCGATGATTTCTAGTTCATCTGCAATAACGCGCGCCATGGGCAACCGCGGATCGGAATGCTCGCCGGCGAGCAGTCCGACTTGCACATGGCGTCCTCTCTTTCGCAAAGAGGCGACGCCGTCATAGCAGGCGCGCGCATGGCCGATCGCCTCAATCGACAGATGGACGCCGCCATTGCTCAGGGTGCGAATGGCCTCGGGGGCGTTGTCCTCGTTTTTCGTATTCAAAATGTGTGTCGCGCCTAGGGATTGGGCGAGGGAAAGCGGCGCATCGTCGACATCGACGGCGATCACATGGGCGCCCGCAGTCGCGGCGATCATGACCGCGGATAAGCCAACCCCGCCGCAGCCAAAGACGACGACCCATTCACCGGCTTGCACGCGGCCCTGGTCAATCACAGCCCGGAAAGATGTCGCGAATCGGCACCCCAAACTGGCGGCGGTCTCGAAGGAAATTGTCTCTGGCAGCAAGACGAGATTGGCATCAGCGTAATGGATGCCGACATACTCCGCGAAGGACCCCCAATGGGTGAACCCAGGTTGAAACTGGTGGTCGCAAATATGCTGATCGCCCTTGGCGCATTGGGGGCAGACGCCGCACCCGCACACGAACGGCGCCGTCACGCGATCACCAGGTTTGAAGCGCCGCACATCGGAACCGACAGCTTCAATAACGCCCGCCCATTCATGGCCGGGAACGTGTGGGAGAGTGATGTCTGGGTCATGGCCGCACCACCCATGCCAATCGGACCGGCAAAGCCCCGTCGACTCTACTTTGATGACAACGCCGCCGGGGGCGGGAGACGGGTCTGGAACTTCTTCAAGGGTGATCGGCCCGCGATAGGTGGTGTAGTGAAGTGCTTTCATCCGAGGTCGCCTTATTCCGTTCGATATGGAGGGCCGTGAAGTCTCGATGCCCATCGATTATGGGCCGGCGTGTTTATTCTTTCAATCCCAAGCGGTATGCTGGAGCGTGGAAGGGGCGGACATGATTGACGACGATATATTAAGCGGAGATGGCGAGACAGGAGATGCCGAAACGGGGAATGCCGAAACGGGAAGTGGCGGTGAAGAACCGACGGTCCCGGAGAAGGTTGATGGGTCGGCCGTCGAAGCATCTTCTGAGCACCAAGGCGCTGAAAGAATTTGTTCCTCCTGCGGGGCTGTAACCGTTGGCCCTTATTGCTTCAGCTGCGGGCAAAAGAACGACGACCTGCGCCGCAGTCTTTTCATGCTCGGCCGGGAGTTTATCGAAGATACATTCGCCTTTGACGGTCGAATGTGGCGCACCCTTGGCCTATTGGCGGTTTCGCCCGGTATCGTGCCGACCAACTACGCCCATGGCCACCGATCGAAATATACGCCGCCAGTTCGATTGTTCCTGGTCGTGAGTTTTTTATTTTTTCTTCTGCTGAGCGTCACGCAAACATTATTTATCGCTGTCGACATTTCAGAATTTAATCCCGCCGAAATTGAATCAAGCCCGGTGGTTCTGAATTTATCGGACGATACGACCGGAGAAGAAACAGATGCGAGCGGTGAGGGGGCGCCTGACGAATGCAAAATCTCGGCGAATTTGCGGTTTTTCGTGCGCGTCAAAGACGTCAACGATTACGACAAAGGTCTATGGGCCGCCTGTTCGTCCAAAATACTTGAGACGATCAATGCAGAAATGGATGCTGCGCAAGCGGACAGCGACAATGTGGAAGATCCGTTAACAGATGAAGAGCGAGAACAAGCCACCTCAATTATTGAGAAAGTGTTTGCGGGGACCAATAAAGCGATCGAAGATCCGGAAGCGTTCAATGCCGCCTTTAACAACTGGCTCCCGCGGGTCGTATTCCTGATGACGCCAGTGTTGGCATTGATATTGGGAATTTTCATCAGGGGCCGCGACGCGCTCTTTTTCGATCACATGGTATTGTCGATCTATAGCCACGCGGTGGCGTTCGCGATCATCGGCGTGGCGGTGGTCGCCGCCAACCTAGGTGCGCCTTCTACCGGCTTAGCGGCCGCGCTCGCGCTCTTTGCTTACTTCTTGATGTCCCTAAAACGCGCTTATGGCCGGGGTTGGGTAAAGACCGTTTACACCACTGTCATGGCTGGTTTTATCTATCTGCTAATTCTGATGATCATTGTTTCATTGATCGTAGTACGGATCGTTATGCAATAAAAATTGCGCAGCTGGGGCAAACCAGCTGCGCAATCTCTACAATCACCGTGCAAGTCTAAGGTGTTGAAAACGTTTAGAGGCTGCGACGCTTCATCCGGGATAGGCCAGCGATCGCAAACAAGAACAACGGCGCTGCGGCGGGCAGGGGTACAGCAGCATCGGCGACGTCAAAAACGAAGTTGTCGAAGATCACACTGGCGTCGTTAAAGCCCGCTGCGACGACCTGCAATTCATCAATCAGAATGGCGTTCATGAAGGCGGCGGTCAGGAATGTTTCTGACGTTGTTGCGAAGGAGCCAAAATCAACAACCTGCATACCACCGAAGAGACCGACGAGTTGGAAACTATCGCTCAAATCGCCTTCGAAGTCTGAGCGATAATCGACGGATATGAATTGAAACAGCCCATCATCGGCGCGAGTGAACGAAAAGACTTCGCCGTCCGAGAAGAAGAAATCGAGCAATTCATCGTTATTCACTTGGCCTGTGCTCGTCGCGTCGCCATTAACGATAAATCCATCCTCTTCATACGGCGTAGACGTGATGGACTGGTTGGGCGCGGTAAAGTCGATTGTGACGGACGCGGCTTGGGCAACCGCAAACTGTGTGAGTGCAAAAGCGATTCCGCCAACGAGGGCTCGTTTGAACATAGTCTCCACCATTCAATTTAAATCTTCATCTCGATTTGACACCAGCTTTGCAAAGAAAAGACCAACCGCAGAGATCCGTTCGTTCAAGCATGATCGTGCGGGCGTTTTGTCCGTGATTCTCGGCGGCATCTCAATTTCGGATAGGGATTTTGACGATGAATGTCGTGGATACGGCCGCAGGCTCGGCGCCCGCGAACCGTTGAATGCATCTAAAAAGAGGGGGAGGAACCGGCTATGCCGCCGCGCCGCCGACCGTTAACCGATCGATTTTGATGGTTGGCTGACCAACGCCAACGGGCACGCCTTGGCCCGCTTTGCCACAAACGCCGATGCCTGGGTCGAGCGCGAAGTCGTCGCCAATCATTGAGACTTGGGTCATCACCGTCGGGCCATCGCCAATCAGCGCCACGTTTTTCAATGGCGCACCGATTTTACCGTTAATGACGCGATAGGCCTCGGTGCAGTTGAACACAAATTTGCCCGAGGTGATGTCCACCTGACCGCCAGAGAAGTTAACGGCGTAAATGCCATCCTTTACGGAGGCGATGATTTCCTCTGGGTTCTGATCGCCGCCAAGCATGAAGGTGTTGGTCATGCGCGGCATTGGTTGGTGAGCATAGCTTTCCCGGCGTCCGTTGCCGGTCGCGTCGACGCCCATCAAGCGCGCGTTCAGCCGGTCTTGCATATAGCCCACGAGAATGCCGTCTTCGATAAGCGTGGTGCGGCTGGTGGGCGTGCCTTCGTCGTCAATTGTCAGGGAGCCGCGCCGGCGATCGATCGTCCCATCATCGATGACGGTGACGCCGGGCGCCGCGACCCGCTCGCCGATCCGCCCAGAAAACGCCGATTGACCCTTGCGATTGAAGTCCCCTTCCAAGCCATGACCAACGGCCTCATGAAGGAGAACGCCCGTCCATCCGGACCCAAGGACAACCTCCATTTCGCCAGCGGGGGCGGGTTCGGCTTCCAAATTGACGAGGGCCTGGCGCAACGCTTCGTCCACTTGGGCGCGCCAGGCGGCCGGATCGATAAATTTCTGATAGCCCTCTCGGCCGCCGGCGCCGTGCCCGCCTGATTCCTGTCGATCACCGTCGCCGGCGGTAACGGACACATTCAGCCGAACAAGTGGGCGCGCATCCCGTACAATTTGGCCGTCGGCGCGAATGATTTCCACCTGGGAATGTTCCGCCGACAGGGTGGCGGAAACCTGGCGCACTCGCGGGTCAGCGCTGCGGGCGTACTCGTTGATGTCCTCAAGGAGTTTGACCTTTTCCGCGAAGCCGTCGGCGTCGAGGGGATTGTCGTCGGGGTAGAGTTTCTTGTTGGTCCTGTCGGGCCCCACAGCCATTTGCCCATCATGGCCAGCTTTGACCGAGGAAATGGCGCTGGCGGCGCGCTTTAGCGCCGCTTCGGAAAGGTCGCTCGCCTGAGCGTATCCGGTTGCTTCGCCGCTGACGGCGCGCAAGCCAAAGCCCTGATCCACATTGAAAGAAGCGGTTTTCAAACGGTTATCGTCATAAACTAGAGCTTCGGAGACGCTGCGCTCAATATACAGCTCGCCATCATCAGCGCCGTTCAGCGCCTCGCCCAGGATAGATTGGGCAATTTCGGATGTGAGATCAGTGTCAGCGAGCAAAGAGGCGGCGGCGTCATTGAGATCAGTGGGCACGATGGTGGGATCCTTTTAAGGGGCCTCTTCAACCAAGAGGCCTTCCCACACATAAGATGATCGGGCGCAACAATGAAGCCCAATACCAGGCGCTGCATATGAGCGTTCGTTTCGACGGCGATTTCTGCGACCTTTTATCCGGTGATATTTCGCCGCCTGCGACGGCGAGGCGCGTGACGGCGGGGCGTCGATCGGCGTATATGCCTTCAGAGCGGTAAGAGTGGGCGGCCAGCCCGCTTTAATTGCAGAGATTTTGACCTTGGTCCTGTTGGGATCAAAAAGCTGGGATGACGTATGAAGGCGCGACACATTTATTTATCAGCGACGACGTTTTTGACGGGATTGTTGTTAACGGGCGCAGCCATGGCGCAGGGCGCTGACAACCACGCGAAGGACGGCGGCCTAGGCATGTTGCCGGCCGGTTCCGCGCTGGCGGAGGAAGTTCACTTCTTCCACAACGGCATCCTGATGCCGATCATCACGGTCATTTCGTTGTTCGTGCTTGCGTTGTTGGTTTACATCGTGGTCCGGTTCCGGGCGAGCGCTAACCCGACCCCGTCGAAGTTTAGCCATAACACATTGATCGAGATCATTTGGACGGGCGTCCCGATCTTGATCCTATTGTTCATCGCCGTGTTCTCGTTCGACCTTTTGTATAAGGAAGACGTCATCCCTGACGGCAAACAAGTCGTGGCGCGCGCTGATGGGTCGACGACCGATTTTGTGTTCGCCAATGATTTTGGTTCACCGGCGCGCATGGTGGCGCGTCCGGACCACCTGCAGGTCTTTTTGCGCAGCGCCGGCGGCGCTGAGGAACGCGTCGCGCGCTCAGGCTATCGCCTGGCGGGACTTGGCGATCCTGAAGTCATCGTCAAAATGAAAGAGGCCCCGGCAGCGGGTCAGGATGTCGTCATTCGCGGCGGGCGCAGCATTGTGGGGTCTGGCGATAAAAAAGAAGTCGTAATGGCGCCGACTGTCACGTTGAAGGTGAACGGCTTCCAATGGGGTTGGTCCTACGCTTACCCCGATTTCGGTGATTTCGATTTCGCCGCCAACATGTTGTCGAAAGAAGACACCACCGAGGAGCTCTACACCCTCGCTGTCGATAACCGGGTTGTCGTGCCCGTCGGCGAGACCATTCGCGTCACCACGACCGCGCGGGACGTTATCCATTCCTGGGCGATGCCGAACTTCGCCATCAAAATTGACGCCGTGCCGGGCCGGATCAATGAAACCTGGTTCAAGGCCGATCGCGAAGGCGTTTATTACGGTCAGTGCTCCGAGATCTGCGGCGTACGTCATTCCTTTATGCCGATCGCGGTTGAAGTCGTTTCGCGCCAAGCTTTCGAGGCCTGGGTGGACGAACAACGCGCCTTCGCCGGGCTTGACCCGATGTTCAACGAAAATGCTGACGGTGAGAAATTCGCCGCTAACGCTGTAAACCAAACAAACTAAGTCGAGGATGATTGATAATGGCTGACGCGCAAACCGCTTCCCATGATGCGCATGACGATCATGGTCATGACCACACCCCGCCGTTCTTCGTGCGCTGGTTCTTCTCGACCAACCATAAAGACATCGGTACGCTTTATCTGATCTTCGCCATTCTGGCGGGCATTATCGGCGGCGCGATGTCTGGCCTGATGCGCATGGAGCTTGCTGATCCCGGCGTGACATTCCTGACAGGCTTTGTTGACCAGAGCTTGGGCGATGCCGCGAAGGAAACCGCAGCCGCGAACTTTTATAATGTTCTGATCACCTATCATGGTCTCATCATGATCTTCTTCATGGTGATGCCGGCGATGATTGGCGGGTTTGGCAACTGGTTCGTGCCCATCATGATTGGGGCGCCTGACATGGCGTTTCCGCGCATGAACAATATCTCTTTTTGGCTCTATGGCGCGTCGGGTATTCTCATTACCCTGTCGATCCTGGCGCCGGGTTATAGTTCTCAAATTGGTTTCGGCGGCGGTTGGGTGTTGTATCCGCCCCTATCGTCGAACACGGGCAGTCCCGGACCCGCGATGGATCTATTGATCCTATCGCTGCACTTGGCGGGTGCGTCGTCGATTTTGGGCGCGATCAATTTCATCACAACGATTTTCAACATGCGTGCGCCGGGCATGACGCTCCACAAGATGCCGCTCTTCGCGTGGGCGGTCTTGATCACCGCGTTTTTGTTGGTCTTGTCGCTGCCGGTGCTCGCGGCCGCCATCACCATGTTGCTGACAGACCGTAACTTCGGCACGTCGTTCTTCGACGCCGCCGGCGGGGGCGATCCTATCCTCTACCAGCACCTGTTCTGGTTCTTTGGTCACCCAGAGGTGTACATCCTCATCTTGCCCGGCTTCGGCATCATTTCCCACATCGTCTCGACCTTCTCGAAGAAGCCGATCTTCGGCTATCTCGGCATGGCTTATGCGATGGTCGCCATTGGGTTCGTTGGCTTCATCGTATGGGCGCACCATATGTATACGGTGGGTCTGTCCATTAACATGAAGGCATACTTCGTGGCGGCGACAATGGTCATCGCGGTGCCGACAGGCATTAAGATCTTCTCGTGGATCGCCACCATGTGGGGCGGCTCCATTGAATTTAAAACGCCAATGCTTTGGGCGGTGGGCTTTATATTCCTGTTCACCGTCGGCGGCGTGACGGGCGTTGTCCTCGCCAATGCCGGTGTCGACCACTATCTCCACGATACGTATTACGTCGTTGCGCACTTCCACTATGTGTTGTCGCTTGGCGCCGTGTTCGCCATTTTCGCGGGCTGGTATTATTGGTTCAGTAAAATGACGGGCAAAGAATACCGCGAGTGGCTCGGCGCCCTCCATTTCTGGGTGATGTTCATCGGTGTGAACCTGATCTTCTTCCCTCAGCACTTCCTTGGCCTCCAGGGCATGCCGCGCCGTTACATCGATTACAACGTTGCTTATGCCTATTGGAACAAAGTCTCGACCTTCGGCTACATGGTGATGGTGCTGGGCATGGTGATCTTCTTGATCTGCATGATCGACGCCTTCTTCATCTATCGCCGCAAGGCAAAGGCGAACCCATGGGGCGAGGGCGCCACGACCCTAGAATGGACCCTGCCGTCACCACCGCCATTCCACCAGTTCAACGAACTGCCGCGGTTCGATAAGGACGGGTCGTTCCACTAACCGTCCCTCCTGTTCCAATCATGAACAAAAAACCCGCAAGCGCCGCGCTTGCGGGTTTTTTATTGGTCTGGCGTTCGTCGTTGTCTTGCTATCAGCGACCCCACGTCGCGCGGGGCGGGACGCTCTGTCAGCTTTTCAGGCCTCATGTTTTCAGCCATAAGCTGGCGCGATGACAGATATGGCCAATCATGCGCCCCTGCAGACATCCGCAGCGGAAGCGCCACCCCCAAACGCCGCCGCCACGCTTGCGGAGCCGTCCGATTACATCGCGCTTCTGAAGCCGCGGGTGATGTCTCTCGTCATTTTCACCGCCTTAGTCGGCATGGTCGCCTCCGTCGCGGCCGGGGGCAGCGCCCATCCCGTTTTGGCCGCGATTTCGCTGTTCGCCATTGCCGTCGGCGCGGGCGCGTCCGGCGCGCTGAATATGTGGTGGGACGCTGATATCGACCGGGTCATGTCGCGCACGGCGGGCCGGCCGATCCCGACGGGGCGGGTGCCCCGCGCAGAAGCCTTTGCTTTTGGGCTCGCCTTGAGCGCATTTTCGGTGATCATCCTGGCGCTTGCGTCCAACTATGTCGCCGCCGGGTTATTGGCCTTCACCATCTTCTTCTACGCCGTCATCTATTCTATGTGGCTGAAGCGCTCGACGCCCCAGAATATCGTCATCGGCGGCGCCGCAGGGGCGTTGCCGCCAGTGGTCGCCTGGGCGGCTATCTCAGGCGATGCGCCGATGGCGGCGTGGCTGCTCTTTGGCATGATCTTTTTGTGGACGCCGCCCCATTTTTGGGCCCTCGCACTTTACCGCGAAGGCGATTACGCCCGCGCTGGCATTCCCATGATGCCGAACGTAAAGGGCGACACCGAAACGCGCCGTCAGATCTTCGCCTATTCGATTGTCTTGGCGTTGATTGGCGTCGCGCCGTTTTTCGTCCCCCAGGGTGAGACAACGATGGGGGGGTATTTTTACCTCGCCGTGTCGCTGGCCTTGGGCGTTCAATTTCTGCGCTGTGCGTGGCGGGTTCTGAAGGCCGCGCCCGATGATAACGGCCCGCCTAAAGCGTTATTCGGCTTTTCGATCCTCTATCTCTTCGGGGTTTTCGCCGCCCTCCTGGTGGAGGATCTGGTGATGCTGTTTCTTGGGGGCGGCCTGTGACCCCAGAAGAAAAGAAAGCACGTAACCGACGCAATCTAGCCATTGCGGGCGGCGTCGTTGTGTTGATTGTTCTGATCTACTCGATCACCTTTCTGCGCATCAGCGGCGCAGCGGGCTAATCAGATCGGAGGCGCGCCATGACACAGTTTGATGAAATGCCCGACCAGGCGCTCCGTCAAAAGAACCAAAAGACCGCCATGGGCGTCGGCGTCGTCGTGATGGCCATGGTCGCCATGGGGTTCGCCGCTGTGCCGGCCTACAAAGCGTTCTGTCAGGTGACGGGCTGGGGCGGCACTACCCAGCGCGCAGAGGCTGATGCCGCGCGCCGCGTGCTGGATCGCAAAATCACGGTTCGTTTCGATGGCACGGTCGGCGCCCATCTGCCGTGGCGGTTCAAACCCGAACAGATCAGCCAAACCCTGCAAATCGGCGAGACGGGGCTTGCGTTTTACGAGGCTCAAAACATGTCTGGGCGGCCCGTCACCGGCCGGGCGACGTTTAATGTCTCGCCGGCAAAAGCTGGCATCTACTTCAAGAAAATCGAGTGCTTTTGTTTCACCGAGCAGCTTCTGACGCCGGGCCAAAAAGTGTCTATGCCGGTGACCTATTTTATCGACCCGGCCCTCGCGGACGATCCCAATTTAGCTGAGGTCGAGACCATCACCCTGGCCTATACCTTTTTCGCCTGGGACGATGCACCGGAGCCAGCACCCGAGCCTGCGCCCGAGCCCACGGAAGGAAGCGCAGAAAGCGCCTCTTAAGGGTTGACCGTCTAAGGAATTATTGGGTCGAAAACGCGTGATTTGTCGCAGCCTCAGACGGCCTTCGGGGCTTGGTTTTGAGGCTCAGCGGCCGGTATAAACCCAAGCAAAGAAACAGGCGCATTCGCCTGATAATGTGACACTCAATAAGGAACGACGCCCATGGCCGGCGATGAAGTCAAACACGAATACCACCTCGTTAATCCATCGCCATGGCCTTTAGTGGGCTCAGTTTCCGCCGCCATCATGATGATCGGCGCCGTGATGTGGATGAAGTCGGGGACCGGTGAGCCGGGCTTTACCCTGGGGTCGCTAGAAAACCCGATCATACAGATGAGAGGCAGTTGGCTTTTCTTCCTTGGGTTCGTTGGCGTTCTCATCACCATGCTTGGTTGGTGGAAAGACGTTATCAAGGAGAGCCTCACGGGTGAGAACACCTCCACGGTGATCCGTCTTGGCCTTCGCTATGGCATGGTGTTGTTCATCGCGTCCGAAGTGATGTTTTTCGCTGGTTGGTTCTGGGCGTTCTTCGGCGCAGCGCTTTTTCCGGGCGCCGGCGAGGCGGTCATTTTGGCGGATGGCTCGCAGATGTTGGGGCCGGAAGGCAATCCCGCCTTTATTGGCAATGACGGGCGCCTTCATGCAACGGGCGGCGTGTGGCCGCCAAATGATGTTGAGCCTTTGTCGCCTTGGGGGCTGCCGCTCCTTAATACACTAATTTTGTTGTTGTCAGGCACCACCGTCACCTGGGCGCACCACGCGGTACAGGAAGGCGATCAAAAAGGGTTGGTCCAAGGTCTGGCTGTAACCATCGCCCTTGGCCTCGTCTTCACGCTCTTTCAGTATGTTGAGTATTATGAGGCGTTGTCCTACGGGCTCTTCAAGTTTTCTGGCGGCGGGATCTATGGTGCATCGTTCTTCATGGCGACGGGCTTCCACGGGCTCCATGTGGTTATCGGAACAATCTTCCTGATCGTTTGCCTGTTCCGGGCGCTCGCCGGTCACTTTACGCCAGAGCGTCATTTTGGGTTCGAATGCGCCGCATGGTACTGGCACTTTGTCGACGTGGTCTGGTTGTTCCTATTCGCCTTTATCTACGTCCTCGGTAATCAGGGGCTCCTATAACGGTTAGGCGGGGCATGACTTATTACCCGCCTGTCTCACCGTTCGCTGCAGGGCTTTCCTGCAAATGCCCGCGTTGCGGCCAGGGCAAGCTCTATAAGAACTTTCTGAGTTTGGAAGATCGGTGCGCGAGCTGCGGTCTTGATTATTCAAATGCCGACGCTGCCGATGGCCCGGCGGTCTTTGTCATTTTTATTGTCGGGTTTTTAGCGGTCACCCTAATGATCGTCGCGCGTTATGTTTGGTACTGGTCAATCCCGGTCGCCTTTGGCGTCTCAGCGGCGTTTACCATTGGCGCTGTTCTTGCGATGCTCCGCCCTCTGAAGGCTGTGATGATTGCATTGCAATATCGCAACAAGGCGGAGGAGGGGCGTCTTGAAGAGTGACCCGCTCGCAACGCGCCTCACGTTTCACTTCCGCCCGGTTCTGAGCGCTGCGGCGCTCATCGCCCTTATTATACTTTTCTCTCTTGGAAACTGGCAGTTACAACGCCGCGCCTGGAAGCTGGACCTGATCGAGCAAACGCAAGCGAGGGTTGCGGCCGCCCCGATCCCCATGGCGGAGGCTCTGGCGCGCGACGCCGCTGGAGAGAACATGGAATATGCGCCAGTGCGCCTTGAGGGGGTTTACCTACCGGAAAAGCAGGCGCGCTTAGTTGGCCTTTATGAAGGTGAACCCGGCTTCTATTACTTCACGGCGCTGACGACGCCGCTCATGGAAAACGACTTGGGCAAAAGCGGCGTCGTCTTCATCAATCGCGGCTTCGCCCCCGATCACCACAGAGCGCCAAAGGACCTGGTACTGGACCCCGCGTCAGGGCCGGTTGTTGTGGAAGGATTGTTACGTAAACCCGAACGCGTTGCGGCTATCGCCGGGGTGTTTCGCCCCCCTGAAAATGCGGCGGAGAATTTATGGTACACGCGTGATCCGCAACGATTCTCCGACTATTTCAGTGTTCGGACGACCCCTTACTATATCGATAGCTTCGGCGTTGAGGCCGATGCCCCCTGGCCCAAAGGGCGCGTGACCCGGCTTGAATTTAACAATCGCCATATGGAATACGCCCTGACATGGTTCGGGCTCGGCGGGGCGCTTATCGCCGTCTATCTGGCGTTTTCCCTTCGCCGTCGGTAAACCAACGCCCTCCCACGAACGGTGATGGGGCGCTCGTTCCTAATCGACCCTCTGCGGTGCCGTCTTACTCTTTATCGATTGGTTTGTTGCTTGTCGGCTCTTCGGCTTTTTCCGGTTTTTCCTTACGATCTTCCCGGGGCTCTTCCGCCTTTTCATCTTGTTCCTCATAGGCGTAGATAGGGGCGGGTGCTGAAGCGGATTGACCGCAAGCCGCTACGGCTCGGCTGGAATAGAGCTTTTTCGCGCTATAGCATTTTTTCGGTGAGCAAATTTGCGCTTTGCTTCGATTGATCGATTTGATGCGTACGCGCTTTTTCCCACGACGGTCAGCGTAGACTATTTCGCCCACGGACAGAGAATTGTACTCGTTCCCTGCGGCGATCGACTGGCAAGCCTTGGCGTGAACGCTCGATCCGGCGGCGACGGTGACGAACAATGTCGCGAGCAATAGTTTTAAGCCGGATTGAAACCCTATCATGGTCTTATCGCTCAGTTAGCTTAAATTCGATCCTACGATTTTGGGCAAGACCGGCCGCCGAGCGGCTGGCCACCAAAGGCGCTGTCGAACCGGAGCCCGTCGCCAAAAGCCGGCTCGCGGGGACACCGCGTTGTTTCAGGTAATTCACGACAGAGATTGCGCGTTGGGCCGACAAATCAAGATTTGAGTCAAACCGCGCCGCGCATCCAGGGCCCAACGGTGTCTGATCGGCGTGACCGTCAACGCGCAACACCCAATTTACTTCTGTCGGAATTTCGCCCCGAATATCAAGGAGGGCGTCGGACAATTTATTGAGCTCCAATTTGCCAGACTCGCCCAATGTCGCCGAGCAAGAGCCGAACAAGATGTCACTTTCAAAGATAAAGCGGTCACCCACCACTTTAATATCCGAGCGATCGCCAAGGGCGGCGCGCAGCGCTTCGAAGAACCGTGAACGGACTTCTTGCAGCTCCTGAACTTTGCGGGCAAGCGCGGCATTCAATCGAGAGGACAGGTTTTCGATCTGGGCTTGTTGCTCCAGGTCTTTTGCCTCTGCGGCGTCCAACGCTTCTTGCAGGCTTGCAAGCTGTCGGCGCAACGCGGCGAGTTGCGCGTTCAATGTCGCGATTTCTGACTTTTGTTCATCCGTCAGCGCCCGTTCCGCTTCCAACTCTTCGGCTGAGGCGGCAACAGCGGCGGCGCTGGCCGCGGCGGCCGCTGCGGCAGCGGCGAGTTGGTCGTCTTTTTCTTCGATGGTCGCTTCAAGGGAGAGGATCTGCGCTTGCAGTGCATCCCGGTCTTGCTGGGCGAGACCAAGCTCCGTGTTTAAGGCGTCGATCTGCGCGATGAGCCGCGCCAGTTCGGAATCCTTGGAAGCCAGCTCGTCTTTTACGGAAGTGAGCTTTGCGCCCAAGTAAAATTGGGCGACAACAAAAATTGACAAGACGAACATTAAGACCAAAAGCAACGTCGATAAGCCATCGACGAAACCCGGCCAGATATTCGCGTCTTCGCTGCGTCTGCGGCGCGCCATGAAATTATTCCCCGCCGCCGACCCGGATGAGCGTTCTATTTAGCGCTCTGATTTCATCTTTTAGCTCGGTGATTTGTTCCGCTTGCGCGCGAATTTGCGCATCAGTGTTACTCGCCATGGCGGTTTCCAGGGCGTTGACGGCTTCACCGAAATCACCGGGAGCGTAGGAGGCTGATGACCCACCACCCGCGCCAGCGCGGGTTGTTTCCGTCATGCCGGCGAGCCAGTCTTCCAAATCATTATAGAAACGATTTTGCGCTTGCCCTGCCTGCAGATCGAGAAAACCGACCACAAGGCTGCCGCCGAGACCAAACAAAGACGACGAAAACGCCGTGCCCATACCACCCAGCGGTTCGCGCAGATTGGCGATCAATTGTCCGACCGCATCTTCGGCCGCGCCGTTGGTTTCCGCCAAGCCGCTAATGGTGGCGGCGACCGCGTTGACGGTTTCAAGCAGGCCCCAGAACGTGCCCAAGAGACCGAGAAACACGAGAAGGTTGCCGATATAGCGGCCCATCTCGCGGCCCTCATCAATTCGTGTCCCGATAGAATCAAGAACGGCGCGCGATGATTCAGGTGTGAGTCGGCCGCCGCGTTCATCCACGTCGAGAAGGATTTTCACCATGGCGCGGATCAGGCCCGGCGCGCGGGGCAGGCGCGCCCGGCGCGGGTCGACGGTCTCGCGGAAGGATTCCACCCAGCTGACGGCGGGGCCAATGGCGCTGGCTTGCCCAAGATTATACGAGATGCCCACGAATAAGACGAACAGGATCAACCCGTTCAGCCAGATATTGGCGTTAAACGCATCAACAAGAAGGGTCGTTTGTTGTGGCCCCCAGGGCGATAGAAAGTAGACGATCGCGCCTACCGCCAGGATGAACAAAAGCATGTTCAATATATATCGGCCCGGTTTTACGAACCGCGCCGATCTTTCCAGCGAACGCGCCATCGTCGCCCCTTTCCCTCATTTTTGGCCTGAAGGCCTTTTGTTTGCCGCAGAAAGCGGCTGCCCCTTACGATTTCAGCAACGCGTCGTGAATTCGATGCGTCGCCTCTTCGGTCGTTAAGACTCACTTAACCGGACTTTATGTCAAATTTTATGATCCGTGAATGCGGGGAAACGGTTGATTGCGCATCCAGCGTCCATCCCGATAAAAACGTGTCCTTTTAGAGACTATTGGGGCGTGAGCGGCGGGACGACGGGGTTGCGCCCCAAAAAAAACGATCGTTCGGATTTCGGATTTCATTAAGAAAAACAATGCCCCAGAGCCAGGCGTGAGCTGGGCCGAAAGAAAATGCGCAAAAATTGCGCAAAATAATTGACATTGTGACGATATATGACAGAATAATGACACTTAAATGACGGATATATGACTGCTTCCCTCTGCCACCAGCGTCGCAATAGCCGGCGTTACGGGATTGCCTCAGACGCCCCGCTAGGGAAATCGACCCTTCGTCATTGAACGCTGACGCAATTGATCGCTGAGAGGCGAGCTTCGCTGATTTTGGGATCGGCGTCGGCGGCAAAATGCGCCCAAGCCTTGGGCTGGGCGCGTGTGTGCGAGCGGCTTTTTGAGCCCGCTTAGTTGTTTGCGACATCCACGATAAGGAGAATGAAAATGAAAAAGATGTCCCTATTCACTACCCTTGTAGCTGCTGCCAGCCTTGCGGCGCCCGCGCTTGTGAGTCCCGCGGCGGCTGACGCCGGCCCGCGTCCTTATGATTGCGAAAGCCAAGCGATCGATTACGTCAAAACCAGAATGTCGAACCCTCGCGGCGCCCGAGTGCGCATGATCGGCGAGCCCTACGAAGCAGAAGTCGATTTTGACGAATACGAAGAGATGGATGTTTGGGCGGTCGATGTGCGCGTGCGCTCCCGTCTCCCAAGCGGCGCATCAACCGGCGTTGCGCGGTACACGGTCATTTTCGTCGACGGCGAACCCGTTGCTTTGCGCGAAGATGATGAAGTTTCTGATTTGATTGAGAGCTAAACGTCAGTCATTTGAATAAGAAAGAAAGCCGGCCATAGCGGCCGGCTTTTTTGTGTTTCATGGGACACAAGGGAATCAAACACGTTCCAAGACGTAAAATTGAGTGAGAGGCAAAAATTTCCGTACACATTTCAATTTTAAGAACAGCAGCAATTGATATCCAACAGCCAATCATTGACCGGTGTCTCCTGTTAACCAAAACGGGCGCGACCAAATGTTGGCGCCTCAGGCTCGTCGTGACGGTTCAAACCCATAATGAGCTGCGTTGTTGCGCGTACGGTAACAAGGATCCGCAGAAAATAGCGGACAAAGTGCTGATTTTCTTCCAATAATACTCAATTTCCCGCCGGGTCTGTCACTGGAAAAATGGGCCGAGGCCCATTACGTCTACCGCTATCGTCATCGCCGGCGGTTTATCGCGGGCTGTCGCCGATTAGGGAGGAAAGATGACAGGGCCATTAAGGACGGCGCTGGACCGGGACCCCAAGCTGTTGCGGAACCCGACGCAGGCGGAATTGGAAGCCAATCTTGCGGCGTTGTTCGCCCATGCTCAGGATAGCGCCAATGCCTACACGGCGGAGCGCTTATCGGCCCTCCATGAGATTGCGCGGGATGCGCTCACCCTTGGGGCGGGGTCATCCCTAGAAGCCATGTCGTTGAGCGGCCATGGGGATAAAAAACGCAAACTTGGCCCCGGGCTGATGGAGCGCAGCGTTGCGTTTTTGGTCGGTCTGCTGCTGGTGTTGGCGGCGCTCATTGTCTTTCCCGATAGTTTATTATTGGCCGTGTTGTTAATCGCGGTCGCGGTTTTGAACGGCGTTGTCGCTGGGCGCGGCGGCGATGGCGCAGTGATGGCGGGCAAGTTCGGTGGCGCGTCTGGTAAGGACGGGTTTACGCCGCCCTCTGCGGCCAAGTTCACAGGCTTCATTGACGCCCTTGATCGTCTTCTCCTGTTGTCGGGAGAGCGAACCGGGGCCCAGGTAGGCGCGGCGCGCGGCGGCTTTGATAATGCGAAGGTTCTCAGGCTTATTCAGTTTATGCTCGCCCAATCTGAAAAAGATGCAGGGCCCCAGGCCCATTTGATTAAAGAAATTGCGCAAGATGCGGCGGAGGAAGCCGGATATGAAGTCCTATGGCGGTTGCCGCCGCCGGGAGAGGACAAAGCTGGCGGACGGCCGCTCTTTGTCGCCAGCATTGTTGATGATCTGCAGGAGGATATTGTCAGCCTCCCAGCGCTGCGCCGCCCGGATGACCCCCATGATGTGTTGCAAGGCCAGGTTTTTAAAGGGCGCCGCCGATGAGCGCGCGCAAGGAGAGCCGCCATTTTGTCGGATTTGATCTCGGCCATGCCGATACGGCGTTAGCCTATTTGCCCGAAAGCGCAGGCGCGGCCGACCAGCCTGTCGATGTCGAAGTCCAAAATGAAAAAGTACAGCCTACGGCGCTTTTACGGGTAAAAGATGGCGAGGGGCGCGAGCGGGTGGTGATCGGGGAAGCCGCGATCCAGGAAGCGGGCGACGGCGCCCATGATGATGACCATGAGCTGATCGCGGCGTTTAAGGCGCGCCCCGATCGGCTGGGGGCGCGGCTCGCGGATTTACAAGTCTATTTCACCGCGTGCCTGGAACGGGCCAATCTTGGCTTTCCCGATGGCGCGGCGGGTGACAAAGAATGGCGGGA
The DNA here is from genome assembly GCA_965263305.1 of Parvularculaceae bacterium. Lineage (GTDB taxonomy): Bacteria > Pseudomonadota > Alphaproteobacteria > Caulobacterales > Parvularculaceae > MED-G105. Next base: position 2,250,356 of record OZ253666.1, read on the forward strand.
TACGGAGATTATCGTCGGCAGCCCCTCCGCCTGGGCGCTCGCGACGGATGTCGCCCAGTACAAAGCGATCCTCGCTGCGGGCAAGCCGGATGCGGTGATTGATATTGTGCCGGAATCCCGCGGGGCGCTTCTTGAACTGGTGTTGAAACGCGATAGCGTCGTCGCGGTGAAACGCCAGAAAGAGAACATCCTCATTATCGATATCGGATCATCGACCCTCGATTTTTCCCTTGTCAGTCCGTTTGAAAAGATGACGCCGCTCCTGGATGCGGGGCTCGACCTTGGCGCGAGTTTCTTTGATGGGCATGTGCTGGACGCCTCTCTTGAGGCGTTCCCGGGCGCGCGGGCCTTTCTGGATCGGAATCCCCATCACAAAGGGCTTTGGCAATATGCGGCGCGACGGGCGAAAGAAAAATTCTTCAATCGCGACCCGCAACAGATGGACAAGGTGGTGCAGAGCGGGATCGCCGGTTCCTATTGGGATGGGACAGCGCCCCAGCTTTTCATGGCGCGGGTTTCGCGCGCGGAAATGGACAGTATACGGCGCAAACCTGTAACATCGCCCCTTGGCCCATCGGCGGCGCTCGCCCTTAGCGAGGCGTCGCTGCAAGGCCTCAGCTGGGAAGAAATCTACGAAAAATCACTGCGCGCTATGGCCAAAGCGATCAGTGACCGTGGGGAGACTTACGGGTCTGTGTTGCTTGTGGGCGGCGCCTCGCGCATGGGGTTCACCCGCGACATCGCCTTGCAGGTGTTCGATCCTGATGGCGCTGATGACATTGTACGGACCGATCCCGAACCCTCCCATATGGTGGCGCGGGGGCTCGCGCGGTGGGGCAAGCGCCGTCGGGATATTTTAGCGTTCCGATCAGAGGCGGGCGAGGTATTGCAACGCGATTTACCGGGCGTCATGCATGAGGCGTTTCCGGCATTGCGCACGGCGCTCATTGATGACCTTGTAGAGACGATTTTCAATCAGTTCGTCACCCCGGCGATTGACGCTTGGAAGCGGGGCGAGTTCGCCAATGGGGAGGAAGTACGCGCCTTCATCGAAAAGGCGTATGAAGAATGGACCGTCTCTGCTGAGGCCGACCTATTCTACACAACGCGCATTAACGCCTGGTGGCGGGACGAGGTGAAGCACCGGGTCAACGGGCTCATTGGTCCGCTGCAATCAAAGTATAACGTGCCAAGCGACGCGCAGCTACACGTGGATAATGCGATTGATCCGGCGGTCTTTTCATTCAGAGCTCGGGCGATCGCCCTGCCGTTTGAAACGGTCATTGAACTGATTTTATTCACTCTCGCGCTCGTTATCGCACCGTTTGTTGATTTTGGCCTGACGCTTGGCGTGTTCCCGGTGACGACCCTTGGCGTCATAGGCGGGTGGATTTTCGCCCGTCGCTGGTTGAAGCAATGGATTGCAAAAGTAGAGACGCCAAAAATCGCGAACCGCCTAGCGGGGTTCGCGCCCTCCATCGGTGTTCTTGATAACGTAATGCGCGGCGCGATTAAACGCGAACTGACGAAAGCGCTTAATGGGGCGGAGGCCAGCATCCTGGAACAGGTCACAACAGCGATCGCGGTGACCGTGGAGCGCCAGACCCAGCAAATTGAAGCGCTATTGTTTGGGGGAGTGGGGGGCTTCGGACCAGCGCCGGCTATCGCTTTGAGCGATTTACAAAAAGAAACAACATCTGCCGATTAGACAATAGGCTTGGTTTTTGGCGAAGCAAGAATCAAAAGGCCTCGAGCGACAAGGTTGCTCGAGGCCGTATTTTTAGCGATGCCATTACATCGTCCTTTCTCGGAAGAAAATAGTGTCTTCCCTATTTGATGTCTGTACCGCTTGTCGTGATGGGTGGCAGTGCATTTGCGCCGCTATCGTCGTGCTGACCCATGTCGATCATTTTAACGTCGGCTTCGATAACGCCATTCGATTGATCATGGTGGACGGACCCGGCTGGGCAAAATTCCAAATATGACGCCTCCATGAAGTCATCCATTGAACAATTGGCGTCCATACATCGAGATTCGAAGGTCCATTGTGACGTCCACGTCGCGCGGTCAATGTTGGTTTTGTTTGTTGGTGTGCTTTTAACAGAATCCGAAACGTCAGTAGCAACATCATAGATGTTATCACCCGGTGATAATGACGGATGCGCCTTATCCGGCGGATTGAACGATGTGAGGAAATCTCTGACGTCTTGGAGATTGTGTTCTTGTGCAAGCTCCGCAGTGCGTTCGATGAGTTGTTCGCGGGTTTTTTTGTCAAGCAAAGCAAGCCCGCCGGTTGCGGCTACGGAGAGAAAAGCAACAGCCCCGGTTGTCTGTAAAATTGTGTTTACAATGCGCATTGGATTAGCCCTTTCATGCTCTATCAGGTTTTACGATCTGTATGGGATCTAAAACCATGAGAGCACTTTAGGGGATATCAGCGTCTGCTCATCATCGTGAACTAAAAAAAATTCAACGCGTCTAGTGCACGATGATTTGTTGAAGGAGGCATGATTGGCACGCGTTTTTAAGACAGCGGCGAACACGTATTTACACCACCAGACCATGCTGCTTTGCGTTGAGGGGCATGGTTGACCATGTGTGGTTCATGTTTCCGACCATGAAATGACAGTGTTGGACCAGAAATGCCACCGACGACCTTGATTTCGAAATGGCCCCGGCACGGCAACATTTCAAGGATGATGGATCAGATATTGCTATTCGTGCATCTATGCATGTCAAAAACACGTTAGCGCCAATGTTCATTCATGAATTTCGTTGCTATTGTCGTGATCCTAGCATGTTAAGGGACAGGGGCCATGCCGACGAGAGATCGAAAAACGCGCCAATTCCACAATCGGCTAAATCGTATCCGCTATGCCTTTGGCTTTCTTCGTCACGAGCATCACGATTCTGGAGACAAAAAAGGGCAGCCGGATCCCTCGAAGGGCGCCTTCCCATCGCTATTCTTCCGCCATATGCAAAAAGCATGGGCCGAGCTTGGTGCAGGCGCTGACGGCGCCCCGCCCAGTGACGTCACTGTAAAGCGGTGGTTTACCGGAGAAACCGATCCCGCAGCGGATAAATACCCTGGCATTGTGCGGGTGTTGAACACGATCCTAACACTCGCCCGTAAAGACCCGAATTTTCTGAAGAACGCGGGTGCGACGGGTGACTTCCTCTTTGATGAAAAATTCTATTTTTCGGAGGAAAACCTGAACCAGGGAAATGAACCCCACAAACTTGCCGAACAAATAGGATTTCCCATCGGTGACTATGAAGAATGGTGGGGAAAAGCGGAAATTTTTTCGTTAAAGAACGGGTTAGATGCGTCGGCACAAAAATATGTCGGTGTGTATTTCGCGTTTCGGTTTCCCTCCGATCAGCAGGATTACAGCCGTCTTCGGCAAGGGGTTGTTGTAATTAAGATGTCGAAGGAGGGTGCCGGGTTAGAGCTTTCATTTATTGGCAGCCGTGATGGCCCCCCTTGGACCGGCGGACTGCAAAAAGGGCAAAATACCCTTTCGGCTCTCATTTCACGGTCGAATGAGGAGATTGGCACCCATATCAATACCGTTACCCTTGTTCATGACAGCGCTTACCCAAACATCCTTCATGGGTTTCGTACGCGCATCGTTGAGCGTAACACCCGCCATATCGCGGCATATCGCCTGATATTGTGGCGTCCGGACGATGAAGACTTGCAAGAGTTTACAAAAGAAAATTTAGAGGACGACAACGTTCTTGACGTGCTGAAGGCCCATGTCAGGGAACTTGAAGTGGGTGCTCCCGGCCAGCCGGAGATTATCCAGCATATCGCAGATAGCCTAGCCGAAGAGCAGTCATCTGAGATAGACGATCATCCGCAGTTTCAGAAAAACTCCCATAACCTCTTTTCGCTGAGGGGAGGGCTAAGAGAGTATCTGCGAAATACGATTCGAGAACGAGATAACGACGCTGCTTAGTTGCTCGTTTCTAAAAATCGATCCTGGTGCGCTTTAAACGAGAAAGCGCACCAGGGATTTTCTTTTATTCTGCCGCCTCATCACCCTTTAGATATTTATCCAAAAAGTTCACATAGGCGTTCGACGCTGTGATGCGGTTTTCGCGGCGTAGGAAGCCGTGACCTTCGTCAGGAAATACGATGTACTCGACTGGTACGCCGTTCTTTTTAACGGCGGCGACAAGCTCATCGCTTTCGATTTGAAGGACGCGCGGGTCATTGGCGCCCTGGACGACAAGTAGGGGTTTGACGATGTTCTCCGCATGGAAGAGAGGTGAAATCTTACGGTGGCGCTCTTCATCCGTTGCCGGATCACCCATTTCGTCGTAGAGAGCTTTTTTAAAGGAATCCCACCACGGTGGAATGCTTTTCAGCGTCCGCTCCCAATTGGTGACGCCGAAAATATTGATGCCGGCGTCAAATGCTTCCGGATGGAAGGTAAGGGCGGCGGCGGTCATGAACCCGCCATAAGACCCGCCCATGACGGCGACGCTGTCGGCGTCAACCCAGTCAAGGCCGCGAAGGTAATTGCCGGCCTCGACGATATCTTGCAGGTCTTCCTCGCCATGACGCTTGTCGTCCATATGGAAGAAAGTTTTGCCGTAACCTGACGAACCGCGATTGTTCGCCGCGTAAACAGCATAACCATTGTTCACCAGGTGCTGCACCATCGGGTTATAGCCGCGGGTGCTTTGTCCGCCCGGTCCGCCATGGACGAGGACGATTGCTGGCGATGGCGTCTCTGCCGAGGCTTGTTGAGGCTTATAGAGAATGCCAGGAATGACGACCCCGTCAAAACTGTCAAACCGTTCTACCGTGGCGGTGACGAGGTTGGCCTCTTCAATGTCGGCATTCAGCGCGGTGGTGAGGCGCTTTGCGCTGCCGCCGATTTCATAAAGATAAATGTCTCTGGGCGATGTATCCGTATTGAGGCCGAAGGCGATTTGTGACTCATCCCGTGAGAAACGAATTTGCCCAAGCTCGCCCTCAGGGATGTCGGGGATCGTCACCGCCTCACCGGAACCGGTGTCAAGAATGCTGAGATCTGTTAACCCATCGGCGTTGACGGCGCTGACTTGATATCGTCCTGATGGGGAATAAAAGACGAAACTGACATCCCAATCCGCTTCGATCAGAGGGGCTTTTTCACCGCTAGCAAGATCATGGGTCCAGGCCTGATTAAACTCCCCAAATTCATTGGTGCTGAACACGAGTTTTGTTTCATCCGGCGTGAAGTCATAGGCGCCATATGCAATATCGCCCTCATGAGCGGTGACAAGTTGGGGTTCCGGGTTGTCCTGCGATAAATCAACAACGTAGACATCTGAATCGGCGCTGGTAACGGGTTGGTTTAGCGCAAGCCAGCGGCCCGATTTGCTGAGCGCGCCGGGCTGGAAGCCGTCGTTCTGAAAAACGAGTGAGGATTCATAAGTTTCCGTATCGTAAGCATAAAGATCAAAATTGGCGCCGTCCCGCAAGGTCGACCAAACGTAAAAAACGTCATTATCGTCGCGCCATCCGCCAAAGTTTGCTTTAACATTTTCGCCGGGCGTTAAATCCGTCAGGGCGCCATCTTCGGTGCGTACATACAGATGGTTCAACTCATCACCGCCGCCATCGGCCGTGACCAGGATCCGGTCATCGTTCGGGAAGAATGTGACGGCGAAATGAGCGTTGGTTGTCGACTCGGTCAGGGCGGTCTTGGCCCCGTCGCCGGTCATGGCGAAGGCGTTCAACACACCGGTCTCGTCAGAGGCGCCTAGGATTTTCGAATTGTCCGCAGAGAAAGCGTAACCATCTCCGTTCGCCAGAGTATAGTTCGTTGTCTGAAAAAATGCTTCTGCTGAATAGGTTTTAAAAACTGGTGCGGTTGCTTCAGCGCTCACGGTGTTCGCACCCTCTTTTGTCTCTGCATCCTGGCCGGGGGCGCACCCCGCTAAGGCGACAATCGCCCCTAATGCCGTAGCATTGGCGAGTAGTTTTTTGATTGGCGTATTTTTCATCTGCTTTCCCTCTAAAATGCTGCAGATCGCTTACCATCTGGGCTTTGTAGGCGCCAGCGTGCTCACGGTAAGCTGAACGGTTCAGGCGTTAAATCGTTCGCGGTATTGGTGCATGAGGCGCGCAAGGCCCCATGGCGCGTCGACGACCGTCTCACCATGGAATCCAACATTTTGGTACGCTTTGATCGCGGCATGGTTCTCCGGATGGGGGTCAATGCCAATGGCGGGGGTTCCTTTGGCGAATATTGCTTTGCAATATTGATGGAGAAAAGCACGCCCATGCCCACAGCCCATCAAGTCTGGCTCGCCGATAAAGACATCAAGGCCGACGGACCCTGGCGGTAGGTAGGAGAACGGGTGGGGCGGCTCGCCCGGTTCATTCCAGCCATGGACGTCGTAATCATGGAGATAGGCGAATGGCGATGACGGCCCGTCATCGGGGTCTTCAATCACGCTGACGAGGTGCATTCGGATACGCGGGTCGTCGATTTCTTCCATAATATCGTTCAGAAACCCCTCCCCATCGGTGAACCACCGGGCCACGTCAGGGACCGCGAGCCACTTTTCCAATAGGGGTTTGTCGGCCTTGACGACGCGTTGGAAATGATAGGCTGCGACAGGGCTTCCCATCTCGTCACCGCGCCCTAAAAAGGGAAAAAATCTCATGAATACAGAGGGTTGCCATGATTTTCCTTTCCGACTTTGTGACGTCACAACTTTAAGGTATTGTTAACCATAAACCATTCGGCGATGGGGAGTTAACGGGTTTTCGTGACGGAAGAAGAGAGATTACGGCGCGTCGCCCCGTTAGTGGCGGCTGGACAACGCGAGGGCGATACGCAACCGCCGCGCGCGTCTATGGAAGCGGAGCCCACCGCTGCGGGAGAAGACGAGACCTTAGCGGCGACGGACCCTGATCGGGGGCGGCCTAGCAAATGGGACGACGAAGATGACGGGCGTGGTCTCCTCGGGCCCGTTTTGTTTCTCTTCGGATTAATTTACCGGCTTCTGGTACTTGTTGGCATCCTTTGGCTCATCGCGTGGGGCGTACTGCGCACCATGGGAGACTCTTTGCCGCCGGACGTCGCGGCGCTCCTAGAAGCCTTTGTGTCCGGCGTTTCTGGTCTTGCATCGGCGGCTTGGTCGTGGATCGCGGGTCTTTTTTGCGGCGCATTTGGCCTGTTTTGCGCCGCATCCGTCATCACCGCTGCCCCAGAACCCGTGGTTGACCCTGAGCCCACGCCTGTCGTCGTTGAGACGCCAGTTTGCGCCGCCAACGAAACCCTGATGGATGGTGCGTGCGTTTGTGATTTTGGGTTTGAGCGCGATGGGGCAGGGGCCTGCGCTGAACCTGAATTGGAAATTGACCGCGCCGAAGCGATTGCACCGCCGCCGCCACCATCAGCGCCTGAGCCAGAACCAGAGCCCGTTTACAACGTGAACTGGGCGTCATCGGGTGACGCCACAGGCGGCGCGCGTCATTGGCGTTATGGTCGCGTCGAGGCGGCGGGCGCCTTGTTGCCGGATATCCGGTCATTTTGTGACGCCCCGCTGTTGATCGTTCTGGGTGTTGCGTCCGCAGACAATGCGACGGGTCAGAATGAGCGGCTCTCGGCGAGCCGCGCCGCACGATTGGGCGAGGCGCTGGCGGGTGAATGCGGCAATGCGATCCCCATCTGGCAGGCGTCCCTCGGCGGGTATCAGAGTACGGAAGACCGCCATGAACAGCGCCGCCCCTTATTGGCGCGGGTTGAAAGCTCCATCGCTGGGGCGCAGATCCCCCGCGAAAAAATTGAGACCTTGCTCTGTGAGGCGGATGCCCAGCGGGCCCTGGACAATGCTCTCGGGCCCCGGGTGAGCCTCAACCGTTATGCCGCCTTCGCCCAGGACGATGTGTGCCAAACCGGATGGCGCGGGCGGCTGGCGCCCTATCGCCCAACGCCTTAGGCGGCCCTATTCCAACTGGCCCTTTCTTAGCGACCCTGGGGGCGAATTCGCCCGCCGCCTTGCCAGATGGTCGAAAAAAGCGCATGAGCAGCCACGCGTTTGTCGCGCTGCAATAATTTTCCGAGAATGCTCATGTCCGACCCTGCGCCGCAATTGCGGAACATCGCCATTATCGCCCATGTTGACCATGGCAAGACGACCCTGGTGGACCAGCTTTTGCGCCAGTCCGGCACGGTGCGCGATAACGCCGAAATGGCCGAGCGCGCCATGGACTCCAACGATCTGGAGCGCGAGCGGGGCATCACCATCCTCGCCAAATGCACCAGCGTGTTATGGGAGGAGGGCGATGCGCCCGTCCGGGTCAATATCGTTGACACCCCCGGCCACGCCGATTTCGGCGGCGAGGTGGAGCGCATTCTCTCCATGGTCGATGGCTGCGTGTTGCTGGTGGACGCCGCCGAGGGGCCTATGCCCCAAACGAAATTCGTGTTGTCAAAGGCCCTCGCCCTTGGGCTAAAGCCGATCCTGGTGCTGAATAAAGTTGATCGCCCCCAGGCGGACCCTGATAAGGCGCTGGACGAAGCGTTTGATTTGTTCGTCGCGTTGGGCGCCAGCGAAGAGCAATTGGAATTCCCCACCCTCTACGCCTCCGGCCGGGATGGCTGGGCCGCTATGGGGATGGACGACCCCCGCGAGAATTTAACGCCGCTGTTCAAAACCATTGTGGACCATGTGCCCCCGCCAGCGCTGGAAGAAGGCGCGGCCGAAGAGCCCTTCCGCATGTTGGCGACAACATTGGAGGCGGACCCGTTTCTCGGCCGCATTCTAACGGGCCGGGTGATCAAGGGCGTCGCGCGCCCCGGCGTCACCATGAAAGCCCTGTCGCGGGATAACAAAGAAATAGAGCGGGTGCGGATCACCAAGGTGCTCGCCTTTCGCGGTCTCAAACGCCAACCCGTGGAGGAGGCGTTCCCCGGGGACATTGTGGCCCTCGCCGGATATTCCAAAGCCTCCGTCGCGGACACGTTATGTGATCTTGATGTTGGCGAGCCCTTGCCCGCGCAACCGATCGACCCGCCAACTTTGTCGATTACGTTGTCGGCCAATGATTCACCCCTTGCCGGGCGCGAGGGGGATAAGGTCCAATCCCGCGTCATCCGTGATCGCCTGATGCGCCAGGCCGAGGGCGATGTCGCTATTCGCGTCGCTGATGCGCCGGCCGGCGACGGGATGGAGGTTTCCGGGCGCGGCGAACTACAATTGGGCGTGTTGATTGAAAACATGCGCCGGGAGGGGTTCGAGCTTTCTGTCTCCCGCCCCCAGGTTGTCACTCAAAAGGATGAAACCGGCGCCGTGCTAGAGCCCATTGAAGAGGTCGTCATCGATCTTGATGAGGAGCATTCCGGCGCCGTCATCGACACCCTAACCCGCCGTAAGGGCGAGTTAATGGAGATGAAACCTTCCGGCGGTGGCAAAACCCGGGTCGTGTTCCATGCGCCCGCGCGATCCCTCATCGGCTATCACGGTCAATTCCTAACGGATACCCGCGGCACGGGGGTCATGAACCGCTCCTTTCTTCATTATGCCCCCTATAAGGGCGCGATTGAAGGGCGCCGCAATGGGGTCTTGATCTCCACCGGGGACGGGGAATCCGTGCCCTTCGCCCTCTTCAATCTGGAAGATCGCGGCGTGATGTTCATCGGCGCGGGCGAGAAGGTCTACCAGGGTATGATCATCGGCGAGAACGCGAAAGACGATGACCTTGATGTAAACCCCTTAAAGGGCAAACAACTCACCAATATCCGCGCCGCCGGCAAGGACGAGGCGGTGAAGCTGACGACGCCCCGGCGCATGAGCCTTGAACAAGCCATCGCTTATATCGATGATGACGAGCTGGTGGAGGTCACCCCTCAATCCATCCGCTTACGGAAAAGGGCCCTGTTGCCCCATTTGCGCAAAAAACGTGCGAAGGAAAAGGTCTAATCGCTGCGCAATTGCGCGAGAAAAGACTGAACGTCTTCAAGGTCTTGTTGATATTGCGCATGGGTGGGGCTTAAGGCGACAAGCTGTTCGGCAATCGCCAGCGCCGCCTCAAAATGGCGAATGGCTTCATCCTCATTCCCCCGTTGCATCTCGAGCATGCCCATGTTCCCGTAGCTCATCAACAAATCTTGCTGTCTTCCGGCATGGGATGGGTCTAACCTGGCTAGGATGTCTGCAATACTGAGAGCGTTTAAATGAGATTTTAGGGCGCCGGTGAGATCCTCATTGGCGATCTTGATTTTGCCGATTTTGGTGAGACTAACAAATAGATCGCGCTGTCTTTCCCCATGGGATGGGTCTTGCTTGGCGAGGGTCTCACGAATGTCGAGAGCGTTTTGATAGGCGCTGAGGGCGCCTTTGAGATCGCCCTGGGCCGCCTTGATGTCGCCGATCTTCTCATAACTGACCGATAGATCGCGCTGTCTTTCCGCGTGGGATGGGTCTTGCTTGGCGAGGGCGTCGGCAATGTGGAGAGCGTTTTGATAGGCGCTGAGGGCGCCTTTGAGATCGCCCTGGGCCGCTTTGATGTTGCCGATCTTAGTGTGGCTTACAAATAGATCGCGCTGTCTTTCTGCGTGGGATGGGTCATGCTTGGCGAGGGCGTCGGCAATGTCGAGAGCGTTTTGATAGGCGCTGAGGGCGCCGTTGAGATCGCCCTGGGCTTCTTTGATGTCGCCGATTTTGTTGTAACAGACCGATAGATCGCGCTGTCTTTCTGCGTGGGATGGGTCTTGCTTGGCGAGGGTCTCACGAATGTCGAGAGCGTTTTGATAGGCGTTGAGGGCGCCTTTGAGATCGCCCTGGGCCCTCTTGATGTCGCCGATCTTCTCATGACTGACCGATAGATCGCGCTGTCTTTCCGTATGGGATGGGTCTTGCTTGGCGAGGGCGTCGGCAATGTCGAGAGCGTTTTGATAGGCGCTGAGGGCGCCTTTGAGGTCGCCCTGTGCCGCCTTGATGTCACCGATGACGTCGAGGGCCGCCGCGCGATCTCGCGTTGTTGGAGCGATGGTCAGAGCACGGTCCAACTTTTCTAATGCCAAGGGTAGGGCGTTTTTTCCGCTATTCTTTAAGCATCGCGCCAATTCAATATGGGCCCAGAAATCGTCGGGCGCGAGCGTTATTACCCGTTGCCAGGCCTCTATGGCGTCATCATTTAGAAGTGTGTGGGCCAGCGTGGCGATATCGCGCCAGAATTGAATACTGTCGGCCAATTCATCTTCTGCGGTCCAGAGTTTTTCCTGCGCCTCTTGTACTTGTTTACTAGCGTCGTGTTCGGCCAATACTGCTTGGGATTTAAGAAACGCGATCGCTTTCTCTCGGCCTGCGGTTTCAAGAGTTTCATAAAACTCTTTGAACGCCTCAACTGACCGTTCCGCAATGCGCTGAATGGCCAAACGATTCTGTTCGATTTCGATTGGCGTTGCGTTCGCTGGGGAAATTTTGATCGCGCCATTTCTAATCAGTTCCTCGATTTCGTCGAGTCTGAGAAATACCTTTTCGTCGCGTTCCTTGGTTTCATTTTGCAGTGCGGTGATTTTCTGCAGAATGGCGAGGTTAACGTCAATTACATCAGATAATTGCACCATCATTGAAGCTAATGCGTCGGCATTACCCGCAATCGCGGCGACAATTCTGTCTCTGTCATCCGTATAGTGCTCAAGTTGCGAAAACGCTTGCAGCAGGTGAGCGACTTGTTGGTGGGTTTTGGCATGTTGGAGGACAAGCCAAATGCGGAAGAAGTTCTCCCAGCGCTGTGCTTTTTGTGGGTTTTTCAACAGGGCGGCGATGCAGGTGGCGAAATCAGAATCAAACCGCTGAAACTCGTTTTCGAGAGCAGGGGGCGTTCGGCGCCAATGTCCAACTTCCCCGCCGATGCTCACCACTTCTTTAAGGGTCAGGTCACGCAAGGCGTGATCACTGAGGGGCGCGTCGCCGCCAAACTCCGCCGCTAGCCTAAGGCGGACGGCGGCGTCCACATGGTCACCGCCAACGCCGGGCATGAGCTTGGTTAGCTCTTCCTCACTGGCGGCATCGATCTTACGGGCGCGCGATTTTAGCTCATCAATGACTTTCTGGTACTGGCCGGCGCGGGCGAAGCCTTCGCCGGCGGTTCCCTGTGCGGCTTCCAGATCCTTCACCCGTTCGGTAATGGCGATGGCGGCGTTTAGCTGCGCCATGCGGGCGGCGCGCGCGATGTCATGATTTGGATCGAGATCGCCAAGGGAAAGCTCATCCTTAAGGCGGACTATATTCTGTTTCGCGGTCTCGATGGAGCAAAACCCGATCAACGCTTTCGCGATCGCGCCACCGACGCCTGGCATAGATAGGATCGCCGTTTCCGACATTTACTTGCTGCTCCCCTCTTTTATGAAAAAGTGGCGTGCACAGGTGGGGATTGCAAGTCCTGATAGGGGATATGCTTGTTTAGGCGTCATAATTTTCGATCGCGACAACAACACTTGCCTTTGTTCAGCTGCCCGCGTCGCCTTACCTTTAGGAAGCTTCATTTTAATCGCCGCGTACCGGGCGTTCGATAGATTTCCGGCGATCACGCGAAGGCGGCTTTTCAGTTTTCTCGTGATTTTGGCGTAATCCACCCCCAACCCAAAACACCCGCCGTGACAAGTTTGCGATTGATTTTCAATTACAGGGCGTGTATCCCGCGATTGAGAATGATTATCAGTAATGGTGCGTGGCGGTGACCCCTTCAATTTCCAAAAGAATTTCAATGTTGTGTATGACGACGGCGCTCGCCGGAGGGCTCGCGGTTTCGCCGTCTTTGGGCCTTGCCGCCAATGGGCAAGAGGCGACGGCGCAGCGCCTTGCCTCTTTAGAAGCAAGCATTGACGACCAAGTCGTCGTCGAGGGGCGGTATCTTTATACGGATCAGATCAACGCCGTGAAAACGCCGACGCCGATCATTGATGTGCCCCAATCCCTCTCCATCACGACGGCTGAGCAAATCATCAAACAGGGTTTCGACAGCATTGGCGACATTGTTCTGTATACGCCCGGCATCACCCAATCCCAGGGGGAGGGGCACCGGGATGCGGTTGTGTTCCGCGGCGTGCGCTCCACGGCGGATTTCTTCATCGATGGCGTGCGCGACGATGTGCAGTATTTTCGCTCGCTCTATAACCTTGAGCAGGTGGAAGTGTTGCGCGGGCCAAACGCCCTTCTGTTTGGGCGCGGCGGCACTGGCGGCGTTCTGAACCGGGTCACCAAAAAAGGCGTCATCGGCGAGCAATTCACCGGGTATAAGGCGAGCGTCAACACTTTCGGCGCTTTTGATCTTCAGCTTGATACGAATTATTCTGTGAGCGATAGCGTCGCCTTCCGCGTGAACGCCTATTACGAACAACTCAACAATCACCGCGATTTCTTTGACGGTGATCGATTTGGCGTCAACCCGACAGCGAAGATTTTACTATCGCCATCAACCACCCTCGATATCTCTTACGAGTATATCAACAATGAGCGCTTTATTGATCGCGGCATCCCCTCCGGCGCTGATGGGCTACCAGCGGAAGAGTTTGCCGATATTACGTTTGGCGATCCTGAGTTAAACACCGCGACCCTGGAAGCCCATGTGATCCGAGCGGCGCTTGCCCATGAGTTCGCCGACAACCTGAAAGGCAATCTCGCCTTTTCTTATGGGGATTATGATAAGCTGTACTCGAACTTCTTCCCCGTCAGCTTTGACGAAGCCACGAACGTCGTCGGCCTAGATGGGTATATCGATACGACTGAGCGCCAAAACCTTATCATCTCAACGAACCTGATTGGGGAGTTCGAGACCGACGGGTTTTTCGACCACACCATCATTGTCGGCGGCGAGTACATTGACACGGTCAACAACAATGATCGCTTCAACGCCTTCTTCGATCAAACCCAGGATGATGTTGAATTTTTTGACGCGACGCGACCGTTAAATTTCAGCGGCGGCGTTGGCGTGAATGCGTCAGGCCTCCCGACAACTAACAGCTTCGCGGTTGACTTGAATGACGACACGGAAGCCGATGTCACGGTTTTCTCCGCCTACATCCAAGATCAGATCGAAATCGCCCCATGGCTCGATATCGTCCTCGGCGTGCGATTCGATAGCTTCGACATCACGGTGGACAATATCGAAACGCTAATCGAAACCGGGCAATCAGATATCACGACCCGAACGGATTCGCAGTTTTCACCGCGCCTTGGCTTTATCATCAAGCCACAGGAAAACATTTCGTTGTATGGTAGCTTTAGCGAGAGCTTCCTGCCCCGCAGCGGCGAGCAGTTCGCCGATTTGCCCGATGATCCAGCGACCCCGGACGACGATACGCTGGACCCTAACACGTTCCAAAATCTGGAGCTTGGGTTGAAATGGGATATCAGCGATCGCTTTGGCTTCACCGCCGCGATTTTTGAAATTGAGCAAAGCTCTCCGCAAGAGGCGCCGCCGGTGATTGACCCCGCGACGGGGCTGATCATTGATGCAAATGCCGGCACATTGGTGATCGTTGATTCCCAAGTGCGGGGCTTTGAAGCTCAATTCAACGGTCAGATTACGGATAACTGGTCCGTCGTCGCCGGGTATAGCTATCTCGAAGGTAATCAGGTGGCGACGAGCGATGTCCTGAACGCGAATAACGAGGTTGTCATTGCCCAAGGGGAAGAAAACGGCCTTCGCCTGCGGGAATTACCAGCCCATACGGTCAATCTGTGGAGTAACTACCAGGTTACCCCGCGCTTTGGATTGGGCGGCGGTCTCACCTTCCAGGATGAGAGCTTCGCTGACAATGGCAACAACGTCACCTTGCCAAGTTTTGTGCGTCTCGATGCGGCGGCCTATTACGATATCAGCGATCAACTGCGGTTGCAGGTGAACATCGAAAACCTCACCGATACCCAATACTTCCCGAATGCGCATACCGCGAATAACATCACCGTTGGCGAACCGATCAATGCGCGCTTCACCGTGTCGGGGCGTTTTTAGCGGGCGCCGATTTAATGAAAATCCAAATGTCGGCCAGCGATTCTAGCGCTGCCGGCGTTTCGGTTTTATCCAATCCAGCGCCTGAGGCGTTCGCGACGCGACCCCGTGTTAACCGTCGCATCAGGGCGTGGGTGGCGTTATGCACCGCGCGCTTTTTGTTGAACGCCTGCGTTTTCGCCCGCCCATCTTTTAATCATATCAATGAGGTCTTGGCGTTTGACCGGTTTTGAAAGGAAGTCATTCATGCCCGCCCCGTCGCATTTTTTTACATGCTCTTCCATCACATGAGCGGAAAGACCAATGATCGGTGTTGGCGGGCGTGCTTCTTTCTTCTCTAGGGCGCGTATTTCCTTCGTCGCGGTAACGCCGTCCATATTCGGCATGGAAATATCCATGAGAATTAGATCGGTTGTGTTTTCACGAAAATACTGAACGGCCTCTAGGCCGTCATTGGCGATGGTGATGTCATAGTCGTCGTCGCCCAGCATTTTTGTGACGACCATTTGATTGATGAGGTTGTCTTCGACAAGCAAAACTCTGGGTTTCTGAGCTGTGGCAAGAGTTGTTCCCGTTAGGGGGGCTGTCGTCGGTCTATCCAGCGAGGTCGGTTCATCGCAGGCGGGCGGTGTTGAAAAATCATCTGTATTGCGATTAGTCTGCAAAAGAGGCTTTTCAGGATTTAACAGGTCGACGATAACCGACCGCAGCACGGACCCGCGGATAGGCTTTATCAGGCACCGGTCAATTCCGGCCGACGACAAGACGTCGTTGCCAAATCGATCGTCAATTGAGGTCAGCATGACAATGGGCATATGGGCCCATTCCGGTTTGGCGCTCATATGGCGCGCTAGGTCTAGGCCGTTCATCTGTGGCATATGGTAGTCTATCAGGGCGATCTGAAAAGACTTCCCGGCGTCTCGCGCATTCTGCAGGGTAGCCAACGCTTCCTCCGCGCTTTCGGTGCATACTGCGTTGCCACCCCATGCTTCGACATGTTCCTTTACTAGGCGTCTGTTCGCGGCGACATCGTCAACAACTAAAACAGCGCCAAGCTCCAGCGGTTGTTCGGCCAACCATTGGTTACGATCTTTTGCATTGATGCGTTGATCGATTTGTAAAAGGACTTTCACCGTAAAAGTTGACCCTTCGCCGAGGGTGGATTCAACCGAAACGGCGCCGTTCATCAATGAGGTGAGTTCAGAGCATATCGCCAACCCTAGGCCAGTCCCGCCGAAGGAACGGGTTGAAGAATTATCGGCTTGCTCAAATTTCTCAAAAATGCGTGCAAGGCTAGGGGTCGCGATGCCGATTCCCGTGTCGGTCACGCCGATCGTGAGTTCAAGTTGGTTTTCGCTCATTGCTCGCGTGGAAACATCAATGATAACGTTACCCTCGTCAGTGAATTTTACCGCGTTCCCAACGAGGTTAAGCAGCACTTGCCGTAAGCGCGGGCCATCCCCGACAACGGTGGTGCGTGCGTCGGGTGCGATTCGCAAAATCAATTCTAGGTTTTTATTAACGGCGCGCGGCGTCATGAGACGAGCGGCCTCCTCCGCGATATCGACAATATCGAAAGGTTCGTGGGCCAATTCGAATTTACCCGCCTCGATTTTTGATATGTCCAGAATGTCGTTAATGACGGCGAGTAATGCTTCTCCCGACATCATCAATGTCTCAACATATTCCTCTTGTTGTCCGTCTAGTTCTGTGCAAGTCAATAATTCCGCCATGCCCATTACGCCATTCATTGGTGTGCGGATCTCATGGCTCATATTGGCGAGAAATTCTGATTTTAAGCGATTGGCTCTTTCTGCTTCTTCTTTAGCGGTTTTTAGATTTTCCTCGGCGGTGATGCGGTCGGATATATCTTCGATCGTGCCTTCGTAAAATTGAATTTCACCCGCATCATCGCAGATCATGCGTGCTGTTTCCGAAACCCAAATGATTTCGCCTGTTCGATGGCATCGCACTTGACTGACGAAATTCGTGACTTCGCCGGTGGCTTCAATTTCATCCGTAAACGCCTGTCGCCTTTTTGGGTCGACATACCATTCTGTTTCGAGGTCGGCGGAAGCCTTTAGCCACTCAGCTTCGGTTTCATACCCCATCATCCGGACGAATGCTCTGTTGGCGAAGATTGGTTCCCCATGAGCACTGGACCGGTATATCCCGATTGCGGCGTTTTCAAACAAACTCCGAAACCGATCGTTTAGCTGGGTCGAAATCGTCTCTCCGCTTCCGGGCGGCGGTGAGCTTGAGGAACCTGCTATATTCATCGCGAGTGGGTCAGCGTCATTGGCAGCGGCGCCTGGCGCGCGCGCCTCGTTTGTAGGTTCAATGGCGGATGTGGTGTTGGCGTTAAGACCGCTGGCGCTAAGGCTGACGAAACGCAATAGGCTGATCACAGCATATGCGCCCAAGGCAACGGCGCCGATAAATCGCAACACGGCGTTCTCTATCGTGAAAACGCAGAGGAAAAAGAGAACCACGCTCAGAACAGCCTGTCCGCCGTTCAGTAATCTGGAAACAAATACTTGATCGCTATTTTGTGTACGATCTCTCTGCATTTTTGTCGTCATTTGTGAGCTCCCTAGAAAGCTCTTTTACGACGCTATGCTTACTGCCGTTTAACTTGGAACGCTAAGAATTGTAGCGCCGTGTTTAAGGCCTGATAATCTATCCTACCTTCTTCTAAAGAACGGACGGCCCGGTTCAGAACTGCTGCGGCGCTGAAAGCGTCGCGCGTTGCCGTCTCTTTGCACTCTTTGAAAATCTCTCATTGCGGCCGTGTAGAACTGTAGTAATTCGTTCTCATCGGCAAAATTTGGTGATGGGTACGCGCCAGCAATACGCTGTATATCGAGATCTTGATGGGCGGCGTTCATGAAGGTTTTCCAGATTTCCGCAGGCAGCGCTCCGCCGGTCACCTTATCCATGGGTTTATAGTCGTCATTGCCGACCCAAACGCCTGCGGTGAGTTGGGCGGTGTATCCGATGAACCAAGCATCGCGCCAATCGTTGGTGGTCCCTGTTTTTCCAACAGCCGGGCGCCTGCCAAGGCTTGCCCGTTTGCCGGTTCCACGCGGGTCATGGGTAACCTGATACATCAGATGGGTGACGTCTTGGGCCAATCGCCGTTTAAAAATCTGTTCGTGGCTAGCAAATTGGTGTGTGTAAAGAACGTTTCCCCGCCCGTCTTCAATGCTGGTGATCGCATATGGTTTCACCCCTTGCCCGGAGCGCGCGAAGGGAAGGTAGGCGGCCGTCAATTCCTGAAGGGTGGCGTTAAATGCGCCAAGGGCGATGCCGGCTTCTGCTTCGGGAATCTTAGCGTTAACGCCGAGGCGTCGAGCCATGTTGATTACCTTGTCGCGGCCAATCTGTTCTGAAACTTGGACAGCGACCGTATTAATCGAACGCGCCATCGCTTCTGTTAAGCGCATCGGCCCGTCATACCGATCGACATAGTTTCTTGGTTTCCAGCCGGCGATATCGATCGGTTGATCAACGATGCGGGTCTTCGGCGTCATGCCGTTTTCCAACGCGGCTGCAAACACTATTGGTTTAAAGGCCGATCCTGGTTGGCGTTTTGCTTGAGTGGCGCGATTGAACTGGCTTTCAACATAGCTTCGTCCACCCACCATGGCGATAAGCGCGCCTGTCGCGTTGTCATAGGCCATAAGGGCGGCTTGATCTGCGCCGATGGCTTTTGCCTCGTCATTGATAATCGTAGCAACGGCCGCTTCGGCGCTGCGCTGACTTTCCCGATCGAGTGTCGTATGGACAACGATGTCAATGGGCCCGCCGTCGTTGATGGGCCCGACAATGGCGCGGGCCGCTTCGGCGACATAATCAAAGAAATAGCCAATATCGCCATTGGCGTTCCTGGGGGTAATAACCGGCGGAGAGAGGCGTGCCTGACGGGCGTCGAAATCCGTGATGTATCCCGTTTCCCGAAGGTTTTCGAGCACCTCCCATGCGCGATCCTGGGCGCCGAATGGGTTGGATGTCGGAGCAAGGGCGGAGGGCGCTTGCGGCAGACCGGCGAGCATGACCGCTTCGGCGAGGCTCACGTCTTTTGCAGGTTTGTCGAAATAAGTGCGCGCCGCGCTTTCCACGCCATAGGCGCCGGCGCCCATGTAAATTCGATTGAGGTAGAAAGAAAGGATCTCTTCCTTCGTGTAATGACCTTCCAACCACATCGCTAAAAGCGCTTCTTTTGCCTTGCGAACATAGGTTTGCTCCGAGGAAAAGAAGAGATTTTTGGCCAGCTGCTGCGTGATTGTTGATCCGCCTTCGGCAATGCCGCCTTCGCGCAGATTGGTGATGAACGCCCGTAATACGCCTTTTAGATCGACGCCGTGATGGTCATAGAACCGGCGGTCCTCCGTCGCTAGAAACGCTTTTATAAGATAAGGCGGGAGGTCCTCTATTTTCGCTTGTTCACCATAACGGGCGCCCCGCGCGGCAAGCTCCTCACCGTCGCGATCAAGCACCACAACGGACGGTAACCGGTTCACGGACCATAGATCGGCTTTGTTTGGCGGTTCCGGCGCGACAAAGAGAAATACAAAGGCGAGGCCGCCTGACAACGCGAGAACGCCGAGGCTAACGGCCAATCCTGCAAGGTCGCTCGCGAGCCCGATAGGGCGCGGGCGTCGGCCGGTCGTCTGCTGTGACGAATCTCCGGCGGCGTCCGGCTTCATCAACGCGGCTGGTTTCGACATAGCGTCGGATGGGGAGAGGCCCTGCGCCTCGCGCGCCTTAATTCTGCTCGCAATGATTTCAGCGGTGCTTTGATCCTCGTTTTTCTCGTCTCCTGGGGTGGAGCGAGCGACTGCGCCAACCGGACGGGAGTTGATCCCGAGGTTTCTGGGTTTGAAAGACGCCACGCCGGCTTTCAGGTCGCGCCATGCTTCGTGAAGGGTGTGGGCGAGCTTTTGCGCGGTCCCTTTAAGACGCTCGCGAGAGCGCTGAAACCGGGGACTTGGGCGACGGGATGTCATCGCGAGTGATCCACTAAACGTTGAGTTGAGAATGCCGCCTTATACTAAGACGAAATTCGATCATACCATGGCGCGAGGGTGGCCGCATAGTGAAGGCCATGAAGGGATCCCCAGCTATATCGGATCCAGCCTAAAAATTTGTGGCTTTAGACAGATAAAAACCCGCCCGGCGGCGCCGGGCGGGGCGTTTTCCTCGCCAATTGGCGAGTAATAGGGTTAGCCGCCGATGTGCTCTTCAATGAAATCGAGCGAGCGCTCGAGCATCTCGGTGCGCGTCTCGGGGCCCGAAAGCCAATGGTCTTCGCCTTTCAGGGTGACGAACGTGACCGGCCGGTTGGCTTTTTTCAGCGCATCCGCCATTCGGCGGGAATGGGCAATTGGCACAACCGTGTCGCCCGCGCCATGCAAAAGCATGATTGGGGGTTTTGCTTTTGATGCATTGTGGACGGGGCTAATCGCTTCGATATCGCCGCCGCCAAAGCGGTCGCCGCCGATGCGAATCTGCCAGTAATTCTCCGAAAGCCCCCCTGATCTGGAATGGTCCCCCAACATGGCGACGGGGTCCGACACGCCGTTTGCGCTGATCGCGCAGTTATAGAGGTTAGGGGTTAGCGTGGCGCCGGCAAGCGCCGCGTAGCCGCCATAACTTGCGCCGACGATGCAAATACGATCGGGATCGGCAACCCCATCAGCGATGAGTTTTTCAACGCCTTTTGTAATGTCATCTTGCATTTTTCGGCCCCACTGGCCAAAGCCGGCTTGGCGGAAGTTATAGCCGTATCCGCTGGAGCCGCGGAAATTTGGTTGATACACGGCATATCCATTGGCGGCATAGAAGAAAGACCACCAATCAAAAGATTGGTCATCTCTTCCCTCCGGCCCGCCATGGGGTAACACAATCAATGGCAGCGATTGTTTGTCTGCGGCATCGTTGGGTTTCGTTAAATAGCCGTCGATCATCAGACCATCTTCGGACCGGTATGCATAAACCGAGCGTTGGGCGATGTCCGCGCCGTAGAGGTTTTCGTATTCGGCGGCGGCGAATGAAAGTTCTTTCGCGGTCTTATCGAACACGTAATATTCACTGGACTGCGTTGTGTACGCGGCCTTGATGATCATGCGGGACCCGTCGGTCGATTTCGAAACAATCATCGGCGCGGCGCCGGGGAGCGCCTTTTCCAATGATTTTTGCAGCTTGCGGTCAGCTTCGTCGATATGCCATGCCCGGATAATGTTGTCTGTATAGCGAACGCCGGTCACCCTTCCTTGGTGACGGTCGAAAATCACACTGTTTAAGTCATAAGTGTTGTGTCGAAAGAGGGGTTCGCCAAATGTGCTGGTCGCCAGGTTGAATGGCGTCAGCCCTCTCTTGTCATATGATCCGTATCGGGCGGTTAAAACGACCTCAGGGTCGTCGGTTCCGGCAATGAAGGAGGCGACCGCGCCTTCTCCCGGCTGTTCTTCGAATCTACTGGTAACGGCCAACTTGCCGTCCTTATTACTGTAAACGCGCCGTTCTTTCGCCGTTGGATCGTAATCGATACGCGCAATGACGTTGCCGTCGCGATCAACCACCCAGTCGACTGTATGCTCGCTGCCTTGTTCAATTCTACGCGTAGAACCGTTTTTGAGGTTTACCTTAAACAACGTGTAAAACGACTTATCGCTCACTGCGCTGGTAATGCGCGAACTTGCCGTGTTACGACCGCTAGATCGAATAAACGTTCGGGCCATCAAAACTTTGCCAGGCTCATCTGGCAATGTTGCAAGTAGCGCCCCAGCCTCGGCGATGTAGTAGCCAGCTTGGTTGCCGAAGAGTGTTTCGACTTTTCCCGTTGTGGCGTTCACCGCCATCCACCGGTAAAATTCCAAGGTCTCTAAACCGTCAACGGTCTCAACACTTCTTGTCAGAGAGACAAGAAGCATCACGTAACCGTCGTCGGCCCACACGACATCGCGTGCTTTACCGCTACCAAGTCCGATAACGACCGGCTTTTCGTCCTGACGGATAAGATCGCTAATCGCCAAGAGGCGATTACCATCAATTGATTTAAGGAAGGCCACTTTTTTCCCATTGGGCGAAATGACGACTTCGTTAGTATCCGGCAGAGCACCGAAGAGAGCGGCGTCTTTGGGTTGCGCGTGGGCTGCGCTGATTCCGATAGCGCACAGGAAGAAAATTAGTATTCGATACATAATCAGAGGCCCCCTACTAGATAGCGACAGAATACATACTGTATCCTCCGTCTTTTTTAAATGAAAACCCCAAATCGCTAAAAGTTACTATTTTCCAGATTGTGAATGCTGGATCAAACAAGAAAAAATGCAGTTTTGTTTAAACGACGATCGGGATTTAGTGCCACCGTCCTCGTCGATAGTTTTTGATTCGTTCAAATAGCCGAACCCTGGCGGACACGATGCGAGCATCGCATTGGGGCGTTCGAACTTTGGATGAGCCCGGTATTGAGATGCGTCTCTTTTATTAACGACCAAAACGCCATATCGCCGCAGGCTTGGGGCTCAGCGGCGGGATTTATTGCGCGAGCGAAGGGGGCGTGCTATCTCGCGCCAAATTTGATGAGTCGAGCAGGCGTCAGCATCGCCGAAAAGGCGCGTTCGACCCATTAAAGTATTGAAAACGAATTCTTTTTGGCCGCTTAACCGCTGGCGGTCTTCCTGGCTGAAACTGGTGTCTCTTAGTCACGACTTTCCCGTCTTTGGTTCAGACGGCGACTATAGACGGCGAACGCAACGGCCCGGCAATCTAAAGGAGCCATGTGCGCATTTATGGCTGCAAACGCCCAATCTTTTTCCGGCATCGCCGGTCGGTACGCCGAGGCGCTTTTCGATCTCGCCAAGGATGCGAGCGCGCTTGATGAGGCAGAGCGTGATTTCAAAACCTTACACGTGATGGTTCAGGGATCCGCCGATTTCCGCGGGTTTTTAACGTCGCCCGTTTATAACGCCGAAGAAAAAGCAAACGCGATGTCGGCGATTGTCGACAAAGCAGGTGTTTCGACCCTCGTTTCGAATTTCCTTGGCCTTGTCGCCCGCAACGGGCGCCTTTTTGCACTTGAAGGTATCATGGGTGCTTTTTTCGCGCGCCTCGCCGATCATCGCGGGGAGGTCACGGCCGAGGCCGTCTCTGCTGCGCCCCTTAGCGAGGACCAAGAAAAACGCCTGCGCGGTGAGATTGAACGCCATGTGGGCAAGGCTGTAAACTTAAATACGAGCGTTGATCCGGATCTCCTTGGCGGCGTGGTCGTCAAAGTGGGATCCACCATGATCGATGGCTCGCTCAAAACCAAACTATCCCGTCTTAAATCAAAACTAAAAGAGGCTTGACCCGATGGAACTCCAGGCCGCGGAAATCTCCGCTATTCTAAAACAGCAAATCAAAGATTTCGGCAAAGACGCTGAGGTCTCTGAAATTGGACAGGTTCTGTCCGTCGGCGACGGTATCGCGCGCATCTACGGTCTTGATAACGTCCAGGCCGGCGAAATGGTTGAGTTCGCGAACGGCGTGAAGGGCATGGCCCTGAACCTTGAAAGCGACAATGTCGGCGTCGTTATCTTTGGCGAAGACCGTGAGATTAAAGAAGGCGACACCGTCAAGCGCACCAAAGCCATTGTGGATGTGCCGGTCGGTAAGGGCCTGCTTGGCCGCGTCGTTGATCCTCTCGGCAACCCTATCGACGGTAAAGGGCCCATTGAGGCGACGGAACGCCGGATGGTGGACGTGAAGGCTCCGGGCATCCTGCCGCGCAAATCGGTGCACGAGCCCGTGCAGACTGGCATCAAAGCCATCGACTCCATGATCCCGATTGGCCGCGGGCAACGCGAATTGGTCATCGGCGACCGTCAGACGGGCAAGACGGCCGTTTGCATCGACGCCATGTTGAACCAAAAAGCGGCGAACCAGGGCGACGACGAATCCAAGAAGCTTTACTGCGTCTACGTCGCCATCGGACAAAAACGCTCAACGGTCGCCCAGATTGTCAAAACGCTGGAAGATAACGGGGCCCTTGAGTACTCAATCGTCGTTGCGGCGACCGCTTCTGAGCCGGCCCCGTTGCAATTCCTGGCGCCGTTCGCTGGATGCGCCATGGGCGAATACTTCCGCGATAACGGCATGCACTCTCTGATCATTTATGATGATCTCTCAAAACAGGCGGTTGCTTACCGTCAGATGTCCCTTCTTCTGCGTCGTCCACCAGGGCGTGAGGCGTATCCTGGCGACGTGTTCTATCTCCACTCGCGGTTGTTGGAGCGCGCGGCGAAACTGAACGAAGATAACGGTCTTGGCTCTATGACCGCCTTGCCGATCATTGAGACCCAAGCGAATGACGTATCGGCCTATATCCCGACAAACGTTATTTCGATTACGGACGGTCAGATCTTCCTAGAGACAGACCTGTTCTATCAGGGCATTCGCCCGGCGGTGAATGTGGGTCTGTCGGTGTCGCGCGTGGGCTCGTCGGCCCAGATTAAAGCGATGAAGCAGGTCGCCGGTAAGATTAAGGGCGAGCTTGCCCAGTATCGTGAATTGGCGGCGTTCGCGCAGTTTGGATCTGATCTCGACGCCACGACCCAACAGATTCTGAACCGCGGCGATCGCCTGACGGAGCTGATGAAACAACCGCAGTATTCGCCATTGTTGGTGGAAGAACAGGTTTGCGTCATCTTTGCGGGCGTGAAGGGCTATCTCGATAAAATCCCGACGGCGAAAGTTGGAGAGTTTGCCGAGGAACTGTTGCGCAAGGTGCATGCGGATAACGCGGATATCCTGAGCGCCATTCGCGATACCGGGAAACTCGACGAAGAGAACGAAAAGAAACTTGAGGGCGTGCTCGACGCCTTTGCTAAAAACTTTGCGTAATCGCGCCGATTAAATGAAACGCATCTTATGGCCCACCTCATCGCCACAGCCCCTGCGAAGAAATTTGCAGGCGCAACCTTGTTCTCAGGTTGCGATACATGGGGTGTGCGTTGCTTCCGCTGGGAGGAACGAATGGGTCTGAGTTTGCGTCAGTTCACCGCCGGTCATTCGTCAGTGTTCGCGCCTTTGTTTGCGGTGAGACGATCTGTGAAAAAGATAGTCGACGGCGCGATTTGCCGCCGACGTCATCCCGATGTGGAAATCATTCCAGCCCGACCGCGCTCAGGCGACGAGCGGTACTTTTCCAGCATCGGCCAAGATCGATTTTTTGATGAGTACATTTTGCCGAAATCGCCGAATGGCGTTTTCGTCGATATTGGGTGCAATCATCCGCAAAAAGGGTCGAACAGCGCCTTTTTAGAAGAGGCCGGGTGGACGGGCGTTGCTTTCGATCCCCAAAAGCGTTTTGAAGCAGAGTGGGCGGCGAGCCGTAAAACGCCGTTTGTCTGTGCGGCGGTCGCAAGGGACGCGCGGGAAGAAGAGTTTATCGCCTTTGACGTCAATCATGGTTGGGAGCATGAGGTTTCCGGCTTTGCGGATTATGTCAAACCATCGTTGATCTCCTCCCTGCCACACAAACGTTACAACGTCCTGGCTGGGCCATTGTCCCATCATCGTCCAGATCTTTCGGATATCGATCTTGCCTTGATCGATGTCGAAGGCGCTGAGCATCTGGTTCTTGATGGTCTGGAAAGCGATGGTGTGAAGCCCCGTTGGATCATGATTGAAAACAACCGCAAACTCGGCGGGGATGAATCAATTCGCCGTCGGTTGGTCGCTACAGGATATCGCCTGCATGCCCGTATAGGTAATACGGATGATTTTTTTGAACGCCTTGACCAGACGGATGCCGATCGTTCGTCCCATGATCGTTGATGGATTATTATGCCCTCTTTGAAAGAACTTAAAAATCGGATCTCATCGGTCAAATCGACCCAGAAGATCACCAAAGCGAAGCAAATGGTCGCCGCTGCGAAATTGCGCCGGGCGGAAGAGCGCGCCACGCAGGCCCGTCCCTATACGGAGCGGATGGAGGCGGTTCTCGCCAATTTGACCAAGAACGCTGAGGGTAATCCGAACGCCCCGAAATTACTGTCGGGGACTGGAAAAGACGAAACCCATCTATTGATTGTGGCGACGGCCGATAAAGGTCTTTGCGGCGGTTTTAATTCCTCTATCGTGCGCCTGGCGCGCGAGCATATTGTCAAGCTCCAGGGCGAAGGCAAAACGGTCAAAATTTTCTGCGTCGGCCGCAAGGGCGCTGACCAGTTAAAGCGTCTCTACGGATCGCTCATCATTGATCAGACGAATTTTCTCGACGTCAGGCAAATTGGATTCACTGAGGCGGATGACATTGCGTCAAAGGTTCTCGGCATGTTTGACGCTGATGAATTTGATGTGGCGACACTTTTCTTCGGGAAATTCAAATCCGTCCTTACCCAGGAGCCGACGGCCCAACAAATCATTCCGGCGATCGCGCCGGAAGGCGTTGAAACGCCCGATTTGAAAGGGGCGGTCTATGAATACGAACCCGAAGAAGACGAGATTTTGAAAGCGCTATTGCCGCGTTACGCGGCGGTTCAGGTGTTTCGCGCTTTGCTAGAAAACGTCGCGTCTGAACAAGCCGCGTCCATGACGGCGATGGATAACGCGACCCGCAATGCGGGCGAAATGATCGACAAGCTGTCACTGCAGTATAACCGCGCCCGCCAGGCGCAGATTACAAAAGAACTTATCGAGATCATCTCGGGCGCAGAAGCGCTTTAGCGCGAGCCCGGAAAAGATAGACGAAGGAAGAAGAGCCATGAGCACTGAAGGTCGCATCAGCCAGGTAATCGGCGCCGTTGTGGACGTTGAATTTGACGAACATCTGCCGGCTATTTTGAACGCGCTGGAAACAGACAATAACGGAACGCGCCTCGTTCTCGAAGTCGCCCAGCATCTTGGGCAAAACGCTGTTCGCACCATCGCGATGGACTCAACCGAAGGCCTCGTGCGCGGGCAAAAGGTGGTCGACACCGGTGACGCGATCATGGTGCCGGTCGGTGACGGCACCCTGGGGCGCATTATGAACGTGATTGGCGAGCCGGTCGATGACGCGGGCCCAATTCCCCATACAGCGAAGCGCGGTATTCACCAGGAAGCGCCGCCTTTTGTGGAGCAGTCGACGGAATCAGAAATTCTCGTCACTGGCATCAAGGTTGTTGATTTGCTTTGCCCCTATGCGAAGGGCGGTAAGATCGGCCTGTTTGGCGGCGCTGGCGTTGGTAAAACCGTTTTGATCATGGAGCTGATCAACAACATTGCGAAGGCTCACGGCGGGTATTCCGTGTTCGCTGGTGTTGGCGAGCGCACCCGGGAAGGCAACGACCTTTACTGGGAAATGATTGAATCCAAAGTGAACATGGACCCGAAGGAAAACGACGGGAACACCGAAGGTTCAAAAGCAGCCCTGGTTTACGGTCAGATGAACGAGCCTCCAGGGGCCCGCGCTCGCGTGGCGTTGACCGGTCTGACAGTGGCGGAAGATTTCCGTGATCAGGGCCAGGACGTTCTGTTCTTCGTTGACAACATTTTCCGCTTCACGCAGGCCGGCTCTGAAGTGTCCGCGCTTCTCGGTCGTATCCCATCGGCGGTGGGCTACCAGCCAACTCTCGCGACCGATATGGGCGGCTTGCAAGAACGCATTACGACGACGACGAAAGGCTCGATTACGTCCGTGCAAGCCATTTACGTGCCGGCAGACGATCTGACCGACCCAGCGCCGGCGACATCGTTCTCCCACTTGGACGCCACGACGGTTCTCAACCGCGCCATTGCGGAAAAGGGCATCTATCCGGCGGTTGACCCGCTCGATTCCACGTCGCGTATTCTCGACCCACGGGTCATCGGCGAGGAACACTATCAGGTTGCTCGCGACGTGCAGGGTATCCTCCAGCGCTACAAAGCGCTGCAAGATATCATCGCCATTTTGGGCATGGACGAACTTTCCGAAGAAGACAAACTGGTCGTGGCGCGCGCACGTAAAGTAGAGCGCTTCTTATCCCAGCCATTCTTTGTGGCGGAGATTTTCACTGGCTCACCCGGTAAACTCGTATCTCTCGAAGATACCATCAAAGGCTTCAAAGGCCTCGTTGCTGGCGAGTACGACCATCTGCCCGAAGCCGCGTTCTATCTCGTTGGCTCGATGGATGAGGCGATTGAAAAAGCGCAACGCCTCGCGGCAGAAGCGGCTTAGTGATCTAGAAATTGCGCTTTCATCTCTGCGGGTGGGCATTGCCCGCCCGCGGATGAAGGCCGGGAAAGACGGTTCGTCCCATGGCTGATAAACTTCGTTTCAATCTTGTCTCCCCAGAACGGGAACTGATGTCCGCCGATGTTGACCAGGTGGACGCGCCAGGGGCGGAGGGCGTCTTTGGCGTTTTGCCAAACCATGCGCCTTTTATGTCGGTGCTCGCGCCAGGGGTGGTGCGAGTGAAAAACGGCGGCGAAGAAACGCGCATATTCGTTCGCGGCGGATTTGCCGAAATCACGCCGGCAGGCCTAACGGTGCTGGCGGAAGAGGCGATCCCAGTCAAAGAACTGAATGGCGAAGAAATCGCCCGTCGCATCAAGAATTGCGAGCAGGATCTGGCGGATGATGATACGCTTGCCGAGACGCGTGCCCGCGCCGAGGTTGAGCTGCGCGAGCTAAAAGACCTTCAGGCCGCCATCTAGCGACTGCCTTCAGGCTGCCGATTGCAAAAAATACCGAAACACTAACGCCTTAGCCGCCCGTGATGCGGTGCAAAACGAAGTCGGCGTTTGCCGAAAAATCGCCGTTGCGATCCCGAAAACTTCCTCTACTGGTCAAAAAACAGCGATCGTGTGCTCGGCGGCCCCGCTCATTTCCAATCCGTTAACCAAGACGTCTTTAGTGTTCGTTTAGGCTCGTATGCGTTTTAGCAGACGGCGATATTCTATTGACCTGTGGGATGATCTGGCTGGCTATGGCCGCACGACGCAAACGCTTTAAA
The DNA here is from genome assembly GCA_965263305.1 of Parvularculaceae bacterium. Lineage (GTDB taxonomy): Bacteria > Pseudomonadota > Alphaproteobacteria > Caulobacterales > Parvularculaceae > MED-G105. The sequence goes on from OZ253666.1 coordinate 2,279,291, forward strand.
CTTCCGGTATTTAGCCGACTGACCCTGGCTTGGTTTGTTTTTGCCAGCGCCTGCGGGGGGCTGCTTTTTTACGTGGTTACCTCGGATGACGAAGAAATCCGCGTCGCCCTACCGATTTCCTCTGTTGAGCGGTTTGCACCGCCGATCGTCAACACCCCTGAGAGCCTGCAAGGGGTGCGTCGCGCGCCGCCCGAACGCCTCGCAGACCGAGACGCCATCGCTGCTGGCGCGGGGAATGCCGGCGTTGGGAACGCCAATGGAGGGCGCGAAGAACGCAAAAATCAGGTGGATGCCGATCAGGCAGGCGCGTTGCCATCGCTCACTGAAGTCAACGTTGCATCGAACACTGTCGATAATACGCCGTCATCGAACGGCCCCACCATTGTCCTCCGCGATGAGGATGATAGGGGCGATACAGACGGTACCGCCACAATTGCGTCTGTGGAACCCTTGACCCAGCCTTCGTCTTTTACCGGCAGTGGTTCGACGGGCGATCCCAACGGAGAAATTGTCATTACGATCGATGGGCGCAAGGCCACCGATCCACGCGTGCGCGATGCATTGCCCACGCCAAGAGGCGTAGACGGAAAATCTGGCGCCAACCGCCGCAAACGTCCGTCGATTGCGTTGGCGTTGCCAGACCGGGCGCTTCTTACCAACGGCGCCTTCGGACCCGTGCCCGCTGTCGCCTCAGATGGCCGCCGCGCGTCAGATCTTTACGCTCGGCCGTTCTTCGCGCCGTTCACTGGATCGGCGGAGACGCCCCATATCGCGATGATCGTTGGCGGCTTGGGATTGAACCGTCGGTTAACGGAACGGGCCATTGACGAACTACCCCCCGAAGTGACGCTCGCATTTGCGCCATATGCAAAAGACCTTGACGTCTGGGCGGCGCGCGCGCGTGAAGCGGGTCATGAAATCATGTTGGAAGCTCCAATGGAGCATGGGTCAGGCGATCTTTCCGCCTTGGGACCGGCGGCGCTCCTCACCAGTCGGTCGTGGCGTGATAACTCACAGCGTCTTGACTGGATGATGTCGCGTTTTGAAGGGTATTTTGGCGTCACCAATTATCTGGGATCAAAATTTTCCGGGGACAAAAAATCCCTACGCCCATTGCTTGACCGACTAAAGGACGCTGGCCTTGTCTACATCGACGACACCGGCGAAGCCCGTCGCCATGGTTTCGACCGCAGTCCGTTTGTCAGCGGTGTGAACACATTGATTGCCCCTAAAGCATCGCCTGACGCCGCCACAGGCGCGCTGGCGACAATCGGCGCCATCGAGAAAGAGCTGAAAAGTCTTGAATCGATTGCGAAACGCGATGGCTTAGCGCTTGGCAAAACCTATATCTACTCGGCGACCATTGACGAGCTTGTCGCCTGGGCCTGGGGCGTGGAGGAACGCGGGTTTTTATTATCGCCCGCTTCCGCCGCCGTGAAAGAGCAAGCTAAAAACCTCTAGCGCCGCACCATCGATCTTTATCAAGACGACTCTAAATGAAATATGGGTGTTCCGGACTTATCCGCCGGTCCGCTCCATTGCGCGCAAAAACGCCGGACGGGTCATCATCCGTTCGCGATAGGCGTTCAGCGTTGGGAAGGCGGTAAGTTCCCCCAATCTGTCGGCCATATGCATGATATAGGTGACCCCGATATCTGGCAGTTGGAAACGATCGCCCAGAAGGAAGTCTTTCTCGCCAATAAAATCCTGTAGGTAATTGAGATGCAGCGCCACTTCGCCTGCGGCGAACATGGAGATGAGCATCGGCTTTGGTTCTTGTTCGCGCGACAACAGTAATTTCAATAGCAGCGGGGCGAACCCAGATGCTTCCGGATAGTGAAGCCATTGGAGCCAAGTTGCCCGAGCGGCTTTGTCGGATAGCGCTGGCGGCGTGAACAGGCCCTTTTCATCGTAATGTTCCGTGATGTGCCAGGCGATGGCGCCTGATTCGGCAAGAGTGATGTCGCCATCCTCGATCACCGGTGATTTGCCGAGGGGATGAGCTTGTTTCAGCGTTTCCGGTGCGCGGCCCATCTCGTTACGATCATAAATTTTAAGCTCATATTGAAGGCCCAACTCTTCAAGAAGCCAAACCGTAAAGACCGACCGACCAACGCGTAGATGATGAACAAGGATCACAACATTCCCTCCTAGATGATTTTGGAACCTTGTAGAGTTTTACCCGAGCGATGCGAATGGTGTTTCGCAGTTCATGGTTGAGATGAGATGGGGATCGGCCGAAAAGGGGGTGTCGTTCTTCCAACGGGAAAGTCACCTCAGATGATCACGCCAGAATATCTCAGCGCCTATCGGCCCAATGTCGGGGTCATTTTGTTCAATCGGAAAGGCGAGGTGTTCTACGGCCGGCGGGTGAACGACTTTGATGATCTCGGCGCTCCGCCAGACCGGTATCGCTGGCAAATGCCCCAGGGCGGTATCGATGACGGCGAAGATGTGACGACGGCCGCCTTTCGCGAGCTGCAGGAAGAAACGGGTGTGGCCGCCGCTCGCTTGCTGCTCCTGACGCCTGGGTGGCTTGCCTATGATTTTCCGCCTGAATTGGGCAAGCGCAAATGGCGTGGCCAACGCCAAAAATGGGCGGCGATGCTGTTTGAGGGCAACGACAACGATGTGGATCTGGAAGCGGATGACCATCAAGAGTTTGATCAATGGCGATGGGGCGATTTGGAAGAGGCGCCGGACCTGATCGTGCCGTTTAAAAAAGGCGTGTATGAAGAATTGGTCGAAGCGATGACGCCGCTACGTGATTTTTTGAAGTCGGTTTGAGCATAAAGGGGCGCGACCCTTCCATGGTCCGCCGAGGGCTTCGCGTCTTTTCGATACCAATAATGTTTCGCTAATGGACTAGCGCTTTCTCTTCACGATTTTTCGATCTTATCTAAATTTATTTCAATAATCGCTCTTATCACGGATCGCTTTCACAAATTGTGATCGCCCCTAAATCCACTGTGATTTGAACGTGATTTAGCACTTTGAGACACTCTCGTCGCAACTGGAGGTTCATGGCGACCCCAATTCCATCGGATTGGCGCTTTGAACGATGAGCGAAGGAAGAACAGCGCGAGCGCCCAGGACGGGCAGGCTGTAAGGGGTTATCATGCTAAATCAGAAAATGTCGTTGTTGCCTATTGTGTTAGGGGCAGCGATGCTCTCCACGTCGTTGACGACAGCCGCGAACGCGGGCGCTTGGACCGCTAAGAAAGGCGCCATTTATAGTAAGTCGGCGGTGAACTACTTCGTTGGAACGGAACGTTTTGGCGACGCGTTGCCGGAATTCGAGCGATTTCGCGATGTCAATTTCACTTATTATACTGAGATTGGACTACAGGATAATCTAACGTTCTTTGGCGCTGCCGCTGTTAAAGATCTGCGGAACACCTCCGACGGGGTGACGACCGATAATTTTGGTGTTGGCGACGTCGACCTAGGACTGCGTTATAATTTTTTCACCGAACCCTTCGTATTTTCCGTTCAGGGATTGTTCAAAGCGCCATTCTTATATGACGAAGATGCCGAGCTTCCATTAGGCAACGGACAAATCGACCTCGAAGGGCGTTTCCTTATCGGTAAATCTCTTGGTCGTATTGGTTATTTTGGCCTAGAGGCGGGATATCGCTACCGCGCTGATGATCCGGTGGATGAATTCCGCTACCTTGTCGAATACGGCTTTGATGTTTCGAGCAATGTGTATCTCCGTACAAAGCTTGACGGGACATTAGGCCTGGGATCGGTTGATGAATTCGCCGCCGGCGCCAATGCCGCGAACCCAAGTTTGCCGCTGGCCTTCGATCTCGGCAAGCTAGAGTACACGGCCGGTATCAAAGTCAACAAGACATGGTCATTTGAACTGACAGGTACGACCAACATTTATGGTGAAAACACCCTGCGCGGTACCAATGTGCAGTTTGCCATTGTTGGACAATTTTAGCCAATTTCTTCTAAAACGGCGCCTTTCATTTGAGGTGTCGTTTTGTATTATTTTGTCAGAAACGTGCTATAAAATTTTATTTACCGTCGGCGGCGCCATGACTAGTGTCCTACCTATCACCATTCTCCTGGCGCACTACATACTTGTTGCCCTGTTGTGCATCTATGGGGCGCACAGATTATACTACACCTTTGCGGTGCGAAAGGCCGGGCGATCAAACCAAGATTCTGAACCTGCAGCACGCGATATGTCGATGGATGAACGTTTCGGTTATCCTTTTGTCACCGTTCAAGCGCCGGTTTTTAATGAACGTTTTGTTGTTGAACGCCTCATTGATGCGATGGCCGCGCTTCGATGGCCCCGTAACAAGCTCCAAATTCAGATCATCGACGATTCCACTGATGACAGCGTTGGTATCGCGGCGGCCCGCATCGCCTATCATCGGAGTCGCGGCGTTAACATCGTCCATGTCTGCCGTGGCGATCGCAAAGGGTATAAGGCTGGCGCGCTACAAGCAGCGATGGCGTCAGCGGACGGCGAATATATTGCTATCTTCGACGCTGATTTCATGCCTCATGCTGATTTCTTGGAACGGACAGTGCCGGAGTTTGGCGATCCGACCGTCGGGATGGTTCAAACGCGATGGCGGTATTTAAACCGAAACTCCAATCTACTAACCCGTGTTCAGGCGATCATCCTGGATGCCCATTTCGGTCTTGAGCAAGTTGTTCGCCATGCGTCTGGCGCCTTTTTCAATTTTAACGGCACAGCCGGGATTTGGCGGCGAAAAACGATTGAGTCGGCGGGCGGGTGGCGGGCTGATACGCTGACAGAAGATTTGGATCTTAGCTATCGTGCTCAGATGAAAGGGTGGAAATTCGTCTATCGCGAAGATATCGACTGCCCGAGTGAATTACCCATCGACATGACGGCGTTTAAAACCCAGCAACATCGCTGGGCAAAAGGCGCGATCGAAGTCATGAAGAAAATGCTCGGTAGCCTTTGGAAGAGCGATGCGCCAACCCACGCTAAGGTCGAAGCGACGTTTCACCTAACGGCGAATTTTTCGTATCTCGTTATGTTGGTTGATGCCGTGTTGTTGGCTTTACCCGCGATTTATATCCGTACTAGGATAGATGCGCCTTTGTTGGCGTGGCTCGATATTCCCTTGTTTTTCTTCGCCAGCGTCAGTCACGCATTGTTTTTTCTTTCCAGTCAAAAGCGGCTCTACGGCGCAGTGCGCGAATCGTTGTCGGTGCTACCGGTATTGCTAGCGACATCTATCGGGCTTAGCGTGAATAATGGGCGGGCGGTTGTCGAAGCCGTCTCGGGATATGTAACCGGATTTGTTCGTACACCAAAAACGGGTGATCAAGAAACGAAATCAGCTGCCGCAAATACCCTATCAACCCGAAAGCCCTCGCTTTCCTATAAGGCGCTAAGCGCGCGGTGGGCCGATGGATTAGAAATTGGCATTGCAGCGCTTTATCTCGGGTTTCTTTTGTGGGCGATAACTGTGGGGCATTTTGTTGTCGTGCCGTTCCTCGCGTTGTTCGCCGCCGGTTTCTTTTTCACAGGCTATTCTAGCATCCATGCGCGCTGGCGTGGGAAACGCCCGATTGCGTAAATGACGATCGCGTCGCCTGAAACGAGAGGGCCCGCCGGCCCATCTTTGGAAAATCTGAATCGCGAAACTCCACCCAAAATGCGCGCGACGACGACCTTGATTGCATTGGCGGCGCTTGGGGCGTTTTGCGCCTTTCTCTTGCCAACGGCGCCCGGTCATTATGCCGGTTGGGCGTATATCGCAGTGCATTTTCTTTATACCGCGTTGATGGCCGGGATATGGATTTGGGCGGCGCGTCCTGCGCTGCCGTGGGGGTTGGTAAAATCAGATCTTCTGCCGGATACTCACCAGGCGCGGATCAGCGCCATTTCCAATGCAGTTCTTTGGGGCGGGGTTGCGTTTAGAATTTTCCTATTGCCGGCGGATTTCTTTTCATCGAATGATGTGGAGCGCTATTTATGGGACGGCGCCGTCACCCTCCATGGATTTGATCCGTACACAATTTCCCCGGACCATAGCGACGTTGTTGAATTGCGCGCCTTGTGGGCGACGCCGCCTGAACATGCAAAGTACCCAACTCTTTATCCGCCCGGCGCTCTTTTGTTGTTTTCGTTGTCCGCCTTGGCTGGGCCGGTATATGGCGTTTGGCTTTGGAAAGTGTTGGCGACCGCCGCGAGTATCGCCGCCCTCATCTTAATGCGGGATGTTCTCGCGCGGCGCAATCAAGAGCGCCATCTCGCGCTCATCGCCTTTTCACCCTTGTTGTTGTTGGAGGTTGGCGTTGGCGCTCATCTTGATGTGTTCATCATGTTGAGCGTTGTCGCCGCGATCGCTGCGTTTGATCGTCAGCGAGACGGGTTTGCCGGGGCGGCGCTCGGTCTTGGGGCGGGCGTTAAATTCTTACCCATCATCCTCATCGCACCGATTTCCTTGATGGTATTGTGGGCTGATGACCGGCGGACGATCCTGACAAAAGACGGTGTACGGCGCATTGGGATGTTACTCATCGGCGCGGCGATGCCCCTCATCGTCTTATATGGCGGCGCCGTTTTTCTTGGTATGACGCCGATCGGTGTCCTACCCGTCTTTTTTGAAAAATGGCGTGGCGGGTCTCCGGTTTACTCGGCTCTATCGGCGTTGTTTCCTTCGGTGGGGGTATTGCTAGGTCAGGCTGCGATTGCCGGCGTGTTGCTTGTCCTCGCCTTTTGGATGGCGCTGCGCAAACGGATGTTGGCGTCGATGGCGCTGCTGCTATCAACGCCCCTTGCCGTCAGTCCGGTCGTTTTTCCTTGGTATTTATCCGTGCTGGCGCCTTTCGCGGCGTTATGTTCTTCCGTCACGATATTAGCTTGGCTGACGAGCGCGCCTCTGATTTACGAGGTGCTGAACGGATGGCGCGGTGCAGGCGTTTGGTCCCACGCAATATGGCCCCTATGGGTGATCGCTTTCTCTGTGGCTGTTGGTTTCGGCATCGATCGCATGAGAAGCGCCTGACGAAGCGCCTTGGCGAACTCGCCGTTAGCCGTTACAGCGCTTTTATGCCGAATGCGCTTTCGTTTCCGCCGGACTTTCTTGAAGACCGTCTCCTCCATCGCGATGGGGTGATGCTGGTGATCAACAAACCAGCGGGCCTTGTTGTTCATCCCAATCCCGGCGCCCATAAGAAGGGCGTTTGGCAAGAAAGCCTGGAAGATTATTTGGCGTCGCTTCAGTTCGGGTTACCCCGCCGCCCAGCGCTCGCCCATCGGTTGGATCGCGATACGACGGGCTGCCTTGTCTTGGGGCGCCATCCAAAAGCCCTCCGTAAGCTTCATAAATTGTTTTTCGAAAATCGCGTGGAAAAAACCTATTGGGCGATCTGTGTCGGAACGCCCAAACAATCCGAAGGTTGGATTGACGCGCCATTATTAAAGGAAAATAGCAAAAAGACCGGGTGGCGAGTCATTGTCTCCTCGGCGGATGTTGACGGCGCTCGCCCGTCGCGTACGCGATATGTCGTCCGTGGCGAAAAAGACGGCTTGTCATTTATTGAATGTTTCCCGACCACGGGCCGCACCCATCAAATTCGGGTGCATCTGGAAAGCATTGGATGCCCGATCTTAGGCGACCCGCTATATGGCGATCTAACGGTAGATCAGCGCGCCCAACCGATGATGCTCCATGCAAAATCCATCACGATACCGATCGCTACAACAAAACCCCCGGTAATCGTTGACGCGCCGCCGCCGCCAACAATGGCGGAGGTTCTAGAAAATCTCGCGCCGGATGACGCCGACGCCGATTGAGGCGTGTAAGAGGCCTCGCAAAAAAATAGGGCCCATCAAGGGCCCTATTCATCTATCAATTTTTAAAGCGTCTAGCGCTCGATTGATCCCGCATCGGCGAGGAAGGAGCGGTACTTGGTCGTATCCGCCAGAATCTCCAGCGCACGATTTAATTGGCAGTCGACCGGGGTCGTCCCGTCTTCTTCGAAAGAACAAAGGAACGGCTCAACAACCGGCTCGGTGCTGTCAGAGGCGACATCGTCTGCCGGTGTCTCGCCTGCAGCGTCATCGCTGTCCTGGGTCGCTGAGGCGACCGTTTCGGCCGCTTCTTCGGCTTCCGCTTTTTCGTCTTCCTTCACATCCAAAGCGCCGGGCAGATCACGCTCGCTTGGCCGTTGAGCGAGGGCGTCTTTGTCCTGCCCCGGATAGATAACCGGCATGGCGATATCGGGCTCAATGCCTTCGGCCTGAATGGAGCGGCCCGATGGGGTGTAGTACCGCGCAGTCGTCAGGCGAAGCGCGCCTTGCACGCCGTTTTGCAGCGGGATGACCGTTTGTACGCTGCCTTTACCAAAGCTCTTCGTGCCAAGGAGGAGGCCCCGATTGCGATCCTGCAGCGCGCCGGCGACGATTTCTGATGCTGACGCCGAGCCGCCATTGATGAGGACGACAATTGGCTTGCCTTCCGTCAGATCGCCTTTGCGGCCCATTTCCCGCAGCGTGTCTTTGGCGTGGCGACCGCGGGTGGAGACAATCTCGCCGCCTTCAAGGAAGACGTCTGATACCGCGACCGCTTGATCCAACAGACCGCCTGGGTTCGAGCGTAAATCCAGCACATAGCCCTTCGGCCCGCCCGGAATTTCTTTGTTCAGCTCTTTAATGGCTTTTCTCACGCCGTCTTCGGCTAGTTCAGAGAATGTCCGAATACGGATATAGCCAAACTCATCTTTAACTTCGTGAGCGACCGCTGAGACTTTGACGATATCGCGGACGAGGGTGAGGTCGAAGGACGGCTCGGCGCGATCACGGACGACGGAAATCGTGACAGAGGTGCCTTTTGGGCCCTTTAGCTGTTCGATGGCTTCATCGATTGTCTTGCCCTGGACCGTGTCGCCGTTAATGGCGACAATCAGGTCATTGGTCTGCATGCCGGCGCGGTCAGCGGGCGTATCGTCAATCGGGGAGACAACTTTGACAAACCCCTTGTCCTCACCTTCCTGATCCATAACGATCTGGATGCCGAGACCGGCGAAGCTGCCTCGGGTCTGCTCTTGCATGCGTTCGAAATCTTCGGCGGCGAGGTAGCTGGAATGGGGATCAAGCCCCGCGAGCATGCCGTCAATCGCGCCTTTGATCAGGTCGGAATCGTCCGGCGATTCCACATAATTGGCGTGCACTTGTTCGAACACTTCTCCGAACAGGTCCAACTGCCGGAAGGTGTCTGCAGATATTGCGGGTCGCGCAAAACCGGCTGTTAGGGCCGCAGCGCTTACCAACGCACCGCCGACCGCCGCCGCAGCGATGGATGCAAAGGAAGCGTGTCCCGATGTTGTTCTTGGGGCTCTTTGCCGATCGCTGTATTTCGCCATTTGCTTCACCTATTTTGTCGCTGCTTCACTAAAACCGCAGCCGATTGAGGAGGTACTTTGCCGTCTAAAACGTTCGATAGAAAGACTGTGGCGCGATCCCATGCAAAAAATATGGGTAAAAAAGGAAGCAAACCCTGGGGCTGCTCATTGTTCAATCGCGGTTTCACTCAATTCAGACGAATGTGCCCTCTTTCAGAAAATTCAGCCTCTAGTTTTGCCTGAGAGCCACAAGGAGGGGTTAACAGGTTCGCGATTTCGACGAATTTCGAAGTCCAAAGCGCTGTTTTCTCCTGGCATGACCCCAATCGGCTCACCGGCGGCGACGGTTTGCCCTTCCTCAACAAGGAAGGTGCCGACGCCTATCAGTAATATATGGTATCCCGCGCCAACATCCAACACGACCAAATTGCCTGCAGGCCCATAAAATCGAGCAAAAACAACGCTTGCTTCAAATGGCGCTGTCACGATCGCGTTGGCGGCCGCGTTAATGCGGATCCCTTCTTGGGGCTCGCCATCGGGTTGCGGTTGGCCAAAGCGCCCAACGATGTCCCCGATTACGGGCGGCTTCAGACGGCCGCGCGCTTTGGTAAACGGCGTTCCCGGCGCAAAGGCGATGGCCGGTCCGCCGCGCAACTGCCGTTGTTTGCCGGGTTTTTGGGCGAGGGCGCCCGCGCCCGGTTTGCGCGATGGCGCAACTGCGGGGCCGACTGGTTGTTTTGCAGGGGGCGGTGGCTTCAACCTCGGCACGATTGACCGAGCGAGGCGGTTTAGGCGATCAAGCACGCCGCGCAGGTTAGAGGCGCGCGCGGCAAGCGCGGCGGTTTCGCTTTGGGCGGCGGCGGCCAGGCGTTGCGCAACATCTCGCTCTTCCTGTTTGCGGGTCAAAAGGCTGGCGAGGGTTTGACGACGGTTATCGATGTCATCGTTCGTTTTTTGACGATTGGCTCTTTCCTCGGTCAGCTTATTTTGCACCGATTCAAGGCGGTCTAGGGTCACGCGGATCTCGGACGCCTTTGCCTCTAATTCGGGGGCCGCATCGGCGAGCAACATGGCGGCGCGCGCCGCGGCCGCGGCATCATCCGGCGAGACGAGCAGGGCGGGCGGGCGAGAGCGTTCCAACGATTGCAGCCCCGCCAGTACATCGCCGAGATTAGCCCGTTGCGCGCGTAAGGAGGCGTCGGCGTCCGCCGCCTCTTTTTCGAGGCGCGCCAGTTCCACGTTGATATCGGCGATGCGCGATTCTGCTGATTGAAGCGCATTCGCGGTTTCGATCATGGAATTGCGCAAGGCTTTGACCTCGCGGTCGCGCGCTTCGGCCTCATCTTTCAGGCGCGATTCTTCACGACGGCGCGCCTTTAGCTGACGCTCGATCTGGCGCAATTCCTCATTACTCAGAGGTTGTTGGTTTTGCGCGCGTTGCACGGCGTTAGCGCCCGTTGAAGACGCGGCGATCAACATAACCATCAAAAGGGCGACGCAATGGCGAAAAAAGCGAGCAAACATCATTCCCGATGATAGGGATGCCCGGCCGTTATGGATAGCGCTCGATATATCTGTTCGCACAACATCACTCTCGCGAGCATATGGGGCCATGTCATTTCCCCGAGGGATAGGATCAGGCTCGCCGTTTCCCGCGTCTCAGGCGTATGTCCATCGGCGCCGCCGATGAGAAACGCTATCGATCCAATACTTTGATCGCGCCATGATTCCAGGCGCCGCGCCAACCGCACGCTGCCCATTTGTTTGCCGTTCTCATCCAAGACGACGCGGATATCAGCTTTGTTCCCGATGGCGCGCAGCCACTCGCCCTCGCGGGCTTGACGGCGAGTATCATCGCCGGTCTTCGGCGCGTCGTGTTCCAGAACGTCAAAATGGGTTGCGCCAAGCCCCGGGCCAATGGCGCGGATGCGCCCTGCATAATGATCGAGAAGCTCTTTCTCTGGGCCCTGTCGCAATTGGCCGATGGCGGCGATGGAGAGTTTCATTTGCTGGGGCCAAATTTGCAGGGTCTCGCAATCAAGCGCGCTCGTCGTGACATGATCGGGGTTTCCCGATCACCCCCCCCCCACCATCAAAAGGCGGTTAAAGACGCGTGTCGGAGACGCGCCTCAATCCCGTCGTCGATTAGGCCTCGCCCACAGTGGCGCTATCGTTTTTCACGCCCTGGGCCGTTTCGGACCAGATGCGTTCAAGATTGTAGAACGAGCGCACTTCAGGTCGGAATAGATGGACGATGACGTCATGGGCGTCGATCAACACCCAATCACAAGCGGGCTGCCCTTCGCATCGAACTGAGCGCAACCCGACTTCCTTCAAGCGGCGCAACAGTTTGTCGGCGATGGCACCCACATGGCGTTGCGACCGCCCGGAGGCGATGACCATCATGTCGGCGATATCCGATTTCCCGGTTAGAGGGATCTCGACAATGTCTTCGGCCTTGTCGTCATCAAGATGACGCCGGATGAAATCGGCGAGCACGCGCGGGCGCTCATCCGCCGGGATACCGACGAACAAATCCTTTTCGCCCTCAAGAGCGCCATTTTCTTGGTCATGGGCCTGGCTGGAGACCTGGTTCGGGATTTGGGCTGTCAGCCGACTGTCGCCCTCGTCAATATCCGATGGGTCGGCGTTGATGTCGCCGACGAGCGTCAGGTTGGCCCGATCACGCGGGGCCGAGGCGGGTTGGGAGTTCAGCTCCATCCTCCATCACAACGCGGGACATCTCGCCCGCGGCTTTAATGTAAGCCTCCGTGGGGCATCCGCCAAGCGTGAATCAACGGATTTTTCCCTCTAGCGGGTAACCAATTATCGGATTGTTTTTATTGGCTTTTTCTCGAATTTTGGTCGTTTACCATAAACGTTTTTGTTCGAATTCATCCCTATCGGCTGTTGCTTAAAAGGCACGTCGCGAACCAACCCTGGTCATCCATCCACGCGCCGACCCGCCGCCACGGGGTGTTTTCAGTCAGGGCGTCAATGGCGGCGAGGGTGTATTTATGGGAATTCTCTGTGTGCAGTGTTTCCCCTTCGGCGAATTGAAATTGATGCGTCTCGCCATTGGCCGTTAGGGTAATGCTCGTCGGATATCGGGCTCGCAAATGCATTTCGACCCGCATCGGCTCGGTGCTTGATAGAGCTGGTATAATCTCAATCGCGTGCTCAAAAGCGGCCATATCGATCGTTGCATCCAGCTCCCGGTGTAAGCGGGTGAGCAAATTGAGATTAAACGCCGCCGTCAGCCCTTCTTCATCATCATAAGCGCGGCGCAAAACGGCCTCTTCTTTTTCGAGGTCGACGCCGAAGAAAAAGAGCGCATCTTCGCCCAATGTGTCCGACGCGCGGGTTAGGAACGCGGTTGCGGCGGCCACATCAAGATTGCCGATCGTAGAGCCTGGAAAGAATCCGAGCCATTTATCGGTACCCGGCAGATTTTGGGAGGGCAATGTCAGTGGCGTTGTGAAATCCGCGCAGACTGCGCCGATAGGGATCGTAGACTCCCGCGAGGTCGCTTTGTTGGCGAGGGTGTCGGCGAGGGCGCTGGCGCTCTCAATAAGAAAGTCGCGGCTGATATCCATGGCGACATAGGCGCTTGGGTCCGCCATCAACGCCAAGAGGCGTTGCGCCTTTTCAACGGCGCCAGCGCCATATTCAAAAACAGTGCGGTTGGGGCCAATGGCGGCGCCGATCGCCTCTGCATTGTCAATGACAATTTTTTGCTCTGTACGCGTTGGGTAATAGGCATCCAAATGGGTAATTTTCTCAAATATTTGGGAGCCTTTCTCGTCGTAAAAGTATTTTGGCGAGATGGATTTTTGCGATTTCGCGAACCCTTCAAGGACATCGGAACGAAAGTCGCCGAGCTTCGGATTTAAATCTTGAAAAAAGGCGAGGAGGCCAAAAGGCGCAGTAATTACGCCTTCTTGTCGGGCGCCAGGTTGCTCGTCGACTCCGTCGACGATTCGGTCGGCGGCTCTTGGGGTTTTGGATGGCATTGTGCTTTCAGCGCTGTTGATGACAACGGATTCGCTGTTGTCGGAATGAAAACCCATAACGGTGGGTCGGCGGGTGGATCGCCTTCCAACATAGAGGCTGCTTTTTCTGTTTCAACCTGGAAGGGGGCAAGTTCTTTTGCCGCGACGCTTGTCTCGCCCGCGTCTTCGCTTCCTGGACGACTGAAGATCGCCATCGGCGCCGTCTCTGCAATGCGTCGCCAATCGCGCCATAAGTGAAAGCTGTTGAGCGAATCTGCTCCCATCAACCAAACAAAGCGCATATCCGGCCACAGATTTTTTAACGTATCGAGTGTATCAATCGTATACTGAATATTTTTGCGTTTTTCGAAATTAGAAACGACAATGCGGTGATGATTGGCCACGCGGCGCGCTGTCGCGAGGCGCTCTTCATAAGGCGCATACTCTGATGGCGGCTTCAACGGGTTGCCGGGCGTGACAAGCCACCAAACGGCATCAAGATCAAGATGGTTTAGGGCTGCCAATGAAATTTCGCGATGGCCGTCATGGGCGGGATTAAACGATCCGCCGAGGAGGCCGATTTTCGACGCATTGTGGCGGCTCGGCGCGCTTTTGTAACCGGGCGTGGTCACTATGGCGTCCACCCGGGCGACGGCGCATCGTCCATTGACGCCTTCTCTTCAAGCGCTTTTGCCGCCGCCGTCGTTTTGATCGTCATCAGCTCGCGCAACAAGGTGGGCAGGCCCATGCCGGCGACTCCGGAAAGCGCCCGTGCGGGTGCGCCAGCGGCGTCCGTGAGGGCGGCGAGGCGCTCTTCGATTTCCTCTTCACTCAGAGCATCAATTTTATTGAGGCAGACAATTTCTGTTTTCTCATCGAGCCCGCCGCCATAGGCCGCTAACTCGCCTCGAACGGTACGATAGGCCGCCGCCACGTCGTCCTGCGTCCCGTCCACGAGATGCACCATCGCCGCGCAGCGTTCGATATGGCCAAGAAAACGGTCGCCAATGCCGGCGCCTTCATGGGCGCCTTCGATAAGCCCAGGAATATCAGCAATAACGAAACTCTCGCCTTCATCTACCCGCACGACGCCAAGATTTGGATGAAGGGTTGTAAACGGATAATCGGCGATTTTCGGCTTCGCCGCCGACACCGCCGCCAGAAAGGTTGACTTGCCGGCGTTCGGTAATCCGACAAGGCCGAAATCGGCGATGAGTTTAAGACGCAGCCAAACCGTTCGTTCTTCGGCCGGTTGGCCGGGATTCGCCTTGCGCGGCGCCTGGTTGGTGGAGGACTTAAACCGTGCATTGCCCCAGCCGCCATTGCCCCCCTTGGCGAGCAAAACCCGCTCGCCCGCCTCATCGAGGTCCGCAATCAGGGTTTCTTCATCCTGCTCGAAAATTTGCGTGCCGACGGGGACTTTGACGATGAGATCGCCGCCATCAGCGCCGGTGCAGTTGGAGCCTTCTCCGGGGCGTCCCGGTTTTGCTTTGTAATGCTGCTGGTACCTGAAATCGATCAGGGTGTTTAAGTTCTCAACGGCTTCAGCAAAAACATGGCCGCCGCGCCCGCCATCGCCGCCATTCGGGCCGCCGAATTCGACATATTTCTCCCGCCGGAAGGACAGGCATCCTGGCCCGCCTTTGCCGGAGGCGATGTAGATTTTTGCGCGATCGAGAAATTTCATGGGGTGGATATAGCGGCTTTTGCAGATTTATACAGGGCTGCTTTCTAACGGGCCATTCCGCCAAAGGGGGTCGCCCCCGCGCCAAGCCACAAGGATGTGGGGTGCGCGAAAAGCGTGCGAGCCGGGTGGTCATGGCCTATATACCTCATCAGCGAATTTCGATGCGCCCACACCACAACAGATAAAGGCCTGCCTCCATGTCCCTTTCCCACGACATTCTCTTCACGCCCTTCAAAGGCGGTAATCTCGATCTGCCCAATCGTATCGTGATGGCGCCCATGACCCGGTCGTTTTCGCCCGGCAATGCACCCGGCGACGATGTGGTCGGCTATTATGAACGGCGGGCGAAAGGCGCGGTGGGTCTGATCCTGTCTGAGGGCGTCTCCACCAACGAGATCACGTCAACGGGCACGCCCAATGTGCCGAACATTGTGACGGAGCCCGCCAAGATCGGTTGGGACAAAGTTGCCAAAGCGGTCACGGGCGCCGGCGGGCAAATGGGCTTACAGCTGTGGCATGAGGGGCCGTTCCGCAATCCCAAAAAGACGGCCCACCCCGACACGCCGTCCTGGTCTGCGTCAGGGGAGAAGATGCCCGGGAAACAAATCTGGGCGCCGATGACCGATGAGGAAATCGAATTGGCGATCACAGAGTTTGTGGACGCCGCTGTCGCCAACCGCGATCTCGGCTTTCAATGTGTGGAGTTCCACGGCGCGCATTCCTATCTGTTGGATAGTTTCTTCTGGGACAAAACGAATAAGCGCGGTGATCAATGGGGCGGTGATTGGGAGGGGCGCACGCGCCTTGCCTGTGAAATCATTCGCCGCACGCGTGAAAGGGTGGGGCCGGACTATCCATTGATCATCCGGTTGTCCCAGTGGAAGCAGCAGGATTTTGACGCAAGGTCGGCGGAAACGCCGGCGGAACTAGAGAAATGGCTGGCGCCCCTTATCGATGCCGGCATTGATGTTTTCCATTGCTCACAACGTCGGTTTTGGGAGCCTGCTTTTGACGACAGCGATCTGAATTTCGCCGGGTGGACAAAAAAACTGACGGGCAAACCAACGATCTCAGTTGGATCCGTCGGGCTATCGGGTGAGTTCACGTCGCTTTACACAAGCGATGAAACAACAAAACCCGCGAGCCTTGATGGCCTCATCGAGCGGATGGAGCGTGACGAATTCGACCTAATCGCTGTCGGGCGCGCGCTTTTGCAGGACCCTGAGTGGGTGGTGAAAGTGCGCGACGGTCGCATGGACGATCTGCAGGATTTCACGAAGGCTGCGTTGATGAGTTTGTCTTAAGCGATACGCCTATCGCCCATTTTGGGTGATGGTCCCGCGCCGCGATCAGAAAACCGTTATCAGATACGAACTGACCTTGCTTTCCTCCCGGCAATACGTAACGGGATGGCGGCGCACCTGTGGGTGCGTCCCTGCTCGCAATAACTAGGAGACAAGGGCCGCGATGAAAGTAACTGTTTGTCAATTGAACCCGGCGCCGGGTGCTTTGGAAGAGGGGCTCGCCGCCCTGGCGGCCCACGTGAAAGAGGCGCATACAGAATTACTGGTCCTGCCCGAGATGTGTTTTTCCCCCTGGCTTGCCGCAGATAAAACACCGGATGGAGCGCGGTGGGCGACGGCTGTCGCTGATCATAATCGCCATATCGATGCCCTAGAACAGTTGGGTGCGAAAGCGGTGATGGGCACGCGTCCAGTGATCACGCCGTCGGGTTCCCGGCGCAATCGCGCCTATATCTGGACGGCGGAAACGGGCGCTGAAGGGTTCCATGAGAAGTATTACCTGCCTGATGAAGAGGGCTATTGGGAAAACACCTGGTACGATCGCGGTGAAAAACGTTTCGATGTTGCGCGGGCGTTAGAGGCTCGTCTTGGTGTTCAGATCTGTACGGAGTTATGGTTCTTTGACTGGGCCCGCCATTACGCGCGCGAGCGGGTTGATATTCTCTGCGCGCCGCGGGCGACGCCCCATGAGACGACGGAGAAATGGTTGGTCGGCGGGCAAGCGGCGGCGATTTGCGCTGGAGCTTATTGTCTGTCGTCGAACCTTTGGGCGCCGGTGGGAGATAAAGCGAACCTTGGCGGTGTTGGGCTGATCGCTGATCCCGATGGTCGGTTGTTGGCGCAAACCGATGCGGATCGTCCCTTCGCGACATTGGAGATCGATCTGGAAAAGTCTCGCGCAGCGAAAGCAACCTATCCGCGCTATGTCTTAGAATAGAAAATAGGTGAGGGCGTTGCCGTCGATATTGGCAATCAAGACCTCGAGAACAAAAAAGGCGGCGCTGTTTCAGCGCCGCCTTTTTGCTCAGTGTTCTAGGCGTCTATTATTTCATCTTCGCCGCAATGCCCTTCAGGGTATCGCCGAGGCGGGTGAGGCGCTTTTGCACCATCGCGTTAGAAGCATCCGCCCCCAGATTGCCGGCGAGATCCGTGAGGGTCTTGGCCAAAGCCGCATCGGCGCCCTGCGCGGCTTCCGCTTTATCAAGGGCGCTGTTGAGGTTTGTCAGCAACTGGGTGGAAAGGGCGTCGTCGCGCTTTAGCTGGTCGATATAGGCGCGGGCAACCACTGGGTCCGCGGGCCAGCTAACGGGGAATTGCTGCTGTGGGTTAAAGACCGCGCCTTGGTCCGCTAATTTCGCTGCGGCGAGTTCATTTTCCGTCAGGTACTCGCTCGCCGTCAGTTCAAGGACATCAAGGCCGCGGGCGATTTCTGTGCCGTAAATTTTGCCGTCATACCAGTAGGTGGACCAGTAACCGCCCAGGATCAACACGTCTTCATGGACGGCGCCTCGGTCAAAAAAGGCGATCTCCGTCGGGTTCGATGAGTCCGTGAAATCAATCACGGAAACGCCGCCCTGGTACCAGGCTTGGACGAAGATATCGCGACCGGGCACGGGCACGACGGCGCCGTTGTGGGCGACGCAGTTTTCGACATCGGTTTGGGGGGCGCCGATTTTGAAGTAGCTCTGGAACTCAAGCTTGCCATTTTTGATATCGTAGATGGCGTCTGCGCCCCAATCTTTTGGATCGTAGGCGCGGCAACGCGGCCGGCTGCCGCCGCCCCATTCATCGGTGAACAGAACTTTCGTGCCGTCATTGTTAAACGTGGCGGAGTGCCAATAGGCGAAGCCGGCATCCGTCACATCATCGATGCGCTTTGGTTTGCGCGGGTTCGAGATATCGAAAATGATGCCATTGCCAGAGCACGCGCCCGCGGCGAGTTTCGCTGATGGGAACACCGTAATGTCATGGCATTGGTCGGTCCGACGGGTTTCTTGGGTTTCCTCACCATGGTCGCCGCCTTGCCACAGGCCGGCGATTTGTCCGGTTTTCTTATCCGCAAATACCCGCGGGCTGTCGATAATGCGGGCTTTCGATGGGTCGCGGACAGGGATTTCAATCACGTCGATGCTGAAGAGCGCGGTGCGATCATCGCCCGGACCAGAGCCAATGCAGCCCGCCAGCTCTTTTTCATCGCGGATCGATGAGGTGCCGGAGTTATAGACAATGATATTGCCGCTGCGATCTGGGCCGGAGACAACCGAATGGGTGTGGGAGCCACGGCAGGTTTGCACCTGGCCGACTTGCACCGGTTTCGCAATGTCGCTGATATCGAAGATCCGGATACCCCGGAACCGGTCATCGCTGACATCTTCGCTGATACCTTGCAGGCCGCAATCAACCCGGCCACGGGTTTGTTCAACGGACATGATCAACAGGTCGCCAACGATGGAAACATCGCCCTGGCCACCCGGACAGACAACGGAAGAAAAGAGCTTCGGCGCGCCGTCCTCTTGCAGCTGATAAACGTTGAACCCATGGTAGCTGCCGGTCACGAGCTTATCGCCGGCGAACGCCATGTCGGTATTCGCGAAGGACAGAAGCGGGGAACGTTCGCCCCATTCTGTTTCTTCGTTGGCTTGATCGTCAGACTTGCTGCGCTCTTCGTCATCCGACTCAACAACCGGCGGCGTGCCAGCCGGGTTTTGTGGATCGAAAAAGCCGGCGGGTTTTGGCAGGCTCGCCACGAGAGACATATTCATGATGGCGCTCTCAGCGTTTGAAAAACCGCCCTTCAGGCCGGCGCGAGGGTCTTGGGATAAGCCGCTCAACAGCTCATTCATCCGCTCGATTTCGGCTGTCTGGTCATTCGTGATGTCATTGACGAATTGAAATAGAACAGGGTCATAGGCGGAGCCTGGCTGGTCGAGAAGGTTGTCGACCATGGTGACAGCGCCTTCATGGTGTGTGATCATCAGGGTCAGGAATAAGCGATCAAAATCGGTGCTTTTCGCCGCGGCCAATTGCTTCATTTGCTCAGGGGTGGCCATGCCCGCCATGGTGTGGGCGGTGTGCATCGCGTGATCGGCGCTGGGGTCCGGGGCTTTCTCCCCACGTTCTTTCAACCAGCCTTGCATGAATTTGATTTCATCGGCTTGGGAGGCGTCAATGCGCCCGGCGATATCGGTCACCTCTTCACTATTAGTGCGCTCCTTCACAAGGGCCGCCATTTGCACGGCCTGGTGATGGTGGGGGATCATGTCCTGCATAAACTGAACATCCGCCGGGGAGTACCGGTTATCCGCGATTTGGCTTGCCTCTTCGGCATTCAACGTGCGCGCTGCTTCGCCTGGCGCACCGGGAAGGATAATCGGCACGTCTTGGGCGATGGCGACGGTGGCGCTCATCATAATCGCGGTGGCGGAAACACATGAAAATAGCCGGTGCGAATAACGGCGTGCATAACGGTGGTGGTTGATCATTGGGTACCCTTTTCTTAAGTCGCCCCGCCTGACGACGGCGCCTATTTTGTTGTTAACCATAATCTAGCCCCTGCGGCCGCTCGTGGGAAGCGATCACGCCAGGGCGCACTGATCTATCCGGATTTTAGGACGCGTGCGGGCGGTTGGGCTAACACGATGGCGCCGGTGGCCCCGCCGCCAATTGCGGCGGCGATCACGGCAAAGCTTGATATGCCGAGCACCGTTCCCCAGGGAAAGCGCCAAACCGCCTCAAAAACGTTGATCACAATCGGATAGGCGGCGGCGGTTCCCATAAGCGCCCCCAACAGCGCGGCGACCGCCCCCGCTATGGCGAATTCCCCGGCGTAAAGCGCCAGGATTGCTTTCTTTGATGCGCCGAATGTCTTCAAAAGCGCAGCCTCTGCCCGTCGCTTTCGGCTCATCGCCGCGAAGGCGCCAATTAACACGAGAAGCCCGGCAAGAGTGACAACGCTTGCGGCGGCGTTGATGGCGAGGGAAATATTCCCCAGCAGCCGCGTCACTGTCGCAAAAAAAGCGCTAGTCTGGAATACCACGACATCGGGCAAGGCCTCGCCGAGGGCATCGATCACGTTTCCTTCAACCGTTGGGGTGGTTCGGGCGATGGCGAAATGCTGCGGGCGCGCCGCCTCCAACGTGCCAGGGGAGAAAATAAAGGCCCTGTTCGCGCCAAAGCTGCCCCAGTCGACATCGCGAAATGAAGCGACCTTTGCGGTGACTTCTCGCCCGAAAATGCGGAATCCAATCTCGTCATCAATGGCAAGGCCCATGCCTTTCGCCGCGTCTTCTTCAATGGAGACAAGCAACCGGCCCTGATAATCGGCTGGCCACCATTCGCCGGCGGTCAACGCCGCTTCCGGCGGTTTTTCCGCAAGATAGGTCAGGCCTATCTCGCCATCCACCACCCAGCGTTCAGATTCCGCGACGTCATCGACGACGAGGGGTTTATTCTTTAAACTGATAACCCGTCCGATCATTTGGGGCGCCCGCCGGAAGGCGTCCGGATCATCGATGGCGACGCCTTGTTCCGCTAAAATGGCGTCAAATTCATTAAAGGCGTCGCCGGGAATCTGGGAGAAAAAGAGAGATGGGCCATTCTCCGGCGCCGTCTCGCTCACTTGGCGCAGGAGGTTCGCCTGTACAACAGCAACCAGCGTGAGAAGCGCAAGCCCGAGCCCGAGGGCCGGCGCAATCGTCGGCGCTAGGGAGCCGGGGCCTCCTAGGTTGGCCATTGCGAGACGGCGTAGTCCTTTTGATTGGTTCGCAACGGCGCGGGCGCCGCGCCGTATGAGAAACGCCGCGCCTGTCAGAATGAGATAGGCGCCGGCGGCGCCGATCAATAGGGAAAATGTGACCAGCGGGCGCGGGCTCGTTAGGGCCGCGATGCTCACCAACAAGACAGCGGCGACGAGGGTGAGGAGCTTTTCAGGTCGCGGAATAGTCGTTGCCGATGACCCCATCAGTTTGCGGAATAAAGCCGCAGGTGGTGTCGCGCTCGCACGCCCAAGAGCTGGTAGGGCGAAAAGCGCCGCTGCAAGCAGGCTCAAAACAAAGGCTTGGATGAGTGGCCCTGGATAAACGCCCAAAATTTGCGGCAAGGGAATGCGGTCGCCTGCGTATAGATAAAGTCCGAACGGCGTAAGCGCACCAAGGACAACGCCAATGCTGGCGCCGAGGGCGGCGAGCCCGCCAAGCTGCATCGCGTAAGAGGCGCGGATCAATCCGGTATTTGCGCCGAGAGCCTTGAACGCCGCAATCGAGGCGATGCGGGATTGGAGAAAAGCGCTTGTTGCTTGGGCAACCCCAACGCCGCCGGCAACGAGGGCGGCGACGCCGATAACCGACAAAAACGAATTAAGCATGGCCAGGAGATCTTGCATCCCATCGACGGCGTCCGCCGGCAAGCGCGCGCGCAAGCCCTTATCGCCCCATAATTCTTCGCCCTTTTCGGCGATCGCTTTGGCGGCCGTTTGGTCACCCGCTTGCGTCGTACCCCTCACCGCCCCGTCATCGGCATTATTGGTTGTCAGGCGATATCGGGCGCGGAACAACTGGCCATTTGTTAGACGGCCCGCCTCAATCAAAGAAGCGAGGCTAACCGTGACAGCTGGTCCGAAGGTCCCGGCCTCGCCAAGCCCGTCAGACTCTCGGTCAAGCTGTGTACGGATTTCCACCTCAATCGCGCCAAGTTGAATTCGGTCCCCAATGGCGAGATCAAAATGCGCGAGGGTCGAGGCGGTTGCAGCGCCGCCCCAAACGCCGTCGCGTTTGGCAAGGGCGCGATGAAGGTCGGTGTCTCCCAACGAGAGCAAGGGCGCGCCGATTAACGGATGGGCTTTATCGACGCCGCGCACATCAACCTGTCGGCGCTTTCCATTGGCCTCGCCCATCACATTGAGGGTGACGCTTTCGGAGATGGGCCCCTGATCGGCCATCCAGGCGCGCTCTTCATCGGAGGCGCGGCGTTGAACAACCGTAAACTGAAGATCGCCGCCGAGGAGCGTGCGCTGTTCCGCCAGGAGCCCCCGTTGAAAGCTCTGTGTAACGGAGCCAGTTGCGGCAATGGCGAAGGCGCCAAGGGCAAGGCAGGCGAGGTAGACGGTAAAGCCTTTAAAGCCGCCCTTTAGCTCCCGGCTCGCGATTTTTAAGGCGACCCGTCTTGATGCTGACTGACCGGGCGAATCGGATGTGACGGTGGTCATGATGCTTTCTTGGCCTGCGGTTGGTCTTCAAATAATTGACCATCGCGCATATGGGCGATCCGGTCCGCGCGGGCGGCGAGTTCTAAATCATGGGTGACAAGGATGAGGGTCGCGCCTTTTTCCTTCGTCAAATTGAACAGAAGGTCGGCGACGGCTTTGCCGCTTTTGCCGTCAAGATTGCCCGTTGGTTCATCGGCGAAGATGACGGCTGGATCAGCGGCGAGAGCGCGCGCAACGGCGACGCGTTGTTGTTCGCCGCCGGAAAGCTGGGTCGGATAATGGGTTAGTCGATCGTCTAGCCCGACAGCGGCGAGGGCGTCTTTAGACTTTGCCTCCGCGTCATCAACGCCGGCGATTTCGAGGGCGGCGCGCACATTGTCCAACGCGGTCATTGTCGGGAGAAGGTGGAAGGACTGAAAGACGAGGCTCACTCGCCCGCGCCGCAGCCGCGCCAAGTCGTCTTCGCTTTTGCCGGTCAGCGTATCGCCCAGCAACATCGCTTCTCCCGCCGTTGGCCGTTCCAGCCCGGCCGCGATGGATATGAGAGATGATTTGCCTGACCCAGACGGCCCGACGATAGCGATAGTCTCGCCTGGTGCAGCGGAAAAGCTAACGCCTTTTAAAATTTCAACCGGCCCTGCAGCGGACGACAACGTAAGAACAATTTCTTTCAGCGTAACAGCTTGCATGGGCGGCGATGACTCTTTCATGCTATGGCGCGATGGAACGTGTTGGTTAGGGGCCGATTGGATGGCCTGAAAGTGTAATAGAGAATGGCGATGAAATTACCGCGTAACTTATCCGTGATGCTGGGGGCGGTTATCCTGGTTTTGACCGCCTGCAGCGGCGCTTCTGACAATGCGGCGGAACCTGACCCCGCTGTTCGCGCGGAACAAGACGCTGTCGACGGCCAAGCGGTAAATAGTTCTTCTCCTGAGACCGATGGGGACTTTGTTATCGTCATGCTGGGGGACAGCCTGACAGCGGGTTACGGCTTAGCGGAGGCTGACGCGCCGCCGGCTCAAATTGAAGAACGCTTGCGCGCGCAAGATTTCGCCGTCAGGGTCGTCAATGCAGGTGTCTCGGGCGATACCACCGCTGGCGGCCTCGCGCGCTATGAGTGGAGCGTCGCCGGCGCGACGCCGGACCTTCTAGTGATCGCTTTGGGGGCCAATGATTACCTTGGCGGTGTTGCGCCCGAACGCGCCAGCGAAAACCTCGAGGCGATCATTGCAAAAGCCAAGGCCGATAACTTGCCGTTTGTTCTTGTTGGGCTCCAGGCGCGCACAACCGCCGATTCACGGGATCGCGCCTACGGCGCTATTTATCCAGCGCTCGCGAAAAAACATAAAGCCCCGCTTTATCCGGCAATGTTAGCCGGTGTGCGCGGTAACCCCGGCTTGTTACAGGCTGACGGTCTTCACCCAACGGCCGCCGGCGCTGAGCTTGTGGCGGATAACCTGACAGAGTTTTTAGCGCCGGTTACCCGTGAGTTGCTGGATGATGGATGATGGTCTGTCATCTGGCGGTTGTTGTCGAAAAAAAAGAATTCGTCATATCCCGGCCTTATGGCGCGCCCTGTTCGGCGAATCCGATGACATTGCCAGCCGGATCCCGAACATAAATCTCACGGGCGCCATAGGGCGTTACATGCTCCGGTTTTACAATTTCCGCATTTTCAATCGCGGCAAGGATTGAATCAAGGCTATTTGTTTCTAGGTAGAGGATTGATCTTTGTACGCCATCGATAACCGCCGATGATTGGGCTTTTGCGCTTTTTACGCTTTGGTACATGAGTTCTATCTGATCGTTCGAAACGGTCGCGAAAGCGACTTCACCAGCTCTACTATCGTCGCTCTCATCCGGTAGAACGACGGTGGGTGTCAGCCCAAGCTTGGTCCAAAATTCGACGCACGCCTGAACGTTTTCGGCCATTAACACGGGCGTTACTTTTTCGATCGTCATTATGGTTGTACCCTTTTCCACTGTTTGGGAATCAGCCCTTGCAACAAAAAAAATTGGTGAAAGACAAACCATCAGTATACAACTGGATATGATTCTTAAGAATGATCGGCTCAATTTTTTCTCCAGGTTTGTGGCCGCTACTGATAGCGTTTGCGCGACACGGACCCCCAACGTAAGCATTCTAGTCTAATTAATACTAGAAAACAACAACTACTCGCGTATTTCGCGAATTCTATCTTCTAGGTAATCGAGAAAATTATCCAAAATGCGACTAACGACTGCTGATCTTGTTGTGCTAGCTGTCCTGCTGAGGGAAGGTGCAATGCATGGTTATGAGCTGAATAAGCTGCTTGAGGCGCGTGATGTCGCGGATTGGGCGGCGGTGTCCCGGCCCCAAGTTTACTATTCTTTACGAAAATTGGCCGACGGCGGTCACCTGCGGTCGGTCGAAAGCGCCGAAACAGCTCTTGGGCCGGAGCGTGTTGTATACAAGCCGACCGTTAAAGCGGCAAAATCCCTGAAAAAAGCACTAGCGGAACCCGAGTGGATGGAACAAAGACCACCGTCGCCATTTGTCACGTGGGTTTCCCTTGCGTTGCTCGCGCCGGCTGAAACGGTCACCCAGCAACTCGACCGGCGGATGCGGTTTCTCGAAAAAGAGATAGACCGCGAAGAGGAAACGCTTCGAGCATTGCTTAGTGAGGATGGGCGTGATGCGGCGGTGGCGCGAGCTCTGATAGAGTTTGCAATCGTTCAGTTTCGGGCGGAAGCTGCGACGATTAACGCGCTGCGCGAAGCATTCGCCCAAAGTCGTTGCTAATCTGTCAGGCTCGCAAACGTGGGCAAAGTCAATTCTAGGCGCTACAATAAACCGACGATGGATTTCCCGGGTATTCGTGCCATCCATTTTTGCGGTTTTCTCGTAAGAACTGAATGTAAGAATGGAGGCCGGCCATGATTGTCCTACACCATCTTGAAAACTCCCGTTCGCAGCGCGTTTTGTGGCTTCTGGAGGAACTCGGCATCGCGTACGAGGTCAAAACTTATCATCGCGATAAGGAAACCAGTCTCGCGCCTAAAACGTTGAAGGACGTCCATCCGCTCGGCAAATCTCCAGTCATTGAGCATGACGGGGTCGTTGTGGCGGAAACGGCGGCGATTGTAGAATACCTCATTGACCTTCAACTCAAAGGAAATGCGGGCCAACAAGTCCCAGCATGGCGACCAGCGCAAGGCACGCCCGCCTATCGCGATTATCTCTATTGGCTGCATTTCGCCGAGGGTTCGATGATGCCGCAATTGCTCCTGATGCTGTTTTTTACCCGCATCAAAGAAGCAAAAATGCCGTTTTTCGCCAAACCGATCGCCCGGAAAATCGCCAGTCAAGTCATCGATGGGTATGTTGCGCCAAATCTGGACACACAATTCGCCTTCGTCGAACAGCATCTTCAGCGCCATGAGTGGTTCGCTGGAAGCACAATCTCCGGCGCCGATGCGATGATGATCTTCCCATTGGAAGCGGCGGTGCAGCGCGCAGCGCTTGGCGAAACCCATCCGGCCTGCCGCGCCTATGTCAAAAAGGTCCATGCCAGACCGAGTTATCAAAAGGCGTTGGAAATTGGCGGACCTTACGACTACGCCTAGGGTCTGTTCTCTTCCTCGCTCGACCTCTTTGTGACCAATGAGAAAAGCCGTTCAGTATTCTGAACGGCTTTTTTCTAGTTTGTTAAAACGTGTATAGCGATTAATTTTTCAACGGTGCGCCTTCTGCGGTCGATGGTTCGGGGTCTTCCGCAATCGCGTCAGCCAGAATATCTTCGATGCTCTGTTCACCGCTGGTTGTGGCCGGCGCTGACGTTGCTGTTGGCGATGTCACGCCAACGCTCTGCGCCGTATCTTTTAGGGTGGGAGCGCTTGCAGGATCGGGCGCCGCTAAGATTTCAGGCGCGTCAACCGGGGCGAGGGCGCTTTCAATCGGCGCTGGCTCGGTTGGGGCTGATTGAGGCGCAATTTCAAGCGTCGCCTGTGTTTCCGATTGGGGCTCTGGCTGCGTTTCGGGTTGCGCTTCTGGCTGTTGGGCGATCGTCGCCTGCAGGTCGGTGGGCGCGCCCAGGTTGCTTGATGCGGCAGGGGCGGGCGGCGCCGCGCTAAAGTCCTCGAACTCAGGGGTGTCGACGGCATTGGCCGCGTAGTCCTGCCAATAGGCTGGTTGCGCAACGAGGCTACGCAAGTAGTCGACATTTTGGTCTGCGATTTGCGGCGGCAGATCGGAACGCGCTAAACGCTCCGCCTCCAGAAGGTCGCCTTTGATGGCCAGGGCGAGAGCGAGATTCTGGCGAACCCGTGCATCAGCGCCAGGGGAGGCGACGGCGGCGCGCAGAACCGTGACGGATTCTAGTAAATCGCCGGACATCGCCAAGGACAGACCTTTATTGTTTAGGATGTGGGCTGAATTTGGTTGTTCGGACAACGCAATTTCGTATTGCGTTCGGGCGAGCCCGTGTTCGCCAATCTGATCCAAAGCAACGCCGTAAGCCGACAAGGTGCGCCAATCGCGCGGCTGAGCCTCAACGGCTTGCTCCAAGAAGCGGACGGCCTCAAAAGCGCGCCCGGCTTCAATCAGGGTTTTGCCCATCTCCAGCGCGACAGGGGCTTGATCGCCATGGCGGGCAGAGACGGATGTCATGACGTTCACGGCTTGCTCTAGGGAGCCGATTTTACGAAGCGCGGCGGAGTATTTGACGCCTGCTTGCCAATCGCCAGGGTTTTGATCGTAGCGCACGCTCCAATAGGCGGCGGCGGCGACAGGATCGAGCAGGCCATCTTCGGCGGTCGGGTTAGCGTAAGCCCCGATAGCCCCGCGATAGTCGGCGTCTTCTCCGGCGAGACCGAGATCGCCGCCACTAGATGCACAGCCCGCGAGAAACGCCAAGGCGCTGATCGCCGTGACTGTTTTTAAACGACTGGAAATTTTATTCGCCGCCATTGATGAGCGGTGATCAAAGGAAAAAGTCTTATTTTTGCGTTGCATGACCATGAACAGCGCCTCACTGATGTCCCTTAATGGGACTTGCTCCCAAATCGGCTGATCCAAAACAGATCAGTCCGTTGTTTCGGGCTGCACTGTCGCGCAATCTGTTCAATAAAGGTTTAACCCTGCGCAGGATGTGATTCAGCCCCTGTGTGGTGACGCCCGTGAGTGACGAAGAATTTGAGGAGACAAGCATGAACCCAGAGTTGATCAGCGCCGAGCAAGCGCCCGCGACGCCGATTTTTAAGGTGCGGTCGACTGCGGCGGAGGATGATTTAAAAACAGCGCCTTCCGACCTTACTGAGTTGGCAACGCTCAATGGGTTTACGGGAAAATCGGGAGAGATCCTTCGACATCAGGAAGCGGTCCTCCTAGGCGTCGGCGATGGGAGCGATCCATTCGTCGCCGCTGTGGCGGCGTCACAGCTATCCTCGGGGGACTATTCATTCGCTGATACGCCAGCGAACGGGCAAGACGGCTTAGCGGCGGACCTCTTAGGCTGGCTCCTCGGGGGGTATCGGTTTGACCGGTATCGCAGTGAAACCAAGAAAGAGGAAAAACCCGCCGCAGCGCGTCTCCTAGCGCCCAAGGGCGCCGATATCGAAGGCGCGCGCCGCGCCGCCCTTGCAACCGCTTTGGCGCGGGATCTCATTTCAACGCCCGCAGAGGATATGAGCCCCGTTCATCTGGAAGCCGAAGCGCGGCGCGTGGCAGAGGCCCATGGCGCCGACATCGCGGTGATTGAAGGTGATGCGCTCCTTGCCCAGAACTTCCCAATGATTCACGCCGTGGGCCGAGCGGCGTCAGCGGCGCCCCGCCTCATTGATATCCGATGGGGTGAGCCAAATGCGCGCAAAGTTACGCTGGTCGGTAAGGGCGTGACATTTGATACCGGCGGGCTCAATTTGAAATCCGGCGCCGGCATGGGCTTAATGAAAAAAGATATGGGTGGCGCGGCCAATACGTTAGCCTTGGCGCAGATGATCATGACCGCTGGTTTACCGTTGAGGTTGCGTGTTTTGATCCCGGCGGTTGAAAATTCTATTTCAGGGTCAAGCTTCCGACCGAGTGACATTCTCCGGAGTCGGAAAGGATTAACGGTGGAAATCGGTAATACCGATGCGGAGGGGCGCCTCGTTCTTGCCGACGCTCTTGATTATGCCGCTGAGGAAAACCCGGATGTGACGATTTCGCTAGCGACCCTGACGGGGGCGGCGCGCGTCGCCCTTGGTCCCGATCTGCCGCCATTTTACTGTGATGACGACGCCTTCGCCATGTCCGTCGCTACGTCCGCGGACCAAGTTCATGATCCTCTATGGCGCATGCCCCTTTGGGCGCCCTATGCGAAGAATTTATCTTCGCGGGTCGCGGATTTAAATAACATCACCAACGATAGTTTTGCCGGATCGGTCACAGCCGCGCTCTTTTTGAAGCGCTTTGCGCCGACGACAGGGGTCTGGGCGCATCTCGATATTTATGGTTGGCGCCCGAAGGCGGCGCCAGGGCGGCCCATTGGCGGTGAAGCCCAAACGATCCGCGCCCTGTTTGATACTCTTAAAAAAGAGAAATGACGACGCCCTTCTTTTTTTTAAGAAATGTTGCAGGGCGAACGCTTGATGTTGTTGCGCTAGGCAAAGATGGAAAACAACGCATCTTGGGTTAGCGATGATCCCTCGTTTAGATTGCCTTGGTTTTTTCCCGCGTGAGGAAATTAACGGCGCAAAGCGTCATTACAAACAGAATTGCAGACAAACAGAACGCGAAAGCGATGCTTTTTGCCAGAGCCGTCGGGAGGAACGCCCATGCCGCGGCAGCGGCCAATCCGGCCATGAAAAATGATCCGCCCACGTAACGCCGTGTCGTTTGGGCCCGGCGGCGGCTTTGCGGTGTTTTGGCGAGAGGGCCTAAAACCTTTGGCGTTAGGTCCCCAACCATCGCCAATAAAATACCGCCCGCGATGCCCCAAACACGTTGCGTGATGTCGCCGTTGACCAAATCAACTGAGATCAAAATTTTGAGGGCCATCGCGCCGACGATAAGACCGCCAGCCGAAAGGATCGCGCCGACATAAAAAAACCGCTCATCTCGTCTGTAGGTCGCGATCGGCTTTTTCCGCTCCATATATTTAACGACGACGCAAACAAAAGCCATGAACCCAACGCCCGCAAACATTCCCACCGAACCGGGGTCGGTTGTAAGAAAGCGAGCCAGGCCAAGGCAGAGTGATACCAGTGTTAATGTGACCGTTAAGGCGAATAGCGCGCGGTGTGTCATGGGGGTATCCGTTCCAGTAGTCGTTCAATCGGTATTCGTAACGCTCATGATCCACTTTTTTCAGATGTCATGCTGGCGGAGGCGTCCGTTGACGGAAGGTGTTTTTTGGTCGTTTTCGCTCGCTTGCATGTTAACGCCGAAAGATTTCGCGAGACCGAGCAGCGTTTCTTCGAGCACCGACATTTTAAGCCGGTAGATGATTTGCTTGCCCGTTTTCTCCCCTTCGATAAGGCCCGCCTCTTTTAACACAGCGTAATGGGCGGACATTGTCGGTTTTGAAAACGTAAAATGATCAGCGAGGTCGCCGGCGCTCATTGGGCTGGCGCGCAATAGTTCCAAAACGCGTTGTCGCGTTGGGTCGGCGAGGGCTTTAAGGACTTTGCTCATGTTTCGTTATTAAGCTAAATAACAAATTGTTGTCAATATTATTTTTAGGAAGACCCGCTTATGTAAAAAAGACGGTACAAAAATTGACATATGTCAGATTTTGGCCGTTGAGACTTGCGTCATATTGCGCTGAGGGAAGATTTGTAACGATAGTGCTTGCTCTTCTTTTGCAATCAGATGCAAACTATAAAGGTGAGGCCTTCAGCGGGGAGCCAGGCCTAACGCTGTGATCCGAGTCGATGGAGAGGGATATCCATCGTTGGTCATAAGTGTTGGATGGTGGCGCCGATAACAAGGCCGAGAGCGCTTCACATCTTGTTTGAATAGCGGCCATATGGGAAGCGTGCGGGTCTCGCGCGCTACGAGCTTGAGAGCATGATATGACGAACACGACGGTTCTCTCCACCTGGCGTGACGTAATGGCGGATGCAGTGCGGGACGAAAGTCCTGACCTATCGATGCGCCAATGGGCGATTTTGTTGACGGTTTATCTTCAACCGGGTCCCCACACCGTTCGGGCGCTATCGCGCGAACTAAACGTTCCGAAGCCAGCGATTTCGCGCGCCCTCGATGCCTTATCCATTCTTGGATTGGTGCGGCGTGCGCGAGACGCTGATGATCGACGAATTGTCCTTGTGCAGAAGACTCCAGAGGGGGCAATTTTTGTTGATAAATTTGCTCAACTTGTGCAGGAGCGCTCCTACGGACCAGTTATCGGTGAAGCGCGCTACGCATAAGGCGTTGTGAGCGTTTACCCTTCTATACGTGTAGATGTTCGCCCGTGATCACGCGCTAAGCATGATTAAATCGAGCGACCACTATTCCGTAAAGCCGCGCTTCGCCATTTTTGATGGTAATCGTCGTGCGAACCTTGCCGCCGCCGGCGAGGGAGGCAACCGACAAGGCGGCGTTCAGAGCGTCCGCCTGCACAGATGTCAAAAGACCCGCCGCTTTTACCTCGGTCACTAACGCCGTGGGATTGATGATCTCGATATCGATATCGCCTGTGGGGCGCCCTTTTGCGTCCGGTACAAGCTCTCCCGTTAGGGAAAGCTCACCGTCGTCGGTGCGCATGGCGAAACCGGTGATTGTCAGTTTTCCCCCGTGGGCGCCTGCATCGATGGAAACCACCGCCTCAACACGATCGATGGTGATGGGTTGCCCCGGCGTCATCTCATCTCGCGCCGCGCTAGCCTCATGTTGAGCGGTAAGGTCAGCGCCTTCAGGTGGTAAAGACAACTGAGCGCCCGTCGCGATCAGGCTTATGTCGATCTGCGCCGGGTTCCCATAGGCAGGCCGCGCTTTGATGAGAACGTCGTCCATCGTCATCAACGCTGGGGCGTCATCCCTATCCGTCGCGGGTGACAAACGTAAACTGTCGGTGTCGATATTGAGAGCCCAACTATTCGGATCACCATCGCCGCCTGACAAGCTTAACCGACCCTCTGGCGTTAACAGGGCGTATTGATGCTCGCCAAACGAAATGATCTGAGGTTCCGGCGCGGAAAAAATCACTCGGTCAAGCGCGTAAGGCAAGGCATCGACATGAACGAGGGGCGCTGTGTATCGCCATCCCGCCGGTGATACAAAATCAAAGTCTGATACCGCGCCCCTCAGAAAAAAAGGGAACCCTTTCGTCTTTACATTGCTATACTGAACATCGGCGCCGCTTCCCTCATGGGAGGCGGCGAAGTTGACGATTTGGTCTTTCATGATTGTCGCCCCCTCATTCCAAAGCGCGCGCCAGCCCAACAAAATAAGGGCGGCGACAATGAAGGGACCGTACAGGAACCATCGGGAAGCGCGGCGAGGGCGGGGGGTGTTGTTCATCGAACGCGGCGCTTTCTTGGTTTAAGGGAATTGATCGCGATGGGGCCTTGATAAAGGGCGATATATATCAAGGGGGCGTGCGTTTTACTACGAGATGACGGGGTCGGCCCCATTAGGCGCATTGTTGGCAGCCTTCTTCTCGGGTGGGTCTTCTGAAAGGCTTTGTGACGGTAGGTCAGGCCGACCGGCCAGCATTTCCGTATCCAATCGTTTGAGGAATGTTTTCCTGCTCAATCCCGGCGGGATCGGCGCGAGGAGGCGCATGGTGATGACGCCGGGGGTTTTCGCGGGCCCGGGGGTGAGCCAGTAGCGGCCTGAATTATGGACAACCGGAATACACGGCGCCCCGAGTTTCTCGGCCTCTTTGGGGGCGTCTTCGCCTCCACCGTCGATGTCGGCGACCGCTTTTTGTCTGACGCCCGCATAGAGCGCGGCGACCCCTGGCTGTAGTCGGCGGCGGGCGCCAACCGGCGTGCGCGTCCCCTCGGGGAAGATAATAATCTGCGCCCCGTCGGCGAAAGCAGCGTCGGCGTCTTTGATGAGGGAGCGCAGCGCTTGGGCGCCGGCGGCTCTGTCAACGGCGATATTACCAACGCGCATCAGCCAAAGATTAAAAATTGGAATGCGGAGTAATTCCTGTTTTAAAATAATTACCGGGTTCGGCAATAGGGCGTAAAGCGCCAGCGTCTCCCACATGGATTGATGGTTTGCGGCGATGATGGCGGGCGCGCCTTCTTCGGGTAGGTTCGCCGCCCCTTCAAGGCGCATGCGAATGCCACAGATACCGCGCAGCCCAAACAGGATGCAGCGGCACCATAATTGGGCGGCGCTGCGCGCTTGATGCCTGCCGACGAGCAAAACCGGCGCCGCGATCACGCCGTAAAGGATGGAAAACGCGAACAGAAAAACAACAAAAAGGGCGCCGCGAATAGTCGGCATGGTGTCAAAATGTCCCTACTGCGTGGTGTCGTCGTTATTTGTTGTTGCGTTTGTGGTTTCGCGTGACGCCTTGCGGGCGGGTAAAATGCTGCGCAATCGTGCGGCGAGGAATTTCGAGTATTCGCCCATCAGCAATCCCCAATCATTAATCCGGGTTTTACCTTGTCCGTTATGACCGATAACGCCTGAATAAACCGCATACGGCTCAATGGCGACATTCGGTAATCGTTGGCGGGTCTCTAGCATTGCTCTTGGCATATGATAATCGGAGGTCACTAAAACAAGAGACATAAATTGGTGGGTCTCCACCCAGCGCGCCGCTTCATCGGCGTTGCCGATGGTGGTACGCGCTTCACGGCCGAGATCGATGCAGCAATCGAAGAGTTCGTTGTTGGCCTGATCCGATGACGAGGCGGCAAGGCGCGCGAGATCCTCGGGCGTTGCATGGGGGTGGACGCCCGAAATCAACAATCGTTGCCCGGCGCCCTGTTCAAGAAGGGTGACAGCCGAGGCGATGCGTTCCGCGCCGCCGGTGTAAACGACAACGGCTTCGGCGACGAGGCTGTCAGCTTGGTGCGCGTCCGCGGGGGCTGGTTTTGGCAGGCTCGCCATAAAGACGAAGAGCCCCGCAACCCAGGCGACACCCGCCAGCGCGAAAATGCTCAATAGCCGCCGCACAACCCCAACAATCCTTCTAACCTCAAAACCTGAAATATAGCGGCGATTATGGGGTGTGGTCTAGGTGGGCGATAGAATGGGCCGTGGCGCTGACCGGCGGCGTTACATTACAGGATTTTTTTGGGCCCGGAATGGCCATCCGCCTTGCCGCCGCCGTAAAGAGGTGACGTGACGCCAGCGTTATTTTCAAGGCGCCCATTGCGAAAACGGCGCCCCAGGGGGCGCCGTTTCTCAATTTAGGGTCTATGCTTTCGCGTCCCGTTTACACATACCCTTGGGTCGTGATGTAGGAGCGCATTTGCGCGATGCGGTTTTGGTCCGACGGGTGGGTCGACATAAATTCCGCCGGCTTCTGACCGGATTGGCGGGTCATCGTATCCCAAAAACGAACCGCTTCATTGGCGCGGTAATCGGCGCCAACCATAAAGTCGGCGCCAAGACGGTCGGCTTCATATTCGTGCTTGCGCGAATAAGGCAGGATCACGCCGAAGGTCACGCCCGCGCCAAGGATGCCGGCGATCGTTCCGGCATTTTTAACATCGCTGGCGGCAAGCGCCACGTTCGCGACCGTCAACCCGCTTTGCGCTGCAATCTGTTGGGAATATCGCTCCGCCGCATGACGCCCGACAACGTGTCCGCCTTCGTGACCCATCACCGTGGCGATCTGATCGTCGTTCTCCATAATGTCTAAAAGACCGGTATGGAACCCGACCTTACCGCCCGGCATCACCCAGGCGTTTACGGTGTCGTTCTCAAAAACGGCGAATTCCCAGTTATTCTGCGTGAGGTTTTGCTCAGGAAAGCGCTGATCCGCGGCGCGCACGATCCGATCGCCAACGCGCTCGACGCGGCGACGTAGCGCAGGGTCAGCGGACTGCCGATTTTGTTGCAGCGCTTGGTTCCAGGATGACGCCGATAGCTGCGCCAGCTGGCCGTCGGACACCAAAATAAGCTGGCGGCGCCCAAGCGCCTCATTGGTGGTGCAACCTGAGACCGACGCGCCAGAAAACGCGACCACGGAGCCCGCCGCCAAGCCATTGATGATGTCGCGGCGCGACATGGTGACGGTCGGTGTGACGGTCGTCGCCGGTGTTTCCTCGTCAAATTTATTATGCATTGCTGTTACCCCTTTGGTGGCATCCCCTCTTCGGCGACATTATATATCACAGCCGTGGGCCTGACAATCAAAGGGTGTCGGGCGGCGTATTGAGGGCGACCGTCGATACAAACGTCTGGCCAGTTCTCGTCGCTACTCCACGCCAGCCATGCGTAGGATTTCGTCTGTTGGCGTATTGACGAGTGTTACCGGCGTTTCGCCGGTGGCGGCCATAGCCTGGTCAATAATGTAAGTGCCTGCGCGGTACCCCATGAGTTCGCGATAGCCATCGGGGTTGAATTACATCCACTTGCGGTAGTCGGCGTCGACGGGAAGCGCTTTCAATTCCTCAACCCAATCGGCCACGTCAGCGGGATAATCCGCCGTTGGCGGGGTTGCGCCCGCGAAATCTCGCTCAAACGCCACGGCCAGACCTTCGGCGACGACGCCATCCATAAAGGATGTTTTCGGCTTGCCGTCTTCAACCGTCCATCCGCGTACCAAATGATGCATCTCGTGATAGAGTGTTTGGCGCATATCAGATCGAGCAATATCGGTCACGTTTCCTTTGCTCGGATCAACAATCCATCTGACGCGTGTCGGAGACATCGCGTAACCGCCATCGCCGCTAGCCTGATAAACGCTCTCTACCCTGATTTCTATCGTCAGCGCGCCGGTCAGGGCGGGTAGAATTTCTCTGACTTCCCCATACGTGGTTGCGGCGATACGCTGAATGATCTTCTTTTCGTCCGATGACAGAGTGGTCTCGGCGTTCTCATCGTAGTCGACCGTCAATCCAGCAAGTGCACTTTGTATCGCGGACGATTGTTCGACAGTTGATTTCGACAATTGCGCGTTTGTATACCCCGGGTTAATGCAGCCCGCCAGCAAGAAAACCGTTGCAATGTTTAAACTGACGCGAGCGACTAGAAAGTTGCGCATGCCGTGTTCCCCTTCTCCCTGATCAAATCGTAACAGATCACAGGATGAACGCCAAACAGGGTTTTTTTGAGATTCTTGGTCGTGTCTCGGTGCTAAGCAAATTTCTTTTGGATTGGTTTGAGCGTCTACAAGTCACTGTTGACGTCACAACTCCGTTTGGTTCTGGGCAACCTTTGGCTGTGGTACATTCACTTGGTTTGTCCATTTTTATTCGGAATTTGATGGGTGAAGCGCGATTTCCGCGCAAATTCTGCATCACAACTCTTGCAATGGTTTTTTTACTTGACGAAAAAAAAATTGTAATTCGATCATTTCGTGACTAATGGGGGTGTTATGAAATCACATGGCTTGATAGCTATTTTATTTTTTGTCTCAGGTTGCACAAATATACCTGGTAGTATGAAAATCGACGGGGGAAGCAGACCTAACAATATTGATGATTTTGTCCGGTTTAGAACGACGCTCTATTTCCGAACGTTTGATTATTGTTTAAACAAAGAATGGCGAAAAATTGCGTCTTTCAAAGATCCTGATAAACTTCCGTCGAGCGACGTCTATATTCTTCCTGATACGGATACGCTTTATCGCTTTCGCATGACCGGCAAAGCGGTCTCCGGCACAACGCAAGTTCGGTTCGAATCCGGAACCTTAGATGCTAGCGTTATCGATCCATTTGGTGCTGTAATTGAAAGAAATCCTGATACCGGGCGACCTCAATTCGTCAGTCAATCCGATTTAGAACAGCGCAACCGCACGGCGGAAGCGAGAAGAGGGTTTGACCGGCTATTGCGTTTGCTCGGCGAATTACCGGAAGAGAGCGCGTCCGACGAATTCAATACATCCTTACAACAGGTCAGAACAAAAATATTAAATCAAATGGAGACCGCCGTGGAAGGTTATGGCGGTGTAAACGAACAAACTGATCCCGAAGCGCTCATTGGAAGCGCCCTTTTGGACGCTATCAGAACCAAAAACGCGGACGTCACCGCAGATGACCTTAATAGTGCACTGACCCCGCTATTGGAGCTGATTGATGGGTCAGAACGACGGGAGGCAAGTAGCACGCAAGTTTCTTCTGATGGGAGTGGCGCCGTCGCTAATCGATGTGCAAACGGAGTTGTTCGACGGGGTTATCAAATTATGGGTCCTGAGGGATGGCGAACATTTAACCAGGATGAAAGGCTGATTATGGCCATGTCGTCAAGCGCCGCGCCATTAATCCAATCGTTGCAAAGAGTATCCAACAACGTCTTGAATGCCCGCGCTTCCGATTCGGATTTAGTGCTTCCGTTGGTGCAGGAGAGCCTCGTTATTCAGACTGCCGAATCGACGCTCTCAAACGTGGGTGCCGCTTCAGAAGACAACATTAAAACGACGCTAGAGGAGGTAAAAAATGCGTTTACTAGCAATTAATCAATCCTCAATGTCCGTAATTAAGGTCGTTGGACTCATCCTCATGGCGTGTTCAGTGTCTGCCTGTGCCCTCGTTAGCGGAGCGGGCATTAAAGGCGCATCTTCTATGACCATCGATGTAGAAGTTTACAAAGGTCCCTTGTCAAAGACGCTTCAAGTTCAGCAAGATGAATTGCAAGCCCAAGCGGAAGATGTAACAAATGTTCTGTATCTTGTCGAAAAGGAGGCCGCGCTATTATCGAACCGAAAAGAGTGTGGTACTGATTGGATACCAGACATAGGTTATGTTGTCTCTGGAAAGCCGGTCAATACTAATCGGGACAAGCGGTTGCCTATTACGAAACTGGCTCAGACATGCTTTATAGGTGCTGGCATAGCGTATGATGCAAAAGAACTTCGAAGCCAGATTGAAAAGAACGTAATAAGTTCAGAGTTTACCAATTCAGCGATTGGCGACCTGAATCAACAAGGTTCGCAGATTGTTGCCCCGAAGTCCGTTCGCAACTTCGACTCCACAAACTTTAAGGTGAAGAATTTTTCCCGAATTGGCGCGCAGCTTAGGACGCGATCAGACTATTGGGCGACGAAACTAGCGACGACACATATACGCAGCAAAAAAGCACGCGCTTTAGTCGCCGATTTCGTTCATTATACATCAGAATTTGGAAACCAGATTGTCTCCCGTGCTGATGCCCTTTTGTTGCAAACTCAGAATAATATTTGTCGACTGGACGACGAAAAAAGCGTTTGCCCTCGATATCCGACAGGATTGAGAATAGCGGGCCTTCTCTCCACTGGTTATTTTCTGCGGGATAGCGGAACGACAAATTATCTAAATTTGTATGATTGGGCAGATGCAATTCCAGGGCGGGCAGGCAGTCTGGGGAGCGGTGTCAGTAAAAGAATTCGTGTCAGAACTGTGCAACAGCTGATCAACGACACCTATTGGTCGAACATCAACTCAGTTTACGCTAGCGGACAAGGCAATGTTAGTATGGCCTTCATCAAAGACAGTATCGGAAATTGGAACCTGAAGTCTTTCGAAAATGACCCCGCGGAACTGCTTGAAGCTTATGATCGGCTTGCAATATCATCTGTGCGTCAAGCGGCCAAAGTTGCAAAGGGCGTCGTGAGTGGCGGTAGCTCTGAAGGCGTAGATCAACTGCTTCGTGTCGCCAGCAGCGCTGTTGCGACCGATGCGCCAGAGGGCGGAACGCTGACTAGCGCCAACTTACAGACATTCCGTACTATGCTCGTTGAGAATATCAACGCTCTGGAAAAACGATATGATATGGCAAAAGCACGCCTTGACGGTGAAATTGCGGCATTGGATCCGAAAATAAGACAAAGTCGCCACGCAAAATTATTGCTAGGTTCGCAAGCGAATAGCGATCGAGATGA
Source organism: Parvularculaceae bacterium (assembly GCA_965263305.1). Lineage (GTDB taxonomy): Bacteria > Pseudomonadota > Alphaproteobacteria > Caulobacterales > Parvularculaceae > MED-G105. Next base: position 2,317,780 of record OZ253666.1, read on the forward strand.
ATTGGATACTCGTATAGCCGATATTACCAAAGATCAGCGCATGAAATTGAATTGTGGTGAAGAGGAAGCCTCGACTCTCTGTGCTGATCTTCCGGAGCAGGAGTCGGTGCAAATGCGATGTGCGAGAGATAATATTGTCCTGTTTGGTCTTGAAGGTCCCTGCGCTCAGCGAGAGGCAATCGATCTTCGTCTCCAATCGATCGACGCCAATGGCGTGACGCCAGCAGAAGCATGTGCACAAGATATTGCAGAAGAAACCCCGTTGGCGGACAACTGTGCCAATTATTCGGAAATGCAACAACGCAAAGAGGATCTGCTTCAAACTACTATAAGGGAGGCTCAGCGCTTTGTAGCGGACCACAAAGCTGTGGTGAATGCGTTGCAACTTGCCGCGACGACGCGTTAGCGCCTCGCAACGTTCAAGTTCATCCTCGTTATTGATTTTATCGGGGTTCGGGCTTAATCGACCAAATAATTTGTCTATGGTTGTGACATCTTGCTCCGATATGTTGTTGGCGCAAAACGCAAAACCCTTAAAAATTTGTCGACTGCCGAGTTGCCCGCAACTTCCACTCCTGGCGAGCATCCGCCCCCGAATTCTCACAGAGACACTACCCAGAAATCCGACGAGTTGACATATCGATAATTTATTCGATAAGCTCAAGAGCCAGGACGTCATATTTGAGTAGGTGTAATTTAAGATTGCTCATTCAAGATCGAGCAGCAACCAGATGGGGTAGGCGGGGCCATGTTTAGAGTTTTTGTCACGATGTTATTTTTTGCGGTGACCTTGCAGGTCGGCGAAACCGCGTTTGCGCTTGACGGCGCGTACTCTCAGCGCGGAAAACTTCGTATGCATCGCTTCGAGCAAGATGGCGTGCGCCGGCGCTATTTGCTCTATACCCCTAAGGGTGCGGCGCAATTCGATGGTCCGCGCCCGCTCGTTCTCGCTATTCATGGCGCGGGCGGCACCGACCGCAATATGATGACCCTTACCAAACGACGGTGGCACGATTTAGCGGATGAACACGGGTTTTATGTCATTTATCCAAATGCGGCGATCAACAACACATGGGATTTTGGCGGGGGAAAAGTCGCCAGCAATTTGCGCCGGCGCGTCGATGATCTTGCTTATTTCGTCGCCGTGATTGACCGCGTGTCGGCGGGTGGGCGAGTTGATCCCGCGCGCGTGTTCGCAACGGGGTTCTCGCGGGGCGGCCAGGCATCCTATTTCCTTGCTTGTAACGCGCCGGACCGCGTTCGCGCTATTATGCCCGTTGGGACGGGCTTGCCCGATTACATGGAAGATGAGTGTTTGGCGGCGCCGCCGAAGCCGGTTTCAGCGATGAACGGAACGGATGATCCGGTAGCGCCCTATGAGGGCGGGGCCGTCACTGTGTTCGACATGGAACGAGATGTTATCCTATCGGCGGAAGACTCTATTGCGCTGTGGGCGGATAAGAACGGCTGCAATGCTGGCGATCCTATCTCGACGGTGATTGATCTTCCGGGTGATAAAACGTCGGTCGAATATTTCACATGGCCCGAATGTGATCACGAACCGGTTCAATTTTTCAAAGTCAACAATGGCGGTCACACCTGGGCCGGCGGCAAGCAATATGGTCCGGCTGCGCTTGTTGGGCATACATCACAAGATGTTAACGCAACGGACGAGGCTTGGAAGTTCTTTTCCCAGTTTTGATCCCATCTTCTGGCGCAATTAGGTGCGTTTAAAGAGAGTTCGGTGTACGGAAAAAAGGCCATTTAAGTTGGCGTCGGCGCCTTAATATTCCCGCCGCAGAGCATTGAGAACCGCTAAGCGGGCTGTCACGGCGGTTGCAAGGCAAATGATGATCGGCACGGCTATCATGGGCAATAATAGGTCAATGTTCAGACCGAATTCGGGGAGGAAGTAAGCAGCCGCGCCGCGTGATCTCGCCCCGATTAGGGCGATGGCGACCGCGAGGAGGGCAAGGACAAGGCCCAAAAGGGCGCCCCTGAGGCCGATCGCAAAAAAGCGCCGTTGCACCTGGGCCGCGATGAAATCATCGGTCGCGCCAATCAGATGAAGTAGGGACACAACATCAGCATTCGCGGCAAGTCCCGCCCGCGCGGCAAAGGCGGCGACGGCGCAGGCCGCCCCCAGCACCAGGGCGAAAACGCCAAAGGCCAACATTTGACCCGACTGAGCGGCGGAGGACAGAATTTCATTCCACGCGCCGTGATCATCCAGCGTCAGACCCGGTGAGGCCGCCTCCAAACGATCACGTAAAGCGTCAACACGCTCGCGCATGCCGGGCTCGGCTTTGATATCGATCAGGGCGGGAACATTTAAGTAAGTGTCCGCGTTCTCGCCGAGCCATGGTTCTAAAAGGCCCGCGGCCTCGGCTGAGGTAATGACGCGATACTCCAACACGCCGGGCGTTGTATCTAAAACGTCCCTGGCGAGCGATGTCCGCTCTTCGATCTCGGCCGTATCAACGCCCTTCACCTGGACGGTGAGGGAGGCGGCAAGCTCCGCCGCCCAATCGTCGGCGGCGAGACGAACCAACAAAAATGCAGCGAGCGCTAAGGCAGCAAGCGCCGAGATGACCGCGATGACAGCGGTAAGAGAGCCGCCCCCGGCACCCGCTTCCGGCAGAAGGGGCGCTTTGCGAAACCGTTTCAGGCGCGGGCCATCATGTGGCTCTGCGGTAATCCCGTCGTCTTCGGCTTCCTCGTCTTCCGGCAGCGGTTCGCCGGCGAGAGCCGCGTCGCGTGATCGTCGCGCCCTGGCGGCATTGCGCGCTTCGGGCGTGTGGGGTGAAATTATAGGAGGCTCTTTAATGGTGTTCACGCGTCCGCCTCGCGATGTCCGCCGTCGACTATTTTTGCGCCCGAATCACTTTGCCGGTTAGCGCCTGAGGCGGTCGCTGTCGGACCCTGTTTGTCTTCATTTTTTATCGAATTTTTTGCCTGCTGCTTTTTTGCGCCGAGGCCGGGACGGCGCCCTTTGGGCGTGTTTTGGGCGCCAACAAGCTTGCCATCGTCGAGGCGGATTTCCTGTTTGCCCAGGCTCTTGACCAGATGAAGATCGTGAGTGGCGACGATCACAGCCGCACCCAATTTGTTTAACTCTATGAAAAGTTTCATAATTTTCTCGCCCATCTCCGGGTCGACATTGCCTGTCGGCTCGTCGGCCAAGATGAGGTCGGGTTTGGAGACAAGAGCGCGCGCCAGGGCGACCCGTTGTTTTTCGCCGCCTGAAAGCGTGTCCGGCAGGGCGTTCAAGCGGTGGCCGAGACCCACCCAGTTTAAGAGTTCGCTTACATCTTCGCGATAGTGATTTTGGTTAACGCCCGCGACGCGCATGGGCAGAGCCACATTTTCGAAGGCGGTCAGGTGAGAAAGCAGTCGAAATTCTTGGAAAACAACGCCGATCCGGCGCCGCAAGGCGGGCAACGCGTCGCGCGAGGCGTCCGTCACGTCCTCGTCAAACAGGCGCATGCGACCACGGGTCGGTTTATGGGCGAGGTAAATCAGCTTCATCAGCGAGGTTTTTCCCGCGCCCGACGGGCCCGTGAGGAAACGAAACTCACCGGCGCCGAGGGAAAAGTTAAGATCCCGCAGCACTTCTGTTTCCTGGTCGTAGGCGAGGCCGACATTCTCGAAATCGACAATCATCAACGAGAAACCGTTTCCCAAAACACGATGAAAGGCCGCGCGCGGCACGCGCGGGGCAAGCGAACAACTTTAACAACACGATTCCTGAGATCAGAGCATCCCTCAGCTGATTCTACCAGCATTGCTTTCCCACGATGCGGTTTTGATGCGCGATGTTCATTTAAACAGGAACACCAACAGATGAGCGCCGTATGATTATTACCTGCCCGGCTTGTAAGACCCAATACGATGTGGATGTTCGCCGCTTCGAGCCCGATGGCCGGTCTGTGCGGTGTGCTGAGTGCAACGAAAGCTGGTTTGTACCGGCGCCCGAGCCGGTTGAGGCCTTACGTTCTCTTGATCTGCCAAAGAATAACGACGCATCCAACGCCAAGCCGACATTTGGTAAAGCTGCGGAAAAGCGCGCAGAAGAACCCGCCATTCAAAGCGACCAGCAAGGGCAAGAAGCGGCGGTAGACACCGAAAAATCAGCGGATGTCGGAACAGCGCGCTTTCGCTTTGGGGATGACTCAACCATCGTATCAGAACCTGTGGTGCAACAGGCGTCTGTCTCGATAGAAGCGGATGATGAGCCCGAAGAAGATCCGCTCTTTGCCCCGCCGCCTCGATCCGCGGCCGCCAGCCCACAAAAGAGATCAAAAGACGAGACCTCAACAGCGGCGCGTGATGATATCGCGGATGATCATCCAGTATCGGATGAAGACGCGACCCACCGGTCCGACAAGGCAGCGGCCCGCGCAGAAGAAAACCCAGACGGCGAAGGCGCGTGGGTTTATGACGCGGAGGAAGATCGTCTCGTATTTCGCCGCCACAATCCGTCGCCAGCAAACGCGCCTGAGGAGGCTGCGTCACCTGCGTCAGAGGTTTCTGACGGCGACCGATTCGGCGCGCAGGCGCAGAGCAGCGCCAATAGGGTGGTGGACGCCGATTTCGAAGATTTAGGGCGCGCCGACGATATTGATTTGGCCCAAGAGCGCCAGCGTGATCGCCAAGGCCCTCGTCTGCGTGATGAACGTCGCCGCTCAACAGCGTTGGCCCGTATCGAAGACCTCGACCCCATCGCAGAGCGGGTCTTTAATGATGAGTTTTTCGCCGCCTTGCGCGTCCAACCGCGCGAACTTGAACGGGCGTTGCGCAAAGCGCGCCGACGCGCCGAAGCGCGGGACAAAAATCGGATGACCCCGATGAAAGCCCTTGGGTGGTCCGCCTGGGCGGGGGTCGTCGCGGCGACGCTTTTCGTGTCGCTGTCCTACAAGGACAAAATTATTTCGCTCTTCCCAAGCGCCGCGACCGCCTATGAGGCTGTTGGTCTAGAAACAATTGCGACCGGGTTGACCATCGCCGATGTGACGCACCGTGTCGCGATGTCGACCCAAGGGCCCGTGATTGAAATCACCGGGCGGTTGAAGAACGACACACCTGGCGTGTTAACAGCGCCCTTGTTGCAGGCGGAAGCGTTGGACGCCGATGGAGGCCTGCTCTCCCGGTGGACATTCGCCGCAAAAGCTGAGGAAGTGCCAAGCGGCGCTGTGGTGGACTTCGTGACGCGCGCGCCCGCCCCTGATGGCGTCAGCGAAGTGGCGCTGACCTTTGCGCCGGCCGAGGGTATTACGGTTTCTATCGCTCAGTAAAAAGTTAGCTCTGTATACAATTCGATAAACGATTATCGACTGGGCGCTTGATCGCGTAGCCTATTCAATCTTAACCCCTTTGTTGCTATATTCCCTTGACGCAATTGTGGGGAGAGAAAATGACAATTGGCTACGATCCTGATTTTATTGGCGACGGCCTGCATGTTCCACTGCCGACCTTCGATCGGTCGTTAGGGCGGTCGGTCTTACGCAAGCCCGGTGTTCTGCGGCGCGGGATTTACTCCGACCATCTTCATTATACGATCGTAATGAACCGCCATACGAAGCAGTTGATTTATTCCGCTTTCAACATGGATCAAACGCAGCTGCGCCCCCTTGGATCGAAAAAGGGGAAGAAGACTTGGACGAAGGACCGGGACATCGGCGCCGAGAACCAATTGGGGAATGAGTTTTACGCGGATCGCGAAAATCGGGCGGGTCAGAAAATTTCGAACCCTTATGATCGCGGTCATATGGTCATGCGGCACAATGCGATGTGGGGCCCGACGGATACGATCGCCGATAAAGCGGGGAAGGCGACGTTCATTTACGCCAATGCGTCGCTACAGCATGAAAATCTGAACAGGGACGAATGGCGCGCGCTGGAAGAAGATATCGTGCGCGCCTTCAGCGATGACGCCAATGGCCGTTTGAGCGTTTTCACGGGCCCAATTTATGGCGATCTAGATCGCAGCGTCTTTTTATCGGAAGCGAAATCCGCCCGGGTGCCTTCCGGGTTTTTTAAAGTCATTTGCTATCGGGAGAAAACTGACAACGCGGCGGTAAAGCTGGGCGTGAAAGCATTCGCCATCTTCCAAGATGAGCGAGTTTTACGCGATCGCAAAGGCGCCGCGACGGTGAAAACCGACCGGCGGTATCAGGTCACCATCAGTGAGCTGCAAAATATGACGGGCATTAATTTCGGAGAAGAGTTGTATCAACGAAATCCGCTTTTTTATCACAATCGGCCGCGGCGCAACCGGATTTACAATGTCTCGAGAGCACCGGAGCGCATTCCTATTGGCGCGATCACGGATGTCGTCGAACGAAGCGTTGATGAACGATCTCAAATGGAGAAGCTTGCGGAACGACGTATCGTGATCAATGCTGCGATGATTAACCCCGTTGGCGATGAACGAAAAGGCGAATGGATATCCCTTTACAACCGGGGTGACCAGAAAATCCGGTTAAAAAACTGGCGTCTCGTCGACGGCGAGGGGCGCGAGGCGGAGGTTAACGGTGAAATTGAAACCGGCGACGCCTTACGATTGCATGGCGCGGGTAAGGGTAAAATTCAGCTCGCGAACAAAGGCGGAAGTCTCATTCTCTATGATCATTATGATTGCATCATTGATCACGTCACATGGTCGGCCCACGATTTAGCGCGTATTTCTGAAGGTATGGCGTATCTGTTTGAGCGTGGGCAGTAACCCTACTACTCCTCTGGTCGCGCCTCGGGTTCCGCCGCGCACCATACTAGGCTTCTTGCTCGAATTACTCTAAGGCGATGGCCCATGAAAACGCTTTACGATGAACCCACCGTCGCTACGCGCATTGACGCGATCGCTTCAGACATTGCGCGGGATATGCCCCACAATTTGTTGATGGCGCCCGTGCTGACCGGCGCGTTTATTTTTGCGGCGGATTTACTGCGGTCGTTACAGAAAATTGGACACGATCCGTATGTGGATTTTGTCCAATTGTCCTCCTATGGCGGGGCACGGGCGTCGAGCGGCGTTGTAAAACTGCTAAAGGATTTCTCCGTCGATCTCGCTGGACGCTCTGTCCTGATTGTTGATGACGTGTTGGACACGGGTCGTTCCCTCCATTTTGCGAAGGAAATGGTGCTGGATAAAGGCGCAAAGGAAGCAAAAGTTTGCGTGCTCGTGCGCAAGGCGACGGGCAGAAGCGCCGATATTGAGGCTGATTATATCGGGTTTGAAGCCGCCGCAGAGGATTTCCTCGTGGGATACGGCATGGATGATGATGGTCGAAAACGCGGCGTGCCGTTCATTGGCGCTCTGTAAGCGTTGTTTTTGAACGCCCACATAGCCCGCAATGCAATTGAATGATTGCCGTCCTTAGAATTGGTTAGAAGTCGTTCTCATTGCCGAGAACAACGCCGCCGTAATCGCGGTCGCGCCGCTCTTCCGGATCGCCGCATTCTAAAAAGCCCTGACGCCACCCGGCCCTATAAGCTTTGTCGTTGTCGAACAGATAGGCGTCGCGCTCGCGCTTGGTTGAGAAGCTTTTATCTGTTTCGCGCCCCGTGATGCAGCCGTCGGCGAAGCCTCGGGTGAAATTCGGCTCTTCCGCCAACAGGCGGGTTTCGGCCGAGGTCGCGCAGCCCGCCACACCCAACACAATGCCGAAGAGTAGCGCGATACCGCCGAGGCGGGGCTGATGGCTTTTACGGAAAATGGTGGAAAACATAGCGCCCTTCTTAATAGCCTGCGGCCCGCCCAAGGTGAAACTGAGAAAACGGTATTTACCTTCCATAAACGCTTTACGGGGGCGGGGGAATGCGCTCAGCGCATGAAAAGTGCGCAAGGCGCCGAAAAGCCACGGTTGACGGCGCCATCCGGCGAATTACGCCGCTTAATCAATCGTAGCGCTGGCTTTGAAACCGTCTGGAAAGCCTCCGTTAAGGGTGATGTTGCTACAAACGGGTATCGTTCACAATAATTCAATCACGGGAAGACCCATGGAAATGCTTGACGCCGACCTCTCAGAAGACGGCCAGCTAGAGGCGGCTGGGGAGCCGGACGTCGCTGCGCAACAACGCACACTGGTCGTCCGCAAGCTTTGCGATATTGTTGTCCTCTCGGCGTCTCGAATCTCTTCGAATGAACGATCGCTGGCGGCTGATGTGCTCATTCAAATGCTCGATCGCGTGCCAACGGATATACGTCGTGAGGTTGCAGAGCGCGCCGCTCAAATTCCCGAAGCGCCCACACCTCTCCTGAGCGCGCTCATGATGGATGAGCCAGAAATCGCGCTGCCGGTGATAAAAAATTCCGACAAGCTGCCGGCGTCTTTGCTTTGTGACGTCGCCCAGAATGGAACCGTCACTCACCGCGACGCGATTGCGCGCCGGCCGGATCTAACCAGTGCGGTGGCCGATGCCCTTGTGGAGGCCGCCGAACCGGAAGTCTTGAAGGTCTTGCTGCGACGCGATGAATGTGAGTTGTCCACGCTCGCGATCGATAAGCTTGTTGCGCGCGCCGTCAGTGATACCGAGATGCAGCTATTGCTGTTGAAGCGGCGAGAATTGGAACCGTCCCACGGTTTTTTGATGTTCTGGTGGCTTGATGCTGAACGGCGTCGCCGCGTTTTGTCCCGGTTCGCAATGAACCGCTCCATCATTCAAGACGCGTTGGAAGACCTCTACGCGCCAGTATTTCGGGAGCCGGGCGGCGACCCATTGGTGAAGCAAATCCTTGTGATGTTGGAGCGTCGCCATCGCCCGCGCGGTCTAAACGGCGAACCGGTGTCAATGGACGTTGTGATCCGTACGTTGAAAGCGGCGCGGAAGTACCCGGCCCAAGAAATTGTCGACGCCATCGGCATGATCGCGGGCACAAGCCGTGAATTGGCGGCGCGCATTCTGCGCGACCCAGGTGTCGAACCCTTTGCCGTGATGTGTAAAGGCTTAGGCGTTCCGCGCGAGGTGTTCTTTGAAATCATCAGTCATCAAGATGCGGACATTCCGCTTAGCGAAGAACGCGCAGAGCAAGTTTTAGAAGTATTTGATGCGATCGCGCGCGATTTTGCTCGCGCTGTCCTGCGGTATTGGGACTGGGACGGGAATCCGCGCATTGCGAATATGATCCACCTGTTGGGGCTCAGCGAAGAACTATAGGCGCCAATTCCATGCGACCCATTTTAGGGCGACCCAATTCTAGGCGGTGACGGGTGCGTCGCGCCTGTTCTTTTTTGGCTTAACCCATTGTTGAAACCGGCCGGCGCAATTTATCGTTATAAACGAGATGGAAACGCTTTTCCGGTAGACATCGTTTAGCGTTGACGATGGCTTTGCGTATCTAGGTCGTTGTTGACGCTTTTTTTTTGGGCGACACCTTATGCCGTATAAAATACTGCGCGCCGATTGTGTTGTTGAAACCATCAGTAATCTTCATCTGCGTATTGTTGAACGCTTCCCCGACGCCAGTCTCGCCGGGGTGGCGGCGGAGTTGTTAGAGACGGCTGAACGTTGCGCGGCGGAAGCAAAAAGGCTCCGCGAACCGGCAATGCCAATCCGCCTTTCCGTTTACGGCATTTGGATTTTTGGCGCTTTCGCCGCCCTATGGATTGCGGCGAGCCTGCACTATGAAGGGTTCGACGGCGAGGCGACGACCTTCGTTCAGTTTTTGGAACCCGCGATGAACCTGGCGGTGTTGATCGGCATTGGCGTTCTCACCCTTGGCCGCATGGAGCAGGGGTGGAAGCGGGCGCGGGCTTTTGACTACCTCCATGAACTACGCTCGTTTTTGCATGTCGTTGATATGCACCAGCTCACGAAAGACCCGAATCGTCCGGCGTTGCGGTTAGCCGATACGCTTCACTCGCCGCGACAGCGTCTCCATGGCGCATTGCTGGAGCGATATTTCGACTATTGCAGCGAGATGGCGTCGCTGACGGGAAAACTCGCCGCCCTATTGGCGCAAAGCACGCGAGATACTGAGGTAACGGTTGCTGCTAGCGACATTGAACAACTTGCCAATGGCCTTTCTCGCAAGATTTGGCAAAAAATTATGGTCATGGATCGCGAGTACGCAGACCCTGATTTAGAGTCATTACAGGGTTCGACAGAGGCCGCGCCGTCCGACGAAACGCCGTCTGTTGGCGCCTGAGGGGTATCAGGGGCTCGGAAATTCCCTTGCATTTTCATTAAATTACGCCAGCGACGCACGCATGGTTTTAAGGTCCTACTGCTGAGAATAGAGAAATAACGGCAAGTCGTGGCGCCAGCGGTATTTGCAGCAGGGCGGCTCATGGAAACATCGGTCAGATAAAAATGGCGGGGTCGATGCGGGTTTTAGTTTTTGCGTCTCAAAAGGGCGGTTCGGGTAAGACGACCCTTGCAGGGCATACGGCGGTTGAAGCAGAGCGACAGGGTGCCGGCCCGGTTGCGCTGATCGACACCGATCCCCAAGGCTCGTTGGCGAAATGGTGGAACCTTCGCCAAGCCTCGACACCGGCGTTTATTCAGTCTGTGTTTTCAAATCTTTTTTATGACCTCAATCGCGCCCGTGATGAAGGCTATCGATTGGTTGTCATTGATACGCCCCCGGCGGTGACGAGGGCCATTTCCGAAGTGGTAGGCTTTGCCGATTTGGTAATCGCCCCAACCCGTCCGTCGCCCCATGATCTGAGGGCGGTAAAGCCAACCGTCGATATTGTGAATGGCCGCGGTAAGCAGTTAATCTTTGTCGTGAATGCTGCAACGGCCCGGGCCCGTATCACCTCCGAAGCCGCCATCGCGCTTTCCCAGCATGGCACTGTCGCCCCAACTGTACTGCATCATAGGGTGGATTTTGCTGCAAGTATGATTGATGGACGGACGGTTATGGAAATTGATCCGGTGTGCCGATCCGCACTAGAAATCAGCGAACTGTGGGCGTATATCGAAAGTCGGCTAAAGCGTCTTGATGGCGAATACCGCGCCATGGAAGATTCCACGTCTTCGATGCAGGCCATGCAGGCGCGTGTCTTTGGCCGCAAGGCGATCTAGCGGTGAGCGACCCGCGGTTGGGTGGTGAACGCCTGATCCAGATTGATCATCAAGGAACCCAAAACAGGGGCGACAACAAAAGCGTTTTTGGAATTGGCTCTTTCCTCGGCGCCATTTTCGAAACGGTGCTAATGAGCATGGCAGCTGGGCGGTATTAATGAAAAATAATAAGGATCGCCGCCCGCCCGGCCGCCATCGACATGGGCCGGGAAATCTCGCCAGACAAACGTCAGAAAAATCCCTAGGCGCCGATAGCCGCCGGGCGAAGCGGGGGCAGGGTACTCGTCAAGCTACGGATGACAGTGTACGGACAAAGAAACGCCCGAAGGCGCCAGCCACGAAGGGAACGGGCCTAAAACAGCTAACGGCCCGCAAGGGCGAAGCCGCGCCGATGATCGATCGGGCAAGTGGCGTGCAAGCGCCGGAAGAAGTGGCCGCCCGTCATCGGGCCATGCGAAAAGGCGGCGGCCACGGCGGTGACGCATTTTATCGCGACGGAGAGTATGGGAGCGGGCAGCGGACGGAATTCGATTTTTCAAAGCTTGTCGCAACCCAGGCGCAAATTGATGCATGGGAATCAACCCAAGAGGTCATTCGCCGTCGGCTTGACGGATTGCGCTTAAGTGGGCTTGCAGGTCGGGCGCGTCATGCGTTGAAACGCAAATCGACCAAAAAGACGATCGCTGTTGAAAATGAAACGGACGCGGCCGTTCCGGATCGTGCGATGTCATCAGAAGCCCGACAGATGAAACGCTCCCGCAAGGCGAGGCCCGCCGCGCAGCCGCAGACGGTTTCGGCCGAGGTGGTATCGCGAAAAACGCCTCCTCCGGTGCCGGCGACCATTCCAGATCAAGAACCCCTCGCGCGCCGTCTGCCCGTCAAACGAGCACTCGAAGAGGCGACGACGGCCGATCCCCACGCCCCAAAACGATCTACACGATCACGGACGCCCATGGATGATGGACGCGCCGATCACTCTGCCCATCCCGCTCAAGCGGTGGGGGCGTGCTCCGGCGCCCGTTCTGATTGTAAACGGACGAATCCTCGCCGCGCCGTTGTGACATTACGGATGAGTGTGCGTGATTTTCTTCGGATGAAGCTTGGCGCGGCGGTTCTCAAAAAGCGTGAGACAGATTTACTCATGGAGGCCTTGGATTATTATCTCGACGCCCATGGTGTTGAATCGTTCGATGATTGTCTGTGCCTGCGCCGAACGGCCCAACGCATCGCGGCGGCCCGGGATGATGATTTATCTTAAGCGCTGTGGGTCTAGGCGCTGCCGAACGTTTCTTTTTTCAGGACGGCTCTTCAACGCGACGGCGCTCCCCTTCAGCGTAGATGCGCCCAGACGCGTGAATTTTTAAATATCGCGCCCAGCTTTTGCGCGTGATACGTTGATTTTCATAAAAAAGTTGAGCAGGTTGCAGGAAATGTCGTTGATGACTTTCTGAGCGCAATGAGTGCTCATCAATTTAAGTCTTTACGAAAATCTGACCCGCCGCGTTTTTCGCGGCGTTGGCGTGTGGGCGAATTTTGAGGCCGTCCTGCGGTAGAGGGAAAAATATTGATGGGGCGCGGGATTTTTCTAGCCGTATCGATGGCGGCGCTATGGCTGCTGTTGTCTGGCTATTTTGACAAACCATTGCTTCTTTTTTTCGGTGCCTGCACCGTTGCACTGTCGGTTTGGCTTTCAGTGCGCGCGGGCGTGTTGGACCGAGAGGGCGCACCATTAGACCTTATGCCGGGCGTCTTTTTATATTGGTTTTGGCTCGCAAAAGAGATCGGTAAATCCAACATCGCTGTGGCCCGCCAGGCGTTGGCCATTGAGCCGACCCTATCACCAAAAATTTTCAGAGTGCCGACACAGGCGCGGTCAGCGGCCGGAATCGCGACATTCGCAAATTCAGTCACGTTAACGCCAGGGACGGTTACTGTTGATTTGGAGTTAGAAAACACCGACACGTCAGAGGCAGAACAAGAGCGTGACGATAAACGCGGGTTTCTTCTGATTCATGCCCTGACGGACGACTTCGCCGACGTTGCGGGTATCAACGAAATGGGCGCTCGGGTCGTCCGCTTTGAAAAAAGTGGACCGCAAATTGGTGGGGGCGCTGCATGATTTTTGTGGTCGCGACTTGCGCCATTGTTGTGGCCATGGTGCTCGCGTTGACCCGCGCGATCGCCGGGCCGACGCTCTACGATCGTGTTCTCGCGGGCAATTCTTTTGGTACAAAAACCGTTCTCCTGATCGGGGTTATGGGGTTCCTTGCGGGGCGCCCAGATTTTCTGGATATCGCCGTGCTCTACGCGCTGATCAATTTTGCAGCGACAATCGCAATCCTAAAATTCTTCCGTTACAGGACGTTATCCGCCCCTATGGGTGACGCTGACGTCCCCGTCTTTGAAGACCATTTTGAAGACCGCTTGCCAAAAGCCAGCCGAGAAGGGGAGAGGTGAGCATGGATTTTCATCTAATCAAAGACATTCTCTCCTGGGGCCTAATTCTAACGGGCAGTTTCTTTGTGATTGCCGGTGCGACTGGGTTGGTGCGTTTCCCCGATTTTTACACCCGGCTTCACGCGGCGGGGGTGACCGATACGGCGGGCGCGGAATTGATTATGTTCGGCCTGATGTTACAGGCGCCGAGCTGGATCGTTGTTGCGAAGCTTGCCTTTATTAGCCTCTTTTTGTTTTTCACAAGCCCCGTTTCGACCCATGCCATCGCCCACGCCGCCTGGGTGACGGGGGTGCGGCCGCTTCTCGGGCCCCAGTTGAGGCGCGCCAAAGATCCGAACACAGAGTCCCCCGCTGATGGAAAGGTATCCTGATGCACCCCAATGAATTCAGTACTGTCGCCAACACGGCTTTGGGCCTTGGCCTTCTCACGCTGTTGATTTTCACGGCCTTTGCGATGTTACGCTCGCGCCATTTGTTTGCGGTCGTCATGCTATCGGGTATTTACAGTCTGCTATGCGCGTCTTTCTTTGTTTCGCTTGACGCCGTGGATGTTGCCTTTACCGAAGCAGCGGTGGGCGCCGGCATTTCCACCGTTCTCATGCTTGGTGCGATGCTTCTGACCGTGAGGCGCGAAAAACCGGTAACGCCGGGTCGCGCGCCCGTGGCGCTTTTTATTGTGTTTGTGGTGGGGGCGGTGTTTGCCTTTGCGACAATAGACATGCCCGCCTTTGGCGATGGGGCGGCCCCGGCGAACGCCTATGTCGGCGCTGCTTATATAGAGCGCGCACCGAATGAAGTCGCGGTGCCCAATATTGTAACAGCGGTTTTGGCCAGTTACCGCGGCTTTGATACGCTGGGCGAGACCATGGTGATTTTCACCGCCGGACTTGCTGTCATGATGTTGCTGGGCGCGGGCAGCGCCAGGGGCGGTCGGTCTGTCCACGATCGCAACGACGCCGATCAGGGAGGGACCGATGAGTGAGCCGCCGTTGAACAGGCACGGTTCAAGCACGCCGAACCCTGACGAGCATTTGATCTTACGCGTTGTTTTTAAGGTCTTATTCGCGCCGATTATTGTTTATGCGCTCTATGTGCAGTTTCATGGGGACTATGGCCCTGGGGGCGGTTTCCAAGCTGGGGTGATCCTTGCCGTCGCTTTTATTATCCACGCCCTGATTTTGGGGTTGGACGAAACCAAAAAGGCATTACCCCAGCAAGCGCTTACTGTACTGATGGTTGTCGGTCTCATGTTTTATGCCGGAACCGGCCTTCTCACCATGCTCCTTGGCGGCGGGTTGTTGAGTTATGACGCGATCGCGCCTGAATCCACCCACCATGCGGGGCAGCATTACGGCATTTTGCTTGTGGAGTTCGGGGTCGGCATGACGGTTTTTGCGACCATGACCACCATTTTCTATATGTTCGCCGGCCGAGAGCCGGAAATTCGCGACGAGGGCTGGTAGGCGTATGGATCTCCTGCAGTTCATTGTGGAGCGCTATAACTACTGGATCTTCATCATCCTCATGATGACGGGGCTCTATACTGTTATTGCGCGCGACAACTTGATCAAGAAAATCATTGGCCTGAATATTTTTCAGACATCGGTATTTATTTTTTACATCTCCATCGGGAAAGTCGCCGGCGGCACAGCGCCCATTTATGTCACGGGTGATATGGAACGCCGGACGGATCACGGTGATGGCCATGGTGGTGATCATGGAGCTGGTCACGGAGTTGGGCATGGCGGTGAGCATGACGCAGGTCATCAGGGCGCCGAGAACGCCAGCGAAAGCCTCCACCATGTGGGTGAGACCCTCGCCGGGGCCGGATCGGGCCATAATGATTTATCCGAAAGCCTTGCGACTTCCTCCCATGACGGTTCGGGCGACGCCGGACACGGCGTCATCCATGCCCCCGCCGATGTCCCCGCCCATGTTGACGAGGTTGGAGGTGGCGCGACGGGCGCGAATGATACGTTCCTCGCTGAAGGGTCGAAGCCTTATGAGATCGCGAGTGCACAATCACATGCCGGCGGCGATCATGCGGTTGAAGCGGGGGTGAACGCTGGGATGGACCTCGCAGATGTCGTTTATTCGAACCCCTTGCCTCATGTTTTGATCCTGACGGCGATTGTGGTCGGCGTCGCGACCACGGCGGTGGGGCTCGCTTTGGTCGTCCGTATACGCGAAGCCTATGGCGTGATCGAGGAAGACGAGTTGGAAGCGGCGGACAATGTCGCCGAGTTTGGTCAGGCCGATCCGAAGGCCGGTGATCCCGCTTTAACTGGAGGGGCGACATGAATTTAACCGCGCAGCTCCCCGTTATTCCAATTATGCTGCCTCTATTGGCCGCGCCCTGGACGTTACTCCTGCCGAAAGGGCGGATCCCTTATTTCTATGCGACCGTCGTTGCGTGGTTGACGTTTGCGGCCTGCGCCGCGTTGCTCCACGAAGTGGCGGTCAATGGAACAATCTCCTACGCCATCGGTGATTGGATGCCGCCGATCGGCATTGAGTATCGCATCGACCTTGCCAACGCTTTAGTCTTGCTACTCGTATCCGGGTTAGCGGCGGCGGTGACGCCGTTTTCCTACGCCAGCATTACAACCGAAATTGACGAGAAGCAGATGGGCCGTTTTTATGGCGCGCTTCTAATTTGCATGACCGGTCTTTTGGGGGTCACGATCACCGGCGATGCGTTCAATGTTTTCGTGTTTCTCGAAATCTCGTCGCTGTCGACATACGCCCTTGTCGCCCTTGGCGCGCGGGTAGATCGGCGGGCGTTAACGGCCTCGTTCAATTACCTCGTCATGGGGACGATTGGCGCCACGTTCTTCGTCATCGGTTTAGGGCTCCTTTATCAGGCGACGGGCACCCTCAACATGGCCGATATTCGCGAGCAGCTGTTGATCCATGGCGATAACCGCATGGTGCAGGCGGGGTTCGTCTTTATCCTCGTCGGCATGGGGTTAAAGGCCGCCATGTTCCCCATGCATCTTTGGATGCCGAACGCTTACGCCTATGCGCCCTCGGCGGTGTCGGCGTTTATCGCAGCCACGTCCACCAAAGTGGCGGTTTATGTGTTGATCCGATTTACATACTCCGTAGTCGGCGTGGATTTTGCCTTTGTGACGGCGATCTTTAATTATGTTCTTACACCGCTGGCGATTGCGGGCATGTTCTTCGCCTCTCTAGTCGCGGTTTTTCAGGACGATGTGAAACGCATGCTTGCCTATTCCTCTGTTGGACAGATTGGGTACATGCTCCTTGGCCTCTCCTTCGGGACAGCGGCGGGGCTCCAGGCGAGTCTCGTCCATCTGTTCAATCATGGCTTAATGAAGGGCGCTTTGTTTATGGCGGTCGCGGCGGTGATGCTGCGTCTTGGCACCCATAGCTGCCGCGCGTTTGAGGGGCTCGTCCACCGAATGCCTTTTACCGCAGCGGCCATGATTATCGCGGGGCTCTCTTTGATCGGCGTACCGCTCACCATCGGCTTTGTATCAAAATGGCAATTGCTCGCCGCCGCGTTTGAGGGCGATCGCGCTTGGGCGGCGTTCCTCGTTGTCGGCTCATCGTTGATCGCGGTTGTCTATATGGGCCGCATTATCGAGCTTATGGTCTTGCGCAAACCACCAGCGTATGGCCCGCTTTCTGATACGGGCAGGGGCGGCGCCGTCAAAGAAGCGCCTTTGTCGATCCTTTTGCCTATGTGGCTGTTGGTAATCGCGAATGTTTATTTTGGCATACGGACGGATTTGACGGCCGGTATTGCAGGCCGCGCCGCTGATGCGCTGTTGACGGCGGGAGGGGCAAAATGATTTCTCCCGGTAATGCGATCGCGTTGTCGCTTGTAATTCCTGTTATTGGGTTCGTCGCGATCTGGCTTCTTGGAAAGTCGCCGAACTTACGCGAGGCCGCGACCATTACGACGGCGGTTATCCTGATCGGGCTTTCCCTGATTGTTTTCTCCGCTGTTGGGGACGGGCAACGTCCCGGCTACGCCCTTTCTTTTGAGGTGGTGGCCGGTGCGCCCATCGCGTTTCAGGCCGAACCCCTAGGCGCCATGTTCGCCCTTCTCGCCAGTGTCCTTTGGCTGGTGAACTCCCTTTATTCCATTGGGTATATGCGCGGGCATCATGAGCCCCATCAGACCCGCTTTTATATGTGTTTCGCCATCGCCATTGGGTCGGCCCTTGGCGTCGCCTATGCGGCGAACCTCTTTACCCTGTTTATTTTCTACGAAGTCCTGACGTTATCGACATTTCCGTTGGTCACCCATAAAGGCGATGACAATGCCCGTCGGGGCGGGCGCATCTATCTGGGTATCTTGATGGGAACGTCTATCGGCTTGCTCCTGCCAGCGGTTGTGTGGGTGTTCCATTTGGCGGGCACGACGGATTTCACACCGGGGGGTCTTCTTGGGTCCCATGTGGATGCCGCCGGACCGATCCCCGCGATCCTTTTGGGGCTCTTCGCCTTTGGTATCGGCAAGGCGGCCCTTATGCCGATCCATCCCTGGCTTCCGAACGCCATGGTGGCGCCGACGCCTGTCTCGGCCTTCCTGCACGCTGTGGCGGTGGTGAAGGCGGGCGTTTTTTCCGTCTTAAAAATCGTTGTCTATGTTTTCGGATTGGATTTGATGAAGGAGTCCGGCGCTGGCGTTCCCTATATGTGGATCGCCGCCGTTTCCATCATGCTGGCGTCCGCGATCGCGATGCATAAAGACAATTTGAAAGCGCGGCTCGCCTATTCCACCGTTTCCCAGCTGTCTTACGTTACGCTTGGCGCGATGTTGGCGACGTCCATGGGGGTCATGGGCGGCGGCATGCAGATCGCGATGCACGCTTTGGGAAAGATGACCCTTTTCATGTGCGCCGGTGCGATTTATGTGGGCGCCCATAAATCCCTCGTGTCAGAAATGCGCGGCCTTGGCCGGATAATGCCCTTTACCTTTGGCGCTTTCTTCTTGGGCGCGATGTCCATTGTGGGATTGCCACCCATGGGCGGGTCCTGGCCGAAATTTCTGTTGATGCTCGGAGCGGCGGAAGCCCATCAGCTGCTTCTAATTGCTGTCTTGATTATTTCTTCCCTCATGAATGTTGTGTATCTTTTGTCGATCCCGATTCAAGCGTTTTATATGAATCCAGCCTCGGCGGATGTTGGGGCGAAAATGCAAGGGGCAGGCGGCGCGGGTATCGAATGGGGCAAGCTTCACGAGGCGCCGTTCTTTTGTGTCTTGCCGCCAATATTGACAGCGGCCGGTGCGTTCCTGTTGTTTTTCCTCGCGGAAGATCTTTACCAATACCTTCTTCCAATTGCGGGGCAACGGTAATGGCGCTGAACTTCATAAGCACCTTGATGGATAGCATTGTACCGTCACGCCGGGTAAACCGCGATGTCGCCGAATTGCAAACCGCGTGGCGCGATTCCACCTATTATGATGACGCTGAAAAATGGACCCACCGATTTTGGGGGGAGGGGATGGTGTTCCGTCGCCTTTTTGATCAGCTAGATCTTAGCAACGTTATTGAACTTGCCTGCGGTCGCGGTCGTCATGCCGAACAGGCGGCCCAATTGTGCAGCCAGTTGACAGCGATTGATGTCGTGCCGGAAAATGTTGAAGCGACGCGCGCTAGAATCAAAGATCACCCCCATACGCGCGCGATGATGGGCGACGGGAAAAGTTTCCGCCCCCTAGAAGACGGGGCTTTCTCGGCCATTTATTGTTACGATTCCATGGTGCATTTCAGCGCGAACATCGTTGAGGCTTACCTTAAAGATACAAAACGCGTCTTGTCGCCGGGGGGCATGGCGCTGTTTCATCATTCAAATTATACGTCGCCTACGGGCGCGCAGAACCGTCATTATGGGGATAACCCCCATGCCCGCCATGAAATGTCACAAGCACGGTTTCAAAGGATGGCTGAGGATGCGCGTCTATCGGTTGTTGAAAGCATTGTGATTGATTGGGGCGAAGCGCCCGATCTTGATTGCGTGACTCTTTGCGCGGCGTAAGGGCAGGAGCGACACCAAATGTCAGATGATCATACCACGAACAGCGAACCCCTCGCGCCTCATCATTCGCAACCCCATGGTGATGGCGGCTGGGCCGACACGCCAACGTTCAAGAAGTGGTTCCTGCGCGTGTTGATCGGCGCTGGAGTTTTGTCTGCACTCGCCGGATTCGTGCCTGCTTTTCAAAAGGATCACCCCCATTTCGCGCTGGAACGGATTCCAGTGTTTTTCGCCCTTTGGGGATTTGGCGCGTTTATTTTCATTGTGCTTGTCGGTCAGCATTTACGCAAACTCGTTGGTCGTGATGAACAATATTATGAGGATCGGGAGTAGGTCATGGCCGCTGACTCATTTTTAGGCGCGCTGATTGCTAATCCCGCCGTCATTTTAACCTCGGGCGCTCTTTTATCTGCGGTCGTTCCGAACCGGCTCGGCGCCATGCGACGGCCGCTCCTGTTGCTGACCATCGCAATTTCCGCGTTTCAGTTAAGCCGATTAGGGCTTGGCGAATACGGCGCGCTTTCCCTGTTCGGCAAAGAAATCACCATGCTGCGCATCGACCCGATGGCGCGCATGTTCGCTATTGTGTTCCATCTCGCTGCGGCGTTGAACATTGTCTATGCGTGGCACGAAACTGATCGTGCGCAAGTTTTCGCAAGCCTTGCTTATCCTGCCGCCGCGTTGGGCGGGGTCATGGCGGGGGATTTCATCACGCTCTTTGTTTGGTGGGAAATCGCGGCGATCACGTCGGTGTTTCTTGTTTGGGCGCCGGGCACGCGGGCGACCTATCTCGCCGGGATGCGTTATCTCGTCATTCAGGTTCTCTCCGGCACCGCGCTGTTGGCCGGCGTTGTCATGATCTTTGCGAAAACCGGCACCCTCGAATTTGGCGAAGTTGGGCTGCGGGATGAGACCACCCATGGGATCAAACCTGAAGCGCTTGTTCTATTTCTCGCTTTTGGGATTAAAGCCGCGTTCCCGCTTCTGCATAATTGGGTTCAGGATGCTTATCCTAAATCCTCGCTTTCTGGCACGATCGTGTTGTCCATTTTCACCACCAAGCTTGCGGTGGCGTCGATTGCGCGCGCGTTCCCTGGGGAGCCGTCGCTGATCTATATCGGCGCTGTGATGACGATCTTCCCGATCTTTTTTGCGCTCATCGAAAACGATCTGCGAAAAGTCCTTTGCTACTCCATTAACAACCAGGTCGGTTTCATGATCGCGGGCATTGGCCTTGGAACCATTAACGGCGCCGTTGGTTATGCGTTCACGAACATTATCTTTGAAAGTCTTCTGTTCATGGCGGTTGGCGCAGCCATGTACCGCACGGGTACATCCAAAGCGACGGAGCTCGGCGGGCTTTATCGCACGATGCCGATTACATTAGCGTTCTGTCTCATCGGCGCGTTTTCAATTTCAGCGTTTCCGGGCTTCGCTGGCTTTGTCACCAAAGGCCTCATCATTGACGCCGCCGCGGAGTACAGCGCCTTCGGTCACCACGGGCTTTTGATCATATGGCTCGTACTCTTGTTTGCCTCGGCCGGCGTGTTGGAGCATGCGGGCATCAAGATCCCGTTTTTCACGTTCTTCGCCCATGATAGTGGTAAACGCCCGAAGGAAGCCCCTTTACCAATGTTGATCGCGATGGGCGTTTCAGCCTTTTTATGCATCGCAATCGGCGTTTTTCCCGACATTCTTTACGGATTGTTACCTTACCCGGAGGAATTAGCGGATTATCATCCATATTCTGCTTATCACATTGTTGAACAGCTTCAGTTGTTAATTTGGGCGGTGATCGCGTTTGCGGTGCTGATTTTGACTAAACGTTACCCTGCGGAGGTCCCTTCAACGAACCTTGATACGGACTGGTTGTATCGGGTTCCGGGTCGCGAGGTGCTGTTGTGGGCGGCGGCGGCGTCAGCTGGTTTATGGAATGCTTTATGGCGCGTTTTCAGCCGCCACCTCCTGAACGCGATGTCGAGGGTTTATGCCGTTCACGGGCCGGAAGGGAACATGGCGCGGGCCTGGCCTACTGGATTTATGGCGCTCAGCGTCGCGGTTGTTCTTGGCGTCGCTCTCTTCTTGGCGTTTATCGCTTCATAGCGCGGGCGTTTTTGCGAACAGCATGTAGTTGGTTGTGCAGTTTAATTCAACAACCCCCGGTGGTTCTTTGTCCGTATTCGGAAAGATAACCGCTCGTTAATCATAAATCCTAACCGTCCTCTAATTCGCTTTAGTCAAAGTTATCGAACACAACCTGTCGTTCCTTACCATAGTGGGGATTGTCGATAATGCACGCTGAGAGACGAGCGATATCGGATGGAGCCGGAAATGACGAACCAGGAATTTTACAAGCGCCGCGGTGGCTACTCTCCGCTTTTCAAAAGACGTATTGCGATGGCGGCGATCGAGGTAATGGCTGAAGCGTATGACATCCCGTTGAGTCGTTTAACAATGGCCACGCGCCAACGCGCGTCTGTGGCGCTCGCGCGCCAGATCGCGATGTATCTGGCCCATGTCATCGGTCAAATGAGCTTGCGCGAAGTCGCAAAGGAATTTGATCGTGAGGTCTCGACGGTTAGTTATGCCTGCCACGTCATCGAAGATAAGCGGGACAATGAGCTTTTTGATGACCAA
The DNA here is from genome assembly GCA_965263305.1 of Parvularculaceae bacterium. Lineage (GTDB taxonomy): Bacteria > Pseudomonadota > Alphaproteobacteria > Caulobacterales > Parvularculaceae > MED-G105. Next base: position 2,339,917 of record OZ253666.1, read on the forward strand.
GTCTCATTATTGGAAGAAGCGTTACGCGGACGATTAAAACAGATTATCGAGCAAACCCTTGCGGCAGGGCAGTCGCTTGTTGCACCTGCGTCCGAACAAAAAAATAAATCACGCTCAAGAGCATGCGAGGACGGCCAGATCGGCCCCCCACACGCAAACGCTACCCGGAAAAAACAAGCGCCGCCACCGGAGGTGAAATCAATGTGCGCCCAACGACGCGCTGTTGGATGAAACAGGCGCCGACGATGGCAATAATATAAAGGCTGAGAAAAATCAGAACCTGCACATCATGACGCGTTATGGGCTGCTGCGATATCCTGAATTCGCGCAAGCATTGAAGCCAAACCGTTGGACCGTTGCGGGGTGAGGTGATCATTCAGGTCAAATGGCGCCAACGCGGCATGGGCGTCTGTACCAAGAATTTCCTCGGCTGATTTTCCCGAAAACAACGCGATCAACAACGCCACGAGACCTTTGACAATATGGGCGTCGCTGTCTCCCGAAAACCGAATGACTGAGATTGTCCCATTCGAGTCTGATTGCGTTGTCTCGACCATCGGCGCTAACCAGACCTGGCTGGCGCAGCCTTTCACTTTGTGGATATCATCGCGTTTATCCTCCGGATACGTCGGCAGGGCGCGACCGAGATCGATCAAATATTTGTATCGCTCATCCCAGTCGTCGAGAAACTCAAAATCGGCGGCGATATCGTCAAATTCGGGCAAGGCTTGGGTCATGGGATCCGCCTCTACGCCAGACAGTGGCGGGCCGCAAGGGACGCATGGTCGCCGGTTAATTCGCTGATGCTTATTCCTGGGCTCTTAAGCGCCGTCTGTCGCCGTTAACCGAAGCCCAATAGCCCCGATAAGGATCAGGGCGATAAAGCCATATTGACTTAGGCTCAGCTGTTGTTTGAAGAAGAACGCGCCAATGAGGGCGACGGCGAGGATGCCGACGCCCGACCAAATGGCATAGGCGGCGCCGACGGGAATGACCTTTAGCGCCGGCGCGTATACCCAAAAACACAAGGAAAACGCCAGGATCGACAGCCCGCCATAGAGCGGCTTTTCAAAGCCATCGGACATTTTGAGCAATGTTGTGCCCGCGATCTCCAGCAAAATGGCGAGGCCGAGGGCGGTCCAGGCGCCGGCGGGTGTAATAGCGAGGATGGGCATGGAAAATCCTTCGTTGGGGTGACGCGTGGAAGAAAGGGGCCTGTCAGCCTATCGCCTTTCACTCTTTTTCAAAACAAAAGAACGTCCAGGTGACGCCAGCGGCAATGTTATCAGGTTGCACAGATGGGGTCGTTTTCTCGACCAGGTTGGCGAACCCGGCTTCTTTTGCAAGCGCCGATGTTTCTTCGTCGGGCGCAGGATAGGTTGGTCGATCAGGTGATGCCGGTCCGTGCCGAACTGACACAATCAGGCGGCCGCCGCATACGATCAGTCTAAAGAGCAATGGCATGGATTGGGCTCTCTCTGCGTTACTCAGATGGGCCCAGACCGCATTCATCAAAACGAGGTCGAAGGTCTCGTTGAGAGCTAGAACCCGCGACAACGTTGGCAACCGATCGTCAATCCATCTCACGCAATCTGTATTTGGCAATTGGCGTGCTTCTGAACGCATACCTTTTGCTGGTTCGACAGCGGTGACGTCATATCCTTGCTCATAGAGCCATTGGGCATCACGCCCGGCGCCAGCGCCGATATCGATCACCTTTGTTTGCACGCCCGAGATGGTGGGCGGCGGAAAAAATGACCGTATCGGATGATACAGTGTTTCAGAGGAAAGCCCATCATACTGTTTCGCCAGCTGTACTGCATTTGCGTTATAGGCTGCGATAATCTGGGCTTGTCTGCTCATTTTAGACCTGCCGCCAATTCCGGATCGCCAACGCCAACGCTATGCGCTCCTGCCGCCCACTCGAATGTGTTGTGGAATTCCCGCATTGGCAATCATGCCGCAATGCAAGAATTTACATTTTTTTGGCGCGCGCGTAGAGAAGGGTGGCCGACCGCGCTAAAGGAGAGAGTGCGCAGCCGGCCCACGACGCCGTTGGGGTGCAGGTAAACTGCCAGCGTCATGTTTTATACTGATCCTTTTTCTGGGAAACGCCAAGCAAAGATCAGAAAATTGCGATGGTGAAAGGCGTCATCGTTTTGTTCCGTGATATAGTCACTAAAATAACTTAAGACGATTACGCCGAATATCGACCCTTTAGATTACCGCGCGTGATCATATCATCTTCAACTATATTTGAGCGTAGGGTATGTAGAAGTGACCGCGCCGTAACATGACCTGGGTAACATATCTCGCTGATGGCGCATTTTTGGGAACATAAATCGTTAGCAGAAATGACCCCCCAAGAATGGGAGGCGTTATGCGATGGATGTGGCAGATGCTGCGTCGTCTTGTTGGAAGATGATGACGGTATTCACGAAACGGATGTTGGCTGTCAGCTATTTGATCCAAAAACCCGCCGATGTACGGATTATCAAAATCGCCACGAACGGGTGCCTGATTGTGTTCGGTTAACGCCGAATAACGCCCATGCTCTGCCTTGGATGCCTGATACATGCGCCTATGGGCGCTTAGCGCGCGGAGAAGGGTTGCCCCCGTGGCACCCGCTGATCACGGGAGATCCTCGGTCTACAGAAAAGGCTGGGATCGCAGTGTCCAAAAACCTTCTGTCAGAAGCGGATATTTCCGAGAAAAAACTCTGGTCGAGAAAACTTATCGAACGCCCCAGATAATACACAGGTCATTGATTTTAAATATTATTTTTCAGGCCAAAAGAGGCCGATCAAATCCTTTTCGAACACCCCACGCGCCGGCCTTAATCTTCCAACCATCAAGTGAATGGTCACAAGGAAGAGGCGATGATGGGTACGGCGGAAAGGCGCAATAGCGCTGAAGCGGGGGGAGGCGAGAGGGCGGATGACCGCATCGCGCATTCATCTCGGCAAGCGCTTAAACCACTATCGCTGAACGAACCCCTCGCTGAATTGGCGAGCGCGGCCGTCCATCATGCGTTGTCCTGCCTCGCCGGTCTTTCTCAACGATTCGACGACACCGAATATGACCGGGGCGCGCGATCTGCGGAGAGCTTGATGCGCGTGGCGAAGGCGGCGGCCGCCTTGCGGTCTGACTTAAGGGCGGATCTGCAAAGGGAAGCGTTAGAGCATGAGAATTCCGACCAGGGGGACGGCGTTGGCCGTCAAAGCCGTGACGGGATGGGCGAGGAAAACGACCTCAAAAGACAAGCCGAACAACTGGCGGAATACGTCGCGCGAGAGCTCGACAAACTCAATGCTCCAAAACGCCCCCCCGAAACGGTCGGCCAATCGGAAGATAACGACCTGCATGGAAACCCTGCCGTTGGATCGGGCGAAGCTGCTCCAGCTCGCCTCTCGGGAGGCGATCAATGAAGGCGGTCTTGACTTTGCTTGGCGGATTTTGGCGCGCCCCGATCAACAATGGCCAGGGTTTATTCCATGGTGTGCTGACGAAGCCGTGCTCCCCGATAACGGGTGGACCACATGGTTACTCCTCGGCGGTCGCGGCGCGGGGAAGACCCGGGCGGGCGCAGAATGGGTCCGCCATGCGGCTCTCGATCCAACTTATCTCGGTGTCAAACCCGCTAAGAGGCGCATCGCCCTTGTCGCAGAAACCTATGCCGACGGGAGGGAGGTCATGATCGAAGGCCCTTCAGGATTGAACGCTATCGGCCATCCCGGGATGCGCCCTCATTACGAGGTCTCGCGCCGACGGTTGGTATGGCCCAATGGCGCTGTCGCCTATTGTTTCTCCTCAGAAGACCCGGAAGGGATACGCGGATACCAGTTTCACGCTGCGTGGTCTGATGAGTTATGTAAATGGCGCCATCCCGAAGAGACATGGAGCAATTTGCAATTGGCCCTGCGTCTTGGCGACCGTCCGCGCCAAGTGGCGACAACAACACCGCGCCCGATGGGGCTTCTCAAAAGACTTCTTGCGCAGTCGACAACCTACACGGCGCGCGCCTCAACCTATGATAATCGGGCCCATTTAGGCGCGGCGTTCTTCTCTGAAATCGCCGCCCAATATGAAGGCACGGCCCTTGGGCGCCAGGAACTAATGGGCGAAATCGTTGATGATGTCGCCGGCGCCTTGTGGCGTTGGGATGGTATCGAAGCGGCTCGAATATCCCCCATAACAGACCTTGTAGAGCGCCTCGGTCGCATTGTCGTCGCCGTGGATCCGCCCGCAACGGCGGGTCCTAATGCTGATGAATGTGGTATCATTGTTGCTGGTGTCTATCATGGCGATCCGCCTACAGCCTATGTGTTAGATGACCGATCGGCGGGTGGATTATCACCGACCGAATGGGCCGGGCGCGCTGTCGCCGCTTTCCATGATTACAACGCCGACCGCATTGTCGCGGAAGTCAATCAGGGCGGTGATATGGTCAAAGCCGTCATTGCCCAGGTAGATCCGGCGGCGCCGGTGCGGGGCGTGCGCGCGACAAGGGGGAAACGCTTACGCGCCGAGCCCATCGCCGCCCTTTATGAACAGGCCCGCGTGCGCCATGTGGGCGCTTTTCCGAAATTAGAGGAACAGATGACCTCTTATACCGGTGAGGCGTCATCATTAGGCGCTAGCCCTGACCGCCTTGATGCTCTCGTCTGGGCCCTGACGGATCTCATGATGACAACGCGCGCGCCCAAGCCCGGCGTCCGGCGTCTCGGATAGGAGTTATCGATGTTGCGTACCATGACGGAGGATCAACAGTGATTCCTTTCTTGAAAAAACAAAGCGCCGCGCCAGCGGTCTGCGAAAGAAAAGCGTCTTTAGCCCAATCGCTTGTAGCGGTGACGCGCCCGGGGGCTCCTGTGTGGACCCCGCGGGACTATGCCTCCCTGGCGCGCGCTGGCTTTGAGCGCAATGTAATCGCCTATCGTTGTATTCGCCTGGTGGCGGAGGCGGCGGCGTCAACACCGCTGATTGTGAAATCGGGTGATGATACCCTCGCGGACCATCCATTGGTTTCGCTCTTGCGCCGACCGAACCCGGAGGAGGGGGGCGCCGCTCTGTTGGAGAGTTTCTATGGATATCTCCAGACAGCCGGCAACGCCTATCTCGAGGCGGTGACGTTGGACGGCGATGTACGGGAGCTTTTCGTTTTACGCCCTGATCGGATGAAAATACGCCCGGCGCGCGATGGGTGGGTGGAAGCATACGAATACAGTGTTGGCGGGCGCAAAACGGTGTTTTCCGTAGATGCGCAAGCGTTCTCGCCGATTTTACATTTGAAACTTTTTCATCCTACCCATGACCATTATGGTCTCTCCCCATTGGAAGCCGCCTCCGCGAGCGTTGATTTACACAACAGTTCATCGGCTTGGAACAAAGCGCTTCTTGATAATGCAGCGCGTCCTTCTGGCGCGCTCGTTTATAAAGGCCCGGAAGGCGCGGAGAACCTGACCACGGAACAATTCGACCGCCTAAAGGCCGAGCTTGGCGATGCTTATGGCGGGGCGGCGAATGCCGGTCGGCCCCTTGTCCTTGATGGCGGGCTGGAATGGCGCGCGATGTCATTGACGCCGGCGGAGATGGATTTTCAGGGCGCGAAAAATAACGCCGCGCGAGAGATTGCGCTTGCCTTCGGCGTGCCGCCCATGTTGCTCGGTATTCCGGGTGATAATACCTACGCCAATTACGCTGAAGCAAATCTCGCCTTTTGGAAGCAAACAATCACGCCGCTCGTGAAGAAGACGGCCGCCGCTTTAACCGGATGGGTCGCCCCTCTTTACCCGGATATATCGATCCAATGCGATGTGACCGGCGTTGATGCGCTCTCAGCGGATCGTGACGCCCTTTGGGCGCGGGTTGCTGGCGCTGACTTCTTAAGCCGCGCTGAAAAGCGCCGACTTCTAGGACTTCCATCCCTTGATGAAAGCGATCCGGAGGCGGTGCAAAATACTGATCAACCGAAAACCGCCGATAAATCATGCGGCGCGGAGGGCGTGTATGAGTGATGAACGCGATACCACGACGCCCATCGCGGAACCGCGCATCACGATCGCCCTTGGCGCGGCGATCCTTGTTCAGACGGCGTTGGCGCTCATTTGGGCGGGCGGCGCAGCGGAGCGGATCGCCCAGCTAGAACGACGCGTCGATGCTTCCGAAGAGATGATTGAACGCACCGCGCGGGTGGAAGAGCAAGTTGCCGCGATGCGCGCGAGCCTTGCGCGTATCGAGATGAAGTTAGACCGGGAGAAGATGTAATGACCCTGAAAGCTTCTCTTGAAGGCTGGGCTGCGATTTACGGGCAACCCGATTTAAATGGCGATATCGTTGTTGAAGGCGCTTTTGAGCGATCTTTAAAACGAAGCGGCGCGGCCGGTGTTAAATTACTTTATCAGCACCAGCCTGAAACGCTTCTTGGTCGCTGGACGCGTTTTGAAAGCCGCCGCGAAGGCTTATACGCCTTCGGTGAAATTCTGCTTGTCTCGGAAACTCAAAACGAAGCCCACGCCATGGCGAAGGCCGGCGTTCTTGATGGGTTATCCATCGGTTACCGCACGCGCCGCGCCGTTAAAACGAAAGATGGTCGCCGCATTACAGAAGCGGAATTGTGGGAAGTGTCTCTCGTGACGTTCCCCATGGCGCCAAAGGCGCGCGTCACCCTTGTCGGCGATCCAATCACAAGCGCGCCGCCCCCCTCTAACACTCAAGCCGATGTTTTCGCCAATGCCATTCGCGATGCAGCATCAATTCTATCTGTCTAAGGAGTACCCTATGAGTATCGAAACCAAAGCCGAAGTTCACGGCGACCTTAAAAATGCGATGCGCGACTTTCTAGGCGCATTTGAAGAGTTTAAATCGGTCAATGACGCCCGCCTTGAGGAATTGGAAAAGAGCAAGCGTGAAGACGTTTTGGTCACCGATAAGATTGACCGTCTAAACAAGGCCCTTGATGAACAAAAAGCAGCGATTGATCGCGTTGTTCTCGGTCAACGCCGGCCGGCAAAGGGCGCCGGCGGCGTCATTGTCGATGAAACAAAAGCGGCGTTCGGACGGTATATCAGATCTGGTGATCACGGGTCGATTGAAGCCAAAAACCTCAATACCTCCACCGATGCCGAAGGCGGCTATCTCGCCCCGGAGACGACGGAACGTATCATTACCGCAGCGGTGCGTGATATATCACCGATCCGTCAGATCGCGAGCGTGCGGGAAGTTGGCGTCAACAGTTTCCGCAAGCCCGTCAGCCTCGGCGGCGCGGCGGCTGGTTGGGTTGGCGAGACGGCAGGTCGGATCCAGACCCAGGCCCCGACGATTTCCGCCATCGATTTTCCGACACAGGAGCTTTACGCCCTGCCAGCGGCGAGCCAGACGTTATTGGACGACGCCGTTGTCGATATCGAACAATGGCTCGCCGATGAAGTGCAAGCCGAATTCGCCGTCCAGGAAACCGCCGCCTTTGTGAATGGTGATGGCGTAAATCAACCGCGGGGATTTCTCTCCTATACAACGGCGCCGGAAGCATCACGCCAAGACGGTGAAATCGGCGTGATTTCAACCGGTGTTGACGGTGATTTTCCCGCGGCAAACCCGGCGGACATCCTCCTTGATCTTATCTATGCGCCGAAACAATCGTTCCGCGCTAATGGCGGGTTCGTGATGAACCGGTCCGTGGTCAACACGGTGCGGAAGTTTAAAGACGCTGATGGGAACTACCTCTGGCAGCCATCCTTAGAGGCCGGCGCGCCGTCCACGTTGATGGGCTACGCGGTGACCGAGGCGGAAGATATGCCGAATATCACCGCAGGGTCCCATTCCATTGCGTTCGGTGATTTCCGTCGGTTCTATCTCATCGTCGACCGCCAGGGCGTGCGTATCTTGCGTGATCCGTACTCGGCGAAACCGTACGTCCTTTTCTACACCACGAAACGTGTCGGTGGCGGCGTGCAGGATTTTGATGCGGTCAAATTCCTTCGCTTTTCAGCCAGCTAATTTTCGACGATTTGGGGCGGGTGGCCAACGCCCGCCCCGACAAAGCCCGGTAAGTTTAATTTCTAAGGGAGTGTTGCGTTATGTCCCTTACGCTGACGACCCCCCCGACGGGGGAGCCGATAACGCTTGCAGAGCTAAAGGCGCATTTGCGACTGAGTGATGCATCAGAAGATGCGTTATTGGAGGGCCTGGCGCTCGCCGCGCGACAAATGGTGGAGGCCCAGGCGAACCTTGCCATTATGCGCCAGAGTTGGGCTTACGAAATCGATGCGGCAAGGATCGCGGGTGGATACGATATTGATCTTCCCCTTGCGCCGTTTGTCGCCGTCGACGCCATCACCGCCCATAGCGCGAAGGGCGCCGGTTCGCCGGTCGCGCCGGATCTTTATACGGTGCAAGGGGGCAATCGCGGCGTCATTCAACTGCGCCAACCGGTTCCCAATTCTGAGCGGTTGACCATCGATTTTACTGTTGGTTGGGCAAGCGCTGATGATGCGCCGGGGCCGTTACGCCTTGCGGTGAAACAACTGGCGGCGTTTTGGTTTGAACATCGCGAAGCTGATTGTTCAATGATAGACGGGGTCGCCGCGCTCATCGCGCCTTGGCGTCGGGTGCGGCTATGACGGGGCGTCGGCCTTCACCACGTCAGGCGCCGGGCGCCGGGGCGTTTCGGCGCGCTGTAACGTTACTTGCCAGAGTCTCCGCGCCCGATGGCGCGGGGGGCGCACAAATCGCCTATGTGCCCGATACGGATGTCTGGGCCATTGTTGAACGGCTTTCTTCTGTTCGCGATATCGCTGGTGACAGATCCGTCCGTTTGCGCCGCTTGTCGGTCACCATTCGTTTTCGCGACGGAATCGCCCTTGGCGATCGTCTCCGGTTTGAAGCGGTAGATTACGACATTACGTCCTTGGAAGACGCCGATGATCGCGGCGCGCGATTGACGCTAATTTGTGAGGAGGCTGCATAATGTCAGAGACTCAGATTGATACCCCCAGCGAGGCGGCGTTTGCCCTGCAGCACGCGGTTTATCAACATCTGCTTTCTAGCGATGATGTGAAATCAGTCCTCGGCGATCCGCCTCGCATTTTCGATATTGCGCCCCGCCGGCCTGTTTATCCGTTTACAACTTTTGATGATTGGCGGGTGAACCCCATCGCGGGCGCGCCGGGCGGGTTCGTTCATGAGTTTCGATTGCGCGTGCATGCCCGCCAACAAGGCAGAGCAGAAGCGCGCCAAGCCATGACGGCGCTTTATGATGCGTTGCAAGACGCCGCGTTGTCGCTCGAAGGGCGCCGGCTCGTTTCTCTACGCTTTGTGTTTTCCGATGTGTTTCCAAAGCCTGACGGCGCCAGTTGGGGCGGCGCGATGCGATTTCGCGCGGTGACCCAAGCGACAAGCGGTTAGGACAGGCAATTTTCAATCGATCAATCATAGGAGCATCCCATGACACCCCATCCGGGTAAGGACATTCTTCTAAAAATAGGTGACGGTGGCGCGCCGCAAATGTTTTCCACCGTCGCAGGTCTGCGTACAAAATCATTGTCGCTGAATGCTGAAACGGTGGATGTCACCCATGCGGAAAGCGAAGGCCGTTGGCGTGAATTACTCGCCGGAGCCGGGGTGCGGGCGGCGAGCGTCGCCGGCGCCGGTGTGTTCCTCAATGACGGGGCGGCTGAAACCGTCCGCGCTCTCTTTTTCGCCGGCGCCATTCGCCAATGGCGCGTTGTGATCCCCGGCTTTGGGGAGATTGAGGGCGCCTTCCAAATTGCTAATCTGGATTATGCGGGCGACCATGACGGCGAGGCGACGTTCTCCCTGTCGCTTGCCTCCGCCGGTGCGCTTACCTTCACGCCGCTGGCAACGGGGGGCGCATCATGACCGAGAAACCCTCCCTTCGTCCTGGCGCCCTCAGTTTACGCATTAATGAATCCAATGAACCCCTTCGCCTGACCCTGGGCGCCCTTGCGGCGATCGAGGAAGGGTTGGGCGGTGATCTAAACAGCGTCGGTGAGCGTTTAAAAAATCCGAATGTTACGGACATTCTTCTCATTTTACATGCGTTGCTTCTCGGCGGGGGCTCCACCTTGACGATTGCGGCGCTCAAGGCGAGTGACCTTGATCTTGGTGACGCCGTCAAAGCGATCACCACAGCGTTTTCGGGGCTGACCGTTACTGAGAATCAAGGCGCCGATCCAGTGGGAAAAGCGCCCGCGCCGAACAAGGCGGCGACCTTGTTCGACGGCGCATCACCCCTGGGGCCCAATGGCGAGAGGCCTTTCGGGCGGGCGTTATGACGGTTGGTCTCGCGCCAGCGGCGTTCTGGGATTTGTCCCTGCAGGAATGGCGCTGGCTCGTTGAGCCGTCCCCCGCGAACGTTCCTTTGACCCATGCCGGGTTGGCGGCGCTTCTTCATCAGTTTCCGGATCATAAAAATGACCTTATCGATTAATTTTGACGCCAGCGGATTATCGACCGGCCTTTCTGAGGCCAGCGCGGAAATCACCCGTATCGCGCGGGAGGAGATTGCGCCAGCGGCCGTCCTCATTGAGGACGCATTCGCCGGCGCAGCGCGCAATATCGAGCGGGAGTTATCCCGGGCGGCGCGCACTGGCGAGTTTTCCTTGCGTCGCTTAGGGCGCGCCATCGCCGGCGATCTTATCCGCTCTGGCGTTGACGCTTTTGTGCGCCGTCCCATTGAAGCCGCTTTGGGCGCGGCCTTTGGCGGTGGGCGGGCCGAAGGCGGTCTTGTCGCGCCGGGGCAGTCATTTCTTGTGGGCGAGCGGGGCCCGGAGATTTTCACCCCCGCCACTGCCGGGTCTGTCAATAACGGGGTAGGCGGACAGCCCATTTCCGTTTCCATTACCTTGCCGGGTGTTCGCGATGCGGCGAGTTTCGAAGCCTCCCAGACGCAAATCGCGGCGGGCCTTGCCCGCGCCCTCAGCCGAGGAGACCGAAATCGATGAGCAATTTTCATGATGTTCTCTTCCCCCTCGACATTGCCTTAAACGCCGAAGGCGGGCCGGTGCGGCGGACGGATATTGTCAGTCTCGTTTCGGGGCATGAAGAACGCAACAGCCCTTGGGCCGGGTCGCGGCGGCGTTTTAACGCTGGTTACGGGGTGAAATCCCTCTCGGATATCGAGCGGGTAATCGCGTTTTTTGAGGCCCGCCATGGCCGACTTTACGGGTTCCGTTTCCGCGATCCGTTTGACCACAAATCATGCGCCGCTGATCAGCAACCAACGCCGACGGACCAACAACTCGCCGATGGCGACGGCGCCGCGACCAATTTCGATCTTGAAAAAACCTATGAGAGCGGCGGCTGGACGTATGCAAGGCGTATCACTAAGCCAGCGGCGGGCTCGGTGATCGCTGCGATCGACGGTGTTGAGACAAACGCCTTTACAGTCGATGCCGACCAGGGACGTGTGTTGTTCGATACCGCGCCGCCGGCGGGGGCGGTAATAACCGTCGGCTTTGTCTTTGACGTGCCCGTCCGGTTTGACGCCGACAGTTTACAGATTAACCTTGCGTCCTTCAGGGCCGGGGATATTCCATCAATCCCCATGGTTGAGGTGCTGTCATGAGGCAGCTTTCACCGTCACTGCAGGATCACCTGAATACGGGGGCGACGACCCTTTGCACCTGCTGGCGCATTGTTCGGAGAGACGGCGTCGCCTTGGGGTTTACCGATCACGACCGCCCACTGACATTTGATGATCTTTCCTTTCGCCCCGAAAGCGGCGCCGATGGATCGCGCCTTGAAGCGACCGCCGACCTCGCCGTTGACAACGCCGAGATCGAAGGCGCCCTGACCGATGATGCTCTTTCAACAGACGATTTAGCGGCGGGCCGATATGACGGCGCCCAGATTGAGATCTGGCGCGTGAACTGGGCTGCGCCGTCCGAACGGGTATTGTTGAAAACGGGCGTCTTGGGAGAAGTCGTGCGGGAGGGGGAACGGTTTCGCGTTGAAATCCGTGGGTTGACCCATGCCCTGTCCCGCACGGTGGGCCGCGTCTATCAGCGCCAATGCGACGCGGTCGTTGGCGATGGGCGTTGCGGCGTTGATTTGCAGCAATCAACCTATCGCGCCGATGGCGCCGTCGTCGCGCTTTTGGGCGAACAGCGTTTTTCGGTTTTGGGGCTCGGCGCGTTTGACGCTGATTGGTTCGCCGACGGGGTTTTGCGATGGATTGACGGCGCCAATACGGGGCTGAGCGCGCCAGTGAAAACCCACCAATCGGGCGGCGGGGCCGGGGCTGACGGCATTATTGAGCTTTGGTTGCCAACCGGCGCGCCAATCGCGGCGGGCGATCGATTTGTCGTGACAGCGGGGTGCGATCGCCGGGCTGAGACCTGCCGGGGGAAGTTCAACAACATCATCAATTTTAGGGGCTTTCACCTCATGCCGGGCAACGACTTTGCTGTCAGTTATCCAACGCGAACGGATCAAAATGACGGGGGTCGGCGATGACCCATCCGGCGCTCAATCCCGCCAAGTCTTGCATCGATGAACGGGTAGCGCCGTTCGCGCCTGAAACGAAAAGCGCAGCGCTAAATCGACCGTATGTGGTCGCGATAGCGCGCGAGTGGCTCGGCACGCCCTATCGTCACCAGGCGAGCGCTAAAGGGCAGGGGGCTGATTGCCTCGGGTTATTGCGCGGCGTCTGGCGGGAGGTTTATGGGCGCGAGCCCGAAACGCCCCCGCCATATACCCCCGATTGGAATGAAGCCCGCACCGCGGAAGAGCCTTTGCTGACGGCTGCGCGCCGCCACCTCCGCCCGGTTGATCCGATCATGCTTCAGCCTGGGCAAGTCTTGATCATTCGTGTGGCGCGCGATGGCCCGGCGAAACATTGCGGCATCGTCTCAGCGGATGATCGTTTTATTCACGCCTATGCCGGGCGCGCTGTGGTCGAAAGTTGGCTAAACCGCTGGTGGCTGACGCGTCTTGCCGGTGTTTTTGATTTTCCGGGTATTGCAACGGGAACGGAGAATAGCGAAGGGAGCCCCGCCCTATGGCTCAATTAATCCTTACCGGCGCGGCTCAAGCGGCTCGCGCCGGCCTTGGCGCGATTGTCGCGCGAACGGTGGCGGGCGCCGCTGCGTCCTTCGCCACGAGCAGTCTCACCAACGCGATTTTCGGACCGCGCCGTCGTTCCGTCGAAGGGCCGCGTTTAGAGAGTTTCTCCGTACAAGCTTCGACGGAAGGGGCGGGCGTTTTAAGAGTGTGGGGCAGGGCGCGGGTGGCGGGCCAACTCATCTGGGCCGCGCGCTTTCGCGAGACCGTGTCAGAAACATCGCAGACCGCAGGCGGCAAAGGCGGCCCGTCGGTGCGCACCGACGTTCGTGAATATCTCTATTCTCTTTCCTTCGCCGTTGGCCTTTGCGAAGGCCCCATCAGCCGGATTGCCCGGGTGTGGGCCGACGGCAAGCCGTTTGATCTCTCCACCGTCAATGCACGGATTTATCATGGAACGGAGGACCAAACCCCCGACGTCCTAATCGAAGCAATCGAAGGCGCGGCGCCCGCGTTTCGCGGGCTTGCTTACATTGTGTTTGACGATTTGCCCTTGCGCGATTTTGGCAATCGCATTCCCCAATTGGCGTTCGAGGTGGAGCGCCCCCTGGATGAGAGTGACCCGGCGGCGCTCGAAAATGCGTTGAGCGCTGTCACCATGATCCCGGGATCCGGTGAATTTGTCTATGGAACAACGTCGGTGACGCGCCAGGTAAGCGAAGGCGTCGTTGCCCCAGAAAACGCCCATGCGAGCGCCGGTGAGACGGATTTCATCGCCTCCCTCGATAATTTGACGGCGACCGCGCCTAATTTATCGTCCGTGTCGCTTGTTGTTTCATGGTTCGGCGATGATCTCGAGGCGCGCGATTGCTCGCTGCGACCGGGCGTTGAAACCGCCGTCAAAGAGACCGAACCCTATTTTTGGCGCGCCGGGGGTGTTGATCGGGCGGGTGCACGAATTATTTCTACCCTGAACGGGGAACCGGTCTATGGCGGGACGCCGGCGGACCGCTCCGTGGTGGAAGCGATAAGGGCGATGAATGATCGGGGGATCGATGTCATGATCCACCCCTTCATCTTGATGGACGCCCCGGGTTTTCCATGGCGAGGACGGATCGCGTCAAGCGCCGATGGCGCGCCCGTCGCCGCAAACGATGTCGACGCCTTTTTTGGCGCGGCCGCGCCTAGTAATTTTCAAATTGTGGGTGACGATGTCATCTATTCGGGGCCGGAAGAATGGTCTTTTCGACGGTTTATTCTCCACTATGCGTGGTTGGCGAGAGCGGCGGGCGGGGTAGAGGCGTTTATTCTCGCCTCCGAATTGCGCGGATTAACAACAACGCGCTCCGGCGCCGGCGCATATCCGTTTGTTGATCGGTTGGTCGCCCTAGCGGCGGATGTGCGCGCCATTCTTGGGGCCGACGTGAAGTTATCCTATGGTGCGGATTGGTCGGAATGGTTCGGTCACCAGCCTGGCGGCGGTGATGTTTATTTTCATTTGGACCCATTGTGGGCTGATAGTAACATCGACTTTATCGGCGTTGATAATTATACGCCCCTTGCCGATTGGCGCGATAGCGCCGCCCATTTAGATGGGGCCCTCGCCGACAGCCCCTACGATATTGACTATCTCATGGGGAATATTGAAGGCGGGGAGCGCTATGACTGGTTTTATGCGAGCCAGAGCGATCGCGACGACCAGATCCGCACCCAAATTACCGATGGCGCTTATGACGAGGCGTGGATTTACCGTGCGAAGGATTTCGCCAATTGGTGGGCGAGCCCTCATCATAATCGCCAGGGTGGTGTGCGCGCATCGGCGCCCACGCCTTGGATACCCCAATCGAAACCATTTCGATTTACGGAAATCGGTTGCCCCGCCGTTGATAAAGGCGCCAATGCGCCCAATGTATTTGTCGATCCAAAATCAATAGAAAGCGCCTTGCCGCCTTATTCATCGGGCGCGCGGGACGATATGGCTCAGCGGCGTTTTTTAGAGGCTCACCATCGTTATTGGCGCGAAGGGGATAACAATCCTATATCAGCCGTATACGGTGGGCCGATGATTAATGCTGATAAGTTCTATGTCTATGCCTGGGATGCGAGGCCATTTCCGTTTTTTCCCGCGCGGGATGATGTTTGGGGGGATGCGCCGAACTGGGCCCGGGGCCATTGGTTGACGGGGCGTTTGGGCCGCGCGCCTCTCGATCAGTTGATCGCCGCAATCGTTTCAGAAGGGGATGTCGACGCGAGCGCTGTTGACACCAGCCGTGTACGGGGCGCCATTGCGGGCTATGTCATCGATCGTCCCATGAGCCCGCGGGAGATGATTGATCCTTTGGCTGATGTTTTTCAGATCGATATGGTTGAAACGGTCATCGGCGCCAGGGGCGCGTTGCGTTTCCAACCCCGCCATGGAACCCCGGTTGCGACATTTCGCCAGGAAGATCTCGCCGCGACGCAAACGGCTTCAGAGATCGCGTCGGGGGTTAATAATGCGCCCCCCTTTACAGTGACCCTCGGTCAATCGGGCGATGCCCCTTCTACCGTGCGCATTGGGTTTCTAGACGAAGGCGCTGATTATGGCCCGGCTGTCGCTGCGGCCAATGTCGCGCCTGACATCGCCGATATTCGTGAGACTGGATTAGAGTTGCCGGCGATCATGAACCCGGCGGAGGCAGAAAGTCGCGCGCGTGCGCTTCTTGCGGACGCCCATGTTCAACGGGAACGAGCGCAATTTGCGTTGCCCCCATCACAACTCGCTCTTGAACCCGGAGATGGATTGTATGCGGATCTAGGCGGTATTGAACGGCGCTGGCGTGTGATTGAAATCAACGATGGCGCCGAACGGCGGATGGAGGCGGTTCGTTTGTCCTCT
Organism: Parvularculaceae bacterium; assembly: GCA_965263305.1. GTDB lineage: Bacteria > Pseudomonadota > Alphaproteobacteria > Caulobacterales > Parvularculaceae > MED-G105. The sequence goes on from OZ253666.1 coordinate 2,355,818, forward strand.
GCCGTTCACGAAGCGCCTCAAGGGGAGACGGTGTTTGCTCCGCCGGCATTGGCGCCAGTTTTCGGCGCCCCCCTTTGGGAGGTGATCGACGCGCCATTGCTGCGCGAAGAAGATGACGCCTCTTCCGTGTTGTTTGCCGCCGCCGCTGTTCCGTGGCCGGGCGCCGTGGCGCTATACCGCGATAATGCACAATCACCTGGTGCGACAATATCAAATAGCCCTGCCGGCGTTGCTGAACGTGCGGCGATCATGGGCCGCCTTGCTGATCCATTACCGCCGATACCAGCTGAGTGCAGCGGGCTTTGGCGCGAAGAAACCATCAGGCTGCGGTTGGTTGCGAATGATGGAGCGATCTTGGTATCGCGATCGGCGGAAGACGTCCTCGCGGGCGCCAACATCCTCTTTATCAAGAGTGATAATGACCTCTGGGAGGTGATGCAATTTCGCGATGCACATCTTGGTGAGGACGGGCTGTGGTCGCTTACGGGGCTGCTGCGCGGTCAAGCCGGGTCAGAAGCCGCAGTGACGGCCGGCGCTGGCGTTGACGCCCGGGTCGTGGTCGCCACGCCGGCGCTTGCGCCCGTGCCCCTTGGTGTCGATCGCGCCGGGTTGTCGCTCGATTGGCGGGCCGGGCCCGCCCAGGAATTGCCAAGCGCGACGACGTTCACCAGCCGACCCCTGCCTTACACCGCCATGGGCGTTCGACCGCTCTCGCCGGTGCATTTGCGCGCCGCGCGATATGAAGAACTCGCCGGGGGCGCCGTGGAGACCGGGTGGCGCTTATCTTGGATCCGGCGCACCCGCATCGGCGGAGACAATTGGGAGGTAGAAACGACCCCCCTTGGCGAGGCGTTTGAACGCTATCGCGTCGAGATAAAGGCCAATGGCGCCGTGGTGCGCAGCGTTGAGGGCGCGGCGTCATCGATGACCTATAGCGATGTTGAAGCGGCGGCCGATGGTGTTGATACGAATGCTGGCCAGTCGTTAACGTATCGCGTCGCCCAATTATCGGATCTTGTCGGGCTTGGGTCCTGGTCGAGTGAAAAACCGCTGCAATGATAGAGATAGGAACGTGCAGACCGCGTGAAAAGGCGTAGGATCCTGGTCGGGACTGTTGTTCGCCGATCCCAAAACCCTGATTTCACGCGGAAATTGTGAGGAAATTAACCAAGCGCTCTTCTTTAGACGGCAAACTTGCTTATGTCTCAGTAAATCCCGAGACAAACCCGTAGCAAAGAGTGACTGAGGCCTTGGCGAAGAACCCCTATACTGTTCTGGGCGTGAGCCCGTCGGCGAGCGATGCTGATATCCGCAACGCCTTCCGTAAACTCGCCAAAACCTACCATCCGGATCGCAATCCTGGTGACAAGCGGGCCGAGGAGAAATTCAAGGAAATCTCAGCCGCCTTCGACGTTGTCGGCGACGCGGACCGCCGGCGGAAATTCGATCGGGGCGAAATCGACGCCGATGGCCGTGAGCGCGGGTTTGCCGGCGCTGGCCATCCGGGCGGCCAATACGGGCGGTGGCCGGGCTCCGAGCAAGGCGGCCCCGGCGGTATGGGGGGCGGTTTCGGCCAACAGGAAGAATTTAGCGACCTTGGAGACATCTTCGCCGATCTGTTTGGCGCCCGATCCCGCCCCAAAGGCGGCGCGCGGGCTGGCGGCAGGGCCGGTGGCGATGGGGCCGGTTTGCGAGGGCGCGATCTGCGTTACCGCCTGGAAGTCGATTTCCTGGAGGCGGCCTGCGGTGGGAAAAAACGCGTGACCATGCCTGACGGGCGGGCGCTCGATTTGACCATTCCACCAGGTTTTGAGGATGGTCAATCATTACGCCTACGCGGCCAGGGCGAGCAAGGATTAGGCGGCGGTCCGGCGGGCGATGTCTATGTCGATGTCGAGGTCAGGCCCCATGATCATTTCGATCGCGACGGCCTCGATATCCACCTGGAGGCGCCGATCTCCCTTGCTGAAGCGGTGCTCGGCGGCAAAATCACCGTGCCGACCATCACCGGCGATGTGGCGTTGACCGTGCCGAAAAGCGCCTCCTCTGGGGCGGTGCTGCGATTGAAAGGGCGCGGCGTGAAAACGAGCGAGGGCCGCGCCGGCGACCAATATGTCAAATTGCGGATAATGCTTCCCGAGGGCGGGGATGCGGAGCTTGAGGAGTTTATTCGCCATTGGTCAAACGGCGACGCGCAGTATCCGCGCAAACATTTCGTTGACGTATAGCTGGCCAACACTCCGCAAGCGGCTTATAGTCACTCTCGTGGGGAGAGAAATTAACAAATTCGAAAGAGAGACCGATGGGGTCTATCGATTCCGATTCTTCCCGCGATGTTAAATATGAAGGGCTTACTGATGATCGCTCCGATGGTTCTTCGGCGACGCCCGAAGAGGTGTTGCATCCGCGAACGATTTTGTCACCCAAAGGCAGCGGTTATGAGCAACCGGTAAAACCCGATGGCGTCTCCTCTTCAAAGTGGAACCGCATAGAGCGTTATCTTGAGTCACTCCCTACCGTCGCGGCTGGCAAGCTTATCTCGATTATTGACCGCGATCGTCTTTATGGAAATATTGACGGCGTCGAAAATGATGCTGGTAAAAGTGAGAATATACCTCATCTAGAGCTATTAAATGTCTTGCGGACGCTTGTTAAGGGGCGCGGCGCGCGCCTGCCAAAACGTTTATTGTCCGCACAACGTATTTTTTTCACGCCTTTTGAAGATTTTATTACCCCGACGAGGCGAGGCCGCAAACGGCGCGCACGATTGCCACGGACGGCGCTGGGGCGCATTTGGGGGTTGATTGAGCAAGATGCCGCCTGCCTTGATGCCGCGCGCGCGGCGAAAGCGTTAGACAAATGGTTATCGCGCCACGACCTTGATACTTTATCAGATGAGCAAAAGGCCGAGCGTGATCGCTTAGAAAACGATCTCTATACCGCGTGCGCAAGTGGTATTGAAAAATTGCTCACCCATGCGGAAGCTGATAATACCTTCCGCGCTGATCTCATCGAGCGATTGGGGGGCGGATCGGTTGGCGCCGCCACAATGCATGATTTGGCTGAGTTGGTGTCGCTGATCCCTATGATACACCACCTCAAAGCGGTTCAGGCGGCGTTTCCAAAACCGGTCGTCGTCTTAGAAGAAGAGCGTCTTTATACGGTGCGCGGCATTTACGCCGGCGCCCACGCCGAGATGCCAGCATTGGCGCACTACATTCTTTTGTGCTTGGCGAGTCGTTTAGAGGCGCCATGGCGCGCGGTGCGGCTTTATGCGCATTTTGCGAATATCCGCGATGAGAATTTGCCAGATGCGCAGCAGGATGCCGACCTCGTCATTGAAACGATGTTTCAGGATTTAGAGGGGCTTGCCCGCGCATTGGAACGGGATTCTGAAAGCGTTTTTGATGCTGGTGACGCGGCTGCTCAGCTGCGCTATTTTGCGCTTTATGCCGACGGTGTTGGCGCTGAAGCCCGTCAAACAGGCGAGACGGCGATGATGAACCGGGCGGAAGCCTGCCGGGATGTCGCCGCTGCCGCCTGTGAACGTTTCGCGGAGCAGGCGTTATCCGCTATCCGGCGCGCTCAACCGACGCGCCACGCCGGCGGGTCGTCGCGGTTGATGGGGTTGCGCCCGGATACAGACCGTATGATCGATCATGTCACATCATCCCAGGGCCGGGCCGCCGCACAGTTTCTCGCCGATGTGCGAGAGATTGCAGGCTCCCTCGGGCGCAGCGCCCTAGCGGGCGGTGTCGCGGATGACGCTATTGTTCAAGTGCGTCGTTACGCCAATGACGTCATTCTGGAAATCAGAGCGGCCGAGGGGGAGGATCGCGCAAGGGCGAAACGCCTCATGAATTTGACCTTGGAGATCGCCGACCCGTTATTACCATCCGAGGAAGTGGCGCTATTGAAAGAAAAATCATCGGTCGCGGCGATGTCGGCTTAAGGGCGGACGACTAGCGGTGAGAGCATTACCAAGGTGCTACAGTCTTCATGCGATTTATTATACGGGTTTCTACTTTTTGTTTTGTAACCGCGATTGTGATGTGTCACTATTGCCAAGCAATGGGTTCCGATTTCACAATTCTTGAAAAACACGTTCTGTCTACAGATGATTTAGAAGTTGTTTTAACGAATGAGTTTGCATCGGTAGAAGGTATTGAGAGCATAGAACGATCGGGTGAGGACACACTATTGCTAACTTGGGGAGATCAAACGGAATCTATTTTTCTTTTGACGAACCTGCATCTAGAAATAAATGAGATGACAAGTCGTGATGACCGGCGCGCTCTCGTTGAAAGATATGTTTCTTCAACCATTGGTTTGAAAAACGTTGCCCCCGAAGATAAAGCATCTAGTATTTTGCCAAAAATTCTTCCTGTTATTCGCCATAAAGACTTTTTAGGTGTTAAAGGAGTGCTTGATAGAGGCGTCGATGTTAGCCAAGTGAAGGGGCCTGTCGGAGAGCGGCTTGCCGGCAATTATGCCAAGCTGATCGCGATCAATGGTGAGCCTATTATTTTCTTCCTTTCATATGGCGATTTAGAAAAAATAGGCCTTACGGCCGAGGCTGCATTCGACCGTGCCGTAAAAAATCTTCATGAGTATATAATTGAAAAACCGCTAACGGCGGAGATTAGCAACGGTGTTGGTTTTTTTACGTTAGACAACAATTATGAAGCTTCAGTGATTTACATGAGTGATTTCTGGGATGAGCAGGCGGCTCAAATGGCGGGGGATCCGGTATTGGTCGCGCCGTCGCGTGACGTTGTAATGTATGCAGATAGTGCGAACCGGGTGGCCTTGGATCGAATGCTTGAGCTTGCGCGGAAAAATATTGATACGCTTCATCATCCGATTAGCGCTGATCCAATTGTTTGGCGTGATGGATCTTGGCGGCCGTACACCGATCAACCAAAATCGAAGCGATAGGGAGATGTCTCCGCATCGGTTCTGACAACAGCTTACTGAAACATCTTTACTGCCAAAAGAGATATGACCGAAATAGCCATCATCGGCGCGGGCCTTGCCGGTTTGACCCTTGCGCAACGCTTAAGCGACGTCGCTAACGTGACAGTGCTTGAGAAATCTCGCGGGGTGGGCGGTCGCATGGCGACGCGATATGCGGACCCCTATGAATTTGATCATGGTGCGCAGTATTTTACCGCGCAGAGTGAAGAATTCATGACATGGCTGGCGCCCTATATCCAGCGGGAGATCATTGCACCGTGGCCGCCGACAATCTACGCGCCGAAGGATCAGGCAACCCAAAAACAGCGCTATGTTGGGGCACCGCGGATGAACAGCCTGGCAAAGGCGCTGAACGAAGAGATCTGTGCCGCTAAGACATCTAGCCGCCCAGCGACGGGCGGCGGCGTTGACGTGCGATTGAAAACCCATGTGGCGCGGCTTGAACGAGATCAACAAAAATGGCGGTTAATTGGATTGGAGGGTGAGCTGATAGATACCGTCGATTGGGTCGTTTCCACTGCGCCGGCGCCACAGGCAATGGCGCTTCTGCCCGATGAATTCTCCGCTCACGCTGTTTTGGAAAGCGTTCGTATGGAGGCCTGTTTTTCCCTCATGCTGGGGTTTGACAGCGCCATTGACTGGCCCTGGCCGGCCGCGCGGTTCGCTGAGGGCGGCGCCGTCGGATGGGCCGCATTGAACGCCGACAAGCCCGGCCGCCCTGATGGTCCATCGCTCCTTCTGCAATCGACCAATGAATGGGCTGAAGCTCATATCGATGATGATCCGCAAACGGTCGAAACAGCGATGATAGAGACGGCGGCCCGATTGGCAGGGGTCGCGCTTCCGCCCATCGCTCATCGCGCGCTTCATCGTTGGCGGTACGCGGCGACACCGACCCCCGCTGGCGTGGATTTTTTGCTTGATGAGGAAAATCAGTTGGCGGCCTGCGGCGACTGGTGCCTTGGCGGAAAAGTCGAAGCGGCTTTCCTGAGCACCCATCGATTGGGCGGCGTTCTTCGGTCTCGATTGGCAAATGTCTAGATTTGCGTTCGCCCTCGAATAGGCCTTGTTCTTGGCGGCGTTTGCGCCTGAATGATCAGGGTCATCATTGTGAACCCTGGTTGATCCCGTCACGGTAAATAAGTCGGTTAAGAAAAGAGTTACGCAGAATTATCCTTAACTCCATGGCGGGCCCGCCGGCAGCGTTCGGAGCAGTACTTCACGTCATCCCAGCACCGTGCCCATTTCTTTCGCCACGTGAAAGGACGATGGCAAACGGCGCACGTTTTCACCGGTAGGTCGGATTTTTTCATTTTGAAGAGTGCTCGTTCACCAGATTGTTATTGCGCGGCGGCGGTTCGGGTTCTTACATACCCCACCATGTTTTGGGCGCAAGAATAGAGAAGAGAGAGGTGCCGGGCTATGGCGCAAGACGTTAGAGATCATCCGGAAACCGCAAAGGCTGAGTTTGAAGGAGGGCAGGGTGAAACGCTTGCCGCGGCCCTAGAGCTTCCCCGCGGGACGCCCCGCGCCTACGCGCTCTTCGCCCATTGTTTTTCGTGCAGCAAAGACATTAAAGCGGCGCGCGATATCGCCCGAGCCTTGCGGGAATTGGGTTTCGCTGTTTTGCGTTTCGATTTTACCGGGCTTGGCGCATCGGAAGGGGATTTCGCCAATACGAATTTCTCGTCGAATGTGGAGGACCTGGTGAGCGCAGCGGACTATCTGCGCAGGGAGTTTTCCGCCCCATCACTCCTTATTGGCCATTCCCTTGGCGGTGCGGCGGCGATTGTCGCCGCCACCCGCGTGCCCGAAGTAAAAGGCGTCGCCACCATCGGGGCCCCGGCGGAGGCGGCCCATGTGGTTCAGCACATTGGGGAAAAGAGGGCGGAGATCGAAGCCAAAGGGGCCGCGACAGTTTCCCTAGCGGGCCGGCCATTCACGATCAAAAAGCAATTTTTGGAAGACCTCGAACAGAACCGTGTTGGCGCAGCTGCGGCGGCGCTGAACAAACCCCTTCTAATTATGCACGCCCCTTTTGACCAAACGGTCGGCATTGAAAATGCGACAAGGTTATTCGTCGCGGCGAAACATCCCAAGAGCTTTGTCAGTCTGGATACGGCCGATCATTTGTTGTCCAAATCAGCGGATACGCGGTATGCGGCGCAAGTCATTGCGTCCTGGGCGGAACGGTTCATTCCGACATTAGGTCATGACGACCAACGCGAGGACACGGCGCCAAACCAACCCGGCAATCTCGCCGGCGCCGCGCCGGCGCCGGTCATGGGCGGGGCGTCCGCCCAAACCGTTCCTGGTAAGGCATTAGCCGTCTCCCTTTCGGTTGATGGTCATCCGATGGTCATTGACGCGTCGAAAGGGGAAGGGGGCGATGATCTCGGCCCGAACCCGACGCGCACTGTCGAAGGCGCGCTTGCTGCCTGCGCCGTCATGACCATGAAAATGTACGCCGCGCGCAAAAAGTGGGATTTAAAAGCCGCCCAGGTGATTGTTAAACGCGCCGAGGGAGAGGACGCCCATGTTTCCCGCACGCTCCACAAGACGATTTTTCTTGAAGGCGACTTGGATGACGCGCAGCGCCAGAGGCTGAAGGAGATCGCTGATAAATGCCCCGTTCACCGCATGGTGACCGAAGGGGTGAGCGTTACCTCTTCAATCGGCTAAAAAATGTCCAATATTTAACATTAATCGGCCAGTTTTCGCCTAACTCTCATCATGTGGGTTTCGCATAAGCGAGCTCTTGCCTAAATTCACCTCTGCGAAGGGGACGTTGAAACGACGGAGTAAAATTAGAATGACGACAACCAATTCAGAACCATCAGCGGTAAAAAAGCCAAAAAACCGGGCGGCGATCGCCGGGGTTGGCCTTTTCGGCGCTGGGGCTGCAGCGGCTCTCCTCGCTTTTTCCCCGATTTCGCCTCTCTCCACCGGTGAAGCGGCGGCGCAAGTCGCCGTTGCGACCGACGCCCAGGCGATCAAAGCGCTGCCTGCGACCGCGACCCAGGATTTAGCGATCCCCGATCTCGTTGAGAAAGTGATGCCGGCTGTGGTGAGCGTTTTGGTGGAGCGCGAAGTTGAGCGCCGTCCAGCGGTGCCGCAACAGTTTCAGGATTTCTTCCGTCGCTTCGGCGACCCAGATGAAGGTCCGGATTTCGCCCCCCGCGATGAGGAGCCGGAGACCCGCCGGGCCGAAGCACAAGGGTCAGGCTTTTTCGTCGATGCAGACGGCCACGTTGTCACGAACAACCACGTTATTGAGGACGCTGATGCGATCTCGATTCGGTTCTCCGATGGACGTGAATTGGAGGCGACATTGGTCGGCGCTGATCCGTTAACGGATCTTGCGGTGATCAAAGTCAAAGACGCGCCGAAGAATCAGGCCTATGTGAATTTCGCCGATCAACTAAAACTGCGGGTCGGGGAGACGGTTGTCGCCGTTGGCAATCCGTTTGGCCTTGGCGGCACGGTGACAAGCGGGATTGTCTCGGCGATTGGCGGGCAAAGCCGCCAAGGGCAGTTCCTAGACTTTATCCAGATCGATGCGCCCATTAACCGGGGTAACTCCGGCGGACCGACCTTCGATCTAAAGGGCCGTGTGGTTGGTGTTAATACGGCGATTTACTCTCCCAATGGCGGCAGCGTGGGTATCGGTTTCGCCATCCCGGCGGCGGCTGCCAAAGCCACCATTGAACAACTGATTGAAAAAGGCGCGGTGACCCGCGGTTGGCTTGGCGTTACGTTGCGCGACATCACCGACGATTTCGCAGCGGCGATTGGTCGGGATGAAGGGGCGTTCATTAATGATATCGTCAATGGCACGCCAGCGGCGAAAGCAGGCCTTGAGGCAGGCGATGTTATTGTCAGCGTAGACGGCAAATCCATTATCGATTCCGCTGGCCTTTCGCGGATCATTGCTGGCTATGCGCCAGGTGAAAAAGTAGACATCACCGCCCTTCGCGGCAATACGCGGAAAAAATTCAAAGTGACGTTGGGCGACCGCCCAACGGATACGAATAATGCGCCGATTGCTGACGATCCTGAGGTTGGCAGCGACGCGATGGCCAAAGACTTTGGGCTCGGCATTGCCAACCTGGACGAGGAATATCGTCGGCAGTTCAGCTTGAACGACGCCGTCGACGGCGTTTTGATCACTCGTGTTGCGCGCGGCAGCGTCGCCCATGAGGCGGGGCTGCGCCCAGGCATGGTGGTCCTGCAGGTGGATGGTGAAGCCGTGACGCGAGCCGACGCCCTGGGGCGGAAAGTCGAGGGCGCCAAGAAAGCTGGGAAAGAAGCGGTGCTCCTTCGCCTGCAAATTGGCGATCGAAAGCAGTTCGCCGCTCTGCCGATTGAAAAAGAATAGCCGATTAAGCGCACTGATTGCTCTAATTGAGCAATTGCTCTAAGTAAAAGCCCATGGAACCCACGTTTTTTTGGTTCCATGGGTTTTCTTATTTCGAGGCATTCGCGTTGGCGGTTTTCCCGTTTTTAGAACCCTTTGAAAAACTTAATCTTCGTACGCCTCGAACACCGGCGAAAAAGGCTGTAATGTTTACGTATGAGAATACTTGTTATCGAAGACGACGCGGACGCCGCGGCGCATTTAGCCAAAAACCTGCGGGAAGCGGGACATGTTGTAGACCACGCCCTTGATGGCGAATCCGGATTGAACATGGCGGGCGCTGGCGACTACGACGCCTATGTCATCGACCGAATGCTGCCGCGGGTTGATGGCGTGTCATTGCTTTCTCAACGCCGTGATACAGGCGATGAGACGCCTGCTCTTTTCCTTTCTGCTTTGGGTGAGGTTGATGATCGCGTCACTGGTTTTAAGGCGGGCGGTGATGATTACCTTGTGAAGCCCTACGCCTTTCCTGAGCTGCTCGCCCGTGTTGAGGCGCTGGGGCGTCGTCGAACGCAGCAGCCTGCCAGCGTGACAACCCGTTATGTGGTGGGGGATCTGGAGATTGACGTTATCACCCGCACGGCCCGCCGGGCGGAGAAAAAAATAGACCTTCAACCGCGCGAATTTCGGTTGCTTGAATATCTCATGCGCCACGCGAACCAAGTCGTGACCCGCACGATGCTCTTGGAGAATGTCTGGGAATACCACTTTGATCCGCAAACCAATGTGATCGACGTCCACATTTCAAGGCTGCGCTCCAAGATCGATAAAGATTTCGACAAACCCCTCTTAAGGACCATCCGCGGCGCAGGCTATTCTATCACCGATAAAGACAGCTAGGCTTCTGTCGCCTTTGGCCAGTCCTGGGGCGGGGCTGGAGCTAGAGCGCTAATCAAGATAAAACAAAAACTTCCGTTTAGCCGCCGCTTCTGGAAGGGGCCCTGGATCAATGATCCGGTTGTTTAAGACAACATCATTCCGGTTCACGATTGTCTACGTCGTCGTGTTCGCGATTTCTGTCGCGGCCCTTGGCGCCTTTTTCTATCGTTCGACATTTGGTGTTGTTGATCGGCAGACGGATCAACTCATAGACCAAGATATGGCCGTTTTATCGGATTTGTTCCGAGAAGAAGGGATCGTTGATTTGCGCCGGGTGCTGCGTGACCGCGCCGCGTGGCGCGGCGACGGCCTTTACATGCTCGTCCTTGCACCGACGGGAGCGTTTCTCGCTGGGAATTTATCGGCGTTGCCGCGGGAAGCCCTTAACGCGGATCAGGGCTTTTTTAACTTCACCTACGAGCGCACGCAGGTGGACGCCGCCGGTCGCGAAATCGGCGTCGAGACGCGAAAAGGGCGCGGGAAAATGCGTCGCTTCAAAGAATCTCTAGAGGCCGAAACCGCATATCTTGTTTTTGTGGCCAGAGATGTATCCGGGCGGGAAGCGTTGCGTCTTCAAACCCAAAGAGAAATGGCGCGTATCGCCGCCTTTACGATATTCCTTGGTGTGATCATCGGATTGTTGTTCTCAAGATCCCTGTTACGGCGCGTTGATTCCGTCAATCGCACGGCCCAGGCCATTCGGGATGGCGATTTGACTAAGCGGATGGTGCTGAACGGATCCGACGACGAATTCGACGCCTTGGCGTCAAACCTGAATATGATGCTTGATCAGATTGAGCGGTTGATGGTTGGGATGCGCGAGGTTTCAGACAATATCGCCCATGATTTGCGCTCGCCCCTCAGCCGTATGCGCACCCGATTGAACGATGCGCTGTCAGCGCCAAATGAAGACAAAGACAATGCTCTGCAGGCGACATTAGCAGACGCCGAGCGGATGATTACGACATTTAATGCTCTTTTGTCGATTGCGCGCATCGAATCCGGCGAGGGCGCCGGGGCAATGGAAAGGGTGGATTTGAATGCGATTGCCGAAGAGATGGCTGATCTTTATGAGCCTGCCGCGCAAGAGGCGGGATTCGCGCTTTCCTTGACAAAGGGTGATGCGACCTATGTGCGCGGATCGCGGGCGCTGATTAGCCAGGCTCTGGCGAACATGCTTGATAATGCCCTTAAGTATGCCGTAAACGGAACGAAAATTGATATTTTGGTGCGTCGCTTCGGCGATCAAAAGGTTCTGCTTGCGGTCTCCGATGATGGGCCTGGGGTGCCTGCCTCTGACCGCGATAAGGTCGTCAAGCGGTTTGTCCGGCTTGAGCGCAGTCGAACATCGCCAGGCTCCGGTTTGGGGCTTAGCCTCGTGAGCGCAATCGCGCGGGCCCATGGCGCAAAGCTCCTCCTAAAGGACGCCACACCGAGCATTGTAGATAAGACGGCCCGACCTTCCCGTCCAAAGAAGCGCTCGCGTACGGCGGCCATTGCGACGACGCGAGAACGCATATTGGCGGACGCGAGCGCTATCGATGCGCCGCCCGACGATATGTTTCGAGCGCCGACCCATGCAGAGAGTCGACATGACGAACGCGAGGAATATCGTCCAACGGATACCGATGATAAAACCAGCACCGCATCAGGCCGGGGGCTGCGTGTCGAGTTAATTTTTGAAGTGTATTCTCGCCGATCATGATACGGAATATTTTTCCGCCCAACTTGATAGGTCTTTATTGAAGGCTTGCCGATTGGGGAAAATCAGTTTCATTATTAACAGATCAATGACAGTTCTAACTCGAGATCGATTGCGAAAAATTGGCGATGTCACATCTATTGGTTGTGATCGGTTCGTTGGGCTAGATCTTCTCGATCGCGGTTGGTTTGGATGGGTGTGCAGGCTCTGGCCTAGTAGCGGCCGATGATCGCGAACAAAAATACAAAGGAGAACGGTGGAGAATGAGTAAGCTTGAGTTTATCGCTAACGTTGCGGCTGCGGGTGATTTGTCCAATGCTGAAGCGAAACGTATTGTCGAGCTAGTATTTGGGGAAATAGAAAATAGCCTTCACCGAGCGCGCGATGATGGTAAGCTAACGATTAATGGTTTGGGCGCATTTACGATTTCTGAGAGGCCGGCGCGCAAGGGACGCCATCCCCGCACCGGGGAGCCCATCGATATTGCAGCTTCCAAGGGATTGCGGTTCAAACCTTCCGCAAACTTAAAAGCCGCCGCAGGATGTTGACGCCACCACGTTACGGCAGAAAACCAAATAGATTACATGGCGGGTTCCCGGTTAAAGCGGAATAAAGCGCCGACAAGGGGTCGACGTTGTGCGTATGGGCGTTAAGTTACAACCATGACGCCCGCTTCGTCGACGCTTCCATTGAGAGATCGCCTCATAACGGCGCCACTGCCCTATGATGAGGATGCAGCGTCGCGCTTAGAAGCATCGCTATCGCCGGCGCTCTTCGCAGAAAAAACCATTGGTAACCTGATTACTGGTGTTGCGGGATGTTCGCCGTATCTTGCGCGGCTGATGATGCGCCGCCCAGAAACACTAGATGACGTCTTAAATAAATCGCCGGACGAAACCGTGCAATGCGCGGTTAAGGCTCTATGGGCGGCCGCCTCAACGACAGATCCAGCGGCCCAAATGAAAGCCATGCGGGATGCAAAATCAATGGTGGCGTTGGGCTTGGCGTTAGCGGAAATTGGCGGCGCCTTGCCGACAATGGAGGCGGCGGCTCATCTCTCTACGTTTGCCGACGCCGCTTGCGGGGCTGCCTTGCGTATCGGGCTACGCGGCGCAACCTCAAAAGGGTTTGCGCCAGTCGATCCTGATGCGCCGGAGCAACAATGCGGTGTGGCTGTCATCGCGATGGGCAAACTTGGCGCCGGCGAGCTCAATTATTCAAGCGATATCGACCTTGTCATCATCTACGATCCAGACGCACCGGCGCTTGGCGGCGCTGCAAGTGCTAAGGGTATCGCAATCGCTGCCGTCAAGACGATGGTTGCGCTACTAAGTAATCAAACGGCTGATGGATATGTTTTCCGTACGGATTTGCGCTTACGGCCAGATCCGGGGGTAACCGCCGCAGCTGTCTCTATCAATGCGGCGGAAAGTTACTATGAAGCCCATGGACAGAATTGGGAGAGGGCTGCTTATATCAAAGCGCGGTCGGCGGCAGGAGATATTGCCCTAGGCGATCTCTTTTTAAAGCGCTTGCGCCCATTTATCTGGCGAAAATATCTCGATTATGCGGCGATTGAAGATATCCAATCTATTCGCCGTCAAATGCATACGGTCCAAGGCGGGGGTGATATTTCTTTTGCGGGCCATGACCTGAAGACAGGTCGCGGCGGAATCCGAGAGATAGAGTTTCTGGCACAGACCCAGCAACTCATTCTGGGCGGGAAGAATGAATCGTTGCGCATCCGACCCACGTTATCCGCCCTTTCTAAGTTAACCGCGTTGGGTGTTCTGGATCATGAGAGCGAAACTGCATTGCGTGAGGCTTATATTTATCTGCGGTGCGTTGAGCATCGGTTACAAATGGTGACCGACGAACAAACCCACGCCATCCCAGAGAACCCGGACCACATTCAACGATTGGCGATGTTTTTGGGCGCGCCGTCATCGGATGATTTTAGGCGACGGTTGATTGAAATTCTGACGGCGACCCATCAACGCTTCTCAACTCTCTTCGATGTCGGAGAGCCCTTAGCGGGGGCCCAGGGCGTTTTGAGTTTTACCGGCGTCGAACCCAACAAAGATACCTTGCGGTCCTTAAAAGAGATGGGTTTTGAAGAACCGGCCACCATCGCCATGGCGATTGCTGACTGGCATCGTGGCGCATTGCGGTCCACCCGAACAATCCGCGGCCGCGAGCTCTTGACCAAATTAACGCCAGCACTTTTAGAGTCATTGGCGCGGGCAAGTCGCCCCGATGAGGCGTTCGCGGCGCTCGACGGTTTTCTGCGACGCCTGCCGGCCGGGGTGCAAATATTCTCTCTCTGGATACATCACCCGGGTGTTTTTGACGAAATAATTCGTATTATGACGGTATCACCTTGGCTCGGGCGTTCCCTGGTTAAGCGACCCCATTTAATTGAGGCGATGACAGAAAATGCTTGGCCGCCCGCCCCGTCGCCGCCGACGGCGCTGGCCGCTTTGCTGACACCGCCATCAGACCAACCGGATATTGTAGACTTCGAAGATGACGTAAACGTCATTCGCCGTTGGGCGTCGGAAGAAAATTTTACAACCGCCGCGGAGCTTGTTGTTGGCCGTATTGATGCTCATGCCGCCGCTGAGCGATTTAGTGACGTGGCGGAAATTGTCATAAAGGAAACATTGACGATAGCGAGGCGCGAAGTAGAGCGTCAGTACGGCGTGCTCGCGGGTGATATCGCTGTTGTCGGTTTTGGTCGATTGGGCGCACGGGCCATGACGGCTGCGTCAGATATTGACGTTGTTTTTGTTTATCAGGCTAAAGGAGATGTAGAGTCAGATGGAAATCGCCCGATTGACGCCGTGACATACTTCTCGCGACTGGTGCGTCGTTTCTTGACAGCGCTGTCAACGCCGACGGCGCAAGGCGCTCTGTATGAGGTTGATATGGCGCTGCGTCCTTCCGGTCGAGCGGGGCCTGCAGCCGTGAGCATTGACGCCTTTCGGCGATACTATCTGAACGATGCTTGGACGTGGGAACGGATGGCGCTTGTGAAATCGCGGGTGATTGGCGTTTCGGGCGCTGGCGCTCCAGGCCTTGAAGAGGCGATCGGAGAAGTGCGGCGACTTTCTCTCGCAAAACCAATGGCGGCCGATGCCCTATTCAAGGATGTAAGGGAGATGCGCGAACGCCTTTTACGGGAAAAACCGCCTGGCCCAATTTGGGACCTAAAAAGGGCCCATGGCGGCCCAACGGATATCGATTTTATTCTGCAGGCTCTTACCCTGCGCCAGACAGGCGCAGAAACCTCTGAAAAACAGCCATTCTGGCCATCTACAACAATGGCGTTGCTTAACAATCTAGCAGTTGGCGAGGTCATTGCTCCTGAGGATGTCGACGTATTGGTAGCGGCGCGCGACGCGTTCGAATCTGCGATACAATTATCCCGCGCCGCTACGGGCGGGGTTTTGGATCCAAATGTCGCCGGCGCAGCGCTCAAGGAACGCATGGCGGTATCGTTGTCGTACTGGATGGCTCGTCATGGGGGGGCGACGATAGAAGGGTTTAAAGACGTGGAGGCTTTTTTGGAGAGGAAAGCAGCGCTTGTTCGGCAAGTTTTTGAACGAGTGGTTAACTGAAACAAAAGAAACGTTCGTCGATTGTCGCGTAGGCTGTTGGTGGACGTCGGTGTCGTTATACGCGATGCTCTAAAGACTGTAGTTGGAAAAAGAAAAAACCGTTTACAGTACGCGTGATTGGGAGAGATATGATGCGTATAAGGAGTGGTATTCGGGGAGGTAACATTAATGGTGGAGCGTAAGCTCGATCTAATTGTTATTGGTGCAGATTATGCGGGACTGGCGGCTGCTGCGTGTGCGGCCGAGGCTGGCGCTCACGTCGCATTGGTGAGAACGGGCGCTGAACCACCCATTGGCTTAGCTTCACCGCCGGTGCCGAATTTTGTTTGGCGTCGATTGCGTCTGCACGAGTCCGGATATCAGGCGGAAAAACCCAGCGCCCGTATCTCCCTATTCCCCGATGGGCAGCGTTTCCGGATGAACGAAAATGAATGGGATTGTTTTGAGGCCCTTGGGGATAAAGGCTCAAACGCGGCGACGATCTGGCCGGAATTCGCCAGCGCATCAGGGCGCCTTGCCGATGATGGCGTTGGTCGCGCGCGGCCGCTCTCTTCCCCTGATGATGCAGCGTTAGGCCCGACGACATTGTCGAGCGCGAATGAAACACTCGATGATTATTTTCAAGATGAACAGCTAAAAACGCATTTGGCGACGGCGGTACTGCTTCAATTAGGCCTTGCCGGAGATGAGCCGGGAAGTGCGGCCGCGCTCGCGCAATACGCCGTTGGTGGATGGCCTCGCCGAGCGCGAGAGAATGGTCCAAGTCTTTTCGAGGCTTTAACAGCCGCTTGCAGCCGGTTTGGCGTTGAGTTTGTAGACGGAAAGGTTCTGCAGGTGTTGAATGGCCCAGGCGGTGCTCTGGATCCAGTTCTGTCTAAGGGTGTGCGAGGTGGTCGTCGCGGTAAAGCAAAACTGCGGATGCCGACGGTTACCTTCGAAGCCGGCGATGAATTGCGGGCGTCCTTCGTGATGTCAGGGAGCGCCGCAATGGCGCATGCCGCCGGGCTTGTGGCGATGGCTGGGTTTTCGCCTCTCGTTCGCCCCGGGGGCGCGCGGGCGTTTGTCCGCATCGTTCTCAATGAGAAGGTGTCGGAGGAAATGGCTGAAGAAAATGGCGCCTATTTTATTGTTGATAGTAGGGATGAATTAGCCGCCGCACGGGATGATATGTTGGAAGGGAGAACGCCGGAAACGCCGCCGATCGCCTTTGAATTGGAGGGTGACACCGTATTTGCATGCGCGCCATATTGCCCTGCGCGTATTGCCGGGGAAGAGGGGTTTCGTGATTGGACGGGCCAAGATCGCCAAGCGTTAGGGCGCGCTGTGCTTGAGCGAATATGCCAACGCCTTGGCGTCAATCCCAATGCGAAATCAGTTGATGTACAGATAGAAGATGCGTTTTCCCGGCAGGGCATGGACCGTTTGGTGGCCGCCCCGTCGCCGTCGCCCGATGAATTGCGCTCAGCTGCCGTCATGGCGCTGGAAGCGATCCGCTCCGGGGAGAAAACTTCATGAGCGACGTTATTCAACTTGGCTATAAATCAATGTCACCGACGGACGACCCCGCGGCGGATAAGACGATCTCGCAAACACCGGACGATATCGACGTGAATGGCGATCTTGAACGTCAAAGTGTCGGTCGAATTGAGGGCGGGATTGATGCCGTTGTTTTAGGTGGCGGCCTTGAGGGGCTGTGCGCTGCGGCGATGTTAGGTCGAGCGGGACTTAAAACAATCCTCATTGAGGCTGGGCAACGGTTCATTGAGCCTGAGCGGCGCTCGTTCGCCCCCGGCTATTTTGCGGATGATGCAGAGAGCCTCATTTGGCGCCTAGATCCTGAAATGGTCAATCTCCTTGATCTCTATCGTCAGGGGCTTTCTTTTGCGGAACGCCGCATGGAAACGTTCTACGCATTTGATGATGGTCGCTCTCTCCTTATCAAAGGGGATTGGTTGTCTTCTGGTCGGGCGGTCGCCCAATTCGCCGAGGACGAGGCTGAGCTGTTTAGCGATTTTCTTCAGAAGGCCTTCGAAGCAGCACGCATTCTGCGACCATATTTCGCCACGGGTGAACCACCTGAGAATGTTGAACCCTGGGCGGAGGGTATTGTTGGTCTGAGTGCGGAACAGCTCGCGATGAATGCGAGTGAAAACCCCTATCTTCAGGCCATCATTCTCGCCGAAACACTCTTGGGCATGGCCGCTCGCCCGGAAGAACCGTTCTCAGCAGCGGCGTTGTTGCGACGTTGGGCAGGCGAGAATGCCGGGCTGCAGGGCGGTACGGGATATCCGATTGGCGGCGTCCGGGGGCTCGCCGAAGCCTTAAGGCGGTCGGCGCAGGTCGCCGGTGTCGATCATCGCCATGCGGCAGGCGTCAAACGAGTGCTTGTGGAATGGGATCGTGTCGCCGGTGTGGAGTTTACCGATGGCGCCCAGATTCGCGCGCCAATTGTGGTCAGTGCGTTCCCGGCGCAACAAGCCTTCGACGTACATATCGGACGGTCGTTGTTGGATATTGAATTCATGCACCGACTTGATCGTCCGTATCCTGCTAAAAGCTACATTAAGGCGCATCTCGCCCTCGAAAAAAGGGACGTTCGAGACATCTTGACGGAGAACCGTAAACGACGCCTAGTTTACGCGCCGCCGCTTTTAGCGTTGAAACAAGCCCATCGCCTTGCTCGCATTGCCTCAGCGGACATCGGGGCGTTATCGCCAAGCGACGGCGATCACCAGGCGGGTGTCGGCGTCATGGAGTTGTTTTCCCCTAGCGCCTTCATGGATGGCGCCGCTCCAGAGACTGGAGAGACGGCGGCAGCGCTTGTCGGTCCGTTTGCGCCATTATCACCGACGGCGTCAGAGGACGAGGCGGCGCGTTGGCGCCATTCGGCGGAGACGATGGTCCTAAAAACGGTTGGTCGGGTCGATCCCGTACTAGCGGCCCGGATTGTTGGCGTCGATGTAAAACCGGAACGCGCCCACGACCTTGCGCCACGTGAAGCTGAACGGGCCCGTGCTGCTTTGGCCGCGGGTGTTGATGGCTATTTTTTCTGCGGGCCGGAAGCGCAAATCGGGCTCGGGTTGTCCGGTGGTCCAGGGCGACGCGCGGCGACAGCGGCGATCCAATATTTAAAGAAACGTCGCCATGCATAAGGCATTTTGGTTATATACGCCCAGTCAGCGGCTTTTTTGAGTAGGAGTAAGAGATGATTCTACCCGCCGCCGTCGATCAATCCCACGATCCACGTCCCACCGCCCTTTACGCCGCCGCTGTTTCGGAAAGCGCCGTAAATCGGTGGGCGACAGTAAATGGGTGGGCGGCCGCACGTGTTTTTTCCTCGACGATGGAAGAGTACGATGCGCTGACGAATGAAGTCGCGGTTGTCGATCTGGGACCGCTTTGTCGGTATACGGTGCGCGGGGTTGACGCGTCTAACGTATTGGCGCGGATCACCACGGCGCCGGTGCGTGACCTTGCCATGGGGGAAAGCGGGCGGGGGCTCGTTCTCGATAAAGATGGCATGGTCGTTGACCTCTGCGATGTGGCCCGATTATCGGGCGATCTTTACTTGTTAACGACATCATCATCTTTAGACAGACGGTTACAAGTCGCCGCCCGAGGTCTTGATGTTGTTGTCGAAAATATTTCAACGGTTGTGGCGGCGCTTGGGCTTTTTGGCCCAAAAGCGCGAGAGGCCGCTGGCGGTGCAGGCTTTGATTTTGCGAGTGGGTCGCAAGCCTCGCAAGGTCGCGTGCGCGGTGTTGAGACCTTTATTCGACCCACCGAAATCGGGCGAGCGGTTGGTGTAGAAATCATCTATCCGGCAGAAGAAGCGTTAATTCTCTGGGAGCGGGTGCGACGAGCGGCGAAACCGACCCCTGCCGGGCTTGATGCTTGCGACATCGTCCGGATTGAGGGTGGTGCGCCCAGACCGGGGGTCGATTTTATCAGCGCCGAGAAAGGCGCCGCGCTTCGCCGCCGTCTACCTCATGAATTAGGATTGCCCCATCTGGCGCCCGCGAACCGGGCCTGGTTTAACGGGCGGCGCGCACTTGCGAAAGCCGAGGGCGATCGGCGATTGGTCACGCTCACGGCTGATGTGGACAGAGTGCAGCCAGGCGCGCCTATTCTCGTGAAAGGCGCGACGGTCGGGCAAGTGACGAGTGCTGCGTTTTCGCCAAGCCTGCGCGCGGCGGTGTGTTTTGCCGATATCGACCGGGCCGGCCTTGGTAAGCCGCTCGATGTTGTCATCGCCTCTTCAAGGGCTGGCGAGCCGCCGAAGACCGCGCCGGCGGCCTTTATGGAAACCGTGGAAAGCGGCCTTGCGGCGGCGTTTCGGGCAAATGAAAAAAAAGCGACGGAATCCGAAACACGGCGCGTTTAACCCTTTGTAAGCCGCCCAGTGACGATGTTTTACTCAATTCTGCGGCGACCAAAGGAGAATTTAGATGAAAAAAACCCTGATTTCCGCCACGCTTTTGGCGACGGTTCCGCTCATTGCCGTTGTCGGGTCCGCCATGGCCCAACCGCCCGCTGATGCGAGTGGGCGCGGTGAACGCATGTGGGAACGCCTCGATTCTGACGGTGACGGCGAGGTCTTGGTAACCGAGATTGAACAGCGTGCAGCGGCCAGAGCGCTGGAACGCGCCCAAGAAATGGACAGCAACGGCGACGGCGTTGTGACCAAAGAAGAAGCCAAAGCGTTTCATCGCGCGAAGAAAGAAAAGCGCCGCGCCAAGCGCGAAGCACGTCGGTTCCCTGATGAAAATGGTGATGGCGTCGTCAGTCGGGAAGAGTTCATCGAGGCTGCAGAGACGCGTTTCGATCGCCTCGATAAGAACGCCGATGGTGTATTGAGTGAGGATGAAAAACCGAAGGGTAATCGGCGCCGCCGTCGCTAGTCTTGGTCGGTGTTTCTCGTCGCCATTTTTGTGAGTTGAGACTCGCGTAAAATGGCGACGCCGGTATGATTTCGCTTTACTCGCCGGCACAGAACGGTTGGCGGCGTCGTCAGCAGCGACATTGATCAAATTTGATGATGGTTTTTGGTGTCTGATCAAAGTGATGAAGCGCTGATCATGCGTGCTGGCCGGGGGGATCGCCTTGCGGCCAGTACTCTTGTTGCGCGTCATACGGACAAAGTTATGGGACTGTGTTATCGAATGTTGGGCGCGCGCGATCTTGCCGAAGATGCCGCTCAAGAAACTTTTCTGAGGGTTTGGAAGTCGGCGGCGACATGGCGCGCAAAGGGTGCAAAATTTGAAACGTGGCTATACCGGGTCGCCATGAATATTTGCCTTGATCAATTACGTCGAAGAAAGCGCGTTGGCGGCGTTGAAACGCCTCTGGAGGCAGCGCCGGATCCTGAAGATGGCGCGCTACCCGCTGACGCCGTCTTAGAGGAACGCGAAGAGGCGGCCATGATAAAAAACGCGATCGCCGCCCTGCCGGCGCGGCAACGCCAGGCGATTGTTCTTTGTCACTACCAAGAGTTGTCGAACATCGACAGCGCAGTGGTTATGGGCATAAGCGTCGATGCGATGGAGTCCTTGTTAGCGCGTGGCCGGCGCGCCTTGAAACAAGCGCTTCTGTCAAAACCTCCTATGGCGCCGTCGCGAAACGCGATTGAACAACGAAACGCGTCGACCCGCCATCGTGATGGCATTGGAGAAGGGCGTGAAAGGGTTGAACGATGAACACAGAAAATGATCATCCTATGAATGATGATGGGGATGTCATATCGGCTGCCCTGCAATCTTCAGAACCAGCGCCAAAGGCGAGCGCCGCCCTGCAGCAGGCGATCTTAAACGATTTTGACGAGACGGTTTTAATTTCCCGACGGAGCGGTGTTGGTAAGGTTTGGGCGTCTATTGTCGGCGTCCTCGATTTTCAGGGGCGGGGTTATCGTCGGTACGCGCCTTTTTATGCTTCTGGAATGGCGATGATGACCGCGACGTTTGGCGTCCTGATGGGGGTGTTAACGAGCAATGCTAATGCCGCCCAAGAATGGGAAGCGTTGGCTTACTTGGATACGACCTTTGAAACAGTCTTTGTGAACGATGACGTCGATAGCGTTTTTAGTCGTGACGATGCGGAACGATCAGATCGAAACGGCGCCAATGTCGGCGAGGGGTTATGATGAATAGATCTCTTTTGGCACTGCTAATTGTATCTCTCGGGCTAAACATTTTTATTGGCGGGTTTTGGGCCGGGCGGATGATCGGCGGCGCTCACCAGCAAGAGAATATTGAAGACCACCCCTCGGCTCGGAATGAACGCGTCAGGCGCGGCGGTTTGCGATTGGGGGCAATCGGGGTGGCGCGGGACGATATTCCGCGCGAACTACGGGGCGCCTTACGACAATCCATGCGCGAAACCCGAGCCGAGCGTCTCCGGGATCGCGAGGAGATGTGGGACCTTCGCGGTCAATTGCACGACGCACTGATACAAGACCCCGTGGATCGAGCTGCGGCGCAAGAATTGTTGCAATCCCTCAATGCGCTCAATCGAAAGCGCGAAGAAAGAGCGGCTCTTATGATGCTCGAATTTTTAGAAGGGCTACCCGCTGAGGAGCGTCGCGCGGTGCTGGAACGCGGTGCGCAGCGCTTGGAAGGGCGCTCACGCCGACGCCGCAGCGCGCCACGTGACGTCGAGACGCCAGGTGAAAAAACCACGCCCATTGAAGGCCAAACGCCCCCTGAATAATTAGGGCTTGATTTCTTTCGGACCTGAGAAACCGTGCATCGTCTCAGCGATCGGCAAACCCATCCGTCGCCCGGACAAGCGCGTCGATAATGCCGGGTTCGCTGGCGGCATGGCCGGCATCCAACACGATATCGAGTGTTGCTTCGGGCCAAGCACGATGCAGATCCCAAGCGCTCTTCATCGGGGTGACGATATCATAGCGTCCCTGCACGATAACGCCGGGGATGTGGCGGATTTTATCCATATCGCGGAGTATTTGGCTTTCGTGGTCAAAAAAGCCTTTGTTGATAAAATAGTGGCTTTCGATACGGGCAAAGGCGATGGCGAACGCCTCTCCGCCGAAGCTGCTCACTCTTTCCGGAGACGGATAAAGTGAAACGGCGCCGCCCTCCCAAATGCTCCAAGCGCGGGCGCACCGTAACCGCTCCTCTTCGTCGTCGCCGGTTAGCCGGCGGTGGTAGGCGGTAAGGAGATCGCCGCGCTCGGCCTCGGGGATCGGCGCAATGAAATCTTCCCAAGCCTCTGGGAGCACCCAATTGGCGCCTTCTTGGTAAAACCAATCGATTTCTTCTTTTCGCAACATGAAAATGCCGCGTAAGACAAGTTCTGTTACCCGGTCGGGGTGTTGCTGGGCGTAGGTTAACGCGAGGGTCGATCCCCACGAGCCGCCAAACACTTGCCATTTCTCGATGCCGAGTTTGCGGCGTAATGCTTCCATGTCTTCAACAAGGCGCCAGGTCGTGTTTTCCTCAAGGCAGGCGTTCGGACGAGAGCGCCCGCAGCCGCGCTGGTCAAACAGAATAATCTTGTACCGGCTCGCATCGAAATAACGCCGCATGGAGGGCGTCGCGCCGCCGCCGGGACCGCC
Organism: Parvularculaceae bacterium; assembly: GCA_965263305.1. Taxonomy (GTDB): domain Bacteria; phylum Pseudomonadota; class Alphaproteobacteria; order Caulobacterales; family Parvularculaceae; genus MED-G105. Next base: position 2,378,989 of record OZ253666.1, read on the forward strand.
GTGACAAACAACAACGGGTTTCCCGTCAGGAGATCCGGATACTTCGTAATAAATTTCATGAATATCCGAAACCTTTAGCAGCCCAGACTCATGGGGGTCGAGGGGCGGATACAATGAGCGTTTTTGTGACATAAGGTGCTGACTTTACGTTTTTGTCATGTTATAAATTAACGAGGGGTAGTGGGCGGTCTTCGATCGATATAAATCGTGGCGAATTGCGAAAGCGATCGCAACGGGTTGATGTTGAAACAAGGCTATAGCGTTGATCGTTGTTTTTAAGAAGAACCAATTGATCAGCGTATCAGGGTGTTGGGAGTAGGATGGCGCCAAGTGTTCATTTGGTGGGCGCAGCTTCTGAAAAGAGGCGGGCTCGGCCGGTTCGTCGCAGTATTGCGGGACTTTTCCTCATTACAAGCCTTGGGGTTCCTGTGACCGGATGCGTCACCGTTGGCGGTGCGCCATCAGGGTCTATCGCCCCATCCTCATCAGCAAAAGCGCGAGCGGGCGAGCGTGAGGCGCTCGTCGAGGCTGCAAGCGCCGTCGCGCCCATCGCTTGGCAGGCGCCGGCGCAACCAACTTTTGCTGACCGGCTCTGGGGTGTCGCGAATGACCAATCATCCCAACCCAAGCGTCGCGATATCATCGACGGATATGTTGATCGATTGCAAGGCGCCTCCGACCCGGTTGAAGCCCTTGAACAGGACGCCTCGCAGCAACTGGACGCGGCCGAACGGCTCATTGCGACGGCCGAACAGGCGCTCGATGCGATTGAGCCCCGTATGAGCGATGTGGGCGTTCTCGAAGCTGCGATTGCTGATCTGCGCGTTAGCCGCAGCATTTACCTATCCGCGCTGAGACAAATAAAGACCAACAATGATGAGGATGAAAGGGCAAGCGTTTCGCTGACCCGCATCCGAGTAAAGACCGGTTTTGATGTGGCGATCAAACAAGTTGGGGATTTGGCAAGCGAGTTAGCCGATCGCGCTATGACGACAAACGTCCAAAGGGTTGCTGAGCCGGGCGTTGCGACCAACCGATTTAGACTCAAATAGCACCGAATTTTAAACGCAAGCCGCGACCGAATTGGATTGAACCGGGCGCCGCCCGGTCGTCGGCTTTTTTTCTGGGGCGTTTAATCTGGGCGGTTTAATCTGGGACGTTCAGTCGACTGCATTAAATCGTGACATCAACGACGCCGTCCCATTCGTCCGGATCATCATGCAGTTTCGCATTGATGCGGCTTTCGTAGATATCGAACAACGCGATTTTGGAGCCTGGCGACTGACGGGCTTTGCCTAGATGCGCTTTGGCCGCCAGAAAATCACCCGTGCGATACGACGTCAGCATCTGGCGGTGGGCGTCATCAAGAGCGCGAAACCCTTTGCTAGATTTGATGAATGGATTGCCAACGAGAGCGTAAACGGTGAATGCGCGCGTCGCACCGCGAGGCTTTAGGCGATCCAATTCAAGAAACGCGAAATTATGATTGGTTTTGCGATAAATTTCTTCATCGCAGATGATGGCGGGTCCATAAAACTCAGCCTGCCGACGAAGGAAGGCCGCTGTTTCAATCGCGCGCCCAACGGCCGAGTAGCGTTTCGATTTGCCATGCCCCATGGGGCCCACGAAGCACTCTCCTGATGCGATCCCGATGGCGAGATGGAGTTGGACATCCCGAGTATGGGGGGAGGCTTCGAGCTCCAAATTGATTTTGTCCATGCTTTCCACAAGACGCAGCGCATTTGAGCAAGCGGCCTTTTTATGGTCCGCCGTTTCTAGGGGCGCGTTGAAGTAAGCGTAGATTTTACCACCATCGGCCTGATCGACCGAGGCGCCCATTTCCACAAGAGATTTTCGCAACGCGTTGGCGGAGGCGGCGATCAACCCTGTCGCATCGCCCGGCCTTCCCGCGAGTTTCTCTTGATCACTGTCGAGAAGACGCAGCTCGCAGGCGAGAATAGTGATTTCCCGACGCGCGCCCTCCAGAATGTCGCCTGCGCCTTCTTCGCGAAGTTTTTTCATGGTTTGCTCTGGTAGCGCCCCTTTGAAGTTTCCTCGCACCACATCGTCTTGGAGCGCCGCGCCAAGGGACCGCCCGCCGGCGACGGTGAACGCGCCCAAGAAAAGCGCGGCTGCGCAAAGCGTCGGGTCAATCAGTAAGCGCCCAAAACTGAAGGCGGCGGCGGATCCGGCGAATGTCAGCATGGCGAGAAACGCCGACAGGGCGATCGCACGCCAGAACGTCAGTTTTTGGGACCACATGACCGCGCCGGCGCCCAGAAGAAGAATTCCCAATCCTTCAACATAACCCACCCATCCTGGTCTTTTGCTTTGCGCACCATCGACGAGTTGTTGGGCAATCAGTCCGTGCACGTCAAGCGGCGTTAGGTCACCCCGCGCCGTCCGGACAACGCCCCCAATTTCATCGTCAAGACCGATAATGACAACTTTGTTTTTCACCGCCGACAATGAGGCGCGATCTTCGAGTATATGCCAGGCTGGGGTCGTCGGTAGAGCCAGTTGACGCGGCCAATAGAGGCGGGTTCTGGCGTACCGGTCGAGATTAAAGCGAACATCGCCAATTGTCGCGCCGGTGATAACACGGCCGGCATTTGTGACGGCGGTCGATGCTGGGTCCAGGACGACATGGCCGTTTTGCGGCGTGCCTGTAGGCGCTGCAGCTATTTTGGCCATGCGCGCTGCTTCCAAGGCGGCGAGCGGTGTTGGTGAATTATTCAGTGTCCAAATGAGCGGCGGCGTTCTAAAGACGCCGTCCTCATCAACGGGAAGCGCAGTGACAGTCGTTTGTACACTATCTTTCAAAACGGGGCTGACGGGAAAGCGTTCTCTTGCCACTGGCAGTGTCAGAAAATCACTGTCCGCCCCGTCAGCTAAAAGCGTCCAGGAGGCGCGATCTATATTTCCCTGACCAAGGCGCAATGCTTCTGCGTGGGTTGCGACGCCGCCTGGGTTCACTGCGATAGCGCCGAGTGTCTGGTCGTCAAGTTGATCGCCGGTTGGCCCGACAAAAGCCTCCGCCAGGAGTTTGTCCGTGCTCGGTAGGAGTGAAAGTTGCTCAGCAAGAATGTCGTCGCGGGCCCCGTCTAGCCAGAACGCGCCGATCGTTTCCGGGGAAAGGGGATCGGGCGCGTCAACCGGCTCGAGGTAAATAACCCCGGCGGCGCCGGCGGCGCGGGTTTTCTCAACTAAGTCGGCGACGTAGGACCGCGGCCATGGCCATGGGCCTACTTTGGCTGTGGTTTCTGAATCAATTTTAACGAGATGAATTGAGGGCGTCGTCGTCGCCTCCGCCGGCGATAAGCGTTGGTAGAGGTCAAACAAGCGTTCCCGCGACCCACCCGCGCGCGAATCTTTGTCCGCAAGGGCTGTGATGGCCATCAGCATCAAAACGCCGGTGACGACGAGCAGGGGCACGGCGGACATCCAGCGATATTTCGATGAGAAAGATTGGATTTTGGCCACTCTAAAAACGCTCCACCAAAATTTATCCGTCTTGACTACTTAATCTTGCCGCGATTCCGTCTAAGAGACTGCCCAAGCGACGCCCTAATGGGACTGTATAACGCTTCGTCAGATTCTCCCGAAGAAACTTTTCCCTCATGGTTCTGTTTGGCCCCTGTTCGCCGCGCCGGACGACGCTATGCGCGGCTCTGTGGCAAAATCGCTTACCTTTTCGAGAAATTAGCGGAGGTAACGCTTGTTTGTCGTTCCGAACCCTACCGCGATAGGGTTTTGTTCACCATAATTTCAGGATGTTAGTCGCATTCTGTCCTCGTCCCTTTTTGTTGCAAGCCTTGTTCCGTTTTCCAAGGCTGCGCCGCAAGGGGCGGACAGGTTAACTATATGTAAAGTCAGGGAAAACAATGACCGCCGCATCAACGCTAGGCGCTGCCGCGACGCAACCGGCGAGTTTTGAGATCGGTCTCCACAAGGGGGCGTTACGCCTCATGGCGACCGGTGATTGGCGCGCTCGGCATCTGGGCGCCATAGATCATGATTTGCGGGCTTTTGAAGACGATTCCATGGGGCGGGATCTCATCGTCGATTTGCAGGATGTGGGACGTTTGGACACCGCCGGCGCCATGGTGCTGCAGAGAATACTCCACGCTTGTAAGCATCGAACGGCCGCTTCGGGGATTGTCGGCGCCAGCGACGCCCATGCCGCGTTGCTAGAGCACGTTGCACCTCATCTTGCGCCATGCCCGGTGGAGCCTGCACGTCGCAACGCGTTTTTGATGATGACGAACCGGCTAGGACATGGAGTGGAGGATGTCTATTTCGCCGCCCTCCAAATCCTGAATTTTATCGGTCTTGTCCTGGCGTCTTTCTTTCGGCTTCTCGCGACGCCGCAGAAGTTTCGATGGACGTCGATTTTCCATCACATGGAGGAAGCGGGGCTAAATGCTGTCCCGATTGTCGGCCTCATGTCTTTTTTGATTGGCGCTGTCGTTGCCTTCATGGGGGCGAAGATCCTGCAAGTTTTTAACGCAGAGATTTTCACCGTAGAACTTGTGGGCTTGTCGGTGTTACGCGAATTCGGCGTGCTTTTGTCGGCGATTTTGTTGGCTGGCCGCTCCGGGAGCGCATTTACCGCGCAAATTGGCGCGATGAAAATCCGTGAAGAGATTGATGCACTACGCGCTCTTGGTCTTGATCCGATCGAAGTCCTTGTTTTACCGCGAACGATTGCGCTTGTGGTGATGTTGCCAGTGTTGGCGTTCATTGCGGCGATGTTAGGTCTTATCGGCGGTGGATTGGTCGCGTGGACGGCGATGGACATTTCGCCAGCGTTATTTATGGCCCGCATGCAAGAAGCGGTGGTTCTCAACAATTTCTGGGTGGGAATAATCAAAGCGCCGTTCTTCGCATTTGTGATTGCCGTTGTTGGATGTTTCCAGGGCATGGAAGTCGGCGGCAGCGCAGAAAGCCTCGGGACCAGGACAACGATTTCCGTCGTACAGGCGTTATTCTTAGTGATCTTGTTGGATGCCTTTTTCGCAATGTTCTTTCTTGAGATTAATTTCTAAATGGCTACGGAAGATTTCATTATTGACGTTAAGGGTCTGAAGACGCAGTTCGGCGACGTTGTCATTCACAACAATCTCGATCTCGGCGTGCGGCGTGGTGAAATCCTTGGTGTTGTCGGCGGCTCAGGCACCGGCAAGTCCGTTTTGATGCGCGCAATCATTGGCCTAAAGCGTCCGTCGGCCGGGGCTGTGAGAATTTTGGGCCGGGATTTCTATAAGGCGAACGGGGCGGAGCGTCTCGAAATTGAACAACGCTGGGGCGTCTTGTTTCAAGGCGGGGCGCTTTTTTCGTCGATGACGGTTGCGCAGAACGTGATGGCGCCGATCCGCGAGCATCTTCGATTGCCATCGGAATTGGCGATGGATATCGCGGCGATGAAAATCGCCATGTCAGGGTTAAAGCCCGATGCAGGAGCGAAATACCCCTCAGAGTTGTCGGGCGGCATGATAAAACGCGCAGCGCTTGCCAGGGCTCTCGCTCTTGATCCGGATATCGTATTCCTTGACGAGCCGACGGCGGGGCTTGATCCCATTGGGGCGGCGAAATTCGATGAGCTGATTGTCAGTCTCAAGGAATCCTTAGGGTTAACAGTGTTTATAGTAACGCATGACCTCGATACGTTACATGCGGCTTGCGATCGTGTGGCCGTGTTGGCGGAAAAAAAGGTGATTTCAATCGGGTCAGTCGATGACGTGCGTGCATCCGATCATCCTTGGATACAGGAATACTTTTCCGGCCCACGAGGGCGGGCGGCGGCATCGTCCAACTGACATCGGGTCAAGGCAAGCAGGGAGGCGCAAGTTGCGCCTTTGGATAGGGTAAATGGAAACGCGAGCTCACTATGTTCTGATCGGCGCCTTCGTCCTTTGCGCGGTCGCAATGGCGTTTCTGTTTATTCTTTGGCTTGGTGAGAGTCGTGAATATGATGAATATGACATCGTCTTCCGAGAACGTGTGTCTGGCTTATCAAACGGAGCGCCTGTTCGTTTTAACGGCATTCAAAAGGGCGAGGTGCAGGAACTACGGATCAGCCCCGACGATCCGTCGGTCGTCATTGCTCGGATCCGGGTGGAAGACGATACCCCCGTCAAACAAGATACGCGCGCGGAGCTCGAGTCGGTGGGCTTTACTGGCCTTGCCGTCATTCAGCTCGTTGGCGGCACGAAAGATGCGCCCGCGCTGAACGATGTGACCCGCGGCATTCCTATGATTGAGGCGGACACATCAGGTCTTGCAGCGTTTTTGGAGGGAAGCGGCGATATTTTAGCCGCGACGCAAAGGCTTTTATCGCCACAAAACACTCAAGCGGTAACGGATATCTTGGCCGATGTTGCAACAGTGACAAATGCGTTTGCGGCGCAGGAAGCTGAAATCCAGAAAACCATTCAAAACACGGCCACGTTGACGGAGAACCTAGCGGGCGTCTCTGAAGAATTGTCGAACGCCGTTGAAGGGCTAGAGGCGCTCCTGGAAGACGATGCGCCTGAGACCTTAGCCGAAGCGCGTTTAGCGCTGGCGGAAGTTCGCACGCTTGCCGCCGATTTCCGAACCGTTCTGGAAGAAAATCGTGACCCGATTGCGATTTTTACCGAACAGGGGCTGTCGCAAATGGCATCGACAATTACAGAAGCGCGTAGCGCCTTCCGATCGCTGGACCGCGTTTTGCGCGAGGTGGATCGCGATCCGCGAGGCTATATTTTGGGCGACTCGACGCCGCGCTATCAGGGTGAAGAATAATGTTTCGTGTGCTCAAAGCGGTTTGTCTTTTTCTTGGCATGGGGGCTTTGTCGGCTTGCGTGTCACTTCTCCCTGACGCGCCGCCACCGGCATTGCGGTATAGCTTGGGCGATACGACAACGACGCTCCCGTCAACGGCCGAACCAATGCAATGGTCTTTGTCGATCGATGAATCCTCTGCTAGCCGGGTTATCGATACCACCCAGATCGCCCTTGTGACATCGCCACAGGAATATCAGTATTACGCTGGCGGTGAGTGGACCGAGCGTGCGCCAATGCTGTTTAATCGCTCGCTAATTCGCAGTTTTGAAAATACGGCTGCTCTTACCGGCGTTGGGGCAAGGTCCAACCAACCTGTGGCCGACTATATTCTGCAAACTGACATTCGCACATTTGAAGCGGATAAAACATCAGGCGCCTTAGTCGCGAATATCGATGTTTACGCACGGCTAACCGATTCACGCAGCCGTATCCTCGCATCGCGTCGTTTTACACAATCAATTGCCGTCACGCAGGATAACGCAAAATCCGTCGCCGTAGCTCTTGATGAGGGGGCGAAGGAGGTGATGGACGACATTATCGCCTGGAGCCTTGCGGAAGGGGAAAGATTGGAAGCCTCGTCGCAATAATCGCGTCGACGCACCTTACGCGAAGTATCCCACCGTCGCCCCAATCAACAAGTAAACCCGGCCTAGGGGCGAGCTTAAATATTGTTCCAGCTCTTCATCGGCCGTTTCAGAGGTGGTGGCGTCTTCCAGCAATCCTTCAAAGCCCTGAAGAAAGTCATGGAGCGCTTTCTCAAACGCTTTGTCGCGCCCTATCTCCGTACGAATACGACGCTTGATATCAGCTTCGTTCAGCCGCAAAAGCCGGTTTGCGAATACGTTGCGATCGCCGCGATCAAACCGGTCGAGCAGGCTTTCCGGCGGATCGCCATACAAGCGCCGCTCCAGATTGACAGTAAAGTTCTGTAGGCGGTGAATTACTTTGACGGCCTTCAACTCGGCCGCGCTAGCCTGCTCTCCGCCGCCATTTTTTTGGCCGCCATTTTTATTTCGGGACGCTGCATCGTCCGTTGCGGTGAGAATTTCTCGCCAGCTAACATCGCTTTTGTGACGTCGATCGCTAACGTCATCCTGTTGTGATTTTTGCGCTCCCGAACCGTTGGTATTGGGGGTATCGGCGCTTTTTTCGGCGGATGGAAACTGAACGGGTTTTGAGACGTTCTTGACAGTAGTTGGGCGCTGTTGGGGGGAGGGCGGCGCGGAGGCATTCGTTGCGGCCGATGAAGACACCGGCGCGGATGCCGGTGCTGCGGTCGGGGTCGCAGCGTGAGGGGGTGTTTGGGGCGATGTCGTTTGCGACGTTGTCGCGGCGCGCGCCGCCATCGATTTAGCGTGGACTTCTTGTTCCCTTAATTGGGCTTCGGCAAGACGGCTCAAGCGTTCCGTCTGCGCTGCTATTGCATCGGCAAGACGGTCGGCGCGGTCACGTTGTTCCGTGATAAGGGCTTCAAGCCGGGCGTTCTCGGTCTCAAGCGCGCTGCGCGCTGCGGCGAGTTCCTTATTGCGGGCATCGGCTTTTGCGGCGGCGGCCTCCGCTTTTGCAAGGGCGGTCTCTGCACTTTGGGTCACATCTTCGCTCGATTTCATTAGCCGCGCGGTTGCTTCCTCGGCGGCGTCACTGGTTCGTTTGGCGGCATCAGCGACTAGTTCCGCCGCTTTCACGGCCTTTTCCGCATCTTCTGTCGCGATGCGGGTCGCACTGTCTGTTGCGCTCCGCACGTTCTCCGCCGCCTTTGCGACGGCGTCGCTCACCCGCGTCGATTCATCGGCGACAAAATTAACGGCGCTCTGCGCCATGCGCTCGGTTTCTTCGCGGGCTTTTTCGATGGCGGCGTCGGCTGCTTCTTTGGCCTTCGTGCTGGCATGTTCAGCAAACTGTCCAACATTTGCAGCATTGCGTGCAGCGGTTTCTGCAGCCTCCTCGGCGATGCGGGCGGCGCGATCACTGGCTTCTTTTGCGGCTGATGATTTTTCTTCGATGGATTGAGCCGTTGCGCCTATATTGTCATCCGCCGACGATAAGGCTTGGCGCAATGCTTGGAAGCTTGTGAGGGCGCGATCGGCCGAGCCTTGCAGACTAGTCAGGCGCTTTTCAAGGCGCTGTTCGGCCTCATCAGCCATATTGTCTGTCGTACTAAAGGAGTCGATGCTCGCCTGGGCCTTTTCTGCAATAGCGACCGCAAAATCGTCTGCCTGGGTATTGAGTTGCTCGGTTAGTTTTATGAGGCGCGTGCGTTCGTTCACAATGTTATCGAGCGCGCCAGCGGTGCGGGTCTCAATAGCGACGCCAGCCTGTTCGATGGCGTCGACATGCTGACGGATCATCGCTTCAACAGAGGCGAGGCGGATAAGGGCATCGTCGATGCCAGCGTTGATGGCGTCAACTTGGCTTCGCACCACCGCGCCCACGGATTGGATATTATGAACTGCATTTTGGTCAGGTTGCGAAATTTGATGGGCGGCTTCGGCGATCTGTTCGGCGGCGGTGACCATGGATGACATACGCGATGCGGCGAATCCGAGTGTCACGAGACAAAGCGGCACCAGAAACCCAAATCCAACCGACCACGGCGTGAACCCTGCGGCGATGCTCCAGCCGTCGAGGCTTTTCACCGCGAACAAATGGGCGATAGCGGTGCCAATAGGTAAGCCAATAAACATGGTGACGGCGACAAACAGCGCCGTGGTTAGAGACGCCCATTCCAACTGAGCGCCAATTTTTTCCCAATTTCGATGGTGAGGCTTCTTATTACGAAAAAGGGCGGTCATTGGGGGGGCGAGCGCCTCTTGAGATCGTGAAACAGGTGATGTCGGGGCGTCGTCTTCAAAAGCGCTATCCATGGGGACGCCGGCGGGAAAAAAGTTGTCTGGTCGGTCTTTTTCATTCGCGGCAGGGGCAACCCCGCGAAAACGGACGCGCGCGCCATCATTCTTCACGCCGCCATTCGTGCGTGTTGTGACATCCGCAAGTTTTCCGTCCTGTTCGTCCATGGAAAGATGGCCTCTCTCGACTCGTTATCCATCCGCTTTCGCACTCTTTATTACTTCTTGCTATCTGCGAGGGCGATTCAGCATCCTTACTCTACCCCCCGCAACGCCGACCTGTCATGGCTCTCGCCGGGAGGCGTGTTGAGGGTTTTCAATGGCGCCCCGTCTCCGTTCGACGCAAGCGATCTCCCCGCATAGCCGAATTCAAGCCCAAGGCCAACGAAGCAATAGAAGAATCCCATTGTTCCTACATGGTTTTTGCAGAATCTCGCGACGCTTATGGCGAAAACGGTGAACCGAGATCCATCGCCAATCTGGTTATTTCCTGACCGGCCGTCTTGCCTAGCCTCAAGAAATACGCGAGTTCAGCGTCAACAGGGGTTTTTTCATCGACCATGCTGACAGGTCTCCAACAACTTGCAAACCGGACTATCGAAGAGCGATGGTTTCAATGGTTCGTGATGGCGCTGATCATCTTGAATGCGCTTATCTTGGGCGCTGAGACCATTGACGGTTTTACGAGCGAATTGGTGGCCGAGCTGATGTTGCTCGACCGGATTATTGTCGGCTTTTTCGTACTGGAGTTAATCCTGCGATTTATCGCCGATCCTCGGGGCTATTTCAAAAGCGGCTGGAACATCTTCGATTTTCTTATTGTTGCGGTGTCCGTCTTTGCCGCGTCTTCCGGGCTTGCCGCAGTGAGAGCCTTACGGGTGTTGCGGGTGCTTCGGGTCATTACGGTGTTCCCTCGGATGCGCGTGGTCGTGTCGGCGCTTTTTGAGGCGATACCGGGTATTTTCTCAGTCGGGGTAATTTTGCTCCTCCTGGTTTATGTGTTCGCTGTAATCGCGGCGAATCTTTATGGGGCGCTTCATGAGGAGCTATTCGGGGACGTCTTCAAAGCGATGTACACCCTATTCACAGTAATGACTTTGGAGGGGTGGCGTGAGATCGCCGATCAGGTTGCTGAGACCCATCCCCGGTCGTGGGTTTTCTTTTTGTCATTCGTCCTCATCGCAACCTTCACGATGCTGAACCTATTTGTTGCGATCGTCGTACGAGTTGTCGAGGATGACAACGAAGATCAGACTGTTGAATTGGAAACCGTGCTTGGCGAAGAAATTCGCGCGCTGCGCCAAGAGGTGGCGTCGCTGAAGGACCTGTTGCGTGATGGGGCGGGCCCATCAAGGTAAACAGTCGATTTTGATCACTGTTGGCAGCGGTGCGGCTGATCAATTCAGAGCTGGGATCAACCGGCAAAAAGCTCGCGTTTACGAGCCATCGCCGCGCCGCGTAGATAGGTTTTGACGAGGGGGCGTGATGTCACCCGTGCGCCGATGACCCCAGCGGTGACCGCAAGGGTGGCCACCGTGATGACACTGTCGGCATTCACGAGGGCCGGAGCACCGGTCAGCATCAAGACGAAAAGGGCCGACGCAGCGCCAGGCGCGCCGCCATACCATGCCAAAAATGCGCGGGCTTCCGGCGCTAGCGGCGCGCTTTGTAAAGCGGCGAGACGGGGGCCAATACGCAGAACCGTAACCGCGGCGAGGGCGAAAACGACGCTTAAAAGGTCAGCCTGGAAGAACCTTTCGGCCGCCAAGCAGCCAAAACCAAAATAAGCAAAGGGTCCAACGGCGCGCTCTGCCATATGGTAAAGACGGAGGCGTGATGGGCCAGGTGCGCGGGTTTCCTCCCCCCACAGAAGACCAGCCGCCGTCGCGGCGACAATCGGCTCTGCCCCCAATGTCGGCGCAAGAGCAAACGCCAAAAGGCCGCCGGTCGCTGCGAATAGGCCATCAAGCGTCCGTCGCCCCATGGTCCGGCGGCGCAACGCGGCGCCGATCCATGCCGCCAATAATCCCATAGCCCCGCCGATAGTGAACCCTTTCACAACGCCAATGCTCGCGGCCATCAACGGCGCAAGGGAAGGCTCGCCTGGGCTTGCGGCGGTCGCGCCAGCAGTGATCAAGAGAGCCACGGGCAATCCGAAGGTTATGATGGCGGCGCTTTCAATGCGTACGGCGGCCTTGATCGCGATCGGTGTCGGCGCACCCGTTACCGCGCGCCGGTCGATAGCGGCGCCATTGATTGCTAATACAGCCCCTAAAAGAATCGCCGCGCTCAACGAGAGTTGTGGCAGCATAATGAATGCGCAAAGGCTCAAGGCGGCGAAGTAAAGCGGCGCGCCGCCCGCAGCCAGCCTAAAGGAGGATGGACAGCGTTTGGCCAACACGCTCACCCGGAACTGAGCCGCCGAGGCGAAGCCCAAAACGGCGAGGCCAGCGCCGGCTAATGGCGCTGCGATACTCGCTGGCATGGATGGCGCGCCCAATACGCCGCCGAGAATGGTCACAAAAGCGCCGATGCACATCATCATCGCAGGGGCTTCAGCCGCCTGGCGTCCAATTCGACTGACGCTCAGTAAAATCATCGCGAATAGAACGGTGAAAATCAGAAAAGTAGGCATGCGTTAGGTCGGAATCCCTGATGTCATTGACGCCGATTTCGACGGCTGCCGAGTCGATGGAAAAACAAGATTGCCAAGAAAAAGAATCAACACAGCAACTGTGAATTGATCCGGCGGATCTAGCAAACTGAATTTTTTGCAATCCAGCATCAATTTATTGGGGTTGTGCCTGCCAAATTTCCCGCAAAACGGGAAACCATCGAACATCCAAGCGATTGTCTCATGATGGGGGCGTTGAAGAAAATACGCCCTCTACGGAGACTTATTATGGATAAAGCAAATAATGACCCGGAAGCGTTGCCGAGGAAAAAGCGACGCGCTGGGGTGCGTGGTCGGTTGAAACGCGCGGTTGCGAAAACCGCCCCACAATTTGCGCATTTTCTGGGCGGACCGCTCGCCGGCGCCGCCGCCGAAGCGCTCTCTCGGGTAATTTTGGGCGAGGCGGCGGCGGGGGAACCGATTGACGAAGAGGCTCTTGCCGTGACCCTCGAACAGGCTGGGCCGGCGCTGGCCGCTGACATTCGACGCGCGGAACAGGAGTTCCTGCTCGCCATGCGCGAGGCGGCGGTAGAGGAGCAGCGTCTGTTTACCGAGGACCGCGCCGATGCTCGTCGCCGGCAAATCGTCTTGGACGATTGGACTCCGTCGGTTTTGGGCGGTTTGATCATCGGCGGGTTTTTTGTCGTTTTGGGAGCAATGGTGGCGCGTCGATTGCCGGTAGGCACGGAGACAGAATTTTCTATCATGCTGGGCGCATTGGCGACGATGACCGCGGCGGTGGTGAACTACTTTTTTGGTTCGTCAGCCGGGTCGCGCGAAAAGACGCGTTTGCTCACGCCCTCTCATAGCCTAACACCGTTTTCTGATTCGCAAGCGGGATTTTCCGATGATCGGCAAAGCCCCCGCGATGTGGCGAGAGCGGCGCTCTTTGAGCGCGATCATAATGAATAGGTGAGCGGCGCGCTTCGCACGGCATTTGTGAGACCTTTGCGCCGCTGATTGAATGCGTATGAGTAGCAATAGATCCCCAGCCACTATCGCCATCGTCGGCGGCGGCGTTATCGGCTTGTCGATCGCGTGGCGGCTGGCGGTGTCTGGTCGCGAGGTCATTGTGATTGATGCGCAAGCGGATAAACCACCTGCGACCTTGGCCGCCGCCGGCATGTTGACGCCTTCATTTGAGGCGATCCCTTGCCTAGTCGATAGCGATTTTAAGTTGACGGGGATTGAAAAAACGCTTTTTGAGTTCGGCCAATCGAGCCTTGCTCTTTGGCCAAATTTTGCCGAATGCCTTCAGGCGACGAGCGGTCTTGATATTGATTTCCGGCTCAATGGCGTCTTGGGGGTTGCAACAAGCGCTCAAATGGAAAGCGATGCCCAGCGCCAAACAGCGACACTCCAAAAAGCAGGTGTTGAGTGTACTTTTCTTGATGCGGGTGCGATGCGTGAACAGGCGCTCGGTTTCGGTCAAGATGTTATAGGTGGTATACTAACGAAAAAAGAAGGGCAGGTTGACCCTCTCTTGGTGCACAGGGCATTGTCGCAGATCGTGCGCCGTGCAGCCGAGATCATCCCACAACCGGTCGAACAGATGCGCGGCGGGGAAAACGGGCTGGTGTTAGATTTAGCCGCGTCCGAGAAGGAGCCCGCGACAACCCTTGAAGTCGGTGCTGTTGTGATCGCTGCGGGCGCTTATGCCACGTCAATCCTAGCGACGCTTGGCGTGTCTCTCGGAGATGCATTGCGTCCCGTCAAAGGTGAAGCGCTCGCCTTGTCCACAGCCACGCTTGACGGGGCGGGAATTCCGGAGACGGTTATTCGCGCGCGCGACCTTTATCTGTGTCCGAAAAAAGACGGCCGGTTGATCATCGGCGCCACAGAAGTCGAGGGGCGTACGGATCACCGTCCAGAGGATGACGCCATTGAAGCGTTGCGCAAGCGGGCCGTTTCATTGTTGCCGGCCCTTGGCGATTGCGTAGAGATTTCCCGCTGGGCCGGGTTGCGGCCGGGATCGCGCGATCGTGCGCCGCTCATCGGGCGGGCGCAAGGGGCCCCTGATGGGGTGTTCGTCGCCCTCGGCGCTTATCGCAATGGCATCCTATTTGCGCCGGCGATCGCCGATTTGGTCGAGGTCTTGGTGAATAACCGTGAACAGACTGATGCAACAAAGGTCGCCCTAAGCGCTTTCAACCCCAGTCGGTTTGGCTAGGCCGCAGGAGCGTCGCATGAGCCCTCGTCATTGCCTCCTGCGTTAGCATTCTATTGAGATCGCTGTGGGATAGTTAACGGATATTACCCCGTTTTTGCCAGTCGACGGAAAGGGACCCTATGGCGGGCGCATCTGAGATTAACGCGGCAGGCGCGTCACTGAGTGTTTCATCCGCTCTGACCACCGCATCACAGCGAACGGGCGCGGATTTTGACTACCTCTATAAAGTCGCACTGCGCGAGAGCAGCCTGAACCCTGCCGCGAAAGCAAAGACCTCGAGCGCCGCGGGGCTTTTTCAGTTCATCGAACAGACCTGGCTTGGCACGGTGAAAACCTATGGCGCGCGACATGGCCTTGCTGATGAAGCGAGCGCCATTACCAGGGGTGCGAACGGACGTTTCACGGTTTCTGATCCGGCGCAAAAGGAGAACATCCTGGCGCTGCGCTTTGATTCAGAAAAAGCGTCCCTTCTGGCCGGTGAGTTGGCCAATGAAAATCGACGTTTCCTGGAAAAAGCGCTTGGGCGCAACGTTCAGCCAGCAGAAGTTTATGCGGCTCATTTCTTAGGGCCAGCCGGCGCCGCAAAGCTGCTCTCCGCCCCGGCGAATGCAGAGGCGGCGGCGCTCTTTGGCGCGGCGGCCACAGCGAACAAACCTGTCTTTTTCGATGGCGCCCGGGCGAAAACGGTCTCTGAAGTAATCGGTGATTTTGAACGCACAATCAGCAGCGCGTCTGCCGCGCTCCAGAGCATGCCTCAAGCGGAGCAGTTTCAACCTTCCATATCGCGCGTTTTGCCGGAACTTTCAGATACGAGCGCCGTTAGCGCGCAACGATCAGATCGTAGCGATCAAAACGTCGCTGTATTTGCCAGACCGGAGGGGCGTCTTCCCGATCCTGCATCACGGGTAAGCGCGCGCCTTCAAAATAACAATGCGTCAATCGGGGTCAATATCGCTGATCTCAGCCGTCTCGCCGACGCAACGGGCGCCCCGCCCCTTGCCTTTGTTGTTCTCCAAGCGCTTGACCCGACGCTCCTTAATCGTGATACAGAGCGTTATTCCAACAATACGCGTTAAAAAATGCCTGCCTATTACTGACAGGGGGTAAGAACGACGCCTGGCGGTAACTGGGTTTTCTCATCACCGCATGCGCCGGTGAAATGCGCCGTATCGGCGCCCGTCGCAGTGGCGAGGTTCGCGCCATTTAGGACGGCCTTCGAAAAATCAGCATGGGCAATATCGGCGCCGGCGAAAGAGGCATTTGATAGTTCGGCGCGCCGAAAATTCGCTGCTCTGAGGTCAACGGCATCGAATTTCGCGTTTACCAATGTGGCGTCAGTAAAACGAGCCGCTGCGGCGAACCCGCCAATAAAGTCCGTATCAGTTGCATCGGATCCCGAAAGGCTTGCTTTGGTAAGATCCGCGCCGCGGAAAATACCGCCCTTTAGATTGCTCGCGCGCAAGGCCGCGGTGCGTAGATCGGCGCCGGTGAAGTCAGCCTCTGGAATGATCGCCGCGTTTAGGTTCGCACCCTCCATGCGTGCTTTTTTGAAATTCACATTTGGACCCTCGGCGCCTTCGAAGACGGCGCCGTCAAGCAACGCATTTAGAAAAATCGCTTTTTTGACTTCGGCGGCTGCAAATCCGCCGCCCTCCGCTTTGAGATTGGTATGGTCAACATCGACCAACATTGGTGAAATATATGGTGCGTCAAAATCAATTTCCGTCTCGCCGAGGTTAAAATCCGGCGCTTTGATATCGACTCTGTCGAGGGCGCGGGAAATGCTGGGCGCGATTTCGTCGGCAGAATTAAGCGTGCCGGTGATAGCCCCCACCGCGCTGTCAATCGGATTCACTCGTCTGCCGCCTGTGCGTTCTGCAACCAGGTTGGTGACTAGGGTAAAGATAATGACCATCCCAAGAAGGATAAGGAGGAGCAGACGAAACATGGCGCACGCTCAGGATTTTCTATACAAAAGAAGAAATGTAGCGCCCGGGGGTCAATTTGCGATTAACTAATAACGCTCAATTGACCATGGATTTAAAGAAATTCTTATTGAATTCCGCTCGCCGCTTTCGCTATTCCGGCTAAGAACACCCGGTGGAGTGCCCGCAGCTGTCACATCGCAAGCACGAGCCGTTTCGAACCAACGTGAATTGGCCGCATTCAGGGCAGGCGTCCCCTTCGTACCCTTTGGCGCGGGCAATACGATCAGGGCCCATCGGTGATGCTAGGCTGCCTTTGGGCGCCTTTTGGCCCGTCGATTGATTAACGGCATCGGCAAGGCGGGCGATCTGCGCCTCGATTTCAGTCGGATCAGATGGAGGCTCATCTATCGCTTCGCCATCAGACGTGATGGATATGTCAGCGTTTTCGTCGCCTTCTTCGTCGGTATTCGTTTGTTCTTTTTGGCGGAAACGCTCAAAGTCGCCGCCGCGCAACACCACCAAATTGTCGCTTACTGTCGATCGGCTGAAACCTTTTGAAATCAACCGCGCCGCTTCTTCCTGAACCTTTTCCCGCGTCACCCCCCGACCAATCGCGTGGACGTCAGAATCATCCGGGTCCACATGGGCGAGATCGGAGCGGCCAAGGTACGAGATCGCTAATTCCCGGAACAGATAATCGAGGATCGACGTCGCGTGCTTGATATGATCATTCCCCCCGACCGGGCCTGATGGGTCAAAACGGGTAAAGACATAGGCGTCCACGAATTCCTCTAACGGTACGCCGTATTGAAGGCCAAGGGAAATCGCGATGGCGAAGTTATTCATCAAGCTTCGGAAGGCAGCGCCTTCCTTATGCATATCAACGAAAATCTCGCCTAACTCGCCGTCATCGAATTCGCCCGTGTGCAGATAGACTTTATGCCCGCCGACAATCGCTTTTTGAATGTAACCCTTCCGCCGGTCCGGTAAGCGCCGACGACCGGGGGTGCGTTCGATAATGCGCTCAACAATCCGTTCTGCGACCACGCGTGATTTCTCGGTCGCTGGGGCGTCGCTAATCTCCTCGCCAATTGTGTCATCGTCATCTTCGTCATCGTGAAGAGCGAGGGCGGTTAGCGGTTGAGAAAGTTTGGACCCATCACGATAAAGCGCGACCGATTTCAATCCAAGATCCCAAGCCTTGAGATAGGTACGCCCGCAATCAGCAATGCTTGCCTTTGCCGGTAAATTGGCGGTTTTCGAGATACCGCCGGAGATAAACGGTTGGCAGGCCGCCATCATCATCAGATGCGCGTCAATGGAAAGGGACCGTTCGCCAATGCGGCCGCAGGGGACCGCGCAGTCGAAGATTGGTAGATGGTCAATCTCAAGATGCGGCGCGCCCTCAAGGGTCATGGCGCCGCAGCAATATAAATTCGCTGCGTGAATATCCTCATCTGAAAACCCAAGATCACGCAATAGACCGTAACCGGTGTTTTCGCGTTGCTTTTCATCCAGTCCTAGAACGTTTTTGCAAAAATCGGCGCCAATGCTGTCAGGATGGAAAGCAAAGGTAATATCGAAGGCGTCCTTCAGACGTTCTTCCAAGGCGTCGAGGCGGGCTTTGTCAAAGCCTTCCCCCCGCAACAGGTCGTGGTTCACGCCAGGGGCATCGATTAATGTACCGCGTCCAGTTGCATAAAGCTTGATATCTTCAATTTCGTTGGCTTGATAACCGAGTTTTTTTAATGCGCGGGGGACGGATTGATTGACAATTTTGAAATGACCGCCGCCGGCGAGTTTTTTATACTTTACGAGGGAAAAATCGGGCTCGATACCCGTCGTATCGCAATCCATAATGAGGCCAATGGTCCCCGTCGGCGCGATCGCGCTCGCTTGGGCGTTGCGAAAACCGCTTATGCCGCCGAGCTCTTCCACCTCTGGCCAGATTTCTTGGGCGCGTTTAAAGAGGGCTGGCCACGGATGGGCCGTTTCGATGAAACGTTTGGGCGCCTTTGTCAGGCCCTCATACGCATCGCCATCATTTAAACCGATTGCGGCGCGGCGATGATTACGAATAACCCGCATCATGCTGTCGCGGTTTTCGAAATACCGTGGGAAAGGGCCAAGGGCTGCGGCCATTTCCGCCGAGGCCCGATAGGCCGCGCCCGTCATTAAAGAGGATATCGAAGCGGCGATAGCGCGGGCCTCGTCGCTATCATAGCCATAGCCAGCCGTCATCATCAGGGCGCCAATATTCGCAAAGCCGAGTCCCAAAGTGCGATAGGCGTGGCTGCGCTCCGCAATCAACGCGGATGGGTATTGCGCCATATGAACGGAAATCTCGAGGGTGACCGTCCATAACCTGGAAGCGTGTTCGAAGGAGACGATATCAAAACTGTCTTCGTCAAAAAACTTCAATGCGTTCAGGGAGGCGAGGTTACAGGCCGTATCGTCAAGGAACAGATACTCTGAACAGGGATTAGAGGCGCGGATTTCTCCATCGTTCGCGCATGTGTGCCAGGCGTTGATCGTGTCGAGATACTGCAAACCAGGATCAGCGCAGCGCCATGCATTCTCGCAGATCGCCTGCCACAGATCGCGGGTTTTGATCGTTTTTTCTGGTTCGCCGGAAACGCGGCCGATCAAATCCCAATTTTGGTTCGTCTCTAGTTTTTCAAAGAACGCGTCGCCAACCCGGACCGAGTTGTTCGCATTCTGACCACTAACCGTACGATAGGCCTCTGAATCCCAGTCTACGTTGAATATATCAGTTTCAATCTGATGGACGCCTTGCCGGGCTAGGCTGATAACGCGTTGGATCGTCGCTTCGGGCACGGCATCTTTGCGGGCCGCTTTAATCGCCGTGGCAAGAAGCTTGTTCTGCTCTGGGTCGGTGCGTTCTTCATCGGAAAGCGCCCAACAGGCGTCGAGGATTTTTGGCAGGTGGCGCGCGATAATGGCAGAGCCAGCGGCGAGGGCGGCGACTTTGTCTTCCTCTCGTGATTTCCAGCTGACGAATGCCTCAATATCAGGATGGTCCGCATCCAGAATGGCCATCTTGGCCGCGCGGCGAGTGACGCCGCCGGATTTTACCGCGCCCGCGGCGGCGTCGCCGATTTTTAAAAAGCTCATCAGGCCGGAGCTGTACCCGCCGCCCGATAGTGGTTCTCCCGCGCCGCGCAAGGTGGAGAAATTGGAGCCGGTGCCTGAACCGTATTTGAATAAAAGGCTTTCCCGGCGCCACAGGTCCATAATTCCGCCTTCGCCGACGAGATTGTCGGCGACAGACTGTATGAAACAGGCATGGGGTTGGGGGCGCTCATAGGCGGAGACGGATTCCTCCGTAACGCCGCTATCCGGGTCCACGTAATAATGCCCGGCGCCTTCACCCTCGATGCCGTAGGCCCAGTGAAGGCCGGTGTTAAACCACTGGGGGGAGTTCGGCGCGCCGATTTGGTGGGCGAGCATGTAGGTCATTTCATCGACAAAAACCTGCGCGGAGGTCTCGTCGTCGAAAAGGCCTTCTTTCCAGCCCCAATACCCCCAAGCGCCTGCAAGGCGATGGAAGACGGCTTTGGCGCTGGTCTCTTGGCCAAATCTTTTGTCGGCTGGCCGTTTGGCGAGGGCGGCGACATGGGGGGCGGAGCGCTGCAGAAAAGCGGGAACGCCTTTTTCTGGCAGCCGGCGGACAACTGACGGCACGCCACTTTTGCGCAGATATTTCTGCGCCAAGATATCAACGGCGGTTTGGCTCCAGCTTTCAGGTGCTTCGATCTCGGCGGCGGTATGGAGGACCTCGCCGGAAATCGAGCGGATTTCGCTATCGCGAAGCGTAAAGTTCACCCCCGCTAGAGGGTCGTTCGTTGTCTTGGTGAAATGCCGTTCAAACCGCATGGAAGCTCATCGTCGCTAGGGAATGGGGCGCGCAACCAATCATAGGAGCTAAGACTGTCTGCGACTACTGCGAAACGCGGTGTAAGGCGGGTCGCAACAGACCTCAATTGGGTATTCTGATTGCGCGCTGCAACATCGACAAAATCTTTGTGATTTTAGATGGGGTCCGGCGCGGGATAGACGGGTTGGGCGGCCTATGCCATTAAATCGCCTGAGAATGATGTTGCAAGGTATGCACCTCAATCGCTGATGCCGGCGTGTTACGGAATTTTGATGTTAAAACAACTCTTTACCTGGTGGAACAGCACCACGTTTTCGACTTCGTTGACCCTTTGGAAGCGCGGCGCGACACTCGTCGGAAAGGACGAGCAGGGTAACCGGTATTTTGAAGAGCCGAACCCCAGCGCCTCGGATGGCCGAAAACGGCGTTGGGTTGTCTACCATGGCGTCGCAGAGGCCTCCCGCGTATCGGCGGATTGGCATGGATGGCTCCACCATACCTTTGATGAGCCCCCGACGGAGGCGCCCTTACTGCGCCAGGAATGGGAGCAGGATCATCTTCCCAACATGACGGGAACCCCGCTCGCCTACCACCCGAAGGGATCGCTTTCTCACCAGGGCGCTGACGGGGCGATTGACGCAGGCTACGAGGCGTGGTCGCCTGATAACTCGGCATCTGACGCCTAGGCGTTCAAATGAAGCGATAGGGAGCGGGCCATGAATAGAGACGGCGTATTCGAGACCCTGGTCGGTGTCGCGGTGATCATCGCGGCCGGCGTTTTCTTATTTTACGCCTATGGGGCGGCTGGAAAACGCCTTGGGGTTGGTTCCTATGAATTGAACGCTGTTTTCGGTCGGGTCGACGGCGTGACGGAAGGCGCTGAGGTGCGGATCGCTGGCGTAAAAGTCGGCGCTGTGGCCGCGTCCGCGCTCGACCCCGCCACCTATGAAGCCCGATTGACCTTCGCCCTCGATACAGATGTTCAAGTGCCGGAGGATTCCGTCGCCAAAGTCGCTGCGAACGGCGTTCTTGGCGGCGCTCATGTGTCCATCGAACCTGGCGCATCTGAGACCATGTTGTCCGCGGGTGACCAGATCATCCTCACCCAAGGCTCGGTTGATTTCGTGAGCCTCGCGGTACAAGCGTTCACAACCCCGACTGGGACAAGCGGCGGCGCGTCAAGCGATGGGGCAGTTGGCGGGCTAGCCGATCTGCCGTCATTTGATGATGAGCCCCAAGAATAATCTTTGGAGAGACCTTATGGTGCGCCGTATTTCGATTGATCAAAAAGTTCCAGCGAAACCAGTCGTCATCTTAGCCAGCGTTGCGGCGGCTGCGGCATTCGCGACGGCTGCGATCGCGCAAAGTGGCGAACTCAGCGATCTGTCTACCGTATCGCCAGCGACGGAATTGGAAGGCTTATCGGAAACGGCGTCAGACGGAGAGGTCGTTGAAGAGCTTAGTGAGCTTGACGCCCTGTCACGGACAACGCTTGATGATATCGAAGCGGTGCGCGCGCAATCAAAGCGCAAACCGGTCTCCGTCACAGTGCGGGCGCTGAATAAAATTACCGCGAAGTACACCGACATTATCGTACCGATTGATTCAGCGGAGCGATTTGGATCGCTAACGATTGAAGCCCGTTTTTGCGATAAGCGCCCGCCGGAGGAATTTCCCGAAACAACCGCGTTTTTGCAAGTCTTTGACCGGGGGCAAGCCTTCCGTGGCGAGCAAACGGCTCTGATCAGAAGCGGTCCGCAGCAATTGGCTGAAACCGCCGATGACCATATCGCAGCGACGGAAAAAGCAACGAACTCTATTGCGCTGGCAAGCGCCTCCCTGGAATCTGTCGAGAATGACGACGATACTGAAAAGGGCAACCAAGTATTCAGCGGCTGGATGTTCGCTTCTAGCCCGGCTTTGCACCCCCTCGAACATCCGGTTTACGATGTTTGGGTGATCGATTGCCTGACGGCTGTTGAAGAGAGCTGAGGGCCGGCCTTTTTAAAGTCGCCGTCAATCATCAAAGCGTTGGCGAGCATTTTTTGATATACCTCATTCGGCGTTTCCGTGACGCCAAATTGGGCTAGGTGGTCCGTCTGAAATTGTGCGTCGAGCACCGTAAACCCGCCTATTTTAAGCCGGGCGATCAGGTGCAGCATAGCGATTTTACTGGCGTTATCAGCCCGGCTGAACATGCTTTCACCACAAAAGACACCGCCAAGCGCGACGCCATAAAGCCCGCCAACAAGCGCGCCATCGCGCCAGCATTCGATGGAATGGGCCCGTCCAAGGAAATGAAGCTCTGTATACGCCTCGATAATGGGGTCATTGATCCATGTGTCTTCACGGCCGGGCCCTGCTTCTGCGCAGGCGAGAATGACGTCATGGAAGGCTTTGTCTGCCGTCACCGCAAACGGGGTGCGGGAAAGAAAGCGCAGAAGTTTTTTCGGCGCGCGCGCCTCAGACAATTGCATGGCGCCGCGATCATCCGGCAGCACCCAAACAACAGAGGCGGCATCGCGAGATCGCGCCATAGGAAAATACCCCAGGCCATAGGCGGCGAGGATATCGGACGGGTCAATGCGATGGGCGGAATCGCGCGGCATGTCGATACTTTGCCCTGAGTCCGTGTCGGAAGGGAGGGGGTTGGTTGAAAACAGTGTTATCAAAGAGCGATTTTGCGGAAACTCTTATATGGGGTTAAGCAATTGAAGTTACACTGATGCTTGGTAAACCGGCCCTCCCTACCCATAGACGGCTTTTAAGGACAAAGGAGCGGCGCTCTTTCCTGTGATTTTCGGACCTGACCCATCTGCTAGCGCGATGGCCCCTGTCATCGCCGGGCTTGTGCTGATCCTGCTCTTTGTCGCGTTTGCGCGGGAATGGCGTTCGCCGGAGGTGTCGGCCGCGGCGGCGGCGGGCGTCTGTTTGTTTTTGGGGCTCGCGCAGCCGGATGATTTGCTAGAGGCGGTGTCGAACCCGGCGATTGTGACGATCGCGGGCATGTTCATTATGTCGGCGGCGGTGGTGCGTACCGGCGCCCTTGATCGATTTGTCAAAGCCTTTGTGTGGCGCGCCGCGAAGCGGCCCCGTGCCGGTGTTGCGGGGTTTTTGACCCTGACCTCCGCCCTTTCAGCGTTTATGAATTCAACGCCGCTCGTTATGCTGATGATCCCGGCGGCGACGGCCTTCTCTGAACGGATCAAAGAAGCTTCTTCCCGGCTTCTTATTCCCCTATCCTATGCGGCGATATTGGGCGGCGCTTGTACGTTAATTGGCACCTCCGCGAACCTATTGGTCGACGGCGTTGCGCAGGACAAGGGCCTTGAACCCTTTAGCCTGTTTGAGATTGCGCCCGTTGGCTTGGCGATGGCCGTGGCCGGTCTGGTGTTTCTCTCTGTTGCGCGTCAGATGCTGCCGGTACGGACGGCGGTGGGCGACCTATTATCAGGGGGTGATGCTGTACGGTTTCTGGTGGAAATCGCCATTGAAGACGATAACCCTCATATCGGCAAATGCCCTGTGGATGTCGGCGTGTTCAGCCGCAATGATCGTCGCGTTGTCGATGTTGTTCGGGGTGATGCGTCCCTGCGGCGCGAAATCCGGTCTTGTGAGCTTAAGGCCGGTGACATTGTGGTGTTGCGATCGCCGGTCGCCGAAATTCTCACCATGAAGGAAAGCGGCGTTGTGAAGGGTCTCGACGATGAAGAGGAGGCCGTCTCAGGCGTTCAAGCCCTCTCGACACGGAAGACTGCAATCGTCGAAATTTTGCTTGCTCCGGGGTCATCGTTTATTGGGCGAACCTTGCGCCATTTGCGCTTGCGGCGTCGCTATGGCGTCTATCCCATGGCGCTTCACCGTCGCAGCGAAAATTTTGACGGCAAGCGATTTGAGGGTACGCGCCTGCAAGTGGGCGACACGGTGCTGATTGAGGGCGCGCCGGAGGATTTAAAGCGTCTTATCGACGACAATGATCTTGTGAATGTCGCCGAGCCAAGCGAACGCCCTATAAGACGCTGGCTTGCGCCTATCGCCATGGCGAGTTTCATTGGCGTGGTCGCGTTGGCGGCCCTTGGGGCGATGCCCATCGCGGCCCTGGCGGCCATTGGCGCGGCGTTCGTCTTGGCCACGAGGTGTGTGGAGCCTGATGAGGCGTTCGAGGCTGTCGACTGGCGGCTCTTATGTCTGATCGCTGCGATGATCACGGTCGGACGGGCGGTGGAAAACAGCGGATTGCTCGCCATGATGATCGAGGCGGTGACCCCTCTTTTGTCAGCGGCGCCGCCAATTCTAGCGTTGCTGCTTGTCTATGCCATGGCCTCTATCCTAACGGAATTGATCACCAATAGCGCGGTCGCCGTCTTGCTGACGCCGGCGGTTATCGCCGTCGCCCAAAGCCTTGGCCTTGAACCGCGTCCCTTCGCGGTGGCGGTCATGATGGCGGCGAGCGCAAGTTTCATGACCCCGGTGGGCTATCAAACGAATACGCTGGTCTACAGCGTTGGTGGATATCGCTTTTCCGATTATTTGCGCCTTGGCGCGCCCATGAACCTTATTACCGGGCTGGTCGCAATCACCATCATTCCCCTCATTTGGCCGTTGTCCTGAGGGTAGATGAAGAAAAGATCATAATAGAAGTTTTGCGTTGTTTGGGACTTGGGGTAGCGTGCGCGACGATGAGCGCCCAGTTGGGCGTCACGCAATTTCAAACCACGCAATCGGAGTTCTTTCATGACAATGCGTTTTATGATGTCCGCGGGTATCGCGGCGGTGTTGGGGATAACCGCCGGTTTAAGCGCCTGCGCAAAAAAAGAGGCAAGCGCAGAGGCGCCGGACGCCGTCGTCGAAGAGGCTGTAGAAGCAGTCGAAGAAGTGATCGAGGATGCGACCGCGGAAACAACGGCGGCTGCGATCGATCCTTCAAAAATTGCGTCAGACAATCTCGCGGCGTCGAAGAAGTTTCTTGCCGATAACGCAAAGCGCGATGGCATCC
The DNA here is from genome assembly GCA_965263305.1 of Parvularculaceae bacterium. Taxonomy (GTDB): domain Bacteria; phylum Pseudomonadota; class Alphaproteobacteria; order Caulobacterales; family Parvularculaceae; genus MED-G105. The sequence goes on from OZ253666.1 coordinate 2,404,329, forward strand.
AGGTCACCGCCTCCGGCCTGCAATATGAAGTGATCTCGAAAGGGTCGGGTGATGGTGCTGTTAAGCCTGCCGCGACCGATATCGTCAATGTTCATTATGTTGGCACCCTGATCAATGGCGAAGAATTTGATTCCTCGCGCGCGCGTGGAGCGCCAGCGACCTTCCCGTTAAACCGGGTTATTCCAGGGTGGACGGAAGGCCTTCAGTTGATGAACGAGGGCGATCGGTTTCGGTTTTATCTGCCGCCTGAAATCGGATATGGTGAAGCTGGCGCGGGCGCATCCATTGGACCGAATTCCGCTCTTATTTTTGACGTTGAACTTTTAAGCGTTGTTAATCCAGCGCGAAACCTTGAGAAGACCAAGGCCTTCTTTGAAGAAAACGCGACCAAAGACGGTGTCAAAACAACCGAAAGCGGTTTGCAGTACATCGTCGAAAATGAAGGCGCGGCCGACGGAAAAACGCCATCAGATGCAAGTGTGATTAAAGTTCACGTTGAAACCTCTTCCCTCGACGGAAAGAAACTCAACAGCACGCGGGATCGCGGCTCGCCAATTCAGTTTCCATTGTCGAGAGCACCCATCGCTGGCTGGACCGAGGGCTTAAAACTGATGAGCGAAGGCGATAAGTTCAAGTTCTTCATGCCGCCCGAGCTTGCCTTTGGTCCCGGCGGAAGCGGTCCGATTGGCCCGAATGAAGGCGTCATTTTTGACATGGAATTAGTCGAAGTTTCTGAATAAGAGCAATAATACATATTCGATAGAAAAAGGGGTCAACGCGATGCGCGTTGCCCCCTTTTTATTTCAGATGTCGTATTGTGGAAACGATGTGCTGAAAAAATTATTTCCGATCACGGATTTTGACAGAGGCGCCAGAGGACGTGTCTTTGTAGACTTTTGTCGGCGACCCATAGACGCGAATTGAGGCGCCGGAGGAGGCGTCTGCGTTGATGCGTTCACCGGCGTAGACATCGATTGATGATCCTGAAGAAGCATCTGCGATGACGCTGCGACATTCAAGGCGATCGGCCTCGATGTTCGATCCAGAGGATGAGTCGACGTTCAACGTGCCGCATGATCCGGTGACATCAATTGACGAGCCCGATGATGAGTCGATGTTGAAATCATCGGATTCAACGCCGCTGGCGTCTATTGATGCGCCAGATGAAGAATCTAGGCCCGATAATGTCGGCATTGATACATTCACCGTTACGCGCCCTGAGCGCCACCGTTTCCTTTTGTTTTTACGTCGTACAAAGAGTTCATTATCGCGAACCGCTAGATCCAGCTCGGCCAGATCGTCTTCATCCCCTTCGGCGATGATGGCGAATTCGTCACCCACATCGATAGTGACGCTAATCCCAGTCGACGCAGAAACGTATTCAAACCCGTCTAGATCAAATGACCGGGATTGCGCGTGCGCTTGTCCGGCGACGAAAATCATCGCGGCGCTTGTTAGCAATGGAACGATAGGTTTCATGGCGTCCGCCCCTTTGTTGTCTCCATAGAGCGGCAACTATGTGATGGGGTCAAAGAATTGGCTAGATCGTCTGCGATGAAACGAGATAGATTTGAGGTGGTTCTCTAAAGAGCGGCGCGGAAAGCGCGCGCAAGTCACCGGTTACTGCGATTTCAGCGCCTGATAGAGTTTTTCAAAGAGCGGCGCGTTGGCCTCAATGGGCGCGCCGTCCGTGGTGCGGCCGAAGCGAACAATGACAGCATTGGCGTCGGGAATAATAAGCACATACTGCCCCTCATGGCCCGCCATATAATAGATGTCTTCCGGCAGGCCTTTAATATACCGCTTCCGGTCTTCTCCGTCGAAGTTTAACCAGAATTGCGCGCCATACTGACCATCGCTGGCGCTGGCTGGCGCGCGGACGAAATCGCGCCAACCGGCGGGTAGTAACCGTTTCCCCTTCCAAACGCCATCCTGGAGGTAAAGTTGCCCCAACTTCGCCCAATCCCGCGCGGTAGCGTACATAAAGGAAGAGCCGACAAAGTCGCCGGCGGCGTCCGGCTCCAACACTGCGCTCGCCATGCCGAGATGCGTAAAAAGCGCATCATGGGCAAACCGGTGATAGGAGGCTCCCGACGCGTCTAACGAACGATGGAGGGCATGCTGAAGAATATTTGAGGTGCCGCTTGAGTAAGACCAATGGCTGCCAGGTTCATGGGCGAGTTTGGGTTGTACCGCTGCCGCCGCTGTACTGCGCGCCTGCCACAGCATTGTATTCACATCGGATACTGGGTCGGCGTAATCTTCCGCAAAATCGAGGCCGCTTTGCATTTGCAATAAATGGGTCCAACTCACATCCTGACGCGGATCTCCATCACGCGACCAAGCGTCGAGCGGCGGTCTTGCGTCAAGATCGAGAACGTCATGCTCAACAGCCGCGCCAATCATTGTGGCGGTGACGCTTTTCGCCATGGACCAGCTTAAGAACGGGCTATTCCGGTCAAAACCCTCAGCATACGCTTCTGAGACGAGGGCGCCGTCAACGAAGACGGCAACACCGCGATGACCGACATTATTGTTCTCGAAAGCGACTTGTAGGATGCCGTCAATCGCCGTCCGCGTGGGGGAGGGGCCCGCCGTCGGCCACGGCTGATCCTCAATCGGGGCAAGGGCTGGCAACATTTCCGGCGCCCCGCCGCGAACGATCGTGCAGCCATATCCTTCGCGGAACACCGCGCGGGTTTTTCCAAGCCCAAATAATGACGACACAACACTCTTGCGTTCTTCATCAACCGTCGCGCTGATCCGCTTCAGGATGTCATTCAAGCCGGTAAATTCGGCCTCTAAAACGTCTTCTTCGCTGCGACCCCCGAGGAAGACTTCGGAGCATACCGTTTTGGATTTATAAGCCGCGCCTGTTGCGGCGAGCCGATTGACCTGCTGGCCCCCAAAGACAACGACGCCAAGCAGGGTGAGGGCGCCAATCGCGACGCCATAGCGCTTCATCATCGCCACTATTCGATAGGACGGAAAATAAGAACCAGAATAACGCCCAAGAGGCCGAAGACGGCCCAAAGGGGCAGGCTCAAAACGGTGCCAAGAATGCCCGGCGCGTCGCCTTCACCGCCGTCCAATGAAAGCCCCACGAGCTCGAGGATCTCACCGGTGGACCGAAGAACCGGCTCGCCATTCTCGAGGGATGACATTGCATCCGCCCCTAAAAGCGCGATGGCAAGCGCGAGTACAAGCCATGCTAGAAATCGAAATAGCGCCATATCGCACCCCTGTTTTGCGCCCCCAACAACGATATTAGTAACCCGTTGAAGAGCGCCATGCAAAGCCCGTAGACCGCCGATCCGCGGCAATTTTACAGCTGCGGCGCTAACAAAAAGGAAAATTCGCGCCAGCGCGTCTTTTTCGCGACAGAAACGCCAGTCGTTTATACGTCTTTCAGTTGCGCTTTAAGAAGCCGGCGCTATATTCCGCGCTCTTGCGCTGGACCGCTGGCTCCGGCGCGCAACAACAATGGACAGGTGGCCGAGTGGTTGAAGGCGCACGCCTGGAACGCGTGTAGGCGGGTAACCGTCTCGAGGGTTCGAATCCCTCTCTGTCCGCCAGGATACTTTTTCATAGCTTCTCATATCAGAACAAAATACTATAAAAACAGTGCTTTGATGCTGCAGCATTGACCATGGCTGAACATGGTTTATCACTGTTACCATCATTTAGTGATGGGTAAAATGATGGGCAAGAAACCACTCACAGTAACAACCGCCAAGGCGCTCAAAGAGCCCGGAATGCACCTCGATGGCAGTGTTCCTGGCCTCTATCTCCGCATTGCACCGGGCGGCTCCAAAAGCTTCATTTTGCGTACTGTGGTGAAGGGAAAACGTCGTGATATTGGCCTTGGTGGGTTTCCAACGACGTCGCTCGCGGAGGCTCGCGACGAAGCGCGTTTGTTACGCTTCCAAGCCCGCAAAGGCGGTGATCCATTAGCCGAACGTCGTAAAGCTCACGCGCCAACGTTCAAGATTGCGGCCGCACTCGTACACCGAGAACAAATCATTCCACCTACCAAAAACGGCAAGCATCAAGATCAGTGGATTAATACGCTCAAGCAGTATGTGTTTCCGATTATGGGGGACCAAACCGTTGATGATATCTCTAGTGCTGATGTTTTGCGGGCGCTCTCTACTTGTAAAGCCCCATTATTATGTACCATTTTCTGATAGAGTTTCGGGAACTGGCGGGTGCATGCCAAGGGCCTGATGCGGACGGATTTGATTAGGGGCTGTCCCAGATGTTTGAAACATCTAGGATGGCGGGATGCGGCTAAAGCATTCAAAACTAACGCATAATCAGACGAATAAGCTGCTCGAACACTTCGTTGCGGGTACGCCAGCCAGAACGGCTTGTTTGCTTGTCGGTGTGAATAAGGACACAGCAGCCACTTTCTATCATCGCTTGCGGATTGTTATTGCGGAAAAGCTGATCGAAGAAGCCTCCGAGTTGGCTGGCGAAGTAGAAGTTGATGAAAGCTATTTCGGCGGTGTTCGGAAGGGTAAGCGTGGACGCGGCGCAGCTGGAAAGATACCTGTCTTTGGACTGCTGAAACGCGGAGGACGCGTGTTCACCGTCGCTGTCAGCGATACCAAGGCTGACACGTTAATCCCTATTATTGCTTGCAAAGTACAGCCTGACAGCATTGTTTACACCGACAGTTATCGATCTTACGACACGCTCGACATCACTGATTTTCACCATATGCGGATCAACCATTCACAGCTTTTCGCTGATAGGCAAAACCACATAAACGGCATCGAAAACTTCTGGAACCAGGCAAAGCGGCACCTCAGGAAATACAATGGTATCCCCAAGCAAAACTTCCATCTTTATCTCAAGGAATGTGAGTGGCGCTTCAATTATGGAGCCGCCGATCAGCTCTTGAAAACACTCCGAGAATGGCTCAAACCATACTCAAGAAACTAAATCTTCTGGGACAGCCCCTTTGATTATATTGTTTGAGCCATTTTCCGATGACGGTTCTGGCTTGGTCGATGGAAATAAACCACTCTGTATTGAGAACCTCCCGGCGTAAGGTCCCGTTGAAACGTTCATTGTATCCGTTCTCCCACGGTGAGCCTGGATAGATGCGGATCGGTTTAACGCCGACCTTCTTTAGCCATATTTGAAAGCTTTCCGAGACGAATTCTGGGCCATTGTCACTGCGAATAAATTCGGGCTTTCCGTGCTTGAGGAGCAACGGATAAAGGGCCTCCAACACTTCCGTCGAGCCCATTTTGTGACTGGCGACGACGCACAGCGCTTCACGGGTATATTCATCAATCACGGTAAGCATTTTATATTTGCGTCCACTGCTTAATTTGTCGTGGACGAAATCGATGCTCCAAATATGATTGGGATATTTTGGACGCAGTCGTATGACAGAACTGTCTTTATGATAAAGCCGCTTTCGTTTCTTGTGACGTTGCGGCAGTTGTAAGCCTTCTTCTCTCCAAAGCCTTTCAACCTTCTTATGATTGATCGTCCAGCCCTCCACCCGCAGGAGTTCGTAGATTTTGCGGTAGCCATAACGTCCATATTGTTTAGCTAATCTAACAAGAGCCAGCCGAAGGCTGTCGTCATCATCTTTCGGCTTTGCCGTTTTGTAGCGCTGAGTTGATCGGGAAACGCCAATCGCTTTACACGTCTGCCTTTCCGAAGAGCCTATCTTCTGGCGTGCATGAATGACGGCCTGACGAAGTTGTTCCGTTGTCAGACCTTGGGTTTTAAAAAATCCAGGCTTTCTTTCAGAATGAGTTTATCGAGCTCAAGCTCAGCTACAATCTTCTTCAATTGGGCGTTCTGCTTCTCTAGCTCTTTCATCTCACGCAGTTGGCTCTTGCCCATGCCGCCGTACTTTTTACGCCAAGCATAATACGTTGCATCACTCACGCCTGCTGTTCTGCATGCCGTCGCAACGTCAGAACCAGAGTCTAAGCTCAACTCTATCTGGCGCAACAAATTCAAAATATCTTCTTCGCTGAAACGCTTCCTTGCCATCTCAAAACCTCACCAGTGTCTTAGAGAAATATCAAAATCGTGGGTCAGCTATAAGGGGCAAGGACACTGATGCTTGCAAACAGCGCCGATCTCAATAACATTGCAAATTTAAGGCTCCAATGATGACTCAAGGCACCCTTCCCGCAAAGATCTCAGCCGATGAGCGCCGCACACGTCTCGAAAAGCTCAGAGCGAATATGGCCGCTGCAGACCAAGATGCGGTCATCCTGACCCCAGGGTCAAATATTCGTTATATTCTTGGCTTGAGCTGGAGCGAAACCGAACGCTTTTTTTGTGCGATCATTACACAAACGAAAATTGTTATGATTTGTCCGAAATTTGAGGACACCGCATTATTCGCAGCTTTATCTGCGCAAAGCGACTGTGCCTTCTGGGAAGAAGATGAGGATCCTTACAAATTAGCCTCTCGTGTGCTCGCCGATCATACAGCCCAAACGATCGCCCTTGATCCAAATTGTTCGTTTGGGCATGCGTCTCACCTGACGCAAACACTAACAAATCGTCGCGTTGTTTCCGCAGACGCCATCATTGCACCGCTCCGCGCTCGCAAGTCAGACGCTGAACTAGCGCTTCTTAAAGCGGCAAAACGAATCACGCTCGACGTACACGAGCAAATTTTCAACTGGATCAAACCCGGCATACGGGCGAGCGAGGTGCGTCTGGAAATTGACCGCCTGCATCGTGCGGCAGGTGCTGACAATGGAAGTTACTTCTGCGCCGTGCAATTTGGTGAAGCTACATCTCACCCACATGGCGTTCCGGGTGATCCTGAACTCCAACGCGGTGAATTGATCCTCATCGATACGGGATGCACATTAGACGGATATCACTCCGACATCACCCGCACTTATGCACTCGATAAACAAAGCGCTCAGATTGAAAGAATGTGGCAGCTCGAAAAGCACGCCCAACAAGCAGCCTTAGAAACAGCGCGCATCAACACCCCGTGCGAACGGGTCGATCAGGCCGCAAGAAAAGTGCTCGAAGCCAGCGGCCTTGGCCCGGATTATACATTGCCCGGCCTGCCGCATCGCACTGGTCACGGCATCGGGCTCGACATACATGAAGGACCGTATCTCGTCCGCGGCGATGAAACGCCGCTCGCACCCGGCATGTGCTTTTCCAATGAGCCAATGATCGTGATACCGGATCAATACGGCATTCGCCTAGAAGACCATTTCTACATGACCGACAAAGGAGCAGCTTGGTTCACAGAGCCTCAAGTGGATTTGTATAGACCATTTGGTTAGGATGACGGCAAAAACTTTGCCGATCGCCGCGGACCTGACCGGGCGCAATCAGGCCGGCCTCTTGACCGAGCATTTGTAGACCGCCAGGCCTCGGGTTCGAGACTGTTGTTTGCTGTTCAAATTCTCAAGGTTAGGAATGCGGGAACGCAAAGGTTGTATAACAGGGCCACAAATTTGGGCCTTCACGGTAAATCAACGCCCACCATGCAACTGAATTGTGAAGCTTCACCAAATTAATTGGACGCCTTATAATTGGGACGTCGCAGGGTAGTGGGTCAGTTTGAATTATTTAATTTATGCCTTACGTAAAACGCTCCTGCTAAACTGAAAACCATTAGCGCAACGAAAAAGATACCATATCCACTTTTTTGGACTAAGTATTGGTAGATTGCGTTCAGGGCACTTATCCAGGCGGCAATGAACAATCTCTTTACGTGTTTTTGTTCGATTTTCATGGCGCTAGGCTACCCGTTGGAATTGCCCTCGAAAAGTGCAATATACCATGCATGACCGGTAAAGCACCAAAGCGCCCGAGAGACACCAACCAACTCGCTAAGTCTATAGTGGATATAGCGACTGGCGATGTCGAGGATGATCCATACGAGGGCAAAGATCCGGCCGCAGTTGAGCTAGGTCGTCGAGGTGGTCTTAAGGGCGGAAAGGCGCGCGCGTCAATGTTGACGCCAAAGCAACGGCGCGAAATTGCTCAAAAAGCTGCCGCTGCACGATGGGGGAAGAATGACGGCCGAAATAGCGATTCTGAATAGACAGGCAGTTGCGCTCGCTGCTGATAGTGCCATGACGATTGGCAGAAAGCGAGTTTGGAAAACTGGTAACAAGCTCTTTGCCCTTTCGCCAGCTAACGACATAGGCATAATGATCTACGGGTCGGGCGATTTTATCGGCTACTCGTGGGAAGTAATTGCAAAGACTTTTCGCGAACACATTGGCGACAAATCATTTGAGTCTGTTTCGCAATGTGGTGACGCGTTCCTTGATTATTTGCGCTCTGAAAAGTTTAAGAACAGCGACCTTGAGAGTCTAAGCATTCTAACGCTGTTCGTGGACGTATTAGAATCCGTCAAGGAAGAAGCGGGCCACGCCAAGTCAAAGCTGGAGAATCGAAAAAAGCTGGCAGACGCAATAAAGAAGCACATTAAACTTTTCGAAGATGAATTTGAGAAATTACCGGATCACCTGACGAAGAAAGATTTTCTTAAAGCATATTCTAAACAGACCAAAGAGTTCGCAAAAGAGACGTTTGAGTGTACGATCACAGGAGAATTACATAATCATGTAAATGATCTTTTGTTTTTGGCGTTTCATTCGGCAGTAGAATCTTCTTTCTCAACTGGCGTGGTTGTTGCCGGTTATGGCAGTGAGCAATTTTTTCCTGAGCTGATTGACTATAAGGTTGATGGTAAGCACGGTGATTTTGTTCGCGTTTGGAAGGCAGGTCATCGCAATCTAAATGACAAAGACGCCCCTAACGCTGTAGTCGTGCCTTTCGCGCAGTCAGATATGTTTCAACTTTTCATGGAGGGGATAACTAATAATCACCTCGCTTTTGTTCAAAATACTTTGATCCGTGTGTTGAACGATAAATCAAAGAAATTGGTGGATGCATTTGTGAATGACGTCGATGAGCGCCGCGTCGAAAATGCGTCTCAAAAGAAAGATAATTCGGAAATAATGAGAGCGTTTTTTAAGGAATTTGGCGAATACGTTCAAAAAGAAATGGTAAAGCCAGTCGTTAGGGTAATTTCAACGTTACCCAAAGAAGAAATGGCTGCGATGGCAGAGGCGTTGGTTGAGATAACCACGCTGCGTCGTAAGGTTGATTCTACGATTGAGACTGTAGGCGGGCCGACTGACGTCGCAGTAATTTCAAAGGGCGACGGACTGGTTTGGGTTAAGAGGAAGCATTATTTTAACATTGAGTTGAATCGCGATTTCATTCAAAGAAAACGAATAAGGCATGGAGGTAAAAATGAACTTTAAAGAAAGGAAGGATAAACGCACCGTGATTAGCGGCTACGTATCCAGCGATGTGCTCACTGATCTCCTTAATGGCGATGACACTCCAATTTTGCCCGAAGTTGCTGCCGAGCAAGCAGCAAACCGAATAATCAAAGCCGTTGAAAAGGCTAGAAAAGAACGCTTTCAAACTGACCAAAGTGCTTGACGCTCAAGCATAACGGTCATAAATAAGGGGAATGAGACAACTGCCCCTTCAAACCCGCGTCACCATCCTGAAATGCCTTCTCGACGGCATGTCGATCCGGGCCACGGCGCGGGTGGCGGATGTCTCAAAAAATACGGTTTCCAAGCTTTTGGTTGAGGCTGGCGCAGCTTGTTCCGCTTTCCATGATGATCACGTTCGCAATGTTAATTCTCAGCGAGTTGAATGCGATGAAATCTGGTCGTTTGTCGGCTGCAAGCAAAAGAACGCCAAGCCAGAAGCTGGCGAGTGGCGCGGTGATGTTTGGACGTGGACGGCTATTGATGCCGATAGCAAGCTGGCGATCTCCTATCTCGTTGGCGGTCGTGATGGCGACTATGCAATCGCCTTCATGGACGATCTGCGCGGGCGCTTGGCTAATAGGGTGCAACTAACCACTGATGGCCATAAGGCTTATCTGGAAGCCGTTGAAGGCGCATTCGGTGGCGATGTGGATTATGCCCAACTCATAAAGCTGTATGGCGAGCCTGCTGGAAAAACCGCTCAGCGGAAATACTCACCTGCTGAATGCACCGGCATTAAAAAGAGTGTTGTCGAGGGTGATCCCGACAAGTCAAAAATTTCAACATCATATGTTGAGCGCCAGAACCTCACCATGCGGATGTGCATGCGCCGGTTCACACGATTGACAAACGCTTTTTCAAAGAAGATCGAAAACCACTCACACGCCGTTGCCCTGCACTTCATGCATTACAATTTCATCCGCAGCCATAAGTCACTCAATAAACTAACGCCTGCAATGGCCGCTGACATTACAGATCATGTCTGGGAAGTTGAGGACATTGTTAAGTTGGTTGATGAGATGCACCATCAGCCTAAAAAGCGCGGTTCGTACAAAAAGCGGGAGGCAATTTCAAACTGACCCACTACCCGTCGCAGGAAGGTATTGAATTTCATTTCGCGCCCAGTTTACAGGGACGTTGCCAAACCGTCCTGTTGGTACATGCGCCAAAATTCACGCGAAGTGGAATCGAACCAATAGACGTTTGCAGTCTTAATTTGTGTTGGTATTTTCATTGGTAGGTCTGGCTATGATAATTTCGTAAATTAAATATATTCAGTAGGTTAACTGCCCATTTAATTGCCGCCCCTGGCACCACTGACTCTCTCCCTGTTTGAGCACGGCAACGAACATCTGAACAAATGTCTGCACCAACATAGAGTTACAATGTCTGGGAAACGATATTCGACCTAAGATTTCACATCAAAATATGCGGATAAACAGCGACGTTCTTTCGTAATGTTTTTCTGGTCAGACGCGCCAGTTTTAGCGAGATTAGCCGCCGTTGGGGCGTGACCACGATTTCCTACTTTCGTTTGCGCTGCGAGCGCGGGGCAGACAGTTCGGATAAGCCAACTGTCTGAACCACCCGGAGAAAACAAGCACCCGACTAAAGCGGCATTTTCCTGGCGCTGATCCGGTAAGGCGATCTTGATGGGAGCCGCAGCGAAAAGCGCCTAACAAATTCAGCGCGACCAGCGTGTGTCGATCAGTCCGTGGTGACGTACAAGCTTAGAACCAACAACTCCACTCCAAAACCTTGATGGGACGGACCAAAAGGCCGACAGTCTCTTTATGGCGGCTCATCCAAGCGTGGGGACGAGGGAATGTTTGAGGTATTAAAGCGGCGCCCGGAAACGGCAAATGGCTTAATCTTAGATAAGTTGGCCCTTTTTTCATTCTTTTGGGCGGGACAAAGCCTCTTTCAATTGGCGTTCATCCCCGATTGGAAGGTCTCTTGGGACCCATTAGGATGGAGCGCGTTCTTGCTTGGAATGGCGGTTTTAGTGACGCCGAGTAACTTCCGGCTGTTTCTCGCCTCCGTCATTGTGACCACCGCGTATCACATGACCCATTGGCCGTTTATTATTAACCATGTGCTGCTGGATACGTTTATCAGCGCCACACTGATTATGACGACTTTGACGAGCGCGGGTCCGGCCGTGTTTCGTCGGCAACCTTTAAGCGATGACGTGCGCGAGGATACGCTGCAAACTTTTACGCCCGTTGTGACGGCGATGTTTGTTTTGATGTATTATTCGATTTTCCTTTCAAAACTGAATCATGATTTTTTCAATCTTGATATCAGCTGTATGCAAACAATGTATACCGATTTTGTTGAAACCGACCCAATCGGAGGTTTGTTCGCGCCGTTTTTTAGCATTCCATTTTTATTTTTCGTTTTCATGGTCGCCGAAGCGATCTTGCCGATCATGTTAACGTTTCGCAAAACGCGCCTCTTGGCGTTCTATATTGGCGTGCCGTTTCACCTATTGCTCGGATATATGGAGCATTGGCCCTTCGCCTCGATCGCGTTGGTGTTGTACGCTCTTGTCGCGCTTCGATCTATTCATGAAACATTGCCGCTTATTTTAGGATGGATTGGAAAAACGAGACTGCGCTGGTTGATACTTGGGTTCCGTCTCTACCTCGTTATCATTATCGCGCTTGTGATTATCGGGCCGGTGTTTTACGCAGATCGCGAATTTGTCCGGTATTCAATCCGATTACTGAATTGGGTGATTTGTGCTGTTGGTTTAAGCGCACTGATCATGATTTCCGTCTTTAGAACTCAGCTCCTTTCTGGGCCCGTTGGCGGCCACGCGGCGGCGCAGATTTGGTCATCGAAACCCGGATGGTTGTGGGGCTTCGCAATTCTCACGGCCATGAATTCGCTGTCTCCTTACATCGGGTTCAAGACACAAAATTCTGTCTCAATGTATAGCAATCTGAGAACCGAGGGGCCCAAAGGAAATCACTTTTTCATGCCGTCTCTGCGATTGTTTAAGTTCCAAGACGACCTGATAGAGGTGCAGAGCGCCAACTATCCCGAAATCGCGGCGCTCGCGACTCATCCCCGCCGTTTTACGGATACTGATACGCCCCTGCCGGTTTATTTAACTTATTTCGAATTCCGGCGGGCCGTCAGCCAATTGAAAGCCGACGACTTAGTTGTTACCTATTCCCGTAAGGGCGAAAAACGAACGTTTCGAACGGGAGCAGCCGACAATGCCGACGTTGATCTCGACAAACCCATCCCGCTCCTGCTTGAGCGCACCGCTAGGTTTCGCCCGGTTTTTAAAGGCGACACGTCATATTGCTTACATTGAGTAATGACAGAGATTACTGAAAACGCCCCCGATGCGCCGAACTGGCTTTTGTATGATGGTGAATGCCCATTCTGCACAGCCTATGTGAAACTCGTCCGTCTTCGAGACAACGTTGGGTCAATTTCTCTTATCAATGCTCGAGATCGTGATGCAGCATACCAAGAGGCAATTGCAGCCGACTTTGATCTCGACGAAGGCATGTTGCTGAAACTCTCTGGAAAATACTATCACGGTAAAGATTGTATTCATGTTCTCGCCATGCTGAGCGGCGAGACAACCCTGTTCAGTCGGTTTTCTGGTTGGGTTTTTCGGTCTCAACGTCGATCAGCGGCGCTCTATCCCGTCTTACGGTTTGGACGGAATACCGTCATTAGAGCGTTGGGGCGAAAGCCGTTGAGAGCCGATGGATCCCAAACGGAATTAGGTGAATCTTCGTCGAACTAAGCGCGAAACACCATGCTGAATTCCTTGCAAGAAATGTAATGCATAAGACGTTTTTGGCTGTGCCGGCCAATTTAGTCAGTTTCTGTGCAAGATCTTCGATGAGAACCTAGACGCTGTTGCTACATCTTTATACGTATATTTTTTACCCCACAATAGATCGTCATAAAACTTTCGCAGGAACGAAAGATATGCGTCGAAAATTCAACATATCCTGGAGGGATCGCACTACGGGAGATGCAACAATCATGTTGCATGATTAGCGTCCCTTTTTTTCCGGAGGAATTCAATGTTGCGCATATTTGAAGAGAATTTTGATTTATTCTTAGGGTTAGGGTTCGCTGCGTCGCCAACGCCGGGCCAGCTCGATTCCAATTTATTTAGCGCCTCTGGATTATCTGACGGGGCCGTTGGTTTTGGCGAGACCGCCACGAGTGGTGATTTCGCCCGCGGCCAGGATGACGATGGCGGCGTATCAACAGGCGGCATTTATGCCTTCACCGTTGGCGGCGACACATTTCTCGGTTTTCAACCAGCCGGCAGCGATTTGACGCCAGGAGCCATCACGGTGCGTGCGGAAAATACGACTGGCGCCGACCAAACAGAGTTCACCATCAGTTTCGACTTACTCATCAACAATGACCAGGCGCGCGCGAACTCTCTGGATGTCCTGGTCTCGACGGATGGCGTAAATTTTTCACCGATTGATGGGCTGTCATTCACCTCCAATGCAGCCTCCGATGCTTCCGGTTTTCAACGTACCGCGCAAACCGCGACTTTCACCGTCGACCCGGTGGTCACGGGTGGTTTTCTGTTCATTCAATTTGCGACGGATGATGTCAGCGGTTCCGGCTCGCGGGACGAGTTCGGCCTTGACAACATCACGATTGACGCCCTTGGGGACGGCGCGCCGACTGCGCCAGCCCTCGTCATCAATGAGGTGCTCTTCGATCCCGCAGCGGGGGACGACGGCGATGCCAATGGGGACGGCGTCCGCGACGCGGCCAATGACGAGTTCATTGAGATCGTGAACACAGGTGCAAGCGATATCGATATTTCTGGCTTCACCCTCTCAGATGACGATGGCGGTAATCCCTTTACGTTTGCCGAAGGGACCATTTTGGCGGCGGGGCAAGCGCTCGTTTTATTCGGCGGCGGTGCGCCGACGGGCGACTTCGGCGATGCTCTAATCTTCATCGACGACGGCTCCATCGGCACCGGGCTTGCCAATGGCGGCGACACTGTTGAATTGCGCGATAACAATGGCGACCTCGTCACCTCCTTCACCTATGCCGGTGGCGACGCTAACGATGAGTCCCTCACCCGCGATCCCGACTTAACCGGCGACTTTGCCGCCCATAGCGGTGCGGCCGGATCTGGCGGGGCGCTATTTTCGCCCGGGACGTTGATCAATGGGGATCCGTTCCTCGAAGCGCCAGCCCCCGAACCTTACCCTGTGTCCATTGTCATCAATGAAGTTCATTTCGACCCTGCGGCAGGCGACGCCGGAGACGCCAATGGCGACGGTGTTCGCGAAGCCGCTGGCGACGAATTTGTCGAAATCATCAATACAGGATTGGAAAGCGCCGACCTTTCGGGATTTACGTTGTCGGATGATGATGGCGGCAATCCATTTACCTTTGCGCCTGGGACCATCTTGGAATCGGGACAGGCCCTTGTGCTGTTCGGCGGCGGAACACCCACCGGTGATTTCGGGGGGGCGTTAGTTTTCGTTGATGACGGCTCTATCGGCACCGGCCTTGCCAATGGCGGCGACACCGTAGAGTTGCGCGACACCAATGGCGATTTGGTCGTCTCATTCACTTATGCCGGGGGCGATGCGAATGATGAGTCCCTGACGCGTGATCCCGATTTTACCGGCGATTTTGTCGAACATAGCACCGCAACCGGCTCTGGCGGCGCGTTGTTTTCACCAGGAACACAGCTTGATGGGACGGCCTTCGGTGACCTGCCGCTGCGCGACATATCGATCAATGAGCTGAGAATTTCAGCGCCTGGGTCCGACGACGCCCTAAACTATGTCGAATTGTTTGGCGCGGCCAATACCTCGCTGGATGGCCTGACGCTTGTGGTTCTGTCCGGTGAGTTCGAACCTGGGCAAGTCGATTTTGCGTTCGATTTAACTGGATTGACCATTGACGATGATGGGTTGTTGTTAATCGCCAATGGCGATCTGACCACGAATATTCCGCAAGCTCTTATTGAGGCGAATGATCTCATCGCGGATTTTGATTTCTTTGGGTCCCCATCCACTTTCTTGTTGGTGGAGAATTTTACCGGCGCCCAGGGCGACGATCTTGACACCAATAATGATGGCGAGCTCGACGGAAACTTCTTTGACGCCGTCTTGGATAGCATCTCTTTGGTTGATGACGACGCAACGCCGGACTTCTCTTTCAGCGAAACGATCGTCGGCCCTGATGGGAGCTTTCCGCCAGCACATGTTTTCCGGACGCCGGATGGCGACGGCCCCTTCCAAGTGGGTGACTTTTCCGATTTTAGCGACGACACGCCGGGCACGGTGAACACCCCGCCTTTTGCCGATGCGAGGATTTTTGAAATTCAGGGCGCATCGCATATCTCACCATTGGAAGGCCAAGGGGTTCGGACATCGGGCATCGTCACCGCCGTTGCATTCAACGGGTTTTACTTGCAGGACCCGGAAGGCGATGGCGATTTTGCCACCTCAGACGGGATCTTCGTCTTTACCGGTGGTGCGCCTTCCGTGCTTGTCGGCGACGACGTCACGGTCGAAGGCGTGGTTGACGAATTCATTCCAGGCGGCGCGGGGACGGATAACCTTTCCATCACCGAAATCGTGGACATCGCCTCTGTCACCGTGAATTCGTCGGGCAACGCCTTGCCGGACGCCATTCTCATTGGCGCTGACGGCATTTTACCGCCATCGGAGATCATTATTTCCGAGAGCGAGACACCCGCGAACCTTCGCAATCCTGATGAAATTACTTTTAATCCCGAAACGGATGGTATTGATTTTTACGAAGCCCTTGAGGGCCAACTCGTCACAATCGCCCAGCCACAGGTTGTTGGCGAAACTAACGGCTTTGGTGAGATTTTTGTGGTGGCCGATCGCGGCGCCGGCGCAACAGGGCTGAATGAACGCGGCGGTCTTAATCAATCCGCTAATGATGCGAATCCGGAACGGATCCAGATTGATGACAGTCTGTTTGACGGGTTCGCCCCTGGCGTCAGCATCGGCGATGTATTGGATGATGTGACCGGTGTCGTCAGTTACAGTTTTGGCAATTTTGAGGTCCTGCCGACGGTCGCGCCAAGCGTGATTGAGGCGAATGAATTCGCCCCTGAAGTCACAGCGCTCCAAACGGGCGGCGGCGCCCTATCGATCGCGAGTTTTAATGTTCTAAATCTTGACCCGAACGATGCTGATGGAGACGCCGATGTCGCCTCCGGGCGTTTCGCCGCAATTGCCGAGCAGATTGTCAACAATCTTGCGACGCCGGACATTGTCAGCCTACAAGAAGTGCAAGATGGGAACGGATCAGACACCGGCGAACTTTCAGCAGAGGCGACCCTGCAAGCATTGATCGACGCAATCGAAGCAGCGGGTGGGCCGACCTATGAGTTCTTCGAAATCGCACCGGATGCGGAATTTACGACGGGCGGTCAACCGGGTGGCAATATTCGCAACGCCTTCCTTTACAACCCTACCCGCGTGTCCCTGGATGCTGAAAACAGCTTCCTTTTAGACGAAACGACATTGGCGCCCCTCGGCGTTGATGTCACCACATTCGATGGCACGCGCCGGCCGCTTGTTGGTTCATTCAATTTCGCTGGACATACAGTGACGGTGGTGAACAACCACTTTACCTCCCTTGGCGGCTCTCAACCGCTCTTCGGCGCGTTTCAGCCGCCAGAAGTTGGCGGCGCCGATCGGCGGTTTGAGCAGGCGACCGCGGTCAACGCATTTGTGGATGCGTTGCTAGCAGAGGATGCCAATGCACAAATTGTCGTCACCGGCGACCTGAATGACTTCGAATTCAGCCCGACATTAGATGTAATCGCCGGGGAAGAGGCCGAGCAAGTTCTTTTCAATCAAGTTCTTGACATTGATCCGTCAGAGGACCGCTTCAGCTTTATTTTCCAGGGTAACGCCAATCAACTGGATCACTTCCTGGTCACCTCGGCCCTAGATCCGTTGACGGATTTCGACATTCTGCAAACCAATGTTGGCGATTTCAACGCGATCGCCAGCGATCATAATCCTATTCTGGGCAACATCACGTTCTTCACGAGCGTCATCGCCGGCACCGAAGAACGCGACAGACGCCTAGAAGGAACCGAGATCGCCGACTTCATTGAAGGCCTTGGCGGCGATGATCGCATTTTGGCGCAGGCAGGTGATGATTTCGTCGATGCTGGCGATGGGAACGACCTTGTCATTGCCGCTCAAGGCGACGATGTCGTGAATGGCGGCCAAGGCAACGACCGCCTATTCGGCGGGATTGGAAATGACGATCTTTCCGGGGGTATCGGCAACGATCGCCTCGACGGCGAGGCCGGCGACGACACGCTGCGCGACGGGGCTGGCGATGATACTGTGAACGGCGGATCGGGCAACGATTTGTTTGTTCTTGGCGCTGGCAGTGACAGCCTTCTGGGCGGTCGCGATCAGGACGTGTTCCAAGCAGAAGCTGGGTTCGAGGCGGACACGATCCGTGACTTCGCCATCGACGAGGATCAACTTGACCTTCGAGCTTTCGGAATCGACAGCGCCGCTGACGCCTTGGCAACCGCCCAGCAAATCGGGTCGTCGACCGTCTTCGACTTTGGCTCGGGCGATGTCCTGACCCTAAGCCGTGTCGCGTTGACCGAATTAACAGACGCCAACTTTGTCAACGGTGGAGCCCCAGACCCGGTAGCAGACCCGGCAGCAGCCCTGCTCGCCGCCCTTGGCACGGACTTGGATACGGGCCTCCCCGACCAATTCGCGCAATTTATTGAGGACGGGACGCCGCCACTCTCAATTTCGACATTCGAAGATCTTTGGATTCTCTGAACGTAAAAAACGCTGCCAGAGACACCCCGTCTTTCACCGTATATTGAGGAACTTACGCGGGGTCTCTTCCGGCAGTGCCCCGCCCCCTTTGAAGGCAGAGATCTAATAGGGGAAAATGGCTCAAACAAAGGGGTCGGGTAATGGCTGACCCTGCCCCCTTGGACGCGGTCACACAATAGTAATGAAAAGGTCCAGTCAAAAGGGTGCGGGGAACGATAATCCACATTACGACAATCACGGAATTATTGATTTTCAAGGACTTATCGCGATAGCGATGAAATCTGCGCCGGAAATTGGAAAATCACTCTTACGGAAATCGCGTAATTATCTGCAATAATTGGGTTTTTTCGTGAACGCGACCTTGCCGGGGCATCCCTTAGGAAACGGCATTGTTATTAGAGAAGTCACGCCAAATGCCGACGGAACTTCAACGATCAGAAACTATGGCGAAGGTAACGGCAGATTGCAGGCGCCGGGTTCCCCCGTTGCAGGACCAATCAACAATGTCTGGCGCGGACAGCGGCCGCCAGGCCCGGCGGTGCCGGCTACGCAACGGCCAGATTTTTGCCAATCGTGCCCTTAACATGATACGCAATAAGCCATGTTTTTGGAGTTTTCGATGAGAACAATCCTCGCTTTTTTGATAGCCCCAGCATCGTTCGGTCTCCTGTTATTTGGCCTTTCGTTGTTCACATCTTCGGTCGCGGAAGGCCTTCCCGTACTGAAATTTGTGGCGATGATTGCGTATCCGATGGCGATTGTTCTCGGGATTCCGTTGTATTTTTTGATGTCGAAAATCGGTGCAAATGGGTTCCTTTCGTACGCGCTGATCTCTTTGATTTTTGCATCGCTCCTCGTCGCCTACTTCATCGTCCGGCCTGCATATCTGGAAAATGACGGGGATTTATCGACGCTCCTTCTTGAGGCGCGCATTCTTCAAATGGGCGTCCTTGCATTTGCTAGCTTTTTGACGGTGTCAGTTTTTTGGCTGATTGCTCGACGAGATCGTGTGGCCGGATGAAGTGTGATGACGTCTGATTTTGAGGAATAGCAAGATAAAGCGAAACTCGGATTTGACGCCAAATCCTCGTAAGCTATTGTCTGCACACTGTTTTTTTGGCGCCAAATTGGCGCCCCCTTCGTCGCTGATGGTGCCATTTTGGTCACCGAGGGTGCCGGCGCAGCAGCGCTAGCGCCATCAAGGACGGTTATCGGCAATCAAGTTCCATCTCTTTTAGCTAGAGTTGTTGATGCGCAATTCGAGCTTAAAAATCTTGGTCAGCTCGGCGCAGAAGACGTTTTTGTAACTGCTGCAGATGACATAACCGGGTTGAACGCAACTCAAATTGTTGAGAGGCTAACGATTGAACCACCACTTGGAAACGGGTTTAACGTAATCACATTTCCGACTCCCTCATCTGGACTAGCAACGCCCATAAATAGAGGGAACACAGGATTTGTTGGCGGAGGCAGAACGGCTGGAGGAGCAAGAAGGTTTGTTGTTCCCAATCGTCCAATTAACCCGTTTTTTGATATTGTAACACACGTACCAAGATGATGAATAAAGATAGTTTCATTTCTCCAGATGAGTTTGAAATCGTTGGAGGGTTTACGCAGGAAAACGGTAAATTAGTTCCGAAAAAAAGTTCGTATCGCATTGTTGCGCTTTGCGATAATTTACTGGAGAAGATCATATCTTCCGAAGTTCACTATTCTATTTTATATCGTGATCCAAATGATGGCCGATATTGGGAATTGATCTTCACCGAACCTGAGTTTCATGGAGGCGGCACCCGAAAATTGACATTCATCTCGGACAATGAGGCAAAGGTGAAATACCAGTTGGACGAGATCTGAATAACGGCAAGATAAAGAGAAACGGCGTTTAGGCATATCGCTGGCCTTGAAGAGATTTTTCGGCGGAAGTCTTGAGGGGGGGACAACCAGGACGCGTTGATCTGACGATTGGTATTAGAACTCAAATCGACGTTCGTTTGCTCAGGGAGCATTTGAATCCTGGGAGCCCTATCAAAATAAGAAGCGCTCCTATAAACGGAACTACGCCAACGTTTCTACTTCCTCAGTAACTTCGGGTGTCCTTGCCCCTTATAGCTGACCCACGATTTTGATATTTCTCTAAGACACTGGTGAGGTTTTGAGATGGCAAGGAAGCGTTTCAGCGAAGAAGATATTTTGAATTTGTTGCGCCAGATAGAGTTGAGCTTAGACTCTGGTTCTGACGTTGCGACGGCATGCAGAACAGCAGGCGTGAGTGATGCAACGTATTATGCTTGGCGTAAAAAGTACGGCGGCATGGGCAAGAGCCAACTGCGTGAGATGAAAGAGCTAGAGAAGCAGAACGCCCAATTGAAGAAGATTGTAGCTGAGCTTGAGCTCGATAAACTCATTCTGAAAGAAAGCCTGGATTTTTTAAAACCCAAGGTCTGACAACGGAACAACTTCGTCAGGCCGTCATTCATGCACGCCAGAAGATAGGCTCTTCGGAAAGGCAGACGTGTAAAGCGATTGGCGTTTCCCGATCAACTCAGCGCTACAAAACGGCAAAGCCGAAAGATGATGACGACAGCCTTCGGCTGGCTCTTGTTAGATTAGCTAAACAATATGGACGTTATGGCTACCGCAAAATCTACGAACTCCTGCGGGTGGAGGGCTGGACGATCAATCATAAGAAGGTTGAAAGGCTTTGGAGAGAAGAAGGCTTACAACTGCCGCAACGTCACAAGAAACGAAAGCGGCTTTATCATAAAGACAGTTCTGTCATACGACTGCGTCCAAAATATCCCAATCATATTTGGAGCATCGATTTCGTCCACGACAAATTAAGCAGTGGACGCAAATATAAAATGCTTACCGTGATTGATGAATATACCCGTGAAGCGCTGTGCGTCGTCGCCAGTCACAAAATGGGCTCGACGGAAGTGTTGGAGGCCCTTTATCCGTTGCTCCTCAAGCACGGAAAGCCCGAATTTATTCGCAGTGACAATGGCCCAGAATTCGTCTCGGAAAGCTTTCAAATATGGCTAAAGAAGGTCGGCGTTAAACCGATCCGCATCTATCCAGGCTCACCGTGGGAGAACGGATACAATGAACGTTTCAACGGGACCTTACGCCGGGAGGTTCTCAATACAGAGTGGTTTATTTCCATCGACCAAGCCAGAACCGTCATCGGAAAATGGCTCAAACAATATAATCAAATCCGTCCGCATCAGGCCCTTGGCATGCACCCGCCAGTTCCCGAAACTCTATCAGAAAATGGTACATAATAATAGGGCTTTACACTTTGTTGGAAGCCGATAAGCTTCGCAAGGCGACGTTGAGAAAGACGGCGAAACTGGGTGCGTTGCGCCTGGATAAAGAGGCTGTTGAACACGCGGAACAGGCCAAAACACCGAATAGCCCGCGAAAAAAGCCGCAAGAAAACAGTCCTAACTGATGGCGAAAGAAGAGCTGCTTGAATTTGACGGCGATGTAACAGAAGTACTGCCTGACGGAAACTATCGCGTCACACTCGAAAATGGACATGAGATACTCGCTTATGCAGGCGGAAAGATGCGCAAGCACCGCATCAAGACCCTTGCTGGTGATCGCGTCACCGTGGAAATGTCTGCTTACAATCTGACGAAGGGACGCATTACCTTTCGCCACAAACCGGAAGGTACGAGCGCTGCCTCGCCAAAGAAAAGAACTGTCTATCGGCCGCGTGGACGTCGCTGATCAATAGGAGCGAGCAGCATAATCCGTCGCAACGCCATGCACGAGGGTTGGGGCGCGAAATGTCTCGGTTCAGGAGAACCCGCGTTTCAGGGGGCAAATTGTTAAGATCTATGGCCGATAGTTTTCCGTATACACGCGGCTTAAATGTCTATATGCATATATATAACTGAATGGAAACTAAATTCGGCAAACCTCAACTCTGGGGGGATTGAATTAGTCGCGGCGCTAAAGGTCGACCGTGATATAATTTTTCTAAAAAAGCCGCTTTGCTTGCTAAGCCTATCCGATTGAATCGCCGAACAGCCATACGTGGCTGATTTCATGCGCTCGCACATTTTTGCGGACGCCATATAGATGCGTACACTAATTAATATTGCGGCAACCGCTTGAAGGAATATATATGAATAAGGGCAAAGTCCGATTTTATAATTCGGAACGAGGTTTTGGTTATATCCGACCTGACGATGGAAAAGATGACGTTCTATTCCACGCGGCCGTTCTGAAACAGGCGGGCATCTCGAAATTGGAGGAAAGACAAGCCGTAAGGTTTGAATCGGAAGTAGACGCCAATACTGGAAAACCTAAAGTAAGTTCTATTGAGGCATGTTAGGGTCCGAAATTGACGAGTCCGTAATGCGGTCTCGTGCTTGTAATCGAACCAAAAAAGTAAATAACCGTATAAGGAGTTATATTGTGAACGGCGCCTGCCTGCATTGACTGACAGACAGTGCGCTCCCGCTTAATTAGATCGGCATATTCATGCCGCACAAATGAAAGATAAAATTGATGTTTAAGAAACGAGATGTTCCTGGAGATCGAACCCCAAAACCGAAGACCAAAGATAATCAGCCAAAAACGACCCCGGCTGATAGTGAAAATACCGCAACACCGTCTCATGAAACGCCGCCGAAAGTGATTGAAAAACCATCCGCATCTTCATCAAGTGAAGACTTGTAACAATCACTAAAATAAGTTTCGCGGTACGGTGATTATACGACCCGTTTGACGGCGGATATCTGGTCTGAATTGTTGCAGATGACGCCGCCCTTACAAGCCAATGTGACTAGACGAATAACCTTCGCTTCGAGCTGAGCGGCATTCTCGGAGCGCTGCCGAATTGCGCACCGATGAAAGTCGCGGGAATGAAGAACATGAAAAAATACATGATTGCTATGATGAAACAATTAATAGAAAAAATATATGTCTTAATACGCTTGTCACTTACTATATTAGTAACGACTATAACCATCATAAATACTAGCGCTGTATTCGCACAATCGTCTGCTTCCAACGTCCCGGAAAATGCGAATAAGAAAAGTTATGGAACGGGCTGGGAGTGTGATCGCGGATTCGAAGAGCGGGACGGCGCTTGTATAAGAATCGTAATCCCTGAGAATGCATACCCGACTGATCAAAATTATGGGCAAGTCTGGAAGTGCAATTGGGGTTTTTTGCGCGATGGAGACGCCTGTGCAGCAGAAATCGTTCCTGCTAATGCATTTTTGACTTCGTTCGGCAACGGTTGGGAATGCAATCGAGGTTTTAAGAAAACTAAGAATACCTGCGTCGCCATCATAGTGCCGGAAAATGGTTATCTGGATGACGCCAGTTACGGCGATGGGTGGAAATGTAACCGAGGATTTAGACCGGTTAATGACGCCTGTGTAGCGTTAGCCATGCCTCCTAATGCATATCTTACAAACAGCTCGTATGGACGAGGTTGGGAGTGCCATTACGGCTACTATTTTACTCAAGAGGTCTGCGCAGAAGTGATGGTGCCGGAAAACGGGTATTTGATAGCGGCAATCGGTGATCGCCGATGGGCGTGCGATCGTGGATTTCGGGCCGTAAATGAAAAGTGCATTGCGATTAGTGTTCCGGAACACGCTTTTCTGACAGGCAACGCCTATGGCTCGGAGTGGGCTTGCAATCGCGGTTTTCGTGCGGCTGCGAAAAGCTGCACACTGATACAGTTACCCGAGAACGCGCACCTCGATTATTCCGGAAATAATTGGGAGTGTAATCCGCCCTATAGCAAGGAACGCGATCGTTGCGTCCGTAGTTAACCACCGAAAGAGTGTGTGCGGGGGTGACAATAATAAGCAAAGATGGATGAGGCTGTGACAAGACAAAAACCCGGCAATGATGGTAAGCTCTTTCGCACAATGGACAAAAAAGCTGCGGTTTCAGATGCAGAGAAACTCAAGAAAGAGACTCAGAAAAAGACAGCGAAATTACGTGAACTACGTCTTGCTAAAGAGGCTGAAGATCGCACCGCACAAGGGACCAAGACAAAGGCGAAGAAAAAATCAGTAAAAAGAAAAAAATTACCGGCGTTTGAACGAGATACATGATCTTTGCCGCAAGGCTTTATGTGTCGGCCGGTTAAATCGGCGTGTTTCCACTCAACATCGGGATTGCAGAAATAACGGATTAAAAACCACATTCGAGATTGACTACATACATCAATCCCCAAGGAAATAATATGACATCAAACGACATCCCAGAACCCGGCCCCACCACCGACGCCGAAAACACTGCAGAATTGGCAAAGCTTGGCATTACCCGGAAGTCCGTCGACTACTTCTGCGTTGGAAAGTATCGATACACGGATTTGAAGGATGCAATCGCACAAGCAAAGCGTGTAAATTCGACCTAACCAATTTTAATATATATACCGTGTAAAAACGAATATGCAATCAGTCGCATGATTTATTGCAGCTTGAGCTGTTTTGTAGACAAAAATTCGGACGAAACATAATTCCAAAATAGAAAGATCGTAAATGCGCCCGGATATTGAGTGTGAAGCTGAAGCAAACAGGGACGTGCTCCCGGTCACTAAAATTAATAAAAGAATTGAGATTATTGCGGCCAACAATAGGGAACTTAAGGAATCTGGTTTTGGCTCATTAGAAACCGCTCAGGGCATATGTAAAATCCTGAAATGCCGCTATCAGCATGTTCGATTTAGCGAAATTCAAAACGAACAAGACTTAAAATCAGTTTCGGATAGAACGCCTGACCTTGTAGTCCTCTGCGTCAAATACTTTGTTCGCCCTGAAGATGGCTCACAGATTTGGTTGTCGGAATACTTTTCGAATTGCGAAATTGCACATACAGGAACAATGCGGGCGGGGCTCGAATTCGACTCGAATAAGGGCAAGGCCAAAAACGTTCTTTTGAACAAAGGGGTAGCCACTGCCAAATTCTTTCTCGCCCATCCGGACCTGTTTGATAGCGAGCAACGTTTGCCGCTTCCATTGCCGTTGTTCGTCAAGCCCTTAGATGCGGCTAATGGAAACGGCGTCGACGAGCATTCATTGGTGCATGATTTCGAAAGTTATCAATTGAAGGTGCAACGCATCTATGATGCCTTCGGCGTTTCTGCATTAGTTGAAGAAGTCTTGCCGGGGCGGGAATTCACTGTGGCAGTCCTTGAATCTTCATCTTGCGGTCCCCGCTTGATCATGCCGGTGGAAATCATTGTTCCTGTGAATGAAAAAGGCGATCGCGTGTTGGGTTGCATTGAGAAGTTGAGCAATTGTGAGCAGCTTCTGGCGGTCGCAGAGCCTGAGGCGACAAACATCGCCGCACTTGCGGACCAGGCGTTTACACTTCTTGGCGTGCGTGACTTTG
This sequence comes from Parvularculaceae bacterium, assembly GCA_965263305.1. Lineage (GTDB taxonomy): Bacteria > Pseudomonadota > Alphaproteobacteria > Caulobacterales > Parvularculaceae > MED-G105. Next base: position 2,429,845 of record OZ253666.1, read on the forward strand.
GCAGAATCGACATCAAAATGGATTCCGCCGGCAAGCCACATTTTTTGGAAGCGAACCTAGTCCCGGGAATGACGCCGGAAACGAGTTATTTCCCACGGGCATGCGCGGTCAATAAATCTCTATCTTACGAAACTGTCGTGTTGAAAATTATTGAACTTGCACTTGGGAGAAATGTACTAGCGGCAACAGTGTAAATGTAGCCGATTGAATTGTAGAGCTGGTGTTGCTGGCGTTATGAATATGGCCTTGACCACCTAATGTCCGGTTTGAGGATCAGCCTGCCGTTTGCTTAAAACTGTTCGAACGGCGAGTTTGGGCCAATCCCAGTCCGTCGTCGCGCTTCATGAGCGTCCTAAAACGCCCGAAGCAGTCGCTCAACCGACACGACGGATGGTCGTCTTTTGGCGATCAACCACCCGTCATTTTTTAGGCCGCTTTCTGTCCTCGCTGAGTTGTTTCGCGAACATCGACGGGATGACATGGCTGTAGGTTTTCTCGATCATGGAAACGCTGGTGCGGGTGTTGATCGCGATCATATAGAGGCTCGTACCCTTCTTGATTTGCTCGGTGATATAGAAGTGGCGGAGGCAGTAGGCATTCCGTCTCCGTCCTTCACGGTCAAACAACAGGCCTGCTGCCTCTAAAAGGCTTGCGAAACCGCCTTTGAAGCTATCAATAGGTTTTCCGTTGGGGTGGAAAAACACAGGGTCATTAGCCGTTGGTGCTCGGTCCAGTGTATCCCACCAGAGATCAAACAGCTCGACCAGAATCTCGACGCCACTGTACATGGGTATGGCATTACCAAAGCGTCCTTTGCCCCTGACGCTGAGGCTGACTTCATCAACCATCGGCCACTCATTTTTGGAGAGTTCAAAGCTGTAAACATCGCCCCAGCGGAGGTTCATCAACTCTGTGGGACGCATGCCTGTATTCGCTGCGATATGGACGAAGCACTGCAACACCAGACGGCGTCCCCAGACCACTTGACTATGCGCTTCTTCCAGGCGCTTGCTGGCCGTTTCAGCGAGGTGCTCAAACTCAGCTGCCGTCAGTCCAGCGCCTTCTTTGTTTTTGACGGGCTCAGACCTGATGGCGGGAACAGCTTTGGTTTCCAGATATCGCTTACGTGCGGCGAACTTGAACAGCTGCCGCAGCATGCTGAGTTCCTGATGCTGACGACTGAGGCTTGGGGCTTCGTGACGAGTAGGGCGTTGAAGCATGTGACGCCCACGCCTGTATTTGATGAAGTGAACATCTTTGCCGGGACCTGAAATCCAGTAGTCAATGCGCCACTCTTTGTAGGCTTCAATATCAGCCTCATCGATCTCATCAATGGCGTTGGTGCCAAAGTAGGGGATGAAGTAGCGGGTGATGACGCCTGTGACGTTCTGCAGGTCTTTGGGTTTTTTCTCGCCCCGTTGAACTTTGCGGTCGATGTTTTGGAGAAACTCATTGGCGACCTGCTCAAAGGCATAGCCGTTGACGCTCAATCCTCGTTCATTGCGGGAGGTCAGCTCGATATAGATCTTCTTCGCCGCACGCTCTGCCTTTTTGACGTCCTTCTCGCCTGTAGGCTTGCGCTGTTGTCCCTGTCCGGCAACGCTAAATCTGACATGCCAGTTTTGTGAGTTGGGCTTCTTAAAAAGGGTGGCAGCGCCCCCCAAGTTTGGAACGCTCTCGCTCAAAATGATGGATCCCAAAACATACGTTGGTGCCTCTGGTGTGCTTAGAGTGTGCTAATGGCGAATGGGTCGCAGAAAGAACCTCAAGGAAATCAAGGGGAAAAATCCCCACTGTGCTAGGACTGTGCTAGGACTGTGCTAGCATATTGCCGTTGTTTTGCCCGGACAAGACAAATCCAAAACCATAGTTAATGCGTTGAATATGTTGGATTTTAAATGGTGCCCAGGGGCGGATTTGAACCACCGACACGCGGATTTTCAATCCGCTGCTCTACCAACTGAGCTACCTGGGCGAACAGCGCCGAAAATCTCTAGCGGTGACATCGCTTTGCGCTGAGAAACGGGCTTATAGGGGAGTGATTCCGTCTTGTCTATGGGGATGCTCCGATCGCGGGCGGAGAGGTTCGGTTGTGGCTCTGCGCTTCGTGGATCTGACCGCTATAGTGCGCCCGGGACGTCTTCTTGCGATAAGGGCGTTAACCCTAGACGCCAATGGATTGCGATTTTTCCGTCGCTCGCATTAAAAGACGGTGGTCCATTCCGTCGCCCCCTATAGGGGGCTCGTTTATCTGGCGCCCTCGACTTTTGTAAGAAGGGGGTAAAGACCTAATCAGGCTAAAGGAAAAAATGTCCCCGCCAATCGAAAAGAACGATAAATCGGCTGATGGCGCTTCGTCCGGTGGGGCGCTCCGGCAGCTTGGGGCGGCGACGCACGTTCCTTCGGACCCGGAAAGCGCCGTTTTGGAGACGGCGCCGAACCCCCATCCTGACGCGCTTTATCTCGCCCGCTTTGCTGCGCCCGAATTTACCTCGCTGTGCCCGGTCACCGGCCAGCCTGATTTTGCTCATCTGGTCATCGACTACGCGCCCGATAAATCCATTGTTGAATCGAAGTCTTTCAAACTATTCCTGAGCGCCTTTCGCAATCACGGCGCTTTCCATGAGGATTGCACAATTATGATCGCCAAACGCCTGGTCGCAGCGGCGGCGCCGCGCTGGCTGCGGATCGCAGGGTATTGGTATCCTCGCGGCGGGATTCCCATTGACGTTTTCTATCAGACGGGGCCGATCCCCGACGGATTGTGGGCGCCTGAGACGGGTGTTGCACCATATCGGGGTCGCGGTTGATAAGCGCTGTGGTATTGATTTTTTTTAGATCCATTTGGAACCCAAAGCCCATGACGAAAAAATACCGTAATCCCCCCATTCCATCTATTCCATTTTTGTTGGCGGCGTTTTGCCTGTGCGCGACGAGCGCGTTTGCCGACGCCCTTGAAGGGAAGAAAAGCGGCGCGGACATTTTGGCCGAGACGACCAACGATGATTGGCGGCGCATTGATCCGGAGCAGCTTTTGGTGATCGAACTTGATCGTGGTGAAATCGTCATCGCGCTGTCGCCGAAACTGGCGGCAGATCACGTCGCGCAGATAAAGACGTTAGCGCGATCGGGTTACTATGACGGGCTCAGCTTTTACCGCGTGATCGACGGTTTTGTGGCCCAGGGCGGCGATCTTTTTGAACAGCGCGATTCCGATGCGCCCGTGATGAAAGCCGCCTTTGATGAACCGGCGCTGGAGACCATTGACCCGTGGCTTCAGCGCGATCGCGATGGATACGCCCAACGGGTAGGGTGGTTGGATTCCCTACCAATTGGGGTCGATCTTGGGGTGGATCGGGGCGGTAAAACCGTTTCCCCGCGGATCTGGCACCTTCATTGCGCCGGGGCGTTCGCCTTTGGCCGTGAAGATGGGCCAAATACGGCGCGTACGGAATTTTATATCACCCTTCAGCCCCAGCGTTATCTCGATCGGAACCTCACCGTCGCGGGTCGGGTGATTGACGGGATGGAGCATGTCCAGGCCCTGCGCCGCGTGGCGCCAGCGGCGAGCCAAGACGGGGATCTTGGCGAAGAAATTGTCCGCTTTTCCGTGATGGCCGACTGGCCCCCGCAGGAGCGTATCACGTTCGATATTCTTGACAGCGCCCGGCCAGCGTTTGCCGCCTATGCCGAGGCGCGCCGTAACCGTCCCGAGAGTTTCTTTTATCACCGTCCGGATTATCTGGATCCATGCGCGATGCCCGTGCCGGTAAGGCGCAATCCCGGTGAGTGACTCAACGCCGCCCTATGCCGTTGGTCCATGGACGGTGACAGCGGCCGAGACAGTCTACGATAACCCATGGATACGGATCATCGATCATAAGGTAACTCATCCCAACGGCGCCCCCGGCCAATATGGCCTTGTCCATTACAAGAACAGAGCGATTGGGGTATTGGCGATTGATGAAGAGGGGCAGGTGCCCCTGGTCGGGCAGCACCGTTTTCCCCTCGACGCTTATAGTTGGGAATTGCCCGAGGGCGGCGGCCCGCTCGATGAGGCGCCATTGGAAGCGGCGAAACGAGAACTGCAAGAAGAGACCGGTTTTGTGGCCCGGCATTGGCGAGAATTCGCCCAATTTGATCTATCGAACTCAGTGTCTGACGAAGTCGCGGTTTGTTACTTCGCCTGGGGGTTGACCCCTGGACCGGCAATGCCCGAGCCGAGCGAGGCCTTATCTCATGATCGTATCAGTTTTTCTGCTCTTCACGCCCGCGTGCTTGCGGGTGAAATTCGCGATTCAATGACTATAATAATGGTGTTGAAAGCGGCCGCATTGGCGACGGCGGGTCAATTGCATGAGGAATTGGCGTCGCTCATAGGACGACCCTGACGGGTCTTTAAATAGGTCTTTCACTGCTCGTTCTTTATGCTAAAGCGCCGAATACCAGAAGATAAGAACGATACAGCACGCGCTCATGCGCTATCGGAGCACATTTTATGTCAAATGCGCAAAAAGTAGTCTCGTTAACGATGGACCAGACATGGCCGCGTTTGCGCGTGGAGGCGGCCACGGCGGCGGCGCAAGAGCCGGCCCTGGCGAGTTTCCTCCACGCAACGGTGCTCAATCACGACACCTTCGAGGGGGCGTTGTCGTTCCGGTTGGCGCAGAAGCTCTCGGATGGCGAAATGAACGCCATGCTGTGGCGAGAAGTCTGCATCGAAGCGTATACAGGCGATCCTGAGATTGTGGCCGCCGGCCTCGCTGACATCATCGCCGCCTATAAGCGGGACCCCGCCTGCCAAGAATATGTCCAGCCCTTCCTCTATTTCAAAGGCTATCTAGCGTTACAGGCCCAGCGCGTTGCGAATTGGTTGTGGCGCAATGACCGCAAGCCGCTCGCGTTTTATCTGCAAAGTCGGATGTCGGAATTGTTCCAGGTCGACATTCACCCCGCGACGGCCATCGGCAAGGGCGTCCACATCGACCATGCCACGGCCGTCGTGATCGGTGAGACCGCGGTCATCGAAGATGACGTTTCGATTTTCCAAAGCGTGACGCTCGGCGGGACGGGTAAAGAGATCGAGGATCGTCATCCCAAAATTCGCAAGGGCGCTTTGATATCGGTGGGGGCGAAAGTCCTAGGCAATATTGAAGTCGGCGAGGGGGCGAAGGTCGCGGCAGGCAGCGTTGTTCTTCACGATGTGCCACCCGGATGCACCGTTGCCGGCGTGCCAGCGAAACTGGTAGGCGATTGTGCTAACGCGCCATCTGAGACCATGGATCAATCTTTGAACGGATAAGTTTGACTTTCAGGACCGATTCCGTTCTGCGAAATTGACCATAGCCCGTAAATCAGTTGCGTTCGGTGATGATATTGCCGACGCCAGCTGGACGCGGGTATAAGATGATTGTCGGTCAACTGGGGGCGGGGCGTGGACAATTTAAAAACGCAATATTCTCTTCTATCTGGGGCGGACGCCCCAGGGAGCGCCGAGCGTCGTTCCGCTGAGACGACGGGCTCGCCCGGCGCCGGGTACCCGAAAACCGCTCCTTGTTCCACGCGTCCTGATGGGCAGTGCAACGGGCCGCAAGGCGGTTGTAATTTCGACGGATGTTGGAAAAAACCACCGGCGCCGGCGAGCGATGAGGCGCCGCGCGTTGGCCCGGAAAGTGACGATAACAATGATCCGGCCCGCGACACGCCGTTTCGTAACGGCCCCGACGGGCGGCAGCCGGTGGGCTCCTCGTCTCAGGTAGACGCCGATCGTCTTCAGCCGCTCATCCCGCGAAACGCTTGGATGGCTGGCGGAGCGCTTGGCGTGTTCGTCCTTGTGGTTCTAATGATTTTTGCCGCCACAGGCGGCACGGCAGGCGGCGCCGCTGGTTTGCCGGCCTGTAAGGATTTGCCAACTTGGAACGCTGATGCGCCCTGCAGGGGCAAACGCCGCTGACCGCAAGCGCCGACGCGCCCGGTGACCTCCTTCGCGCGCTTTCGCGCAGGTTTGTAAAGAAAAACAATTCCGAAATATGGCCCGATTTTGAAATCGAGCCTCGGTGCCGATTTGCGGCCCAGCCGCCGCCTTAATCAGGCCGCAAACGGAGCCAGCCGCCCTCACAAGACCTTTTTACCAACGTCAAGCGGCCATGAGTGTCGACCATCTTTGCATCATCGCAAATGTGTCGTCGCACAACCCTGAAGGAGCGCCCGAAAATGGCTCGCAATTTTTCGAAACTCACCGTGTCAAAATTCGCGATCCCAGGTGTCGCGCTGGCGGTGCTCGCCGGGGCGGCGTTGGCCGCTCAGCAAGATACCGCCATTGAGAATGCCGCCGGGGCTTACGAACAATCCTTGCGGCAATTGCCAGCGGAAGATGCGGCGGCTCACGCGGTCGATCTCTTTGATCGGGCTGATATGGATGACAGTGGCGCCCTCGATGATATGGAATACCAGGCCCTTGCCGTTGTCACCGCGGAGTTAGGACGGCTGAACGGGTTTGTTCCTGTCCTTGTTGATGGCGAAGTGAAAACCGCCGCATTCGCAGCAGGGCCGTTGCCGGCGTTATCGGGCCCTGAGCGCGCCCGGGTCGAAGCAATCGCCGTTCGTGACTTCCATCTCTCCGCTGGTGCTGACGGCGTGATCGATGAAGATGAGTTTGTCCAAGAAACGCTGGAGCGTTTTCAAAGTGCGGATCGCAATCGCAATGGCGCCCTTGGCGCGAAAGAGATCGCCATTTTTGCGGCGAGTACGGCGCGGTTACCGCAATCGAGTGTTTAACTCGATTGCCTCTCGCGATAGGGTCGTCAGTAAGCATCCTAAGTGGGATTGTGGAGGGATGGCCCATGGAGATGATCCGATGGCAGCCTAACGATCTCATCATCATCAGGCGTCGCTAAACCGCTAGCGACAAGACGCAGGCAAGTTGGATACAGGTTATGTTCCTCGACAAGGGTACGCGCTGCTAGACTGTCGGCGTCGTCATCGGGGTAAACTGGCACCGCCGCTTGTCCAATAATGGGTCCTGCGTCCATGTCCGCCACAACATAATGCACGGTACAGCCGGCGATTTTAACGCCGTCCCGCACCATGCGGTCATGGACATTCAACCCCTTATAGGCAGGCAACAAAGAGGGGTGTATATTGATCATCCGATGACGCCATTTGTTGACAAAATCAGCGCCCAAGAGCCGCATAAATCCCGCAAGGCAGATCAACTCAATCTCCGCGTCTTGCAAGGCTTTGTTGAGCGCAGCATCAAAAGCGGCGCGCGCCGGCGCGCCCTTGCCAAAGCGCCGATGATCAATCGTCATGGTAGGGATGGAAGCGGACTGAGCGCGGGAAAGGCCGCCGGCGCCTTCTGTATTTGAAATGACAAGGGCGATCTGCGCGGGATAATCCTTGGTCGCGGCGGCGTCGATTAATGCTTGTAGGTTCGAGCCTCGCCCTGAAATGAGGACGGCGGTCTTTTTCTTGTTTGCCGCGCCTCCTGCAGTGTCACCGGTTATTGAGGTCATGAGGCGACAATATCGCCGATGAGACGCGCCTCTTCCCCCTGTAGTTTTAGGGCGGCGATCATCACCTCTGCATGGTCTGGCGGGGCGACGATCACCCCGCCGATCCCGCAGTTAAACGTGCGGCGCATATCATCGAGAGAAACGTCGCCTTCCTCCAGCAGCCAGGCGAAGAGCGGCGGCATGGCAAGAGCCTCTTCACTGTAGCGCGGGGCAACGCCTGCCTGGAGGACGCGGGGCGTGTTTTCAGTCAGACCGCCGCCGGTGATGTGGGCGAAGCCCTTTACGACGTTATTCTTGATTAGCGGTTTTAGCGCGTCGACATATATTTTTGTCGGGGCGAGTAACGCGGCGCTTAAAGATTGGTCTGGGGAGAACGGCGCCGGATCATCAAGCCTGTGACCGCCATCGGCGATGATCTTGCGGATCAGTGAAAACCCGTTGGCGTGGGCGCCCGACGAGGCAAGCCCGATCAGGACATCGCCTGGCGAGGCCGGGCGGGGCAGGGCGGCGCCCCGCTCAACCGCGCCGACACAAAAACCGGCAAGGTCATAATCTCCGGGGCCGTATAAACCCGGCATTTCCGCCGTCTCGCCGCCTATTAGGGCGCAACCGGCCTGTTTGCAGCCGTCGGCGATCCCTTCAACCACCTGGGCGGCGATCTCTTCATCCAGTTTCCCGGTGGCGAAATAATCGAGAAAAAACAAGGGCTCTGCGCCCTGCGCCAACACGTCGTTCGCGCACATCGCCACGAGATCGACGCCGATGCCGTCATGGGCGTTCGCTTCAATGGCGACCCGGAGCTTTGTGCCCACGCCGTCCGCGCCAGATACTAAAATGGGATCATCAAAACCGGCGGCTTTGAGATCAAAAAGTCCGCCAAACCCACCCAGGGTCGCGTCAGCGCCAGGGCGCATGGTGGATCGGGCAAAGGGTTTAATTCGGTCAATCAGTCGATCGCCAGCATCGATATCGACGCCCGCTTTTTTGTATGCGTCACTCATGAGCGCCGTTTAAAGGCCGTTGAAGCTGCGGGCAAGGCGCGCATCCGGCAGAACCGGCCGATGGCAATCACCCGGTCAGCAAGAAAAAGCGCGTTCAATGCTGCTTTTGCTTGGTCATAGATTAAATTTCGCGAGTTTTTTCGTTCTTTTCACGGGAGTTGACCCATTGAGGGATGCGCCGCGGCGAAGGGCCGTCTATATTCCAGGTGCTTGAGATTCGGTTGGAAAGCGGCAATTCGGCTAGCTTGTGACGAATCGGGGCGGCGAATTTTACCAATGCGCAAAGAGGAAGACGGAGCGGAATTCATGAAACAGGTATTACGGATTTTCGGATTCGTCCTCGCGGTTATGCTTTTCCAAACCATAAGCACGTCGCCATTTGCGGCATCGGCTTATGCGCAAGCATCGACAGATGATGTCTTTGTGGTTGCCCGGGTGCCCGTTAAAGCGCGCGCGGAAAGTGCGACTCAAGCGAAAGAAATCGCTCAGGCGCGGGGGCGTCGCGAGGCGATCGATATTCTCTTGCGCCGCCTGACCCCAGAACAGGACTGGGTCTATCTCCCAAGCCTCGCGGCGAACAGGGTCGCGCCACAGACCGGCGCCAACGATGGTGGCTCTGCCGGTCAATGGCAACCAGAGGCGGAGGCAATCCCAGGGGCGTCCGACCCGGCGTCACTGAATTCAAGCGGGAAACGCGCGGTCGTGATCGCGCCAAATCGCCTTGTGGATTTAGAACAGAGCTTTGAAGTCTATGATGAGAAATCATCAGCAGAACTCTATCGCGCGCTGATTACCTATCGTTTCAACCCGGACGCGGTGCGCCGATTACTGAAAGACGCTCGCATCCCCTACAGCGAGGCGCAGACAAGGACTGCCTTGGTTCTGCCCGTTCTTGAAACGAGCCGCAGCGCCTATCTTTGGGAGCGGAATAATCCTTGGTTGGCTGCCTGGAAGTCTCGTCCTTATACCCATGAACTCACACCAATGATTGCGCCGCTTGGCGACTTGGAAGACACAACACTCTTAACAGCGCGGCAAGCGCTCGCCCTGTCTCCGGAGGGCCTGGCGGCTATCGCTGCGAAGTATCGTGTGAGCCAGGTCATCATCGCCCATGCGAAGCTCCAACAAGTTGATGGCAAGGACCGTGTTCGCGTGCGCTTGCTAAACGGGTACCGCGAAAGCGGCAAGGCTGAAGGGGTCGACGAACTGGATTTGGGCAATAACGGGTTAGGCGACGGCATTGTGCCGGCGGCTGTTGTTCACGCTGATACGGGGTATGAGTTTCGGCCTCAGCCAGACGAAGATTTTGCCGCGACGGTGGGTGACGTTGTTGCCGATGTGACATTGAGCCAGCCCTCTGGCAACTTTCCAATGCTCGCCGAAAGACTGATCAATTCTGTGATCGCAAAATATGCAAGCGGGTGGAAAGCCAAAACTCTTATTGATCACGCGGCCGAGGCGGTTTTACCGGCCACGGCGTTTTTCGACGCTATTCAAGATTGGGGACGCATCCGCAGCGCTCTGATCGAAACGCCCCTTGTTGGTGGGGTGCAGATTGGCGCTCTGTCAAAACGCGGCGCCGAAATGGAAATTCGTCTCTTTGGCGATCCAAGCCGCCTACAAGTCACCATGGAAAATCAGGGCGTCGTGTTTTGGACAGAAACGGGAGAGCGCTGGTTTTTGGCGACACCCTCCGTCGCCTCCCGCTACAGAGGGCAACGCTTTCTTCGCGAACGCCGTCGGCGCGGCCTCTTTGGGGATGCTGGCGACGGGGTGAATAACGGCGACTTTAATCCATCTGGCCCAAATCCATCTAGGCAGGGACGCGCCGGCGAGTTTGATCCAGATATCGGAGCAACGCCGGTTTCAGATCCTGAAACCCAAATTGATCCGTGGGAAGATGAAGACGCGGTAATCGATTTGAAGCATGAATAAAGGCGCAGCGGCATTGAGGTCAGTGTGAAACCAATTGGGATTTTTTCGTTCGTGGGAGCGTTAACCAGGATCTAGGCGAAAGCTCTGGGGAGAGTTTGAGCGTGAGAGCGTTATGAGTTTAGAAGACGATCACGACGGAGGCGCTGAAACACCACCGCTCAGCGCCCAATTGCCGCTCGACCTGCCAAATCGGCCGGCCCTCATGCGGCGTGAAAACCTTGTTGTCACAGAAGCAAACGCCGCGGATGTGGCGACGATCGATGCATGGCTTTCCGCCGATGATCTGTCGTTGGCAATTTGCGGCGCCCCTTCCTCGGGGAAAACCCATTTGGCGTCCATCATCGCCCATGAGGCGAAGGCAACGCTTGTAAGCGTTGCAGAAGACGGTGGAATTGATCACGCGGCCGATGGCGATGTGTTTATCATTGATAATCTTGAACGTCTTACCCGTCCAACCTTGCTGTTAGAAATCCACCAGGAGGCAAAGCGCTCCGGGCGCCGATTGGTTCTGGTGGGGCGCGATCTGCCTTTGGATTGGGCCGGCGGCCTTCGAGATTTGGAAACGCGCTTGGAAGCGATGCCGCGAATATTTGTCGCCGCCCCGGACGAAATATTGCTCCGGAGGGTGATGCTAAAAATGTTCCAAGACTTGCAACGTACCGTTGACCCAAAGGTGGCCGATTATGTCGCGCCGCGCATCAACCGAAGCCTAGAATCTGTTGCAAACTTTGTACGCGCCGCGGAAGAACAGGCGAGGATCGCAAAAACCCCCGTCACCCAGCCCCTGGCGCGCAAAATTTTGACAGCAATGGGTATTCTCTAACTCAAGTGTTCGCGTCGGACGCCCGCGCGCCGGTCAGCCGAATTTTGAGAAAAGCGTACTGGGCGCGCAGGTCATCCCGACAAACCCCATTTTGACCTTTCACATACTCAGATGAACGTATAGAAAAACAAGCCTGCTGAACGATAAGGGGATTTGGGTATCCCGAATTTGCGAGAAGGCGCTGCTCGCCTGGTTGGACTTGCTCTCGGCCCATCCCATTTTAGGCGCTATACGAAGAGGATGGAAAATGACGCCTGATGACGGCGCCAGCCGGCCCGATGAAAAAGATCTTCTAAGCCATGGCGATCCGGTAGACGCCGACGCCTTGGCGGGCGTCGATCTATCGTCTCCGTCCCGATTTCTGAACCGAGAGTTGTCTTGGCTAACCTTCAACACGCGGGTGCTGGATGAGGCGTTTAATGAGCGCCATCCGCTGTTAGAGCGCCTGCGCTTTTTATCGATTTCCGCCAGCAATCTCGATGAGTTCTTTATGGTGCGCGTCGCCGGTCTGCGCGCGCAAGTCAGTCACGATATCGTTGAGTTAAGCCAGGAAGGCCTCACGCCTAAAGCGCAGCTGGATCTTCTGAATGTGGAGGCGCAATCGCTGTTAGCGCGCCAGCAACTATGTTGGCGCGCCCTTTTGCCGTTAATGCGAGAGCAAGGCATTGAAGTTCTTGATGCGGATGAGCTAACAGATTCAGAAGCCGGCTGGATTGAGCAGGAATTTCTTTCCACCATTTTTCCAGTTTTGACGCCGATTGCCTTGGATCCCGCGCATCCGTTTCCCTTTATTCATAATTTGGGGCAAGTCGTCTGCCTTGCGTTGCGCGACCACGACGCCAACGTCCAGACCGTGTTAATCCAATTACCAAACAACGTTGATCGCTTCGTGCGTTTGCCGGACGGCGCGCGTATGAAAGATGGGCGAAAGGTTGTTCGATTTATTTCCATCGAACGCATTATCGTGCGCTTTTATCAACATCTCTATCCTGGCATGTTACTGGACGCCCACGGCGCATTTCGAGTTGTGCGGGATTCTGATGTTGAGATCGAAGAAGAGGCGGAGGATTTGGTCCGGCTCTTCGAAACTTTGTTGAAGCGCCGTCGGCGCGGCGATGTCATTCGTATGAAGATCGATGGATCAATGCCCGCCCACATGAGGGACTTAGTTATTGACCGCATTGACGCCACCCCGGAAGACATTTCGATTGTTGACGGCATTCTTGGGCTGGCGCAAACATCGCAACTTATTCCGCGTGATCGGCCCGATCTTCAATTTAAACCCTATGAGCCGCGGTTCCCTGAGCGTATTCGCGAGCATGGCGGTGATTGTTTTTCCGCAATTCGCGATAAAGACTTTATCGTCCACCATCCTTATGAATCTTTCGGCGTGGTGGTCCAGTTTTTGAAGCAAGCGGCCAATGATCCCAATGTGTTGGCGATCAAACAAACCCTTTATCGCACCTCGAAGGATTCGCCGATTGTCAGTGCATTAATCGAAGCGGCTGAAAACGGAAAGAACGTCACGGCGCTCGTCGAGTTAAAAGCCCGTTTCGATGAAGAGGCCAATATCAATTGGGCGCGTGCGTTAGAGCGGGCCGGGGTGAATGTTGTTTACGGCTTCGTCGAATTGAAGACCCATGCGAAATTATCGCTCGTCGCCCGCCAAGAAGGCGATGTGATGCGCACTTATGTGCATGTTGGGACGGGTAATTATCACTCTGTGACAGCAAAGGTTTATACGGATTTATCCCTCTTTACCTGCGATCCCGCTATCGGCCGAGACGCGACGCGCGTGTTCAATTATATCACCGGATACGCCAAACCATACGAGTTTGAGAAATTCGCGGTGGCGAATATCGATATGCGTGAGCAGCTGGTGGCGTTGATCGATGATGAGATACGCCATGCAACGGCGGGTCGCCCCGCCTCGATATGGGCGAAAATGAACTCCCTGGTGGATGGGCCCATCATCGATAAACTCTACGAAGCAAGCATGGCTGGTGTTCAGGTCGATCTTGTTGTGAGGGGAATTTGCTGTTTGCGACCGGGCGTGCCCGGGTTGTCGGAAAACATCCGTGTTAAGAGTATTGTTGGCCGCTTTCTCGAACATGCCCGCATCTATGCCTTCGGGGCCGGCAAGCCTATGCCTAATCCGGAGGCGAGGATATTCATCGCCTCTGCGGATTTGATGCCGCGAAACCTCAATCGCAGGGTTGAGGTCATGTGCCCGATTGAGAACCCAACCGTGCACAGTCAGGTCCTCGATCAGATCATGGTCGCGAACCTAAATGATGAGGCGCAAAGTTGGCGATTAAAGCCAGATGGCTCCTACCAGCGCGTGGCCGTGCCAGAAAATGTAAAGCCGTTTAACATTCATAATCATATGATGACTAATCCTAGCCTCTCCGGGCGGGGCGGGGCGATTGACTATCATGCGCCGCCGCCTATTAAGCCTAGAATGTGAAGGCGAACTGAGTGCGGCGATGATGACGGAAAGCCTGGCGGCGCTGTCAGCGATCGAGGGGGTGAAGGGCGCGGTGGACCATCGCCGCGCGGTCATTGATATTGGCTCAAACTCAGTCCGGCTGGTTGTTTACGACGGCCCGCTAAGAGCGCCGTTTCCAATCTGCAACGAAAAAGCGCTATGTGGTCTGGGTCGCGATATGGGGCCGGATCGGCTTATGCGCCCCGACGCCATGGAAGCGGCTCTTTCAACATTGGCGCGCTTTCGACGCCTCTTGAAGGATTTCGGCGACCCTCCGGTTTCCTGTGTTGCGACCGCTGCGGTGCGCGAGGCGCATAACGGCCCGGATTTCGTAGAAAAAGCGGCCCGCCTCGGGTTCCCCGTGGATGTTCTCTCCGGGCAGCGCGAGGCGACCCTGGCGGCCAATGGCGTTCTTTGCTTCGAGCCGGAGGCGAGCGGCATTGTCGGAGATATGGGCGGCGGCAGCCTTGAGCTCATCCGGGTACACCAGGGTGAGGTGCGGGCCCCGATCAGTCTGCCGATCGGGCCGTTGAGCCTCATGCAGCGTTTTGGCGACGATCAAAGCGCGGCGAATAAAGCCGTCCGTGCCGCCTTGAAGGAAGTAAGATGGCCTGCCAAGCAAGAAAAACCCTCTGATCGCGCGCCATCGACGCTTTACATTGTCGGCGGCGCCTGGCGCGCCGTCGCTCGGGTCCATATGGAGTGGCGCCAACATCCGTTGAGCGTTCTTCATCACTACGACATGCCGGCGCGCGAAGTGGTGGATGTCTGCGCCTTCATCGCCCAGCAAAGCCGTCAGTCCCTAGAAGATATAAAAGGCGTGCCGCGCCGTCGTATAGAGACATTGCCCTTGGCCGCGATCGTCTTAAAAGACGTTATTGAAGCGTCGGGCGTCGAGCTCATTACGGTCTCGGCCGGCGGTCTTCGCGAAGGGCTGTTATACGAGCAACTCGCAGCGGGCGCCCGCCTGACGGATCCATTGATCGCTGGCGCGGCTTATATGGGCGGGCGCCTTTCGCCCGATTGCGCCTATGGAGAGGAAGCTATCGCGGCGACGGAAAGAACGTTTACGGATGAAACTGCTAGTGAACGTCGCCTTCGTCATACCGCGCTGCAATTGATGGATATCGGTGCTTTCTTCCATCCCGATCTGCGGGCGTTACATGCGTTTCAAACGCCATTGCGCGGCACATTCTACGCAGTCTCCCATAAAGAGCGCGCGATGTTGGCGACGGCGCTGTACGTACGTCACGAAGGGGCGGCGCATTTGCCGGAAAAATCGGTGATGTCCTTGATGAACGAGCGCGAAGTCCAATGGGCGGTACGCATGGGGCTCGTGATGCGTTTCTTAGGGTCATTCGCGCCAAAGGCGCCGACGCTTCTGCGCGGATGTGTTTTACATCAAGAAAAAGACGCGATCATTTTTACCGCCCCTCGCGATCGCGAAGCGCTGTGGGAAGGCGCCCAGCAGCGTCGCCTCGACGCCCTGGCGACGGCATTCGGCGTGGCTGGGCAAGAAGTGCGCTTTGTAGAGCATGAGCCGGCGCTGTCGTTTTTATAGGCGCCGTTTAGAGCCCTTTGAAAAAAACGCATCGGGGCCCAACAAAATACGCCGACGAGGGTGCATTCAACGCCGCCCTGATTATATTGTTAGTACGCTGATCAATACTGATTATGAGGCCAGTAATCTTAGAGAATTTCTAGCACCGCCTCAGGCGGGCGGCCGATCGCGGCTTTGGCGCCGTTCACAACGATAGGCCGTTCGATGAGAATTGGGTTGTTGATCATGGCGTCGAGCAACTCTGATTCTGTCAAGGAGCTGTCGCTTAGATTAAGGTCCTTATATACGGTCTCTTTTTTCCTCATGAGATCGCGCGCCGTCATGTTAAGGGCGCCAAGGAGTTTTTTGAGGTCCGCCGCCGTTGGCGGGGTCTCCAGATATGGGATAACCGTTGGCGTCACCCCGTTTTCTTCAAGGAGCGCCAAGGTTTGGCGCGATTTTGAGCATCGTGGGTTGTGATAGATGGAAACAGTCATGGCTGATCTTTGGGGTTGCACAGGGTCGAGCATCGATAATGACGCTAACTGATATTGTATACTGGTATTCTTAAGCGATGATTCGAGTATCGCGTTACAAGGGAACAACTTCAAGTTTGTTGTTTACAAGGCGCATGGCCAAGCGGCCCTCCATAAGAGCGGTCGCCTGATCGCCGAACACCTCGCGTCGCCATCCGCGCAATGCCGGAATATCCGCCTTCGGATTAAGCGCCAGCGCTTCTAAATCCGACGCGTTCGCAATAAGGCGGGGGGCCACATCATAGGTTTCGCATTGCCGCTTCAATAGAACCCTTAGAAGGTCCACAACGTCTGCTGGCGGTGGTTGCTTGCGGGATTCGTCTTTTATGTTTGGTAGGTCCTCTTTCGCTATCGCCTGGCCAGCGGCGACCGCATCAAGAATCGCTTTTCCCTGGCGGGAGCGTTCCGTGCCGTTTGAGATCGACCGAGCCCGCGCCAGGTCACTAGCGGTTGTCGGGCGCATCCGGGCGAGCTCAAAAAGCGCTTCATCCTTCAAGATCCGTCCACGGGGCATATCGCGTGATTGCGCTTCTGTCTCGCGCCATTCAGCGAGCTTCATCAGGGGACCAATTTCCTGGCGCCGAACACTGCGCAGTTTAAGGCGCCGCCAAGCGTCAACCGGTTCAGTGTGATAAAGCGCCGGATCTATCAACGCGTCCATTTCCTCGGCAACCCAATGGTGGCGGTCAGTGCGATCAAGGCGTTGTAGCAAAAGGGGATAGGCGTCGCGCAAATACGTCACATCCGACAGGGCGTACGAGAGTTGCTTATCCGATAGGGGCCGGCGCGCCCAATCGGTAAAGCGCGATCCCTTGTCGATTTGCGCATCGAGGAGATTGCGCATCAACGGTTCATACCCGATTTGATCGCCATACCCACAGGCCATGGCGGCGACTTGCGTGTCAAAGAGGGGCGCCGGGGCGGCGCCCATTAGGCGATAGAAAATCTCCACATCCTGGCGGGCGGCGTGGAATACCTTCACCACTTTTTTATCGGCCAAAACCTCTAAAAACGGACCTAGGTCTAAATCAGGGGCGAGCGGGTCGATGATGGCTTCCAGGCCCTCAGCCGCCGCCTGCACCAGGCATAAAATCGGCCAATAGGTCTTTTCTCGCATGAATTCGGTATCCACGGCGACAAAAGTTTTCTGTTTGAGGGCCCCGCAGAAGGCGTCGAGATCTTCGGTTGTTGTTATGACGTCCATGGTCGTCGATTAGCAGGGGGCTTAGGTGAATTCTAGGGGGCCGTCCTGCGGCAACTGGCCAAGAAATGGCTTTCCGCAGGCCCCGGACCGTCCCGGTTCCCATGAGGCTCTCAAGGGTTTTCTGGTCTTTTCAGTCTTCAACCGGTCTGCCGGGTTGACTTTCGGGGGCGCCTGTCGCCACAGAGCGTGGTTGAAAAACATCAGGCTGAAAAGGAGCTGACATGACCGCCTATCGCTCGCACGACTGCGGGGCGCTGCGCGCCGACAATGTGGGGGAGACCGTCACCCTATCGGGGTGGGTTCACCGCAAACGCGACCATGGCGGCCTTCTGTTTATAGATCTTCGCGACCATTTCGGGTTGACGCAGCTGGTCGTCGAACCAGAAGCCCCATTCTTTGCTGAGGTGGAGAAGGTGCGGGCCGAAAGCGTGATCCGAATCGAAGGCGCGGTCATCGCGCGGTCTGAAGAAACGGTGAACCCGAACCTCTCGACCGGTGCAATTGAAGTGCGGCTCTCTGCTTTTGAAGTTCTGAACGCCGCCAATGAACTGCCTCTGCCCGTCTTTGGTGAGCCGGAATATCCCGAAGAAGTGCGTCTGACTTATCGCTTCCTCGATTTGCGCCGGGAGACGCTCCACAAGAACATCATCCTTCGGTCCGGCGTCATCGCGTCGTTGCGTCGTCGGATGATTGAACAAGGCTTCATGGAATTCCAAACGCCAATTTTGACCGCGTCGTCCCCGGAAGGGGCGCGGGACTTCCTCGTGCCATCGCGGGTCCATCCGGGTCAGTTTTACGCCCTTCCCCAAGCGCCCCAGCAGTTCAAGCAACTCGTTATGGTCGCCGGGTTTGATAAATATTTCCAGATCGCGCCGTGCTTCCGCGATGAAGATGCGCGCGCTGACCGCTCGCCTGGGGAATTCTACCAACTCGATATGGAGATGAGCTTCGTCACCCAGGAGGACGTTTTCGCGGCGCTAGAGCCTGTCCTGCAAGGGGTGTTTGAGGAATTTGGCGAGGGCAAACCGGTGACGCCGGCGCCGTTCCCAAGAATCAAATACGCCGACGCCATTCGCCAATATGGATCGGATAAGCCGGATCTGCGTAACCCGATCATCATGGATGCGGTATCAGACCATTTCCGGGGGTCGGGCTTCAAAGTATTCGCGGGCATGTTGGAAAAAGATCCGAAGGTCGAGGTGTGGGGCATCCCGGCGCCCAAAGGCGGTAGCCGCGCCTTCTGTGACCGGATGAATTCATGGGCGCAAAGTGAAGGACAGCCGGGCCTTGGCTACATTTTCTGGCGCGCCGCCGAAAATGGTGAGGGCATTGAGGCGTCAGGCCCGATCGCCAAAAACATCGGCCCGGAGAGAACCGAAGCGATACGCGCCCAGTTCGATCTGGGCGTTGGTGATGCTTGCTTCTTTGTCGCCGGTAAGCCCCATGACTTTTATAAATTCGCGGGTGCGGCGCGCAACAAAGTGGGCTTCGATCTGGAACTTGTCGATGAGGGTGAGTTTAAGTTCTGCTGGATTGTCGACTTCCCCATGTATGAGTGGAGTGATGAGGAGAAGAAAATCGATTTCTCCCACAACCCGTTCTCTATGCCGAATTTCGACCATGAGGCGTTCTTGAAGTTAGGCGCTGAAGATAAAGACACCATCCTCGATATCACGGCATTCCAATATGATATCGTCTGTAACGGGATTGAATTATCATCAGGGGCGATCCGGAACCATAAGCCGGATATCATGATCAAGGCCTTCGAAATCGCGGGTTATGACGAAGCGTTCGTCGAAAACAAATTCGGCGGGATGCTGAACGCCTTCCGTTATGGGGCGCCGCCCCACGGTGGCTCTGCGCCGGGCGTTGATCGTATTGTGATGCTGTTGGCGGGGCAGGAGAATATCCGCGAGGTTATTCTGTTCCCGCTCAATCAGCAGGCGCAGGACCTGATGATGCAGGCGCCATCAGAAGTGATGGATAAGCAGTTGAAAGAGCTGCATCTGCGCACCGTGCCGCCGATCACGGAGAAGAAGGATTAAGGGCGGATCGCCCTTAAATCCCCCAAACCACTCTTATTGTTTGAGCGACAGGCGTTTATTCAAAAACGCGAACAGTGCGCAGCCGGCGCCAATGCCAGCGGTGGCAATGAAAAGCGCTTGGGGGCTCAGCGTATAGACGGCGGTGCCGGCAAGGGGCGCCAAAATAAAACCGCTGGCGCCCGCGGCGTTGGAAAGCCCTGCGGCGGCGCCCTGTTCCTTTTGGCTGACCGATAAAGACGCGCCGCTGACATAGCCCGGTAAGATGAGACCTGCGCCAAGCCCCGATAAAAGCATGCCGGCGAAAACAACGCCGATCCCGGCGGTTGCGCCGGGGGCAATGGCCACCAAGAGGTGACCAACAAGCAAGGCGATGGGGCCAAAACGCAAGAGATCGGCCGATTGAAGTTTAAATCGCTGAACCAGCACAAGCTGGGAGAAGAGCGACGCCCCAGCGCTTGCGGCCAAGACGATGCTGGAGGATTGCAACGCGGCGTCGGCCGGCGAAATCCCGCGATCAATAAGATAAAAACTGATGAACTGGACCGGGATCGCCGTGGCAAGCCCCGTGGCGACGCCGAAAATCAAATGGGAGCGGATGCGCGGATCAAACGGGGAGAGTTTCGGCCGGGGCGCGCGCTCTTTCGGCGGCGTGCGTTCGGGTAAGAACCGGAACACCATTAGGGCCGACGCCCCTGCGAGAAGCGCCACGGCGTAGAGCGGCGCAACAGCGCCAAACGCGCTAAAGACACCGGCGAAAACAGGGCCAATCATTGCGCCCGCGCCAAAGGCGGCGGCAAACGCCGCCATTCCCTTTGTTCGCTCTGCGGGCGGTGTTCGGTCCGCGATATAGGCCTGCGCTGCACCGGGAGAGGCTGACCCGAAAAGGCCGTATATACTCCGGGTGCTAATGAGCACAACATAGAGAAAAAGCCCCGATAGACCGCCTTTCAGGCCGGCGTTCAGGGTCGTGGCGAAAAGCACCATGGAAATAGCGTAGGCGCCGAACCCGGCAATAATAAAACGGCGCCGTCCAAAGCGGTCGCTCATGCGCCCCCAGATAGGGCCGATCAATGTCCACCAAAGGGCCGAGATCATGAAGATGGAAAGGACCTGAAAATCCGGCAAGCCAAGTTCGCGCGCCAGCGGCGGTAAGACGGCGAAAATGATTGTTTGACCCATCCCCATACAGACAACACCGCATAGCAGAACGCTAAAAGCGAAGCGGCGTTGCTGAGCTGTTGTCGCTGTGCCGGCCGGTGTGTCTTCGTCAGGCGTAGAGGCGGGCGCCGCCGTCACGCTTCTAAGGCGAATGTAAGACCGGCATGGGCTTCCAACCTCTTGAGCAACGGCTCGCCCATGGCTGCGGCTGGGGTCCAAACCCCGCCTGGCGTATCGGCGCAATCAAACGCAATGCACATGGCCGCTTCTGCAATCATTTTGGATGTTGACCCATAGCCCGGATCTTTATCGCCTTGGACGCCGGCAGTAAGCCGCGTCCCATCGGCCGCCTCACCAAAGAACATGATATCGTAATGACCGCTTTCGCGTTCTTCTTTCGTCGGGCCTTCGCCTGGCTTCGGTCCGTCATCGCCCATCATCGAGTTATCCGACGCGATGGCGTTTGCTGTCTTCTCCCCTGTGTCGCCTGGGCCGGTAAGCATCATTTCGGAATAGACGAAATTCTCACCATACGGTTGGTTCAACAAGAAATTTGTGCGGTGAACATTTTTGGTATTGATCGGCGCCATCACGAAAGGCGCCGCCCATTGATCGATCGCCTCTTCATATTGCGGCTTTGATCCGGACGGTTGCTTTGGGCCGGCAAAGCCAGGGGCAAGCGCAAATGGGTTTTTGAGGTATTCTAGAATTTTTGGGTCTTTAAACGCCGCCGCCATGGTCGCTTTTAAACTGGCCGCTGTCCCGCCGGAAAACGTGCCCTTCATTGTCCGTACCCGGCCCTTGACCTCTGTTATTGGTGCGCCGGTTTTCGCCTTGGCGGCCTCTTGCAGGTAGAAGACGCCGAGATCGGATGGAATCGAATCGAACCCGCAAGAAAAGACGATGCGCGCGCCGCTCGCCTTGGCGGTCTCCTCATATTGATCGATCATCTGGCGCATCCATGCAGGCTCACCGCACAAATCCACGTAATCCGTGCCAACCTTGGCGCAAGCGGCGAGCAGGGGTTCGCCATAGAGCTGGTAAGGCCCGACAGTCGTCGCGATCGCTTTTGTTTTACTTGCCATGGCTTCGAGGGAGGCGTCGTCGGACGCATCGGCGACGATGAGTTCAACAGCGGAAAGATCGGCGCCGGTTTCAGCGGCGACTTGCGACTTGATGGTTTCCAATTTCTCGGCGCTACGACCGGCCATCGCCCAGTTGACCTTGGCGTTGTTGACCCCGTGCTGTGCGCCGCTGCGCGCCATATATTCAGCAACCAAGCGGCCAGTGTATCCGGTTGCGCCATAGACGACGACATCAAGTGGGCGATTAGAGCGATCAACGGACATGAGGGACTCCTAGGTGAAAGGGAAGATGAAACCACGAAGGTGCCCATGGCATGCGGACGGTATGAAAGGCAATCGCCGTGAGCAGCCACAATTGCCCAGAGGGCGGCGCTCTCCCCACCCGAAGGGGTTGCCTTCATTCATTCCGCTCGGTCAATGAAATCCTACTGGCAAAGAGTGGCTTGT
The DNA here is from genome assembly GCA_965263305.1 of Parvularculaceae bacterium. Classification (GTDB taxonomy): domain Bacteria; phylum Pseudomonadota; class Alphaproteobacteria; order Caulobacterales; family Parvularculaceae; genus MED-G105. Next base: position 2,451,621 of record OZ253666.1, read on the forward strand.
ATTGCCCGCATATCGCGTTTGCTGACGGACTGGCCAGGGGAGGTAAAAATATCCACCAGCGGAACGCCTGCGAATTTGATCAAGCGCGCTCCGAGATAGCCGCGTACATCTTCGCGAAACTCTCTGTTGTTGGGGTCGACACTGCAAATGGTGGAGCGCGGTGTAAACAAGACCATCCCCGGATCGAAAGCGCTGCCAATTTCCAATGCGCCATCGCCGACAGCCGTCTGGCCGTCAACAATAAAAACTGGAATGTCGCCAACGCCGGTCCGGCTTACAGAGGCAAAACGCGCGTCGACGACACCGTCGCCGCGGCCGAGATCTGTAGGCGCCGCTGACGATGACGATTGGCTCAAGACCGTGTTGCGGATGGAAAGACGACCATTCATCGCTGCGGTGAACCTAATTGCCTGCTTATTACCGCGGAACGCGATATCCGACAGCTCCGCCGAGCGTCCATCGGCGACCGCGAGGGACATGGCGTAATCGCGTTGCCCGGAGAAACGGGCATTCGAAATCTTGATCAGCTTGGTCGCGCTTCCCGCGTCCAGCGTGAACCCACGATTATTGCGTGCGAATACCAGGGGCGCTTCCGCCGTTCCTTGAAAATCGATTAACCCACGAAACGCGAGCCGGCGCGATGACGAACTGCTGCGATCCCGCAGGATGACCGCGTCGCTATTATTCTCAAACAACCCGCCGGACATTTTGATGTTGGGCGCGACAAGAGGCGAAGATGCTTCGTCTTTCACTTCAAGCGCAATCTCGTTGTCCTTAAAAACGACGTCCTTTAGCGTCGTTTCCCTCGCCTTCGATCGTAATCCAACCGCCAGGTTAGATAATTCGACATCGCTCAGTTTAACGGCATAGGTCGCAGGCGCATCAACGCCGATCCCGATGCGTACATCGCTTTCTGAACCGAAAACGCCAAATTCACTATGGGCGCCGCCGACAAAATTAAGCATGCCGAAATCACGCACTGAAATCGCGATCGTCGCGCCGCCCTGAATATCGATGCGGGATTGTTTCAACGTTAATTCGCCGTACAAGGCGGAAATGCACGGCGTACTCGTTTGTGCATTTGGCTGAAAGGCGAAACCCTCGATCGTGGTGTTAAAGGCCGAGACGCCGCCAACCGGTAGGGAGCCGCGGGATCGCGGATCGATAACAACGCAACCCTGGTTCAGCGCTGGACGCAACAGCACGACGCCATCGCCTTCCGGTTTAAGGGTAAGGCCCGGTTTGTAAATGTGAATTGTTTCCGTATACGCCTCACCTGGGGGCAGTGCTCGAATGGAGATGACGCCGGCCTTCGGTCGTTTGCTCGATTGGGAGCGCGTAAAACAAATCGCATCTTGAATGCTGTGGAAGTTGCTGTTTTTTCGAGGTCTCGCGGGATCAACCGTGGTCGTGTTGTACTTTCCGGCGCATGGGCCCGCCGCCCGTGTCGGTTTTGGTGGGTTCGGATCTTCCGGTAACCGCGGATCACGATCAAGTTGCGCATGCGCCGCTTGGGTGGTCATCGCGACGGCGCCAACAAGAAGGGACCGCAAAAGGGTGCGAGACAGGGTCAACATTTCTATCGCCCTCCGCCAGCAGCGTTAAAATTGATGTCTTGTTCGCGCCAGGCGCATAATTGGTCGGCGGTCACATCGATGTCGGGAAATTCTATAGGTGTCTCGCTGGCGCGAGCGTTGGCGTCAATCAGGCGATCAAGAATTTGCGCCTCACTACGGAACTGCACGAGACGATTGCGCTGTTCTGATGGAAGACCCGGTTTCAATTTGCCGCGCACATCGCTCAGCACTTTCTTCACCAGGAATTTCGCATGGGGAAGGTTTTGGGTGTAGACGCGCCCTTCAGCAAACCAGGACGCGACGATAATGCTAAGATCGGGGTCGGCGACATCATGGGCTGCGCGGCACATGAGATCACGTGCTTCAACATAGGTCAGCCAACCGGTGGCTTGGGTGTCGCCGATGGTGTCGCAACTCGCATCGCCGTGAAATTCGCATTGATAGTTTTTCGCGGCTTCGACCGTGTACTTGTCGTAAATTGGCGATGGCACGATATCGTTGAGGAGCGAGCCCTCCACCTCAACGCCGTCATATTTGCCGCGATAGTAAAGGGCCGCTTTCAGCCATTTCAGGGTGACCAGCTCAAAGCTGCTTTTGAATGTTCTTTCGGCGGTTTCAAGCCGGGCAATTTCTGCTTCTTGGCGCTCGATTTTGTCTTCAAGCGGTTTTTTAATGTCATCGCAGTCACAGAAGAGCCGGAAATCAGCGTCGTCAACGCCGTCTGGTGAGGGAAACTCTGAAGGCGTGGCTTCTTTGGTGTGGGGTTTTTGATCTTGCGCGGCGCTGGCGCCGCTGAGCAGAACCCATGGAACGATCATGGCCAACACGCTGAATTGAAGCGAGCGCTTTCGACCGGGCGTTTTTCCTGGCCATCTATCCGACGGCGCGAACCGGGCAGCGTTGCTGCGCCCCCACCACTTCACCCTCATATCCTCACCCCTATCACCGAGCATTTACGCGTTAACGTTGTTTTCGCGGAGAAACGCAGACGGCGCAACCGGTGGCGTAACCGGAACGACGATTGATTCTCGCATTGTGTTGTTCAGGTCGCTGCCTAGGAGCGTCGCGCTCTCGTCTGTTTTGTGGGATGGAGAATGTTCAGGCTTGCGCCATCGGCGCTAGGGTTTCATCGCTGTTTCTTCGTGAGTTCTGAATTTGACCTGTATAACAACATGTTAGTACCGCTCACGAGAACAGTTCGTAGCGGCGATGAAGGAGACTAAAATGGCGGCAAAGGAGCAGGGGCAAGCATCGGGAACGAGTTCCGGGGCGCCGCGCATTCCGCGCCGCAGCGAAGGCGATTACACGCCCGCGAGCGCGGCCCAACGGCGAGATTTTGTGAAGGCGCAAACCGGTGTTGCGCTTGATCACGTTGGGCAAGCCTCATTCGATCCTGGGGTATTGCCCGGGAATGTGGAAAACTTCACCGGCGTCGCCCAGGTGCCCATTGGTCTTGCCGGCCCGTTACGGGTAAATGGCGAGCATGCAAAGGGAGATTTCTACGCGCCGTTGGCGACCACGGAAGGAACCCTTGTCGCCAGTTACAGCCGCGGCATGCGGTTGTTGTCTCTCGCCGGAGGCGTGAAAACAACGGTGGTTGAGCGCTACATGCAGCGCGCGCCGGTTTTTCATTTTGATAACGCCGCTGAGGCGCGGGATTTCGGCGCTTGGATCGACGCCAACCGGGAGGCCATTGCGGCGGCGGCGGAAAAGACGACAAGCGTCGGCAAGTTGCACCACCTTCAGCAATTTGTCGTGTCAAAGATGTTGTTCCTTCGGTTCAACTACACAACAGGCGATGCTGCTGGCCAGAACATGGCCGGCAAAGCGACGTTGGCGGCGTGTGAATGGATCGCAGAGAACTATCCGTCACCGGACGGCCACAACAACCCGGTGCGGTTCACTCTGTCGGGCGCCATCGATACTGATAAAAAACACTCGCATATGAACATGCTCCATTCCCGGGGCGCGCGAGTGGTGGCGGAGGCGGTCATTCCGGGTGAGTTTTTTGAAAAATACATGGGTGTTGCGCCAGAAGCGATCGTCCGGGCGCGCCAGATATCGAATGTCGGCGGGATGCTGGCGGGCACGGTCAACAATGGCCTCCATTCGGCGAATGGTCTAACAGCGCTCTTTATTGCGACCGGCCAAGATGTGGCGAATATTGCTGAATCCCACGCCGCAATAACCTTTGGTGAATTACTGCCCGACCGCTCCGTCTACTGGTCGATTACCATCCCTTCCCTGATTGTCGCGACTTATGGCGGGGGGACGGGCCTCGCGACGCAGCGCGAGTGCTTAGAGATGCTAGGGTGCTATGGCGCTGGCAAGGTAGAGAAGTTCGCGGAAATTTGCGCCGGTGTTGTGCTGGCTGGAGAGATCTCCCTGGCATCGGCTGTTTTGGCGGGTGATTGGGTGTCATCCCATGACCAGTATGGTCGTAACCGGCCGTAGGTGAATTGGACGAAGCGATTAGGTGATCGGCAAACTAGCCGATCAGCCCTGTCTTCATGCCACGGATCAATTTTTTCTGTACCTTCATGGCGGCTTCGGCTTTTGTCACGACGCCGTCTCTATTGGCGTCCAGACCACTATTTTGCTTGTAGGCGATGGATGGCGCTTTGAACAAGGCAAACGCCTCTGGTTCGCCGACCGCGCGCGGCCAAAGGATGGCCATATAAACATCGGGAAGCGTGCGCAATCGTCCTTTGAATGGTGAGAAGTAATGGGCGACATAGTCTAGCTGCGCCTCCGGGCTCATCACGGCGAGGGCGTCTGTCGTGGTGCCAAGGGCGCGCGCCGTACGCGGCATAAATTGAATGAGGCCCGTTGCGCCCGATGTTTTGTTTCGAATACTGGCGGAAAAGCGCTCGCCCGTTTCAAAGGCCATGCACGCGGTAAGATGGCTCGGGTCGCAGGCTAAGTTTTCAGCGATCGCCATGAGCCGTTCTTTGAAGGCGGGCGATAAACGCGCGCCCCAGGCGATCGGTTGAGATGACGTTGTTTGCTCCACACACATTCCCTCGTGGCGATGAACGCCAACGTTATGGACCGCATGGGGACGGTGTTCGATATATTCAACTAATACGTGCTTATTTGGATATTTGCGCGCATTTTTATTGCTGGCATACCGATTACCTTGGGAGTCTAGTCGTTTTGGGTGGTTTAACCGCGTGGCGGTAACCGGCCAGCCATCATGCCGCCGTCGATTACAAGTTCTGCGCCACTCATATAGGTCGCCTCGTCAGACGCCAGCATGACAGCAAGGGCGGCGACTTCCGATGCCTCGCCGAACCGGGCGAGGGGCACATCCGCAACAGCGGCCTTTATGGCCTCTCCGCGAGCGGCGCCGTCGCCTAAGACCTCATCCCACATAGGCGTCATCACAGCGCCCGGATGAATGGAGTTGCATCGGATGTTTAATCCTTGCTGCGCGCAATAAAGGGCGACCGTTTTGGTGTGATGGCGCACCGCGGCTTTCGATGACGCGTAAGCAGCGGCGAAAGGCGCGCCCAACATGCCTGAAACGGACGAAATATTGATGATCGAGCCCTGGTGATCCTGCTCTTGCGACGCGCGCATGGCGCGAATGGCGTATCGACAGCCCAAAAAGACGCCGTCGAGGTTTACAGCGTGTACGGCCCGCCAATCGGCAAGCGCTGCGTTCTCCGGGTCATGAGGGATGTCCGGGCGAACGCCCGTAATGCCTGCGTTGTTGACGACCACATCGATCATTGGCGCGTGATTGGCGACGTTCTCCCAATCGTTCTCCGATGAAACGTCCAATGCCAACGCCGTGGCGTTTAACATCTGGGCTAATTCTTTTGCAGCGGCGACATCCGTGTCGGTGATGAAAAGGGTCGCGCCTTCCTGAGCGAATGCTTTTGCAATGGCTGCGCCGATCCCATTTGCGGCCCCGGTAATGAGGCATTTTTTGTTTTCCAAGCGCATATTACTCTCCCATGATCATCGCCCTGTTGTCAGCGTGCTGCATAGCAGCATTGTCAGGGGGCATGGGGTATCTTGCCCGTTCGCCAACAGAACACCAATCAAAAGAAAACCCGGCGGCCGTTACTTTGAACGGCCGCCGGGTTTTGGCGTCAACATTGTTCAACCGAATGCGGTCAAACCTTGCCGACAAGTTGATAAAACGTTGCTTAAACGTAAAGCAACGCGCCAGATTAACGGCGCGCTGTCTTACGAGCGGTTGTTTTACGAGCTGTCGTCTTACGCGTTGCCGTCGTCTTACGACGAACTGGCGCCTTTTTGGCCACGCGCTTCTTTGCAGCTTTTTTAGCAGGTCTCTTCTTCGCGACGGCTTTTTTCGTTGTTGCGCGCTTTGTGGCGCGTTTTGTCGTCGTACGCTTCGTGGCGGCTTTTTTACGCGTAGCCGCTTTTTTGGTCGTTTTACGCTTTGCTGGGGCCTTTTTAGCCGCCTTCTTCTTCGTTGCCGTCTTTTTCTTGGCTGGCGCCTTCTTCTTGACGACCTTCCGCTTCACCGCCTTCGCAGCAGCGGTTTTACGCGTTGCTTTTTTAGCGGTTGCTTTCTTCTTGGTGGTCTTGCGTGCCGTAGTTTTGCGCGCTGTTGTTTTCCGCGCCGTCGTCTTACGCTTGGTCGCGGTTTTCGTTTTCGCAGTAGTGCGTTTTACAGCCATGGTTTAGTCACCTCCGTTTGGCTTTACGGGGGATCAACCTTAATGCAAATTACTAAGAAAGTATTCTTATGAGCGCCCACGGAGCGTCCGCATGGGCACTTTTATGCATTTTTTTTCGTTTTTTTGCTCTCAACGACACATTTTTGGATCAAGAATCGTTTGCGAGAGGATTTTCAGCGCGCGTTTTTGTATTTTGGACGTAAGTGATTCGTTTTGAACAACAACGCGAATTAGAGTCGTTTAGAACGGAATATCATCGTTCATATCGAATGATTGGCCGCCAGAACCGCCGTCATTCATACCACCGCCTTGGCCTCCACCTTGTCCGCCGCCAAAGTCGCCGCCGCCGCCAAAATCACCGCCGCCCATACCGCCGCCATCGCGTCGATCCAGCATTTGCAGCGTTGAGTTATAGTTTTGCAGCACGACTTCGGTTGAATATTTGTCTTGGCCGTTCTGATCCTGCCATTTTCGCGTTTGAAGTTGTCCTTCAACATACACTTTGGAGCCTTTGCGCAGATATTGCTCTGCAACGCGCGCTAGGCCTTCGTTGAAGATAACAACGCGGTGCCACTCCGTTTTTTCGCGTCTTTCACCGCTATTGCGGTCCTTCCAGGATTCAGATGTGGCGATGTTTAAATTTACAATGGGGCGACCGTCCTGCGTTTGCCGCACTTCTGGATCGCGCCCTAAATTGCCGACTAATATGACTTTATTGACGCTGCCCGCCATTCTCATTGCTCCTTTGAAACCTAATTGATCGTCACTGTTGGGAGATTCGCTCTCTCGAACGCTATTCATTATCCCCAACGCAACGGTTCGAATTGAAACCGGATGAGTTCACATCTTGTTCTCATTGTAACGGCGATATAGGTAGGCGCAACACCGCTTTTGGAGTCAAAAGCGCATCAGGATGGCGCCGAATAAAAGGAACGAGTGGATGTCGAACGCAAAAACGCCAAAAGGATATTGGGTCGTACATGTCGATGTGACGAATGACGAACGCTATCCGGAATATCTAGCCCAAGATCAACTGGCGTTCGACAAGTTCAAACCCACATTTCTTGTTCGCGGCGGCCAATGCATGGGCCCGGAAGGTCCCGTGCGCACGCGCCATGTGGTGGTTGAGTTTTCTAGCTATCAAGAAGCGATCGATTGCTACAATTCTGAAGAGTATCAAAAGGCCGTGGAATTGCGCCAGGCGTTCTCGAACTCTGAGTTCCTTATCGTAGAAGGCGTGTGATGCGGCTGCATCGGGTGACGCGCCTAAAAGCCATCCTTTCTCGTTCAAATTTCGTATCGCTGCCATGTCTTTAAAATCGATCCGCGTCGTCGGCGCAAAAGAACATAACTTAAAAAACGTCACCCTTGAGGTTCCGCGCGATCAGTTGATTGTTATGACCGGGCTGTCTGGTTCCGGTAAGTCATCACTGGCTTTTGACACGATCTACGCCGAGGGGCAGCGCCGTTATGTTGAATCCCTCTCGGCCTATGCGCGTCAGTTCTTGGAGCTGATGCAAAAGCCTGATGTGGATCAGATCGAGGGGTTGAGCCCCGCAATTTCCATTGAACAAAAAACCACCTCCCGCAATCCGCGCTCTACCGTTGGTACGGTGACGGAGATCTATGATTATATGCGCCTTTTATGGGCGCGCATTGGCGTGCCGTATTCGCCAACGACAGGCCTGCCCATCGCGTCGCAAACCGTTTCAGAGATGGTTGACCGGCTGATGGGGGAAGAGGAGGGCGCGCGGTTTTACCTGCTGGCGCCAATCATCCGGGGACGTAAGGGCGAATACCGCAAAGAGTTCGCCGAGCTGCAAAAGAAAGGCTTTCAACGCGTCAAAGTTGATGGTGCGTTTTATGATATCGCCGATGTTCCGACCCTTAACAAAAAGATAAAGCACGACATCGATGTCGTGGTGGACCGGGTGATTATCAAAGAGGGCGTTGAATCCCGCCTTGCGGAATCCTTTGAAACGGCCCTTGGCCTGGCTGACGGCATTGCGGTGGCGGAATACGCAAAGGGCAAAGAAGGCGAACGGATCGTTTTCTCCGCGAAGTTCGCCTGTCCCGTTTCCGGTTTCACCATCGATGAGATTGAACCGCGTCTTTTCTCTTTTAATGCGCCGGCAGGCGCGTGCCCGGCCTGCGACGGGCTTGGGACGCAGATGCTCTTCGATGAAGCCTTAGTCGTTCCAGATGAAACACTGGCGCTGAACAAAGGCGCGATCGCCCCTTGGGCCAAGGGGACATCGCCTTACTACATGCAAACCTTAGAAGCGTTGGGGCGCGAGTTTAAATTCAAGGTGACGGCGCAATGGTCTGAATTGACCAAAACCCAGCGCGACGTGATTTTGTATGGCACCAGCGATCGTGATGTCTGTTTCATCTACAAAGATGGCGCGCGAAAATACGAAACAGTGAAGCCGTTTGAAGGCGTCATTCCCAATCTGGAGCGTCGGTTCAGGGAAACAGATTCCAGCTGGGTCAGAGAAGAATTGTCACGCTTTCAGGCGGTGACAAAATGCGAAGTCTGCCACGGGCACCGGCTGAAACCGGAAGCACTCTCGGTAAAGATCGGCGGGTTGTCGATTTCGGAAGCCTGCGAGAAGTCAATTCGCCTTGCGGGCGTTTGGTTCGATGGGCTGGAAAAGACCCTCACGAAAAAAGAAAAAACCATCGCCGCCCGCGTCTTAAAGGAAATTCGCGAGCGCCTGTTCTTTTTAAACAATGTCGGCCTTGATTATCTCACGTTGTCTCGTGCATCGGGCACGTTGTCTGGCGGAGAAAGTCAGCGCATCCGTTTGGCTTCGCAAATCGGGTCGGGTCTTACCGGGGTTTTATACGTTTTAGACGAGCCCTCCATTGGCTTGCACCAGCGCGATAACGAACGCCTGTTGCAGACGTTGCAGCGCCTTCGCGACCTCGGCAACACGGTGCTCGTCGTCGAACATGATGAGGACGCCATTCGCGTGGCGGATCATGTTGTCGATATCGGACCCGGCGCGGGCATTCACGGCGGTGAAATTGTCGCCCAGGGCGCCGTCAATGACATTATGAAATCAGAGCGCTCCTTAACGGGGGATTACCTTTCTGGGCGCCGCGAAGTGCCCGTGCCGTCGGAGCGGCGGCCCTTCGATAAAAAGCGCGTGGTGCGGATTACCGGCGCGCGCGAGAACAATTTGCAAGATGTGACTGCGGAAATACCGGTTGGGTTATTGACCTGCGTCACGGGCGTCTCCGGCGGCGGCAAGTCCACCCTAGTGATCGAAACGCTTTATAAGGCGGCCGCGCGCAAACTCTATAATTCTAAGGATGCACCGGCGAGCCACGATAAAATCGATGGCCTCGATCAGTTCGACAAGGTAATTGATATTGATCAATCCCCAATCGGACGGACGCCGCGGTCCAACCCGGCGACCTATACAGGCGCGTTCACCCCGATCCGCGAATGGTTCGCTGGGTTGCCGGAATCAAAGGCGCGCGGTTATGGCCCGGGACGTTTCTCCTTTAATGTGAAAGGCGGGCGCTGCGAGGCGTGTGAAGGCGATGGCGTCATCAAAATCGAGATGCACTTCCTGCCGGACGTTTATGTGACCTGTGATGCGTGCAAGGGGGCGCGCTATAATCGCGAAACCCTTGAGATCAAGTTCAAAGACAAGTCTATCGCCGATGTCCTCGACATGACCGTTGAGGAGGGGGTCGAGTTTTTCAAAGCCGTGCCGTCCATCCGCGATAAAATGGAAACTCTGCACCGCGTCGGGCTTTCCTATGTGAAAATCGGGCAGCAGGCGACGACGCTTTCCGGTGGGGAGGCGCAACGCGTAAAACTCGCCAAGGAGCTGTCAAAGCGCGCCACCGGGCGCACGCTTTATATCCTCGATGAGCCAACCACTGGTCTGCATTTCGATGACGTTCGTAAACTGATGGAGGTGATTCAGGAGTTAACCGATGGCGGCAACACCGTTGTCGTGATTGAGCATAATCTCGATGTGATCAAACAAGCCGACTGGATTCTCGACTTAGGCCCAGAAGGCGGCGATGGCGGGGGGCGCATTGTCGCCGCCGGCACGCCCGAGGATGTGGCCGGGGTCAAGGAGAGTTACACCGGCAAATTCCTCGCGCCGATGCTCTCAAACCGAAAGCGAACAGCCAAGAAAACGCCCGCCAAAAAGACGCCTGCAAAGAAAACAACTGAGAAATCGGTTGCGACCAAGAAGACAGCGACGAAGAAAACCGCCGCCAAGAAAAAGACCACTCGGAAATCGCGGGCGGCGTAACGTTTATTTGGCGCGGTAGAAGAACGACTTGGATTGTTCAGGTATTTTTCAAGGCCGTTACGCTTGGCCCCGATTGGCGTCGCCGCGCACGAAGAGCCCGTTCTGCGTTGGTGCATTGAATTTATGGCAGACCCGACGGTCATTCGGAATGCGTTTGCTGTTTCGTGTTGAAGGGCCGCGTTTATCTTCAATTCTGATTGAGCCCTGTCTTACTGGTTTTCAAAACCTTGTGTTGATGCGCTCCAATGCTTAAGTGAGCCGCGTTCACTCGACGAGTACCTCGAATAACGTAACTCAAAAAAGAAGGAAGGCGCGATGCCGATTACCGAGACTGACCTGGAACAAGCCCGCACTGCTTGGGGCGACGCTCTTGTTGCTATTGCAAAAGCCTATGAGGCCGATGGCATTGACGGCGCCCGCGGCGTCGCAGAGGGCGTCTTAGACGCCGCTTACGGCTACAATCTTGGTCCTGTTTTGTTTAAGCCGACCTTAGCAAGCGGCGAGAAGACATTCCGCCCAACTCGTAAAGGCGCATTGTCCTACTTTGTCGGCCATGATGAGGATTTCCCTCTCGATGGTGGTTTCGGCATTAAAGGCTGGCGCCATGTCACGTCTGACACTTCAGCACATTTTATCGAAGGCGATGTCGCCATGTGGATGGGATGGGTGACCATGACGGACAAAGATGGCAACGTCACGAAAGTCGATAAGAGCTGGGGATACAAAAAGGACGCTGACGGCGTTTTGCGGATTGTGCTGCACCATTCGTCCTTGCCATACCAGCCATAAATAAAGATTGCTTCCTCCTTCCCGGAAGCAAGAAGGGCCAGCGCATTTTATTATGCGCTGGCTTTTTTGTTCTGCGACGACCTAAATCAACGGTGACGAGCGAAAATTTCGTTGCATGGGGATGCGAAATTACTAACCGCTAAGAATAATTGCTGGCAGAAAGAGCGACCGCCCTAAAATTCCGCCACCACATCGAAGCCGCCGAAAATCATTCGTTTGCCGTCAAACGGCATGGGGCCGCTATTGGCGGGGTCCATCCGGGGGTCTTTCATCATTTTTTCCATGGCCGCGTCCCTGGTGGCTTTGTCCGGCCATTCGATCCACGAGAAAACGATGGTCTCGTCTTCTGACGCCTGCACAGCTTTGCGAAAATCGGTGACAGTTCCTTCGGGAATATCATTACCCCAACATTCAACCACTCTGAGGGCGCCGTATTCCTTGAAGGCAATGTCGATCGTATTGGCGTGGTCAATGAATTTTTGTTTGTTCGCCTTCGGCGCGGCGATAACGAAGCCGTCGATATAGGTCATGGGTCTATTCTCTCCTCCTTTTGTGGTTGTTGGATTTTATGAAAACGAAGTCACCGACCCTCGCCATAAAGCCACGCCATGCCGTTTATAAAGCCCGTCGGGAATGTCGTGCCATGGGTGGCGTTTTCGATGATATCATCTTTGACGACTAACCCTTCGCGTTGGCGCAATCGCTCGGCGAAGAAGGTCTGATCGGCGATCATCGATGTACCGCGCGGCCCCGGCGTGGGGTTCGTTTCACGACCGCCAACCGCCATGTAAACGCGAGCGCGATGAGGCGGCGAGGCGACGGGCGTCTCATTTTCATCGGTAAAAATTTGATGGCGCATCACCCAGAGAGATGGGCTCGTTAAGATATAGCTTTCAAATAATCCAGGGCGCGCCAGCAAGGCCCAGGCGCCAAAAAGACCGCCATAGGATTGACCCACCAGGGTGCGGCGTTCCGGATCGGCGCGATATTCGCCCTCGATAAACGGGAAAACCGTCTGTTCAATGAACGACAGATAATCCGCCGCCCCGCCGCCCGGCGTCTTCCATCCAGGCGGCGCATAAGGGGTAAGGTCGCGTTGCCGGCTCGAGAGGAGTTTTTCGCCCTTCGCGGCGGAAAGGCCGACAAAGATAACGGGGGCAAATTCATCGAAAAAGAAAGGCAGGCGGGAGACGCTTGCCGCCACCGGGAACGCATAGGCGCCATCGGTGAGATACACGACCGGGTATCGCCGATCCGCTGTCGGATCGTATCCAGGCGGCGTTTGAACAAAGATCTCATAGGTTCGATCGAGGGATGATGTGATCTCGTGAACGTTTGAGCGCAGAATTTCAAAAGGCGCCGCCGTTGCAGCGAACAATGGTGCGCTCATATAAGTCAGCACACAGGACACCGCGAAGAGCGCTAGCGCCTTGGTGAATATCCTGCGCGCCATTGCCACGCCCCTATTTCAAGACGCCGCGCGCGGCCATCAAGCGGGCAAATAATAATAGAGCGATCGCGATGATCACGATGGCGACTGACAAGGGCGGGTTTGACGCCCCTTCCGGCGCTGCGGAGGCATCTAATGTCAGTGCCCAGCCCATATTGATCAAGACAGCGATGGTGGCGATCGCGAAAAGTGTGACCGCGAGTTTTTTGCGCAGGACCAAGAAAATCGACGCGACAAAACTACCGATCGTCGCGGCGCCCCAGACGACATAGACCCAGAGATCGAAGCTTGCGAAATAGGCGCGCAACTCGTCTGAAAAGGCGCTCATATAGGGTTCGAAATTCGTAACTGTCGCGGTGAAGTCAATTGCGCCGACGCTGTTCCATAGAACGGCGAGGACGCTGACAACCCAAAAGTACCATGGCGTGTGCTGTAATTCGTTGTTGGTCACTTTAGTGTGCCCTCCCAGATTTTTTTCGAAGGGATCTTAGGCCAAGCGACGGTGTTTGCGAACGATTAATCTAGACTGACGTCGTTATACCGCTGATATCCGATAACACCCCAATTCGAGACGATTTTTGTCGCCTCCAAAATTGATTCCACACGGACCCAGTTCCGCAACTCCCGAAAATGGAGATCGAATCAACGGGCGAATGGGGTCAGCTGGGGCCATAATTCGCCCATCTCCCGCGAAGCGAAAGCCTCGACGATTTTGGCCGTAAATCACAGTCTGTGAGCCCTCTTTATAGGGCGCACGCCTTGCGGGGGAGTACGCCAGAATGCTAGGTTACTCTTCTTGATTCTATCTAATATTTACAAGGCATTCCGTGACAAACGAGAACGACGACACGCCCCCTAATGATGGCCCGGGCGGCCCTGATAATAGTGACCACGATGGGGCGCAGGACGGCGGTGATAATGTCTCATCCATCTCCATCGAAGAGGAGATGCGGCGCTCCTATTTAGATTACGCCATGAGCGTCATCGTCTCCCGCGCGATCCCGGATGCGCGGGATGGGCTAAAGCCGGTCCATCGACGCATTTTGTGGTCGATGCACGAAAATGGCTATGCGTGGAATAAACCCTATCGCAAGTCGGCGCGTGTTGTGGGCGACGTGATCGGTAAATATCACCCCCATGGCGATCAGGCCGTCTATGACGCCCTCGTGCGCATGGCGCAGGATTTCTCGCTGCGCCTGCCATTGTTAGACGGGCAGGGCAATTTTGGTTCGATCGACGGGGATCCGCCCGCTGCGATGCGATACACCGAAGTGCGCATGGATAAGCCGGCCCACGCCCTTCTCGAGGACATTGAAAAAGACACGGTCAATTTCCAGCCCAATTATGACGGTCAGGAAAAAGAGCCGGTGGTTCTGCCGGCGCGGTTCCCCAATCTACTCGTCAATGGGGCCGGCGGCATCGCCGTGGGCATGGCGACGAACATTCCGCCCCATAATTTGGGGGAGATCATCAACGCTGTTATTGCTCTCATTGATAATCCAAACACGACAGATGCCGAGCTTATTGAGATCGTCCCAGGCCCGGATTTCCCCACGGCGGGGTTGATCCTGGGGCACGCCGGTTCAAAGGCAGGCCTTCTGACCGGGCGCGGCTCCGTCGTGATGCGCGGACGGGCGACGTTTGAGGAGATCCGCAAAGACCGCATGGCGATCATCATTACGGAAATTCCGTATCAGGTGAATAAAGCCTTGATGGTGGAACGTATTGCAGGGCTTGTCCGAGAAAAGAAAGTGGAAGGCATCGCGGATATTCGGGACGAATCGAGTCGCCAGGGGATCCGCGTTGTTGTTGAGCTGCGCCGTGACGCGACGCCTGATGTGGTTCTCAATCAGCTTTATCGTCATTCCCAATTGCAGACGAGTTTTGGGGTCAACATGTTGGCGCTGCGCGGTGGGCGACCCCAGCAGCTAACATTACGCGATGTGTTGGTTACGTTTATTGACTTCCGGGAAGAGGTTGTCACCAGGCGGACGAAATTCGAACTAAACAAAGCGCGTGATCGCGCTCATGTCTTGGTCGGCCTTGCGATTGCCGTCGCCAATATTGATGAGGTTGTCGCGCTCATCCGGCGCGCGCCGGACCCGCAAACCGCCCGCGAACAATTAATGGCGCGGGACTGGCCGGCGAAAGATTTGGCGCCGTTGGTTTTGCTGGTTGCAGATCCGCGTCACCTGATGAGCGATGGCGACACCTTGCGTCTGTCGGAAGAGCAGGCGCGCGCCATTCTTGATTTGCGCTTGCAACGCTTGACCGCTCTCGGTCGCGACGAGATCGGCGACGAATTGAAATCACTCGCAGAGAAAATCTCCGATTACCTCGATATTCTTCGTCGGCGCGATCGGGTGCTCTCGATCATCAAAGAAGAAATAACGGCCGTACGCGATGAATTCGCGACGCCGCGTCGGACCGAGATCATTGAGGCTGAGGGTGAGGTTGAAGACGAAGACCTCATCGCCCAGGAAGACATGGTGGTGACGGTTACCCATTCAGGGTACGTCAAACGTACGCCACTTTCGACCTACCGGGCTCAGCGCCGGGGCGGCAAAGGCCGTGCGGGCATGTCTTTCAAGGATGAAGACTTCGTCGCCAATTTGTTTGTCGGCAACACCCATACGCCCCTCTTGTTCTTCACCTCGACGGGGATGTGCTACAATCTAAAACTCTGGCGATTGCCCGAAGGGGCGCCGAATTCTCGCGGCAAAGCCTTTGTGAATTTGTTGCCGCTGGGTCCTGATGAACGTGTCACCAATATCCTGCCGCTTCCCGAAGACGAGACGGCGTGGGAATCCCTTCAAATCATGTTCGCCACGCGGTCGGGCAATGTCCGGCGCAATAAACTGTCCGATTTCCAACGGATCAACCGCAATGGTAAAATTGCGATGAAGTTGGCGGAAGAATGGGGCGGCGGCGATGACGCCATCGTGGGCGTGCAGATTTGTCGGCCCGATGACAATGTCCTCCTGACGACCGCCCTTGGGATGTGCATTCGTTTCCCTGCTGACGACGTGCGTGTTTTCGCTGGGCGTACCTCCACCGGGGTGCGGGGCGTCAAACTAGAGACGGGTGACGAGGTTATCTCGATGGCCATTCTAAATGGGGTCGATGTGTCGTCCGATGAAGCGCGCGCCTATCTGAAGCACGCCGCCGCGATGCGCCGCGCTGTTGACGCGGGCGATGGCGACGAGGAGGCTGATGATACGGACGGTGTTGACGTCGCCATCTCGCCGGAGCGGATCGCCGAATTGGGCGCGGCAGAGCAATTTGTGCTCACCGTGACGAGCAATGGCTATGGGAAGCGCTCCTCGTCTTACGAATACCGTACATCCGGGCGTGGCGGGAAAGGTATTATCGCGATCGTCGCCAACAGCCGAAATGGCCGGGTGACGGCGTCCTTCCCGGCGGAGGAATCCGATGAAATCATGTTGGTCACAGATGGCGGCCAGCTCATCCGAACGCCTGTAGAGGGCATTCGCATCGCTGGGCGCAACACCCAAGGGGTGACGATTTTCCGTACTCGCGAAGGCGAGAATGTTGTCTCCGTCGAGCGAATTGCCGATATTGGCGATAACGCCGATGCTGACGGTGACGATCAAGAGGGTGATCCTGAAAGCAGCGGTGACGGCGAATAATAAGGAGACGCGATCCGTGACGGGCAAACGCATCGGGCTTTATCCAGGCACCTTCGACCCCATAACGCTGGGGCATGTGGACATCATCGAGCGGGCGGTGAAGTTGGTGGATGAGTTGATTATTGGCGTCGCCATTAATCAGAACAAAGGACCGCTCTTCACCCTCGAAGAACGCGTCGAATTCGTCAGCGAAATCATGGAGACGATCTCCGGCAAGAGCGGCGTAACCATTCGGGTGGCGCCGTTTGATACGTTGCTGATGCACTTCGCGGAGGAACAAAACGCCGATATTATTATCCGCGGCCTTCGGGCGGTGTCAGATTTTGAATATGAATTCCAGATGGTCGGCATGAATCAGGCGCTAAACGACGATATCGAAACGGTGTTCTTGATGGCGGATGCGCGCTTTCAGTCCATTGCGTCGCGTTTAGTCAAGGAAATTGCCCGTTTAGACGGGGATGTGAGCAATTTCGTGCCCGCCCACGTCGCCGAAAGGTTGCGGGCGAAGTTTAAGGACGGCTAAAACACTTTCATCGCGAAGTCCGTTTGTAACGACGCCAGGTTTAGCGTTGACGTGACGGTCTTCCCAATTGGCTGGGGCGCAGTAGTTGGAGTGATCATTCTGTGAAACACAATCAGCGTCTTATCGCGCTTAGTATTCTTGTCGGTTCTTTGGCGATGGCGGGCAATGTATCCGCTCAGAAAAAGAAAGACCGAGAAGGCGAAGAATCCGTAACACCCTTCCGAATTATTCAGCAAGCTGAAGACAGTGCGTGGCGAGCTCTGGATCTGGACAACACCCTTCTGATTGATTTGCCCGCCGGGGAAGTTGTCATCGAGTTGCGCCCGGACTTAGCACCCCTTCATATTGAACGGATAAAAATCCTGGTGCGCCAAGGGTTCTATGACGGTCTGCGGTTTCATCGCGTGATCGAGGGGTTCGTCGCGCAAGGCGGGGACCCAAAGGGTGATGGAACGGGCGGCTCCGACTTACCCGACCTCGGCCCTGAATTTGTGCATGAGGCGACCAAGATTGAAAATTTCACCGCCATCGGGCGCGACCGCTTAGCCGCACGGGTCGGTTTTGTGGACGGTATGCCCGCGGCGGCGGAACCGTCATCTCTTAGCGCGTTCCGCGCCGACCAACGCGTCTTGCTTTGGCCCGCCCATTGCCCCGGCGTTATGTCGATGGCGCGCGCGACGGATCCAACAAGCGCCAACAGCCAGTTCTTTTTGATGATCGGCGATGCGCGCACCAGTCTTGACCAGCGATACTCGGCCTGGGGTTGGATCGTTGACGGTTTTGAACATACCCGCCGGATCAATCGCGGCGAACCGCCTGTGCGTCCAACGCCGATCGTACGGATGCGGATCGCCTCGGATGTGCCGAAGAGCGAACAACCGAATGTCGAAATCCTCCGGACCGATAGTAGCGCATTCAGTGATTTTGTTGAGCGCGCTGGTTACGTCGCCGATGGGCTCGTGAAAGATTTGTGCAATGTTAAAGCGCCGCGGCGCGTGAATGGAAAGATTGAACTGTGAGCGACCAAATGATTCTGACCCTGGAAACAGGGGATGTGACGATTGAACTGATGCCTGAAAAAGCGCCCCAGCATGTGGCGCGCATCAAGGAACTCGCCAATGACGGGTTTTATGATGGTCTGACGGCGCACCGCGTGATCGATGGGTTTATGGCCCAGATGGGCTGCCCCAAGGGAACGGGCACCGGCGGGTCAGGTCAGAATTTGCCCGCAGAATTCAATGATGTCAGCCATCAGCGCGGTGTTTGTTCCATGGCGCGGGCGCAAGATCCGAACAGTGCGGACAGTCAATTCTTTATCTGCTTTGATGATGCTTCCTTCTTAGACGGTCAGTATACGGCTTGGGGGAAGGTCGTTTCAGGCATGGAGCATGTCGACGCGATGGCGAAAGGCGAGCCGCCGAAGAACCCGACAAAAATTGTTTCTTTCCGTGGGTCACTATGATGATCATCGGAGCACGGGGGCGCATCTGAATAGCGCCTCTCGCCTTCAGAAAAACGTAAACATCCGGGAGAGCGACAACGCTTTCCTGGATGTTTTACATTTGGCTTTTGATAACGCCGCTTGACGTGGTCACTTGTATTAAATGGCGGCGACACGCGCTCATCGTGATGGTACGCAACGAATGTTAGACGAAAAAACACAAGGCGCGTTAAACGCTAAGCTCCTTCATCAAGCCATCGAGCAGGGCATTGTCACGCTCGCAAAAGATGCGGGCGCTAGCCAGGTCCAACCCTCGAGCATTGATTTAACCCTCGGCGCGAAAGCCTATCGTGTTCGCGCCTCTTTCTTGCCCGGTAAAGATAAGACAGTCACTGAGAGGTTGGGGGACGGCATTGTCATGCACGAACTCGACTTAACAGAGGGGGCGGTCTTAGAAAAAGGGTGCGTTTACCTCGTCGAGCTTCGCGAACGCTTATCTCTTTGGGAGGCGATGACTGGCCTTGCCAACCCCAAAAGCTCTACGGGCCGTCTTGATGTATTTGTGCGGATGGTAACGGATTATGCGACGATGTTCGAAACGGCATCGCCTGGATATAAAGGCCCGTTGTGGATTGAGATCAGTCCACGGACATTTTCCATCAAAGTGCGGGAAGGCTCTAGCCTCAATCAAATCAGGCTAAGACAAAACAGCGTTTTCTTAAGCGATAGCGACTTAGTGGAACGCCATAAACAAAACCCGGTTACGGCGCCCGGCGCTTTATTTAAAAACGGCTTGTGTATGACTGTTGAACTGAGCGGCGCCAGAGGCGGCGTGATTGGGTATCGTGCGCGCCGACATTCCGGTTTGATTGATGTCGATCAGGTGGGCGCCCTTGATCCGCGCGAGTACTGGGAAGCAATTACAGCGCCGGAAAAGGGGTTTATTATTTTGGACCCGGGTGAATTTTATATCCTGGCGTCAAAAGAATGGTGCGCGGTGCCCTCTGACCTCGCCGCAGAAATGACGCCGATTGATCCTCTTCTCGGGGAGTTTCGGGTTCATTATGCAGGTTTTTTCGATCCGGGCTTTGGGCTAAATGGCGCTGATGGCGCCAGTGGGTCGCGCGCCGTATTGGAGGTGCGCGGCCATGATGCGCCTTTTATCATTGAGGATGGGCAATTGGTCGCCCGGCTTGTTTATGAGCGTCTCGCAGGCCCGTGTGATTATTTGTATGGGGATAATATAAACTCGAATTATCAAGGGCAGGGTCTAAAACTTTCCAAACACTTCCGGTCCTGGTGATGGCGCTGGGGCGGCGGTATCAGCGATCAACGATATTGGTCGTGAAGACCAACCCCTGCTAAAATCAGAGGTGTGATTTTCTCTAAGCGGCGGTCTTTGGTTTCAGCGCGCTTAGCCGCAGCGATAAACTCGGCGTACTCTTTCTGTTTGCCTTTTGTGAGTGCATCGAAAGCCGAATTCAATTTCTTATTGCCCGCAAGGACAGCCTCTAATTCAGGCGGCGTCACAATCGTTGAGGTTTTCGCGATGGGAACTGTTTTGCCAGCGTCGGCAAGGGCGATTGCTTCTTTTACATAGGCCTTTATGGCGGCGGCTTTAATGTCTTTGGCGCTATGCATGCGCCATTGTCGAAGGGCTTTTGTTTTTCCCTCTTGCGCGTTGACTAAGACCCCTTTCTTATCCGCTAACAGGGCTCCCTGGTAAAACCATAACCCAAAATAAGTTTTGAAAGACCCGACGCCGACCACATTAGCGCCATGGCGGGTATAGCAGGGGAATTGCCATTTTATTTGTTCATCTAAACCACAAGCGAGCAAAATATGACGCAACGCGGCTAATTCGTCCCGCCACTGATGAGCATCTTCATAGTATTGATCTGGCGTTTTTTTGGCGGCCATAACGTCGCCTTAGAATGGTGCGGCGCGGGCGATGATGGCGGCCTCGTCCATCGTCGCAGTCGTGGCGCCATAGCCAAACCCGCGGGCTTCAGGGTTTAAACGCGTATTGCAATATGCATCAAAGACGTAATCCGGCGCTGCGTCTTTGAGGGCGGCGGCGGCAAGCGCGGCGCCCATATCTTCACTAAAGGCGCGGGCCGTTGTCTCGTTAAGGGCACCCGGCTCTAGCCACCCGGTAATGCGTTTGGCATGGGCGTCGTAATAGGCGTTCGCGCCGGCGCCCCGCGCGATTTCCGCAGCAGCGGCCTCGAAGGTTTCCGGCTCTCGCCCGATCGCCCGCAGAATATCGAGAGCGATGACATTGCCCGACCCTTCCCAGATCGCGTTGAGGGGCGAGGCGCGGAAGTATCGCGCCATGGGCGCTTCTTCAACGAACCCCGCGCCGCCATGGCATTCGAGCGCTTCATAAACGAAGCCGGGATGGCGTTTGCATATCCAGTATTTTGCAATCGGCGTCGCAAGGCGCGTGTAAGCGGCCTCCACCTCGTCCTCTCCCGCCCGGTCAAAAGCGCCGGCGAGACGGACGGCCAAATGGGTCGCGGCTTCCGACTCCAACACCATATCCGCCAATGTTTTGCGCATGGCCGGTTGGTCAATCAGTTTGCGTTGAAAAGCGGTTCGATGCTCCGTATGCCACATGGCCTGCGAAAGCGCCATGCGCATGGCGCCTGCGGAACCGACAACACAGTCAAGCCGGGTGTGCTGCACCATATCGATAATCGTTCGCACGCCGCGTCCTTGATCGCCAAGCTTATAAGCGAATGCCGAATGATACTCGATTTCAGAGGACGCGTTGGAGCGGTCGCCCATTTTATCCTTTAGCCGCATAATGTGCATGGCGTTGCGCGCCCAATTCGCCTCGCCATCCGGTTTCCAACGGGGCACCAAAAAACAAGTCAATCCTTCTTCCGTGTGGGCAAGGGTCAGAAAAGCGTCGCACATAGGCGCGGAGCAGAACCACTTATGGCCCGTTAACATCCAACCGCTTTCGGTTTTTTCCGCCCGCGTTGTATTCGCCCGCACATCCGAGCCGCCCTGTTTTTCTGTCATCGCCATGCCAATGGTGACGGCGCGCTTTTGCGGGGCGGGGATAAACCGAGCGTCATAATCGAGGCTTGTCGCGCGCGGCGCCCATTCTTCAGCGAGCATCTCATCATGCTCTAAGGCTGGAATCGACGCATAGGTCATGGACATGGGGCAACAGACGCCGCCATCAACACCCGACATCAAAAACATCAATCCTGCATGCAGAACATGCCCGCCGCTTTCCGCTCGCCATGCCGCCCCCGCGACCCCGGCAGAGAGGCCAAGATCCATCAGCATATGATAGGCGGGATGAAACGAGACTTCGTCCAATCGGTGCCCATAACGGTCAAAGCTTTTCAACTGCGGCGGATTTCGGTTCGCCTCTACGGCCCAATCTTGCACATCGCTCGCGCCGCAACGCCCCCCGAATTTCGACAGATGAGCCATATGGCCTTCGCCGGCCTCGCGTTCAATTGCGCCGATAAGGGCGGCGTCGTTGTCGAATAGGTTCACATCGACAAACGGCGGCGGCTGGTTCGCGACGTCATGGGTCTGCAGACTGGCGCGGGGGCGGAAAGGTTGCATGGGTTTTCTCCGATTCGAAACGAAGTCTAGCCCATAAGAGAAATTGTTCCCAGTATCTTGAGGAGCGATCCGGTCCTGTTGCGCCGGTAGATTGCGCCGGATGGACCATTACAAAGAAGAGAGCGTCCCGTGCGCCGGACAGTTTGACGAGGAAACTCAATCCAACGCCAACCCTGTCATCTCCTCTAACTCGCGCACGGCGGGGGTGATATCGCCAAAGGGCGCTTTAATCGTCTGCATGCCCATGGTGCGCGCTGGTTTTAGATTGACGCCGAGGTCGTCAATAAAAACGCAACTGTCCGGCGCGACGGCGAGGGCGGTGCACATCGCTTCATAAATCCGCGGCTCTGGCTTGCGCATACCTGCTTTGGATGACTCGATGATATGGTCGAAAAGGCTATAGATCCTGTCAACTTGTGCCTTGGAGGTCGGGTCAGCGACCATTTTTTCGTTGTCCATGCTCGGCATGTTATTCGTGATACAACCGGTTTTGAGACCCGCCTTTTTCACCCTCTCTAAGGCTTTGATCATCGGCGCATGGAAGGTGAGGGACATGAGCGACAATAGTTTGCGCCCGGTGATTTCGTGGCCGGCGGCGCGCGTCTCGTCAGCAAACTGCTGATCGAAGTCGTCGAGGCTGATTTCCGCCCGTTCATATCGGGAAAACGCGCCGTCATTGATATTTGATTTGATAACCCCGCCGATGAACCGTTCAGGCAGAGCGTTTTCGCGTTCGTAAACTGCGAAATTTTCAACGGGCGAGGTTGTAAAAACGCCGCCAAAATCGAAGATAACGGCTTCAATAGACGTCATTGGAAACTAAGCCCTATTTCTTGATCAGGCCGAAGCGCTGGGCGATGGCGTTGTCGATCATGCGTTTTGGTAAAAGGCGCGGCAGCACCCAGTTTGTGAGGCGGCCATTCAAAATGGCGTAGCGTGTCGCGCCTTTCGCGCCCGTTAGAATGTCGCGGACCAACGTCCCCACATCCTCCGGCGGGAGACCTTCATCGCCAACGGCCTGCATGTTTTTCTTCATGCCGTTAAGGTAGGGATAAAAATCGGTATCTTTGTACTGATCGATATTGATATCGTCAGCTTTCGCCCATATCGGCGTTTTAACCGCGCCAGGGCCGACGCTGACGGCGTCGATGCCATAGAGTTTTAATTCGCGACGCAGCGCATCAGTCATGGCTTCCAGGGCATGTTTCGACATGGCGTAAGGCGACATAAAAGGCGTTGCGATTTTCCCGGCGACGGAACTCATATTGATGATTTTTCCTTTCGGTCCTTGGCGCGTTTTATCGGCGCCCAGAAGCGGCAGGAAAGCTTGGATAACCCGGATTGGTCCGTAAACGTTGATATCAAATTGACGCTTGATATCGTCAATTGGAATATGCCCAATGGGGCCGGCGACCGCGACGCCGGCGTTGTTCACAAGTCCATTAAGAGTGCGTTCGCCCAGCGCTGCGGATATCTCATCGGCAGCACGCGCAATCGCCTCAGCATCCGTGACATCAAACAAAGTGGGTGTGAACCCATCGCCAAGGGCGGTCTTCGCCGCCTCGGCGTCTTGTTGTTTTCGAACACTACCGTAGACATGCCATCCGTCCTTGATCAGTGCTTCGGCAATGGCGCGGCCAATGCCCGAGGAAACGCCCGTAACCAGGGCGGTTTTTTTATCAGTTTGGATCGTCACGGGTGATATTCCTCGTCTCGGCGGATGGCCATTAGGCGGTGGTTTGGCCGCATATAGAAAGTCGCTACGACCAACCCAGTTTTGCAACGTAGTCTTTATTCTTTTCGTCGCATTTCTTGACCGCTGGGCGCGCCATTAGACGCTCCGTATAGCTTACAAAGGGTTCTTCTTTTTCAAATGCGCCAAACATCATCGCGAAATTCAACGTAGAGCCGAAAACGACGTCAGCGGCGGTAAATTGATCACCAAGCAGAAAATCACCATGTTGCAAAGCCGTTTTGGCTGTCTCGATCACTTGGTCGGCATTGCCGTAGCCGATGGAAGCGGGGTTTTCATTCGTCCGCTTCATGAAGATATCCATCATGGCCGGCTCAATGCAGGTCGGGGCGTAGAACATCCATCGAAAATAAACGCCTCGTTTCGGATCGTCATGGGCGGGCGCTAAACCAGCGCCGGGAAACGCATCGGCGAGATAGGCGCAAATCGCGGCTGCTTCCGTCACCGTGACGCCTTCATGGGTGATGGTTGGAAGCTTGCCCATGGGATTGATCGCCAAAAATGATGGGGACTTCTGTTCGTTCTTCTTGATGTCGACGATTTCAATGTCGCAAACATCGCCCAATTCTTCATTCATCCAAAACGTGGTGCCGCTGCGGGTTTGCGGACAATGATACAAAACTGGTTTCGTCATGACTTCTCTCCCTAATGGCAAGGACGCTCTCTAACTTTAACGTCTTCGCTCCCGTGAGACACCAATTGTCTCACTGATCCGCCGATCAACCTTTTGGTCGCGTCGCTTCATAAAGAGCGATCGCCGCGGCGGCTGATACGTTCAAGCTCTCCATACCCGGCGCCATGGGAATGCGATAGAGCCCGTCGCAGGCGTTCGCGACCCCCTGACGCAAGCCGCTTCCCTCGGCGCCCAAAACGAGGGCGAGGGGTTGATCCTTTGGGGTGGCCGCGATGGGGTGTTCGGTTGCGCCAGCAAGCCCGGCGCAATGATAGCCAAGGCGTTGCAACCCCTCCAGGGCGCGTGAAATGTTCACGACCGGCACGCAAGGCACTATTTCGACCGCGCCGACGGCCGCTTTGGCGAGCGCGCCAGTGAGGGGCGGGGTGCGGCGATCTTGGGTGATAATGGCGCAAGCGTTAAACGCCGCAGCGGACCGGAAGATCGCCCCAATGTTCTGTGGATCACTGATTTGATCGAGGACGATGACGGGCCGATCAATCCGCGGGTTAGCACAAACATCCTGCAGTCTGGCGCGGGGGAGGTCCTCAACAAGGGCCGCTAAGCCTTGGTGCACGGCGCCATCGGGGAGAAGCCGGTCGATCGCGTCGGGCGTCGCCTCGGTAACGGGAGTGTCGTTTCGTGAGAAATCACCCCTTTGATCCGCAAGCCAGCTGAGCGCGGCCTTTGAAGCGTGGAGCTTTTTTACCCGGCGCGCCGGGTTTGCAAGGGCGGCGGCGACGGCGTGCCGTCCATAGAGCCATAATCCACCCGGTAACGGGCGAGACGGGGATTGGGCGTTAGGGCCGCGATGATTGGGCCTCGCATTTCTGGTGGGGGGCCTTGCCTCAGGTCTTGTCTCGGGCACATTTTTCGTGCGCCCCTTTCCAGGGGTCCGCTTCGGCGAGGTTTTTTTACTGGCGCCTTTTTTAGGAGGCGCGGCTTTCGGCTTGTGATTTTTTGCCATCGCTTTCCTTAGCGATTTATCCGTTGATGTGAAGCCGGTGGGCGACCCTAAATGAGGGCGTTTGTGCGTTGATGGGAGCCTAACAAATCGGCCCGGCGCTAAACCGTCGGAAAAAATGGCGGGTTTGATTGCCGTTCATAGACGCCTGTCATAGCCGCCGTTGGGAAGCTGGTCCATTTGAGGTCTTGGATGGAACGGTTTGGTGGCGTTTCTTTGTCTAATTCCCCGGCTCTAGATCCGAGGCGTTAATTCCTCGGCCTTAAATCGACGGAGCAGGAAGGGGGCTGGCGGGGCCTTGCGCCATTTCCGGGGCTTCGCTATACCCCTTGCTCCCGAGGGGAACGGCACCGCCGCGCCCCTTTTTTCACGGTGTTTTGGGCGACTTAGCCCTTCGCGTGAATCCCGATGGAGGGGTGGGAGAGTGGTTAAATCCAGCAGACTGTAAATCTGCCCGCTTCGGCGTACGCTGGTTCGAATCCAGCCCCCTCCACCATTTTATGTTTTCCGGTGACAAACTGCCATAGAATTCTAAACGATCGCTCGGCGCAAGCGGCCTGAACGGGCCCTTCGAGCTCTCGGCGATTGTGTCGACTATAAAACGGTTTCTGATTGATCGCGTTGTTTTCTTTCCCGAGTTTTTGATTTGCAGCACGAATGTGGGCGCCAGTGCCTCGCTCTTGATTGCCAAGATGCTAGCAACTGGTTGCTCCGTACCGTGTTCAAATCGGATAGGCGCTAGTTTTTGGTCGGTTGTACTATTCTTATTCCGTATCGCAACGTATCGTCGTGTATCACTGAGCGTCCTTCGTGTTAGAGCCCGCAAAGCGGGTGTTCATACAATTGCCGAGAGGAATTTTTCGAATTCGGGACGAATGTTCTTTTTGCGAATTTATCATGAGATTTCTGATGACACTAACGAGCTTTTTAAATGCGCGAAGAGAATGTTTCGCGTTTTAGTTGTTTTTCGATCAAGTAAAGCCAAGTAGTATATAGAATCGAGATCGATAAAAACCGAATACTGATCGTTATGATAACGGTTTATGCTTTATTAAAAAATACAATCTATGGTTTAGTAATCATTTTTGATGCCTTCTGTGAACCATATGAAAAGTCCATTAAATTTATGGCGTCGTTATCTAGTCGCTGTTTCATTGATTGCCATATTGGTCACGGTTTCACATTTAGCAAGTGTTCATATTCTCGAAAACGGCGCCCACGAAGCCGCGATTATCAACGACAGCGGGCGCCAACGGATGTTGAGCCAACGGATTCTATTTCTCGCCAACGACCACACGCAAAGCAGTAAGCGCCCATTGACTGCTGATCCAGTTCTTGCCGACGCGCTTCGTCAGTTCGAAGCAACCCATCGCGAACTATATTTCACTGGGAACGATCGTTGGAATCGGGAAGCCGCGATCGACAACAAAAGCGTTCGCGATAAGGTCTTAGAAAAAATTAATATTGATTTTCGCGTAGGGGAGTTAGTCCGCCTTGGTAGGATCGTCAATAGTGAAACGATCTCCACCGATAGGCGTTTGCAAGCTCTTACCGACCTTAAGGTGGTCGGCTCTGACGAGCTTCTGCAGGCGCTTAACAAAACAGTGATCGCTTTCGAAACGCGGTCAAATGCCAGGAAAAACAGGGCGCAAGCGGTCATGAATATCAGTTTTGCCGCCGCGATCCTCACCTTGCTTTTCGAAGGGCTTTTCATTTTTCTACCGGCCGACAAGCTCGTTGCACGAACAATAAAAAACCTCCAAGCGGCCAGTGAATCCGCAACCGCCTCGGAGGAACGTAAAGAAAACGCAATGCGGGAGGCGATCGCCGCCCGCGACGTGGCGGAAAAAGCGATCAAGGTCAAAAGCGAATTCCTGGCGAATATGAGTCATGAAATTCGAACGCCTATGCATGGCATCCTTGGGATGTCTGAGATCATTTTGCAAACAAATCTTGACGCCGATCAAAATCAATATGCCCAGACGATCCACAGCTCTGCAGAGGCTCTGCTGACGGTTGTTAACGATATTCTGGATTTTTCGAAAATTGAATCAGGCTCGTTTTCGATACACAACCACGATTTTGACTTGGAACAGGCGCTCGCAGACGTCGTTAATATCGTCGCGGTGGGGGCGAGAAAAAAGGGTGTTGAACTTATCTACGAATACCCAATTGACCTTCCTAAGGTTTTTCACAGTGATGCAAAACGCCTGCGTCAGGTCTTTCTTAATATAGTGGGCAATGCGGCCAAATTCACAGAAGCCGGCTTTGTGTCTGTTGTTGTTCGTGGTGAGGAAGCGGAAAACGGCTATCTCATTAATATAGATGTGACAGACACCGGGATAGGGATCCCTGAAGACAAGATCGATGCGATCTTTTCGGTGTTCGAACAAATCGATAATACGTCGACCCGAAAATTCGAGGGGACGGGATTGGGTTTGGCGATTGCAAAACGATTGATCGAGATGATGAACGGATCGATCAAGGTAGAATCGATCTTGAACAAGGGGTCCACGTTTTCAATTTCTTTCAAACTTGAGCAGGGCGATGAACGTAAGTTGGAATCAGCCCCCACGTTGAACCCGACTAATTCTCATCCACAAAAAATACTGGTTGTGGATGATCATGTTTTAAATAGACGGATACTCCAGAAAAAACTCCAGTCGGTGCGATGTGCGGTTGTTCTCGCGGAAGACGCTAACGAGGCGCTTAACGTCCTTTCTGAGGAAGACCACCAAAGCAATCCGTTTGATCTTGCATTGCTGGATTTTCAGATGCCTGGAATGGATGGTCTCGATCTTGCCCTTAGGATTAGGTCCCAATCCTCTACCGCTAACCTACCTGTCGTTATGTTGTCATCCGTATCCGACCTTGAATGCGATCCACGGATTTCGAATTTAGACAACCTTCGGATCGTCAATAAACCTATCGGCCCTTCCGAGATTGTGAAACTCTTGAACTTGGAACCGGTTTCCGGGGAGCGGGAAAAGCCGAGTGTGGAGGCCGCGGCGTCGTGTTCCGAGTCGGAAACGAAATCAATTAGTGGACCAACCATTCTCATCGTCGATGATTCTGCAACGAACCGTTTGATTATTCAACGGGCGCTTCGTTCTTTCGAATGCTCGTTATTGCTTGCAGAAAATGGGCGTGAAGCCGTTGATGCCGTAATTCGTGAGAGAGTCGACGTTATTTTGATGGATTGGTCGATGCCGGTATTGGATGGGCTAAGCGCAACGCGCGAAATTCGCGCCCGGGAGGCCGCGCAAAATTGTTCAGCAGTACCGATTATTGGCGTGAGCGCCAATGCTCTTGAGGAACAGCAAGAGCAAAGCCTCGAAGCAGGCATGACAGATTATCTGGCGAAACCGGTAAAGCTCAAACAATTGAAAGACGCTATTCATCGCGCGTTAGGCGTCGAATTACAGCAACGGAATTCTAGCAAAGCTAACGGAAAGCGACCGCTAAGTGAACGCAAAACCGCATAGATTGGGTATGTTCAGGGCATGTCCAATGACATTTGATCTTGGGGCTGTCCCAGATGTTTCAAACATCTGGGACAGCCCCTAAATGATAACCTGTGAAGTGAAAATCTTAGAGTGATCGTTGCGGTTGGCGAGTGCCAATAATTTTACTGGGCGTTTTAAGGTATTGGAAAAAGAACTACCTTAGGTAGTTTTTCGATCTTACGGTTTTGCCTCAACCCTCTACAACTCCAATCCGGGGGAGAAATAAGGCGCTATAAGTTAAAGCTTACGCCTTGGCTAAAACACGACAGATCAAAAGGCGATTAACGAGTAATATCAACGTTTTATGTTGGTGTTGTCGACGCTGTCCCGCCGGCGGCCATATTGAGCGTCCCCTGCAAGTGGCCGCCGGCATTATTATTTTGTTAACGATACCCGCATAGGTAGTGATATGTCGATGTTGATCGACGAAAAAGGGGTTGCCTCCCCGCCCGACCGCCCTAGCCAGTGACGAGTGGTGCTTTGTCCCCATGAAAAGCCTTCGTCACTGGCGTGCGATCTAAATTCTGGATTGAGAGGGACTATTGAAGAGATTGTCGCGCAAAAAAACACAGTTTGCTTGGAAAACGGTCTCGGTATTCCGGGAAAAGCAAATTTTTACATCGCGGCGATTTTATGGACAAAAATTTATGAATCGTGGCAACAATCTTCGTTGCGAGAGAACGCATTAGGCAAATCAGCCTACTGACTTTAGGGGTTAAATATGGAAAGCGTTGGTTACAGAAATGAAACGACATCTGTTGAGCCAATAAAATTGGAGGTTGATATCGATAATCAACCGTTGTCGCGCCTGTGCGACATCGCCATTCAAGCATGGTCATCGATTGCCCAGGCAAACGGCGTTTTCTCCGACGATACCGAATCGGTTGATCAGCTTTGCGAGGCTGCCGTTTTGTTGACATCCTCATTGGCGTCACAGCGGGCGACGACTGTTTCCGACTTGGCGGCGAAAGCTCGACTGTGGCGCTGCATTGCACCAGATGATACATTCGACGAGAGAGGTCAGACGCCGGACGAATATTTTTTAGTAAGTATCATGAACGATATCGAAAACCTCGAAGAAAAATAGTATCCGCCGGAAAACGACCTCTTCGAAGTCTATAAAGCTCACTGTTACTTCTGCTCTATGTTTATGGAGTGCTTCGGCTGGACGGGCAGATCTCCATCATCGTCCGTTTTGCGAAGTGCGCCTGTCACGCGTTAAATAAAACCCATCGAACAAGGGTTGAAAATCGGCAACCGGTTTGCACGCGCGATTAATTCTTCCTCGAAACCATTTTAAGAGTACTCTTCTTTGATGCGGCCGTTAGCGAAATGGTGGTCGCTGTGACCGCGCTTGCCATGGAATGCTTGACCGGGCCCGTGTTTACGCGACGCCCCGGATGGTCGCCCCGGCCCGTATAAGAGTTACGATGTTTTCTGACGGCCAATAACGACTCGTTGTGCAATTGAACCCTGCCAATCGCGATATTCAACAGAAACAATGCTACTTTTGCGAGTATCACGCCGGTTCTATCACAGCGCAAAATCCCGAAGCGGTAAAATTTTCCAATTGGCGCGGCGTTGGTTTTTTATCCACCCGCCAACCATTGAAGTTCATCCGTTACACGGGTTCGGCACAGAAACTATTCCGCTTTAAACGCGGACGTGATGTGTTCATGTGATTAATTTTACTGTGAAATTTGACGGCGAGGGAGAATGGCTCTAATCCATATACTGTATATACAAAATACAACAATTCAATAACACGTCGCGGGGGAGGCGTGATCTTGTATGGGTGGCAAGCGCATGAGTAAATCAGAGCAAATAGTAACCGATTCCGCGCACGATCATGAACAGCTACAAAATCAAGATGAAGGGCCAGACAAAGCACGGCATTTAGCTGACTTAGAAATTGCAGGAAGGTTGCGTTCTGCAAGAAGAATTACGCGTTTAACCCTTGGGCAACTCGGTGAGAAATGCGGGCTGTCGGCGCAAGGGGTCCACAAATACGAGATGGGCGTTGTGCGAATTCCATCAGGTCGTTTGTGGCAGTTTGCTGAAGCGCTGAGTATTCCAATTACGTACTTTTTCGATGAGCTGGCCGCTGTCCCGCCCTCAACAGAGGGGGACCGTGAACCCAACATATTAGATCTAACACAACTGTCCGATGCCCAGGCAAAATGTGTGCGATACGTCTCCCAAATGAACGATGAAGATTTGGAGCATGTTCTTTATTTGTTAGAGCGATACCCAAGGTAAAAGCGCGCTGTTGCATCCGAGAGAGGTGAGCTTTACCCCGAATGTCTAGAGAGCGCCGAGAGATTTAACCGAGCGAGCCGATAATGCTCCTTAAATTTTAACTACCATAGGGAGAAAAATATAAGATTTCGCGTATAGGTAGAAGGCAATTCGTTTCGTGCTGCCATGGCTTGGCGGAAGGTAGTTTAAATGTCACTTTTGTTCATATTCGCGGCTGGATTTGTCGGTGGTTTCTTGATGCTATCGGGGGTGATCGTCGTGATCGGCTTAATTCACTACCAAACACATGCCTCCGACAAAGATCTGTTTTTTCGTGATATGCAGAGGCATGTCGCATTCGACCCCTTCTCATCCGAATTTGTTTATCAGAAGTCTTGAGTCTAATTGACAAAGCCGGCTCTTCCCCTCGGGGATCAGCGCCGTTCGTGTACATTATAGCAGAAAAAAACGCTCACCGTGTTTGAGGGTTGCCCTGATCGTCGGATACCCATTCTGGGTATTGTTTGTGTAGAAACCGATTAGGGCCATTTTTCCCTGGGCCCCGTTGCATTCGGCTATTTTTTATTGAACTGCATTTTCTGTTAATCGGAAACCGCAAGCTATAAACAGCGCGGTCAATTTAACCTTGTGCAGGCGAGGAAACACGCATGCCGAATAAAAATTTCAGGGAAGTTGAGCCCCGGATCTGGGGGGCTGTCCAGTTTTGACCCGATCCAGACCGGGTGCGCCTTGTCGGCAAGATGGCGATAAGATATCAGCGGGCGGCGGAGGTTCGTGAAGCGTGGCGTGTTGTGTGGCGCCGGCAGCGGCAGCGGTGAAGACGCTAAACACTTGTCTGGCGCTCGATTTGATCCCCGCTGAACTCCAAACGATGTTTGAATGCGGTCCTCACCGCATTTTCGTCAGGTATCCGAAATTTTGAGGCCGGTTTATGTTGGTTGCACATCGCGACGGGCCTGAGACATCTAGCTGAGAGATTCAGAAACTCCTTTTTTCCGGGCGACCGGAGAGCTCGTGCTATTCTGCTCCGAATAGCATTAAGAGGGAAGGTGGCGTCACGGTAGTGCTAGAAAACGGTGATTTTTTGCGCACCGAGCAGTGTGAAAATCAAGGACAGCAAGTTTTACCTTATTGCGTACTGTAGAAAATTACAGTTAACTTCTTTTTGCAGATAAGAAAAAATGATAGACGGTACGTCGGCCGGGATTCACAACCTAGGCATTGTCACGGCAATGGCCCTTAAAAACGGGGTGAGGAAATCTACTTGATCTAGTAGAGGCCGTCTTAAATTGCTGTTTTGACTTACTGAATCTAACCAGAGCAAGACTATTCTTCGGAAAATTTGGTGCACCGAGTAATAATGATAAAACCCGTTCCACACCGTGCAATCACAACCTCACAATATTGTGACGCGTTTAGCAGCCTTAAGTCATATTTAATGTTTTCAGTAAAATTTAACCACAATATATAAAAATCTAGGGCAGTAATCAGGGGGTTACTATGATTAACAAAATCGATCGTTTGGTAGGCGCCAGACTAAGGCTAATTCGGATTGAGCGAGGATTGTCGCAACAGGCGGTCGGCGATGGCGTCGACTTATCTTTCCAGCAGATCCAGAAATATGAAAGCGGAGTCAATCGCATTAGCGCTTCCGTTCTTGTTGCGCTCGCATGCTTTTTTGAAGTGCCGGTTGATACGTTTTTTGCTGATATAAACACGCTGCCTGGGCAGCAGGACCCGTTCTCCAAACTAGAAGTCATGGACAACGCTATGGTCATGCGATTGGCGCGCGCTTTTACAAATATCGAAGATACCAAACTACAAAACCAAATTTTGGCGATGGTTGAGTCGATGAGCCGCGTGCAGGGCGACAAAAAAACGAAAAAAAGCCCAAAAAATAAGCGAAAAGCGCTCAGAAAAAAAGCAGCTTAACGCGACCGCTGTGGTTCGGGGCGGTAGGACGAGGCTTCTTTGGAGGGGCTCTCCTAAAAGGTTTTAGGGCGGGAGGTCGATCGACCCTCGCTGATCTTGAACCCCGTGAAACGCATTAAGTCTCAACAAAAACCGGTATTGCTCACCCGCCGGCCCAAACATCAAGGACATATCTATCGTTCTTGATGAGTTGTTCCATCCAGAGTTGCGCCTCTTCAAAGCTTGCATCCTTCTCTTCAGCGTAAAGAGTGCAAAGAGCGCGTTTGACGTCTGGCTCCATCCCGGCGCCGTCGCCGCAGACATAGGTAATCGCGCCGTCTTCGAGTAGCCGCCAGACTTTCTGCGACTGCTGGCGCAAGACATCCTGAACATAAACACGTTCCGGCCCGGCGCGAGAAAAAGCGGTGTGCAGCTCGATCAACCCCGATGCCGCTGCTTCTTCCAATTCTTCCTTGTAGAGGAAATCATGGTCGGGATGACGACACCCGAAAAATAGCATTGCAGGGCCAAGGCTCGCACCGTTTTCTTTTAAGAAGCGCCGTTCCTGAATGAACCCTCTAAATGGGGCAAGACCGGTGCCGGGGCCAATCATAATAATCGGCGTCTCGGGGGATGCTGGCGGGCGGAACGCGGCGGTGGGTTCTTTGATCACCGCTTGAATGACATCGCCAGGACGGGCGTTGGCCAGGTAAGAGGAACAAACGCCGCGGTAAACGCCAGTACCAGAGCGCGCCGCGCCTTCCACAACGCCCACCGTTACAGAGCATTGGCGTGGGGTGTGTTTCGCTGAGGATGAAATTGAATAGAAACGCGGCGACAGCCACGGGATCATCTCTAAGTAAACCGCGAATGGCAATTCGCAAGCCGGGAACTCCTCCATCAGATCAAAGACCGACTTGCGCTTTAGAAAGACTTCATTTCTATAAAGATCATCACCATTTGGAGTTGCGTCATTCTGAGCCGGCGGTTTGGAGAGCGCTTCCAGTTTTTTCTTAGAATCAGGGCAACGGGTATGTTTGGCGAGCATCGCTACATCTTTGCGGCTTGCAACGGCCTGCAGCTCACCAAAAAGCTCCGCCAGTCTTTTGACGGAGAAAACAGAATCGTTAGGGAATGGCGCGCGCCGTTCTCCGGTGACATGAACGCGCACATGGGATTCTTCGTTAAAACCAAAGCGGTTGATAATGCGCTTGACGAGATCGGGATGATTAACCGGCACGACGCATAGATGGTCGCCGGGTTGATAGGTGACCCCTTCGGGGAGTTCCACCTCGATATGCCGGGTCGATCGATTGGACGGGTTCGGGCCGTCCCGGGTTTGGAGTTCCTTGTTCGCCACAACGGTCATCGGCAACGCGCCAGTTTGTCGGGCAACGGGGTTCGCTGTGACACTTTCAGCGATTTCAACTTCATATAGGGGGCCGGCTTCGTCGGCGGTTGTAAAGTCGACATCTAATCCAAGGGCGTCGCCCACCTTGGGCCAAAGACCTTCGAACCATTGGTGGAACTGGCCATCAATATCGTCGCGCGCATCGCCTTCCCCGCGTTCGATAATCCGGCGCGCGCCGAGAGCGTTGAGTTTCTCATCGATTTGGCGGGGCACCGTTTGAAACGTGGACGCCCAATCCCGATTTCCGCACCCGAAAACCCCAAACGAAACACCGTTCACCTCATCGGGGGCAGCATTCTCAAGCCACTCCACAAATTTGATGGCGTTATCCGGCGGTGTTCCATTGTAAGAGGCGCTGGCGATAATGATCGCACCTTCCTTAGGGAGGCGACCGGCGAAATCATCAAGGGGCGCGAGCGTCGTTTCAAATCCGTTTAGCTCCCCTGACAGCGCAATTTCTCTCGCGAATTCTTCAGTGGCGCCCAGGTTTGATCCGAATAGAACGCAAAGCTTTGCGCCATGCTTCGGGCGCTGAGCGGTTGCTTTTTCAACGCGCTCGGATGGCTGATCGCCGCTGGCGGAGATCATCGCTCCACGGGTTATATCTTTCCGCAGCTTCACCTTCATGGTGAAGCCCTCAGGCTTAATCGACATGGATTCGCGGACTTTGAGTTTGTAGTTTTTGTGATCAAAAAGCTCAAAGCGTTGCAGGATCATGGCGATGACCAGAATCGCTTCCTGCATCGCAAATTGACGGCCGATGCAGGCGCGCTGACCGTTCCCGAAGGGCTTGTAAGCGTAAGATGGGCGAGCGGCCTCTGCTTCTCGGCTAAAATGATCGGGGTTGAATGTTTCAGGATCATCGCCCCAAACGGATTTATCCCGATGAAGCATCAGCGTCAGGATGGTGATAAAACTATTCTTCTTTAAAGGGTACTGCCCGCCGATAATTTCATCTTCATACGGGTAGATACTAAAAGCGGGCGCTGTTGGCCAAAGGCGCAAGGATTCCGATAATATGGCGCGAATATAATCAAGTTGACCGATCTGACCAAAGCTGGGGGCGACGTTAACGTCCTTGCCCAGAACGCGGTCCACCTCTTCATAGGCTTTCGCCAAAACATCCGGATTGTTGAGAAGAAAGTAGAAGGTGAAGGAAAGCAAGCCAGAGGTTGTCTCGTGGCCAGCGATTAAAAACGTGTTGATTTGATAGCGGATGTTCTCGTCAGACAAACTCTCGCCAGTGACCTTATCGACGCCGGCGAGCATGTAGTTCAGCAAATCTTTTTGTGAATGATTGTCTGCTCCATTGGCGACGTTTGATCGACGTCGTTCTTGGATAATATCGTCGACGAGTTTATTCATAAAGTCGACGTCTTTAGTCAATTGGTCTAATCGTTTGCGTAGCGCGACATCTTCGAAAGGCAAGCCGCGCTGCATCATCGACGTCTCTAGTGTGCGGGTAAGGGCGTCAATGAAAGGGTGGAAGTCCTTTCGGTAAAATGAGTTAAACCGGTAATCGAACCCACATACACCAATCGTGTCGAGGGCGAGCCCTGTCATATCGCGAACGACGTCGATTTCATCGTCGGCGTTCAAGCGTTCCCATTTCAGTACTAATTGCTGCGCGATATCGATCATCATGGGAAGATAATTGACCATCGCGTTTTGACTGAATGTCGGCAGCAAAATGTTATGGGCTTTCGACCAATTTGGTTCATTAGTATCGCCGGTGAAAAGCCCGTCGCCCCCAATGGCTCTGACGCGCCGTAACGTGCCGCGGACGGCCTTATCGAACCGCTTTTCGTCACATAACTCTTTGACGAGTTCTGCGCCCGACGCGATGATCATGGGTTTTCCCATCATATCTAGCCAGAAAATCGGCCCATGCTCGCGCGTCATGTCCATTAAACTCTGCAGCGGCGCATCAGGGTTCACGCTCAGCGTATTGCCAACAAAGGGTTTGCCCGGAGGGTTTGGAATTGGGTGGAGTCGATTTGTATCAGCCATGTGAATTATGGTCTCCAAAACCTAAATTTTGTTGTTATGGGCAATGTTCCGTACCCTATGAATTTAATTGTGTTTCAACGGCGCGCTCCATGGAGGCGGGCGTATCTCGTGATGAAAAGCGCCTTATGGCTTGGCCTTTGCGATCGGTTAGAAACTTTGTGAAATTCCATTTGATGCTGGTGCTGCCGGCGAAACCTGGTTTGGCGCGCTTTAAGTATCCAAAGAGGGAGTGGGTGTTCGCCCCGTTGACATCGATTTTCGAAAACATCGGGAAACTGACGTCATAGGTGGTCGAGCAAAACTCTGCGATCGCTCTTTCGTCGCCTGGTTCCTGGGCGCCAAACTGATTGCAAGGGAAACCAAGGATGTTGAGCCCGTCGTTTTTGTATTTTTGGTACAGCGCTTCCAATCCCTCATATTGGGGCGTAAACCCGCACCGGCTCGCCACATTGACGATGATAAGAACCGTTCCGGAAAAATCGGACAGCGATTGTTCAGCGCCATCAATCGTGGTCGCGTTAAAATCGTAAACGGATGTCATGATGCGCCTCCCTTGCGCGCCTTTTAAGTGATCTTAAAGGCAGTTTCGTCTACTCATGACTTCGTCGATATTCTTTCTTGACGCAAGGAAATTGTCCAGCTTCTGCAGATGGTTGGTGCTGTGAAGGGGCATGATTGACGGCGCCGTCCGGCTTGCATTCCCGGTCAGGTATTGAGAGGATGTCGAAAATGTTAGGGTGCAACGAAGCAAGGTGAGGAGATTTCGTCATAGCCAAAGGCAACGCTAAAAACCCTGGTACCTCAATTCAAGATGCGATCTCTGTATTAGAGGAGCGCGTTGACGCTATAGCGGGTGCTCTGATGGGCACCGAGGAATTCGCGCGTACTGCCAATATCGCCAATACAATGCATCTTCGCGTGCAAAAGGGCATGTCGGATCACATGGCCCGGCAATTGGCGATGTTCAATATGCCGAGCCGTGAGGATATCAACGCTCTGGGTGAACGGATGATGATGATGGACGATCGCCTGGTTCGGATTGAAGAGGCATTACGCCGATTGACCCCGCCGGAGTCCGTTGTGTCGACGGCTGGAAAGCCGCCGCGTACGAAAAAACCCCGCACCAAAAAGGCGCCGGCTAAGAAAAAAGCCGCTGCCAGCGCCAGGAGTTGAGCCGACGCTGAAACGATAAAAAGCGCTCTTTACCACGGGCCGCTATTTGCAAGAGAGAAAGCCTCGCGTGTCGCAAACCCGCCAGCCGAAATCCGACAAAAATAGTTCGACCGATCGCATTCGCAAGCTTGTCGATCGGACGATCCAACGCAACATCAAAGGGGTCGAATACTTCGCGTCGACAGCGCCGCCCGTTGGCCTTTCCCCGAAGGATGTCATCTATAAGCGCGGTACGCTCAACCTTTACCATTACCATACACGCGCCGACGAACTTTATCGTGTGCCAATTTTAATCGTTATGGCGACGACTAACCGCTCCTACGTACTCGACATTGCCAAGGGAATGAGTTTCATCGAATTTTTGGTGAAGCGCGGATACGATGTTTTCGTCATCGATTGGGATCCGCCGCGACCGGAAGAAAAACGGCTGCGCCTCGAGGATTACACCCAGGACTTCATCCCCGCTTGTATTGATCGCGTATTGGAAGAGAGCGGCGAGGATGAAGTAACCGTGATCGGTTACTGCATGGGCGGTGTTCTCTCGGCAATATACGCTGCGACCCATGCCGACGGCCCCATGAAGAACCTTGTCTGTTTCACAACCCCGATCAACTGGCATGAGATGGGGCTGTTCAGTGTGATGTCGGATCCAAAGCATTTCGACGTCGATCGGCTTGTCGATATGGTCGGCAATGTACCGCCTGATTTGATCATGACATCTTTTGATATGTTGCGGCCTACCGGAAAGGCCGCTTCGCGCATTCAGCTATGGGATAATATGTGGAATGATCAGTTCGTTGAATCGTTTCGCAAATTTGATCGCTGGGCGAATGAAACTTTGCCGCTGGCCGGAGAGTACTTTCGTCAAATAACCAAAGAGCTTATGTGGGCGAACTCCCTTTACACCCGCGAGCTTGTTGTCGATGGTAAAAGCGCCGATTTAGGGAACATCACGGCGCCGCTATTTCACGCCGTCGCCGAGCATGATCATATTATCCCGCGCAAAGCGAGTGAACCGCTGATCAACATGGTCAGCTCTGAGGATAAAGAAGAAATCGTCCTAAAGGGCGGCCATATTAGCCTTGTCGCTGGCCCGAACGCGGTGACCCGGTTATGGCCCAAATTGGATGAGTGGATGTCGGAGAGATCTGTTTAATGGCCGAAGAAGAAAACCGCTATCCGTTAAAATTGAGCGTGAACGACGCTGAGCAAATCGATGCAACCTTGCGTTTTATGACGCCGGAGGATGAGGCGGCGATATTGGCGTTTGCGAAAGGCCTACCCCTCCATGACCTGTTATATGTTCGCCGCGATATCACCAACCCAAAGGTTGTGTCCGCCTGGGTGCGGTCCTTGGCGAATGGATCCATCAAAACCCTTTTAGCGGAAACGGATGACGGTATCATTGGGTGTGTCGCTCTCATTCGCGACCCCTATTCCTGGTCGCCCCATCTGGGCGAGCTTAGAGTTCTGGTGTCGGATAAATTTCGACAAAAGGGCCTCGGTCGTTCGTTGATCCAGGAAGGGTTTCGTATGGCGTTGGCGGATGATTTGAAAAAGCTAATCGCGCATATGACGGTTGACCAAGTTGGCGCAGTTGCGATCTTTGAGGAACTTGGGTTCAGAGGGGAGGCGTTGTTGAAAGAGCATGTGATGGACCGTGACGGTGAAACCCACGATATTGTCATTCTCTCATGCGATGTTGATCGCGTTCACAATCAAATGAGCGCCTACGGCGTTGACGCAGCAGGGCACGCTTAGGACGGCGCGGGGGTTTCCCTCATCGCGTGCAAGTTGGGTGCGCGTAGATCTCTGAAGGGTGTCACTGCATTGCAGCATCTAAATGTTAACGGTTTGTTTGCGGAAAAATCGTTATTGCGGCGCACCAATTCTTTCATTACATCCATAATATCCCTGACAAAGTTCTTTTATTCGCTGACAATAAATGCGATTCTAACGTCTAGTTTCGCAAGTTATTTGATGCATGTCCGATTTCTCGATTGAATTAACCCGCCCGCCGTTGCCCTATGCCTTTTTTGAAGCGGGAAGGGCGTTAAGTGAAATGGCGCTTTTGCCGGCGGCTGAACTGCCTTTAAGTTTAGCACCTCAGGGTGATGGACATGCCGTTATCGTCTGTCCCGGCTTCCTCACAAGTGACCGTGCGACCGGTCTGTTGCGGCGATTCATCCGCAACAAAGGGTATAAAGTCTACGGCTGGCGTCAGGGACGCAATCTGGGCCCAGGTGAAAACGGCGACAATATTGATCAGTTGGCGGAATGGGTGATTACAGTCTTCCGGCAATCCCGGCGTAAGGTATCGCTTGTCGGCTGGAGCTTGGGCGGTGTGATGGCGCGAGAGCTTGCCAAGAAAATGCCCGATCAAATCAGACAGGTGATTACGCTCGGCAGCCCGATTGCGGGTAAACCTGAAGCGTCCACGATTTCCTGGCTCTATGAACGGATCGCGGGCCACGCCCAGCTTGATGATGAGATGCTCCAGTTATTGGAAAATCTTCGCCACCCGCCGGCCCATGTGCCGTCAACGGCTATATTTACCAAGACTGATGGCATTGTGCCGTGGCGTGGATGTATCGAACCCAAAGCGCCGCAGACCGACAATATTGAGG
This sequence comes from Parvularculaceae bacterium, assembly GCA_965263305.1. Taxonomy (GTDB): domain Bacteria; phylum Pseudomonadota; class Alphaproteobacteria; order Caulobacterales; family Parvularculaceae; genus MED-G105. Next base: position 2,491,867 of record OZ253666.1, read on the forward strand.
TTTATGCAAGCCATTGCGGTCTCGGGGTCAACCCGTTTGTATTTTTTGCGGTGGCTGACCGGCTCGCGTTGCCAGAGAATGGGTGGGAGCCTTTTGACCGTTCTGCGTCAGCTTGGCGGCGCGCCGCCTACCCGTCAAGCGGCCACGTCTATTAACGAAAAACAGCATGGCGGGGGCAGACCGCCATGCTGTCAATACGCCCGAAAGAGAGAGAAGAGCGTATCGTTTTTTCGTTGAACGTTACGCGTTTGCGCCGCTCTTTACTTTCTCACGTAGGGTGGAGAAGTACTCCGTCACCGGACCGATTGACTCGCGACTGCCTTCTGTCGTCAGCGAAGCGACGTTACGAACTTGAGCGATGTTGCGTTCGATGCCTTCGCGCAGGGCGTCACGCTGAATGCGCAGGCTGTCGGAAAGGTTTTCCGCGTCCATGACTTCGCGAACGGCTTCGAACGTCGCATCAGTGTTTTCCTGAGCGTTTTCGATCATCGTCAAAAGTACTTCACGACGATGCTCGCCCATGATTGCGTTTGAGGCGGCTAACGCAGCGCCGATTTCTTTAAAGTTTGATTGTACGCGCTGGAACAGAGATTCGACGCTTTCTTCTGCGACTTCCGCAGGCGCTGCCTTTGGGGCGGCGGTCTTTTTTGCAGCTGTCTTCTTTGCGGTAGTTTTTTTCGTAGCGGCCATGATGGATACTCCTTTGAAATTTGGTTGTTTGGCTCGTTAACAAGTTAAGCGGCTTGCGCCTTCTCGGCGTTCTGATCGGCCGATCTGAGGTGATCGGTTGTAAATTCTGTAATTTCGAGCAAAAATTTCGGCGGCAGGTCGTGCCCCATGCCATCGATAATCTCGATGCGGGCGTCGTTGATCGTTGCGGCGATATCTAGGCCCCCTTGGAAGGGGACGAGCGGGTCGGCGGCGCCGTGAATAACCAGGGTTGGAACCGTGATTTTCTTTGACCATCGGCGTAAATCGCCGGTTGCGATAATTGCGGCGATTTGCCGGCGAATGCCCGCAGGATAGGTGCAGCGGTCAACGGCCGCAGCGATGCGGGTCCGAAATTCTTCTGGGTCATTGCCGCCATCTTGCGTCCCGATGAGGTTCCAAAGATTGACTGTGCGGTCAATGAGGTCCTCGCGGTCTCTAGCGCGGGTACGAACGGTAAAGATCTCTTTGATCACTTTTTCATCCGCCCGCGGCAATTTTGGATTATTCGTCGATGTCATGATCGCGGTGAAACTGCGCACCCGGCTTGGGTAAAGCGCGCTCAAAAGTTGTCCGATCATCCCCCCCATAGAAACGCCAACAACATGGGCGTCGTCGATGGAAAGGGCGTCTAATACGCCAACGGCGTCTTTGGCCATATCTCTTAGCGTATACGGTGCGATCCGCTTTAATCCAATCATGCTGGCGAACGCCATATGGGTGGGTTTCAAAGCGCGTTTGGTATGCAGTTTTTGCGACAGGCCAATGTCGCGGTTATCAAAGGCGATGACGTAGTAACCTTCGTCAACCAGTGATTTGATATAATCAGTGGGCCAATGCGTCAGTTGCGCCGCCAATCCCATGATCAACAGAACGGCAGGATTGCCTTTCTCGCCATGGGTTTCGACTTCAATGTCGATGCCGTTTGCTTTGATAAGGGGCATAAGGAGCGTACTTTTCTTAGTGAACGGAAGATGAAGCGTCGTTATGGGTCGCTTTGGGCGCGCCCGCGTCAATCAAGCTCGATGCTTGGGCGATCCATCCGTCGCGCAGCATACGGCCACGTAGATTTAAGTCTTCGTCAAGCTTGGCCGCCTGAACGGCTGAGAGAGCAACAAGGTCGGCAAACCCGCTGACGCCGGCTTTTTGCAGTTTTTTCGCGAGGGTTTTGCCGATTCCCTTAATCTGTGTGAGGTCGTCGTTCTCAGAATTTGAAGCGGCGACGGCATCAATCGTTGCGGCCGGCGCGTCGGCAGCCTTCTCTTCGCGTTTGCGGTCACGTTTTTTCGTTTTCCGCTCGGCCGTCGCCGCCGCCAAAAGCTCATCATGAGCTTCCCGCAGGCAGTCGGCGTAAAACGCTGGGTCTGGCAACATTTTGCGGCACGCCGTGACGGTGATGTTGATCTCGCCGCAATAGCTTGTCACCGCATGGAATAGGCCAACAGAATCCATCACCGGGCCAAGGCCATAGGAGGCCGTCAACTTAGCGCCTGCCATGTATAACGGGACCTGTGGGCCCGGCACATTGGTGACAACGGTGTTGAACATCGGGCTTAAGCGATTGGCGAGGCCCAGCCGAGAATAGAGACGGGTCGCAACGCCGGTGATCATCGCGGGCGCAGCTTTCGACGCTTCGGACATTTCGCGTGCGCCGACAGCGTTCGACATTGCTTTCTGGTTCGCGGCGGTTTCATGGGTGTAGTGTAGCCGCGCAAGGGGATCAGCAATATGGGTGCCCAATGGGATCGAAAGGGCGCTCACTTGATTGCCAAGGGCGGCCTTTTCTGAGCGGGTGCGCACAGAAACCGGCGCCATGGCGATAAGGGATTCGTGCGGTAGCTCGTCTTTCGATTTGAGGTACTTTCGCAAGCCCCCGCCGACAACGGCGAGCATGACATCATTGACGGTAACGCCAGGAATGCGTTGTCTGATCTTTTTAATATCACCGAGGTCGAAGCTCACGCCTTCAATCACGCGGTGTCCTGAAACAACGCTGTTAAAGCGGGTGCGCGGCGGGCGGGCGCCCAAGAGCTTAATCTCGCCGCGGGTGATGCCAGACGCGAATTTCAGCGCCCCCGGCGCCATGCGTCTTGCGACGTTTAAGGCGTGGAAAGGTTTGACGACATTATTGAAGTTCGCCCGTGTGATGAGTTCCAAGGTGCTTGGATCGCGACCAGGGGTCCAAGGAGCGACCTCTTCCTCGACAAAATCTTCCGGGTCAAGACTGTGGATCGCTTCGGAGATATCAACCCCGGAGGCGCCGTCAATGGCGCAATGATGCACTTTAGAGACAAGCGCCCATGATCCTTTGGGCACATTTGGGATATTGTCGAGACCTTCAACAATGGTGAATTCCCAAAGGGGCTTTGTTAAATCCAACTGCCGCGCATGGAGGCGCGCAACCTGAATGCAGAGCTGGCGCCAATCGCCAGGATGGGGAAGTGCGATGTGACGGACGTGGAATTCGATATCAAAATCAGCGTCATCAATCCAATAAGGATGATCTGCGCCAAACGGGACTTGCTTCAGCTTCTGACGAAATGTCTTCGCACGGTGAACGCGCTCTTCAATGAAATTCAAGACGTCCTTGAACCGAACTATACCATTGGGAGCCGTTGACGGATCATAGATGGCGCAGGCGCCGATATGCATCGGGGTGCGCGGACCTTCCGCATAGGCGAACATAGCGTCGAGGCCGGTCAACTGCTCTGGTGACCAATCCTTAATTACATCTTTCAGTCGTCGCGCCATCAATCTCTCCAACCTGTTTTGATTTTTCAGCGGTGGCGCAACACAACGGACCACCCGTTTGATGATGCGATTATATACAAAAATAGAGTTGAGTCTAGTAATTTTTTCGCAAGCGCAGCATTTTTTTGCTTCAAGCGGCATTGCCGTGAAGAAAAAATATAAAAAACAATGATTTAAGGATTTTGCTTATGATGCTTTGTTTGCCGCGCCGTTCAAAATCAGATCAAGGGCCTGGCGATTTGCCCGTCGCGCGAGCTCCGCATCCCCGCTGATAGCCCAGTTGACGACCGAGGCGCGCCAACTGGCGATAAGGCATTGGGCGACAAGACTGGCGTCGAAATTACGCGACAGGCTGCCCTCCGCCTGGCCTTTCTCAACAATATCGCACACCAACAGAATAAGGCTATCGCTGGAGGCAATTAAAAGGGAATTATCCCGCGCCGCGTCGGCGACAATCTGACGAAGGGACTCACTATACCGACCCCATTCATCAAGCATGATGGCGCGCAGCAACTCCAATTGTTCAATGGCGCCAAGATCAAATTCGGCCAGGCGCTCGGCGATTTTATCGCTAACAAGTTCATTAAACGCCGTAATCAAGGCGCCTTTGGTCGGAAAGTGCAGAAAGAACGTGGCGTTGGCGATGTCTGCTTTTTCGGCGATCATTTCGATTTTTACATCGTCGTAGCCATGGTCCGCCATCAAACTGAGCGCCGCATCTAAAATGCGGCGGCGTGTTTCCAGTTTTTTTCGTTCACGGCGGCCAAGGGCTTTAGGGGGAGTAGGAGTTGTCTTCATGTGAATATCGATAATCGCCTTTTCGGAACTCTATACGCCGTCGGAAACAAGGCGAATATTGGAAAACCGCGCTGTCATCTTCTCTTTCCAGGAAGTCAGCATGTCCGTTTTTACGAGGGACACGAAACAGCCGCCGAAACCGCCGCCTGTTAAACGCGAGCCCAAGGCGCCCGATTGAACGGCGTAATCGGTCATCTCATCCATCTCCGGCGGCGTTATCTCGAAATCATCGCGCATTGATGCATGGCTTTGACCCATCAGGCGACCAAACCTTTCTGTATCATGGTCTTTTAGGGCGTCTACCGCCGCGAGGACGCGTTGGTGCTCTGAAATCACGTGCCGGGCGCGTTGGCGAACAGGGTCGGTCAATGTCTGCAGCCGCTTGCGCGCAGTCTCATCTGCTTTGCTCAAAAAGCGAACGCCGAGGGCTGCGGCGGCTGTCTCGGTCGCGTCTCGGCGTTCTTTATAATGACCATCGGCGAGGGTGCGGGTCAGCCCTGAATGAAAGACGGGGAAGACATAGTCTTCAAATAACGGGATCAGCTCATAGCTGAGCGTCGCCGTATCAAGGACGAGAGCGTGGCCTTTTTTACCAAGCGCGACGGCCATCTGATCCATGACACCGCAGGGGACGCCGATATCCTCCACCTCAACCTCTTGCGCCCAAAGGGCGATTTTTTCAGGAGATATGCTTTGCTGCGCCGATTGTGCGGCAGCGCGCAAAACACCGACAAGAAGGGCGGCGGAGGATGAAACCCCGGCGCCATGGGGGATGTCGGAGTCCACGAAATAGTCTGCGCCGCCCTTGGCCAAGCCGAGCTGAACCGCCTTTCGGTGACCGGCCAGGATATAATCCGACCACGCGCCCGTCAGCGCATCGTCAAGCGGGCGTTCAATCAACTCATCAAAGCGGGTTGAAAAAAAACGCAGTTGTTCGCCCCCAGTGGCGGCGGGCGCTGTCTCAACCCGAACACGGTTCGGGATCACCGTCGGTAGAACAACCCCGCCGGTGTAGTCGATATGCTCCCCGATGAGGTTCACCCGTCCCGGCGTCGTTGTTTGTGTTTGCGGCGCCCGGTCGAAGACGCTTTCAAAGGTTGTGTTTTCCGTGTTCGTCATAACGCGTTTCTCAACGCATGGGCGGCGCTTTCCGGCATCACGTCAACGGTGAAGACCGCCGTTGATTGTTCGACGGAGGCTAGGAATTTCACTTTATCTGGCGCGCGTAGGATGGGATAGAATTGCGTCGTGAACTGAAAGGCGCTGGAGGCGCCACGCGGCGCAGCTTGCAGGCTCATCATGGTTGCGGCGGGCCTTTGGAAGAGCGCATCATACCGTTCTGTCAGACGGCCCAGCAGATACGCATAGGCGTCAAGGGCTTCTGTATCGAACTCCCACGGCCCGCGAACCGGTGTCTGACTAACGATCCAAGCTTCGTAAGGGAACCGCGCAAAGGGGGGCGTAACGGCCATCAATGGGCCGGCTTCTTCAATCAGGTACTCTGTACGCCAATTCTTAAGATGATGATGGAGGGTAAATCCATCATCATAAGCCTTCATGGCGCGCTGCTGTACTTGGGGGACAAAGGGAAAGGCGTAGATCTGACCATGGGGGTGGTCCAGCGTGACACCAACTTCGCGCCCGCGACTTTCGAATGGCATCGTAAAGGCGACGCCTTCAGCGTCGTGAAACGCATAACGATCAATCCAGGCGGCAATGAGCAACCGACGCCGCTCTTGCGTTAGGGTTGCGAGGCTGCCCGTCGCCTCAGGGGTGTACACCACCACTTCACAGTCCCCATTGGCGGCGGCGACAGTCGTCTCGGCCGGGGCCGGGGTGGGCATCACAGAAGCGGGGTGTAAGCTGGCGAACCGGTTCTGAAAAATGGCGAGTTCAAAATCCGCGACGTCGATTTCGGTAACCGGACCGTCGGCCGTCATCGGGGCGAGGGGGTCTTCCGCAGCCGAGGGCATAAACGTGCGATTCTGACGGTGGGCCGCATAGATTGACCATTCCTGCAAGAGCGGATGCCACCGCAACTCTGCGCCTGGTCCTGCGCCCTCCAGACAGGCGTCAAAGTGCGCCCCCGACGGTTTTTCATATCCATACAGGCAGAGCCGGCGACCATCGCCCTTTTGGTGGTCATGCCGATATATCGCGACGCCATCAGGCTGCGCCAGGCGTGTTATGGTCTCTCTAGTCAAAATTCACCGCCCACCGTCGGGATTTGCAAAAGCGCGCACCTTAATGGAGCCAAGGCGATTATTAAAGCGGGGATGATTTGTAAAGTGGGGTTTTGTTATGGGAGGCGTCGGGCCTAGTCGGCGAAACGCCGCTCCTGTTGAATGACCCGGGCGCCAGCATTCTAGGGGTGAGAATAAATGGCTCGGATTTCAGCGCTTACGTAGCTTTTGACACGTTTGATCGATCACTGAGTAAACGGCTGATTTGCGTATTGCATTTTCCACTTTCACTTTGTGCCGACTACCGCATGTGATAGGGGCAGGCTTCAACTTGTTGAGGATCCAACCCCATGCGCCGTAAAACAATCATCGACTGCGATCCTGGCCAGGATGACGCGCTTATGCTCTTGATGGCGTGCGCATCGCCTGACGTTCTGGACATCTTAGGCGTCTCAGCCGTTGCTGGGAATGTGCCCCTTCAAAAAACCGAACGAAATGTTCGTATCGTGAGTGACATTGCCGATCGGGCCGATATCCCGGTTTTTGCGGGCTGCGAAAAACCTATGCGGCGAGAAGGCGTGACGGCGGAGTATGTCCATGGTCAAGAGGGGATTGACGGTGCGCCAATCTTCATCCCGCAAACACCATTGCAGAAAACCCATGGGGTCGATTTCATCATCGAGACGCTGATGAGCGCCGATGATGATGATATCACGATTGTGGCGACGGGGCCGCTGACCAATATCGGGACGGCGATTTCCCGCGAGCCAGGCATATTGCCGAAGATAAAGGAAATCGTGATTATGGGCGGCGCCATGCGCGAGGGAGGCAATATTACGCCGTCAGCGGAATTTAATATCTATGTCGACCCGGATGCAGCGCATCTAGTGTTCACGGCAGGGCGGCCCCTTTCGGTCTTCGGGTTGGATGCCTCCCATCAGGTATTTACGACGCCCGCGATTTTGGCGCGCATTGGGGCCCTTAAAACGAAAGCCGCCGAAGCGGCCCATGGCATGTTGACCTATTTCGGGCGTTACGACGCGAAAAAATATGGCGCGGAAGGCGCCCCTTTGCATGACCCTTGCACCATCGCTTATTTGTTAAAGCCATCGCTATTCACGATGAAGCCGTGTAACATTCGTATAGAGACCGAAAGCGCTCTTACCCTCGGGCATACCGCTGTTGATTTTTGGCATGTGACCGATGAACCAAAGAACGCCCAATGGGCTTACCATGTCGACTGCGACGGGTTCTTCGACTTGTTGATTGATTGTTTAGGCCGGCTTTCCTAACTGCGCTTCAATCGCGGTGCGACCGTCAAGAAAGAGAGAAAATGACGCCAAGAATCCATGTCATTGGGTCGGTCAATATTGATTTTATTGTCCGTACAAAAACCCTCCCAAGAGCCGGTGAGACCCTGGGTGACGGCGTGTTCTCCACATCCCCCGGCGGCAAAGGCGCCAATCAAGCGCTCGCCGCCCGTCGCCTGGGAGCCGATGTGTCGTTAGAGGCCTGTGTCGGGCAGGATGCTTATGCATCCATCGCCCTAGAGAATTTGAAAAATGACGGCGTTGATCTTTCGCTGGTGCAGCACCAAGCTGAAGCAGCGACGGGCGCCGCGTTTATCAATGTCGACGATGAAGGCGAGAACCAGATCGCCGTTGCGCCCGGCGCAAATGCGCTCTTAAGCGCCGAGGGAAAAGGCGTACGTTCCGCTGATGTCGTCATGGCGCAACTCGAAACACCGGCCGCAGAAACCTGGAAGGTCGTCGGCGACAATGACGTTTTCTTCTGTTTTAACCCTGCGCCCGCGATCAACGTTGATCCTCAATTATTCTGGCGTGCGGATTTGCTTGTGATCAACGAAACGGAGCGTGCGTTTTATCGCGATCTCCTTAAGAGCCGAACGGGGTTGATCGCGGAGACCTATGGCGCTGACGGCGCAGCCCTCATCCGCAATGGCCGGAGAGTGGCCGAAGCAACGCCGCCTAAGGTGGATGTGGTGGACACAACTGGCGCGGGGGATTGTTTTACCGCCGCCCTTGCCACGGCGATTGCGGATGGGCGCGATGATCAAGACGCGTTGCGTTTTGCTTGCGCCGCTAGCGCTTTATCCGTCACGAAGTTAGGGGCGCAAAACGCCCTTCCTTATAAAGACGATGTCTTGGATTTGCTGGCTCGATAACTCTTCGTTTTAAAACGGGGAAGGATGCTCCGCCTTACCCCGCAAGGCCAATTTCTCGAAGGCGCTGCTTTAGAAAATCATCGCTGGAAATTGGGGGGTATTTCGCCCCTTCGCCTTTGCAGCTCTCGATGCATTCGAGCATTGCGGTCGAATGGGGGTGCATAAAGAAAGGCATGGAATAGCGAGACACATTCGCCCCAACAGGATTCACGACGCGGTGTGTCGTTGCGGGAATAACGTCATTTGTAATCCGCGCCAGCATATCGCCGGCATCGACGATGAGGTTTTCTGGCGCTGTTTCTATCGGGAGCCAGGCGCCGTCGCGATCAAGTAACTCCAATCCCGAGCCGTTTGCGGCGACAAGAATTGTAATGAGATTGATATCTTCATGGGCGGCGGCCCTGACGGCGTTCGGATCAGCGTCATCCGGGATGGGGGGATAGTGCAAAAGGCGGAGGATCGAGTTCCCATCCGTCGCCAAATTTCGAAAATATCCGGTCTCCACCTTCAGCGACGGTTCTAGGGCCTCGAGCATCGCATGGCCCGCCTCCTCAAGGGCGTCATACAATTCTAGAAACACATCGCGAAACGCAGCCGGTTGCTCGGGCCAAACATTGGGGGGATAGGTTTGCGCAAGGGGCGATCCAGCAGGGAACTCGCGCCCCACGTGCCAAAACTCTTTAAGATCACCGACGGAGGATGTCTTTGCGTGCTCCCGCCCGTAGGGGGTGTAGCCGCGTTGTCCGTCCGCGCCGACATAGCCTTTCATTTTTTCAGGGTCGCTTAGGCCGAAAAAACACTCGGAAAGATCATACGCGCTGTTAAGCAACTCTGGGCGCACCGCATGATCCTTCAGAATGATGAACCCGAAATATTTGAAACCTGTCCACAGGTCTCGCACGAACGCTTCTCGGGCGTCTGCCTCCCCCTGGAGGAAGTCGCGTAGGCTAAGTTCCGGGACGGCGGCGTATTGTTTCGTCATGGGTGGGTGTATGGCCCTGATGGAAAAACGTGTATTGTAAGGTGCGTGACGACCATGCGCAATTGAACTGCGTCTTTCAAACGCTGCCGACAGAGCCGACGCCGCGAATCAAGTGATGGCCCTCGATAGGCAACTATTCAATAGCGCCCCGCGTAGCGCTAAGGACAAAGCAGGACTAGAAATGACGTCTCGGCAACAAATGAAACCGGAAGAAACCAATGCCGGTGACGCCGTCATCGGCAAACCGCCAACTGAGGATGGAACGCCAGTCGCCGTTGGCCGAAAAAAGACTCCTAAAACGGTACTGTTCGTTACTGTTACGAGCCTCTCCTTGTTGGGGGTTATGGCGATCGTTGTTCTCTTCGCGCGCCTCGATGCACTAACAGCCAGCCCTCATATTACGTTCGCTCTATTTTTGGGCGTCGTCGCGACAATCGCGGTGGGCGTTGGGTTAATGGCCTTAGTCTTTTACTCAGATCGCAGCGGTCATGATGAAACGATACAGTAGGTTCCAACGTCCTTCATGACTATCGATCAGAGGCTCTCCGTCTTAAAATCCGTGTTCATAGAAAATTGAAAACCCGTTCCTGTAACCTATACCAGAAGGTCGATCGCACCGAGGGGTGGCGCGTGTATGACAGCTGAACCAGCCGATAAGAAGTTGCTGGCGGATATTGCAAAAGGCGACCGCACAGCCCTGAAGGGAATCTATGATCGTTATGCAGACGGTGTTAGAATTTTCGCCCAGGGTTGGTTGTCAGACCCTTTCGAGGCGGCCGATATTATGCATGAAACCATGATGGAGGTATGGCGTTCAGCGGACCGGTTCGCTGGCCGCTCTTCGGTCAAAACATGGATATTTTCGATCGCCCGTAACAAATCGATTGATCGCAACCGGAAAGCAGGACGAGGTGTCAATCAAGAGCCGGACACAACCGTTGCTGATGAAACCCCCGACCCAGAAGCGACAACCGCTGCCTTTCAAGACGCGCAAAGAGTGCGCGCCTGTATTGACACCCTAAGTCCATCACACCAATCGGCGATTCATTTAGCTTTTTTCCAAGAAATGTCTTATCCGGAAATTGCGGCGTTGGAAAATGTACCTGTGGGGACAGTAAAAACGCGGATCATGCACGCGAAAAAACTACTCATGCGCTGTTTAGGTGAGCAATCGTGATTATATCCGATACGGACGAAGCGTAGCTTTTGTTACCCTTTTACAATCCGATTTAGGGTCTACGGTGCATCAGCGCTTGCAACGATATTAGCTGCATTGGAAAATCGTTCCAGACCCGCGGTTCGCTCGTCCCTAGAGTTAAATCGAACGGTATAGGCGCCTAAGGCGCTCGGTCCGTTTACGATTTCGCCATCTACCTCGCGCAATAGCATTGTAATATCCGCTTCGGTTGCGTCAGGCGAGAAGATCACCTTGCTGTCAAAAGCGACCGTAGATGCGGTGACGGTTTCATAGACCGGGTCTTCATGAGATGGACTAAAATAGCCGGCGCCAAGAAATGCGCCTTGTACAACGGCAATGAGACCCAGCGCAGCGCAGGCTTTGCGCCAAAATCCGGTGTTGTCATTCGCCGCTGCGGGGGCGTCATCCACGCGGTTCTGTTCGGCGTCAATTGCCTTAGTAAGCCGCGCCCACCCTAATTCATTGGGCGACGCCTCTGACTTCTGTGCGGCCGCCGCCTTGGCTAACCCTTGATAATAGGCAAGCTCTTCCGCCAAGGTTACGTTGGTTGCGATTTCGGCATCGACCTTGGCGCGATCGTCTTTGTTCAAGCGATTTTGGGCGTACGCCAATAGCATCTGGCTGGCCGCTTCGTCTGTCATATGCTCAAAAGAGGTGGGCAACTGAGATCTCCCGAGGGGTATTCCATTTTAACGACTTACAGGGCATGCTTGCATCGACCGCGGTAATATCCAATAGACGTTTGAAGGGGGATGTCGGTTCAATCTAATCTACTTATCCTGAGCGCGCCTTTTGTATAGGCGGCAATTGATCTAACTGACTCGGTGGCGATGGGGCGCAATAAACCGTAGAAAATGTGGATTAATCAATTAAAACATACCGTTGACGCAATGTTTGAGGGGGATTGGAGCGCGTTAGCGGCCCCCAAAATGCATTGGTTTTGCGCTTTGCGCGCGATTGTATGTCTTACATCGGTAAGCCTCCTAACATCGGCAAAGGACGTGGCGGCGTCGCCTTTTGACGAGCCGCTTCAGCCGAAGTTATTTGGTGATGCGCAGTTGCGATACCAAAATACCCGGCTCGAAAGTGTCACCGAAGATATCAATCGCTTAACGGCTCGGCTCAGGCTTGGCTTAGAGGCACGCCTGTCCGATCGGTTAAGCGTGCTTGTCGAAGGCGAAGGCGTCTTAGCCCTTGTTGACAGATTTGACCCCCCGTCGAATTTTCCGCCATTGCCGAATATTGACGATCCGAATGTCGTTGAATTGAACCGCGCGCAACTTCTGGTAACCCTGTCCGAGCAGTCTTTTGTAACAGTTGGACGCCACCGGCTAGAGATCGATGATCAACGCTTCCTTGGGCGGGCGGGATTCCGCCTTAATGAACAGACCTTTGACGGCGTCCATGGGTTCGTCCGTACGCGTCCCGGGGTGACCGTTCAAGCGGGTTATTTTGGCCGCGTGAATAGGCCGCTTGGCGCGAAAAGCCCGGTTGGAAAATTTAGTGGCGATTCATACTACGCCAATGCAAACCTCCCAACGCCAATCGGACGGATTGGCGTGTTTCATTATGCCTTAGACCTTGAAACCGGGTCAGATGATAACCTCACTAACCAATTTTCCTCCCGGACCACGGGAATACGATATGACGGGCGGTGGCATGCGGATGATTTGGGCCTGGATGTTGAAGCGTCTTACGCTCGCCAGACAGATTTTGCAGATAACCCATCCGATTTTTCGGCTGATTATTGGCTGATCGGCGCGCAGGCATTCTTAGGGTCCTTTAGGATAGGTGGACGCGTTGAATCTCTTGGGGATGGCGGTGATGGCGGCGGTTCATTTAAAACGCCTGCCGGCGCCCTTCACCGGTTTCAGGGAGATGCGGACGTTTTCGTGATAACGCCAGACCAGGGTTTGCTCGACCGCGAAGTATCCGCTGTATGGGCCCTTAATCGGGTCGGTCCCCTCGGCGGTGTCAGTTTCTCCTTGAGCCACCACTGGTTCGAAGCGACGGCCTTTGATCAGACCTATGGCGCCGAGGTTGATTTTCGACTTACCGCTGCCTTTCGAGGCGTCAAAACCGCGCTGACCTTTGCCGACTACAACGCAGATACGTTCGCTGAAGATACACGGCGCGTCTTTTTAAGCTTTTCGAGACGATTTTAATCGCGTTTCGGGAGGTATAATCGGGGGCCGTTCAAAATGATTGAACCCATTGGCTCCCCCAACCGTCCAAGAGAATGCCCCTGTTGAAACAGGTAAACCGAGAGCTATGATGAAGTTTTTGCCAGAATACTCTATTTTAAGGTCCTCTGCGGTTCTTTTGTGCCTACTGGCGGCAATGGGCTGTGAGACGTTCACGCCCGATTTACCCTCTGCTCGCGAGACGGAAGCTGATGAACGTCGCCTCACCAGCGATGAAAACATCGTTGTGTTGGTGCGATCTGAAGAGGCGGCGAGCCGCTTAGTCATTAATGCCGTTCGGCAAAACTATCAGTTGATTGATCGGACAAGCCTTAAGGGCCTTGGATTTGTCCTGCTGGATTTTAAGCGACCACCCGGGGTCAGTGGCCAAGTGGCGATAAGCGATCTACAGCGCGCCGAGCCGAGCGCCACAGCGGGTATTGACCATTTCTACACGTTACAATCGGTTGAATCCGAGATCGGTCAGAAGCGCTCTACTGCGCGTCACGGGCGCCTCTATGCCCGGTCAATGGTGGATTGGCCGGATAATGGTTGCCGCGCTCACTCAGCGATCGGCATTATTGATGGACCGGTGGATCCAACCGCGCCGGCGCTCGCGGGGGCCGACATCGTCGTGCGGGATTTCACCAATGGAACGCCGGGCGAAGCTGACCATGGCGCCGCGATAGCTGATTTACTCGTTGGGCGAGGGCGTTTGAAGAATGCTCGGCTATACAGCGCTTCGGTTGTCAGTGATTTTGAGATGGAAAGAAAAGGCGCTGACGTGAGCGCGCTCATCCGGGCGCTTGATTGGATGCAGATTTCGCAGGTCCGCGTCGTCAATTTTAGCTTAGCCGGTCCTTACAATAAATTGCTGGACCGAGCTATTCAAAGTGCGACGGCGAAAGGCATGTTGATTGTTGCGGCCGTGGGGAATGACGGGCCGAACGCTAACCCGCGCTACCCAGCGGCGTTTGAAAACGTCATCGCTGTGACGGCTGTTGACGCTGCGCAAGAGGTTTACGCCGACGCTGTAAGGGGCGAGCATGTTGATTTTTCGGCCCCTGGTGTGGATGTCTTCGTCCCAAATCCTCGTGGTGGGCAGTATTTAAGCGGCACTTCTCTCGCCGCGCCGTTCGTCGCGGCCCTGATCGCGAGCGATAGAGATCTTGTGACCAATCACCGGATAGAAGGTGTTCGTGCAGGGATAGAACGCAAGACAGTTGATCTTGGCGCCGCCGGCCGAGACCCTGTATTTGGCGCCGGTCTGGTGCAATTTGCAAAATCTTGCGGCGCGAGCGAGGGATAGGGACGAGTGAATCCGTTGAAAATTACAAATTGGATGTAGGCTCGCCTTTTCCGATGCCTTTATTTCTTAAGCGCCGCACGAATCCCTGATGACAACATTTGTCGGTAGACGCTCCGATGTCAGACTGCTTAGTGTGGTTGAGTTGATCAATTTTGAAACAATCAACCGTCCAGCTTGGGCAAGATTTTGGTCAATAGTGGACAGAGCGGGTTTCGCGTGGCGGGCCAATTGAATGCCGTCATAGCCGATCACTGAAACATCCTGGGGCACGTGTTTGCCACTCTGTGTAAGGCAGCGGATTACCCCAAGAGCAACGGAGTCGCTCGCGCAGAATACGCCGTCGAAATCGACGTTACGGGAGATAAGTTTCTCTGCGGCGGTGGCGGCATTTTCGATTCCATCGAAAATTGGCGATACTAACCCCATGTCAACGTCAATGTTTGCCTGTTCTAACGCTTGTTTATATCCTTGGTATCGTTGGGCAATTTCGGAGCACTCGGTTTCGCCAATATAAGCGATCTTGCGTCTCCCCAAGCCGATAAGATGCGAAGTCGCCAAATAACCGCCCCGCAGGTTATCACTGCCTACGGAGCAATAGGTCTGTCCTGGCAAATCGCCGCCCCATGCGATAAATTTTCCGCCATGGTCCATCAAGTCATTTAGCCATTCGTGTAGAAAGCTTTGCCCAAATATGATCGTGCCGTCTGTACGACTCATATCCATATGGCGCGCCAGGTCATCATAACTTTCTGAGGCTGTATGACAGAGAATGAGATTGCATCTATTTTTTCGTGCTGCTTCGCCAATACTGCTCAACAGTTCCTGGAAAAAGGGATTCGAAAACAATTCATCACGCCATTGCGGCGGGGGAAACAAAATACTGATTGTTGCATGAGCGCGATCAAGCGAGGTCGGCATCGTAGGACGGAAAACATATCCGTTTTCTCGGGCCAGTTTCCAAATTCGCCGCTTTGTTTTTTCTTGCACGGCGGGGCTGTCATTTAAAGCCCGGGAAACTGTAGCAATAGAAACGCCTGCAATTCTTGCTAAATCAGTTAGTCTCAAAGCCATAGTTCTTCCCCCTTCTTGCTAGATACCACGTCGTGGGTATTGCGATCAATACATTCACGCACCCGTTGATCGATTACTGTGTATCTTCAACTATTTCATGACGATCTGGTACGCGACGTAACAGCCCCAACGATCGAAATCCGACGAAGATGGGAGGTTTGATTCAAATCTCGAAAAACGTTGCGATGGTCAAATCTGCTCCAAAAGTGGCGTTTAGCCTAAATCGTTAGCATCATCGCCTAATTTTTCTTAGCTACCTTAGCGAGTAATCTGCTTACATGTTTGACCAGTGAAACGAATGCACATTCCGATTTTAGTTTCCGTTCATAAATCTAAAACCGCCCATTCATTGAGGCGTCAATCTACTTCCTCGCGGACCGCCTAGAACGCCAATCATCGAGTTAACAACAGCACAGCCAATCAGGCAGGCTGGTTCATGGAGTAGAAAATGAGTGTCGCAAAATTAGAAGCATCGAGCATCCCCCCACAGGCAAAATGGTCTTTCACGACCCGTCGTGTAAATCGCGATCATATTGCAGGGTATTCAAATGGGTTTCACCATGCGGTTTCCGGAGATTTAATTCTCGTAGAAGTCGTTCGGGTCAGCAGTCACAAAAGATGTCAACTTTCAACGGGACGCCCATCAGAACTCTCCGTAGGCGACTATATCGTTGCTTGTGTTGGTGATCGCTATGCCCCTGACCAGTTTGAAGGTCGTGGCGTTATTGACGCCGATGGATGTGATCTCCTTGCGGCAGGCGGTGTTGTCGGCAAAGTGAATGTCGCCCACGCAAAAATGGCGGCCCCAACAAGGGTTAAGCCTGTTGCGCTACTGACGGATGCGGCTGGCGATACGATTAACATCGCATCATATGGCCTTCGGGATGGCGTTGCGCCCTCTGATTTAACGGTAATTTGTGTGGTCGGCGCGTCTATGAACGCCGGTAAAACAACAGCGACCGCGTCGCTTGCACATGGGTTGACGAAAGCAGGGTACAAAGTTGCCGGCATTAAAGCGACGGGCACTGGTGCATTTGGCGATTTCAACGCCATGTTGGATGCAGGGTTACATTATGTAGGCGACTTTACCGATGCAGGGATGGCGACGACATATCTTCAGTCAACCGATAATATTGAACGCGGACTAGCGGCGCTCTTGCATGACGCCAAGTCCAGTGGCGCAGAGATTGCGGTCGTTGAGCTCGCCGACGGGATCTATCAGAAAGAGACAGCCGAGCTACTAGAACGCTCAACGGCGCTGCGCAGCGTGGTAAACGGCGTCATGTTCGCTTGCGGTGACGCGGTAAGCGCGGTTGGCGGTGTGCGTCACCTTCGGTCCATCGGATATGATCCAATCGCCGTTTCGGGAATGGTCTCTTTATCGCCGCTCGCAGTTCGTGAAGCAGAAGCGATGACCAACGCCAAAATCTACTCCCGCGATGAGTTGAAGTCGGCGGATCTCGCCCACGCCATCGTCGAACCCATTCTTGTCGATGCACCTGCTGCAGGAAACAATAAAGCCGCATGACCTATAGGTTGCCAAAACTCTACGAAGACGGTCGCAATCGCCTCGCTGTTGCGATCGTCTGTCTTGTCATCGGGCAGGCGGCGGTGCTCGGGTTGGGCGCATTTGCAACGCGCAAAATTTTTTCCGCGTTGCATTCTGGTTTGACGGACTACGCCTATGCGCCATACCTTATTTTGGCGCTTTCCAGTATGATTTACGGTGCGGGCGGTATCGGCGTTTCCCGACTGGGAGAGCGTCTAGGACAATCATATGCGATTAGTTTCCGTAAGAATTTTTACGGTCAATTATCGAGAATGTCGATCAGCGACCTTCAGAAAAAAAGGTTGGGCGCTCTAGCGATAAGGTTTGTCGGCGACCTTGGTGCGATGCGGGAATGGGCGTCAAAAGGGATAACGGGCTGCGTCTCTGCAATAATAATTGCCCCGGCCGGGCTATTTGTCCTTTGGTGGTTCTCGCCGCTTTATGGTCTTACCATTTTGACGAGCATAGTTTTTTCGCTCGTAGCAATGGCGCTCTATTGCGGCCGGCTCCGTGAATCCCACAAAGTAATGAGGGCTGAGCGCGCTAATTTATCGATCGATATGATGGAAAGGGCCGGGATCGCACCGGCGATACGAAATCTCGGTCGGATCCGGCGAGATCAGAAACTACTATCCCGGCGCGGCGCTAACTTATCTGATGTGGCGCAAAAAAGAGCCGGTCAACACGAAACCTTGGCCGCGATCCCCGATGTTCTTCTTGCCCTCGGAGGCGTCGCCCTATTGTTTCTTACAATGAAGTATCAACTGCCGGCCAGCAATGCGGCCGCCAGCATGGCCGTGGTGAGTATCGTGGCGATTTCACTGCGCAATCTTGCGACCGTTTGGGATATTTTCTGTGCATGGACGATTGCTCGCGAAAAAAGCCAAACCATTTTCGATGCCCCCACAATTGAGATCGCGAATGACAACCCACCTCTATTGAAAGGCCCATTAGGGGTTGAGCTGAATAAGGTGCAGTTTACTGATGTTTCCCTGAGTGACAGCGTTGTCGCTCCGGGTGGAATTGCGGTCTTTTTCGGAGATCAAGTCGATGCGACTAAGGGCATTGATGCGATCGCTCGAATGGAACTGCTTTCCCGGGGGGTAATCACGATTGGAGGTATCGATATCCTGAGAATCAAGCAGCGCGATTTTTCTAAACGCGTTGGGTTGATTTCAATGCGAAATCCAATTTTGCAAGGGAGTTTACGGCGAGCCCTGACATTATCCTGTCGCAAGCGCCCCACGGACGATGAAATTTTGCGTGCTGCGCGAAAATTTGGCCTTCAAGAGGTTATCGTCCGGATTGGAGGTCTCTCTGGGCGGATAGATGAAAACGGAAAAAATTTGTCGGATGCAGAAAGGCTGAGTTTGCATTTCGCTGGCGTCTCCCTTTCGTCGCCCTCCCTCGTACTAATCGATGCGCCAAGCGCTTTACTTGATGCGGCCGCCCGAACGGCGGCTATGGATTTGGTGAAAAGCGGCTCGGCCACCATCATTTTGACGCCCAGGGCAAGCGGTTTTGCGCCGCCTGGTCAGCAATTAAATATGATAAACATTCTTAAACCCGGTGTAGATAAACCAGGAACATGCGAAACGCCGCATTCAATAGGAGCCTAGTTCCATGGCAATTACCTTAGTTAAAAAAATCAGTATAAGTTACGGTTTACTGTTGTTGATCGCCTTGGTCTGCGCCGCTGTGGCTATATGGACATCGATCGCGTCGAATTATCATCTCAAAAGAGCTGACTTGGCGCATTCTGCCTATGAATCCCATCTAAAAATATCTGTATACACAACGAAACTATTTAAAGAACTTCAGAAAGGTCTGCTATTCGAAGGAGCTAGTCAAGCTACTGATCAAGAAGAGTTAAAAATTTCGATCAACCAAGAATTTGCAACGATACAGAATATTATTAAAGATCAAATTGCACTATCTGGACGTCAGGAAATTCAAGAACTGGATCAGTTGGCGCAATTAGAAGCCAAAATAAACCAGGCGATTTCTCAATATGATGCCGTTGATTCTGAAGAAAAACGTCTTGCCTTGATGGGCGACGCGGCGGCGCTTAGGTCCCTTGTCAAGGACGCGACAAAGCTGGAGGTCTACGACGCAATTCAATTGGCGTTGGAAGAGGAAATCGGTGAGGTTACGGCGGCCAGCGCCGACGCCATGGCCATGGCCTCTATTACGATGGTGTTTGCGTTCGTTTTTGGCTTACTGGCTTCGTGCACCGCCGCGGCGTCGTTGTTCATGTTGACGCGCGATATCACCCAACCATTGCAGCGAATAATTGACGGTGCCCGGCAATTCGCCAGCGGTAACTATGACCACAGGATTGACCGAACAATACCAGGAAGTCTCGGTCAAGTTGTGAAAGCGTTTAATGATGCGGCGAAGATTGCAGGACAACGCCAAGAGACCCTGCAAGGCGATAACCAGCGGTTGGAAAAAGAGGTCGCCCGACAAACGGCGGAACTGCGCCGAACAATTCTTTCGCTGGAGGAGCAAAAAAAGGCTCGGCAACGGTTCCTCGCTGATGTCAGTCACGAACTGCGCACGCCACTAACGGTGATACAAGGAGAGGTGGATATTGCGCTGAGAGGTGACGATAAAGATCCGGAAACCTACAAAGAGGCTTTGAGCCGCGCGAGTGAAGCGGCCAAACACACAGCCCAGCTTGTTAATGATGTATTGTTTATTGGACGACAAGAAGCAGACCAGGCGAGGCTAGACCTTAAAAAAGAGGACCTTGTTACCTTGATACGCTCGGTGCTCGAAACGACACAGGCGCTACAGCGCCAATACAAGGTAACTGTCGATTTTATCCCTGAGACTCACACCGCGATCGCCCCGATTGACGCCGGTCGTTTGCGTCAGGTCTTAATGATTTTATTAGAAAATGCATGCCACTATGGCGGGAACCAGGTTCTAGTTCGGCTAATGCCTTCGCCGGAGGGTTTTGCATTACAATTTAAAGATAATGGGCCTGGTATAGATGCAGAAGACTTGGAACAAATCTTTACACGGTATTTTCGTGGAAGTAATGCGGCGGAAAGGTATGAAGGCGGCGCCGGTCTAGGGTTACCAGTCGCCAAGTCAATCATCGACGCCCATGATGGGCGAATATTCGTTTCTTCAATGCCGGGCGATGGCGTCAATTTCAAAATCATACTACCGGCGAGAACTTTAAAACGAGCGGTATCGTGAATATTTTATTAGTTGAAGATGAACTGCGTGTTGCGGATTTTGTTTCCCGAGGGTTGAAGGGTGATGGTTATACCGTCACCCATGCTGAAGACGGTGAAACGGGGTTGGACTACTTA
The DNA here is from genome assembly GCA_965263305.1 of Parvularculaceae bacterium. Lineage (GTDB taxonomy): Bacteria > Pseudomonadota > Alphaproteobacteria > Caulobacterales > Parvularculaceae > MED-G105. Next base: position 2,512,110 of record OZ253666.1, read on the forward strand.
AAGGAGAACCAATTCGATGTTGTCATCTTGGATCTAATGCTGCCGGGCATCAGCGGACAAGATGTTTGTCGAAAAATGCGCGCGAAGAAAGACTTCACTCCGGTGCTCATGTTAACCGCGCTCGACGAGACGGATGACCGAGTTGCGGGGTTGCGCGTTGGCGCCGATGATTACATGAATAAACCATTCGACTTCGACGAACTTGTGGCGCGGTTGAATGCCCTTATTCGGCGCGCTCAAAATTATACTGCGAATGAAGCCTCAGCCAAGCAATCGATTATCCAGGTTGGTTCCATTAGCTATGATCGAACATCTTTCTTGGTGAAAAAAGACGACAAAGAAATAGAGCTTTCGGAAAAAGAAAGAGAGATGTTGGCGCTCTTCTTGATGAACCCGAACAAAGTCATTGCTCGTGAAAGAATACTGAATTCTGTTTGGGGGGCTAATGCTGACCCGCTTACAAACGTGGTTGACGTTTACATCGGTCGGTTGCGTAAAAAACTTAACCTTACCAAAGACGAATTGAAAAATTTGCGCGGCGTTGGCTATCGCTTCAGCATTGCATAAATGCCGATGTTTTAAGTCATTTTCTGTTCATTTTTGCGCAGGTTTTTCTTTAGCCGCCCGTCAATAATCAAAACGAAGAACATTCTATGACTGCTTTCAAGTTCTTGGAGGCGGATCAATGTTTTATCGGTTGAGTATTTTTCTCTTTATCATTTTGGTCGTGTTACGACCAGTAAACACCGCGTCTGCGGAGGTGAGGTTTGACGAAAGAGGGGTCACCAAATCCTGGAGCAAAGCGAAGGTGAAATTGCGCCTTGGTGGGCGGTTTCACTATGATGTCGTGCGCTCGCCCGATGATTTATTTGGGAACAATGCAGAGATCCGCCGAGCGCGATTGGATGCAACCTTAAGGGCGGGAAATCACTTTCGGTTTAAGGTCGATGGAGATCTTTCTGCGAGCCGACGAGGCTGGCGAAACCTTTGGGCGCGCTATTCTAAGGATGGATGGCGGGTAACGGCGGGCCAGTTCGTCACGCCATTTTCTCAAGAAGAAATTGCCCAGTCCAACGATTTAGCATTCATTGAACGCAGCCTCGCATCCGCGCTAGCGCCAAGTTTTCGCGCAGGGGTTGCGGTGACCCATACAAAAAAACGTTGGAGCCTCACCGGTGCAATGATGGCCAATCCTATCAACAATGGATCCCTATCGGACGATGGTTTTTCGGTCGTGACGAGGGGTGTGTTCAATCCAATTCGTTCGAAGCGTGAAATCATTCACTTGGCCGCTGCGGTAGAGCACCGTCGTTTAGACGACAGAGCAACGTTGCGCTTACGCTCAGGTCATGAAGTATCATTGCGCGACCGGAGCCGCCTCAGAAATACTCGTGTTGATGACGCGAACACCTATCTAGGTCTCAATTTTGAAGCGGGATATTCTAAAGGGCCTGCGCTGCTACTCGGGCAGGTGATGACACGCACCACGGAAACGGCGTTGGGCAATCGATCATCGATGGGGGCAACGGCTCAAATGTCTTATATCTTTGGGGCGGCGGAACGAAAGTATTCTCGTCGACTAGGGGCGTTTGGCGCGGTAGTGCCAAAAAAGAAACACGGCGCGGTTGAACTCGCTGCGCGCGTTAGTCACCTGCGGTTGGGCGATGTCGACGGGGACGCCGGTGAAGAAATGGCGGTAAGCGCAGGGCTCTCCTGGTTTGCGACGCGGAATGTTAGGTTTTCGGTCAACAGCACCTATTCCGATATCGATGATTTTGCACGGGGCCGCGAGCGTAACGGTTTCTCGCACCAAGCCCGTTTTCAAATCGCGTTTTAGGCGCCAACGTCTTGAGCGGCGTCGTCTTAGGCGGTGTCTGGGGCGGACCCGGCTCGGACTTATTGAGGTAACTTCCTATGCCGTGCGAAAAAATCAGCTGACAGAATGGCGCAATTGGGGTGATGATCCTGGTTGCACCGATGTGATGAACATCATTGCGCCGCAATCGGCTTGCACTCTTCCGAGAAAAATTTTTTCGAAGCACATATGTTTGTATACAGAAAAAATAATAAACTAATTTCGAAAACCACTGTGCGTGGGGGAGCAAACTTCAACGTGTACGCTACTATCAGTTACGATCCCGTATTAATTTTTTGTTCATGAAGGTAAGGGTGATGCTTCATGTCGCCGACAGAAACATCCTCCCAAAATAGAGTACGGTCGACTCATCAAAGAAATGAAAGCGGTTACGCGAAAGGAAAGATCATGTACCTACGGATCAAAAAAACGGATGGGAATCTTGCGATGGCTGAATTTGGTCGTCGGGAAGAGGGCGGTTTCGGCAATGTGGGATCGTATCCACAGGACGGATTGAGCACCTGCAGAGAAGAGGAGACCATCAACCTCATATGTGGTCGCCAAGTTTCAATCTTTCATCCACTTGCGGGCATTCAAGCGACTGACTGAAACAATGTGTACAAATCTCAAGAGCCGTTTCCCACAGAAATATCGGAAACGGCTCATAGCCCTAAATCAGAATTAGACGCGTCAGATTTTCAATATGCCCATTGTATCGGCCCAAGCCGGCTAAAATTGGCGCATTCGGATCTCTACCCAATATAGTTGATCGATTTGATTTTGCGACGCGTGGTTCAGAAATTCTGTAGTGGGGGGATGTTATGGGATGCTCCGAATTATCGACCGAAACGTAGGTGGTGATGGAACCTATGTTTCCCCAAGAAGGGCGTGAACCGAAACACATGGACGATCGACAGGCCCTGAATGGCATTTTCTATATCTTCTTACAGGTGCGCCATGGCGAGATTTGTCGGAGCAATATGAACCTTACACGATGGTTTAAAATCGCTTCTTGTATTCAGATAAGTTGGGGGGTGCGGGCAGAAATCTAAGAGGTCTGCCGCTTGACGTTTAGCCAAGCGGCAACCGTTGTCGTTGGTCTCAATGTTGGTGAGCGATGCGACGCGCAGCTACCCGTGCACGGATAAATCCGCGCAACAGGCGGCGTTCTTGACGCGACGTTAGGATATTGGCGTTTTTCAACTGGCGTAACGATTGACGGACACAGGCGGCAAAGCGCCGGAATAGTGTTTCCTGCTCGCAAGCAATCTCTGGGATAGAAATTGTCTCGCCATCTTGCACCCAGAGCCGGGTTTGGTGGCCGCCAGGCCATGCGATATCAACGATCGCTGATCGACTATCGCCTAAGCCAAACCCCTTGATGCGTGAATGGCTGGATGCATAGGTGGCGCCGTCAATAACGGGGCTCATGGTGGCGGATTTTCCTCTGCCCTTGCGATCAATCGGCGTAACCTTAATGACTGCGCCGGTGCCGTCACGAGGCGTGCTGGTGTCGCTCAGCAACCCGACGGAACCGATGGCTTTTACCTTAATCCAATTGTTGCCATTGGCTGCGTCATTCAGTTCAACGGAAAGCGTTCCATCTGCATATTCAATCCCAGTAAAGACAAATTCATTTGGGGCCCCTCCCGGTAACGGGGCGAATGTTGGGTGGAAGGCGGCAATCGCATCTAGAGGTGATCCAAACTCAAATCCATATGGTACGAGCGGGGTTGGCGCGGGTCCGTCAAGGTTTGAAACGGTCACAACATCCTGGAACCCGTCGTTGTTTAAATCGCCTATAGCGACGCCTTGGACATCGCGACGAACGTGATCGGTGGCGCTAGCAGCCGCCATGTCGAGGGAGAAATTCGCTGAACAACCATCGTTTTCGAGCAGAATGCCGTTATTGCTGGCGTCAATAAACGGACCGACATCTAACCCGCCATGATACAGAATATCTTGGTCGGTATCATTATCATAGTCAAAAATAGCGGATCCCCAGCCAAATGCTGACGCCCGCATTTCACCGACCCCGGGATCAATATAAGCGCCATCACCGTCGCCTAGAAACCAGCGCGTGGCCCTTTCTCCTAAAATGTAGTTTGGCGTCAGTTGGTTCGCCATATAATCGCCGATGTTCGTTGAGAAGACATCAAAATCGCCATCACAGTTTAGGTCGCCAAAAGAAAGGCCCATCCAAGAACCGGCAACGTTTGTGCCCGTACCATTGGTAATATCGGTGAAGTGTCCGGCGCCGTCATTCACCAAAATATGAACCAGACCGCGATCAATGCCGCCATCTCTGGCAATGGGGAAGCCGGCTTGATCATCGGCGTGGACAAGGTCTAAATCGCCATCCACATCGATATCAATCAAGGCAATGGCCCAGGAAATAGTCGGCGCACCATCATTTGTCGGGAAGAACCCACGTGTGTCTTCTAGGCCAGCATCCGCGCTGGCGTCATTAAAGATGTTGCCGCCTTGGTTAATGAACAACTGGTTGTGTTGATTTTGGCCAAAGGCATCTATGAAAATCGCCGCCTGTTGCGTGTAATCCGTATAAGTATTGCCGACCACAACATCAAGTAGGCCATCGCCGTTTACGTCGCCGAAGGAACAACTCGCCGCGTTACGCGCCTCTCCGCCAATATCAGATAAACCGGTAATGTCGGCGAAGCTGCCATCACCATTGTTCTCGAACAAGATATTATCTTCTTCAGTGCCGAGCACGAGCAAGTCGAAATCCAGGTCATTATCGATATCGCCGAAACAAACGCCGCTCGAATCCTGACCATTTGCGCCAACGCCAGCCTGAATCGCTACGTCGATGAACTGAACCTCACCGGTTTCAATATATTGATTGCTATAGAGGCTGTTCGCGGCGCCGGGGCCGTTTGTGACATAAATGTCTTCGTCGCCGTCGTTGTCATAGTCAAACACGGCGACACCTGGCGCGCCGCGAGATTTTAAAGGCGACCGCACAATGTCGTCGATCAAGGTGTAGATTGGTTCGGCTTTTATCTCATCGAAAACGTCATCACGATCGCTTTGCACGCGACGAAAATTGATGCCGGCGCCATCATTGGCGGCGATATCGGCGAACGTTATCCCGCCGCCTGTATCGCCATCGTCGTCCGCTCGGGCACCGGTCGCCAAAAGAACACAAGCCAATGCGCCAGCGATAGCCATTCTACTCGGTCGCATGGCGATGCGGTGTTTTGATTCATCGTTGAAAAATAATGACCTAGATAAAAGATCGTTCTTCAATGGCATCATATCTCTCCCAATGCTTTGCCAAAATACAGGGAGGCTCTCTAATTCATTCGTAAACAACTCATGTGATCAAGGTCACAGGATTAGTGCTTTCATTACCTAATATCGGACGATTTTTTTCCAGCAGCTAAAGCGCCGACGATGCAAATTTTTGCTAAATGGTGGGGTTGATGCAAAAAATGCGCATATCGAAAGGCGTTGTCCTCGCGGTAAAAGCGCGCTGAATGCGGTTATCTCTCTTTTTAATAAAGCGTTCGGCTTCACGATCATTTTTGCCAAGCTAAGGCCGGGGGCGTACCCAATTCATCATCGACTAGCCAAACTACATCACCCCATTCATAATCAAATTTTCGGCGCGTCACTTTTATATGGGGTTCTCACGCGGTCGATATCTGGTTTTGACGATGGTTGCGCAAAAAGGGGTTAGTCGGAATTTTCTCCATATTTTTTTACATAGTTGATCAAATTTTCTGCGCTAGGGGATGTAACCCATGTCGATCGTGTAACAACACCGATTGTCATCGGTGGCAAAATGTCGGGTATGGAGAAGTACCTGAACATGTCCTTTTTCTTAAGTTCATCGTTGTTGGCTTCAAAAATCGCCGTCCAGTAATTTGAGCGCGCAATGAGGCTTAAAATAAATTCGTAGTCATCAAACAGAATGTTGGGGCCGTTGAAGTCGACGTCGATGGACTTCGCTTTGCTCTTCATATTGCGGACCATTTCTGGCGGCGCCGCGGGGCATGCAAGGGGAAATCTCAAAATTTGTGTAGGGTCATCCTTAAGCTGATTAAGAATTGGGTGATCATTTCGTATAACGACTTCTAGTGGGAGCTCAAAGAGAGGTTGAAAATTGAGCGAAGGGTGCAAAGCCGGATCGTTTCCTGCTTCATCCTCATAGTTTAGCGCAACGATCGCGACATCCAATTGACCGGCCCGAATAGAGGCGCACAGGGTCGGCGAGGAGTTCATGTCAATTGCTAAGTTTACGTTGGGGTAGTCCTGTGAAAACGCAATCATGCTTTTTCGGAAGAAAATATCGTGAACGCCAGGCTTAACGCCGACGCGTAATGTCTGATCTTGTCCTTCTTGATGTCGCTTTAAGATGGTTTCGAAATCTCGGGCGTGAACCAGAAGTTCCTTGCTGCGGGCGACAAAGGTTTCTCCCGACGGGGTTAATCGAACGCCGCGAGGTAATCGGTGGAACAGTGTGAGGCCAATTTTCTCTTCGATGACCTTCAAGCGCTTCGTTAAGGCAGGTTGCGAAAGGCAAAGCTCAGTCGCCGCTGCATGAATGCTGCCATAGGTTGCAATATTGCTGACGATCACCAGGTCGCGAAGCTCTAATGTCATGATATTCCCACTTGTTATAAGATGATCAGAAATAACGATTTTACATTATCGCTACAATCGGCAAAGAATGGGGATAATATCCAAAAAACACCTAAAAAATTCAAATTCGCGTGCGCATAACGTAACCTCGGGAGGGAAAAGTGCATAGAATACAATGGAATGCCCGGAAGGGCATGCTTTTGACGGCAACCGCCATCGCTCAAGTCGTATCAACCGCTGCTTTTGCGCAAAACGACGACGCCGGTATTGACGAAAATGCCGGTCTTGATGTCATCACTGTTACCGCGCAAGGGCGTGAGCGCGGCTTGCAGGACACACCAATTTCGATCGCCGCCGTGTCAGCCGATAAGCTGACCGATACAGCGTTGCAGAGTTCGCAAGATCTGCAGTTCTTCGTGCCGAATTTCACCTTTACCGAAACAGGCATCGGAACCAACATTTTTATTCGCGGTGTTGGTTCAGGGATTAACCAAGCATTTGAACAGTCTGTCGGCCAATTTATCGACAATGTGAATTTCCCACGGGCGCAGCAGACGCGCGCGCCGTTCCTTGACCTTGAGCGTGTTGAGGTTTTGCGGGGGCCACAGGCGATTTTGTTAGGTAAGAATGCGGTCGCAGGGGCGTTAAATATCACAACTGCCCGCCCGAAAGATGAGTTTGAGGGCTATATTCTGGGGTCGTATGAGTTCCTCGATGAAGAATATATCATTGAGGGGGCGGTTAATATTCCCCTTTCGGAGCGTGCAAGAGTACGTCTTGCAGGGCGTACAAGAGACGCCAACGGATTTGTTGAAAACCCCACCTTGCAGCGTTCGGAGCCTCAGCGCGACGACTGGACGATCCGCGCTACCGGTGAATTCGATGTGACCGATACGTTTTTGGCGCGCGCGAAGGTAGAGGTCTCACAATTTGACACGACTGGTCGTTCGATTGAAATCTTTGCAGAAGCCCCAATCGCCGCTGGGCCATTCACAGGGCTGACTTTTGCGGAGGTTTTGACCGGTGTGTTTGGTCAAGACGCGTCAGTTTTAAATAACGTGCAAGACGGCGTGCGCAGCTCGAACGGCGACTTCAGCAACAATGAGCAGCAATTGTATCAATTGGATCTCATCGGATCTTTTGGCGATTTTGAAGTCCGCTCAACCTCAGCATTCCAGAACCTCGAATATGACGAGCTGTGCGATTGCGACTTCACGGGAGCGACGATTTTCGACGCTGGGTTGCAAGAGCAATATCAACAGTTCAGCCAAGAAATTAGAGTTGTGTCGCCGATTTATGATCGGTTTGACTATGTCACGGGTGTCTATTTCCAAACCTCTGACCATGACTTTGCTGACCAGATCAACGTCCCTGGAAATTCTGTTTTGATCCCCGCCACGATGCAGCCATCGCTTGCGGACACTGCTGCGGCGCGGATTGCGACGACGAATAGCGATTTCTATTCAATCTTTGCCCAGGTAAATTTCCGCCCCGTTGACCGGTGGGAGTTGCAGCTGGGAGGCCGATTGAGTCATGAAGTTAAGGACGGTTCGCGTACCCTGTCGATTGTAAATGCGGCTGATTTGGGCCCTCTCTCGGCAGCTCAAGCTGCATCGCCGATTGTTTTCGCCGGCGGTTTCGGGATTGCCTCAACCAATCTAGACGCCTTTGCCGCGGCCGGTAATCCTACCGCTCAGTTCCTCCAAGGATCTCTCGGTAGTTTCGGGGCCGATGGTATTATCGTCGATGATTTGACGGAAACCCGCTTTTCACCTGATGTGAAATTGGTTTGGGAGGCGACGGATGATCTTCTTCTTTATGCCAGCTGGGCGCGCGGATTTAAGAGCGGCGGTTTTGACTTCCGAGCAAACAATCGGTCGGTTTCGCCAACGCTCCAAGACTCCTTCGCCTTCGATGACGAGCGTGCAACGAACGTCGAGTTAGGCGGGAAGTATTCCTTCTTGGGCGGCTCAGCAGAGCTGAACTTCGCACTCTACTATACCCAGTTTGATGATTTGCAGATCTCGATCTTCGACGGTGTTTTGGGCTTCAACGTTGGTAATGCGGCATCTTCTGAGGTGTTTGGTTTGGAAGTCGACGGGCGTTGGGCGCCAACCGATTTCCTTACCCTGAGCGGCAGCGCGTCCTACACGGATTTCGAGTTTTCTGATTTTGAAAACGCTCAGTGTTTCTTTGGGGCGACGCCTGATGTGGATTTTGACGGCGATGGCACGCCCGAGCTTTGCGATGCGAGCGGTGAAACCAACCAGCTCGTCTCAGACTTCCAAGGTATCTTCATCAGTGATCTACATTTCCCGATCTTCGGGAATTATGAGATTTCCAGTGTGACGGACGTCTTTTTCACAACGGAGTACAACGCATCAAATCTGTTCGACCCAAATCTCGTTCAGGAAGCTTACGCTAATTTGAACACGCGTATCAGCTTTGGCCCGAACGATGATACTTGGCAGTTGGCTCTTCTCGCGAAGAACTTAACGGATGTGCAAGCGCTGCAATTTGCCGGCAACACACCTCTCGCGGGTTCGTCCTTTGGTGCGCAAAGTAACTACGGCTTCTTCAATCAGGGCCGCCAGCTCTGGTTGCAAGCTCAATTCAAATTTTAAATTGTAACTCCGCCCGCCGGGTATATCGGCGGGCGGAGGATTTCTTGTTCGGGGTCATTGGGTTTGCCATGGAATCCCGAATGGGTACAATTGTAACTCGTCTCTATGATCCGACCTGGGATGAAGAGATGAGGGCAAAAGTCAGATTGACGAGAGAACGTGAGATCGACTCGTCATTGAGTTGAGGCGATGTGCGCCTAGGTGCGGCGCGATGATTTAGATTTTTTCTTTCGCCTGCACGATTGTTCTGTCTTTTTCATGTGTGTGTTTCCCGATAAATCCGAAACGGCTGTCGCTACGTAGTCTGAGTTTCGCGATAGCCTTCAACAATAATTGAGAAAAATATGAAATTTGATTATGTGATCATTGGGGGAGGATCAGCTGGCTGCGTTTTAGCGTCACGTTTATCAGAAGATATCAACACCACTGTTTGCTTGCTTGAGGCGGGTGGTCAGGGACGCAGCGCTCTGGTTAAAGCGCCTGCTGGCACTGTTCTGATGATGCCTGGCCGCCCTAAAATTAACAATTGGGCTTTTGAGACAACGCCTCAGCCTGGGCTGAACGGACGAAAGGGGTATCAGCCGCGCGGGAAATGCTTAGGCGGATCAAGCGCCATCAATGCGATGCTTTATGTTCGTGGACATTCATCGGACTATGATCATTGGGCTGATAATGGTGCGGATGGTTGGTCATATGACGAAGTATTGCCATATTTCAAGAGGGCGGAAAATTTCGAGCACGGAGAGAATTCGTACCACGGCGCTGACGGCCCGTTGAGCGTTGGTGATCAGCGGAGTCCGAGGCCAATATCAAAAGCCTTTATCGATGCGGTTACGGAGTTTCAAGTTCCATATAATGACGATTTCAATGGCGCCAATCAAGAAGGTGTCGGGCTTTATCATGTTACACAATTTCACGATCAAGAAAGAAACGGCCAACGATGTTCTGCAGCCGCCGCCTATTTGCATCCAATTATGGGTCGTCCAAATCTGACGGTGATCACGGGTGCGACGACATCGAAAATTCTCATCGAAGATCAGCGTGCGGTTGGCGTAGAGTATATTGTTAACAATGAACGGCGACGCGTCGATACAAGCAAGGAAGTGTTGCTTTCGGCAGGAGCGTTTGGATCCCCTCAGTTGTTGATGATGTCAGGTATCGGGGCGGCTGATCATTTGCGCGAACATGATATCCCGGTCGTAAAAGACCTGCCTGGTGTGGGGCAAAACCTTCAAGATCACCTTGATTTTATTTTGTCCTTTAAATCTAAAGATCGCGACATGCTGGGAATCGGTGTGGTTGGCGGCTTGCAACTCACCAAAAACATTGCGCAATGGTCGAAAGACGGAACGGGAATGATCGCGAGCCCATTTGCCGAGGTGGGGGCGTTTATAAAATCTTCTCCGTCAGAGCCATGCCCTGATCTTCAGTTGCATTTTGTTATTGCTATTGTCGATGACCATGCCCGCAAACTCCATTATGGATACGGATTTTCATGCCATGTCTGTGTGCTGAGGCCAAAATCTCGGGGTTTTGTTGCATTAAACTCAACCAATCCAATGGAACAGCCAATAATTGATCCGAAATTTTTGTCAGATGACAGCGATGTTCAGAAATTATTGGCTGGGGCGAAGTTGACGCGAGAGATGATGTTGGCTGAACCTATGAAGGCGTATCGTGCCAAAGAAATGTATACCAGTGATAATATGAGCGATGCTGAATGGATAGACCATATTCGTTCCCGTGCTGACACAATTTATCATCCGATTGGTACGTGCAAAATGGGCAAAGATGATATGGCCGTTGTTGATCCGCAACTAAAGGTTCGAGGCGTCGATGGATTACGGGTTATCGACGCATCCGTCATGCCGACGTTAACCGGCGGAAATACGAATGCGCCAACGATAATGATCGCCGAAAAGGCGGTAGATATGATTGTGCCAAACAGAGTACATTAAGAGAAAACTATGCTCCAAAGTTTGCAACAAACAGACGATGTAACAGAATACGAAATTGCGTTGGATGACTTGTCAGCAGCGAAAGAGACTTGGGCTCGTGTTTCGACCGACGAAAGAGTTTCATTGCTTTTGGTAATTAAAGATCGTTTGAAAGCTTCAGCAAAGCAGTGGGCGGTTCTTTCTGCTGAGAAAAAACGAATACCCGACGGATCTCCGCTTATTGGTGAAGAGTGGATTTCTGGGCCATATGCGCTGATGACGGCGTGCAATTTTTACATTGAAACTCTTCGCGAAATGAGCGGCAAGAAATTTCTTGAAAAACTTCCTATGCGCACGAATGCGTGTGATCAACTTGAAGTTCGAGTGGCGCCGCATTCGATTTGGGAACGCCTTTTGTTGTCTGGGGTGAGCGCAAATCTCTGGTTAAAGCCCGGGGTAACGCAGTCTAAATTGAGGTCCCAGGTCGCGACCGTCTATGACATTCCCGAACGGGACCGTACCGGAAAGGTAGCGCTCGTCCTAGGGGCCGGGAATATTTCCTCAATTGCGCCGCTTGATTGTTTCCAGAAATTGTTTTCCGAGAATCAAGTCGTGATTTTGAAACTTAATCCTGTTAATGACTATCTGCTCGATATTTTAACGGACATTTTGGAGCCGCTGATCAATCGAAACGCCCTACGAATTGTGTGCGGTGACGGTTCAGTCGGAAAAGCACTGTGCAATTCCCCCTTAGTTGATGAGATTCATATCACCGGGGCGGAGCAAACCCATGACGCTATCGTCTGGGGTGTTGGTGAGGTGGGGCAAAGAAACAAGGCTGCTGGGACGCCCGAAAATCATCGTCCCATTACGTCAGAACTCGGAGGTGTTTCCCCAACCATCGTCGTGCCTGGGCCATGGAGTGAAGCGGATATCAAATTCCAGGCGCAGCATATCGCAACGCAAAAGCTGCATAACTCAGGTTTTAATTGTATTGCATGCCAAATGCTCATTCTCCCAAGCGAATGGGCATTACGGGACCGTCTATTGAGCGCTACCTTTGACGCGATGCGCGATGCGCCTCAGCGGGGCATGTATTATCCAGGGGCGCAAGAGCGCTTGCGCACGTTCAAAGAAAATGCCGAGACGTGCCACTCGATCCCGCGTACCGACGGGGAGGCGATCGCTTTGGCTGAGTTTTCCGTGAATCCGCCTGAGTGGTTTCGAACAACAGAATCGTTTTGCCCGGCGCTCAGTATTATGAATAAATCGTGTGACGCGGGGGCGGAAGCCTACCTTGAGGCGGTGATTGAATATGCGAATGAGAATTTGCGAGGCACGTTAGGGGCCAATATCATTATTCACCCACAAACAAAACGGGAAATTGGTCGTAGACGGTTTGAAGAAATTGTCGGAAAACTCCGTTATGGGACAATTGGGATCAATGCGTGGACCGGTCTTGGATTTTTAATGCCGCAAGCCGCTTGGGGCGCCTTTCCCGGTCATAGTTTGGCAAATGTTGAGAGTGGAATAGGGACGGTTCATAACTCATTCATGTTTGAGTGCGTCGAGCGTTCCGTTATAGAAGCGCCGTTCCGACCATTTCCCCGCAGTTTTACAAAGGGGGAATGGTCTATTTTACCAAAGCCTCCTTGGTTTGTAAGTAACAAACGCCAACATATAATCGGTGAACGTCTGACGGATTTTCAACATCAGCCGGGATGGCATAAGTTACCGGCAATTTTTCTAAATGCGCTATACGGATAATATCGTAAAGGTTCCTATGTCGTTTTCAAAATGTAAAGTTCTCATGGCGTCGTGCCTCTTTGTTCTAGGGGCATGCGGCGGGTCAAAAGATGATAATGCGAGCGGACCTGCGACCCCGCATGAACAGGAAAATCGTCAACCAAATGGTGGGGAGCAAGAATGGCAACAAGCGCATGTGTCCGCCCTTCAGGAGATCGCCGCTAGTCTTGATACAGTGCAGAAAGAATTGCATGATTTAAATCAGGTGCAGAGAGAAATCCTCAATCCGAATCGGCCTGTTTCGGATCCTGTTTTTGGTCAAGCGACGTCTTTTACGGCTGCAAATAATAAGTCTATATACGAGTTGTTGCCGTTCGACGATGAGAGCGATTTCGAAGATGCGAGTCGGGGATTGATAGCACAAATTCCTGATGGAAAAATCTTTGCTGATGATGGCCGCGTGGTTTGGGATTTGTCACGGTTCTCTTTTCTGACCGGTGAATCACCCGATACCGTCAACCCATCTTTATGGCGTCAAGCCAAACTGAACATGCTGCACGGATTATTTGAGGTAGCGCCAGGGCTATATCAAATTCGCGGTTATGACCTCGCCGTGATGACAGTGATCAAAGGGGAAACAGGATGGGTAATTATTGACCCATTACTGACAAAAGAAACAGCGGCCGCGTCACTTGCTCTTATCAATAAACAATTGGGAGAACGGCCCGTAACGGCTGTGCTTTATACCCATAGCCATGCTGATCATTTTGGCGGCGTTCGCGGTATCGTGGCCGATGAACAAATCAAAAACGGGCAAGTGCGGATTATTGGCCCCGAAGGGGTCGAAGAACATGCGATTTCCGAGAATATAATCGCCGGTAATGCGATGACGCGTCGCTCCCAATTCCAGTTTGGTTTTAACTTGGACGCTAGCCCCACGGGTATCGTCGATTCTGGCATTGGCAAAGGATTATCTACGGGTACTATCGGGTTTATCGCGCCAACAGAGGAAATTTCCGTCGGTGGTGAACCGGTTTTGATCGACGGCGTTGAATTTGTATTCCACATGGCGCACGGGACAGAGGCGCCTGCGGAGTTCACCTTTTTTCTCCCTAAATATAAAGCGATACATGTTGCGGAAATTGCCGTCGGTACACTGCACAATGTATTGACGCCCAGGGGTGCACAAGTTCGTGATGCGTTGGCATGGGCGGACGCAATCAACGATCTACTCGTTCATTTCGGTGATGACGTAGAAATCGTTTTGGGGTCACATAACTGGCCAACGTGGGGTAATCAGGAATCCCGAGAACTCTTGAAGGCGCATAGGGATGTTTATCGGTATATCCATGATCAAACCATGCGTTTAGCAAATTCCGGGTACACGATGCACGAGATCCCGCCGCTATTGGGTGAGGCGGATTTTATGCGTCAAGAATTCTCTGTTCGTGGCTATTATGGCAGCGTCAATCACAATGCGCGGGCAACATATCAGCGATATTTCGGATGGTGGGATGGGAACCCTGCCAATTTGGACCCGCTTCCGCCTGCGGATGAAGCGGAGCGATTGGTTGAGCTTGCTGGTGGTGAACAGAATATCCTAAATCATGCCATACGGTATTATGACAGGGGCGATTATCGTTGGGCAGCGAAGCTTCTCAATAGTCTGGTGTTTGCAAATCCTGAAAATGTTACCGGAAGAAATTACCTGTCTTCTTGTTATGAGCAACTTGGTTTCCAGGCTGAAAGTGCAATATTTCGGAACTACTACCTTGCGGCGGCGGTAGAAGTCCGTAATGGCGGCCCGGCTGGAGCGTCTGTTCGAACGATTACAGAGGATTTTGTGCGGGCGGTGTCAACGCATCAGTACTTTGATGCTTTAGCGGTGCGGGTTGATCCGACCCCGGGCGAAACCACCCATGCGGTTCATTTTTCGTTCTCCGACACGGGTGAACGCGTTCGCGTCGTTGTGCAAAATGGAACGGCAACCCATCTCGAAAATCAAGATGCCAGGCCCGGGGATATTATAGTTCAGTTAACCCGTGCGGATTTAGACGAGATTACACTCGGGGTAGCAACATTTCAAAATAAACTGGAAAGTGGAGCGATAAGCATTGACGGGAATCCGCAACGGTTTATCGATTATTTATCGGTTCACACTCAGTTTGATGCGAATTTCAATGTGGTTACGCCTTAAATTGGGTACTGATTTGATAAAAGGCGAAGTCACTTCTATTCCGTTTGAGACTTAAATCATTTTATGGGCAACAAAGCCGGCAAGGGGTGGTAGCAAATCTGGGGCGGTGCTCGGGGTTTCATTCATGTTTGTTGAGAGAATTATTTCGAAACCGTCAGCGTGCGACGTTGGCCAATCGGTCGTTGCGGTACTGATATTATAAACACACAACCATTCATCGCCATTCAACACCCGTCGGACGACCAGAACGCTCTCTGGCGCGTCAAGGACTACACAGTCGCCGCCTCGTAATGTTTCCGATGATTGTCTCATTGCCAGGACTTTGCGGAAAAACGTTAGCACCGATTGGTCAGCCCCCTCCTGGGCGTCAACAGCGAGGGCGCGATGAGCTTCGTTAACGGGGAGCCATGGTTCAATCTCGCTGAACCCGGCATGTGGTTGGTCGACATGCCATGGCATGGGCGTACGCGCGCCGTCGCGGCCTTGGCTTTCCGGCCAATGGGCGATGCCTTCCGGATCGACTAGTTGTTCAAATGGAATATCAGCTTGCGGAAGGCCCAGCTCTTCTCCCTGGTAGATAAATGTCGCGCCACGGAAGCACGCGTGAAACAATGCAAATAGACGGGCATTGGCGTTTCGGTCATCGCCCCTCATCCACCGCGAAGCCACGCGCCGACAGTCGTGATTGGATAACGCCCAAGCTGGGTACCCATCATCCTCTGTATTGGGCCATTGCGATAAGGCGTAACGCATGTAATCTCTGGTCACGCTCGCTGAGCCGATAAAATCAAAACAGTAAGCAGAACTTAAATTCTCGGCCCCTCTGGTGAACGATTTCATAACCGGGTGAGGGTTAGGGCCGCCAATTTCGGCGACGGTGAAAAATGATTGACCGCCAAATTCTCGAAATGCCTTAGAGAATCGCTGAACAACTTTCTCCATTTTGGGATGTGAGAGCGTATGAATATGGTTTTGCATATCATAAGCGCGCTCAGCGATATCCCAATTCCCCGCTGGCGGATTGTCTTTTAATTCCTCATTATGCATACCAATATTGAGTGCATCGAGACGAAACCCATCGACGCCGCGTTCTATCCAGAATTTACCAACATCGATTAAGGCGTCGATGACGGTTGAATTGTGCAAATTTAGGGTGGGTTGTTCTTTTAAAAAATGGTGGAGATAAAACTGCCGACGGCGGCAATCCCATGTCCACGCTGGGCCGCCGAATACGGATAGCCAATTGTTGGGCGGCGTTCCATCTTCTTTTGCGTTCGCCCAAACGTACCAATCGTTCTTATCGTTGTGTCGGGATTGGCGGCTTTCGAAAAACCACTCATGTTTATCCGATGTATGACAATAAACCTGATCTATAATGACTTTTAGGCCAAGCCCGTGGGCGCGCTCTATAAGAGCGTCAAAATCGGCGAGGGCGCCAAATGTGGGGTCGACATTGCGATAATCCGAGACGTCATAGCCGAAATCGGCCATCGGTGAGGTAAAAAAGGGGGAGAGCCAGATACCGTTGACCCCAAGGGAAGCGACATAGTCTAGCTTGGCCGTAATGCCGGGGAGATCGCCAATGCCATCGCCGTTGGAATCAGCGAAACTACGGGGATAGATCTGATAGATGGCGGCGCCGCGCCACCATTCCTGGCTGGTTTTCGACCCCTTGGCGGGTATCGAGTTCAAATCTGTAGAGGCCATTCCTGATCCCGGTTTTTCAGTTGCGTTTTCAATCACCACATCCGTTTGTCGCATCATCGAGGCATTCCATGATGCTGAAACGCATTTATCGAGGTGATACGCCAGAAAGCAATAAGCGGTGTATTTGGGAATTTTTTCTAATTCCGCTTTGTTAATTTTTTCCGCCGAGACGGCATTTGACGCGTTCCGAAGCGGGCTCCGGAAACTGTTGAGGCTCTAAACAGAAAATCCTACTAGGAATGGCAATTATCTTGGGGTGCTTTCGATTACAAAATAGACGGCAATCTTAGTCCGTGCTCCCGTGCGCATTTTTTGGCGATGTCGTATCCGGCGTCAGCGTGGCGCATGACGCCGGTAGCGGGGTCATTCCATAAGACGCGTTCAATGCGTCGCGCCGCTTCATGAGTTCCGTCGGCCAAAATCACAACACCTGAGTGTTGAGAAAAGCCCATGCCAACGCCGCCGCCATGGTGAAGAGAAACCCAGGTCGCGCCTGAAGCGGTATTTAACAGGGCGTTCAACAGAGGCCAGTCTGAAACGGCGTCAGACCCGTCTTGCATGGCTTCTGTTTCGCGGTTTGGGCTAGCGACAGAGCCGGAGTCGAGATGGTCCCGGCCTATAACGACGGGGGCGCTTAGCTCCCCATTGGCGACCATCTCGTTAAAGGCCAGTCCCGCCCTGTGGCGTTCGCCCAATCCAATCCAACAAATTCGAGCCGGCAGTCCTTGGAAAGAGATTCTTTCGCGCGCCATATCCAGCCATTGATGCAAGTGTGAATTGTCCGGGAACAGCTCTTTCATTTTTGCATCGGTTTTATAAATATCTTCAGGGTCGCCCGATAGGGCGCACCACCGAAATGGCCCGACACCCCGACAGAAAAGGGGGCGGATATAGGCCGGGACGAAGCCCGGAAAATCGAACGCATTTTCCAAACCTTCTTCGAGAGCGACTTGCCGGATGTTGTTGCCGTAATCCACAGTAGGAACGCCCATCTCTTCGAACGCGCACATCGCTGCGACGTGACGCTTCATGCTGGCGCGAGCCGCTTTTTCCACTTCCTTCGGGGCCGATTTGCGTTTTGTCTGCCACTCAGCGATCGTCCACCCCGATGGTAAATATCCGTTGATAGGATCGTGGGCGGAGGTTTGATCCGTAACGAGATCGGGACGTATGCCGCCGGCCTTAGCGCGCGTCGCAAGTTCGGTGAAAACATCGGCGGCGTTGCCGATCAACCCCACAGATTTTGCTTCGCCATTTTCCGTCCACCGTGCGATCATGTCGAGCGCCTGGTCCAAGGTTTCTGCTTTTTCATCCAGATACTTTGTTCGAAGTCGAAAATCGATGCTCTCCGGATTGCATTCAACGGCAAGACAGGACGCGCCGGCGAATACCGCGGCAAGGGGTTGCGCGCCGCCCATACCACCGAGACCACCGGTTAGGATCCATTTACCTGTAAGGTCGCCATCGAAGTGCTGACGGCCTGCTTCAGCGAAGGTTTCATAGGTGCCCTGAACGATCCCTTGTGTGCCGATATATATCCAGGAGCCGGCGGTCATTTGGCCGTACATCATGAGCCCTTGTTTATCGAGCTCATTGAAATGATCCCAATTCGCCCAATGGGGAACGATGTTTGAGTTCGCGATTAAAACCCGCGGCGCGTTTTCATGGGTCTGAAATACGCCGACGGGTTTGCCTGACTGGACCAAAAGTGTTTCGTCAGCCCGCAATGATTTTAAACTCTCTAGAATAACGTCGAAGGCCTCCCACGAACGGGCGGCGCGGCCAATACCGCCATAAACGACCAACTCGTCAGGGTTTTCGGCGACCTCGCGATCCAAGTTATTTTGAATCATTCGATAAGGCGCCTCGGTCGCCCAGCTCAAACAATTGAGGTCGGGTCCGGTCGGGCTCTTAACATCGCGGCGGTTTTTTAAGTGTTCTGACATTGTCGGTTCCTGCGTCGTAAAGGCGTTTTTATTTTATGTGAGCGGCATCGGGTCGATAGCGGCGGTGACGTCCGCGAAGGAGTCTTTTGATTTCAAAAGGCGCGCGACCTCTTCGATATCTGGGCTTACATTGCGATCATCTGTTAGCGGAGGGCAAACATGCCGGATCTCCTCGACCGCGCAGCCTAAAAGGCCGCTTGTTTGAAGGGGGGCGCGTAACTCGACGCCTTGTGCGCCGGCCATTGCTTCGACGGCGAGAATACCGCTGAGGTTTTCCGTCATTTCAAGAAGGCGCCGCGCCCCATGGCATGCCATGGAAACGTGATCTTCCTGATTCGCCGATGTCGGTGTTGAATCCACTGACCGCGGATTACTAAGAGCTTTGTTTTCGCTCATTAAGGCGGCCGATGTGACTTCAGCGATCATCAATCCAGATTTCAATCCAGGCTCTGGCGCTAAGAAGGCGGGCAATCCAAAGCTCAGGGCGGGATCGACGAGCAACGCCACACGGCGTTGGGCGATACACCCAATTTCAGAGATGGCGATCGCGGCGAGGTCAGCGACCAATCCAACCGGTTCTGCATGGAAATTGCCGCCAGAAAGAATATCGCCTTCGCCGACGATCAGCGGATTGTCGGTTGCTGCGTTTGCCTCGATTTCGAGCGTGCGTCCGACATGTCTTAACTGGTCGATGCAAGCGCCCAGTACCTGGGGCGCGCATCGCAGGCAATAAGGGTCTTGCACGCGATCGTCATCATCGCGATGACTTTCCCGAATCGCCGACCCTGACAGGAGTTGCCGAAGCCTTGCTGCGCTTTCTATTTGTCCGGCATGGCCACGCAGGTCGTGAATCTCATGGCGAAACGGCGCTGATGATCCCATCGCCGCATCAATCGACAAGGCCGCCGTAATGATGGCGACATTGGTCAGCTGCCAAGCGTCAAACAACCCGGCAAGCGCCAACGCCGTCGAAACTTGCGTGCCATTGAGAAGGGCCAAGCCTTCTTTGGGGTGAAGCGTCAGGGGCGTAAGGCCCACTTGACCAAGCGCGTCTGCGGTTGGCACGCGCTTGTTGTGATAGAACACCTCTCCCTCGCCGATGAGCGTTAAGGCCAAATGGGCGAGGGGCGCTAAGTCTCCAGAGGCGCCAACGGATCCTTTTTCCGGGATGACGGGAAGGATGTCATGCTTCGACATCTCCTGTAGACGCATGACGAGCTCTGGACGAACGCCCGACGCCCCCCGGCCAAATGACAAGCATTTTAGGGCCATGATGAGTCGAACGACTGGTGGCGGCAGCGGTTGTCCAAATCCGGCGCTGTGGGAGCGAACGAGGTTTTGTTGGAGCTCTGATAATTTGTCCGCCCCTATCTTGACCGACGCCAGTTTTCCGAAGCCTGTGTTGATGCCGTAAAATGTTTGATCAGTTTGAAGACATGCCGTCAGAACTGCTTGATTAACGCGAATGCGGTCGAAATCTGATTTTGCTATTTCAAACGGCGTTCCCTCGCGATAGAATTTTTCAAGATCATCCAGGGACGCTGAGCCAGAAGATAGGGTTATAGTCATAAGAAAACCGCTTAATTGATGAACTGATTAAAAGGCGTTGCGCCGATCCAGTAGGAGAGTTCAGCTGGATCGTTGACGCTCCAGACCGCCAGATGGCTAGAGGCGCCGGATTGGATGCTTCCATGGGTTCCCTCTAGACCCAACGCCTTCGCGGCGTTTCGCGTGACGCCAATTAGCGCCTCCTCAGGGGTTAGTGAAAACAACGTGCATGCCATATTCATCACCATCAAAATCGATGAAACGGGGGAGCTTCCCGGATTGCAATCGGTGGCGATAGCGATGGGAACCCCATGCTCACGCAGCGCCGCCACTGGGGGCGCTTGGTCTTGGCGCAGAGTGTAAAACGCCCCCGGCAATAGCACCGCAACACATCCGGATTCTGCAAATGCGCCAACGTCGGACGGGTTCAAAAATTCGAGGTGATCAGCGGAAAGGCTATTGTATTGCACGGTCAATAGGGCCGCTTTTTGGTCAGAGAGTTGTTCAGCATGCAACTTGATCGGCAAGTCGAGATCGCGGGCAACATCGAAAATCTTGGTGATCTCATCTGGCGAAAAACCAATTGTCTCACAGAAGCCATCCACCGCATCGACAAGCCCCTCAGTACGAGCTTGCCACAAGCCTTCGATGACGACCTCATTGATATATTTTTCTCTGTTATCGGCATATTCCGCAGGCAATGCATGGGCCGCGAGCCATGTCGTGACAATCTTAACATCGCGTCGCTTCGCTAGTTCTCGTGCAACACGAAGCATACGAATTTCGTGGTCAACGGAGAGGCCGTAGCCAGATTTTATTTCGACAACCCCGACCCCCGATTGTATGAGTTGATCGAGGCGTTGCAGCCCGCTGGAAAGAAGGTCATCGAAGGAGGCGGCGCGGGTTGCTGCGACGGTGGCGCGTATTCCGCCGCCACGCCTCGATATCTCTTCATAGCTGACACCGTTCAGTCGCTGTTCAAATTCAGCGGCGCGATTTCCCCCGAATACGAGATGGGTGTGGCAATCGATCAAGGCGGGCGTCACGAGGCGTCCGGAAAGGGAGACGGCATCCGCCGACGCATAAGAGGCAGGTAAGTCTTGCCTGCTCCCGACCCAAACAATCGCTTCACCATCGGTGATGATGCACGCATCTTTAATTAACCCGTAAGTATCGCCGTCCGGCTGCATGGTAGCAGCGATGCAATCTTCATATCTCGTTAGGTTGGCCATGGCGGCGGATCTCTGGTTGAATTCAAATCTCAAATCGCGTAATATGTATGCACATAAAAAATGGATGTGCAACACATGGCGGGCAACTCCCATCAAGAAATTCAGCAAAGCCTCTTTGAGCGGATCCAGTCTGGCGAATGGGCTCCCGGCGAAAAAATGCCGTTAGAGGTTGAACTTTCCAGTGAATATGGTTGCGCACGAACAACCATGAACAGGGCCATTAGGGGCTTGGCGGAGCGCGGCATTGTTGAGCGTAAGAGAAAGGGCGGAACGCGCGTTCGTGAAATACCGCGCCGCGAAACGAAACTGACGATTCCAATCGTTCGAACCCAAGTTGAAGACACTGGCGCTGTTTACAGTCACAAACTCCTGAAACGGCATCAAAAACACCCAACTAAGATCATCCAAGACCGCCTTGATCTAGAGAGTGATCAAAAGGCGCTTTTCTTAGAGACGTTGCATCTGGCGGATGGGCGTGCATTCGCTTTTGAAACACGTTGGGTGAACACTCTGTCAGTGCCGGAGATATTATCTGCGCCGCTTGATGAGATAAGCGCAAACGAATGGCTGGTTCGAACCGTGCCGTACACCTCTGGCGACCTGCGTTTTGGCGCAACGGCCGCGGATCATCGCGTTGCGGATGTTATGGAAACAAAAGACGGCGCGCCCTTGTTCACGCTTGAACGGACCACTTGGCTTGGTTCGGATTTCATCACCACCGTCCGGTTGCTTTTTCGTCCGGGTTTTGAATTACAATCAAAGTTATGAGGGGAAAGACACAATGTCTGTCTACCATCGAAATGTTGATACCGTCATGGGTCGGATCGACCCTGAGGATGGCCCTCAAGCCCGGCGATTGTGGCAAGATGTGCGCGATGATGCCGATCGCGCCATTATCGGGTTCGCCTGTGAAGCGGGCGTGATCCGCAATAAGGGCCGACCAGGTGCAAAGCTGGGTCCGGCAGCGATTCGAAACGCGATGGCGAATCTACCAAGCATGGGCGGGTTGGAGTTTGCCGATCTGGGCGATATCGTCGTTGACGGTGATGACCTCGAGCATGGGCAAGAAATGCTGTCAGATCGGGTTGCAAATGCCCTGGCCACAAAAGAGCGGTTAATGGTGTTGGGCGGGGGACACGAAACAGCCTTTGGCAGTCACCTCGGGCTTAAGCAACGATTCTCAACCAAGCGGATCGGCATCATTAATTTGGATGCGCATCTGGACTTGCGAAACCCTGGCGACGCGGGGCCTTCATCGGGAACGCCGTTTAATCAAATTCGAAACCTCGATCCCGATAGGTTCAACTATCTGTGCATTGGCGTTGCAGAAGAGGCCAACACTCAAGCGTTATTCGAACGAGCAAAGGTCTGGGGCGTCGATTTCGTTCTCGACCGAGAGATGGTCGACGGCTCGGCCGTTTTCGACGAAAAAATCCGTTTACTGATCGAAAGAAGCGATATTGTCCATCTTTCAATCGATATCGATGTTTTGCCGCATTATCAGGCGCCCGGGGTAAGTGCGCCTGCCGTCAGGGGCGTTCCATTCGCGACCATTGAGCATATTCTGACGACGGTCGATCAACTATGCGAGCAACAAAATACGCCAATGCCATTGGTGGACATCGTTGAGGTTTCTCCGCCCTATGACAGGGACGGAATTACCGCAAAGACAGCCGCCTATCTGGCGCGGTATTTGTTGTAACGGCAGTGACAGGTATCACCAAAATTACCCCAGGAATCTAGCGCCACGCAAAATTGAACAATCCGTTTACCATATAACTGGCAATAACGCTGGTTAATTGGCGATTGCTTAGAGTTGGGCCATTCCCTCCGGTTTTTCGGGTCACGCATGGCGCTTCCCCGAAAGCGCCATTTTATCTGCATGTCCCTATTGCAAATGCGGCGTAAAAGAAATATATGAAATGCATTAAAAGGACGATGTGATGCGCCTCACTGTGCAAACTGACTATGCTCTGCGGATGCTGATGCATTTGGCCGTGAATACCGACCGGCTCTCGACGATTTCGGAGATTGCCGAGCGGTACAACATATCAAAGAACCATCTCATGAAGGTCGCCCAAACCCTGAGCGGGAAGGGGATTGTTGGGTCGGTGCGCGGCCGGTCAGGCGGATTGCGCCTCGCATGCGAACCAAAAGACATAAAGCTCGGCGCGGTTGCGCGCTCTTTGGAGGCGGGGAGTGCGCTCGTGGAGTGTTTTCCGGGCGGATCGGGCGCTTGCATGATTACGCCTGCCTGCAAGCTGAAGAGTATCCTCGCCGAAGCTCAAGATGCGTTCTATATCGCGCTCGACCGTTATACATTGGATGACCTTGTTTGGCGAAACCCTGCCTTGCACGATTTATTGAAGGAAACGGCATGACGCAGATCCCTGTAAAAAGCGCTCAGGTTCGGCGCGCCGAAATCCAGGCTCATGCACAATCTCTCGGTATTGACGAGGCCTATATATCTGTTCTTGTGGAAACGTTTTATGGGCGCATTCGCGAAGATGAACTGATCGGACCGATTTTTGATAACGCCATCGGGGATAATTGGGATCATCATCTTGGTACGATGAAGGCCTTTTGGGCGTCGGTGGCGTTGAATGCCGGACATTATTCCGGAAAACCTGTTCCCGCCCATAAAAAACACGCATCAATCCAGCCTGAGCATTTCAAAATTTGGCTAGCACTCTTTCGGCAGACGTTGGACGACACAGCGCCAACCTCTGGCGCGGTTAACTACTTTATGGAACGGGCGGAGCGAATTGCCCTAAGCCTACAGCTGGCGTTGTTTGGTATACCGGGGCTCGAAAGGGCGGAAGCCACGCCGTGACGGCGGGATTATTCTACATCAATTGCCACTGTTCTTTATAGTATTTTTGACCGTGTCTGCGATAGAATTAACAGTCAGCCCGAAAAATTCGTAGGCGTCATCTTTTGGCGCGCTGACGCCAAATCGATCAACGCCAATGAATTGATCGCCAGGGCGCAGCCAATAGTCCCACCCCGTGCGCACCGCTGCTTCAATGGCGAAGCGCGGCGCATCGCCCAGCACGGTTTGCTGGTAGGAGGGGGCTTGCATATCGAAGTAACGCCAATTCGGCATGGAAACGACGCGCGCGTTGACGCCATCCTGTTCAAGCTTTTCGGAGACGGAAACGGCGAGGTCGACCTCTGATCCAGTGGCGAGCAATGTGGCGTCGGGGGTTTTCACCTCATGGATTGCGTAAGCGCCCGTTGCGCAGAGATTGGCATCAGAATACTGCTTGCGCTGTTGCGGTAGGCCCTGTCTTGAAAGGGCGATAATGCTCGGGGCATTTTTATCAAGAAGGGCGGCTTCCCAGCATTCGGCCGTTTCTACGATATCGGCGGGACGGAAAACATTGAGATTGGGAATGGCGCGCAGCGCCGCGAGATGTTCGACCGGCTGATGGGTGGGGCCATCCTCACCCAGACCAATAGAGTCGTGGGTGAAGACGAATATCGATTGGACGCCCATCAACGCCGCCAATCGGATCGACGGTCGACAGTAATCGCTGAAGACCAAAAAGGCGCCGCCATAGGGCGTAAACCCGCCATGCAAGGCGATGCCATTCATGGCGGCGGCCATGGCGTGTTCGCGCACACCGTAGTGCACATATCGACCGCCGTAGTTTTCCGCTGAGAAAGTCTCAAGATCCGGGGTCCGCGTATTGTTGGAACCGGTAAGATCCGCGGAGCCGCCGAACAGGGCGGGCAGCGCCGGGTTCAATCGCTCGAGCGTGCGCTGGGAGGCGATACGGCTGGCGACTTTTTCCGGTTTCAATGCAAGGTCATTTTTAAAGACAGAGATGGTGTTTGAGAGTGTCTCCTCATCAATGCCCGACAAACGGCGCTCAAAGGCATCGCGATTTGGCGACGCCATCAGCCGGTCACGCCACGCCGCCCTGACTTGCTCGCCGCGGCCGCCGACAGATCGCCAAGCATTTAAAATATTGTCCGGAATCTTAAAAGGCGTATGGGGCCAATCGATTGCCTTACGGACAAGGTCTATTTCTTCTGCGCCAAGCGGTGCGCCATGGGCTTTTGCGGTGCCGCCTTTATTGGGCGCGCCTTTGCCAATGACAGTTTTACAGGCGATCAGGCTTGGTTGATTCGTGGGTTTGGCGGCCGCGATCGCCGCCTCAATGGCTTCCGGGTCATGGCCGTCGATCGACTGCACGTCCCAGCCGCAGGCAGCGAAGCGATCTAGCTGATTTGTTGAATCAGCTAGAGAAACCGCGCCATCGATCGTGATCTCGTTGTCATCCCAAAGAACGATCAATTTACGGAGCTTTAAGTGACCTGCTAAAGAAATCGCCTCTTGACTGATCCCTTCCATCAAGCACCCGTCTCCGGCGATGACATAGGTGTAGTGATCAACTAACTCTTGGCCAAATTCGGCATTAAGATTGGCTTCCGCCATCGCAAAACCAACGGCATTTGAGATGCCCTGCCCAAGGGGGCCTGTGGTCGTTTCTATGCCCGGCGCGTGTCCATATTCCGGATGCCCCGCCGTTTTTGATCCGAGTTGACGGAAATTTTTCAGTTGATCGATGTCCATTCCCTCATACCCCAGAAGGTAACCGAGGGCGTAGATCAACATGGAACCGTGACCCGCAGAAAGAATGAACCGGTCGCGATCGGGCCAGGCGGGGTCTGTGACGTCAAATGTCAGGCATTTTGCGAAGAGGGTCGTGGCGACGTCGGCCATGCCCATGGGCATGCCCGGGTGACCGGATTTGGCCCGTTCAACGGCATCCATGGCGAGCGCACGGATCGCATTGGCCATTTGCGCATGCGTTACATCAGTCATGTTTGGTTCCGTTCTACGTTACGTTTTACCGGCTAGAGAACCGATTGGCCCGTGGCGGCCCAGTCTTTCAAAAACGCTTCAAGGCCTTTATCCGTTAAAGGATGATCCGCCAGTTTCCAGATAACATTGGGTGGCGCCGTTGCGACATCGGCGCCAATAAGAGCGCAATCTTTGATATGGTTCGGCGAGCGGATGGAGGCCGCTAGGATTTCGGTCTCTAAATTATAGTTGTCATAAATGGTCCTGATCTCTTGGATCAGGGTAAGGCCATCGAGGTGGATGTCATCAAGCCGTCCGATAAACGGGGAGATGAATGTTGCGCCCGCTTTGGCGGCGAGTAACGCCTGGTTGGCGGAAAAGCAAAGCGTCACATTCGTCTTTATGCCGCTTAAAGAAAGCGTTCGACAGGCCTTCAAGCCGTCAATCGTAAGGGGCAGTTTCACAGTGACGTTGGCGGCAAGTTTTGCGAGAGACTGGCCTTCTTCGATCATCGCATCGGTGTCGACGGCCGTGACCTCTGCGCTAACAGGGCCGGTCGTTGCGTCGCAAATTTCGGCGATCACGTCACGAAAATTGCGGCCAGACTTTTTAATCAGCGTTGGGTTCGTTGTGACCCCGTCAATCAGGCCAGCCGAAGCCAGCGACCGGATCTCCTCGATCTCGGCCGTGTCTGCAAAAAATTTCATTTGGGTCTCCGCTACTTTACAAATCGGGTGACGTAGTTTTCGAGATATTCCTGTCGGCCGGATTTCGGCGTCGGGCTTGCATCTTTTTCAACGGCGAAATCGGACATGTCCGAAAGAGAGGCGTCTCTGCTCAGCATTTGCGCCCCGATACCGGAATCCCATCCCGCATAACGGTCTTTCGTGAACCCGGATAACGTGCCGTCCTCGATCATCGCTGCTGCGTTTAGTAGCGCGCGCGCTGTTAAATCGACGGCCCCAACATGACCATGGAACAAATCCTCTGCGTCGATGCTTTGTCGCCGGACTTTGGCATCGAAGTTAAAGCCGCCGGTTTGGAATCCGCCGCCCTGAAGAATGTAGTAGACGGCCAGAGTAATCTCGCGCAGGTCGTTCGGGAATTGATCTGTATCCCATCCATTTTGAGGATCGCCGCGGTTCATATCAACAGATCCGAAGATGCCATAATCGTTGGCGAGGGCGATTTCGTGCTCAAACGAACACCCAGCGAGGGTTGCGTGGTTCGCCTCGATATTGACCTTGACCTCATTTTCAAGCCCGTAGCGCTTCAAGAAACCGTAAACGGTCGCGACATCGGAATCATATTGATGTTTGGTTGGTTCATGGGGCTTTGGCTCAATCAGGATCGTACCCTTAAAGCCAATTTTGTGTTTGTGTTCGACGACCATATTAAGGAACCGCCCAAGTTGGTCGAGTTCCTGTCCAAGCTTGGTGTTCAGTAGGCAGTCATATCCTTCGCGACCGCCCCATAAAACGTAGTTTTCACCGCCTAGTTTTTCGGTTGCCTCGAGGGCATGTTTTACTTGCATCGCGGCATAGGCGACAATTTCAGGGTCTGGATTGGTCGCGCCGCCCGCCATGAAGCGCGGATGGCTAAACAAGTTCGCCGTTCCCCAAAGGAGTTTCACCCCGGTGTCGGACATTTTCGCGCCAATCTTGTCGACCATAATCGATAGATTGCGCACATGCTCCGATGGGGTCGCGGCTGCCGCCATGACATCCACATCGTGGAAACAGAAATAGGGCAGGCCTAGGCGGGAGAAGAAGTCGAACGCCTCATCAAGTTTATGGTCCGCCGCCTTTTGGTCTAATTCGCCGCCATGCCATGGCCGGTTGAACGTGCCCGCGCCGAATACGTCGAAACCATCCCAACAGAATGTATGCCAATAACAAACTGCGAATCGCAGATGCTCTTCCATCGATTTGCCAAGAACATGGCGCGAGGGGTCATAATAACGGTAGGAGAGCGGATCGTCGCTATCAGGACCTTTGTACTCAACTTTTGGGATGTCAGAAAAATAAGTGCCCGTCATAGCGCGTTCTCCCTGAATAAAGGCGCGAGTTGTTTGTAAAGTTTCTGGAATAGGGGGCGGCGAGCCGTGTAATGATCTTTTAGCTTCTCGGAAGGCTCGATGATGTCGCGGATTGGCGGCGGCACGCACACATCCTCCACGGCTTCATTCGTCAGGGCCAGGCGCGCCAAGCGGGCGGCGCCATAAGCGGGGCCCACTTCCGCGCCTTCGCGATAGATCAAGGGTTGATTGAACACGGAGGCGAGCAATCGACCCCAATACTTTGAGCGTGCGCCGCCGCCAATCACGGTAAGCGTTTCGATGACAGCGCCAGACCCGTGTAACGCGTCGATGCCATCGGCAAGGCCAAACGCCACTCCTTCAAGCGCTGCTTGCCCAAGGGTCGCTTTATCCGATGTGTGGGTCAGCCCGAAGAAAACGCCTTGGGCGAGTGGGTTATTATGTGGCGTTCGTTCACCGGAAAGATAAGGGAGAAAAATCTCGCTTTTGCAGACGGTGTTCGACGTTTCCGCCATCTCGTAAAGCGCGCTAGGGTCGTCAACCCCCGCAACGCCAGCGACCCAGTCAACGGCGCTGGCGGCGCTCAACATCACCGACATCTGATGCCATCGATCGGGGAGGGCATGGCAAAAAGTATGTACGCCGCCGTTCGGATTGGGCCGATACTGACCATCGGCCAGGAAGGTAACGCCTGATGTACCAAGCGATAAAAACGCGTCGCCTGGGCGAACGGTGCCCGTCCCAACCGCGCCGGCGGCGTTGTCGCCGCCGCCTGCTGCGACGGGCACAACATTCATTCCCCAAGCTTCGGCTAACTCGCTGCGCAGTTCGCCGGTAAACTCGTTTCCTTCATAAAGCGTGGGCATATGATCTTGGCTCAGTCCGCAAGCGCTGAGAACATCATCGGCCCATTGGCGTTTTTCGGTGTTTAACCAGAGGGTTCCCGCCGAGTCTGACATGTCCGAGGCGTAATCCCCGGTCATGCGCAGGCGTACATAATCCTTCGGCAACAGAATTTTCGCGATCTTGGCGAAGCAATCTGGCTCATTCTTCTTTAGCCAGAGGAGTTTTGGCGCGGTAAAGCCCGGCATCGCGCGGTTACCGGTGATCTCACCCAGGGCGGGAAGCGCGTCTTCCAGTTCATGGCACTCGTTCGCGCTGCGCCCATCATTCCATAAAATCGCAGGGCGTAACGCGGAACCGTCATCTCCTAGAAGCGTCGCGCCATGCATCTGACCAGACAGGCCGATCGCTTGGGTCGATGCGCGAAGTTCTGACGAAATGTTCGAAACCGCTTTGTTGGTGGCTGACCACCAATCAGCGGGGTTCTGTTCAGAGTGCAACGGCGCCGGGCGGGAGACCGATAGGGGTGCAGATGTCTGTTCGACCGTTACGCCGGTGTCGTCCACGGCGACGCACTTTACAGCGGACGTGCCAATATCGATGCCTAGAAACATAGCTTTAACAGGGTCATTCTCTAATTTTAGAAAATGGTAGCGCTAACATAATAGTGCGTCAACGTAGAATCACTCTCCAAAATCGCAATAAGCGATTGATTCAAGTGTTTGCAATAGCACTATATGTCCATTTTAACTCAATGATTGCGGAATTGCTGCTATACGCCCCATGGAAAAAGACAAATCGATAAAATTAACAGATGTGGCGCGTCATGCGGGCGTATCCCCCATGACCGTTTCACGGGTGATCAACGGTGAAGCGAACGTCCGCGAAACGACGAAAGAAATTGTACTAGAGTCAATCGCCGCGCTCAATTACAAGCCGAATATTTCCGCTCGCGCCCTTGCGGGAAAGCGCGCATATAAACTCGCCCTCCTCTACGGCAATCCGTCAGCCTTTTATCTCAGCGAATTATTGGTCGGGGCGCTGGAGGAGATCAGCCGGCACGGGCACCAATTACTGGTGCACAAAGTTTCGGAGACGGATACCGAAAAAAAAGTAAAAGAGAGCTTGTCGAAATTAACCGGCGAATATGACGGGGTGATCGTGCCGCCCCCGCTCAGCGACTACACCCATGTTCGTGATTTTCTGATAGATAACGATCTTCCCGCCATTTTTCTGTCCGGGTTAAGCGGCGGTGGGCGCAGTCGAAAAATTTGCATTGATGATTTCGAAGCCGCCAGGGAGATCACCAATTACCTCATTGATTTGGGCCATTCGCGAATTGGGTTTATCAAGGGCAATCCAAATCAGTACTCCACCAAAGAGCGATATAGAGGGTACAAAGCCGCGTTGTCGGAGCACGGGCTTGGGCTTGATGAAAAGCTGCTCGCGCCTGGCTTGTTTACGTACGCTTCCGGATTGAAAGCTGCAAAGAAATTGTTGGCGGGAGCGAACGCGCCGACGGCGATTTTCGCAAGTAACGATGACATGGCGGCAGCGACGCTCGCGGTTGCAGCATCGGAAGGGTTAACGGTGCCGGATGATCTATCGGTCGCCGGGTTTGATGATTCGCCTTTGGCTTCGGCCGTTTTTCCGCGACTAACAACAGTCAAGCAACCGCTTGATAAAATGGCGGCAAGCGCCGTGAACTCGTTGATCGATTTAATAGGGCGATCGAAGAATATTGGGGCCGATGACTCTGAAATCGTCCAATTAAACTACCAAATCGTTCTCGGCGACAGCACGGACGCCCCATCAATCCAGTAAATGCAGCTTTTGCTATTGACACGACCGCCATGCTCGTCAAAATGATAGCGCTAACATTGTGGTGGGGAAAGCAACTGCTTGTTTGATATCGCTGGGATTGCGGCGAGAGCCCGTATCTGGCAGCGGCGACGGCCGACGTGCTCCTCCCGAGCGTCGGCCGTTTTGCCATATAGAAACGCCATAAAGAAACGGCCAAACAACAATAGGCAAAGGCTTCGATGTCAGAAATCAACAATCCGATCCTTCGCGGTTTCAACCCTGACCCTTCCATTTGCCGAGTACAGAACGATTTTTATATCGCAACATCGACCTTTGAATGGTACCCGGGCGTTCAAATTCATCACTCGACAGATTTAAAAAATTGGCGATTAGTCCATCGGCCGCTTAATCGAAAATCGTTGTTAGATCTCACCGGCGTTCCCGATTCTTGCGGTGTGTGGGCGCCGTGTTTGTCATACGCCGATGGAATGTTCTGGCTTTGCTATACAGTGGTTACGCGCTTCGATGGCGATTTTAAAGACACCCATAACTACCTGACATGGTCGACCAAGATTGATGGTGATTGGGCTGATCCAATTTATATGAATTCAAGCGGGTTCGACCCTAGTCTGTTTCATGATGATGACGGGCGGAAATGGCATTCCAATATGATCTGGGACCATCGGCCTGATCAAACTTATTTTCGCGGCATTGTCCTTCAGGAATATTGCCACGAGAACCAGAGACTTATCGGCGCTAGGAAAATAATTTTTGATGGTACAAAGACGGATTATACCGAAGGGCCCCATCTATATAAGCGGGGCGGGTATTACTACTTAATGACGGCGGAGGGGGGCACCGGCTACGGTCACGCCGTGACCTTCGCCAGATCAAAAGATATTTGGGGGCCTTACGAAGAAGATCCGCAACTGCACGCCGTAACGGCGCGGGATAAGCCGAATGCTGATTTGCAGCGCACGGGGCATGGCGCCATTGTAGAAGATGTTAACGGGGAATGGTGGATGACACATTTGTGCAGCCGCCCGTTACCAGGCGTTAAGCGTAGTCCGCTGGGGCGTGAGACAGCGTTGCAAAAAATTCATTGGAGTGATGACGGGTGGGTGCGCTTGAGCGAGCCTGAAACGGCCTATGATGCGGCACCAGTTATAGAGTTGCAGAATATCGAATACGATTTTTCTGATGATACTCTGCCCCAAGATTTTCAATGGCTTCGTGTTTCCGACGCCGGCGCGTTGTTTTCTATGACAGATCGCCATGATGCACTCAGGCTTTTTGGCCGTGATTCCTTAGGTAGTTTTTTTCATTCTTCGCTCGTGGCGCGCCGTCAACAGCACTTTAATTACGAGGCGACAGTAGAACTTGAGGCTTCACCTTCAGATTTCCAACAAATGGCGGGGCTTGTCGCTTATTATAATGCTCATAAATTTCACTACCTATATATATCCTACCATGATCAAAAGGGTTGTGTCTTGCAGATTATGAGTTGCGAAGGCGATCAGTCTCTGAGCGTCGTTTATCCGATTAAGGATGCGCCAATTGAGATATCGGCCAATCGCAGTATCTCATTGAAGGTGCGGGTTACGGGCGCGGAATTGCGATTTTTCTGGTCGGACGATGGCGAAAATTGGAAATCCGTAGGCGATGTTTTAGACGCTAGTATTCTATCTGATGAAGCGGGCAAGGGAGAAGGCGCCAATTTCACGGGGACATTTGTTGGGGTGGCGTGCCAAGATCTAACTGGTCAAAAGATGCCTGCTGATATTCTGAATTTCTCTTACCGCGAATTTGAAGATTGCTGATGAGCGTCATCGACAGAATATCAGAACATGCATTTGACCCAATTACCCATGGGTCAAGTCGAATCGTCGGTGAAACAGCCAGTGGCGAGAAGGTTTTTGAGCACCGGTTGATAAACGAAAATGGGCTCGAAATCCGAGCCATTGATTTTGGCGCTATCATCACGGGGCTGTTAACGCCAGACCGCAAAGGGGAGTATCGAAATATTGTCCTGAGCCATTCGAGTTTGGACGCATATGAGCGGTGCAAAGATTATATTGGCGCCGTTGTAGGCCGGTTTGCGGGGCGTATTGGTGGCGCGGCCTATGAAGAAAACGGTCAAATCGTGGAATTGGAGAAGAACGAAAACGGGTCATGCCTTCATGGCGGCGGCGGTGGGTTCCACAAGAAGGTTTGGCGTGGTCGCATCATCAGTCACGCCCTTGGCGCATCGATAGAGTTTCGCCTGAGATCGAAACACCGGGATGGAGGGTTTCCGGGGAACCTTGACGTGGTTGTGCGATATTCATTGACCCATGATGACAGGTTGTGCGTTGAATATGAGGCGGAAAGTGACGCTCTGACACATGTTAATCTAACACAGCATTCATATTTCAATTTGTCGGGGCGTGAAGGCGCGTCAATTCGAGATCACGACCTACAGGTGAATGCGCGCCAATTATTGAGCCAGGACGAGAACCAGATTCCGGATGGCAGGAAGACAACCATATATCGCTCGCAATATGACTTTAGTCATGGTCGAATCATTGGCGAGGCGGCAGATTGGATTGACCACGATTTCGTGTTGTTATCCGAGGAGGAGCCAGTGCGGCGGGCAGGCGTGCTTTTTCATCCTCACAGCGGTCGAAAGATTGTTGTTTGGACAGATCAGCCATCATTGCATGTTTATGCAGGTCAGAACCTTGGAAAATCCAAGGGCGATCGGTTTTTAAAATCGGCCGGATTATGTCTCGAAACGCAAAGGTTTCCCAATTCGCCGAATATAAGGGCGTTTCCATCGACCCGGCTAAGCCCAGGTGAAGTCTATCGTCACCGGACGGTGTTTTCCTTCTCGACGGACAATATTGGGAGCGATCGATGACGAAAATTTCAGACCATCATCAAAAGACCGCGGAAGACTTTTGGCGTGAAGGGTTTTGTTACCTTCCTGGCTTTTTCTGCGCGTTGAAAATGGATCGCCTCAATGCATTGATCGAGCGCCATTTTGGAGCGGCGCCTGAATTTGAGCACAGCGAAGAATTTTTGCGAAAATCCGCGACGGAAGTGGTCCCTTGGTTTCCTCAGCGCGAAGGGGTCACGGACTTTGACGGTATCGAGAACGATGAAGAATTCCGCGCCATAACCCATGCGATTTTGGGTGAAGCATTCGAGAACCAATATTGTATGGTGATGTTTTCTAAAGCTGGCACGAGCGGTCAAGCATGGCATCAAGATTGTCCACCAGAAGGACAATACTATAACTTAAACAGGCTTGTTTACACGTCGGACATTTTGGACGAATGTGGCGGTCAGGTTGTGGTAAAACCTCGATCCCACAAAGCTGGCGTCCTGTCTGTTGGAGAGCCCCATGGTGATATGGGCGGCCAGATCGTTTTGACCCCTAAACAAGGCGATTTATTATTGCTTCATGGACATTGTTGGCATCGTGTCTTGCCAATTAAGAAAAAGTACCGGTTTTCAACAAACTTCCGTGCTGCGTCCGCCGGGGCGCCCGATGATCTGACCGATATCTGCGTATACCGAAATATGCGCTTTCAATTTTCGACGGCTCAAGTCATCGAGGAGAGGGCTTAGAATTTTCGGTCAAACACCAAGCATTGTTTTCGTTGCGATATAAAAATATGCACCAAATTTTAGCGTAAAATTGTTTGGTTAGAAGAAAATGCGTTTCATTATTTGAACAATAGATAATTTCGTAAATCGAATATTTTATTACGCATTGCCGTTGCTCAACAGTTTATGATAGGCATCACGATTTGTTGATAGGCCTGTCTTGAATGGGGGAAAGTCGTGTCGAGTATCTCACTAACTGCGCAAAAGTCATTAAATGTGCTTGAGTGCGTTGCTGGTGCAAATCGTCCTCTATCGGTCTCTGAAATTGCTGAGTTTGTCGGTATTCAACGAAACGCAGCATATAGATCCGTATTTACGCTTTGTTCAGAAGGGTATTTAAATCAGCATAGTGATGGAAAATACTCACTAAGCGCCAAACTCTGGGCGATTTCTTCGCAATGGTTTGGCGCGAAAATTCCAATGGAACCTCTGCAAGAATATTTGGATGGGTTAAGTCAAAAAACCGGTCTTCACGCCTCCATAGGGGTGCTTGAAGGTTCTTTCATTACTGTAATTGCGATTGGGAACTGTGATACTCATCCATGTAAAGCAAAAATAGGGGCGCGAATACCGGCTCATTGCTCTTCGATGGGGCGTGCAATTTTTGGGAACAGTTCCCTGAGATTAGTCAGCGAAATAATGGAGTCTGGGCTAGATCAACATACGGAGCACACAATCACGCAGCCATTCGAATTTAGAAAAGAAGTTGAGGCATCGTGCAAGCGTGGTTATGGCGTCGCTAACCTCGAAGTTGCTGGAAGCCTGCGAAGTGTGGGCGTTGATATAAGCAAAGAAATATCGGTGCCGCGTCTCGCGATGAGTCTAAACGGGGCTTCGGAGTTTTTTGACGAAGAATGCATCGATGAATTTGGAGAGATGATCGTTGCAAATAAGGAATTACTAAAAGCCAGATTAGATCAGTCGGTTCATCAGGTGCAATTATGATTTCCCATAATGACGATCTCCCAGACGCCATTTCGATTTTCCAATCTCGAAAAGAACCCGGGCCCATTATTGAACTGGTAAAGCTTTACCATTCAAGCGAAGTCATGCTCGGATTGCTCAATGAACAGGAAAACCAGCTCTCCAGAGGTGAATCAATTAGTGAAAAAATCCTGGAACTTCAATCGGATCTGATTTCCGTTATCATGAAAATGGAAGCGCAAACACTTGATGATGTTCTCGCAAAATTCTCTGTTTGGTTTGTCGATAACCCCGAGCAGGCCGGGCATTCTGAGCTGCTAGTGAGGTATGAAAAGATGGGACGATCCGCATACGCTGATTTGTGCGACCTTGTGCGCAAGGGAGAGAACTGATCTCGTCCAAACGCAGTCGTCTTGTGATAATCTTCTTCTTGTTGCCGGTTTGGCATTGACGGGCGGATATTCGGGCATTCGCCTACGAGATCGTCAGCGACTAACGTCCAGTCGCGCCCGGATGTCGTCGAGGGTAACCTGAAGCATCAGGCTTTTTTGATGCGGAACAAGTGATGACTGTCTTGCGCCGGCGCGAACATCTTCGCACATAGAGATCGCTTGATATTCATACCCCCGGGTTTCTCGCGACGCGGTAAATGAATCAATGCAATCGTCTATTTTATGTAAGAAGCATTCGTGACAACGAAATGCATCGGGAATAACGATGTACCCGTCAGACCCGATAATGTGCGCCGCGTTTCGTAAGCGCGTTTTGAAACTTGTACCAATCGTCACTGTGACATCGCCAATTTTTAGGATCGCTGTCACATCATCTTCTACGCCGTTGGGTGCTTTGGTCCCGATAGCCTCGATAAGCTGCGGCGTACCGGGGGCAAAATAGCTTGCAATGGCGACCGGATAGACGCCCATTTCCAGCAAGCATCCACCGCCAAGTGTTGCATCATATTCTCTCTGCTGAGGGTGGTAGGGGATCGGGTAACCGAAATCAGTCTTGATATGGAGGATCTCGCCAATACGGCCTTCATCGCACCATGATTTGGCTTTGCGCATCGCGGGCAGGAAATAGGTCCACATCGCCTCCATCAGATAATTGCCCGTCTCATCGGCGGTATTGATCAAGTCCCGAGATTGTTCAGCGCCAACGGTCAGCGGTTTTTCACACAACACCGCTTTTCCGGCGACGAGGGCCGCTTTCGCATTGTCGAGATGGAGGGTGTGGGGCGTGCCGATATAAATGCAATCGATATCGGGGTCAGCCAGCATGGCGTCATAGGATGTATAGGTAGTTTTTATATCGAATTGACGCGCGAATGTATTGGCCGCGTCTTGGGTGCGCGAGCAAACGGCAAAGAGTTCTGCGTCCATAACTTTATGAAAATCTCCGCAGAACCATTCCGCCATCCGCCCTGTGCTTAGTATCCCCCAGCGTAGTTTTTCCATGGCCTTAAATTGGTTTCCTCACGATCTAGCGGCAAGTTTCGTCTCCAATTCCTCCAGCGATAATCCTTTCGTTTCAGGCAGGAGCCAAATGATGAGGACGAGGCCGATAATGGCAAATACGGAGAATGAGAAAAAGACACCGGCGGCGCCAAAGGTGGCGACTTCCCACGGGAATAGAAACTGCACCAACCAACTGGCGCCGCTATTGAAAATCGTCACAAGTGAGATCGCGACCCCGCGAATTTTGACAGGGAAAATCTCCGATAAGAGGACCCACATGACGGGGCCTAATGAGATCGCAAATGACGCGACGAAGCCTAAGATCCCGAACAGGATCAACCGTGAATTAGCCGACATTGAGGCGTTCAAAATTGCAGCTTCGTTGTCTCTGAACGCGGTTTCACCAACCGCCCCACGCACGGCGTTTTTGAAGGAAACGTCGCTTTGATATTCAATGCCTTCGATTGACTGGAGTTGCTGCCGGTCGACCGTCTCTTCCAATTGTGCGATGGCGTCTGCATCGATTTCATATGTTGCTTGTTGGAAACCCCAGGCGACAATAGCCATGCTGATGGCAACGCCCGTGAGGCCAATAATGAGGAGCGGCTTTCTACCCAGTGAATCAATCGTCATCATCGCGACGATGGTGAAGACGATATTCACGATTCCGATCACGACAGCTTGGGCGAAGGCGGCGTTCGTGCCGACCCCCGACAGTTCAAATATCGTCGTTGCGTAGAAGAATACGATATTGATGCCGGTGATCTGTTGGACGATGGCGACAATAATGCCAATCGTCAAAATGAAGATCATTTTTCTAGAGAACAGTTCGTTCAACCGGTCGCCAAGGGTTGTTTTTGCACCACCAATGGCGGCACGAAGGTCTGATTTCGCGCCCTCAACCTGGTCCGATGTAACAATTTTCGATAGGACGTTTTCCGCATCGCCCCACTGACCATTTGCGGCGAGCCATCTTGGGCTGCGTGGCACAAAGGTCAGCATAATGAGCCATAAGAGGGCGGGTAACGTCTCTACGCCCAACATCCAATTCCATGTATTTGTATCGAGGGCGATGGATTTTACCCAAGAGGCGTCAGAACCGGCGAGTGATTGAATGAAATAGTTGACAAAATAGGCCGATGACAGACCGATCACGATGGTGAATTGGTTGATCGCCACGAAGCGGCCGCGCAATCGGGCGGGGGAGAGCTCAGCAATATAGATCGGCGCAATTACCAATGATCCGAAGGCGTAACCGCCCACAGCGCGGGCGATGACCAGGTGCATGAAACTGTCGGCAAGGGCGGAGAAAACCGCTGAAATGGTATATAAGAGCGCCAGTAATTGGAGGACCCGTTTGCGCCCGACAAAGTCCGCGAGGGGACCGACCGTCAATGACGCAAAAATCGCAGCAAGGGTTGGCGCACTGACGACCAAGCCTTGTTGAATCGGGTCGAGGTCGAATTCTCTTGTGACAAACCCAACAACACCCGAGATAACGGAGGCGTCAAACCCAAAGACAAAACCACCTAAAGCGATGATCGAAGAATATACGAGTGCGTTGCGCGTTTCCGGCGCCATAGCGTTTCCTCACAGTAGCGCCGGGTTCTTTTGCCCGGTCGTTAGGGGGCGGCGTTTATTCGCCGCGCCAAGATTTTATCGCGGCGTTCCAGCGCCTTGAAATTTCTTCATTAGTGTTGACGCGCGTGTCCCCCCAATATCCGCCTTCATAGGGAGGACCCCACATGGGTTGCGAATCCCAATCGCAGTTAATGTAAGCGATTGCATCGATCACGTCGTCATTTTCTTGCAGATATCTGAAGAACGGGGCGAACCATGCATCCCACAGCTCCCCCTCAGACAGCGATACTTCATTGGTGTTCGGCTCGCCATCCCAGAGCGGCGAATGGTGGCTCGTTGTCAGGTTGGCGATATCATAGGCTTGGGGCGAGGCTTCGGCGACCATCACAGGTTTCCCGCGCGTCCGGGCGAAAGTAAGCACTTCGTCGGCCAATTGACGCGCGGTCGGCGCGGCGTAATCCGACGGCGTGGTTTGTTTTTCATCGCCATCGATAAACCAAGAAAGGCCGATCCAATCGACATACTCATCGCCCGGATACCATGCCGCAATATCTTCTTGTTTTTTCTCGATCACATCGTCGACGGGCGCCGCGCTGCCTTGCCAAACAAAGACAACATTGTCTGATCCTTCGGCGCGGATCACATCAACAATCCGTCTCCAGGCTGCAATATACGTTTCGGTGTCCTCGTAACCGGAGTTCCAGGCGCCATCGAATTCGTAGCCTATTCTTAAAAAGACATCGCCCTTAACGTGAGAGAAAAGTTTCGTCAGATGCCGGATTTTATCGTCATGCTTCCCCTCGACGAGGGCTGAAAGCGCGCCAGGCTCGTCATTATTGGCGATAAACAAGCCGATGGCGAGATGCGCCGCATCGAATTCGGTTGCGGTTTTATAAGCGCTGACCGGGCCGGACCCCCATGTTCCTTCAAGAGTGATTGGGGCGCCCGTCGGGTCTAGCCCGATCCCGCCAAAATCAAGTTCTTCCGACAGAACATTGTAAAGCCCGATATAGGCCGTCGCGCCGTCTGCTGCGATGCAGCAATCGCTCCCGACATATTCACGAATTGCGCCGAGGTCCTGTCCGATAAAGAAAAGATTGTCACGTTGTT
Source organism: Parvularculaceae bacterium (assembly GCA_965263305.1). Lineage (GTDB taxonomy): Bacteria > Pseudomonadota > Alphaproteobacteria > Caulobacterales > Parvularculaceae > MED-G105. The sequence continues at coordinate 2,551,727 of OZ253666.1, forward strand.
CTGTGTCCGCGGGCCTTTGCACAGAGTCGGTTGTAGGTGAAACATCAGTAGCGGTCTGCGGTTCCGCGCAAGCAAACAAGAAAAAGGCGGGCGTAACCGCCTTTAAAACCTTTAATAAACGGCGCTGAACAGAACTGATTTGGTTTTGATTATTCACGATACAGGCTTTCTTGCAACGCTTCGACAAAACGACGCGTTCACGAGCTTAACTTGATTGACAATCTCGTGAATTAGTATTTATGGTAGCGCTACCATAAAACGGTGAAGGTGAAAGTCAATTCACCGCAAGGGTTTTGAAACAGTAAGTCAGGCGCAAGGTTGAACGCGTTTGGGAGGGAACATGAAAAAGTTACATTTACTCGGTTGTTCATCAATAGCGGCGTTATCAATGCTCGCTTTTCCATCAGTTTCGTTTGCGCAAGACGCGGACGCGGCTGAAGACGATGTCATTGTTGTTCGGGGCATTCGCCGCTCGTTGCAGGATGCTGCGGACATCAAGCGGAACGAAGCGGGTGTGGTCGATGCGATTACCGCAGAGGATATTGGTAAGTTTCCAGATACGAACCTCGCGGAATCTCTCCAACGCATCACGGGTGTATCAATTGATCGTCAGAACAACGAGGGTAACCAAGTTTCGGTTCGTGGTTTGGGGCCAAGCTTTAACCTCGTGACGCTTAACGGTCGCCAAATGCCGCGTTCGTCGTCAGAGGAATCGGAAACGGTCAATTCCTCCACGCAAAGTCGTGCGTTCAACTTTGCCGAGATTGCTGCGGAATCTGTGGCTGGTGTGAACGTGTTCAAGACGGTTCGTGCGAATAACCCAACGGGCGGTATCGGTGCGACAATCGACATTCGCACCGCGCGCCCGCTTGACCTTGACAACGGAACGATCAATTTGCGCGCCGCTGGTGTGCATGACTTCTCGACGGGCGGCGATGATGGCGACCTCAACACCATTACGCCTGAATTTGGTGGTTTGGTTTCGTTTAAACTTTTTGACGGAAAGCTCGGGCTTTTGGCCAACGGCTCTTTCGCACGTCGCGATTTTGTTGACCGGGAAGAGCATACCGACGGGTTTTTACGACTAACGCCTGGGACGGTTGAGTTTGATGGTTTGGTGCCGTTGGCCGGTGCGACAGGCCTAACTGAAATTTTCCGTCCGATTACCAATATTTCTGAGATTTCGCTCAACGAACGTACCCGTTCGAACGGTCAGTTTGTTGCGCAGTTTGAACCTTTTGAGGGCTTTCGGGCGACCTTTGATTACACTCTTTCTCGGTTCCGTCGGGACGAGCAACGTTTTCAATCCGGTGCGTTCGGTGATTTGACGGCTCGGATCCAAGGCGGTCTTGTAAACAGTGTCGCTCTTGATGAAAACGGAACGATTACGTCGATCAACTTCGATTACGGCACCACCGGTGGTATTGATTTTCTCTTCTATGAGAATGAGCTCGTCATCGAAAACGACTCGTTTGGCGGCAATATCAACTGGCAAGTTGGCGAACGTTTATCCTTGGATTTTGACTTCCACAGTTCGCAATCACAAAGTCAGCCAAATGGTGAGTTTAATGACCTTCTTGGCCTGTTCCAGGGGGCGCTTGGGTTAACGAACGTTACTTTTGATTATCCTGGTGGCGATACTGCCTTCGCTGCTTCATTCGATGATTCCACAGCATTTCGCGGCGAGGATCCTTTTGGCGGCGGCACGCCTATTCCGGGCGTCACCAGCGCGCTCGATCCGGACGGGTTATCACCGCTGGGCACATTCCTTCGAAATATCTCAATCGACAACGACGTCACTCAGTTCCAGTTCAATGGTAAGTGGGATGCGGGCGACAATAGCTGGTTGAAATCCGTTGAATTCGGCGGTTCGTTCATTGACTTCGAAGTCTTCACATCCGGTATTAGCACCGGCTTCGTTTTCCAGGGGTTGGGCGCAAACCCGACGTTCCCCGGCGGTGCAACGGTGCCGATTCCTTGCGATGTATGTAGCGAAGGTTCTGGAGAATTCGTCGATGGCGGCGGGACAGGCATTGAGGGCGGTTTCCCGACCATCTTGAGGGCTGCCGATCCGGTTGGTCTTTTCAACAGTTTCTTCTTCCAGCTTGATGATCTCCAGCCTCAAATCTCTGAGTTCGATACCAGCGAAGAATCTTTCGCAGGCTTCGTTAACTTCAATCTTGAGGGCGAAATTGGCGGTATGGTGGCAAAGGCCGCGCTGGGCGTGCGGTACGAAACAACAAATATTGTTGGTACAGCGTTCCAGAATTTGCCGTTGTCTTTGACTACGACGAGTTTGACCGAGCAGGTGGTTAACTTCTCGCCAGAGGTGATTCCGTTTACGCTGGAAGGCCAGTATGATGAGTTCTTGCCGGCGGTCGACCTGCAACTACAGCCAAACGATCAGTGGGTGTTGCGTCTCTCGTATGGCCGTAGTCTTGCACGACCTGACCTCAACGCTCTTCGTCCATCTCTCTTGATCGCTGAGGTCGATCCATTTGGGCCGTTCAATGCTTTCCAGGGTAACCCAAATCTCGCACCGTTCCTCGCTGACAATATCGATTTGGCGGCGGAATGGTATTACCGCGATGACAGCTTCTTCGCGGTGAACTACTTCTTTAAAAACGTCTCTAACTTCATTGGGTCGGATACCGTACCTGGACAGACGATCTTTAGTGCATCGGGCGAACCTCTCACTGATCCGAGTGCTCGCTTCATACCTGCGGACGCAATGGGACCTGGAAGCGGAGCGGTTACCGGCAACGCGACCGATCCGGTTGCGCCATTCAGTATCACAGCACCATTTAACGAAGACGAAAGCGCCACCATCCATGGTGTCGAGGTTGCTCTGCAACACGTTTTTGAAAATGGTTTTGGTCTTCAGGCGAACTATACTTTCGTGACCAGTGATGCTGAATTTGACCCATCCACGATTGAGCAACAGGTTAACCTACTTGGCTTATCAGACTCGGCGAACCTCGTCGGGTTCTATGAAAATGATCGCTTCCAGGTTCGGGTTGCTGCGAACTATCGTAGTGAGTTCCTGTTCGCGACAAACCAGCTCCGGGTTCCTGGTGAACCAGTGTTCTTTGATGACTTTATTCAGGTTGACGCAAGCGGCAGCTATAACATCAACGACAACTTCTCTCTCTACTTGGACGCAATCAATATTACGGGCGCCGATCAAACCCAGTTTGGGCGTTTCCGTAACCAGGTTCTGTTCACTAATGATCAGCGGGCTCGCATTACCTTCGGTGTACGCGCCAGCTTCTAAAGACTAGACATAGTCTTTTTTCCTCCCTGGAACGCCGTCATCGTTAAGATGGCGGCGTTTTTTTCTTAGCGAGTCAGGGTTATGAAAAAAAATGACACCCCGTTGCGTAGAGTGAGTTTATTCGCGGTGGTTTCGCTCATGCTTTGCTTTTCGCCCGTATTCTCTGGGTGGGCGTTATCGCAGGAGCCGCTGTCGTCTTTACAGCGTCCCGACCGATCAATCGCTGAACCCTCTAGCGACCGCGTCGCCATCAAGAATTTCAGCGATTGGGCTGACACCGACGGAAATCAAATCTCTGCCCATGCAGGCGGTATGTTACGCGTGCGCGATACCTATTACTGGTATGGCGGCGATATGGGCGTCAATCCGGGCGGTATGTTTAATCAGCGTGTTTACAATCCCGGAGAAGATCCCGTCTCCTGGAAGCGATTTTTTGATGGATACAACGTCTACAGCTCTACCGACTTGGTGAACTGGAAACATGAGGGCAAGGCCATGGAGGCCCCGGAAAAGGGCTTTCTCTCATTATATGTTAGCGGTCGCCCCCATGTTATCTATAATAAGAAAACGAAAAAATACGTCTTATACCACTACTATTATCCTATCTATCCCGGCTGTCTTTTGATGACGGCGACTTCTGATTCGCCCCTTGGCCCATTTACAGACCATAAAGTCGTGGAAGCGGGCTCGCCAAACGGGCATGTCGGGGACATGAATGTCATTGTCGATGAGGCCGGGGCGGCCTATGTAATCTATGATGATACGTCATTCGATATTCGCGCTGACCGGCTATCCGATGATTATCTTACGTCGAACAAAGATGGCGTGCTGTTGATGAAGAGACATCAAGAAGCGCCAGCTATGGTCTATTTCAAAGGCAAATACATCCTTGCGACGTCTGGCGTCGATGGGTTCGGCGCGACAGAAACAACAATTGCGGTTGCAGACACACCCCTCGGACCATTCTCCGAGAAGCAAGTGATATCCCAAAACAAATCTTGGGATAGTCAGCTGACAGATATGATCGTGGTTCCCGAACACGACTATATTCTGGTCATGTTCGACCAGTGGCTCACGCCAGATCCCAACAATATCGACAAATCGCGATATCTATGGCTGCCGATGACGTTTGACTCTGAGACAGAAAAAGCAACGCTGCATTTTAGAGAAAATTGGGACCCATCGTCGCCAACGTTCAATTAGAAGGTGAGAAGGCAATGAGCACGGAACAAGAAAATAAACCGCTCATCATTACGATCAGTATTGTCGCGACAATTGGCGGATTTCTCTTTGGGTTTGACAGCGGGGTCATCAACGGAACCGTTGATGGCCTCAAAACGGCGTTCGACTCAGATAGCATCGGCACCGGGTTTAACGTCGCCTCGATGTTACTTGGCTGCGCGATCGGCGCTTTCTTCGCGGCGCGCCTAGCCGATCTATTCGGCCGCCGAACGCTTCTGATGATCGCCGCGGTCTTTTTTCTGGTCAGTGCTTGGGGCTCTGGCATCGCAACCTCATCGATGGAGTTTGTCTTTTACCGTATCTTAGGCGGTCTCGCCGTCGGCGCCGCCAGTGTGCTTGCGCCGGCTTACATCAGTGAAATCGCCCCGGCGCGCTTTCGCGGCGCCTTATCGTCTGTCCAGCAGATTGCGATTATTACCGGGCTGTTCGCCGCGTTTTTAAGTAACTTTATTCTAGCGAAAACGGCGGGATCGTCTCAGTCAGAATATTGGTTTGGCTTCGCGGCATGGCGCTGGATGTTCTGGGTAGAGATGGCGCCGGCGGCGTTATTCTTTGTAGCGCTTTTCTTTATCCCGGAAAGCCCGCGCTTTCTGGTGATCAAAGGGCAATCGGAACGCGCCCTTGCCGTTTTAACGCGATTGTTTGGCGCGGCGACAGCGTCAGGAAAGCTGACGGAGATTGAACAATCATTTGCGGGTGATCGCCACCAGCCGCGCCTGTCTGATTTGTTTATCCCAGGCACACGGAAGGTCAGGCGTCTCGTCTGGGTTGGGATCGGTTTGGCGACATTCCAGCAATTGGTCGGCATCAACGTCGTGTTCTACTATGGCGCGGTTCTCTGGCAGTCGGTTGGCTTTACCGAGAGTGACGCGCTGCTGATTAATGTCATTTCAGGCGCGGTCAGTATTTTGGCCTGCGTCATCACCTTGCTCATCATCGATCGTGTCGGCCGTAAGCCCATTTTATGGGTCGGGTCAGCCGCAATGGCGGTAACGCTCGCGGCCATTGCAATTGCCTTCTCGACGGCGAGCGTTGACGCAGATGGGCAATTGCAACTATCGCAAAACGCAGGTCGCGTGGCGTTGGTCGCCGCAAATCTCTACGTCTTTGCCTTCAATATGTCATGGGGCCCGGTGATGTGGGTGATGTTGGGCGAGATGTTCCCTAACCAGCTGCGGGGGTCCGGACTCGCTGTCAGCGGTCTTGCCCAGTGGCTTTCCAATTTTGGCATAACGATTACGTTCCCTGTACTATTGACGAGTATCGGTCTTGCTGGCGCCTATTCGATTTATGCATTCTTTGCAGCTTTATCCGTACTCTTTGTTATCCGAGCCGTGCATGAAACGAAAGGCATTGAGTTGGAAGCAATGGACGGGTGAGGCGGCGGCGTTCGTATCGAGGGCATCATCAGTTCGCGTCACCGGTGAACGATCTAAGCAAATAGAGGACGATAATGAACGCTAAGTGCTTACTGTTATCGGTTGTCGCGGCGACGGTTTTTACAGGTTTTGCGATGGCGAATGATGAAACTGACGCATCGGTCTATGAGCGGATAGAGACGCTTATTGGACAGATGACGCTAGAGGAAAAAGCGGGGCAACTCACTCAATTTTCTGATCCTGGTGATGTCACGGGGCCAGCGCCCGATAACGAGCGAGATCAGAGCGAGCGCGCGTTGATTAAATCCGGTGGCGTCGGATCCGTTCTGAATGCTGTTGGTGCTGAGAATATTCGCGCCCTTCAGAAAATCGCGGTGGAAGATTCGCGCCTCGGCATTCCCATGATTTTTGGCTATGACGTGATCCATGGCCATAAAACCATGTTCCCAATCCCATTGGCGGAAGCGGCGAGTTGGGACCTTGACCTCATCGAAAAGAGCGCCCGTATCGCGGCGATTGAAGCCTCAGCCCAAGGGTTGAATTGGACCTTCGCGCCAACGGTCGACATCTCCCGCGATCCCAGATGGGGCAGGGTGATGGAGGGCGCCGGCGAGGACCCATTTCTCGGCTCTGAAATTGCCATTGCCCGGGTTCGCGGCTTCCAGGGCGATGATCTTTCATCGGCTGATACAATCGCGGCGACCCTGAAACACTTTGCCGGCTATGGGTTTGCGGAGTCCGGAAAAGACTACAACGCCGCTGATGTGGGAACGGTCACCCTCCATAATACGATCTTGGCACCATTTCGCGCCGGTGTGGAGCAGGCGGGCGTTAAAACTGTGATGAATGCGTTCAATACGCTGAACGGAATTCCGGCGACCGCTGATGATTTTCTCCAGCGCGATTTACTGAAGACCCAGTGGAATTTCGATGGATTCGTAATTTCCGATTGGGGCTCCGGCATCGAAATGGTCAAGCATGGCTTTGCCGCCGATGGGCGTGACGCCGCGCGATTATCGATGATCGGCGGCTCAGACATGGATATGGAAAGCTTCATTTATGAACCATATCTACCCGAATTAGTTCGTGACGGTACAATTGATGAAGCGATGTTGGACGACGCGCTGCGTCGGGTCCTAAAGGTAAAATTTGATCTGGGATTGTTTGAAGACCCCTATCGCTATACCGACTTGGACCGGGAACAGGCATCCCTGTTCACCGATGAGCACCGTGCGATTTCGCGGCGAGTCGCCGAGGCGTCGATCGTCTTACTCAAGAATGACGGCGATCTTCTGCCGTTAGATGGAACCGAAACGATTGCCCTGATCGGTGCGTTGGCCGACGATAAAGATACACCTTTGGGCAATTGGCGGGCGCAAGCGGAGCGAAACTCCGCCGTGTCTGTTCGTGAAGGCTTTGAGGCGGCCGGCATTAAGTTTCGATTCGAGCCAGGCGCCGCCGTCGAGATCGGCGAGGCTAATTTCCTCACGGAAGTGCAGATCAACACCAGCGATAAAAGCGGCTTCGACGAGGCGATCAACGCGGCCAGGGCGGCGGATAAAGTCGTGGTTGTTCTTGGTGAAGACGCCTATCAATCGGGTGAGGGGAGAAGCCGCGCTAACATCGACTTTCCCGGCGTACAACAAGAATTGTTAGAGGCGGTGAGCGCGGTCAATCCGAGTACTATTCTCGTTGTCATGAGCGGCCGGCCCCTTGAATTGACATGGGCGGATGAAAATGTGCCGGCGATTGTTCAGGCGTGGCATCTGGGGCATGAGGCGGGTCATGCCATTACCAATGTCCTATCGGGAAAGGTGAATCCCAGCGGCAAACTACCGATGACGTTCCCGCGCTCCGTTGGGCAGATCCCAATTTACTACAACTACCTCAGCACTGGCCGACCGGGCCCCTTGGAACTCGTATTTTGGTCGCACTACACCGATGAAACTAACGAACCTCTTTATCCATTCGGTTACGGATTAAGTTATTCCGATTTTCGGTACTCACGCCTGCGGGTTCGAAAGAAAAAAGAAGGCGTTGAAGTATCAGTGCGGGTAAAGAATGTCGGCGAGCGTGTCGGGGAAGAAGTTGTCCAACTTTATATTCACGACAGGGTAGCGAGCGTCAGCCGCCCGGAGCGAGAACTTAAAGGGTTTAGGAAGATCAGCATTAAACCGGGCGGGAGCGAAACGGTAAAATTTCTTCTCACCGAAAAAGAGCTGGGGTTCTTTAACGGGAAGGGTGAATTCGTCGTCGAAGGCGGTGAATTCGATGTGTTTGTTGGCGGTGCGTCGACGACGCAACTGACCGATAGCTTCGATCTCGACACCTAAACGCATCTTGGCATTAGCCGGCTTTGTCCACCGTTATGAACGAATCTGCGAACCTATCCTGATGGGTAGGATTTCATAGTTTTTCGCCAATGGGTTGAGCTAGGTTTCACCATTGCACCGTGCACGTTCTACCCCATACGATCAAATCGCTGAAGGTAGCTCCAGCTATTGATTTTACTTCGTCGACAGAGCGCCAGGCCGGCTCGATTTGGCCCCGATATCGATCGTGGAATATCTTATCCATTCTGTAAAAAACGCTTTGAATTAAGCGTTTTTCGACGGTTGCACCGTTTTTTTATCGGAAACGATAATCGGTCGATCACCTTTTGATGCTGCCGTCCCTGTACCAACCAGCTCTAAGTTGGCGTCGCTAAAATCCAATCGATCTCAATTTATTTTGAACTCATTTTGACCGCCGAACGACAAACAAATGTTTCTTGATTCGGAGATTTTGGATGATGCAAATAACTGAAAATTCACCCGTGTTTCGCCTGATTTGCTCAAGACCAAAGATCGTGTTGTGGGCGAGTTTACTGTTGATTTTAATCAGCGGATTTGGCGTTACAAACGTCACGAAAAACCCGTCAGTCGATGCCTTTGTCAATTCCGCCAGCCCGACGGTCAAAGCCCGGGATCTTGCCGCCGACATTTTTGGCGTGGAAGATCCCGCAATCATCGCTGTGGTCCATCCGCGTGGAGAAACACTTTTTACTCCGCAGCATCTAACGGCATTCCAGCAATTGAACGAGCGTGTTCAGGGTGTGTCCGGTGTTCAATCCGATAAAGTGCGGAGCCTCGCGACAGAATTTTTCATTACCTCTGAAGAGGGGGAGCTCATTGTTGATCCGGTGATACCGGATGGCGATATTTCTTTGTCTATGGCCGGTCAAGCCTTAGAAAATGCGCGCCTAATGCCAATGTTTGAGCAACTGCTTTACAGCAAAGACGGTTCGGCTCTCTTAATTGTCGCCCCAGTGCTGGACCCTGATGATTCAGAACCAACGTTAGTTGAGCTCAAAGCGTTGCAAGAAGAATTTAGCAACAGCGATCGAGAAATCCATATCGCAGGTGTTGCAGCCATGAATGCGCAAATGGCGCGCAGCATCTCACGAGATACTAAGGTCTTCGTGCCCGGTTGCATTTTTGTTGTGTTGTCCATTGTGTTCATCGCCGTAAGGCGTTTGTCCGGGATGATCGGGCCTGTCCTCGTTGTGGCTGGTGCATGTGCAACGGCTGTTGGCCTTATGGGATGGGCGGGTAAGGACTATTATTTAGTCACGACCGTGCTTCCGGTGCTTGTTGTCTCCATCGCTGTTGCCGACAGCCTTCATATTCTGTCGGCCTATTTATCAGTTCGGTCAAAAACGCCTCATTCAAGTTCGGTGGAAGCAATGCAAATTGCGCTCCGCCAAACATGGCATCCCGTATCGCTTACCTCGTTGACCACGGTGGCGGGATTTATCGGCATGTCCGTGGGCTCGCCAATCATCCCCATCGCAGAGTTCGGCTGGTTCGCAGCGGCTGGCGTAATCGCTGCTTGGTTCTTATCGCTCACCCTGTTACCCGCGGTCATTATCCTGACGGATCTGCGCCCACATGCAAAACACTCAAACGGCGGGATGGCGCGAATAGATGGTCTGTTAGCTTATATTACGAAACTCAGCGCATCGTTTCCCAAAACAATTGTTGTCGGCGCGATTATCGGGTTTGTAGGCCTCGCGACCATAGCGTCAATGATCCAGTTTGATTATGCGCGCGCTCGCTACTTTGCGCCGTCAGATCCAATTCTACTTGCTGACGAAACAATAAATGAGCGGTTCGCTGGGACGAATATCATTGATATTTTAGTTTCCGCACCAGAGGTTGGCGGTATCGAAACCGAATCTGCCATCAGCTCGATCCGGGATTTGCAGAGCCAGCTCATGGGGTTACCCAATGCGCAAAAGGTAAGCAGCATTGCGGATCATATAGAGTTACTACACGAACATCTGACGGACGCTGCACAGGGAACGCTTCCAACGAAACCGTCAGCCGTTTCACAATACCTATTCATATTTGAAGCGAGCGGTGGCCCGCAAAATCTATCCGATCGCCTCGATTTTAACCGTCAGCATGCGCTCCTACGAATTTATCTCAACGAAGACAGCTATTTGTCGACGCTCCGCGATGTTGAGATGGCTGAAAAACTGGTCGCCCAGTGGGAGATAGGGAATCCGTTATCTGCACAGGTTTCAGGCCGGATTCCCGTTAATGCATCTTGGATGGGTGACTTAAAGGCAAGCCATCCCGTCGGTGTGGGAACGGCGTTCGTTCTAATTTTCCTGTTTTCACTCATGCTGTTTCGATCTGTGACAACCGCGGTCTTGAGTTTCGTACCGGTGGTTTTTGGCGTCACTTCGATTTATGCGGCGATGGCCTTTTTGAACATTGATCTTGCCCCGGCGACCTCTATGTGCGCGGCGATTTCAGCCGGTCTTGGTATCGACTTCGGGACCCATATCGTCGCTACCCTGCGCAATCGGAACAAAAACCCTGGCGAACACGCTGAACTGCCAATTGTCGTTAGGGCCTGTTGCTACAGTATGCTGTCGTTAAGTCTCGGCCTATCGGTGACAATTTTGAGCGAGGTGCCCGCATTGCAATGGTACGGCTTGTTCATTTCTGTCGGCGCCATCGCATCATTCCTCAGCGCAATAATTATTCTGCCTGCGGCATTTCAACTTACCGCTTCCATTTCAAATCGGTTTCAAAAAAAGGAGAGAAGTTATGCATAAAATCTTGGGTATCGCGTCCGCGAGTATTCTCGCCGTCAGTAGTTCCGCCTTCGCCGAGCAACCTACCGGGTTGGAGATTGCTCAACAAGTTTCGGATCGAAATGATGGCGATGCACGTGTGGGCGCTATCACGCTCATCCTGAAGGATGCGAAAGGCAACACGCGCACCAGAAAAGCGAAATCATTTCTTGTCACTGACGATGCTCTTACCAAAATTGCGATCTATTTCACGACGCCCAGAAACATCGCCGGGACCGCGTTTGCTAGCGTCGACTATGACGCTGAAAATCGTCAGGATAAGCAGTGGCTTTATCTGCCGGCGACGTCGCGTGTGCGCGCAATTCCATCCTCGGACAGGGGTGACTCATTTATCGGCACCGATTTTAGCTATGATGATGTCAAGAGTAACCTGAAGTTTGGTCTAAGTGATTATGACTTTACCTATGTTGAGCAACTCGAAACTGCGGACGGGCCAAGACATGTTATATCGGGTGCGCCGGTTTCAAAGGATGTCGCAAAATCCCTTGGTTACGGCGGAATGTCTGCCATAATCGATCCGCAATCATGGTTTGTTGATAAGGTGGACTTTCAGGGAACTGATGGAAAACCCTTAAAAACCATTGAGGTCAAGACGAAAGAAAAAATTGATGGCGTCTGGACGGCGACGTCAATTTATGCGCTCAATCATAAAACCGGCCATTCAACCGAGTTCAATTTAAGTGACGTCACCTACGTCCCGTCACTTTCTGATGAGGTTTTCGATAGTGATGCGCTTGAATATGGCGCGCCGGAGGACTTTTAATGACAAAAGCCCTGGTTCATTTTTTCCTCGCCGCAACTGCTTTTTCTACGTCACTGGGCGTGACGGCGGCGTCCGCTGAAATACGTGTGAAATCAAAGAAACTAGAGGCCATCGTCGATGTAGGCGTCGGGTTCAATGGTCAGCAACCCTCGAAATTGCGGTTCACGGCCAAACCACAAGTCAAAATTGGATTGAGAAAACGGGTCGATCTCAACGTCGCAACGCGGCTTGAATTCGCGGATGATGAAACCGGACTTGGTGATACATCGTCGTTTTCTGATTTGTCAGCGCCTTTCTTGGATGAGCAAAACGCCAAAATCTATTTGGACCAATTAAATCTATTGATCCGGAAATCGAAAACCCGGTTTATTTTGGGAAAGCAGGTTGTCGCCTGGGGAGTACTGGACGGCATTCGGATTACAGATGCTGTAAACCCAGTCGATTTGCGCGAAAGCGTTGCTACGGAACATCGCCCCGAACGTGTGCCCATTTGGGCCGCACGTCTACAGACGAAGGTGAAAGATACAAATATTGAATTTGTGTTTGCACCAGATCCAACAACTAATCAGGTAGCGGAACGCGGTGATCTATTCAGCCGAGCGGCGCCGCGTTTTTTGGGCGGTTTTCAAGCATCGGATACGGCAGGGCTTGTGGTCCAAAGAGAAGGGCGAAACGAGTACTTAAAAGATGCTGTTTATGCTATCCGTGTGGGAAAAAATATTGGGGCGTTTGAATCCCACTTAACGGTTATATCCGGGCCCGTGCAGGATCCGATATTTGTTGTGCAGCAAGTTCCGGAAAACAGCCCAGTCGTTTTGCTCACACATCCGCGGCGAACGCTCATTGGCGTAGACCTCGTGCGTCCAATTGGTAGTATTGTAGCGCGGTTCGAAGCAGCATTCTCCGAAAACCATCCGTTTAACGAGCAAACACCTGCCGGCCCAACGCCCGTACGCGAGGATCGTCTTGTTATTGGCGGCGGAATGGATTGGAACGCTCCGGGCGGTTTCTTTGTAAACGCGCAACTATTTGCCGATCGCGTTTTCAATGAAGAACAAAACCTCACCAGGCCAACGACTGACGTCATTTCCACATTGCGGGCAAGTCGGACGTTCAGCAACGATAAAATGGAGTTTCGCACAGAATGGCTTAACTCCTACACCGATGGAGATGGACTCGTTCGTTTTGATTTGTACAGAGAATTAGGAGAAAATTACCGTGTTGGTGTAGGAGCCGATATTTTCTACGGTAGCGACGACGGCATTTTCGGCCAGTTCTCAGAACAATCGAGAGTGCGGTTTCAGGTAAAAGCGACGTTTTAACGCTTCCGTTTAGACGAGAGAATTGATCGGACTGCGCTGTTTGCGCGTTCCGGCAACGTGGTGGAGAAGTTCCAAAGCTCCCCCTACGGCGCATCCGGCCGGGAAGGTTGTCCAGCCCCTTTGATGAAATGTTCGAACTCGCCATGCGCTTTCTCGCAAACCCTTGTAATCTTTGGAAAAGTGAGCGTTTGAGCGACAAACAAACCGTCCTCAAACTCGCCTTTAGCCAGCGATTGGCCTATTGCCGAAAAGGGGGATTTCGAACCCCGCAAGTGTCTGTTCCATTTAGGTTTTTGGGGGATTTTGCCGGGAAATGTGAAATGGCGGAGAGGAAGGGATTCGAACCCTCGAACCGGTCTCCCGATTACTCCCTTAGCAGGGGAGCGCCTTCGACCACTCGGCCACCTCTCCGGCGGGTGATGGATTAGTGCCGTTCACCCAAATGCAGAAGATGGGGCATAACTGATCGCCGACTGTGCGTAAAGGCCTGGGGGCGGGTGGTTTGCTGTGTGGGCCTAATATGTCCGCCGTTTTGCTATTCTCACCGAATACGCTTTTGACGCGCGGCGCCGGTTGCTGGCGCTTTTATGTCGGTCATTTATTTGATGGAGCCGGTGCCTTTGGCGACCGGCTTGGATTTAACACCGTGCCCTGGGCGCCCCCGTTCGAATGAATTTTTCAACAGCTGCTGAAGGGCGACCCGTTTAACAGCGCGGGCCGCCGCTTTCGAGTTCGGCTAGGCTGCCGGCGTTGAGGTCGGCGGCTGTGGCGGCATCCGGGTCAACAGCGGCGAGATAGTCTGCGTAGCCTTGGCATTCATCTGGGGAGCCTGGCGGTGTTGGCGTTGCGGCGGCGGTGGATGATGCGGCGGCAGGCCGCTCTGCATTCGAAGCCGGCGCTACAGGAAGGTCCGCTGAGGCATTATCAAATGCCGGTGGCGACGGCGCGATGGCCGGCGCAATGATTGAATGAGCCTCAAGACTGGGCTCGATTGCGCCAGCCGCTCCAGGCTCGTCAGACGCAACGGCAATATCTGTGATGGATCGATCTTCGTGCGCGTCCTGGCTCTTGGCGACCACGGGTGTCGGGGCGGGCGCGATCGTTGACGGCGCCTCATTGGCCGCTTGTTCTTTTGGGGCATTGACGGGCTCGTCTGGCGACGGCGCCTGACCCGGAAGAGACGTTGGCGCCGTGGATCCTGATGCGGCTTCAGCGGTCTGCGCTTGCGCATCCAGCGTTTCAAGAACGGTATTCGCGATAGCGGTCAGGCGCGGTGAAATCTCAGGGACAAAGCCTGCGGATTTTATGGCAGGGCGCCCACCGACGCGGCCGGCACCGCCGCCGCGCTCTAAATCTCCGGCCAATTTACCGGCGATGGGCGCGCCGCCCAAACGGCTGCGATAGACCTGCATGTTTTCAAGGACGCGCTGCACATAGTTGCGGGTTTCAGAAAACGGGATTTGTTCCACCCAATCAATCGGGTCAACCGCGTCACTGCGCGGATCGCCAAATTCCTCGACCCAGCGGGTCACGCGATGAGGTCCGGCATTGTAGGCGGAGAACACCATCGCATAATTACCGTTATACTTCGTCAACAGATGAGATACGTGGGCCGCCCCGATCGTCATATTGTAGTTCGGATCGTTTAAAAGCGCAGAGCGGCGATAGGGCAGGCGTTCTTTGCGCGCCGTCAATTGCGCCGTTGAGGGAATAAGCTGCATGAGCCCGCGGGCACCGGCGCGTGAGTACGCCCGTGCGTTAAATTCGCTCTCTTGTCGTGATAGCCCGAGGATCAACTCCGGTGGAGCAAATCGGCTCGCTTCTTCTGGGATGTAGATCGTTGGGTACGCGACTTCCGGCGCAAAAGAACCACGCCTAATGCCTGCTTTGCCGGCGCGGACCGTCACATGGGTCGCGGCCAGCCGTTTCGCGACATCGGCGAATTCTAGATACTCGCCGGGGCTGTCTAGTTGACCGTCTAGGTGATACCCAAAAATAAGAAAGGTGCGGGCATCGCCCACTTCCGTCAATATACGGAGAGCTTGGGCCGTTGGGCGGCTGGCGAATTTAGCTTTTTCCGCCGGGCTAGCGGGGGGGCTCGGCTGAAACGCCAGGTTCAGTGGCGCGCCGCCGATTTTTTCGGCGGCCAGTTGACCATAGTAGCTATAGACATATTTCGATGCATCAGCGAAGCGGCGGTTGGCCTTTTCTTTGTCGCCGGCAGCTTCGGCGGCGCGGCCCAGCCAATAAAGTCCCCGCGATAGAGAGATCGGCGTATCGACATTCCCGGCAAGCGCCGCAAAATGTTTCTCGGCTCTCGTCGCGTCATCTAAGAAGCGCAAGGCGATCCAACCGGCGTTGAATTCAGCTTCTGCAAAATCACCTGATCCTGGCTCAAGGCCATGATTGGCGGCGGCCGCGTAGGCTTCTGCGTATAGCTTGTTTTTCAACGCCCAGCGCATCAACAATTGGCGTTCGTCCCACCAGCGTGCAGGGTTACGCAGTTTTGTCGGGTCATCCGGGGCTTGCCGGGAGAGAATGAGGGCGCGGGGTTCTTCTTTTTTACGGCGGAAATACCGCACAGCCGCGTGCAAAACACCAGGGTCCAGTCGATCATCATTACTCAAACGATCAAATGAGGCTGCGGCGCTATTGGCCTGCAACAGAAGGCTCGCGCGTGTTTCGGCGCGACGACGGTCTGCTGGCGATAAATAGGCAAAAACGCGCCGGGCGTTCGTAACTTGCCGGGCGAATAAAAGCCGATCGACGCGCGCTGCGTGATCCTCTTTGGTCAAAAAAGAACGATATTGCGACAGGAGGCGTTTTTCCTCTTGCGCTGTGAACCGGTCATTCACCCATGCATCGCGGATGTGGAGAATGGCCGCCTCGCGATCGCCGTTTGACAAAAGTGCCCGGGCTAGATGACGTTTACCGTCCCCGGTGAGCGGATCACGATTGTCAAAGAAATCTAGAATCGTGCGCGGTCTGGTCGTGTTCGTTATCCGGCTTTCCGCGTGCCGTTGAATCTTTGAGAGCGCTGGCCAATCGACATGGGTGTCCAAAAACGCGTCGGCGTCCTGGACGTTGAGGAGAGGGTCTTCCGCATAAAAATAATACCATTTGGCGAGGCTCTGGGCGATGGGCGCTTCAACCGTGGAGGCAGTTGATTTGGCGAGGCTGAACGCGCGCCGATCAAGGGCGTCGGTGACGGCATGCACCTTTGCAAGGTCGCCTTTGGAAATGAAAACGAGCGGGGGCGGGGGCGGTTTTAACCGAGGGGTGGCGTATGCATGAGCATGGTTCATGGCGGCGCTGCCCGCGAAGAAGAGCGCACTTAGAATTAGCGTGAAAAAGTGCGTTGCGCTAAATGATCCTTGCGGCTTCGTACTCATGCCGGCCCATTCCTTCCCCATTATCCTACGCCATCTGGAACATCACGAAACGTTTATGGGTGAACGTCCCTGTCTTCCCGCCAAAACACTTGGCATTATACACCGATTACGTCACACCGGGCGATCTGCCCATTTATACAATTTCTCGCCCCGCCGCGGCAAATATCTGCTCTTGGTTCTCTTCTTACCGCGACGCTTGTTCGCCTAAAAGCCAGCCTCCGGCCCTAGAAAGAGCATGAACTTGCCCTGTTCGTCGGCCAAGGGTATCGGAAGTTAACCACAGGAATAGTTGAAATGTTGTCACTTTCTGGTTCCATCACCGCCCTCGTCACCCCGTTCAAGGGCGACGTCGTTGATGAAACGGCTTATCAGCGCCTAGTTGATCGCCAAATACGCGAGGGAACGAGCGCCGTCTGTCCCGTCGGGACGACAGGCGAATCGGCCACCTTGACCCATGAAGAGCATCGTCGCGTCATCGCTCTGGCGGTGGAAGCGGCCGAAGGCCGGGTGCCGGTTGTTGCCGGCGCCGGGTCGAATTCAACTGCAGAAGCCATCGAGCTTGCCCGCTACGCGGAAAAAGCCGGGGCTGACGGCCTGTTGACGGTGACCGGGTACTACAACAAGCCGACCCAGGCCGGGTTGCAGGCCCATTTCACCGCCCTTCACGACGCCGTCGACTTACCGATGGTCATTTACAATGTGCCGGGCCGGACGGTCGCGAATATTTCAGTGGAGACCCTTGGCGCCATCTCCCAGCTACCGCGGGTAATCGGGGTGAAAGACGCCACCGGAGATTTGGCGCGGGTCGCACTCCAGAGATTAGCGAGCGGCCCTGAATTCATCCAATTGTCGGGCGAAGACATGACGGCGGTTGGGTTTAACGCTATGGGCGGTCGTGGGTGCATCGGGGTCACCGCCAATGTCGCCCCGGCGTTGTGCGCCGAAATGCAGACCGCTAGCCTTGCCGGCGATCTGGCAAAAGCTGTCGCCTTGCAAGACAAACTTGCGCCCTTACATGATGCGATGTTCATGGAAACGAATCCAAGCCCCGCAAAATACGCCCTCTCCATCTTGGGATTGTGTGAACCTTCGGTGCGCCTGCCGATGGTCGAGCCGAGCGAGCCGACAAAACAACGCCTCCATGAGGTGGTCGAGGCGCTAGATCTTACCCCATAAAGGACGCCGCGAGGCGTATTCGACAAAATGGCAGCGCCGAAAAAGAAAAAAACAGAAGAGGGTGTCAAGCTCGTCGCTGATAACCGCCGCGCCCGGCGTGACTATCAGATTGAAGATGTGATCGAAGCTGGCCTCGTTCTCACGGGCACGGAAGTGAAGGCGTTGCGTGAAGGGCATGCGACCATCAAAGAGGCGTATGCGTCGCCAGAAACCGATGGCATCTGGCTCTTGAATGCAAACATCCCCGAATACTCTGCGGGAAACCGGGAGAACCATGAACCGAAGCGCCCGCGCAAATTACTGTTGCATAAACGCGAAGCGGCGCGTCTGGCGCAAGCGGTGGAGCGCAAGGGGTATACCCTTGCCCCATTGCGGCTTTACTTTAACGCGAAAGGGCGCGCGAAGCTGGAAATTGGCATCGGACTTGGGCGGAAGGCCCATGATAAACGCGACGTGGTAAAGAACCGGGATTGGCAGCGACAGCAACAGCGCTTGTTGCGCGACAAAGGGTGAGACCATGAAAAAACCGTCTTCAACCCAGAGCGACGCCCCAGATAGAGTTGATCCGAGGGATGAGGAGCCGCCCAAGGTGCTTGTTCATCCGCCAACGGTTTTTTTGTGCTGCCTTATCGCGGGCTTCCTCTTGAGGCTGATTTTCGGCGGAGTGCTGCCGTTGCCGCGGGTGATTGCCGATGGGGTTGGCGGGGCGCTGTTGATCGCGGCGGTCGCGTTGTTTGTCTCGGCCGTTTCTTTTTTCGCCGAAGAGGGGGAGGCGTTGCGACCGGGCACGCCCTCGCGCCAGTTGTTGACCACGGGCGCCTATCGGTTCTCGCGAAACCCGATTTATCTCGCGATGGTGGTGTTCGGCGCCGGTTTCGGCGTTGCAACCGTCAACCCTTGGGTGTTGATAACGACCTTTGTGAGTGCGGCGATTTTCCAGTTCCTCGTGATCGGCCCGGAGGAGCGTTACCTCTCCCGGCGGTTCCCGATGGAATTTGAAGACTACCGAAAGAAAGTTCGGCGTTGGGTCTGATTGATGATTGAACTTGGGGTGCGTCAGCCCGTTGCGCTGTCTTCGCCAGCGGGAACAAACGTCATCACCGTTTGAAAGGCCGCCGCCGCCGCCGCGCCACCCGCGATGCAGAATAAAACGCCGCCCATCCATGGCCCTAATAACCCTTGGGAGAAGCGGGCGACGGCCAACAAAAGAAAGAGGCCGAATGCTGCTTTGGCGTAAAACCGCAAAAGATCGGCGAAGGCGTCGCCGCCGCTGAATTGCGCGGCGAACCGTGACCACGAGACGAAGATATAAGCCCAGCACCCAAAGCCGGCGGCAATCACAGCGGCGATAAGAGACGGTCCGTGAAACAGGCCGTCCAAGAGGGTGCGCGCGCCCCCGAAGCTGATCGCGGCGATCGCCGCGCCAATGACCCCAAATACGGCGCTAACGCTAAGGGTTAGCAAGGGTTTGGCGTCGCGTGCGGTGCGGAAGGAGTCCGATTTCGACGGGATGCCCCAATTTCTGGTCATCGTGTCTAACTCTTTGCTGGCTCTAACCTAAACCGTTGCATACCATGGTTTTGCCGCTTCTCAAGCCATTACCGCCGTTTAGGCCAAAAGCGCTTGTCACGTTGGACCCTAGGCGAGGTGACGCTGGATGAGCGTAAATACATCTTCGAACATCGGGGTCGTTAGTCGGCCAGTGTTCGTATTGTATCGCGAGCAATGATAGCTATCGAAAACCTTAA
This sequence comes from Parvularculaceae bacterium, assembly GCA_965263305.1. Lineage (GTDB taxonomy): Bacteria > Pseudomonadota > Alphaproteobacteria > Caulobacterales > Parvularculaceae > MED-G105. The sequence continues at coordinate 2,571,169 of OZ253666.1, forward strand.
AGCCCGCCCCTGGTATATTATGCTGGGCGGCGTGGGCAAAAGGAACACTTGCGAGCTTCAGCCCGCACGCGCGCACGACTGAATCATGAGCGATGCGCCCCAGACACAGAACGGCCATCAGCGACGGCGATGATGTTAAGCGTTCAGATAGGAACGTGCGGCAGGCGTTAATTTCGGCCGTCGTCGGTTTATTGGCCGGCGGGGCGCAGCGCACGGCGTTTGTAATCAGGGTATCCTTCAAGACAAGGCCGTCATCGGGACGCATGTCGTATGTCCCTTCCGCAAACCCAAACTTTAGAAGAGTGGCATACAGAAGGTCGCCGGCATAGTCGCCGGTAAATGGTCGGCCCGTTTTATTGGCGCCCGTGCGGCCAGGCGCGAGGCCAACAATCATCAATCGGCCGTTTTCGTCGCCAAAGGAGGGAACCGCGCCGTTAAACCAGTCTGGCTCGTCTGCTGCATTATCCTCGCGATACTCTACCAGACGAGGGCACAGGGCGCAGTCTTTTTGCGGCTCCATCATAATTGCGCAGATTTTCCAAAACTAGAAGTTAAAAGATCGTGACGCGACCGTCAGTAGACGTCGTCTTCGTCTTCGTACTCGTCGTAGTCTTCAAAATCATCGTCTGCAGGCGGGCGTTTGGCGCCATTGCCATTGCCGCCGGCCCGTCCGATGTCATTTTGCAGATCCACAAGATCAATAAAAATATCTGCTTGGCGGCGAAGTTCATCAGACGCCATTGGCGGCTGAGACTTGACGGTTGAGATAACAGTGACGCGAACGCCCTTGCGTTGCACGGCCTCAATAGCGCTTCGGAAATCACCATTGCCGGTGAACAAAATAACGTGATCCAGCTTTTCCGACATGACCATCATGTCGACAACCATTTCAATATCAATGGAGCCTTTGAACCGCTTTTTACCCGTTTGGTCCGTGAACTCCCGAGCGGTTTTTGTGATCATCGTGTAGCCGTTATAGTCCAGCCAATCGACAAGGGGGCGCAAAGGGGAATAATCCTGGGACCGATCTTCTTGGATCGAGGTGTAGTAATATGCCCGAACGAGATTGCTTTCCGCTCTCGTCTTTGAGAGTAGATTCTTATAATCCATATCGAAGCCAAGGCTGCGAGCGGCTTTATAAAGATTAGCCCCATCGATGAAGAGGGCGGTTTTTTCATCGTCGCGCAAACCAAGAAACGACATAATATCTCCAAAACTTAACAGACTGACAAACTATTGGCGCAGTGTATTACGGCCCATATTTTTTTAGGTACCCAGTTAAAGACATGATTCTTATCGGCTTTGGAACGAATTCGCCTTTTTGTGGACTCTCGCGCGAGACGATCATTCGTGAAGCTATCGTCGCAGTGCGGTCTTTCGCTTGCGTTAAATATACCTCTCGACTTTACGAAAGTCCGGCCTGGCCGGATCAAAACGATCCCCTGTTTTTAAACGCGGTGGCCGAGATTGAGACTGATCTTTTACCAAAAGCGTTGATGTCCCGACTTTTGTATGTGGAGCGTGCGTTTGGGCGTGACCGCTCCGGCAACGCGCGCCGCTATGGGCCTAGGACATTGGATATAGATCTTCTTGCATTCAACGATGTGGTGATGGATGGCGATGTTAGCGAGGCGGGGCCTCAGGTCGAAGCCGCGCCGATGGATGGTGCGGAAGCCCTCGTTCTTCCCCATCCCAGGATTGCTGAAAGAGACTTCGTTCTGGCGCCCTTGGCGGAAATTGCACCTGAATGGCGCCATCCGATAACCGGGGCGACAGCCGAGCAAATGCTGGATAAGCTGTCAGAACGACGCGTTACCCTGTTTGAAGAGGGGTGAGGTCGCGAATTTGCTTGTGTTTTGCGGTGCAAAAGCCTAAATCAAGCGATCTAGGATTCCGCTGAAAAGCGCGATGAAGCAAAAATTTGCTCAAGCTTCCCGAATGAAGGAGTTTACGTATGGCGCGGGTAACCGTTGAAGATTGCGTTGATAAGGTAACGAACCGGTTCAATCTCGTTCTATTGGCGGGGCATCGTGCGCGTGTGTTGTCTTCCGGCGCATCCTTGCTGGTTGATCGTGATAACGACAAGAACCCGGTTGTGGCGCTGCGCGAGATTGCCGACGGCCATCTTGAGCCAGCGGCCGTCGAAGAAGATTTGGTGACATCCCTGCAGCGCCAGTTTGAAGTCGAAGAAGACCAGCAAGTCCAGGAGACGATGGATCAAGGCGAAGAAGGTCCGCAATTCGACAAGACGAGCGAAGAAGAATACCTCCAGGCCATCAAAGCGGCTGGGATGACGACCCCTCAGTCTTTGCCAAAAAGCTAGATAATTTGGGTGCGGCGTCGCTGCATCGATCAGTATTTTTGGGAGGGGCGTTTTCGCCCCTTCTTTTTATTTGTGACTATGAAATAGTAACCCATAGCGCGGCGTCGCATAGCCTTTGCCAAATCGGGTTGGGGCCTGTCTGTTGCGCTCGGATCAACTCGCAACGCTTAGGTCCTGCTTAAGCTAATGACCAAGAACGACCACTATGAGAAAGACGAGGGCGCGGTTAGCGCGTCGCCGCAGACAGCATCTGGCGGGGTCCAGGCGCAAACTGATTCTGAATCAACGTCGCCGGGAAGCGCGTCGTCTATTGCTGCACCGTCTTCTGGGGCGCAAACGACGGTCGTTGAAACGGGCGATGATGCGAACCCTGAAGGGGGCCACCAAAAAGGGGATCATTCGCCAGAAGGCGTAACCCAACCCATCGGCTTTATTCGTCAATACGAACTGATTGATCATGTCAGAGCGTATGATCCGTCGGTTGATGAAGACCTATTGAACCGGGCCTATGTTTTTTCCATGCGCGCCCATGGCGGCCAAACCCGTAAATCGGGTGATCCTTACTTCACCCATCCCCTCGCGGTGGCGGGCATTCTCACTGAGTTGAAAGCGGACCCCGCGACCGTCGCAACAGCGCTCCTCCATGATGTGGTGGAGGACACTGAAACGAGCCTTGATGATATCGAGAACCTGTTTGGCGCTGAGATCATGCAGCTCGTCGATGGCGTCACGAAGCTGTCTAAGCTTGAACTGAGATCTGAAGCCTCCCAGCAGGCGGAGAATTTCCGCAAGCTCGTGATGGCGATGGCGAATGATGTCCGGGTCTTGCTCGTTAAGCTCGCCGACCGCTTGCATAATATGCGTACCCTGAAATATTTTGATAATGCCGAGAAGCGCCGTCGCATTGCACTGGAAACGATGGAAATCTATGCGCCCCTGGCGGGGCGTCTTGGCGTTCAGCGGTTTCGTGAAGAGCTCGAGGAATTGTCGTTTCAGGAGCTAAACGGGCAGGCGTTTGACCTTATAAGCACGCGCCTCGAAGAGCTCCAGCGATCGATCGGCTCCAGTGTTGTCGCTCTTGCTCAAACCTTGCGCGATGAACTGGAAAAAGCCGGCATAAAGGCGGAAGTCTACAGCCGGGAAAAACGACCGTTCTCCATTTGGCGTAAAATGGCCGCCAAAAACGCCTCCTTCGACGAGTTGGCTGACATCTACGCTTTCAGGATTATCGTGGATGATCTGGCGGATTGTTATCGCACATTGGGGGTAATCCATACGACATGGCGTATGATCCCGACGGAATTCGATGATTATATCTCAGCCACCAAGCCCAACAATTATCAGTCGATCCACACAGCGGTGATTGGGCCGCCGCGCGACGACGGCAGTCGCCAGCGGATAGAGATCCAAATTCGAACCCGGACAATGCATGAACGCGCCGAGCGCGGTATCGCCGCCCATTGGAAATACAAAGAGAAGGGTGCGCCAAACGAGGGTGAAACGCGCGATGGGGCGAGTGTCGATTTCTCGGGTTCAGGGTTTTACGACCCATACGAAACACCGCGAAAATTATTGGAGATGTTCCAGCATGGCGAAGATCTGGATGAAGCATTGCAAAATGCGAAGCTAGAGCTTTTCCAAGATCAGGTCTTTTGTTTTACCCCGAAGGGGCGCGTGATCGCCTTGCCGAAGGGCGGGACAGGCCTCGATTTCGCATACGGATTGCATACGGATGTTGGCGACAGCTGCATTGGGGTCAAAATCAATGGCGCCGCGCGACCATTGCGAACACCCTTAAAAAATGGCGATGTCGTTTTGGTGTTGCGGTCTGAGAACGCAGCGCCGCCCCTTGGGTGGGAGTCCATGGCCGTGACCGGGCGGGCGCGGGCCGGCATCCGGCGCCGCATCAAGAAAATGAAGCATGCCGAACAATTGGCGCTTGGACGTTCCATGGCGGAAAATGTTTTTTCCGGCGCTAACCTGGACTTAACGCCCAAGGCGATCAAGGCGGCGCTGAAACGATTGAATATGGAAAGCGTCGATGATGTATTCGCCGCTGTGGGGCGCGGCGACATTGCCATCAATGATCTTGTTGAAGCGGTTTATCCTGGCGCGGCGTTGGAAACCGATAGCGAGATCCGCGCGGCGGGCATGGCCCCATTACGTCCGAGGCGCGCGATCGATGGGTTGCCGCCCTCAACAACCGTTGAAATGGGGCGATGCTGCGCGCCGGTCCCGGGCGAACGCATTGTCGGTATACGGGGGCCGGGCGCAAAAGTTACCGTGCATGTTATTACCTGTGACCGCCTTGCCGAAGAGGATCCGCCGCAGTCGCTTTGGTTGGATTTGAAATGGCGCGATAGTGATGAGGTCACAGCATATTCGACGATCATGGTGACGGTTCGCAATGACATCGGTGTTCTCAGCGAGGTTGCCGCCATTATTGCGCGCTATGATGTTTCGATCGCCAATATTCGCCTCCACAATAAGCCGCAAAACTTTGTCGATTTGCAAATCGACCTCGTCGTCAAAGACGTGAAACAACTCACCCAAACTCTCGCAGGGTTGCGGGTTTCTGCAAATGTTATTGATGCTGAACGATTAGAAGGGGCCGACCATGAAGACGCATGACGTCCTACGCGAATTTGAGGAAGCGGGCGCTTTACTAAAGGGGCATTTCGTTTTGTCCTCCGGGCTGCACAGCGATACCTATCTCAATAAATCGATTGTTTCGATGTACCCGGAGCGTACAGAACGCCTATGCCGGGCGCTCGCGGAAAAGGTGAAAGACCAGGCCGGGGCGATCGACTGCGTGATTGCCCCTGCGATGGGCGCCATCATCTACGGCTATGAAACAGCGCGCCATCTCGGCGTTCCATTCATGTTCACTGAGCGTGTGGACGGCGTCTTTCAGCTTCGGCGCGGCTTTGCCGTCGAAAAAGGACAACGCGTAGCCGTTATTGAAGACATCGTATCGACAGGGCTGTCGGCGCGGGAGTGTATCGAAGCGGTAAAAAACGCAGGCGGCGATGTGGTGGTGCTTGGTTGTCTCATCGACCGGTCCGGTGGCAAGGCGGATGTCGGTGCGCCAATGACGGCGCTCGCCGCCTTAGAGGTGGAGGCCTGGCCAGCTGATGCTTTGCCGCCCCACCTTGCTGACGCTCCGGCCGTTAAGCCGGGGAGTCGAGGCGTTAGTCAGTGATGATGTTTGTAGGCAGAGGAACATAAAATGGCTGCAAACCCAATCCGCCTGGGCGTGAACATCGATCACGTCGCAACGTTAAGGAACGCCCGCGGTGGCGATCATCCGGACCCGGTGCGGGCCGCGGAAATCGCTATGGCCGCTGGCGCGGACAATATCACAGCCCATCTGCGCGAAGATCGCCGCCATATTCGCGATGATGACATGCGCCGCTTACACGAAGAAATTCCACTTCCCCTCAATTTTGAAATGGCGGCGACGGCCGAGATGCTGAAAATCGCGATTGAGGTAAAACCCCACGCCTGCTGCTTAGTGCCGGAACGACGCAACGAACGCACAACGGAGGGTGGGCTGGATGTCGCCGGGCAGCATAACTACCTCGCGCCGTTTATTCGTGAGCTAAGTGATGCCGGCGTGCGGGTTTCGCTCTTTGTTGACCCGACGCCCGCGCAAATTCAGGCGGCTAAAGCAACCGAAGCGCCCGTGGTGGAGATCCACACCGGCGCCTATCATGAGGCGTGTAAAACCACCACCATGTCCGCCATCAAAGAAGAATTGTCGAAAATCGATGCGGCCGCGAAAGAGGCTCATGGATTGGGACTGGAAGTCCATGCCGGTCATGGCCTTGATTTTCATAACGTTCAGCCCGTGGCCGCTATCGCGGAGATTGTTGAACTCAATATCGGCCATTTCCTCATCGGGGAGTCGTTGTTTATGAGTTTGTCGGAAAGCGTGAAAGAGATGAAACGCCTAATGCAAGACGCCCGCACGGGCGCGCTATATTAAGCCCAACAGGACGGCTCCTATGATCATTGGCATCGGTAACGATCTCATCGATATACGTCGGGTGGAAAAAACTCTGGAGCGCCATAATGAGCGTTTTACCAACCGCGTCTTCACGGAAATTGAGCGGGCCAAATCGGATAAGCGATTGAATCGCGCCGCCTCCTACGCCAAACGGTTTGCGGCAAAGGAGGCCTGCTCAAAAGCGTTGGGGACCGGCCTATCGCGGGGCGTTTTCTGGCGTGATATGGGGGTCGTGAACCTGCCAGGGGGTAAACCCACCATGGCGCTCACCGGCGGGGCGAAAGTAAGACTGGAAGAGTTGACGCCGCCGGGCCATGTGGCTGAAGTCCATCTCACCATCACCGATGATTATCCGCTCGCCCAAGCGTTCGTGATCATCTACGCTACAGCGTCGTCCTGACGACAGCGGTAAACGAAAACTGGATACAAGGCACCTATGACTGAGACGAATGAGAAGGCTGAAAACAACGCCGTTAGCGCCAGCGGCGAGATGACCTTCGCTGAAGAAATGTGGGATCTTGCCAAAACGGTCGTCTGGGCGGTGGGTATTGCGCTCGTTCTGCGCATTATTATTTTTCAGCCCTTCAATATCCCATCGGGCTCTATGAAACCGAATTTGTTGGTGGGGGATTTTCTATTCGTCTCCAAACCATCTTACGGCTATTCAAAAGCCTCGCTGATTTATCCCTTAACGCGTCTTGATATCGATGGGCGCTTCTTAGGGCGTGAACCCAAGCGCGGTGATGTGTTGGTGTTCAAGAATCGGAAAGATGGGAACAAAGACTATATCAAACGATTGATCGGCATGCCGGGCGATCGGATCGATGTCATCAATGGCCACTTACACATCAATGGTGAGCCGGTGATCAAGGAGTTTATCGGACTGAAAGAAAACGCCTGCGATGGCGGTTCGCCCGCGCCGTTTTATCGCGAGACATTGCCAAATGGCGTATCCTACGTCGTGCAGGAATGTGCTGGCGACCAAGGGCATTTTGATAATGCGCGCGATTTTAGGGTGCCGGCTGGGCGGTATTTCATGATGGGTGACAATCGCGATCAGAGCCAGGATAGCCGCGCCTATGCCCAAGTCGGGTATGTCGCCTATGACGATATTGTGGGGCGGGCGGAACGATTGTTCTTCTCTTTTGATGCTGAAAATGCGGCGCCATGGGAAGTCTGGAAATGGCCGTTTTCAATCCGCTATGGCCGGCTTCTTGATCCGGTTGAGTAACCATCATGGCCGATCAAGAAAGATTGGACGCCCTACAGGAAAAAGTGGGCTGGCGATTTCAGCGTCCAGCCTTGTTGGAGCGAGCCTTGACCCATGCGTCGCTCGCAGCCTCCTCCAGAAATGGCGATTTGGAACGATTAGAGTTTCTTGGTGACCGCGTATTGGGATTGATGACGGCCGAAGCCCTATGGCGGCGATATCCCGATATGGATGAGGGCGATCTTGCGCCTCGGTTAAACGCCTTAGTCCGTAAAGAGACTTGCGCGCAAGCGGCGGAGGCCTTCGGTCTTGATCAGCTTATTCGTATGTCCTCCCACGAGGAGGAGGCCGGTGGGCGTCGAAAAAAAGCAATCCTCGGCGATGTTTGCGAAGCGTTTCTGGGCGCGCTTTATATTGATGGCGGGTTAGAGGCGGCGCGCGCCGCGTTTGATCTGTTTTGGACGCCAAATTTGGAAGACCTATCCCACGCCCATCGGGACGCGAAAACCGCGCTCCAGGAATGGAGCCAGGAAAAACGCCTCGGGGCGCCGTCCTATGATGTTATTGACGCTGATGGGCCTGCCCATGCGCCAGCCTTTACCGTGGCCGTATCCGTGAAGGGCCGGAAGTCCGCGCAAGGGGAGGGGCGCTCAAAAAGGGCCGCCCAAATGGCCGCTGCCGAAGCCTTTCTTCGCCGAGAGGGCGTCTGGAAAAAACGGCGCTGACGAGCCGTCGTCATTTTTTCATCGCTGGCCAGGTTTTGGCTTGCTAATCATATAAAGATATCTTTATATCTAGGAAAATCGGGAAATTGGGATCGCTGTGATGCGTGCCCCTGATTGGCATTCGCGAATACGAAATCGCGCTAAACACCGGCTTTATCGGCCTAAACCATTGAAAAGAAATCACTTATGACGACATCAAACGGTCAACGTTCTCAACGGTTAGAGCAACTCCGAGATGCTCTTGCGAAACGCATTCTCGTCCTCGATGGCGCCGCTGGCACGTTCATTCAAACCAAGGAGCTGGACGAGGTTGGGTTTCGAGGTGAGCGTTTTGCCGACTGGGGCCAGGAGTTACGCGGCAATAACGATCTCCTAATCCTCACCCAACCCCAGATCATTACGGAAATGCATGACGCCTATCTGGACGCCGGCGCCGATATCGTTGAGACGAACACTTTCTCCGCGACCACGATCGCCCAAGCCGATTACGGCCTGGAGGAGATCGCCTACGAACTAAACGTCGAAGGCGCGCGGCTCGCGCGGGAATCGGCGGATCGCGCCGCGACGGAGGACAAACCGCGCTGGGTGGCGGGGGCGATCGGGCCAACGAACCGAACCGCCTCTCTCTCTCCGGATGTGAATGACCCTGGCAAACGCAATGTCGACTTTGACGAACTTGTAGCAGCCTATGGCGAGGCGGTGCGTGGGCTGACCGATGGCGGCGCTGACGCAATTCTTATTGAGACAGTTTTTGACACCCTCAACGCAAAAGCCGCTATTTTCGCCGCACAGGAACAATTTGAAAAATCCGGCGTCGCACTGCCCATTATGTTGTCAGTGACAATCACGGATCAGTCAGGGCGAACATTGTCGGGTCAGACCGCCGAAGCGTTTTGGCGATCTGTCTCTCACTCAAATCCATTGAGCGTCGGGGTAAACTGTGCGCTGGGGCCTGATCTTATGCGGCCTTATGTGGCGGAACTCTCTCGTGTGGCCGATGCTTATTTGTCAGCCTATCCCAACGCCGGACTACCAAACGAATTCGGCGGCTATGACGAAACGCCTGATTCTATGCGCACCCATTTGCAAGAATGGGCGGAAAGCGGGCTTCTAAACATCGTCGGCGGATGTTGCGGGACGACGCCGGCTCATATCGCCGCCTTCGCCAACGCGGTTGAGGGGCTAGCGCCACGCCCGAAACCAACCCCAGAACCGGCCTTGCACTTATCCGGTCTCGAACCGTTTGCGCTTGCTTGATCGCGGATTGACGATTTCCGTCCGGTCTCTACACAACATTCTTTCGACTCGTCCCACGGGATAGGGTAATCAGCGCTTAACGCGTGAGCGGCCCTGTCGCTGCTTTAAAGAAGAACCTAAATCGCCGTCTAAAACCTGCAGGCTTTAAAAGGACCGCCGTCATGTCAGATTTAACCCCGCAGATTGAATGGTTGGCGCGGCTCGTCGCCCATGACACCACGTCGCATAAATCCAACCTTGGATTGATTGATGACGTTGAGGGGTACCTAAAAAGCCATGGAGCGGAGACCCACCGTGTCTACAGTGACGAAGGGGACAAGGCGAACCTCTATGCCATCATCGGCCCCAAGGTCGAAGGCGGCGTCATTTTATCGGCGCATACGGATGTTGTGCCCGTGGAAGGACAGGATTGGAAGACCGATCCATGGGTGCTGACCCAGCAGGGTGATAAACTTTACGGGCGCGGCTCTTCGGATATGAAAGCGTTCCCGGCAGTGGGGCTGTCACTCGTCGAAGAGATGGCGGCGGCGGACTTAAAGCGGCCCATTATTTTCGCCCTTTCCTATGATGAAGAGGTGGGGCTTTTCGGTGCACCGCGGATGATCCGCGAGATTGCCGACAAACTGCCAAAGGCGAGCGCCGTTATTGTCGGGGAGCCGACATCTATGAAAGTCGTGGACGGCCATAAAGGCATCGCCTCATTTCGCACGACCGTGACAGGGTATACGACCCATTCCAGTCAAACTGATCGCGGCGTCTCCGCTGTTGAGGCGGCAGCGAAACTGATCACAAAGGTCACCGCCATCAGAGAAGCAAAGGCACGGGAAGCCGATCCCGCGTCGCCATTCTCCCCGCCTTATTCAACCATGACGGTGAATGTCGCCAATGGCGGCACCCAGTTGAACATCATGGCGGGTGAGTGCGTTTTTGATTGGGATTGTCGGGTGACGCCCGGCGATTCTGCGAATGAGGTGCTCAGCGAATTTGAAGATTTCGCCCGCGGTGTTCAGGCGGAGATGAGCGCAAAAGCAGCGGGCTGCCGTATTGAAACGACGCAAATCACCAACGCGCCCCCACTCGCCCCCGTCGCGGACAACCCAGCGGCGGACCTTGCCAAAGCGTTAACGGGCCATAATGGGACAGAGGTCGTCTCCTACTGCGCTGAAGCGGGACAGTTTCAGGAAGGCGGGTTCTCAACCGTGATCTGCGGTCCGGGCTCCATCGATCAGGCCCATCAGCCCAATGAATTTATCCATATTGATCAGATCGGCGCTTGCGCCGCTTTTATGCGGAAATTGATCACGCGCCTCGCGGCTTAACGCCCGCGCCGCTGACGGGAATTTCCGACAACAATTTCCAACGGATTTACGCCCCGTTTACATTGACCTGCGATTTTTACGGACAAGGGCGTTTTCGGGCATGAAAACCGGTTGAACGGTTTTCGCCCGAAACGGTTAGAGTAATTGCGGGATCGGGCCAGTGAAACGAATATCCACCTGTCGGGCATGCGGGTCGTCGGCGTTAACGCCAGCGTTTTCCATCAAGGCGCAATCGACTAAAGCGGCGAAGAAAAAGGTGCTAGGGCTTGATCAAGGTCGCCTTGATTATGTCGTCTGCGATGCAACGCGTGACGCAAATGCCTGCGGCCTAATTCAAAGCGTCTTTCAGGAACCGCTCTCCTTGGGGGAGACTGCGCCATCCAGCGCCTATCGCGCGGTGCGCAATCAGTTACGCGCTGCGGCGACAGAAGCCCTCGAAATGATCTCTGGCCGGGATTGCGCGGCTCTTGATATTGGATGTTCTGACGGGGCGTTGTTGTCATACTATCCCCGGTGGGTAGATCGTTTTGGCGTTGATAAGGGCGCGGCGATTGAAGAGATTGGTCCTTGGGCGTCGACATCTCAATCAACCTTTCCGAGTGCGGCGTTTGACGCAGATTTTGGCGATAAAAAATTCGACATCATCACGGCCGTCAACGTCTTAGAAACGTTCCCCGACCCGAAAGCGGCTCTCTCGCGTATGACTTCGCTGTTGGCCGATGACGGCGTCGTCGTTTTGGAAACCCTTTACGCGCCAATGACGCTGACCCGTACAAATGTTGAACCGCTGATCAATGGGTGTGCAAGCCTATTCACCCTGAGCGCAATTGAACGATTGTGCCGGGATGCGAAATTGAAGATTTTCCGAGGCATGCTCACTGATAAAGCCGGTGGTTCTGTTCGGTTGTTTGCGACGCATGAAGCGGTCGATGATTACGATTTTGATCCGTGGTATGACCGCCTCGCCCGGCTGTGGGATGAAGAAAATGCTCTCGGGTTTAGGCTGCATTCACCGTATCAGGCTTTTGAACAGCGTGTGAGTGAAGCACGGGCGGCCTTTGAACAGCTGGTGACGAAGGTCGCGAAACGCGGAGAGCGTATCCATCTTGTCGGCGCCGGCGCGGCGTCCATGGAGCTTTACCATTGGGCCGGAAAGGCCAAGTCGGCAATCGAAGCGGCGATCCACCACGGTGCGCCGGACCCCAGCGCGAAGTTAACGCCCGGCGGCCCATCACTAATTTCGGAAACCGAGTCGCGCGCCCTCGAACCTGATTGTATCATTACCCCGGCGAGCCTCAAGAGAGAAATGTTAGAGCGTTGGCGTGATCCAATCATGCGCGGCGCCTCGCTTGTTGTGGCGACGCCGACGCCCCATATTATCGACGCTGGTTCCTATGCTGCGGAATTTGGCAAATCTCTCGCCGGTGGTGACAGCGCGGGGGGCGTAGAGACGCTCCATGCAATCCTCGGCGCCGCAGGCGGCCTGCGTCTCGTCAGTGATCAGTCGGATAAAGACGACGATCAGCGCGAGAGCGCTTAATCAGCCACCTTTATGCTGGTCGGTCAATCTAATGTGGAGATAAAGCGCCTCGAGGCGCCTTCGAGAACCACGGCTGTCAGACGCCCGGTCCACACCGCGCCGGTGTCTACAGCAATCCGCCAGCCGGCGTCTCTCGGTTTTTTGATGGGATGGTGGCCGTGGACGATGGTGATGTCAGGCCATTCACTGCCCCCCGCTTCATGAAACCTCTTCCGTATCCAGAGTAGGTGTTCTTCCGATTGCTCGTCAATTGGAACGCCAGGCATTAAGCCAGCATGGACGAAGAGGTAATCGCCGGCCCGATGGGTGAGGGCTAGCCCGGAAAGAAAGTCGCGATGGGCTTTGGGCATGCGACCCAATAGGTCCCGGGCAACATCTCCCGGCGCACGACGGGCGGCGCCTTCAACGCCATAACTCGCCGCGGTTTCTTCTCCCCCCCAGTCAAGCCAGGATTCAAATCGCGCCGGCTCGGTGAGAAATTGCATCATCGACGCTTCATGATTGCCCTTTAGGAAAATCCAATCGATTGACGGGTTTTCCCGCAGTCGGGTCAGTCGGTCGATCACCTCCTTAGTTGAGGGGCCCCGGTCGACATAATCGCCCAGAAAGACGACTTTCTTGCGCAAACGGGTCTCTTCCCCCTCGATTTTTTCAAGCATCAAATCAAGAAGATCGCGCCGACCATGCACATCGCCAATTGCGTAGAGCCGGATGCCGTCGGGGACCGCTTTTTTGCGGCGGGATTTTGAAATAATTCTCGAAAGCACGTGTTCAAACCTATACCGGACTCTGCTTATAAAGGGTTCACTCAATCGCCGATAGCTAATCGTCAAACCAGCAAACTAGCCAAGGCAGGGCTAGGCTGGCCAGGCGCGCCCAGCCCAGGATAGGGGCGAGCTGCGTTGAAGCTGAGCGCGAGGTCGTCATATTGATGCGGCCGAGAGAGTATTAAAGGGGTAAGGCCATGACGGTGCTGGTAACAGGCGGCGCGGGGTACATCGGCGCACATATGCTGCTCGCTCTGGAAAACGCCGGCGAGAGTGCGGTCGCAATCGATGATTTATCCAACGGCGCTCGATGGTTGGCGCCGAAGGGCGCTGCGTTAACGGTGGGAAACATCGGCGATGAATCTACCATGCGGGGGTATCTGAAAACAAATGGCGTCGAGGAAATTATCCACTTCGCAGGCTCAACGTTGATCCCTGATTCGCTAAAAAATCCACTCGACTACTATTGGAATAATACTGCAAATACGCTGGCGCTGTTGCGTGCGGCAAAGGCGAGCGGCGTTAAGAGGTTTATATTTTCATCGACCGCTGCCGTATACGGAACACCAGAAACATCACCGATCAGTGAAGGCGCTCAGGTCGAGTCCATTTCTCCCTATGGCGCCTCCATGGCGATGAGCGAACGCATCCTGGAGGATGCGGGGAAAGCCCACGGCATTGACTATGTCATCTTACGTTACTTCAATGTGGCCGGCGCCGACCCCGCGCTGCGCGCGGGTCAAATTGGTAAGCCGACACACCTAGTCCGCGTTGCGGCGCAGATTGCTGTTGGGGCGCGGGCGGAGAAACTTCAGATTTACGGCGTTGATTATCCGACACCGGACGGCACAGCGATCCGCGATTATGTCCATGTCAGCGATCTCGCCGATGCGCACTTATCCGCTTTGGAGCGGTTAAGGGCCGGGCGAGGGTCGATCACGCTGAACGTCGGATATGGCCGGGGCACTTCGGTTTTGGAGGTGATTGAGGCGGCTGAGCGCGTTTCGGGGCGGGAACTTGAAACGGAGGCGGCGGCGCGCCGACCGGGCGATCCACCTCAGTTGATCGCAGACAGCGCGGCTATTCGAACAGAGCTCGATTGGCGCCCTAGATTTGACGAAATTGACTTTATTGTGCGCACATCAATCGACTGGGAGCGAAAAATGGATGCTGTCGCCCGCGAAGGCGCGGCTCTGACCAGAGAAGCTTAATGACCAATCGCAGTCTCTTTCGATTTTTATTCGGGGCAATATTGATATTGGTCACATGGCTGACGTTAACGCCGAACCCTGACGACACAAAGCAGGGGATGAGCTTGATGCGTTGGGCGTCCGAATTTTTGTTCGGCAGCGCCAAGTATCACGATAAGTTAGCCCATTTTGTCGCCTATGGCGTGCTTGGGGCATTCTTTACATTTGCACGGTTTACGATTTTCGGACGGCGTCTGTTCGGGGCATTGCTGCTCGCCGGGTATGGGGCGGCGTTAGAAATCGTGCAGGGCTGGTTGGGGGTTCGTCATCCAGAATTTTATGACGGTGTTGCGAATGCCCTTGGCGCTTTTATCGCGTTTCCTATTGCTCTGTGTGTCGAACATATCGTCGGCGCGATCACGCGCCGTAAAGCTTCTACGGCGACTTAAATTCGATCCAAGACCCGTTAAGAAAAGCAAATGGGCCTTCCTTTGGGGAAGGCCCATTGATAGTACGGTGGAAAATCAAGCGTTAGGCGATCGCGGCGACAGTGTAAGCAGCCGGCGCAAAAGCAGCGATAAGAATAACGCTCAGGGTCATGAACGAAGCGATTTTGGCCATTGTTGTTCTCTCCATTGTTGTTTTCGTTACATGATGGAGATAGGTCGAGCGAGAGCCGACCGAAAGGGGGGCTTTTGTCAGTTCGGCGCAAAAGCCCCGCATTTCGTCGATTGAAGAGGCGTTAGAGGCCCACGAAAGGTTGCAGCGCCTTGCCCGCCAGATCTTTGAACGCCAACGGCGCATTGGTGGCGATCAGGCAGATGCAGTCTTCATCGCCAAAGGCCATCGGGCTGTGGGTCGTTTCACTATCCAAATCGGCCAGATCGCCCGCCCGGAAATCGCCGATTTCATCGCGGTAGGCGCCGCGCAAGATAAGCGTCAATTCTTCCTCGCGGTGGGAATGGCGCGCCATTTTTACGCCCGGCGAAATTTTGAGAAGGCGCAAGACACCTTGCTTGTAGCCCTTTGCATCGAGGATATGCTGAGAGATGCCGGGCAGGACCGGCTTCCACGGAACATCGTCGAGATCGCCTTTCAGGTACGCCTGTAAAGGGCGCGCCGCAGCAATATCCGGGTCGTTAGCCGGTTGCACAAGCTTCGGGGTGAAGGCTGGCATTTGTTCGCCGGCGTTTTCCCAAAAGAGGTCTAGCGCGTTGGGTTTCAACGCGACCGGCGCGATTTCTTCAAGACATCGCCCGCCAACAACTTCGAATGCGTCCACTGTTCTTCGGCATTCCGTGCATAACTCTAGATGGGTGGCGATAACGGTTGCCCGCGCTTCGTCTAAACGGGCCGCTGCGAAGTCAGCGAGGGTTTCGGGGCGCGGATGGCGACTGATACTACGCATCGAGGTCACCTAGTTCCTTTCTGATCTTTTCGAATGCCAGCCGAAGACGGGATTTCACCGTTCCAAGGGGCAAGCCGAGTTTTTCTGCAATTTCTGAATGAGGCGCATCGTCCATAAAATGCAAAACGACAACTTCATGCTGGTTGGGTGGTAGTGAAGAGAAAGCGTTTAAAATCCGTTCGTCGCGATTTTGTCGAACGATCCGATCGTCGGGTGCTTCTTCTTCGTTAGACTGGAATGTTGGGTCATCCGGATCCAGCGGCGGTTTGTTGGCGCGCCGAGCTGCATCAATCCTAAGGTTTCGGGCGATGGTGAAAATCCAAGTCGCGGCGGACGCTTTGGCAGGGTCAAAAAGCGTCGCTTTGCGCCACACTTTCAGCATCGTATCTTGCGCGATATCTTCCGCGAGGTCAGCCGAAGCGCCGGCTCTCATAAGATAACCCTTCACCCTGGGCGCGAAATACTCAAAAATCGACGCAAAAGCCTGACGGTCAGCGTTTTCCGAGACGCGGACCAGCAACGTCGTATGGGCATCGGAACGTTTCGTGGTCGTGGGCGCTGTTGCTAAAGCATCGCCGCCGGTCTCGTCGGGTTCCGCAGAGGAGACCGGACGAGGCGGAACGGGCGTGGATTGACTCTTGGACACGTGAGCTGGTGTTGCTCCAAACATCATCGCGAAGGCCTGCTCTATCTCACTTAGATTTGACTACATAAGTGGATACGCATCGGCGTCGTAATGGATCAATTTAGGTATCTCGAAAGCATCGTAACGTTTCCGCGCTCTATAATCTACCGGAGGATATTCGTCGTAACAATTGTCGGTCGGTTAAGAGTATAAATCATTTGATCTGAACGAATACGACCAAACAATTGTATTGCTTGATTTTTTTCGAGTTTTGCGCGTTTTCTATGAGTGGCGAGCAGGTTTCAACCTTAAAAAGATAGGATTTTCATGGCTTTTGATGCGCCCGGCCGTCATCTGCAGCGTCGCACTAGCGATGAACACGTTATCCAGCCGAGCAAGGAACGGCTCAGGGTTGCGGTGATTGGTGGGGGCATATCTGGTCTTAGCGCTGCATGGCTTCTGAGCAAGGCGCATGACGTGGTCCTTTTTGAAGAGGGACACAAGCTGGGCGGCCACGCCAACACAGTGATGGCGACCGGCGCTGATGGTCGCTCAACGCCAGTGGACGCCGGCTTTATTGTTTTCAACCGGCCGAACTATCCGAATTTTACAGCACTCATGAACCACCTCGAGGTGGAGATCGGCGAAACTTGCATGTCTTTTGCGGTTTCAATGAACAACGGCAACGTCGAATATGCGGGCCATTCAATGTCGTCCGTATTCGCACGGCGTCGCAGTATTGCTTCCCCTTCTCATTGGGCGATGTTGTGTGATATTCCCCGTTTCCATGCATCGGCTAAACAGGCGCTCCGTCAGGGAATTGATGACGGTTTGTCGGTAGCGGCGTTTATTGAACAGAAAAAACTGTCCGCACCATTCGTTGAGTATTTCCTAAAACCCTTCGCCGCCGCAATTTGGTCGACGCCAACGGCAAATGTGCTTGATTATCCGGCGTCGTCGTTATTCCGGTTCTTTGATAATCACGGGCTATTGCAGGTTCTTGATATGCCCTTGTGGAACACCGTCAAAGGCGGTTCCTGGCGTTATGTAGAAAACCTCATGGAGCGCTTTTCGGGCGATGTCAGGTTGCGGTCTTCAGTGGCGCAAATTCGCCGGCAGTCCGACGGCGTTATGGTTAAAACGACCGATGGGAGTGAAGAGAACTTTGACGAGGCCGTCATTGCAACCCATGCAGATCAAGCCCTGGCCATGCTTGAAACGCCGACGGAAGAAGAGCGCCGGCTCCTCGGCGCTTTTCGATATCAACCAAATCGGGCGGTGGTTCACTTCGACAAGACGTTTATGCCGATCCGAAAGCGCGCATGGGCGAGTTGGAATTACCTAGAGAACGCTGGCGGGGATGACGCTTCCATTACCTATTGGATGAACCGCCTGCAAATTCTCGACTGTGATGATGTGTTTGTTACGCTGAACCCGGCGACGCCGATCGCGTCGGAAAAAATTGTCGCTGAATTCGACTACACTCATCCAATGTTCAATGTTGAAGCGGGGCGCGCCCAGCAATCCCTTTGGCGCCTACAAGGCGTTGGCGGCGTTTGGTATTGCGGCGCCCATTTCGGTCAAGGGTTCCATGAAGATGGGCTCCAGGCGGGGCTTGCCGTTGCGGAAGCATTAGGGGGCGTTAGTCGCCCCTGGGACGTGCCGAATGAGTCAGGCCGAATTTATCTCGGGCCAGACTCAACTCTTGCCTCCATCGCGGCTCAGTAATCCGATGGGCTCGGATGAAATCGAGACAATGTCGGAAGACGCAGACATGGCGACAGAAAACCAAAGTGGCCTTTACTTTGGCGCCGTGACCCATCGTCGGTTCAAACCGAAATCCCATTTTCTCCGGTATCGGGTGTTTTCAGCCCTGTTGGACCTTGATGATATAGATGGGTTAGACGCGCGTTGCCGGTTTTTTTCTCGCGGCCGGTTCAACCTCTTTTCTTTCCACGATCAGGATTACGGCGACGGTAAGCCGGCGGATATTGCCGCCTATATCCGTGAAACATTAGCGGATCACGGCGTTGATGGCGCCGGGCGGCTTTTGCTTCTTTGTTACCCCCGCATGCTGGGTTTCGCCTTCACGCCGCTCGCTGTTTATTACTGCCATGACCGCCAAAACCGGCTGAGCGCGGTTCTCTATGAGGTGCGCAATACCTTCGGCGGGCGGCACAGTTACCTGATCCCGGTGGAGGGCGCGCCTTCGGTGATCGCGCAGGCGGTTCAAAAACGCTTTCACGTCTCGCCCTTTCTCGACATGGATATGCGTTATCATTTCCGTCTAACGAGGCCCGATGAGACGATTGCGGTCGCCGTGCGGGAGACCGATCCCGATGGGCCTATATTGCACGCGGCGTTTGCCGGCGATCGTTCGCCCCTAACAGACCAGACATTGTTAAAAGCATTTTTCGCTTATCCCCTTATGACCGTGAAAGTGGTCCTCGGCATCCATTGGGAGGCTTTGCGCCTGGTGCTTAAGGGCTTGCGCTTGCGGGCGGGGGACCCGACGCCGATCAATCCCATAACCCTTGTGACATCTTCAAACCGAGCGATCACCCCGGCGGAATAGAACGCGTGAATAGACCTCGCGGGTTCTTTGGGCTACTCCCTGGCGGCGTAGTGCCCATACCCAGCCTGCGCCCCACATTCGAGAGGTGATGATCCATGGAAAAGATTTGCAAGAACGCCGACGCCGCCCTGGAAGGGTTGCTCTTTGATGGCATGACCATCATGGCGGGCGGCTTTGGTCTTTGCGGAATTCCCGAAAATCTTATCAGCGCCATTAGAAACGCCGGTACGAAAGACCTCACCATCATCTCCAACAATTGCGGTGTTGATGGGTTTGGCCTCGGCCTGCTGCTCGAGACGAAGCAGATCAAGAAAATGGTTTCCTCCTATGTCGGAGAGAATAAAGAGTTTGAACGTCAGTTCCTCTCTGGCGAGTTAGAACTTGAGTTCAATCCCCAGGGCACCTTGGCTGAACGCTGTCGCGCAGGCGGCGCCGGCATCCCGGGGTTCTACACCAAGACCGGCGTCGGGACGGTCATTGCAGAGGGGAAGGAACACAAAGAGTTCAACGGCGAGAGGTACATCCTTGAAACAGGGCTCGTCGCCGATCTTTCGATTGTCAAAGCGTGGAAGGCCGACCCGGAAGGAAACCTCATCTTCCGGAAAACCGCCCGCAATTTTAATCCCATGATGGCGACGGCCGGGCGCACCACCGTCGTTGAAGTCGAAGAGATGGTCGCGCTTGGTGATTTAGACGCCGACAATATCCACACGCCGGGCATTTTTGTGCAACGCCTTATTCAAGGCGAGCATGAAAAGCGCATTGAACAACGCACTGTCCGTGAACGGGCATAACTTTAGACGAATGAAGCTGGAGGCTTGAAGAAATGCCCTGGGATCGCAACCAAATGGCCGAGCGGGCCGCCAAAGAACTACAAGATGGGTTTTACGTTAATCTCGGGATTGGCATTCCGACGCTTGTCGCGAATTATATTCCCGATGGGGTTGAGGTGACGCTGCAATCGGAAAACGGGATGCTCGGCATGGGGCCCTTTCCGTTTGACGGGGAGGAAGACCCGGACCTCATCAATGCCGGTAAGCAGACGATTACAGAGCTTGATCGCACATCATACTTTTCGAGCGCTGACAGTTTCGCCATGATCCGTGGCGGGCATATTGATTTATCTATCCTGGGCGCGATGGAGGTCTCAGAAAATGGCGATCTGGCGAACTGGATGATCCCCGGTAAAATGGTGAAGGGCATGGGCGGCGCCATGGATTTGGTCGCCGGCGTGAAGCGTGTTGTGGTGGTGATGGATCACGCCTCGAAAAAAGGCGATCCCAAACTCCTACACCAATGTTCGTTGCCGCTGACGGGCCAGGAGGTTGTCGACATGGCGATCACCAATCTTGGGGTTTTTGAGATTGATCGCGGCAAGGGGATGCGCCTTGTTGAATTGGCGCCGGATGTCAGCCTCGACGACGTAAAGGCGCAAACGGAAGCAAGCTTTGAGGTTGCGCTCTGAGATGGGCCCATCTGACCAATCCATGATGTCTACAGAAGGGTTGGCGGGTCTGGAAACGCCGGCATTGTTGCTCAGCCTACGGCGCCTTGATCGCAATATTACGCGGTTAAACACCTATTTATCGGGGAAGGGCGCAGGGCTGCGCCCCCATATCAAGACGGTGAAATGCGCTGATGTTTGGCGGCGCGCTTTCAGCGAAAATTCAGATGACCAAAGCGTTACCGTGTCGACGCTGTTGGAAGCGGAACATGCTTTTGCCGAAGGCGTGAAAAACATTCTCTATGCGGTCGCGATCGCGCCAAACAAATTGCCGCGCGCCATCGCGCTCCACGCGAAGGGCGCTGATTTAACGGTCACCGTTGATTGTCTCGCCGCCGCTAAGGCGGTTGCAAACGCGGGAGCAGCGGCGGGTGTTGATTTGCCGACCGTCATTGAAATTGACAGTGATAATCACCGCGCGGGCGTCAAACCCGGAAGCGAAGACGCCAGAGTGATCGCCCAGTTTCTAGACCAATCACGCGGCGCACTATTTCGCGGGCTCATGACCCATGCCGGCGGCTCCTACGATTGTCGCAGCACGGCGGCGATCACCGCCATCGCCGAAAAAGAACGTCGCGCTGTCGTCGACACCGCCGCCATGCTGGCGGAGGCGGGGACGCCTTGTGAGATGACGAGCATCGGTTCAACGCCGACAGCGTTGTTCGGCGACCGGTTCGACGGCGTTAGCGAGGTGCGGGCTGGTGTCTACATGACCATGGACCTCGTCATGGCGGGGCTCGGCGTATGCGCCATCGATGATATTGCCCTCAGTGTACTCACCAGTGTCATCGGCCATCAACCAGATCGCCAACAAATCCTTATTGACGCAGGATGGATGGCCATGTCCCGCGATCGCGGCACCTCGGACCACGCAATTGATCAGGGCTATGGGCTTGTCTGTGATGAGAGGGGCGCGCCCCTTGATGGCGGCGCCTTCATCGTCAGCGGCGCAAACCAGGAACACGGCATTGTCTCACGACGCGATGGCGGGCCAATCGATATCGATCAGTTCCCGATCGGAACGCTCCTGCGTGTCCTGCCTAACCATGCCTGCGCCACAGCGGCGCAATTCGGCGACTATATTGTGTTGGACGACGATGACAGGCCGGTCGATCGGTGGGCGCGGTTTAATGGGTGGCATGGCCGGTTGGCGTGATTTCTAGCGGGCTTAAACCTGTAATGTTTTCAGCTGAATGTTATTGGCGGAAATTCGCCGATTGTGTTGAAAAACTCCCTTACGGCGTTATGATCAGTGTGCGCTCAAAATAATCGGTCAATTTGCTATATGTTTTGGGAATTTTGAGTCAATATAGCGTATATTTTGCGAGCTTCGTCCAATTGGTTGCAGTTTTCCGCTAGGCCATTTCGCACCCCCGACTTTTTCAACACAATCCGCCAGAAGGAGACATTTGCCGTTGATTTGGCAATGTCATTTTATGAGGTAAAGGCTGCCTTAGCTCCTCTGTCAAATGCGACAGTAAAATTTTCTTTGAAAGGTGGTTGAACAACCCTAGAGCGCCATTCGGTATCGAATGAAGGCAACGTTGCAATCCATGTTTCGAGACTTTCAAAATTCTCACAATCTTCGGACAGTATAACTTTTTCAAGCTGGTCATTATTTTGAAATTCAATTTCACAACAGATGAGATCGGTTGTGATTTCGTCGGTTTTGAAGAACGATACTCTTTCGATTTTTTCTCGGGTGATCGTATGTACTGATCCAACGCCAGTCCCAAGTAACAAATACTGATCATTGATATGCGAGATTTTAGCCAGTTGTGCGTTTGATCTCAATTTCCGAAAATCGCGTCGTAAAAAAATTTGTAGCAATATAAGCCCAACACTAACCATGGGAAAAACAAGAATCCAAAGTGATTCTGGTAAGGAGGAAAAACTAAACAACGCAAAAAAGAATGAGGGAATATGCCATTCCCACGATATCACCGTAACCCATTCGGCAATTGTAAAGCGAATTCTTCGCAGGTTGGCCATGAACTAAACATCGATGGAATGGATTGAAATTCTACGTCTACAATGGCTAAACAATCAGACATTGTCTATAGCTTATCGCGAGCCCGAAAAGGCCCAATATCCCCCAATAATCCACTCTCTGAGCCCGCCCTTTAAACCCCCGCATCTTTTAACGCCGCGCGGTGGGCGCTTGCCTCTTCGATGTAATGGCCCGAGGCGATGAGGGCCATTTTTTCTTCCCCCTCGCGCAGATCGCGGAATTTTTTCGCCGGCGCGCCTGCCCACAACTCGCCTTTGGGCACAACCTTCCGAGGGCTGAGGAATGCGCCCGCGGCCAGCATCGCGCCCGTCTCCACGATTGAGCCATCGAGCATGGTCGCGCCCATGCCGACGAACCCGCCATCCTCCACGGTGCATCCGTGCAGCATGCATTTGTGACCGACCAGCGCCTTAGCGCCAATCAAGGTTGGCTTGCCGCCCCATTCGGGTGCGTCGACGTGAATGATGGTCCCATCCTGAACATTCGACCCGGCGCCGACCAAAATCTTGTTGGTGTCGGCGCGCAATACGCAGCCATACCAGACGGATGCATCTTCCTGCACCTCCACATCCCCGCACACAACCGCGCCGGGAGCAATAAAAGCGCTCGGGTGGATAACGGGTTTCTTATCGCCGATAGCGAAAATGAGGGGTTCCATGGACGGTCTCTCGGTTGCGGTTTTGCGATAGGGCTAAGTCAGATAAGCCGATCAAACAAGCGGCAGGTGCAGCAGAGGATTGGACCGGGGCGTATGTCGGGTTGAGTTATTTTGGCATTTCTTGTTCAAACTGTCGCTAACGATCCGGAAAGCTGGCTCCCAACGATCGGGTAAAACCTTCAAACAAGATGCAAATGCGTCTTTTGCGGATAGATTGTTGACGCTCCAAACGGCATCTTGACCAAATCTGAGAAGAGCTTGATGTTTTCTCGCGGGTGACTTTAAGCTACGGAGCTGCGTCAAGGGCGCTTTCGGGGGTGTTAAATGTTGAATGAATTTATCGATCAAAACAAAATTGAGTTGACGCTGGCTCTCATTCAAGTAATTGGCCTTCCTGTCGCAATTATTGGCCTACTTATTAATACCAGAAACAGTGCCAGGTCCCGTGACCTCCAAGTTATTCTTTCTCTTACAGAACAGTTCTGGATAAACTGGTCTGAAAGGTGGCGGGCGATAAGTCGAAAGGTAGAAGAACATGAAGGGATAGAAGAACTGGATCAGAAAGAAAAAGATGACCTGGTGGACCTGTTCAACTTTCTTGATCATATTGGGCGTCTTGCAATGTCGGGGCATATTCGCGATGGGAAAGCGTTGAACGCTGCTATCTCACCCGTTGTTAGCCGCACGTTGCTGCATTCAGGTCCATTAATCGCAGCATACCGGAAAGAGGACGGGTCGGAAGTCTTTCGCGGTCTTCTCTTTTTCCAAAAAAAGTTTGTCAGATAACGTAGCATCGATCATCTCTAATTTGCGTCTAAATTTTTCCTAGACCAGATAACGCTAAGCTAACTCCTCTACCATTCTAACGCCCCGCGGCATCCGGCTGATTTTCAGGGTGGGCACGTGCAAATGGCGCCAGGGCGTTGCAACGATTAAAAATCTCCACAATGCGCGGTGTCTCGGACAGATCGACGCCGAAGCGTTGGCAGCCGAACACTTGGGGGATGAGGAAGGCGTCGGCGAAGCCTGGCTCGTCACCGGTGCAAAAGGGAGTGTCCGGCTTTAACAGTTGTTCCACGGCGCGCAGTGCGCCGCCGCTCCAGCGGTTCAGCCATTCCTCCATGGCGTCGGCGTCAAAACCGTGATCCTGTTTTAGGTATTTCTGTATGCGAAGGTTCATAAAGGGCTGCCCCTCGCAGGCGATGGCCGCGGCGATCGCGCGCGCTCTTGCTCTTTCTTCAATGTCGACCGGCAGGAGCGCGGGGGTGGGGAAGCGTTCTTCCAGATATTCCGCAATCGCCAGGGATTGGGTCAATACACCCCCGTCGTCGGTCATGAGAGCGGGCACTAGTCCTTGCGGATTGCGCGACAGATGCGCGTCAGATTTTTGCGCGCCCTCTAATAAGTTCACCGGGGTGTACTCATAGGCGATGTCTTTCAACGCCAATATAATCCGAATGCGGTATGTTGCGCTGGAACGCCAATAGCCGAATAGCTTCATGGGGAATGCCTCTCATCATCGAAGGGTCGCCAGTGTGGGCGCCGTTTGGGCCCTCATATGCGCCTTCGCGCCATCGTTGGATAGCGTGCACGTGCTCACGTTTAAATAGGCCCGTAGGTTGGTCCAAGCCGGTAGAATCCCCTATTGAATGCCGAGCCCCATATTGACTAATCGTAACTTCTGTTACTAAATGCCAGCGACATTACGGCGACGTTAAAGCGTGTGTTGGCGCGGGGCTTTTACCCTGGCGCAACGCGCGGCAAGGGAACTTCCATGAGCGATTTATTTGAAAACCCCCTCGGCACCGATGGTTTTGAGTTCGTTGAATATACCGGACCAGATGCGGATCGCCTATCGACCTTGTTTGAGCGCCTAGGCTTTACGGCCATTGGCCGCCATCGCTCAAAGGATGTGGTCCACTACCGTCAGGGCAATATCAATTTTCTTCTGAATCGGGAGTCGGACGGCCAACCGGCCGCGTTCCGCGATCAGCACGGCGCGGGCGCCAATGCGATGGCCTTCCGGGTGAAAGACGCCGCCTTCGCTTTTCAAGAGGCGGTCAAGCGCGGCGCCAAGCCTATTGAGCCGAAAACCGGCCCGATGGAGTTGAACATTCCCGGCATCGAAGGCATTGGCGGGTTAAACGTCTACCTCGTCGATCGGTATGGCGCCCATAACATTTATGATGTTGATTTTGAGCCCATCGCCGGCGTCGATCAGTCAGCGAATTCGGCCGGGCTGACTTATCTCGACCATCTGACCCATAACCTGCACCGCGGGAATATGGATAAATGGGCGACATATTACGAAGATATTTTTAATTTCCGCGAGATTCGGTATTTCGACATTGAAGGGAAATTAACGGGGCTTGTGTCGAAGGCAATGACCAGCCCTTGTGGTAAAATCCGTATCCCCCTCAATGAGAGCCAAGATGACAAATCGCAGATTGAAGAATTCTTGAACCGCTATAATGGTGAAGGCATTCAACATATCGCTCTTGGAACAGATGACATCTACAAGACGGTTGAAATGTTGAAAGGCCGCGGCGTACCGTTTCAGGAAACGCCGGATACTTACTACGAAAAAGTCAACGCCAGGGTGGGCGATCACGGGGAGGATCTCTCCCGCTTGCAATTGAACAACATTCTTATTGACGGCGCCCCGACGGAAGACCAAGGGTTGCTCTTGCAGATTTTCACGCAGGATGCGATCGGCCCCATTTTCTTTGAGATCATTCAGCGCAAAGGCAATGAAGGCTTTGGCGAAGGTAATTTCAAAGCGCTTTTTGAATCGATCGAAGAAGATCAAATTCGCCGCGGCGTTCTGAAGGAAGACGCTTGACCGATCCAAAAATAAGGGCGCGTATGCAAAGCGTCGATGCGCCGGCGAGCGCAGATGATGAGGAGGGTGCGCGCATCTCTTCTGAGGCGACCGCCTTCAACCTAGAGCTTTTTACGCCCTACCGTGTTGTCGTGCTTGGGCGACGAATGAGCGAGAGTTTAAGTTCGGCCTATGCCGATCAGGGCTTATCCATCCCGGAATGGCGCGTGTTGGCGGTGGTCAGTCAGGCATCTCTACAAAACGATGGTGGGGATGCTGATAAGACCGGTGGAATGGCCGCTCGCGATGTTGTTTCGAAAACGCCCATGGATAAAATGGCCGTCAGCCGCGCGACGGTCAGTCTCGAACAAAAAGGGTTGATCAAACGACACGTTTCTCCCGCCGATCGGCGGGTGCAATGCCTAAAGCTAACACCGTTGGGGTGCGATGTTTTTCAGCGCGCGGCGGAGGCCGCGCTTGCCTATGAGGCTAAGCTATTGAGCCGATTATCCGTGAGTGATCGAAACCAGCTGGCGGCGTTATTGTCAAAGGTCGAGGCGATCACCCTTGATGGTGAACGCCCTGAAGAGGCTGACCCGGAAGCGTTATAGAATGGGCAAAAACCTCGTTCTCTCGGCGCTAGCTGTTCCTCTGATCATCTTGCTATCAGGCTGCGTTTCCTTTCCAGACGCGCCCCAGGCTATCGTCGCGCCAGTGTTGGAAAATGGCATGGTGCGTAGCATAGACGGCGTAGATTTACATGCGGATTTCTATGAAGCGAGCGAAGAAAAAGCGGTCATCTTGGCGCTCCATGGGATGAACGATTACGCAGGTTTCTATAAGGAAGCCGGCGTTGATTGGGCGGCGGCCGGCATAACAGTCATTGCGCTCGACCAACGTGGGTTTGGCAGAAACAAAGATGCCGGCATATGGCCAGGCGGCGATACTCTGCGGGCTGACCTTCGCGCTAGTATCGACGCGATTAGAGTTTCGCGGCCGCAAACACCGCTTTACGTCGTCGGTCACTCCATGGGGGGCGCCGTCGTTCTGTCCGCGATGGCGGCGCGGCCGCTTGATGTTGACGGTGTCATCCTCGCCGCCCCTGCGATTTGGGGTGGTCCGAAATTGCCGTTGCCCTATCGAGCGGCGGCGAATATCGCGGCCTTTTGGGCGCCGAACAAAACCCTCACAGGCGAACGGGCGGCTCGCCAAGCGACAGACAATATTGCGGTTTTGCGCGCCATGTCGGCGGATCCGCTTCTCATTAAAGAGACAACGACCCGTTCCATCCTTGGGGTGGTGAGGCTTATGGGGGAGGCATGGAACGCCACCGGGGATATCGCCCCTTCCGCGACGGTATCGACGGCGACAGACCAAAGCGGTCCACGTGTTCTTTATTTAATTGGGGAGAAAGACGAGATCATCCCCGTAAAATTACTCACCAAAGGCGCGAATCGACTAACGGGCGATATAGAGGTGCGGCGATATCCGAATGGATGGCATCTTTTGTTTCGCGACCTCGATGGGGCCGAAGTCCGTCAAGACGTCATCGATTGGATCATGGAATAAAAGGACAGCGTTTCCTCTCGCCAGAGGACATGGCGGCCATCGCTGAACCGTCAAGCGCCGTTCGTTGCAAGAAGAACCCGCAGGCGCGCTAGTCGCATAGCGGGCCTGCGGGTCTTTTAAGCGGCAGCCGAGGTTAGGGGAGCCGGGCTGGCCGCGATAGCGCTTCTTAGGAGAGGTGAGGGAGTATGTCCTTGGAAACAAGCAATCGGGTTTCTTAAGCGCTATATACAACTTATACGTGTTTTATCTGAAAAATCGATTAATTTAAACCAAAAAATATCATCGAAATGGCGATCGTTTCGCAAAAAATAGATTTTGTGGCAGCTCGCGGTGGCTAGCGCGTCGCCTGCGTGACCCAGTGCAGAAAGCTGCTGGATGATGCACGCTCGTTTATGGGCAGGGCAAGGATTGCGGGTTCATCATACGGGTGAACCCTTGTGATCGCCTCCTTTACTAGGCGGCTCTTCTCCTCGGTTGTTTTAATAAAGAGGAGGGTCTCAGTGGCGGTCTCAACGTTGTTTTCCCACTGAAAAACAGATGTCGCGCCAGGGAAAAAATTTACACAGGCCGCTAATCCATCTGCCACAAGGTTTTGAGCGATGGTTGCTGCGACATCACTGTCGGGCGCTGTCGCATAAATCAATATCGCTTCCGTCATGGAATGGATGGTATAGAATTTAGGCGCGGGAGATCAATATGCGTCGTTAGGCTGCTAATAGCGACCGGCGCGATCAAAGGTAAGACGCGTTGTCGTGTCTTCGGTACGGGTAAAATGCATACATTAAACCCTCAGTGTGCGCTGGTTTTATTTTCCGGCGGCCAGGATTCCTCAATCGCGCTCGGTTGGGCGCTCGATCGTTTCGACGTCGTAGAAACCATCGGCTTCGACTATGGTCAACGCCACGCGGTAGAACTGGGCGCGCGAATGTCGCTTCGCCGCGAAATCATGCAACATTTTCCTAAATGGTCTGAAAAACTTGGCCAAGATACATTGGTTGACCTGAGCGCTCTGGGGCGCTTTGGGCCAACCGCGATGACAAGTAATGCGCCGATCGATATCGCTGAGAACGGCTTGCCCACAACGTTTGTCCCGGGGCGAAACCTCATTTTCTTCTCAACGGCGGCTGGTCTTGCCTACCAAAAGAAGCTTGGCGCATTGGTGGGCGGCATGTGTGAAGTTGATTACTCTGGATACCCGGACTGTAGAGCCGAAACCTTAAGAGCGATGGAGGAGACCCTTCGTCTCGGATTAGATACGCCGATATCAATTGAGACGCCGCTTCTAACGGTATCGAAAGCGGACAGTTGGGCGTTGGCTGAAAAAATTGGCGGGGACAAGTTTGTTGATGTTGTCCGTACACAAAGCCATACTTGTTATCAGGGTGTGAGAAGTGAGTTGCATTCTTGGGGGTATGGATGCGGGCGCTGCCCGGCTTGCGAATTGCGCATTAAAGGGTGGGATGAATACCAAGCACAGCGGCGTCAACGCATTGCATGATGGCGTCAAGCGCAGCACTGTCGGAATGTTGAGAAATGGCGCGTATCTATTCGATTAAGGAGTGTTATTACACGCTGCAGGGCGAGGGGGCGCAAACCGGGCGCGCCGCCGTTTTCTTACGGTTCGCAGGGTGCAATCTATGGACCGGCCATGAAAAGGATCGCGCCGATGCCGTTTGCACGTTTTGCGATACTGATTTTGTCGGGACGGATGGACCGGGTGGCGGGAAATTCCGGGCCGCCGACGATTTGGCCGCTCACGTCCAATCGGTGTGGTTGAATGCATCCGACAACGTTAATGTCTCTCCGACTGATGGGCGCGCCGCGCCCTATGTCGTCTGCACCGGCGGCGAACCCTTGCTGCAGCTTGATGACGTTTTGTTGGACGCCCTTCATCACATTGGATTTGAGGTGGGGGTGGAAACCAATGGCGTGCTAGCGGCGCCTTCTGGGTTAGATTGGATTTGCGTCAGCCCGAAGGCGACGGCGCCTCTGACGCTAACGAAAGGTCACGAGTTGAAACTTGTTTATCCGCAAACGACGGCGCCGCCTGAACGGTTCGCAGAATTAGATTTTGAACGATTTTACCTGCAACCTATGGACGGCCCGGACCGTGAGGCAAATACGAAAAAGGCGATCGACTATTGCCGGCGCCATCCCCAATGGCGCCTTAGTCTCCAAACCCATAAAATGTTGGGATTGCCGTAGTGTGAAACGACTGATTAGATCGGATCTAAAGCGCTCAATCTCGCCAGCAAGTATTCCGTATCGCGACCGTATATTGCCGCTGCGCGATCAAGACGTTCGACGGCAAGGCCGATTTCGTCAAGGGTGCGGTTCACTTCCTCATCCGATTCAAACGCGTCATGGGGTGGATTTAAGTTGAGACCCTTCTCCGCTACGTCCAGACGAATGGCGGAGATAGAATAGTGGGCGGCGCCGTCTATTTTTACGTCAATCTGGCGGGCTTTTTTCCCGATGAGGTGAGCAGTGTTTTCGTCTGCGGCTGCCACTAACTCGTTAATCTCTAGGCGCTTGTCGTCATAGCTTTCGGCGATAAGCGCCCGTCCGCCCGCTTCGTCAACTTCAAGCGCAGACATCGCTGACTCGTAGGCATAGTCGATCATGTCGCGGATCTTGTCGATCAGGCGCAGAGCGCCCTCAATGGCGCTGAGCGCTTCCTGTAAGGAGCGTTGACCCGCCAAAATCTCTTCATCGGCGCCGACATTGTCCTCGGCGCGTTTTAACGCGCGCGAAAGCCCGCCGGCGACATCCATCGTCGGTAACGGCGTCTCGTCCTCGGCGCCTTTTAGGCCGAGTAACGAAGACAAATTTCGCCGCCGTGGCGCGCTTTCTTCTGCGGCCGCCCCAGTGTCCACTGACGTTTTGCGCAACGTAAACGCCAAAGAGACCTCCTACTTTTTTGTTTGCCCGGTCGCCCCTACCCAAGGCTCGCCTGACGCCGATCAACCCAAGACGGTTTTTTCGGTACGGACAGCATAACGAACGGTGGTTGCTGCTGCGTTAAGCGTATTCGTTAAAATTGAAGCGGTGCTCCAGTGATTGCGCGTACGAACCGATGCTTGGACCGTCTCATTTCTCTCGCCCCGGTTAACCGGCCATAAAGCACTAACTGTCGCTATTGGGCTTCTTTACACAGTTTTTGATTTCGTCGCCGTCAATCGATGGATCCCACCATCGGCAAGCCAAGCGCCCAGAAGCGCGGCCCCGATGCCGATCAACCACGCCCAAGGCGGAGCGATTGGGGTCGCGCGTACAGCTTCGACCCGGCTGGCGTTGCGCCGTGTTACGCCCACCCAGTTCGACCCAAAGCGCGCGCCTGCGGCGCTGATCCGTCGAACCGTTGGAAGGTCCGCTGGATCGCCGTTTTCTTGGCGCAAGAAGAAGAACCCGCTATTTGACGCTTCAACAGCAGGGGTCAGGGGCCGGCGGTCCATCACGATATCTTCAAATTCCGGCGGTGCGGCGAGGCCGACGGCGCCCACTGCGAACAGGCCGTCATTTGTGGCGCGGTAAAGACCATTTTCGCCATCTTCTAAGGCGGCGCGGAACAGACCGTCGTCGCCTTGTGTCAGGATGATCTCACGGGTCTCCCCACTGGGGGTGGTGAGAATAACCGGCCCGACATTGTCGTTGACGCTGTGTCGCTCAATCGCCAGCGCGCCGCGATTATCGGAGAGGGTTAAGCGTTCCTCCTCCAGATCGGGCTCTTTCATCAACCAATGGGCGATGCGCCGTAGCAATTCAGCATGGGGCCCGCCGCCATCAAACCCGCGCGCCCATAACCACACATGGTCCGACAGCAATACGCCGACCCGACCCTCGCCGACGCGATCCATGACGAGGAGCGGGCGGCCCTGGTCGTCCTCCATCAAGGATTGGCCGGACCGGGCAACGCTCGGCATGATCCGTAACCATCGACCCCAAAAGGATTTTTCGGGAAGGTCCGCTGTCACAGGATGGCGTTCGCCGGTTTGACTGATCCTGGGACGGAACGCCTGTTCTGACGCTTCTCCCAATGGCTGAACCGGTAGGATGTAAGAGAAATTTCGTCGCTCCGCGAGGCTGAGATACGTGTTGAACTCAGGACCTGAGGCGACAAGGACTGCGCCGCCGCGTTCGACATATCGCGCAATACTATCAAAGTGAAACGACGAAAGGACGCCGCGATAGGTATAGCGATCAAAAATTAGTAAATCGAATTCCTGGAGTTTTTCGATGAACAATTCATCATAAGGAAATTCGATCAGCGCCAATTCTCGCTGATCAATCACGCCGTCACTGCCGCTTTTTTCTTGGGGGCGTAGGATTGTGAAATGGACAAGGTCAATGGCGGGGTCCGATTTTAAGAGGTTCCGCCAAACCCGTTCGCCAGCATGAGGTTCCCCAGAGATCAGAAGAACCCGTAGTCGGTCGCGTATCACCGATATCGGGAGGATGGCTGTATTGTTTCGTGCAGAAAGTTCCCCATCTAGCGGCGCAGCGGTCAACTCAATGACGGTGCGACCGGGGCTATCTAACGGCGCGTTAAACGAGACTTCGGAACCGATCGGCACGGGTTGTTCAAGAACCACGTCACCGTCAACTTTGAGAACGACGCGGGTTTGCGCATCGAGGTTTAGCGCTTCGCCATCCGGTCCCAGATCATCGATCCGAAAACTAACGTCCACGCTTTCCCGCACGACGCCATATCGCGGGGCGTTAAGCAGCGTGATCTTTCGATCAGTCTCTGAAGCGCGCCCAGTTAGGAGAACATGAAACGGCGCCTCATCGGGGAGAATTCCGGGGGCGACGGTATCCGTTGTTTGTCCATCGGTAATTAGAAAAACGCCGGCGATGCGTTGGCGGGGCGCATCACCAAGGGCGCGGCGCACCGCTTCGCCGAGTTTCGTTTCTTCAACACCGTCAACGGGGGTTGTGATGACGGTTAAGTTGTCGGTGGATTCCAGCCGTGCCCGTAAGATGTTTGCCGCCTCTTCCGCCGTTTGTTGCCGACTATCGAGGGCTTGGCTGAGGCTGCGATCAATGAGGATTAAAGCGATGTCGTCCAAGGGCGTTTCTTCCGCGACACGCCATTTTGGATCCAACAACAGGCCGAACAACCCTAACACCGCTAAAATGCGCAATACGCCCGGCAGGGGTGATCGTAAGAGGGAAATCCCGATGGCGATAACCGCAAAAACGGCAACGGCGATGATGAGCCATGTGGGCGCGGTTGGGGAGAAGATGATGCTGTTGCTCATTGTCCCAACCGTTCTAGAAGAATGGGCGTATGCACCTGATCTGACTTATAGTTGCCGGTAAGCGCGACCATGATGATATTGATACCGGCGCGATAAGCGTATTCGCGCGCGCGCTCGCCGCCGCGGGGCATGGGAAGGATCGGCCGGCCCGTTTGCTCCGACGCCCAAGCGCCCGCCCAGTCTCGACCGCCGATAATCAGCGGTGTGACGCCGTCATTGGCGTCGCCCCCGGCTTGCACCCAGACCGGGTTCACGGCGAGGCGCCCGGGCAAATCGCCTAAGAGATAAAATGACCGAGTTAGGACGTGGTCGCCAGGTAAGGGCTGTAGGGGCGGCGTATTGATGTTGAGTAATACGTTTTGTAGCGCTTGTCGCTCTGGCGTGCTGACGCCCGCAATCGCGCGCTCATCATCGCGCGTGTCAAGAAGGACTAAGCCGCCTGATCGCATAAAGCTTTCGATGTTAGCGAGCGCCGTCTCTGACGGTGTTGGTGCGCCAGCGATCATCGGCCAATAAAGAAACGGGAAGACGGATAGATCATCGGTCTCAAGATTAATGCCGGTGGGTTGCCCCGGTTCAATGGAGGTTCGGCGGGTCAATTGCAGGCTTAAGCTCGCAAGTCCACGTTCTGACAACCGATCAACGCTGTCATCACCCGTCCGCACAAACGCGAGGCGCGTGGTGGTTGCCGCGTCTAGCGTCGTCTGTGAAATGGGCGGATCAAGAGGCGTTTCAATAGCGGGTTGCGCATTGGCGGTGTCGGCCGCTAGCAGCGTTACGCCCAATCCGAAGAGAAAAATCACTGATGTGACCATGTTGTTTGGACGAGGTCGGGCCGCGGCGGGGTTTCGTCGCGCCGTGATTGAGCGCCAGCGTAGTTTCCCTGCGTAACCGAGGACGGCGAGTGCATCGAGGAGAATAAGAAGAAGACCGATCAAAAATAATGGCGGCGCAAGACGTTGTGGCGGGCTTTCGATATAGGGGGTCGTAATTGCGCCCGTGCGTTCAAGGAGCTCTAAATTGAGAGGCTGAAAGTCATCAGCGGGCGAGGCAACGTTGATTGCGAAAGGCGCATCCGGCGATCCGTAGAGGCCGGGGGGGCGCGATAGGGCGGGACCTTGTTCGGCTTCGCTAATGGTGACGCCAGTCAGCTCCGCCGGCGCTGCGTTCAAATTGCCAAAGCCATCGAGGATGCGAAGCGGCGGGAAGCTTGGGGCGGCGTTATTTTGGGCGCCGTTTTGCAGCCCGTTGGGCTCGTCCGTGTCGCGGCCGCCAGATGTCGACGCGCCGAGGGTAATCAGTCGGTGAAGCATATCGACAAAAACCCCTGATAGGGGCAAGTCGGACCAATCAGATGTCGCGGTCACATGGAATAAGGCGAGCGCGCCATTGCCCCGGCGTAAGCCGGTGACCAATGGCGTCCCGTCTTTGAGGCTCGCCCAGGTGCGTGCGCTTGTCGCCCCGCCTGGAACCGCCAATACCTGTCGGCGGACAAAAACATCATCGGGAGGCGTCAGCCCCTCAAATGGACCGTTTGGCGTGAACTCTCCGAGTAATTGCGGTGTTTCCCAGGTTAAAGCGCCGCCAAAGGCGCGGCCGCCGCCCCGCAAGGGCGCCGGTAATAGGGTGGTGAGGCTTTCGTAAGATGGATCATCGGGCTCTAAATTGCTTGGTCGTTGTAAAGCTGAGGCTGGTTCCTGGGCGACTTCGGCCAGGATTTCTCCGGCGAAGCGAATAACAACACCACCTTCTTCAATGAAGGTCAGGAGCGCGGTAACGTCCGAGGCGCGTAACCGTCCGATGTCATCCAATAAAATCGTGGTGACGGAGGATTGCAACAATGTGTCTAAATCGCCGGAGACAAATTCTGCATACGGGGAAAGAGCCGTGCGGGCGAAGTGGTCGCCCGATAACAGCCTATTTACAGCATTCGTATTGTTGATGACACCGATGAGCTGGCGTCGGTCTCGTCCATCAGCCAGGTGCGTGGCGCTCGCGGCGTTCACACCGTCAATTCGCGCAACCGCGATATCGTTACGCAACGCCAGGGGGAGGTCGAGCGTTGCATCGGTAAATTTTGCACCCACATCGAACGCAAACGGCGCCCGCGCCAATTCCCTACCATCACGGGCGTTGGCGGTGATGATGCCGGTCAATGCATCGCGTGCGGTGATCCGGCCGATGCGGTATCGCGCTTTGGCGCCGGGTTGCCTCAAGAGCCATGGAGTAGCCGTTTGAGTATCATGGATGATCGTTACATCGCCCTTTGCCGCCAATGTCCGGGCCAGATCTAAATGACCTGGCCATTCAACGCCATCGGTGAGCCAGCGCACATCATATCGATCGGCGCCGTCCGGCAAGGCGTCGATTAGATCGCGTGCGGCGGTGTAATCAGGCGCTAGGGCCGAGGGCGTTATTGCTTTTACTTGATCCGAAAGATCATCTGCTGACAGAAGGCCCCAAGGAAGCGGCGTTAACCGGGGGGATGTTGTCACAAGATAGGCGGGCCGGCGCGTCGCCTTGAGTTCTTCGATCATCTCAGACAAGGCGTTGCGCCGTAAGCGCCATCCGGGCGCTGCGGGCCATGTGTTATCGACAATGATAATCATTGGTCCTGATTTTTGGGAGCTTGGCGGTGCGTTCAACACCGGGGCGGCGAGGCCGACGATCAGAAGCGTTGCGGCGAGTAACCGCAAGAGAAGTAATACCCATGGCGTGCGAGCAGGTGTCTCTTCGGAGGGGGGCAAGCGTTTCAACAAAATGAAGCCAGGAAACGCCTGCTGGCGCGGCTGGGGCGGCGTCGCGCGCATAATGAGCCAGATCACCGGCAGACCCAAAAGAGCAAGAAGAATGAAAGGCGAGCCGAAACTGAGGGCGCCGAAGGTCATGGTCATCCCCCTTTTTGGCTGCTTAACGCTTCATACAACGTCAGTAGGGCTTGGGCGGCGCTGGCGTCTGTTTGATGATGCTGAGTGATCCATCCCGCAGCACGGCTCAATGCTAAAAGATCAGCCTGCAGAGCGCCGAGCGCCGAGCGATATTGTTCGGCGATCGATTGAGCGGCGCCAAACGTCAATCTATCTGCGCTCTCCAGGTCAAGAAACTCCGTACGCCCCGAAAAAGGGAAGGCGGTTTCCGCCGGATCTAGAACTTGCAGTAAGAGACCTTGCGCTCCTTGGGCGGCGAGACGGTTGACCGCCTGCGCAATGGGCGCAAGATCACAAAAGAAATCACTGATGAGGATAACCATGGTGCCGGGGCCGGCTGCGATGGGCGGTGGGGCTGTCTCATCGTCAAATTGATCGGTTTTTAAAGCGTCTAAAAACATCGTTGGCGCCGTGCGGCCATGAAATGGGCGAGGGCGCGCGCCCATCAATCCAATTCGTTCGCCCCCTTCCGACAATAACATTGCAAGGGCGAGCGCGAGGACGTCAGCCCGGCGGCGCTTTGTCGGCGAGGCTGGCGTCGAGGCATAATCTAAGGACCGGGAGGGGTCACGCCATAGCCAAACAGCGGCGGCGGCTTCCCACTCGTTTTGACGCACATAAAGATGAGACGCCGCCCGGGCGGATTGTCGCCAGTCGATCATGGAAACAGCATCACCAAACGCATAGGGACGGTGTTGCCAAAACGTTTCGCCGGGGCCCGCCCGCCGTCGACCGTGCACCCCGGCGGCGACAGAACGGGCAAGGCGTTCGGCGTCAATGATAAGGGGCGGCAGGCCGCTGGCTGTTTCCTCCGCTTCTTCACGTATGACGCTCGGCTCATGCGCGCGCGCGCCGTCTGCGACTGCCGATGAAGCAGAAAACTGCCCTAGCGTATCGCCCGAGGCCCCTAAAAAAGAGAACCGCTCTTTTAATTTTTTCAACAACGCGCCAACGCCTGGAGGTGACATTATGGGGTTAGCGTCCTATTCGTAAGATCGTCGATCAGTCCGTCTACGGTTAATTTTTGTAGCGCTGCGGAATAATGTAGCGCCATACGGTGACGTAAGACGGGTTTGGCGAGGCGGCGAACATCGTCGAGGGATGGGGCGTGTCGGCCTTCGATCAACGCCAAAGCGCGGGCGGTGAGCGACATGGCCTGGCTGGCTCTGGGCCCCGGCCCCCACCGAACGAGTTCTTTTGATTGGGCGTCCCCGCCGTCCTCCAAGGGCCGTGCGGCGCGCACAAGCCCCAGGATGCCATCGACGACGCGTTCTGCGATCGGCATATCGCGTACGAATTGTTGCGCCTTCATCAGATCTTCCGCCGTCATCGCGGCGGCGGCGATACGGGTTTCCGAGCCCGTGGTCGCGGCTAACATCTGCTTTTCGGCGGCAAGATCAGGATACCCGACATTAATCTGCATCAAAAAGCGATCGAGTTGCGCTTCCGGCAGGGGGTAGGTGCCTTCTTGTTCGATGGGGTTTTGGGTCGCGAGCACATGGAACGGCGCTGGCAAATCATGGCGTTCTCCGGCGACAGTGACATGGCGTTCTTGCATGGCCTGCAACAAGGCGGATTGGGTGCGGGGGCTCGCCCGGTTGATTTCGTCGGCGAGGAGGAGCTGGCAGAAAATTGGCCCCTTGATGAACCTAAAAGCGCGTCGACCGTCGGCGCTTTCTTCTAGGACCTCGGAGCCCAACACGTCGCCGGGCATAAGGTCCGGGGTGAATTGCACCCTTTTTTCCGACAGGCCCGTCAATGTTGCGATGGAAGAAACGAGTAATGTCTTCGCCAGACCCGGCGCCCCTACCAGCAATCCATGCCCGCCAGCGGCGAGGGTCGCGAGGGTGAGGTCGATGACGTCGTCTTGTCCGAAAATCACGCTTCGTAAGGAGTTGCGCGCATCAGCGAATTTTTGGGCGATCTGGTCAAATTCCACCACCAGATCGCTACTTATTTTTTCGCCGTCCATCAACGCTCCTTTTCAGTAACTAATTGTTTCATGGAGATAATTCTAGAAAAGCGAACCATATCATGGAACGCTAGGCGATGGCCAATGCGCCGAGGATAAATTGAGCCCGTTTTGCCCCGCCACAGGCTCACGTCATCGCAAGGCGACTTGTCACGCCCGATTGATCCGCCAATCTCTGAGGGGCCCAAAGCTCAATAGCAGTGTTTGGTGGGGCAGTTCCTTTCGACGTCGAATAAGTGATCAACCATCTCAAGATCACCGCGTCTTAGTTATTGCCGCGTTAAGCCGGCTCTGACATCATAGTTTTGGGGCGACGCGTCACGCGAAGAGGCGAAACGGCGGCGTCATGAATGACAAGCGGCGTTAGCGGTCTGCTCTAATCGCAAGCGTCTAATGGGTGCGCCATTCGAATATAGGAATGGCGTTCGTCTAGAAGGGGTATGTATTTCGTGTCTGATGAACAGAATTTCAGCGTCTGGGGCTTTATTAAAGGCTTCGGCAAACTCTTGATCGGTTTCCTCCTACTCCTGCAAGGGCTTGTTGGTCTTGTCGTTCTTTTGATGATTGTCAGTTTTGCGGTCGGGGTTTCTAGTGGATTTTCTGGCGGTGACGCCGCAGCGGTCGTTTCAGTTCCCGAAGAAGCGGCGCTGGTCATCAATCCCAACGGTGTTCTTGTTGAACAAGCCGAAACCGTTGATCCCTTTGAGGCGGCGATCCAGGACGCCTATGGTGTGGATGAACCCACCGAGGTGGAGGTTCACGATCTGGTTCGGGCGATCCGTAATGCGAAGACCGATGATCGGATCAAGGGCCTCGTCCTTGATCTAGGCAACCTCTACATCTCTGGGTCGAGCGCGAGTAAGGGCCATCTCGTTGCTGCTGAAGTCGCGGCGTTCAGAGAGGCCGGGAAACCAGTTTACGCCATCGGCGATTATTATGATCAAGAGCAGTATTTGATCGCCTCCCAGGCGAGCAAAATTTATCTACACGACCGGGGCAATCTCTTGCTGACGGGCTATGGCTCCTACGGTACGTTTCTGAAGTCCTTCCTCGATAAGCTTCTGATCACGCCTCATGTTTTCCGCGTGGGTACATTTAAAGCGGCTGTGGAACCGTTTCTGAGAGACGACATGTCGCCAGAGGCGAAAGAAGCTAATCTCGCTTATCTCTCGGTGATTTGGGACAATTATGGTCGTGTTGTCGAAGAGGCGCGCAGGCTGCCCCGGGGCGCTGTTGCTCAAATCGCGGACGATTTCAATGAAGTGCTTCGATCTGCAAAGGGCGATTTCGCTGAGGCTGCGTTGCAAGCTAATCTTGTTGACGAATTGAAATCGCGCCCAGAGCAGCTTGCGGCTCTGAAAGAGATTTTTGGTGAAGGCGGCGAGGGCGAAAGCTTTAAGCAGGTCGGTTTCCGTAATTATCTAACCGCCGTCGGCGGAGATGAGGACGGCGACGCGCCGAATATCGCCATTGTCACGGCGGCCGGCACGATTGTGGATGGTGAAGCGCCGGATGGTGTCGCAGCTGGTGGCGATACTGTTGCAGGGTATCTGAAAGCAGCGCGTGAAGACGATGACGTGAAAGCTGTTGTTTTGCGGGTTGATAGCCCAGGTGGCTCTGCCTTTGCGTCTGAAATTATTCGCGATCAGGTCATTGCGCTGAAAGACGCCGGCAAACCAGTCGTCGTTTCGATGGGATCGTTAGCAGCATCAGGCGGCTACTGGATCTCAGCGCCGGCGGATGAAATTTGGGCGGCGCCAACGACAATTACCGGTTCCATTGGCATCTTCGGATTTTTCATGACGTTTGAAGAAGCCGCTAAGGAGTGGGGCGTCAAGGTAGACGGCGTGGGTACGAGCACCTTGTCATCGCTCTACGGAACGGGTCTTGGCCCCCTGGAAGAACGCGCTGCTGATATCTTCCAGCAGAGCATCGAAAACGGGTATGAAGACTTCCTCGCAGTCGTGTCTGAAGGGCGCGAGCTTGACCGCGACTATGTCGATAGCATTGGTCAAGGCCGTGTATGGATCGGCGAAACCGCGAAAGAAATTAAGTTGGCTGATAAACTCGGTACGCTTGATGATGCGGTTGCCGCTGCGGCGAAGCTTGCAAACCTTGAAGAATACGACCGCGTTGAAATGATGGAGAGCGCTTCACCATTCGACCGTTTCCTGAGCAACCTTGCCGCCGAAACCATGGCGCGCGTCGGGGTTAGCCAGAAGCGCGCCTTGGCGAGCAAATCCGTGACGTCGAAGTTAATTGGCAAGGTCGAGGATCAGCTTGAATTTATTGCAGAATTCAACGACCCACAGGCGACTTACGCTCGTTGCCTTGCTTGCGAATAAAAAATCGCCGTTGATCGCGATCAAAACGACGCTCTTAGGAGCGTCGTTTTTTTATGCAGCCTGCAACGCAAAAGCGCATTGCGCCGAATATCGGCAAAGCCGATACTCGGCCGATGGATTTGATGCGCTACGCCGCCCAGTTATCGCAGGCTGAATTGTCAAAACCCGGCGGGAAAGGCCTGCCGCCGGTAGACAAATGGGACCCGCCATATTGCGGAGAACTGGACCTGACGATCCGGTCTGACGGCGTTTGGGTACACGAGGGAACGCCGATTGGACGGGCGAGGTTGGTGCGTCTGTTCTCCACGGTATTGCGCCGGGATGGCGATCAATATTTCCTAGTGACGCCCGTCGAAAAACTGGGGATCGTTGTCGAAGATGCGCCCTTTCAGGCGGTGCTTATGGAGATGAGCGTCGACGCGTCGGCGCCCGACAATCAGCCTAACGGTGGTGGGCAACTGCTCACATTCACGACAAATGTCGGTGATGTCGTAACGGCGGGATCGGCGAACGCCCTTGTTTATAGGCCTCCAATTCGCTCGCAGGCCCAGACAGACACGGCGACGGGTGACGCTAGAGGGGGTGAAATCGGAACGCCCGCTCCCTATCTCCATGTGCGGCGCGGCCTTGAGGCAAAAGTCTCTCGAGCGGTGTTTTATGACCTTGTCGCCCTCGGTGAAACGCGCGAGATCAACGGCGTTGAGCAATTTGGCGTCGCCTCTGACGGCGCGTTCTTTCCTTTCGGCCCCGCCTCAGACGTGTTGGGCGAGACGCCGGACGGCGACTAAGCGTCATTAGAAGTTATTCTTAACGCCTCCGCCATAGCGTGCGCAGCAGTGATAGATGAACAGAGTAGGGTGCCCGTGACGAGTAATTGGCGGCAAAATATAGAGCAAAACCTTGCCCACACCTCCGCCCAGCAGGTGAGGGCCCTGTTTTCTGAAATTAACCCCCATTTGGTGGGCGATAAGCTATTCGAAAGCCGATGGAGCGACATCAGAAAAGACGCCGCCGTGCTGGTGCCGATCATCGATCGCCCCAGCGGTCCGACGGTCGTCTTAACGGTTCGCTCATCGGAAATGCCATCCCATGCAGGGCAGATTTCTTTTCCTGGCGGCAAAGTGCATCCAGAGGATAAAACTCGTGTGGATACGGCGTTGCGCGAAGCGGAAGAAGAAATTGGTCTTCATAGGAACCGAGTAAGAGTTGTTGGAAAGCTCGGCGTTCATCAGGGCGGCCTTGGATTCTCCGTGACGCCCGTCATCGGAATCGTGCCTGGCGATACGACCTTCACGGCCTGCCCGCGGGAGGTCGCGGAAATTTTTGAAGCGCCGTTGTCGTTTGTCGCAGATCTCGCCAATCACATCACCGAAGAACGCGAGCACGAAGGGGTTAAGTACAATATGTTCGCTGCCCCTTATGGCCGTTACCATATTTGGGGATTGACCGCGGGTATATTACGGTCCTTTGCGGAAATTCTGCAAAATGATTTTCTGGATAGGACCGTCGCGGTAAGTGAAAAGAAAACGGCCGTATCCTAACCTATCGTCATTTCCGAAATCCTTCTTCGGAGCGGCGCTTTCGTGAGACAAGGGTGATGCCCCTTCTACCGTTAACCGAGGCACAACGCGCTTCCTTTCATTGGATTCGTCAAAAGCCAGTACAAAAAGTATTGGCCGCGTTGGAAGCGGCGGCGCCGGGTGGCAATCGCTTTGTCGGCGGGTGCGTGCGCGATAGCCTTCTCGGTGTCACGCCGAAGGATATCGATCTTGCGACCGTCTTGAAACCAGAAGAGACAATGGCCGCGTTGAAGAAAGCCGGTCTTCATGTTGCGCCCACTGGTATTGATCACGGCACTGTCACAGCCATCGCTGATCACACGCCTATTGAAGCCACAACCCTAAGAGCAGACGTTTCAACCGATGGGCGGCGAGCGACTGTCGCCTATACAAAGGAGTGGGCGACAGATGCGGCGCGCCGGGACTTTACAATCAATGCACTCTACCTGACGCCGTCCTTAGAAATTTATGACTGCCTCCGCGGGCTGGACGATTTATCATCCCGGCGGGTACGTTTCATTGGCGATGCTGAAACGCGTATTCGTGAAGACTATTTGCGTATCTTGAGGTTTTTTCGTTTCTCTGCCCGGTTTGTTAAAGACGGTTTCGATGAAACGGGCTTAACGGCC
Source organism: Parvularculaceae bacterium (assembly GCA_965263305.1). Lineage (GTDB taxonomy): Bacteria > Pseudomonadota > Alphaproteobacteria > Caulobacterales > Parvularculaceae > MED-G105. Next base: position 2,613,373 of record OZ253666.1, read on the forward strand.
TGCCGCGCGCTTGCCGACGGCGTGAAAACGCTGTCTGCGGAGCGTATTGGACAGGAGTTCGGTCAATTGCTTTCATTGGCGGCGCCGGGTGAGGCGTTGCGCGCCATGGCCAATTGCGGCGTGCTCGCCCCTATATGGTCTCCATCGCCCCAAATTGACGCGGCCGTTCATGTGAAAGAAATTGCACCAGATACTGGGCCGCCCGTTATGTTGGCCGCGCTTTGGCCATCAAAGGGCGAGGGGCTCGGCAAAGCCTTACGCCTATCAAACGCCCAGGATGGACGCCGTCGCGACGCACTGACTGCAGAAGCCAGTCTACGCGACGATCATGGCCGCCTTGCTCTGCGCCGGCTTATCCACGAATTGGGTGATGAACCGTGCCGTGATGGGTTGTTGCTCGCCGCCGGGCGGAACAAAATATCGAAAAGCGACCGAAAAGCGGCGCTTACTCAGATTGATCATGATCCGCCGCCGTCATTTCCTATTCAAGGGCGGGATGTGTTGGCTGCGGGCGCTAAAGCCGGGCGAGAAGTCGGTGATGTCTTGAAGGCCGTCGAACAACGTTGGATAGCAGAAGACTTTCCGGATAAAGACCGTGTACTAGAGATAATGCGTGAGACGCTGGCGCGTTAAAAAACGCTCCCATCCTGCGGATGGAAGCGTTCTCAATCGATATCGTATTGAGGCCGTGGGGCTAACCCTAACCCTAACCCTAACCCTTATTTCCGATAGTCTAATGGTGGCTCGCGATCACCGAGAAGTGGGATATAGGTAAAGCCATCACCACGTCTTCGCGCAAACTCCTCTTTGGCGGCGCTACGCAATTCGTCGTTCTCGTAAAGTTCAATCGCTGCAAGGGTGAGAGCTTTTGCGGCATTATGCGCGCCCTTATAGCCGATCGAATGGCCCGACGCCGCGACGGCTTGCCAGGAATGAGCTGAGGTGCCAGGCGCCCAAGTGGCGGTGCGAACACCAACGGTTGGCGTGGCGATTGATACGTCGCCAACATCGGTCGATCCGTACCCCAATGTGACATCAAAAGGTTCAATCGTTGCTTCATCGCCAATTTTTTTGGCGGGCGAAAGAAGGGTTTTATGAAGTTTGCTGGCGAACTCACGTTCTTCTTCTGTGTACACGACACCGCCTACCTGACGCAGTTTTTCATCCATCATTTTGGCGAGCGTTTCATTGATGAGGAGAGGGTGGTTGCCATGGATGATCTCCCAGTCGACCTCGGTGCCGGTGCCTTCTGCTGCGCCTCGGGCGGCCGCTTCCAGGCGCTTCCACAGGGTTTGCACCTCGGCAGCGTGGGGGTGGCGCAAATAATAGAAAACTTCCGCTTCGTCCGGCACGACGTTCGGTGCAAGACCGCCTTTGGTGATCACGTAGTGAATGCGCGTCTCTTGAGGCACATGCTCGCGCATTAAGTTGACCATGTAATTGAAAGCTTCCACGCCGTCGAGGGCGGAACGAGCCTTGTCCGGTGCGCCGGCGGCGTGGGCGCTGCGGCCCTTAAAGCGAAATTTCGCGGAGCGGTTCGCAAGCGTTGTGCGCGCTGCAGCGGAATTTTCATCATCTGCATGCCAATGAAGCGTGATATCAACGTCTTCAAATAGACCGGCGCGGACCATATATACTTTTCCGGACCCGCCTTCCTCGGCTGGCGTGCCGTATAGGCGCACCGTACCCGGCGTTTTTGTCCGCTCTAGCCAGTCTTTTACCGCAATGGCGGCGCTGACGGACCCGGCGCCGAACAGGTTGTGGCCGCAAGCATGGCCGGCGGCCTTCCCATTGATGGGCGCTCTTGTCGGCGTTGCATCTTGGTTGATTCCGGGCAGGGCGTCGTATTCAGCGAGAATGGCGATCACCGGCCCGGTGTCGCCATAGGTCGCGGTGAACGCTGTTGGAATACCCGCAACGCCGGTTTTGATGTCGAAGCCCTCGGCTTTCAATGTGTCTTGCAGGAGTTTCGACGATTCTGTTTCTAGATAGCCGACCTCCGCAAGGGTCCAAAGGCGTTGCGCGATATCGGCAGTTTTTTCATAACGCCCATCAAGGAACGCAAGGGCCGTATCGCTGCTTGACCCCGTGGCGGCTGTTGCCGCGAATGACATCGTTGCAAGGGTTTTTGCCGCCGTGTTTGGCTCGACCGCCTCTTGCACACCTGCGGTTGGAGATTGAGCCACCGCCGCTGGCGTTTGAACGCTGATGATGGCCAATGCGACCGAGGCGCCAAAAAATTTTCTGTGAGTCATAAGAGAAGGCTCCCAATTCCTTCGTGAAAAAGAAAATGGAGCCTATGGCCAATTTGAGGGTTCGTCAAAGCCGGCCGGGACGTTTATGCGGTTTAAATGCTTACGTTATCGCGTGAGAGAGATCGACCGGACGGCGTTCGCGATTGAGAGGAAATCACGTTTTAGCTGCTCGGTATTGTTTGGCGTAAAGGCTCCCGACGGCTCGGAGGCGCAGTCTCTTAGGAGGTTTTTCGTTCCTGTGTCTGATACGTCGAAAGCGATGGTGAAAACGGTGATATCGTCATCCTTCACAGCGGTGCAAAGATCTTCTGTCGTTTGATTGGCGAGAAAGTTGTTGCTGAAATTATGGGTGCCATCGCCGGATAAATCAGGCAGCCGGGTGTTTTCACCATCCGTTAGCAAGATTAGGTATTTGACGACCTCGCCGCTATCAACATCGCTTTGTGGCGCGCCTTGTGTGAACGGCGCCCCTTCGGATAGCGCTCTCCACCCCCAAGCTAAGCCTGCCGGGATGTAAGTATACCCATTCGCATTCATATTCGTAATGGCGGTTGTCAGTGTTGAGAGCGTATCTGTCAGCGGAACCATCGCGTTCGGACAACCATCCTGACCATCAGTAGGGTCTGTTGTCTGCGCTGTTGTTAGTCCCGGCACGCGTTCAATATTATATTCGCCATCTAATTCGTTACGCGGATTTGAGCGCGATCCAACGCAGCCGCTAAAATTAGCAATCGGCGCGTCAATCCAGGTTGCCGAGGCATTTGCGACACCGACGTTTACGTAATTGGCGAAAGGCACAAGGCTAAACTTAACCTCTGAAGACGCCTCATCGAGCACGCGGGTCACAAGATCAGTGGAAGCCTCGCGTAGCGCTTGGATTTTACCGTTCACCCCCATCGACCCGGTGTTATCGAGGGCAAGCGCGATTTCCAGATCAGGGCCCGCGCCAAGCGTGGCAGTGGACTGTACGCCGACGTTAATGCTGTCGCGCCCGGCAATCCTCAGAAGCAACGTCGGAAGTTCCGCGTCGACGCTCACGGTGAATTCGCTAGTCGCGCTATCGAGATCGATAGAAAACGCAGTGATGTTCGCGCGTTTTTCGCCGCTGGTTTGTGCATTAAATACGCGCAGAGCGGCGGATTTTAGTTCTTCTTCCGTCGCATTGGGGGATGTAGCTTTTAATCTAGCGGCCGCTAGCAACCCTGCGTCTGCCGCTTCCTGTATTCTGGTTTGTATCCCGAACGAGCGAGTATAGTCGATCCCCGCTCCGGCGAAGCTCAGAAGCATCGTTAGCATGACGCCGAAAAGCAGCGCGATGTTTCCACGCTCATCCTGTAAAAAGGCTCTGACAATTTCTTTGTTCAACGGCGACATGGCAATTCATCCGATTATTTACTCGGATGGCTGCAACTTTGTTGCCAATTTTCTGCGGCAACGAGACAACGTATTTTTGAGCGTTTAAATTACTGATTTTACTAGTATTTTTGAGACACCCAAGAATGCGCTCGCGAAAATATGCTTGAGTCACAAGTATTGTGTGAGCCCCAAAACGAGAAACACCGCCATTCAGGGAATGGCGGTGTTCTAATTTAAATCAATAGGTGCAGCTTATTAGGCGGCTTTTTCTTCGGCCGGATCACGCAGGACATAGCCGCGCCCCCAAACGGTCTCGATATAATGTTCGCCCTCGGTGGCCGCCGCGAGTTTTTTGCGCAGCTTGCAGATAAAGACGTCGATGATCTTCAGCTCAGGCTCGTCCATACCGCCGTAAAGGTGGTTTAGGAACATTTCTTTCGTAAGCGTCGTGCCTTTACGAAGAGAGAGAAGTTCCAACATCTGATATTCTTTACCGGTGAGGTGAACCCGCTGACCGGCGACTTCCACTGTTTTGGCGTCAAGGTTAACGGTCAGGTTGCCGGTTGAAATAACGGACTGGGAATGACCTTTTGATCGGCGCACAATGGCATGAATGCGCGCGACGAGTTCGTCCTTATGGAACGGTTTGGTCATGTAATCGTCGGCGCCAAAGCCGAGGCCGCGAACTTTCGTTTCAATATCGCCTTGGCCCGTCAGAATGAGGATCGGCGTGTTTACCTTAGCGACCCGTAGGCTTTTCAAGACATCGAAGCCCGTCATGTCAGGAAGATTTAAATCCAATAGGATGATGTCGTAGTCATAGACTTTACCAAGATCGACACCCTCTTCACCGAGGTCAGTAGTGTATACGTTAAAGCCGTCAGATTTCAGCATCAGCTCGATGCTCTGTGCTGTCGCCCCATCATCTTCGATCAACAGAACCCGCATTGTCCGTTTCTCCTTAAAGTCGTGGAGCTGTCCATCGCCCCTCGCATTTTTTTCTTATCCGTAACCTTGATTAAGTTCATTTGCTTTCACAATGGTTAACAGGACGGACGGTTTCTCGTGAATTGCCCGTTGCGTCTTAAACTCCCGGCAATTTCTATTACGATACAAATCCAGCAGTCATGCTGGTTTGCGCCGGGTGTATTTACACAGTTTACGAAAAACCTGTCTGCCGCGATTCACCAGTTTACGCGAGCTTAAGGACCCTGCGCCTTAATGACTCATCTGTCCCTTAAGGAATGAGTGATGTCGTTCCGCCATCTCGATGGGCGACGGGCGCAGATGATCGATTAGGAAACGCCAATGTTCAGTGCACATGAAGAAATTGTCGCCAAAGAGGGCGCGGCGGCGCTCGCATCGCTAGCAAGCGGACCGGTGGCGTTTTCTGGGGTGGTTCAGCGGGTAAGTGGGCAAACCATTGCGGTCAATGACCGCCTCGGCGTTTTAGAAATTGGCGCGCGGCTTCTGATAGAGATAAGCGACGCCCCGTTGCCGGTGGAGGTTATCGCCATCGGCGATGGCGAAGCGATCTGCCTGCCATTTGGATCGTTGACGGGCGTTCGCCGCGGGGACCTGGCTCGGTTTCCGCGGCAAATGAGAGGCGCGCGCGGGGCGACGATTTCGCCCTCTAATGCATGGCGCGGCCGCATCCTGGATGCATTGGGGCGTCCAATGGATGGAAAGGGACCAATACCGGCAGGGACGGTTCGACGACCCGTCCGGGCGGCGCCGCCAGCACCTGTTCAGCGCGCGCGACTTGGCGCCCCGGTGGATTTTGGCGTGCGCGCTTTATCGTTGTTCACGCCCATGAGGCGCGGACAGCGGGTCGGGGTTTTCGCCGCCGCCGGCGTTGGCAAATCGGCGCTCCTGTCCATGATCGCCCGCGGCGCCGATTGTGACGTCGCCGTGATTGCGCTGATCGGCGAGCGGGGCCGCGAATTACGCGAATTTGTGGAGGACAGTCTCGGCGAGGAAGGGTTGGCCCGGGCCGTTGTGATTGCAGCGACGGCGGATGAACCGGCCCTCATGCGAAGGGAAGCTGCATTCACGGCCATGACGGTGGCGGAGCATTTTCGCGATCAAGGCGCCCACGTGTTGTGTCTTTTAGATTCCTTGACAAGAGTAGCCGCCGCCCAGCGCGAGATCGGTCTTGCCGCTGGCGAACCGCCGACAACGAAAGGGTATACGCCGTCCGTCTTTACGTTGTTGCCGTCTTTGTTAGAGCGACTAGGCCCGGGCTTAGAGCGGGGGGATGGTGCTCCTTCTGGCGCGATGACGGGCGTCTTTTCGGTGCTGGTTGAGGGTGATGACGCGGACGAGCCCATTGCGGACGCTGCGCGGGCCGCCCTTGATGGGCATGTCGTCTTGTCACGAGCGATCGCAGAACGGGGCCGTTTCCCGGCTGTTGATGTCCTGAAAAGTCTATCGCGCAACGCGGTATCGCCGCTCACGCCGCATCAGGAAAATCTTGTTCGTCGCGCGCGGCGGTTAACGGCCGTTTACGAGGACATGCGCGAAATGGTGCGGATCGGCGCCTATTCACGGGGCGCAAACCGCGAAGTTGACGCCGCCATCGATTTTTCTCAGCAATTTGAGCAGTTTTTAACGCAATCATGGGATGGTCCCGTTACGTCGGAAGGGGTGTACGACGGACTTGAACAAATACTATCGGCTTTTCCGGAGGATGACCTCACATGATCCATGGCGCGAGAGCGGATGCGGCGCTCCAAAAACTTCTCAAGCTAGCGCGGCAATCGGCAGATGAAGCGAGTCTTCGGTTAGCAGATCTGGAAAAAGCGAAAGCGTCGGCTGAGACGTCAGTTGCGGCGTTAGCCGAAACCATTCGGAAAGAGGAAATTGCTCTTTCCTCCGAAAAGAACACCGAAAACGCTCAGGCTGATTTGCAGCTTATGACGTTCACCGAAGCGACCCGCGACCGGCGAGAGGCGTTGCGGCATACGATCGAAACCCTCGCCGATGAGATTGTGGTTGCGCGCAAAGGGTTGTCGGAGGCGATGACCGAAGTGTCGAAGCTTGATCATCTCATTGACGTGTCTGCAAAGGCGCGGCGTAAAACGGAGCGCAAACGCGCGCAGAAGACGTTGGATGAAGCCGCACGGGTTGCAGTTACCTCTTAGACCGTCCTGTCACGCAGTTAATTACGTTTCGCGCGTTTAGTCTGTAACGATCTGACTCTTAACTCTTTTTTTAGACTTACCTCATGACATGGAGAGGCGAGTGACGTGGTGTTGCGTCATCCGCTTGGTCATTTGTTTCTGGTTTGTTTCACTGTCAAAATTAGCCGGTTTTAACCCGCTCAATTCGTTACCAGACCGTTAAATTAGTTTGACGGACCGTATAATCCCGTGATATCCCGAGATCTATATGTGAAATCCCAGATCTAGCCCAATGGCGAAGCAGGCCCTGCAAGGGCGCTGATTTGGTCGAGCGGTGGAAAGCGGGAAGCGAATGGCGCGGGCGGCGGCGACCTCCTTCTTGGGGTCCCACTCAAACAAAATTGACGGGAAGGGCCGCATCGCGGCGCCGGCGGATTTCCGCAAGGCGCTCGATCTTGCGTCCTTCAACGGATTTTATTGCCTGCCATCGCTTGAAGGACCCTTTCTTGAGTGCGGCGGCGGTGATCACATTGAGCAGTTGAAAGCGAGCATCAACGCCCTTGCGCCCTATGATCCGGACCGCAAAGCGCTGGAGCGCACCTTGCTTGGTCGCGCGCGGCGTATCTCTTTTGACGGGGACGGACGGTTTATCTTGCCAGAGGCGCTGCGCGCCCATGCGAACCTCGAAGAAAAAGCGTTTTTCGTGGGGCTCGGCGATACGTTTCAGATCTGGCGTGATGAAGGCGCTGAAGAAATTATCATCAGCGAGGAGGAGCGCGCCCGCGCCGCGCTCGCGCGGTTGGCCAATCCTTCCGGGCTAAACGGGGGCGCGTCATGACCGACATCGTCCCTTTTGCTGATCCGCGCCACGCGCCTGTGATGTTGGACGAGGTGTTAGCGGCCCTTTCACCGGATGATCAGCCGTTGGTCGTCGATGGTACTCTTGGGGCGGGCGGATACACCCGCGCCATCCTTCAGGCTGGCGCTCGTGTTGTTGCCTTCGATCGAGACCCCACGGCTATCCAGAGCGCCAATAGGTGGGCGGGCGATTATGGCGATCGCTTGGTCTTGATAGAACGGCCCTTCAGCGAGATGGCGGCGGCTCTAGCCGATCACGGCATTGAAGAGATCGATGGCGTTGTCTTGGATATTGGGGTTTCTTCTATGCAGCTTGATGAAGCGGCGCGCGGTTTTTCATTTCAAGCCGATGGTCCGTTGTCGATGCGCATGGATGGCGCAAAACCAGATGCGGCTGACTTAGTGAATGAGGCGTGTTCGGAGGACCTTGCGACGATCTTTCGGGTCTATGGTGAGGAGCGCTTTGCCGGGCGTCTTGCGCGCGCTATCGTGGAGGCCCGGGATGAGGCTGAGATTAAGACGACAGGACGACTAGCGTCCGTCATTCTTGAGGCCCATCCGCGTCGCTATGAAGAGAAAATTCACCCAGCGACGCGAGTGTTTCAAGCGATCCGGATCTTCGTCAATGATGAACTCGGCGAGTTGGAAAAGGCGCTGACGGCGGCGGTTGGGTTATTGCGTCCCACCGGGCGCCTTGTGGTGGTCACCTTTCATTCCCTCGAGGATCGCCTTGTGAAGCGGTTTTTCACCGCGCGCAGTGCGAGGGCGGGCGGTCGCGGGTCACGCCATGCCCCAGTGCAAGAAACGACGCCGCCGCCATTGTTTGATCTGCCGAACAGAAAGCCAATTACGCCGCAACGGGCTGAGCTGGACCGGAACCCTCGAGCGCGATCCGCCAAATTGCGCGTCGGTATACGGACAAGCACCCCTGTTATACCTTTATCAGACGTTGAATTTAACACTGAATTGTCGGCGCTTGCGCCAAAATTATCGCTTTCAAACGCGATGCGTCATTGGAGTAATTGACACATGATCCGTGCCTCTATGATTTTCCTAGTTTTGTTGTTGTTAGGCGCCGCCGCTGGTCGGTATAGCGCTGAGGCTTCCGTGAGGGAGGCGCGTAAGAACCTGCGCGGCATCGAAACGGAAAAACAGTCGGTTATTCGCGATATTAAAACGCTACAGGCGGAAATCGCTTATCTGGAAAGCCCGGACCGGCTGGAAAATATTGCGAGCATCGCCACGGATCTACAGCCGGCGGCCAGTCGTCAGTTGTTGACGTCGGAAGATTTTATCCTCGCGTTTTCAAGTCGCCCAGCATCAGTGTTCAGCCCTCTTATGGCGGCTGGTGGCCAAAATGGCGTTGATCGCGAAAAGGCCCCCCGGCGTTCAGCGCGCGTGCGGGCGGCTTCTGTTGCGGTGGCCGACGTAACGTATGAGAGCGCGAACACGAATTTAGCCAGGTAACCCCCTGTTCCGGCAGCCGGTGACGGCCGAAGATTGAAAGGCGATGTGAGATGACGCCAGTTCGCAAATTGATGAAAGCCACACTGAGGAGAGGGCAAGGGTTTTTTCGGCCGCGCCGTCCGCGGGCTTATATCATCGATCATGCGAGCGAAGACGTTCCAAATTCCGATGGGTTAAGCCATATCGCCGTGAAAGGCGGGCGGGCGAAAGCGGCCGACCGGGCGCGCGCGCGCATTGGCATGTGCGTGACGGTGTTCGCCGTATCCTATGTGAGTCTGGCGGCAAAAATGTGGACGGCGTCCACGGATGATGCATTGCTGATCGCACGACCGCCGGCAACCGCCGCCCCGACGCCGGCATCAGCGCCTTTATTCGCAAACCTTGTGGCGGGTGCACAGCCAGATGACCAATCGGATGACGTGCAGCCAGCGGATGTGGCGGCGGACAACGACGGCGAGCATCTGGCGGCGGTCACCAACATCATTGATGAACGGGCGATGATTTATGACCGCCATGGCGTATCCCTGGCGATGAATTTACCCGTTGAGACCCTTGAAATAGAAGGGTGGGAGGTCTGGCGCCCGGCTGAAACGGCAACAACATTGAAGGCGTTGTTCCCCGAAATAGACGTTGCCGAGATTACGGAAAAATTCGCGAATAGACGGTATACGGAGGTAAAGCGCGATCTGACCCCGGCGCAACGTGAGGCGGTGTTCGCCCTCGGGCTTCCAGGCGTTCGCTTTACCAACGGGTTGCGGCGGTACTACCCCCAAGGCTCCCTCGGCGCCCATGTTATTGGTCGGACAGAGCCAGGGAAGGGGGGCGTCATTGGGTTAGAAAAATTCATTGACCGCCGCCCGGAAGCCATGGGCGGCAAAGCGCTTTACGCGGCGCTCGATGCGCGGGTTCAGCGGGTTTTAGAAGAAGAATTGCACACGGCGATTGAGGTCAATAAAGCACAGGCTGGATGGGGCGCTGTCATGGATGTCCACACTGGGGAAGTGACCGCGCTCGCCAACTGGCCAGATTTCGATGCAAACGCGCCGGCGGATGTGCCCGTCGATGCGCGCCGTAATCGGATGGTCTACGATCTCTATGAGTTGGGATCAGCCTTTAAGATCATCACGGGGGCGGCCGTTCTTGAAGGCGGCGTCGGGGATGAGGGCCATATTTATGACGCCACGGGATACTTCCAGGTAGCGGACCGTAAGATCAAAGACTTCCACGGTGAAAATCGCGAATTAACGTTTTCTGAGGTTATTCAGTATTCGTCTAATATCGGTGCTGCGCGCATGGCCGCTGATCTCGGCGTTGAGAAGCAAAAAGACTTCCTTCGGGCCGTTGGGTTATTTGATGCGATGCCGAATGAGTTGGGTGTCAACCGCCGCCCCCAGTTGCCGTCAAAATGGGGCCCCGTGGAATCAGCGACTGTTTCCTATGGTCACGGAATCGCGGTGACGGGATTGCATTTGCTGAGCGCGTTTAACGCCGTCATCAACGGTGGGCTTTATCGCGACCCGACTTTTGTTCGCGTTGAGCCGGGGCGGCGACCAGAAGGGCGGCGGGTTTTCTCGGCAGAGACAAGCGCCACGATGCGTCGCGTGCTACGCCGTGTCATCATTGACGGGACCGCTTCAAAGGCTGATGTCGATGGATATTATATTATCGGAAAAACCGCCACGGCGGATAAACCATCCGCGAGCGGCGGATATGAGAAGAATGCCCGAATCTCAACTTTTGTAGGCGCTTTCCCGGGGACAGACCCTCAGTATGCTATCTTGATTTCCCTTGATAATCCGCAACCAGTGAAGGGCACCCATGGCTATGCAACGGCTGGGTGGAATGCCGCGCCCGCATTTGCCTCGGTCGTGAGTCGTCTCGCGCCGATTTTGCAAATAATGCCGCAGACAGAAGATGCGGCGATTTTGGCCTTTGGCGCAGACCTTATGGCGGAAAAAGAGAAGAAAGACGCTGAGAAGAAAGAACGGCGAAAACTGAGGAAACAAGAGCGCACGCGCATGATGGCCGCCCGGGCTCGCACGGCTAAACGCAAACCCGAGGGTCGCCGCCGTCCGGCATCAACGGTCATGCGCGCTCGTGAAACTGAAGGGACGGGCGCCGGGGCCGCCTCAAGTGATCCCCTTGCCGATATGATCCGACGCCACGCGACTGAGGGCGCCTATAGCGGGGAGCGGCCGTGAATCTATCCTCCCTCGTCGATCATCCGCTAGAGAGCGATCATGAGATCAAGGGGATCACGGCCGATAGCCGGGAAGTTGAGGAAGGATTCCTGTTTGCCGCATTAGCCGGGGCGAACGGTGACGGGGTCAATTTCATTCCGCAGGCGATCGATCGCGGGGCCGTTGCAGTGCTTGCCGGGGCTGATGCTGAACTCGGTGAGGTAAACGCGACCGTTATTCGCGATGGCGCCCCGCGACAGGCGTTGGCGCATATCGCTGCACGTTTTTATCCAAAACAGCCCGAGCATATCGTCGCGATCACGGGAACGAATGGCAAAACGTCAACGGCGTGGTTTTTATCCGCCCTATGGCGTCGGGCCGGGATAAACGCCGGCAGTTTGGGGACGTTGGGCGCCCGCGCTGACGGGTTTGACCAACCGTTGCAGCATACAACGCCGGATCCGGTGACCCTTCACAAAACTCTGCACGCCATGGCCGAGGCGGGCGTCACCCATCTCGCCATGGAGGCGTCAAGTCATGCGCTCGCGCAATACCGTATGGATGGCGCCAGGCTCGCGGGCGCCGGATTTTGCAACATCACTCAAGATCACCTCGACTATCACGCCGATTTTGATGATTACATCGCCGCGAAAAAGCGCTTGTTTGAAGAGTTAACGCCATCGGATGGCTTTGCGGCCGTGAACGCCGATGGCGCGGGTGCGGACGGCATGGTCGAGAGTTGCCGGTCTAAGGGGCTCTCAGTGGTTACCACTGGTCAGGCGGGCCAATATCTCAAAATGATAGAGTGTGTTCCGCAGGCAGATGGGCTTTCCATTGGTGTTGACATTGCGATGTCCGACGGCGGTCGACGACGAGCTGACGCAAAGCTAAAGCTTGTCGGCGCCTTCCAGGCGGAAAACGCCCTTTTAGCGGCGGGGCTCGCGATTGGCGGCGGCATGGCGGCTGAGCAGGTATTTGCGTTGCTAGAGGGGATCGAGGCCCCGCCGGGGCGCATGGAATTGGCGGGCGTCAAGAACGGCGCCTCGGTCTTTGTCGATTATGCCCATACGCCGGACGCTGTGGCGACAGCGTTGCGCGCCATTCGGCCCCATGCGGCAGGACGGGTGATCATTGTCCTCGGCGCGGGCGGCGACCGGGATAAAGAAAAGCGGCCCTTAATGGGCCGAGCGGCAACTGCAGGCGCAGACATTGTGATTATCACGGATGATAATCCGCGCAGTGAAGATCCTGCCGCCATCCGAGCTGAGGTGGAAAACGGCGCCAAAGATGCGGTGGTGATCGGCGGTCGCGCAGAGGCGATCCATCACGGCGTTGGTTTGTTGCGCGATGGTGATGTTCTTTTGATCGCTGGAAAAGGGCATGAGCAAGGGCAGACTATCGCGGGGGTCGTACACCCCTTTGATGATGCGACCGTGGCGCGCGAGGCCTTAGGCGCGGCGCGCGACAATATTGATGTGAACCATAATCAGACTGATAAAGCGGAAGGGTGAAGCGCATGGGTGCGCAGCAGAAAAACCGGCATACGGAATTTAAGAAGAAGTTGGCCGACAGTCGGCTATGGACCGCCTACGAAGCGGCCGCGGCGACGGGCGGCGCCTTGTGCGCCCGCGGCGGCGACGGCTGGGTGGCGGAGGAGTGGGCGGCAAGCGGCGTTTCGATCGACACCCGCACATTGCAGCCGGGTGAAATTTTCGTCGCGCTCGCAGATGTACGCGATGGACATGATTTTATCGGCAGCGCTTTTGAGCGCGGCGCCGCTGCAGCACTTGTCGACAAAGCGCCGACCAATGCGCCTGACGGTAAACCGCTCCTGCTCGTTAATGACACTCTGAACGGATTGCGCGATCTGGCGCGCGCGGCGCGGCGTCGAAATTTCGGAAAACGCTTAGCGGTGACCGGCAGCGCCGGCAAAACAACGACCAAAGAAATGTTGCGCGCCGCTCTCGGCGCGGCCGGCGGGGTTCATGCGGCGGATCGCAGTTTCAACAATCATTTCGGCGTGCCGTTGACCTTGGCCCAGATGCCTATGTCCGTTGATTACGGCGTCTTTGAAATTGGCATGAACCACGCGGGCGAGATCACGCCGCTGACAAAGCTGGTCGCGCCGGACATTGCGATCGTCACCACGGTGGCGCCGGCCCATCTGGAATTTTTCGGAACGACTGAAAAAATCGCAGAGGCGAAGGCCGAGATCTTTTTGGGCGTCCCCTTTGACGGCGCCGCCATACTACCCATCGACAATGAGCACTACGACTTGCTGCGCGCCCGCGCCGTGGAGGCTGGGATTGAAAACCTGTTCACCTTTGGCGAACATGCCGACGCGAATGTCCGTCTCGTTTCTTATGAAACCGATGGCGTTGTCTCGACCATCGAGGCGGAGGTGTTTGGTGATCGAGTTGCATTTTCGCTAACGGCGCCGGGTGTCCACATGGCGAAAAACGCCCTTGCCGTTCTGGCCGCGACGGAGGCCGCCGGCGTGCCAGCGGCGACGGCGATCGACGGTTTACAGGCGTTCACCGCCGGCGCCGGCAGGGGCGAGAAAATTGACGCTGTCCTTCCCGGCGATCGCCGGGTCACGGTTCTTGACGAAAGCTACAACGCCAATCCCGTCTCAATGCAAGCGGCAATCAGCCTTCTGGGCGCCATGTCGCCGCCGCCGGGCGGTCGTCGTATCGCCATTCTGGGGGATATGTTGGAGCTCGGATCGGACGCAGAGGCGTTGCACGCCGGGCTTGCAGAACCGTTAGTTGCCGCTGCAATCGACAAGGTTTATGCCGCTGGCGATATCATCAAAGCCCTTTGGGGGGCGTTGCCAGCGGAAACACAAGGCGGGTTCGCGCCGACGGCTCACGAGCTAAAGGCGGCGCTGCTCGATGAATTGGTGGATGGTGACATAGTGATGGTCAAAGGGTCGAACGCGTCTAAGGTGGGGGAAATCGTGAGTTTCTTGCGCGCTGGCGGGTCGTCTGGCTCATAGTCGGTTGATCGGCTGTTTGATCCAGGCGGGGTATTGGGACCCAAGGGGTGTCACGACTGGGACGCTTTAGAATATGAATCAGGGTCGTGGAAAGACGGCTCTTAAGATGTTGTTGTAAATATGTTTTACCTTTTAACGCCTTATGCGGAACAGTTTCAGCTTTTCAATGTTTTCCGTTACCTGACGTTCCGCACCGGTGGGGCGATCATGACGGCGCTCTTCATTTCATTTTGGCTGGGGCCGAGGCTCATTCGTTGGATGCGCCGCAAACAGGGGCGCGGACAGCCAATTCGTGAGGATGGGCCCGAAGGCCACATCATCGCAAAAGCCGGAACGCCAACCATGGGCGGCGTGTTGATCTTGTTTTCGCTTAGCATCGCCACCTTCCTCTGGGCGCGTCTTGATAACCCCTATGTGTGGATCGTGATGGGCGTCACCTTGGTGTTTGGCGTTCTTGGCTTTGTGGATGACTATCTAAAAGTCACGAAACAAAAAGCCGACGGCGTGGTGGGCAGCGTCAAACTGATTGTCCAATTCGCGGTCGCCCTGATCGCTGGATATCTTTGTATGGAGACCCTGGGCGCGGACCCGAAAGCGCCCACTGGCATCGCGACCTCTGTCGGTGTGCCTTTCTTGCCGATCCGCCTTTTTGAGCATTGGTTCAATGCGCCGGGCGTGCCTTTGGGCGTGTTGATTGTGCCGTTCGCTGCGTTTGTGATTGTCGGCGCGTCGAATACGGTAAACCTCACCGATGGTCTTGATGGTCTGGCGACGGTGCCGGTCATGATCGCGGCGGCGGCCTATGGATTTATCGCCTATCTGGTGGGCAACGCCCTCTATGCGGATTACCTCGCGGTGCCCTTTGTGCCCGGCGTTGGGGAGTTGACGGTAATATGCGGGGCGATCATAGGCGCGGGTCTCGGATTTCTATGGTGGAACGCCCCGCCAGCCGCAATATTCATGGGTGACACCGGCTCCCTGGCCCTTGGCGGCGCCATTGGCTCCATCGCGGTGGCCACGAAGCATGAGATCGTCCTTGCGATCATTGGCGGGCTTTTTGTCATTGAGGGGCTATCGGTAATGATCCAAATCGCCTCATTTAAACTGACCGGAAAGCGCGTCTTCAGAATGGCGCCAATCCACCATCATTATGAACAATTGGGCTGGAAGGAATCGACGATCGTCGTGCGGTTTTGGATCGTGGCGGTCATTCTGGCTCTCGTCGGTTTATCGACCCTGAAGTTGCGATAGCATAGGAAACATTGAGGTAGGCGGGTCGCATGATCCACATTCCAGGCGTTCAGAAAAAGAAAATCGCCGTATACGGTTTGGGCGCGACGGGAATTTCCGTTTGTGAGGCGCTCGTTGCGTCTGGCGCGGAGGTTTATTGCTTCGATGAACGTGAGGCCGCGCGCCGACAAACTGAGAAAACGAAGTACACCGCCTCCCATCCCAAAGACTGGCCGTGGGGGGAATTCTCTTCGCTCGTCCTGTCGCCTGGGGTGCCGCTGACCCATCCGAAACCTCATGTCATTGTACGAAAGGCGCGCCAGGAAAAAGTCGAAATCATCGGCGATATTGAACTTTTTGCCCGTGCGATTGACGACATCTCGCCGGACGTAAGGCCGCGGATCATCGCGGTCACGGGATCAAACGGGAAATCCACGGTTACGGCGCTCATCGGCCATATTCTTAAGGAAACAGGGCGCGCAGTTAGTATTGGCGGCAACATTGGAAAACCGCTTTTATCGATGGAAGCACCGAGGGCGGGAGCCTATTACGTTGTTGAGCTGTCCTCCTTTCAACTTGATCTGACAACCTCGTTTCACCCGAATACGGCGATCTTTCTCAATCTGTCTCCTGATCACCTTGATCGACACGGAACGATGGAAAATTACATTGAGGCCAAGAAAAGGATTTTCACCCATCAGGGGCACGGTGATATTGCGGTGGTCGGGGTTGATGACGACCATTCGCAAATCGTTTGCGCGGCGCTATCGGCGCAAGGCGGCCAGACGGTTGTGCCGGTCTCATCCGGTGGCGCTTTAGGGCGGGGCGTCTTCGCTCTTGATGGTAAGCTGTTTTATCGATTGGATAAAAAGTCCGGCGAAGCGGGTGATCTCTTTTCCGCCCCTGCCTTGCGCGGCGCCCATAACTGGCAAAACGCCTGTGCGGCATTGGCGGCCGTGCTCCACGAAGATGTACCGGCGCGGGTTGCCCTTCGCGCCATGGAGCGGTTCGCTGGGCTGCCCCATCGCTTGGAAGCGGTGGGACAGCGGGGAAAAATTCAGTTCGTGAATGATTCAAAGGCGACCAATATTGAAGCGACCACAAACGCGTTGAATGCCTATGATGATATTTTCTTGATCCTCGGCGGACGGGCGAAAGAAGGTGGGTTTAAAGCGCTGAAGCCCCTCATGAGCCGGGTGCGGACGCTTTACGTTATTGGCGAAGCGGAAAAAGAAATTGAAACAGATCTCGCCGGTACGACGCCGATTGTTCGGTGTGGAGAGTTGAAAACCGCTGTCGCCCGCGCTGCCCGAGACGCTCAATCGAGTGATTTGGAAGAGCCCGTGGTGATGCTGTCTCCGGCCTGCGCCTCCTATGATCAATTCAAGAGTTTTGAGGCCCGCGGGGAGGCGTTCAAGGCCGCCGTACAGGAAATCGATGACCTTGACGGAGCTGCCGCATGAGAGCTCCAACCCGTCTTGATACCTCTTACTTAGCCCATTGGTGGTGGTCCATTGACCGAGCGTCGTTGATGCTGGTCGGGGCCCTGATGACGGTTGGCATCGTGCTGATGCTCGCTGCGGGGCCCGGCACAGCCGCACGATTAAACATCGCCAATGAGTTTCACTTTCCCCTTCGCCAGGCGTTCTTTGTCGCGCCGGCCGTCATTCTGATGATTGGGGCGTCGATGTTAAAGCCGCTCCACGCCCGCCGGGTGGGGGTCATTTTGTTCGGGGTCGCACTAACGACAGCGATCATCGTTTTATTGTTCGCCCCGCCGGTAAACGGCGCCCATCGGTGGCTAGATCTTGGGCCGTTTGGGTTTCAGCCCTCGGAGCTTTTAAAGCCTGGCTTTATTATCACTGCTGCTTGGATGTTGGCCGAAGGCGCGCGCAATCCGACGTTTCCGGGTGCGGCGATCGCCATGGGCCTTTTCGCGATCGCATCTGCATTGTTGGTATTGCAGCCCGATTACGGTCAGGCGGCATTACTGACGGCCGTGTGGATGATCATGTTTTTTATCGCCGGCTGGAGCATTCTTTGGCTTGTCAGCATCGCTGGGGTCGGTGCGGCGGTGATGGGGTTTGGCTACTTTTTCTCCGACCACCTTGCCCGGCGTATTGATGGGTACGTCGCAACCGATTGTACGAACCGCGCCGACTTTGACGCGAATTTTCAAATTTGCACCGCTTCCCAGGCGATCGCCCATGGCGGGCTTTCAGGGCGGGGCGCGGACCTTGCCACCGTGAAGTTGAGTTTGCCTGACGCCCATGCGGACTTTATTTTTGCCGTAGCGGCCGAGCAATACGGCTTTTTACTCTGCCTCTTGATTATGGCGTTGTTCGGCGTTTTTGTGGTGCGCATCTTTTTAAAGGCGATACCGCTGAAGAGTGTATTTGCTCAATGCGCGGCATGCGGACTGGCGGCGTCTATCGGGCTCCAGGCGTTCATCAACATGGCGGTGGCGATGCGGGCTTTGCCAGCGAAGGGGATGACGTTGCCGTTTATCTCCTATGGTGGCTCTTCATTGATGGCCTCTGCGTTGACAGTTGGATTGATGCTGGCCTTGACCCGTCGGCATGAGCCGGCCCGTCGTCGCCGGGAGATTATGCCATGAGCGGTGAGCATGCGCGCAACGCCGGCGGCTCGTCCGGCCCCATCGCCCTCGCTGCCGGCGGCACCGGCGGGCATATGTTTCCCGCTGAAGCCCTGGCGCAGGAATTACGCCGTCGCGGGTATCCCATACTCCTCGTGACTGATGAGCGCGGCGCCCGCTACGCAAAGAACTTTCCAGCTGATGACCGATTTCAAATTTCAGCCGCGACGCCCAGCGTTGGCGGTCCCGTCGCTAAGGCCGCGGCGGCGTTTTCTATCGCCGGGGGGCTGATCAAATCCCTATCGGAGTTTCGCCGCCGGGGGGTTCGCGCCACGGTTGGGTTTGGCGGTTATCCATCGCTGCCGGCGGTAAAGGCGGCCGCCATCCTACAAATTCCCTATGCGGTGCATGAACAAAATGGGGTGCTCGGCCGCGCCAATCGAGTGCTTGCCGGGCGCGCCGCGTTTATCGCCCATGGATTTGCTAATCTTGAAAAAGTTCCTTCGACAAAAGCGCCGATCATTGAAATCGGTAATCCGGTGCGCGACGGCGTGACTGCCTTGATGAATGCGCCTTTCACAGCGCCAGAGGCGAACGGCCAAATCAACCTCCTGGCGTTTGGCGGTAGTCAGGGCGCTTCTCTTTTTTCGTCGGTTATTCCAGCGGCGATCGCCAACCTACCGGAGGAATTGCGCCGGCGCCTGTCAGTTGTCCAACAGGCGAGGGAAACCGAGCAGCCTGAGGTTGAAGAGATTTATGAACGTGCGGGCGTAAAAGCTGAGATCGCGCCCTTCTTCGCTGATATGCCAGCGCGGTTGGCGGCAAGCCATCTGGTGATCGCGCGGGCCGGCGCCTCGACAGTCAGTGAAATTTCGACGATCGGGCGCCCGTCTGTCCTCATTCCTTTAGGGATTGCGATGGACGATCACCAGACGGGCAATGCCCGCGCTTTATCGGATGTCGGCGCCGCTGTGATGATGCCGGAGAAAGAGTTTACCGCCGAGAGCCTCTCTGCTCAGTTGGCCCGGTTGCTGGGCGACGGCGCAACTCTGTCGACGATGGCCGCCGCTGCCCAGGGCAGCGTGAAACCCCACGCGGCGACGGTGCTCGCCGACCGCGTGGAGCAAGATTTGTTGTCGGTGAAGAATGAGAAAGCCGCCGCATGAGTAAAAACACTGAGAAAAATAGCGCTTCCTCTACGGATCGTCAGATGACCGTCCGCCTACCCTTTGACGTCGGTATCATTCATTTTGTTGGTATCGGCGGGATTGGCATGTCGGGCATTGCCGAAGTGATGCACAATCTCGGTTACACCGTGCAAGGCTCCGACATCG
Source organism: Parvularculaceae bacterium (assembly GCA_965263305.1). GTDB lineage: Bacteria > Pseudomonadota > Alphaproteobacteria > Caulobacterales > Parvularculaceae > MED-G105. Next base: position 2,632,769 of record OZ253666.1, read on the forward strand.
CCGAAGGGGCCGCGGTGCAGCGATTGCGCAAGCTTGGCGTGACGGTCAACATTGGCCACACGCCGTCAAATGTTGATGGCGCCGAAGCTGTGGTGGTCTCAACGGCCGTGAAACCAGACAACACGGAAGTGCTCACCGCCCGCGCTCGCCACATCCCAATTGTGCGCCGCGCCGATATGTTGGCGGAACTGATGCGTCTGAAATGGACCGTGTCCGTCGCCGGCACCCATGGCAAGACCACAACGACAACGATGATCGCCGCCCTCCTAGACGAGGCCAAGCATGACCCAACCGTGATCAATGGCGGTGTGATCAATGCTTATGGCGCAAACGCCCGCCTAGGCAAAGGCGATTGGATGGTGGTGGAAGCCGATGAATCTGATGGGGCTTTCCTCCGCCTGCCGACGACCATTGCCGTGGTCACCAATATCGACCCAGAGCATTTGGATCATTGGGGCGATTTTGAAAAGCTGCGCGACGCCTTCGATAGCTTTATTGAGAACACCCCGTTTTACGGCTTTGGCGTCGTATGCCTCGATCATCCCGAGGTGCAAGCGTTGGTCGGCCGGGTGGCGGATCGCCGGTTGATTACCTATGGCGCCAACCCCCAGGCTGATGTGCGGGCGGAGAATATCATCTTCGAGGGCGCGGGCGTGCGCTATGATATTGTGTTCCGGGAACGCCAGAATACGGGGCTGACAGAGGAGGTTGCACGGATCGAGGACGTGCATTTACCGATGCCGGGGGTTCATAACGTTTTGAATTCCCTAGCGGCGGCGGCGGTTGCTCGGCGTGTGGGCGCGAGTGATGAGGCGATTAAGGCGGGTTTTGCGAAATTCGCTGGCGTCAAACGGCGCTTTACTCATGCGGGTGTCTGGAACGACGTCACGATTATTGATGATTATGGTCATCACCCGGTGGAAATTGCAGCCGTCCTGCGCGCAGCGCGCAACGTAACGAGCGGCAAAGTCATCGCCGTCGTGCAACCCCACCGGTTCTCCCGTGTTCGGGATCTATTCGATGATTTCTGCGCCTGCCTTAACGAGGCGGATGTTGCGGTGATCACGGATATCTATAGCGCCGGTGAAGCAGCCCTCGAAGGCGTATCGAAGGAAACCCTCGTCGCTGGGATTGTCGAGCGAGGTCATCGCGATGCGCGCACCTTGCCCAATTGGGAGGCGTTGCCTGATCTTATCGCCGATATCGCCGAGCCAGGTGATTATGTTCTGTGTCTCGGCGCTGGCGATATCACGAAACACGCCAATGAGCTGGCGGATAGGTTAGCGAGCGGCAAAAAAGGGAAGGGGCGGTAACGCGGTGTCAGCCAGAGCAAACGCGATCACCGCAGGTGACCTTCCCGTTGTCCGTGGGCGTTATGTTGAAAACGCGGCCATGTCGGCGATCACCTGGTTCCGCGTCGGCGGGCCGGCGGATGTTTTGTTTACACCGGCCGATGAGGACGACCTTATTCACTTTCTGGCTGAGACGCCTGATGAGATCCCTGTCTATCCTGTTGGTGTCGGATCAAATTTGTTGGTGCGCGATGGCGGGGTCAGGGGCGTGGTCATTCGCCTGGGCGCGCCCTTTGCTAAAATTTCTGTCGATGGCGTACGCGTGACGGCGGGTGCCGCGGCCCTTGATGCGCAAGTGGCGAAACATGCAGCGAAGGCCGGCGTTGCGGGGCTTGAATTTTATCGCGGGGTGCCGGGCGCCATCGGCGGCGCCCTGCGTATGAACGCCGGCGCCTATGGCGGGGAGACAAAAGACGTTCTGGTGTCGTGCGCGGGCGTTACGCGGGATGGGCGCCGCTGCAGCTTTACCAATGCTGACATGGGGTTCGGTTACCGCCACTCGAATGCACCTGACGACATGATTTTCACAGAAGCGGTTTTTGAGGGGCATCCAGATGATCCGGCGGTGATTGAAGAGCGGATGCGCGAGATCATGTCGAAGCGCGAAGCATCCCAGCCCATTCGCGAACGCACCGGTGGTTCTACCTTTGCCAATCCCGACCCCGCGCAGTTGCATGGCCCATATGAGGGCATGGGCGCTTGGCGCCTGATTGATACGATTGGCGGGCGTGGACGCAAAGTCGGCGGGGCGCAAGTTTCCGAGCAACATTGCAACTTTATGATCAATACCGGTGAGGCAAGCGCCGCCGATCTCGAAACGCTCATCGAGAGTTTGCGCCGGGATGTTGAAAAAGAGACTGGCGTAAAATTACGCTGGGAAATCAAAAGGATCGGCGAGGCTCTTGAATGACAAATTCAACAGGAACAACACGCCGATTTAACCGTGTGGCGGTTTTGAAGGGGGGGTGGTCGCCTGAGCGAGAAGTCTCTCTCAACTCCGGTCAGCAGGCCGCGCAAGGGCTGTCCGAAGCGGGCTATGATGTCGTCGAAATCGACGCCACGCCGAACTTGGCGGCGCAAATTCTAGAGGCGAAACCCGACGTTGTTTTCAACGCGCTCCACGGCCAATGGGGTGAGGACGGATGTGTCCAAGGATTGCTCGAAATTTTGGCGCTACCCTACACCCATTCCGGGGTGCTTGCCTCGTCCCTTGCCATGGATAAACAGCGCGCGAAACTCGTGTTTGCCGACTATGGCATCCCGGCGCCGGAAGGCCGGCTTGCCTCCCGCACCGAAGCGGCGGGCGGTCATTTTATGGCGCCGCCTTATGTCGTGAAGCCGAACGCGCAAGGATCTTCCGTTGGCGTCTTTATCGTCCGAGAAGGCGATAACCGGCCGCCCGATGCATTGACGAGCGCAGATTGGCCTCTAGGTGATGAGGTGTTGGTAGAGAAATTTATTCCGGGGCGTGAACTAACCGTCGCCGTCATGGGCGAGCGCCCCCTTTGCGTCACTGAGATCACCACCAACCTCGCCTTTTACGATTACGAGGCGAAATACGCCGCCGGCGGTTCCGATCATACGCTTCCGGCCGATATTCCTGACGCGGTCGCATCACGTTGTATGGCGCTTGCGCTGGAGGCGCACCGCGCCCTTGGTTGTCGCGGGTTATCGAGGGCGGATTTTCGATATGATGAGGCCCGCGATGTTTCCGCCACGGGCGAATATATCTATTGTCTTGAAGTGAACACCCAGCCCGGATTAACGGCGACGTCCTTAGCACCTGAACAAGCCGCCCATTGCGGTGTGTCGTTTTCAGAGCTTTTGGCGTGGATGGTGGAGGATGCATCATGCCAAAGGTGAAAGCCGGTGCAAAAAAGAAACCGGCGGCCAAGAGATCAGGCGCCAGCAAGAAGCCTGCAGGGAAAGCCCGGGCGAAGAACGCCCGCGGGAGCCGCAAATCCGCTGAGCGCCCCTCGTTTTTTGAGACGTTTTTTGCTCCCGTCGAGCGCTATACCCTCGCGGCCTCCGCCGGCGCTGTGGTGATCCTACTTGCCGGCGCCTTTGCGCTTTGGGCGGGGGGATATTTCGGTCGTTTGGCGCAAAGCGCGGTGCAGGCGAGCGAAACGGCGGCGCTTTCCGCAGGGTTTGATATTCGCCGAATCACGCTTCGCGGCGCCCATAACATCGCTCATGACGACCTTCTCCAGACGTTGGGCCTGTCGGTGGGCGACTCTCTTCTTCATGCTGACATTAACGATGCGCAAGAAAGAGTGCAGTCCCTTGGATGGGTGCGCAGCGCATCCGTCACGCGGTTGATGCCCAATCAGATCCATGTCTCGGTGCGTGAGCGCACGCCAGCCGCCGTCTGGCAGGTCAATTTTGTTCTTCATCTTATTGACGAAAACGGCGCCGTTATTCGTAAAGTAGGGGCTGACGAGTATCCGCAATTGCCGTTGATTGTCGGGGTTGGCGCCCCGGAAGCGGCCGCGACAGTGCTAAAAGCCCTCGCTGCGAAGCCGGTATTGGAAAAAATGACCCATGCCTTGGTCCGTGTCGGAGACCGTCGGTGGGACATGCGATTGAGAAATGGCGTGGAGGTGAAACTGCCAGAAGCCGATTTCGTTGACGCCATCGAAGCGCTGCATGTTTTGCATGCCGCCCACCAGACGCTTGACCAGCCCATCGAATATATTGATCTTCGCGACCCAGAGCGCGTGATTATGCGGTAACGACGAGCCGCTAAGAGTTTTTTATTTTCTGTATAAGGCGTTTACCGTCTGAGTGTTGAAGATGTCATCTTCTAAAGGCCATCAAAAAAAGGCGACGGTGCGGTCGCCGCGACGTTCGGTGAAAGCCGGCGGGCGCCGCATGACGTCCCAAAACGCGAAAACCGATAATGCTGGTGGCGACAAGACGACTAGGGAATCCCTAAATCGGCTGCGGTTGATCACCGGGGGACGTCGTGACCAAGGCAGACGGGCTATCGCAGCGATTGATATTGGCGGTGGAAAAGCGGCATGCATGATTGGAGTGCTCGCGCCGCTCGATAATGGCGACTATGAAATCGACGTGATTGGCGTTGGTCAGCACGGGGGCCTTGTCGCGGAACGTGCAAGCGATGTGGAAGCCGCGCTCAGAAGCGCCATCGAAGCGGCGGAACGAATGGCGGGCGAAAGAGCCCATCGGGCCTTTGTTTCCGTGCGTGGTCGGTCGATCAATTGTCGCCGCATTGGCGTTGATCTTGAGACTGCGGGCGGCGTGGTGACCGCTGAGGATGTGCGAGACTGCCTCAGCGAAGCGCGAAGCGCGTGCACGCGTCACCAAAACGAAGATGCTCTACAAAACAGTTTCTCGCCATTGCATGCTCTCCCGATGCGATACCGCGTCGACGGCGAAAGCGCGTTGACGAGCGATGCGGTAACGGCGCCGATTGGGCAAGCCGGTAATGTTCTGACAGCTGAAGTTTTAAGCTTGGGCGTTCGGGAGAGCGCCGCCGCGAATCTTGAAGCGTTGATAGGACGTTGCGGTCTAGAACTCGATGCGCTGGTCGCCGGACCGCTTGCGGCTGCACATTCTGTAGTGTTGGAAGATGAGCGCGATTTAGGCGTTATAATGCTCGATTTGGGCGCACGGTCGACGGATTTTGCGGTCTATGATCGGGGCGTGATGACAGCTTGTGGCGCGGTCGGATTAGGCGGCGAACACATTACGCGGGATGTCGCCCAAATTTTTGGCTCGTCGCTCCCCCAGGCGGAGCGGATCAAAACGCTTCACGGCTCGGCGCAATCCGGCGCTGGCGACGAACATCGCCTTCTTGATTTCCCGCAACTTGCCGACCCGTCCGAAATCGCCCGTCATTCGCGCGCGGAGCTGACATCGGTAATTGCGCCGCGCCTTGAAGAAATCATTGAACTCGCGTTTGGGGCGGCTGCTGAGCAAGCGGGTGGGCGTCATACTATTCGCCGCGCCGTCTTGACGGGCGGAGCCAGTCTTTTACCCGGCGCCTGCGATATGGCCGAACGCATCATGGGGGTGAAAACACGCCTTGGCCGTCCGACAAGTCTTGTAGGCGCGCCCGATGCAGCGACAGCCCCCCATTTCGCCGTATGCGTCGGGCTTTTATCGTACGCCGCTCAGGTCAAGGCGATGAAATCAAAAGCAGGCGGGCGCAATATCGATCCCTATGCCTTTGAAGCCGAAACGCAGGCCCGCGCCGGCCTTGGGCGCCGGCAAGCGCCGCACAGATTTTTCGACGGTGTCGCCAATTGGCTGCGCGCTAATTTTTGATCTGCAGCTGCGGTGTTCCCAAAGCACCAGTTCTGACCAATCAGATCCTGCCGTTCAGACCTTTTACGAGCGCATTCTCGACGTGAAGACGGTCGCGCAAGTGTTGTGAATTTAATGCAAAAAAAATTCGTGTTTTCCCCCTTTAGGCAATGACAGCATTTGCGAAGCAGTAGAAAAACGGAAATCAAGCGAGCGCATGGAGAGGGTATGATACCAATCTGCGCATTAATTTCGCGTTAACCATTTAGTAAGGGTTCTGAACGAATCTTTAACATCTAACCTAAAAGCGACCTAAATTTGTTAAGGGCGCCACTCTCGGGCGGGAAGCGGAGCGATCAATGCCACTAAATTTAAGCATGCCGGAAATGATGGAATTGAAACCGCGTATTTCTGTTGTCGGCGTCGGCGGCGCGGGCGGCAACGCCGTCAACAATATGATAGAGAGTTCGTTGGAAGGCGTTGATTTTGTCGTCGCCAACACGGATTCCCAGGCTCTGGGCTTATCAAAAGCTGAAAAACGGATTCAGTTAGGCTCGGAGACCACGCAAGGTCTAGGCGCTGGCGCTCTTCCGGATGTTGGGCGCGCTGCTGCGGAAGAGTCTCTCGATGAAATTTTAGAGCATGTCGGTGATGCTCATATGCTCTTTATTACCGCCGGCATGGGCGGTGGCACGGGCACCGGTGCGGCGCCAGTAATCGCAAAGGCGGCGAAAGAGCGCGAAATTTTGACGGTCGGCGTTGTCACGAAGCCGTTCCATTTTGAGGGCGCTCGCCGGATGAAGACGGCGATGTACGGCATTGATTCCCTTCAGGAACATGTGGACACGCTGCTGATTATCCCGAACCAAAACTTGTTCGCCATTGCCAACGAGCGCACAACCTTCCAGGAAGCGTTCCAGCTTGCCGACCAGGTGCTCCATTCCGGTGTTCGTGGGATCACCGATCTCATGATTATGCCGGGATTGATTAACCTCGACTTCAACGATGTTCGCACCGTGATGAGCGAGATGGGCAAAGCCATGATGGGCACGGGTGAGGCGGAAGGCCAGAAGCGCGCCATTCAAGCGGCTGAAGCGGCAATCTCCAATCCATTACTAGATGAAGTGTCGATGAAGGGCGCGAGAGGCGTTCTGATCAACATTACAGGCTCGATGGATATGACCCTCTTCGAGGTTGACGAGGCGGCGAACCGTATTCGCGCCGAAGTTGATCCCGATGCGAACATTATTGTTGGATCAACGTTCAACCAAAATCTTGACGGTCAGATCCGCGTCTCTGTTGTGGCGACGGGTATTGAAGCAGAAGAGCGCGTCGAACCGGCCTTCCAGCCGCGTTCAATGTCGGTCTCAGTGTCGCGGCCATGGCGCGAAACCTCTGATGAGCAGCCAGCCGTTGCGATGAACCCAGCCCCGGCGGCGCGCAAAGTTGACGCGCCAAAATCGCCTGAGACGCCAGCGCCAGCCGCAGCTGAGTCGTCACTACTCGATAAGGCCGGAGAAAAAACGCCGCCGACCGGGCCGAACCCCGTTGGGGATGTTCATGCGAGAATTCGTAAGATGCTGACTGAAGGAGCTGGCGCTGAGTCAGACCTTTCCGGGGCGAACCCTTTCCGTGACGGACGAGATGACCCAAGCTTGGCAGAGCGTGGCGCTGACGTCGCGAAGCAAAGCATTGGCGCCGCTCTGGACAAGTTTATGTCCATGGGAGGTGCGAAAAAAGGGGAGGCTTCTCTTCACGAGCAGGCTGAAGCTGAAAAAAAAGTGGCGGCTCAACCGCGCCCCCGCCCAGCTGTTCGTGATGCCGCCCATGGTGATCTCTTCGGTGAGGAAGAGGATTCGGAGCTAGAAATTCCATCCTTTCTGCGAAAAAAGAAAATTGGCTAACGTGATAGGCAGCCGAGCGCTAAACCTCCCGCAGGGTGTAAGAGGTTCTATTTCATTGCTTTTATGGAATAGGGCTGATCAAAAATGCTGTGGCGCAGGGTAAAGAGCGCCGGTGTTATCAAAATATTCATCAACAAAGTCGGTATTCTGGCGTAAATCAGAATCCCGACTTTTTTATGGTGGCCGGCGCAGCGATTCCATGAAAGAAACAAGGTGTAACATTGCTTTATTTGGTGTCCGTTAAGGGACATCGCATGATAGTGATGCTGCAATGGCGAAAGAAGTAACCCTATGTCTGCGTGTCGTCAGTTCACAATTGCATCACCCGTCGTCATCGACGGCGTAGGATTGCACACTGGCTGTAGCGCACGCCTGACATTGCGCCCCGGATCACCAGACTCGGGCATCGTCTTTTTTAGAACTGATGGTGACCCTCAGCGAATTGACGCAACCCCCGAAACTGTTTTCTGCACGCGACTTGGAACGAGCGTTAAAAATCAGAGTGGTTCCATCGTTCGCACGATTGAGCATTTGATGGCCGCCTTGGCGATCTGCAGGATAGATAACGCTTTCATTGATATTTCTGGCGAGGAAGCGCCGATTCTCGATGGCAGCGCGGCGCTTTTCGTCTCAAAAATCGAAAGCGCCGGTCGTTTAGAGCAGGCGGCGCCGCGCATTCAGCGGATCATCACGGAGCCGATCGAATTGAACGATGGTGATCGGTTTATCCGCGCGACGCCCTATGCAGGCCGGCGCATGGACATCTCTATTTCCTTTGAAGATCCTGCGATCGGCGATCAGGCCATCAGCATTGACCTCGACAATGACGCTGCGATTGCGGAACGATTGGCTCAAGCACGAACATTCTGTCGACTTTCTGATGTTGAGAATTTACGCGCCGCCGGATTTGGGTTGGGTGGCTCTTTTGCGAACTCAATCGTCGTGGACGGCGCGTCTGTGTTAAACGAAAACGGCTTACGCGACAGCCAAGAGTTTGTGCTGCACAAAGCGCTCGACCTTTTTGGCGACTTACGTCTGGCGGCGCCGTCGGTGATAGGCCATATTGAAGCGCATAAATGCGGTCATGATTTAAACACGGCGTTTGCAAAGCTGATTGCTGAGAACTGCCCATTAGTGACCGAGGCTGCATCGCCTGCGGTCTCTGATGAGGTGTTTGAAGAAGCATTATCCTTGACCGCGTAACGTGGTTCGCACGGACGCCAATTCTGAAAAAACCATCGATCAAAACTGCGCTGAGCCTCATGGCTTCAGAGCTTTGATTGTAGTATAAAACGTTGGAATCGTAAAAAGCCCCTCATTTCGGATTTAGGTAGTCGGTTGAATTGACTGTCTCATCCGGCGGGGCGCTAATTTTGACGGGGTTCCCGGTCAACCTAAATGATCAAAAGGTATCTGACGAATGGCGTCTCTTATTCGTAAAAATTCGATAACAGTGCTGACGACGTTGGCCGCAATCTCATTGCTTGCGGCGTGTTCGTCGTCCAATAAAAAGCAAAAATTCGCCTATGTCGAACGCCCCGTTGAAAACCTCTACCAAGGGGCGACGGAGGCTCTTGAACGCAAGCGCTACGATCGGGCGGTGCCGCTTTTTGAAGAGGTTGAGCGTCAGCATCCATTTTCACCTTGGGCGCGCCGCGCCGGCTTGATGAAGGCCTACGCCCATTACAGCCAAAACAACTATGAAGATGCGATCACCGCTCTAGACCAATTTATCGCGCTTCATCCCGGCAACAAAGATACGCCGTATGCCTATTATCTTCGCGCCATGTCGTTTTACGAGCGCATCCGTGATGTTGGGCGGGATCAGGAGTACACGAACAACGCAGTCCAGGCGATGAACGATGTTGTGCGGCGGTTCCCGCAGACGGAATATGCGCGCGATGCGAGGTTGAAGCTTGATCTGACTTTTGACCATCTCGCCGGTAAGGAAATGTATGTTGGGCGCTACTATTTGAAAGCCGGCAAGCACATCGCCGCCATTAATCGTTTCAAATATGTGGTCGATAATTATCAAACCACCAGCCACGTGCCCGAAGCGCTGCACCGGATGACGGAAGCTTATCTGCAGGTTGGCGTTGCAGAGGAGGCGCGCCAAGTAGCGTCCGTTCTTGGCTTTAATTACCCGGGCAGCGAATGGTACGAATACAGCTACAATTTGCTCTCCAAATACAATTTACTTGAAGACGGATCCACGCCGCCGCCGAACAAACGAGCGCTGAAACGCAAACGCAAGCTGGAAAAGAAGAACAAGAAAAAACCAACTCTTAAAGACTTGGAGATTCCGGCGGATTTGAGCGGAACCGCGCGCGCGCCAGAGAGTGAACCGGATATTGACGCCAATAGCCGGCCGCCAACCGATAATCCATTCCCGGGCAACTAACGACGGTATCGTCCCCGCCGCCGACCTAACACTTGGCGAACGGGCCTCTAGGACAGAAGAAGGGCTCTCGTGGTGCGAGGGCCCTTCGGCTTTTTGGGGAAAGGCGCTAAGGTGTCGTCCATGTTTTGTTCTTTCCGATTCGCTTTGATGATCTGACGATGCTAACCGCCCTTCACATCCAGGACTTCGTCCTGATCGAAAGCCTCGCAACCTCTCTTGAGCCTGGCATGACCGTTCTGACAGGGGAAACCGGGGCGGGTAAGTCCATTCTTCTTGAGGCTTTGGGACTGGCGGTCGGGGCGCGCTCAACACGCGGCGGCGTGCGAAAGGGCGCCGCCAAAGGGTTTGTGACGGCCGCCTTTGCGCCCCGCGCGGATCATCCCGTATGGTCGGTATTGGAGGAGAACGGTCTCCATATCGAAGATGACGAGATCATCTTACGTCGGTTGCAAAACGCCGATGGGCGAGGCCGCGCGTTTATCAACGATCAACCAATCTCGATCGGGTTGTTGCGGGAAATTGGCGCCGCTCTGATGGAAATTCACGGTCAACATGATGGGCGCGGATTTTTAACCGCCGCCACCCATCGCGGCCTCCTTGATGATTTTGGTCAGTTAACCTCTGAACGCGATAAAGTGGCGACAGCCTGGGCCACGTGGCGTGATGCCAAAACTGCCCTCGCAGAGTACCGGGAAAACGCCGCCACTGTTAAGCGGGATGCGGAATACCTCGCCCATACGGTGGAGGAGTTGACAGCCCTTGACCCCCAGGATGGCGAAGAAGAGGCTTTGGCCGCCTGGCGCTCTGAGTTAATGGCCGCAGAGAAAATTGCCGATGATCTTGCGGTTGCGGCCGCCGCTCTTTCCGATGATGGGGGACGGGCAGGCGGTGTTGGCGGCCGGTTGGAGGCGAGCGCCCGTCGCCTTAGTCGCGCGGCGAGCGTCCTCGGTTCAGAAAACAATCTTCTTACGGATGCTCTTGAGAAGATCGACCGCGCCCTATCAGAGGTGATGGAGGCTGAGGCTGCCGTGGCGCTCGCCAATGAAAAACTCGGCCATGATCCGGAAGAATTGGAGCGCGTGGAAGAACGCCTTTTTGCCTTGCGGGCCGCTGCGCGTAAGCATGGCGGGACGGCGTCGGCGCTACCGGCGTTATTGGCTAAGGCTAAGGCCGCGCTTTCAACCGTGGAAGAAAGCGTTGCAGACTTAGCGCAGTTGGAAAAGAAGGAAGAGCGCGCCGGAAACGCCTATATGAAAGCGGCCCGTTCCCTATCAGAAAAACGCGTCGCGGCGGGCGGCTTGCTCGATCAGGCGGTGGCGCGTGAACTGGCGCCACTGAAGCTCGCCAAAGCGATGTTCAAAACAGAAACCATGCCTGATGAAATGGCGCCGGGCCCGGACGGCGTTGATCATGTGGAATTTCTGGTCGCGACAAACGCCGGGGCGAGTTTGGGGCCCCTCAAGACAATTGCATCGGGCGGGGAGTTGTCGCGGTTTGTTTTGGCGATGAAGGCGGCCTTGGCGGCAAAAGAAAACAGGACTGTGATTATTTTTGACGAGGTGGATGCGGGCGTCGGGGGCGCTGTCGCTGACGCCGTCGGAGAACGCCTCGCCCGGCTTGCAAAAGACGCCCAGGTTCTTGTCGTCACCCACAGCCCTCAGGTCGCCGCACGGGCCGACGCCCATTGGCTCGTGGAGAAAACAGACGGCGCCGATGGCGTGCGCACCAAGGTTCACACTCTTGACACGGATGAACGAGTTGAGGAAATCGCCCGTATGCTATCCGGAGCTGAAGTCACGGCGGAAGCGCGCGCCGCGGCGGCTCGTTTGCTCGGCGGGGCAGCTGTGACTGAGCGAAAGGAGAAAAGCCCCGCTAAACCTCGGCGTCGGCGCAAGGCAGGCTAATCGCTTGCTCTGAGCGCCCTTCCGAAATGGCGTTTTGATACACCGTTTTGAAATAGAGCCAGCCGTTTCATTCAGTGAACACCGCGACGTATTCGTAACCACATAAGCATCCATTTTATGAGCAGCATCGATACCATTCCCGTAAAAGAGCTGACGCCGGAAGAGGCCGCCCAAGAATTGGCTCGCCTTGCAACCGCGATCACTGAGGCGAATGAGGCGTATCACGGAAAGGATAGACCGCTGATAAGTGATGCGGTCTACGACGCGCTTTGGCGGCGCAATCTGCTGATTGAAAAACGTTTTCCTAAGTTAAAGCGCGATGATTCCCCATCTGATAAAGTGGGCGCGCCGCCGTCAACGGATTTTGAAAAACACCGTCATGCGCGCCCGATGCTATCGCTCGACAATGCTTTTGATGAGACAGACGTCATGGAGTTCGCGGCGAGGGTCCGTCGTTTCCTGAATTTAGAAGAGGATGCGCCGCTCGCTCTCACGGCGGAACCAAAAATCGACGGTCTATCCCTCAGTCTCAGATATGAAAAGGGCGTTTTGATATCGGCGGCGACACGAGGTGATGGCGCCGTTGGCGAGACGGTGACCGCCAATATTCTTACCGTCGATGATATCCCCAAAGAAATTCGAAACGCACCGGATGTCCTGGAAGTGCGCGGCGAAATTTATATGAGCCATACGGATTTTGAAGCGTTGAACGCCCGCCTCAGCGCCGACGCCCGCGCTGCAGGTAAAGAACCAGAGTTGTTTGCCAATCCGCGTAACGCCGCCGCTGGGTCTTTGCGCCAAATTGATTCGGCCATCACCGCGAGCCGCCCTCTTCGGTTTTTTGCCTATGCCTGGGGGGAGGTGAGCGAACCCCTCGCCGAGACGCAATATGATGCGGTCGATTTGTTTAAGGGAATGGGGTTTCCCGTCAACGATCGATTGGCGCGGTTCGAAACCCTCCAGGATCTCATCGCCCACTATCACGCGATCGAAGAGGCGCGCGCCTCTCTTGGATATGATATCGATGGCGTTGTCTACAAAGTGGATCGTTTGGACTATCAAGAACGCCTCGGCTTCGTGTCACGAACGCCGCGCTGGGCGATTGCCCATAAATTTCCAGCCGAAAAGGCAGTCACCGTCCTTGAAGGGATCGATATTCAGGTTGGGCGCACTGGCGCTTTGACGCCTGTGGCGCGCCTTGCGTCGGTCACGGTCGGCGGGGTGGTTGTGTCGAATGCGACCTTGCATAATCAAGATGAAATTGAGCGTAAGGATATTCGCATCGGCGATACTGTGGTTATCCAACGCGCCGGTGATGTCATTCCTCAAATTATTGAAGTGCTGACGGAAAAGAGAAAACGGGGCGCAAAAAAGTACGCTTTTCCCGAGCGTTGTCCAGCCTGCGGCAGTAGCGCCATACGCGAGATCAACCCTAAAACGGGTAAAGAAGATGTCGTCCGACGATGCACTGGCGGGCTTATTTGCCCGGCGCAGGCGATTGAGCGCCTTCGCCATTTCGTCTCGCGTAAAGCCCTGGATATCGACGGTCTTGGGTCAAAACAGATCGAGGCTTTTTTCGAGCAAGAGATTGTTCGCGAGCCAGCCGATATTTTCACCCTGAAGCCGCGTCAAGAGGCGGGGGATATAGATCTTTATACGTATAAAGAAAAAAAAGATGGCTCGAAAACTCCCACCAACACGAAATCTATCGAAAACCTTTTTTACGCGATAGATGATCGCCGCGCGCCGCCCCTTGATCGGTTTATCAATGCCCTGGGCGTGCGCCACATTGGGGAGACGAACGCCCGGCTGTTCGCCAGCCATTACGGATCATTTAACGCCTTCCAAGAGGCGGCGATCGCGGCCCATGATGCGGAGAGCACAGCGCGCGCTGATATGTTGGCGATCGATGGGGTTGGCGAGCTCGTCGCTGCCGGCGTAATTGATTTTTTCGCCGAAGAACATAATCGCGGCGCCGTCGCACGGTTACGAGCTGAAGTCTCGCCAGCGGACACCGTTGTCGATACCAACGAGCAAAGCAGCCCTGTCGCCGGTAAGACCGTTGTGTTTACCGGAAACCTCGAAACCATGAAGCGCGATGAAGCAAAAGCCCAAGCGCTGCGGCTCGGCGCGAAAGTCGCCGGCAGCGTCTCCTCCAAAACTGATTTTGTTATCGCTGGGCCGGGGGCCGGATCTAAACTCAAAAAGGCTGAAGAACTGGGGCTCACCGTTTTAACAGAACAAGAGTGGATCGACTTCACGCGTTAAGAGACTGCCAACTCGTTGGGCGAAAAAGATCACGGTAATGAGTGATTTGCAACGAGGCGCCGTTGATGAGTGTTGCAATTTACAACGCCCCGAATCCGCCCGGCAAAAATGACACCAAAAAAATTAAATTCGAAACAGCTATTTTTCGAACGCGTTCCTGTGTTTGGTGAAGGATAAAAATATTATATTATTCAATGCCTTACCAGGTGATAGCCGGGTGTTTCGGGGCCGGATGATTTAACGATTTCGAAAGGCTTTGTTTACGCCGTCTTAGCCTTCACGCTTTCAATCTCTTTTTCGTTAGTCCCGTACAGAGTAGCGAAGAGAGCTGTCGGGGGGCGATGATAAAAAGGTGAAATAGGGCATGTCTCTTACAGTAGATACGGAGGCGCTTGTGAGTGCGGCGCCATTGATGTCAGGCGATGAAATGTACCGCATGGGACTTGAAGCGTCGCTCGGCGGTGAAGATGAAAGCACGCTTGATCTTGTGACAGCGCATAAATGGTTCAACCTCGCCGCCATGCAAGGCCATTTAGAGGCCCGTGCATACCGTGCAGAATTGGCCCAGGAAATGAGCCCTGAGCAAATCGCTGAAGCGCAGCGTCGGGCGCGGCAGTTCTTGGCGACCCACAAAAAGCGCGAAGAAGCCTAACTGCGGTTATCTGCGCGCCTTGGCGGTTTGGCCGTGGTGCGCCGACGGGTGATGCGTCACCCATTTGTTTTAGGTCGCCAACAAACCAATTGAGCTGGCTCAAGACGCGCGTTTCCGAGGCTGATCGCGGCATTCTCTAATAGGGCAGGCGGCGCGTTGATCGGTTCCGGCCCATAATTAAACGCATAATAAAGGCACTGATGACTTTGTTCGGCAGCAGTCTGCGTTACAACGCGTAAGTCCGGCGGGCAAGAGACGGTTTCGATTTGCGCCGCAGACGCCAGTTCTTGAATGAGCGCTCCCATAAAGGACGCATTCGGCTGGATTGTCAGCAGCCAGTGATTATCCTGACGAAATAAAAAACCAACCCCATCCTCACGGCTTGCAAGCGGTTCTAACGGCGTCTCCATATGGTCGAGATGAAGACCGCCGCCCACCGCGATGTCACCCATGGCACCGATCTCGGTATGGTGCGCCGGCAATGTTTCAGAAAACGCGATACGCCCCGGAATAAAGGCCTGCAATGGGCCCGGCGCCAGCGTTGCGGGGAGATGTCCGGCTTCACTCCGGGCGCCGGAGCGTGCGCCATAAATGATTTGCGCCTCAGTCGATCTTAAAGCGTTGAGGGTCTTCTCCGAGACGATTGGCAGCCAAGGGGCAATAACAAGTTTGTAGGCGGAAAGATCATCACCCGGTTGAACAAAGTCAATATTCAATCCGGCGGCGCGCAAAGCGCCATACCAGTCAAGCGCACTACGCAAAAACGTCCAGCCGCCGCCATGGGGCTGAATTTCAGACAACCATTGTGCTTCGTAGGAAAAAATGATGGCGGTGTCCGCTTTTGCGCCGGGGTTGGGTCCGGTGTTCTTAATCTCCTCAGCAACCCTCGACACTTCGTCGAACGCCGGGGCGGTGTGGTTGTCCGGCCGCATCAGACCAGCGTGCATTTGTTCTTGGGCGAAGGGCGCTTGGCGCCAACGAAAGTAGCTCACCCCTTCCGCGCCATGGGCAAGTGCTTCATGGGACCAAAGCCGCACCATGCCGGGCAGGGGCGCCGGATTGTGGTGGGCCCAGTTAACCGGGCCCGGCTGTTGTTCCATGACCGAAAACCGTCCGCGGCCAACGGCGCGGTATAAATCATGGTGGAACCCGGCGAAATCAGGGTGCCCTTGGCGCATATACCGGGTCTTTATCGCTGGCGGGAAATCGGTCACATCCAAGAACCCAAGGGGGTAGCTGTCCCACGCGGCGACATCGATATCGGCGCCGACAGCGAAATGATCGAAATCGGTGAAAAAACCCATAAAGTTATGGGTTATCTCCCGGTCGGGGCTTAGGGTTCGTAAGATATCCGTCTGTAGGCGATTGTATTTTACCACCTGATCCGATGAGAACCGATAAAAATCCAGCACGTGGGATGGGTTCGGTTCCGTGACGGTCGCCGCTGGTAGGTCAATGCTCTCAAAGTCGCGATATTGCTGGCTCCAAAAACTAGCGCCCCATGCCTCATTCAAGGCGTCGATGGCGCCATATCGTTCCTTCAGCCAGGCCCGAAAGGCCGCCTCGGCATTTGGCGAATAGGACCGCACGGTGTCATGGCATCCATATTCGTTATCCGTTTGCCAACTGACAATTGCGGGGGATTGGCCATAGCGTTCCGCGATGGCCGTCACGATGCGCGCCGTTTCACGCTTATATGTTTCGGACGAGAAGCAATAATGGCGGCGCGAGCCAAAGCGGCGCGGTTGAAGGTTTCTGTCCCAGGCGAGAATATCGGGATGGGCGTCAATCAACCATTTCGGCGGCGTCGCCGTCGGCGTGCCGAAGATGATTTGAAGGCCGGCGTCGGCGAGAATTTCAATGGCGTCGTCAAGCCAATCCCACTGGAAGGATCCAGGTTCCGGCTCAATTTGCGCCCAGGCAAACTCACCAATGCGCACGCGGGTAAGGCCAAGATCCGCCATACGCTTTGCGTCTTCGCGCCAAAGAGCGCGATCCCAATGCTCTGGGTAATAGCACACCCCAAGCCAGGGCGCCTCAGTTGGGCGAGTGGGTGCAGGAGAGGGCATGGAAAAACCTTTCTTGGGGAGGCCTTGGGAGGCACGGGAGACGCCTGCTTGCGCGCATTATGCGTCTATATGGAAGGATATGAGGAACCACTCTAGAGGGAAGCCAAATCAGGTTCGACAACTTTTTCTCAAGATGAGTTCGGCAAAAAAGGCCCTGTTTGAACTTTGGCGCGTGTTGATCTCAGCAAGGTGTAAAAGGTGCTTTTATTGTGCGGCGCAGCAATTATAATCTAGGCGGCGATTTCAACCAATGTGCCCCTGCCTGCCTGGATGTTTTATCAATCACCCTTCGTCTGACGCGCCGCCTTTTTAATAAGAAAGAAAACCATGACTGTAGACGCTTCCGTTGACGCCCCGTTTGTTGAGCGCGCCGGTCTTTCCGTTGCGAAAACACTTTGTGATTTTATCGAGACGGAAGCCTTACCCGGCCTTGACCTGACGCCAGATGCGTTCTGGCAGGGCGCGGCGGCGATTATGGATCGGTTTGCGCCGGTAAACAGTGCGCTCCTCTCTGAGCGGGAAACGCTGCAGACGAAAATCGACGCCTGGTATGAAGCCCATCGCCAGTCCGATGGCGGCGATCCTGACGGGCACCGGGCGTTCCTTGAGGAGATTGGCTATCTGGTACCGGAGCCAGCGCCGTTTACAATCGGTACGCAGAATGTTGATCCTGAACTGTCGACGCTCGCTGGCCCCCAGCTTGTTGTCCCCGTCCTAAACGCCCGCTACGCCTTGAACGCTGCGAATGCCCGATGGGGCAGTCTTTATGATGCGCTATATGGCACCGATGCCATTCCTCAGGAGGCGACGAAAGCAGGCGGCTATGATCCTGAGCGAGGCGCCCGGGTGATTGCCCGCGCCAAGGCCTTCCTTGATGAGACGGCGCCCCTCGCGGAAGGCTCACATCGTGATGTTACCGCTTACGAAGTGATGGACGGCGCATTGATGCCGGCGCTGGCGGATCCATCTCTGTTTGTTGGTTACAATGGCGCCCCGGATGCACCGACGGCGATCCTCCTGCGTCACAACGGTCTGCATATCGAGATTGTCATTGATCGCGCCCATGCCGTTGGAAAAGGCGATGCGGCCGGGGTTGCGGATATTCTTCTGGAATCGGCTCTTTCGACGATCATTGATTTGGAAGATTCCGTCGCGGCGGTGGATGCAGAGGACAAAACTCTCGCCTATCGCCATTGGCTCGGCCTGATGAAGGGCGATCTCGTCGCGAGCTTCAAAAAGGGTGGTGAGACCATGACGCGTGGTTTATCGCCTGATCGCGCCTATTACGCGTCTGGCGGGTCAACGTTGAGCTTAAAGGGCCGCGCCGCCCTTCTGGTGCGTAATGTTGGGCATTTGATGACGACCCCGGCGGTGCGCTTGGCCGACGGCGCCCAAGCGCCCGAAGGCGTTCTCGACGGGATCGTCACCAGCCTGATCGCCATGCATGATTTGAACGCCTCGGGCCCATTGCGCAATTCAATGGCGGGCTCTGTCTACATCGTGAAGCCAAAAATGCATGGGCCAAAAGAATGTGCGTTTACAAATGATTTATTTGACGCCGTTGAGGATATGTTGGGGCTTGCTCGCAACACGCTGAAAGTGGGCGTCATGGATGAAGAGCGCCGCACCTCGGCCAATCTCGCCGCTTGTATTCATGCCGTCAAAGACCGGATCGTGTTCATCAACACTGGGTTCCTTGATCGCACAGGCGATGAATTACACACCGCGATGCGCGCTGGCCCAATGATCCGCAAACAGGATATGAAGTCTACTGATTGGATCAGTGCTTACGAAGACCGTAACGTGGCGATAGGCCTAACATGCGGTTTCTCCGGTCGGGCGCAAATCGGCAAGGGCATGTGGGCGGCGCCCGATCGCATGGCCGATATGCTCTCGCAAAAAGTTGCTCACCCGCGCTCGGGCGCCAATACGGCATGGGTGCCGAGCCCAACAGCGGCGACCCTCCATGCGATGCATTATCACGCCGTTGATGTGTTCGCTGTGCAAAAAGACAAAACAACTATCCCGTCACTAGACGCGCTCCTGACGGTGCCTTTGGCGCGTGGGACTAATTGGTCGACAGAAGATATTCAGAATGAGCTTGATAACAATGCGCAAGGCATATTGGGGTATGTCGTGCGATGGATCGACCACGGCGTTGGCTGCTCCAAGGTGCCAGACATCAATGATATTGGCTTGATGGAGGATCGCGCTACGCTGCGTATTTCTTCCCAACACATGGCGAACTGGCTGCTGCACGGGGTGTGCACAGCCGATGACATTGAAGAGGCGTTCCAGCGCATGGCGGTAAAAGTTGATGCGCAGAATGCCAATGACCCCGCATACGAGCCCATGGCGCCGGCATTTGATGGGACCGCCTATAAGGCCGCGCGAGCCCTCGTTTTTGAGGGGATCGAACAGCCAAGCGGGTATACCGAACCATTATTGCACGCCTATCGTCTCCAGAAAAAATCGGCGTAGATCCAACCCGTCTTTACTTAACGCGGTATAACATAAGGTTGGTATTTCAATTTCTCTATTCAAAACCATGCTCATGGCTTGACCCCCCCCTTAAGAGTTTGCACTTTATTGGGCGTATTACTTAAGGGGGCCTTATGGGCGTGTTTAAACTAAACGTAGTGACCTCTGGCGTTTATCGTTCAATGACGTATTCGCGCCTCGCTTATGTCATCAGCGCGGGCATAGGCGCAGCCGGGATTCTCTTTTGCGCCGCATCGGCGGCGCCGCCCATTGAGGCCTACGGGGATCTACCGAGCGTGCGCTGAATGGCGATATCACCCGAGGGCCAAAAAATTGGCGCGATCATGCGCACAGACGGCGCCGAAGCGCTTTTGACCTTTGACTTTGATGAAAAGCAGTGGCGCGGCGGTGTGCGGCTAAGTGACATCAAAGCGCGCGATGTAGAGTTTATTGGCAACGATCATATTATTTTACGGGCGTCAGAAACAACCAGCCTTTATGGGTTCCGCGGACAATTGGAGTATTCCGCGGCGTTTGCCTTTAATCTTGAAACGGAAAGAATTCGTCAATTGCTACGAGACACTGAGGGGTTGTTTCCAGCTCAATCAGGGCTAGGGCGCATTCTGGGGACGTTTGACAACGCTAGAGGAAGACCAGACGTTTTCATGCCGGCGTTTATGGGGTCGCGATCTAGTGATCCGTCTTATAGCTTGCTTCGCGTTAATCTCGATTCCGGCCGTGGACGTGTTTTCAAAAGAGGGACGCCTGATACACGGGACTGGTTCGTTGATCGCGACGGTACGGTTCTCGCCGAGGAACGTTTTGACGATAACCGCAACGTCTACTCCATCCGCGCCCTACAGGATGGCAAGTTGAAAGAAATATACAGCCACAAAGCCTCGATCCCACCGATCGCTCTGGTCGGCGTGAAACCGGATAAATCCGCGTTGATCATATCACGGTATTCGAAAGACGATTATATCGTCCTTGCCGAGATGGATTTTAAAGGGAATTTTTCGCCGCCAATTTTCTCAAGGGCGGATGCGGATGTTGAGCGCGTCATTCTCGGTGAAAACCAAGTCGTTTACGGCGTTGAATACGCGGGCATGTATCCGTCTTATGAATTTTTTGACCCTGAACTAAACAGTCTTATGCAAAGCGTTGTCGAGTTATTGCCCGAAAGCGCCGTAAGTTTGACAGATTGGACCGATGATTTTGCGCATCTGGTCGTTCATATAGCGGGAAATAAACTCGCACCCGCTTACTATCGGTTTGATCGGGCTCAAAAGAAACTCGTCAAACTGCAGCGAACGCATAACGCGATAAACGACGAGGATGTTGCGGAAGTTCTGAGCATTGAATACAAAACGAGAGACGGCGCGGTAATCCCTGCTGTGTTGACGAGGCCACGTGATTGGTCGGGTGATAGATTGTATCCGACCATTATCTTGCCCCATGGCGGTCCTGAAGCCCATGATAGCGTCGGATTCGATTGGATGGCGCAATTCTTCGCCAGCCGTGGCTATCTCGTCTTACAACCCAATTTCCGCGGTTCAGACGGTTTTGGCGACGCCTTCAAGCAAGCCGGGCGCGGGGAATGGGGCAAGGGGGTAATGCAACATGATGTCACTGATGGGTTGAAAGCGCTTATTCGTTCGAAATGGGCCGATCCGGAGAAAGTCTGTATTATTGGCGCGAGCTATGGTGGATACGCCGCCCTCGCTGGCGGCGCTTTCACCCCCGATCTTTATGCGTGTATCGGCGCGATCGCGCCTGTCGCCAGCTTGCCTCGAATGCTTATCGATGAACGCCGCGACAGCGGGCGCAACAGTTGGGTTGTCGATTATTGGACCGATCTTATTGGTGATCCAAAATCTGAGCGTGAGAAACTAAAGTCAATTTCGCCGTCTGAGCATGCATCCGAATTTCAGGCGCCTGTTCTGCTAATTCATGGCAATGACGATACAGTCGTCCCCTTTCATCAAAGCCGGATGATGGAGGGCGCTCTAAAGCGAGCGAATAAATCCGTACGGTTCGTGAAGTTGAAGGGCGGGGATCATTGGCTTTCAACCGGCGAGACCCGTCTTGAAACGTTAAAAGCACTTTCGGTGTTCGTGGAGGAGAACATAGGTCCAGGCGTGACGACGCAATAATTAAGCGTCCCTTGAATGCGGCTACGATCTAGATTCTACAGGATTGGCGGGAATGATGTTTCCACCTTCGCGCCATTTCCACAAAAACCAAGGATCAAAAAAACCGACCTCATCGAAAAGATGAAGTCGGTTTTTTGTGGTCGAAATTTTGTTTGGTCGGTCAGGCGCCGGCGCGTTCGTTGGCCGCTTCATTTTGCGGGATGGGCGTCCAAGCCGCGACTTCAGCATCAAGTTCGGCGCGCTTTTCAGCTGAAATGCCGCCGGCGATTTGGGCGGCTTGTTCTTCCGCTTGGGTGTCGCCATTGCGCGCTGCTAAGGCGTACCAATAATAGGCGCGCTCGCGCCATTCTGGCGTTTCGCTAGATTGAAGCGTTGCACCAAGATTGAATTGGGAGTCGACGAGCCCATAACGCCCAGCTTGTTCAAACCATGCGATGGAAGCGTCAACATCAACATCACCGCCGTCGCCGCGCGCCGTCATCACACCAAGACGGTGCATCGCGAGGATATTACCGCCGTTGGCGGCGCGCTCATACCAGGCGCGAGCACGTTCAAAGTCACGCTCAACGCCGCGCCCGAGTTTGAAGAACTCTCCAAGTTGAAGCTGCGCGGGCGGATGGCCGAGCGCCGCGGCTTCTTGCAAAAGACGGAGACCCTCGCGTTCTTCCGCTTCCGTGGAGGCAACCGCTAAGGCGCCCATCGCATCAAGATATAGTTCGCGTGGGGATAACGTCGCTTCCAGCGTTGGCTGAGTTTGCGGGGACGGCTGATCTTTTAACGTCGGGGGGGCTGCTGGATTGTTCAGATCGAGCGATGCGTTGTCGCTGTTTCCGCCACCTCTGGGGAGCAAGAGCAAGGCAAGCAAAACAAGAAGGAGGCCAACGCCAAGGGCAATGGCAATCGAGCGCGGCCGCAGGAGCCCCGCCGGAAGGGCGGAGAAGGGACCGCTTTTTTCTTCTTCTTCTTGGTCGTTCTCATCGTCCAGGGCTAGTGAGCCCATTTCATCTTCAGCTTCGCTTTGATCTTGATGAACGTTTTTCTTTTTTGCCTTGCGACGACGTTTTGGCGCTTCGTCTTCCGCGATGTCGAGCGGAGCTCCGTCGGCCGTCAGAGGAGCGTCGTCGTCTAGCGTATTCAGATCACTATTTCGTTCCGCCTTTTTGCGCTTGGCGGCTAAGATCGCCCGCTGACGGGGCGACAATCTGCGTTTTACTTTCCCCGACTCTTCCTCTTCAGCCCGCGAGGCTGCTTCTTTTGCGGCGGCGCGCGCTGCTTTCAGGTAATTATCCCCCGCCGGCGCGTCATCAAGAGCAAGATCTAGATCCCCATGATCGCTATCGGGCGTTTTGGCGGTAGCGATTTTTTTCTTTGCTCGTTTTTTGCGGGCGGCTAGTTGTTTTTTTGTCGGGGCAGGCTGCTCCGTGGCCTGATCCAATAGCGCAAGGTCTTTATCTGTGTCCGAAAGCGGATCGCCTAATTCATCCAACTCCGACATCAGATCTTGTAGATCAAGGTCGTTGGACGGATCATTTTGCGCTGACTCATCGCTTCCGCCGACAGCGGCAAGTTTTTGATTGTCCGTGTCGAACCCAAGGGCGGCTCGAACATCGGCCAAAATTTCGGCGCTTTCTTCATGTGACTGCACCGCCTCGGGTGCAGTGTCCTGATCGCTTTCGTTTGCGTCGGATAAGCCTTCAACATCGTCAAGAGCGACGGAAAAATCGTCACTGTCTTCCTCAAAATCCGTTCCCTCACCGACGTCAAGGAACTCATCGAAATCCTGATCGAGTTGTTCGGCGCTATCGCCGTCCGTGATGTTATCGATCGGCGATGTTTCAGCATCCTGACTGGCGTCCACGGCGAATTCAGTGCTGGCGAATGCCGCGTCGATTTCATCTTGTACCCGGCGCGCTTCCAATTGCTCGCGCTCTTCGGGTGTTAGCGCTGGTTCAACTGGGGTGGCAGGCGCGTCACCGGCTTCGATCGCGTCGTCGGCTTTGAAACTAGCCTCAAGCGCGGCGATTGCTTCTTCCGGCGATCCAAGTCCGCTGGTTTCCTCTGCTTTGTCTACATTGGGGCTTGCAACGGCATGGTCGAACTCATCGACGTTCACCCCATCAAGATCATCCGCTGCAGTTGGCTCATCGGTGTCCAAAGGAACACTAAAAGCGCCCTGCTGCGCATTATCGACCTCTTCAGCGGCAGGGCGCAGAGCGTCGAGGCGACGAATAATCTCTCCAAAAGAGTTATGGAGATCAGCAATTTGTCCATCAGTGCGTTTGGCAAGCGCGGTGACGGCAGTTTCCGCTTCACGGCGTGATTTCTCCGACTCAACAGACTCGGCTTCTTTTAGTTCCTCACGCAATCCAGAGATTGTTAGCGCGACCTTTTCAACGCTGTCGGCGCTACGTTTTTCAGCGGCGTCAATTTGACCGGCGAGGCGGGAAATGGACGATTCTAAGCCTCGAATTTGGTCGCCGCCGCGTTTGATTTCGTCTCCAAGAATCCGCAACCGTTTGCCGGTTCTTTCAACAAACTCAGCATCAGCAGAATTGCGCGCGTCTGCATTCATTTTGGCGGCTTCAGAAGCAATACGTTCTGCCCGGGCGACACGAGATGACATGCCGTCAACGGCGTCTTTCAGAAACGTAATTGCTTTCGTATCCGTCGTATCGTTGGCGACGGTGTCAGGCAGCGCTTCAATGCGCGCAGTTAGTTTTTGCAGATTGGTTTCCGTTGCGCCAAGGCGCGCGAGGGCTTCTTTCTGCGATGTATTAAATTGCAGCGCGACTTGGCCGACAGCTTTTTCAAGCGCTTTTAGGGCTTCGATGCGGCCGTTATCGGCCACTTTTTCTTCAATAGCCTGAAGGCGCAACTCAACGCCGGGATCTTGGTCTCCAGTCCGAGCGCCGCCATCGCGTTCTAGGCGTTGAACGCGCTCGACAACGTTGGAGAAGCTGCGCGCCAGATCATTGACCGAAGCAAGGGTTTTTTCTTCCGCCGATGTCGTTTTCTGGTTGAGGAATTCAATCGCCGTCGCGAGATCGCGCATTCGGGGACCGTCTTGGCCTGCTGACGCGGGATCATCCTCGCTGTCACCGGCGGTGTAAATCACGCCGTTCAGCCATTCGCCGAGGGTTTTACCCTCGCGGCGCGCCGCTTCTTTTGCGGTCTCACGAGCATCTTGCTCAATTCCTTTTACGCTCCATGGGGCGGTAGATTTCATGGCGCTTTCACCAATTTTTGTTTGCGACGTCTCCTTATGGGCAGAGAAAGCCTGACGAGACGTTAATTGTGTTAACCTTAATCGAGCCCTCTCACGCGATATCTAGAGTGCGCGCAAAATCCCTCAATCTTGAGCGGTAAGGTGCTTCGTTTTTCCCGCAAAGCCTTTATCCCGCCCAATTTTCTCAAGCACCGCATTTTATTAATGATTCGGCCACAAAGGGCCTTGTTTATCGATCGTTGAGAACGTTTCGTTAGGGTCGAAATTTGGATAACGCGCCGCGATGACCAGCGCCCCCGCGACAATGCGTGCTGCGTTGCACGCTTTGTCGCCCTGCTGGGGCCCGTTAAAGTTGCGATCAAAGTAATCGCCCTGGGACACGGGGCCGTATTGGAAATATCGGAGGGTTGTAGCCCACCGTTGAGTTTAAGGAGCGACACCATGACGACATATACTCCGCCGATTCGCGATATGGCGTTTGTCATCAACGATGTTCTTCAGCTTTCGAAGTATTCGAACCTGCCGGGCTTCGCCGATGTCGATGAAGATACAATTAGCGCTATTCTGGAAGAGGGCGGAAAGCTCGCCTCCGAGGTGCTTCACCCCATCAACCTGTCTGGCGACCGCGAGGGTGTCACCCGCCACGATGATGGATCCGTTACAACCCCAAAGGGGTTTAAGGACGCCTACGATAAATTCGTCGAAGGCGGTTGGCAAAGTCTTGGCTTCGATCCGGAATATGGCGGTCAGGGTCTGCCCTATGTATTGACCCTGGCCATGCAGGAAATGATGTCCTCGTCCAATATGGCGTTTGGCATGTATCCGGGGCTCGCTTCCGGCGCCGCGAACACTATTTACGCCCACGGCACCGACGAGCAGAAGGGGACATATCTACCCAAGATGATCTCCGGTGAATGGGGCGGGACGATGAACCTGACCGAGCCCCATTGTGGCACGGACCTTGGTTTGTTACGCACGAAAGCCGTTCCGAATGGAGATGGCAGTTACAAGATCAGCGGCCAAAAGATCTTCATTTCGGCCGGTGAGCATGATCTCACGGATAACATCGTCCATCTCGTCTTGGCGCGCATTGAAGGCGCGCCGGAAGGCGTTAAAGGCATTTCGCTCTTTATCGTCCCGAAATTCTTCGTGAATGAAGACGGATCATTGGGCGATCGAAATACCGTCAGCTGCGGTAAAATCGAAGAAAAGATGGGCATTCACGCCAACGCCACCTGCGTGATGAACTACGACGAGGCGACCGGCTATCTCTTGGGCGAAGAGCACAAGGGTTTGAAAGCCATGTTCGTGATGATGAACGAGGCGCGCCTTGGCGTGGCGCTTCAGGGGCTCGCCATTTCCGAAGTGTCTTATCAAAACGCCGCTGATTACGCGCGCGATCGCATTCAAGGACGGGCTCTGACGGGGCCAAAGGAAGAGGATAAAGCGGCCGACCCAATTATCGTTCATCCTGATGTCCGCCGTATGCTGATGGATCAAAAGTCGGTGCTGGAAGGTGGACGCGCGTGGATTTATTGGTCTGCGCTTCAAGCGGATTTGCATCATAAATCCCCTGATGAGAATACCCAGGAACGCGCCGATGATTTTCTGGGCCTGATGACGCCGGTTCTAAAGGCATATCTTACGGACAAGGGATATGAGCATTCAACGACCGCGCAGCAAATTCTCGGCGGTCACGGGTATATCGAAGAATGGGGTATGGCCCAGTTCGTTCGTGATGCGCGTATCGCCATGATTTACGAAGGGGCTAATGGCATCCAGGCCCTTGATCTCGTCGGCCGTAAACTGCCCGCCAAAGGGGGGCGCGCCATTCAGGCCTTCTTTGCTGAAATTGATGATTTCGTGAACGACAACGCCGAGAATGCCGAATTGGCGGATTATCTTGAGGGGCTAAAAACCGCGAAAGCCGATGTGGTCGAAGCGACGCAATGGTTGATGGCGAACGGGTTCCAAAACCCTGATAATGCTGGCGCCGCGTCTACTGACTACCTCAATATGATGGCGCTTCTTTGTCTCGCCCATGGTTGGGCGCAGCTCGCCAAAACCTCCATTGAGAGACAAAAAGACGGGCCCGATGAGTTCTTCTCGAATAAGCTGATCACGGGCCAATACTTCCTCAAACGCGTGTTGCCGGACGTACGCTCTCACCTGGAGAAATTGAAAACCGGCGCAGAGCCGATGATGGCCCTGGCGGCGGAGGCGTTTTAGGACGAACCCACGGGACGTCCCCAAATCTGATTTAGTAAAAAACGCTGCACCTTTATGGTGTAGCGTTTTTTGTTGTCACCGAGAGGCTCGTTAGATCTATCAGGCGGGCTGGTTTACGCGTTATCAGCGATGATCCAGTCCTGATAATTCAAACCGCGTTTTGTCGCCCAGTACCCATGGTCAATGGGCTCGATCAGCGTCATGCCATTATCCCTGTACGCCTCTTTCACCCAATCTATATCAAAGGCAATGGCGCCTTCAGGGTGTTTTTCTGAAACGGTGCGGCTTACATCATCCAGGGCGTGAGCGAAATCCTGACTGGCCTCGCCCTTCGCCAAAGCGGCGTTGTTGATCTCGTCTAACAAAAACCACGTAATAACGCTGCGGCCACCCGGTTTTAAAACCCGCGATAACTCGCTCATATAGTGGGCGACATCGCCCGTATGCATATGGGTGAAAACTGACATTAGCGCGGCGAAATCAAAATGATCGTCGGGAAACGGAAAAATGTATTCTGACGCCTGCGTCTTTCCCTTACGATTATAGTATTTGTTATAAATATCGGCGTGCCGAAAATTGAAATTCGGCAAATCCGCATAGGCGTTTTGACACCAGGTGACGCCACGGCGAACAATGTCTAGCCCCGTATAAGAGCCTTCAGCACTCATATATTCCGTCAACGGGCGCGCGATGCGACCGAGGCCGGAACCCAAATCGAGGACAGCCATATCGGGCTGTAGCCCGTGTGTTTTCAATTGGCGAACCACCATATCGCCGACATCGACGAAATCCCCCGGGCCGACAAAGTTGTATCGGCGTGGCGGCACGCGAGGCGGGGGCGCTTCGGCGGTAGCGTCAAGCCAGACAGCTTTGATGTAGTTAGAAACGCGTTTCATGACGATGATGAACTCTGGTTAAAACAATACCCCGGCGAATAGCCGGGGTATTGATCATAGAGAGTTGGATCCAAAAAACATTAGGCGGCGAGTTTGCGCAGCACGTAGTGCAGGATCCCGCCGTTCTTGAAATAATCAAGCTCGTCGGCGGTATCGATGCGGACGAGTGCGTCAATGTCTTTTGTCTCGCCGCTCGCGAAGGTGATGGTGACTTTCACATCGCTACGCGGAGAGATGCCATCAACACCATGGACGGTGATTTCTTCATCGCCGGTTAGGCCGAGGGTTGACCAGCTATTGCCGTCTTTGAATTGCAAAGGCAGGACGCCCATGCCGATCAGGTTAGAGCGGTGGATGCGTTCAAAGCTTTCGGCGATGACGGCGCGCACGCCAAGAAGGTTCGTGCCCTTCGCCGCCCAATCGCGAGATGATCCGGTGCCGTATTCTTTACCGGCAAGAACGACGAGGGGTGAGCCCGCTTCTTGGTACTTCATCGCCGCGTCGTAGATGGCGAGTTGCTCATCAGACGGGATATGCTTCGTATACCCGCCTTCGACACCGTCAAGCATTTGGTTCTTGATGCGGATGTTCGCAAAGGTCCCGCGCATCATAACATCATGGTTCCCCCGGCGAGAGCCATAGGAATTAAATTCTGTCGGCGGCACCTGATGAGACTTCAGATAGGCGCCGGCCGGGCTGTCCTCTTTAATGGAACCAGCGGGCGAGATATGGTCGGTGGTGATGCTGTCAGCGAACAGTGACAAGATGCGCGCCTTCTCGATGGGCTTCACCGGCGCTGGTTCTTTTGTCATGCCGTCAAAATAGGGCGGTTTCGCGACATAAGTCGAAGACGGCCAGCGGTAAGTTTGGCCATCGCCGCCGTCGACCTTTTGCCAATGGGCGTCGCCTTTGAAGACGTCGGCATATCGGCTGGCAAACATTTCGGCGGTGACGCATTCGCGCACGACCTCGGCGATTTCTCGATTGGTCGGCCAGATATCTTTCAAGAAAACATCGTTTCCTTGATCATCTTGGCCGAGAGGTTCTGTCGTCAGGTCTTTGTTGAGGGTGCCAGAAAGAGCATAGGCGACAACAAGTGGTGGCGAGGCGAGGTAGTTCGCCCGCACATCCGGCGACACCCGGCCTTCAAAGTTACGGTTGCCAGAAAGGACCGAGCAAACAGCGAGATTGTTTTCGTTCACCGCTTTGGAAATGGCTGGCGGCAAAGGCCCGGAGTTCCCGATGCAGGTGGTGCAGCCATAGCCGACGAGGTTAAATCCAAGGGCGTCAAGGTCGTCCTGAAGCCCCGCCTTGGCGAGGTAATCGGTGACGACTTGGGAGCCAGGCGCAAGGGAGGTTTTTACCCAAGGCTTGACCGCGAGACCCTTTGCACGGGCGTTGCGGGCGACAAGGCCCGCCGCGATGAGCACGGATGGATTTGACGTATTGGTGCAAGAAGTAATCGCCGCAATGGCGACATCGCCCTGACCAATATCGAAACTCTCGCCTTCGACAGGGACGCGTTTGCCCGCTTCAGCCGCTAGGCCATATTCTTTATCGAGAGCAACGGCGAAGTTCTGCGGCGCTTCTTCGAGGATGACGCGATCTTGCGGGCGCTTTGGACCGGCGAGTGATGGTTTAATGCTCGCAAGGTCAAGGTCGAGCGTGTCAGTGAACACAGGGTCCGGTGTTGACGCGTCGCGCCACATGCCTTGCTCTTTGGCGTATGCCTCAACGAGGGCCACCCGCTCTGGGTCGCGTCCCGTTGCCGAAAGATAACGAATGGCTTCGGCGTCAATCGGGAAGAAGCCGCAGGTCGCGCCATATTCCGGCGCCATATTGGCGATGGTTGCTTGATCTTCCAGAGCCAAGTTATCGAGGCCTGGGCCGTAGAACTCTACAAATTTTCCGACCACGCCTTTTTTGCGCAACATCTGAACAATCGTCAGAACAAGGTCGGTGGCGGTGGCGCCTTCTGGCAGTTTTCCCGTCAGCTTGAAGCCGATGACTTCTGGGATCAGCATGGAGATCGGTTGGCCGAGCATGGCTGCTTCCGCCTCGATGCCTCCAACGCCCCAACCGAGAACCGCGAGACCGTTGACCATCGTGGTGTGGCTGTCTGTGCCGACCAGCGTATCGGGATAGGCGTAGGTCTCGCCTTTGTGTTCGGCGGTCCAAACCGTTTGGGCGAGATATTCCAAATTGACCTGGTGACAGATCCCCGTCCCAGGCGGGACAACCCGGAAATTGTCGAAGGCGTTCTGACCCCATTTCAAGAACTCATAGCGCTCGCCATTGCGTTCATATTCACGGGTCACGTTTTTATTGAACGCATCTGGACCGCCGAAGTAATCGACCATGACCGAGTGATCGATGACGAGATCAACGGGGGCGAGGGGGTTAATTTTTTCAGGATCCTGACCGAGGTCACGCATAGCGTCGCGCATGGCGGCTAGATCGACGACGGCCGGCACACCGGTGAAATCCTGCATGAGAACGCGCGCGGGGCGATAGGCGATTTCGCTGGTCGAGCGTCCTTCCTGTTGCCAATCCGCGAACGCTTTTACATCGTCGGTCGTGACGGAGCGATCATCTTCAAAGCGTAAGAGGTTCTCCAAAAGAACTTTCAACGAAAACGGCAGACGAGAGACATCTCCGATGGCGCTTTCAGCCACTTTGAGGCTGTAGATGGAATAGGCCTTGCCGCCTACGGTGAGAGTTTTTTTGGTATTCAGGCTATCGCGTCCAGGGATCACCGAGCACCTCCTTTTGGCTGTTTCACGGATTTGGTCTTCGTGGTCTAAAACGCTTGCGTCTTAGAGTATGTGAGGATTTGAGCGGGTTATGGCGGAACCGTTGCTGCGACGCAATTACCAGCGGCTGCATGCGACAGCAAAGACCGCCTCCCTGATCCTCGTTTGCCTTTTGATAAGCGAAATTAAGCGCTTTAGGCGGGAAGTTTCTTCATTTTTCTTGATGTTGTTAGAGAACGCCGTCAAATCAACATAAATTTGGTGTGAAGCTCGAATAGCGCCATTGTATCGTAGTCTGGGCGTTGTCGAAACTGACGGCGCTTAGCTATGTGTGGCGAATGACGTTGCGAGGAAGAACGACGTTGAGAGGAAGTATGTCGATGACCCGTTTTAGTATGTTTTCTCTAGCTGGTTGTGTTGCAACTCTCGTTGCGGCCGGGGTCGGTGCTAGCGCTGCGTTGATGGTCGGCGGCGTTGCGGTGGCTCAGGATAAGCCCCAGGCGATTGCGACGTTCCGCGATTGGAGCGTTTTTGTCAGAGAAATTGACGGGGATCGCATTTGCTTCGCTGGTACCGAAGCAAAAGACAAATCCCCCAAATCTGTCCGCCATGGCGGCGTCTTTTTCCTCATTGCGTCTTGGAAATCGGGGGCGGCGACCCACCAGCCAAGCCTAATGACCGGGTACAACCTCTCTGAAGCGCCGCGTCCAAGCATTCGGGTGGGGTCAGATCGTTGGGAGATGTACGTCTCTGACAATGAAGGGTTCATTGAGCGCGCTGACGACGAACGCAAGCTTGTTAACGCCATGCGTCGCGGGGCGAATATGCAAGTTTCCGCCGTTTCTGGCCGCGGCACGGCGACCGCTTACACCATTTCCCTCCAGGGCGTCACAAAGGCTCTTGAGCGCGCTGAGAAGGCTTGCCGATAGCGTTGGGCCACTAGGTTTTTGCTAAAGCGTTTTGGAAACGAATAAATTTAAACTGTTGCCGCAACTCACGAAACGCGGTTAGCGTCATCCATTGTTTATCTAATGCAAGGAGAGACCTTTATGGGTATGCTCAATGAATTCAAAGAATTCGCGATAAAAGGAAACATGGTCGACATGGCCGTCGGCATCATCATGGGCGGGGCTTTCGGGACCATTGTAAAGTCGCTCGTTGACGATGTGTTTATGCCGCCGATCGGTCTGTTAATGGGGGGCGTTGATTTCTCAAACATCAAATTGACCCTGAAAGAAGCGACCGAGGGCGCAGAAGCGGTGACGATGAATATCGGCCTTTTCTTCAATGCCGTTATCGCTTTCCTGATTGTGACATGGGTGCTTTTCATGCTCATTAAGGGTATGAATTCCATGAAGAAAAAAGCGGAAGAGGAAGCGGCGGCTGCGCCACCCGAACCGTCAAAGTCGGAAGTGTTGTTGGAGGAAATTCGCGATGCCCTGAAGGCGCGCGCGTAGTCCTCTCGACGATGAACTAAATGATCAAAAGCCCAGCTCATCATTGAGCTGGGCTTTTTTCATGGGGTCGCGCCGGCCGTCTTTTATAGGGGCATCCGATCAGGGGTTTGTTGATGCGCTTGGACGACCGGCGCTGGCGAATGAGGCAGGGTTACCCATTCGCCATTGGCGAAAAGCAGGGAGGGCTAGGCGCCCTGGGCGGCAGTTCCTGGTTTGGTTGCACCCTTGGGATTGGCCGAGGCTCTCGGTCCTTCGCCGATCTGATGGTTGCGGCTGGTCGCCTGGTCCACGCGATCTAGATAATCCTTGTGCTCCGTTCCCATTAGGCGGTCCCAGAATGTGAAGTAAAATCCGTAGTTTCC
This sequence comes from Parvularculaceae bacterium, assembly GCA_965263305.1. GTDB lineage: Bacteria > Pseudomonadota > Alphaproteobacteria > Caulobacterales > Parvularculaceae > MED-G105. The sequence continues at coordinate 2,665,145 of OZ253666.1, forward strand.
GGTCATTTTCTCATGATGCATATCATGGTGGGTGACCGCAGAGTTTAGACCGAGGATCGGGTGACGCGCCCAGCCATTGGGCATTAGCTCGTAACCGCAATGGGCAATCGCGTTCCGCACAATCATAAACCACAGGAAGAAAACCGTCGCTTGATCATGCAAGGGCAGGACAAGCGCGAATATCGGCACCACCATATAGTTCACCATGGCCTCGGGTACATCGAAGGCATAGGCGGTGAATGGCGTTGGATTCTTCGAGCGGTGGTGAGTGCTATGGAAGTGCTTAAAGAGCCATGGGTGATGCATCGCCCGATGGGTCCAATAGAAGTAAGCGTCATGAAACAAGACAAGGGCGATAAACGAGAACCAGATATACCCCCAACCATAGACGCCGATGTCGTCATAGAATTTGAAGATCCCGCCGGCGGCGCCTTCAAACAAAAAGATGTTCATGATCATGAAGACGAAAACCGTCATCATTGAATAGCTAATTTCACGCCGGATCTGTTTCACTCTTGGCGTTGGGGGTCTGATTTTGCGGGTCTTTAAAAGCCCCTCAAATACCCCCCACACCAGGACGAGGACCCCTAGGGTCGCGGAGAAATAGCGGGTCGCTTCAAAGCGTACACTGGTGCCCAATCGGCGTTGGAAGGCGTCGGCGAACCACTCCCAAAATCCGAATAAGCTTTCGATGGGCGTCCATTCCATGATGTTGCACTCCATTTTTAAACGCTGAAATCGCGTTTGGCTGTGGCGCAATCATCGCCGGTAGTTCGATGGAATTCTTCGCAAAGCTGGAAAATCCCTAGGCTTTTTCAAAAATGAGGAGTGATTTTCAGTTTTGATCCTTATTCGTGGCGCCATCATCGGCGGTTTTCCCCAGAGCGTTGGCGCGAAACGCCGTCGGGGTTTGGTCCGTGGCGATCTTGAACGCTCGATTGAAGGAGGCGAGAGAGGCAAAACCAGAATCCATGGCAATGACAAGGATTGAGGTCGCCGCTTGATCCGGGTCTGCAAGGGATGCTTTCGCCGCCTCAATTCGTGGCTCATTGAGGAAGGCCCGAAAATTCCGATAGCCAAGAACACCGTTGATGTAAGCCCGGAGGCGATGTTCCGGTGCACCGACTTTCTCGGCTAAATCGCCGATGGATAAATCTCTCTCCAGATACACCCCGTCGCGCATTTGGGCGTCCAGATTTTCTTTGAGCTGTTTATCAGCCGGGGACATCTTTTCTGGCGCCGGCGCTTCATTGCGCCGTTGAAAAAGAAGCGCCGAACGGTCAATGCGCATCAGCCAGAAAAAGCCCATGATCAAGAGGAGGCAAATGCCGCCATAAATAATCGACCGATACCAATACGGACCCCAGGAATCGCCCAAAATTAGATCGGTCAAAATATCGAAGAGGTAGAGTGACGTCGCGCCAGCGGCGAAGAACAACCGCAAGCGGCGGCGCTCTTCCACGAGATCTGCTTTCAATCCTGAGATTAAGCGCCAAGCGATATGGCCAACAATGACAACGCCGAGACATAATCTTACATTGTGAAAGATCGTCGAATTACCGCCGGCGAGGGACGATCCCATTTCGATGAGAACGATCGCCAGCCACGCCCCGCCGATCGCTTTTTCTAAGCGCCTGAGTTCAAACTCATCATCGAACAACGCCAGGGAGAACCACCAAAGAAGTATCGGCGAGTGGAGGGCGCAAAACCTCAACACATCCCAGTATAGGGAGGCGCGAACACATCCGCAGCTTAAGATCAACTCGCTTGTTTGGGCGATGGCGAAGAGCGCGAAAAAACGGGTTACCCGCAGGTCGCGATGGTCTCTCCACAAAAGGGCCGCTTGTAACGCGAAAAGCGTGCCGCCGATTGTGCGAAAAATGAGATCAAGCGTCTCGAACATTCAGTTAAATTCCAAGATCAGATATGGACGAATGATGTCATGTTGTTAGCGTTTATTTCGTCCGTATACTATAGAATATTTTAAAATGCCGGTTTTTTCAGCAATTGGTAAATCTTTGGCAGGCTCGTAAATATAAAGCCCTAGTCGCGGTGCGATTTGACCTTCGGTTTTTTCGGCCTATTATTATCGATTACGTCATTTTGACTGCAAAAACGAAAAAACGAGGAAAGCAACCATGGCGGTAGCACGCGTTACAGAGATTATTTCTGGGTCCAAGAAGAGTTTTCAAGATGCTATTGAAGAGGGTGTCGCCCGCGCAAACCAGACGTTAAAAAATGTCGAAGGCGCATGGGTGAAGGATCAGTCATTGGTCCTCGATAATGGTAAAATTAAGGAATATCGGGTCGTTCTGAAGGTGACCTTTATCCTAAATGACTGATATTGACCTCGCCCGTCCGACCCAAAGGATGGGCGAATCGGTAGCGGCGTTTTTCGTCTGATATCTTTTGGCGATCGCGCTTTGTCGGATTTTCGCGGCGTTGGCGCGCGCGCCAAATTTGAACAGATGTTGCCATTGAGGCGATATGGTTGAACGCGCGCCTGGTTATTGCGCCAGGCCGGTCGAACTTCTATAGGGGCGTGCTCATTTGCCATCTTAACCCAAGGGGGCGGTGGGCCTGATATAGAAGCCTTTTGTTTCCTTGTTGATCGGTCATTCGCCTGCATGAGCGCCCTTAAAAACATCCGCAATTTCTCTATCATCGCCCATATTGACCACGGTAAATCCACCCTGGCGGATCGGTTGATCCAGGTCACTGGCGGCCTGACGGATCGGGAGATGAAAGAGCAGGTGCTCGACTCCATGGATTTGGAGCGAGAGCGCGGCATTACGATTAAAGCGAATACGGTGCGTCTGGCCTATAAGGCGAAGGATGGCGAGGACTACATCCTCAATCTCATCGATACGCCGGGCCATGTGGATTTTACCTATGAGGTGTCGCGATCACTCTCGGCCTGCGAAGGCGCGCTCCTTGTGGTTGACGCGAGCCAGGGCGTAGAGGCCCAAACACTCGCAAATGTATATCAAGCGATCGATGTCGATCTCGATTTGATCCCGGTGCTCAATAAGATTGATTTGCCGGCGGCGGAGCCGGAACGCGTGCGCGCCCAAATCGAGGATGTGATCGGCCTTGATGCGAGCGATGCGGTGGAGATCAGTGCGAAAACCGGCCTCGGCGTTGAGGATGTTCTCGAAGCGATCGTTGATCGCCTGCCCCCGCCGGAAGGTGATCGCGATGCACCGTTAAAAGCGCTCCTTGTCGATTCTTGGTACGATTCATATCTCGGTGTTGTCGTCCTTGTGCGCATTATTGATGGCGAGCTTAAAAAGGGCATGAAGGTCCGCATGATGGGCGCAGGCGCGACCTATAGTGTTGATCAGGTTGGTGTCTCGACACCCAAAAAGACCCAAGTTGCGTCATTGGGGCCGGGGGAGATTGGGTACCTAACGGCCTCTATCAAGCAAGTTGCCGATACCCGCGTCGGGGACACCATTACCGAAGAGCGCCGGCCGGCGGCTGAAGCGCTATCAGGATTTAAACCATCCCAACCCGTCGTTTTTTGCGGCATCTTCCCGGTTGACGCAGCGGATTTCGAAGATTTGCGCGAAGCGATGGGGCGTCTTCGCTTGAACGACGCCAGCTTTGAGTTCGAGATGGAAACATCCGCCGCTCTTGGGTTCGGGTTTCGATGCGGGTTTTTAGGGCTGTTGCACCTTGAAATCATCCGCGAGCGGTTAGAGCGCGAATTTAACATTGATCTTATCACAACGGCGCCGAGCGTTGTTTATCAGATGCACCTAAATGACGGGACGATGCAGGAACTGCACAACCCGGCGGATATGCCGGACCCCGTAAAAATCAGCCATCTTGATGAGCCTTGGATTAAAGCGACTATTATGTCGCCCGATGAACATCTAGGCGCGATTTTGAAACTGTGTGAAGAGCGTCGCGGCGTTCAACTTGACCTAACATATGCCGGCACGCGCGCGATGTTGGTGTACGAATTACCATTGAACGAGGTTGTGTTCGATTTTTACGACCGTCTGAAATCCATTTCAAAAGGATATGCGAGTTTCGACTATCAGATCCTAGAGTATCGCACCGGTAACCTGGTGAAAATGCAGATCCTGGTGAATGAAGAGCCGGTGGATGCGCTGTCCATCATTGTTCACCGCGATAAGGCTGAGGTGCGTGGGCGCGCCATGTGCGAAAAACTAAAAGACCTTATTCCGCGCCATCTATTTAAAATCCCAGTCCAGGCGGCGATCGGCGGGCGTGTCATTGCCCGTGAAACGATCGCAGCCATGCGCAAAGACGTGACCGCTAAATGCTATGGCGGCGATGCGACCCGCAAGCGCAAGCTCCTGGAAAAGCAAAAGGAAGGGAAGAAAAAGATGCGCCAGTTCGGTCGCGTTGAAATTCCCCAGGAAGCGTTTATTAAAGCGCTAAAAATGGACGGGTAGCGAAGTCCCAACCCGTCAATCTACTCTGCCGCCTTACCGCGAACAGGACGCCGCGTGCCGCGCGAACGGCTGCCGGTTGTCGCATCACCAGTGGAACCCGTTTTTTGGGCAGGCGATGTCTCGGGGTGCACAGCTTTTTTACGTGTACGTCTTTTCTTCGGCGTTGAGCCTGTGGTCTGCCCCGCGTCTACCCCCGATGAAGTGTCGTCTGTTGTCTCGTCTTGGGCGGGCGTCGGGGGCGCTAAGGCGGCGCCTGAGGAGGCGTCTGTGGGCAAGAAGCAAGTAATCCGCGTACCCTCATCGGGCTTGGAATCCATCCGTACCCATCCGCCGTGGAGGGTCACAAATCGTTGCACCAGGGCAAGGCCGAGCCCCGCGCCCGCCGAAGGGCCGCTGGATTCGAAGGCCTCGAAGATCTTCGCTTGATCCTCAGGGGATACACCGCGCCCTGAATCCTCCACCCAAATCCGCACCATGCCAGGGACGCGTTCTGCGCCGAGCTTCACATCGCCGCCCGCGCCGGTATATGCAAAGGCGTTAGACAACAGATTGAACAATACCTGTTTCAGGCGGCGGCCATCGGCATGGATGCTGCCAATGTCTTTTGGGCATTCAACATCTAAGGCGACTTGCGTGTCTTCTGCTTTTAACGCGGCATATGTGGCCGCGTTCGTCAGTAGGTCACGTAGATCGACGTCCTCGCGCTCAAGGGCCAATTTGCCTGCGTCAATGGCGGCGAGATCCATAATATCGGAGATGAGATCCTTCAGGGAGTACGCCGCCGACAAAACGCTCGCCACATAGTCTTTCTGGCGATCATTCAAGACACCGAACATTTGCCCATCGATCATCTCTGAGAAACCGATAATCGTGTTCAGGGGCGTGCGCAGTTGGTAAGAGACGTGATCGACGAATTTTGATTTTTGCCGGTCAATGTCCTCAAGGAAGGCGTTGCGCTCTTTGAGTTCTTTCTCTCGTTCCTTACTGTCGGTGATATCGTGGAAGTAAACCAGCGTCGCGCCGTCGGGCAAGGGCTCTGCGCCGAACACCAGCGTGCGTCCATCAGCAAGGGACAACACCGCTTCGCGTAAGGGTTCGCGGTCCTCCGCATTCATCGAGGTGATCCGCTGCCTGACGGCGCCCAGCTTCTCCTCACCCTCGTCAATGCGCCCCATCATGGCGTCCATTAGCTTTTCAATATGCGGACGGCTGGATAAAAGGGCGTCGTCTAGCCGCCAGAGGCGCGCAAAAGCCTGATTGTAAAGGTCGAGAACGCCATTGGCGGCGAAGGTGGCCACCCCTTCTGACAAGTTATCAAGGGTCGCGCGCTGGACTTTAATTTGCGTGTTGAAACGCGCTTCCATCCGCAGTTTTTCAGTGATGTCTTCGAATAGAACAAGAACGCCGCCCAACGGATGGCGCGTGCGGGCGACACGCAACGTCCTGCCATCTGGCAAAAACCAGACATCATCCGGCGCAGCGCCATCGCGCTCAACGCCAGGGGCGTCCATTCCATCTGTGTAAAGCGCGAGCTGTTCTTTTCGCCAGGCGCGGTAGTCAGCCTGTTCGGGAAGCCTGCCAGCGTGACGCAGACGATCTAGAAGTTCGCCGTGGCCGGGACGGGCGTCCAACTCCGCAGCGCCAAGCTCCCATAGGGCGCGGAAGGCTTCGTTATAGTACGCCAATTCCTGGTTCGCGCCGAACAATCCGACAGCGGAGGGGATTTGGTCCAGGGTGCGTCGGTTGGCCTCAATATGTTGTGAAAGATCCGTGCGCGTTGCTTCCAAATCGGTGACATCGATCGCGAAGCCGCATATCGCCGCTTCGCCTGCGCTATGGGTGGGGGTTTCGCTGATGCGATATACGCGCCGCACGCCGCCGACATTGATTGCAATACGCCCTTCAACAGAGCGCCGATCTCCGGCGGCCCTTTCGGCAATCTGTCGAACAGAGCTTTCAAGCTCAATTTGTTCTTTCAAAACGACGGCGATGCTGGGCGCCTCCACCGTCTCAGCATAGGCGGCGTTGACCCAGGTCAGCTTCATAGAGGAATCGCGCCGCCATGCCGGTAGTGGCGCCCGCTCCAACTGGCTGAGGGCGCCGTGCAAATTGACAGCGTTTTCCCGTACGCGCCCAACAATGCCGCCATCTTCGGCCATTCTAACGGCGGGGTCTGTCAGCCACAGGGCAACTTGTCCCCCGGCGACACGCCCATCGGCCTCGATCGCGCGTCCTTCGCTTGTGTAAACCGACCCAGAAAAGGCAATGCCATGGGTGCGCAGATCCCGCACTTTTTCCCGGAGTTTGCGGGCGTCGCTTTCCACGCCTTCTTCCTCGAGGGGTAGTTCGCCCAGGGCATTTAAAAGCCGATCAATGGGTGACACTGACTTGTCATGGTCATCCACGGTTGCTTTCGCGTCGCCATCTGGCGATGGCGCATCGGCAGGTCGTTGCGCCAGCGCCTCGGTTGAAAATGACATCAGTGATGCGAGCGCGGCGGGGCCGCCAAGAATTTTCGGTGAACCCCATCCGTTTTCTATGGCGTCAAAATCATCGTCCCAGACAAGAACAAGCCCGGGGTGCGCCGATAAAACGGCATCGGCCTTTTCAAGGCGCGCTTCCATCTCTGCCAATTTGCCGGACCAAACGGTAGAAGCGCTGCGAGCGGCGCCATGAGCGCGCAACGCCCAAGCGATCGCCGCGAGGGTAAGCGCCGCGGCGCCAACACCGGCAACCACGCTGGGAGAAAGAACAATCGCGCCGAGATCGAAGCCGGCGTCAGTGTTATTTCCAGATTGTACTGCGTTCGCCGCGTCACCCGCACGCTGGGCAAGGGCTTGACCGCAAAAGACCACGCTGGAGACGCTGGTAAAAACAGATGAGAGAATCAGTTTTTTGAACCGAGAAATGGAAAACCCGCCGAGCGGACGGCGTGCAATTGTTGCAATCGTGCGATCGGCATCGCCGCAAACATTACCATAAACATCGACATCACGCTCAATGGTGAACCCGTCAGCCTGTTGAGGCGGCGTTTGATGCCGAAATCTATTCTGTGGCCGATCCATTGACCTTATCTCATCCCTAAGCATGTGGCTCAGACGTTGGTTCGCAGCATCCGAATAATCTATCATGACGCGATTCTTGCGCCGTTCATTTCACCCGCAGAAAACACGGGCGAAAATTGAAGGCAAAGATCTGCGCGCGATGATCGTTCCGATCCCTCGAATGATGCCAACACAAACGTTGTTATTTTTGGACATTGTTCCGAAAAATCGACCTGTTTGCGGGTGGACGCTAGCCCGAAAGGCAGGATTCCACCCATCGGGCCGATTGTTTTTTCAACAGGCGGGGCGATCCCAGTTGTGTGGTCGACAGCGTAAAACTCGCGCGTGACGGCGCGAGTTACTCTTTGTTTTCGGGCTCTTCTTCGTCCTTCTTACGGCGGGAACCGAAAAGACCGCCAATTGCATTGACCGCCGCGTCCTCGACACTCGTTTCTCCATCCCCTGAGCCGCCGCCCACGAGACTATCGATAACCCCTGAAACGGGGCTGTCTTCGCCATCTTTACCGCCGAGCGCTTTGTTCAAAAGATCACGCCCCTTTTGGCCGACTTGGCCGCGCAACAACGCTTCACTGTCCACCGATACACCGGGGTTGGCGAAGCTGCCGCTGATCCGTACCGGCGCCGTAAAGGCATTTCCCTCGCGCGCCGCGTCGGCGGTGACCGATGGGCTGAGCCGGATATCCAGGGTCTGGCCGGGTAGGTTGATTTTACCGATGCCGTTCATCGCCAGAAACGGTCCTTCCATGGAAATTGTTGGTGAATCAATCAACCCGTTATTCATGGTAAAGGCGCATAAAAACTTTGAGTACTCGGTTTGCTCCGTTGGCTGACGAGCCTCAGAAGCGAGGGCGACGAGCGCTGCCGGGTTGGACAATCCCGCTTGCAATCCGCCTTTCGTCAAATCTTGAACGCCTTGCACCAGTTTCACGATGTTGACGCCCTTGAGGGCGCCGTCTGCTAGGTTGAAGCCGCCTTTTCCGTCGAGCGATGACATGATGGCGGCCTGACTGGCGCCGGCGGCGGTAAAATCGATATCAACCGATCCGATGCCTAAGAGTCGGTCAATTTTAAGCATATCAATCGCCATCGCCTCAGCATTGACGGCGCCGAGGTTGAAGACGCCGGAGAATGACGGTGTCGCGCGGCGGGCGTTTACGACGAGACGACCGGAGCCCGCGCCGCCATAGAGGTTTAGGGTTGGCATTTCCGCCGTCATACGCCCATTGGCGACGGTAATCTGGAGGCGGCTTTCATCGGCCTTCATGCCGTTGAGATAAATAGCGTCCGCCTGCAGATCGAATTCAGCGTCAATATTGCGCAGCGAGGTGAAATCAAGCGGATCTTCTGACCATGCGGGGAAACCTTCGCTCGTTTCCGATGGCGGTGGCAGGTAGGGGCGAAGATCAAGGGCGCCGGTGCTTAAGGCGCCTGTCGCCTTCGGCTTCGCACCGCTCCAATTCAGGCCAAGATCGCCGGTCGCATCAATCGCATCAAAACCGATCGCAGCGTTTTTTAATAGAACGCCGTCCTGCGTGCCTTCGGCTCGGCCGTTGACGGATAAACGGTCAAATCCCGGCGCATCAGCTAACTCAACGGCGAAAAGCCGCGCCAGCGCCGGTAGATCCGGTGCGTCAATGGAAATGTCGCCGGCGTAGGAAAGTCCTTGTGCGCCACCTTCGGCGGTTGTCGCTTGCAACGACAAATCAGCGCCAACGCTAGCCTCGCCAAGCGTCGCGTCAAGTTTCATATTTGACGGTTTGTTGTCGAGGTAATCAGCAAGCGTTGTAACAATCAGATTTATCTTCGCCGGCGCGCCTTGGAATACGAGATCGCCATTTGCTTCTAAGGGTTCGTCCAAGCTGGCGAGGCGCACTCTTACGTTAACATCATCGGCAAGATAGGTTTGTTTCGCTTGGCGATCGTCCAAAGCGATTTTTCCGCTGACAAGGCGAACATCGCCGAATTGTAAATCCTGAATGTCGGGCGCATCGCCGGCCCCTTGCGTATCTTCAGGCGCTTGCGAACCGGTGTTCTCTGCTGCCTCTACCGGTCCTAGCTCCCAATTCACCGATCCATCGGCCGCGATTTCAAGGTTGAGGTCAGGTTCCGTCAACACGAAATTTGAGACCTGCACGCGCTTCGATAAAAGCGGGAACAGGGCAACGCCGATATCGGCGCTCGCGATTTTCGCCAGATGCGGGCCTTCAAATCCATCAGCATTGGCGATGACGAGATCACTGACGGAAAAAGCGGTGGTCGGAATAATCTTGAAAGAGATATTCTCACCGATCGTCACCTCTCTGCCGAGGGCGTCGCTTGCCGCTTCCTGTAAAGGTCCGCGATAGGTCTCTGTCGGGATCAGGTTAGGGGCTAACAACAATATAGCGACGAGTAGAACAATCAGCGCAGCGATAGCGGCAACGAGCTTAGACATGGAACAAGGCCCTTCAATCGACTGGCGCTCTGTCGCCGAGACGACGAGCGGGAAACATGCGGCGAACCATTTCGGATTCGATCAACGAAATATAGATCGAACCGGCTCACTTCTGCACCATCACCTCGTGGCATTTTTATGAAGAGTTGGACAATGCCTGGGAAGCTTCGCAAGCGGCGTCGAAAACGTCGTGCGATGAAAAGGCGGGATGATTCGCTAAACGGCCATCAGAAGTCTGCAAGATGGGCGCGACTCTGCGTAGATTGGTTTAATTCCAGGGCATCACACGGCCCATCACAGCGAACAAAGCATTCTGAACCTCCCGAGCGATTTCGAGAGAACATTATTCGAACGAAATTTAATAAATTGAATAAATACAATGATTTAATGATATTGCAAAAACAGAACATATGGGGTACATAAATTGGGCGTTCAGCGGTGTGAAGGCCTCGACAGGGGGCTGTGAAGGAATGTTGATTGACCCTGGACGCCTGCTCAGGCAACGGAGGCGAGGCGAATGACGAATACATTACGATTAGTGGAGGCGGACGGCGTGGATAAGAAAAAAGCTCTAGATGCAGCGATTGCACAAATCGACAAGGCGTTTGGCAAAGGCTCCTTGATGAAACTTGGCGATCGGGAAGTCATCGATATTGAGGCTGTTTCCACGGGGTCCCTTGGTCTTGATATCGCGTTGGGCATTGGCGGTTTGCCGCGGGGGCGCATTGTTGAAATTTATGGACCGGAGAGCTCCGGGAAAACGACGCTAGCTCTTCACTGCCTTGCCGAGGCGCAGAAACTCGGCGGGGTTGTCGCCTTTGTTGATGCAGAGCATGCGCTGGACCCGATTTATGCGCAAAAATTGGGCGTAAACGTTGATGATCTTTTGATTTCTCAGCCCGATACGGGCGAACAGGCGCTTGAAATTGCCGATACGCTGGTGCGTTCCGGCGCTGTTGATGTGATGGTCATTGATTCTGTTGCGGCGCTCACGCCGCGGGCGGAATTGGAAGGGGAAATGGGAGACAGTCTACCTGGCTTGCAGGCGCGATTGATGAGCCAGGCATTGCGCAAATTGACGGGCTCAATCTCAAAGTCCAATACGCTGGTGATCTTTATCAATCAGATCCGCATGAAAATCGGCGTCATGTTTGGGTCACCAGAGACGACCACGGGGGGCAACGCCCTGAAATTCTATTCTTCTGTTCGTCTTGATATTCGTCGCACCGGCGCCATTAAGGCTCGCGATGAGGTGGTCGGCAATTCCACGCGTGTGAAAGTCGTCAAGAACAAGGTCGCTCCGCCATTCCGGCAGGTGGAGTTTGATATCATGTACGGGGAAGGGATCTCCTATGTCGGGGAGATCGTCGATCTTGGCGTGAAAGCGGGCATTGTTGAAAAGTCCGGCTCCTGGTTCTCCTATGACGGAGAAAGAATTGGCCAAGGGCGCGAAAACGCTAAGCAGTATCTGAAGGACCATCCGGAAATGGCCCAGAAGATTGATCGGGCTGTGCGTGCGAATGCCGGTCTCGTCGCGGAGGAAATGTTGGTGGGGGAAGACACTGGCGACGATGATTTGGACGAAGCGCTCGAGGCGTAACGTCTCATCGCTTGAGCCGTGTCTTAAAGGGAACTCACTGAGTTTTTGCGTCGCAGGTTGTTCGCTTGATATAAAAGTAGCGTTTACCTTTCTGCCATGCGCTCTCAAAGGCGCGCCATATCGAAACCGGCGACGGCCGTCCTTATTCAGGATAGAGCTCGCTCTTTTAGGAGATAGACGATGATTGGCTACATCACCCTTGGGACGAATGATCTTGATAAGGCGGCGGCGTTTTACGATGCGCTGCTCTCCGATATCGGCGCGAAGCGCATGATGGAAGCCGACGATTTTATCGCCTGGAACACTGGCCCTGGCGCGCCGGCGATCTCGGTCATCAAACCCCATGACGGAAAAGCCGCCACGGTTGGCAATGGGGTGATGGCGGCCATCATTGTCGATTCAACCGATAAAGTTGATGCGCTCTACAAAAAAGCGATTGAGTTAGGCGGCGTATGCGAAGGGCCTGCGGGCCCCCGCGGTGATGGCTTTTATGCTGGTTATTTCCGCGATCTCGATGGCAATAAGCTGAACGCGTTTTGCATGACCAAGGGATGATCGGCGTAAACGCCCCCCTCTATTGTCAGTCGAGCAATTGAGATCGATGGGCCGATAGGCGATCAGGGTATCGCGTCGAGGCGACGAAGTTGCTCTGGCGCGATGAGGGTTTGGCGGCGTTTTACCGGGAATTCTCCGCAAAAGCGCCTGCGACTGGACGGCGGGGACCGCCCTGATTACATAGCCTTTCCAAAAATGTTTGACGAGACGATTGTCCGCGATTAACGGCGCCCAAAAACGACGGGCGCCGGGATAGCAAAGCGTGTTCGGATTTCGATGATCCATTGAAGCGCTGATCTATAGCGGTATCGGTATCCGACAACATCATCGCGACGCCGTAAAAGGTGAGAGATAGGTCAACCAATATCATGACGTCACTGAAGGATATCCGCAGCGCATTCCTGGAATTTTACGGCGGGCGGGATCACCATATCGCGCCATCGGCGCCGCTTGTGCCGCAAAACGATCCGACGCTTTTGTTTGTGAACGCCGGCATGGTCCCGTTCAAAAACGTTTTCACCGGCGCTGAAAAACGCGGCTACGCCCGCGCGACCTCATCGCAGAAATGCGTCCGCGCCGGCGGGAAGCACAATGATCTTGATAATGTCGGGTACACAGCGCGCCATCACACCTTCTTTGAAATGTTGGGCAATTTCTCCTTTGGCGATTACTTCAAGGAAGAGGCGATTCTATCCGCTTGGACCCTGGTAACGGGTGAATTCGGATTGCCGGCCGATAAACTGCTCGTCACCGTCTATCATACCGACGACGAAGCCTTTGATCTATGGCGCAAAATTTCCGGCCTTCCAGAAGAGCGCATTATTCGTATCCCAACCCATGACAATTTCTGGGAGATGGGTGATACTGGCCCTTGTGGTCCGTGCTCGGAGATTTTCTTTGATCATGGGGCAGATATTTGGGGCGGCCCACCAGGGTCCCCGGAAGAAGACGGCGATCGATTTATTGAAATTTGGAACCTTGTCTTCATGCAATTTGAAAAGCATGGGGACGGATCGCGCACCGATTTACCGCGCCCGTCCATTGATACAGGGATGGGGTTGGAGCGCATTGCGGCGGTGATGCAAGGGGTTCACGACAATTACGATGTCGATCTTTTTCAGACCATCATGCGCGCCAGTGTCGATCTGACCGGGCGTGCAGCCACGGGCGACGACGCGACGGCTCACCGCGTGCTGGCCGATCATTTGCGGGCAAGTTCATTCCTGATCGCGGATGGCGTCACCCCGTCCAATGAAGGGCGTGGATATGTCTTAAGACGGATCATGCGCCGCGCTATGCGGTATGCTCATTTCTTGGGCGCTAAGGATCCGCTGATGCACCGGTTGGCGCCAGTCTTGGCCGATGAAATGGGCGGCGCTTTCCCCGAATTGGTCCGTGCAGCGCCTTTAATCAACGAAACCTTGTTGCGCGAAGAAGAGAAATTCAAATCCCTTCTCGATCGCGGGATGAAGCTACTGGACGAAGAAACAAAAGATTTGGAAGAAGGCGAGGCCTTGTCCGGCGCCGCCGCGTTCAAGCTTTACGACACGTTCGGTTTTCCCATCGATTTGACCCAAGACGCCCTGCGCCGCCAAGGCCTAAGTGTCGACGTTGAGGGGTTCGATGCCGCGATGGCCGCGCAAAAAGCCGCCGCGCGCGCCGCCTGGGCGGGGTCCGGCGATGCAGCTGACGAAAAGTTATGGTTTGAAATCCGCGAGGATGTCGGCGCAACCGAATTCCTAGGCTATGTGCATGATACCGCCGAGGGCGTGGTGCAAGCCATCGTGCGCGGCGGGCAAAGTGTGAATAATGCTGACGCTGGCGACGAAGTAGAGGTGATCTTCAGCCAGACGCCGTTCTACGCCGAGGCTGGCGGTCAAGTTGGTGATGTTGGGATCATCACAAATGACAGCACCCTCCGCCTGCAAATTAACGATGTAAAGAAACGCGGCGGCGCCCTTCACGGCCATATCGGGGTAATGGAGGCTGGCGTTCTGAAAGTTGGCGATGCGGTCAAACTCTCAATTGATGTTGCGCGCCGCGATGAAACCCGCGCAAACCATTCGGCGACCCATCTCCTCCATCAGGCTCTGCGTGATACCCTTGGCGATCACGTCGTCCAGAAGGGCTCTTTGGTTGCCCATGATCGGCTGCGTTTCGATTTCTCTCACCAGGAAGCGGTCAAACCCGAAGAGATTAGCCGCATCGAACAACAGGTGAACCAGGTCATTCGTCAGAATACGGGCGTTGAAACGCGCGTCATGGCCTATGATGACGCGATTGACGCTGGCGCCGTGGCGTTGTTCGGCGAAAAATATGGCGACGATGTGCGGGTTCTCTCGATGGGGAATCCGTTTGCGCCCCCTGCAAACGATGGAGGTGGCGAGGATAAAGCGTATTCTGTCGAGTTATGCGGCGGCACCCATGTGCGTCGCGTAGGCGATATCGCGCTTTTCAAAATTATCGGCGAGGGCGCCGTGTCCTCTGGTGTAAGGCGTATCGAGGCGTTAACGGGCGAAGCAGCGCGTCTGTACCTTGAAGGCCAGGCGGCCATTGTCCGTGCGGCGGCTGATGCGGTGAAGACGACGCCCGGTGAACTGGCCGACCGCGTCGCCGCATTGTTAGCGGAGCGTAAAAAGCTAGAACGTGATTTAGCCGATGCAAAAAAGCAGTTGGCGCTAGGCGGGGGCGGTAAAAGCAACGACGACGATGTCATCGAGGTCAATGGCGTGAAGTTCATCGGGCGTGTTCTTGACGGTGTTCAGCCTAAGGATCTTCGCAGCCTGATCGACCAGGCCAAGCAAAAAATGGGCGAAGGCGTCGCCGCTTTTGTGTCCGTCAATGATGGCAAGGCCGCCCTCGCGGTTGGCGTGACCGACGGGGTGCAAGCGCAGCTGTCGGCCGTGGATCTTGTTCGCGTTGGCGCCGCAGCCATCGGTGGCAAAGGCGGGGGCGGTCGGGCCGATATGGCCCAGGCCGGCGGCCCCGATGTTGACAATGCGCCTGAGGCCATCAAGGCGATCCAAGACGCGATGGCTAGGTGATCACTTTGTCTCAACCTCAAGACGACGCCCAAGACAACGCAGGGAACAACCCCCAAGCAACTCGATGCGGTGTGATCGCGGTGATTGGCGCGCCGAATGCCGGGAAATCGACCCTGGTGAATGCGCTCGTCGGCGCGAAAGTCTCCATCGTCACGCATAAAGTCCAGACCACGCGCGCACGCGTGCGCGGCGTTTTTACGGCGGGAACTGATCAATTTGTCTTTATCGACACGCCCGGCATTTTTGCGCCCCGCCGGCGCTTAGATCGCGCCATGGTCGCGGCCGCCTGGGATGGGCTCGCCGGGGCGGATGTCGCGCTCATTCTTGTTGACGCGCCGGCGATGGCGGCCGCATCGGCCGGTGCGCCCAAAGGGGCGTCTATCAAGGCTGCGAAAGACACAAAAGCAATCATAGAATCTTTGCAAAGCCCCGCCGCGAAGAACCTGCTCGTCTTGAACAAGATTGACCGTCTGCCGCGCGCGCAATTGTTATCACTCATCGCCGAGTTAAATGATTTGGGTGATTTTGCCGATACATTGCTTGTTTCAGCGGAGCGGGGCGATGGGCTCGATGACTTGAAGGCTCTTCTCGCCAGCAAATTACCAGAAGGGCCATGGCTCTATCCCGAAGATCAGTTATCGGATATTTCCGACCGGCTATTGGCGGCTGAAATCACGAGGGAAAAGCTGTACTTACGGCTCCATGAGGAATTGCCCTACCAGTTGACTGTTGAAACAACCGGTTGGTCATCAACGCCAAAAGGCGTCCGGATTGAGCAGACGGTTTTTGTCGCCCGCGACAGCCATAAACCCATCGTCATCGGCAAAAACGGGGCGACGTTGAAAGATATTGGCACCGCGGCGCGGCTCGATATCGCCGAGCAAATTGGCGAGGCGGTTCATTTATCTCTTCACGTCTCAGTTCGGGAAAATTGGGCGGAAGAGCGGGCGCGTTATCGCGAAATTGGCCTCGATATCGTGGACTGATCAGCAGCGGCGGACAGCATTCCATGCTGTGCCGCGCCGAGAGTGATCAGTTCGGTAAATAGTTTTCAGACCAACTGATACTGACATCGCCGGAGCTGATCATGGTTTGAATATCGTGGTTGGAATAGCCAAACGCTCTTAGAATCTCGAGCGTAGAATCACCATATTTCTCAGGCGCCGCCACGGCGTAGATTGTACTATCTGTCGGCCGGATCGCACACGGATCAAATTGCGTGACGATATAGCCGCTCGGGTGGTGTTCATAAGTCGTATAAGAAAAACTACCGCCCGTGATACCCGGCGTCTCATCGACGGGGCGTTGGTTCGCCTCGCGTTGATTTTCAATATTGTCGCAAATGCACAGAGCGACATCCCTTTCGATAAACAGATCGACCCATTCCTGCGCGGGCTTCTGTTTAAATTTCTCCACGAGGAAGGCCTCCAGGTTTTCTGATGGAACGCTGCTGACGCCAGTAAAGTCGGCGATATCGTTCAACGCTGGAAGGTCGTTTTCGTAAGCGTTCAGAAAGATGGTTTGGCCGTCTTTTGCGCCGTATAAACGACGCAACGGATCGAAGCCCCGAACAAAACGCCCGGCTGGTTCGTCAAAAGGGCCGCGCCCCTCGTAATCATGGGCGTAGGGGATTTGCAACAAACCAGAAAGCGCGGAAAGGGAGGTTGCGATTTGTCGGTCCTCGCCACCTTGGTATTTGTGGTGTAATAGCGCGGCCACACCCAGGGCGGCGGCGAAGCCGCACATTACATCAATGGTGCCAACGTGAGCGTGTTCTTCCGGCGTGCGTGGGCCGCCGCCAAATCGGGTCATAACACCGGTGGTTGCTTGGACAAGATCATCATAGCCGAGATAATCTGAACGGGGCCCGCGCATTGGCCCGCCGAAACAGTCAAGCCGACAAAAGATAACGTCCGGGTTGATTTCTCTTAAGTCATCAATACCAAGATTATATTGGCGTGCTTGGCGGTCGGGCGTATTCCAAATAATAACGTCGACGGACTTAATCAGTTTTTTCAAAAGCGCCCGCCCGCGCGGGGTTCGTATGTCGCCGAGGATCGACTTTTTACCCCGCATATGGGTGAGCCCATACCCGATCGTATTCCAGCAATCATAAAAGGGCGTCGCCGGATCAAGTTTAATGACTTCGGCGCCAAAGCGCGCCAAGAACGACGCCGAATGGGGGCCTGCGATAACGTTGCATAAATCTAGAATTCTCACACCATCGAGCCATCCCCCTTCTGTGCCCGAGGAGATCGCTAGGAGCGGTACCGGTGGTTCTTCCTGCAACAGTGTTAGCGCGTCTTCAAAACTCGCCTCGCGGCGGGGCGATGGAGCAGGGTGGTCGTATTCTTCCTTTTCAATCCACACCATCGGCCCTGGTTGGATCATCGATCCCAACACCGGATCTTCAACCCTGGTCATTAAACCGGCGGCGTGGGCATGTTTGTCATGCACCCATTCTTCCATGCTGCGGTGAGCGGCACCCGGGAACCGCCCTTCGCCAAACAGTTTCTCCCATTCCCAAGCCGTCTTGGTCAGGAATTTTTCTTTCATACGCTCGGCGATTTTGGTCGCCCAGTTTCTCGGCAAGGGATAAACCCCAAGCGATGCCTCAGAGGCCCAATATTCCGTTGATTGATAGGTATCGGGTTCTTCGCGCAACCCTTCGGCGACTAACCCATCATAGAGGCCCATTTTTTCAAGGCACCGGCGGGCGTGTTCTTTATGGCTAGGGCAAACCACATAGAACATGCGGCCATCCTTGCACTCATAGCTGCGAAAAAATGGGTCTAACAAATCTTGCAGGTCGTCATAGCTGACATCCATCGGTTCGTCATTGCTGCGACGCCGTTCGATTTCTTTTTCGCGTTGGGTTTTATATCGCTCTGGGTAATCCTCGATATAGATTGAGTTGTAGCTGAGCCCCTCCATCACCGCGGAGGAGATTGGCACTTCAATATGGTCTCCACACCCCGTTTTATTTCGTGCCTGTAGGGCAAGGGCGACGGACGCCGTCGCCATAATCGCGCCGTAAGCAGAAGAAATAGGCAATGCTGTAAACGTTGGATTGATGCCCATCAATATACGGTTCAGGCCCATATCCGTGAAAATGCCAGACGCCGCGGCGATAATACTCTCAAATGCCCGCCAATCCCGGCGAAGTTCGTCCGTTGATGCGAAGCCCGGCAGGGAGGCCGTGATGAGGGAGGGGCGTTCCTCCCGCAAGGCTCTTAAGTCTAGGCCCAGGCGTTTCATCACGCCCGGCCTAAAATTCTCAATCACAATGTCGGCGTGATTGATCAGCTGATGGGCTCTGTCGTTATCGTCAGCATCTTTCAAATTGAGACGAATACAGTGTTTATTTCGATTCAGCGTAGCGTTTGCCGGGTGCTGCCAGCGTGGTCCTTCCGGTGGGTCAATGTGGATGACCCGCGCGCCAAGATCCCCAAGGATCATGCTGACGGCGGGGCCGGCGATGTATTGGCCGAAGTCAATCACGTTCACGCCCTTCAACGGCGCTGCAGCATGATCGGGCGACATAGGCGACTCCAGATTTGGGGGGTGTTCTGAATCAACTGTCCTAAATGATGCATCTAGTTCGCACTGACACTAATATAATTTTAGCGACCGTAAATACAAAAATTCATACCCTGGGCGGGTGTTAACGGTCACGCGGTTTTAAGTGCTCTGAGGCTGTGTGTGTTGGGCGCGGCCGACTATCGCGCCGACGCCGCTTTTGCCGAGGGGCGCCCGTCTTGGACTACGGGCCGGCCTACGCCAAGCCGTTTTGGCGCTTGGCGGCGGTTAAGGTGTTCTGCATGAGCATAGCGATGGTCATCGGGCCGACGCCTCCTGGTACGGGGGTGATGGCGCCAGCGACGGCCGACGCCCCATGAAAATCAACATCGCCGACCAACTTCGTTTTGCCATCGCCTTTTTCCGGCGCGGGCACGCGGTTGATGCCAACGTCAATCACCGTGGCGCCGGGTTTTATCCAATCGCCCTTAATCATCTCTGGCCGACCGACCGCTGCGACGACAATATCCGCCGTTTTAACCAAACTCGGCAGGTCCTTCGTGCGGCTATGGGCGATGGTGACGGTGCCATTGTCCCCCAAGAAAAGTTGAGCGGCCGGTTTGCCGACAATATTCGACCGTCCGACAACAACGACGTTTAATCCGGACAGGTCTTCGCCCAATTCTTCTTTGGCCAACAGCAAAGATCCCGCGGGCGTACAGGGGATCAGCGCCGTTTCGGTGTCGCCGGCGCCAAGCCGGCCAACGTTAACGGGGTGAAAACCATCCACATCCTTTTCCGGTAGAATGAGTTCGATGATTTTGGATTCGTCGATGTGGTCCGGCAAGGGGAGTTGCACCAAAATGCCATTGACCGACGGGTCAGCATTTAGCGCCTCAACGATCTCGATGAGTTCGTCCTCGGGGGTGTTAGACGCCAGCGTTTTTTGGATAGAAGCGAAGCCAATTTTTTCCGCCATCTTGCCTTTGCTGCGCACATAGACGGCGCTTGCCGGGTCATCGCCAACCAACACGACAGCGAGACACGGCGGCGCGCCGACCTTCTCGATATAGGCGCTCGTCTCGCGGGCGAGATTGTCCGTTATTCTGGCGGCGACCGCCTTGCCATCAATCAGTGTCGCGTTTGTCATTCTGTCGCCCTCGTTATTGGTAAGCGCCGGTTTGTTCAACTTGAACAATTGACATGGAACGAAAGCCTCGTCTAGGCTTTTACTGACTAATCGATTAGTCAGTAAAAGCTAGGCGGTCATTGGCCGGCTTTCTTAAGTTTTGCCTCGGGCCTGGCGGCCATATGACGAGCCATGAATTGATGACCGATACGGTTGATACCTCGCAGGCTATTCTCAACGGTGCTCTCTCTGTGATGGCCGAAGAGGGGATCGCAAACCTGACGACCAAATCGGTTAGTCAGCGCGCCGACGTTTCAACTGCCGCCATCCACTACTTTTTCGATACCAAAGACAATTTGATTTATTCGGCCTTTGTCTCCATGGTCCGCACGCTGCGGGAGGAGACAACGGCGATCCGAAAGACTGAGACAGACCCCTTAAAACGGATTGCGCGGTCCATTGAGGTGCATTTCAGTCCGTTCCACTTTGTCGAAGACGCTTCCATCATCTGGCCGCAGCTTTGGGCGTATTCCGGCGCTGATGATCAGGCGGCGCGGCTATTTCGTATTTTCAGCGCCAGAATGATTTCAAATTACACGGTGGATCTGAAGGAAGCTGGCCTTCCGCCGCAGCGCGCGCGCCTAAAAGCCGTGGAGTTAAGCGCTTTGACCCGGGGGCTATGGTTGGAACGGCGCTTGGCCCAAAGCGTGGCGCAAAAAGAGTGTTGGCGGATTTTAGAAAACGCTCTGGCGGAAATTGCGAGCCAGGCTGACGCGAAAGCACCGCGCCTTCGAAAGGCTGTGGTTCAGCGTTCAGAGGTGGTCGGTAAACGCAATAACCGACGTCGGACATAAGCGGTTTTTGGTGGAAATGGAACGAAACAATGAATGCTGACGCCAGCCAATCGATAAAATCTCACGCCCGCGCCGTTGTCATCGGCGGCGGCGCCGTTGGGGTGTCGACCGCCTATCACCTTGCGAAAAAACAATGGGGCGACGTCGTTCTGCTAGAGCGAAAAGAATTGACATCGGGGTCAACCTGGCACGCCGCGGGCCTTCTGCCCCTATTCAATATGAGCTATTCGGTCGGGCAACTCCACAAATACTCCGTCGACCTATATGGCCGTCTTGGCGCGGAAGTGGATATGGATGTCGGCCTGCGCACGGTGTCGAACATCCGATTGGCGACGAACCAGGACCGGATGGATGAATATCGCCAATATGCCGGCGTCGCCCAAACCATTGGGGTCGAGGTTGAGTTTTTGACCCCCGACGAGGTTGTCGATATCTGGCCCTTCGCCGTGAAAGACGGTCTGGTCGGGGCCATGCGCCATCCCCATGATGGATATATTCAGCCAGCGGATTTAACCCAAGCACTCGCCGCGGGCGCACGCAACGCCGGCGCCAAGATTTATCGCAACACCGCCGTAACCGCCATCACCCAGAATGCCGGTGGCGAATGGGTTGTCACCACCGATAATGGGCAAATCACCTGTGAACACCTGATTTGTTGCACCGGCAATTTTGCTCGGCAAACCGGTGCGATGATCGGGCTCGACATTCCCGTCATTCCCGTTGAGCACCAATACATCGTCACGGAGGCCCATCCGAAGTTACAGGAGCGTCGCGTGCAAGAGTTGCCCGAAATGGGCGTTTTGCGGGAGTCCGACGGGTCCTGGTATATGCGCGAGGAGGCGGGCGGTCTTATTCTGGGTCCGTATGAAAAAGGCGCACCGGCGTGTTATGTCGATGGGCCCGCCGCTGAGAGCGAGTATGAGCTGTTTCAAGAAGACATTGATCGGCTCATGCCCCATATACAAAGCGCTATTCACCGGGTGCCGATATTCGAAGAGCTTGGGATCAAAAAAGTTTATAATGGCGCCATTGCTTATACGCCCGACGGTAACCCAATCGTGGGCCCTGCCTGGGATAGGAAAAACCTCTGGCTGAACGAGGGGCATTCGTTCGGCATCACGGCGGCGGGCGGCGCCGGTTGGCAGTTGGCGGAATGGATCTGCGAAGGCTCTCCCAGCGTCGATATGCTCGGCGTCGATCCGCGGCGTTTTGGTGATTATGCTTCAAAAAGTTACCTTATCGAAAAAAATGAGGAGGCGTACGCCAGCGTCTTCACCATTCATTACCCTGATGAGGAGCGCGAAGCTGCGAGACCATTGCGGACATCGCCTTGCTATGATCGCTTAAAGGCGAAAGGCGCCGTCTTCGGTCAGCTCTTTGGCTGGGAGCGAGCGAATTGGTTCGCTCCGGCCGGCGTCCCCCAGGAAGATGACTGGTCATTCCGGCGTTCTGCATGGTTTGATCCCGTGGGGGAGGAGTGTCGTAACGTCGCTGAGAATGTTGGCTTCTTGGATATGACGGCCTTTGCCCAGGCGCGGGTTTCCGGGCCTGGCGCGGAGGCCTATCTCGACCGTCTGCTCGCCAATCGATTACCAAAGAAAATCGGCCGCGTCGGTCTCCTCCATGGGTTAACGCCAAAAGGCGGTGTACGTTCGGAGTTTACGATCCAGCGCGAAGGGCCTGATCAGTTTTATCTTGTTTCGGCCGGCGCCTGGCAGCGCTTTGACCATGACTGGCTGAAAAAGCGCTTGCCGACAGATGGATCAGTGCAGCTTGAAAACCTTACCGGCGCGATGGGTGTGTTTGTGGTGGCAGGGCCAAAGGCGCGCGATTTGCTGCAGCCGATTTGCGGCGCCGATCTATCCAATGACGCCTTTCCCTGGTTAACAGGGCAGGAGACGACCATTGGCGCCGCCCCGGTGAAACTCCTGAGGGTCAATTTTGTTGGCGAACTTGGCTGGGAAATCCACCATGGTCTGGAATACCAAAACCACATCTTCGATGCGATTTTCAAAGATGGTGACCGTCATGGGTTAAAGCCTTTCGGTATTCGCGCCATGAATAATCTACGCCTTGAAAAGTCTTACAGATTAATCGGCACGGAGATGTCGATTGAATACTCCGCTTACGAATCCGGGTTGGATCGTTTTATCTCCCTAAAGAAGGGCGATTTTATTGGTCGGGAAAGCCTTCTCGCTTGGAAAGAGCGGGGCGGCGACAATGCCTTTGTGACGCTGAAAGTGTCAGGCTGCGAAGATGCGGACCCTCTCGGGAATAATCCTATCTATCACGGGGACGAGGTGATTGGCCGCGCGACGGGCGGGGGTTACGGTTTCCGTCTCGGCGCCTCCTTGGCCCTCGCGATGGTGCGCCCACAATTCGCTTCTGTTGGTCAAGCGCATTCGATTGATATTTTAGGTAAGCGTTACGAGGCGGAGGTCCTTCCAGAAAGCCCGTATGATCCGACGAATGTGAGATTAAGATCGTAATGCGTTACTCCGGTTTCTCCCTCGTCGCCAACGCCCTATCTGACCATAAGAAATGGCCGGAACAATGGCCAGACGCCTCGCCGAAACCTTCCTACGACGTGATAATCGTCGGCGCAGGCGGCCATGGTCTGGGGGCGGCTTATTATCTTGCAAAGAAATATGGCATTGCGAATGTTGCTGTCATCGAAAAGGGTTGGCTTGGCGGCGGCAACACTGGGCGAAACACGACGATCATTCGTTCGAATTATCTCTTTGATGAAAGTGTGCGGCTTTACGATCACGCCGTTGATCTATGGGACGGTCTTTCCCAAGAGTTGAACTACAACGTCATGTTTTCTAAACGCGGCGTGTTGATGCTCGCCCACAATGTCCATGATGTTCAAAGCTTCCAGCGCCATGTCCACGCCAACCGGTTAAATGGGGTGGATAATCAATGGCTGACGCCTGAGGCGTGTAAAACGTTTTGTCCGCCCCTCGATATCTCTCCTGGCAAGCGATACCCCGTGATGGGCGGCGCGTTGCAAAAGCGCGCAGGCGTTGCCCGCCATGATTCAGTGGCTTGGGGATATGCTCGGGCGGCGTCAAAACTTGGTGTGGATATCATTCAGAATTGCGCCGTCACGGGCATTCGGCGCGGGCCCGATGGCGCCGTCGAAGGGGTGGAGACGGAGCGTGGATTTATCGGCGCGAAAAAAGTCGGCGTCTCGGCGGCGGGCAACACGTCGGTCATTATGAATATGGCGGGGCTTGATTTTCCTCTTGAAAGTTACCCCTTACAGGCGCTGGTCTCTGAACCCGTAAAACCCGTCTTCCCTTGTGTCGTGATGTCGAATGCAGTGCATGCGTATATCTCCCAATCGGATAAGGGGGAGTTGGTGCTCGGCGCCGGTACGGATCAATATGTTTCATACTCTCAGCGCGGCGCCCTTCATATCATCGAACACAAGCTCGCTGCGATTTGTGAGATTTTCCCCCTCTTTAAACGCATGCGAATGTTGAGAACCTGGGCGGGATCGGTTGATGTCACACCGGATCGGTCCTGTATCCTAGGGAAAACCCCGGTTCCAGGTCTCTATGTCAATTGCGGTTGGGGCACCGGTGGGTTTAAAGCGACGCCGGGCGCGGCGAATTTGTTGGCCTATACCATCGCCAAAGATGAGCCGCACCCCATTAACGCGCCTTTCACGCTCGAACGGTTCACCACGGGACGGTTGATCGATGAAGCCGCCGCCGCCGCTGTGGCCCATTAGGAAGGGAGGACGCCTCTTGTTTCTTATCCGTTGTCCGTACTGCAATGAAGACCGTCCTGAGGTTGAGTTCTCCTATGCGGGGGAGGCGCATATTGCGCGCCCACCGGACCCATCGGCGTTGAGCGATGAGGAATGGGCGAAATATCTTTTTATTCGCAGCAATAACCGGGGCGTCCACTATGAACGGTGGGTGCATACCCATGGCTGTCAGCGGTATTTCAACGCGGTGCGCGATACAGTGACGGACAAATTCATCCAGACCTATAAAGCCGGAGAGCCGAAACCGATATTGACGCCAAATGATCAAGATACGGATGAGGCGCCGGCGTGAGCGGATTTAGAAGAAAAGGACGCGGTGGCGTTCGCGCTGAAGAGACCGTGCCGTTTAGCTTTGACGGTGTCGCTTACGAGGGCGCGCCGGGTGATACGCTCGCCTCGGCGCTGATCGCTAATGGCGTTCATTTGGTGGGGCGCTCCTTTAAATACCATCGGCCGAGGGGCTTCCTAGGGGCGGGGGTTGAAGAGCCGAACGCGCTTGTCACGATTGACCGTGGCCCGGGGCGGGTGACCGCAAACGTTCGGGCGACAACGGTTGAACTCTACAGCGGCCTTGTTGCGCGAAGTCAGAACCACTGGCCGTCGCTGCGATATGATGCAACGGCGGTGAACGATGCGTTCTCCGCTCTCTTTCCAGCCGGGTTCTACAACAAAACCTTCATGTGGCCCAAAGGGTTTTGGGACCGGGTGTATGAGCCGGCGATACGACGAACGGCTGGCCTCGGCCCGGCGCCAACAGCGCCAGATCCGGATTTATACGACGCCTGTTATGGTCATTGCGACACATTGATCATTGGGGCGGGGCCGGCGGGAATCGCGGCGGCCCTGGCGGCGTCTGAAAAACCTGGCCGCGTTATCCTGGTGGACGAACAACCGACCCTCGGCGGCAGTTTACTGTCGATGGCCGGTGTGGTGATCGACGGTGCGCCTGCGTTGGATTGGGTGTCGAGAAGTCTTGAGATCCTAGCGACGCGCGAGAATATCATCCTTATGCCGCGCACCACGGCGATCGGATATTACCATGATAATTTTATCGCCCTCGTGGAGCGATTGACGGACCATCTGACCAATGTCGCGCCTGATCAATCGCGTGAACGCTTGCATCGGGTGCGCGCCGGTAAGGTGATCTTGGCCCAAGGCGCGATTGAGCGTCCGCTTGTCTTCGCTGACAATGACAGGCCGGGGGTGATGCTCGCCTCGGCGGCCCAGACCTATATGAACAAATATGGTGCGGCGGTTGGCGATAACGTAGTGGTGTTTACTGCCCATGACAGCGCCTATGACGCCGCATTCGACTTATCTGACGCCAACATCCGCATTCCGGTCATTATCGATGTTCGCCACGAGATCCCCGATGATCTTCGCAAGGCGGCGGAGCGGCGAGGCGTTGATATCCATTCTGGTTGTGTGGTCACGGGTACGGAAGGGCGTTTGCGGATTACAAAGGCCCATATCGGCAAAGTTGAAAACCAAACAGTGACGCCCGTCGACACGATTGCCTGCGATGCGCTACTCATGGCGGGCGGATGGACGCCAAGCCTACATCTATGGTCCCATTCAAAGGGCGGTCTTGAGTGGCGGGATGATCTGGGTGCGTATGTGCCGGGTAAGGCCAATGAAAACGTTGTTTGTGTTGGCGCCTGCAATGGCGATTTCGGCGTTGCGCGTGCATTGAACAGCGGCGCCGAAGCATCTGGCGGCAAACCGACATTTGGTGTCGAAGGCGAGGCGCCCTGGTCGCCCCAGTCGAATGTTTCCGCCAACCCGCCTCTCAGCGCTTTACCGACCCATCGCGATCCTGCGCGCATCAAGGCCTTTGTCGATTTTCAAAACGACGCCACGGCAAAGGACATCAAACTAGCGGTGCGCGAGGGGTTCAAATCCATTGAGCATGTTAAACGCTATACCACCACGGGCATGGCGACTGATCAGGGCAAGACGTCAAACATCAATAGCCTGCAGATCGCCGCTGAGGCGTTGAGCCGCCCTGTCGAGCAAGTGGGTCTCACCACATTCCGGCCGCCCTATACGCCGACCACCTTCGGCGCCATCGCGGGGAACCACAGTCACGAAACGTTCGATGTGACGCGCAAAACGCCCATCGACGCTTGGGCGGCGGCGAGGGGCGCTGTTTTTGAGCCCGTCTCGCTATGGCGGCGCGCCTGGTATTTCCCAAAACCGAGTGAGGACATGGCGGCGGCTGTGAAGCGCGAATGCAAGGCGACGCGCGCCTCGCTGGGTATTTTCGATGCATCGACCCTTGGGAAGATCGAAGTTGTTGGCCCCGACGCCGCAGATTTTTTAGAAAGGATGTACACCAATCCTTGGAAGAAACTGGGTATTGGGCGATGCCGATATGGGCTTTTGTTGGGAGAGGATGGATACATCAAAGATGACGGCGTCATCGGCCGGCTCGCGCAAGATCGCTTCCATGTGACGACAACAACGGGCGGCGCGCCGCGGGTTTTGTCGATGATGGAAGACTATCTGCAGACGGAGTGGCCGGATCTTGATGTTTGGTTGACATCAATCACGGAGCAATGGGCGGTCATTGCGCTAAATGGCCCCAACGCGCGCAAGCTCATTGAGCCCTTTGTGGAGGATATTGACCTCTCACCAGAGGCGTTTGAGCATATGGCCGTGAGAGAGGGAACAATAGGCGGCGTGGAAACACGCCTTTTCCGCGTGAGCTTTTCCGGCGAACTTGGGTTCGAGATCAATGTGCCCGCCCACTATGGCAAAGCGATTTGGGAAACCCTTTTTGAGGCCGGTGCGCAATACGATATCACCCCCTATGGAACAGAGACGATGCATGTTCTGAGGGCGGAAAAAGGCTTTATCATTGTCGGTCAAGATACCGACGGCACGGTGACGCCTGAGGACGCGGGGCTTTCCTGGGCGATTGGCAAAAAGAAAGCGGATTTTGTGGGTAAACGATCGCTATCTCGGCCCGATGTGGTCGCCAAAGGACGCCCGCAGCTCGTTGCTCTCTTAACGCAAGATCCACAAATTGTTCTGGAGGAGGGCGCACAGATAACGGCGACCCCAGATGGGGCAATCCCCATGGAAATGATCGGCTACGTGACGTCGTCCTATTGGAGCGAAGTCCTTGGCCGGTCCATTGCGTTAGCGCTCCTTAAAGACGGGCGCGCGAAAAAAGGTGAGCATATTTATATTCCAATGCCAGACAGTACCCATGCGGCGGAAGTAAGCGATACCGTTTTTTATGATCCAAAGGGAGAGCGTGTCCATGTCCAATGACCTCTCCCTCGATCAGAAAGTAGACTTTGGCGCCGAGGTCCGACCACATCTAGTTGATGCGAACGATGTACGGGTGAGCTTGTGTCGCGATGAGGCCCGCTTTTCGCTGCGGGCGCGGCCAGCCTTACGAGACGTCTGGAATAAAGAATTGAGCCTGCAATTGCCTGAAACGGTGTGTCATTCTTGGCGTAATGATGACGTACATGTTTTCACCCTTGGTCCCGATGAATGGCAAATCAATTGCCCAGAAGACAAAAAACAAGCGATAGAGGCGCAGCTGCTAAAAACCGCCGATGGCGCACCCTATAGCCTGGTCGATGTTTCCCATCGCCAGCTCGCCTTCATGGTTGAGGGGCGGCGCGCGACATCCATCCTCAGTGCGGGATGCCCGCTTGATTTGGATCTTGCAGCTTTTCCGGTTGAAAAATGCACACGGACAGTTTTTGAACGGGCTAGCATTATGATTTACCGACAAAACGCGGATCAATTCCGATTTGAAACTTGGCGATCGTTTGCGCCTTACGTCTTGATGATCTTGAAGAACGCCTCATCACGGTTCAGCGTATGAATTATATTAACCGTAAACGGAAAATATGAATGACGAAATGACCCTTTTGATGCCGCAAAATTTGTTCCTGGCCCCAAAGCCACTGTATTGCTGGTTCTATTGCGCGCCTGAACGCCTAGGGCATATGGTTTTTGGGAAATGACGGTGTCGATTGGGTTTGGTCACTCTGTTACTTGTTACGTCTTCATAATTTCCTGAATGTTCCCTTTTCGGGGGTGTCAGATTTACGTGGCTTTTTATGAGTGAAACAACGGTCGGTCAGTGAAAGAAGGGACAGCGGCGACGCTGTTTAAAAGCATATGACGCAGAACAATCTACCGGCGCCGGGTGCGCCAGATATCGAAATCGCACGGGCCGCGTCGATGGACCCGATTTTACCGTTGGCGAAGGAGCGCTTGGGCGTGCCGGCTGACGCACTCGTTCCCTATGGTCATCACAAAGCGAAATTATCGCTAGATTACATTTCGTCGGTGTCGTCACAGCCACGAGGTAAACTTGTCCTCGTCACGGCGATCACCCCGACGCCTGCCGGCGAGGGAAAAACAACCACTAGTGTTGGGTTGAACGATGGGCTGAACAAAATCGGCATGAAGTCGATGGTGTGTCTGCGCGAACCCTCCCTTGGGCCCTGTTTCGGCATGAAGGGCGGGGCGGCCGGCGGCGGGCGCGCTCAAGTGTTGCCCATGGAAGATATCAATTTGCATTTTAATGGTGACTTCCACGCCATCACATCGGCCCATAGTTTGTTGGCGGCAATGATCGACAATCACATGCAATGGGGCAACGAGCTCAATATTGACCCGCGCCGTGTTGTGTGGCGTCGGGTCGTTGACATGAACGACCGGGCGTTGCGCAACATCAATGTCGGTCTTGGCGGGCCAACCCATGGCGTGCCGCGCGAGACAGGATTTGATATCACGGTGGCCTCAGAAATCATGGCGATCCTTTGTCTTGCGACGGATTTAAAAGATCTCCAACGGCGCCTTGGCGATATTATCGTCGCGCGAAATTATAGCAAAAAACCGGTGACGGCCCGTGATGTTGGCGCTGACGGGGCAATGGCCGTACTGTTGAAAGACGCCCTGCAGCCGAACCTTGTGCAGAGCATTGAACATAATCCGGCGTTTATCCATGGCGGTCCGTTCGCGAACATCGCCCATGGCTGCAACTCGGTGATGGCGACCCAGACGGCCTTGCACCTCGCAGATGTTGTTGTCACCGAAGCAGGCTTTGGCGCTGATCTGGGGGCGGAGAAATTTCTTGATATCAAATGCCGTCAGTCCGGATTGCGGCCTGACGCCGTCGTTCTTGTCGCGACGATCAGAGCGTTGAAGATGCAGGGCGGGGTGGCCAAGGCCGATCTCGGTGATCCAAACCCTGACGCTGTTAAACGCGGATCGGTCAACATTATTCGACACATTGAGAATTTGAAAAAATTCGGCGTGTCGCCCGTTGTGGCGATTAATCATTTCATCAAGGACACCGATGATGAACTCGCAGTCCTTCAAAGCGTTTGCGAGGAACACGGTGTAAAATGGGCGCTTGCCAAACACTGGGCGGAAGGCGGCGAGGGCGCAGTCGCTTTGGCAAATGCCGTAAAGGCGCAACTCGATGAAGGCTCGCCCGATATCAAATTACTCTACCCGGATGATTTGCCGCTGGCGGAAAAAATTGAGACGGTGGCGAAAGAAATTTACCGCGCCGACGGTATTTCGCTTTCGAGCGCCGCCGCGCGGAGTTTGAAAGAGTTTGAAACCTTAGGGTTTGGCGCGCTCCCGGTCTGTATCGCGAAGACGCAATATAGTTTTTCCACGGATCCGGCGAACAACGGCGCGCCGGCGGGGCATACGCTGGAGGTGCGTGAGGCGCGCCTTTCCGCTGGCGCTGGTTTCGTCGTGGCGGTTTGCGGGGACATCATGACGATGCCCGGCTTACCGAGAAAGCCCGCCTCTCTGGAAATTGGTCTTGACGAAAATGGCGAGATTGTTGGACTTGCCTAAACGCTTGAGCAGGCTGTATCAGGCGCATTTAAAACGCTGCAAGTGAGATCAGCGGCAACCAAGAGTGCGATATGGTTCAGCTTCCAGATTTTAGTCACTTCATCGACGGGCGTCGGATCAAGGGCGACGGCGAGAAATTGCTTGTCTCCCGAAATCCCGCCACTGGCGAGGTGCTCGCAGAGCTTAAGCAGGCAAGTGTTTCGGAAGTCGACCTTGCCGTGCGCGCCGCTCAACAGGGGTTTGAAACCTGGTCAGCCATGAGCGGCGTTGAGCGCGCACGCATTTTGATGAAGGCCGTGGCGCTCCTACGCGAGAGAAATGATGATCTCGCCGTGATTGAAACCCTTGATACGGCCAAACCAATCCAGGAAACCCAAGCCGTTGATATTGTAACGGGTGCTGACACAATTGAGTTTTTCGCTGGGCTAGCCCCATCGCTGAGCGGTGACCATATTGATCTGGGATCGGCGTTTTTTTATACCCGCCGGGAGCCGTTAGGCATCTGCGCCGGGATTGGTGCTTGGAACTATCCGATCCAGATTGCCTGCTGGAAATCTGGCCCTGCGCTGGCCTGCGGCAATGCGATGATCTTTAAGCCGTCCGAAGAGACGATGTTAGGGGCTTTGCGCCTTGCTGAGATCTATCAAGAAGCAGGCGTTCCCGATGGCGTTTTTAATGTTTTGCAAGGTGATGGCGCCGTGGGACGCGCCCTTGTGGAGCATCCAGAGATTGCGAAAGTCTCCATCACCGGTGAGGTGAACACCGGTAAAAAAATCATGGCGGGCGCCGCATCCACGCTAAAACATGTCACCATGGAACTCGGCGGAAAATCGCCGCTCATCATCTTTGCTGATTGTGATTTGGATAATGCTGTCTCAGCGGCGCTGATGGCGAATTTCTACTCCCAGGGGGAGGTGTGTTCAAATGGAACCCGCGTTTTTGTTGAGCGCGCCATTTATGACGAGTTCCTCAGTAAGCTGAATACACGCACGCGAAACATGCGGATTGGAAACCCTGCGGATACTGAAACCCATGTCGGCGCGATGATCCATCGCGAGCATTTTGAAAAGGTCATGGGCTATATTCAGCTCGGCGTCGAAGAAGGCGCGAGGCTTGTCTGCGGCGGCAAGGCTGTGGAGGTGCCTGGCTGCGAACAGGGATGTTTTGTCGAACCAACGATCTTTGCCGATTGCCGTGACGATATGAGGATCGCGCGCGAAGAAATATTCGGCCCCGTGATGACCGTTATGACGTTTGATGGGGAAGATGCAATCGTCAAGCGCGCCAATGATACGACGATGGGCCTCGCGGCGGGGGTTTTTACAAAAGACATTCAGCGCGCGCACCGCGTTGTCGCGAACTTGAAGGCGGGCGTCTGCTGGATTAACAATTACAATATCACGCCTAGCAACATGCCATTTGGGGGGTATAAGCAATCAGGCATTGGTCGCGAAAACGGCTTGGCCGCCATCGAGCACTATACCCAACTAAAATCCGTTTACGTTGAAATGGGCGACGTTGAGGCCCCTTATTGATATTTTTTGATGGGCCCGATTCTATTTGATGTGCGGCCGTGAAAATTAAACCCGTTGATCATTTCTTCTCAGACCGTGTCGCGCCCCGAAGCACGCGTTCCTCGGCGCGCAGGCCT
Source organism: Parvularculaceae bacterium (assembly GCA_965263305.1). GTDB lineage: Bacteria > Pseudomonadota > Alphaproteobacteria > Caulobacterales > Parvularculaceae > MED-G105. The sequence continues at coordinate 2,697,048 of OZ253666.1, forward strand.
TTATAAAGGCTCACGCAACAAACCAGTAAGACGATACTGAACGGGAGAGCGGCGAGAATTGTACCGGCCTGCAGGGCGTTAAGGGCCTCCGTTCCGCCGCTAAACAAAAGCATCGCGGCAGTTAACCCTAACATCAGCGCCCAGAAGATGCGCTGAAATACAGGTGCGGTGGTTTTTCCGCCAGCAGTAATGCTGTCGACCACTAATGCTCCTGAATCGGCAGATGTTGTGATGAAAACCAGCAGCAACAAAATCGCAATGGTTGAGGTCACTTCGGATAACGGAAGGTTTGCGAGGAGGTGGAACAAGGTGAGCGAGGCATCCGTAACCCCGTTCGCGATGTCGCCAAGACCGGCGTCATATTGCTCGATCGCGCTTACACCGAAAGCGGTGAACCAAATTGCGCCGATGATGACCGGCGCGATGAGGGTGGTGGCGACATATTGGCGAATGGTTCGGCCCTTTGAGATACGAGCGATAAACATGCCCACAAACGGCGCCCAGGCAATCCACCACGCCCAATAAAAGATGGTCCATCCGTAAAAGAAATCGGTATCGGTGCGACCAAACCAGTTTGTGAGACGCGGGGTATCGAGAACATAGTTTTTAGCCGTATCGGCAATTGCCGTGAGTATTGTTGTTGTCGGTCCCATTAACACCACAAAAACCAATAGGGCGAAGGCGAGCGCCATGTTGATATTGCTGAGCAGTTTCACGCCCCCATCCATGCCGCGAATGACTGAGACAACTGCAAGCCCTGTGATCGTGGCGATAAGGGCGAGTTGCATCGTTACGGTAGGGGTCAGGCCAAAAAGGTAGGCGAGCCCGCTCGTCGCTTGCGTCGCCCCCAAGCCGATTGATGTGGCGAGCCCGAAAATTGTGGAAGTAACCGCGAACAAGTCGATTATATGGCCCGGCCATCCCCATACGCGGTCACCGAGGAGGGGGTAAAATGCTGATCGGATCGTCAGCGGTAAGCCCTTATTATAAGCGAAAAAGCCCAGCGTCAATCCGACAATGGCATAGACGCCCCAAGCCCAAAGCCCCCAATGAAACGTTGCCGTGCTGAGCGATAGGCGACGGGCATCATCCGTCGCGGGGGCGACATCAAGTGGGGCGCCGGATGCACCAGTGTAAAAGCTCAATGGCTCGGCGGCGCCATAGAACATGTAGCCAACACCAACGCCCGCCGCGAACAACATCGCAATCCATGACGCCAAACCAAAATCAGGCTTTGCGTCAACGCCGCCCAGACGGATGCGGCCCAATGGCGATGCCGCAAAGGCGACGCAAAATAATACGGTCACCACGGGCGTGGCGGCAAACAACCAATAGAATGTTCGGATCGTCCAGGAACGTGCGCTTGACAGTGCGCCGTTAACGCCTGCGGGATCCAAGAGTGTAGCGCCAGCGAAAACAAGGACAAGGCTAGCGCACAAAAAGAAAACAGGGTTATGAATATCAAACCCAAGTATCTTTACATTATCCTGTCCTATTTTGTGTGAAGATTGATAACTCTCCGAATCAAGTCTTTCGCTCATGCGAATCCACGCCCGCCAATTTGTTCTACTTACTTAAATACTAGGTTACCGTACTTTGTTCGGACTGTCGAATTTGGCGCGTGTCATCGATATTCTAACGCCCCTGCGGTTAAGCGCTCTAAATTTTTCGGGCATTTTGCCGCGTGCGCCGAGCGCATCGTTCACCGGATAAACGCCGCTTTTAGGGAGGTGGCATTGAGGAAATCGAATAACGCCGTCGATTGCGACAAGTGTTTTTAATGCAATTGGCCTTATCTTTGTACCATTTCGCGAATTCCATTTGAATCGCGAAATATAAATAACTGTATACAGAATTTTCTCATCAATAAAAATTGAAGGATGATCGTTTCGGTACGTTCACCCGTAAAATGCAATGGAAAACTAAGGTTTTTGCTCACGCGCTCGCTCTTTTGAGAGCTCTCACGTAAGGCCGCTTCTAAAAGCACCTTTTTGAGAGCCTTTGTCTGCAAGAGCTTAGGGCGACCAGCAAGATTTTTTGCGGTTGCGAAAAAAAACGGTGAAAAATTTACCACCATGAAAAAGAGCTTGAAAATTTCATGATACTGCTATTGACTGCAAGGCAAGGAAAAGTGAATGACCTCGGCTAATCAACCAGAAAACCAATCACAGCAAAGCGCTCCAGGAATTGGCGGTGATCTGCGTGCTTTGCGCAAATCCCACAATTTAACACTGAGCGAATTGGCGCTGAAAATTGGGCGTTCAGTGGGGTTTCTATCACAGGTTGAGCGGGGGTTGTCATCGCCTAGTATCGAAGATTTACGGGCGATTTCCGCCGCGTTTGATGTGCCCATCGGCTGGTTTTTCGTAAACGAAAGCATCGACGAAACGGAGCGCGGCATTATCGTGCGCGCCGGCGGGCGGCGCAAAGTCGGTGCGAAAGAGGCCGGGCTCGTAGAGGAGTTGCTATCGCCAGATCTTGGCGGCGCATTTGAGATGTTCTTGTCTGTTTTTGAGCCCGGCGCCGGCATCGAACATGAAGTATCGCGTGATACGGAAGAGGCCGGGTTTGTCGTCTCTGGCGCATTGGATTTGTGGATTAACGGACAGTTTTTCCATCTTCAGGCGGGCGATTCATTCCGCCTAGATCATAAGCCGTACCGGTGGCGTAACGCCGGCGATGAAGCGGCGACGGTTGTTTGGGTTGTAAGCCCTCCCATTTATTAAGAGCGAGGAATGTTATGTCGGATCTGCCGGCTCATGCGCGTGTTGTCATCATCGGGGGCGGTGTCGTTGGCGCATCCTGCCTGTATCACCTCGCAAAGGCAGGGTGGACGGATTGTTTGCTCATTGAAAAGAATGAATTGACCTCCGGATCAACCTGGCATGCGGCGGGCAATGTGCCCCGCTTTTCAACCTCCTGGGCTGTCATGAACATGCAGCGCTATTCGACAGATCTCTACCGCCGTCTCGGTGACGAGGTTGACTATCCGATGAACTATCATGTGACCGGGGCATTACGTCTTGGCCATACGAATGAGCGGCGTCTGGAGTTTGAACGTGTCGCGAGCATGGGGCGCCATCAAGGGATGGACATCCAGATGATCACGCCATCAGAAGCCAAGGCGCTTTTTCCCTTGATGGAAACCCATGACTTATCGGGCATTCTGTATGATTCCTTAGACGGCGATATTGACCCTGCGCAATTGACCCAAGCGTTGGCCAAAGGCGCGCGCGACATGGGCGCTGCCATTAAGCGCTTTTGCGCCGTTACCGGCGCGCGTCGCGAGAATGACGAATGGGTGATCGAAACGGACAAGGGGGAGGTGCGCTGCGAATATGTTGTGAACGCAGCCGGCTACCGGGCGCGGGATGTCGGCGCGATGTTCGGCCGAACGGTGCCGATGATCACTATGGCCCATCAGTATATTCTTTTTGAAGAGCATGACGAAATAAAAGCCTTCAACGAGGAAAAAGGCCATCGATTGCCGATGATTCGTGATGTTGATACGTCATATTATCTGCGGCAAGAAAAATTCGGACTAAACCTTGGGCCCTATGAACGCAACTGCAAGGCGCATTGGGTAACCCCGGATGATCCTATGCCGGATGACTTTTCATTCCAGCTTTATCCAGATGATTTGGAGCGTTTGGAGTACTACCTTGAGGACGCCATGGCGCGGGTGCCGGTGATGGCTCAAAGCGGTGTTGAAAACGTCATCAATGGACCAATTCCCTACACGCCCGATGGAAATCCGTTAATCGGGCCGATGCCGGGCGTGCCGAACGCCTTTGAGGCTTGTGTCTTTACCTTCGGTATTTGCCAGGGAGGCGGGGCCGGAAAAGTGCTTACCGAATGGATCACGGAAGGTACAACCGAATGGGATATGTGGGCCGTTGACCCTCGGCGTTTTACAAAGCATGCGGAAGAACTGGATTACTGTCTTGCAAAAGGGATGGAAGTCTACGGCCATGAATACGCCATGCATTTCCCCCATCACGAATGGCCGGCCGGCAGGGATCGCAAAAAATCCACCCTCCATGATCGGCTTGTTGCGGCCGGCGGCCAGATGGGCCCGTATAATGGGTGGGAACGGGCGAACTGGTTTGCGAAAAACGGCGATGACATCTCTGAAGAAGCGACGCAAACATGGCGCAGAGAGGGTCCATGGCTTCAGCGGGTTAAAGAAGAAGTCGAAGCCGTACGCGATAATTGCGGCGTCTTAGCGATCACTGGGTTTTCTCGATACATTCTTAAGGGCGAGGGCGCCGTTCAGTGGCTTGACCAGCAAATGACCTCTCGCATGCCAAAAGTTGGACGCGTCGGTCTTGGTTATTTCGCCGATGATTTGGGGCGTATCGTGACGGAGATGACGATCGCGCCGCAGGCGGATGATGAAGTACGACTTATCACGGCGGCGTTTGCGCAATGGCATGATCACGATTTGATAAAAAATAGACTGCCCGACCATCTTACCATCACGGATGTCACCGATGACTATGAATGCCTTTTGGTCACGGGGCCAAATGCCCGATCGATCTTAGATGAAATCACGGAAGGCGATTTGTCTAAGTCGTGGTTGAGTTTTCAGCATGCGACCGTTTTAGGGTTCGACGTGGCGCTCTTACGGGTCTCTTTCGTTGGTGAGCTAGGGTGGGAAATCCACTGCAAAAAAGAAAACGCCCCCGCGATATGGGATGCGGTGACAAAAGCGGGAGCGGCGCCGTTCGGCATGTACGCCCTCGACTCCATGCGCCTTGAGAAGGGCTATCGTTCCTGGAAAGGCGATCTGTCAACGGATTACACCGTTCTGGAGGGTGGACTTGATCGCTTTGTTAAATGGGATAAGCCAGAATTTACCGGTAAAAATGCCCTGCAAAATGAGAAACAGCGTGGTGTTTCCAAGCGGTTTGTGACCCTGGTCGTCGATGCTGAAGAGTACGATGCGCCGTATATGTCCTCCCTCATGCTGAACGGTGAGGTTGTTGGTGAGACGACGTCCGGCGGTTGGGGCCATCGTGTGAATAAATCAATCGCCCTTGGGATGTTGCGGGCGGATTTGACTGAGCCGGGCACAACATTGGAAATTGATGTTTTTGGCACACGGTTGAAAGCGACGGTGCAGCCGGATCAACCCTTATGGGACCCGAAGAATGAGCGCATACGCGCTTGACCGTTTGAAACCAATTTATCCAACAGCGCTGTTGCGCCAATGAGGGCGTTATGTCGATCAAAAAAACGGTTCTGTCAAAAGCCCGCGTGGTGATTATTGGCGGTGGCATCGCCGGGTGTTCAATCGCCTATCATTTATCAAAGCTCGGGTGGCGTGACGTTGTTCTCCTGGAACGAAAACAACTAACCTGCGGCACAACTTGGCATGCGGCAGGGCTTATCGCCCAGCTGCGCGCGAGCAAAAACATGACGCGGCTCGCGAAATATAGCCAGGAACTTTATGGCCGACTGGAAGAGGAGACAGGGCTTGCGACCGGCTTTCGCCGGTGCGGGTCCATCACCGTGTCGCTGACGGAAGAACGGCGCGAAGAGATTCTGAGACAAGCCAGTATGGCGCGCGCGTTCGGCGTTGAGGTCGAAGAAATATCCGCATCGGATGTAAAGGGCAGATACCCTTATCTCAACACGGATGATGTGACGGGAGCGGTTTATCTGCCGTTGGACGGCCAAGGTGACCCTGGAAACATCGCCCTCGCGCTTGCAAAAGGGGCCCGTCAAAATGATGCGAAAATTATCGAAGGGGTAAGCGTCACCGCCGTTCATCAAGAAAATGGACGTGTGACGGGCGTTTCTTGGCGACGCGACGGCGAAGAAGAGGAAGGTCGTATCGAGGCGGACCATGTCGTCAATTGTGCAGGCATGTGGGGGCGTGACCTTGGCAAAATGGCGGGGGTTAGCGTCCCTCTTCATGCATGTGAACATTTCTACATCGTCACCGATGCGATCAAAGACCTACCCCAATTACCCGTGCTTCGGGTGCCCGATGAATGCGCCTATTATAAGGAAGATGCCGGAAAAATTTTGCTCGGCGCCTTTGAACCCGTGGCGAAACCCTGGGGTATGAACGGCATTCCTGATGATTTTTGTTTTGATCAGCTGCCAGAGGATTTCGATCACTTTGAAGGAATTTTGGAAAAAGCGGTCAGCCGTTTTCCCGCCCTCGCGGAAACGGGAATCCATACGTTTTTTAACGGCCCTGAGAGCTTCACGCCAGATGACGCCTACCATCTCGGCGAGGCGCCGAATTTGTCGAACTTTTGGGTATGCGCCGGGTTTAACTCCATCGGCATTCAATCGGCGGGCGGCGCCGGCATGGCGCTCGCCCACTGGATGGAGCATGGCTATCCGCCGTTCGATGTTTCTGATGTTGATATTCGCCGGATGCAGCCGTTCCAGAGCAATAAAACATACCTCTTCGAACGGTCGAAGGAGAGCCTAGGGCTGCTCTATGCGGATCATTATCCCTATCGCCAGATGGCAACCGCACGCGGCATCCGTCGATCGCCACTGCATGAACATCTGAAAAAAGAAGGCGCCGTTTTTGGCGAATTCGCCGGTTGGGAACGGGCCAATTGGTTTGCGGATGCCGGTCAGAAGCCTGAATATCAATATTCCTGGAAACGTCAAAATTGGTTTGAAAATTCCCGCCGGGAGCATGAGGCAATTCGCAACAATGTCGGTCTCTACGACATGACGAGTTTCGGTAAGATTCGCGTTGAGGGCCCTGATGCCGAGAAATTCCTGAATTATATCTGCGGGAACAATTTGTCGGTACCGGTTGGAAAAATCACCTATACGCAGTTTCTAAATGCGCGCGGCGGGATCGAGGCGGATGTTACCGTAACCCGCTTGGGGGAGAATTCCTACATCGTTGTGACGCCAGCGGCGACGATACATCGCGAGCTATCTTGGATTAGACGCCATAAAGAAGACTTTAACGTTGTCATTATGGACATGACATCATCAGAATGCGTCTTAGCGGTCATGGGGCCCAATGCGCGACACCTTATGGAGAAGGTATCATCCCATGATTGGACCAATGACAATCATCCCTTTGGATCGGCCCATGAAATAGAGCTCGGCATGGGTATCGCACGCGCCCATCGCGTGACGTATGTTGGTGAATTAGGGTGGGAGCTCTACATCTCGACCGATATGGCGGTCCACGCTTTCGAAACAATTAGGGAGGCGGGGCGCGATTTAGATTTGAAGCTTTGCGGCCTCCATATGATGGATTCGTTACGCATCGAAAAGGGATATCGTCACTTTGGGCATGATATCACCGAAGAGGACCATGTATTAGAAGCGGGCCTGGGGTTTGCGGTTAAAATCAAAAAGCCTGATGACTTTATCGGTCGGGACGCGGTGTTGCGCAAAAAAGAGGAGGGGCTTACCGCTCGTCTATTGCAATTCCAATTGACGACGCCGGAACCACTGCTCTTCCACAATGAAGCGGTTATTCGCGATGGCGAGGTGGTCTCTTATTTAACCTCCGGCAACTACGGCCATACCCTGGGCGCCGCTGTCGGGCTCGGATACGTGCCTTGCGCTGGCGAAACAGCTGACGAGGTTTTATCCTCCGACTACGAAATAGAGATCGCCGGTGTTCGGGTGAAAGCCGAACCGAGTTTGAAACCCTTGTTCGATCCGAAATCCGAAAAAGTGAAAGTTTGAGTCATGGAACGCGATCCGCGGTTGTTATACGGCAAAGCCGTTCGCCAACGCGTGTTACGCGAGGTGCGCGAGACCGTTTCAGAGATTTCAGCAAAGCGGCGTTTTGGGCGCCTCGTCTCGATTGCAATTGGCGATGCGAGTGAGATCGATGTCTATATCCGAAACCAGGCGCGCGCGGCGGCGTCGGTCGACATTCCCTTTGATGCGCAATATTGGCCCGCTGATTTAAGCCAAGATGAATGTAAGGCGCGCCTTGTCGCCATGAATGATGACCCGTCCGTGGCTGGGGTGATTTTACAACGGCCTATCCCTGATCACCTCAATATCCGGTCACTGCAAGGCGCTATTCATCCGTTCAAAGATGTTGAAGGGATGAACCCGGCGTCAATCGGCAACATCGTCTATGATGATATCGCGCTTGCGCCTTGCACGGCCGCAGCCTCGGTTGAATTGATTAGAGAGACGGGGTTAAGCCTAAAAGGCCTGGAAGTCGTGATCGTCGGGCATTCCGCGATCGTCGGGAAACCTGCTGCTTTTTTACTAATGGCGGAAGGGGCGACTGTCACGGTTTGCCACCATATGAGCCGGTCCGTCGCCGCCCATACGCGCCGCGCCGATGTCGTCGTGGTCGCCGTTGGAAAAGCAAAGCTCATTGGCGCTGACATGGTCAAACCCGGCGCCGCGGTCATTGATATCGGCATTAATTCCGTTACCGACGAGAATGGCAATGTTTCGCTGGTGGGCGATGTTGATACAGAGGCGGTCAAAGAGATCGCCAGTTGGGTGACGCCCGTTCCCGGCGGCGTTGGACCCGTTACTGTTGCGATGTTGATGCGTAATACGGTCGAGGCTTTTGCGAAGCAATGCGATGCCGGCTGGGTTTAGCCACATTTCGTCGCCCCACCCATTACGCTTGGCGGTTTCGGCGCCGTTCCTCAATGTTCTTCATAAAGCTTGCGGCGACGCGGCGTTGAGCGATCATTTGCTGCTTTAGGGAAAGGCTGAGGACCGGCATACAGGTTTTGTTGACGTCAACGATATAAATCCGCCGGTCGTGCTTATCGCGCATGACATCTACCGCGCCGAAATCCAACCCAATTTTTTCACTGAAAATGGCAATTTTCTCCAACTCATCCTGCGAAAAAACGTTCTGGGGCTCCAAAAGATCGACGCTCAAGTAATCCGTACCAAATCTTTTCTTTTCCGCTTTATGCTTGTGAAAGACAATTGGCACCTCACCATAAACGACAGCGATCCGCAGATCTTCACTCGTCTGCCCGTTAAACGTACTGTCGACGAGCCGTTGATAGGAATAGTTCGGCAGGACCTCTGAGGGCTCGATTGGGCAGTCGATGACAATGCCGTCATGGGCGCCGTTTTCTTCTGATTTTCGAATGCCCCGCCCCTGATAGGTAGTGGGATCAATATTAATGGGATACCCAAAGACAGATTCAAAAACCTCGCCCACATGGTTCTTTGCGATGTTCTCAATCTTATGATTAATCCCCATTGGGTTGGTCGTATCGGAATAGACGGCCCGTTGCGTATTATGGGTGGCATCTTCAAAAACAAAGGCATAATCCGCATCCTGCGGGTTTGAGACGGTTTTCAATCCGGCGATTTGGGTGACGAACCAGATATTGTACCAGGGCGCCGCCGATTGCGGGTGGAAGGCAATTTTCCCAACCGGCGTCTGGCCGCGCATCAATCTGGCGACCCGCACACACACCAAGTACGTATAAATCTGTACAACGGCGCGCGCGCTGCGGAAGAATGATCGGGTGAGGGGGACGGTGACTTTCGGATACTTTAGGTGGAGACTATTATCTCTTAAGCGAATGCTGCTGATATAGCCGAATGATCGGGAAATCGTTTCTAGGGCCATGGGTCTGGTTGTCGTCGCTGTCTTACATAGAATGGAACACGCGATTTTATAGCGCCATCGGCGACAATTACACGCCCAAATCGCTTCACGTTACTGTGGCGCCAGCTATTGGTGATCGGCGCCAGGGGGGCTAGGCCAAGCCATGTCGTTTCGCGATATTGGCGATCCGCTTAATGCCCTCTTCAATCCGCTCAAGAGGGATTGAGGTGTAGCCCAGACGAAACGAATTGAGCGGCGGGTTAGCCGTGCAAAAATGAACATCCCCCGGTTCGATCAAAACGCCTTCATTCTCGCATTCTTCGGCCAACATGCGTGCGTCTAGCTGATCGGGCCCCGAGATCCAAAAGGACGAGCCGCCACGGCTCGGCGCAACGCGCCATGCGGGTAAATGGGTTTCCAACGCATCCAGCAGCGTGCGCCATTTTTTCTTATTGGTCGCGACGAGGCTGCGCAAAAGGCTTTCATGATAGCCGCGGGATAAAAAGAAGGCGGCGGCGCGTTGGTTGTTGGTCGCCGGGTGACGCATGATTAAGCGCCGCAGCGCGCGCGCCTCAGCGATAAAGGCGGGCGGCCCAACAAGGTACCCAAGGCGCAAGCCGGGCGCCAATGTTTTTGAGAGGCTGCCAATATAGATGATGCGTCCTGAGGTATCGTCGCTCATCAGGGCGGGTAGCGGCGTTTCCGAAAAACTAATCTCGGATTCGTAGTCATCCTCTAGCAGGAGAAAATCATCCCGTTCGGCTTGATCAAGCAGGGCGCGTCGGCGCTCTTTCGGCATTGTGACGGTTGTCGGGGATTGATGGCTCGGCGTTAGGTAGACGAGATCACAAGAGGTGAGGTTATCATCGGGAACGAGGCCTTGGTCATCGACTGCAAGAGGGGTGATTTTATCGGTGAAAATCTGCGCGATATTGCGCGCATCAGGGTAGCCTGGCTCTTCGATCCCAAATTTTCTGTCGCCATTTAAAAGCAGGCGCATCGCAATATAGAGCGCATTTTGAGCGCCGACCGTCACCAATATCTGAGATTCGTCGACCCATAGGCCCCGGCGCGGTAGTAGTTTTGTTCGGATCTGGTCCACCAGCATCATATCGTCCCGATCAAAGAAATCCTGAGACCAACCGGAAATTTCTTGCACGCCGACCGCGTCCAACCAACAGTCCCGCCAGTGACGGACGGGGAAGACGCCTGGATTGAGTTGGCCGTACACGAAGCAGTAATCAAACTCCCGCCAGTTCGAAGGTTTATTGATATTACGTTGTTGGCTTACTTCGAAAACAAGACGGTTTTTCCAGTCTACGGATGATAATATATTCCCTGTACGTTCGAAATTTCCCTTTCCTGCAGCGACTTTCAGCTCGTCAATGCTGTCGCAAACAAAATGCCCGCTACGCTCGCGGGAGGTTAAAAATCCCTCTTCTTGGAGCGTCGCATAGGCAAGCATCACGGTATTGCGTGAGACCCCTAATTGTTCCGATAAACGCCGGCTCGACGGCATGGCGCTTTTAGGCGCGATCCGCCCATCGATGATCGCGTTGGCGATTTGGTCTCTCAGCTGGTGCTGGAGGGTCCGTTTTTCAGAGGCATCTAGCTTAAACAGATAGTCCACTGTGTTATGCGTCCATGGCGCTAAGGTCGGAAAAACCCTATTCTTTCATAGTCTTGTGCGCTTTGCACAATAAAAATCTGGACTGTTTTCCCGGTAAAATCTGGATCTTACCGGTATTCGAAAGCGCGGATAGTCTCTAAACTTGCGTAAAAATGGCCGTTGGATTTTCGTTAAAAGGTCGTCCCAATGTTAGACAATGCCGCTAGTTTCGCCACCGTGGCGAACGCACAGGAACCAGACATTATCGAGTTGGACCGTGAGCATGTGTGGCATCACCTTACGCAGCACAAAATTTTTGAAACGACCGATCCGCTCGTTATGGCGGAAGGGAAGGGCATGATCCTTACCGATGTTAACGGTCGGGAATATCTCGATGCGACATCTGGCGGCGTGTGGACGGTGAATATCGGCTATGGACGAGAAACCGTTGCCAAGGCAGTCGCGGACCAACTGACCAAGATGTGTTTTTTCGGCGGCGCTGGGGGGACGGTGCCTGGCGCATTGTTCGCCGACTTGTTGATGGAAAAAATGCCGGGTTTTAACCGGGCGTATTTTTCAAATTCTGGATCGGAGGCGAACGAAAAGGGCTACAAAATGGTTCGTCAGCTTTCCCATTTGGAAGGCGACGGCGCGAAACATAAAATCGTTTATCGCAACCGCGACTATCATGGCACAACCATCGCAGCGCTCAGTTCATCGGGACAGTCGCAGCGCCGGGATCAGTTCGGTCCATTCGTCGATGGATTTGTCGAGTTTTCGAATTGCTGTTGTTATCGGTGCCCCTTCAACAAGAAGTATGGCGAATGTAACATTGAGTGCGCGCGTGACCTTGAGACAGTAATCCTGCGCGAAGGGCCTGATACGGTTGGTTCCGTTGTCCTTGAACCCATTACCGCTGGCGGCGGCGCTATTCCTCCTGTGCCGGAATATTTTCCTATCATCCAAGAGATCTGCCAAAAATACGATGTGCTCTTGCATATCGATGAGGTGGTATGCGGATTTGGGCGAACCGGAGAATGGTTTGGGTACCAACACTATGATGTCCAACCCGATATCGTCACGATGGCGAAAGGGGCCGCGAGTGGTTATGCTGCGATTTCCGTAACGGCGACAACAGAAGCCCTATTTGACCGGTTTAAGGCGGACCCGTCGGCGCCGATGGATTACTTTAGAGACATCAGCACGTTCGGCGGCTGCGCGGGCAGCCACGCCGCGGCTGTAGAATGTATGCGCATTGTTGAAGATGAAAACCTCATCTTGAATGCGCAAGAGCAAGGGGCCTATCTGAAGGACCGCGCCCTCGGCCTGATGGACAAGCACGCGATGATTGGCGATGTTCGCGGTGTCGGCCTCCTTGTCGGGTTAGAGATTGTGCGGGACAGAGAGACAAAAGCACCGGTCCACGAATCATATATCGCGAAGATTGTAGGCCACTGCGCGCGCAACGGCGTGCTCCTCGGCCGAACAAACCGGAGCTTTGATGAGCTAAACAACACGCTTCTCATCACGCCGGCGCTGATCGTCGGGCGGACTGAGATCGATGAAATCATATCAGCCTTAGATAAAGCTCTTGAAGAGACGCCCATCGCCGAATAAGAGGCGCGCTTATGGGTGTTGTCTTTTTCGACCATTCATTTTGACGACGACGTTTGCCTGATCACGGCCTACCATTTCATGGTAACGGACTGATCAGTACACATGGAGATAAATCCGATGAAGATGACGACAGAAGAAGCCTTTGTAAAAGTGATGCAGGCCCATGGCATTGAGCACGCTTTTGGCATTATCGGATCCGCCATGATGCCGATTTCCCATTTGTTCCCGGAAGCCGGCGTGACGTTTTGGGACTGCGCCCATGAATGCAACGCCGGCATGATGGCCGACGGGTACACGCGGGCGACGGGCAAAATGTCCATGATGGTCGCGCAGAACGGACCCGGCATCACCAACTTCGTCACGGCGGTCAAAACCGCGTATTGGAATCACTCGCCGATCCTTTTGGTGACGCCACAAGCGGCGAACAAAACAATTGGGCAGGGCGGCTTTCAAGAAATTGAACAGATGAAACTGTTCGAGGATATGGTTTGCTATCAAGAGGAAGTGCGCGACCCCACGCGCATCGCCGAGGTTTTAAACCGGGTTATCTCCAAAGCGTGGCGCGGATCGGCGCCCGCCCAGATCAACATTCCGCGAGATTTCTGGACCCAGGTGATCGATATTGATCTGCCGCAAATCGTGAAGTTTGAACGGCCGGGCGGTGGAGATGACGCCATTGCGCAGGCGGCGGTGCTGTTATCCGATGCAAAGTTCCCAGTTATTCTCAACGGCGCGGGCGTTGTTTTGGGCGATGCGATTGAAGCCTCAGCGGCGCTCGCCGAAAAATTATGCGCGCCCGTTTGCTGTAATTATCAGCACAATGACGCCTTTCCAGGGAGCCATGCTCTCTCCGTAGGGCCGCTCGGTTATAACGGGTCGAAAGCCGCGATGGAGCTTATCTCTCAAGCGGATGTGGTTTTAGCACTCGGCACGCGCCTTAACCCATTTTCCACACTGCCTGGCTACGGCATCGATTACTGGCCCAAAAACGCCAAACTCATTCAAGTCGACATTAATGCCGACCGAATTGGCCTTACAAAACCCGTTACCGTGGGGATTGAAGGTGATGCCAAAAAAGTTGCGGAAGCGCTCAAGGCTCGTGTCTCATCGGGCATGTCAGATACTGAGCGGGAGGCGCGCAAAGAGCTCATCCATAAAACGAAATCGTCATGGTTACAGACCCTGACGTCCCTTGATCACGAAGATGATGATCCTGGCACAGATTGGAATGAACGCTCCCGTAATCGTGAGCCTGAGAAAATGTCGCCGCGCATGGCCTGGCGGGCGATCCAATCGGCCTTGCCGAAGGAGGCGATTATTTCCTCTGATATTGGCAACAATTGCGCCATCGGCAACGCTTATCCGACGTTTGAAGAGAGCCGTAAATACCTCGCGCCTGGCCTTTTTGGCCCTTGTGGGTACGGCTTTCCGGCCATCCTCGGGGCGAAAATTGGCGCACCCGACGCGCCCGTCGTTGGGTTTGCTGGCGACGGCGCCTTTGGCATCTCTATGAATGAGATGACGGCGTGCGGGCGGGATGATTGGCCGGCCGTTACGATGATTATTTTCCGAAATTATCAGTGGGGCGCTGAAAAGCGAAACACGACGCTTTGGTTTGACGATAATTTTGTCGGGACCGAGCTCGATCTGGACGTCAACTACGCCAAAATCGCGGAGGCGTGCGGCGTGCGCGGCGTACAAGTCTCAACGATGGACCAATTGACCGACGAACTAAATAAATCCATCGATCTTCAAATGACGAAGGGTGAGACGACCTTTATTGAGGTGCTGCTCAATCAGGAGCTAGGCGAGCCGTTCCGTCGTGATGCGATGAAGAAACCGGTGACGGTTGCGGGCATTAATCGGGCCGATATGACGCCGCAATAGGCGCTGCGTGGGTACTCCGTCATCAAACTAGTATCGCAACAATTGATGGTCGAACGATGGCGCTTTTTGAAACCCTATTAAAGAGCGCCCGCGGTGACACCGCGAGAATTGTCTTCTCCGAGGGGGAAGACCCTCGCGTCATTGAGGCGGCGTGGGTGGCGGTTCGCGATGTTTTGGCGCGACCGACCCTTATCGGGTCAAGACGCGCGATCGAAACTCAGCTGTCGGCCTACGACCCCGCCGATGCCCCTATCTCGATTATCGATCCTGATGAGGTGGGATCGCACGGTCATTACGCCGAAACCTATTACGCACGCCGGCGGCACAAGGGCGTGACATTAGAGCAGGCTGTTGAGGCGGTGCGATCGCCCCTCATTTTGGCGGCTCTTATGGTTCACCTCGATGAGGCCGACGGCGCGATTGGCGGCGCCGTGGCGACGACCGCCGAAACGGTGCGCACTGCGCTGCAGGTGATCGGGCCGGGCGACGGTGTAAAGACCGTATCGAGCTCGTTCTTGATGTCTTTTGAACAAGACTACCACGCGCAAAAGGGGGTGGTTTGTTTCGCCGATTGCGGTCTTATCGCCGAGCCAACCCTAGAACAGCTCGTGCAGATCGCAATTTCTAGCGCCGATAATTTTTCTGTCCTCACGGACCAACGCCCGCGCATCGCGATGTTGTCGTTTTCGACCCATGGCAGCGCGTCCCATCCACAGGCTGAGAAGATGGCCGAGGCGGCGCGACGGGTTCGGACCGCCCGGCCGGATTTATTGGTGGACGGTGAATTACAGTTTGATGCTGCTTTTCTGCCCCAAATTGCAAAAACAAAAGCGCCAACCTCGCCCTTAGAAGGCCGGGCGAATGTCTTTATTTTCCCGGATCTCGGCGCTGGCAACATCGCCTATAAAATCGCCCAGCGCGTTGGCGGGGCGATTGCAATCGGCCCGATCATTCAAGGATTGGCAAAGCCGGCGAATGACCTATCGCGGGGTTGCACCACGGAAGATATCATCCAAATGATCGCCGTCACCTGCGCGCAGGTAAGAATGGCCAAGCGATAGGCCCCGTCTCATCGGAAACGGCATTTGACGATCGAGTTGGCGCTATTTAGATTTACAAGCGAATACCTAATGTAGCGCCGTGTGCGAGAAAGATGGTCGATCTCCAAATCGCGGCGCTTACTTCTGATAAATCTTTGCGAAACCCCAGCCTCATCCTGGGCGCCATCGCCGATAGCTTCTCTGGAGGAGGGTTGCAATGATCGTCTGGAGAATGCTGAAGGGCGTCTCGTGCATTAATCACCGATTAAAGGGACATCCGTCGACGATACTACCCGCTCTGATGTGGTGGGCGGTGGTGTTTTCTTTGGCCCCAACCTCGGCGAATGCAGCGACCCTTGATGAAATCATCAACCAGGTCGTGCAACCGGCGACGGATTTACTATCGGCAATCATATTCTTTTCCGTCCCGGTGTTCGGGGCCGACGTCCCGTTGATTGTCGTGTGGCTTATTTTCGCCGCATGCTACTTCACCATCTACTTTGGTTTTATCAACATCCGTGGGTTCGCCCATGCGGTTGGTCTTGTCTTTACACCGAAAAAAGCGGCGGGCGGCGTGGGGGAGATTTCCCACTTCCAGGCGTTGACGACAGCGGTGTCGGGCACCGTCGGTATCGGTAATATCGCTGGCGTCGCGGTGACGTTATCGCTTGGGGGCGCGGGCGCCGTCTTTTGGCTCATCGCGGCCGGTTTTGTCGGTATGACAACCAAATTTCTGGAATGCACCCTGGGCGTTAAGTATCGTGAGATTGATCGGGAGGGGCGGGTCTCCGGCGGTCCCATGCATTACCTCCATCGTGGGTTCGCCAATAAAGGTTGGGCGCGCGTTGGCCGGTTCTTCGGCTTGTTTTATGCGCTCAGCATCGTGATCGGCTGTTTGGGCATTGGCAATATGTTCCAGGCGAACCAGGCATTTGCGCAATTAGTGTTTATCACGGGCGGCGAGACAAGTGCGCTTAGCGGCAATGGGTGGATTGTCGGGGCTGTGATGGCCTTTGTCGTAGGGTTAGTGATCATCGGCGGCATCAAACGAATTGCCCAGGTGACGGATAAAATCGTGCCGTTCATGATCTCTCTTTATATCCTTGGCGCGCTTGTGGTGATCGCCGCTAATCTCGGTGAGATACCGGGTGTTCTCGCCCGCATTTGGACGGGAGCCTTCACAAATGAGGGGCTTGCCGGCGGATTTATCGGCGTGATGATCCTCGGGTTTCAACGCGCCGCTTTCTCCAATGAGGCTGGGCTCGGATCAGCGTCCATCGCCCATTCGGCCGTTGATACGCCAGAACCCCTGACTGAGGGGTTTGTCGCGATGTTGGAACCGTTCATCGACACAGTTGTCATCTGTACGTTGACGGCCTTTGTCATTCTCTTGGTGCTGCCGGCGGGCGAGATAACGGGTGGTGGGCTCAGTGGGATCGAGATGACTTCATCGGCGTTTCGCAATGTCATGCCTTGGGCCCCAATCCCGCTCAGTGTGGTTGCTTTTTTATTCGCGTTTTCAACGATGATCGCCTGGGCCTATTATGGTCAAAAAGGCTGGCGCTACCTCGTTGGCGATGCTCGGTGGAAAGAGCACATTTTCAGCGTCATTTTCTGCGTCTTCATTGTTATCGGGGCGTCAATTCAGTTGAAGGCGGTGCTTGATTTCGCAGATGCCCTGATCTTCGTGATGGCGATCCCGAACTTGATCGGGCTTTATATCCTCGCCCCAGAGATCAAGGCCGATTTAGCGGTATATTTGAAGAAGTAAAAATCGGGGTAGGGTCAGTCTCGGTAAGACGTCAGGGTCTCACCCAGAGCCTCCTTTAGCGGATCGAGAAACGGTTCGAAGCCGCGCCATTGTTCAATACCCTTGGTGTTAATGGGTTGGCGAACCTGCTCAGAGCTCGCGGTTCGCACAGCGCGGTCGGTCTTATGGAAATTGATGCACGCGTCTTCGAACTCTAGGTCGCAGAAATCGAGGAGACGGCGAACCTGGGTTTCTAGATCCGCAACGACATCTTCGTACTGAACACGCAAGACCCTGCCGGGCAGCACCTCGTCCCAGTGGCGCATGAGGTGAACATAATCGCGATAGTAAGCGCCGATTTGCTCTAGGCCGTAGGTAAATTCCTGCCCCTCGGCAAAATGTTGTTTGAACCCGCTGAAACAGCAATCCATTGGGTGACGGCGCGCATCGATGATTTTGGCGTTTGGGAGTATCAAATGGATGAGCCCGATATGGCGGAAGTTATTCGGCATCTTATCGATGAAATAAGGCGCGCCTGCGCGATGGATGCGCGTGTCTTCGATAAACTTCTCGCCCATCGCTTTAAATTCTTCAGAAGGCGTCTCAATTAATTTGCGGGGATATTCGCTTGTCTCTGCCGTCGTATGGCGGCCGCGCAATTGATGGGCGAGGGCGAGGATATTCGGCAGTTCCAACGTGCCATCCACCTGGCTATGGGAAGCGAGAATTTGCTCCAGCAGGGTGGACCCAGCGCGGGGGAGGCCAACGATGAAAATCGGATCTGGTGCAGGGCAACCGCCGCCCCGATGTTTTTCAAATAATGCGGGCGTACAGAACTCTGCCTGCGCTTCCAACTCCTCGGTCATTTGTTCGGCGCGATACCGGCTTTGGAAACGCTTTAAATCGTTACCATGCTTGTAATGCTCGAAGGAAGCACCGTATTCCTTTCGGTCTTCAAAGGCTTTGCCGAGGGCGAACCGCAAATGCGCTTGGTTTTGTAGTGTCGCGCCGCGGGAGGTCAGCGCGCCTTCCATCTGGTCAATTTCTTCGTCGCTAAACCGGTATGTTTTCAAATTGGAGAGGGAGAAATACGCGTCCCCATGGTCGGGTTTCGCGCGATAGGCCCGTTGATAGGATGCAATGGCGTCGTCCTGGCGCCCATAGGTTTTTAAGGCATGTCCCCGGGAGGTGAGGGTCATGGGGTCGTTCGGCACTTTGTCCAGAACGGCATCGAACATTGAAAGCGCCGTTTCATAGTCACCGACTTCTAGGCTTTGGATGGCGAAACTTGATTGTAATGTCGGGTTATCCGGGTAAGTCTCGTTAAGAAATTTCGCCTCGTCGAGCGCCTTTTGGGGTTGTTGGGTTTTACGTAGGAAGGTAACGTAATCCATCCGAACCATGACGTTTTTGGGGTCGAGTTCAATCGCGGTCGAATAGAGCAACTCCGCCTCATCTTTTGCCCGGAAACGGCTCGCGATTTCCGCCAATAGGCGCATGCCTTCCACATTCAGCTTGTCGCGCATCATGTAAGCTTTACAAGCGCGCTCCGCCTGAACGAGTTTGCCCTCGTGGAGAAGGTTGGTGACCGCATGAAGTTCGCGCGGCATGTTTTTCAAGCGTTGATAGTAGCCGATGGCATTACTGGCCTCTGCCGTTCTGCCCTTTGAGGTGAGTATATCGGCTTGATTTTTCCAGCTTGCCTCCAGTCCTGGATTATGCTGGCAGGCAATTTGATAAGCGCGGAGCGCATCATCAAGGTTGCCTTCGGCGCGATATAAATGCCCCTGCTCTTGAAACGCCCGGCCAAATTCTGGGGCGATCGCGAATATCTTGTCTAACGTGGCCCGGGCATCACCCAGTTTATTCGCGTACCGTTGCGCGACGGCGCACATATAGAGCGCGTCAAAATGGGCCGGCGAGGCGGCGAGGATACCGTCTAATACATTGATTGCATCGTTGAACCGGCCCCCGGTGAGATACTGCTTCGCGGTTTTAAGTTCATCAGCATGCGCCGTCGATGCGTCCGTCGATGTTTCTGGAGAGGCAGGTGGGGTGGTTTGGGGGTCTGACAACGTAATCCGTCCATGAAAAAAGGCGTCCGAAACGGACGCCTTTTTAGCTGATGTTTTATGGCGATGCCAATTTGTTTAGTTACCGCCAAAGTTGACCGTGAAGCGCATACCATAGGTGCGCGGCCGATTGATGGTGATCCGCTGGCGGTCAAACCCAAAGCCGTTGTTAATTTGAGCGCGTTCATCGGTGATATTGTCGATGAAGAACTCAAAGCCCCAACGTTCGGTGTTAACACCGGCGGCGCCGCCAAGCAGGAAGTAGCTATCTTGCTCTGCCCGGTTGATCGTCACGATGTCGGAGAAAGAAGACGCCGAATACGTCGCCTGGAGTTGTCCATACGGCGTGAAGCCATTTCTTTCCGGCCATTCATAACGGCCGCGGATATTACCTTGGAAGTTTGGCGCAAAGGCCAGGTCGCTGCCGACGGGCGCAATAACGATCGTCGGTTCGCCGGTGGCGTCAGAGAGCAGAATTTCCGTAATCTCTGAATCCAACACTGAGAAGGCGCCGTTTAAGGTGAAACCGTCAAGCGCGGTCGGCGCCCAGATGAAGTCACCCTCAATACCCAGCACCTGAGCATCGGCGGTGTTTGCCGAGAAGAGAAGGTTCGTCAGCGCTGGCGCGAAGATCGTGGACTGAAGACCATCGATATTCACAAGGAACGCACTGCCGTTGAACTGCAGCGTATTGTCAAAGAAGCGAGTTTTCCAACCGATCTCAAAGTTCGTCAACTCGTCCGTATCAACGAATGGCGGGATAACGCCTGGCAGCTGAACCGCCGGACGGTTCAGAACGCCTGGACGGAAACCTTCTGAATAGGTGAAGTAGAACAGAAGCTCGTCCGTCGGCGTCCAGGATAGGTTACCTTTGAAGATCACGCCTTCACTGACTTGGGCGTCTAGAGCGTCAAAGGGGTTATCGATCAAGGCCTGCTGCTGGGCGATCAATCCGCCGGGGGCGCCAGCGTCGATGAGGCGCTGCAGGTTCGCGGTTGCTTGACCGTTATTGTCATTGATGAACACGGTCGTATCGATACCATTTGCGGCTGCATTACCGGCTGGACCATTTAGGGAAACAAATGAGTCGTTCCCGTCAAAGATATCGCCGAGATTGAAGCCGCGGTCATTGTCAACGCCGCCGAAGAAAGCCGTCACATTGTTCGAGCTGCCTTCAGAATCGACCTCAACGTTGAAGTAACGCAAGCCACCGGTAACCGTCAGGCGATCAGGAATAAGATCGAATGATCCTTCAAGGAAGGCGCCGAGCTGTCTATCCGTACGCGTAATGTCGTTGATGAAGACGACACCAGGATCGCGCGGGCTTTGATCGGAGTTCGCCGCCGTGCTGATTGGTGCGTTCGGGAATGACAGGAAGCCGTTGCCATTCGTGAATGCGCCTGGGTAGGTGAAGTCAACCCGCTCAACATTGCTCTGATCACTGAAGAAACCGCCGAAGGTTGCACGAAGTCTGTTTTCGGCAGGCGTGTTGAAGCGAAGTTCATGGGTTTGCGTGTTGGTGCGGTTTTCAATGTCCGCGAACAGCCGTGGATCGCCGCAATTGCCCGTCGGGCCCGGTAAGCCGCCGCCGCTATAAACGTTGTAGTAGTCGCACACATAGTACGGAATGAAGAAGCCAACAAAGTTGTAGTCGGTGTAATCAATGCGCTGATCAAAATTGTGAATGTTGAACGCGCCGGTGTAGACTGCTTCCAGTGCGCCAATGCGACCTTCTAGCGTCCAGGCTGTGTTGATGACTTCGTCGCTTAGGTTGTCATCGGCAAAGCGTTGGATCGAAGTGAGGTCCTCATCAATCGTTGGGTCGGCAAAAAAGACGCCGTCTGATTCAAGGAACTGGGTGTGGTTTGCAACCAAGAAGCTCCAGTCATCATTGATTTCCCATTTCGCACCGATGCGGAAACCAGTGTAGGACGTGTCGTTGAAATCTTCCTCGACAAACGCGTCGTTGTTCTCAACGCCGCCAACAATGCCGCTGAGGTCAAGCGCCTGCAGGCCGTTGGCGTCTGGGATGAGGGGGAAACGACCGCCGAAAGCCGCACTCGTACCGGCCGGAGAAACAGGCACGCCATTTTGACGAACTGTGCCGGTTGGACGGAAGAATGCGCTGTCACGGATATCAGCAACGCCAGGCACGTTATCGATGTAACCGCCGGCGTCGTCGCGGAACCCGGTCAGGCGTAGCGCGAACCGATCGCCGATTGGCACGTTGACTGTTGCTTCGAGTTTGTAGCTCGCTTCACCGCCCTCGGTGAAAGAGAGGCCGAAATTGGCGTTGCCTTCATAGACGCCGATTTTTGGCTTGTTCGTGATCAGGCGGATGGCGCCAGCCTGGGCGCTAGCGCCGAAAAGCGTTCCTTGCGGGCCCGGCAGCACTTCCACGCGATTAAGATCAACGGCGTAAATATCCAAGTTCCGGCCGACCTGGGTTACCGGTTGTTCGTCAAGATAGAGCGCGACGTTCGGGGCGATACCAGCGGCCACAGCTGTTGTGGTGCTTGGCGCCGAGGAGGCGATGCCGCGGATGTAAATCGTGCCCTGACCAGGACCAGAGGCGGCCGAATTAACATTTGGTAATTGTAGCAAGTAGTCGGCGAAAACGTCTACGTCGTTTTGCTCGAGTGTATCCTCGCCCAGGGCGTTAATAGAGACAGCAATATCTTGTGTGCTTTCTGCCCGCTTGGTGGCCGTGACGACGATTTCTTCAACTTGCGCAAATGCCGCCGTTGGTACGTAAGACATTACTGCGAGCGTCGAAACGCCGGTCATTATTTTCTTGCTGGGTAGCATTTAACATCCCTCCAGAATCGAACAGTCCGAAACTGCTGATAAATACGTTGGCGTGTGGATTTGACCTTTTGACAAAAAGGGACGCCAACTCTTAAGCTTTGTGCATCGAATATCGACGCGACGAAAAAGGTTCTAAAGAACCTTAGGCTTTTTTATAACGGCATTTGCCGTCCAATACCGTTGTATCAGGACAACAGTCACATTTTTGTATTAACCTACGGAATTGATTCAGAACATTAAATCTAAAATTTTTGGTTAACAAATACTTGCCGCAAAGTCAAAAAATGACCTAATTGCGCCATTCAATAATTACTCCCTGCACCAATTATCGATCCATCGCATGGATGAATATTGCAGGCGAAATTCATGATCAAATTTCCGTAACGACCATATTAACGCTGATCTGAGCAATATTTAGCGCCAGAAAAATGCAAATTTTGGGGCCAATGAGGCCGATGTTGCATCAGCGAACAGCTTGGCGCCCTGTTTTACGTTTGTGGTGACGGTTTTTTGGGAAAAGCGCTCACCGGAGGATATTGGGCTTTTCGCATTTTTATGGTCGATTTTGTTGATCTGCATGCGTTCCAGGCTATTGTTCCCAATCATATTTATGCGGTCTCGCCCTTATGGCTTTGGCGTTGATCTAAGGTGACGAGGCGGAATCGCATGGTCGTTATCGATCTTACCCGATCCGACGGAGCATCCGTCGGGGCTTTTGAAGACGTCTACACAGTAAAAGGCTCAACATGGAAAATGTCGTATACTTGACGTGTGCCGATGAACGCGCCGCGCCCTGGGACGTCACGCCGGAGGAAACCGGGCTTCGCCTGACGCGTAGCGACGGGGAAGAGGCATGGTTCCATTATTTTTGGCTACGTGAGAATTGCCATTGTCCGAAGTGCACCCATCCGGAAGCATGGGAGCGGATCGTTGATCTGCTGAAAATTCCCCATGACATTAAGCCTGAAAGTATTAAGTCGAGCGAAGATGGATTGCGGCTTACATGGCCCACCCATGACGCCCCCTGCGACGGAACGTTTTACAGTTGGTCATGGCTTGATGAGCATCGCACGGAAAATAAGGCCAGGTTGGCCCGGAAGAAAAAAAGAACCAGCTGGCGCGCAGGCGCGTTTACCATCGATGATGTAAGTGTCGATTTCGATGACATTTTGAATAGCGACGCAGGTTTACAGGCATTTTTGGAATATATCGATGATGTCGGGGTTGCGTTCTCTCGCAATACCCCAAACACGCACGAAGCGGTCATCGCGCTTGCAAGCCATATCGCCCATATCGAGGAATCCCATTTCGGGCGCGATTACGAGGTTGTTTCTAAGCCAAACCCGGAAAACCTCGCCTACACCTCGCATGCGCTTTATCCTCATAATGACCTTCCCAGTCGAAAATACCTGCCAGGCGTTCAGTTTTTGCACTGCCGTCAAAACGACGCGACGGGCGGGGAGAGCATTCTGGTGGATTCGATTGCAGTTGCGTCCCGATTGCGTGACGAGAACAAAGAGTTCTTCGAATTTTTGAGCACCAAAAAGGTCACCTTCAGCTCGATCGATGAGAGTTGGCACATCGTGAATAGGTCAACGGTTATTGAAGTTGATGAGGATGGTGAAATTGTCGGTACACGCATTCATCCCGCGCTCATCGGGCCCGTTGATGTTGAGCCAGACGACATGGACCTATTTTATCGCGCCCATCGGGCGGTCATCGAGCTTTGTACAAGCCCCGATATGCAGTTGTCGTTCCGCTTGCAAGATGGTGATTGTCAGGTTTTTGACAATTACCGTATTCTCCATGCCCGCGCTGCGTTCGACCCCAATAGCGGCGGGCGTCATCTCCATGGGCTTTATGTCACGCGCGATGATCTGCAAAGTCGCCTGGAAGTTCTGCGTCGTGGCGGGGCGAGTTTCAGGCGTACGTAGAGTGATACCATTACGTGATCCGAGTGCAGCATTCGTTCGATGGGTTGCGGGGCGCGCAGGGTGTGGGCTAGTCTTTTATGCTAAGTAATCGTTTTCGCTGGTTGATGCGTGTTTATAATCGGCGTTAAAGACAACAAACGCTAACCGAACAAACGCGCCAGTCTTTCATTTCGACAGGGTGGCGATTGTGTTTCTTGTACGGACTAATTTGAGGTAATCTCCGCCATGAATGATGAAGTACAGCCGGCGGATGGTAAGCGCCGCTTGAACAGCGCGCTTTTTTTTCCCTCCGTCCTTGCTGTACTGGCGTGTGCGATCCCTCTAATCCTCGTCCCCGAGGAGGCGGCGGTTGTCGCCGAGGTCGCCAAGGCGATGGTCACAACCAATTTCGGATGGCTCTATTTGGGCTTTGGCGTTGTCGCCTTCGCGCTCGTTCTCGGGTTGGCCTTTAGCCAACATGGCTCAATCAAACTTGGCGGTCCGGAGGAAAAACCGGAATACTCCGACGCCCATTGGGTGGCGATGATGTTCACGGCCGGCGTCGGCGCCGGGTTGGTCGTTTGGGGCTTTGCGGAGCCTATTTTCTACCTGCAGGGGCCGCCATTTGGCGTTGAACCTCATTCGCCCAAGGCGGTTGAGTGGGCTCATGCCTATCCCTTGTTCCATTGGGGCGTCATCTCGTGGTCGATGTTTTGTTTCACCGCCGTGCCGGTCGCCTACATGCTTTATGTGCGCAACGAGCCGTCGTTGCGGGTGAGCTCAGTTTGCGCGCCGGTGCTGCCTGCGGGGCTTCGCCCGCTGTTGGGGCCATTGATCGATATCTTCATTATCCTGGGCATTGTTGGCGGCAACGCCACGGCCCTTGGCTTGGGCGCGCCATTGATTTCTGCCTTCGTTGCTGAACTTTTAGGGGTTCCGGATTCGATTGTTATTAAATTCGGTATTTTGATTGTTTGGGTTCTGCTCTTCGGCACCAGCGTCATTCTTGGATTGAAGAAGGGTATCCAGCGGCTGGCTGATATCAATATGGTCCTCGCCCTGACGGCGTTGGCGTTTATCCTAATCGCCGGGCCGACCCTTTATATTCTTGATATGACGACCAATAGCGTCGGTGTAATGTTAGACAATCTGTTCGCTATGGCGCTTTGGACCGATCCGGTTGGCGGCTCGAGCTTTCCCGATGATTGGACGATTTTTTACTGGGCATGGTATCTGGCGTTCGCCGGTTTTGTCAGTTTGTTCATTGCCCGTATTTCCCGAGGACGAACCCTTAAGGAGATGATTTTGGGCGTCTTGATTTGGGGGACGTTGGGTACATCCATATTTATGGCGGTCGCGGGCGGTTACGCCTTGCATCTGGAAACGAGCGGCGCGCTGCCGTTGTCGGATATTCTCACCAATGATGGCATGTCCGTATTGGTGGCGAAAATTCTCTCAACCTTGCCATTTCCAAAGATTGTGCTGGGTGGGTTTATCGTGTTGTGCATCATATTCTATGCGACGAACATTGACTCCGCCGCTTATGTCCTCGCCAGTATCTGTACAAAGAATTTGCGGGGCGATCAGGAGCCGACACGCTTTGTGCGCATTATTTGGGCGATTATGCTGGCCTTGATGACGGCCGGGTTGATTGTCTCCGGCGGACTTCGCACCATACAGGCGGCGACCATTGTCAGCTCACTCCCGCTGATCCCGATAATGTGCCTCATGTGGATGTCGTTGCAGCGATGGCTCCGCGCGACGCCGCCGACGCGATAGGGTTGTACCGAACGGTTAACCAACGCTGGCTCTCTATATTTCGGATTGCTGGTCCTACGTCGTGATTTTACTCCAATGCTATGAAACTATTGGGGTTCTGCCCTTCCGGGGGCGGGTCGGTCCTGCGTCCTGTGGCAATCAATGGGCTGCGTGAACCATCACTAAAATGTGCTACCCTTTACCAACGTAACGACGGTATGGTGCGCCATGGCTTTGTTGCCCTTTTGAAGAGATAAGTGCGATGGCTGTATTGATCGACAAGACTGATAACGGCGTGGCCCGTATGGCGGCGCAGGACCATGGCAACGATCCTTCGGCGCTGATCGAAATTCTGCATGCCGTCCAAGCGACCGAAGGTTTTGTCAGTGAAACGGCGCTTAGAACTATTGCTGACGCGTTAAACATTTCCAGGGCAGAGGCCCATGGTGTTTCTACGTTCTACCACGATTTCCGCCGCGAACCGCCGGCGCGCCATCGCGTTCAGCTCTGCCGCGCCGAGGCGTGTCAGGCCGTCGGCTCGGAAGAATTAGCAGCCCATGCCGAAACGGTTTTGGGGGTAAAGACGGGCGATAAAACGCCGGGCAATGCCGTGCGCTTAGAAGCGGTTTACTGCCTCGGCAACTGCGCCCTCGGGCCGGCGGCGATGGTCGATGGAGAGTTAAAGGGCCGTGTGACGACGCAGTCCTTCGACATTCTCGCCGCGAAATTCAAGGGCGCATGATCATGGGCGCTATCAGGATATTCGTTCCAAGAGATGCGGCGGCGATCTCCGTCGGGGCCGAGGATGTCGCCAACGCAATTGTGCATGAGGCCCAGGCGCGCGGCGTCGAGGTCTCGCTCGTGCGCAATGGGTCGCGCGGCATGCTGTGGTTGGAGCCGTTGGTTGAAGTTGAGACGCCGGAGGGACGTATCGCCTTCGGGCCCGTTGGCGAAGATGATGTCTCCAGCTTATTCGACGCTGCGTTTCACGAGGGCGGTGATCACCCGCTTGCCTTAGGCCAGACGGAGGAAATACCCTTTTTCGCCAAGCAAGAGCGATTAACCTTCGCCCGCTGCGGAGTGATCGATCCTTTGGATCTGAAGGGCTACGAGGCCCATGGCGGGTTAGTTGGCCTACGCAAGGCTCTAAAGGAAACGCCGAGCGCAATTGTGGAAGCGGTAACGGCCTCAGGGTTGCGCGGGCGCGGCGGCGCTGGCTTCCCGACCGGGATTAAGTGGAAGACCGCGCTGGAGCAGACAGCGCAGCAAAAATATATTTGTTGCAATGCTGACGAAGGTGATAGCGGCACATTTGCCGACCGTATGCTGATGGAAGGCGATCCGTTTTGCCTTATAGAAGGCATGGTCATCGCGGGGCGTGCCGTTGGCGCCGACACCGGATATATTTATATCCGCTCAGAATATCCTCACGCGATCGATGTCATGCAACGCGCCATCGCCATCTGGCGCGAGGCCGGCTTGCTCGGCGATGACATTGAAGGGTCTGGAACATCCTTCGACCTCCATGTGCGCGTGGGCGCTGGCGCTTATATCTGTGGTGAAGAAAGCGCCATGCTCGAAAGCCTTGAGGGCAAACGCGGGCAGGTGAAGGTTAAGCCGCCTATTCCTGCGATTTCCGGGTTATTCGGTAAGCCGACGATTGTGAATAACGTTCTGACCCTGGGTGCTGTTCCCCTCATTATGGCGAAAGGTGCTGATTTCTACAAAAATTTCGGGATGGGTCGTTCTCGCGGGACGCAGCCCTTCCAACTCGCCGGGGACATTGCTCAGGGCGGGCTTGTTGAGAAGGCCTTCGGTGTAACCTTGCGAGAACTGGTGGAAGATTTTGGCGGCGGCACCCGCAGCGGTCATCCCATTCGTGCGGTGCAGGCGGGCGGGCCCTTGGGCGCTTATGTGCCTGTTTCGGGGTTCGATGTTGCGATGGATTACGAAGCGCTCGCGGACGCTGGAGCCATGCTCGGCCATGGCGGGATCGTCGTGTTCAACCACAGCGTGGATATGGCCAAGCAGGCGCGCTTCGCCATGGAGTTTTGCGAGATTGAGTCTTGCGGCAAGTGCACCCCCTGTCGGATCGGGGCGGTGCGCGGCAAAGAAACGATTGATAAAATCATCAATGATGAAAACCGCACGGAGAACTTAGCGGTTTTGGAAGACTTATGTGACGTGATGACCGACGGTTCGCTTTGCGCCATGGGCGGCTTAACGCCGAACCCGGTTCTGAGCGCCTTGAGGCATTTCCCGGAAGATTTTGGCGCTTAGCGAGCGAATAGACAGGGTGAAGACGACATGGCTATCCTGAAAGAGACCGATTACGGCACGCCGAAAGCAACATCAGATGAGATGGTGAGCGCTGAGATTGACGGCTTCACGGTCACGGTGCCAAAGGGCACATCGGTGATGCGCGCGGCGATGGAAGTCGATCAGCCGATCCCGAAATTATGCGCGACGGACTCTGTGAAGGCCTTCGGCTCCTGCCGTTTGTGCCTCGTCGAGATCGAGGGGCGGCGCGGCACGCCGGCCTCATGCACGACATTGGTCGAAGATGGCATGAAAATTAAAACGCAGACGGAGAAATTAGCGAAACTGCGTCGCGGTGTGATGGAGCTTTACATTTCCGACCACCCGCTGGATTGCTTGACTTGTTCCGATAACGGCGATTGCGAATTGCAGGATATGGCGGGCGCCGTTGGCCTGCGCGAGGTTCGATACGACTATGAGGGCGAGAACCATCTCGTTGCGGAGAAGGATGAGAGCAACCCTTATTTCTCTTATGACCCGTCAAAATGCATTGTTTGCTCCCGGTGCGTGCGCGCCTGTGACGAAGTGCAGGGGACCCTCGCGCTGACCATCGAGGGGCGTGGATTTGACTCCCGGGTTGCCGCGTCAATGGGCGAGAGCTTCTTCGATTCCGAATGCGTTTCCTGCGGCGCTTGCGTGCAAGCGTGTCCGACGGCGACCCTGCAAGAAAAATCCGTGATTGAACACGGCGTGCCTGATCGCACGGTACTGACGACCTGCGCCTATTGCGGGGTCGGATGTTCGTTTAAGGCTGAACTGAAGGGCGATCAGGTTATTCGGATGACGCCTTATAAGGATGGTAAAGCGAACCACGGGCATTCTTGCGTAAAGGGGCGCTTCGCCTTTGGTTATGCAACCCATAAAGAGCGTATCACCGAGCCAATGATTCGCGAGAAGATCACGGATCCATGGCGTGTCGTCTCCTGGGAGGAGGCGATCGGGTTCGCCGCTGATAAATTGAAGGCGACCCAGGCGACCTATGGCCGCAAATCCATCGGCGGTATCACCTCGTCGCGTTGTACGGCCGAAGAGGTTTGGCTTGTTCAGAAACTCATTCGTACCTCCTTCGGCAATAACAACGTCGATACCTGCGCGCGGGTCTGCCATTCACCGACGGGGTATGGCTTGAAGCAGACCTACGGCACATCGGCAGGGACCCAGGATTTCGATAGCGTCATGGACGCCGATGTCATCATGGTCATCGGGGCTAATCCGACGGACGCCCACCCGGTATTCGCCTCGCAGATGAAACGTCGCCTACGGGCAGGGGCAAAGCTTATCGTCGCGGACCCCCGCGCCATTGATTTGGTTCGTTCCCCCCATATTGAAGCGGCGCATCATTTACCCCTTCTGCCGGGCACCAATGTCGCGCTTATCAATGCTTTTGGTCATGTGGCCGCGACGGAAGGATTGCTCGACGACGATTTTGTCAAAGAGCGTTGTGATCTGCCGTCCTTCAAGGAGTGGCTCGATTTCATTCAATCCGAGGAGAACTCGCCAGAGACGGTGTCGAAGACAACGGGCGTGCCGGCTGACGAAATCCGACAGGCAGCGCGCCTCTATGCGAGCGGCGGGAATGCGGCGATTTACTACGGCCTCGGCGTAACCGAGCACAGCCAGGGGTCGACCATGGTGATGGGCATGGCGAACCTTGCGATGGCCACCGGCAATATCGGCCGGCGCGGCGTTGGCGTGAACCCTTTGCGCGGGCAGAACAACGTTCAAGGCTCATGCGATATGGGATCATTCCCCCACGAATTATCGGATTATAGGTCCGTCGGCGATGATGTCGCCCGTGGCAGTTTTGAGAAGGTCTGGGGCGTGAGCCTCGACAGTGAGCCCGGCTACCGCATTCCCAACATGTTTGATGAGGCGTGCGCTGGCAACTATCGCGGAATGTATATCCAGGGTGAAGACGTCGCCCAATCGGACCCAAACACCCATCATGTGGAAGCGGCCCTTAAAGCCCTCGATATTCTCATCGTGCAGGATTTATTCCTGAATGAGACCGCACGCTTCGCCCATGTCTTTTTACCGGGCACGTCCTTTTTGGAAAAGGATGGCACTTTTATCAATGCAGAGCGCCGTATCAACCGCGTACGTCCGGTGATGAAATCCAAAACCGGCAAAGAAGAATGGGAGGTTACCCAAGACCTCGCCCGTGCGCTTGGCTATGAAATGGGCCATGAAAGCGCTGCCGACATCATGGACGAGATCGCGCTGTTGTCGCCTTCATTCAAAAACGTCTCCTTCAAATCGCTGGACGAAAAAGGGTCCGTTCAGTGGCCATGTAACGACGCGGCGCCGGATGGGACGCCTATTATGCATGTTGATGAATTTGTTCGCGGAAAAGGCATGTTCATCCTCACCGATTATGTCCCAACAGAAGAAAAGACGAACCGGAAGTTCCCACTGATCCTAACGACCGGGCGCATTCTCAGCCAATACAATGTGGGCGCCCAAACCCGGCGGACCGACAATGTTGATTGGTGGGAGGAAGATGTCTTGGAAATCCACCCCTCCGACGCGGAAGCGCGGGGTGTCCGCGATGGACAATGGGTCTCTCTCAATTCCCGAAAGGGTGAGACGGCGCTGCGCGCTAAAATCTCCGAACGCATGCAGCCGGGCGTGGTCTACACGACCTTCCATCACCCTGAAACCGGCGCGAATGTCGTCACAACAGAGCTATCCGATTGGGCGACGGACTGTCCTGAATATAAAGTGACCGCTGTTCAGGTAACGCCTGCGAACCATAAATCTGATTGGCAAAATGCGTATGACGAGGAAACGCCGGGCATGCGTAAAATTGAGACCATACCGGCCGAGTAATGTTTCCTGTCACGGTCACCGGCGCGCCTCTTCCCGTTGATAGTGACGCGAAAACCAATGCGGCGGGGCCCTGTGACGAGGGCGTCTGGCGAGTGCCGGAAGAGACGCCCATTGCCCTCGTCTATAATCGTCGCAATTACGCCGTGATGCTGGCGACGCCGCAGGACGTAATCGATTTCGCTGTTGGTTTTTCTTTGGCGGAAAGGGTGATCGATCACCCTGGCGACATCCAAGGGCTTGATATTCATTATACTGACCGGGGATGCGATCTTCGATTGCGGATTGCCGAACGCTTTGTTGAGCGGCTGGATGTGCGCCATCGCCGTCGAACCATGCCGGGCAATGTGGGCTGCGGGCTTTGCGGTCTGGAAAACGCCGATGAGCTTTTTGAAATCCTGCCCCCGGTCGCGCCCACGAAAATCGAACTTGATCGTGAAATCGTCGCCAAAGCCTTTGACGGATTAGCCGACCATCAACCGTTGAACGAGCGAACGCGAACGGTGCATGGCGCGGCGTGGGCGACCTTAGACGGCGACATCACTTTGGTGCGGGAAGATGTGGGCCGGCATAACGCGCTTGATAAATTGCTAGGGGCGTTGGCGTTATCTGGCGCTGACATGCAAGCGGGCTTTGTCGTGATGTCGAGCCGGTGTTCTTATGAACTTGTCCAGAAGGCGGCGTCGCAGAGGGTTCGCGCGATCGCCTGTCTTTCCGCGCCGACAACTTTCGCCTTGCGTAAAGCCGAAGAAGCCAATATGGCGATTTATGCAAGAGGTCGTTTGGGGCCTCTTTTGGTCAGTCTCTAAGAAATTTTCTTTCCTTACGTTGGCGGTTCGTTATGCGCGGAATGTTAGCGTCTTTGGTCGCTTTGTTGACGTCGGCGGGTATCCTTCTCGCAGGCGGCGGTCTGTCGGGCACGCTTGTCGCGGTGCGCGCCAATATTGATGGGTTTTCGTTGACCACCATCGGCCTGTTGATGTCGAGCTATTATCTCGGCTTCATCGGCGGGTGTTATGCAACGCCCGGTATGGTGCGCCGCGCGGGGCACATTCGCGCCTTTACGGCGCTTGCCGCAATTGCGGCGGTGACGATGATGACGTTTCCGCTCAAATCCAATGTCGTACTTTGGATATTCTTGCGCGTGATCATGGGATTCTGCTTTGCGGGCCTCTACATGATCATCGAAAGCTGGATCAATGAGAAAGCAACAAACGACAATCGCGGAAAGGTATTGTCTGTATATCGCATTGTAGATTTTGCGGCGATGACGATCGGGCAGTATCTGCTTGTCCTGGCTGACCCGAAATCCTTCGTTCTGTTCTCCATTGTTGCGATGCTCATCACCATCTCGATTGTGCCTGTCGCAATGACGAGGGTCGAGGGGCCGAGCCCGCCCGAACAAACCCAACTGGGCTTAAAAAAACTGATGCGCGTCTCACCCTTGGCGCTATCCGGCGCTTTTGCCGTTGGCTTCGCGAACAGCGCCTTTTGGGCCATCAGCCCCGTCTTTGTGCAACAACTCGGATATGGCGCCGGCATGGTGGCGACTTTTATGAGCGCGGTAATCGTTTGCGGCGCGGTGGCGCAATGGCCCATCGGCTCTCTGTCTGATCTCGTTGATCGTCGCCTCGTTTTGATCGGCGTGTCTGGGGCGGCGGCGTTAGCGGGTGTCTTTTTAATGGTCCAGGGGCCGTCATCGGCCGGGATGTTGATTTTGGGGGCGGCGCTTTTTGGCGTATTCGCGATGCCGGTTTTCGGCCTCAGCGCCGCTTACGCCAATGACTTCGCAGAACCCCATGAATTTGTCGCTGTTAGCGGCGGTTTGCTATTGGTATACGGCGTGGGGTCGGTTTTCGGCCCCATCGCCGCGCCAATTGTGATGAATATGGCGGGGCCTTCCGCGTTGTTTGGGTATACAGCGCTCATCCATGTCGCCCTTGTTCTGTTTGGCCTTTATCGGTTGACGCAGCGAGATGCTCTGCCACCGGAAGAGCAGGGGGAATACGTTCCCGTACCACGCACAACCCCGGCTGTGTTTGAAATTGACCCCCGCGCGACGGAGGAGGAAGACCAAGTAAATGACGAAGGGAAGAGCAACGACGGCGCCCCCGCTGCCGAACGCGATGAGGGCGAAGAAAGCGCGCCCGCTCATTCGTCGCTATTGTCGGCGTCGTCATCCCCATCGGTATAGGGAGCGGCCCGGCGTCGTTCCTCGCTTGGGGTGCGATGAAAAACATCCCGATAGGTCTTGGAAAAATGCGCTGCGGATGAAAACCCTGTCGCAAAGGCGATGTCCAGAATCGGCATCGCCGTTTGCACGATAAGACGGCGCGCTTTTTCAAGGCGTAAGGTAAGGTAGTATCGGCCGGGCGTGGTGTTGAGGGAGGTGGAGAACACCCTTTCGAGCTGCCTGATGGAGCACCCGACAAGGGAGGCGACTTCCTTCAGCGACAACGGCGTCTCAAGATTGGCTTCCATTGAGGAGATCGCTGACAACAGTTTCGGGTGAGACGCGCCGAGGCGCTCTTGGATTGAAAATCGTTGGGCGGTGGCGGGTTCGCGCACGCTATTATGCAGCATCAACTCCGATACCTGCATGGCGAGGTCGCGCCCATGTTCATTGGCGATGGCGTTGATCATCATGTCGAGGGGGGCGGTGCCGCCAGAACAGGTAAAGCGATCGCGATCAATCTCAAAAAGAGAAGAGGTGATATCAAGATCGGGGAAAGTTTCTGCGAAGCTATCGATCTCCTCCCAATGAACGGTGCATCTGTATCCCTGCAAAAGGCCGGCGCGAGCCAGGATTTCGCTCCCTGTGCAAACGCTGCCGAGCTGGGCGCCGACACGGGCCGCTTTTCTGAGGCTCGCCAGCAGTTTCGGGCTCGCATGGGACTGGGCGTTCATACCGGCGCAAACAACAACCCAATCATTCTTGGTGGGGGGCGAGAACGCCTCGTCCGGCTGGACCGCCAACCCATTACTGGCGGTGACCGGATATCCGTCCAACGTGACGACGCGCCAGCGGTAAAGGCGCTGGGCGCTCACGCGATTGGCGGCGCGCAGCGGTTCAATAAAGGCGGTGAACGCCATCATCGAAAACTCCGGGGTCAGGATAATGACAATGCGCTGCGGTCGGTGGTCAGCCTTTTCCAGGCCCGTCACGGCGAGCGCCTCTGAACTCTGCGTGGGGCCGGCGGCCTTGCTGCGCTGCAACGAATTAGGGTTGTCGTATTCCGACATTAGTTAAATCTCTTCACGGTTAACTGATTGCTAGTAAATAAGCGCCATTGGCTCAAATTTCTGTCGTTTTTGTAAAATTGTATGTCGTATTTTTGATAGTATATTTTCATGATCAACGCCATTGTTTTTAGGTCGGTTGAGCACTGACATCTAAGCCTTGGCGTTCGCGCCCGATATCGCGATCCAAACCGCTTGCCAAAAAGCGGATGGGTCGACCCGCGACGGACTCAATAATCTGAGGGTATGCGCCATGAGCGACAAAGACGACATCATCTTAAAAGATCTGAATGATGAAGATCTTGTCGAGCAGATGAAGGACGACCTTTATGACGGCCTTGCTGATGAGGTCCATGAGGGCACCCAGATTCTACTCGACAGAGGATGGGATGCGAACCAAATCCTGAGTGATGCCTTGGTGGAGGGCATGCGGATTGTCGGGATCGACTTTCGAGATGGTATTTTATTTGTGCCGGAAGTATTGCAATGCGCCAATTCTATGAAAAGCGGGATGGAGTTGTTGCGGCCCATTCTTTCCGCCAGCGAAAACTCATCCAGCCTCGGTAAATACGTTATTGGCACCGTCAAAGGCGATATTCACGATATCGGCAAAAACCTTGTCGGCATGATGTTGGAAGGGGCGGGGTTTGAGGTCATTGATCTTGGGATCAATAACCCTGTCGAGAATTACCTCGCCGCTGTTGATGAGCATGAACCGGCAATTCTCGGCATGTCAGCGCTATTGACGACGACGATGCCCTATATGGGCGTGGTAATCGAAGAGTTCGATAAACGCGGATTACTGAAAGAAGTACCGATCATGGTTGGCGGCGCGCCGCTGAATCAGGAGTTCGCCGACGCCATCAACGCCACCCAATATGGGCGCGATGCGGCAGTTAGCGCGGAGTTGGCGAAAGTCATCGTGGGGCAAAACCGATGAAAAGCGATCTGTCGGTCATACCCGTCCCAGAGGTGATGTTTGATGACCGGGTAACCGGGAGAACAGCCGATCCCGGTAATCCGGGCAAATGTCTCATCCTCGCCTGCGGCGCCCTAGCAGTGGAGATCGTCGCCTTAAAAAGGCAGTTAGCCCTCAGCGACGAGCAGTTTGAACTTCAATGTTTGCCCGCGTCGTTTCATAACACCCCCCAAAAAATTGCGCCTCGGGTTCGGGAAATCCTCAGTGAACGTCGTGGGGAGTTTGATCGCGTTCTCGTCGGTTATGGAGAGTGCGGGACCGGGGGCGCCCTTGATCGGGTTCTCGCCGAATTTGATGCTCAGCGCTTGCCCCACGCCCATTGTTATGAATTTTTCGCGGGCGCACATCTCTTTTCCAATATCATCGAAAACGAGATCGGCAGTTTTTTTGTCACAGATTATCTCGTCAAAAATTTTGACCGCCTCGTGATCGGCGGCTTGGGGTTGGATAAAAAACCCCATCTGCGCGACGCTTATTTTTGTCATTATAAAGACCTTGTTTACCTGGCGCAGACAGAAAATGAGGGGCTCCAAAAGCAAGCGCGATTGGCGGCGATAAAACTTGGCCTGCGATACCAATTTAAACTTGTGGGGTATGGGGATTTAACCGCCGCCCTTGGCGATGTCGCTTCCGCCGCCCGCCCGAAAAGAGCCGGCCGCGCCCTTGAACCCCATGTATCTCGTTAGGCGTTGGTCCGTTCGCCATGCGCGGACGATGGAGCGCATTTATGATGCGCTCAACCCTATTATCTTGGCCGGGCTAAAGGGCCTGACCTGTTTATTTGGCCATCGGTTAGACGGTCCAATCACAGCGATAGAAGCTGCGGGCAAGGGCTTCTTCTTTGACTGCAAGATGTGCGGCGATTGCGCCTTGTCGAAGACCGGCATGTCATGCCCCATGAATTGTCCAAAAACTATTCGCAATGGACCCTGTGGCGGCGTGCGCGAAGATGGCATGTGTGAAGTGAAGCCATATATGGCGTGCGTCTGGGTTGAGGCTTGGCGCGGGGCGGCGATGATGAAAAAAGGCGACGCCATTAACGCCGCAAATTTCGCCATTGATCATCGCCTGGTCGGAACATCCACCTGGTTGCGGTTAGCGCGCGATGAATAGGGGCGAGACAAACAACGACCTGACGGTCTTTGACGAATATGGCGCTAACCCTGGCGATCCTTTGCCGATGCGACCGGGGCACGCCTCCCACGGACGTTTTGAGCATGTACTGCGCAGCGGCAGCTTCGCCGTTACTACTGAAATCGCGCCCCCAGATTCGGCGGACCCGGATGAAGTGTTGCGCCGCGCTGCGCACTTTGACGGCTATGTTGATGCGATCAACGCAACGGACGGATCCGGCGCCAATTGCCATATGTCGAGCCTTGGTGTTTGCGCCATCCTGACCCGGATTGGGTATGCTCCCATCATGCAAGTTTCCTGTCGCGATCGAAATAGGATTGCGATCCAAGGCGATGTGTTGGGCGCTGCGGCGTTAGGTGTTTGCTCTGTTCTTTGTTTAACGGGGGACGATGTAAGCGCAGGCGATCACCCGGAAGCAAAACCTGTGTTTGACCTCGACAGTATCTCGCTGATGACCACGATCAGCACTCTTCGGGATGAGGCGCGTTTTCTAAGCGGGCGGCGACTTGAAGCCGCGCCGAAGGTTTTCATGGGTGCGTCCATCAATCCATTTGTACCCCCGATTGAAAACAGGGTTGATCAGTTTGCCAAAAAGATAAACGCAGGCGCCCAATTCGTTCAGTCCCAATATTGTTTTGATATTGAAATGGCGAAGGTCTTTATGCGACGGGCGCGGGATTTAGGCTTGACCGAGCGATGCTACACTTTGATGGGTGTCGGCGTTCTTGCCTCGGCGAAAACCGCCCGTTGGCTGCAGTCGGCGGTGCCGGGTGTGCATATTCCCGATGACATCGTGCGTCGCCTCGAACATGCCGCGAGCCCCAAAAGGGAGGGGCGAAAAATTGCGGTTGAAATGATGCAAGCCCTCGCTGAGATCGACGGCGTCCACGGCGTTCATTTGATGGCCTACCGCCAAGAAGAATGGGTGGGAGAAATCGTTACCGCGTCGGGCGTCTTGGGCGACCGTCGCCCATGGGCCCCGCAATCCGCCGACACGTCAATTGGCATCGTGCAACCGTCTGAAGACGCGGTTCATCTCAATCTATGATCATCATAAAAGGCGCTTTAAATGACAAAAACGGTAATCAGTTCGGATAAGCAGGAAGTCGTTATCGGCTTTGACGAACCCTTCATTATGATTGGGGAGCGTATTAACCCAACGGGTAGAAAGCTGCTTGCTGCGGAAATGAAAGAAGGGAATTACACCCGGGTTGAGAAAGACGCCTTGGCTCAAGTTGAAGCCGGAGCGCAAATGCTGGACGTCAACGCCGGTATTCCCCTTGCTGATGAACCAAAGATACTGGCCGAAGTCATACAGTTGGTGCAATCCATAACGGATGTGCCGTTGGCGATTGATAGTTCTATCGTCGAGGCGTTGGAGGCGGGGCTTGCCGTCTACAAAGGCCGCGCCCTCGTGAACTCAACTACCGCAGAAGAGGAAGTGATGGAGCGCGTGCTGCCGCTGGTGAAAAAGTACGACGCTGCCGTGGTCGCCATTTCGAACGATGAAACCGGCATTTCAGAAGATCCGGATGAGCGGTTCAAAATCGCCAAGCTCATCGTTGAACGCGCCCAAGATCACGGCATAAAACCAGAAGATGTGGTTGTTGACCCCCTTGTGATGCCCATCGGCGCCATTAATAAGGCGGGTAAGGATGTTTTTCATCTCGTCCGCCGATTGAGAGAAGAGTTGAAGGTGAACACCACCTGCGGCGCCTCGAATATCGGGTTCGGGCTGCCCAATCGGCACGCGATCAACAACTCGTTTTTGCCGATGATTGCGAGCGCCGGCATGACCTCGGCGATCCTAAACCCTCTCCACGATGGGTTGGTGCCGGCGATTAAAGCCGCCGATGTTTTAAACGGCGTTGATCCCAATTGCGCCAACTGGATTGCGAAATTCCGTGAACCGCCAGCCGAGGGCGCAGGCGAAGGCCGGGGCGGACGCCGTCGCGGCCGGCGGCGGGCGTAATGGAACGGGCGGATAAATACACCGGACGATGCTACTGTGGCGCGCTGTCCTATGTGGCCTATGGGCTGCAGGATATTTGGTATTGCCATTGTCGTCAGTGTCGCCACTTAACCGGGCATTACATGGCAGCGGCCCGGGCAAAGCGGAAAGATGTCACAATCACCGGCGATATCGCGTGGACATCTGTATCGGAAGACGCCGCCCAGGGGTTTTGTCCGGTTTGTCATTCCCCGATGTTTTGGTCGAATAAAACCCGTGACGTCATCAGTATTGTGTTGGGCAGCCTTGATGATGCATCAGGGCTGACCGAAAAGGGGCACATTTTCGTGCATGAGAAAGGTGATTATTACGAGATCACGGACGATCTACCCCAGCATGAAGAAATTTGTGTGGTGAAGCTTTAAATGACGGGTAAGGAGCACCATATCATCTTTACACCGTCTGGCGTTCGCGCTAGCGTGGAAGAAGCGGCTACGATCTATGAAGCGGCGCTTAGCGCCGGTGTTGACATGCAATCGATCTGTGGCGGCAAAGGACTTTGCAAACGCTGCCAAATTGAAATCTCGCCTGGCGCCCATGCAAAGTTCAAAATCAATGTTGATGAAGAAAGTGTCGCGCCCCTAACGGCGACGGAAAAGAAGGCGATTGCCGATGGCGACTTGCCGGAAGGGCGGCGTCTGGCATGCCGGGCGAAAATCTGCGGAGACCTCGTCGTTGATATCCCGAGCGATGCCCGCAACTCCGAAACAAGTATCTCCAAAAAAAGTGTCGGGTTTTCAACTGAGCTAAATCCGCCGGTTAAACTCTATATGTGCGCGCTAGAGAAACCATCATTGGAGGATAACCCTAGTGATAGCGAGGCTCTATCGTTGGCCTTGGAGACATTTGGCGTCAGCGCGAAACCGTCATTGCGGGTTCTGTCTAAGGTGCAAAAGCTCTTGGCGGAGAATGATCGGCAGGTCATCGCCGTCGTGCGAGATGATCGTGAGGTCATTGATGTATGGCCGCCATCGCCGTTCAACGTTTACGGGGCCGCGATTGATATCGGGTCTACTTCCGTTGCGCTGTATCTCTATGATTTATGCCAAGGCGAATTAGCATACGAAGCATCGGCGATGAATCCTCAGATTCGTTTTGGTGAAGACCTGATGAGCCGTGTGTCTTATGTCATGATGAACAAGGAGGGTGATCATCTGCTGACCGACGCGATCAGAAAACAGATCGCGAAAATGATTCAAGACGCCCAGGCGGCGTTATCTCTTGGGGCGAACCAAATTCTAGAACTGGCGGTTGTCGGCAACCCCATTATGCATCACCTATTTTTGGGTGTCT
Source organism: Parvularculaceae bacterium (assembly GCA_965263305.1). GTDB lineage: Bacteria > Pseudomonadota > Alphaproteobacteria > Caulobacterales > Parvularculaceae > MED-G105. The sequence continues at coordinate 2,736,854 of OZ253666.1, forward strand.
CTCCGGTAGAACTTGGGCAAGCGCCGTTCACGTTAGCCATAAAAGACTGGTTCGAGGCGCCGGCGAACGATCTTGGTCTCGGCATTTCAGAGGCGGCGCGGGTGTCGTTCCTACCGCTGATTGGCGGTCATGTTGGCGCCGACGCCAGCGGCGCTTACCTTGCTCAAATCAATGAAATGACGGATCGGTCTGTCTTGCTCGTTGATATCGGTACGAATGCCGAAATTGTCCTCAGCCATGGCGGCCGCGTGGCGGCGGCGTCCTCGCCTACGGGGCCGGCGTTTGAGGGGGCGGAAATCAGCGCAGGTGTTCGCGCAAGCCCTGGGGCGATTGAACGCGTTCGCATTGACGAACAAACCAAAGAACCGATGTTTAAGATCATTGGCTGTGACGAGTGGTTGTCTGATCAACAGGAAGATCTGTCGGCCCATGCTGTGACAGGCATCTGCGGGTCAGGTATTTTTGAGGTGATGGCGGCGCTTGCAAGCGCTGGGCTGGTTGATGACAGCGGATTGTTCCGCCCTGATCAGGCGCCAGCGCGGTTTTTTGAAGAGGGCAAGAGCTGGAAATACTTGCTCGTTCGTCGCGACGACAAACCGATTTACATCAAACAGACCGATATCCGCGCGGTCCAGCTGGCGAAGGCGGCCTTATCGGCGGGGGTTTCTCTGTTAACAGAGCATCTCGGCTGTGATCATGTCGATGAAATATTGCTTGCCGGCGCCTTCGGGACCCATCTTGATCCGAAATTTGTGGCCGATATTGGCATTATCCCTGGGGCGAGCGCGGAAAATGTCCGGTCCATCGGGAACGCCGCCGGGATGGGCGCTGCGATGACGCTGTTCAACACAAATGAGAAGATGCGGATCATTGAAGCGGTGGCCCAGATTGAAAAAGTTGAAACGGCTACCCAGCCAGCCTTTCAAGAATTTTTTGTCAACGCGATGACGTTTCCAACAGCGCCAAAAGCCGGTGCCGCCGCCAAAACCGGACGGGGTCGACGAAAGCGCGTTCGATCGCCGTCACCAGTATTATAAGGTGCCGGTGATGTAAGTCGCCGGTTCTGTAAGAAGAGGAAAGCCAATGCCCAGACCAGGACGTTCAGGAGGGCGGCGCGGTCGCCAAGAGGCCGCCGAAGCGAACAAACCCCAACGCGCGCCATTTATCACGCGAAAAATTCCGCCCTATGAGATATTAGGCGATGCGGATCTCAAAATTATCGAAGCAAATGCGGAGACGATCCTCGAAGAAATTGGGATCGATATTAAAGAAGATCCGGAGACCATCGAGATCTTTGTGAAAGCCGGCGCCACGGCCGATGGGGAGCGAGTACGCTTTCCCCGGGGCATGTGCCGGGAGATTATTCAACGCTCGGCGCCGCGAACATTTACACAACATGCACGCAACCCTGACAATAGTTTGTTGATTGGCGGTGACAGTACGGTTCTGGTGCCGGCCTACGGATCGCCCTTTGTCTATAGTCGCGAAGAGGGGCGCCGATACGCCACCATCAACGATTTCCAGAACTTCATAAAACTCGCTTACATGTCGGACGGCCTTCACCATTCCGGCGGCACGATATGCGAGCCGGTCGATCTGCCCGTAAACAAACGCCACTACGACATGGTCTATAGCCATATCAAATATTCCGATAAGGCGTTTATGGGATCTGTCACCCATCCGCTACGGGCTGAAGATTCCGTCAGTATGGTAAAAATATTATTTGGCGACGATTTCGTTGAGGAGAACTGCGTCCTCGTTAATCTCATCAATGCAAATTCTCCAATGACGTTTGACAACACCATGTTAGGGGCGTTGAAGGTGTATGCCCGCCATGGCCAAGCAACCATGGTCAGTCCGTTTATCGTCGCGGGCGCCATGTCGCCGGTGACGGTCGCGGCCGTCGCCGCCCAGAGCTTGGCCGAAGGCATGTGCGGGATGGCGCTCACCCAACTCGTTCGCCCGGGTGCGCCCGTGATTTACGGAAATTTCGTTTCGTCCATGTCTATGCAGTCCGGGGCGCCGACCTTCGGCTCACCAGAGGCGTCAATGGTGATCAATGTGGGCGCGGCCCTTGCCCGGCGTTTGGGCGTTCCGTTTCGCAGCGCTGGAGGATTTACGGCATCTAAAGTGCCGGACGCGCAAGCGGCCTATGAAGCGGCTAACACGCTTCAACAAGGCCTGCTCGCCGGGGTGAATTTTATGCTGCATACGGCGGGATGGTTAGAGGGCGGTCTTGCAATGGGCTACGAGAAATTCGTCATGGATGCCGATCAAGCCGGCATGATGGCTATCTATGCAAATGGCGTGGATATGTCGGAGAATGGTCAGGCCTTGGACGCCCTGCGGGAAGTCGGCCCTGGGCAGCATTTTCTTGGTTGTTCCCATACCCAGGCGAACTTTAAATCCGCGTTCTTCCGCTCTAGCGTCGCCGACAACAATAGCTTTGAGCAATGGACCGAAGATGGCGCGTTGACGACTGAACAAAGGGCGGAAACGGTCTATAAAGAAATGCTGGCGAGCTATGCGCCGCCGTTGCTTGATCCGGATGTCGATGCAAAATTAATCGCGTTTATGGACGAGAAAAAAGCGAGCTTCCCGGATTCAAATGTGAGTTAAGCGAATAATGCTTTTTTTACGCTATTATACCGTCTTATCTCTTTCTGCTATAAGGGCGGAGGCTGCTTCTTCGATGAGATCGGTGTCTCTAAGCGCAATAAACATCACCGCAGCTTCTCGAAACGTCTCTTCACGGTCTATTTGATTGTGATCCATAAGCATCTCAATCAAGGCGTAACTGGCTTCATACATGATCTGAACTTTTCGCGAAACCGTTTTTGGGTCTGCCTTCGGTGTTTTCTCAGTGTACCAGTCCGCAATTTTATGCACGATCATTAAGTTTGAGTCTCGCCGCACATGGGCAAATGATGGGATTGATCGCAGAGATCGCATAATCCACTTAGCGCCGTCGAGTTTGCAGGTCGTTGCGTATTTATCTCTCAAAAGTTGCGCGATGTCCTCCGACGTTATTTCCTTACCGGTCTGAGCGTCCATCCATTCCAAGAAACACGCATTCTGCGCTTCGATCAGTTGGCGTCCGAGTTCCTCCAAAATCGAGTATTTGTTCGGGAAATATCGATATAGCGCCGGCGGCGTTAAATTCGCTCTTTTACAGATGAGGTTTGTATTCAGTTTATCAAAGCCGACTTCCTCTAACAGCAACGTCGTTGTGTGAAGTATCTGGTCAAACGTTTCCCGCGCCCTTTGTTGCGTAGGGCGGTTTCTAACTTTGAATGTCTGATTACTTTTTACGGGGCTCATTATTCTTTTTATCTTTTGAAGCCTAGTACGATCCTTTGCCGTGCTCGTTGCGGTTGAAAATTAGCACATGGATACGTTTACATTATTCCTTACATTACTCAAACTACCCCTATGGGTCAGGCTAACTTGATGATAAGGCGAAAATAAGTCATCAAAACTGGTTTATTCCGCCCAATTTTTATGAGGTAAGCTCTTATATTCTAAGAGTGCGGCAAAAAAACCGTGCCGGTTAACGGCATTCGACTATTGAAATATTGCGCCCGGCACGTCTGATTTTGTTTGGAGGATCAAGATTGTCCCCAGGCCCGCTTAAGCGCTAATTTGATCTCTCTCTCGAGCAACAAATGCGCTGTATTAGTTGATTCTTCCACATCGCAGGGGCGCCAGCGGGTGAGCGCGCAGTAATAAGCGACCCGGTTTGCGCAGCGGACGAAGGCTTAGGCTCGCAACTCGACCCCGGAGCGCGGATCCACGGGACTAGCGCCTCCTCGGCGATATGCTCCTTCAGCGGCAGCAAACAGCCTCCCACCATCTTGGTCGGGGTCTTTCCGTTGTCCACATAATTGAGCGGAACTCCCCTCCTATCAAACCATCTCCCCCGGCGCCAGTCGCCAAACTACTGCAACGGGAGGGTATTGGGGTTTTGGTGAATTCTCCGCCATCGAGTAGATCTTGCTCAGCATGCCCGGTTGTTCGATTGGGCGGCCGACTACTTTTCTTTGGGGATCGCATAGCCGGCGATGGCGACCAAGCCGCCTGCAATAGCGACATTTTTAAAAAACAACGACAACTCCAGCGAACGTAATGCCCCGTCCAGTTCCCAAAAGCGATGGAAAAAAAGATTGGTGGCGAGAGTATAGACCCCCAGAACAAATCCGATCCGCACCCACGGGCGGCGACCATAGGCAATCGCTAGGCCGCCCAATAACTCTAACGACACGGTCATGGGCAGGAGTATGACGGCGGGTGAGAGGCCTACGCCTTCCATACGCGCCAATGTCTCATCCCAAAGGGCGACCTTGTTGACGGCGCCCAAAAGGAACAATGATGCAAGAGCGACCCTTCCTATCGCTCTTGCCGCTTGATCTATCACTGTGATTCTCATTCTTCCGTCGCCGCTGTTGCGGCGGCCGCCATCGCTGATGTGCCGATGTTCATGAAACGCTCTAGTTCAGGTTGGCGCCGTTTCACGAAGGGTCTGGTGAACGATGATTTTGGTTTCACCTTATACGCCCATTCAAACCGGGTAGTGTTCTCATCAAGGGCGATAAAACGTTGCTCGCCGATGATCTGTTCAACGCCGCGAGCCGCATCATTGGTGAAGACCCAAACCTGGTAACTGAACAATTCAGGCCGGTTTTCAAGAACCCGTTCGATGACATAGTGCCCGTCGCCAAGCTGAACACGGCGCACAGCGCCCGGCGTCAGCCATTCTCCTTGCAGGGGTTCTGTGCTGACGGGCGGCGAAATTGTCTCTGTCGCCTCGAAAAACGTTATGAACGGGGTATCAAAGAGAAACGCCCGCAACCTTGGGACGCTCATGGGAATCTCAGCGGTGGCGATGGTGGTGATGAAGCCTTCCGTGGCGACCGCGGGCGGGGGTGTGAACAATGGCGGCGTTGACGGGGGTTTGGTGGTCGCAGAACATCCAACAACGGAAAGAAAAATAGCGACGAGTAGGAAGCGCATCGATGATCTCCATTTTAATACGTAATCCGTACGATATTGTGCGGTGACCGCCGATGACAACCCCCTCAAAGGAAGATATCGAGCGCCTTGCCGCAGCCGTGCACGTTCTGATGCGTGAATTGCTGGTTGTTGGACGAGCAGGCCAACCGGCGGAAGGCAAAATCCCGTTTAACCCTCTCTATTTTCATATTCTCGGGTTGCTAAGAGAACATAAGACGGCGCGGCCAAGCGAATTGGCTGAAAGTCTCGGCGTTGCGCGAACGACGTTGTCTACCGCGACCCGGGCGCTGGCTGGGCGCGGGTTGATTTCGCAATCCAAAGATCCGGAGGACGGCCGGGCGCAAATTGTCTCCCTAACGGAAGAGGGGCGAAAAACAGTCGCCGCCATTCGTCGCCAGGACCAAAAGAACATGAAGCTCTTGATCGAACTCGTGCCTGAAAGCGACCGGGCGTCGACAATCACCGTCTTGGAGCAGTTGGCAAACCGTTTGTCTAAAGAGTAAAATTGACATCGGTTCAACGGTCCATAGACAGGGCCGCCAGCCTGAAGGGTAATCGGGCGCCGGTGTTGCCTTTCGCAATACACAACCCGCCTGATTTTGCCAGGCAATGAACGAAAACCCCTGGGTTTACCACCGTCCATTCCTTCGGTATTTTGGCATGACCGCGCGATGACATACCGGCGGGCCCAAAAAGAGAGAGTTTATGAGTTTAACGCTGCCGCAGTTTACCGTAAAAGGCGCCCCCGAAGAGATGGGCCGCCAATATGGCGAGTTTTGCCGTGATATGATTCACGACTTTGTTGCTGTTCGCATTGCGGCGGTTGAAACATATTTGAGCGAGGCCGGCCATCAAGACACGACGAGGCTGTTCGAGGCGGGCGCCCAATGTTTAGACCGCGTTCGGATGTTTGATGCTGACGGGTATGCAGAGCATCTCGGTATTGCTGAGGGCGCGAAAATGGACCCCGTCACACTGTTTACCACCGCCAATATGACGGATGTACGCGATATCATTGCGCTGCCGGGTGACCCGATGGTCTTAGAGGATGAGGGGTGTACGACCGCGCTTCTGCCCGCTCACCTCACAAAGAACGGAAATAGCCTCCAAGGCCAGACCTGGGATCTGAACGGGCCGGACGTAGAATTCGTGATCGCCCTTCATCGGTTGCCGGATGAAGGGCCGGAAACGTGGACGGTCACCTGCGCCGGGTGCCAAACCTTGATGGGGATGAACGAGCATGGCGTGGCGGTCGGCACCACCAACCTAAAAACCAAAGGCGCGCAGATCGGCGTTCCTTATCTTTCGGTACTGCATTTGGCGTTGAAACAACCCTCGCTCAAGGCGGCATCGTCGGTGGTCGAGCATGCTCCCGTGGCGGGCAGTCACTCCTATTGGGTCGGCGACAAAGATCAGGCTGTGGAGTGGGAGCGCACGCCCCAAAGAGCGTATCCGCGGTCAACGCAGGAAGGCCCGCTCGCGCGATCGAACCATTGTTTGTTCGACGAGAACGTCAAACTTGAATCAGGGCTTTCTGAAAGCACCCATGCGCGTATTGAACGGATGCAGACGCTCCTAGAACAGTCTGACGCCCATACTGCGCAGTCGTTGAGCCAGCTCTTCGCCGATCGTTCTGATGGCCGCCTCAGTATCAATCGTTACGCTGAAGACGACTCGGGGGCGACCACGAATGCCGTCGTGGCGTTTAATCCAGCTGATCTAGAGTTCTTGGCCTGCCGAGGACGGGCCGATCAGGGGGAATGGGTGCGGCTTGAGTTTGAAGGCGGCGACCCAACGGGTTAGGCGTAGAGACGTAATCCGAATGACCTACCTTCGCGGGTAATTCCAAAAACGCGGAAGTACGCTAGCGCAGACCCCTGCGGTCCTTCAAAATTTGGTGAGCGGCGTTGTGCCCGGGGGCGCCGGTAACGCCGCCGCCCGGATGGGCGCCGCTGCCGCACATGTAAAGACCCTTAATGGGCGACCGGTATGCACCGGCGCCAAGAATGGGGCGTGCAGAAAATAATTGATCCAAACCCATCTTCCCATGGAAGATATCGCCGCCGATGAGGCTAAATTTCTCCTCCAGATCAAGGGGCGATAAAACCTGCTGCCCGACGATCGATGCTTTGAAGCCAGGCGCCCAATGCTCGACCGTTTCAAAAATGTGGGCGGCGGCCTCGTCACGCGCCTCGTCCCAGGAGCGTCCATCGGGTAGGGCGTACATGAATTGCTGACAGAACAGGCTTGCCACATGGCGCCCTGGCGGCGCCAAGCTGTCATCCAGCGTTGATGGAACGAGCATTTCAATGATGGGCTCGTCCGACCACCCCTTTTCCCGCGCGCTTGACCACGCCCGATCCATATAAGCCAAATTCGGCGCGAGCACGATACCCGATGTCATCACACCGTCATGGTCCGGCGCATGGCGAAAACGAGGCAACGCTTCGAGGGCGACGTTAATGCGAAAAGTCGCCGAATGCGATTTATAGGCCTTGATGCGATCGCGGAAATCTTCCGGCAATTCTTCGCTATCCGTCATCTGTTCGTAGAGAATCTTAGGGTGGACATTCGCCGCGACGATGGGCGCGGTGATTGTTTTATCGTCGATGACAACGCCCCGAGCGCGCCCATTCTCCACGATGATCTTTTCCACCGGGGTATCGGTTCTGATGTCCACGCCCTTTTCCTCGCAGGCGCGGCGCATAGCGGTGGTGATCGCCCCCATGCCGCCGACAGCGTGACCCCAGGCGCCGCGAACCCCCGCTGCTTCGCCAAAGACGTGATGCAATAAAACGTAAGCGGAACATGGCTCATAGGGGGAGGCAAAATGCCCTACGATTGCGTCAAAGCCGTATAACGCTTTGACGATGTCATGCTCGAAATACTGATCCAGGATCTCTCCGGCCGATTTCGTGAAAAAACCAAAGAGATCCCGTTGTGTTTCAAGGGGCAGCTTGGCGGCGATCCGACCCGTGTTGAGAAGGGCGAGAATATCGTTGAGGCCGCCGCCGGCATTCGGGGGGGCAATCAACAAAAACTGTCGGAGGCAATCCACGACATTTTTCAAACGCGCCTCAAAACGGGGGTAGGCCCGAGCGTCCGCTTCCGAATGGCGGGCGATTTCCCGCAGGGTCAAACCGTCTCGACCAGAGAGGATATGACCATCCTCATAGGGAAGGAAGTTATCGACCTTGCGCAGCACCACTTGAAGGCCATGATCATACAACGCCATGTCGTTGATGACTTTGGGTTGCAAGAGGGAGACGGTGTACGAAGCGACAGAATTGCGGAACCCTGGGTGAAACTCTTCAGTAATCGCCGCCCCGCCAACGACGGGGTTTTTCTCAAGGACGCAGGTCTTTAGCCCCTTCTGTGCGAGATAGAACGCGCAGGTCAGGCCATTGTGACCGCCGCCAACGATAATGGCGTCATATGAATTTGGTATGGGCTGTGAAATGGGTTCGGGCGGAGTAGTGATCATCTACTCCGCCTTACCTGACTTCGATAGAGTTGGCTATGCGCCCACCCTGTAAAGCGAAACGCGGTTAGGGGGTATTTGGGAGAGCCGCGCTTCAATTATCAAAGCCATTTGGTGTCGAGCGCCGTTTTCGCCGCTCGTTTTGTTGATGGGCGTGTGCCCTATGACGGATCCAGGATGTTTAGCGGCAGCATATCGACGTTGACCGGATCAATATCGTTAATCTCCGGATCATCGACCAGGGGATCGGTCTCCAAATTGGTGAAGGCGGTCGCAAAGCCTGACCCCAGCTGCAATGCTGCAGCATCCGCTGAAATTGGGTCTGGCAAGGGATCAGCCATCCTTGTCGGCGGTGGTGGTGGGTCGGGCGGTTGCGGTGGATCCACGATAAACGGTGGATCGTTATCTGAACAAGCTGCAACCAGAAGCATGGCGGCCACCGTGAGCAGGTGCCCTGCGACGAACGTTCTGCGTGAGTGGGAATTTCGTTTCAACATCTGCAACTCCTATTGTCCCGTCGCGCCTGGGATTGGGTTGTTCAGATACGGAAACTCGTTCTGTAGTTCGCTGGCGCTAATAGGGGCGCCGTCCGTAAAGGGAACGGTACCGACTGGCGCATCTTCCGGTGTGCAAAGGCCGAGATCAGTCGGTGTACCGTTGATGGGCACAGGGTGACAAAGCGCGCCCAGAGCGACCCTCAGGACAATATCAACGACGTCATCACCTGGGCGTCGCCCATTAGGGAACCCGGCCAGGTCATCGCCAGCAACACCCAAGGCGCTCTGTGAGGCTTGCGGCGTGGGCGCAATTGAGAAATTCAATCGTTGCATTTCCGAGGGCGTTCCGTCCGCTGGCTGATTGAGGGTTGCGATACCCGTGAGAAAAGCGGCGACTAGATCGTCGCGACCAGCATTCGATGGGGCGAGAGAGGTGATATCTGTGCCCAGCGTTTGATTGACCGCGTCGCGGAACAGAATATCGATGATAGCGGGAAAGGTTGGATTTGTGACGAATGTCAGGAACTGAGTATCGAAGGCCGGTTCCGAGGCATTGAACATATCTTTTTGGTTCAGTCCGATGACAAGTTCGTTCACTAGCGGGTTCGATAATCGGGATCGTTGGACAAACCCACCACCATGGGCGGCCGGTTGCTCAAAAGTTGGCGTCGGGTCCTCAATCGATGCTTGCGGCAGGCTCGCGGTCATCCACCCGCCGATAATATTGTCGCCGTCATCATTCAGGCAACTGATGGGGGCCTCAATGGCGAGTGAGGTGACGTTGAATTCATCCACAACATCATCATTCGCCCTGTCTTGGGTGATCCCACCTGGGAAGGTGAAGCCTGAGGCGTCAAGGGGAACATCGCCGTCAATTGGGACAAGGTTCACAAGGTCAAAGACCGCCCCAAGGTTGACCGCGAATGCTTCTGCGCGTTGCCCGACAAAGACGCGTGCTGGCGTGGAGCAGCCCGGTATCGTGAAGTCAAAGACAAATTGATCGGCATATAGATCATAATCCGGGACCGTGTTCGTCCCGACATTGTCTAATGGTTTCTGGAATGTGCCGACGAGCGTACGCTCGCCAGTGCGTCGATCTCCAGTAACCACATAAAGATCATACTCTTCGGTTTCGCCGAGTGTCGCGGCGTTGGGGCCCGTGACCGCGCCAGCATAGCGCAGGGCGATCGGCACTTCCTCGCCGTCAATATTGAGCGTCACGCCAGTGTCATTGACGAGGTCGTTATTGAAATCGAACTGGAATGTCAGATCTTCTAAAGCGTCACCGTCAACGTCGATATGGATTTCATAAAGAGCATCCGGGTCCATGGTGAAGTAGTTTGGCCCCCCATAGGGCGCTTGGAGAGGTTGGTAGTTCGAGATGAATGTTACAAATCCGTCGCGGCCCGGCTCATAGCTGCGGAACATGTACAAGTCAGTGCCATCTACTTTTGGCGTTTCCGTGATCGCGGGCGCCTCACGGTGGCTCGAGGCGGAAACCGGCGTACTAGCGATGACGCTCATCGCCATTAAAGGCGCTGTTAAGAGCGCGCTTTTCAATGTCATTGTTTTGACCTTTCAAAAGGAACAGTTGAGAAATCGCGCTGTCAAACGCGTCAGAACCTACGCTGGCCAATCTGGGTTTGGTGCAGCCGGAAATTTCTTTTTCTATTCGTGCACCTTTTGGATGCTCCTGCGCGTAGTTTTTAGTTGTCGTGTAATTTCAACCTAAGAAAATCGCGTGTTCAGAAAAATTATCTCTCTTATTGTCTTGCAGTTCACCGTCATCAATGGCGCGAACGCCCATGATGCCTGGATTGTGCCAACGCCGATTGGCCGCGATGGCGGCGGTGCGTTTGATGTTTCCTTTGCGATTGGTCACGGTGGGGAAGCCCGCGTTTGGCCGGCATTGCCGGACCATGTCTTGGCCTTTTATTCCATCAGCGCCGAAGGTCGTGAGAGTCACTTGTCGGCGATTGACATTCAACAAGCACGGTCTTCGAAACGGATAGAGACAGGATCGTCAGATATCCAGATAATCGCTCTAGACACCTTTCGTCATGATAATGTTCTTGAGGCCGATAAATTTAACGCCTACGTGAAAGAAGAGGGAATCAAGCCAATAGAAGAATTTCGGTTCGTCCAAGGATTAACGAACATCGACGGGCGCGAAAAGTACTCCCGCCACTTTAAAGCAATTGCCACGGCGCATACTGAGTATGACGGTGAAAGGAACGGTGATTACGATACTACCTTCATATTAAGGCCGATTGGTCAATTGCTGGAGATCGTACCAGAAAGAAATCCGCTGAATAAAAACACTTGCGACACGCTGCCGTTAAGGGTTTTTTACCGGGGCCGTCCGCTTCCTGAAGCAACGATCCATATCAATGCGCTTGAAAACGATACCGCGCCATCAAAAATCAAAACTAATGCCGAGGGACGTGCGTTTGTAGAAACACGTCCTGAGGGCCGATGGTATGCCCATGTTGCTTGGGCGGATGTGGTAAATGCGATTGAGCCAGACGGCGCCTACATGACGGCGTTTGCAAGTCTCAGCATTGACAGCAATGATGTTTTAGATCGAGCGATCGGAGCTCCGTGTCTTTCGAAAGAGAGTAAGCTATAACGCTATTTACATTGGTTTTTTAATTTCAATATACGGAATAAAAGTGCGTCAGCGCCGGCGTGTCTCTGTCGAAATTTCTCGTGAACCCATCGCTGTCTCAGTGCGCTGAAATACAAATTGTGTCGTAAGTTTTGTTAGGAGGACGGAAAAAGGAGCAATACAATCCTTTCGCTGGAAAAATTTGTAGGTATCGTTATTAATGAAGAAGCAAATAGCTTTTTCAATAACGTCGGTTCATTCGTCGAAAGGGATTCCAAAGAGGTGATTTCGGACGGGGCGAATTCATCGCAAGATGAAAATACTCAACTGTTGATGCAGGTGAAAAATGGAGGCTGCGAGGATGCATTTCAGCGCCTCTACGAGTTTTACTATCCCCGTCTTCGCATCTTCATGGGTAAAAGGAATGTCGATGAACGCACGGCTCAGGACCTCGCTCAAGAGGTCATGATAAAGGTGTGGTGTAAAAGCGATCAATTTGACCCATCGCGCGCGAATGCAGGCGCATGGATTTTTACGATCGCCCGAAACCTTCTGATTGATCGGGTGCGGCAAGAGAAAAGACGTCAAATTGATATCGAAGACCCGTTGTTTCAATTGGATGCCCCACCATCAGCGGAACAATCCGCAATCGCCAAGAGTGATAAAAGTGTGATTTCAGAGGCGCTACACGAGCTTCCGCCTGATCAGGAAAGGATATTGCGATTGAGCTTTATTCACGGGAAAAAGTCTCGTGAGATCGCCGAAGAAATGGCCATGCCATTGAATACGGTGAAATCAAAAATTAGGCGCGGCGTGCAGATATTACGCCGATCAATGGAGACGCTCTAAGTGGCCGAACATCATATTCCTCTTGATTGGTTGTCGGCCTATGCCATCGGCGAGGTCGACGAACCCACAGCGACGCTCATCGCCGCCCATCTGACATTTTGCGCCGAATGTCGATCGACCCTGGACGAATTGGAATTGCTAGGCGGCGCCCTTTTGGATTCGATTGATCCCGGTGACGAAAATCAGGGCTTGACCGCTGATGTTTCTGACGTCGTCTCAATGCCTAAGGAGTCGATCAATGAGCCAACACGAATTCAGGCGCCCGAAGGGAGCCTTTCAAAGATAGCGCCGCGCCCGCTTATTGACTTTGTGTACGCCAAAAGTGGCGTGACTGAGATTGAGCGCTTGCCTTGGCAGCCCTATGCGCCGGGTATAAAACGCGCCATCTTAACGAAAAGCGGTCGCGGTTCGATGTCCCGCCTGATTAAGGCAAAGCCCGGGTCGCAATTTCCTCATCATGATCATGGATCTGATGAGATGACGATTATTTTACAAGGCGCCTATCGTGATCATACGGCGACCTATGCGGTGGGGGATGTCCAATGCATTGGGGAGAACCAGCCCCATCGGCCCGCCATTGTCGGGGACGAGGTGTGCATTGGTTTCGTGGTCTCCGAAAAGCCACCCATTCCGACGGGCATCATTGCGAAACTTGTCCAAAAACTCATTGGATAGTCGATATGGGCGACTGGGCCGCGTCGGGTGAGTGCCGGGTATGCGTTTCACCGCCTCGGCCAACGAATCGCCGTGACCCTATCGGGGATGGGTTTTCCCCCATGGGCGAGGCGCCCTATAGGTCTTTTTGACTTTGCCGCCGCGTCCTATTAGTCGCTCCTCATGCTCTCAACGCGTGGCGTCGCGCGAGTTTTTTGGAAGGAGACGGCATCCCATGCAAATGGTCGCCTATATTATAAATCAAGTGATCAGCATCTATATCTTCGTGATCTTCATCTCGGTCGTCATGAGCTGGTTGTTCCAATTTGGCGTGATCAATATGGGTAACAACCTCGTGGCCGCCATTTATCGGACTTGCAATATGGTAACGGAGCCGCTGTTGACGCCAATCCGGAACATGCTGCCCAATATGGGGGGCATTGATTTTTCGCCCTTGGTATTGCTCATCGGCATGAATGCGCTTCAGATTGGCCTTAACGCCTATGTGTTTGGGCCTCTGATCCAGGCGGGACTCTAGCGGGTTGTCCCTAGACAAGGGCCCTTGCAAACAAACCTGGCGGCATCATGAACAGCACCATGAATAGTGCGGCGAAGACTGGTGACGCCATGCGGCTCGCGGTTATCTTGCCATGCCACAACGAAGCGGCGGTGATCGCTGACGTTGTTCGCGATTTCCAAGCCGCGCTGCCCGAGGCCCATATTTTTGTCTACGATAATGCGTCAACGGATGAAACGGCCGATCAAGCGACGCGCGCCGGCGCCGAGGTGCGATTTGAGGGCGTCAAAGGCAAAGGTAATGCGATGCGCCGCGCCTTTGCTGATATTGACGCTGATATATATCTCATGGCCGATGGAGACGGGACCTATGACGCCAAAGCCGCGCGAGCACTTATCAATGTCCTCATTGATGAGGGGCTTGATATGGTGGTTGGCGCCCGTCGTGCTGATGCCGATGCCGCTTATCGTGCGGGCCATGCGATGGGCAACCAGGTCTTTAGCTATCTTTTCCGGCGCTTGTTCCGTTCGCACTTCACCGATGTATTTAGCGGATATCGCGTGTTCTCGCGCCGCTTCGTGAAGAGTTTTCCGTTGAATGCAAAAGGATTCGATATAGAGATCGAAATGGCGACCCATTCAGCGCTGTTACGTCTGCCCACGAAGGAAATGCCGACCTCGTACGGGGCGAGGGCGGCGGGGAGCGCGAGTAAATTGCGCACCTGGCGCGATGGGTTTGCGATATTGCGGCGGATGTTTCGTTTTCTGCGTTTGCACCGGCCGCGCTTCGTCTACGGTATCTTGGCTATGATGACGGGTTTAAATGCCATGATCCTCGTGACCCCGGTGTTGTTGGAGTATCTTTCCACCGGCCTTGTGCCGAGGTTTCCGACGTTGATTGTGTCGGTGGCGCTTATGGTCGCGGCGGTGATCTTTTTTGTGGTTGGCGTGATCCTAGATGCCCAGGCGCAGAATTTCGCTGAGATGAAACGCTTGGTGTATCTGCAGCAGAGCCCGCCAGCACGGGGCGCGCGGCGAACGGGGCGTGGTGATCGCGGGGAGGGCGCACGTGCCAATTGACGCTGCGGCGCGCGCAACATTGTTACGAAAAGCGGGGATTGCGGTTCTCACAATACCCATCATCGCCGTTGTTTTTACGGGCCTCCTTACCGCCGTGATGGCGCTTCCCAACGACACCATTAAGGCGAATGTTCTCGACCGACCCGAAGTTCTACTCGACCGGCGCGCCGATAATGGTAGGGTGATTGATGCTGATACGGAGTGTATTGGCTTGAGCGTTGGACTATATGACGAACTGGACGCGGAATTGCGTACTGCCCCCGGGCGTGAACAGTCGCCCGCCACTCCTTTTAGACGCGCAATAGAAGCCAAGAGCCTTTATGGGTGTACGCCATTTCTTCTATGGCTTGAAGAAGGTGCGGAACCTCCCTTGGTGAGGCCTTATTTCCGTTACTGGCACGGGCATGGGGTCTTATCCCGCCCGCTTCTATCGGTGCTGCCCTATAATGAAATGCGCGGTGTTTTGTTCACCATCTCCGTCCTGTTGCTGGGATGGTTAGCATGGCGAATAGGCCATGATCATGACGCGTTAACGGCGTTGGCTTTTGTGGCGCCCTTTCTCGTTCTGAACGCCCATGGCTATTGGGTGGTCGCGACCAAAGCCACGACGTGGGTTTTGCTGATGGGTGCGGCGCTTCTTGCAACTCGATTGGGCCGGCGGGAGACGCCGGTGTTGCTATTTTTCGGGATTGGTGCGCTCACCGCCTTTGGCGATTTTTTAACGGCGCCGTCATTGGTTTTCGCCTTTCCGGCCCTTATTTGGTTTTTCTACGCCGCTAAGCGCCGGGGGTTGGAAAAACCGGTTGTGTCATTCGTCGCGCTTGGTGGGTTTTGGTTCATCGGTTATGCGGGGCTTTGGCTGGCAAAAATCGCCATCGCAGCCCTTGCTCTCGGTGATATGGTGTGGGCGGATGTCTTCGGCGCAATCACCATGCGCTTGCGCGGCGGGGATGCTCAGATTGACACCTTTCTACCCGGCGCTGCGATCCTCGCTAATTTGTCGGCGTTGAAATCTGTTTGGCTCGCTATCGCTCTTGTCCTTTATGGCGTGGGCCCGGCTGCCCGCGCGCCAACAAGGGCGGCCATTGTTGGGCTGGTCCGGCGCGCACCGGTTTTCTTGCTCGTGGTTGTGGCGCCGCTTCTTTGGATGGAAACCCTGTCAAACCACTCTCAAATCCACGCGGCGTTTACCCATCTGAACTTCGCACCGCTTTTCGCGCTATTGGGATTGGCGTTGCTCCGAAAGATTGATGATATATCCCTGCAAGCGGATCCCAATGACTGTTAATCTGGGCTCATTTACGGACAGGGATTAGGCGTTTCAGCGTGGATTTTATTGATCGCTGTTTCCAGTTCCTGGGTCCATTTCAAATCGATTGAAGAAAGCGCCGTCTCCAACTGTTCTTCTCCGTTCGCCCCAAAAATATTGGAGGTGACAAATGAGCGTGTCGTGACGAATTGGAGCGCGAGGGCGGCTGGGGCGATGCCGGCCTCTTTGGCGAGATTGGTGTAGTCGCGGATCGCGTGGGTGGCTGGCGGCGTTTGATAGCGATCAAGGCGTCCGAACATTTGACCGCGCGAGCCCGTCGGATTGGCGCCGTCAAGATATTTGCCCGTCAGAACGCCTTGGGCAATCGGCGAATAGGCGAGGAGCCCAACGTTCTCTTCGATGGCGGCCTCGGCCAGTCCCGTTTCAAAAGCACGATTCAATAGGTTGTAACAATTCTGTATAGAGACCACCCGCGGCAGAGACTTTGTTTTGGCTTCTTGTACGAACCGCATAAGGCCCCAGGCCGTCTCGTTGGACAGACCGATATGACGCACCTTGCCTTCTTTGATGAGGTCATCGAGGGCGCCGAGGGTCTCGTGGAGCGCAACGCCTGACTCTTCAAAATGCTTGTAGCCATATTTCTGGGCCGATCCCCAAAGCTGCACGGAGCGGTCTGGCCAATGGAGTTGGTAAAGATCAATGACGTCGGTTTCCAGATTCTTCAGGCTTCGATCGATCGCGCTTTTGATCTGCTCGGACGTAAGGCGCGTCTCTTGTCCGTCGCGCAGCCACACCATGGGCGAGCGGCCGGCGACCTTCGTGGCGAGGGTGATTTTATCGCGTCGCCCGCGTGACGCCATCCAGCGACCAACGATTCGTTCTGAGTTCCCTTGGGTCTCCGGTTTTGGAGGGACCGTATAAATCTCGGCGGTGTCGAAAAAATCAACGCCGCGCTCGAAACAGATGTCCATCTGGCGAAAGGCCTCTTCCTCGCCGATCTGTTCGCCATACATCATCGTGCCGAGACATAGCGGCGATACACTAAGGTCCGTGCGGCCAAGAGGTCTTTTTTCCATTGGGGAAGAATCCTTGTTTTCGCTCGCTAATTCCTGGGAAGAGGCTGGGTGGGGCGTCGAATTATGGCGAAGTACGCGATTTAGGGTAAATGGAAATTAACCAATAAAAACAATTTATTATCGAAAAAAGTCAATTTCCCGCCTCAATTCCGCCTCATTGCAGCGCGATCTTTTGAGGGTAAATTCTGCTGCCGTCAGAAGCCCTCAACCTTGCACTCTCAATTAGCAAACCCGCAATGCGAACACCATTGCGGGTTTGCTTTTTATGCTTCCCCGTTCAAAAGGGTCTGGAGTGTTCCTTCCAACATTTCATCTAGCCGGTGATTGCTCGGGCGACGCGCATCACGATAGGACTTCGTTCATGAGCAGCGTTCTGATTGCGCCTTCCATTTTATCCGCCGATTTCGCTCGCCTTGGCGAGGAGGTTCAGGCTGTCGCGCAAGCGGGCGCCGATTTCATTCATGTCGATGTCATGGACGGTCATTTCGTGCCGAACCTGACCCTTGGACCAATGATCGTGAAGGCGATCCGGGGCGCCACGGATCTGCCCTTTGACGTCCATTTGATGATCTCGCCCGTGGACGCCTATATCGATGATTTTGTCGCCGCCGGCGCGACGATCCTGACGGCCCATCCCGAAGCGGGGGCCCATCTTCACCGAACCATTCAGCGCATTCGTCAGGCGGGCGCAAAGCCCGGCGTCGCGTTGAATCCGGGAACGCCATTGAGCGCCATAGAACCCGTGATCGACGATGTGGGTCTCGTGCTCGTGATGAGCGTGAACCCCGGTTTCGGCGGCCAAGCCTTCATCGATGGGCAGTTGCGCAAGATCGAGGCGGCCCGGCGGCTGATCGATCAAACCGGGCGCGATATCTTGTTGGAGGTTGACGGAGGGGTGAATGCGAAAACGGCCGGCGCCGCGATCAGCGCTGGGGCGACTGTGTTGGTCGCTGGCTCGGCGGTCTTCAAGGGAGACGCTGCTGATTACGCCGCAAATATCGCCGCCCTGCGAGAGAGCAGCCGCTGATGTCGTCCGGCGACCGCATTTCGGGCAGGGGCGTTGGGGGCATCGCCCAGCGCGCTTTCGGGAATGCGCAGCGTGCTGTCGATAATATCCAGCGCGCCTGGGGGGAGTCGCCATTTTACCAGTCGCAGCTCAACGGCCCGACGCCCGACCGTTTTCTAATGGCGCTGAAAAACCCCTATGGAACAGCGCACCGAAACGGCGCCGACCTAATGGCTGGAAAATTATCTGTCTACGGCCAATCTCTCGATTGCGAGGGAGAGATCGATCGCGCCTTTGATCTGGTCGCGCCTGTGGACCCGCTGTTTCGGTATCTGCACGCTTTTGATTTTATGCAGGCCCTCTCCGAGATGGGCGAGGACGGCCGGCGTCAATCTGCGTTGATGGTGAAGACCTGGCTCAATCGGTTTGAGCGCTGGGATCCAGTGATGTGGGAACCGGGGCTGACGGGTGCTCGGTTGATGTCGTTGTTGTTCTATGGCCCTGACCTACTGGTCGATGCGGATGTAACCTGGCGCAGTCGATTTTTGTCGTCCATGGCCCGTCAAACCCGTCATTTGGCGTTGTCGGGTCACAAGGCGTCTGGCGCTTACAACCGCCTATCAAGCCTGTTCGCGCTTTGTTTATCGGCCGCAGCGTTGCCGCGATTGGATGATGCCTTGGAACGCGGCCTTGAAATGTTGCGCCGTGAATTGCGGGTGCAGCTTCGCCCCGATGGCGGCCATGTTAGTCGGAACCCATCCCGGCAATTGGCGCTCGTCAACCAGATGCAGTTATTGCTCGGCGCGCTTCAGAAGAGGGGGCTAGAGGCGCCGGGGTTTTTACGCCATCTCACCACCCGCGCCGCATCCTATTTGAGCCTCTTCCGCGTGTCGGATGGCAAATTGGCGACCTTCAACGGCGGTTATGAAGACGACCCGGCGGCGATCATCAATGCCCTTCGTGACCTCGACGAGACGGAACGGAGTGCGCCCGTCAATTTCGCCCGACATTCAGGGTTTCAGCGTTTAGAGGGTGGTCGCTCATCGGTAATTGCCGATGTCGGCGCCGCTCCGCAGGCTGGCTCGGCGCCGCGCGTGACGACCCGCCACGATGGCGGCGGCGCCTTCCAGTTTTCCGCTGGGCGGCAACGCATCATCGTGAATTGCGGCGCGGGCGAACATCTATCTCGAGATTGGCGTCTCGCCTTGCGCCAAGCAGCAGCCCATTCGACCCTGGCCCGAGATGCGTCGGATGCGGCGCGCCGTCCTGTGGTGTTTCAAACCACCCATCGCCGGGCGGAAGACAATCGTGGGCAGCTGCTCGAAATTGAGCGTCAAACCGCCAATAGCGCGATCCGCCATCTTCGCCGCTTATTTCTGACAAGCGGCGGCGATGAAGTGCGGGGCGAGGATGTGGTCGCCTTCGCGGATCCAACGGAGGCTGCGGCCTGGCGGCTGCGTTTTCATCTTCACCCCAGCGTTCGCGTGTCGTTGGCGCGCGATGGCCGCTCGGCAGTTCTGGCCCCGCCCGGAAACGACGGGTGGCGGTTTCGATCGAGCGCCCCGCGGCTCGCGGTCGAAAAAAGCGTCTATTGCGGCGCGATCGAAGCGCCGCGCGGCGGGACTCAATTGGTGATTTCCCTCGCCGATGTCGCCCAAGCCGACTTGGAACCGCGCGAAAGCGGCGATATCATCGTGAAATGGGCTCTAAAGGTGATCGACCTTCGGGAGCGGTAGATATTGGACGGCGCGTCGTCGGCGCCGTTCATCGAAATCTTGACACCGGGATAAAGAGGGCGTTGTGCTGAAGAAGTTGTCGATGTTGCTGAACCCGTCCGCGCGGACGCCGGCCGCAACCGCCGCTTTCACCGATGATGAGCTTGTCAAATTATTGCCCCGTCCGCCGCGCAAGCTTGATCAGCGCGCGGCGCGAAAGCTGTTGACGGGCAAGCGCGTTTTGATCACCGGCGCGGGGGGAACAATCGGTGGTGAATTGGCGCGCCAGGCGGCCGCTTTCGATCCATCTTTACTCGCGCTTGTCGATAACGCTGAGTTCAACCTCTACCAAATCGACCTGGAGATGCGCGAAAAGGGACGCGAAAGCATCCTATATACTTCCCTTACCGATGTTTGTCGGCGGGAGCATTTGGAAAAAGTATTCGAACTTGTGCGCCCGCAGGTCGTGCTCCATGCGGCCGCGTTTAAGCATGTGCCCATCGTTGAGCAGAACAGATGCGCCGGTGCGCTGACCAACGTGCTCGGGGCGAAAAACGTGTTCGACACCGCAACGGATTATAAGGCCGACTCGGTCGTCTTTATTTCAACAGACAAAGCGGTGAACCCAACAAGCTTTATGGGGGCGACAAAGCGGATCGCGGAGCTATACGCCCAGGCCTTGGACGTCGCTCAGAACGATACGCGTTTTGTCACCGTTCGATTTGGCAATGTTTTGGGATCAACTGGGTCCGTTGCACCGTTGTTCGCCCGGCAAATCGCCAATGGGGGCCCGGTGACGGTGACCCACCCAGATATCCAACGGTTTTTCATGACAACGCGAGAAGCCGTGCAACTTGTCCTGCAAGCGGCGAGCTTGGAACGCGGTCAGAACTCCGTAGTGACCCATGACGGCCGCATTTTTGTTCTCGACATGGGCGAGCCGGTAAGGATCCTTGACCTTGCAAAACGCATGATTGAGGCGAGGGGGCTAGAACCCGGGAAGGACGTAGAGATTCGTTTCTCTGGATTACGACCCGGGGAGAAACTCTTTGAAGAGATCTTTTTAGATACCGATAAATTAATCAAAACCGGGGCCGACGGCGTTTTGTTGGCGAGCCCCGCGATGATTGATCTGCCTCTCTTGAACCCGCGCCTGACTGATGTCATTGAAAGCGCGGTGGGGGGCGTGCAGGAAGCATTGGACGAGGCGGTGCATCATCTCGTCCCTGAATTTACGCCCTCAGTTGGGGCAGGTGTCGGCGCAAGTCAGCCAACACCAAAAACCTGACCTTTTGAGCCCGATTATGGGCGACCTTTGAAGCTATTGCTTCTTCTGCATCGGCGCTGCGCTTATCAGCGATAGCGTCCTTATGGAAAACCCTTCTTGATGCGCCCGTTTTTGCAGCGGGCGCTCCGGAAATTTTTAGAAAGACCTTCCATGTCGGACATTCTCCCAATTCGCCGGGCTTTACTTTCCGTTTCAGATAAAACGGGCATTGAGCCATTTGCCCAGAAACTAGCAGACCAGGGGGCGACCCTCATTTCAACAGGGGGCACGGCGGAGCGTTTGCGCACTGCGGGTCTTGCGCCGTTGGATGTTGCGGAGGTGACCGGCTATCCGGAGATGATGGATGGGCGGGTTAAAACCCTACACCCGGCTATCCATGGCGGTTTACTGGCCTTGCGGGACAACCCGGCCCATGCGAGCGCGATGACGGAAAACAATATTGAAGGCATCGACCTCTTGGTGGTTAATCTCTACCCGTTTGAAGAGACCCTTGCGCGCGGCGCTGAAGAAGAGGTTTGTATCGAGAACATTGATATTGGCGGTCCCGCCATGATCCGGGCGGCGGCGAAAAACTGCGGTCATGTATGTGTTGTTACCTCGCCAGAGGATTATGAGGGGCTACTCGCCGAGATCGCTGCGGAAGGCGGCATTCGCCTCGCCACGCGAAAACGACTAGCGGCGGCCGCCTATGCGCGAACGGCGGCGTATGATGCAGCGATCGCCACGTGGTACGCGGGCGTTGTGGGCGAAGAACATCCGAAGCAAGCCGTATTCGCTGGTCGCCTGCGCCAGTCTTTGCGGTATGGTGAGAACCCTCATCAGAATGCGGCGTTTTATACCACGACCGAACAACGCGAGGGCGTCGCCACCGCAAAACAACTTCAGGGCAAAGAACTATCCTATAACAATCTCAACGATACTGATGCGGCTTTTGAACTCGTCGCTGAGATCGGCGTCGACCAACCGGCTGTTGCGATCATTAAACATGCCAATCCATGCGGGGCAGCCTTTGGCGAAAATTTGATTGACGCTTATGAGCGGGCGCTTGCTTGCGACCCGGTATCAGCATTTGGCGGCGTCATTGCCTTGAGCCGACCCCTTGACGCAGCAACGGCGGAGAAAATTTCGGCCGTTTTCACGGAAGTCATCATCGCACCGGGTGTCGATGAGGACGCACAGATCCTCCTTGCTAAGAAAAAAAACCTTCGACTTCTCGTGACGAACGGTTTGCCAACCCCGACTGCCCCCGGTCAGTTAGTGCGGCCTGTCGCCGGCGGCTTTTTGTTACAATCCCGGGATCATGCGCAGGTCGTAGCGAAAGACGTACGCGTTGTGACAAAGCGCGCGCCGACTGAAAAAGAAATGGACGATTTGTTGTTCGCGTTTCGTGTCGCCAAGCATGTGAAGTCAAATGCTATCGTCTACGTAAAAGACGGCGCCACCGTAGGGGTTGGCGCTGGCCAAATGAGCCGGATCGACTCCACACGCATCGCGGCGCGTAAATCGCAAGATGCGGCGGATGCAATGGGTCAAAACGATCCCTTGGTGAAAGGATCGGTTGTTGCATCAGATGCGTTTTTCCCGTTTGCAGATGGATTGCTGGCTGCCGCAGAGGCCGGCGCGACCGCCGTTATACAGCCTGGCGGATCAATAAAAGACGAAGATGTGATCGCCGCCGCCGACGAGGCGGGGCTTGCGATGGTCTTCACCGGTATCAGGCATTTTCGACATTAGGCGGGGTGCTGACCCGTCATCGAGAGTCACTGGCGGCTCGTGCGCTCGGCCAGCTCACCCACCTTCTTGGTAAAGAGCGATAATCTGCCGATGGTGACCCCGCCGCTGAGGCGCAATTCGCTCGCATATCGTTGGGTCTGAGCGATGGCCATTTCATGGGTTGCGGACCAATCATCGATCAGCTTGACGATTGTTGCTCGCGAGGCGTCGCTTGGCGCTTTTTCTGCGAATGAAGCCGCGTTGTAGGTCAACTGAGCCTGATAGACGGAAATCTCTTCCGTTAGTCGGCGGCTCGCCAATCTGTCAAAGTGGTCATCGAACACGGTGCCCCGTGCGGCGTCGCGGGTAGAGGCGAGGTTATACCGTTCGCCGATTTCAAAAAATAAAGCTGCAACGATCGGTGTGTCCCATTTAATCGAGGCGGCCAAGTTGACGATATCGAGGGCGAATTCGAGGAATGGCATCAACGCCGCTTCCTTTGAGATCTCGGTCGGCGCACCAGCGTCCTCCCATCCCGCGATACGCGCGGAAAGAGAATCTGACGCATCTGGCGATAAAACATCGGGCACGGCTTTTTTGAGCGTGGTGATCGAGGTCTCGTAGCTCGATAAGAGACCTTTCACGCCGCGTTTCGATAACGTTTGAGACGCTGTTGCATCGCTCAGTAAACGGTATACTTGTTCTCCGATAAGCTTGGACGCAGCCCGATACAATTTGGTTTGAACCTGCGCTGAAATTTTGTTGTCGAGTGCGTCAACGGACGCCGCGAAATCGCGGACATTCATAATGCGTCGCGCAGCCTCGTAGGCGAGGGCCATATCCGCGTAACCTGCGCCGGTGGCCTCCACGACGCGCATAGGGAAGGCGGCGCCGCATGTATCGATTATCTCATTGGCGAGGCGTGTCGCGATGATCTCCCGGCGAAGGCGATGTTGCACCAGGGAATGATTGAATTTTTGCGCCTTGCTTGGGAAATAGGCGAACAGCTCCGCCTCCAAAGACGGGTCATCGGGGGCGTCGGTGACGACGATTTCGTCGAAGAGATGGAGTTTCGCGTAGGCGAGGAGAACAGAAAGCTCAGGCCTTGAAAGGCTCCGGCCTTGTTGTTGCAATTTTTCAAGTTGTTTTTCGTTCGGTAGATCCTCGATCGCACGATCAAGGCGGCCATTCGATTCAAGCCGTGACATGAGACGGGCGTAGGCATTGAGGTCTTCGACCGCCGAATCCTGCATGACGCTGAGCCCGCGGGTTTGGTCATAGTTATGCTGCAACACATGGTCTGCAACGTCGTCGGTCATATCCTCCAGGAGAGCGTTCCGGTCCTCCTGTTTCAACTCGCCTTTTTCAATGGCGGTTGACAACAAGATCTTAATATTTACTTCGTGGTCAGAGGAATCGACGCCGGCGGAGTTGTCAATCGCATCGGTGTTCACTCGCCCGCCAAGATCAGCAAACGCCATGCGCGCTTTTTGGGTGAGGCCCAGATTGGCGCCTTCGCCGATGACGGCCATGCGCATTTCCTCGGCATTAATGCGCAATGCGTCATTGGCTCGATCGCCAACGCGCCAGTTCTCCTCTGACGTCGCTTTGAAATAAGTGCCGATACCGCCGAGCCAGAAGAGCTCAGTCTGCGCCTTTAAAATACCCTTCATAATATCGGTCGGTGTTGCCGATTTTGCGTCAATCTCTAAGAGAGATTGCATCTCCCCAGAGAGAGGAATGGACTTTGCGCTTCGCGAGAATACGCCGCCACCGGATGAAATGAGGGATTTATCATAATCCTGCCACGAGGAACGCGGCAGGTCGAATAGTCTCTTGCGTTCTTCCCACGAACGAGCGGGATCGGGATTGGGATCGATGAAGATATCCCGGTGATCAAACGCGGCGATGAGGCAGGTCTGTTTGGATAGCAGCATGCCATTGCCAAAAACATCGCCCGACATATCGCCGACGCCCGCTGTGGTGAACGGCTCTTCCTGGATATCCTTGCCCATTTCGCGAAAATGGCGTTTCACCGCTTCCCATGCACCGCGCGCGGTAATGCCCATCACCTTGTGATCGTAGCCCGCCGACCCTCCAGAGGCGAATGCATCGCCTAACCAAAAACTATACTCCGCCGCCAATGCGTTTGCGGTGTCGGAGAACGTCGCCGTGCCCTTATCGGCGGCGACAACGAGATAGGGGTCATCCTCATCCCAACGTACAACGGCAGGGGGCGGCGTCGTTTTTCCGTCCACGATATTGTCGGTGACATCGAGGAGAGACCGAATGAACTCTTGGTACGCCCCGCGCCCTTCTTCAAAAATCGCGGCGCGATCGCCGTCGACGGGCAGGTTTTTAGGGAAGAATCCTCCCTTTGAACCGGTCGGCACGATAACGGCGTTTTTCACACGCTGGGCTTTGACAAGGCCTAAAACTTCTGTGCGAAAATCATCGCGGCGATCCGACCAGCGAAGCCCGCCGCGCGCGATAGGCCCAAACCGCAGATGCACCCCATCAACCCGGGGACCAGAGACGAAAATCTCACGGAAGGGTTTAGGGTCAGGGATCTCGGTCAACTGTTGGCTGTCGATTTTAAAAGCGAGGC
This sequence comes from Parvularculaceae bacterium, assembly GCA_965263305.1. Classification (GTDB taxonomy): domain Bacteria; phylum Pseudomonadota; class Alphaproteobacteria; order Caulobacterales; family Parvularculaceae; genus MED-G105. The sequence goes on from OZ253666.1 coordinate 2,762,225, forward strand.
AGGCCTTCGAACCGCCGTCGGGCGTTGTTTGATAGTAATTCGTTCGGGTGACCGCTTTGAAGAAATTGACAAAGCGACGAACGACGCGGTCTTCATCTAACCGTTGAACGTTTTCCAAGAGGGATAAAATTCGCGCTTCGCAAGCATCAACTTCCTTGGCGCGCGCATCGAGGTTGGCGGGGCCGGCGGGATTGAAGCGGGCGTGGAACAACTGCGCCAGCGCATAGGCGACATCGGGGTTATTCACCAACGCCTCTTCGATACTGCGCTGGGAGGCCGCAAAGCCTGTTTGCATGTTGTATTTTGCGGCTGACCGCATCAGCCAGGCTTCGCGGCAAGTTAACCCAGCGGAGACAACAAGGGCGTTGAAGCCATCATTCTCAACCGTCCCTGCCAAGACGGAATCTAGGGCCGTCTCCAAATTAGCGCGCACGGCATCGACGTCGATATCGCGTTTGTTGCGTTGCTCTGTATAGAAATCATGTATCCAAACGCTGCTGCCCGGCTCGCCTGGCGCGACCTTAACGTCATATCCGGCCTCTTGGATGACACCGAGGCCTAAGTTTTCGATTTGGGGGATCAGTGTCGAAAGGGCGAGGGGGCCGCCGCGGCAATAAAGTTTGATTTTCAATGTATAGGCTGGCGCGCCGGGCTCGCGATAAACGCGTTCGGCCCGTCTTTTGTCGCCCATCTTTTCAATTTCTTCGATATCCAACAGGGCGGTCGCCACCGGGGTGTGTTCGCGATATCCGGCGCTAAATGCATTCTCGTATTTATTGAAAAGCGCCGCCGGCGCGGCGCCATCATGGGAGCTGCGCATCTCGTCAAGTAACTCGCCTGACCAACTGCGCGTAATCGCTCTAAGCTGGCGGGTTAACTGCGTCAGGCCGGGCCCTTCCGGCGCGCCGGGCGTGATGGCGATGATGAAATGCACCCGCACTAAGGCGGCGTCCCCGAAATGGGGATTGAACGAGGCGACGCGACCGTTAAACGTCTCCGACAGGACATCGCCGATTTCTTCGCGGACGGATGATGAAAAGCTATCCCGCGGAATAAAGACAAGGGCGGACACGAAACGATCAAAACGGTCCCGCCTTAGAAATAGTTTCGTACGAGGCCTTTTATAGAGCCTTAAAACACCAAGGGCTGTTTCCCGTAAGGAATCGACATCGCTTTGAAACATCTCGTCGCGCGGGAAGGTTTCAAGGATATTCAACAGCGCCTTTTCGTTATGACCGCCATGGGAAAAAGCCGCGCCTTCAATAACCCGACGGACTTTCGCTTGAAGGAGCGGAATTTGCGATGCAGGCTGATAGTAAGCATCAGCGGTGAATAGGCCTATAAAGCGTTCTTCGCCTGTCACGCTGCCGTCAATCGCATAGGTTTTAACACCGATATAATCCATTGGCGCACGGCGATGAACGCGCGAGCGGACATTTGCTTTTGCGACTAGGATAGGCTCTCCCGATTCCATAAAATCCAGAACCGCCGGTGTAATCTCACCATCTTCTGTGTACGTGGTTTTCAGGATTCGTTTTTCCTGATCGCGGGCAATACCAAGATCCGCCGTCTTGTCATGGGTGAACGTCGTTTTGCCGCTTTTTGTGGAGTACGCATAACGGCGCGCGCCAAGGAACGCGAAACGGTTATCCCAGAGCCATTTTAGAAAATCGATGGTTTGGCGAAGGTCGTCGGCGTCCACACCGGCGGGGCGGGTGCGTTCCAGCTGGGCGATGCACGCCCCTAGACGGGCGCGCATGGGTTCCCAGTCATCAACAGAAAGGGAGACGTCAGCCAAGGCAAGGCGTAATTCACTTTCGAGGGCGTCGATCTCGGCGTCGTCCACTGGCGGATCCATCTCCGCATGAATCATGGACTCTCTTACAGCGACGCCCGATTGGGTCCGCTTGCCGTTTTTATCCCGCGCGCCGTCGATGACGGCGTTCACAAAAAAGGAAACGGGTTTGCCAGCCTCGGTTAAGGCGCTGCTGAGGGAGTCAACGATAAACGGTTTATCGTCGGCGGCGATATCGAGAACAAGACGCCGAGAGCGCCAATCATCACCTTCCTGGATCGTCAGAGATATGGCGGGCTCACCCGGTTTGCGAATCGCGGTTGCTTTCCAGGCGTGCACGGCGCGATCCAACAAATTGCGCGGTTCATCCCAGTAGGAATCTTCTCCTGTCGCGAATTTTACAAGCTGTTCGACGAGCTGGGTGAAGGAGGTATTCAGCGAGCCGTCTTTCTCCTTTGGCGTCGCCTTGTCTTCTTGCGCGAGCCTGAGGACCGTTTTCAGCGTCTCTTGATCATCGACGGTATGGAAGCCTTCAGCCATGGGATTCGGTCCTTAAAGCATGTTGCTGTGCAATATAAACGTACTCATGCGCCAAAACGGCCATAAATTTCGCAATTGCGAAGGGTATGGTTTGCAGGCAGACATAGCGTCGGAGGGGCGGCATAAGATGCGTTTCGTTTGGTTCGTCGCCATCATGGCGTGTATTTTGTACCGGACTTTTATGTCCGAAATACCCTTAGGGTATTGTGGAAGTCTAACGAAACAGAAGAATTTCAAATTTTTTAGAACTTGGGGTCGCGTATCTTGGCCTCCAACCTCAATATGATGTCAAGCCAAGTTGTCGTTGCAATAGCTAACCTGTCGCGGCATGGCGCGCGCGATCTTCCGCGCCCGATGCGGATGCGCGGACCTCTGAGCCATATTGGCCTTGGTCAAGCCGCTCCTGATCTGGGTCTTGGCGAAAGAGGGTGGTTCTTGGAAGTCGGCCGCTGACGGCCGTTCTGATTGACGATGCGCTGGCAACGATTGCGAGGGCGGCGATTACAAACCCGCCAAGCAGGAGAAGGCCGGCCCCTTCCAGAAAACCATGCCGGGCAAGCGAATAAATTGCCAGAGCCCCGCCGGGGGCAAGTAGCGAGGCGACGCTTGTGACGTGGGCCCGGTGGAAGGCGGCCGCGATGATCAGGCCGCCGAAAACCACGCCAATAATGACGTGCGCCCAATCGGCTAATGGCGCGGCGGCCGCTCCCGTTGGATTGGCGCCCTGAACCATAAAGATTGCGCCGGCGCCGAAGGCGGTGCTGAGGACAGTAACGGCGGCATTGTAATCCCGACGCCAGCTAAAAGGCGTGGCGGACGCGCCGGCGCCAGAGCGATATCGATGTTGTAAAAAACGACAAACAATCAATGCGCTGAGGACGAGCGTCACCCACAGCCCTGCGCGCAAGGGCGCAGCGGCGCCGAAAAGACCGGCAAGGAAAACCGTCGCGCCAGCGAGGGTTGCAAGTCCGCCAACGCTTTCGCGGGATAATCGATCAATCAGTTCAAGTGCGGCGGCGCGCGAAAGGGTGCGCTTCGCGCGGCGCGGTCGCGGCGCTTCGGCCAACACCATGGATTGAAGCGCACGAACATCCTTCTCTTTCAGGCTTTCCGCATTCGCCATGTCAGATCCGTTCTTTGATGTCCTCATATGAGGATGCTTGTCCCCAGGCGTTAATGTTTCGTTAACGCACCGCATTATTGCCGATGGCCAAAGGTCGTCTGATTTGGGATAGCGTTTCAAGGGGCCGTCGCTGTTTTTCGACTTGGGATCAAAGCGCCATGACGGATGATGGTTCGGCGCTGCCCACGGTAGGAACCACCTGACTTGATTGGGATCGATTTATTTTGTCGAAGGCGCTTTTGAAATGCGCACAGCGATGTTGACACCCGCGCGGGCAAGGTCTCCGCGAAGGGTGAGGGCGTCGATATTGGTGGGCTCCAATCTCAGCGCCGCGACAACATCTTTTGCTGCCTCGTCGTCTTTCAAAAGAGACCGATAGCTGCGCGCGCGAATGATGTAGGCTTCGGTGTTCATGGCGTGCGAGGTTTCGAAACGCGAAATCGCGGAAATCGCGTTCTGCCATTGCTGGTCTTCAGCATACGCCTTAGCGGCGACGAAGTGCAGATCCGGATTGGCGTCATCCAGCTGGAGAGAGGCGTCCGCCGCCTCAACCGCGAAGTCTGGCAGCTTCGCGTCAATGAAGGCAAGGGCGGCTTCGGCGTAGACAATCGCGCGGGTGGGCTCATCGCCGGCTTCCGCGCGTCCTGCAAGTTGCATCAACCGGACACCGGCGAGCCGCGGGCGCCCGTTCGCAAGCTCTGCGATCGCCAGGCAATGTTGCGCCGGCGGACCGCCGCCTTCGCTCGTCCATTGTTCCGCGCCAATGCGACCGATTTCAGCATCATTTTGGATGATTTGAATACAGTCCAAATATTGCGGATCGCGCGTTTCAAACGCATCGGTCGACAATGCCCCGCTCACATAAGGCGGCGCATAGGGCGCTTCGGGACTGAGAAGAAGCAAGGCGATGGCGAAAGACGGGTACAACATGAAGGGGACGATACACCAAGGGGCGGCGTTGGTAAAACGCGCCTGAGCGCCCGGCCGGGTATTCGGGCAAATGCTTGCTAACAACGGGCATCCGGCGCCAGATTTTTACCACTGTAATGCGGCGCAAAACCGCCGATGAGCGCCCGTGTATCGGCAATTTCGGTCCGTACTTGCTTACGAAATATTCAGGTCTGTTTCGGACTCTGTCTGATGGCCATTCAGACCAATTGGATTCATCTGACGTTACCCCGACGTCGGGTCGCAAAACTTGCAGGAGACGCGGTTTGTCGAAGCCCTTCAAGTTTCATTTCAAGGATCTCGACCGAGACGCCGAGCGGTATATCGATGCCCATGAAGATTGTTATGAAGAAGCCAAGCGCCGCGACATTTGGCCGTTTACAGTGGCGAGAGAACGCACCTTCGAGGCCTACAAGGCTGAGGGCGCCGATGATCAAATCTGCCACTGGCTGCGAACGAAACAACACTATCATTTAGGCGTCACTGAGACGTTCGAAGAGCTCTTAGAATATTTCAAAAAAAAAGGTGCTATCCGAAAGGTCGACCAGCTTTGGCGCCATGCCGCCGGCGAGATGACTGCAGAGATAACGTTCTACCGTCGGCATTTGGGGAAGGGGACGACACAGCAATATATCGACGAGGGAAAGGCTCTTGCGCTCGAGGCTCATCGGCGCTGGCGTTCGGACATCAAACCGTCAGCAACGCCGCAGCAACTGGCGCTCATCGATGAAAAAATCCGGCGTATCGAAACAGACGCTAAGCCAACCGCAAAAACCAAACCCGATCCTAGCGCAATGACCGAAGATCTATTCTGGGAGATCATTGAAATTGTGGACGACGTCGATCCCATCGAAGCGATGATTTCACGGCTGTCTGATTTCAAATCGAGTGCGATTAAGTCATGGGACAAAATGCTTTGGGCCGAGATGGACAGGCTCTACCGCACGGACCTCTGGGCTGTCGCCTACCTTCTTGGCGGCGGTTGCTCCGATGATGACTTCGAAGATTTCCGGTCTTCACTGATAAAAAGAGGTCGAGCGTGGACAGCTTGTGTGCCGTATAATCTCGCCCAATTGGCGGATAAGCTCTCGCATGCGCCGCATGTTGACGGCGTGTTGTTGTTCACAGCGGCTGACGAAGCCTACGAACGCCGGACGGGCAGACCCATGCCCACGCCACGACGCAAACCGCCAAACCTCACCGGTCCACAATGGGATGAAGATACGATCGAAACTGATTTTCCAGAAATTGTTGCGGTACTGACCGAAAGGCGAGAGTGAAACGCTAAAATTCCTGCGTCTCTTGAGGTGTCAGCATCGACACCCATAGGGGACAGGCAAGCGTTCAAAAAACTAAAGCGGCTAACTTAGGCAGTTTCTCGTCAGTTTTCAGAAACTCAACCCTACAGCGTCAATGTTGCGTTTGGAAAAATTTCGACCCACTAAAATCGTAACGGCGCGCCATTTTAGTTGGCGATGACTGAAAGACTGTATGCGCTCCGCCCGCCTACGCCCCTTCCTGAAAATACCCCTTCCGCTCAAGCTTATCGCCATCAAGCGGGTCCTCTTCTCCATGAAAAATAGTGCGCAAATCAACGGTTGGGCGTTGGCCCAAATCGTCGAAGTGTTTGTCGAGCCATTGGGTCGCCGCCTCTCGGCCTTTCAAAAACAGCATATCCAGGAACGCCGTTTCTGCGTTCAGTTTTGACGAGGCGCCGAGATCGGCGAGGGCGGCTTCGTCGCCGATCATATGGGTTAGAACGCGGCGGTATCCCGTTTCGTCAAGGCGACCGTCATCCATCAGGCGGGTGACGAAGTCGACCGTGCGCAATTCGCGCATGAGGGAGGCGTTAAACGTGATTTCATTGATGCGATCAAAAATATCCCGCGCCTTTGTGGGGGCGCCCCGGCGCATCATCGGGTTGATCTGGACAATGACGACATCATCGCTTTTGGCGTGATCAAAAAGGGGCCAAAGGGGCGGGTTGCCCATAAAGCCGCCATCCCAATAGGGAACGCCATCGATGGTGACTGCCTTGAACAGCAGCGGCAGGCAGGCCGACGCCATGACATGCTGGCAGGTCAGTTCTTCCTGGTGAAAGACTTTTGCGCGGCCTGTTTCCACATTGGTGGCCGAGACAAAGAGTTTCACTTCACTACATGCGCGCACGCGGTCGAAGTCGACGACGTCGGCGACAATATCCCTAAGCGGATTAATATCCATGGGATTGAGATCATAGGGGCTTGCCACGCGAGACAGAAGATCGAACCAAAGGTATAGAGGCGAGTTATCAAGGCTCCAATCGCCGGACCAGCGTTCAAACATGGTGCGCTGTAACGGGCTGCTGCGCGCCGCCTTGCCGATCCGGCCCCAGAAATCGGCCAACTCGGCGCGAGCCGCTTTCTTGCCGCCATCGAGAAGGCCGTCGGCTAAGACAACCGCGTTCATAGCGCCGGCGCTCGCCCCGGAGATGGAATCTATTTCCAGACGATCGTCCTCCAATAGACGATCGAGGACGCCCCAGGTAAATGCGCCATGGGCGCCGCCGCCCTGAAGGGCGAGATTGATTTTCTTAATTACGGGCGCCCCGTTCTTGGGCTCGTTTGTCTTGTTGGTCGGGGAATTTTTGCTGTGGGCCATGCGTCTCGGCTTTTTTGGGGGTGCTGCAACGATGCCTCGCCCTGGATGAAGGTCAAACTCCGCCATGCTCTAGCGACATACCAGCGCTGACATCAAGGCGCTTCTCTTTTCGGCAGCGGATTGGATTGACGGATTGAAGCGCCTTTCTCCTTGAGGGGAGCGGACGCAGTCAAAAACGATGCCACCCATTATGAGAGTGTGGGGACACTTGGGGGAAGGCTTAAAACCTCGAAAATCCGCGGGACGCAATCCACGCCAGCAGGTCGGCCCTATCCGTGAGACGGATTTCTGCATAGCGAAGCTCGATTAGGCCGTTGTCCTGAAGTTTCTTCAGGGCTTTGCCCACACTGACCCGGGATTGACCCAATGTGTATGCCAGATCGATCTGGCGGACCGGGACGATGTCCCCTGTAAATCCGCCGCCTTCGCGAAGTCGTAGGAGTTGCTTGGCAACGGCCACATCGGTTGGAAACGTCCGAAGATCGTCAGCGAATTCCAGCCCTTCATAGAGGCGGGCCGTCAACGTGATAAGAAGCGCTTGGGCGAGTTCCGAATGATCTTTGAGTAACCGATCGAACGTGGATTTTGGGATGTCCAGAATGTCGGTCACGTTGATAGCATCGGCATCATATGGGCGCGGTTTGTTGATGAACAGCGTCGCCTCGCCAAAGCAATGACCCGTACTCAAGAGCCCATTTTGAATGTAAGTGCCCGCCTCAGTGTATAGACCAAATCTAACCCGGCCGGACATGATGATAGACAGGCTCGGCCGCGTTCTCCCGCGCGAATGGATCGTTTGCCCGTCCTCATAGCGTTTGCTCTGGCCCGCTTTCTTTAAGGCGCTGACAAGGGGGCTGGGCAGTAGTTGAAGAAGGGGCAGGTTCTGGTTTTCGTCCATGGGTCCCATTAAATGTAAAATATTTAGCATTCAAATCATGAACGATCCCTTACATTTGATGGTGGATCACCTTGTGAGGACACATCATGGAAAAGTTGGCGATACTACTGATCTTTATCACGTTTGCGGCGCTAGAGGCCTTTCGCGGTGGTTTTTTCCGAAAGCCGGCCCAAACGCGGAGCGATTGGATCGTTGAGATTGTCAGTACCGTTACCCTTTTGGGGGTCACCCAACCCCTTGCCCTTTTAGGGGGTGGGTTTTTGACTAGTTTGATTTGGCCAAGCAGCGCCGGCGCTCTATCGGGTATTCCAATAATTGCCGGGATCGCTCTCTTCCTGATTTTCGACGATATGGTTCAGTATTGGTGGCACCGTTTATCTCACACAATTCCTTGGCTCTATAAACTACACCGTCCTCATCATAACGCTGAATATCTTTCAGTACGGATCGTTTATCGCAACAATATTTTTTACTATGTGATGATGCCCGGCCTTTGGCTCTCCGGCGCGCTCATCTATCTGGGACTTGGATGGATTTACGCCGGATACATTGTTGTGAAGATGCTTGTCATTATCGGCGCCCACAGCGATGTGCGGTGGGATGCGCCGCTTTATCGAATAGCGTGGCTTTCCCCCGTCATGTGGGTTGTTGAGCGCACCATTTCGACACCAGCAACCCACAGCGCGCACCACGGCAAATTCGCTTCCGATGACGCGACCCATTATAAGGGCAACTATGGTAATCTCTTGTTTTTCTGGGATATCCTATTTGGCACAGCAAAAATAACGCGGCGGTATCCAAAACGGATGGGCGTTGAAAACTTGCCAGAGACAACTGTGGCGGAGCAACTCTTATGGCCGATCGTCCGCTCGCCGGCTGATCAGCCGGTTACGACCGTTGTGGACTGAGCAAAATTATGGGCTTTTGGAAAACGATAGTGGCTCTTTACTTGCCCCAAAGTTGTTCCACGCGCCGATCGCGGCCACAGCCTTGGCGATAGAGTCTATAGCGAAGCGCGTTTTTCTTATAGTAATCTTGGTGATATTCTTCGGCGATCCAAAATTCACCACGATCGATGATTTTGGTGGCGACGCTTGCGTTTAGCTCTGCGGCGACATTCGCTTTTTCTTCCTCTGCGATTGTCCGTTCTTCCGGCGTACCCGGAAAGATAGCGGTCCTATAAGACGAGCCTTTGTCACAAAACTGACCATTGGGGTCCAGGGGATCGATATGGCGGAAAAAATATTGGACTAGGGTACGATAATCAACGGTTGCGGCGTTATAGCGGACTTCCACCGCCTCGTAATGCCCGGTGTTTTCATAGGTTACTTGTTCATAAGACGGATTATCAACATTCCCGCCGCTGTAGCCTGACAGCACGGCAAGAACGCCGTTGACCTTTTCAAAATCCGCCTCGATACACCAGAAACATCCGCCAGCAAAAATGGCCGTCGCATAACCTTGCGCGGATCCGGCGCTGTCCTCGGTGGGCTCGCCATTTGGTGACGCCGCTTCCGGCGTGTCGCTGTTAGAGGTGGCGGTCGGGGCGATTAATGGGGGATCACCGTCCAATGCCGATCCGCTTTTTCCTTGGATGCTGTGGGCCTGAACGTTGAAAATTAGGAATGCAGCGATGGCTGTTATGGCGAAAAGTCCAGCGCCTTTTGACACCAAGCCGACGTTGATTTTAGCCATAACCGCAATATTCCTCGTTATTCATAACGTCCGTCATCTTCCAATAACGAACCAATAGTTGGGCAGACAAACCGCTTAACCTCTGACGCCTAGGGCGCTCACGCGGATGTCACAAGAAGCCCGGCACCCGGGCCACCCAAATCCGTCGCAACCTCCCGAAGGGTCGCGTATCGAGTAGACGTTATTTTTCAGACATTAAAGACGTATTTAGCGCGATCTTTCGGGCGCTCATAAAGCGTTCTCATTTTTTCAAAAAAATATGACGGCGTTTGGGGCGTGACAGACAGGGATTCCTAACAGGATGGTGCGCCTAAATATGCCTAACAACTTGTTTTTTAACGATTTGAACAAGACCTCGTTAGAAGGCGCCCCATAAATTTGGTCGGGTTAAGCAGGGGGGCGTGGCTTTAATCACGTCCAGGAGAAACATGCCATGACCATGGCGACACGAATAGCAATTGTCCTATTGGCCGCTTGTATCGCGGCCCTTCCGGCGAAAGCGGCGACGACCGTTTTCGGCGGCACGGTGTTTTCAAGCACCAACACAACTGACCCCGGGGCCGCTTTAGGCTCAGCTGATGGCGCGGCGGCGCTGATTGGTCCCGGCGGTGATCTTGTTCTTCAATATGATCTGCCACTAACCGGGGCTGGTTTTGCGGCGAGTGTTTTGCCAACCACCGGCTTCAACATTTTGGCGGTCTCGATTGGTGAAGTAATCGGCGGCGTCGCCACGTTTTCGGGCGAATTTGTCCTGTTGGATGGGGGCGCCGGCGGTGATTTGACCGCGGATTTAACCTCGGCTTGCTCAGCGATTAGCGTTGGCGGCTGCTCGTTGATCCGCTTGCGAAACGCCGGATCCATTGGCGGCTCCATCGGCGCCCTGGTCGATAGCGTTGGCGCCGTTACGGCCGCGCCGGAACCAGGGGCGTGGGCGTTGATGATCATTGGGTTTGCGGGCCTCGCCGGGCGCGCCGCCCATTTACGTCGACATCGTTCGGCTCGGAACCGTTCGAAGGAGGTAACCGCGGTTGGGGCGTTCGTATAAGCGTTCTTGGTTTTTGAATTACGAAAGGAACCTCATCCGAGGCGAAAAAGGGAGAGATTAATCTGAAGCCGCCGATCTTTCGGTTGACCGCCATGTCAGCCGAGATCGGCGGTTTCGTGTTTTCGACGCCAGTTGGGCGCTATTGCGTAAGGTTCTCACGGATCTTCACGTTCTCGGGCGTTGCCATGGTGTTATGCCTCCTTCATGAATAAATCCCGGAAAGGATAAATGGGCAGGGCATAGCGCTCAAACCCGCTGCATGAGGAGAGACCTTGAGATGGCAATTGTTCGATGGATTTTAGCGCTCGCGATTGGCGGGTTCTTGTTGATGTTTGGCGTGACGAAGTTTACCGGCGGCGCTCACATTTTTCCCTATATTGAATATAAGGCGACGGCCCTTGGGTTCCCAATGGCTGACCTGTTCTTTCCCTTGGTGAACTACGCAACGGGGGCGTTGGAACTTGTCGCAGGCGCGTTGATCATTCTTCCGATGACACGAAAGCTTGGGTCTTTCCTAGCGGTCTTGCCGTTTGCCGGCGCTACAGCCTTTCACTTGTCGCCCTTGTTGGGTGTTGTCACGCCAGCTGCGTTTAGCGACCCGAAGCCAGTCGCGGCCCTAACGCAAGGCGGCCCCTTTGAGCCGGTCCATTTTTCAGCAGAGACGACACCAGCTTTGTTCGCCCTTGCTGCCGGATTCTTAGTCCTATCGCTGATTAATGCAGCGCTTAATCGTCGGTAAAATCGCGAGCAAGGGGTGTATCAAGTGTTTAGAAAAAGAGGGGCGTTCTGCGCCCCTCTTTTTATCATTTAGGCATGCCCGAAGACACGTGTGAAGATCGTGTCGACATGTTTAAAATGATGGGCCGGATCAAAAAGGGCCTCAATCTCGGGGATGCTCAGCCGTTCGGTCACATCGCCGTCAGCTTTTAGATTATCGAGAAAAGCGCCTTCCCCGCGCCAGGCCGGCATGGCGTTGCGTTGAACAAGGCGGTAGGCGTCTTCGCGCGGCGCGCCTGCCTGAGTGAGAGCGAGGAGGACACGCTGGGAGTTCGTCAATCCGCCGAGCTGATCGAGATTCGCCTGCATGCGCTCAGGATAGACAACGAGTTGTTCCACAACCCCTGCCAGGCGATGTAGCGCGAAATCTAAATGCACGCAGGCGTCAGGGCCGATGCCGCGCTCAACTGATGAGTGGGAGATATCCCGTTCATGCCATAGGGCGACATTTTCAAGGGCCGGGGTCGCGCACATTCGAACAAGCCGTGCAAGCCCGGTGAGGTTTTCTGTTAGGATCGGGTTGCGTTTGTGAGGCATCGCAGAGGAGCCCTTTTGGCCGCTTGAGAAATACTCCTCTGCTTCCAAAACCTCCGTGCGCTGGAGATGTCTTACCTCCACGGCTAGTCTTTCAACCGATGAGGCAATGACGGCGAGGGCGCAGAAGAACGCTGCGTGCCGATCACGCGGGATAACTTGCGTTGAGACAGGCTCGACGACAAGACCAAGTTTATCCGCAACGTGAGCTTCAACCGCTGGATCGATATTGGCGAAGGTGCCGACGGCGCCGGAAATGGCGCATACGGCGATTTCCTCACGCGCCGCCTCCAACCGTTTGCGACCCCTTTGGAACTCGGCATGAAACGTCGCTAGTTTGACGCCAAAGGTTGTCGGCTCAGCGTGAATGCCGTGGCTGCGTCCTAAACATGGGGTTTTCTTGAATTCAAAGGCGCGTTTTTCAAGGGCGGCGAGGACGCGATCCATACCCGACAGAAGCAGGTCGCTCGCGCGCATCAATTGGACCGATAGGCAGGTATCCAGAACATCCGATGACGTCATGCCCTGATGGACAAAACGTGCTTCAGGGCCAACGATTTCAGCCAGATGGGTGAGAAAAGCGATCACGTCGTGTTTTACTTCGCGTTCAATCTCATCGATGCGCGCAATATCAAACGTCGCGTTCTGCGCCTTTTCCCATACCTTCGCGGCGGCTTCTTTTGGGATCACCCCAAGCTCAGCCATTTTATCGGCGGCGTGGGCTTCAATTTCAAACCAAATGCGGAAACGCGTTTCGGGGGACCAAATATCGGCCATCGCGGCGCGGGTGTAACGCGGTATCATGGGAATTCCTTCTGCGCGATCAGATGCGAGCAGCAACTGGTCGAATCAACTGTGTGGATGTCTGATGGAGATCAAGCAGCTTCGCTGGCGTCGCGCAAGGTAATGGCTTGTTCGATCCACCGCTCGCGCCTTAACCGGTCGGGCGCATTTAGCTTCTCCTCAACCCATAAGGCGTGGGCGGTGGACCAAGCGGCGATTTGCCCAACTGTATAGACGCCGATGGCGTTCAGCTGATCAGCGGTGGCCGCGTCTAGGCCGATGATCTCGGTTAAATCGTCGTTTGGCGCAGCATCAGGGCTTGAAAAAAGTTGTGGCTCGGCGGGCTCTGGCTCGCCAGACGGTTCTGTTAAAGCAACTGCCGCCGGCGGCGTTACGGATCGTTCGCCGCTGCGTGCGAACAGCTTGCCGACCCCCATGCCAAGCACAAAGGCCGTTATCAGTAGCGAAGCAATTTGCTCAGTTTCCAGGAACATGACGAAAACATAATAGAGTCGAAACGTTCTGTCAGGCCTGCAAACTTCGGGCCTGCTTAATTGCTGGGTTAGGCGATTTTCGCCCAATCTAGCACAACTTTACCCGAAAGCCCCGACCTCATGACGTCAAAACCTTGCTGAAAATCACTCGCAGCAAATTGATGGGTCAGGATCGGCGCAAGGTTAAGGCCCGCCTGGAGGAGGGAGCCCATTTTGTACCAGGTCTCGAACATTTGCCGACCATATACGCCTTTGATTTCAAGGCCTTTGAAAATAACGGTGTCCCAATCAATGCCAGCGCCATTTGGCATGATGCCGAGCATCGCGATGCGCCCGCCATGGTTCATTGTGTCTAGCATGGCGCCAAATGCTGCTGGAACCCCGGACATTTCGAGGCCGACATCAAAGCCTTCTCTCATGCCAAGATCCGCCATGGTGTCGCGAAGGTCGTCCTTGGCGACATTGACGGCGCGGCTTGCGCCCATCTTTCGCGCTAGGGCCAATCGGTATTCGTTTACATCGGTGATGACCACGTGGCGCGCCCCCACAAAACGAGCGACAGCGGCCGCCATAATCCCGATGGGGCCAGCGCCGGTGATCAACACATCTTCGCCCACCAAATCAAATGAAAGGGCGGTATGCACAGCATTGCCAAAGGGGTCGAAAATCGCGCCCATATCATCTGAGATATCGTCCGGCAAACGATAGACATTGAATGCCGGGGCCGCGACATACTCAGCGAAGGCGCCGGCGCGGTTGACCCCAATACCTTCCGTATTACGACACAAATGGCGCGCGCCAGCCCGGCAATTTCGGCAGTACCCGCATGTGACATGGCCCTCTACAGATACCCGGTCGCCGATTTTCATCTTTGAATGTTCCGGATGAACCTCCGACCCGATCTCCACGATCTCGCCGGAAAATTCGTGACCAACCGTCATCGGTACAGGAATTGTTTTTTGCGCCCACTCATCCCAATTGTAGATATGAACGTCCGTGCCACAGATCGCCGTTTTATTGACTTTGATAAGAACGTCATTCGGACCGATGACAGGGATTGGGGCGTCTTCCAGCCAAATACCTTCTTTAGCGTGCGACTTCACTAGGGCCTTCATGACGTTATCCTTCCGAGCGGGCGCTTAAAAGGCGAGCAGCGAGGGGCGCAAAGTAGGTGATGACACCATCGGCGCCCGCGCGCTTAATCGCCGTCATGCTTTCGATGATAGCGCTATCTTGGTCAATCCAGCCGCGCTCGGCGGCCGCCATGATGGATGCATATTCTCCGGATACTTGAAACGCGAAGGTCGGCATAGCGAACGTTTCTTTGACGCGATGAATAATGTCGAGATAGTATGACGCTGGCTTGATCATAACGCTATCGGCCCCTTCAGCGATGTCGAGCGCAACCTCGCGTAACGCTTCATCGCTATTCGCCGGATTCATCTGATAGGTGCGTTTATCCCCTTGAAGCACGCCGGCCGACCCGATCGCGTCGCGATAGGGGCCATAAAGGCAGGACGCATATTTTGCCGCGTAGGACATAATTTGGGTGTCTTTAAAACCCTTAGCCTCTAGGGCGTCGCGAATCGCGCCGATGCGCCCATCCATCATGTCCGATGGGGCGAGGACGTCGAACCCTGCGTCAGCTTGGACAAGCGCTTGGGTTATCAGAAGCTCGATCGTTTCATCATTGAGAACTTTTCCGTCGACCAAGACACCATCATGGCCGTGATCGGTATAGGGATCGAGCGCGACATCGGCGATGAGGCCTATTTCCGGTACGGCGGCTTTAATGGCCCGCGCCGTTCGGCACATCAGGTTTTCGGAGGAATAGGCAAGCGCCGCGTCGGCGCTTCGGTCATCCTTAGAGGTGTGTGGAAAAATTGCGATGGCTGGAATCGCCAAGTCTCTCGCTTTTTTCGCCGTTTCAACCGCCGCTTGAATGGATTGGCGTTCGACCCCTGGCATAGAAGGGACGGGTTCGCTGTCAGGCCCGTCTTTTACAATAATCGCCCAGACCAAATCTTGTGGGCGCAGGCAAGTTTCCGCATTGAGCGCTCTCGACCACGCCCGACCCCGTAAACGGCGCAAACGCGTTTTAGGAAAGGCGGCCGATTGCTGTAAATTTGAGGGCCGAGACATTATTCAAATCTTTCTTCATACCCTTCGTAAAGGTTTTAAGGGTTTCTTTATGCGCCTTCGCAGCGTCGCGTGAAAGGGGGGGCGGGCCCTCATGTGGCTTAGATTGCTCCCGTCGACGCGAGCAGGATCGAATCGATAAGTCTTACCAACCTGCTTACAATTCGATTTCAAATTGAATGGCGACTTTTAAGACGACCTTTAGAGAATATTGATACACACTTACTCAGGCAGATCAGTAAACAGTTTAACCAGGACGGAAAAATGGCGGCGGTAGAAAGGGCTTTGGCGACAGGGGTTATCGGGATGGGCGAGACGGAAAGCGCTGATCCTGAAGGATTGCGGTCGTCTTATTTACAACTTCTCCACCTTGTCGAACGCCTTCACAGGCAATTGCTCGATGTTATCAAGGATGAACTAGAGCGCCTTGGTCAGACAGATATCAATTCTGTGCAAGCTTTGTTGTTATACAATATTGGGCCAGCAGAGTTGACGCCGGGTGAGTTGCGCACCCGCGGTCACTATCTGGGCTCCAATGTGTCTTACAACCTGAAGCAGCTTATCGACAAAGGGTACATCCGCGAGCAGCGTTCCGATACGGATCGGCGGTCAAAGCGGGTTTCATTGACAGAAACGGGGTTAGCCGTTCGCACGAAATTAGAGGAATTGTTTGAACGTCAATTAAATTCCGTCGAACAGGTGGGCGGCGTTGATCAGGATATCATGGACAACACGAACAAAGCACTGTCCCGGCTAGAACGTTTCTGGGCCGATCAGGTTCGATTCCGTCTATAACTGTTATAGACGCTGTCGAACTTCAACGATATTTTCGATAAAAAAACACCGCCCATTTCGGGCGGTGTTTTTTCTTAGAGATCCTGGATTCTTTACGCTTGTTTGCGTCCGCGTCCGCGTCCTCTTTTTGGGGCGGCTTTCTTCTTGGGGGTGGCGCGGGTGGAAGCGGCGGTTCTGCCGAGGCCAATTTCTTTGGCGAACTGCGAGCGACGTTTTGCATAATTGGGCGCAACCATCGGATAATCGGCCGGTAATCCCCATTTGCGCCGGTAATCTTCTGGCGACATATCATATTGGGTGCGCAGGTAACGCTTCAGCATTTTCAGCTTCTTACCATCCTCAAGGCAGATGACATGGTCTGGGGTTACTGATTTGCTGATGGGGATTGCGGGTTGTTGATTTCCTGCATGGGCGGTGCCGCCAGCGGCGAGGGCGCGGATCGCGTCATGTACTTCCTGGAGCAAAGCCGGAAGCTTATCACCATTGATTGAGTTGTTGCTGACGAAGGCTGAAACGATCTCAGTTGTTAGTTGTAACGTTTCTGTGGAATCAAGTTCCGGATTGGCTGGGGCCATCTTGTGGCGCCTCCTTATTTCGGTGCTAAAGCAATATTGTGATTTTGTGGCTCTGATTGCGGCAAGCCTAAATAAAAGTAGACCATTCTTCGCTTAACAATCCAAGGTAGAATTTTTATACACTTAAATTTTTAAAAAATCAAGCACAAATGAAGTATTGACGTGTGTTCACAAGAATGCAACTAAAAAACCACAGTAGTACAAACCGAGAATTATACAAATATGGTGATATTTCCCAGATATGTTGAGCTGATATTTTTCTGATAGGTCGTCGCGTTGCGAAGTGCGCATAGAGTGTCTAAAAGCGCGGAAACATAGGACAAACTAAATAAAAGGATAGGTTGATGAGCGCAGTGTTAGAGGCTCAGGAGGCCGCGTTTTTTTCCGGCGGCGTCGCTGTCGCAGACGCAGAAGTTTTCGCTAATATTGGAAAAGAACTATCGCGTCAGCAGGAACAAATCGAACTCATCGCTTCTGAGAATATCGTTTCTAAAGCGGTATTAGAAGCGCAAGGATCTGTACTGACAAACAAATATGCCGAGGGGTATCCGGGCAAACGCTACTATGGCGGATGCGAATTTGTTGACGAAGTAGAACGTATCGCGATCGATAGAGCGTGTAAGCTATTCGGTTGTAACGAAGCGCTTGTTCAGCCTCATTCGGGTAGTCAGGCCAATCAGGCCACGTTCATGGCGTTGATGGCGCCAGGCGATTGTTTTCTCGGTATGGATCTTTCAGCCGGTGGTCACTTAACCCATGGTGCGCGCGTCAATCAATCTGGTAAGTGGTTTAAAGCGGTTCATTACAGCGTATGCGAAGAAACGCAACTCATTGATTATGATCAGGCCTATGCTTTAGCGCAGGAACACCGCCCAAAGATTATTATCGCCGGCGGGAGTGCGTATTCACGTCAAATCGATTTTAAACGTTTCCGTGAAATTGCCGATTCTGTCGGTGCTTACTTGATGGTCGATATGGCGCATTATGCCGGCTTGGTCGCCGGCGGTGTCTATGGTTCGCCGTTCCCTCATGCTCATATTGCGACGACAACGACCCATAAAACGCTGCGCGGGCCGCGTGGTGGTCTTGTCCTGACGAATGACGCGGCTTTGGCGAAGAAAATCCGATCGGCGCTTTTTCCCGGGTTGCAAGGCGGTCCGTTGATGCACGTGATCGCCGCGAAGGCGGTGGCCTTTGGCGAAGCGCTGCAGCCGTCTTTCAAAACATATGCCCAGCGTGTGATTGACAATGCACAAATATTGGCGCGAACGCTTGTCGATGGCGGCTACGCCGTCGTTTCCGGCGGCACCGATTGCCATCTGGCGCTAATCGATCTGCGTCCGAAAGGGGTCAAGGGTAACGCCGCGGAGGACGCGCTGGAGAATGCCGGTATTACGTGTAACAAAAATGGCGTTCCGTTCGATGAGGAGAAGCCGACTATTACCTCCGGCATACGAGTGGGAACACCGGCTGTGACGACGCGGGGTTTCGGTGCTGCGGAATGCGAAGAAACCGGCGGCCTGATGGTGGAAATCCTCGATGGGCTGTCACGTGGCGCTGAGATGCAATCTCTCGAACAATCCGTTATGACACGGGTGAAGGCGTTAACGGCCCGTTTTCCGATCTACTGATCCTGATCGACTGGGTGGATTTCGAGCCGGGCCGAGCTTAGGGGTTGATTTACTTAAGGGTTAGAGCCCTCCATAACGGTGAGGTTCGTACTAGTGTGGGCGAGGCCCTCGCTTTCCACTCTTTAGACGATTGCGGAAAACCGCCCATGCGATGCCCGTTTTGTGATTGCGAAGACACGCAAGTGAAGGATTCCCGCTCCGCGGAGGACGGGTCGACAATCCGTCGCCGTCGCCAATGTGGGGCGTGCGGCGCGCGGTTTACAACTTTCGAGCGCGTTCAGTTGCGCGACCTCATCGTCGTAAAAAGTTCTGGTAAGAAGGCGCCGTTCGACCGCGACAAACTCATGCGGTCCGTCACGATCGCGTTGCGTAAGCGACATGTCGATCAAGAGCGCGTCGAACAAATGGTGACGGGCATTGTGCGCCGATTGGAAGCCATGGGCGAGGCGGAAATCGATAGTGCAAAAATTGGAGAATTGGTGATGGAGGGCCTCGCCAATCTCGATGACGTTGCTTATGTCCGCTACGCGTCAGTCTACAAAAATTTTCGAGAGGCTAAGGATTTCGAACAGTTTATCGATCGCCTGGAAGACCAGGGCGAGTGATGATTTTGTTTGAGGCGAATTATATAACGAGCTCGCAAGCGCAAAACCTGTGACCAAACAAAATATATCTTCTCCATCCGTCGTTTCGAATGACAATATCCGTCGGGCCGCGGCGCGGTTAGCGGCCGTGCAAGCCCTTTACCAGATGGAAAAGTCAGGGGTCGGCGTTGATACCGTCGTCCTTGAGTTCAAAACATATCGTCTTGGGGGTGAGATAGACGATGTCGCTATCCATGACGCCGATGACAAGTTCTTTGAGGACATTACCCGCGGCGTTGTCGCCCAACAAAAGCGTCTTGATCCGTATATCCATCGAAGACTGGCGAGCGGTTGGACGTTGCCGCGAATTGATGCAACGGCCCGGGCGATTTTGCGGGCGGGGTTGTATGAACTCACGCAACGGCCTGATGTGCCGATGCGCGTGGTGTTGGACGAGTACATCGAGCTAGCAAAATCATTTTTCGATCAGACCGAAGTCAGTTTTATCAATGGGCTCCTTGATGCGGCGGCCCAGGATCTTCGCGCTGATGAGGACGTTTAACGGTATTGCGGCCAAGCCGCGTTAAGGCGAGCATGGTGACGTGAGCGGCGGTGAATTCGATCTGATACGAAAGTATTTTGCACCTTTGGCGACCGGCGCTGCGGGGGCTCTCGATTTAACGGATGACGCCGCCTTTTTGACTCATGGAAACCAAGCCGAGCCCAGCTCTGGCGGACTTGCGGCTGAAAATTTGGTCATCGCCAAAGACTTGTTGATCGCTGATGTCCATTTCCGATCAAGTGATCCGCCAGCGGATATTGCTCGCAAGGCGCTTCGGGTGAACCTGTCTGATATGGCGGCGATGGGGGCGGAGCCTCATTCCTATTTGTTGGGATGCGCCTGGCCTTTGTCTGCGTCCGAAGCGTTTATCGCGTCCTTTGCCGAAGGGTTGGCGCAGGACCAGGAAACCTTCGGGGTCACGCTCCTAGGGGGCGATACGACTGCCCATCGTCATCGCGACGGGCCATTGGTGGTGTCCGTGACGATGGTTGGCCGGGTCGGCGCGCCGCATTGTCTCCTTCGGTCAGGGGCGGTTGTCGGCGACGACGTCTACGTCTCCGGTTTTATTGGAGATGCTTATCTGGGCCTGCGGGCGGATCAACTGACCGTGGATGAGGGGGCTCGGCGCTTTCTCGACGAGCGATACCGGTTGCCAATCCCCCGATTGGCCCTCGGAAAGGCGATCGCAAGCATCGCCCACAGCGCAATCGATGTCTCAGATGGTCTATTGGCTGACGCGGGGCATCTTGGAAAACAAAGCGGTGTTTGCCTCGTTCTGGAAGCGGAGCGGTTACCATTTTCGCAGGCGGCGGCGCAGTGGTTGTCGGCAGAGCCTGACCCCGTGGCGAGCAGGGCGGCGCTGGCGAGCGGCGGCGATGATTATGAAGTGCTGTTCACTGCCCCGCCGTCAGCAAGAAGAGCGTTGGAAGACGCCGCGCGAACGGTGCATACGCCGATCACGCGGATTGGATGTGTCAAGATGTTTACGCAAACAGCGCCGGGCGTCAGCTTAGTGACCAGTGATGGGCGCGAATTGGAGATCCCCTCTGTGGGGTTTGATCATTTCGCGCCCTAAGTGCTCGGGAAGGGGAGCCGTAATCGATCAGCTCTACTACTTGTTTTGAGCGCGCGGGGCGACCGTAATCTCATACATTTTAGGCCATCGCTTACCCGTGACGAAAAGCCGTTTGCTGTTCGGTTCGAAAGCGATGCCGTTCAGAACGTTCTCGGAGGGATTGTCGCGTTCTTTGGCGGGGTAGATTTTCGACATGTCGATAATGCCGGTAACGATCCCCGTCTCTGGGGCGATGCGCAGGATCACGTCCTGTTGCCAGACATTCGCCCAAACTTCGCCATCGATAAACTCAAGCTCATTGAGGTATCGGACCGGTTGCCCCGTGAAGGTGACATCAACGGATCCCGTTTCTTCAAAGGTTTCAGGATCAAAAAAGCGTAGCTTTTGGGTGCCATCGCTCATGATCAGTTTTTCGCCGTCATAGACAAGGCCCCAACCTTCGCCTGTATAGTCAAAATTCTTCTCTAGGCTGAGGTTTTTTAGATCATGAACGTATCCAATGCCCGAGCGCCATGTCACAGAAACCAGGTTGTCACCAACTTGTGTTGCGCCTTCACCAAAAACGCTATCGGGCAGGTCGGTTTTTTTTGTCACCTTGCCGGTGCGAAGGTTTACGCGACGCAGTTGGGATTCTTTGTATTGGCCTGTGCTTTCGTATAGAGCGCCATTCGCGAAAAATAGACCTTGGGTAAAGGCCCCCGTATCATGGGGATATTCTGCAACAATCGTCGGTTCGTAGATAACCGGACGAACTTTAAACTGCTCTGGGGAGATGCTTAACGTCTTCCCCTCAAGGCTTTCAATCTTATGGCGTTCGGATTTGGGTTCGGGAGCTTCTGATTGTTCAGACGTTGTTTCGGTGTTTTGGACGCTCGCTACTGTCGTCTTGTCCAACGTCTCAGAAATTTGTTTTCCGTCGTTGTCGGCTTGCGCGGCGTCGTTTTGTTGGACTCGTGAATTCAGGCTTGCACTTTTTTGAGTCGCGTCCGCCTTTTGGGCCATGACATAACCAATGGGCGCGCCGATGGCGACTAAGGCTAATACCGAAAAAACGATTTTTTTATTCATGACAACATTCCCCACACCACAACGGAACTAAGTCTACACTTAGTCCAAAACAACTTTCATGCCTACCATCAAACAGCCTTTCGGCGGTTATGTTGTCAATACGCGGCATCACGAAAGACGGTGAATGGTCGGAGCGGCGGGATTCGAACCCACGACCCCTTGACCCCCAGTCAAGTGCGCTACCAGGCTGCGCTACGCTCCGATGTTCACCAGACACCCTCGAAAAGGCGTTGAACGATACCGTATAGGCGTCACTGGGACGTGTCGCAATAAGGCATGTTGGATTGATTGGCTTGTTTATTTGGCGATCAACGATCCGGCTGATCGTTGCTTTGCGCGCCGTTGGCGCCGGGGGTAATGGCGTTCAATGCCGAAACGGCCTCATTTAGCGCTGCTTGCACGGTTTCGAGATGTTGCAGTAACCCGAGCAACATTGCTTTTTCTGATGATCCTGTTGTGGCAGTCCTTTTTGTCGGTGATCCGATTTGCGCCTCAGAGAGGGGGGCTAACGGCGCCGGCGCGAGGTCTTGGTGCTCATCGCTTTTTGCCGCCACAGTTGGATCAGCACCGGGTGTGAGTGGAATTGTTTCCCCAGTCGCCGCATGTCGGCCAATTGCTGACACGTATTTGGCGCCGTGCTCTTTGAAGATCTGTTGAACGCCTCGCGTGGTGTACCGCTTATCATAAAGCAGCGCCCGCACGCCGCGCAGTAAGTCTAAATCCACCGGTCGGTAATATCGCCGACCGCCAGCGCGGCGCATGGGTCGAATTTGTCCAAAGACATCTTCCCAGTGACGGAGCACATGCTGCGGAACGTCCAGCTCTTCGGCTGCTTCGCTGATGGTCCTAAAAGCATCAGCGGATTTTGACGTTTTTGATGTGGCCATCTGCCTGTGAAATCCGTTCCTTCGGAAGACGCCGACCACGTTGCAGCGCGAAAGGGTGCTCTCGATCTGTTTGCGCGATCATTGTTTTTGTGTGCTGCGCCCACTGACAGCCGAAACACGTTTGTCGATATGACCTTATTCGGCGGCTTGTGGATTGGCGTTGCCGCTCAAATTGGCGTTAATCTGATCCTTCAGAACATTGGATGCTCTGAATGAAATCACCCGTCGAGGTGAAATCGGCACTTCCTCCCCAGTCTTGGGATTGCGGCCCATGCGCATCTTCTTTTCACGGACAGAAAATGTCCCGAAAGAAGAGATTTTCACGGTTTCCCCCTTTTCCAAACGCTCAGCAATTTCCTCGAGAATGCGTTCCACAAAAGCTGCGGACTCGTTGCGAGAAACACCAAGCGAGCGGTAAATGGCATCTGTCAGATCGGCTCTTGTCACCGTTCCATTGGACATAAAATTCCTCCACCCCTCACATCCGTTCCAATGCTAGGCCCTGACATGGGAATGGGTCAATAAGTAATTGGATTTATTGACGGGTTTCAACCCGCCGATCCTCTAAAAATTGGGGCGGGAAATCCCCAATTAGAGGGGCGCGAAGGATGGTGGCCCATCAGGCGCGAAGGAGCGCGGCCCCCCAGGTGAGCCCCCCGCCCATCGCTTCCAGCATGACGAGATCGCCCTTTTTGATGCGGCCATCATCGACGGCGGCGCGATAGGCCAGCGGGATAGATGCGGCCGAGGTGTTACCATGGCGCGCGATTGTCGAGACGACTTGTTCAGGACGTAAAGATAGCTTTTTTACAACGCCGTCGATGATGCGCTCATTGGCCTGGTGCGGCACAAACCAGTCGATATCGCGGGGGTTGATCGCCGCTTTTTCTGCAACCGTCACCATGGCGCTGGAAATACGTTCGACCGCCTGGCGAAAGACTTTGTTGCCCTTCATGCGTAAGAAACCCGTCGTCTGGGTCGCGGAAACCCCGCCATCCACATGCAGAAGATCGACCAATCGTCCATCGCATTGCAAATGGGAGCCGATGACGCCGCGGCCGTCGGCATCGTTCGTTTCTCGGGCTTCGAGAACAAATGCGCCGGCGCCGTCGCCAAAAAGAACGCAGGTTGTGCGGTCTTTCCAATCGAGTATGCGCGAGAACGTCTCTGCGCCGATGATAAGCGCCTTGCTGTGCTGCCCGGACAACAGAAATTTTTCGGCGGTCGATAGGGCGTATACAAAGCCAGTGCAAACAGCCTGCAGGTCAAACGCAGCACCAGTTTTGGCGCCCAGCTTGGCCTGCACGATGGCGGCCGTCGATGGAAACGTTAGGTCTGGTGTCGCGGTCGCCACGATGATCAGATCGATATCATCAGGCTGCAGACCAGCGTCTGCGATGGCCGCTTGAGCTGCCTGCACTGCCAGATCGGACGTTCTCTCGTCTTCGGCGGCGATGTGGCGTTCGTGAATGCCCGTTCGCTCACGAATCCACTCATCGCTCGTATCGACGATTTTAGAGAGCTCTTTGTTTGTTACAATTTTTTCCGGCAGGTATCCGCCACATCCGGTCACAACGGCTTTGATGGTCATACCGTAGCCTTGAAATCGCCCGCCACCGATTTGGCCAAAGAGCCTTCGGTTTTAGCGCCGTCGGATGGAGAATTGGCGTTATTGCCGTCGTTTTCAACGCCATCGATCGGTTGTTGCGACCACCGTTCAAAGACGGCTGAAACGGTGCTGGCGACCTCCTTGCGGAAGCCTTTCCCAGCCATAGCGGCGGCGGTTGAAATCGCGCTTGCGACGCCCTTTGCGTCCGCCCCGCCATGGCTTTTAACGACAATGCCATTGAGCCCCAAGAAAAGGCCGCCGTTTACTGATGAGGGGTCAATCCGATTTTTTAAAACCTTTAGATCCCGCATCATGAACAAGGCGCCGAGTTTGGAAAGCAAGGATCCTGTCAGGGCTTCTTTCATCCACCCGCCAACAAGTCGCGCGGCGCCTTCCGCCGACTTCAGCGCGACGTTGCCCGTAAAACCGTCGGTGACAACGACATCAACAGCGCCTTCGGAGATATCATTGCCCTCGACGAACCCTTGAAACGCCATGCCGGGGTCGGCCTCCCGAAGCACCTTTGCGGCGCGCCTGATCAGGTCATGGCCCTTTAATTCTTCAGAGCCAATGTTCAAAAGACCAACCGTTGGTTTTTGCTTGCCTGTGAGCGCGCGGGCGAAGGCTTCGCCCATGATCGCAAAAACAACAAGCTCGCGTTCAGAAGCTTCCACGTTTGCACCGACATCGAGAACAATAACGCGGCCCTTTGGGGATGGCCAAAGGGCAGAAATTGCTGGCCGATCGACCCCTTCAATCATCCCCAGATGACGTCGGCCAAGGGCCATAAGGGCGCCCGTGTTCCCGCCGGAAACGATCGCGGAGGCTGCGCCGTTGGAAACCGATTCAACGGCGCGCCACATTGATGTCTCTTGACCGCGTCGCAAAACGTGCATTGGCTTATCGGTCATCTGCACGCTTTGCGGCGCATGCAGAAAGTTTATCGAAGAGAGCGAGTCGTGTTGCGCTGCGAGCGGTTTTAAGACTGCTTCATCGCCGACCAGGAGAATATCGGCGCCCAAATTTTGTGACAATGCGATCGCCGCGCCTTGGATGACGGCGCCCGGTCCGGCGTCGCCGCCCATGGCGTCAATGGCTAACGTTGGACGCGCTGCCAGTCCGGTTGGGATTGTCGTTTCAGACACGCGCCTTCACCTGTTGTCCGCCTTCTCGGTTCGCGGTCCCTTGGCATATCAAGATGACAATTTTGATGAGCGACGGTCTTTTCATTCTTAGTTTTTTCTTTCGTCCATCAGCCCTTTTAAAACGGCGAAAGGGGACGGCTCTTCCGCGTCCCCGTAAGTTTCTTCCACTTGCTGATCGCCAGCGGCGTCTTCCTTTCGCGGGTAGGGGGTCATGGCTAAGGCAAGCTGTTGAATTGAAAGGTCGGCCAGATTGATAGCGTGTAACGGAGCTAAGTCCACATCCTCTTCAAGATCATCGTCATTTAAAGGATCGGGCGCATCATCTGAGATTTCTCGCACAAGGCGAAGTCGGAAGTCTTCTGACACCGGCTCTTCCATCAATTGAAGACTTGCAACGCAGCGACGCACCACAAGAGCGTTTAACGCCCCTTCAATCCGAATGTCAGCGCCATCTCTCTGAATCTTGAACGTTGTGTCCAGGCACTTGACGTCTGGCACCGCGAGACGGGTGGCGATCGACGCCAAACTTTTTTGCGGCGCCGAAATGTCGAGCACGACCGGCGCATCACCAATTTCCTCAAGGGAAATCGCCGCTTGAAATTCAGTTTCGGGCGCTGTGTTTGTCGTCATATTGTTGCAGGAAATGCGATCTCACCAGCGGCGAGGGTGTCCTCGGTTTGCTCGTTGAGGCAGCGCGCGGCGTCCTCGATGTAGGCGGCCAAGCGTTCGGCATGGACACTTTCGATGCCCGGAGCTTCCGGGGCGAGGCCATATATATTTCTCAGGATAATCGCTTTCAATGGTTCGCCGCCAGGGGCGCTTTGTTCTGATTGGCCCGTCTCCTGGGTTGATCCGGAGATTATCCCTGCCAAAGCCGTATTATACGCCCCTGCGCGGCCGTAAAACGCTTCCGCCATTTTGCGAATTTTTTTGGCGATCGACATGTCGCCGACGCCTAATTCCCTTAGGCTATCGTCCATGTTTTGGAAAAAAATTTTCACCAACGTTTCAGCCAAGTCCGGGTCTGGCAGTTCTCTTAAACGCCTTAACGCCAACGTCATGTGGAGGGAGAGAAGTTCAAAGCGCCCGTCCACCGTGTCTGGAACCGCTAAATCGGCGTAAAACCCTTGATGGCGAGCCTGGGATACGATCGCTTCATAAAGCGAAACAGCGGTTTTTTGCGCCGACCCATTGTCGATACCAATGGTCCCCAGTGGCAGGACCTTTTTTAGAAGGGATAAAACCATCCAACTTTTCCTTGGCCCCCGAGACACCTTTGACCCGGTTTATCCGCTACATGCAGGCCGCCCCGGCGATGCGTCTGAACTCTGGAATGAGCCAGCGCCCCTGATATGCAGTTGCCTAAGCCGCGTTCTTCCGCCGATCAAGATTCCAATTTGATGATTGTTTCCAACCTAGCAATCAGTAAAATAGGGAGTAGTTTCGATTCATCCAGGATTTACCCTCATGTCGCTGCCGCGTTTTTCTCGCTTCGCCTTGTCTTCGCTGGTTCTGTTGTCGTTGGCGTCAGGATGCGTTTCTGTTCGTTCTTCCCATGGATACGTATTGGAGCGCGGTGAGACCGGTCTCTCGGCCCGTGAAGGCGTTGATACGAAGGAAAGCGTGCTGGCCAAATACGGTGAGCCTTCCATTCGAAGTACTTTTGATGACGCGAGGTGGTATTATCTGGCCAATCGTGATCAGGCGCGGGCGTTTTTTAAACCAGAAATCACGACACAACAGGTGGTGACATTCCACTTCGACCCGAAAGGCGTGGTCGAGGAGGTTGAGACCTTGGATTTAGAGGCGAGTGTGCCAGTGAGCCTGGTGTCGAAAGTCACGCCAAGCCGCGGGAAAGAGCTTTCTTTCTGGGAACAATTGCTCGGCAGCGTTGGTCAGTTGCCAGCTGGAGCTCTGGGCGGGGGGCAAAACCCGAACCAACAGCCCTAATGATCATCTGATTGGTTAGGATGTTGGCGAGGCTGTTTAAGACGCCTCTTTTGTTGTTTGGCCGTCTTCGGCTTCGTCCTCGTCCTTCGCTTCAGATTGCGCTCTTTCGCGTTCTTTTAAAATAGCTTGATAAGCCCGGTTAACGCGTTGCGAGGCGACAAGCGCCGCTTTGCCGAATTCGTCATCGAGTTCTAACCCGCCTAGCCGATCGGGGTGTACCGCCTTTATGCGTTCCTTATAGGCGCTGCGGATTTCATCCAAACTCGCTTCGGATGAGACACGAAGGATTTTGTAGGGATCAACTCGACCGCGCCTTCTTTTAGGTCGTTTTGGGCCCTCATGAGATGACGATGATGATGAAGTCGAAGAATCAGCGGTGTCGTCATCCTTTGGTTTCTGCTCGCGGCGATCAGCGTCCTTTGCAGTTTTATCATCCGCGTCCGCATTTTCTTTTTTCTTAGCTTCGGCCGCAGCGGCCGCACGCAACAAGTCTTCTTCTACGCCTTCTTCGTCGTCTTCATACGCATCTTCATCACCAAGGTCGACGACGCCGGTTTCGTGTTCTTCCTCATTGTACTCTTCGTCTTCTTCTGGAATGCATTCCATCATATTCGAGATGCAGGTCTTCGAAATGATGTCCGTTTCCCCATTGGCGTATTTAATGGGAATAAACGAGCGATCGTCATTAAGAAGGTCGATCAGCCGTTCATCGGGGCGCAAAAAGACAAAGCCTACGATAGGCTCAGCGTCGCCAATCCGCACTTTCACCGCGACTTGCAGCTTGGTGCGGAAGTTTGGATTTTTCCCGAACATGCCATCCCCAATAGGCGTTGGTCCGCGCTCCGCCGAAATTGGCGGCGCTCTTGAGGTTGATCATGAATGAAGAGGTTTAACGACGCGTTATCCTCGTCGTTATCACGGTGTTTTTGTTCTAGAAATTAGGACCCTTTCGGGGGCGAATTCATCCAAAGCATTAAGTGTTTTAGCGGAAACACCCAGACCACCCCGGCGATGGCGTAGTAGGCCAGTTGAATTGGCCAAAAGCGGGGCACCAGCTCACCGAGCGCGGCGGCGGCGAAAAGATACGCGCCAAGATAAGGCAGGGTCAGGGCAATGCCGATGAGTTTTTTGATGCGAGGGGACATGGGCGCTTTATAGCGTTTTTTTCTGCTGGCAGCGACAGCGGTGGGCGATGGCGATAATGGGCCGCAGCTCGCCGCGACGTCCCGCCGCAAAACAGGTCTCGAAGCGCCCATGGGATTGGCCTATTTAGGGCCCATGACGGCAGAAACGACTACCACCTCTTCATTCGCGACCGACGCCGGGCGGCCGGCGCCTTCTTCAACGACGCAAAATCGGCGCAAAAAACTGGCTTCTGTGCGGCTCTGGCTTTTCGTTATGGCCGGCTTGATCGCCGTGATGGTGCTGGTGGGCGGGGCGACGCGGCTCACGGATTCCGGCCTTTCCATCACCGAATGGCGCCCGGTGACCGGGGCGATACCGCCCTTGAGCGAGGCGGCCTGGCTCTCCGAATTCGAAAAATACAAAACAATTCCCGAATATGAAGAGGTCAATTGGGGGATGAGCCTTGACGAGTTCAAGGTCATCTATTGGTGGGAATGGGGCCATCGGTTTTTGGGACGATTGATTGGCCTTGCGTTCGCGGTCCCGTTTTTCTTTTTCGCCCTGTCGGGCCGTTTAAACCGGTCCCTGATGGTGAAACTCTTTGGACTGCTGCTTCTTGGCGGTTTGCAGGGCGCCGTTGGGTGGTGGATGGTGGCGTCGGGGTTGAGCGAGCGGGTGGATGTCAGCCAATATCGCTTGGCGGCGCATTTAGGGTTAGCGCTGTTATTGTTCGCAGGCGTCCTATGGGTTGCCTTTGACCTCTCCGACCGAGATCAAGCCGATGCGGTCGCTGATGGATGGGCCCGTAAAGTTCTCCCCGCAAGTGTCATCCTCGCGGTTGCTGTTTACCTGCAAATGATCCTTGGGGCGTTTGTCGCGGGGCTTCGGGCTGGTAAAACATTCAATACCTGGCCGTTGATGGACGGTAAATTCGTCCCCGATGGGTACTTCGTCAGTACGCCGCGATTGGCGGATATGTTTGAAACCATGGCGGCGGTTCAGTTCAATCACCGCCTTGGCGCTTACGCCATTGCCGCACTGGCGGTCTGGTTCTTTCTAACGGCGCGCAAGACGGCGTTGGCGAAGCGGGCGCGCATGGTTTTGGCGGTGGTGGGCGTCCAAATTGTGTTGGGCATTTGGACAGTGATAGCGGCGACGCCCATTTGGTTGGGCCTCGCGCACCAGGCGATGGCCCTCGTTCTCCTTGCGAGCGCGCTTTACGCCGCCCATGGCGCGCTAATCGCCCATGGAAATGAACGGGCGATCAGTGACTAAGACACCACTTTAATGGCGTCGTTAATCCGCATGACCCATTATTGGTTGGGTAGCGTCACATCAATATCGATGGTGAGGACGTCCTCTTCCTCGACATTGGGCATACGCGGATCAACCGGCCCGCCGATTGGCTGGGAAAGTCCCGTCATCACGGCGTTCCATGGTGCGATGCGGATCGCCGGCCGCGATTTTTCGTCCTCTTCACCATCACCAATATCGGCAGCCTTATCTGACCCGGCGATGGCGATGGCGCCGTCGCGGTAAACGCCGCCGTAGTTTCCATATCCCGCCCCAAGGGCGCCGACGCGATCGAACGCGTCAATATCGAAGGAGGCGGTGAGGCTGAACCGGCCGAGGGCGTGACCGTCCCTTTCCACCAGATAATGGGAGCCATCTTCTTCTTGGATCACAAAGATCACGCCCGGGTCGTTCGTCGTTGGGATTGCGGGCTCATCCTCTTCGTCATCGCCCACCGTCGCACTGGTTTTCAGCACAATATCAAGATGGGCCGCGTTCTTGGCGCCGGTTGACGCGATCCGTTCAAATGCGGTCTCGCCTAACACATGAAGATCCCCATCGCTTGATAGGGCGAAGACGGTATTCGTCGCCGCGTCAACGGCGCAATCGATATAGGTCGGGGAGGCGTTGTAACCCGCCGCGCCCGTGGAGGAGAGGGCGTCGTCACGCATTTTCATCACCTGTCGCGAGATCGACCCGTCAAAAACCAGATAGAGCATGATCGTCTCGTCGTCTGGGGTGGACACGCACGCCCCCGTCACATTCTCCGCTGTGATTTTCAACGTCGCGAGCGGGTTGGTTTGTAGACTGATATTATCAACGCCATAAACCCTAGCGCCCCCCTCCGGGCTTGCAACGGCGAGCAACCCTTGCGCGCCGCCGTTATCTGCCGCCGGCAAATAGGCGACGTCTACCGCCGCGGCGGCCCCAGCGTCGGCGGCGAACCCGTCGATCGCCGCGCCGCTCTCAACGCCATAGGCGGCGACGCCATTTTCCCCGCCGGTGATGATCAACCCGTTGAAGGCGAGGGTAGGGTGAGACCAAAACGCGATGTCGTTGATCGCGCCGGCCTCGTCGCCATAGCCATCGGTAATGGCGATTTCGGCGATGCCGGCTGCCTCTTCCGTGGCGGTATCCGCCGCATCGGGGGCCGCGTCGGGCGCGGCGGCGTCCTGGCGGTCGCAAGCAGCGATGAAGAGAGGGAACAGCGCGAAAAGAGAGAGGGAGGTTTTTTTCATGATGTCCTTAGCTGCATAGTTGGGCGCGCGGACGGGGCGCGGTGAAGCAATGTGGGAAAGTCGGGCGATGGCCCTTTTACCATTGGTTAAGGAAGCGTAGGTGTTTATCAGCAACTTGATAGAATCGCGTCAAGTTTCTTCTGGAGGTAAGAATGCCCATGAATGAAATAGATAGCATGCATTCAACCAATTTGCAGGCGCTCGCAAATCTACCCCGCCAAGAGTTAGAGCTTAACCTTGGCAAATATGGGCTGTTCGTCAACGGCCAACTCATAGGGTATTTTGCGACAAATAGAGAGGCAATTGTGGCTGCCCGGCAGAGCCATCAATTTGGGCAGTTTTCGGTCCAACGTATTGAAACTCAACCCGTCGAACTAGGTGTTGCGAGTTGTGCCGACTATCCGCGGTAGGTTGTTCGACCAAAAGTTCCCACTTCTCCGAATATCGATTTCCAATCAAATCGCTGAGTTTAACCCCTTTGATGACGTTCCGGGCCCCGCCAATCAAAGAAGTTTAGAACTCCACGCTCTGATCGATACGGGCGCTACCCATAGTGTGTTTGACGCCGCCCTCTTGTCTGAAATGGTGTTGCCGCATCAGGGGATCAAAGACGTCTTGCTCGCCGGCATGGATATCCCGACCAAATGCCCCTCATATGCTTGCGGCCTGCGATTTCACGAAGATCCAAAACATGGCGGTCAAAGCCACGAATGGATCGATTGGCCGGACATGATTGCTCTAAACCTTGAAAACAGATCCTATCGCGCGATTATCGGGATGGATATTATTGGCAATGGAACTCTTCACATCGAACGCGGGCGCGCAATTCGGTTCGATTTTTAGGCTTGCCGAGAACGTGGTTATTGCTTCAGTGGTCTTGCCCCAAGAATTGAATGCTCGCACCGTGTATTCGAGCGGCATTTGAAAGATGTCTATCAGCATTGCTCTGAGAAGCATCTAAACTGATACGCGGCTGAATTTGACTTTTGCTATTCCAACTGCGCCAAGTTAGGTATTAGCGATGAGGAACGGACGTCGGCCGCTCTTTCCGGCATTGTCGGTAAGCGACTTACGTATCATCAGGCTTACAAATGAATAGCGTATATAAAAAATACCGCCCACGTGTTAAACGGCTGTTAAATCAGCAATTAGACGTAACTGATCTATTTCTCTTATTTAGTTGGTTGGTGAACGAATACTAAAACGCGCTAGGGAAGGGCGTATGCAAGCGATGGAAAAAGGGGTGAAGTTTGGCCGTAAGCCTAAACTTACAGATCATCAAAGAACCCGTGCTCTTGAGCGACTAGCTAAAGGTGACACCGCAACCGCTATTGCTCTGGACATGGGCGTCCATAAATCAACGATATCAAGGCTGGTATAATGACGATTGACTTTACCGAAATTGCACAAGCAAACATAGCCAATGGAGACCAAGATCGTTTCGAATTGTTCGGGCGAGAGTTTTTGCAAGAGATGGGCTACAGAATTGAGGAGCACCCAGATCGGGGGCAAGATGGCGGCAAGGATATATTAGCCATTGAACCGTTTAAAACTCTAAATGGTCAGCATGAGATTAAATGGTGTGTAAGTTGTAAGCATAAAGCACATAGCGGTAACTCTGTCGGCGTATCAGATGAACAAAATATTCGCGATCGGGTCGAAGCGTTAAATGCAGATGGGTTTATGGGGTTCTATTCCACACTGCCGAGTAGTCGCCTGAATAATTACTTTTCAACTTTTAGAGATAGAATATATATTGAGCATTATGATAGCGCCGCCATTGAGCGGTGTTTAACTTCCAATCGTGCGCTTGATCTTACGTACCGAAATTATTTGCCCGCTTCATATGCTAGGTTCATGCAAGCAGGTGGATATGGAACTGTTGAAACATCAATACCGATCCTAGAATTCGAACTACATGGGCGGCCGCCTAATTCTCCATCAACAGTAAGACCCAAAGTGAAAGTTATGGCGTCGGTTTTAGGTGAGCGAATTCACACCCACGTCACGATTACGATATCCGAATCGAAATATACGCATACGCTCTATAATCCTGCTTTAGCCCCTAGCAAAAGTGGCTTGACCTTGTATCGAGATACACAGACTTTCATAACAGAATTTGATATTCCAACACAGCAAGAGCGCCACCCTTTCTTCTCTATACATGCGATGATTGCTACCGATCAGGGGACGTTCTCGCAAAACAGTACTATTGATTTATCCGGTGGAGGGTTTCGCGAAACATCAAGTAGTATAATGAGGCGAAACAAACTTATCCTCACACGTGTCTACCAGTCTGATCGAACGCCAGTAGATAGCTTTCATCATTAGAAGCTAAGGGCTTCGCCCTCGCGCCGCAGAAGCCAAAAAGCCAAAACAATTTTAAAAATGACGGCTTTCACCCTTCGGGCGAACCTTCCGCAATTTTGAAAATTCTTTCGCCCGAGCCCTGCAAGCAGGGTTTTTAGCTTCCACTTTGCTACCCCAGTCTCGGCGACGGCCAGAAAGGCATGGCGCATGCCTTTTTATTCAATTATTTTTGTATGGAGTATTTAAAATGAACAATATTATTAAAGCAAAGAGTGCGACGAGAGCGAAGGGGCTTTTGAAAGATCCCTTGAACGCCTCATCCCGCCTAAACGTGGGAAGAACGGGAATGAGGAAGAGTCAGGGGCATAAGCCTTACTGATCGGGCTGGTTTTGAGCACGAAAAACTCCCTTAAATCGATGGGTTTGTCAAAGATAATAATCCCCGCCAAAAAGCGGCATTATAATACCGCATTTCCAACCGCCTGAAATTCATGGGTTTTTTGTGGGGGTGTTGACGTCTCGTCGCCCGTCGGCTATGCGCGCCTTTCTCGAATTTAGATGTCTCGTTT
Organism: Parvularculaceae bacterium; assembly: GCA_965263305.1. Classification (GTDB taxonomy): domain Bacteria; phylum Pseudomonadota; class Alphaproteobacteria; order Caulobacterales; family Parvularculaceae; genus MED-G105. Next base: position 2,796,052 of record OZ253666.1, read on the forward strand.
TTGAGGCTTGCGTTCACCTTTTACGGGCCGCTCGCGCGAAACGGAATATCGCTTAAGGAAACTTCGATTATGAAAACCTTCAACCTCAAACCGGCTGAGGTGGAAAAGAAGTGGATCGTCATTGACGCCGAAGGGCTCGTGGTTGGTCGTCTTGCTTCTATTATCGCCACCCGCCTGCGCGGCAAGCATTTGCCGAGCTATACGCCCCATGTCGATTGCGGCGACCATGTCGTTGTGATCAACGCGGAAAAGGTCGTCTTCACCGGCAATAAGCTGAAGAACAAGAAGTTCTATTGGCACACCGGCTATCCTGGCGGCATTAAAGAACGCACCATGGAAAAACTTCTTGGTGGGAACCATCCTGACCGCGTCGTCTTGAACGCCGTGCGGCGGATGATGCCGAAAGATTCACCATTGGCGCGCAAGCAAATGACGAACCTGCGGGTTTATGCGGGGACGGAGCATCCCCATGGGGCGCAAAACCCTGAACCCCTCGACGTCGCGGCCATGAACTCTAAGAATAAGCGGGAAGCCTAAGCCCATGAGCGTTACCTCCCTTGAAGATTTAAAAGACGTCGCCGTTGAAGCCGGCGTTGAAATTGAGCCGGAAGAACTGCCGGCGCCAAAAATTGACGAGCTTGGCCGGTCCTATGCATCGGGTAAGCGTAAAACCGCCGTCGCGCGGGTTTGGATCAAGCCGGGCAGCGGTAAGATCACCGTCAACAAAAAAGACCATGCGGAATATTTCGGCCGCCCGGTGCTGCAGATGATTATCAAGCAGCCGCTGGTCGCCGCCGAACGTGATGGTCAGTATGATGTCATTTGCACGGTGTCAGGGTCAGGCCCATCCGGGCAGGCGGGCGCTGTGCGCCATGGCATCTCCCGCGCTTTGACCTATTACGAGCCGGGCCTGCGCGCCGTCCTCAAAAAGGGCGGCTTCTTAACCCGTGACGCGCGGGCGGTGGAACGCAAGAAATACGGCCGGAAAAAAGCCCGCCGTTCGTTCCAGTTCTCCAAGCGTTAAACGCCTTCTCACAATTTATTGTGTGCCTTCAAAAAAGGCCGCGTTGGTTCCCAATCGGGAAAACAACGCGGCCTTTTTCTTCGAGGGATGCTCTCGTATTCGACAACGGGGCGAGCGCCGGAATTGTTATTTCGATTTATCAGCGGATTTTTTCGCGGCGGCGCCCAGGACGATTTGGGATGGGGCGCCGAGTAAGGCGCGGGCGATGTCTTTCTCGTCTTCCGTCCGTAGGCGACGAAAAAGCGACTCCGCTTTGGCCGACCGTGTCGCCGGCGTTGCGCCAAGGCGCAAAAATAGTTCTTCGATCGACGGATCCATCCGCGACATGATCAACGCCCCCGCGTTTTGAAACTGCCCATTTCACGAGGTCGGATGGGGAAAACGCCCATCGCCCTGAGCATAATCCTCGAGCCAAAATGGTTAACGCTTGGTTAACCATTAAGGTCTCGGGCGGCGGATTCGCGCCCGATGAGGCGCAAACAGGACACAGCTGTGGCGCCGATGCAATGGTATGGGACTTGTTGGGCGTTTGCGTAATGGGCTGACAAAAAAGTGAAAGCGCGCCTGATGGCTTGGCGGTCTGAAAGCGCTAGCCTGGTAGGCGGTTCTGGAATTGTCATTCCATCGCACACGCATTTGGGGCTTTAATTTATGGCGAACGCATCAAAGGGCGGTCGCGCCGGCAAGAATGTCGGCGTTCCCGTCAAACTTCTCATGTACAAATGGGCCGGGCAATGGGGCCCGTTTAAGGTCAAAATCCCCTGCGGGGAGTGCGCCCTCACAGAGGACGTCATCGAAGACACCCTCAATTTTGAGTTGGCGAACGCCACGGTCGATTTTGAAGTGAAGGAATGGCTGACCTATTGGTGGGAGCCGTTATTCGCAGGCGGCGGTTGGCACGCTCCGATTGTGATGATTGGCAAAAAAGTCATCAGTCAGGGTGACGCGCTCAACCGTGGGGTGTTGGCCGAAGCGGTGATCCGAGAGCATGTTCAACGCTTCTCCCTTGAAGGCAACCATCTATTCGGCAAAGACAAGTGTCCCCATTGTACGCGCGGTAAAGAATATCTGGAACGTGCAGGGATTGAGTACACTTACCATGATTGCGTCAAAAATCCGGGCGCGATGTATGAGATGCTGGCGCGGGTCAAACCGATTATCGGCGAGGAAACGCCAGTGACGACGCCGCAAATTTGGCTCGATGGTCAATATGTCGGCGGGGCGGACGAGTTGGAGACCAAACTGGGCTTCGACGTGGAGCCTGATCCGCGGCGCGGGCAGGGATCTTTGTCGCCAAGAAAAGGCGACAAGAAGAAGGTGCAAAAGAATGCACTATTAGAGGGAAGGGTTGGGTAACCATGAAAGCGATTTTGTTATTGTTGTTGAGGGTCTCTACGGGCGCATTGCTCATCATCTGGGGACTGATCAAAGTAAACGCGCCCCAAGCGGCGATTGGCGTTTCGAATAAGTACTATGGCGGTCTTTTAAGCGCTGACATGTTGCAGCCGATTTTGGGCTGGGGCCAGGTGGCGCTGGGCGCCCTGGTTATTCTTGGCGTTTTACGTCTCATTACCTATCCGCTGCAGGCGATCGTGCTCGTTGCTGGCGCCGGCGCAATTTGGAAATATCTTGTCGACCCGTTGGGCCTTTATCTATTGGATGAGAGTTCTCGCCAGGTGCTGTTCTTCCCGTCAACGACGGTGGCCATCGCCTCGCTTATTCTTCTCGCGTTTAAATCCGATGATGCTATCGCCTTGGATCGTGTTTTCGGGCGTTAACGGTCGCTACGCTTCGGCGTGAATGATTCCGTCTGAAGCAGGTTTGCGATGACCCCGGTCGCATCGATTATTTCGGCATTCGGGCCTGGTTGCCATTCTAGGCCCGAATGTCATGCTCATTATCGCCAATAGTTTACCCTGCGACTTCCGTTTCAGGCCTTATAATTCTTCGAGCAAAAGCGCCGATTGTAGAGTCGATGAAGAATGCTTGGGCGTTACGCGCCCAACCCACCAATCAGCGCGTATTTAATATTGATATAGTCTTCAACGCCGTATTTGGAGCCCTCGCGCCCGATGCCGGAATCCTTGACGCCGCCAAATGGGGCGACTTCCGTTGAGACGATGCCTTCGTTGACGCCGACCATGCCGAACTCCAGGCCTTCAGTCACACGGAACACCCGTCCGAGATCTTTAGTGTAAAAGTAAGAGGCAAGGCCGTATTCGGTCGTATTGGCGAGGCGAATAACCTCTTCTTCCGTATCGAACTTAATTAGGGGGGCGACAGGGCCGAATGTTTCGTCCGACGCGATCAGCATGTCCTGGGTCACGTCCCGCAACACCGTCGGCTGAAAGAAGGTCAGGCCTTTCTCATGGCGTTCGCCGCCCGCGACAACGCGGGCGCCCTTGCTGGCGGCGTCTTCAATATGTTCTTCAACCTTAGCGACGGCTGACATATCGATAAGCGGGCCTTGCTCGGTCGCGTTGTCCAAACCGTCGCCGACCTTCATGGCGGCGACGCGGGCGGCGAATTTCTCCGCAAACGCATCATAGACGCCAGCTTGGACGTAAATACGGTTGGCGCAAACACATGTCTGGCCAGAGTTGCGGAACTTACAAATCATCGCGCCCTCAACGGCCCGGTCGAGGTCAGCGTCATCAAACACAATAAAGGGCGCATTGCCGCCAAGCTCCATGGAGACGCGCTTCATATGCTGGGCGGCTTTGGCGGCGAGGCCTTTGCCAACGCCCGTTGACCCGGTGAAGGTGATCTTGCGCACCAGCGGGTTCTCGCAAAACTCATCAGCGATGGCGGGGGCGGACCCCGTTAAAATGTTGATGACCCCTTTCGGCAGACCGATTTCCTCGGCGATGACGCCATAGGCGAGGGCGGAGTAGGGCGTCTGGCTGGCTGGTTTGCCCACAATCGTGCACCCAGCGGCGAGCGCGGCGGAGACCTTGCGCGCGATCATGCCCGTTGGAAAATTCCATGGCGTGATGGCGCCGACGACGCCCACGGGCTCTTTGGTGACCATGATGCGTTTATCTGCGAACGGAGAGGGGATGACATCGCCATAGATGCGCCGGGCTTCTTCGCCGAACCACTTAAAGAAGCCGGCGGCGAACCCGACTTCCCCCGTGGCTTCTTTAATCGATTTGCCCATCTCGACCGTTAGAAGCTCTGCAAGGGCTGCTTGGTTATCCATCAGCGCTTCATAAAACTTTCGACAATAGTCGCCGCGCACGCCGGCCGGTAACGCGCGCCACTCAAGGAAAGCGTTCTGCGCCGCGTCGATGGCTTTCTTTGTTTCGTCTCGCCCGAGTTTCGGCACGACGCCAATGATCTCACCTGAGGCGGGGTTGTTAACCTCGATTTTCGTATCGCCATCGATCCAGGCGCCGTCGATGAAGCACTGCTGTTTGAAAAAGCGATCATAGGTCATGGCGAACTCCTGAAATGGCTGACTGGGGGAGGCGGCGGTCATGGCGCGGCCGAAGATATTGCGCGGGGTCTTATATAAGACATCCCACCCACCCCTAGCCCCCGCGGCGAGGACTGGCAAGGCCGTCATCAGCAAACATGCGTTGCATTAAAAGCTGTATGATTTGCTTGGGTTCTGTCGCAATTGCCGTCAGGATCTGGCCAACCTTCACAAACCCCATCAAGCGTGACGAGGAAAGCCTGATTATGAGCGTTGTGACCTATGAAAACCCGTCGGACAATATTGCGCTGATTACGTTGAACCGTCCTGACGCCTTGAACGCGATCACTGGCGAGGTGCGCGTGGCGCTTTTGGACGCGGTCTGCAAAGCCTCCGCGGATGATCATATTCGGGCGGTTGTGATCACCGGGGCGGGCCGCGCCTTTTGCGCCGGCGCCGATCTGAAAGATCTTGGCGGCGAACGCATAGTGGAAGATGTTCTGAATGCGGAATACGGCGCATTTCTCAACGTCATTCAATCGATGGAAAAGCCGGTCATCTCCGCGATCAATGGGCCGGCGGCGGGGATCGGCTTTACGTTGTCCATTACATGCGATCTGCGGGTGATGGCCGAGGATGCCTATCAGTTAAGCGCGTTTGCGAATATCGGCCTTGTGCCCGATGGCGGCCTTACCTGGCTGTTGACCCATCAGATCGGATACGCCCGCGCCTATCAACTGGCGATTGAGGCGGAGAAAATCACCGCCGAGAAATCTCTCGCGCTAGGGCTTGTAAATCGCGTTGTCCCGTCGGGCGAGGCGGTGAAAGAAGCGTTGGCGTGGGCGTCATCGCTAGCGGAGCGCGCGCCGATTTCTATGGGGCTGGCGAAGAAAGCGTTTCGGGCGTCGGCCGATCAGGGATTGCGCAATGCCATGGCGTTGGAAGCGATGCTGCAGCGCCAAGCGATCAAAACGGATGATTGCAAGGAGGGCGTCGCCGCGTTGTTTGAAAAACGCAAGCCAGCCTTTAAAGGGCGCTAAAAAACGGCCCGACCAGTAGAACAATGAACCCCGCCGCCGCGAGCCCGGGGCCGAAACGCACAGGGGTCTCGCCCGTCATTTTTTCCCGCCCCTTGGCGACAAACGCCATAACGCCGACGGCGGCCAGGGTGGCGACGGCGCCCAGAAAAACAACCGCCGGGAGCGCTTGCCAGCCAGTCCAAGCGCCGATCGCCGAGAGCAATTTCGCGTCCCCCAGGCCGAGCCCGTCACGTTTGCGCAGGGCGAAATAAATCTTCGAGACCGCCCAGAACGCACCATATCCAAGGATCGCGCCTAACAGGGCGTCGGGCCAGGGGGCGAGTAAATCCACCGTATTAAACGCGATACCGCCGGCGATCAGGGGGAATGTCAGGGCGTCGGGCAGATATTCTGTTTCGGCGTCGATCCCGCCGAGGGCGACCAGCGTCCAACCAAAAACGCTGGCCAACAGCGCCTCCATGGACACCCCGTATCGCGCGAGAGCAAAGACCACAACGAGGGCGCCGAGAAGCTCTACGATTGGGTAGCGGATGCCGATGGGAGCGTTACACGCTGCGCATCGGCCGCGAAGCAAAATGTAGCTGAGAATTGGAACTAGGTTTGTAGGTTTGATGGTCGTGCCGCAAGCGGGGCAATAGGAACGCGGGAAGGCGAAGCCGCCTCGATCGGCGGGCGTTTGGGGCGTCATGGCAGCGACCGCCGCATTCTCCGCGCCGTTCTCTTGGTCATCTTCGTCAGCCACAACAAAATCAATGAGCCCCCAGCGGGCGGGGCCACGATAGATAACAACATTCAAAAAGCTGCCGATGACCAACCCGAGCATGCCGCCCGTTACATAAAAACCCCAATGCACGGTTTTCTTGTTCCTTCCGTTTGAACGCCACCCTTGTCAGAGCTTGGGGGAAAACTCAATAAACCCTTAATTTTTCAATAACCCTTGTTGAAAAATCGGCCGTCACGGATCTTGGGCGCGGGTTGTGTCATAAATCTGCAATTTTAACGTCATTCAGCTGTCATCATGGATGTCTAACCGCGCTCTCACGGGCGGCGCACGGGGCGACGCCTTGATTCTTTTCTGCGCCAACCACTTTTGCGGGGTTCAAAAAATGCGCTTTCAATCTTCTTATCGTTCTATTTTGTTGGCCGGCAGCGCCATCACTCTTCTTGCTGCTTGTACGCAAGCAGATGTCGACGACATTGCATCGCCAGGCGACGGAACGCCGATTGATGTCACGGTGATTGACAGCGGCGGCGGCGCCAGCAGCTTCGCTTCACGCTCGACTGCGCCAATTACAGCAGCTGAATGCCCGACCGGCACGACGTTCACGCCAGCAGTTGACGTTCTTTCAACGGGCGCCACGACGAACTTCTGCTCGCTCACGCCAATCGGCGGCGGCGTGGTGACGGGAACGGTTAACGTTCCATTCTCGGCTGACCCGATCCTGATTTCCGGTACTGTGTTTATCGGCGACGAAACAACGCCAGCGAACGTCACGTTTGCCGCTGGGCAGCAGTTTGTCAGCCAAAGCGCCGCCGGCGTTGTTGACCTTCTCGTCGTTTCACGCGGATCAACGCTGACGGCTGTTGGTAACGCTTCTGCACCGATCATCTTCACGTCGATGAATGACTTCAACGATGACGGCATGCCAAACGGCACGGGCTCTACGGGTGATTGGGGCGGCCTCGCCATCAACGGTGCGGCGCCTTTGAACGAATGCGGTGTCGACTCTAGCGCGATGACCGGCTCTGCAAACTGCGAACAGCTTGGCGAAGGCGGCTCCGGTATCTTCGGCGGCGACCAGGCAGGCGACAGCTCTGGTAACTTCCAGTTCATCCGTGTTCAGCATGCTGGCTTCCAGTTCACGCCGACCAACGAATTGAACGGTATCGCGCTGCAGGGCGTTGGTAACGGCACGACCTTTGAAAACGTCCAGGTTCACGACGGTGCGGATGACGGCTTCGAGTGGTTTGGCGGTACTGTAGATGGCCGCAACCTGATCGTGACCGGCGCAGGCGACGACAGCTTCGACTGGACCGACGGCTGGACGGGTTCTGTTCAGTTCATGGTTGCTGTCCAAAACCCAGGCGACGACAACGGCATCGAAGGCGACAACGAAACCCCATTCGACGCCATGCCACGCTCGAACCCACAACTTTCTAACCTGACTCTGATCGGCAGCGGCCAGGCGACGTCAGGCGAGGGTGTATTGCTTCGCGTCGGTACGGACGCAAACATTGCAAACGCCGTCGTCACTGGTTTCTCTCAGGGCGTTGAATTCGACAATGGCGGCGAGCCGGGTACGGTTAACCCAACGCTGAATTCGTTCTTCATCGCAGGTAACGCTTCTAACGTCGTTGACTCGCAGCCTCTGCTCGATGCGGGCGCAAACAATGTTGTCGCTGGCGCAAACACGCTTGAAGGTGTTTTCCCTGGTCCAGCCGAACTTGCGGTTCAGTCTACCTCTCCTGAGACGATTGACGCATCATTCGATCCGTCAGCTGATTTCGTTGGCGCATTCGGCCCTGGCGACAGCCCAACGTCAAACTTCACTGTTGGTTGGACGGTTCCTGGCTCGATCCCTGGCGCAGCGCCTGGGTGCCCAGCGGGTACGCTGGCCGCGGCAGAAACGCCTCAGTCAATCAATGCATCACGCACCGAGTCGCTTGTTTGCATCATCACTTCCCCTGTTGCTGGCGACGTCACTCTGACATCCGGCAATCTGTACCGCCTCGACGGTTCTACCTTCGTTGGTGTTGACGGTGGCCCAGACCCAGCCAATCCAGTCGGCGCAGCAGGCAACCTAACGGTTGCGCCAGGCGTGACGATTTTCGGCAACCAGCAAGCTGGTGTTGTTGACCTCTTGACGGTTACCCGCGGTTCAGAGCTGAACGTTGCTGGTACACAGACGTTGCCGGTTATCCTAACCAGCCGTGCTGACCTCGTGAACGGCGAAACTGTTCGTCCGGGCGTGACGGGTGAAATCGGCGGTATCGCGATCAACGGCCGTGCGCCGCTCAACGAATGCGGTATCGACGCTTCAGCCACCCCTGGCGACATTGACTGCGAGCAGCTTGGTGAAGGCGGTTCCGGTCCATTCGGCGGCGCGACGCCGGATGACAGCTCTGGGTCCATCAACTTCATGCAGGTTCGTTACGCTGGCTTCCAGTTTACGCCAACCAACGAATTGAACGCTGTTGCTCTTCAGGGCGCCGGCAGCGGCACCGACATCGACTTCATCCAGGTACTGAACGGTTCCGACGATGGCATCGAATGGTTCGGTGGTAACGCGAGCGCAAGCCACGTTGTTATCCTCGGCGCTGGCGACGACTCTCTTGACTGGACGGACGGTTGGTCCGGTACGGTTCAGTTTGCGATCGTTAACCAGACGGCGACAACATTCGCACAGGACAACGGCATCGAGGGCGACAACGAAACGCCATTTGATGTTCTTCCGCGCTCACGTCCGTTCATGACGAACATGACGTTCCTCGGCGCTGGCGGCGGTGAAGGCGTTCTTCTCCGCGTTGGCACCGGTGGTACGGTGGCGAATTCGGTTGTCTCTGGCTTTGCTCAGGGTTTCGAATTCGATGACCAAAGCACGGTAGGCGTTGTTCCAACGGTTTCTGCGGTTGCAGTCTCTGAAAACGCAACGGATCTCGTTGATACGGCTACGTTGAATATGGTTGGCGACGGCATCGTGACCTTCGCGAACAATACGCTTGGCCCAATCGTCGGGTTCCCGAACACGCCGATCGCGCCTGGCGCGAACGAAACGGCCCCAGCGATCACTGCAAACGCCGATGTGGTCGGTCTTTGTAACGCAGAATTCGCGGCTCTTCCTGCTGCAGAAGCGCTTTCGGTCGACGCTGCGCCATTTACGGCTCAGCCAAACCAGTGCGGCACGCTAGAGGATGCGGACTTTGTCGGTGCGATTGCTGACGAGAACGACACGTGGTTCGCTGGTTGGACCATCGGCCTCTAACGCCCTGATCTTGGGATGGTCGGTCCTAATGGGCCGTCCATCCCGGTCATTCTTTTAAGGTTTACTGAATTCGGAATAGCCTAATGGGCTTTAGAGGTGGGAAAATGAAAAGGTTCTACAAATCGGCGCTGTTAGCGCTTATGGGCTCGACGGCGCTTGCCGGCGCCCAAAGCGCGATGGCGCAGGTCGATACATCGACCTTTACGGACGAGATTGTCGTCCGCGGGGTAAACATCCCTGACGAGAAGAAAGCGACGTCTGAAATTTCAGCCGTCTTGGATGAAGAATCGTTCCAACGGACGGGCGATAGCGATATCGCATCGGCGTTGGCGCGTGTTACGGGTTTGTCCGTTTCTGACGGTAAATTCGTTATCGTTCGTGGTTTGAACGAGCGATATTCATCCGTCACGATCAATGGTTCTCCATTGCCGAGCCCGGAACCGCTTCGCCGCGTCGTTCCTCTGGATCTTATCCCAACATCGTTTTTATCGGGATCGTTGGTGCAAAAAACCTATTCTCCGCAGTTCTCAGCTGAGTTCGGCGGCGGTTTGGTCGAATTGCGCACCAAATCTATTCCTGACGAAACCTATTTTGAAGTTGGGTTGTCCGCTGCGCTCGACACAGTCACGACAGGGAATACCGGTCTTACCCACGATGGCGGTGAGCTCGATTTCCTCGGCTTCGATGACGGTGCGCGTTCAGTGCCTGGCGCTGTCTCAGACGCATTCTTCGGCACCAACGGCATTAACGCGTTCGACCAGAACACGGTTGACGCTGCTCTCAGCAACCCTGAAACCGAAATCGGTTTTGAAAACGTCATTCCACCAAATTACGGCGTTAGCATTGGGCTTGGATCTTACAAAGATCTGACCGATGAGATCACCATTGGCGCAAACTTGGCGTTCAATTTTGGTAATGACTTCCAGACCCGCGAAGGTCGCCGCGAGCAGGGCATCACTGGCGGTAGCGCCGTTGGCGCCGGTGAAGCGCCTATTTCAGGTGATTTCAGCACGTTCAACGAAGAAGTCAGCTTGTTCGACTTCCGCAGTACGACGCAGACCGCAACGCTAAACGGTCTCGGCAGCTTCGGCATTCAGATCGGTGATGATCACGAGATTACGTCGACCTCATTTATTCTTCGCTCAACCCTGAAGGATACGCGTCAATCACAGGGCGTGTTGACGGAAGAAAGTGGATCCGAAGTTTTTGTCGAAAACTTCGAATTCTTCGAGCGTCAGGTTTGGCAAACCCAGTTGAACGGCGAGCATGTCTTCCCCGAATTCAATGATCTGGAAGTCAACTGGCGCGGCGCCTACGGGCAAGCCTTCCGTGAAGCGCCTTTCCAGCGTCAGGTTCTTCGTGGTCGCGACAATATCAATGACCCGTTCTTGCTGCCGTTCGCGCCAAGTTCGGGCCTTGGATCGATCGGTAACTCAGCGGCTCTGCTAACCTTCTCCGATGTTGACGACACCAATATCGATGCGGGTATCGACTTTGTTCTACCGCTGACGATCTCTGACAATGCGGTCGATGTGAAATTCGGTTATGCGTATACCGATAAAGAGCGTGACACGTTGGTTCGTGACTTTGTTTTCGACAGCGGCGCGATCGCCTTCCCTGATGCGCTCGCCGGTGTTCGCAACGATGTTCTGTTCTCTCCAGAAGTTGCTGGATCAGATCTGTTCGACAGCCAGTTCATCACCAACCCGATCTCCCTTGATAACGCTCAATCGGACCTGCAGGTTCATGCCGCCTATCTCGGCCTGGACGTTGAGCTTGGCCCTTATCTGCGTCTCGCCGCTGGCGGCCGCTATGAAACAAGTGAGCAAAACACGACGGCGTTCGCGACCGCTCAGCCGGCCGCAACATTGTCTTCAACCACGATCGATGAAGACTACTTCCTTCCATCGGCAACGCTGACCTGGAACCCGGTTGGTAACTTCCAGGCGCGCTTTGGTTTCTCACAGACCATCACGCGGCCGCAGTTCCGCGAGTTGACGCCAGCGACGTTCTTGGATGACGACACCGACCAGATTGTGGTTGGTAACCCGTTCCTCCAGAACACGGAGATCGATAACTTCGATGCCCGTCTTGAGTATTACTTTGCTCGCGGACAATTCGTGACGATCGGTGGTTTCTACAAGGACATCACGAACCCAATCGAGACAACGACGTCTCAACAGGGTGGATCATCGGTGCAGACCTTCGTCAACGCACCAGGCGCCCAGCTATATGGTTTCGAAGTTGAGTATGAGCAGAACTTCGCCCTTGGCGATTGGTTTGGTCAGCGCTTCGATTCCAAAGATCTGGTGATCAAGACAAACTACACCTTCTCGCAATCCGACGTTGATACCGACGGTACAGTGACGCAGTCGCTTATCGTAACGGGTCAGCCAGCGATCGCCGATGTGGTCGACGCCTCTGCGTTTATCGTTGATGGCCGTAGTCTTCAGGGTCAATCAGATCACCTCTTCAACCTCCAGCTTGGCGTGGAAGATGTCGAGAACAACAGCCGCGCAACGCTGCTTGTGAACTGGTCATCCTCGCGGATCCGTCAGACCGAGAACTTGATCGGTGCTGATGCGCCTGCCGTGATCGAACGTCCGCCGCTCTTGGTTGACTTCGTTTGGAGCCGGGAGATCGATGATCTCTTAGGTCTAGGCGGGGCCACCGAAATTGGCTTCCAGGTTCGCAATATCCTGGGTGAAGACTATGAGGCGACACAAACCTTCCCTGATGGGTCGGTCGCCTTGTTCGACACCTACCAGCTGGGCCGGACCCTTTCAGCGTCAATTAAACGTCGCTTCTAGGCTGAACCAATAAAACGTTTCTATTGAAACGATTTACGACTACATAATAAGCGGCCGCTCCATTGAAGCGGCCGCTTTTTTGTCATTTCTCCGCGCCCCGTTTAGTAAGAGCTTATGTGTGGAGTCTTGGAGCTCAGGTCGGAAGGCGTCGGGTGGTAAGACCCTGACACGGGGGCCAAATAGCTGCGATGTTGATCACGGCTAGTTGTTATCTCTGGCGTTTTCTTAATGCGGGATCGATTCCCCTGGTGTAGAAAAAGCGCTAAAGAAGTTTTTCTCGCGATGTTTTGGGCGGGATTAATTGGTTAACAACCATAATGATGGGCAGCAGGTTTTTGTTGGCATGGCGGTGATGGGAACGGAGCGACTTGACCAATCTGCCGCTGCCTTAGGGGGCGCGGCGGACAAGGTGCTGACCGTCCTGCGCAAACCCAACGCGAAGACGACATCGAAGGCGGCGCCTTTCGTTGAAATCGTGCTCGCAGGCCTTTTGGGTTTTATCTTATTGCAGATCTCGTTTGCGCTATTTGCGCCGCTTCCAGCCCCTGAGACGTTGCCTGTGATCAAGCCGCAAGCGCCCGCACAGACGACGGCAGCCGTTATCGGTGACCCATTTCGCAGTGCAACAGCGCCAAGCGCGCCGATCATCGTTGAAGAGACTTTCGAACAAGATGTGGCCGAGACCTCCCTCGACCTTGTGCTTCACGGCACGCGAACGAACCCGGCCACCGGCGAGGGCACGGCAACCATTCGTTTGCCCGACCAAAAGCAAGCGTTGTTCACAAATGGCGATGATATCTGGCAGGGGTGGATCCTTCGAAAGATCTATCCTGAGCAAATCATAATTGAAAATGGCGGCGTACGGGAATCGTTAACGATGGCGAACCGTGATCGCGACACCCGCACGTCCCCGCCGCGTCGCTCGTCCAGCCGTGTTGCGGGAAACCAACGCGGCGGAGCGGCTAGTGCTTTGCCGGGGGTCGATCTGGCCGGCGCGGCGCTCATTCGACCGAAATTCAGCAACGGCGGCTTGAAACTTGAATTGCAGCCAGGCGGAAACGGCGATCTTTTTGCCGCCTTAGGTCTTGAGGCTGGCGATGTTGTCGTGTCCATCGATAACAGGCCGATCGGCGGCAATGTGCCGGCGGCGATTGAGCGTTTGAGGAGACTGTCATCCCAGTCCAGTTTTAACATTATTGTCGAGCGAAACGGCGTCCCGATCCCGATCGATGTTGACCTCGATATTTTGAACGAACTGGATGATGATGAGCTTCTCAATTGAGGATTTTTTGGACCGCCCATGGGCGTTACTGTGCCGAAATGAGGCAGCTAAGTGCGATTTGAGAGTATTATGAGCAGAGTATCTTCGCTTTTTACATCGGTCGCTGCGGCGACGTTGTGTGGCGCGTTTTTGGTTAACAGCGCATCGCCGGCGATGGCTCAAGGGCGTTTGCAAGATCCAAACGAGCAGTGCGGCGAGGAAATTAATTACGAAGACGCCGAGATCAATGTCGTCGTCGACGAAATCGCGATGCGTACCGGCAAGAAATTTGTCGTCGCACCGCAGGTCAACGGCACGGTGACCATCAAATCTGGCCCCAATGGCGGCATCTGTCCGGATGAAGCCTGGGAATTGTTTCAAGCGGCATTGCGGGTTACCGGATTCGTGGCGACCCCTAATGCGGGGGACAGCTATAACATCGTCCCGATCCAGCAAGGTGCTCGGACGGCTGGACCGGTTGGAGATGAGGGGCGTGCGGGCGATTTTGTGACCCAAATCGTTCGTCTAAAGCACATCGAAGCGCGCGAAGCCGCCGCCAGTCTTGCCCAAATCACCTCGGAGCGGGGTGTTGTGAACCCGGTGCGCAGCGGTAATGCCGTCATCATCGTTGATACGGCGGAAAACGTTGTGCGTTTACGGAAGGTTATCGCTCAGATTGACCGTGATACCCGCGTTGACCGTACGATCCAGCTCGAAAACGCGTCAGCGGTGGAAGTCGCGCGGGTCATCGAGGAATTGGCGCGGGAGTTGTCGGATGACAATGGCGGCCAGCCCGCCTCAATCAGCGCAGTGGCTTTTGAATCATCTAACAGCGTTCTTGTTCGTGCTGAACCGGGAATTATGGCGCGCGTCATGTCGATCATTACGGAGTTGGACCGCGCCGGCCAAACTCAATCGGATTTGTCTGTCATTCCGCTGCGCCATGCCGACGCTGAGGCCATGGCGACTTTATTGCGGGAAGTCGCCAATGCTGAATCGGCCGCCGCCGCGGGCGTGGAACCAACAACGTCGGCTGCGCCGAGGGGCCGGGTTGGTCAGCGGGCGACGATATCTGTGTACCAACCAACCAATGCTGTGATTATTAGCGGTGATGCGGATCTGCAACGCAAGCTTCGCCGGGTCATTTTGGAGTTGGACGTGCGCCAACCCCAGGTGCTGGTGGATGCTGTCATCGTTGAGATGTCAGATGATACGGCGCGCGCTTTAGGGGTTCAGTATCTCGTGAGCGGCACTGATTCGACGGCTATACCGTTCTCCGCGACGAATTTTTCTGAAGGGCAGGGAAGCGTTCTCGCCGCTGCGGGCAGCGCCTTTTTGGATGGCGGTGTTCCCGTGCCTGGTGGTACGACGGACCCAGAAGAATCGCGCAGCGATTTTACGCAAGATCTTGTCGCTGGTGCGTTAGGGTCGTTGCTCGGATTGAATGGCTTTGCCCTAGGCGGCGCGTTAACGGACAGAAATGGCAACATTTTTAGCGCCATTATAACCGCCGTTCAAAATGATACTGAGTCTCAGCTCTTATCGGTGCCTTCGGTTGTTACATTGGACAATCAACCGGCGAGGCTCTCGGTGGGGCAGGAGATCCCGATTACCACCGGCGAGGCAGTGGGCAATGATTTTACAAATGCGTTCAGAACCGTCTCCCGCGAAGAGGTGGGGATCATTCTTGAAGTTACCCCGCGTATCAACGAAGGCGGCACCGTGACGCTGGAGATCTTGCAAGAGCGCTCTAGCGTTGAGGGGCAGATTATTGATACGTCTACAGATCTTATCACAAATAAAACAACGATTGAAACGACGGCTCTTGTTGACGATGGTGATATTTTGGTCATCGGCGGGCTGATTGAGCAAAGCGAACAACTTAGTGAACAGAAAGTGCCAGTGCTTGGCGATGTGCCGGTATTTGGCAATCTCTTCAAAAATCGCGGCAAGTCGCGGGATAAAGGCAATCTGATGGTTTTTATCCGTCCAACGATCATACGTGATCAACGCTCGGCGAGAGATGCGACCTATCGCAAGTTAGACTACATTAAAGCGCAGGAGCTCATCAGCACGGGCAGGGGGCGGTCGGAAATTGAACGCCTGATCGAGCAAGTTACCGGGGCCGGGCCTGTGGGATCGTCGGGTGCGACAAGCGGCAGCGAAGCAGCGCCTCTTTTCGATGATGCTACATTAGATGGCGAGGCGTTAGACATCGATGGGTACGACGATGTTAGTGATACCGACATCAATGTCATTGGCGTCAATATCCCTGATCTCGATGCGGATGACGTTAAAGTGCACACATTGAACGTGCCAGCCGCGGAGCCTGATCTGTTAAAGCCCATTGAAGCGCAGGGCGACGCGGGAGAGCTTTCCGTTGGTGTGACCCCGGCAACGAATGCGAGTTTGCGTGAATGACGGGACTTTCAGAATCGCAAGCGATGGCGGACCTCCCTGAAGAGGGGTATACGGGCGGTTCTGAAGAAACCGCCCCCGCAATGACGTCTTCGCCGAGCGTGGCCCCGGCCGTGCTGCCTGATACCAGGTTGACCTACGCCTTTGCAAAGGAGCGCGGTTTGATCGTGCTCGATGGCGCCGCTCGCCCAGCCGTGCTGGGCGCAAGGGGTGAGCCTGATCCGTGGGCGGTGATCGAAGCACAGCGCGCCGTTGGCGCCCCGATCGCGGTTCAGAAAATGCCTGTTGAGGCGTTTGAGCGTCGGTTGTCGGAGATTTATTCAGTCAGCGGTATTGATGCTGGCGAGTTCGCGAGCGAAGGCGATGAAGGGGACCTGGCGACCCTAGCGGAAGGCCTGCCCACGACGGCGGATTTGCTCGATAGTCAGAATGACGCCCCGATTATCAGATTGATCAACGGCATGATTGCCGAGGCCGTGAAACTCAAAGCATCGGACATCCACGTTGAGCCCTATGAGAAAACTCTATCGATCCGATTGCGGGTGGATGGGGTGCTGCGTGAGGTGCTGAGCCTACCAGCGCGCTTAACCCCGGCGCTCGTCAGCCGCGTTAAAGTGATGGCGCGCCTTGATATCGCTGAAAAACGTCTGCCCCAAGATGGCCGGATCTCTTTGGCGTTGGGCGGGAAAACCGTTGATGTGCGTGTCTCAACCCTCCCGGCGCGTTTTGGCGAACGCGTGGTTATGAGGATCCTCGATAAAGAAGAGGCGCGCCTTGACCTTGATGCCCTCGGTATGCCGGCCAAAACACTGGAGCGTATGCGCCAGGTTTTGAAGCGTCCCAACGGCGTTATTCTGGTGACCGGACCGACCGGTTCAGGGAAGACGACGACGCTTTATGGCGCGTTGACGTTATTAAATGAGCCCAGCCGGAACATTCTAACGGTGGAAGACCCTGTCGAGTATGCCATTGACGGCGTTGGACAGACACAGATCAATCCGAAGGTCGGGATGACGTTTGCCACCGGGTTGCGCGCCATCCTTCGTCAGGACCCAGATGTGGTGATGGTTGGCGAGATCCGGGATGTGGAAACGGCGGAGATCGCGATCCAAGCGGCGCTGACAGGGCACTTGGTTCTATCAACGGTCCACACAAATTCCGCCGTTGGGGCCGTGACGCGCCTGCGGGATATGGGGGCGGAGCCGTTTTTGTTGTCGTCGACGATTGCGGCCGTCCTCGCCCAGCGGTTGGTGCGCAAGTTGTGCCCTGCCTGCAAAGAACCCTACCGTCCGGATGCGGCTGAGATGCGTTTGATCGGCGCGCCGGAAGGCTCGGATGTCGTGTTGCACCGGGCCAAAGGTTGCGGTCGATGCGGTCATTCCGGCTATGAAGGCCGTCTTGGTGTTTATGAATTGCTCGTCGTCGACGATCACATGCGTCGGCTTATTCATGATGACGCCAGTGAACAGGCAATGGTCGCCCATGGCTTCCAACATGAAGACGCGGACACATTGGCCCAGTGCGGGTTCCGCCATGTTGTGGCGGGTCACACCTCTATAGAAGAAGTCCTGCGCGTTGTGCGCCAGGAGGAAGAAGATGCCAGCCTTTGATTACGAGGCCCTAGATGGGGCGGGGCGGGCGAAACGCGGTGTTGTCACCGCTGATACGCCACGTCTTGCGCGTGCGGAGTTGCGTCGTCTGAAATTGACGCCGGTGGCGCTCGCAGCGGCGAAGGACGACAGCGCGAAGGGCGGGCTCTTAGGCGGCGCGCCCGCCGCGTCGCGCATTAAAGCGGGTCAGTTGGTCTTGATCACGCAACAACTATCTGTCCTTCTCGGCGCTGGAACGCCATTGGAAGAAGCCATTGGCGCGGTCGCGCTGCAGGCTGACCAGCCGGCCGTCCGTAAGCGCCTTTTAACAGTGCGCGAGCGCGTGACAGAGGGCTGGCGTTTTGCTGACGCGTTGGCGGAGGACAAAAAGTCCTTTCCGGAGCTTTATCGGGCTGTCGTCGCGGCCGGTGAGGTGTCTGGCGATCTCACCGGCGTTCTCGATCGATTGGCGGTGATGCTGGAGAAAAACCGCGCGATGCAGAATAAGGCGCTGGGCGCGCTCATTTACCCGGCCGCCCTGGCGTTGTTTGCGGGCGGCGTCATCACCGCGCTTATGACGCAAGTTGTTCCTCAGATCGTGGAGCAGTTTCAGGCGTTTGACACCGAATTGCCTTGGGTCACCCGTTTTGTCGTGTCGATTTCAGATTTTCTGGGCGCGTATGGATTGTGGGTGCTATTGGCCTTCGTGTTCTCGGGTGTCGGTTTATGGCAAGCGCTGCGCCAGCCGGTTTTCCGCCTTGGGTTTGACCGCTGGCTCCTGACATTGCCGGTCATTGGGAAACTCATTCGCGGGATCGACGGCGCGCGGTTTGCGCGGACGTTGTCGACATTGGTGAGCGGCGGCGCGCCGCTCCTCGATAGCTTGACGGGCGCCCAACGCACCATTGGGAACGCCTTTGTTCGAGAGCGCTTGGATGGGGCTATTGCAGCGGTGCGCGAAGGCGCTTCCCTGGCGTCAGCGATCCAACGGGCGAACGTTTTACCACCGATGATGACCCATATGGTCGCGGCGGGTGAGCGGGCGAGCGCCTTGCCCAAACTACTCGATAAATCGGCGATACAGCTCGAAGAAGAGTTCGACACCGCCTCCACCGTTGCGCTAAGGCTCTTGGAGCCCTTAATTATTGTCGGCATGGGCGGCTTTGTGATGGTCATTGTTGTGTCAATTATGATGCCTATCCTGCAGCTCAATAGTCTGGCGGCGGGCTAAATTTCGGGGGAGCGCTTGAAAAACGGCGTTGAGATCGTGCAGATTTTTATGGAAGCGAAGAGTATGAGCAACGTGATGAAGAGAACGATGAACCATCTTAGCCCCCAAGAGGCACAACGCAGCAGCGCCTGTGACGCGCAGCGCGGTATCACCCTTATCGAGCTTCTCGTGGTGCTATCGATCATCACCCTTATTTCGGCGCTTGTCGTTGTAAACGTGCTGCCCGAGCGTGATCGTGCGGCAGTACGTAAAGCACGTGTTGACGTTGGCGTGATTGAAAGCGCTCTTGATCAGTATAGGCTTGACCTCTTGAACTACCCCTCGAACGCCCAGGGACTCGATGCCTTGGTGCGCGCGCCGTCCAATCTGGCGCGGCCGGAGGAATATCGTCCAGGCGGATATCTTCGCGGCGGGGTGCCATTGGACCCATGGGGTAATCCTTACCAATACCGCTTCCCTGGGGAGCGCGGCGTTGTCGACGTCTTCTCATTAGGGGCTGACGGCGAAGAAGGCGGCGAAGAGCTAAACGCTGACATTGGCAACTGGCCGATCAATAGCCGATAGAGGTGGGTCCTTTGACCCTCATCGCAACCCATCTCGGTATGGCGTCTACTGATCGATCAAAACGATCCCGCGAGGCGGGTATCACGCTCATTGAGTTGCTTGTGGTCATTGTGATTTTGGGTGTCGCTGCATCCATTGTCGTGATGAATGCGCCGCCCATTCGTCCGCCCGCCAAAGAAGAAGCGGAAAAATTCGCTGCGAGGTTGAAACGCGCGAGCGACGAATCTGTCATCACCGGCGCTGTTTATCGGCTCGAAATATATCAAGATGGGTACGCTTTTGCTCGTCAAGAAGCTGATCAGTGGGCGCAACAAATCAACGCTGTCATGCCAACCCGTCCTGAGACGGTCGTTTTAACGGTGGATGTCCAGGATGCGGCAGCGGACAATGCGGTAGCGCTAAATGGCGGCGCAGCGCCGGTCGCCGATCCCGAAGAAGAAGGGGTCACGCTTATTCCAATTGAACCTTTTGGTCTAACGCCTGTTTTCGCCGCCTCTTTTCAAAGTCGTCGCGGTGTGTGGGATGTTTTTGCTGAGGGTGATGGCGGCGTGGAGGTCATCGCGCGACGATGATGAGAAATTTCAATACCAGGCCCTCAAAAGAGGCTGGATTTACCCTGATAGAGGTGCTGATCGCTTTTGCCATCCTCGCTGGCGTTGTCGCCTCTACGTTGGCGTTGCTCAGCCAGAACGCCCGCTTCATGGTCGCCGCCCAAGACAGGCTTATGGCGGAAATCGCGGCGGACAATTTGATGGTGCAAGAACTGGCGACCGCGACGAGCCTGTCCACTGGGGAGACAACAGGCGCCGTTACCGTCGCGGGCCGTAGTTTTGATTTTCAGCGGGTCGTGTTGGACGCGAGCGAAAACGTTGTTCAGATCGAGTATGTTATTCGCCGCACAGGCGGCACCCAGCCGCTCGCTCGCGTCGCGGCCTTAAAGGCGCAATGACCATGAGGAACATCGCCGCGATCAAGCGTCATCAAAAGCAACGCCAACAAGGCCTGACACTAATTGAACTCCTAGTAGCGCTCTTTATCTTTGCACTGATTTCTGGCGCTGGAGTATACGCCTTGCGTCTCGCGACCGAAGGGCAGGCGCAACTCGCCCTTGCCGACGATCAGTTAAGGGAATGGCAGTTGGCGCGGATCATCATCAAAGAAGATCTCGCTCAACTGGCGCCGCGTGTGGTGCGCGATGATACGGGCGCCCGCCAGGCGGGGCCTTTCGTCGGCGGCCTGGCGTTTGAGAACCGCAACCCGATCGCCGGAGAGACACCATTGATGGGGTTTGTGCGTCGCGGTTGGGCGAACCCGGAGGATCGGCAACCAAGATCAACCTTGCAGTATGTTGAGTATATTTTGAAGGCTGATGAACTTGTTCGACGGGTCCGACCGTATCTTGATGATGCGCCAGGGCAACCCCGTGCTGATCGCGTTTTGTTCACAGGGCTTTTGCGGGCCGAGATGACCTTTCTGGCGAACGAAACAACAACCGGACTTCAATGGGCGGATGTGTGGCCTGCTACTACAGGCGGGGGTGGCTTTGCCCCTCGAGCGGTCAGACTTGAGGTAGACAAGGAGCGCCTCGGCGTCGTCGAGCAATTGTTTTGGATAGGCGACTATAATGTCTAAGCCCGTTTCTACCCTCTCATCCGACGACGGTGTCGAAGAGCGGGTATCGCATTGCGGATCGAAAAGCGCCGTCGTTCGGGGGCGTCAAAAAGGCGTCGCCCTCATTGTCGCGCTGTTCATGGTGGCGACATTGGCGTTTATTTCCATCGCGATCACAGAGCGATCGACGTTTTCGGTGCGTCGCACCGCCAATGGCGCGGCGCGCAACGCAGTATATTGGCGGGTGATGACCGCAGATATCCTTGCTCAGCAGGCGATTAGCCGTGCGATCGAAGCCACGCCTGGAGAGGCGTTGACCATTGAAAACCCATTGTTCGCGGCGCCGTTTACTATTCCGCTGCCAGAGGGGCTCGCCACCTTGCAGTTTCGCGACGCAACCCGTTGTTTTGATCTCAATAGTTTGGCGAGCGCGAATGGCGAGCGCGGACAAAATAGTGACGGGTCGTCCGACGAAAATGAAAACCGACCGGGGTTTGGCTTTCGAACGCCGTCTCAGAACGGCTTCCAGCAAAACCCCGCTAACAATCAAGACGAAGACGAAAACGAAAATGAAAGAGCGGCGGATGGCGATGGCGATGGCGATCAGCCAGGGCCGGTCCCGGCGCCTGAGCAATTGCAGGCCCTACTCATCGCTACGGGTGCGCCGAACGGGGCAGCATCGCGGATCACAAATGTTATCCGCGATTGGGTCGATGAAGACACCATCCAGGGGATTAGCGGTGCGGAGGATAATTTTTATACCGCGCTGCCGGCGCCTTTTAGAACGGGCGGGACTCCCTTAGCGGATCTCAGCGAGCTTCGGGCCATGGACGGCGTTAATCAGGAAGTGTTTCAAGGCATTCGACGCAGTCGGCTGTACTGTGTGATTCCAACAGGCCCCCAAACGGAAGAACCGCAGCGCCAGGTGAATGTAAACGCCCTTGTCAGCCGCAGTCTCGCGGCGCAAATCTCCGCGGATTACCTCGGCGACGCGGCGCTTTTGTCTGCGATGACAAATGGTCAGTTAACCCCAAGGGACGCCGATCGCATCATCGAGGACCGCCCGCCGGGCGGATGGAGTGAGCGGGAGTCCTTTATGTCCGTGGCGCAGATCGCCGGCCTGCCCACCGAAGTTCGGGATGCTTTGCAGGCGCAAATTGCTGTTAATTCTCAATTTATTGAGGCCCAGGGCGACATTACCGTTAATGCTGTCGACATCACGGTTCGTTTATTGTTCAACGTAAATCCAACCAATGGCGAGGCGCGATTGCTTTCGCGCGAATTCGGAGCGGTCGAATGACTGATCTGCTGATAGCCCGTTTGGGGGAGACCCCGGCGATGCCCGTTTCATGGGCTACTTTCTCCGGCGCGCGTCTGGAAGAGGCGAACCGGTGCCCAAATTTGCCGGCATTTGGGGACATCGCCGCCGGCTTTGGGGATCAGATCCGCGTCGCCGCGATCCTGCCTGGGGAGACGGTGGCGTTGCGCACCATGCCATCGCCGCCCAAATCCCTAGGGAAGTTTCGCTCTGCCGCTGAGTTGCTTCTTGAAGATGAACTCGCTGAGGAGATAGAGGCGCTGCATATCGCCGTTGAAATCGGGGAGGAGACCGGGCGCATCTTTGCCATAAAACACTCGTTGATGGTGATGTGGGTTTCTGCCTTCAGAGATATCGGAACGCCGTTGCACATGTTGACGCCGGACTTTGATTGTCTTGGCGGGGAGCCTGATCGCCCGGTTCTTTTTGTTGAGAAAAACCGCATCTTGGCGGCAAGCGGCCAACGGGCGTTTGCCGCTGACAGCATCATCGGTCGGGCGGCAATGAAGTCCATGATCGCTGATCATGAGCCGAAAACCGTGGGGGTCTACGGCCCGAGCGCATGGACGGCGAAGCTCAGCGCCGACTTGTATGAGGAACTGGGCCCGGCAACCGATGAAACGTTGCTACAAGCGGCGGCTGTCGCCCTTAGTAAAGAGAAGCGCCACATTGGCGTTGGCGTCAACCTTTTGCAAGGCGATTTCCGACCGCCGCGTGCGCCAGCGCTGGAATGGTCGCGCTGGAAAAGGCCGGCCGCTATGGCGGCCGCGTTATCTGTCGCCTTCCTTGCGCTTCAGGCTTCGGAGGGGTTCAAAGCGGCGCGCCTCGCTGATCGCTATACGTCCGAAGCCCAACGTCTTCATAACGAGTATTTTCCCGATGCGGCCAATGTAAACCCCCGCACCCATGCGCGGGCTATTTTATCAACCGGGCGGGGCGCGATGAACTTTATGCTGGTCGCCAATCGCTTGAGCGCCGCGCTTGAAGAAAATGATGCAGTCGCCATTGACCGAATTCGATTTGACGCGACCCGCGGTCAGTTTACGTTCAGTATACGCAGTGATTCTGATAGCGAGATCCAAGTTTTCAAGAATGGCCTCACCAATTATGGCTTAACGGCGCAAGATCTGAACTGTTGCCGACAATCCGCCGGCGTGTGGATTGGCGATATGGCTGCAAATTTAAGATAGGACGCTAGAGGGCGCGATGGGCAATTTTTGGAACAATCTGTCGGAACGCGAACGTCTCTTATTGAGGGTCGCTGGCGTCTTAGCGGCCGTCCTATTTTTGGTTTTACTCGTTGTCCGCCCAATTAATGGCTGGCGTTCAGAAAAAGAAGCAGACGTAAACCGCGCCGCAAACACCTATGAGATGGTGGCTGAGGCCGCCGCCGCCAGTGGCGGCGCGTCATCCTCCAAGGCGGTGCGCGATGCGCAAACGCCGATTGCCGCTATAATCAGCACCACAGCGGCTGGCGCAAATGTTAGTCTGAACGCCTATAACGGTCGTCCAAACGGGACCGTGGAGGCGACCATAACCGCCACGCAGCCGCCATTTCTATTTGAGTGGATGGGAATGCTAGAGACGGAATACGGCTTGCAGGTCGAGTACGCTGACATTGCCAGGGAGCAAACCGATCCGGCGCTCGTCCGTGCGCAGCTGACATTCTCTCGCCCTAATGGCGCGAGGGGCGAATGATGGGCGGTAAGCGTCATAAAAACGCCGCTGGTGATGATACTTCACCGGCTTCCCAAAACGCGCCGAAAGCCTCTCTTTCGAAGGGGTGGCTCGTTATTGTGGGAGCGATTGTTTTCCTTATCACGGGCGTTTATGCAGCGCCCGCCAGTCTTCTTGCGCCAGCGCTATCCGCCGCTCACGATGTTACTTACCAGCGATTAGAGGGGCGTATTTGGCGGGGACGGATCAAAGGATTAGTCGCCGCCGATCAACGTCTCGGCGATGTTGCGTTCACCATTCGCGCCTTGCCGTTGCTGCTCGGAAACGTGGAAACCCAATTGTCTTTGACCGGCGGTGTCGCCACGGGGGGCGGCGTCGTTAGTGTCAATGTCGTGTCACGATCGCTAGAGCTGCAAGACGCTACGGCGGATTTTAACTTAAACGCTATTGATCGGTATACGCTTTTTGGATTGCCATACCAAGGCTACGCTCGCGCAAGCGTGCGTCGCCTCGTCTGGAACAAAACCGGTTGTGCATCAGCCGATGGTTCGTTTTGGACTGACGCTCTGAATGCGGCGGCCACGCGCGTTACGGGCGATGGCATTGAACTGTCTGGCCCGGCGCGCTGTGAAGGTGATGCGCTGATGTTGCTGCTTGATGGCGTCAATGCCTATGGCGACGCCACCATCGAAATTGCCGTGTCTCCCGACTTAACCTATGCCTTATCGGCGGCGGTCACGCCCAATCGTTCAGAGGCGCGGCGCAGCCTGGAGTTATTAGGGTTCCAGCCCGACGGGCGAAACCTGGTCTATGATGCCGTGGGACCATTGAAAGGTCTTGGCAGTTGAGCGGAGTTCGGATGATGAAGCATCTAAGCGAAAAACGATGCACAGCCGTTGTGCAGGGTGTTATGAGGCGCCGGAAGAAGCAAACTGCGGCGGGTATCCTAAGCGTTTTTATGATGGTTGTCGCGGGTTGTGAGACAACCCAAAACGCGGCAAAGCCGACACCTCAGCAAACAGCGGCTTCAGAGGCCGCGAAGGCGAGTGCTGGCGGCGGCGCCATTTTCGGGCAAATCCCGAAACCTCTCCTCGATAAGGGGGAATGCGGATTAATATTATGGACGCTAGATAACGCCGAGCGGCCAAGCGCTGTCATGCGGTATATGGCGGGCAAAGAAGCGGAGATGATTATCAACCGCATCCCGGCATTATTGACCCTTGTTGAAAATAGCGGGACCTCCGGTTTCGGCGTCTCTGAAAAGCAGGTTTTCCTTACCGCTGACGGCGCCACCGTCACCGTAACCTTTCAGTTCGGCCTTGGATTCGACGGCGGGTCCTACTTGGAGCGGGGGCTCATCGCCTATGAAGATCCAGAAGGATGGCGCACCGTTGCGCCAGCGGCTGGGTTGGCTGGATGTCGCACCTAACGCCTAGAACGTCGGCCGATATTGCTAGTGTTGGGAATGACGCAGCATCTCTGCCAGGGTTGCAACAACAACCCCAAACCCAACGAATAGAAATGCGCGTCCCTTGGGTGAGTAAAGCGCGTGGGGGCCTAAGTGAAAAATGATGATGTAGACTAAGGCGCCCGTCGATGCGCCCATGAGCGCGCCAATGGGCAGCGCTTCAAGATTGGCCACTAAGAATGATGATGTCAGTGCACCGATTATTGTCGTTAGCGACGATGCGACAAAAGCGAGCGCTGCCGCGCTGGTAACGCCCAACTGGGCCCGGCGCATGAGGTAGTAAGCGATCACGCCTTCCGGAAACTCATGGAGGAGGAGCCCGAGCGTCGCGATCCATCCGGTATAAACGTCTAACCGAAATGTGCTGTCATACACCACGCCGTCAAGAAACGAGTGAAACCCTAGGGCAAATATTGATGCAAAACCAAAGGCGACGGCGTTGCTATCAGCGCCTCCGCCATCACCTTCGCTTTGGCCCGGATCACGTGAGAATAGTCGCATGACCAAGCCCGCTAAGGCCATGACGGCGAAACTTGCAAGCAAAGGGGCGAATGAGCCGTCTGCATGTTCAACGGCTTCCGGCGCCAGATGGAAGGTAACAGCGACCGATAGGACCCCAATGGCGAAAGCAGAAAAATAGGCGCTGTTGCGACGCCCCCAATCGCCAAGCGCGACCATGGATAGCAAGCCCGCCGAACTGACGGCGGCGGCGATCATGCTCGCTATAACGCCCGTCGATAGATAGCCGTCCCCTAACATTGGCTAAAACGCCCCCTCAATAAGCATCGGCGACCTCGGTTTACGGATCGGCGGGAAGGTCCGATCATGGGCGCTGCATTGTGTATAGTCGAAACCTGTGTTGGCGTTTGCAAGTTCCCGAATGACGTTACCTGCTGAACAAAAATGATCGCCGGTCGCTCGCTTTTTCCCTATCGCGCCCGACTAGGGGGTAAGGAGCGGCTAAACTCGTAGCAGAATGAATGTTATCACGTCACTATCAACCGGCGGGATGAAAGCGCAAAACAACATGTCGTCGTCAGAGTTTGGGCGGGTTTTGCGTTATCGTATTGCGCTTTCGCGTCATGGCGTCGTAAACAAGTCACAGGTCTCAATGCTCTAAAATGCACCGTTGATTGTATTTTCATGTCCCACTGCGGTCACGATCACCACCACACCGATGATGCGCGGCGTTTGATCGCCGCGTTTTGCATCATTAGCGCCTTTATGGTGATCGAGGTTGTCGGCGGCGTACTCGCCGGTTCGCTGGCGCTACTCGCCGATGCTGGTCATATGTTGACTGATGCAGTAGCCTTGGCGTTGGCGGCGAGCGCGCAATGGATCGCCCGAAAACCAGCCGACGAAAAACGTCATTTTGGATACCGCCGATCGCAGGTTCTAGCGGCTTTCGCCAATGGCATCGGCTTGATGTTTCTATTGGTGTGGATCGTATACGAAGCGGCGATGCGCCTGATTGCACCATCGCCGGTCGCATGGCGGCCGATGTTGATTGTCGCCTCGCTTGGCTTGTTAGCGAATGCCGTTGTTTTTGCAGTTTTGCATGACGCCAGCCATCGCAATATCAATATTCGCGGCGCCATGCTGCATGTGATCAGCGATCTCTTGGGATCGGTGGCGGCCGTCATTGCGGCGATTGTGATCGCAACATCCGGCTGGACCCGGATTGACCCGCTTCTGTCAATTCTTGTCGCCGCTTTAATTTTACGGTCCGCCATAGCCTTGTTGAGAGAGACGGGGCATATCCTGCTCGAGGGCGCGCCGGAAAACATCAATGTACAAACTATTGTTAGTGATATGAAGGAAACATTTGTCGACGTTGAGGACGTGCACGGTGTTCAAATCTGGCAACTCGCGCCGGGGGCGGCGCGATTGACGATGCATGTTCGACTAAAAACCGGCGCCAATGGGGACGCTGCCTTGGCGAATTTGAAACAAGAGTTATTTGATCGTTACGGCTTCGTTGAGACCACAATTCAAATTGAATGCACCAATCAGTGCCCGGATACGCTGCTGCGAAGCGCTGAGATGAGAAACGTTTCTGCGCCTGAGACCGCGTCGCTTCTAGCTCATGCGGGCGCGCATCATGAAGCGACGGCGGGTTAGTCTCAGCCTCCCGACCATTCGGTATTCGTTCTTTGGAGTTTTTTGCATCTCAACGGTTCGATTGCGTGACAGCGAGCTTCTTTGCTCACGAAATGCCGGGGCTCGAATTTTGGATAAAACCGGGTTAGAATTGAAATAATCGTCCCCGTAGCTCAGTAGGATAGAGCATCAGATTCCTAATCTGGGGGCCAGAGGTTCGAATCCTCTCGGGGACGCCAGGGAAATCAATCACTTAGAAGTATTTTGACAAGGCCTAATTATCGCCGTGCTACCACTAGAAATACGTTGAGTGGGGGAAATCACCAAAAGTTCCAAAAAAATCACCATGGTGACTTCTTATCGCGCACAACCGCTTAAACGCTGGGTTTCGTCGGCGTTAAAAGGTGATTTCAATCGTGCAACATTAGGCTGTGACTGAAGGACGACGCGACAACATGGAGGCGGCTTAGGATTGTCATCGTCAAGAGCGCGGCGGGCAAATGGGGCTCTGGGATGTATACCTATGACGCCCTCGGCAATATCCGTAAAAAGCGCCTCGGCTCGCGCACGGTGGAGATGTTGTATGACAGCAAAAACCGCCTCCACCGGTTCCGGGACGCAGCCCAAGGCGGCAACGCCTGGCAGAGCGTCGCCTATGATAACCGGGGCAATGTCACCGATAACGGCACGGCCTCCCTCGGCGGCTTGCGGTTCACCTATGACGCCGAGGGAGTACGATGTCGATCCCAAACCATCATCAGGGACAAGAAATGCCGAGCGGCTTGTGGTAGACCAAGATACCGGTCGCGCGTTCTACACGCCTGTTCACTATGAGACGTTCCAAGAGATCGTGTATTAGAATGAGCGACGCGCAAAAACTGAAATTAGATGTTCCAAAATCGAAAGAAGAGCTCATTAGGCAATACGCTCAATCACTCCACTTTCCATCCTATTGGAGGTCAAACTGGGACTCATTTGAAGAATGTCTAGCAACGATCCTGGAAGGAAATGAGCAAGCTGTTGAGGTGTCTCACATTGGTTGGGCGGAGAGTGATTTTGACAGATTGCAGCCTTATCGTTCTGTTCTTTCGAACCTCGCAGAAGAATTTGAGAACTTGCGAATAGCTGATTTTGGTGTCGTAGCTGGCGGAAAATGCTTGTGATTGTTTAACGGCAAGATAAAGCGAAATCGCCCGGTAAAAAAGCTGATAACGAAAGAAGAGCGACTGGAGGTGGACGCTTACGCGGATGGATTAAATGATTGATTCTTGATGAATGCAGAGTAGCAGTAACGGCTTATAATACTTCTACTTTGATATTTATGAAAAAGCGATACTATAATTTAAGCTGGAGGAAAGGTTGTATTTTTATTTGGTTACAATAGAAGGGCGCGATATCCATATTCAGGACTCGGATAACGTTTACCCTGGCACTGATATTACCGGCTTTTTCGCTTCTCGACGTGTAAGTGCTGGCACAGAAAGCGAGGCATTTGAAAAGTGTAAACACAAAGTATTGAAAGAATGGGATGAGCGTGGCTTTCAACAAGAAAATAGTAAAGGTACGCCGCCTATAAATCTGCATAAAATAGAAAAAATAAGTATCTTTTCATTAATAAATTCTTCCTTTTCTACAAAAGGATTTACGTTTTATTGATTTGTTCTCCTGTCTCCCCCTTATAACTGACCCAGGTATTTTTTGTTTCTCTACGAAAATGGTGAGGTATTGGGATGGCGACGGAGCATTTTAACGTGATGCCGTCGCTGCGCCCCCTGCAAGGTGCGAAGCGCATCATGCTGGCAAATATGGATAGTGATTCACTAACATACCATTGGCCAACGCCGGAAGGTTTCGTCCGCCAATACAGCTTGCCGTCAGGCCGGGTCATCGTCTTGGACCCGAATGGCCTCGGCCAAGCAACAAAGGCCTCCTCGGGGTCAACCAACTACGCCTCCAACATCACCTATCATGTCAACGGCGCCCTCGACCGGTTGACCTATGGCAATGGGTTCGTGCGGGATACACGGTTGAACGCCCGTCAGTTGATTGATCAAATCAAAGACACCAAAGGCAGCACGCGGGCGCTCTATTACGATTACGCCTTCGACAAGAACGGGCGCATCACCCGCATCTATGACGAAGCGCGGGGCAATAGCTACGACCGCACCTATGCCTATGACGATCTCGGCCGGTTGGAGAGCGCGGCGGGCAAATGGGGCTCTGGGACGTATACCTATGACGCCCTCGGCAATATCCGAAAAAAGCGCCTCGGCTCGCGCACGGTGGAGATGCTGTATGACAGCAAAAACCGCCTCCACCGGTTCCGGGACACAGCCCAAGGCGGCAACGCCTGGCAGAGTGTCGCCTATGATAACCGGGGCAATGTCACCGATAACGGCACAGCCTCCCTCGGCGGCTTGCGGTTCACCTATGACGGCTCGTTCGGGATGGGCCCCGAAAGAGCGAACAGCCGATCTCCATCACCGATGCGGCGACGGGCGCGTTCACCTATGACGGCAACCTGAAACGCGTCAAACAGGTGATTGACGGGGAGACGATTTACTCCGTCTACTCACAGGCTGGCGTCCTATTACACCGTGATAATGTGACGGAGAATAAATTCACCGATTACATTAGGGTCGCGGGCCAGTCGATCGCGCGGGTGCATGCCGGCGGCAACATTCGCTATGCCCATAACGATCATCTGGGCTCGGCGGTATCGGAAACGAATACCTCAAGCCAGGTGCGCTGGCAGCAGAACTTCACGCCCTATGGCGAGAAGCGTGACCAAGCCGGATTTGGGATCGCCGATACCGAAGACGAAGAAGGCTTCACCGGCCACATCTCCGACGCGACGGGTCTCACCTATATGCAGGCAAGGTACTACGACCCCGTACTTGGGCGGTTCTTGTCGAATGATCCGGTGGGGTTCTCGGTCGACGCGCCGCAGATGTTTAATCGATATTCTTACGTCCACAATGATCCGGTGAATAATTGGGACCCGAACGGTGAATTTGCAGTTTTCGGAGCGGTAATTGGTGGGGGACTCCAGTTAACTCGCGAGCTTCGAAATGGGTCATTCAAAGGAGGCATTCTAAGCAAAGATGGACTTAAAGCAGTCGCTAGAATTGGTGGTTCAGCAGCAGTTGGCGCTGTAACTGGTGGTGTCGGAGGTGTAATTTCTAAATCAGCTGTAGGCTTAGCAGGTCGCCAACTTGCTTCTACTGTTGCGTCAAACGCAGCGAAGAATGCAGCCGTTGGAAGCGCTGCATCTGCAACAGGCCAAGTTGCTGTGAATACTGCTGAGGCTGCGATTGATGGTGGAGTCAGCGGTGTTGGACAGGCAATTGCGGATGGATCAGTATTAGATGGAGCCGGTTCTGCGGCTGTAAATGGTGCCGTTTTCGGAGCAGGTGGTTCTGTTGCTGGCGATGCTTTTGCTGCTGGAGCCGCTGCAAGCAATGCATTCGGTGCTGCGGGAACTTTGTCATCTGGAGGCGCTGCCACCGGCGTCGCTATTGGCAATACTGTCGGCAATTTGTCCCCAGGAGATATTCCTACGCCGCCGCCGCTGGATGGTGAGCAATTGCACGGTTTTTGCGGTCGTCACCCAGGTGCATGTTAACTGACTAAAGTTTTGGAGAAAACCATGGGACGAATTATCAGGCCTATTATTGTTGGAATTTTGGTCGGTGCAGGCTTTTTTCTTTTTGCAACATTTGCGGCAACAGCCTTACCCACGGCTGAAAACGATCCACTCATCATTGGTCTAGGTTCTATGGTTTTTGTTCTGGCTGGGTTTTATGTCGCAATTAAAAACGCAACGAAAAAATGAGAAATAGGCAAATGTAGAGTGGCGGCAAGATAAAGCGAAACTCGGATTTGGCGCCAAATCCTCGTGTTGAGATCAGAGTATTTGGAGCCTAGAACGGCGTAATGAAACAACAATCTACGGGAAAGCCGACGATGGGAAGAATAACCCTAGCCTCGATTATATTATCGTTGTTTTTGACGGCGATCTTTGTCGGCGGTCGATTGATGCAGTACGGGATCGAAAAAGTGACGAACGATTGGTACTTCTACGTTGGGTTTTTCGTATTTGCATTTGTCGGCTTGATCTTGGCGATGCTTGTCGCGACTAAATTTGGCGGCGCCGGAAAGAAAAAAACTGCTTCAACGGGGCCGATGCTGAAGAAATATCTGATCAACGTCGCCATCGTTTTTGTGGCCATCGGTCTTGTCGGTCTCTTTCAGTTTTTGGCGACGACTGAGGGCGTCAGCGCCGGCGAAGCGGTCGCAAACATCGCGGATCGGGCGGGCATTCTGGCAGCATCGTGGGTCGGCGCTTCATTGATCGGCGGCGCGGCCTTGTTGGTGTTCCACTTCCTGGGAAAAGCTCAGAAAAGATGAGAGTCGGAATAACGGCAAGATAAAGCGAAACTCGGATTTGGCAGCAAATCCTCGTAACATGACCCGACCCCTTTAAAGGCAGTGACCTGCGCCCCAATTGGTCCCTCATTTGAAAGGAGAGTCCGTCAACCGGAAGGAGACGACGGACATGCGCAAATCGCGTTTCACAGAGGAACAGATCATCGGGATTCTTGGTGAACAAGAACAAGGCATGAAGACGGCCGAGGTCTGCCGTAAGCACGGGATCAGCCCAAATACTTTTTATAAATGGAAGTCGAAGTTTGGCGGCATGGACGTTTCAGACGCCCGCAAACTAAAGACGCTTGAGACTGAGAACGCCCGGCTGAAGAAGCTTCTAGCTGACGCCATGCTCGACAATGTCGTCTTGAAAGACCTTTTGGGAAAGAACTGACGACGCCCCAGCAGCGACGGGAAGCGGCTCTCACGGCGATGTCTAAATATGAGATGTCGCAGCGTCGCGCCAGTCAGTTGGTCAGCGTCGATCCGAAAACAGTGAGACGAACAAAGACCCCGGATCATCCGGAGGTCCGGGCGCGTATGCGAGAGATCGCATCAGAACGCCGGCGTTTTGGATATCGCCGCATCGGACAAATGCTTGAACGCGAAGGCATCAAGATGAACCACAAAAAGCTCCGTCGACTGTACCGGGAAGAAGGCCTGGCGGTAAAACGAAGGCGCGGTCGTAAGCGTGCTACAGGCGTTCGCGCACCCATTGATGCGCCTACAAAGCCGAATGAACGCTGGTCGCTCGATTTCCTGTCAGATGTTTTCGAGCCAGGACGGCGGTTTCGTATTCTCGGCGTCATTGACGATTGTACGCGGGAGTGCCTGGGCCTAGTCGCTGACACATCGCTATCAGGCGCGCGCGTCGCTCGCGAACTCGACAAGCTCATTCGGCTCTATGGTCAGCCCGACAGAGTTGTAAGCGACAACGGAACCGAACTGACGTCTCGCGCCATGCTCGACTGGCAGAACCGCACCGGCGTAAACTGGCATTACATCGCGCCAGGCAAACCGACGCAGAACGCTTTCATCGAGTCGTTTAACGGACGATTACGCGATGAACTATTAAATGAAACCGTATTCGAAAGCCTCGCTGACGCTCGGCGACGGCTGGCGCTGTGGCGGTACGACTACAACAACATCAGGCCGCATTCAGCCCTCAACGGGTAATCACCTGCAACCGCGCGCCGAGCGCTTGAGCTGTTTGATGGCTCCACGCACGGCGCGCTCGCAAAACACGAACATATGAGTTATTCAGCAACAGGACTCACCTAACGAGTGCGGGCCCTTCGGGGCGCAGGTCAGCAGCCATCTACCAGTGGTAAAATGGCTCAATCAAAACGATCGGATCGAACATCCTTCGTCGCGTTTGTTGGCGGCATTTTACGATCTAAACGTGACTGGGTTCGAAGGCGTCGTGTGTTGGTTGCGCTTGTGACTATTGAGGCCTGCTCTACAAAATTCCGAGCGATATGACGTCGGTGCGGGGCTTTTTTGTTGCTCTTAGCCGGCAATGCCCATGGACGTTTCTGGATTTGTCCATTTTGCGAGAATCTCGTCGATGACGTCTTTCTTGACCGGTTTGCTGATATAGTCGTCCATGCCGCTTTCCAAGAACCGATCGCGTTCGGAGCTCATGGCATGGGCGGTGAGGGCGATAATTGGCGTTGGGCAAGAGGTTGAACTCGCTTCAAACGAGCGGATCGCTTTGGTCGCCTCTACGCCATCCATCACGGGCATGGCGATATCCATTAAAATAGCGTCGAAAGACTGCTTGCGGAAAAGATCGAAGGCAATTTTTCCGTTGTCGGCAAAAATAAGATCGTATAAAGAGCTATTTACCAAATTTTCTATAACCATCCGATTTACCATATTGTCTTCCGCCACAAGAACGCGCCGGCGATGCTTGGCTTCGGAGATTGTATCGGTGGGTGTTGGTGCGTCATCAGTGTTTGATGCGATAGCAGCCAGGTTTTCGATTTTTTTGTCTAGAATCAACTCGGCGAGCAAGCCTTGCAACCAGATTGACCGAACCGGTTTCGTCATAAGATCCGCGACGCCCAACTCCTTAAATCTATTGACAACGTCGGATGCGTCGACCGAAGAGAGCACAATTATCTTTGTCGCTGCGAGGGCGGGATCAGCTTGGATGGCTTCCACGAGCTCAATGCCATCCATCTCTGGCATTTGGAAATCGACGATGGCAGTGGTGATTGGGTGCCTGGTCTGTGTGCGCAAAATTTCTAGCGCCGCCGCGCCGGATTCGGCTAAAACGGCGACACCGCCCCAAGATGAAATTTTCTCATCCAAAATTGAACGGTTGACGGCGTTGTCGTCCACGACAAGGACATGAGCGCCATCAAGGTTTGCAATGGGCCGTTGCTGTAAGGGGGCGTCAACCACCGCCACCGGCAGGGCTAATTGTACAATAAATTCGGATCCTTTTCCGTAAACGGAGTTTACAGATATCGAGCCGCCCATGGCCTCGACAAGGCTTTTGGTAATTGACAACCCGAGACCTGTGCCGCCGTATTGGCGTGTGGTTGACCCTTCAGCCTGGGTGAACATTTCGAAGATGGTGTCGATTTTGTTTTCCGGGATGCCAATCCCTGTATCAACGATTTTCAAGGTGAGTGTTGCGCAGCCGTCATTCACACCCCCGTCGACATCGATAAGAACTGTCCCGTCATGGGTAAATTTCACCGCATTCCCGACAAGATTTGTGAGAATTTGGCGGAGACGACCTGCGTCGCCGATAAGGGAGCCCGGTAGGCGTTGGTCGAGCCTAACCATGATCTCGATGCCTTTTTCGCGCGCGGAGACGCCAAGGAGGGTCGCGACGTCTTCGACGACCGATTCCAAGTTAAACGGGGCAGAGTCGAGTTCGAGTTTTCCCGATTCAATCTTCGAAAAGTCGAGAATGTCATTGATGATTGTCAGCAAGGCATTGCCAGAATCATAAATCGTGTTGGCGAATGAGGCTTGGCGTTCGGTGAGCTCACTTTCTTTTAACAATTCCGCCATACCCAACACGCCATTCATTGGTGTACGAATTTCATGGCTCATATTAGCAAGAAATTCGGATTTGGCTTGGCTGACTTGCAGATATTTCTGCGTTCGTTCCTCTACGCGATCCTCCAATTCGTCAATGAGTGAATCGTAGTTGGCTTGCGACTGATTGAGACTCACGGCGAGAACGCCAATTTCGTCGTCCCGTTCGAGAAGCTCCTCGCTAACGTCTGTTTTTTGCCGCTGGTTGGCTGGGCCAAATGACTGCGCCAGCGCCGCTAAGGGCAGGGCGATGCGCCGGCGACCAAGATAGGCGGTGACTGCAATTTGTACAGTAAGCGCGCAAAACAATAGCATGGTGATCACGAGCGGGGTGCGCATGACCTCCGCCAGCAGGGCCTTCCGGTCAATGAGATCGACAAGCACCCAGTTAGGATCATTGAAACGATAGTATCGGACAATAGTTTTGTTGTCGCTCAGGACAAACGCACCGGCGCGTTTTTTCCGATCATTAATCTCTGACGTGATTAAATCGATTTTCAATCGCTTGGACTCTTCTTCCAGAATTTCAGCCGTTGCTTTCGCGGCGAACCCCACTGCGGTTGAAACAATTAGCTCATTATCTGCGTCTAAAATGAAGCTGTCGAATGCTTCCGTTTTGCCAACATCCACAAGGGTCGCAATTTTCTGATTTAACTCCATTGTGGAGTTCCATAGGGAGGCTTGTGCGTTGGCATTGATGTTAAAAGGGGATGAGCATCCAGCGACGTATAAGCGTCCGGTAGGGTCAAACAACGCTTTTGTTACGCCAGGGCAACGGATACCGCCTTCAGGGTTGTTTCCTGGTAGTGCGTCCTGCACCCATTCTGTCGTCCAAAATGTGAAATCAGCCGGAGCTTGATCGCGATAGAATGCGAGTTTATCAAAGCGGCCTGGCGCGAAAATGATAAGGTCATTATACGCATTGAGGTAGGCTAAACTACTGACTTGATCTTTATAGGCCTCGCCCACGGCGCCGAGCGTTTTGATGGCGGCGGCGGCTAGGCGTTTACGTTCCGGCGTCATCTCGTCGGCGCTTAGGAAGCCTGACAAGCCAAAGTAACGATGGCCTGCGAATTCTTTACCCTCAAAATGGGTGTACGACATCCTTCTCGTGCCGTCATCTTTAAGCTCGAAAAATGCTTCTAGCGTTTCATCGATTTGTTTTTGGTCAATCGATGAAAGGGTATTAACGAAATAGTCTGTTGCGGCTTTATGGGCGTTTTCAACTGAAAAGAATGGTATGCGTGCGTTTTCACCGCGCGCTTTCATAAAATGCCCCTCATCGGAGACTATTCGCCGCTCAACATATTCTGTAGACAATGCGAATGTGAGCCATCCCGCGATCGCGAAAATTACCAGTGCGATAACCCCGAGGCTGAAGTAGATCGTGTGGATAATTGGGTTTTTTACAATCGACTTCATAGATCACTCAGCTTTGAACCCAAGGCGTTTCATAAACGACTATTTTTTCTATCTGGTTAAAGAGTTTCTCGACTTCTTGAGAAAAAAGCGGCACTATCATAGGTAGAAATTACATAAAACTTAACGCAAAAGTAATATATTTAAGTGTTCTCGTTGCAGTGCTCAAAGCGTTTTGGGTTGGGCGCAGCGCTCCAACGGGCGAGACCCTTTAATGTCCTGCGAAACGCGATAATTCCGTTACCGTTCTCCACCCCGGCGCAATCACCGTTTTACGAAAATACGACTTGCGATAGCGGGAGAGAATGCCCCATTCCTCCGATGGCCCTATTATTGGCCGAACAGGATAACCGCGAAAATAGCAATGATTGCGACCGCCATTTGGGCCAACTCGCGCGGATAGTTGATGGCCATATACTTTTTAGCGGCATGCCAATTGTACGGCATCGCGTATAAATTAACGGTTGCTGCAAAGACTATCGCAGGGGCAACGCCAAAATGAGTATAGACCCAAGGTGTGCCAAGCACCATCGCTAGTCCAGGGATAATCGTCGCCAGCATAAATCGCCGACTATCACCTGAAGACAGGATGACGAATTGTAACAGGCGATTAGGCAGCAATAGAAACGAAACCGACAGGAGTTTAATATAAGTCGCGACATCGGCGTATTGCGGATCGTACAATAGCCGAATTCCAAAGTCGGCGAATATTTGGGCGCCGAGGAATAAGGCAAGAGCCGCAGCCTCAATGCCAAATCGCGATTTTCCATAGACGCGCGCCATGTCTTGGGGGCGTTCTCGATGGATCTCGGAAAAAACTGGCATCATGATTTTACTGTATATGCCATGGGCGAGGAGGGCGGCCGACGTCACCCAAATCGTGGCGATGGCGTATAGGCTGTATTTTGTCGAATCCAAAAACCAACCGAAAAGCACCTGGTCGCCCCTAGCGATCAGGGCGCCGGCGGTCGAGGATATGATGATCCATTTCCCGTAATTGAATATTTCTTTGAAATGCATTTTGTCGAAGAGCAGTGTTACCCTTGGCCCGTCGAGCAAAAGGTAGGATGTCACCATATAAGATGTGCTTGTCATCAGCATGCCGCCAATCAGTGAATAAGCGCCAACGCCCATCAACGCCAAGCTGACCATCGTCGCAATACCGAGGATTTGTCCCAGAAGCTCCAGGCGGATTACTGGCCCCATATTGAGATCGCGTTGGTATAGCGGACTTCGCATGGCGCGCATGCCTTGGATCAGCATTGTGAGCGCCACGCCGTAAACAAACACGGGCAATCTAGGGTCGCTGTAAACCGTGTCTGGTTTCAGAACACCGGCTTCGCGCAATGGTCCTAACGCTAATCCAATCAAAACAAGGAGGACGGCGATGATCGCGTTTCGGGTGAACTGCGTCCACCAGATCGTCGAAAAAAATGCCTGATCCGTCGGGGACTTCGTTCGCAGCATCGTTGTGTTGAGGCCAATATCGCTCATCATGATGAGCCAGAAATTGACCGCGCTAACGAGGGCGACCAGGCCGAATGCTTCTGGCGCCAGCAAACGTGTCAGGATGAGGTTGGAAATGAGCCGAAGGACATTATTGGCGAGTTGCCCGGCGAAGGTCCACACGCCGCCTTTCATCACACGCTGTCGCAACGGCGTCGCCACCGGATTTGATGAGGTCATTTGGGGAAGCCAGACACTAGAACCAAACACTTTAAACAGTTGCCATACCGCCAATCACAAATGGCGGCCAGGTAATTTTATGCTTAACAATTGAGAAATTTTTAAAGATGAGCCGCGTAACGAAATATTCTCCCGTCGAGGCTTAGATGAGACAGCTGGCTAAAGGCATTGACCGATTTCACTATGGACCGCTGTAGGGCCGCCGTCTGCGCGTTTTCTCGGGGAACGGACATGAAACACGGCCTTAATTTACTAGCGGAGTGAGTATTATGGCCTCTACGTTCGAGCGGCCGAGCGATCTATTGGAGCGTGGGCCAGGATATAGCCTCGCGGAGCGACTGACTGTAATGCTGCCGAGGCGAGCGATCTTGGGTCATTCGTTTAACGTCTTGGCGTTCCTGACGCTGTCGGTTTTCAAAATATAAAGGCGCTGGGCCGTGGCCTCTAATATTTACGCGTGGGTCTTGATTTCTGTCATCGCTGTAGGCGTTTTTACCGTGGCGCGTATGGCGTTTGCTTCTGTGGTCGAGGTCAAGCGTATCGACGGCTTCCGCAATGTGTTCCTGGCGCTGACGGCAATTACCTTTCTTGTGAAGAATTTCTGGCTCGCATTGGTCTTGGCCGCGGTGACCGTGATCATTTTGGGGCGCGGTGAAAAAGAAAAAACCGTGCTTTGGGTCGCCGCCGCTTTCGCGATGCCAGACATCGTAAAGCCGCTGCAGGGGTTTGCGGGGATTAATCAACTATTTGTCTTTGGTCCCCTGATGGTTTTAACCGCCGTCATTTTAGGGCCTGGTCTTTTCCAAGACAAACGTAAGCAAGTGGCGCGGCACGGGGTCACCCTGTCGGATGTTGGGGTAATAGGGTACCTGGCAGTTGCGTCGATTTTGTCTTTTCGCGATGTCAGCGCCACGGCTGGCATTAAGGCCAGCCTATCAATTTTCTTAGCAACAGCCCCGATCTACTTTGTCTTTAGCCGGCGTCAATGGACATCGCAGAATGTGAATGCGTTGGCTGTCGCCTATGTGTCGCAGCTTCTGATCTTCGCCGTCCTGATTCTGCCGGAATATCTCATTCAATGGCACCATTATTACACCGCGCTTTGGCAGTGGGATATTAATTTCCGGAACCTGAATATTTCCCGCGGTGGTCTTTACCGTGTTGTGGGGCCCGCCATTGTACCGATTGCCTTTGGCGGCATGTTCATGGTCGCTATCAGCTTCGCCATGATGCTGTATAAGCAAGTGACGAATAAGCTTTTCGCCCTCGGAGGGCTTGGGGCGCTGGTTTTTGGCATTGCGGCGACATTGTCGCGAGGGCCATGGATTGGCACGCTCCTGGGGCTCACTGTGCGTGAAGCCTTAAGCCCCAAGGGAATGGCCCGCCTAGTGCGTTTTGGCGGTGTCGCGCTCGTATTGCTTGTCATCGCGTCCTTCACGCCATACGGGCGCACCATCATCAACATGATGCCATTCATCGGATCGACGGATACTGCGGAGACGTTCGATTATCGTGAGAGGCTTTTTCAGGCAGGCGCGACGGTCGTGGGGGAAAACCCGCTATTTGGGTCGACGACCTATTTAGATCATCCACGCATGCAGGAGCTTGTGCAGGGCCAAGGCATTATCGATATCGTGAACAGCTATCTGCAGCTGGCGCTGGATTACGGGCTGGTGGGCCTTGGCGCGTATCTTTTAGCGCTGCTAAGCGCGCTCATGGCGCTTTGGCGTTCCATCAAAATCCTTGGCGGGCGCGACCCAGCGTTGCGCGACCAAATGGTGACGATTTTGGGCTGCACAATGGGAATGTCCCTGTTGCTCGTGACGACGACATGGATCGTCGGTCCGATCGAAGAACTGAATTGGATGTTGATCGGCCTATGCGTTGGCTTAGCCCGCACGGCGCGCCAGGTGGTGGCGACTGAAGAGATAGGCGCCGCTGGGCAACTGAAAACGCCCGCCCCCGAGCCTATTCAGAGCGACGAAAACCCAGCGCCCAATCCAGTATGGCGCGCGCCGCAGCCGAGGCCCGGCACGCGTCAGCCTCAGAAATCGACGCCGGCCCATCTGCGTCAATATGCGAGGGCAGGTAAGGCCGGATCTTCCCCAAAAACTGGGAAAAATTCTTAACAACATCCAAAACTTGAGGATTGCGAGCCGCCCAACACAATATATAGTGGTCGAAAGGTATGACACTATTGTTTGTTGAAAGGCTGATCGATGCCAGACGCTTCCTCGATTGAAACCCCATCCACCGTTTCATTATCCCCGCAGGGAGCGCGTCCTGCGACAGGGCTATTGACGCCGTCAAATGCTTACAAACCGTTCCGCTATCCTTGGGCTTATGATTTCTGGAAGCGCCAGCAGCAGGTCCATTGGATGCCAGAAGAGGTACCCTTGGGCGAGGATTGCAAGGACTGGGCGAACAATCTCACCGATGCGGAGCGAAATCTCCTGACACAGATCTTTCGCTTTTTCACACAATCAGATGTGGAAGTGAACGACAATTACATGGAGCGCTATGCGCGCGTCTTTAAACCGACAGAAGTCAAAATGATGCTGTCGGCGTTTTCCAATATGGAGACCGTCCATATCGCCGCTTACGCCTTGCTGCTTGAAACAATCGGCATGCCCGAATCGGAGTTCGCCGCTTTTCTTGAGTACAAAGAAATGGCGGACAAGCACGATTTCATGAAGAAATTTGGCGTCGACACCGAGGCTGACATTGCGCGCACTCTTGCAATGTTCGGGGCGTTCACGGAGGGGTTGCAGCTTTTTGCCTCCTTCGCGATGCTGATGAACTTCCCACGCTTCAATAAGATGAAGGGAATGGGGCAAATTGTTTCTTGGTCCGTGCGTGATGAGTCCCTTCACTGCGAGGGGATGATCAAAATGTACCACGCCTTCGCCAAGGAAACGGGCTGCGTGACCCAATCGGTGGCAGATGATATAGTCGAGTGTTGCCGCACCGTTGTTTCTCTTGAAGATAAATTCATCGACCTTGCTTTTGAGATGGGCCCCGTCGAAGGCATGACGGCCAACGATATCAAAGCCTATATCCGGTACATCGCCGATTGGCGCCTTGGGCAGTTAGAGTTGCCGAAGATCTTTGGCGCCGATAAGCACCCGCTTCCTTGGTTGACGGAAATTTTAAACGGCGTGGAGCACGCCAATTTCTTCGAGGCGCGAGCGACCGAGTACTCTAAAGCTGCGACGCGCGGGGAGTGGCATGGTGATGACGGCGTGTGGTCACATTTTGATCAATGGCGCTCGAAGAAAGTCGACGCCTAAGGGAGACTACTCGTCGCAATAGGTTCAACGATGCCGCGACAACTTGCCAAAGTATTCGGTGTAAAGAGCAGAAAGTAAAAATTTTCTGCTCTTTCTTAAATCGCAAAAAGCGCTTCGGATGCCGGTGTCAATCGTCGACAGCTGAACCTTAAGGCGTGCCGCTATTTCCTTATTCTTTAGGGTCTGGCAAACAAGAGAAGCGACGCGCGTTCTTTTCTTTAAAGGCGCCGCCGTCGCCACCCGTCTCGTTTCTGGGCGATAAGGATTTGGAACAATGATGCGATTGATCAATAAGCGTGTGAGTTGGAAGGGCAAATTTGCGAGGTTTTGTGGGCTCGTAACCGGCGCAATCGGCGCTTTAGGCGTCCTGAATGCTGCCTCTGCTGGGGAGCAATTCGTCGGCCCCAATGGTGTCGCGAATTTCGGATATGACGTGGTCGCGTACCATGCGACATTTACCCCAACCGAAGGCTCAGAGGCGTTTAGCGCGACCTATAACGGCGCGCCTTTTTGGTTTGCGAGCGCAGAGAATAGAGATCGGTTCGTTGAAAACCCCGAACTTTATGCGCCGGCGTATGACGGCCATTGCGCCTTTGCCCTAGTATCTCACAAAAAGCTGACGGTAGACCCAGAAGCATTTTCCATCATAGACCCTGAGACAGGGCTGCAAGTTGAGCAGGAGGCGTACTCTATCGAGCAGCCTGGCATTTTGTACCTCAACTACAGCACCAAAGTGAATGCTCAGTTTAATGATGGATTACCTGACATTATCGCGGAGGCTGATTTCGCTTGGGATGATTGCTTGGAACGCCAGCCGGCAGCCAAGCCGCGAAAATCGTTTCGCGATTTTTTCGGTGGCGGCCGTCCCAAAGATTGTCCGGCGCCGGCATCCGACTAGAGGCTTAATGCGGTTTCTCACAAGGGTTGATAGCGGCGGTTGAAAGGGCGGGCGCCGTCTAAGCGCTTTCCAGTTTCTCCGCCAGGGCCCTAAGGGCTGGGCGAAACTCGTCCGCCATTTTTACCGCGCCTTGTTCAAGACGTTTTAGATTGCGCCGGGACGCATCATCGAGGCTGGGCGAGCCATAGCCGCTCTTTAAATCGTAATCAAAGCGGTGATAGCGATCGCCAAGCAGCGATTTCATTTGTTTGTGGACGGCGCGTGCTTGCCCGTCCGTAATGGCGGAGATTAGGGGCGTACGGAAGCGGCCGACGGGCGACAGCCACTCCAGAAACCCCCAGCTACGGGCGGCCGAAAACGGATAAGCTTCCACAATGCGTCCGGTGCCAAATGATACGACATGAATGTCATCATCCGGGTAGAGTGATCGCGCATCCGTATACGCTGCAAGGGATGGATCGTTTAAAAACACGCCCCCATCGATAACCGTATGGTCGATGCCGCTATCAGGATCGCGAACAATTCGGGGCGGGAAAAACGTCGGGGCGGCGGTCGATCCAGAAACCGCTTCGGCCACGCTCACATTTTGGGAGAATGGTGAGAGGTCCGGGTCAGGCTCATGCTGCAGTAAATTGGCGGCGTAATCGGGGCCGCCCCTAAAGATCGCCGCGCCGCGAGGATCGATGCCATAGGTCGCGACGTAAAGATTCCGACGCAAACCCGAAAAGGTCAGGGCGCCGAATTCATCGTTTAAGATACGGTCCAGGGGTTCGTTGCTAAAGAGCGGGCCGAAAAATTGGCGAAGCCGCCCAATGACGGGGATACGACAGAAAAAACGGCGGGGGAAAATCCGCGATGCTTGACGACGGTATAAATCGCGCAACTCAGTCGGCGTTCTCAATGGACCATCGCCTTGCGGGTTCGGGGCGGCCAAGGCGCCGGCGATGATGGCGCCGGTGGAGGTGCCGGCAATCAGGTCGAAACAATCGCCCAATGGTCGGGTTGCCCCGATGGCGCGGCGCTCTGCTTCCAGGGCGTCGATCATCACAGCGGCCACAATGCCTCTAACACCGCCGCCGTCAATCGCCAATACGTGCCTTACCGCCATAGTGCTCTCCCGTTATGCAACGCAATTTTCGGTCAAAACAGTTTCCAGCATCGCCACCCGTGAACCGCCGCATCTGATAGTTGGCCACACCAATGAGCCGTTTTGATATCCCAATGGACAATGCTGTGCGGGCGCAATATGTATCGAAATGAAGTTGAAGGCTATCGAGTCATTGCCGTCAAATAACGTTTTTCGGCGTTGATGACATCGGTGCAGAAGATGAAAACCCGAGCATGGTCCGCTGATGTCCGAACGGACGGCAAACGGTTACAAGGATGAAAGAGATAATGGCGCAAGACCCTGAACGCATTACGATACTGGCTCGTGAATTCACCGCCGCCGCCCTAGAGTTTCACCGCGGCCGCATGGCTGAGAAGGGCTACCGGATGGAAGGTTCTATCACGCCGCGTTCGTTCAAAATGATCGAGGGCGTTGAGCAACCAAAAGACCTATTCGACGGCGAACCGCTCTTCGCGGTGACCTTCGTTAAAAAAGACGCCGCGGACTAGGAATGGCTGACCCGGCCGGTGATCGCCCGCGTGTTCTGAATATCCCATCTTCATTTGACCGAATTGCGGAAAAATGGTCGCCCCATGTCGCCGCCCGGGTGAATTCACAGGAAGTGCGCTTGGCGAAGATCGACGGCGCATTCGACTGGCATTTTCACGATGGCGTTGACGAAGCATTCATTGTGGTGAAGGGCGGCTTCTCCATGGCGTTTAGGCGCGGCGAAGAGACATGGACGTCTCAGTTGAGCGAGGGGGATATGGTGGTTGTGCCGGCGGGCTTAGAGCACCGGCCGGTCGCCGATGAGGGCGAGTGCTGGATCATGATGATCGAGAATGCCGGCACATTGAACACTGGCAATGTCGTGACGGAAAAAACGAAACAAGCGCTCTCGACGCTTTAGAGCGCCGCCCGATTGCCGCG
Organism: Parvularculaceae bacterium; assembly: GCA_965263305.1. GTDB lineage: Bacteria > Pseudomonadota > Alphaproteobacteria > Caulobacterales > Parvularculaceae > MED-G105. The sequence continues at coordinate 2,840,380 of OZ253666.1, forward strand.
TCAGGACCTCTTAATGCCCCTGATTTTTGAATGGCATTTTAAATCAAGCGGTTTTAGCCGGTTGGGAAATTGTGTCGGACCGTCGCGGCAAGCACTGTTGTCTTGTTTCGCAGTTGCGTCGTCGCTATCACCAGCGAGAACCTTGCGGATGTCGCGCCACGGAACCTTGTTAGCGGAGCCCTCATGTCAATTCTGATCAATAAAAACACTAAAGTCATTTGCCAGGGCCTTACGGGCAGCCAAGGGACGTTCCATACGGAGCAAGCCATTGGTTACGGCACCAACATGGTTGGTGGCGTGACCCCTGGAAAAGGCGGTCAAACCTGGGAAGCCGGCGAACCGGCGAGCGGCGCTAAGTTGCCCGTGTTCAATACCGTCGGCGAAGCGCGAGAAAAAACCGGTGCTGATGCGTCGGTTATCTATGTGCCGCCGCCATTTGCGGCCGACTCGATCCTAGAAGCGATCGATGCGGAAATGCCCCTTATCGTGTGCATCACGGAAGGCATCCCCGTGCAGGATATGGTGAAGGTCAACCGCGCGTTGGAAGGCTCGGCGTCTCGGTTGGTCGGGCCAAACTGCCCCGGGGTCATCACGCCGGATGAGTGTAAGATTGGCATTATGCCTGGGCACATCCACCGCGACGGCCATGTTGGCATCGTCTCGCGCTCCGGCACGCTGACCTATGAAGCGGTGCATCAAACAACGGTGGCCGGGCTCGGGCAATCGACCTGTGTTGGCATTGGCGGCGACCCAGTAAAAGGCACCGACTTCATCGATGTTCTTGAGCTCTTCCTGGCTGACGATGACACCCACTCTATTATCATGATTGGTGAAATTGGCGGTTCCGCCGAGGCCGACGCCGCAAAGTTTCTGGCCGATAACAAAGTCAAAAAGCCGACCGTCGGCTTCATCGCGGGTGTGACGGCGCCGCCGGGACGACGGATGGGCCACGCCGGCGCCATCGTTTCAGGCGGCGATGATACGGCTGAGGCTAAAATCGACGCCATGAAGAGCGCCGGTATTGCCGTTTCGCCAACGCCGGCGTCGATGGGGCGCACACTTCTAGAGGTATTAAAGGGTTAAAGGCTATTTAACCGGGTATTGGTAAATTATCGCTTGTTAGTCGCTTGATGGCTGTTGAATCGTCTCGCGATTGGCGTAAGTACTATTAACCACCCCGTTTCCTCTTCCTTTTTGGTGTCAAGCGATGGCGAAGCAAGGCGACGGTCCAGGCGGGCACGCCGGGCCGACCATATCTCTAAACAACTCCGATGCTGCAGCGTTCGACGCAGTGGGCGGACAATCCTTCCTTTCTGGCGCAAATGCCGCTTATTTGGACGCGCAACTCGACCTTTATCGAAGAAACCCTAAAGCGGTTTCCGCTGAATGGCGCGCCTTCCTTTCCAGTATCGATGAAACGGCTGCTGACCCTTCCGGGCCGAGCTGGAAGAGGGCTGATTGGCCCCAGGCACAGAACGGCGAGTTGACCTCCGCCCTTGATGGGGATTGGTCGGATCCGTCGGCAATTCGCGAAAAAGTAGAAGCTAAGGTGTCAGCCCGTCAGCCAGCGGCCTCCGCAGAAGAAGTCAAACGCGCGACCCAGGATACATTAAGCGCGCTGATGCTCATCCGCGCCTACCGGGCGCGGGGCCATCTCATCGCCGATCTGGATCCTCTAGGTCTAAGTGTTGAAAAATCCAATCCTGAATTGGACCCCAGTTTTTATGGGTTTTCCGAAACCGATCTCGATCGATCCATCTTCATTGACATGGTCCTCGGCCTTGAAACAGCGACCATGCGAGAAATCCTCGAGATTGTCCGGCGGACTTATTGCGGAAAATTCGCCGTCGAATTCATGCACATTACCGACCCGGACCAAAAGGCGTGGTTGCAACAGCGCATTGAAGGGCCGGATAAGGACATTTTCTTCACGACTGAGGGCAAGCACGCCATTTTGAAGAAAATCATTGAAGCGGAAGGCTTCGAGAATTTTCTGCATACGAAATATGTCGGTACAAAGCGGTTTGGTCTTGATGGCGCTGAGGCCATGGTCCCTGCTTTAGAGCAGATTATCAAACGCGGCGGCGCCCTAGGTGTCCAAGAAATCGTTATCGGCATGCCCCACCGGGGACGCCTGAACGTGTTAGCCGCGGTGATGGGCAAACCCTACCATCAGATTTTCCACGAATTTCAAGGCGGGTCGATTACGCCGGAAGAAGTCGAGGGCTCTGGCGATGTGAAATACCATCTCGGCGCGTCCTCAGACCGGGAATTTGATGGCAATCGCGTCCACCTCTCGCTAACGGCGAATCCTTCTCATCTGGAAGCAGTGGATCCTGTGGTGATTGGCAAGGCGAGATCTAAACAAGATCGCATTGCTCCAAAAGACGTTGAGACTTATCGAACCCATGTTTTGCCGTTGCTGCTCCACGGCGATGCGGCGTTCGCTGGCCAGGGCGTTGTGGCTGAGTGCTTCGGGTTTTCCGGTTTGCGTGGATATCGTTGCGGCGGCACGATCCATTTCATCGTCAACAATCAGATCGGCTTTACGACGGCGCCAAAGTTCGCGCGGTCCTCGCCGTACCCGTCTGATGTCGCGAAAATGGTCGAAGCGCCGATCTTCCATGTGAACGGTGATGACCCGGAAGCGGTGACCTACGCTGCAAAAGTCGCGACGGAGTTTCGGCAGAAATTCGGCGCCGATGTCGTGATCGATATGTTCTGTTATCGTCGCTTTGGTCACAATGAAGGTGACGAGCCGAGCTTCACCCAACCCCTCATGTATAAGAAAATCAAAAAGCATCCGACGACGCGGCAAATCTACGCCACGCGGTTGCAGTCGGAAGGGGTGATCGACGGCGCTTGGCTTGATAAGGAGCGAAACGATTTCCGCCAGTTCCTAGGGGAAGAATTCGACAGCGCGACGAATTTTAGGTCCAACAAAGCGGATTGGCTGGACGGCCAATGGGCGGGCTTCGCGCCGCCCGTCGACGATGACCGGCGTGGTGACACAGCGATCGAAATCGATACGCTGAAGGAAATTGGTAAATCCATTTGTTCCTACCCAGATGGATTTAAGATGCACCGCACCCTTAAAAGGGTCATTGAGGCGCGCGCCGCTTCTTATGAGACCGGCAAAGACATCGATTGGGCGAGCGCTGAAGCATTGGCGTTTGGATCGCTCTTGTTAGATGGCTATGGCGTTCGTCTTTCCGGCCAAGACAGCCGACGGGGCACCTTCTCACAACGCCATTCGGTTTATATCGATCAAGAAACGGAAGAGACCCATACGCCGCTGCAGCATCTAACGGATGCAAAAGCGACGTTCGAAGTGCATGATTCCCATTTGTCGGAATTCGCGGTGATGGGGTTTGAATATGGCTACTCCCTTGCGAACCCTAAATTCCTTGTCCTATGGGAAGGCCAGTTCGGTGATTTCGCCAACGGCGCCCAGGTGATGATCGACCAATTCATTTCATCCGGCGAGCGTAAGTGGTTACGGATGTCCGGGCTCGTTCTTTTACTGCCCCATGGGTATGAAGGGCAGGGGCCGGAACACTCCTCGGCGCGTCTTGAGCGCTTCTTGCAGATGTGCGCCCAGGACAATATGCAGGTCGCGAATTGCACGACGCCTGCCAACTATTTCCATATTCTGCGCCGGCAAATGCGCCGCAATTTCCGTAAACCGCTTATTCTGATGACGCCGAAATCTCTCCTGCGTCATAAGAAATGCGTTTCTACGTTAGAAGAAGTAGGGCCAGGTTCCTCATTCCACAGGGTTCTTTGGGATGATGCTGAATACAGACCGGGTTCAACCATCAAGCTTGCGCCTGATAATAAGATAAAACGTGTCGTGATGTGTTCTGGGAAGGTTTATTACGATCTTCTGGAGGAGCGCGAGAAACGCGGCGTCGATAATGTTTATTTGCTGCGGGTTGAGCAGTTCTATCCGTATCCGACGCATTCTTTGGCGACAGAGCTAAAACGGTTCAAGAACGCCGATATGGTCTGGTGCCAAGAAGAACCGAAGAATATGGGTGCCTGGTCCTTCATCGAACCAAACATCGAATGGACGCTCGCAAAAATCGACGCCAAACATCCGCGTGCCCGCTATGTGGGGCGCTCCGCGGCTGCGTCTCCTGCGACGGGGCTCGCCAAAAGACATAAAAAAGAACTCGACGCGTTCCTTGATGAGGCGTTGACCCTATAAAACCCGATATTCCGGAGAAAGACTTCCATGGCCAATGAGATCCGCGTCCCCGCATTGGGCGAATCTGTCACCGAGGCAACGATTGGCCGATGGCTAAAAAATATCGGTGATGCGGTGTCCGCTGATGAGCCGGTGGTGGAGTTAGAAACCGATAAGGTCTCCGTAGAGGTGCCAGCCCCAACTGCGGGCGTTTTGTCTGCGATTAACGCCGAAGAAGGCGACACGGTGGAAGTCAACGCTGTCCTCGGCCAAATTGGCGACGCAGTTGATGGTAAAGCCGCTACGAAAAAAGCCACTACAAAGAAAGCCGCAAAGAAGGCGCCCGCTTCTTCTGGGGGCGAGAAAATTCAAGTCATGGTGCCCGAAGGCGGTGAGTCCGTTACTGAGGCGGATATTGGCGAATGGTTGGTCAAGGTCGGTGATCGGGTCAGCGCCGACCAAGCGATTGTTTCTTTAGAAACAGACAAAGCCGCTATGGATGTTGCGGCCCCAGCGGCCGGCGTTGTGGTGGAATTGAAGGGCGCGGAAGGCGACACCGTAGAGGTTGGCGCTCTTTTGGCAGTGATTGAAGCAGGCGACGGCCCGGCCGCAAATTCGTCCGGCGCAAACGGGGTCGCGCCAGCCGCCGCGCCTGCCGCGCCAAGCCAGGCCAGCGCGCCGTTATCGCCAGCGCCCAGACGGGTCGTCCAAGAGAATAATCTTGATGCGTCCAAAATTGCGGGCACAGGCAAAGATGGTCGGATCACCAAAGGCGACGCATTGTCTGCCGTGGGCGGTTCATCCGCGAGTGCGCCGCTAACGGCGCGGCCGGCGTTGGCTCAGGATTTTGGGCCCCGTGAAGAGCGGGTGAAAATGTCCCGCCTGCGCCAAACCATCGCGCGCCGATTGAAAGAGGCGCAAGACACCGCCGCCATGCTCACAACGTTTAACGATGTCGATATGACGGCCGTGATGGCGTTGCGCAAGGAATACAAAGAACTCTTTGAGAAGAAACACGGCGTAAAGCTCGGCTTCATGTCATTTTTTGTCAAAGCATGCGTCCACGCCCTGAAAGAGCTGCCGGATGTGAACGCCGAGATCGACGGGACTGACGTCATTTATAAGAACCACTATGATATCTCCATCGCGGTGGGCACTGACAAAGGCTTGGTGGTGCCGGTTCTGCGTGATGCGGATCATATGTCCTTGGCCCAGATTGAAGCGCAAATCGCAGATTTTGGTCGACGCGCCCGGGAGGGCACGCTCAAAATTGAGGAAATGCAGGGTGGCACGTTCTCTATCACGAATGGCGGGGTCTATGGCTCGCTGATGTCGACGCCGATCCTCAACCCGCCGCAATCTGGCATTCTCGGCATGCACCGGATCGAAAAGCGACCCATCGCCATTGGCGATCAGGTTGTTGTCCGCCCCATGATGTATCTCGCCCTGTCTTACGATCACCGCATTGTTGATGGGAAGGGCGCTGTGACGTTCCTTGTGCGGGTGAAAGAGAATTTGGAAGATCCGCGGCGACTGTTACTGGACCTGTAGGCGAAACAACCACCCCGATTGGATGATGAAGTCGTTTTATGGAAGAGAATTCGTATCGAGAAACGGTGTTTCTCTCCGGCCTTCTGCAAAAGCCTGACTTTACCACATCGCGTGAGTGGGTCGAACATCAGACGATGCAATATGACTTTCTGACGAAGAGAGGATTGCAATCGGATACTTGTTTTTTGGATCTTGGTTGCGGTCCGATGCGGCTGGGTGCACGTGTTATTCCGATCGTCATTGATGGATGGTATTACGGCGTTGATATCAACGCGGATACACTGGCGCTTGGCGAGGAGGTGTTGACTTCATTCGGTGTTGCAACGTCAAACTACACTCTTACTGCAACTTCGGATTTTGATTTGGAGGCCATAAAACGTCCGATTAATATCGCCTTTTCGAATTCCCTCTTTAGTCACCTGACGATGAATTCGATCGCCCGCGCGTTAACGCGCCTACGTCAGAAAATCGAAAAAAATGGCGTGTACTATTCGACGTTCTTTTTGATACCGGACGACTGGGACCGTACGCAGGCGTTCCCCCGCAAGAAATGGGAACGTGATTTTTTCACATATGACGTACGCGATCCGTTTCATTATTCGCTGAGTGATATGCGTTGGGTGGCTTCCGTTTGCGGGTTTTCATTGGAGATTGATCACGAATTTGGACATCCGACCCAAACCATGGGTGTTTTCCGGCCGCAGTAAGGTGGCTTATGCTGTCTTCGGCGGGTAATTTAAATACAAAAAATAGGATTGAATATCATGAGCGAGTCCTTCGATGTCATTATCATCGGTGCGGGGCCAGGGGGCTATAACGCCGCGATCCGCGCCGGGCAGTTAGGGCTGAAAGCCGCGCTTATTGAAAAACGCGCAAACGGAAAACTCGGCGGCACCTGCCTCAATGTTGGCTGCATCCCGTCAAAAGCGCTGCTGCACGCCTCGGAATTGTTCGAAGCCGCGCAAAAAGATTTCGCCGGGCTCGGCATTAAAACAACGGGCCTAAAACTCGATCTGCCGACAATGCTAAAGCAAAAGGATGAGGCGGTCGATGGCCTGACGAAGGGCGTCGAGTATCTGATGAAGAAAAACAAGGCCACCGTTTTCCTGGGCGCTGGTGAAGTAATCGAAGCCGGCAAAGTGCGGGTCACAGGGGGCGACGGAAAGACCACCGATCTTGCCGCCGCCAATATTGTCATCGCAACCGGGTCTGACGTGACGCCATTGCCCGGCGTTGAGATTGACGAAAAACAGATCGTTTCGTCCACGGGTGCGATAGATATTCCATCAGTGCCAAAACATTTAGTTGTTGTCGGCGGCGGCGTGATCGGCCTGGAGCTAGGCTCGGTCTGGCGCCGTTTAGGCGCTGAGGTGACGGTGGTTGAATATCTCGACAAGATTCTGCCGACAATGGACGGTGAGGTTTCCAAACAATTTCAACGGATCCTCAAAAAGCAAGGGATGGCGTTCAAACTTGGTGCGAAAGTAACCGGTGTTGAAAAGCTGAAGACGAAAGTCAAAGTCGCGATCGAGCCCGCGAAGGGCGGTGAGGGGGAGGTTATCGACGCCGATGTCGTTCTCGTCTCCATCGGCCGCAAGCCACATACGGCAGGCCTAGGGCTGGAGCGGGTCGGCGTTGCGATTGATGAGCGCGGCTTTATTCTGACCAAAGACTTCCAATCCAATATTCCGGGCATCTGGGCTATCGGCGACTGCATCCATGGGCCGATGCTCGCCCACAAGGCTGAGGATGACGCCGTCGCCTGCATCGAACAGATCGCCAAGGGCCATGGCCATGTGAATTACGACGCCGTGCCGAATGTCGTTTATACGTATCCGGAAGTGGCCTCAGTCGGTAAAACCGAAGAAGAGCTGAAAAGCGCTGGCGTGCAATACAAAATCGGCAAGTTTCCTTTCGCGGCGAACTCCCGGGCGAAAACAAATCATGAAACGGATGGTTTTGTGAAAGTCCTCGCGGACGCCGAAACAGACCGGCTCCTCGGCTGCCACATTATTGGCGTGGGCGCGGGGGAGTTGATCGCCGAAGCGGTGAGCGTGCTTGAATTTGGCGGCGCATCGGAAGATATCGCGCGAACCTGTCATGCCCACCCGACCCGGTCAGAGGCCGTTCGCCAAGCGGCCATGGGCGTCGAAGGCTGGACAATGCAGGCATAGGCGCAGGGTGGGCTCATGTTCTGAGCTCGTGGATGCTCCTTCGCCCTCGGCCACCATTTCAATACGCGGGTGTCGGGCATGCTTTTGCTTTTCATTAGGCCGACAGGCGGTATACCGATCCCATGACCGTCACGCTTCCCGATATCATTGGCCTCGCCGGCGTCTCCTTTGTTGTCGGCACCTATTTTCTGTCCCAGACTGGGCGGATGGATGTGACCCGTCCGTTGTATCCAGCGCTGAACGCGGTAGGCGCGCTTTTGATTTTGGTTTCCCTTTATTTCACGTTCAACCTGGCGTCCTTTGTGATTGAACTGACGTGGCTATTAATCAGTGTCATCGGCATGTACCGGTCGTTATCGCAAAAGAAACAAGCGCCATTGGATAGGCGTTGAGGTCTGACGCCATTGAAATGCTGATCAACGGGGCTTGGACATTTCCCGAAAGGGTCCCATAGGAAGGCCCAGCGTATCTATTACGCCTGAGATGGACGGATACTCTATCGCCCAATTGAAATTTTCCCGCATGGCGGTGAAGTAATTGACGGTGATTGCGATGAAGAAATTGACCCTCGAAGAATGCGTGAATGAGACCTGCCCTTGGTCGGGCAAGCCGGTGTCAGTGGACTCCCTGACGCTCTTCAATGATCGCGTTGTTGGTTTCTGCAATCCTGGGTGCCGAGACAAATTTGAAAAAGCCCTCCAACATTTCGACGTTCCCGAGTTGGGGCGATAGGGCTATCGTCTTTCGCCCCCATCGTCATCTTAGTCCGTCATCTTGATCGCAAACGCCGGTGCGTCGATCGAGGGGACCCAGCGTTCGATAAATTGAACCGGCCCTACAGCCCGTCGGGCAATCGACTATAATTTAAACCCGGGTCGCTTTGTTTCTGGCGCGCTATGCCTTTATCGACGCTATTGGCCCAGCCCATCGCAGTTCCGGGCTGGATTTTTAGTCGAATATCGCTGTATCGTTTTCATTCAATTGGATTTTTGACGTCGTCCGACGGAAAGGCGCGGCTGTCGAAAGATAAGAACAACGGCGATGCCGACGCAAAGGCGGGGTAGATGACTCTAATTTTAATCCTCACGGCTATTGGTTTGGCGGGCATGGCCCGCGCGCTTTACTTGATGCGCTCTCAGCCCAAGGGGCTCTACATCCTGTTTTTTGCGGAGATGTGGGAACGGTTCTCCTTCTATGGGATGCGCGGGCTTCTCGTCTTTTACCTGACAAAGCACTTTCTTTTTGATCGGGACGCCGCCTACGGGATTTATGGCGCCTACACGACGCTTGTTTACATCATGCCAGTGATTGGCGGCGTGTTGGCGGACCGTCTTCTCGGACAACGACGCGCTGTTCTTATCGGCGCCATTCTGCTGGTGGCGGGCCATGGGTTGATGGCCGTCGAAGGGGAACAGGTCGCCCCGGGCGCGTCGCCAAATGAACTCATTCTCAATACGTTCTACATGGCGCTGGCGCTTATCATTATGGGCGTTGGCTTCCTTAAGGCGAATATCTCCGCGATTGTCGGCGAGCTTTATCCGAAAACGGATAAGCGCCGCGACAGCGCCTTCACCTATTTTTATGTCGGCATTAACTCCGGGGCGTTTCTGGGCGCCACTTGGGCTGGCTATTTAGGTGAAACCATTGGCTGGAAATACGGCTTTGGCCTCGCGGGCATCGGCATGCTTCTGGGCCTCATCGTGTTCATTTGGGGTAAGCCATTGCTAAACGGCGCCGGCGAAGCGCCAAGCGAAGAGGCGTTGACAAAACCACGGTTCGCCGGACTTTCTTCCCAGTGGCTCATTTATATCGGCACGTTCTTCACCACGTTTGTCGTTTGGTGGATGGTGCGGGACCAAGACACGGTCGGCGCTGTGTTGGGCTTTTTCGGCCTGATCACTGTCGGCTACATTGTATACCGATCGGTATTTACCCTAGAGCCCCATGCGCGCGACCGAATTTTTGCGGCGCTCTTTTTGATCATTGTACAAATTCTGTTCTGGGCGTTGTTTGAACAAGCGGGCTCTTCCCTCAATGTGTTTGCAGATGAACAGGTCGATCGCACCGCCTTCGGTCAGGAAGTGCCCGCGTCGGTCTTCCAGTCGTTGAACGCGCTCTACATCATTTATCTGGGGCCGTTGTTCGCCGCGCTTTGGGCGTTTCTCGGAAATCGTGGCATTGATCCATCGGCGCCCCAGAAGTTCGGCCTTGGCGTTTTACAACTCGGGCTCGGCTATTTGGTGTTGGTATTCGGCGCGAACGCAGCGGGCGCTGGTAACCTAACCCCGGTAATCTTCCTGTTTTTAATCTACCTTCTCCATACGACTGGTGAACTTTGTTTGTCGCCTGTTGGTCTGTCCGCCATGACGCGGTTGTCGGTCCCCAGCATGGTCGGCCTCATCATGGGCACTTGGTTCTTGGCGTCGGCCGCCGGGAATTTTGCGGCGTCGCTCATCGCCCAGGCGACGGTGGCGCCCGGCGCTGATGTTCTTGATATCTATACGCGCTATGGCTGGTTGGCTGTCGGGGTTGGCGTTGGCCTTGTCCTCATCTCTCCGGCGATTAACTGGCTGATGCATTTAGATACGCTGAAGGATAATGCGACTGGCGATAAGCTTGAGGCCCAAGCGAAACCGGCGGAATAACCTGATCTACAATGTGGCGGGACGTGGATTAATATCCCGACCGCCTGTCGAAGAGAGTGGCGCTTCGTGTCGAACCGACTCACCAAAATCGTGACCCGTGGCGGCGATAAGGGCGAGACCTCCCTTGGCGATGGCGCGCGGGTCGCGAAGTCCGATCCTCGCGTCGCCCTGTTGGGCGATGTCGACGAGTTAAATGCCTGGATCGGAGTGGCGTTATCTCAAGCGCCCGGGGACGAGGTGGCTGAGGTGCTGACCGGCGTGCAGCACGATCTGTTTGATCTGGGCGGAGCGCTTTGTTTTCCTGGCTCTCCGATTTTGTCCGACGCCCATATCGCTCGCTTAGACGACGCGGCGGCATCCTTGAACGAAGGCCTCGCGCCGTTGAAAGAATTCGTGTTACCGGGGGGCGCGCCGCTCATCGCCTGGCTCCATGTCGCAAGGACGGTGTGTCGGCGGGTTGAGCGCAGTGCGGCCGGTTTTTTTGCATTGGCGTTGGCCAGTCCATCCGAACCCGAACAAGATCAAAACCCCGCGAGCGATGGTGCGGCGGCGATCGCGTATCTCAATCGGTTATCCGATTTTCTGTTTATTGCCAGTCGCTATGAGGCCCACCGCTTGGGCGTCCCCGAAACGACCTGGCAAAAAGCTAAAAGCCTCTCGTAACATTAGCACCCACGCGGATAGGTCACGCTTGACCGTCTCGGGACCGCAATTTCCGCACAATTTCGATTTTTGTTTCGGCGGCGTCGTCGTCATGAATCAACAAGCAACATTTGATCACGCCTTCGTGCGCTCTCCAACGCGTTAGTTGCTTGTGAGCGAATTTCATCCGAGATTTAGTCGCGTTGATGACGGATTGCGACCGCAGGTCATGTCCTTTCGATCCGGACATGCTGGGAGCAAAAGAGGGTGAGAAGGTCAATGCGAGACGCGTTTGCTTCACGATACAAAATTGCTGATTTTCGTCATGTGTTGATGTTGGCCGGCGCCATTTGTGGCGTTTCGATCGCGCCAGTTCATGCCGACGCCGCCGACTCTACGCCGGAAGAAAAAGCGGCTGTCTACGGGAAGTGGGTGTCACCCATGGAAGACGCCGTTATTTCACTCGAACCTTGCGGGGAAAGGTTGTGCGGCCGGGTTGTCGAGCAAGAGTTCGCGCCGTCGGTAAAGCATGATGTTCAAAATCCTGACCCCACGCAACGCGCCCGTCCCATAATTGGACTGCGGATTTTAAACGGCTTGAAAATGAATGGACGAGACCGTTGGAAAGGCGGCGTTTTCTATGACCCGCGGACTGGAAAAAGCTACATCCCGAAAATCAAACTCCTAAGCTCTGATCGAGTAAAAATCTCCGGCTGCATTGGGCCCGGGCTTTGTAAGGGCTATGTTTGGCGCCGCCATAATGAGGCGAATACGAGTTTAGCGTCGGCCCGCGCTCATGGGCGTCAAGCGACCGGTCGCATTCGCTAAACTCCCTCGCGCCGATCGCCGCCAGGCTCCCGGTTCAAGATCCCCGGCCCCCAGGGCTCACATGTTCACGTTCGGGTGACACTAGATCTCGCCGATGAGTTTTTGACAACTATTTTGCCGAATTTCTCGATCGCGCCTCGCATGCCAGTGAAATTGGTGAAGGTTGCTCGCAGTTTTCACCATATCTAGTAGGTTTGTTTAACCATAAGAAAATGAAGAACCCTCCTGATTCGGCTATTCAGGCGGCAGAATAAATTTGTCCCTTTTACATCAAATTCTATCGAAACATTTTTAGGCTTTCTGGACGCCGGTAATTTTTAAATAATTTAAGTACGAATTATTGGGCCGTTCGAACCTTCTTTTTGATGACTTAGCGCTAATTCTCTTGGCTGTGGTTTTTAGGTTGCAGCTATTCGCTAACATCAGAATGGGGTTGATCGCTGATGCGCATTTCTATTGCTTTTTGTCTCGCTTCTGCTCTCGCGTTGACGGGTTGTAACTTAACCGAGGAACAATTGGAGGAAATGGCTGCGATATCAAGCGGCCAAGATCAGCAGGCGGCGGACATGATCGACCTGACGCCTCAGGAAGACCGTGTTCCTGTGGACCCACCGATTGAAGGTCCCGTTATCGGAGTTTCGGCTGTGTCACCGCCAAATCCAGGAGATGTTATTGCGGATACGGATCATTTAGATCCAACGGCTCGTTATGCGCAGACTGAATATTGGGCTTTTTCGGATGAACAACTGACGGCCGTGACGGTGAACGTTGACGCTGATCCAGACGATCCCAATGAACTGATGTTGGTGGTGACGAATTCGATTACGGGCGCGCCTATGCCCCGGGGCGGGGCGGATAATCCAGCTTGGCGTTTTTTGATCCGCCAAGATGTGATGCCGAATGCGCGCGCCGGCGTTTTTCGCAGCGCCGATATTGGCGCCTATGAACAGGTCGCGGCGGCAAAAGGCCCAGGCGACGTTCAGGACATTGATTTTGTTGGTGAGACGGTGACGGTGCACGTCACGGCGCCCGAGGCAGAGTGCGGCGTATTATGTGCTTACGTTTTTGAGTCAGAAGGTGTCTTCCAGGTCGTCAATGGTGCTCAATCGGCGGCCCCAATATCGGTGAACGCAACATCGGGCGCGACGGAATGTGCCGATCGAAATCAAAGCCTTGCCTGGGCGGGCGATATTGATGGCGACAACCGGGTTGATCTCGTTTTTCATGATGTTGCGCTGTGCAACGAAACATTCCGCCTTTTGCTTTCTTCAGAAAGAGAAGACGGACAGATTTTCGGCGACGCCCACGGCGCCGTTTTTGACGGCGATGCAAGTTTGGCGACACCGCTTTGCAGCGTCGCGACGGCATAGGTCCGCCACATCAAGGCATCGTCGCGGTGGGAAATGTCGAAAATTGCCAATGGCGTGCATTGGCGTGGCCCCCAATAACCCGAAATCCCTAGATGTCTGGCCTGGGACCGGGACGGTCAAAGCGCGGATCGAGAGGTTATTTCATCACCAATGTCGAGGGAGACCGGTGAAACTGGAACCCAATTGCAACCAATTGGGTCCAGGTTTCGGGCCATATAGTGGTCATTCCCGTCTCTATTCCCTCGTCCTGGTATTTTAACAGCGGCCTGAGGAGGGGTAGCCCCCTAGAAAAGGAAAGCGCTGAATGGTGATTCGAATTGCCGGTTGCGGAATCATCGGCGATCGAGCCCTAGCGCGCGCGATGCTCCAATTTTCGATTTTCGGTTAAAAGATCAGGCCTTTGCGTTGCTGTTCTGTCACAATTCGCGCTTAGAAACGCCTTAGACCATGGCAAGCGATGCGTTCATGCAACATCGTTAACGCGATATTATGAATTGCAGCTGAATTCCTATTGAAGCTCTGTATCGCTCAAGCCAAATTGGCTACGACTTTGGAGAGATTTAGCGGCCGTTGAGCGCGCTCAAGCTTCTGTTATAAATTCCTGAGGAGGGGACTAATGACGTTTAAAACTACACTGTTCGCTGCTGTCGCTGCTGTTGCGATTTCGCCGGCCGCCCATGCTTATGAAGGCCTTTACGGCGCGATTGGCGCTGGTCTTTCATATAACCAACCAGATCTGGACACCGAAGGCGCTGGCGCCCTCGCGTTCGATTTGGAAGGCGATTACGAAAATGGGATCGGCATTTACACCGCCCTTGGTTACGCATGGGGCAATAACTGGCGCACCGAGGTAGAGTATTCGTATCGCCAAAACGATGCGCGCTTTATCGCTGGCGATGGCACCATTTCAGGCTTCAACCCGCTTGACGGCGACCTGACGGCTCAGGCCATCTTCGGTAATGCGATTTACGATTTTGACACAGGTTCAAAAGTAACGCCTTACCTCGGCGGTGGCTTTGGTGTCATTTCGTTTGGTCTCGACGCTTCCAGCAATCAGCCGAATGCAGCCTTTGGTCTTAACCCGCTCCAGATCAACGAATCTGGTGTTCGCCGGGTCGGTGTTCAAGCAATTGCCGGTCTTGGCGTTGCTCTCGCGGATAACTTGAGCCTCGATCTTTCATACCGCTATATCGTTTCACGGGCGGCAGAGTTTTCAGGCACGCTTGCTGGCGCGCCGCAAACGCTGAAAACGCGCTACCAGAACCATGCTCTGTTTGCCGGTCTGCGTTGGAACTTCGGCGCTGCTGCGCCTGTTGCGCCAGCCGTCCAGTATAAAGATTGCTGGGATGGTTCAAGCGTTCCTGTCTCTGCTGACTGTCCTCCACAAATCGTCGAAGACACGGCTGATATCGCAGAACCAATTCAGTTCACCGTCTACTTTGACTACGATAAGTCAAACCTGACGCCGGAAGCATCAAACCTCGTTCGTGAAGCCGCTTCTCGCGCACTTCAGTTCGACGTTGATACGGTTGTGATCGCTGGCAACACGGATACGTCCGGTGGCGCCGCCTACAACCAGCGTCTTTCCGAGCGCCGTGCTGCAGTTGTTCGCGATGCGTTAATCGCGAACGGGATCCCTGGCGACAGCATCCGCATGGAAGCAAACGGCGAGAATAGCCCAGCCAAAGCAACGGCTGATGGCGTTCGTGAGCCTCTGAACCGTCGTTCAGAAGTTCTGATCTCGTTCGAATAAATCTTTTATCAGTCTTGTACTGAGGAAAGCGCGGCCTTTGGGCCGCGCTTTTTTTTGTATCAGTACTGCGTTGTTCGAGGGGGCGGCAGGGCTGTTGACAGCGTCGGCGGTAAGGTTGCGCTTATCTCTTTTGCGGATTGAACCAGCGCTATTGGTGCTCTTCGACGCCGTATAGGCGCCAGAATGCATCAAGGCCAGTCGTGACCTGATTGGTAATCGCCTCTTCCAGATTTTCCGGCTTCACCCCAAGGAGCACTTCGCTAAACAATGGCTCTGTTATAAGTGCGCCAAGCTGACATATGGCGGTGTGCGGATCCCCTATTTTTAGAACGCCTCTATCAGCCAGACGTTGTACCAGGGGCGCTGTGTTTTTGATCAAAAAGTACAATCCGTGTTCCAGATAGGCGGCGCCAAGAGAAGGTTTGCGTGCGGATTCAAACGTCGCGATCCGTCGCAGCGATATTGCCTCTGGTGAAAGAACAGTACGCAAAAAACCAAAAGACAGCTCTCGCACGTAAGCCTTCGGATTCAGCGATGATTCTATTTCGTCCGGATTGAATGGCAGAACCCGCCGACAGATATCTTCAATGGCGGCGCCGAACAGTTCTTCTTTGGAGCGAAAGCGATTGTAAACGGTTCGCTTGGAAACGTTTGCTTTAAGGGCAATAGCGTCCATGCTCGCCCCGTCGAAACCATGCTCCAGAAAAGTGTCTTGAGCCGCTTCGATGATTGCCGCTTGCTTTTGATCAGACGCGTTTGGTCTGGTTATTTTTTCGCCAGTTTGGCAGTCGATTGTTGTCATTTTTTGTTACAAACCCTCAATCGAGAACCATAGATCGTTCTAGGGTTTTTGAATACTACCAGCGGCGCCAGAGCGCTGGTTGTGATTTGAATAGCACTTCTGCACCGTTCGTGAGTGTGCAAGGGCCCTCAACGGTTCGCTGAACGCTTGTAAATATCAGGTTTAAGCCACCCGTTAAGGGAATGTTAACGCTGTTCGGACGCTCTTTGGGCATGGCTAAGCGCAAAAAGACAAAGGGTTCTATCGCCCGTCGCCCGAAAAAACGCGGCGGTCCGGGTAAGGCGTCTGCGCGCGGTTCTGCTAAAAAAACGGGCCGCCCGCCAAAGAGCGCGAGGACGGCCGCAAAGAAAGCGACAAAAAAGAAAAGCGCCGCCGTACCCTCCCGGAAAGCAACCTTAAAGGGCGCTGCGGCGGGAGGCTCGGCGAGGAAACGCCCACGCCCAGCGCTGAACCGTGCGGCGGCCAAGCGGACCGCTATAAAACGCCCCGCTGCAAAACACCGAGCGCCACGACGGCGAGCTCCGCCTACTGTTCGGCGTCGACGTTCAAACGGATGGCTTTCCAAGCGCCGTGATGTTGGCGGCATGTTTTTGCGTTTCGCGGCGAACGCAGGTTTTTTTGTCTTTACGGGGGCGATTGTCGTTGCAGCCTTTATCGCGATGATGGCGCGTGATTTGCCGTCTACGGATGGCTTGTGGCATGCTGGCGAAGAACGGCGAATAACCTTGGTTGCGGCTGACGGCGCGCCAATCCCGTTGCGGGGGGAGGCTCACGGCGATCCGGTGAGGTTAAGCGACTTACCCCCGTATGTGCCGGGCGCCATCTTAGCGATTGAGGATAGAAATTTTTATCATCATGTCGGCGTTAATCCGTTTGCGGTCATACGTGCGGCCTGGGTGAATCTGCGCGCTGGCGCATTGCGCCAAGGCGGGTCGTCAATCACACAGCAACTGGCAAGAAACCTTTTTCTGTCCTCGGATAAAACGATAAAGCGGAAGATCCAGGAATTGCTGTTAGCGTTTTGGTTGGAGGCGCGATTTTCAAAAGATGAAATCCTCACGCTTTATCTCAATAGGGTCTATTTTGGCGCCGGCGCTTATGGCGTTGAGGCGGCGAGCTTCCGCTACTTTGGGAAATCCGCAAGTAATTTGGCCGTCAATGAGGCGGCCTTATTGGCCGGGTTGTTAAAAGCGCCCACCAAATTGTCGCCCGAACACAACCCAGAAGAAGCGGGCGCCCGTGCGCGATTGGTCATGCAAGCGATGACGGAGGCCGGGGTAATTAACGCCGCCAACGCGGAGGAGGCCGCCGCAAGCCCTGTTCGTTTGGTGAATTGGCGTTCGGCGGCGGCGCCGTATTTTTCGGCCTTTGCAAACCGCGAAGCGCGGCGCCGCGCGAAAGCTTCTGATGTCGATTTAACTGTGCGGACAACCCTTGATCCGACGCTTCAGAATGCCATGGAAATGGGCATAAAGACTGGTATCGCCCAAGCCCGTGTCGGTCCAAATATCGAAGTCGCTGCGGTGATGATTGATGGGGCCGGCGCCGTGCGGGCGATGGTTGGGGGGCGTCACTACGCCCGCTCGCAATTCAATCGGGCGACCGATGCGCGCCGTCAACCGGGCTCTGCTTTCAAAACATTCACCTATCTTGCGGCGCTCGAAGCGGGCGCGCGGCCCAAAGACAAAATCAAAGACAAACCCCTGACGATCATGGGCTGGCGCCCCCGCAACTATAATGATCAGTATCTCGGCGCGGTGACGTTGGAATCAGCCTTCGGAAAATCTTTGAACACAGCGGCGATCCGACTGCAGGAGAAAGTCGGGCGCGAAGATGTTCGCCGCACGGCAAAACGGATGGGGATTGAAAGCGCTTTATCGACGGGCGGTGCTTTATCCTTGGGCGTTGATGTCGTGACGCCGCTGGAGCTCGCGGGCGCATATGCGCCCCTCGTGAATGGGGGGTATCGGGTCGACGTTCACGGTATAACGGATATCGATGACGGACAGGGCGAGGCACTTTACCATCAGACTGGCTCCTTCGAAGAGGCGGCGGCGTCTAAGAAATCCTTGGCGAGACTAAACAAAATGCTGGCCTATGTTGTGAACGAAGGGACTGGCAAAGCAGCGTCGCTGGACCATTATCAGGCTTACGGAAAAACCGGCACGACGCAGGGGCATCGCGATGCCTGGTTTGTTGGCCATGCTGGCGGGCTGGTCATGGCGGTTTGGGTCGGCCGGGATGACAACGGCCCCATGACCGCAGGGCAAAGCGGCGTTGAGGCGAATGTCACAGGAGGCGGCGTACCGGCGATCATCTGGCGTGAGGTGATGAACCGCGCGCTCGATGTGCGCCCGCCCTTTCAGTGGCGTACTGAGGAAGCCGCGCTCGATCTCGAAACTGTCAATGTTCTGAATGAAAATGGCGCCGCCATCGAGGGCATTGAAGCCCTGTTACGATGACGAGACCGGCGTTACGATATCGGAGCGGGATTTAAGTGCGCGATCCGTCCATGCCCCACGCGAACAGCGATTGACCATTCGCGTCGAACCATTCCTTCGCGCCGTCGGCGTCGACGCCCAAATCCTCGACCAAGCGCCAGAACTTTGGCGAGTGATCAAGATGGACGAGGTGGGCGCATTCATGGGCGGCCACATAATCAAGAATTTCCTGGGGCGCGAGGATAAGCCGCCAGGAGAACGTCAGAACGCCGTCGCGGGTGCAGCTGCCCCACCGCGATTTTGTGTCGCGGATCCGGATTTGGCCATGGTTAACCCCGATGAGGTCGGCGTAGTACCCCGCGCTTTCAATAAAGGCGGCGCGGGCCCGTTTCTTCAGCCAATCCGTGACGCGACGGTTGATATGGTCCTTTTCGCCACCGACACTAACGGTACGGTCGGGGCCAAGCGCAACCCTGGCGCGTGGCCCGCCCTCATGTTTCACCCGGTGCATGACCCCGCGAAACGGAAAGCGCCGACCGGGCGTAAAGGGCATCGGCCCTGTTGCGTCCTCCAGCTGCGCCATAATCCACTCTTCACGCGATCGAGCGAAGGCGAGGGCGGCAGGAACGGCGCTTTTTGTGGGCGCGGTGACCAAAACCCGGCGGTCAATGGGGTCGACGCGCACGATCAAGCGCCGAGCGCGATTGTTAATCCGCACGGTTGCGGGGGTTTTTTCCCCACCCACGGTCAAAGAGGTTTGCAGCGGCGCAGATTTAGGGCGCGACGCCACACGATTTCGAGATTTCGTTGTCATATCAAGCCTTTAAGGGAGCGGCCAGGAGCTCCATACCTATAGATTGGACCCTTCGGCGCCGTTGTTCAAGCGCTTGTTTCGCCTTTTTTTCGTGTATTATTAGCCGTTAAATCTAACGGCCGACTCCGCTATGAAAGCCGTTCGTCCTTCTTGGGCGGTCCCTGCATCGTTTCGCGAGGCGAGGGGATTTTTTCAGCTTTCGGATACCGTTTCATGGATGCTTCTTCCCCCGATCCCGCCCCAAATCCGGCCACTTCCGCCGCGCCGGCGCCTGCGCCAGCAAAGGATGCGGCGAAGGCGGTGACGCCGATGATGGCCCAATATATGGCGATCAAAGAAGAAGCGCAGGATGCGCTTCTGTTTTATCGCATGGGCGATTTCTACGAACTTTTTTTCGAAGATGCTGAGATCGCCGCTGGGGCGTTGGATATCGCGCTGACGAAACGCGGCAAACATCAGGGTACTGATATTCCGATGTGCGGCGTGCCGTTTCACTCCTATGAGGCCTATCTCGCCCGGTTGATCCGCAAAGGGTTTTCGGTGGCGGTCTGCGAGCAGGTAGAAGATCCGGCGGAGGCCAAAAAACGCGGCGCAAAATCCGTTGTCGCCCGGGCGATTGTGCGAGTGGTGACGCCGGGTACGTTGACCGAAGACACGTTATTGGACGCTGGCGCAAATAATTTTCTGGGCGCCTTGGCGGTCCTGCGCAGCGGTGATGCGGCGCTTGCCTATGCTGATGTCTCAACCGGTGAAGCATGGGTGCGGTCGACGACGCCGGCGTCCTTTCCATCTGATATCGCCGCGGCGCCTTTCAGCGAATTGGTGGTGTCCGAAGCGGTGGAGGCGGATGAAAATTGGGCGGGCGCTGTAGAGCAATTAGACCCCAAATTGCGCCTGACGCGTCAACCCGCCGTGCGCTTTGACTCCGTCAGCGGCGAGAAGCGTATAAAAGAGGCGTTCGCGGTCGCCGCCCTTGATGGTTTCGGCGCTTTCTCTCGGGCCGATCATGCCGCGCTTGGGGCCCTTCTCGCCTATCTCCAATTGACCCAGGTCGATCGAATGCCGGCATTGCGCCCGCCGAAGCGGGCGAGCGGCGATACCGTTATGGCCATCGATCAAGCAACGCGCGGATCCTTAGAGATACTCAGTACACAAAGTGGTGAGCGTCGCGGGTCACTGCTTCATGCTGTTGATCGGACGAAGACGGGCGCCGGCGCACGATTGCTCGCCCAGCGCCTGTCAGCGCCCTCCACCGCAGTGGAGACGATCCGCGCGCGCCATGATGCTGTGGCGTTTTTCCGGGATGAAGATCGCCTTTGTGAGACGTGCCGGGATGACCTGTCGCGCCTGCCGGATATGGCGCGGGCCTTGTCGCGGTTATCCCTTGAACGCGGGGGGCCGCGCGACCTCATTGCGATCCGCCAGGGGCTTGTATCAGCGCGCGACATTGCAAGCCGTCTTGGCGCAACGGATCATCTGCCAAAAGAGATTGATGAGGCCATGCGCGCCCTAGAGGCGCGTGACAATGGCGGCTTCGCCACGCTCATCACGACATTGCGTGAAGCGTTACAGCCAGAAGCGCCAATGTTGGCCCGTGATGGGGGCTTTATCGCGAAAGGCTTCGACCCTGGCTTGGACGCTGTAAGGGCGCTGAGGGACGATTCTAGGCGCGTCATCGCTAATCTGGAAGCCCAGTACCGTGAAGAAACGGGCGTTAAATCCCTCAAGATCAAACATAACAATGTTCTTGGCTATTTCATCGAGACCACCCCCGCTAACGCCGATGCGTTGATGGCTGACAATGCGGTAAAGACCTTTATTCACCGACAAACCCTGGCCAGCGCGGTGCGGTTTACAACGACCGAGTTGGCGGACTTAGATGCCAAAATCGCCCGCTCGCGCGACGAGGCGCTCGCACGCGAATTGGCGCTGTTCGCGGAGCTATCTAAACAGGTGATGGCCCAAGCGTCTGAGATCGCCCACGCCGCCGACGGCGCAGCGGTCATCGATGTTTCCGCCGCCTTAGCGATCCTAGCTCTGGAGGAAAACTACGTCCGTCCCAAGATAGATGACAGTTTCGCTTTCAAAGTGACGGGCGGGCGACACCCCGTGGTGGAACAGGCCGTGCGCCGGGAGGGCGCAAGCGCCTTCATCGCCAATGATTGCTGTTTAGGCGACGACAAAGAAGGACGATTGTGGCTCGTGACGGGCCCGAACATGGCCGGTAAATCGACCTTTCTACGGCAAAACGCCCTCATCGCCATTTTGGCCCAGGCGGGCGCTTTCGTTCCCGCAGATGATGCTCATATTGGCGTTGCCGATCGTGTCTTTAGCCGGGTCGGTGCAAGTGACGATATCGCACGGGGACGCTCGACATTCATGGTGGAAATGGTCGAAACAGCGGCCATTCTCAATCAGGCCGGCCCACGGGCGCTTGTCGTGTTGGATGAAATAGGTCGGGGGACATCCACCTTCGACGGCATGTCCATCGCATGGGCGAGCGTTGAGCATCTCCATGACGTCAACAAATGCCGAGGATTGTTCGCCACCCATTACCACGAGTTAACAGCGTTAGCCGAAAAACTGACGCGGCTGGAAAACGTCTCCATGAAAGTGCGCGAATGGAAAGACGATGTCGTGTTCTTACATGAAGTGGCGAGCGGCCCGGCGGATCGCTCCTACGGCGTCGCCGTTGGGCGTCTGGCGGGATTGCCCAAAGTTGTCGTTGACCGGGCCAGCCGATTATTGAAGGAGTTAGAAGAGGGCGGCGATCAACGCGGACGGCTTGATGAATTACCCTTATTCGCCGCAAGCGCAGCGGCTGACCCACCGCCGGCGGTTGACCCGCGCTCTGCGTTGGATAACGCCCTATCAGCAATCCATCCTGATGAGTTAAGTCCGCGCGAGGCGCTTGAGTTGATATACCGGTTAAAAGAAATCGCCCACACGGATAACGATTGATGGGCAGGTGTTTTTGATGGTTCGAAGTTGGCGAATTCCATGACGGCAAAGAAAGGCGCCGGGTCGGCGCACGGGTCTAAAGGCGGCCTCCCTAAAGCGCTTGCGGCCGCCGTCGCGGCAGAAGCCGCCGGGCAGCAATATGGCGCATTGGGCCCGGCGATAAAGAAAGCATTGGCCGCCCAGCGCGCGCGTTATTTTGAAAAGTACGCACGCGGCGACGTGATCGCTGAAAAGATCGCGAGTGATGTCGACCAGACGATCCGCTTTTTATTAAACTATGCGAACCCTGATTTCCCGTGCGCGATCTTAGCGACGGGCGGCTATGGTCGCGGCTCCTTGGCGCCTATGTCGGATATTGATCTCTTGATCCTTCATGAAGGCGGCAACAACGGCTCGGGAGATGAGGCGCTCAAACCGTTCTTGGAGAAGTGCTTATACCCCCTATGGGATGCGGGGCTCGTCGTTGGCCACGGGGTGCACTCGCCCGCGACAGCGATCAAGCTTGCAAAAAACGACCTTAATGCGTGTACGGCGTTTCTAGAGGCGCGCTATCTGTGCGGTGATGAAGCCCTGAGCGATGCCTTTCTGCAAAAGTATCAAAAACTACGTGAGAGCGGACGGCGCCAGTTCATCAAAGATAAGTTAGCGGAGCAGGCGGCGCGCCATGAAACAGCGCTTTCCTCCCATTATATGACGGAGCCTGACATTAAAGAAGGCCGCGGTGGTCTTCGGGACGTCCACCTTATCCGATGGCTCCACGCATATGTCTTCGGCGATCGAAAGAAGCCGTCTATTTTGTCGAGCGAGGAATGGGATGCGCTTGAAAAAGCTGAACGTTTTCTTTTATCCATCCGTGCGCATCTTCATGATTTACGGCCGCGAGCGGATGACCGGTTAACCTTCGATATTCAACCGGCGCTCGCGGCGCGTCTGGGATATCGTGAGCGGGCACGGACCTCCGCCGGTGAACGGATGATGCGCCATTACTTTGTGAATACAAAGGAAATCCTCAGGCTTTCCCATTTGTATCTCGCGCGCCTTGATGAGCATCGCCATAACGGCCTAACAGCGCCCAAGCCCCTACCAAAGTCTCTGTCGCAGGATGAAGCGCCCGGAAAGCCGAACCTTCGATTGCGGTTGAACAGGCTTGATTTTGCAAGTCCCGCTAAAGCGAAAAAAAGACCGCTCGACTTCTTCCGCTTGTTCCGCGCCCTATCGAAAAAACCGTCTTTGGATCTTCACCCAGACGCCCTTGCGATCATCACCGATCGCCTCGCCGATATAACGGCCGATATTCGCCGGGACCGGGTTGTCTCGACCCTGTTCTTGTCGAGCCTCGTCAAAACAAAAGAACCAGCGCGCGTATTAAGACTGATGTCCGAGACGGGGCTCCTCGGAAAATACCTGCCGAGCTTTGGGCGTATCTTGGGGCGGATCGAATATGGCCTCTATCGGCGGTATCCGCTGGAAGAACAAGTCTTCCGAAGCGTCAATGTATTGGCCGCGTTACGCCGAGGAGACCTTGAAAACGCCCATGAGCAAACAACGAAAGTTGTGGCGGCCTGGGAAAACCCGACGACCCTTTATCTGATGGTGCTTCTCCATGAGATGGGCTGGTCCCTAGAGGCGCCTTCGACTGAAAAAACAGAACGGTTGATTAAGAGTAAAGCATTGAGGCTTCATCTTTCTACAGATGATGCGAGTCTGGTCGCATGGTGTGCGGCGCGAACAATGTTTCTGACACAAATCGCCGAACGGCGGAATTTAAATGATACACGAGTGTTGGAAAATTTCGCAAAAGAGGTAGGCGATAAGAAACGCCTCGATGCGCTATTAGTACTGACGATCTGCCATTTGCGGGTGGTCAGCGATACCAGCTGGGATGCATGGACGCGCAGTAAAGTAAGGGCTCTTTATATGGGCGCTGGCGCGTATCTCGAAAATGGCCGCGACGGGCTTCAAGACTGGATTCGTCAGCAAGAACAAAACACCGCTACGGCGTTACAGCAGTCTCTACCGCGATGGTCAGCGGCCCGGCGCGAAGAGTTCTTGGCGCGAATTGTGGACAACGGCGTAACGAGCGTTCCGTTGGAGACCCTCGCTCGGGCGGCGATGTTAAGCGATGCGGCCGAAAAAAACGGCCAACGCGCCGCTGTCTCGGTGGAGGTGGTGGAGGGCGCCATCGAAGCCATTATCTTCGCGGCGGACCGATCCGGATTTCTAGCGGATCTCGCCGGGGCGGTGTCCGCCATCGGCGGCAGCGTGCGCAGCGTGAACGCTATGACCCTTTCCGACGGCAACATCATTGATGTTTTCGCCATTCAGCCGGGGACAAGCGGGCGGGTCGGCGGCGCCGCTGAGACTGATGATGAGGAGGCGGCTCTTCACGCCCTTGCCAAGAAAGCCCATGAAGCGCTTCTGCAGGCTGCCAAATCGCCCCCTAAAAAAGCCTTTAACGCTCCGCGCCGCCTTGGTGATCGGCGGGGATTGTTTGACGTACCGTCACTCGTTCGGCTGGATTTAGACGCCTCTGAGGATTGTCTTGTCTTAGAAGCGGAAGGGCGGGACCGCGCCGGGCTCCTATATCGTCTCGCGCGCGAGTTGTCCGATATTGGGTTGATCATTCGCTCCGCCCATATCGCGACCTACGGTGAGCGCGCCGTTGACGTCTTTTACCTGCAGGACGCGCCGGGCTATAAAATTACGAACAAACGGCGATTGCAGTCGATTGAGCGGCGGGTCTTAGCCGCCTTGAATGAGGCCTAGCAGCCCGCGTAAAAGCCTTTGGCGCTGACGGTTAGCACAGTTAGGAAATGCCCATGAAGATCGGTACACGATCAAGCGTTATGGCGATGGCGCAGACTAATGATATTATTCGCCGCCTTGAGGTTGCGCAAAAAGGGCTGGCGCCGTCGGCGTTCCAGTTCAAGCCTTCGGGCGACCGGGATCAGGTATCAAAATTGGCGCGCCATGGCGGAAAGGGCGGCGCCTTTGTGGCGGAGCTGCGCACAGCAATGCTTGCCGGGGAAGTTGAATGCGCCATGCATTCGTTAAAGGATATGCCGGGCGATGAAGAAACGCCCGGTCTTGTGATCGCCGCCATGTTGCCCCGTGAGTTCGTTGAAGACGCCTTAGTGCTGCGTCAGGGGTTAACCCTTCAAGAGGCCGAGAGCGTAAAATTCGCGGGGATGAAAATCGGCACGAATGCGGTGCGCCGGGCGGCGTTTTTACGTCGCCTTTATCCGCAGGCGGAGGTGGTCCATTTTCGCGGCGCCGCTGATACAAGATTGCGTAAGCTTGATGAGGGCGCGCGGCAAAAACTGCCTGAGGCCGATGGGGGCGGCGAGGTTGGGCCGGCCGATGCCTTGGTCATGGCGCGTGCTGGTCTTGAACGTATTGGCGCGGCGGACCGCCTTTCAAAGGTCTTTACCGTTGAGGACATGATACCCGCCGTTGGCCAGGGGGTGGTTGTGGTGGAATGCCCTGGCGCCCATTGGGCGACCCGGGAGACGTTGAGCCGTATCGATGATGCACAAACGCGCGCTGCGGCGGAAGCCGAACGGGAAATGCTCTGGATCCTGAATGGTCATTGCAATGCCCCGATTGCGGGCCATGCTCGCCTCGACAGGGCAATGCTCCATCTGACCGGAGCTGTCATCAGTCTTGATGGCGCAGAGCTGATTTCGGTCTCCCAATCAGGCCCCGTGGATCGCCCGCGCGAGCTAGGGCGGTCCGTCGGGCTCGCCTTGGTGGCGAAGGGCGCCGCTGAGATTATCGATGCGGCGCGTCTTTAATTTCTGCTTCTTCCCCTTGTAAGGCGAAAAAAAGCCCCCACTGTCTACCCCGCTCCATAAGATAAAAACCCGTTTTAGACATTTGGTCGGTGGAATTGCGCTGCGGGGCGCGCCATGCGACAGGGACCCCCATGTTTTCCTGGTTTGAAAAACGACTAGCGCCGTTTCCGGCAGACCGTTTGGCGCCCCCGCCAAAGGGGCTTGCGGCGTTTTGTTGGCATTACGTGAAAGATGCGCGTTGGTGGTTGGCGGCGGTCGGCATCCTAACGGCGTTGATCGGCATCGGTGAAGTTCTTTTGTTTGGCTTTTTGGGCGCTATCGTCGATTGGCTATCGACGGCGGAACGCGAAAGTTTCTTGGCGGCTGAGGGCGGCAAACTTTGGGGCATGGGCGCGCTTTTGCTTATTGGGTTGCCCATAACGGTTTTCATCCAAGGGCTCGTCATCCATCAAACGCTGCTCGGTAATTTACCTATGAGTGCGCGTTGGCGCATGCACCGCCATCTGCTTGGCCAGTCAATGGCGTTTTTCTCCAATGAGTTCGCCGGCCGGGTGGCGACAAAGGTGATGCAGACATCGCTTGCGGTGCGAGAAGTCGTCACGAAGATCGTCGATATTTTCATTTACGTGCTGGTCTACTTCCTGACGACATTGGTTTTGGTTGCCGGGGCGGATTGGCGTCTTGCTGCGCCGCTGATTGTTTGGATTGTCATCTACGGCTGCCTGATCCGGTTCTTTGTGCCGCGCCTGCAGAAAATTTCTCAGCGTCAAGCTGATGCGCGCTCCGCGATGACGGGCCGCATCGTCGATAGCTACACAAATATTGGTACGGTCAAACTCTACGCCCATGCTGGCCGCGAAGAAGCCTATGCCAAAGAAAGCATGGAGGAGTTCCTAAACACCGTGCATCCGCAAATGCGGTTGGTGACGCTCCTGCAGATGAGTGTTTACACCAATAACTGTGTGATGATTTTCGTGATCGCTGCCACCGGGATCGGTTTTTGGCTCGCCAATCAGGTGTCGGTCGGCGCAATCGCCGTTGCTGTCGCCTTGGCGCTCCGCCTTAACGGCATGTCCCAATGGATTATGTGGGAGGTGGCCGGCCTTTTTGAGAATATTGGCGCCGTCTATGACGGCATGGAGATGTTGGGAAAACCCAAGACCGTTGTCGATGCCGAAAAGCCCCAACAATTGACGCGTGCGCGAGGGGACATCGCCTTTGAAAACGTTCGTTTTCACTATGGCAAAGAAGGCGGGGTCATCGACGATTTGTCCTTGCAAGTCGCTTCCGGCGAAAAAATCGGCCTTGTTGGGCGCTCGGGCGCTGGTAAGTCGACAATCGTCAATTTGCTGTTGCGTTTTTACGATGTTGAAGGCGGGCGGATTACGATTGACGGACAGGATGTCGCCACGCTGACGCAAGAATCCTTGCGCGCTCAGATCGGCGTTGTGACTCAAGATACATCCCTTCTTCATCGGTCCATTCGCGAAAACATCGCCTACGGTCGGCCGGGCGCGAGTGATGGGGAGATTTTGGAAGCGGCGCGGCGCGCGAACGCTCTCGATTTTCTCATGGATCTGGAGGACCAGACGGGCGCGAAGGGCCTCGACGCCCAGGTTGGGGAACGCGGCGTGCGTCTTTCCGGCGGGCAGCGCCAACGTATCGCAATCGCGCGGATCTTCTTGAAAGATGCGCCCATCCTTCTATTGGATGAAGCGACATCCGCATTGGATTCCGAGGTGGAAATGGCGATACAAGAAAACCTCTTTGAGCTGATGAAAGGAAAAACAGTGATCGCGATCGCCCACCGTTTATCCACTATCGCGGCCCTCGATCGCCTAGTGGTGCTCGACCAAGGAAGCCTCATCGAAGAGGGAACCCATGATGAGCTTGTCGAACGCGGCGGCCTCTATGGGGATCTATGGGCGCGTCAGTCGGGCGGCTTTATTAGTGGCGGCGCGGCGCAGACAACGGCGGCGGAGTAACACGCCGGCCCTCTATCGCCGTTGCCTCGAAAGAATTGATACATCGATCAATATCAGCACGATCGTCAAGGCATAAACCGCTGCGACGCTCAACGGCATCCAGGTTAGGCGCTCATCGGGATAGGTAATCCAAACCGCCAGCACCGTCCCTGCACGAACGATGGCGTGGAGAGAATAAAGCGCTGTGCGCCCATAAGACCATCCGATCACTGGCCAATGTGCTGACAGGCCAATTGCGAGTATAAATGGGATGAGTTCGTAGTATTGCATCTGCCCCGCTGCGACAACAATTGGCCAAAAGAGCAACATGCCAATGATGGCTGCAATGCTGACAAAGCCGACGGTCTGACGCTCTGTCAAAAACGGCGCACCGAACAAATAGGATAATCCAACTGCAACGGGAAAAATTAAAGCCGATCCCATATAGGCGGCCATCGCCCATTCATAGAGGCTTGCAGAATATCCCCAAACGCCCAAGGCGAGCCAGTAAAGCAATCCGGCCGTCGCGACGGGAACGCCGCCTTTTAATTTTATGTATGCGCGTCGCCGCTCGGCTTTTAGCGCGAGGAGTAGGGTTTCTTGATCAATATTCTGGATCTGCGGGTCCGGACGACTTGCACTCATTTGCCCCTCCAAATGCCTGCGATCTAGCGGTTCGCGATTCTACATCGTGAACGTTCCCATCGAAATAGAGCGCGATGCAGACCATTCGTCAAACGTTAGTTGACGTTTTGGCCAGTGTTGCCGCAATAAAATTCGTTATCAGAACGTTGAGGTAGCGGTGGCGGTTACCTCTTTAGGATTTAACCTTCACATAGCTGCCAGGCGCCGGTTCGATGGGCGTTAAAGCGCCATCGCCCGGCCAGCGGGCGGGGATCGTCTCAGGGCTTGTCTTATTCAACCACTCCATCCAGTACGCCCACCACGAACCGGGATGGCGCTCGGCTTCGGCTTTCCATTCATCCAGGTTTTCCGGCAACGCCTCATTAATGGAGTGGTGATACTTCTTTTTGTCCGGATGATTAACGACACCGGCAATATGGCCGGAGCCCGCCAACATATAGGTGACATCATCGTTCCCTTGGGACGCGAAAAGGCGCGCTGTTCTGTAAACAGAGTTATGGGGTGCGATGTGATCGGTCTCACCCGCCTGCATGAAAATAGGGATCTGGACATCGCCTAAATCAAGAACTTCGCCATCAATTTCCATCTCGCCGACGGCGAGGCGGTTCTTGTGGTAGAATTCCCGCAAATAGAACATGTGAACATTCTTTGGCATGCGGGTGGAATCTGAATTCCAGAACAGGAGATCGAACCGCGCCGGGTCTTTGCCCTTCATGTAGTTGTCGATAACAAAGGACCAGATGAGATCGTTCGACCGGAGCATATTGAAGGTCGTCGCCATAGCGCGCCCTTCTAACACGCCGCCGGCGGCGTCCATTTGTTTTTCAATTGCATCGAGCTGGTTATCATCGACGAAGAGTAAGAGATCGCCAGATTCTTTAAAGTCTGCTTGCGCCGTAAAAAAGGTTGCTGACTTGATCCGCTCATCACCCCGTCTCGCCATCAAGGCGAGCGCCGTGGAGAGCATGGTGCCGCCGATGCAATATCCGATGGCGTCGACATCGGGTTCCGCCGTTGCTTTCTGCACCGCATCAAGCGCTTCAAAGCATCCATCATGGATATAATCTATAAAGGTTTTATCTCCCAGCTCTGGACCCGGATTAACCCATGACACGACAAAAACCGTGCGGCCTTGTTCGACCATCCAACGAATAAATGAGTTGGCGGGCTGCAAATCCAGAATATAAAACTTATTAATCCAAGGCGGAAAAATGAGAAGGGGTCGCCGTGCGACTTCCTCCGTCATGGGATCATACTGAATGACCTGCATGATATCGTTTTGATAGACGACTTTGCCCGGCGTCGTGGCGACGTTTTCCCCGAGTTTGAAAAAATCGAGATCAGCTTGGCGAATGTTCAACGCGCCATGGCCGCGATCAATGTCTTCCAGCAGGTTCTTCAACCCCTTCATCAGGTTTTCGCCGCGGGTTTCTAGGGTTGTTTCCACGACCTCTGGGTTCAGCATTGGGAAATTAGAGGGGGCGAGCGCGTCAATCACCTGTTGGGTGAAGAACTCAGCGCGGCGGCGCTCGTGCTCATCCATTTCTAGGGCGTTCACGGTGCCTTGCAGCCAATTTGCATAGGTGAGGTAGGATTGCTTGATAAAGTCGAGGAGGTGGTTGTCCGTCCAGGCGGGGTGGGTGAAGCGTTTGTCCCCGGCCCGTGGCTCAATCGCCGGTTTGACATCTTCGCCGGCCATCCGTCGCGACGTGGTCGCCATTAATTTTGCGTAATCGCCCCACAGATTGAATTGGCGCTGCATCACCGTGCCGGGGTCATTGGCGAGCCCGTTCATCATCTCCTGAACGGCTTCCGACAGATTGAGGGGGTCGGCGGGGGTGCGGCCTGATGCGACGGACATCGCGTCCGCCGTCTTACCGAAAAACTCCCCAATCACATCGCGGCTTTTGCCGGAGACGTCGACGAGGTATTCCGACAGGGCATCAAAATCCTCAACAATGCTGCGTAAATCCTCCTGGTTAGGAACGGCGTTTGGTTGCGGCTTTTTCCCTGATGGGGCGTTCGCCTTTGTCGATTCAGTTGGTTTTTTGGCCGCTTTCTTAGCCGACGCAGCCTTTGTTGATGATGCCGGAGTTGCTTTTACAGACGTTTTTTTGGGTGCGGTTTTTTTAGCGACGGTCTTCTTCGAAGCGGTTTTGGGGGCCGTCGCCTTTTTTGCAGGTGCTTTCTTCGCAGGGCTCTTTTTCGCCGCTGTTTTTTTGGCCGGTTGGTGATTTGTATCTAGCGAAATCGGGCTCATTCTAATGGGTCTTTCATCTCGGCGGGCGATAGGGCGCCAAAAACTTGCCAAAGGGGGGCGATCAAGCGTTATGTAAGGTATCAGTATAGGATACCCGATATGCGCGTAAATGGCTCTTCTCAATTCCCGCATGCGTTTCATCTGCCGCGGTTTGTCGCTGCCCAACGTTTGTTCGTTGTTTTGGCGATTTCGACAGCGATCGTCGGATGCGCGGGCGCGGAGCGCTTTTTGCCGCCCGGCATTGTAAAATACGAAGACCTGGAGAAGGGGCAGCCGGTGAAGCCCGAAATGGCGGAGATTATTGCCGCGGAAGACGCCAAAGAGCCGCAAAAATTCCCGCGCCTTTCGGAACAACCAAATCAGCGACCACGAGTCATCCCGCTTGCGAAGCGCGAAAATCGCGAAGCCCGCTTGAAAGAGCGCGGCGCTCAATTGAAAGAAGCTGTGGCGGCCGATAAGACAGCGGCTGACGGGGAACGCGGTTTGACCTTGGAAGAAGAGCTGGCGATCCTTGAGCAGGAAATTGCTGAGGATGCGAAAGCGGCGGCAAAAGAGCGCCGGGAGACGCTGACGGCCCCGGCGCCGATAAAAGAATAGCACGCTGACCTTTATCAACAGAATTTAACAATACAATTATGCTTCATCAGGAAGAATTTTATCGCATCAAGCGATTACCGCCCTATGTTTTTGAAGAGGTGAACCAACTAAAAGCGCGCCTTCGCGCCGCTGGCCGAGACGTCATCGACTTCGGGATGGGCAATCCGGATATGGCGACCCCGCCCCATATCATCGAGAAGCTGGTTGAGACAGCGCAAAAACCCCGCACCAACCGGTATTCGGCCTCCCGGGGCATACCAGGCTTGCGTAAAGCAATCGCGCGTTACTATGAGCGTCGATTTGACGTTCCGCTTAATCCTGATACGGAAGTGATCGCCACGCTCGGGTCCAAAGAAGGGTTTGCGAACCTTGCCCAGGCGATCACCGCGCCTGGCGATGTGATTTTGGCGCCCGATCCTGCCTATCCGATCCATGCTTACGGCTTTATCATCGCCGGCGGCGTCATCCGCGCGGTGCCGGCGCCGTCACCGGAGGCGTATCTTGCCGGCATTGAGAGGGCCATCGCCCATGTTACGCCCCGTCCAACGGCGATGGTATTGAACTATCCCTCGAACCCCACCGCCCAGATGGTGGATTTGGCCTTTTTCGAAGAGGCGGTTGCCCTGGCGAAAAAGCATGGCATTTGGATTTTGTCCGATCTTGCCTATTCGGAAATTTATTTTGATGCGGATCGACCGCCGCCATCGATTTTAGCCGTGCCGGGCGCGCGCGATATCGCGGTGGAGGTGAACTCCCTCTCCAAGACCTATTCTATGGCGGGCTTTCGGGTCGGCATGGCGGTGGGGAATGCCCAACTCATCGCGGCCCTCGCAAGGGTAAAGTCGTATCTCGATTACGGGGCTTATACCCCGGTGCAGGTCGCGGCGGCCGCGGCTCTTGATGGCGCCCAGGATTGCGTTGATGAGATCCGCGACACCTATCGCTACCGCCGCGATGTGTTGGTGGAAAGCTTCTCAGCGGCTGGATGGGAGATACCGACACCGCCAGCCTCGATGTTTGCTTGGGCGCCTCTGCCGACAGGCTACGAAGAGATGGGCTCCATCGAATTTGCCAAGAAACTCATGGAAGAAGCCGACGTCGCCGTCGCCCCAGGGTTAGGTTTCGGTGAACATGGTGATGGATTTGTTCGTATCGGTCTTGTTGAGAACGAACAACGCATTCGCCAAGCCGCACGGAATGTTAAAAAGATGTTGGGTGCGCGGACGGCTTAGTGGAGCGCCTGGCCGCTGTTTATATTGAAAACGCTAATACCGGGTATGGGCTGTTCTTTAGAACGTCCGGCCCCTAATGCATCATCTGTCTTCAAGGGTGTGACGTGGCCGGCCTCGAAGCCGGTCACGTCATTCTAGTATCGCCGATCGTCTAACGGACGATCGTCATTTCATCGATCAAGCGGTTGGCGCCGCCGAGTTTTTCCATCACCCAAAGCATATAGCGCGTGTCGACATGGATTGTTCGGGTGGTCCGGGGGTCGAAATCCCAATCGGAATTGACGCTTTCAATGGTTCCATCAAAGAGGAGGCCGACAAGTTCGCCACGCGCATTCAGGGTCGCAGAACCAGAATTACCCCCGGTGGAATCAAGGTCGGACAAAAAGTTCACCGGCACCGTGCCGAGGGAACGAAGCGCATATGATCCGTACTCTTTCTTTTCGATAAGATCGAGTTGTTCTTTCGGGGCGTTAAAGGGCGCCTCGCCAGTGTCTTTCTCTGGGATGCCTTCGAGCCGGGTAAAGGGCTCGTAGATCAGACCATCTTTCGGTGAGCCGCCAAAAACAGTGCCATAGGTGATCCGCAAGGTTGAGTTTGCGTCAGGGTAGGCCGTCTCCCCTTGTGCTTCGCGCCAGGTGATGATCGCTTCCATATATTTTGGTTCAAGGGCGCGACGTTTGCCCGCGCGGATTTTGCTCTCCTCCTCAAGGCGAATTTCCGTTTCGTGAAGGGCCACGGCGAGTTTGATAAACGGGTCGTTGCTTGCCTCAAACTCCGAGGGCGACGCCTCCATCAGGGCAAGTCGTTTTTGCGAGTCAATGAGTGTTGTTTGTTCGTAAAACCGATCAAGATTATCAGGGTTGACTGTTTCGCCAAGACCCAGCGCCTCATCAAGCGCCGCCACGCGACGGTCGGCGGGTTGATCAACATATTGCTCAAGGAAGAGAGACCATTCCGCTTTATCGACCGCGGGGTCGAAACGCCGGTCAATTGTCGATAATCCTTGGGCAAAGAATTTCATATCGCGCTCTTGGAAACCGGGTTCGCGCGCAGCGTCTGGTTTTTGCTTCTCCAATGACAAGCGATAAAGCCGTTGCGCCGCGCCCAATAATTGCGGGCGCGTTGCGTTATTATAGGCGAAGCCGCGCTTGGCCGCTTCCGCCGTTTCTCTTGAAAGCGCATCAAACGCTGAGATCGCTTCGGCGTATTCGGCGCGGTCATCGCTTTCAGCGATCCACGCATTGAGGGCGGCTTCCCGTGCCGCCCGCCGATCAACAAGGCCCACGCGCCTTGCCCCTTCGATTTGGCCGCCAAGGTTCTTTTGGAAGTTATTCAAACCAGCGAGGCGCGATTCATATTTGATGCGCGCATCGGTGCCTTCTGGCGCGGCTCTTTCGATCGTCTCAATCCAATTCTCAAGAAGTGTCTCGAACGTCGGATACGTCCAGTCAAAAGTCTGTTCGACCTGCGCCAGACGCGTATAGCGTTGTGTCGATCCAGGATAACCCGCCGCCATGACAAAATCGCCATTATCAAGGCCAGCGGCCGAAACCTTCAGGCTATGTTTCGGCTGGTACGGAACATTTTCTTCCGCATAATCCGCCGCTGAACCATCGGGCGCTACATAGGCGCGGTAGAATGTGAAGTCGCCCGTATGGCGCGGCCATAGCCAGTTATCGATATCGCCGCCATATTTCCCGATATTGTCTCCCGGCGCATAAACAAGCCTGATATCGCGAATTTCGAGCCGCTTAATTAGTTTATATTGCAGCCCACCGAAGAAAGCAGGGGCTTGGCAGCGATGCCCGGGATCGGATTCGCATTCTTTGATCAGGCTTTTCTGCGCATCTTCGATCGCTTGATATCGCTCGCGCGGTGTCATTTCAGGGGTAATGTCAGCGAACACTTGGTCTGTAACGTCGTTAACTTCGACGGTGACATAAACCCGCGTGTCAGGCGCGGCGGTGAGTTCAGATGATAAATCATCTGCTAGGAAACCGTTTTCAAGGTAGTTGTTTTCGGCCGTTGAATTGAATTGCACCGATCCACGGGCGCAATGGTGGTTCGTTACGACGAGCCCTGTTTTTGACACGAAGGACGCCGTGCATCCGCCCAGTGAAATCACTGCGCCCATTGGGAAGTCCGTCAAACTCGCCAGTGATTTTGGGTTGAGGCGCATGCCGGCCCGGCGCATATCGGCCGCGATCATCGGGATTTGATCCGGGGTGAACATTCCTTCTTTGGCGCTTACGCTGATATCGCCGAACGATAGGGCGCTGGCGCTCATCGCGAGCATCGCGACGAATGATGATTTTTTATATTCTCTCATGTTTTTTTCCCTCCAACAATTTCTGTTTTTCAATCAACGGATGGTTTGACTTCCTATCACAGAAAAAGACGGACAAAGCGCCCAAGCGATAGGAAGTCTAGATCCGCATTATGTGCCGATGGGGCCGCCGCCTGTTTTGCGGATCGCCACAATGCTGGGGCGCGGGGGCGCACTGTCTTCAAAATCCGGCCAGCGGGTCTTTGGGTCCTCATAGGTGGCGCCGCGACCATCGCCGGGATGCTGTACCGCTAAGAATAACGTTTCGCCGTCTGGGCTAAAGCAGGGGCCGGATAATTCGGCGCCGACGGGCGCTCTAAAAAATGCTTTACCCGCGCCGCGTTGTGGGCCGTCGGTTTCAAGGGCCCACAGACCGTCACTGGCCCCCGTGGCTTCGTTGCCATCGGTCGAAACCCATAAACGCCCCGAGGGGTCAAGAACGCAGTTGTCAGGCGAGCCGAACCACCCATGTTCCGTTGTTGCAGGGTTCCATGCCGCGCCGGCGGCAGGATCAGCCGGGTCGCCACAGCGCACTAGAATTTCCCATGTTGAGCGTGTGGATGTGAAATCCCCATTAGGTTCAACAATTTCAATGATATGCCCCGCAATGTTATCAGCCCGCGGATTGGCCGCATCCAGCTGATCAGCCTCGCGTTCGGTATTGTTCGTCAGCATTAAGAAAACGCGCCCTGTTTTGGGGTCGGGTTCAACATCTTCCGGCCGGTCCATCGGCGTTGCGCCTAGGAGGTCCGCCGCGCGGCGCGTCTCGATCATGACATCCGCCTGGGAGGCGAAACCATTTTCAGGGGTCAACGGGCCTTCGCCGAAAGTCAGCGGTAGCCACTCCAATGTTCCATCGTCATCAAAGCGCGCCGTATAAAGAACGCCGTCGTCAAGAATATCCTTGTTCGCCGACATATTCTCCGGATCAAAGGCGCGATTTGTCACAAACTTATAAACGTAATCGAAGCGCTGATCATCGCCCATATAAAGGACAACGCGACCATCCGGGGCGATAACGTTTTCTGCGCCTTCATGCTTGAAACGCCCGAGGGCCGTGCGTTTTTTTGGTGTTGATGACGGGTCAAGAATATCGACTTCCACGATCCATCCAAAGCGGTTTGGTTCGTTCGGTTCTTTCGCGACATCAAAGCGGTCGAAATGGCGCCCCCATTGATACCAGCCCCGGGGGACGCCATAGCGTTTGTGGTTTGTCGCCTCCGGGTGGTCATCGGCCAACTCGCCCATGAAGTTCCCGTTAAAGTTCTCTTCGGCCATTAAGTACGTGCCCCAGGGGGTCATGCCGCCGGCGCAATTGTTTAGGGTGCCCATAACCCCTCGACCTGTTGGGTCGGCTGTTGTTTTTAATCGATCTGACCCGGCGGCCGGTCCGGTCAACTCCATTGATGTCGAGTTAGCCGTGATGCGACGGTTATAGGTGCTGTCGATTACCGGTCGCCATCCGCCGTCTTCCTCTTGTGCGATTTCGATGATCGTCCCGCCATGGGCGGCAAGCTCTACTTCGCATTCCGATTTCGTCAGAAGGCGTCCTTTTAGATCAGGAAACATCAACCGGGTTGATGTGTATTCGTGGTTCACGCACAGTAGGCCGCGACGACCATCAGCTGACAGAGGATGAAAGCCGATGAAGTCGTTGTTATAACCGAACTGACGCAATTGGGCGGCGGCGTTTTGGGCGCGTGGATTAAACGCGGGCGCATCGGAAAATACCTGGTCGCCCCATCGGATGAGGATATCGGAATCATATCCTGCGGGCACATGGTGCTCGCCGTCGATACCGCGCGTGATTTCCTCAAAAACGTACCGCGACCCGTTTTCGCCGGGTTGGGGCTTCTGGCCGTCGGTCAAAGCGCTTTCGGAGGAGGGCGCGGCACACCCTACGGCGAGCGCGGATGCGCTGGCGCCGATAACAAAGCCCCGCCTGGTAAGACGCGCCTCTATAACATTGCGTAATGTCTTCGCCCCATTGGCGATACGCGGGTTTGATGTCTGGTTTTCGCTAGAATCCATGGCGGTGGCATCCCCTGATCGTGAACCGTCGCGGTTGATATAACTCGTCCAATCATGTGATACCGTCGCGGAAGCGTCAGCGATAGACTGAATTTTATATCGCCGGTCCTTTTAAACTCAGATTGAAAGTATCGCATCGCGTGCAGTCCGAATTTTGTGTTTCCATTAAAGATTTGGAATTCGAATGGCGTCCCGGTGAACCTGTTCTCTCGATGCCGGCGTTTACAATCGGCGCTGGAGAGAAAATGTTTTTGCAAGGGGCGAGCGGTTCAGGGAAATCGACATTGCTCGGTCTTATCGCCGGGGTTTTCCGGTTGACCAAAGGCGATCTCAACGTTCTCGATCGATCCCTGAAAACACTAAGCGATAGCCAGCGAGACGCACTGCGTGCCGATGCGATCGGCGTGATATTCCAACAATTCAATCTCGTTCCCTATCTCACGCTCGTTGAGAACGTCTTGCTGCCATGTCGTTTTTCGCCGACGCGCGCGGCGCGCGCGGGCTCAACCGCGGCGCTCCAAAAGGCCGCTGCGATTGATATCCTGGATCGGTTGGGTCTTGGTTCAGAAGCGACGTCGGAACGGGCGGTTTCGGCCTTGTCCGTCGGGCAACAACAGCGCGTTGCAGCGGCTCGCGCACTGATTGGCGCTCCGTCGTTGATTATCGCCGATGAGCCAACATCCGCCTTGGACACCGAAGCACGGGACACCTTCATCGAGACGCTTCTAAAAGAATCTCTAGGGGCGAGTGTTCTATTTGTAAGTCATGATCGGGCGCTCGCCGCGCATTTCGACCGTTCTGTGGCCATGACGGACATAAACAAGATCCTTGAGCCGTCCGTGGGAGATGCGTCATGCAACTGATCGCGCTCGCCTGGAAAAGCGCGCGGGCCCGCGCCGGCGCCACGCTTCTGACCATCATCGCGATCGCCTTATCGACTGGGTTGATTTTGGGGGTTGAGAAAATTCGCGCCGGCGCGCGGTCGGGATTTGAACAAACCGTCTCCGGCGCTGATCTTATTGTTGGGGCGCGGTCGGGGCCGATCAACCTCCTTTTATACGCTGTCTTTCGGATCGGTGATCCGACAACGAATGTTTCATGGGCCTCTTATCAGGCCTTTGCGTCACGTCCCGATGTGGCGTGGACAATCCCTTTATCGCTTGGCGACTCCCACGGCGGGTTTCGGGTGTTAGGCACCAGCGACGCCTATTTTGACCATTATCGATATGGTGCAAAACGACCGCTCTCTTTTGCGACGGGCGCAACATTCGGTGGGGTCTACGAAGCGGTTCTAGGCGCGGAATCCGCCCGGGAACTTGGATACAAATTGGGCGATGAATTTGCGATCAGCCACGGCGTCCGAAGCGCGGCGTTTGCGGAGCACAAGGATCATTTGTTTAAGGTGGTCGGGATCTTGGCGGCCACAGGTACGCCAGTTGATAAAACGATCCATATCCGTCTCGACGGCATGGATGCCGTCCACGAAGGTTGGGTCGATGGCGCCCCGCCGCGCCGCGCTCTTGGCGCACGATCGAATGCGCCGGCGCCATCGGAGCCCGGTGCGGCCGTCCGCGAGCCCGAAGCCATTACGGCGTTTCTGGTCGGGTTAAAAAGCAAGGCGACGGTTTTGCGATATCAACGAGATGTGAATACCTATCGCCGTGAAGCGCTGACCGGCGTTATTCCCGGGGTGGCTCTATCACAGCTTTGGCGTGTCCTCGGGCCGGCGGAACAGGCCCTTCGGGGCGTGTCATTTCTGGTGGTCGCCGCAGGGTTAACGGGGCTTCTGACGACACTCTTATCAACTCTTAATGAACGTCGGCGCGAAATTGCCGTTTTGCGGGCCGTCGGGGCGGGGCAACGGGATGTTTTCTCGCTTCTGGTCCTTGAATCGACGCTGGTCGCAGGGCTCGGCGCGTTGGTCGGGTGCCTTGGTCTTAACTTTCTTCTTGCCGTCGCCGGACGGCGTCTGGAGGCGTCGATCGGTGCGCCGCTTGGCCCGCTCGGATTTTCCATCTACGATGTGTATATTGTAGCAGCGATCGCCGTCATTGGATTTGTACTGGGCTTTGTTCCCGGATGGATAGCCTACAGACGATCTTTAAGCGATGGCCTGACAGTTCGATTATGAGGCGCATATGAGATTTTTGTTTTTATTGATCACGCTATTGTGGACCTCTGCGGTCGCTGCAGAGGAACCGCGTACGATTGATTGGGAAGCCCTGATTCCAGAAGGCGATAGCGAAGAACTCGACGAGTTGTATGCGGCTTATTACGCGAGCTTGCAGGGGGCCAATCCAACCAGCGGGCAAAGCCTTTATGATTTGGGAAACTCGAGCAGCTTTGGCGATATCGAAGAGGGGTCAGCGCAAGATGTGATGCCGCAAATCGGCACGTTTAACGTTGTTGAGGAGCTTGACGGACAACGGGTGCGAATACCCGGTTTTGTCCTTCCCTTCGAATATGCCGCTTCGGGTAAGATCACGGAATTTCTTTTAGTGCCTTATTTTGGCGCATGCATTCACACGCCGCCACCGCCGCCAAATCAGATTGTTTACGTGACCGCAGAAAAGCCAGAGCCACTGGGCGACCAATGGGCGCCGATCTGGGCGACCGGCATTTTGCGGGCGAAATCTAAAATGAACAATCTTGGCGATGCGGCCTATACGCTCGAAATTGAATCTTGGGAGACTTATGATGGTTGATCGGTTTGGAAGCCTGTTTGCGAGCACGATGCTCCTCGTCACCATCCCAGCAATCGCGATGGAGGCTGACCAAAAAGATCACGATCATGACGAGACCGAAGAGCTGGTCGAATCACAGCGCGCCCATGTGCACGGCGCATGGCAACTCTTCGCTGCTCTTGATGGGAAGACACTGAGTATGACGTTGCTGGGCCCCCTTGCTGATTTGGCCGAGACGGAGCATCCCGCCGGATCACCGGAAGAGGCCGCTGCTTTAAATCTCCTGCGCGATAAGATCACCGATTTGGCGCCGCTTGTTCGTGTCAGCAAAAAAGCGAAATGCGCACTGACAACATCACCGATCATTGAGGCGGTCTCAGATCATGATGACCATGATGATGAGCTTGTAGCGGTTGATCATCAAGATGATCATCAAGACCATGATGATCACGCTGATCACGCTGATCACGCTGACGGTGACGACCATGATCACGATCACAGCGATGAAGAAGATCATGCAAGCCATCCCGAAGGTGAAGCAACTCACGGCTCCGACATCGAAATTGTCTACGAATTTTCCTGTAAGTCCCCCAATAAGCTAGGGACCGTTGACGTGCTTGCGTTTGAGACTTTCGATGCGATCGAACAAATAGACGCGGTGTTTCTCAGCGACGCAACACAGGTCGCTGATCGGTTAAGTCCATCGAACAAAACGTTGTCAGTCGACTGAGAAAAATTGGCGCGTTGCTTCGACGTCAACAAGCAGGTTTCCAAAGCGTCAACATCGTTATCCCTGCCGTCTGCAACGAAATCGTCCTAAGTGACGTAGGACCTTGTAATATCCTCACCTAAGCTTGTGGCCGCGATTTGCGCTGTTATCGCGATGGTTTCGTGATGTTGGCCGGTGGCGCAGCCCCGTGCAACTAAGACGTGTGCGTTTTGGCGTTGATCTGGCAGAGTGAACGAACCTCTCGCGCCACTTCGTCAAAAAAGTCTTCAGATAAGGCGTTTGGCCGTGAACGCGGTGTCTTACCACGCTGAATACATGTTAATAAATATTCGCTATTAACCATAAAGAAATGACGGCGACAGGACCGTCGATCGTCGGTCAGCAACCGCATATTGAACATCACGAGGATATCCATGCGATTTCATTTAACGCTCATGGCGCTAACGACCGCGATGATCGCCGCCGGCGCGGCCATGGCGCAAGATTTCAGTGGTCTTGAGTATCGCAATCTCGGCCCCGCTCGGGGCGGTCGTTCAACGGCCGTCGCCGGCGCCCTGACGGAGCCTGGAACTTTTTACATGGGGACGTCGGGAGGGGGCGTTTGGAAGACAAGCGATTATGGCCAAAGCTGGCGGCCGGTCTCTGATGGCGCCTTTGGCACGCCATCAATTGGCGATATCGCTGTTGCGAATAACGACGCCAACATTGTTTATGTCGGCACGGGCTCAGACGGTCTTCGAAGCAACGTCATTCGCGGCGATGGAGTTTATAAATCCGTTAACGGCGGGGAGACATGGGCGAATATCGGCCTTCCCGATACCGGCCATATTGGCGCAGTAGAAATCGACCCGCGTGATCATAACGTTGTATGGGTGGCGGCCATTGGCCAAGCATTCGAACCGAACGAAGCGCGCGGCGTTTACAAAACCGAAGATGGCGGGGCGACGTGGCGCAAGGTTTTACAACATTCCTACACGGTTGGATTTACGGATATCGAATTGCTGCCGGGCAATCCCGATGTTGCTTTCGCGAGCGCTTGGAAAGCCGAGCGCAAACCCTGGACGATTATCAGCGGTGGGACGGCCGATGAGGCCGGTATCTGGAAAACCACCAATGGCGGTGAGACCTGGAGCAAGCTGACCAATGGGTTGCCCGATGGCCTTGTGGGTAAAATCGATCTTGCCATCAGTGCATCGGACTCAAGTGTTCTCTACGCTCTTGTTGAGGCGCCCGATGGGGTAGGGGGGCTTTATCGGTCTAATGATCAAGGTGAGAATTTTGAACTCGTGTCCGATAAAAAAGAGCTGGTGAACCGGCCCTTTTATTACACGAATGTCGATGTTGATCCGACAAACCCTGACATCGTCTACGTCATGGCGACCCAGTATTGGAAGTCAATCGATGGCGGAAGAAACTGGGAGGAAATGCGACCGCCCCATGGCGATAGCCATGATATGTGGATCCATCCGGATAATCCCGATCACTTCATCCAGGCCAATGATGGCGGGGCCGCGGTGACCTTCAACGGTGGGAAAACCTGGTCCTCTCAATTTAACCAACCAACGGTCGAGATCTATCAGGTAGAGGTCGATGATCAGTATCCGTATTGGGTCTATGGGGGGCAACAGGACAATAGCACGACGATTTCTGTGCCGAGCATGGCGCCGACGCCAGCACAGCACCGCACATCGTATTTGATGCATACCGGCGGCTGTGAGACAGGGCCCGCCGTGCCAAAACCCGGCGACGCCAATACGGTGTACGCCAATTGCAAAGGCCGGTTCAGTGTTTATGATAAACAGACGGGGCAGGAAAAGGCCTATTACGTTGGCGCGACCAATATCTACGGCCACAATCCAAAGGATTTGAAATATCGTTTCCAGCGTGTCGCGCCCATCCACGTCTCGCCTCACGACGCTGATATTGTGTACCACGCGTCGCAATATGTTCACCGTACCAGCGATGAGGGTAAGACCTGGGAGACAATTTCCCCCGATTTGACCGCGTTTGAAGCCGATAAACAGGTAATTTCAGGTTCGCCCATTACGCGCGACATTACTGGCGAAGAAATCTATAGTACAATTTATTCCTTACGGGAATCGCCAGTGCAAAAAGGCGTCATCTGGGTTGGCGCAAATGACGGACCGGTCCATGTCACGCGGGACAATGGCGCGACCTGGATAGACGTCACACCAGGCGACTTACCGCCCGGCGGACGCGTTGACGCCGTTGAGCCATCGCCCCATTCCGCCGGGACGGCCTATATTTCCGTCTTGCGCTACATGCTCGGCGACTGGCGGCCTTATATTTACCGTACGGATGATTTTGGTCAAACATGGGTTTTACTGACCGATGGCAAGAACGGGATCCCCGATGATGAACCGACGCGCGTTATCCGCGAGGACCCCGTGCGCGAAGGGCTTCTATTTGCTGGCACTGAAAAAGGCGTTTATGTCTCCCTCAACGATGGCGAGAGCTGGCAAGCGTTTCAGCAAAACTTGCCGTTGACGCCCGTGACCGATCTAAAAATTCATCGCGGCGATCTCGTGCTTTCCACCATGGGGCGCGGGTTTTGGGTGCTTGATGATATCACGGCGCTGCGCCAGGAGGCGATCGAGCAACAAAGTGACAAACTGGTGATGTTCAAGCCGAAGTCGGCGTATCGCTATCGGTCGTCATTTAACGACCGTTCCGGCGTGCCGGAATACCCGCGCGCCTTTGTAGCGATCGACTACTTCCTCCCAGCGCACGAAAATGAAGAGGCGAATGGTGATCTACCCGTTCGGTTGGAAATCACCGGGCCTGATGGGGCGTTGATCAATGCGTTTGAGAGCGCGCTGCCCGAAGGGCCGAGCACGGAAGAAGCCTCCGATCAGGATGGCGATACCGAGATCAGAGATATGAGCACCGAGATCGTCGAATATGTCTCCGATGAGGCGTTAAGCAATGAGCCGGGGATGCATCGGTTTCGCTGGAGTATGGACCATCGAGGGCCATGGGCGGCGATTGAGCCGGGCAGCGAGCGGCAAAGTCGACGGTATCGAAATGGGCCAATGGCGGCGCCCGGCGTTTACACGCTCACGCTCTCCCATGGCGATATGATCGCGCGGGAAACGGTGGAAATTCTCGTTGACCCCCGGTTGGCCGATCGCGGTGTCTCTGAAGACGATATTCGCGCTCAGGAAAAACTGGTTCTCCAGGCTCGTGATCTCTTAAGCGACGCACGACGGTTCGCCGACCGTCTTGAGACGGATAAAAAAGCGCTTGCGAGCGAAGATACGGCCCAGCATGAAAAACTATCAGCGGTTCTGGCGGACCTGAAAACGAAGGAAGAAGGGTTCTACCAGCAACCTATGCTGATTGCGCAGGTCAATTATCTCTACTCGCTGCTCCGGCGCGCTGATCAGGCGCCAGGGCAGGATGCAGTGACCCGCTTTCAAGAGCTAAGTGAGCGCTTGAAACAGGCGAAGTCCCAGATAGAGGCGCAGAATTAGAGGAAGGGGAACAGGGGCGGGCGCGCCTATTCCTCACCCTTTTTGTCTGTACGGTACTTTTCAAACCACGCGAGTGTGTAATCCGTTTTCGCATTAAGACGTGACGGTCTGCCCGCGATACCATGGTTGGCGCCGGGGATGCGCACCATCACGCTCGGGATACTGCGCAATTGTAGCGCTTGAAAGAACTGCTCGGTCTCGGATATTGGCGTGCGGTAGTCGACTTCGCCTGTGATGAGCATGGTCGGCGTTTTGACATTGCCCACAAGCGACAGGGGCGAACGCTCCCAATAATGGTCCAGATGTTCCCATGGTGGTCCGGGGAATTGGTTCGCAATCTGACCGATGTAACTATCCGCCGTTAGCACCTTTGACACCCAGTTGATCACCGGTTTCGCGGCCATGGCGGCGTTGAACCGGTCTGTTAGGCCGATCGCA
The DNA here is from genome assembly GCA_965263305.1 of Parvularculaceae bacterium. GTDB lineage: Bacteria > Pseudomonadota > Alphaproteobacteria > Caulobacterales > Parvularculaceae > MED-G105. The sequence goes on from OZ253666.1 coordinate 2,884,745, forward strand.
TAGGCCGTCGCGATACCGCCCGCCGAGCCCCCCGCGATGAAAAGATTTTTTTTGTCAGCAAATCCATTCTCGATCGCCCAATCGACTGCCGACATATGATCGGCAAAATCATCCTTACTCGAATATTTATATTTCAAGAGGTTCGCGAAATCACTGCCATATCCAATCGAGCCGCGGTGATTATCGTAGATGACCACATAGCCGGCGGCCGCCATACGCTGTAGTTCCGCAGAGAAATGGGGCCCATAAGCCAGATGCGGGCCCCCATGGATCTCAATGATGAGGGGATAGGTTTTACCCTCTTCATATCCGGGCGGGGTGATCATCCACCCTTGAATTTCTAACTCATCGAGGGACGATTGATAGGTGAAGGAGCGAAGTTCGCCGAGATCGCGATGGGCGAGTAAATCCTCATTCAGCGATGTCAGCCGTTGGGTCTTGCCGTCTTTAAGGGCGTAGAGATCGGCCGGGCGATGGGCGCTGCCTTTGGTAAAGACAAGGGCGCCGCCAGGGCCCGCGTCAAACGCGCCGCTGACATAAGGCCGACCAATTGTAGACCCGCCGATGCCTTCGACCGCCAAACGCTGTTCGCCGCTAGTCGTCACGGCGCCAATCATATTCTCGCCGCGGTTCTGATAGGTGAAAGCGATTTCCGTATCGGATAACCATTGTGGGTCGCCGGCCCGGCGATCCAGGGTTTCAGTCAAGTTTTTCGCGTTCTGTCCGTCGCGATCCATGACGAATACGGATGTGGCCACAAAGGGTTGCGGTTCTTTGCCCGTCGTCAAGTAGGCAATCTTACTTCCATCGGGCGAGACTTGGGGGCTCGCTTCGATGCCGGGGCTGTTCGTGAGCTGTGTGAGATCGCCCGTACTGACGTTTACGGAGAATATATCTTCTTCGCGTGATTCAAGCTCCCAATTTTCGTGGCGGTTGGCGGAGAACAGCAATTCTTGCCCGTCTGGAGAAAACGATAGGGATCCATTGTGATGGAAATCCCCGGAAGTGAGCTGGCGCTCCGTGCCCCCCTCGGCCGGAATGACGAAGAGCTGATCATAGGCAAGATCAAGAAATCCGGCGCCATTGGTGCGATAGCGCGCGCGGTCGATCACCACCGGCGCATCCGCCCAGTCGGCGGCCTCTGGTTTTTTCGGTTTACTGACGAGGTCGTCGCCCTTGGCTTCAACCGCCATCGAAAAGGCGAGCATACGCCCATCCGGCGACCAAGTCAGATCGCCTGGCTTCTCTGCGAAAGCGCCAACAAGGGCTTCGCGGCCTGAGCCTAAATACCGGACATAAAGCTCCGTCAGGTCGGCAGCGCTCTTCATATAGGCGATGCGCGTGCCATCGGGAGACCAGCGCGGTGAGCTATAAGACCCACTATCGGCGAGTAAGGGCTCGTGCACCGCGCCATCCAGCGACACGAGCCAGACATGGGACCGTGTCCGGTCGGTCATCACATCGTTAAACCGGCGAACATAAAGCGCCTGACGCCCATCCGGAGAAATCTCTGGCTGGTCGGCCCATTCTAGCTCGAAAATGTCGGCCGCCGTCAACGGGCGAAGATCATCATTCGCCGACGCCTCGACGCCTAAACTCGCGGCCGCTAGTGCGACAACTGCCGCCAATGTTCTCTTCCGTGCCATAAACCCTCCTGCAACGCCGTTGAAACGATGGTCGTAGGATCGGCAATCAAAGGGGGCCATGGCAAGGAAAAAACCGCCGCAGAACTCCGAAAATGAGAGCGGTCGGCGCTGGGTCGCAATAAGGGCGTCGCGATCGTTCAATCTGAGGCTGGTCGGTTGCACCCGGCGACAGTTCCAATGACCTTTAATTCTGTTGCGTCATTGGACACACCTTTCTGCGTCTGCTTCGCAAACGATCCGGGTCAATGGTGCCCAGAAGAGGACTCGAACCTCCACGTCCTTACGGACACCAGCACCTGAAGCTGGCGCGTCTACCAATTCCGCCATCTGGGCACGGGGGTCACAATCGGAAACGGATTGTCCTTTGATAGGCGCGCGGGTCTAGCCGGGGTGAAGGGGAATTGTCAATGCGCCGCCAGAAGCGCGATCGTCTTAGGCCCGCTTCGGTTGGACGCGTTGAAGAGCCGGGGGAATTCCGCTAACTGCTCCCGAGATGAGATAGGCGAGGAGTTTCTCCCAATATGTGCGTCGCTGTCGGTTGCCCGACAATGAGCTGACGCGGCAGGCGAGAGACGGGAAAGAAGAGACGATGACGGGCAAATTGGCGGTGGTGTTCGGCGGATCGGGCTTTGTCGGTCGCAATGTGGTGCGGGAGCTGGCCAAGCGCGGATGGCGCGTGCGCGTGGCGGTGCGCCGCCCTCACCACGCTCAGTTTCTGCGCCCCATGGGCGCTGTCGGGCAGATCCAACTCGCCCAAGCGAATGTGCGCCATCCTGCCTCCGTCGCGGCGGCGCTGGAGGGCGCTGATGCGGTGATCAATTGCGTTGGCATTCTGTTCCAGGACGGCGCGCAGAAGTTTAACAGCGTCCAGGCGGCTGGCGCCGAAATGGTGGCGCGTTTATCGGCTGAGCATGGCGCGGCGCAATTCGTTCAACTATCGGCCATCGGAGCCGATGCGACCAGCGATAGCGACTATGCGCGCACCAAAGGCGAAGCCGAAGCGGCGGTGCGAGAGCATATGCCCAACGCCACGATCCTGCGCCCCTCCATCGTATTCGGGCCAGAGGACGGGTTCTTTAACCGCTTCGCACAGATGGCGGGTTTTTCGCCAGCGCTGCCCCTTATCGGTGGCGGGAAGACGAGGTTCCAGCCAGTCTACGTCGACGATGTCGCCGATGCAGTGTGCGCGAGCTTGGAGCGGCCAGAGGCGGCGGGAAAAACCTATGAGTTGGGCGGCCCGCGCGTTTATACCTTCCGTGCCCTCATGGAATTGATGCTGAAAGAAATTGGTCATCGGCGGATTTTGGCCCCGGCGCCGTTCGCCATTGCGCCGATGATCGGCATGATCGGTGAACTAGCGGGGCTTGCGCCCTTTATCGATCCGCCGATTACCCGCGATCAGGTGAAGCTTCTGAAGAGCGATAATATCGTTGCCGAGGATGCGGAAAACCGCGATGGAGCCGGCACGATCGAAGATCTTGGCATTGATCCCGTTGGCGTCGAAGCCATCTTGCCAAGCTATATGGTGCGGTTCAGAAAATACGGTCAGTTTGCGGAGAAAACGGCTTAGGCCGCTATTCTTCGTAGCCGTTGGGATTGTTGTGCTGCCATCGCCAATGATCGGCGCACATGTCCTCAAGCGTTTTCTCGGCGCGCCAGCCTAAGAGGTCTTTCGCTTTGGCCGCATCGGCATAAATTTCAGCGATATCGCCGGGGCGGCGCTCAACGATATCATAGGGAATGTCCCGGTTTGATGCGCGCTTAAATGCGGCGACCGCTTGCAATACGCTGATCCCTTCGCCAACCCCGAGATTGATATCGATCGCATGGGCCTTGTCAGCGGTGGCGAGGTATTCCAATGCATCGCGGTGCCCGCGCGCTAAATCGACGACATGAATATAGTCCCTCACGCCCGTGCCATCCGTTGTCGGATAATCATTCCCGAAGACCTGTAGGCGCGCCCGCCGGCCAACAGCGACTTGGGCAATGAAGGGAAACAAATTGTTCGGCACGCCGTTCGGGTCTTCACCGATTTTGCCGGAGGGGTGGGCGCCGACGGGGTTAAAATACCGCAGATTGCAAATGCGCCAGTCGGCGTTCGTTCGGGTAAGGTCCCTCAGCATTTCTTCAATGAAAAACTTGGTCCTGCCATAAGGGTTCGTTGGGCCGGTCTGGGCGCTTTCGGTAACGGGCGATTGGTTGTGGTCGCCATAAACCGTCGCCGAAGAAGAAAAGACGATGTTCCGAGCGTTTGCGGCATCCAGGGCGCCAATGAGAGTGATCGCGGCGCCGACATTGACCTGATAATACTTCAGCGGATTTTCAACGGACTCTCCTACGGCTTTCAGGCCTGCAAGGTGCACCGCGCTGTCTGGTTCAAAAGTCCGTACCGCCTCATAAATTCTCTCTTTGTCGGCAGGGTTCGCGAGGTCCGCTTCCAATGTGACGAAGGTCTTGCCGCCGAGCGCTTCTAAACGCTCCAACGCGATAGGGGAGGCGTTATCAAAGTTGTCAATGACAAGGATTTCACAGTCGGCGCTGAGGAGTTCCAGACAAACATGGGAGCCGATATACCCGGCGCCGCCGGTGACGATGATGCGTTTCGCCATAGCTGTGTTTCTTTCCTATCGGTAGAAGACGCCATTACGTCGTGGCTCTACCACGCTCTCATGGTTCCCATGAAGAGGTTTAGAAGTAATTTCGATCGCTATGGAAATCGGGGCTGACTCATATCTCGCCCAGGACAATTGCGGGCTGTGATGAGGGTGACAGTGACATTACTTCGGGGCTCACCCCCGCCAATTGCTAGCGTTTTACCTTAACCGATCAAAGCTTGGTCGGCTCCCGCCGAAGGACGACCCGTGATGGGCAGGGTGGGCGGCGCTAAATTGGCTCTTTGCCTCATGCGCGGCCCCGGCCAACGCAGAGCCGTCGTCAGCCGCAGCTGGTGAAGCGTAAAGGGCGGCGGGTTTCGAAAAACCGGATCCCTGGTCAGAATCCATGTGCCCGATGGCGGGCGTTTCCTCTAAGCCAGCCGCAAAAGCAGGAGAGCGGGCCTGAGAACCTGCGGCAGGATTGCCGATGACTGGATCGCGCCTAAACCCAATTTCGCGGCTGGCGGCGGCAGGGTGGTGAGCGGCATCGCCGGCGGTCCTGTCAGCGGCGAGGTTCTCGCGCCCGTGGGAAAAAACCGGCGGTTCGGCTTTTTCCGCAACGTCATTTTCAAATGTCGCGCCTGTTCGGGCGTTTGCTGGGCCGGCGTTGCTATTGCCTGCTTGATCCTGTCGACGGCGCCAGCGGGTTAATCCGAGGGCCCGGCCAAGATTGAATCCGGCTAGATAGGCCGCCAGCCAGGGGGCGAAGCGCGAGGCGATAACAAACAAATTATCGTCAATGGTCTTCACCGCCTGATCAACGTTCCAGCCCAGAAAATGCTGGGTGGCGACAGCCGTGGTGAAAAGTACGATCAGGAGATGGGAGTAGATAAAGTTAAATGCGCGAGCGATCGCTTTGACGGCCCAGTTTGCGACGCCGCCCCCGCCGGAGGATTGATATCGCCAAGAACCGACGAGATAGCCAAGAAGGGGCATCGCCAGAAGATAGAAAGCCGTGGCGGCGGGCAAAATCACGCCGAGGACAGGAAAAGAGCGATAAAAGCTATCCCCTTGTACAACGAACGCCCAAAGGGCGGTCATCGAGGCGAACGCCGCCGCACTGGCCCAATAGCCCGCCAATCGATCGTCCGGATGTTTTTCGCGCATCTTGTTTAAGCCTTCCGAACACCCGTCGCCTGCATTGCCGGACTTGGATGGTTTTTTACGGCGTTCCTATCCGCGATAATGCCACTTGGCGCGCCATACGTTGCTAGCGTTAACTATATCAGCCCTGTGTGACGATGCCAAAACAGTGAACAGCGCTGTTTAAAAGCAAGGTAATCTGGTGTTTTGGGGCCGATCAAAATGGTGAGAAGAGAATGGTCACAGATATCCTGATAATAGGACAAGGTCGGGTCGGCGTCAGCATGGCGGCCTATGGGCGCTCCCTCGGGCTTAATGTTGATGTCGCCACCCATGCCGATGTCAAAGCGGCGGGCGCACCGTTAGCGGCCCGAATGCGCGCGGCCCGCGTGGCGGCCGCAGCGGTGCCGGATTCGGCGATAGCGCCGATTTTTCAACGGTGGCGCGATCACATCGACGAGGGACGGCGCGCTGATCAGACTTTTGTACACTTTTCCGGCGCGCTCACCGTCGATGGGGCCCATAGCTATCACCCGCTTTACTCTTTTCCGAAGAACGTCCTTCCGATGGAGATAATGGGCGCTATCCCCATCGCCGTTGAAGAAGCGGCGCCATCATTCGACAGTTTATTCACCGGCGCGCCAAATCCGGTTTTTACTGTGAAGCGCGAAGATCGCGCCTTTTACCACGCCATCGCCGTGCTGACGGGGAATTTCGCCGCCCATATCTGGAATGAGGCTGCTACGGCGCTTGAGAAGCGCTTGCCTGAACTCCCGCCCGCGTTGCTTGCGCCGTATCTCGCCGGCGTAGTCAATCGCTTTGAGGAGAGCCCGACGGCCTCGATTACGGGGCCCATTGCGCGACGTGATGCTGAGACAGCGGCGGCGAACCTAAAAAGCTTAAAGGGCGCTCCGCAGCTCGAAGCGCTTTACAGCGCTTTTGTGCAAAGCGCCTGGCCCGAAGGGGCGCCGGCGCTATTGCCCCGGGATTGATTGCCCTGGGATTGATTGGACGTGGACGAAAGCCGCTAAAACCTTTGGGCGCTCGGGGCTCAGGGCCTTGCCAGCATCTGGGCTTTCCTTTATGACCCGCGCTCATTTCTGATTTCAGGAGCCTTAAGCGCGGGCGCTCAAGAAGCCGCCCGGCCAAACAGGTATCCGTCGAGCAAAAGAACGAACGAGGGCGTCATGGCCGAAACAGATATTTTTTACTGCGAAGTGCGCGAACAAAGCGGCACCGGCGCGGCCCGTGCTGCGCGCCGGGAAGGCTGGGTGCCAGGCGTTCTTTATGGCGGCGGTGATAACCCTGTCGCCATTCGCCTACGGTACAACGAGGTGAACAAAGCATTCCTCGCCGGGCGGATGAAAGCCCATATGGCGAAGATCGACGTACCGGGCCAGACAGAGCTGCAGCCGGTCATCGCGCGTGAAGTGCAAGTGGACCCGGTAATGGGTTTTCCTATGCATGTTGATCTCCTGCGCGTTAGCGAAAGCACACGGATCGACGTCGATGTGCCAGTTCGTTTCTTGAATGAAGAAGAATCTCCAGGACTAAAGCGCGGCGGCGTCTTGAACGTCGTGCGTCACACGGTGGAATTAAACGCGCCTGCTGGAGCGATCCCGGAATTTCTTGAGGCTGATGTTACGGGTATGGACATCGGGGATGTTGTCCACATTTCTAACGTAAATCTGCCGACGGGGGTAACGCCGCGTATTAGCGACCGTGATTTCACGATTGCCACGATCGCTGCGCCGTCTGCAGTACGCTCGGCGGACAGTGAAAGCAGTGACGATTCAGCTGAGGCGGGCGACGAAGCTTCAGCAAGTGAAGAGAAAAAAGAAGACTAGCGCTTCTTGATCGGTTAGGTCGTTAAGAGCGCGTGAGGGCTCTCCTATCCACTCTCCCGCGCTGAATGGACCAGAGGAAAAGCTGGCCCATGCTTCTATTGACCGGCCTTGGTAATCCCGGTGCTGAATACGCAAAACACCGTCATAATGTCGGGTTTATGGCGATTGACGCGATTGCCGCGAAGCATGGGTTTTCACCCTTCCGTAAAAAATTTCAAAGTGAGCTTGCTGACGGCGTTTTGTCGGTGGACGGTAAAAGCGTCAAAACGCTGTTGCTAAAACCACAGACATATATGAATGACTCAGGCCGGGCGGTCTCTGCGGCCATGAGTTTTTACAAAATCCCCCTTGCGGATGTCTTTGTGTTCCATGATGAGCTTGACCTTGCCCCCGGCAAACTGCGCGTGAAAATCGGCGGTGGGGCGGCTGGTCATAATGGCTTAAGGTCCATCACCGCTCATAGCGGCGCCGATTTCCACCGTGTGCGAATTGGTATCGGCCATCCTGGCGATAAAGCGCGGGTGACGGGCCATGTGTTGGGTGATTTTTCCAAAGGCGACAATGATTGGTTGGCGCCAATGTTGGATGCATTGGCGGAGGCGGCCCCGCAATTGACGAATGGCGGTGTCGGCTATGGTCAGGCGGTGGGGGAAATCTTAAAGCCGCAACCGCCCAAAAAAGCCGCTAAACCGCGCCAGAATGCACCATCAACTGATCAACAATCGGAGGCTGAAAGCCGCGGTGATACGGCCGCAGCGAAATCAGCATCCGGAAAAAGCCAGCTTGCAGAGGCGCTGAAACAGCTTCTGCCAAAGAAATAAGATAAAGGCGAAGAGTCATGGGTTTTAAGTGCGGTATTGTCGGGTTGCCGAATGTGGGCAAGTCCACGCTTTTTAATGCGTTGACCAAAACCGCGGCGGCTCAAGCGGCGAACTATCCGTTTTGCACCATCGAACCCAATGTTGGGGACGTCGCCGTGCCCGAACCTCGGTTGTTTAAGCTCGCTGAGATCGCGGGATCAGCGGAAGTCATTCCGGCACGGATGCAATTTGTCGATATCGCCGGCCTAGTGAAGGGTGCCGCACAAGGCGAAGGACTTGGGAACCAGTTTCTCGCCAATATTCGCGAAGTTGATGCGGTGCTCTATGTGCTGCGCTGTTTTGTTGATGATGACATCACCCATGTCGCCGGCAAAATTGATCCGATTGCCGATTTTGAAACGGTTGAAACAGAACTTATGTTGGCGGATCTGGAAAGCCTCGAAAAGCGCCGCACCAATCTTGAGAAAAAAGCAAAAGGCCAGGACAAAGAAGCCAAAGCCTTACTGCCGCTTGTCGATAAGGCGCTTGATGTCTTGCGGGAAGGGCAGCCGGCGCGAAAAGTTGAGGTAAGCGCGGACGAAGAAAAAGCTTGGCGCGGCTTACAATTGCTAACCCAAAAGCCTGTCCTGTTTGTGGCCAATGTAGAAGAAGACGCCGCCGCGACGGGCAACGCCCTGTCGGAAGAGGTTGAGAAACAGGCGGGTGAAGAAGGCGCCGCCGCTGTCTTCATCTCCGCAAAAATTGAAGCGGAACTCGCTCAATTGGGAGATGAGGAACAAGCGGATTATTTGGAAGCGCTGGGCCTTGAAGAGCCCGGGCTGAACAAACTGATTCGAACCGGATACAGCTTGCTAAAATTACAAACTTATTTCACGGCGGGACCGAAAGAGGCCCGCGCCTGGACGGTTTCTATTGGCGCCACAGCGCCAAAAGCGGCGGGTGTTATTCATACGGATTTCGAGCGCGGATTTATTCGTGCAGAGACGATATCCTATGGTGACTACGTTGAGCACCAGGGTGAAAGCGGCGCGCGTGAGGCAGGTAAAATGCGTCTTGAGGGCAAAGAGTATATCGTACAGGACGGCGATGTGATGATGTTCAGGTTTAATGCCTAGGAACGAAAATGGTTGGCGCTATGGGGGGACTTCAATTTTGAATGTCTAAATAGTCGTTCCTGCCGAGAATTTCATCATAAGGGGCATATTCTCGCCCGGCGCTGACCGTGCCATTGTAAGTGGTCGATCCAGGCTTCCCTGTCAGTTCACCGCGAATAACTTGCTTATCAAATCGATCGATTGGAATTAGAAGTGGTTCGCGAATTTCGCCGAAATAAACCCACTCGATGCTATCGTGGTGAAAGAAGCCTTGTGTCTGCACGGCCGGCCACCCCATGGTATAAATTTTCATGATACATTCGTGGCCATTGATCACGACGGGCGTTCCATCGCGACGAATAAATCGTCGATCAGTTTGCCATTCGCATCGATCGAGATCAACGCCGGTTGGATAAGCGGGGCGGGATTGTGCGCTGGATAACAACGTCGGGCGTTCACCGCGCGCTAAAAAATAGTCCGTTACTATTGCTTGGATCGCTTCAGACTGGGAGGGCGCTTGGGCGAACCCATTTGGCCCGGCAGTTACTGGCTGTGGCGCGTATACAGATAATAAAATGAGGAAAAGCATTTTGAACTTCATTTTCGGATTGTTAATCCAGCGCTGCTAATAAAGTCTTATTAAATAGAAAATTGCCGTAAAATTAGACGTACCGGAATTTTTGGACGGCATTGGTATGCGTTCGAGGCGCAATGCGTTTGGTAAACGCCGCATTTACCTAGAAATTTAAACCCAGCGTAAAAACTTACCTTGATAGTGTGGTCAAAGGTGAGATGAATGCGGCACTTAAAAATTATACCAATGATCGCGGCAATGGCGCTGTCGCCAATCGTCGTGAAGGCGGAAACGGTCGTTTTCTCAGGCGCTGGCGCCGGGCCGGGCGGTATCGAAGTGTTCGAAACCGCCGAAACGGCGGCTGAGTTCTATGGTGCGCGCAATTCTGCGCCGTTCCCCGTCAATGCCGATGGGCTCAATCTCTTTTTTCACCGAGATACGAATACGAATATTTTCTCTCTAGGGCTTGTTGTCGACGATCGTAATGATGGGACGAATGGGCGCTTAACGGGCACGATTACTGGCCTTGATACGGGGGCGAGTGTTGTTGTCGCCGATGACAACGCGACTGAATTCAGAATCTCAACGCCCGGAACGGCCGTTTTCAATTTTCGCTTCTTCGGTTGTTGCACCGATGGCGGCGTTATTAGCGGGCTCGATTCAGAAAATCTGAATCTATCCATCAATATCACGCGTTCGGAAGGTCTCACCGGCACCTTCGGCGCTGGACCAACTGGTTTAACCTCCCTCGGCGGCGCGCCAGGAGTGGGCGATCTTTTTGCGATCACAACGGCCCCTGAGCCTCGCAGCTGGGCCCTGTTCTTCGCGGGGTTTGGCGGCCTGGCGTTTGCCATGAAACAACGCCGTCGTGGTGAATTCGCCTATGCAGCACCGGTGAAGGACTAGCACCGCATCATCGCGTAAAAGCGCTTTCGCACGATGTTAAAAGGTGCAATACGGCGCATTCGATGGCGTGGGAACCAGCGATCTCTTGGGGTGGGCTGTGCAGGGGGACTTTATTCGTCTTCTTGTAGGCGGGTTTTCTCATCGTCCTGGCGAAGAGTTTGTTCCTTATACCCACTCGCGCGTTCAGCGCTTGGAAAAAACAAGAACGCAAACATAAGGATGTAGCTCGCATAGTCCCATGCCAGCGCTAACGCCCAGATATCTGAAAAGACGTTGGCGTTTTTTAAAACCGCATCCCGGGGGCCGATGGAAGACAAAGGCGCGACGCGTTCTTGTTCAAAAATTACTTTCTGGGTGCGGGAGATGCGTTTTTCCTCAACCGGCGCTTCATCCGGGGGGGCGAACCACTGTTGAAGGATCGCGATCCCTCTTTCTGGGGCTACTTCATCGGCCGATGGCAGCGGCTGCGGCGGCCGGTTACTGCGTTGTTTGCGGATAAGTGACTTAAGCGCTTTTTCGATTTCGCCGGCATAGTTTTCGATGGCGGTTTCTTGGCGCGGATTCAGGCGCGCAGGGATCGGGTTTGCGCGGGCGAAACTAGCCAATTGTAGCTCTAGCAGTTGTTCAATGCGCCGGTCGCGGCGCCAACGGTTCAGCAAAACGGCGGTGTCGTTGAAGTCGCTTTCTAATTCGCGCTGCCAAAGATCGTAATTTTCAAAGGCGTTCGCGGCGAGTTTGACCTCTAAACGTTCAGCGGTGCTCGAACAAAATTGCGGATCGTACGGATTAACGCCAGTAGGGTCTGCGCCATCGATGATGCCAGCGACGGATTGCTCCAATTCACCAAGCCATTGGGCGACACCGGTAAAGTACCCGGCGATGGGCCCGCGCCCCGCCTGGCCAGAGCGATCGCCGCGAATGGCTTCAGCGTCAGCGGCGCGCGTGACATCAGAGACCGCGAGGCGCAAATCCTCAAGGAACAAAAAGTCGCGCTGGCGATAAGACGTAATCCCCGCGCATTCATTCTGTAAACGTTGCAGTTCGTTCGTGTAGGTAAAACGCACCGCATCAACACCGCCGACGCCCACGACTGTCGTCCAAGTGGAAACAAAAAACAGAATAAGGGCGAGGGTTGGGATGATGACAAAGAGCTTTATCGCGCGTTCGATGAAGGAAGCGATGTCCCGGATAAAGCCGGCGCCGAGGTCGCGGAACCAATCGCGCTCCCTCACAAAGGCGGCGCCGCCAATCCAAATGGTTGCGGCGAGAAAAAACGTGAAGACGCCAAAAGCGGGGGGAAGGACGGCGTTGCGGAAAAAATCACTCGTCTCTTGCGAGGTCAGGAGCGAAAATCCGATCGCCGATGACACCGCCGAGAAAAACGCCGACGATGTGGCGACGATAACAAAAAGCCGATTGAAAAGAGAAGAGCCGTGAAGGCGCGGGGAACGAAAAATAAACGCCGCCACAAGGCTCAATAAAATAACGACAACTACGGACCCGGCCAGGAATGCCGGATTGGAAGCGGCGGCGTCCACGCCCTCGCTGATGCTCCTTGTCTGGGCAGCGGCGGGGGCTGTCATGCCGATCAATCCCCCGACCGAAAGCGTTCCGGCCAACGGTTGATTTATTTCGAACGAATTCCGTTTTCCGGAAAAAGGTCTCAAGATACCTTGCCCCACGGCTGCCCCCTTGTCTCCGCATTTTTTCTGCGCGGTTGCTTCTCCGAAACGAAGGGTACAGTTTATGAGAGAATTGTCGAGGGGCCGCGATGCCCAATGCGTGACATCACCTAAATTTTACGCGGGGCTACCAAGTATCTCATTGCCGTTTTGGCATTTGTGCAAACTGTTGGGCGGCGAAGTGCGCGCCGCCCTATGTGTCAAATGAGTGTCGTTTGGCTTATTCTCCCAATTCAAAACGGAAGACATATCGCACATTCCGCTGTGGTGCTGGTTTACCGTCAACGACATCGGGCGTGTATTTCCACCGCTGTATCGTTTTCAACGCCTCGCGATTGAAACAACTATCCGCGGACGAAATAATTCTAGGGTTGATGACATCGCCATTTGAGGTGACATCGAATTCCACAACCACGGCGCCCTCGGCGTTTTTCGCGCGGCAGCGCTCTGGGTACTGCGGCGGAAAGGTTATTGCTGGTTTTGGGAAGTCGATTTTCGGGCCGCCGATTGGATCCGTTGGGTCGGGTGGTAACGGCCCTGAATCAATAACGATAGGCCTGTCGTCATCGCGGAAATCCTCCGGAAACGTATCAACTGGCGGTGGTGGGTCAACGGGATCTGTTAGTTCTCCCGGTGGGGGCGGCGTCGTAGGTTCAACACGCTGCGCCGTTATAGGTGAAATTTCTGGTCGCTCGGTCGTGTCTACTCGAACAGGTTGCCGGATCATCGCCGACATTGCGAAAAAAATCAGTAATGTGATGACCGCCGCTATTGGAAGACCGAGTATCCATCTCATGGTGAGCCCCTTTGCTGTTGGGCGAATGGGAAGACCCTCCTTTCGCCGCACTTTGAATGCCGCGTTTTCGCGCGCGTCTCTTAAAGCCAAGCAACAGAGCGAAGGATAGGGGTAAATTATTTCGGCTGTAAATAGAAAAGCAAAAGAAAAACCGCCCAGTGTACACGTAAGTGAACTGGGCGGTTTACTGTTATATTATCGCACAATAAAAATGCGGGGTAATGCAGATTGTGCAATGCGGCAGAGGAAGTCGCTTCCTCCCGCCGCAAGGGGTAATGCCATCAGTAACGATAAGCGTCTGTCTTGAACGGGCCTTTTACATCGACACCGATGTAGTCGGCCTGTTCGCGGCTCAACTCGCTGAGTTGTGCGCCGACCTTGGCAAGGTGCAATGACGCAACTTTTTCATCAAGATGCTTCGGCAGGACATAAACTTCATTTTTGTATTGATCGCCTTTTGTCCAGAGCTCGATCTGGGCCAAAGTCTGGTTGGTGAAAGACGCTGACATCACGAAGGAAGGGTGTCCGGTGGCGTTACCGAGATTGAGAAGACGCCCCTGGGAGAGAAGAAGCATACGCTTCCCATCAGGATAGGTGATCATATCCACCTGGTCCTTGACGTTGGTCCATTTGAAGTTCTTCAGGCCTTCGACCTGAATTTCATTGTCGAAGTGGCCGATATTGCCGACGATCGCCATGTCTTTCAGGGCGCGCATATGATCGACGGTGAGAACATCTTTGTTGCCGGTGGCGGTGATGACGATGTCCGCCCGCGGCGCCGCCTCTTCCATGGTGACAACTTCAAAGCCATCCATCGCGGCTTGAAGTGCGCAAATCGGGTCGACTTCTGTGACGAGAACCCGGGCGCCAGCGCCTTGTAGGGAAGCCGCTGAGCCTTTGCCGACATCGCCGTACCCGGCGACAACAGCGATTTTGCCGGCCATCATAACATCTGTACCGCGACGGATGCCATCAACGAGGGATTCTTTACAGCCGTATTTATTGTCGAATTTCGACTTGGTGACTGAGTCGTTCACATTGATTGCTGGGAAGGGAAGGGTGCCATTCTTTTGGCGTTGATATAGGCGCAGCACGCCCGTGGTTGTCTCTTCCGTCACGCCCTTAATGCTGGCTTTGACCTTTGAATACCAACCAGGATTTTTTTTCAGGCGCCGCTTGATGGTGGCGAACAACGCCTCTTCTTCCTCGTTGCTCGGATTGTCGAGCACGGAAGGGTCCTTTTCGGCGTCAGCCCCCAGCAAAATAAGAAGGGTGGCATCACCACCATCGTCAAGGATCATGTTCGCCGGTTCGCCATTGGGCCATTCAAAGATTTTGTCGGCAAGATCCCAATACTCTTCCAATGTCTCGCCCTTGAAGGCGAAGACGGGGGTGCCTTGGGCCGCGATGGCGGCGGCGGCGTGATCCTGGGTCGAATAGATGTTGCATGAACACCAACGGACTTCCGCGCCAAGGGATTGCAGCGTTTCAATCAAAACCGCCGTTTGAATGGTCATATGGAGGGAGCCGGCAATGCGTGCGCCTTTTAACGGCTGACTCGCGGCGTATTCTTCGCGCGTCGCCATCAATCCCGGCATTTCGGTTTCAGCGATGTCGATTTCTGTGCGGCCCCAATCGGCGAGGCTAATGTCTTTGACGTGATAATCGTGGTCGGGCGCGGCCATTTGGCTGTCCTCTCTTTTTAGCTTGGTAAAGCAATGGTGGAATCAATTCGTTGTGGCGGCTTATAGCAACGGCCGTGGGTAACGCCAAGGCGCATATAAAGAATTCTTTATATCGTTATGCGGTCGATATCCGCCTTGTTTGTCATTTTTAACAAATCGTTGGGAAGAATAATCTAGTCTAAACCTTGGGATGAGAGAAAATGCGGAGGGGTAAAATTGACATTAAAAACAATTATTTATGCAAGTTCCGCCGCCCAGGGTTTCGAAGAGGGCTCGTTATACAGCATCCTGGAATCCTCTCGGCGGAACAATTTGCGCTCAGGCGTCTCTGGCGTCCTCTTGTATGGCGATTGGAATTTTCTTCAGGTTTTGGAGGGTGAAGAAGACGCCGTTGACGCCACCTATGCCCGCATCATGAAAGATCCCCGACATCAACGTCTCATGTGCTTTTATGAAGGCGCGATCAAGCAGCGCGGATTTCCCGGGTGGGAGATGGGCTTTGAGCGTGCGCCAACGACTGCAGAGAACGGCCTATTCAAGTTGAGTTACGAGACACTTGAAAATCGTTTGAAGCCCGAGGTTTGCGACGAGGTGCAAACGCTATTGCGTACATTTTACGGAACCCTTGCCCCTCACCATGAAAAGAAGATCAAGACGAGCGCTTGAACCCTTCTCAATCTCTAATTAATATTAACCATGGCTGGGAACCGTTTTCGTCTTTCTTGGAAATGAGAAAGGTCCACCATGTCTTTTATCCTGCCGTTTCGTCATCTTTTCATTGCGATCGTTTTGATCGCCATGGGGTCGTTACTTTCGTCCACCGCTTCCATTGCGCAGAGCGATGAAGACGACGATGAGAGGAGTAGTCGCCCTGAACCGGTCAGTCGCATTTGTTTTGCTCGGAGCATAAATAACTTCCGCGCTGTTCGCGGCGAAGATGACGTTATCCTATTAGAGCGCGGCGTTAATGACTGGTATCGTGTCTCGCTGCTTGGGGGGTGTTCCTATCGTCGTATTCGAACCGCGCAAGCGATCGGCATACGGAAATTCCCTGGAACTGGGTGCCTGAGAAAAGGGGATCAGATTATCCTCTCCGATAGTTTCACAAGCCGTGGCGGCGCTTCTCTTACGCAGTGCCGTGTCGTCGGTATGGCTCGAATTGATATCGATACCTATCGGGGCATTCTGGATGATGATGAGCTGGAAGAACTAGAATATTTGGATGAGATCGACGAAAGCTGATGGCAAGGCTTTAGCCCATTTCGTTTGCGTCGCAGGTTTCGGACAGGCGTCATCCCATCGTCAGCCCACTTCCTGTTGATGAATCGCCCTTAATCCATCCCGATAAGTAGGGTAGCCAAGCGTCACGCCAAGCACATCCTTCATTTTTGCGTTGGAAACGCGTTTGTTGTCCGAATAAAAACTGCGCGCCATTTCTGAAAGCGATGCGTCTTCAAGGGATATAAAGGGCGGTGGCGCGACGCCAAGAAGGTCGCAGGCATACGTAATCACATCCTGGGGTGGCGTCGGCTCATCATCGGCAATGTTAAAGAGGTCGCCGGCGGTTGGTTGGTTCAAACTCGCAACGGTCGCGGCTGCAATATCATCAACATGGGCGCGGCTAAAAAACTGTGCTTCCTTGACAATGCGTTTTGCCGTTCCCGCCCGCACGGAGTCGAGGGCGGACCGCCCAGGGCCGTAAATGCCAGGTAGGCGTAAGACCACCGTAGGGGCGCCGGTCTGTTCGCCAAATTGACGCCAGGCCTGTTCCGCCGCCAGGCGTCGTCGGCCTCGTTCGCTTGTCGGATTCGGCCGTGTTGTTTCGCTAACCCATGCGCCGCCATGGTCGCCATAGACACCATTGGTCGACAGGTAACCGATCCAGGCCGCGCGTTTCGGGGGCGCGTTTTGAACGATATCAAGGGCAGGGCAGGGTGTATTATCCGAATGGGCGCCGCGACCGGGCGGCGTCGAAATGAGGAGCGCCGTCGCCGCATCCAGAGCACCGCGCATCGCGGAAGCATCGTTCCATAACACCGGCTCGACGCCTTGTTTTTTAATGAAGGCTGCTTTGTCGGGCGATCGTGTCGCGCCGACGACGCGCCATCCATCGGTGATCGCCAGACGTGCGACCGCGCTGGCGGTGTACCCATGGCCCAAACAAAACAACGTTCTCATGCTGGTCCCTCGCATTGATGATATAGCTACTGGTGATTAGTATGAGCCGAACCTTCCACAAATGAATGGATGAGATGGATGCATCACGTAAAGAGATATTTGTTTTTAACTGCGATGACGATAGGTGTTGTCATGGCTTTGCCCGCAAACGCCATTGAAGGTGTTTACAACACCGGTGTTTCTGATGATGAGGGCGATCAACAAAGTTTGGATGTGAAGTTCCACCCATGTGAGGGTGACGCAGCGCTGACATGCGCGACCGTTATTCATGTTCGCAATATGACGGACCCACTTGTCCTGCCCGATGATCGACCCGTTATCGGTTTTACGATGATCAAGAACCTAAAGAAAAAAGGCGACGGGCGTTACCGTAAAGGGCGTATCAATGCGGTTGATGAATCGATCCGCAAGGGAAAGATGAAGTGGTATGGCGTGAAAGTTGATACCCGTGACGACGGTGCGCTTGAAGTGCGGGGTTGCGTCGCCAATGTTTGTCCACGTACGATGGTGTGGACCCCGGTTGATGCGGCGTCCGTCGCTGAAACGGTTTCCTCTGTTGGCGATGACGCAACGCCGGAGGAACCTTCCTTCTAGAATATATGACCAGAAGACTTTTCGTCGCCCTCTCGTTGCCTGAAGCGGTCAAAGACCGTCTCATTGATTTGCAAAGCAATTTAGAAGGGGCGCGGTGGCGCTACGCTGATGATTTTCACATTACCCTGGCGTTCATAGGGGAGTTGGCGGCGCCTGAAGCGAACGAGGCGGCCACTGCTTTGGCGGCGGCCACGATTGGGGCGCCCTTTGATCTCTCTCTTAAGGGTGTCGGAAGCTTTGGCGACCCAAGGCCGCGCGCTGTGTGGGCGAAGGTCGACGCCAGTGAGCCGCTTCTCTTGCTCCAGAAAAAATCGATGTCGCGTTACGACGCGCCGGTTTTGATCTAGAGAAACGAAAATTCGTTCCCCATGTCACGCTTGCTTATCTGCCCCGGCTTCCCATGGACATGGTAGAGGCTTGGCGCGCCACCTATAATCTTTATCATGATGGACCGTTTATCATAGACCGTTTTCATCTCTACGAGTCTCATATCGGGCGCGGGGGCGCTCACTACGACATCATCGCCAGCTACGATCTATAGCGCTTCGCTTTCACGCTCGATATGGTCTAAAAAACCGTCGGCGGCGTTTTCTATCAAGGATAAGACGCGCTCAAATCCGTCATGACCACCGTAGTACGGGTCTGGTACTTCATGATCCTTGGTGTCGCCAAAATCTAAAAACAGTCTGACATCGCATTCGCGGTTCGGCGGGGCCATGGCCAATAAATCGCCGAGATTACTTTCATCCATCGCGAGCACGTAATCGAACTCGTAGAAGTCAGCTAAATCAACTTGGCGGGCGCGTTGGTTGGTGAGGTCATAACGCCGCCGCGCCGCGCACTGGATCATGCGATTGTCGGGACGCGCGCCGGTATGCCAGGCGCCCGTGCCGGCGGAGTCGACAAATAAAGGCAATCCGCGTTCGGCGGCTTTTGCTTTCAATGCGCCCTCAGCCGCTGGCGATCGGCAAATATTGCCAAGGCAGACACAAAGGACTTTTTTCATCGCACAAGCGCCCCGTCGGTGACCCATCTTACGGTTGTGGTTCATAGCACAGGGCCGAGGATTGCCGTCAAGATGTCGGTACCACGCCGGTTAGATGGGAAGTGTTATAAAAACTGTATACGAATAAAAATTCGACTTCTAAACCAACAACAATCAGCCCGCGCGGCGCTGCGCCGGCCGACCTCGTCAACACTAAAATTCAGCCAAACCGCGAACCTAGCATTGAGGGTAGAAGGGCGACTTCTTGCGACAGATGGGTTGGCGCCGGGCCGCATACGATTCGGGTCGTTTGTTTTACTGTGGATGAGTTAGGTCCCGATACCCCGCTAAGGTTTTTCTTCACGAGCGAAGTTGTCCCGCAGAATTTATTCAAGGCAAGCGTGCATTAATGGGTCGCCGGGGACAAATTTATCAATATTGTTTAAATTCAATATCAGATGTGACGTTCACACCGGAAATTGTGATCTACCAATTACAGTGGAGTGGTTTAATTGCATTCATCATTCTCCTACATGTTGTCGCCAATCGGACGGTCGAAAAGATGTCAGTCCGATCATCATATTCGACGACATTGCGGAGAGAGAAATGTCAGAGACACCATCTGTAAAAATCGATGGTACGGCGCGCCAGGTCACAGACGCGCTTTACAACATCCTAAAGCATGGCCGCGAGCACGCGGCACAATCGGAAATTGATGAGGCCATTTACTTAAACTGGCGGCTAGCACCGGATATGTTTCCGTTTGTCCGTCAGGTTCAGATCGCGTGTGATATCACAGCACGTGGGCTCGCCCGTCTTGCTGGCGTGGAGCCGCCGTCCCGGCCTGATTCAGAAACGTCCTTTCAGGAACTAACGGATCGAGTTGATTTTACATTGGCCTTTATCGCCACCCTTGATCGCGACGCCATTGCCTGCGATCCAAACGAAATGGTCACGTTCCCATTGCGCCAAAAAGAGGAAACAATGAGCAGGGGGGATTACTTGAACAATTTTGTTCGCGCGAATGCTTATTTTCATGTGACCACGGCTTACGCGATTTTGCGCTCCGTCGGCGTCCCATTGTCGAAAGCGGATTTTCTGGCCCTTAAACTTTAATCGCCAGAGAAAATTTAACGCCGAGGCTTGACTAAGCTAGCGCTCTCACCTTCGCTAACCTGATGAAAATCGTTGTTCTCACCGGTGCAGGGGTGTCTGCTGAATCCGGCGTCGCTACGTTTCGCGACGCTGGCGGTGTTTGGGCGAAATATGATTATCGAGAGGTCGCGACGCCCGAGGGGTTTGACCGAAACCCGGCCCTTGTGCATGAGTTTTACAACGCCCGCCGGCGCGGATTGGAAAGCGTTTTTCCTAATCCCGCCCATGAGGCGCTTGTCACCCTGGAGCGCGGGCTCGCGGCGAAAGGCGGGGCCTTAACCCTCGTCACGCAAAATGTTGACGACCTGCATGAACGGGCAGGATCGCAAAACATCATTCATATGCATGGCGAGTTATTGCGCGCGGTATGCGGCGCATGTGGTGCAGGTTTTGATTGGACTGAAGACATCAGTGTAGAAACGGCGTGCCCGGCTTGTTCGGCGCGCGGCGCCATGCGGCCAGACATTGTGTGGTTTGGCGAAATGCCAAAACATATGGAGGCGATTGCCGTCGCCCTAGACCAGGCCGATATGTTTGTCGCGATTGGGACTTCCGGCGCCGTTTATCCCGCAGCTGGTTTCGTCCATGAAGCGCGGGCGGCCGGATTGCCATGTGTTGAGTTAAATTTAGAGCCATCGGACAACGCCGACGCGTTTTCCGAGGCGCGATACGGAAAAGCCGGCGAAGTTACGCCGGCTTTCGTCAATGAGCTTCTCGGTCGGTAAGACCGCCGTTACCCAAATTCAGTATTCTAATTGACGGTTTCTTTTTCCACGGAGACAAAGCGACGATTGTTCGCTTTTACGCGGAAGGCAACACGCCCTTCAACCAGGGAGAAAAGGGTATGGTCTTTGCCGATCCCGACATTTTCACCCGGGTGATATTTCGTGCCGCGCTGACGAACGATAATGTTGCCTGGAACAACGACCTGACCGCCGTATTTTTTAACGCCTAAGCGTTTGCTTTCTGAATCGCGTCCGTTACGGGACGAGCCGCCTGCTTTTTTGTGAGCCATCTCGATTACTCCTCTTCGCCGGCAGCGAGTTTTTTCGCTTGGCCGATCCAGTCTTCACGTTCAATGCGGCCCTTGAAGGACAGCTTTTCGTCGAATTCAGCGATCTCCGCCGGGCCCCAAGCCGCAATCTGAGCGAAGCTTGTAACGCCCGCCTCATGCAGTTTCGTTTCAAGCGCTGGGCCTACGCCTGATAGTTTCTTCAGGTCGTCCCCGCCAGAAGCCGCAGGCGCAGCCTCTTTCTTAGGCGCGGGTTTTGCGGCGGCAGCGGCGGGCTTCGCGCCGCTCGCGATAATGTCAGTCACCCGCATTAGCGTAATGTGCTGGCGATGGCCTTTTTTCCGACGATAATTCTGGCGGCGGCGCTTTTTGAACACGACGATTTTCTTGTCGCGCTTTTGCTCAACGATTTCTCCAGCTACCGCGGCGCCGTCAATAAAGGGGGCGCCAATGGTGACATTGTCGCCGTCGCCGATCATCAGGACCTTATCTAAGGTCACCGTGTCGCCGGCGTCCGCCGATAACTTTTCGATGGTGATAACGTCGTCTTTTGCGACGCGATATTGCTTGCCGCCGGTCTTAACCACTGCGTACATAGTCGACTCCTTTTGCGCGCATCTTTTTGGCGCGCCCGTCCTTTTTCCATTCCGGGTTCATCCGCCCGGTTTTTCACGAGAGGGGGCTCTAGCGCGCCGCCACGCTGGCGTCAAGAAATCTCTTGGGGGAATCCGCCATTTTATGGGCTTTCGGGCCTTTCTGGTGGGGGCTCACCATCTTTATGGATAGATATGAACTATCGTCACGCTTTTCATGCCGGCAATCATTGTGATGTCCTGAAGCATACGGCCCTGAGCCTCGTCTTTGCGGCGCTGGCGCGAAAGGATAAACCCTTTTTTGTCCTGGATACCCATGCAGGGCGAGGGCTCTATGATTTCGACAGCGACGCTGCGTCGAGATCCGGCGAGCATCTGAAGGGGATCACGCCTCTTTGGACGCGTTGGGAAGGCAGCGAAAAAGGATCAACAGAGACGGCGGGGCAACCGCCGTTTACGCCTTTCGAGCCGTATTTGAGCGCCATTGACGCTGAAAATCCTTTCGGAGGCTTGCGCTGGTATCCGGGCTCGCCCGTGCTTGCTGATGGCGCCATGCGCGCGAGGGACCGGCTCCATCTATGTGAGCGCCATCCGGAAGAATACGAAGCGTTGAAATCTTGCCTGGCGGCGCGGCGCCCGGGGCATCAAAAAACCGATGGAAAAAAGCTGCGGATCGAACAACGCGACGGCTATGAGGCGGTGCGGGCGCTCTTACCGCCGCCCGAGCGGCGCGGCGCCGTGATCATCGATCCACCTTTCGAGGCGCCGGGCGAATTCGACCGCCTCTTAAAGGCCTTACGCGACGGTCTAAAGCGCTGGGCGACGGGCGTCTTTTTCATCTGGTACCCCATTAAGGAGACGGCCGCCTGTGCAGGCTTTGAAACCGCCGCCCAGGAAATTGTCACTGACGTCGCCGCGCCAAAAATGTTGCTATCGTCCGTTTCCGTCAGGGCGGCCGATAACGAACGCCTGTCCGGCAGCGGCGTTTTCATCGTGAACCCGCCCTATGGTGTTGGTGACGCGTTGGAGCGCGCTCTGCCCATGATGACGGCGCTTCTCGCGGCTGCGCCGGGCGCTGCATGGCGCCTTCTCGAAACCGACAGCGGCGGCGATCCGGCGTCTCATGACGTAATCAGAGATCGACATGAAACCCTTTAGGTGCTCCCGATACAGATCGTGGCGGCGCGCGACAGGCGCGGCCGAGGCTTCAGCCAACCCAGGGCTAAATCCAGCATTTTTCGCTCTTGCCATAGCGGTCTGCCCGCCCCTTGAAAAACACCGCCCCGCCGACTAACACCTTTTCCCCTTGGAGAGGTGCCGGAGTGGTCGAACGGGGCGGTCTCGAAAACCGTTGAGCGCGCAAGCGTTCCGAGGGTTCGAATCCCTCTCTCTCCGCCAATTGGAAGTGCTTCCAGAACGGCGCGCCATCAAGGCCGGTCTCGTGGGTTGCCCAAGAGTTGTTTGAGCTATCGGCCCGTAATCTGGCCATCACAACATCGGCGCAAACTGCGTAAATTGATTGTCCCGCTCGCTGGCTGACGGCAGCCTATGGTTATTAAACCGCGAAGGGGAGAATGAAAAATGACGAAACGCGACGATAGCGCGGAGACGAGTTTCCGCGACTTGCATCATCAAGAAGAGGCCCTGTTACTACCTAATCCTTGGGATGTTGGTAGTGCGAAAATCCTAGAGCGGATTGGCTTTAAGGCTCTTGCGACCACATCCGGCGGTTTCGCGTGGAGCGTTGGTAAATTGGATGGGGCGGTGAGCTTTGACGAAAAACTCGCCCATTGCCGCGCGCTCTGCGAGGCGGTCACTATCCCCGTCGCGGCGGATCTTGGGCCTGGCTTCGGTGAGGCGCCGGAGGCGATTGCCGCGACGGTGCGCGCGGCGGCCGAAACGGGCCTTGCAGGGTGTTCGATCGAAGACGCCGCCAATCCTTATTTCGGGGGGACATATGATATGGCGCTCGCCGTCGAACGTGTCGCCGCCGCTGTTGAAACCGCGCGCGGTCTGCCGAATGATTTTGTCATCACCGCGCGCTGCGAGCATTTCTCGACCGGTGATCGAAATTTTGACGACTGCTTGAAACGCTTATCCGCTTACGAAAGTGTGGGCGCGGATGTTCTCCACGCGCCCGGTATGATCGATCATGCTGAAATTAAGCGGCTATGCGATGCCCTTAACAATCCCGTGAATGCGCTGGTTGGTTTCCGTCAAATGACCAGCACGGCGAAAGAACTGACAGCCCTCGGCGTTAAACGCGTCAGTCTTGGTACTGATCTAGCTCGTATCGCCTATGGCGCTGCGCTGAATGCCGCTAAGGAGTTTTTTGATTTAGGAGCGATCGATAAACAAGATGTGGACGCACGGTCAAAAGACATTGCGCAGTCGATGATTGATGGTGGATAGCGCCTAGAAAGGGAAACGTAATCACGCCCGTCGTGCGAATCAAACGGGTCGCCTGTAGGTATAGGCCTTCACTGAAGTCAGACGAAGGCTAATGGCGACGGCCCTGGCAATGTTGCGAGGCCCGGCAGGGCCGCCCCAATCTCTGCATCGTTTAAGCCGAACCATCGTCCTAAGGGGGCTGCATATTGTTCAATGGATATGCCTGGGATAAGGCGACCGCCCCCCGCATCCTGAGAGTGATTAAAATCATATGGCGGAATATCGCCATAGATTGCGCCGCCATTGACTGCGCCGCCGACCACTAAATGGTGCCCGCCCCATCCATGGTCAGTCCCATCACCATTGATCGCGAGGGTGCGTCCAAAATCAGACGCCGTGAAAAGCGTCACGTCTTGTGAAACGCCAAGTTCTTGCATCGCGGCGTTGAAAGCGACAATAGCATCGTTCACCTCTCGCTGGAGGCCGGGCAAATCTTGGGCTTGGGAAGAGTGTGTGTCGAACCCGCCAAGAGCGGCGAGGAAAATCTGGCGATCCGCCTGCAGACTACCACGGATCGCGATTGTTTGGGCGATAGAGCGTAATTGGTTCCCGAGGAACGTCGTCGGGAACATGGTCGTCAAGGGTGTTAAACTCTCAAACGCGGTGTTGAACGACTCATTGGCGTCAAACGCACTTTGGGACGCGTTGGAAAGATCCCGCGCGAGCAGATTAGTATTCGCGTCATTGGCGGCCCGGAAGTGATCTCGCAGTAACGCCTCAGCCGCCGTCGTGTCGCCTCTCAAGAAAAGGAAACGGAAATTCTCAAGCAAGTCGATTGTGCTGGCGCCGCCATCGGGATTGACTTGATAGGGGGCCGTATTCAGTCCGGTCAGGAATAATTCATTGCCGAGGCTCGTGATCGACGTGAAGTCCGAAACAGGATTTGCGCCCGAGGCGAGGGCCGCATCGCCGAAAAGCCCGCCCCACCCAAATTGGGCGCCTTCCGGGGAATTGGCTTGCCAGGTAGATTGCTGGTCGTTGTGGGAGAATAGGCGTGGGGGAACCACTGCGGATTCCGCCTCAAAACTATCGCGGTCCACGGCTTCGATAAGAGGCCCGACATTGGCGACGATGGCCGCGTCACCTGCATCGAACAAATCACGTAACCCGGAAAAATCTTCTGGGAACGCAAATTCCCGACCGCCGAAATCACCAGCATTCGACGGCGAAAGGCTTAAAAGACGTGCACGGTCGCGGGATGATCCGCCGGCTTGTTGGGCGTAAAGGTCTAGCAGGGGCGCTCTAATTTCCGCATATCGATCATAGGAACTTTGATCGAACGGAAGGAGTGTGTCGTGATTATCGAGCCCGCCGAGAAGAAAAACGCATACGAGCGCTCTATACCCCGAGATATCAGCGGCGCGCGCGTTCATCGCGGCGGCGCCGGCGCCTAAGCCGCCAAGCAAGACGCGTTGCGAAAGAGGCGCAATGGCGCTGGCGCTAGCGCTCCTCAGGAAGGATCGGCGGTTGAATTGTTTGTTTCTCATGTTCCTCACCCTGATCGCTAATTAGCGTTGCACTAAGTAATCTGTAGAGGTCATCATCATTAAGACGCCAAGTTCTACCCTAGCGTTGGCGCCATCAAACTCTGGATCAAAATCGACGCTGAGCGGCACTTCCATCAACGTTTGCTCGATCAAGGAACGCGTCTCTGGCGTCAAGGTCCCAAAGGTGAGTAATTCATCGAGCCGCGTCACCAGTGCAGCGGGGTCATCTGCTAACGGTGTTAGGGTTGAGTAATCAGGGATGAACGTATCTGCGAAGGCCCCGAAATCCGGGTCGGCCGGATCGAAAAAATCCTGATTCAATGCGCCAGCGAAGAAGGTGATGAAATTGATGTATCCCGGAATGGAGCTCGCATTTGTGATCTGCAGTTCAGGCGCGGTGTTGCCTTCAGCCCCCGTTAACGTGCCGGGCGCGACATAGCCTGGACGATAGAAATTGAAAACGGACGGGGCGCGGTAGGGGTGTTGATTGAGTGCGTCAGAGCCACTGGCGTTAAAGAGCGAAAACGAAAAACGGGGGTCCGGGTTCGACACGTCAAAGGCCCGCGCCCAATTTACAAAGCGGATTACCGGCTCGCGCAATTTGCCGAAATCATTATCGGCGGCGGCGACCGTATCGCGCGCTTCAAGGTCGAACAAAATAGCGGCAATTGTTGCGGCAAGATCGCCGCGCGCGCCGGTCCCGACTGTTCGGCCGTCCGGCAGGGCAAAGCTTCCGCTCTCAAATGCGGTGACCACCCGCGCCACATAGGCAGGGTCCGGATCACTGGTGACGAAGCGTTGGATCAACTGTCGACAAACAAAAGGCGGCAAGCTCGGCTGAGCAAAGAGATGGTCAAGCGCCATGTCGATACTTTCCACCGGCCCGGTATTGGCCGGGATCGTCAAGCCGAGGAATGTTTTTTCAATATCAGCGTGAAATTCGGGGAACGCCGCCATGGGGGAGGCGATGACAGCATCGTCGATGTTACCAAAGTCAAAAAAGAAATTAGCCACATCAAAACTTAATCCAGTGAAAACGGAGGCCAGGCCGGTAACATCGGCATTCGTATACGTTTCAATTTGCTGGCCGGAACCATCTAATACAGGTTCGCCGTCTGGCCCCAACTCCACCAATCCAATGGTGAAGAGCTGCATGATTTCACGGGCGTAGTTTTCATCAGGGACCCGCCCTGTCAAAGGATCGCCAGGGAGGTTTTGCAAATAGGTCAGGTAGACGCCCATCGCCGTAGAATAGGTCACTTCCTCCATGATATCCCGGTAATTACCAAGAGCGTTCCGGGCTAGGATATCCATAAACGCTGCGATGGCGACCGGCTGCTGGGAGAGCTCGCTGCTGAATGTATTGGACACAACAAAGATTTGGGATAACGCAAACGCCATGCGTTGGCGCAGCTGATCTTCACCGGTTACCGCGTTTATCCAAAACGAAAAGCCAGGCGTTACAGTGGCTTCGAAAGATAAGTCACCTTCCTCATTGCGTGCATCGGGCGCCGCGAGCTGTTCGGTGACATACGGAAGATTGAGACTGGTGGCGGCCGCCAGCTGGTCCATGAACCAATCCGATGCGCTTGTCTCCGGCAGAGTGTCGAGGTCCGCCGGGGAGGGGCCGAATGTGGCTTGGGTTAAAAAGCGCCCTGTTGACGCCATCGTGTCGAAGGTTTGATCCTGCGTCGTCGGGGGTGGTGTCGGCGTCGGTGTTGGTGCCGGAGGCGTATCGGCAACAGGGCTAGGAGCTGGCGACGATGACCCTCCATCGCTACAAGCAGCGAGCGTTAGGACGGCGAGCGCAAAAAGGCAGTTCAGGCGCTTGCTTCCTGAGGGGCGTGACCATTCGGTGGTCGCTCGTCGTTTCTCGTTCTCAGGATGAGTTGTTATTGCAAATCGGCGCGTGACAAACGTCATGATCGTTGAGCTCCCGAATTCTCAAATTTCCAGTTTGATCCAGAAATGATGCCTGCCTGTTCAACAATCTGAAATACGGATCAAAACTGTCGAAACCGTAAAAACTATCTCAACCGTTGTCGATAGTTCCACGGATTTTCGTCCGTTTCCAATATAAATTTAATGACTTGGACCGCCCCGAACATCTTGTTAAGTCGCAGGTGTAATTTGTTTGTGGCGTTTAAATGATTTTCCGTTCAGCACTGCCTGCGCTTAGTAAGCGAAGCCCGATAGGGCCCCCTTTACTCACTAGGCCATCATGAAATAACTCATTAGCAAGGGGTTTTTTCGCGTTTACGGGAAATCTGGTATTCGATTTTTGCGACCACATACTAGAAATAGCGGGTTTAGCGGTCCAATCCGCCAACATGGTTGAGCGCAAGATATAGCTCATTTTGTCGCGAGTAGATCCGACCGGTTAACAAAATTTCATGAAGCCAAGATGGACGGTGCTTGCTTTTGGGCGACAATCAAGGTGCGCGCGGAAATTGCTTGCATTGGAAAAATCCCCTCACGCCGCGTTTTTCCGCCGCTTTTCTAACGCGCGGGAAATCGCTTGTGTAAGGGCGATTGCAGAGAGGGGTTTGCTCACATATCCATCCATGCCGTTCTTTAGGACGAGTTCATGGGCGCCGTTGAATGCATCTGCGGTGACCGCGATGATTGGTATATTCCGTATCGGTCCGTCGAGAGCGCGGATTTTTTGTGTTGCGGATATGCCATCCAAAACGGGCATTTGTTTATCCATCAAGATAATATCAAATGCTTCTTTTTGTACCGCTTCTACCGCAAGCGCACCATTTTCAACAATTTTGATGTCGTCGACGGCATTCTCAATATAGGCTTTCGTCACCATCGCATTTGTTACATTGTCTTCGGCAATAAGGACTTTTAAACCGGATGGCAGGGCGATATCAGGGTCGAATGAACCGTCAAATTGCCCAGTAACGTCTACTGATTGTTCTAAAGGAGATTTGTGCTCGACTATGCGTTCCGCGTCGATGGTCAACAAAAACGACGATCCCTGGCCTAGTGAACTTTCAACTGTCACGTCGCCATCAAGAGCATTGGCAATTTTCTTACAGATCGCCAAACCAAGGCCGGTGCCGCCAAATTCGCGTTGCAGCCGCTCGTCTACCTGCTTAAACGCTTCAAAAATTTTGCCGTGAGCCTCTGGTGGAATTCCGATGCCTGTATCAGAGACGGTAATCGTGAAGCCTTTATCCCCGTTAACAGAAAACCCAATCTTTATTTCGCCTTCGGACGTAAATTTGACGGCGTTAGAAATTAAGTTGGATACGACCTGTCGGATCAACCGGCCATCTGTAATGAAACCTTCCGGCCGACGCTCGATATCAATGATATAGTTCAGACCTTTGTCTTCTGCGGCTCTACGCCAAATTTCGGCGACATTCTGTATACACCCTACAACATCCGTTGGATCCTTTTGAATGATGAACTGGCCAGATTCGAGTTTTGAGACATCGAGAATATCATTGACGATCGACAGCAGGTGGGCGCCTGCGCTATTGACCATTTGAAGATATTCGCGATCACGATCAATTATCGCTCCAGCTGTCAAAATGACATCGGATAACCCGATGATCGCGTTTAGGGGGGTGCGAATTTCATGGCTGGTCGTCGCTAAGAAAGCAATTTTTGACTGATTTGCTTCTTCTAACGCAAAATTCGCGGCTGTGAGCGCGCCATTTTTTGCTTCAAGCTCTTTGTTAAAATTCTCCGTGGTCGATTGGGCCTTCCTTGCAACTCGATACGACCAGGCCAAAAACGCGATCAAGCCGAGCCCTATTACCGCGATTGCTAGGCTAGCGATGCGTGATTGCATTTCCTGGGCTTTGGAGAGCGCAACATCCTTTTCAAGTTGTGTCGTGCGTAGCTTTTCGATCTGAAGCGCTTGATTGGCATATTCAAACTCCGCGTTCATGAGGGCCAAATTTGCGGAGGCGGCGATATCGCGTCCTTGATCATCCAACCGTTTAAAGGCTGTCAGATGCGCTAATGCCGTTTCAGGGTCACCTAATGCTCTGTACGCGTTGCTAGCGACCTCATGGAAATCCCGAAACGGCGACGTGGTGGTCGTTATGTCCGTGTCGCCGAAGGTTTTCGATAGGGCTTCTTTCGTTGCTGGCAGATCCCCTTGAGCGAACGCAAGACTCGCCTTGGCGCCCCAAAGAAAGGGCTCCCACCCCCGCGCATCATCGTTATTGGAAAAAGAGAATCCTTCGTCGATCGCCGCCTGGGCCGCGTCGAATTCACCACGCCGGATAGCTAGGACGGCGATATTTGTCAAAATCCGCGCCTGTAATAAATTACTATCAGACGCCCTCGCCATCGCAAGGGATTGGTCCAACATTGATTGAGCTTCGTCATAGCGTTTTAACTCGCGATAAGCGTTGGCCCGGTTGTTCAACGAAACAAGGTCCAAAATCCCGCCGTCTGAAAACGCTAGCGATGCCCGTTCGTAGTATTCGATGACGCGTTCGTATTGATGGGCGTTATCATACAATGTGCCGATGCTCTGTAGGGCGAGCGCTTGGCTGCGCGCTTCGCCGAGAGCTTCAAAAATCCTAAATGCAGACTGAAAACTGCCCAATGCAGCGCCGTGTTCGCTAAGGGTTCTCTGAATTCGTCCGTGTGCGAGTAATATATCGCCGGCGAGTTTTGTCGATTGATCAGTCAATGCCGCGGCCGCGCGCTCTGCAATCGGTTTTGCATCGTTTGGTTTATTTAACCGGGTCAACGCTTCACTTTGTAGCCACAAGCTGGTCGCCAGAGCCGTTGGGTCTTCCATTGCTTCAGCGTACTGTTCCGCTTCCAGGGCTTTATTCAATGCTTCCTGTGGTGAGCCGACCATCGCCTTTTTCGCGTTGGCGATGGCGTTCTGGAAATTTTCTATCGTTGCACTGGAGGCTGGCGCCTCAGCGCTAACAGCCGGTATCGCCGCCATGGTAGCGAGCGTAACGATCGCGATGGAAATCAAAAAAAAGCGCATTTTTCAGGGACTTCTGTGGTGTTTGACGTTCGACCCTATGTTATCAAATACGAGTTAATAGAATGGACAGTGAATGCTAGGAAAGTCGCTGCTTACGAATAAATTAAATCGAATTGTACGTATTCGCGCGCGCTTTTTGTCTACGTTTCGTCAATCCGATGTTCCATATTTTCCGTCGTCTTTTCTGCGCCGAGACAATCGTTCTTTCGTTCGAAACCGTTTTAGAAATTTATGTTTACCCGGCCACCGCCGGTCACCGCTGTTTGGGGAACACCGAAATCTTGGTTGTTCAGTTCCACTTGTCCAAAGGCGCTAACAAATGCTTGTCCCTTCAGGATGGGCGTTGCATAAAGAATTTCGGATATGAAACGTCTGTTAGCGGAATTAACGGCTAACCTGTCTGTGACGAACCCGCTCTCACCAGTCGCGCGATCCGTGATCTGTAAGGTTGTTATTCCAAGAGCGCCGGTTTCGTAGTGCATCGGCTGGGCGAATGACAGCCTTACCGCATCAACGTTTGATATGACGCCAGTCTTTGATGCGGCGATCTGAAACGCGGTTGACGTAATGCCAGCATCGTCGACTGATAGGATGGAGTTATCGAATGTTGTGCCGCGCGTTTTACCGCCTGTCGCCGAGAGCGACAAAGCAATACCGTTTTGAAGATAGGCGTTAGCACCAACCGTCATCGCATCTGTGGTGGATCCACCTTCTAAGTTTAGCGCGCCTGACCCTTGCAATCCTAGGAGGCCGGTTTGTTCATATAACTGAGTATAGCCGGCGGTCAGTTCGATGGCGTTGCTAAGAGCGTAGGAAAACGCCGCATTTAGTGCACTCGCCTGATAGTCCCCAACGCCGTCAAACGCATTTCGCAATTCGCCGCTATCGGGGTCGCTAAAGAGGCGCCGGTCAGCGTTTTGAGTGTATCCGAATGAAAACTGAAGCTGTTCATCCAGCGGTACGCTCAGGCCGGAGTAGAAGCCGCCCGAGGCGAGGCCAAGAAACGGATTTACACCCCCTGTCCTGACGTCATGATCGGTCGTCATGCCAAATTCTGTATTGCCCGAAAACGCGAGCGCCCCTTGTCCTTCGCCAAAAAGTAAACTCATGCCATTGGCGTTATTTTTGAGTACGGCCCCCATTTGAAATGGAACGGCGTCTTGCGCAATAACCACGTTGGGGTCGCGCTGGGTCGCCGTGAATTCTGCATTCCAGGCTGATTCGGTGCTGCCAACGGCATGGACGCCGATATGGGTGTTGTTTGTAAACGTGGCGTCACCAATGATCCGCCGACGGCGCTTGTTCCGCTTTTTTCGCTTTTTCCGGGAGGTTTTCGGGGCTGTGGCGGCGGGTTGGGTGACTTGTTGGGCCAGATAATCTTCGTTGGAGGATTGGATATCTGCGCCCGCCGACAGTGATGCTGTCAAGCTGGAAACAGGAACTTCAAAATCGCGTTTCGTCCCGCCGATGGATTCAAATGCCGTTAAAGTCGCTGTCGGATTTAAAAGGTCAAACCCGTTGGCCGTCAATCCGCCGATGTCGTTGATGTTCACTCTGCCATTTTCAGTTTCGACATAGAGAGCATTCGGGTCCAATGGCGCCAGCGCGGCTTCGATATTCAAAAGGCCGCGACCATATATCTCATCAGTACCCGGCGCGCCGAGGTCGGTGGCGGACTGCAGTAAGATATCCGCGGTTTCAGCCGGGTAATTCCGCAACCATTCCCAGTTAGACTGGATGAGGGCTGCAGCACCGGCGACTTGTGGTGCGGCGAGGGATGTTCCGCTGGCACGGGTCAAGTTACCGTCATTATCTTGTACAAGGATGAGTTCGCCAGGGGCCACTAGAAACCTATCCATCAGGCGGTTTCCGTCGCGGCAAGTCCCCCAATAAAGGAGGCATGCATCTCCGGGGCGGTTTGAGAAATCGGAGATTTGATTGTTGATATCAACCGAGCCGACGACGATCAGACGATCGAAAGCCTTGCTAATACCAAAATCGACATCGACGCTTTGCGACGTCCCTGAGTTCCCGGCGGATTTTACGAGAAGCGTATCGATCGTGCCGAGGCCGGCGCCAAAATTGTAAAAGACATTTCGCCAATCGGGGTGCAGCGTGTACCCATTAACGCCGAGAGACATGTTGATGATGCTGGCGCTGCTCCTAAAAGCGAGTTCCTGTATGCCATTGGTGACGTCATCCCAACTTGCGGTAAACGAGGCATCGAATGGATTGTAGACGAGGAAATCGGTGCTAGGAGCAACGCCCATGACCCCAGTTCCATCATGAGCGCCCGCAAGGATACTTGCCACGCCAGCGCCGTGGTCCACCTTTGATAATCCGAAGCCCTCCGTTTTGCGCACAGCGCCGCCGATCAGTGATGAAGACATAATGGGCGTATCGAGGAGACCAACGACAACGCCCTGGCCGCCGCCGGCGCGTTGCGATATGGCAGGCGACCACCGTATCTGTCCCATCCAATGATCAATGTGATCAAACCCCGTAAACGACATGACGCGGTCATGAAGTTCCAATAGCAACGAGGCGTACTGGTTCTTACTTAAATTCTCGACACCGTCGAAATCTTCTGGGTCAACGCCGTACTTTTCAAGAAGGGGCGTTGCAATTGTATTTTGAAAGTTCTTGCCGGTGTGTCCCTTGACGGCGGCGCCAAATGACGCCTCGGCTTGCCCGAGAACGGCGTTCAAATTATCGCCGAGGTTTTCTGGATCGCCGGTAAAGGCATCTAAGTTTCCGTAGAACGCATCAAGGTTCCCCCAAAAGGCGTCAAGGCTCCCGTAGAAAGCATCTAAGCTTCCATAGAATGCATCGAGGCTTCCCCAAAAGGCGTCCAAGTTGCCGTAGAATGCATCAAGGTTGCCGTAGAACGCATCCAGGTTACCCCAGAAAGCATCAAGGCTGCCGTACTGTCCGTTGATGCCGGGTGCACCGAAGGCGTCTAGATTGCCCCAAAAGGCGTCCAGGTTCCCATAAAATCCATCAAGGTTGCCATACTGTCCGGAAATGTAGTCCTCATCAATATCGTCTTCGAGCTCCCATTCGTCATCGTTATCTGAGACAAAACGGTTTGCCGACATGCCGTCAAATTCATTGTTGAAAAACCCACTCAGTGCATCAACGTCTTGTGCGAACGCGTCGCTCGAAATGGCGATCGTCATCGCTAGCAATGCAGATGTAATTTTCAATCTACGTTTTGTCATGGAAATGCCTAATCCTGAGAATTATGGGTGGTTTATCGATGCGATGTTATAAATTTTTGCTAAAATACTTAGTAAATTTAACTTAATGATAATGTTAGTTAACGGAGTTTTACCGTTTTTTCGGTAGGCTGAGAAAGAGAATTTCTGTTGAAACATGCGACACTTCGGTCATTTTGGATTGTGTTTTTCGTGGCTGGGTCAAGGCATCTTCATCGAAAGTGTGTGTAAGATAGAGCGCCTACGTCAGAAAAAATCTTAATCCAATAGAGAAAATGCTGCACGAATTGAGCGAACCGTCAAAGGTTAGTGATGGTCCAATAAATTTCCATCAATCAGCGTTGGGTAGGGCGTTAGGAAACCGTATAGTGAATAAAAATGTACATAATCCAAGCACGAAAGATCTGTTGCATTGTTTCGAAAATACCTCGAGCCGTTATGAGCCAACGTCAAAAGATTTAGAGCGATTTTGAATTTTTAAACCAATCCCAATGGCGATAAGGCCCGGCCAATAGAGATAAGCGAGCATTTCAAGGTTCTCAGAAAAGCTGAAAAACCACATGACGAATATAACCGCTAAACCGGCCCGCGCTTCCCGGCGTGCTTGCGCTGTGATGGCGAGGTCGAAAGTGGTCCAAATCATCGCGACCGCAAGCGCAAGAAACCCAACGGCTCCTTTGACAAACAACAGGCCTAACCAGGTATGGTGCGATCCAATAGGCATATATTCGACATGATGCGGACCATTCTCTACGACTCCGTGTCCCCAAATACGCGCTTCGGTCCACCAACGGTCGAACGCCATATCGTTGAGGGCGCCACGAACGCGATTAGACCCCGCGCGCATTCCGTTCACTCGATCGATCAGATTAGAAAGAAATAGTGTAATCTGTGGCGCAAATATACCGCCGAAGAAAACACCGCCCGCTCCAGCGAGTAATGGCCAACCACGGCGTATCTGAGATAAACTAAACGCCATAGGCCAGGCGAGCAGCATACATAAAAGCGCCATCCGTGATTTGCACAACAAAACAACGCAGACCGCCGCAAAAATGGTCGCAAAGCGCCAAATGGGGCGTTTGTCTTCGATACCAAAAATTAACATCATGTTGGCGACGAGCCCGGCGGCTGGCGCCCATGGTGCGGTGAACTGTAACCTCGGTGCACCGCTTTCTGGGTCCGCAGTATACAGAAAGACTGTGAAGTATTCCGGACCTGATCCACCGATCACTTTCAATGGGGACACAAACAAGCGCTCTGGTAAGCCGATGACTGACGCAATGATCAGGATTGGCGTTAAGGCGAGGGTCGTCAGAGCGAACCAGGCATTCGCCTTGCAGATTGTTTGAAGCCGAATGGAGAGGCATGCGCCCGCCAGCGGAAAAATCGCCAACAAGAGCCAGCCCTTCGCCCAACCGATCGATGACTTGATCGTTTTTGCGATCCCCAGCCCTTCTTGGAAATGGCCAATCAATAGAGCGACCAACATCATCGCCATTGCCGCTAGCCAAACCCATATGGCGAAGGGCGCGGGGGCGAGCTGTTTGTCCTCTGATAGGAAGTCGCCCGCATAGGCGCGCCAAACCACAAGTGTGGCCAGAATTATGGCAAGCACCGGGCTTGCGATATATAATCCGCCAACAAAGTAAAGCGACCAAGCGCCAATAATCGTTGTGGCGATCAGTTTTTCTTCAAGAGTGCGTTCAGTAACGGCAAGCGCAGACATAACAGGAGAAGTCCCATGAGATAAAGAACGGTCGCGCCAACGGCGCCAATAATCGCAAGCGCTGGAATAGGCGATGAGGGTTTGCCGGACGCCGATGGCGCTTCAATCGTTTGGACAAGGGGGTAGGAGGCAAACGAGTCGCTTTTCGTCGTATCAATCCGTGCAATTGCAGATCTGAAAACGGCTTCGGCAACCTGAAGCGCGTGATTTAAATCTTCCAGTTTCGCAGCGTCCACAGATAATTCGGTAACAAATGCGCGTTCACGTTCAAGCGTTTCAGTCAGGGAGGCGGTTCGTTGGGATAGGGTTTGATGGCGAGCGGCCGCCTCAACGATTTCTTTCAGGAGCGCTGTGTATTCCGCGCCAACGAGCTTGCGAGCAGTTGATAATGTATTTTCTGGCGTCGCTCCGGCGATGATACGTCCCCGCGCCATGATTTCACGACGAAGACCGGTGCGCTCCCGATTGAGCGCTATTCGCTTTGGATGGTTTTCGCCGAACTTGTATGATACCTCCGCAAGCCCTGCTTCAATCAAGGCGAAATTTTGAGCGAGTTTAATGAAAACCGGGTCGGCGGCGTATGTCAGTGCGGCAGAGGCCTCCGAATCGCTGATGTTCAATATTTTTAACAACGCTTGTAAGCGTTCCTTCGCCTCGGCTTCATCAATCTGACTACGATTTATTTCAACGTTTAAATTCTCAATGACCTCAATCCGATTTTTGAATTGATCAATGGATGTAAGCCCGGTTTCAGTCTGGTGGGATAGAAGCGCAGCGCGCGCTTCTGATACATTCTTCTCAAATTCCGACAACGTATCGCGGTATCCTGCTTCGCGCTGTTGGCGTTCAGACTTGCGAAGATGGTCGATCTCCTGGAGGAACGCCGCTTCTAGAGCAACGGCTAGATCACGGGCCTCTCCTGGCGACGACGCGGTGACATACACTTCCATGAATTGTGTTTGGTCAAGAAGCTTGATGCGCGGTTTTGGAAACCGATCGATCTCGGCCTTGGCTTCAGCCGCTGACAAAACGCGATCGCTCAACAGTAATCGTTTGTAACTCTCGGTCGGACTGACGCGTGTGTTTGCGAAAGCTGATTCCGACATCGAACTTGCCTGTCCGAGCGTGTTTAAATTTACCGTTGCGCCGGAGCCAGCCCCAGGAAGGATGAGTGTGAACTCTCCGACATAAGAACGGGGTGTTAGGAATAAATAAGCCGCGGCGAGAAACCAAATACCCAAGATGCCGGCAATGCTAACGCGAGTGTAACGAGGGGCGCGTCGTCCACCGAATCCTTTCTTGATTCCGCGAGCGAGATTGTGCAAGAACCTTTGGATCTTATTGTTTGGTTCGGCGAGCTGTGTATCGTTGATCGGTGGATCATCATTGTGCGCTGTCATTAGAAGCCTCCAACCAAGCCGCGCGTGAAGATTGCCGGGGCTGCGGCTTCACCGATCATTTGCATAACCTCGCGGGCATTTGTGACGGCGCTGTCATAACAGGCCAGTGCGTCGCCTTCCTGGAGATAGGGATTAAAGTTATCGCGATCGGCACGGCGAACAAGCGCTTCAATAGGGCGTTCGACGACGATCGTTCTATCGGTATACCAGTCTCTTGTAATGTACACGACATATCGATTTGCATTAGTGACATGTGCGCCGCCAACGCAATTGGCCGACACCACGGCCTGTAATAGTCGAGTGCCATAAGGAAAGTTCGATGATTCATTGTCAATCGAGGAAGCGGAATTGTGGAATGCGGGGCGCGTCAAGTTCGACATGAATATCCGAACGCCAGGTGCTGTCACCGCACTTGTGCGCGCCAGTTTTTCCTGAAAACAACCGCGCGATGGAACGATAATTTCGTCCCCTGACAAGATAACGGGGTTCTCCATCAACTCGCCGGTAAACGCGCCTGTCATGTTCAGAACACGGCGCGCGCCGTTTCGAACAAGAATAATATTCGCGATATCCGCATCGGGACGAATACCGGCGGCCTGTTGCAAAGCATCGGCGACTGTTGCGATTGTATCGCCATCGCTGGTCGCATCCAGTTGAAGTGAGGTAACCGCGTCAGCGCCTTTTTGGTTTACGGCGAAAACACCGGGATTAAAGACCGCTCCAGAGACCGCGACCCGGCGAATGCCTGCATGTTTTTGCTCTACCGTAACGACCGCAAATCCGCGTTTAAAAAATCCGCCTTTTACCAATCGGTGGGCAATGATGTTCTCAAGTTCATTGGGTTCGTGGTTGGCGGCGCTAATCGGCGCCAGATAGGGAAGGTCGATCGACCCATCTGGCGCGATTTCGACGACAGCGGAAAATGCGTCGCTGTCATTGATAGACACTTCCAAAACATCACCAATCGACAGCGGTGTTGGGGCGGCACGGGGGGTGGGGCCGTCAGCAACTGTGTCCAACAGCGGCATCGCGCACCGCGCCCGGTTTAGCGTGCGGGATAAATCCACATATTCATGATGGCGATTGTCGATCGTCGAATGTTCCGCAACGGTGAAACGTTCATTTTTCCCAAGGTAGTTTCGCGGTGCGTGAACGGCGGTTGATGTTGCGCAGCCTGTCGCCGAGGCAACAAGAGCGAAAAATGCAATAAGACGCGTAATGGTTTTGTTAAACATGTGAGCCGTTGATGAGTTGCTTCACGTCGAGCGTTGCAAATCAACCGCCAGCAAAAAAAATTTTATAAGCTTTTGTTTTTTATAGAAAAAAAATATCATCGCAGGATGCGCGTGCAAACTGCTCTGGCATCGTGCAAGACCAGGATGGCGTTTTGCCCGACATCTAACTCGCCTGCTTCCATATTTTGCGGCGGCGGTGGATCGTTGACGGATCAATCTGAAGCAATTGGGCTGCTTTTTGGATGTTTCCGTCGGTGGCGGCGATGGCGCTTTCAATCGCCTCGCGTTCAACATCAGCAAGCGGGCGGACACGCCGTGTACCTAATGTCTGGACAAGTTGAGTGGTATCTGCGGGCGCTGTATTGCTCGCCTGCATCAGGCTTCTCGGTAACATATCCGCCGTCAGAAATTCTCCATCTTGCAGGACAACGGCGTTGCGGATGACGTTTTCAAGTTGCCGAACGTTACCGGGCCAGTCGTAGTCACATAGGATGGTGAGTGCATCCGATGCGATTGTCACGAATTGCTTGCCTTCTTCCACGGCGAAACGGTCTAAAAATGCTTGAGCGATGAGGGTGATATCATCCCCTCGCTCGCGCAGGGGCGGCATCTCAATTGGAATGACGTTAAGTCGATAGTAAAGGTCTTCGCGAAGGGTTCCATTTTCAATCGCGTCCATCGGCGCGCGATTGGTCGCGCAAACAAATCGGATATCAGCTTCGCGGGGGTTGGATTCACCGACCCTTTGGTAAACGCCAAGTTGGATGAAACGCAGAAGTTTTGTCTGAAGCGGCATTGGCATTTCGCCAAGCTCATCAAGAAACAATGTTCCGCCGTCGGCCACCGTCGCAGCGCCGTCGCGGTTAGCGGTCGCGCCGGAAAAGGCGCCTTTGATATGTCCAAACAGCTCGCTTTCCATGAGTTCTGATGGGATGGCGCCGCAGTTGATCGCGTGGAAAGGCTGATCCGCCCGCCGGCTTCTCTCATGCACGGCGCGTGCAGCCAATTCCTTACCCGTTCCACTTTCACCAGTAATGAAAACGCTGGCGTCACTCGCCGCGATGCCATCGATGGTGTTGTAAATCGTCTGCATCACGCGTGATTTACCAATCATGCCACCGGGGGTCGTTGCTGCTTTTGTGGTTGGTTTGTGACTGACAGATTTTCTGAGGGTAGAACGCTCTAGCGCATTTTCAATCGTTGCAATAAGGCGTGTACGGTCAAAAGGTTTAACAAGGTAATCCAACGCGCCATGGCGCATCGCCCGAACCGCGACTTGGAGGGAGGCGTTTGCGGTGATCACAACGATCGGGATATTGGCGAAACCCGTGCGCAATGATTCCAGGATATCCATGCCGTCGATATCGGGCAGGCCCAGATCAAGCAAGATCAGGTCAGGAACGTGCTTTGTGAGCCAACTAAGGGCTTCGGCGCCTGTTTTTGATATTTCCGCATCGTATCCGGAGTGAACCAAATATCCCTGATATGTTCTTGCCAGAGACGGGCTGTCTTCAATGATGAGAATATTCCGTTTCATGACGCTTTCCTAAGTAACGGGAGGGTTGGGATCTCGCATTTTGCGAGTTCGGTGAGGGCAATAAGCCGTTGCAGCGCCGCTTCGGCTTTTTCAAGGTCGTTTAACGCACCAGCGTTTTCCAAGTCTTTACCAGCGTCTGACAATGCCGCAGATTGAACATTCGCGGCTGCGCCTTTAACGCCGTGCCCTTCCTTGCCGGCGGTTTCAATATCGCCTTTGTCAAGCGCTTCTCTCGCGCGTTGAATTCTCTCATCAAGTTCAGTTTCGAAATGAACAATAATCCCAGCAAACAAATCGGGCAGGTCGCCGAAATTTTCGGTGATGCCTTCGTGATTGAAAACCTGACCAATCGAAGTGTCGCGTTGTTCCAGACTGACGGGCATTTCGGGAACGGAAGGTTTCTCGTTCAGCAGACTAGCCGCGGCCGCAAGTAATTTTTTTCGCTCGATCGGTTTTGTAAGAAATTTGTCCATACCCGCTTCGATGCACCGCCGTTTGTCCTCGCGTGATGCATTTGCAGTCAACGCTAGTATTGGTACCCGGTTTGTCCATCCATTCTGGCTTCGAAGAGCGCTTGTCGCCTCGATACCATCCATCTCCGGCATCGAAACGTCCATGATGATAAGGTCATATTGATGGCGTTCGGTGGCTTCCAGGACTTCAATACCATTGGTGGCAAGATCAATACGGGCTCCGGCGGCCTGAAGAAAACCAATCGCCACCAATGCATTTGTTTGGGAATCTTCTGCGAGAAGTATACGCGCAGAAAGATCTACATCCGTGGGCATGTTGAAGTCGTCTTCGACATCGGCATTCGGGTCGAGAGCAGGTTCCACGGGCACCTCAAACCAAAACAGGGAACCCTCGCCGGGGGCGCTTTGAACGCCGATGTCACCGTTTAGGCGAACAACAAGCTCTTTACAAATCGCGAGCCCAAGGCCGGTGCCTCCGTAACGTCGACTGCGCGAGTGATCAACTTGAACGAAGCGCTGAAAGAGTTTTTGCTG
This sequence comes from Parvularculaceae bacterium, assembly GCA_965263305.1. Taxonomy (GTDB): domain Bacteria; phylum Pseudomonadota; class Alphaproteobacteria; order Caulobacterales; family Parvularculaceae; genus MED-G105. The sequence goes on from OZ253666.1 coordinate 2,925,086, forward strand.
ATCATCTGCAGAAATGCCAATGCCCGTATCCTCGACCTCATACCGTAGGCGGCCTTCTTCGCCCTTGATACGAACGGTGACTTGCCCTGTCTCCGTAAATTTGACTGCGTTGGCGACAAGGTTTGAAAGCACCTGGCGAATTTGGGCCTGATCACTGCGAGCTGGCTTAATTTCGGGATCGGTCTGCCAATCAATTTTAATCGATTTTGCAGCGGCGGTCGCCTCGGCGAGTTCGACGACCTCGCGAACGACGGTCACGGGATTAAAGTCGACGATTTCATGATCCATTCGTCCGGCTTCAATCTTGGATAGGTCGAGGACGTCGCTAATTAACGTGAACAGGTTTTGCCCAGAAGCGTAGGCGGTTTTTAACAACCGTCTTTGTTCATCATCCAGGTTAGTGTCGCTCAACAAGGTCAGAACACCCAATACCCCATTAAGGGGGGTACGGATTTCATGACTCATTGCAGCCAGAAAATCCGACTTGGCGATGTTTGCCGCTTCAGCGTCATCTTTTGCGGTTTTGAGTTCATTCTCAGCCTGGCGTCGGTCGGTAATATCTCTGATATTGGCGGTAAAGAGAAGGCGGCCACCGGCGCGAATTGGTAAGACGGTTAGTTCTACTGGAAACTCGCCACCATCGCGCTTGATTGCTTCAATTTCGACCCGCTGACCAATGACGCGTTCCGTGCCGTGGTTAAGATAGCGCTTCATACCGGCGCTGTGAGAGGATTGATGACGTTCTGGGATAATCGTATCTTCAATTCGAAGGCCGACGGCTTCATTTTTGGAGTACCCGAACATTGCTTCGGCATTCGGGTTAAATTCCTGAATAATGCCGTTGGCATCCGTAATAATGATCGCATCAAGGGCGGCGTCTGTTATTGCCTGGCGAAGGGCGTTGTTTTCTGAGAGTTGCAACTCGCGGTCGCGCTGTTCTGTGATGTCTTGAACGATGCCGACACGTATTTTTCCCGCGTTCTCGTCAACAATCTCGGTATTATTCAAAATGAGGTAGAACAATGTTCCGTCTTGGCCGACCACTCGAAATTCTATGTTTAGCGGCGAACCAGTCTGTATCGTTTCAATCACAGCCGCCCCTACACGTGATCGATCATCAGCGTGAACGGATGCAAGCAATTGTTCGAGAGATACTTGCTCTTTTCCGCCATACACCGCTTCTACGATATGACGGACCCCCGCGGAGGCTTCGAGGGTGCGCATCCGCTTCGGGTCGAAAATGAAATACCCTAACCGGGCAGCCCGTTCGGCCATATCGACGACTGCTGCGGCGCGACGTGTTTTCGACTCAAGGGAACCATTTAAATGTGGCATTGGTTTTTCGCGGTTGAAACAGAGGACTGTCGGTTTTTCGAAACCAATTTATCTGTTTAGGTTAAATGCCTTTATATTCGTTAAAATATAATCCTGTCGGTTACAGATAGTTGCTATGTCCCAAATTGAAACAACAATCAGTACCGTATATCCTGCATAATTGTTCAGGCGACAGATCAACGTCGTCGACAAGAAACACCTTTTCGACTATGAAATGAGGATCGGTCACAATTTCTTCCTTGAATTCATTGGCGAGAACGAGCCGGGTAAAGCGGGAACCAATGTTGTTGATGAGTTGTGAGATCTCAGGCGCGCGCCCGCCAAAAATTATCGCGGTATTAGACATCGTGGTGCCCCTTTTTTTGATCGTTACCAATGTATCGAAACCGATTGATGATGATTGATTGATTTAGTAACGGTTTTTTCCCTTCTGTAGAAAGTGATGAACCGTTGAATAGAAACTACTTCTATCGATTGGCTTTTTGACAAGATGATCCATCGCATGGAGCTTGCACTTGAGTTCGGTGGAGGGATTGAAACTCGACGAAATCGCGATAATTGGCGTAGTCCTATTTGACGTTTCGGAGTTGCGAATAACGAGCGACGCTTTAAACCCATTCAGTTTGGGCATCTCCAAATCCATAATGATCAGATCATACTCATTGCTCAGGCAAGCAATGATGGCATCCAGGCCGTTTTCGACGTGATCGATATCGGCTCCTTCGATCGAAAGTATGGCCTTTGTGACGAGGGCGTTGGTCGCGCTGTCTTCGACTAACAAAATTCGACCAGACAGGGGCGTCGGCGTGTCAGAGGGGATGTATGGTGTTACTTCAATGGCCGTTGAGAGCTTCATGGTGTTCTCCTTACAAACTCATTCAATGTTCGATGTTATTAAAAATCGGAGGTGGAACACGCGAACAGCGCGGCATCCATCTAATATGCACCTCGGGCGGTTAAAACTGCGGCGGGTGTACCAATTAGAATTTTGATATCCGTCAGGAGTGATTGTTCTTCGATATACTGAATATCCATTTCGGCCTGTTTCTCGAACGGAATATCCGCCCGGCCAGAAATTTGCCACGTGCATGTAATGCCCGGTTTCACGTCCAGCCGCCGGCGCTGTTGCGAATTGTAGCGCATTACCTCTGAGGGTAATGCTGGACGTGGGCCGACGAGACTCATCGTGCCGTTCAAGACATTGATCAGTTGCGGAAGTTCATCGATGGAGTATTTCCGAATAAACTTCCCTACCTTGGTTATTCTAGGGTCATTCGAAACCTTAAAAGTTACCGCATCGGCGCCATGATGGTTGCTAGAGTGGATTTCGTCACGAATAACCTCAGCGTCAGTAGTCATTGAACGGAATTTCAGTAACGTAAATAACGTTCCATTTAAGCCAACGCGCTTTTGTTGAAATACGATTGGACCTTTTGATTCAGCGCGAATGGCAAGGGCCGTTAACGCGAAGATTGGTGATAGGGCGAGAAGAGCTGCGGTCGCGCCGAAGATGTCAAGCGCTCGCTTCGCCGACGCATTTGCGCGGCGCGTAAACTTTTTCTTCTCGCGGCGATACAAGATCCAAAGAGTTCGAGCGAGGAACTCAGGGTTTCCGAGCACATAACGTTTCCACATTCGAGCGGGCTCTTGGAGAAGGCGGAAAGTCCACTCCATGCCCAATGCCCGCAAAAATTTTGGCGCCCGGGGCAATCGCTCAGAGAGAAAGTCGAACAATCCGCCGACGCCCATCACAAGCTTTGCGTTTAGGGAACGATGGTTTTGTGCAAGCCAAACATCCTGTCGTGGAACGCCCATGGCGACGAGGATGATATCCGGAGAAAGACCGTTAATCTCGTCGATAATACGGGATTGTTCATTTGGGTGAAAATACCCCTGCCGATACCCCGCGATCTGCAATCCCGGGAAACGGTGCGCCAATTTATTGCACATGCGTTTGGCGACGCCCGGAAGGCCGCCAAAAAAGTATACCTTAAGGCCTTTGCGCGCCGCTTCTTGGAACAACACTGGCGCCAAATCGGTTCCATTGAGATTCGCGCATTTATGTCCTGAATGGACGACATTTGCGATTGCGATACCGGAACCGTCGGGTAGCACATAGTCCGCGGTCCGAACGGCGAGGTCATATTCGGCGTTACGCCACATCTGGTTGACGCAATGAGCATTGACGAAGGCGACGCGGGTTTTAATGTCTGATGCGGCGCGATTGAGAAGCTCATGGGCGACGCCATTGAGCGTGTCTTGATGTAGCTTCAACCCGAACGCTTGGGGCGCGCCTGAAATCGGTTCCTGTCGCTTCTGTAGCGCTGGAACATTGTTGAGCGGTAATGCGGATACGGAATTCATTTTGTGCGCTCCTGACTAATACGATGCCATTCGTATCGCAGGGACCGGGCCACATAAGCGACGGTGTGTTTTTCCCGAGGGCAAGCCAGAAATCCAGTATTTACGCCGCATGCCAGTATCCTTCATGAGGCGAATGTCCATTGCAATTTGCAATAGCCTTGCATTTTACCTGATGGCGATTGGTCCCCGGCAAAACGCCTATTCTCGCTGGACCCCGCTTGTTTTCTGACATTGAAGCCGATTGCCCCGGAAGGGTTTTGTTGGCGCTTGATTTGAAACCTCATGGGCCAAAGGAAAGTTCAATGAGCGTAGCGAAAAACATAGCACCAGCCATGATGGCCGTAATTGATCGAAAGAAGCTCTTGCGGGCTATTGATGCAAATCCGCTCTTTCGAAATGCGCTTTCCCTATCGGGTGCGGAGGTATCGACGCGCGCCAGTCGAATTATTGCGATGATTTTTGCGGCTCGGGCTTTAACGCCGGAGATGTTTGGCTTTGCCGCGATTGCGTTGACCGCCCACGAATTGATCAAGGTCATCACGCAGAATGGTGTTTTCCAAATGGTGATCAAATCAAGCGAGTCGGACTTGGCGGCGACAACCGCACGGGCGCATCAATTGATCATCATCACTTGCACGATAGCGGCAATCTTACAGCTCTCGATCGGCGGCCTCATCGCGCTGAATTTAAACTCGGCAGCAATCTTAGGGATGAGCGCTGCGCTGGCTGTTGTGTTTGTTGTCATGCCGTTCGGGCTCATCCGGTTGGCATTGAGCGCCCGTGAGAACAATCTACATAAGAACGCCCGCGTCGCCCATCGACAGGTTTCCGTCGAAAATGTCTTGACGTTGGTGCTGGCGATCGCGGGCGCCGGCGCCTGGGCGCTTGTCCTGCCAAAGGCGTTGGCGATGCCGGTTTGGCTCGCTGGGGCCCGTCGCTGTCATGATTGGCGTCCCGACCCTAAGGTTGCGATGCGCCCCCTCCAAGATTTTCGTGTATTCTGTGTACCACTTTTATTTTCAGAAGGTCTAAAAGCAGCACGAACCCACTTGGACAAAGCAATTATTGCCGGCCTTTTGGGGATAGAAGCGCTCGGTGTTTACTTTTTCGCGATGAATGCAGGTCTCGGATTATCCCTGACTTTTGGTCAGGCCGTCGCATCCTGTCTGATGCCGCATCTATGCGTCAAGGGGCGCGACGGTGGCAGCATTTTGAAAAATTGGCGCGCGATGGCGCCTTACCTATTTATTGGGGGAGCCTTTATTTTTGCTTTGCAGGCCATCGCTGTCTTCTATTACGTGCCTTTTATATACGGTGATCAGTGGCGTGATTATGTTTCTCTGGTCGCAATTCTCTGCCTTGGTGCAACGCCTCGCTTTCTTACCGAGTGCACCGCCCAGCTGCTTCGCGCTGTTGACTCCACAATGCGCGAAGCAGCGACCACCACTCTCATCTCTGTCACATCGTTAATCGCCGTCGTCATCGGCGCGATGGCGGGCGGCCTTTTAGGCGCCGTTGTTGCGGTCACCGCAGCGGCATGGGCGACAGAGATCGTCGCTTCTCACCGCAATTACTTAGCCATCAAAGGGATGATGAAATGACCGTAACGTTTAGTGTTGTTATTCCATACCACAATAGCCATTCAACAATCGAAGAAACGATTATTTCCGTACAACGCCAAGAGGGCGTTCAAGTTGAAATGATCATTGTCGATGATGTCTCCGAACCGTCATCACGTCACGTGATTGATGCTCTCGCGCGGAAAAACCCTCAAATAAGAGTGATCCCCGCCACAGGGCGAGGGCCGTCCGCGGCGCGAAACACCGGGGTTCGTGCGGCGAAGGGTCGGTATATTTGGTTTTTAGATGCTGATGATTGTCTTGCGCCGAATGCCCTAGCGCGCGCTGCAAGCGCCTTTCATGAAGACCCCAACCTGGGGGTTGTTTTCGGCCGCGTAAGGATAACAGAAAACCCAGGCAGTGGCGAAGGCATCATTACGCCTCATGTTAAACGCTTACCTCTTTCTCATATCCTTGGGGAGAATTGTGTGTGTACCGCTTCTAACATCGCGGTGCGGAGCCAGGCGTTTAATGACATTGGCGAGCTGGACGAGAGTTTTGTGCATGCCGAAGATCAGGAGTGGTTAGTTCGGGCATTTTTCCATACGCGTTGGGACATAAAATGTCTTCCTGTTGTGACGCTTGATTACCGGACAAGTGTTGGCGGCCTTTCGACGGACCTTCAGCGCATGGAAGCGGGGTGGCGGCGGATCATCTCCATTCACCAAGGCAGGATTGCCGAGGTTGCGCCGTCCGTTATGCGAGAAACAAAGGCGCGGTTTTATCGCTACCTGGCGCGCCGGGCCTTAAGGCTCGGTCAGTCCCGTCTGCAGGCGTCGCTCTATTTTGCAAAGGCAATGCTCGCGTCACCGTCATTGGTCATCCACGATTTCAGGCGGACCGCCGCCACCGGCGCGGTCGCCCTTGGCGTTGCATTTTTGGGTATTCGTCCGTTCCGACGTTTCACTGTTTAAGGAGATTAAAATGTCGCCAACCGTTAGCGTCATCATGCCCGTCTATAACGTCGAAAACTACGTCGCCGCAGCCGTCGTATCGGTCCTTGAACAGACATTCGAAGATTTTGAACTTCTCATTATCGATGATGGATCAACGGATGCGAGTATCGATATCTGCAGGCTCATCGAAGATCCACGAATACGCATTATCCAACAGGAAAATCGTGGGCTTGCTGGCGCTCGAAATACAGGCATTCGAAAGGCGAGAGGTCATTACATCGGGTTTCTTGATTCAGATGATATGTGGCGTCCAGAAAAGCTTGAGGTGCAACTCGGTTACCTTGTTCGGAATACAGATATTGGCGTTTCATATTCAGCGAGCACCTTAATCGATGACGCGGGTGAGGAAATCGGGGTAGAACAAACGCCAAAAACATCAAATGTCACGCCCCAGGACGTATTTCTCAGAAACCCTGTCGGAAATGGGTCGGCGCCGATTATCCGGCGCGAGGTATTCGATGAAATAGGGTTCGACGGGGGCAGGGGCTATAAAGAGTATTTTGACGAAACCTTCCGGCAATCCGAAGATATAGAATGTTGGATGCGTGTTGCGCTAACCACCTCGTGGCGGTTCGGCGGTGTTGTTAATCCGCTGACCCTCTACCGGGTTAATGAAGGCGGGTTATCAGCACAGATTGAAAAACAATTTGAGAGTTGGGAAGCAATGTGCGCCAATGTTCGCACGATTGCCCCTGCATTTTTTAAAAAATGGGCCCGTATCAGCCGTGCATTTCAACTGCGGTATTTGGCGCGCCGCGCCGCTCGCATGCGTGACCGAAGAGCAGCCATGAGCCTGGCAATGCGGGCTTTATTCTGCCACCCAGGTATCCTTGCGCGTGAACCTAAAAAAACGATCCAGACAATTGGCGCTGCCGTACTGCTACGCATTGCGCCGATCAGTGTATATCTCCAAATAGAGGCATACGCTCTTTCTGAGAGGGGCGGCGTCCATGTTTAAGGTCGTTCACCTGATTGACGACAGCGCGGTTGGCGGCGTTATGGTCGCCCTTGAAAATTTTCAGGATGATAGACTGCAACGGATCGCACGGAGCGCCACGGTTGAAGTAAACCCTGAGAGAAGCGAGGCGACCGCATTCGATGCAGACATTATCATCGTCCATTTCACCATCTCATGGCGGAAGCTACCGTTTTTAACGGCGCTTCGGTTGCGGAATTGGAAGCGAAAAATCATCATTGTTGAGCATACGTACACGAAGGCTTTTGAAGCGCATAATGTGCCCGATCGGACGAGGTTCCGCTTCATGCTGCGATTGGCGTACGGGCTTTGTGATAAAGTAATAGCCGTGTCTCAGGGCCAAGCGGGATGGTTGAAGCTCTTTTGCCCGCAACGTAAACTCGTCGCCATCCCGCAAAGTCGCCCCCTCAATGACTATTTTCAGTGTAGCGTTGAAAGGGATAGCCCTCATCGGCCTCTCACATTTGGAGCGATCGGTCGGTACCATCAACAAAAGGGCTTTGACATTCTTGCAAAAGCGTTTCGCGCGGCCAAAACAAAGAACGCTGTTCTTAAGTTCGCCGGGTATGGACCAGAATACGACGCTCTCAAAGAGGTTTCCCATTCAGACCCGACCATATCTTTCGTTGGCCTTGTTGATGAACCAATCACATTCTACCGCTCTGTTGACGTGATCATTGTCCCATCCCGCTGGGAAGCGTTCGGCCTTGTCGCCACCGAGGCGATGGCGGCGGGTTGTTATGTCATTGTCGCAGATGTTGATGGGCTACCTGAGCAGGTGCGGGGCTTTGGCGCCATTTTCTGCCCGCAGAACCAAGAGGCGCTCCGTTTACAGATAGAGGCAATCGTCGCCGCTGGAAAACCGCCATGGGGATCGAACCAGCGTCGCCACGCCGCCCAGGCCGCGCGAGCCCGGTACTGTCACTTGATTTCGCAATGGTGCGACCTGTTCGAAAACGTCGTCGACGCCTCCAAATTAAAGGTTTTCGATGCACAGGAAGTGAAAACATCTCCAAATTTTTGACCATTCGATCATCCGGGGACCGTCTTGTTGCAAAGAAGCGCACTAGCAAAAATCTCGAGAAGGTGCTGTAGGCCGTGTTGGGTCACGTGCTTTTGTTGTTGTAGGGGGCGGATTAGAATTGGCGCATAGAGTGGCGGATAGAGCGGAGGCTAAACTCAATTCAATCTGACGCAGTAGATTCAATACCTATTCGTCGTTGAAACGTTTCCTCGCGATCCCAATACCTCACCATTTTTGTAGAGAAATACAAAATTCGTGGATCAGTTATAAGGGGGAAAGACAGCGGATCGCCCTGGCTAGAGGCGATTTGCCGGAGATGTTCGGCAGCTGCGCCGCCAGCCAGCTTTCCAGCTCATCGAAGGCTGGCTTTGCCCGGTCCATTCTGATCGCGGCCCGTTCTTCCGGGGGCAACCCGCGCGCTTCTTTCTCGATGGCGTAGAGTTCGGCGATCCGGCGAATGGCTTCCTCAGCAATAGACGAGCCTTGCGCCGTGAACACATCCACGAACTTGCGTCTCACATGGGCAAGGCATGCTTGTTCCTCGGCCTTGTCCTTCCCGAACAGGCCATTGAACCCGGCATAGCCATCAGCATGCACAACGCCCTTGTAGCCATCGAGGTGATCCACGGGATGCGCGCCTTTGCGGTCAATCGTGAACCGATACCAGACGCATGGCGGCGCAGGGCCCGACCAGGTCCGCTCATCACGCACATAGGTCCAGACCCTGGCGGTTTTTGTTCGTTTCAACCCCGGCACCTGCATCTTCACCGGGGTATCATCTGCAAACAGCGTTTTGCCGTTGCGAACGATATGGCCAATACGCTCCGCCAGGGGCTCCAGTAATGCTGTGGACTTGCCCACCCAATCGGCCATGGTGGAACGATCAAGGTCGACGCCTTCGCGGGCGTAGATTTGTGATTGCCGATATAATGGCAAGTGATCCGCATACTTTGACACGAGAACATGAGCCAACAGACCAGGACCTGGCCGTCCTCGTTCAATGGGACGCGACGGCAAAGGCGATTGCGCAAAGGTCTCGCAAACTGTGCACGCCATGCGGGGCCGAATGATCCGATTGACGATAAACCGGCCCGGCACATACTCCAGCTCTTCGGTCACATCCTCGCTGACCGTCTTCAGCGCGCCGCCACAGGCGCTGCAGTCTAAGCCAGGGGACAAAAAAACCTGCTCATGCCGATCCAGATGATCAGGCAAAGGCTTGCGGCTGTGCTGGCGAGTTGGCTTGTCACCCTCTTGGGACGTTTCATGCACCGGCTTTTCAGCAGCCTCGGCAATCTGTTCGTCTTCCTCGAACGTCAGGTTGAGCTGATCGGCGCTTTCTGATTTTGATCCGAAGCGATGCCGATTGTGGCCGTGAAGCTGATGCTGAAGTTGCTCCACCTTGAGCGTCAGAGCTTTGACCTCATCGGCGAGGAGCTTGTTCACCGCCTTCAGTTCAGCGGGATCATCTGGCGTCGTGTCAAAATCCTTCATCATATTGTTCTTATACGGTGTTTCGCATGCCCAAGGAATCCTTGAAACAAACAGCAGACGCAATTTATCCTACCTTCAGCGGACGCCAGGTCTTTTGCGGCATCCGCCAATCAATCCCTTCAAGCAGCATGGAAAGCTGGGCAGGCGTAATGCTGATCTTACCGTCCTTCGCGGCGGGCCAAACGAACCGGCCTTTCTCAAGACGCTTTGAAAACAAACAGGCTCCCTGCATATCCCACCAGATAACCTTAATCAGGTCGCCACGACGCCCCCGGAACACGAACAAATGCCCGGAGTACGGATCTTCTTTCAGCACCTTTTCTGCCTGCGCAGCAAGCGTGTTGAAGCCGCGCCGCATATCCGTCGCGCCAGCCGCCAGCCACACCCGCGTGTTTGATGGAACCGGAATCAAGAACCGAGCCCTTCGACCAACCCAACAATCGCCGACAGCGCCATCGGGCCTTCGACCAGGATGCGGCGGCCATCAGACAATGTGAGATCAATGCGTGTCGCAGTGATGGGGCCGTCCAACGCAGCCATTGCGGGCGCAGGATAACCTGAACCCGGTGCGATGTGCGCCGTCATATCAACTTCGACAAAGGAACTTTCAGGTTCGGCTTCGGCCTCTAGCAACGGCGCGAACCGTTCATCCTTCAGCCAATTGTGGATCTGGTTCGCGTTCGTTGCATACCGCCGCGCTACTTGCGCAATCGAAACGCCCGGCACAGTCGTCTGCTGGCAAATCTCACGCTTCTCATCATCCGACCAGCTGCGACGCTTTCGGCGTGTACCCATATCGACCCGCTTAGTGTCCACTAAAATAAGTGGACACTTACGACGGTCCTGCGCCCGTGCGTAAGGGCGGGTTCAACGGGCGCTCACTCTTCGGCCACTCCATAGCCATTCGCCGTGCCCGCCGCGGTCACGAATTCAATGTCAATCTTGTTTCCATCCGGACAAACAATGATCCCGCGGCCGGGGTTCTGTCCGCCGTCGCGAACGACCACCTCGTCGAAACCCATCATGGAGCGCAACTAAGCGACTCCGAATAGAAGACTGACGCGGACTGGCAGCGGGATTATCAACCATTAAGTAGGCAGAGTTCGACTACATTCCAGTATTCGAGCTGGCAGCAATCAATTGGTACAGCCGATCACTATCTACATCCAGCAGCATATCGCTGGTATAATGCCTGTCGTTCTTCTAATGTAAGACTCACAGGAGGTAGTGGGGAATTAGCGAAATCGTTTGCATCGTATAATGTTGTGTCTGCTTCAGCGCCATTAGAAAATCGAAATGTAAAAGAGAAGTTTGGGCTAAAAGCTATATTGACGCCATTCTGATATGAGCAAGTTACTTTGTCCTTTCTGTCCACGATTTGAAGCTTTTCAAAACCCCTTTCAATCGCGACTTGGGACGCTCTTTTAAGTGCAATTGCTTGCGCGCGCTGTGGTGGAGTCACTTTTGATACTTTCACACCAACCCTATACGTTGTCTCATCGATCTCTTGATCAAAATACCCATTACCGCCTGTCAGCTGGACACCCTTTTTGAAATCAGTAATTTTCATTGAACCTATTGCAGCATCGGTAGCGCATGCAGCCAGGAGCAATGAACAAATAAGAACTAGACGGCCCAAAATACTCATCGCAATACACCCCTCTTAACCCATCTGAGTTCTGGTATAGTAGCATAATAATGCCGGAAAACAATTCATCTATTTCATTGATCGGATTTACCGTACCAGCAGAGATTAAAAGAAGAATCTACACTTGACGGCCAAGGTCCGATTATAGAAGGGATGGAAGCCGACGGGCCAAGACCGCTCACTCCTGATCTTGGCTTCCGTAGAGTATTTCTTCCGCATCGTCCGGCGGATGTTCTTTACGTGATGTTCGGCCGTTTAATACGGCCCGGATTGCTGTTTCATCTTTGCTCCCTTGATGGGCTACGATGAACCAGAAATCCTCCTTAGGCAAAACCTATCAAACGTCCCTAAAACGCTGATGAGCTACCAGCAGGCAAACGGCAGGTGATTTTACAGTTCACCGAGTGCCTTCTTTAGCTCTTCGTCATCAAAGGCGTCAGCGAGTTCTGTCAAAGCCGAACTGAAGGATTGATAAGCCGACTGCGTATCCAACAGCAATGTGGTTGGACTGGCGTCCGGGATCTTCAGGGTTTCGCCCAGCGCTTTTTCAAGAGCGGCAAACGCCTCGATCTCCGTCGCCGCCTGAAACGCGTCATACGCTGCCGCTTTTTCGAGCACTGCCTTCCCGGACTTCGTGGACGAAATCACGACAGTGCCGGCCGGGAGGAAACCCGTCGCTTTCGGCTTTTTTCGGCCCCGCATTTCAATCGCCAGCGAATCCAAGGCCACCAAATAATCCAACGCCAACGCCGTTCGAACTTCGTCGTTATCCTGATCAATCAAACTCTTTTTTAGCTTTTTAATACTTGCTTGGATTTCTTTAATTTTTTCTTTGTTTTCCGATACATAACTATTCAGTCTACCACGCTGCCTAATGCTAATAATTAAATCTAATAGCGCAACCGCCTTCGGTTTCACTTTGTTATTTAGAAGCGTGATAACATTGAAAGCGGCAAAGCTTTCGACAGACGTATCGTCTTTAACGATCAAACTTGCCACAGCGTTCGCAACGTCATCTTCGCAAGTTTCTGTGGCGCGCTTACCAGGGGCACTGCCGGCGTTTTCCGCATTTAGTTCTTTCGGCGGCTTTCCTGTACTGGACAATAGCTTCAGGCTACCTGCTAAAGTTTCTTGTTTTTTGTAGGTGAATGAATTCAAAGATTTAGACAAACCTTCAACAGCCGCCAATTCTTCTGTTCCCACAAAACGGAGGGCCTGTGCGTCACACAAAACGCGTATGGCGACATCATTCAAGAAGGCGTTATAGTTAATTTCCGAGGTCGACCCCGCCGCGAGCATTACGCTCACCGGCTCTTCACCGTCGCGAGTGATGCTTGTGTGTGCGGTAAGCAACGAGTCACGATAGGAGCGCACGCGCGCACGCCCTTTTTCCGCCGCATACGCATTGGAAAGCGTCACGGCTTTTTCCATACTCTCCAGTTGCGGAGCAACAGGGCCCATGCCGGACAAGGAACTGCAGCCATTCGTAACGAGCATGCCGAAAACGCTGGCCATGCTTAGGATCCGTACATACGATTTTTTGTTCATCTTCTCCTCCCTTTTGTCATTTTTTTAGCAAACTCGCCGGCACCGCGCAGTTCGAAAAACGGCGAGATCCGGATCTGTGCATCGCCGCCAATTCCGGCTTATCTCCGCCTTTCTTAAGGAACCGATCAACTTCAGAAAGAAAGAATATGGGCGCGCCGCTGTTGCCGTCGTCGCTGTCGCATGTATGCGGGTATCCAAACGACCCTATATTGAATTTTTCTTTATCATCATCTTTAGTTTTGCAGGCCCGCAACTTTTGCTCTTCAGCAGCATCTAACAAATTGACATTTGCAGAGCACGGCGTCGCTTTGTTCTTCTTGGGGGCCTTTGCATCCGGCGGCGTCGACACTGTTTTCGAGCCCCGTTTAACGCCGGCCTCCGTGGCGCCTTTCGTAAACCCAATGCTCCATACTTGGATCATCGAAAGTTCTGTTCCTGGTGTTACGTTCTTTGAACATGTTTCGGGCGTTCCTCCACACCAGGGGTCAGCGTCAGGTAGGGACACTGACGCCTTGGCGAACCGGTCATGTGCCGAAAACTGACCGTCGGGCACGATCAGTTTCGCAACATCAAGAAACTTCGCCGGAGCGTTGGGGGCCGGGTCCGCAACCGCCCAATCTGACGCTATCGCCCGGCACGCAAGCGTCGCCGTCGCTTCGGTGATTTGGCCGTCCTTGGGCCAATCGATGTCACCAAGCCACAAGCCGTAACTCTGACCGTAAACGCAATGACGGTTCGTCAGAAATTCGCCGTCACCGATGTGAACGGCGTTGCAATACCCAACAACATCATCTTTAGCGTCGTGAATAGTGACGAGCGCTACCGAATCCGCGAGCTGACGGCGACGGTACAGTTCCTGAGTCTGCTCCACGGCTAAGTCTAATTTTGCCAATTCTGAATCAGATGGCAGAGTAGTTACGTCTACTTCGTCCAGCGGCACGCCTTCGGGGTTTTTCGGCCCGAGCGGCGGGATCTTCTCTTGTGGGAAGCCGAAGCCAGGTTGTTCAACGCCTGGCGGCGCGCCATCTACAGCTGGCCCATCGTTAATTGAAACGACGTCGGCCGTGGCGTGATCTTGAAGGGACACCAAAGGCGCGAGGACGATTTCGCTATCGGGCGAAGAGCTTTTTGACTGCACCCACTCACGAAGAGTCTTTCTCGTCAACCTGGCGTTTGCGCTTCGCATCCGAACGGCTTTACGTGCGGTCGCAACCCCATCGTTTAAAACCGTGACCGTTACACCGTCAATGCCTGCGGTCTCCGTGGACACCTGGAGAAATTTATCAACACGCCGGCGGAACTCCGAAGGCGACATAGTTCTCACCATGTTGGGCGGTCTGCCTTCTTCGGCGCAGAAGGTCTGCTGCGCTGAGACGCCTTTAGGCGCTATCCACATTAGCGCCGACATCATCGCGACACCCGCGACCCGTGCAAAAACTCTCATCAAGCCCCCCCCACCTTCCTGGCCAAGTGTTTGGCGCGCGCCCTACGACGCTCGGCAAGGATTAGTGATCCCCACGCAATTCGATTACCGATCGGAAGATCGGAATGGAATTTACTCGACTTCTACCAGATAGAATGTACTTATCGAGAAAGATTAGCAAGGCGCGCGCCGTTTTCCAAGCCTTCGGCATGCGCTCGCCAGTCCCTGAAACTGTATCAGAATTTGGCGCATAGCCGGGGGGCTGGACAGGTATCGGTGTTTTTCCAGACCTGCTGGGGAATTGATGAACAAGCCATTGGATCCATATATCTTAGCGCTTTCGAATTGGGAGCACGTGGAGTATCTGCGTTATCTATTCTTTCTCATGTTTTTCGTTGGTGCGATTGGCTTCCTGTTCTATTGGTTCTTAGCCCTAAAAGTTTGGATTTCTGGCCTAAGAGACGCTTGGAAGAACAAGCGCGGCCTATTCTGGATGAACGATCCCCGAAATCCATTTGTTCAAAGGTTTTTGGCAGTGCTGCTTAAGGGGTTTTTCGTTTGGCTAATTGCCGGTTGGCCACTGATGCTTATGCTAACCGGGTTAGCAAGCGCAGAGGCATTCAATATCTTATTGGGTTATGACGCCATATCCGGACCCGAGTAAGAGTAGATATTTAGCGTTGCGCCGACCCTTTGAGTCCGACACATTTATCGGACATATCAAACAGCCTATTCCAATAGCTCACAATTAGAATTGGTGTAATAATTTTCGGCGAACATCTTTTTCAGTTCGCCATCCATTCGCCACTGATCAACTGGCAATGTCCGGCCGTTCCGGTCTTCTTTTACCGCGTTGTCAAACGCCTCTTGCGCCGCTGTTTCGTAAATACGCCCAAGAATAAATTCTTCACTTGGGCCGCCGTCACGCAAAAGCATTGTGATGCCCCACGGCACGTTCGAGCGAAGGTATTCGTCTGAAATTTCTCCGCTTACGACCTGCTTTAAAAAAGTTTGGCCAGATTCATAACCCAGTAGGAAAAGTCGCTCGCTTTCCTTTATATCACCTTTCAAATCCGCATAAATGTGGCATTCAAACGCTGACCATGTGATGCGGCCAAGGTTTCGCTCAAGAGTATCAGCCTCCTCAGCAAAAACTGAGGCGGTCGCAAACACAGCGATTACTAGAGTGGAAATTATTTTCTTCATAACATCCCGTAGTAACGAAATATTAAGGCGTTGTGAATTGTCCAATGACGCCGATCACAAAGGTGACCTCAATTATCGGACATCTCTTGTTTTCCTGAAAATTCATTGGCTATTGTCCGGATCATATAATTCGACGCGAAACCTTAGGGCGAACTATATGGGTGCTTGTAGTCTGTGAAAATCACCATCGCTATATTTGGTGACATAGATATCTGCGTCACGCAGGCTGATTAAAGCGGGACTCCTTTTTTCCGAGCATGGGGCCGGGGCGGGGTCTAGGGAAGTTAATGGGACCCAAAGCGGAATCAATCGACCGTCAAATGGGCATTCAGATTGCCGCGAAGTTATCCCCAGCATAACGGTTTGATGGTTCAATCAATTCTGGAATGCCGACGCTAACAACCGGCTCCGCGCAACCAAAGAGCTACCAACGACGTAAGGTTCCTCGCCGCCGATAAGACACGCCTCCCACCGCGATGAGGTCTTCACGATGAGAAACAGAAGCCGCCGCCATGTTGTCGCGTCGCCGTTCAGTCACAGCCTAATGTTGCACGATTGAAATCACCTTTTAACGCCGACGAAATCCAGCGCGTAAGCGGTTGTGCGCGATAAGAAGTCACCCTGGTGATTTTTTGGGACTTTTGGTGATTTCCCCCAAACAAAATATTTCTAGTGGTAGCACAGTGGTAGCACGGCAATAATTAGGCTGTCGTCAAAATAATGCTAAGTGATTGATATCATTGGCGCACCTAGGAGGAGAAAGTTCGAACACCTTGTTCGATATTCTCGCTCAATGGAATCAGGTGCTTAGCGCAATCCAATTCCCTGCAAATGCCCCCGAGCGGGACATTTGCGGGGTGGCGCGATGACGACAAAGACACCCCCCTTCTCCCTCAGACTGACTTTTGAAGAACGCGCTAGGCTTGAAGAGCTGGCTGGCGACATGCCGCTTGGGGCGTATATCCGCCGCAAGGTCTTCGATGGTCAGGGGCTCAAGAAGAAGCGGGCACGGGCGCGGTCGCGTCGCCCGATCAAGGATGAACAGAAGCTGGCGCAGGTCCTCGCCATGCTTGGGCAGTCGAGGATCGCCAATAATCTTAACCAGCTCGCCAAGATGGCCAATCTCGGTACGTTGCCCGTTCTCCCAGATACGGAACGCGACATTCGGCGCGCATGCGCCGACGTGGCGCTGATGCGGCGGGAGCTTCTTCGCGCGCTCGGCCATCGTACCGATGTGGAGCCGTCATGATCCTGAAAGGATCACAACGAAGCGGCGCAAAGCAGCTCGGGCTGCATCTCCTCAAGACCGAAGAAAACGAGCAAGTGGAGCTGCACGATATTCGCGGCTTCATGTCCGATGATGTCGTCGGCGCGCTCCGCGAAGCCGAAGCAATCGCCAAAGGCACAAAGTGCCGACAGTTCATGTTTTCGGTGTCTCTGAACCCGCCAGAGAACGAGCGTGTCCACGTTCGGACCTTCGAAAAAGCGCTGGAAGCCATCGAGGAGACGAACGGCCTGACGGGCCAGCCGCGCGTCGTCATCTTCCACGAGAAGGAAGGGCGGCGGCACTGTCATGCGGTATGGAGTCGGATCGATCCTGAGACGATGACCGCCAAGCCGATGTCGTTCTACAAGAACAAGCTGCGGGAGGTCTCGCGTCAGCTCTATCTTGAGAATGGCTGGCAGATGCCGCGCGGTCTGATCGATCCGAAAGACCGCGATCCCCGCAACTTCTCACTTGATGAATGGCAGCAGGCCAAGCGGATCGGTCGGCATGCGGGCGAATTGAAAGAACTGATACAGGAAGCCTGGGCGACTTCGGACTCAGCTCGCACGTTCGCGCACGCTCTTGAAGAACGCGGCTTCTATCTGGCGCGCGGGGATCGCCGCGGCCATGTGGCTGTCACCTTCGAAGGTGAAGTCATTTCGATCTCACGGGCGACGGGCAAGAAAGCGAAAGAGCTGCACGCCCGTCTTGGAAAGCCCGACGCATTGAACAGCGTTGAAGAGACCCGCAAGCGCATTGCTGAAGAAATTCTCCCGCGCATCAAATCGCATGTCGATGAAGCGCGCGCGTCCGCCCGTGCCGAACTCGATCAACTGAATGCGCGCCGCGTGGAGATGGCGAAGGCGCATGCCGTGGAACGCGCCAAGCTGGATGCAGGCCAGAAGGCGCGATTTGAAGCTGAGGCCCGCACAAGAGCGGATCGCTTCCGCAAGGGCATGATGGGCCTGTGGGATCGTCTCACAGGCAAGCGGGCACAGCTCGAAAAACAGAACCAGCTTGAAGTAATGTGGGCGCTTCGCCGCGATCAGGATCAGCGGCAAATGACGATCAACGCGCAACTGCGCGAGCGCGGCGAACTGCAACAGGAAATAAATGCTGCGCGCACCAAACATGCCCAAGCCTTGCGCGCCCTGCATCACGATGCTGCCAACTATCGCCTGATGCGTCGTGGTGAAGAGCCCAAGGCAAAGACCGCCTTCGAGCGCTTGGACACGCTGCGGGCCGAACAGAAAAAGCAGCCCGAGCGTCCACGCTTCGACAAGCTCAAAGAGCGCAAGTCAGAGCGTCAGACGCGTTCCACCACGTCGGCGCAAGATCGCCTGCGCAAACTGCGCGAGCAAAAAAGAGAAGGACCGTCCTATGACGGTCCTGATCTCGACCGATAGAAATCGCTAGAACAATGAAAGCTGACGCGCGGCTTCTTCGCGCTTCTTCCATTGCGGGGTCTGCGCTTCGTGCTCAAGCCACGCGAGCACGTAGGCAACGGCCCCGCCATATTCGTCCGTGACATCGCTGTGCAGATAGTGGGAGCGATAGCCTGTCTCGGTGATGGGGATTATCCCATCGCCGATGACGTTGACTTCGATGTGGTCGAACTCCGACCACTGATGCCGATGATAGCTTATGCTTATCGCGACGCCGCGCCAGTCGATCTGACTGGTGACTGGGGCGCTCATGAGCGCCCCGCGTCGTTTGCAGGCGAAGCCGTGTCTTCCAGCGGCTCGCGCAAGACGATGCGACCGCCGACAGGCAGGGATTCGAGCTGAAGTGTGTAGCCTTTGGCGTCCTTGTGCATCCAGGCTGCGCCGACTTTATTCCAGAAGGATTTGTCGCCTTTCTGGGTGACGTGCCACGCCAGAAACTCCGGTGCGCGGAACTCGCGTGTGCGCTCTTGCGCGGTTTGGGTGTTGTTGCGTGCCATGATTGATCTCCTTTGTTCGGGTTGGCTTGCTAACGCCCCCCGACAAGACCGAAGGCAAAGGATCGCCGCGTCATGTCCAACACGGGTGAGGCCACCGCCGAACTGGTGCGGGCAGGATATTGATGCGCGATCCGCGTTCGGTCAGGGGAAAGGCGAATTGCTGCAAGCCGTGCGCGGGCAAAGGTCCGTTCATGCTGCGCTAACTCCCAACACCGAATGCCTGTTCACGCGTTCCTCAGCGCCACCTTCCGATAGATTTCTAGTGCGTTACCCCGATCCATCAGCGCCTTCACTGGGCCTTGGATGATGTGTGCGAGGGCCGAAAGGCCCTGAACGGTTCGGGGCCTCCTGACAATCAACAGGAGGTGACGATGAGACTTATCACACGCTTCGATGCAGCATCGCGCAGCACAGCCGAACTGCATGCCCTCTTACGCGAGGCTTTCAACGCCTTTGCTTCCGCTCCTCGCGGATCGATTGAACGCAGCAATGCTCTTGCTTCGCTGCACAATATCGAGGCCGAACTGGCGGTCCGCCCGCCAGGTCTATGAGGCCATCAACGCGGCTGGCCAGAAGGCCAGCCGCGAATTTTTCCCGATGATCACGCGACGTTGCTCACTTCTTCGATGACAGGCTGAAGCCCATGCAGGAAATCGGCGGCACGCTGGGCATGAGCGGCGGCGCTGAATATCGCGCGTTTGTCGTTTTGCAGGACCTTGAGCCAGCTCTGAATATAGGCCGCATGATCGGCGCGCGGTACGGGCGCGAGTTCAAGGTCAGCGCATAGAAATGCTGCACCAAGTTCGGCGACAAGCTCTTCGCGCGCATAGCCTTCATCGCCCCAACGCTTGCGCCCGAATTCGCGGTCAAGGCGCATGGGGTGCTTTGTCCAGTGAGTCAGCTCATGCGCCAAGGTTGCGTAGTAGGCTTCGGGACTCCTGAAGGTCTCGAAGTACGGCATTTGCACATGATCACTGCCGCTGCTGTAGTGGGCAGAGTTGCCGCCGTGCCGAATGTCCGCGCCCGTGCTCGCAAAAAACTCTTCAGCATGCTGAATGCGGCGCGCGGGATTGATGATCGCTTTCGGCTTGGTGTAGTAGTGCTCGGGCAAGCCCTCAATCTGCTCGACGTTGAAAACGCTGTATCCCTTCATAAAGGGAATCTTGCGCTCCTCCTCGCTTCCGTCATCCTGCTCTTCGGTTTTGGTGATCGTGTTCGCATAGACAACCAGATTGCCGCGCTCGCCTTTCTTCACGTGTGCGCCTTGTTCCTTCGCCTGTTTGAAGGTCATCCAGTACGGTGAGAGATAGCCCGCCTCGATGCTAGCTCCCCAAAGCATCAGGATATTGATGCCGCTATAAGGCACGCCGTTATGACGCAGTGGCTTGGTGATCTTGCCTTCCATGTTGCCCGCGCTCCATGGCTTCAGCCATGTCAGCTCGCCTTGCTCAAGGTCGGCAATGATCTTGTTGGTAACCCTTTCATAAATGTCGGTTTTCATCTGCATCCCCCTTTCTTGGGTAGTCGGTTGCGCATGCAACCGGACTAGGCCCGCGCCAATGAGCGGGGGGACGGCCGTCCAGACCGAAGGCCATGGAAGAGGTGCGGGCGCAGGCGCAGCCGAGCCACGGGCCATGGCTTTCGCCCGAAGCCATAGCGAAGGGCTTGGTCTTGACGGAGGACGGGGCCGCAGGCCCTCGAAACGAAAAGGGAGAGGTCAGCCCGCGAGGGCTGTCAGATGGTGCGCAAGGGATCGAAGCCGAATGGCCGAGACAGCTTGCTGGCTCGGTTCACGAGAGCCCGATCCGTGCGGATGCGTAAAGAACTTAGATTCGTTGGGCTTTGATTGCAGCAAACTTGGTCGCGTCTTGGACTTCCTCAACAAGACGCTCAACCCATTTCTCTGAATAAGTGTAATCGTTGTGGGTCGCGTGAAAAATACAGTAGTCCTTGTTTGTATTTTCTGGCTGCGCCGCATTTCCACGTGGGCGTACGTTATGAAGCAACCACGCTTGCGTATGGTTATGGGATGTAAATCGTGCGCCTGACCTTTCCGCGACCAATTCAACAACGTGCGACGGTTTATGGGGGTATAGGTGATCCGCCGCTTTGTACTGAACAAGCACGTTTCGAATTTCTTTTCCCTCAGCGGATTCTGGACGAACAAATTCGATATGTGATCGGCTTTTTGAAGCCGCATCCATCGTATAAATAACGCGAAACTGATACTCTAAATCTGCAACCTGTTCCTCGGTCAGGCCATCCACGAGCCGCGCGTCCAAAGCATCAATCCCAGCAGGGATCTCGTATCGATTTACTGTGGCCAGTTGCTCTAGATTCATTCGAGAAAATTGCAAAGCGAACGAAAGATCGTGAGATAATGATAGCTGATCACCATAGAGTTCGCAGAGAACCTTATCAAAGTTAAGGCAGCACGCCTGAAACAGCCCTTGCCACTTCGCATCAGCCCTTCCGAGCAACTTGTGCTCAACTTCGTCTCGAATAATTTTTAGAGCCCGTAGATTTTGCTTCATTCCCGAAGTCAGCGGACTGTCTTGCTTCTCCACCATCTGACTAAGGAGTAGCGACCTGCCGTCATCCCCGACGATTGGCGTCCCCTTTCGTTCATAAAATTCATGTAGGAGGTAAGTCCATGCGATATTGGCAAGTACGGAAAAAACTTCGGTTTTGAATTTCAAGGCGGGGCTGTTAAATATTTGGACAGCAAGTGTCATCGCCTCGCGTGCGCGAATAAGTCGTTCATCGTCATAAAGATTTAGACCAGAACGAGGGTCGTAGGACTCTTTCTTCTTGATGAAAAATTCAACCTCATCATCAGAAGCAGACCTTTGTCGCGCATCCTGCTTTACCCCGGTTATTCGGGCACTGTTTATTGTCGCCGAGCGTCCCGTGTTGACTAAAGCTTGGATATCTTGGTTACGCCAACCTTTGGACAGAAGCGCCTTTACAATTTTCTTCTCGTGTGCGGTGAGTGCACCTTGTCGGCTCCGACGGACCATTAGCTAACTTCTCTATGTTTGTTGTCCTGTTTCATGCGCTTCGCATAGCGCTCTACTAAAGAAATACCACGTCGGCTTATCCCGCAGCGTGCCGCGTAGGTAATCCTTCCGCGGAACTGAGGGGGCGATCCTTGAGCGTGTATCTTTGCTTACCTTGTCCATCTATGCCTGCGTCAGTTGCTTCGTAGTCACGAGCGCTTCGAGGTGCCTGTGCAGTTTGGCCGGAAGTGAGCCGCCGTCGACCAAAACGCCAGTCTCCATGTTCTTTTCCATGGCGTGTCCGGTAAGATTGGCGCTCGATATGAAACACATGCGCTCGTCTGCAACCGCGACCTTGGCGTGCACCTTGCCGCCCGCGAATGCATCCTGCTTGTTCGACCAGAAATAGATTTTGGCGGCAGGCAAAAGCTTGGTCATCTTGCCAATGACATCGAAAGAAACGCCGCCGCCGTGACCTTCGTCGGATTCCAGAAGCATCGACAGCGATACGCCGCTATCCATCGACTTGGTTAGTGCGTTGATGATCGCAGAAACCTCATAAGCGACAAAACTCGTAAGGAAGAGCTTTGAGCGAGCGGTTTGAATCACCTGCAACAGAGCCTGTTCGGTCTTGCGTGTCGCAACGAGTTCACTGGATGGCCCTGTCCAAATGAGGTCCACCGTCTCTTCGGTCTTCGCTCTGTGATAGGCATGGCTTGCCCCCAAGAGCATCCCCGCGATTTCAGCAGGTGGAATGTCCATTGGTGCCAGTGCTGCGAGGAAATTCTTGAGGCGGTCTTTCGAGGCTGGTGTTGTCGCCCACCCGCTTGTGGCGGCCGGTAGTTCTTTGAGAGAATCTGCCTGTACTCTGGAGGCTAACTGGCTGATCTTCGCCGGTGGACTGTTTGCGACTAGATCGGTGATGGCATCAAGCAGCTCCTGCATTGCGTCCCCCGGTCACCCGAAGAACGCCGCATCAGCGACATCCAGGGTTGGCACCAGCAACGTGCGGTCGATATAGCGATTGCCGAATTCGCAGGAGGTTTCCGCGACAAACGAGCAAGCATGACAAGCCGCAGCATGGAGCGATCTGTCCTTTTCCGGTTCGTGCTCCGAACACAGAGGGTCTGACGAGCAGATATGCGCGCGTCCCAATGCTTGCCTGAGCAGACGCCCCAAGTTTTCGGGTTTTCCGAGATCGACGAGACCGCCAAGCGTACCGTCCGAATCCGCCGCTGCGGTATAGATCAAAATTCCGGCTTGCGGCTCTTCGCCTTCGGTATCGGCATAAATGCGCTCCCGGATGCTTGCGGAATTGTACCCGCATTCTAGCGCGAGTTCCCGGATCAAAAGATGCGAAAGCGTGTGTAGCATCGCGTAGCGGATGCCAGGATAACCTTCGTCTGGATCAAGTTTGCGGGCGTTCCGCCATCCGCGATGCCCAGCGAGCAACTTAGCGTCACGTTCGATAACGCTAGGGAACGCTTCCCACTTCTTTAGTGCGGTTTCGCTGAAGCGGATAAATATGCCCTCTCCGTGGACTTGCGTAGCGGGAACCCAGCTTGGCGGGTCTTTACATAGAGCAGCCCGCGCGGCCTGTTCATCGGGGTTGCCGGACTCCTCAGGAGCCTCAACGCGAGTAAAGCCGAGAAGAGCGTTCACTTCGCGCAGCCTTTCAAGCAACAAGACGCTTTCGATTGGTTTCTCAAACCCCGTTGGAACGGGCACTCCCTTGCTCAAAAAATGAGGCCAATCTGTCGGCGGGTTGGGATCAGTCAGGACTTCCCATTCGGGGCCTTTGATATCGGCTTCAGTCACGCCGGTATCGCCCCCACCATCCTTAAATTGTTCGACCACGTCCCAGATGACCTTGGGAGTATGCTTTTCTATCCCTGGCAACGCGCCTGTCTTTTTCAGCGTTTTCACGGTGACGGCCACTTCGGCTTCGGAGTCCAAGTCTTCGAAATATTCCCACCCGTCTTGGACCAGTTGGGATACCGGGTCACGTGCGAGCGGAATTGCGAGCGCCGAGAGTGTTATCGGGAACCAGCTATTCGTCGCGCCCAAAAGCACCGCGCGAGCCTGTTCCTCACAGTCGGCGTCGTATTGATCCATATGCGGATGACGCCCCCTGCATTTTGGCAGGTTCTCCTTGCCGGACTTACCGAACGCATGGGCCATGCTGCGTGAGGCGCCGCACTCGTCGCATTTCGCCCACAGATTTTCGGTTTGGAGAGACGCGCCACTTTCGAAGAACCGCAATGTACCTTTGCATGTCGAGGGACCGCTGTGCACAAAATAGTGCCACGGAAAGTCATCAAGGTGGCCATCGCGACAGGCGAGCAGGAAGCGGGCCGGAACGGCGTCAGCGTCCTTGGCGGGCTGGTCTCCCTTCGAGCCTTTGCAGTCCTTGTGTACGAAGCGGGTTCTTTCAGGCCGGTAGCGATCCTCTTTGCATTCGAAGAGTCCGAGATCGTATTCGGAGAGCAAGCCGCACTTGACGCAGCGCAGCCAGCGGGGGAACGGCCTGACCGGAACGCCAATGTATGCTTCCGCCGACCAGACATCAATGTCGTCACTCTTTTGGAAGGGCGGAACACGCAGGCTTTCGACTTGCGGCCCCAACTCTCGGCGTACGGCGGCCAACAAGCGCGCTTCTTCGATCGGCTGACAGCGGCTCTTCTCCCATCGGTCGATGCCCAGCGTAACGACGGACAAGCTGGGCATGTCGATGAGCGCGCCCGGACCGTAAGTCCAAAGTAACTGTGATGGGCGGACCTGCCCTATAGGTGTCCGATCGCCGCTCATTCGTCGCCCCCATCATCGTCACCGCCGCTGATAGGTGGCGGAGTCCAGGCCGGGCCTGCGCCGCCATACCGGGCCTTGTTCATCACGAGACGAACGCCCGGCTCAACCTCGCGCATCGACATTGGAACTGTGAAATTGTCCCAGGCTTTGATGCCGGGCTTGCGCAGCAAGGCGACCATAGTGTCCTTTTTCGGCCCCTTTTTCTCGTAGGCGAGGGTTCGACCACCTTTGCTGGCTTCGTCGGCCCATACATCGAGACGCTCTTTAAGAGCATCGGAGGCGAGGTCTTTGATGGCCGCTTCCTGCGATATGCTCCACGCGCGATCGACAAGGACTTTCGAAGCTTGAACGACTTCCGCCTTGTCGGGTTTGTCGAGAACTCCGGCTCCGACGTTCGGATTGAAAACATCGTTCTCCAGGCGAACGACACTAAGCAGCGCTCCCGTCAGACCACGATCCATCGCACGGGGCGAAAACGGGGTGACGGATTGCGCTTCCACGTGCTTATAGAAGGTGGCGTGGTAATGCTCGAAGGTCTCGTAGTGCGACAGGTCTCGCGGACGCGCCCATGTCAGTACCGTACAGACAAGGCCGGGTGAAGCGCGGCCCACGCGGCTGGTGGCCTGAATGTATTCGGCGGTTCCCTTCGGCTGACCGTTCACGACCATGAGGCCCAAGCGATTAACGTCAACACCTACCGAGAGCATGTTCGTGGCGAGCACGACATCAATCGCGTGGGCTTCGCCTTCGGCCCATTCCGTCACGAACTTGCCTTTGGCGGGATCGAACGCCGCCTTGAACTTGACTTCCATTTGGTCGAGCGACTTCGGAATTTCGCGGCTCGAAACGCGGGAGGTCAATTCGCGGATATTGCTGACGCGTCGCTGCGCCAATCCCGGACGATCAACGAGGCTCATCTGCACACGATAGGCTCGGGTCTGCACGTCGTCTTCTGCGAGACGCTTCATTCCGCCGAGTTCGCGCAGCGAATTGAAGTATCCGACCGTCGTCAGGTAGGGATCGGCGATCTGGCCGAAACGGTCGAACAAGGCCTGTGAAGCAGTGAGGAAGGCCGTATAGACGCGGATCAGCATTGCCGGACGTGAGCTGCCCGGCGAGCATACGCCGAGATAGCGCCGTCCGGGGATTTGCTCGATCGGTCGCTGCACGGAAAAGAAATTGTCCCCGACATCCAGCCCGTGCGGAGGGAAGACAGCGACGCGACGCATGAAAACGTTGTTCACTTGCTCGGTCGCTTTGCGCACCGTCGCCGTCGATGCGACGATCTTCGGCTTGATCGTCAGATCGCCGATCTTCCAGCCCGAGAGTTCGTCAATCGCGGTCTCGTAGAGGCCGACCATTGTGCCGAGCGGTCCGCTAATCAGGTGGAACTCGTCTTGTATGATTAGGTCGGGTGGCCGGAGCGCTGCGATCTTCTTAGGTTCGGAGCGCGGCAAACCTTTGCTTGCCGGATGCCTGCCGGTGCAATCGGATTCCGGCCAAATCAGGCCGTGCCTCGGACATTCCGAATTCGCCCGCCCGAAGAGGGTGCGGACTTCGCCGCGCCACGCCATCAGAGCGAACTTGTCTACCGTGGCGATCATCATTGATGGCGGACGATGATAGATTTCCTCGTCCACCACGACGACCGGAATACCCGGATGCGCTTTCTTGCTCGACTTGCCGCGTGAAAATTCGCAGCGGCTTTTCTTGTCACCGCAATAGATCGTCGTGCGCTTGAGGAAGGTATTGACTTCGATGTCGCGCTTGTCCGAAATCTCGCAGCCGCACCACGGGCAGCTCGTCAGTTGGGCGGGGGATGTTCCGCCTGCATCGAATTTGTCGGGATCGCGAATGTCCTTGATCGCGCGGTGGCTATCGTCGGTCGAGCCCGGCGTCACTTTGTTGCCGACCCAGAGGCCGATCGTGAAAGGCTCTTGGCCAAGGGACTCGTCGCCACCTGCAATGGCTTCCTGACGAAGTAGCTCCATGGCGCAAATCAGCGTTGAAGCGCGCTGGAATTGCTGAAGTGTCAGAAGCCGGAGCGTGTAGCGCATGATGACGCCCAGGCCTCTGCCGCCATCATAGCCGCCGAGCATTCCTTGCAGCCGCCTGATCGCCATCGAAAAAGCCGCGACGCCGAGATAGGCCTCGGTTTTACCACCACCGGTCGGGAACCAGAGAAGGTCCGCAAAAGCATCTACGGGTTTGCTGCGATCCTTGTGCGTCGGATCGGCGAGCGACGGCAGCGACAGCAATATGAATGCGAGCTGGAACGGTCGCCACGAGCGGTTCTTGCGTACCTCGAACTCGCTAAGGTCCTTGCCTTCACCCCGCCGCTGCGAGAGCGCGTAGAGACTATGGATACGCTGCCTTGCCATAGCGAGGTTGGCGAACCGAAACGCCTTAAGCGCCTTGTCATCCGCCTTGTCGGCAAGGACAGCGATGCCTTCTTCGAGCCTTACCTTGATGTCCTTGCACCGTTGGAGCGCTGCCTTCGCCGGGTCGTCATGCCCGATAACATCCGCACCGACACGAGCAGCCTGTTCGTCGATCCACTTCCCGTAGTCATCGGAAAGGGTGGATAGAGCGGCGACGAGTTCATCGCGCTCCATGGCGGCGAGCGCCTCCATGTCGAGATAGCCTTTATCGACCATCGCGCGCATCGCCGGACGATCTTCGTCGCGCAGGCCGGGTGTCTCCGTCACCGGCACTTCGTATTGCGGCATTACGACCGTGCGCACCATCGTAGCGCGCTCCGGATCGCCCGCTTCGGTTTGCGCGTGAACGGCTACGCCGTGACCGACCGCGAATTCCACTTGCCGCCGATAGATCATTTCAAGGGCGTCGCGCTCGGTGTCATCACCTGCGGTGTTCAGAGCGAGCCGCCGCCGGAAGATTGCAGGGTCTTTGGAGCCGGACGCGGCACGCGCCATGATTTCGGGCTGGAAGAGCCAGGCAGTATCCTTATTCTCTTCCGGCTCTCCCTGCGCGTTGACGAGAAAGAGTGTTATCAGCCGATCGCCGTTGGCGTTCTTGCCACGGATCGTTCCCTGAATGCGCACTTCGGGATGATCTTTGTCGGGGGCTTGATGCGGGATCACGCCTTCGGAGAGATCAAGAATGACCTCCCCTCCGCAGGGGATGCGCTGCCAGACTTTAACGGGAACTTCTTCCTGTCTGGTTTCGATGACATTGCCGTGCTCGTCTTTGATCTTGCGGTTGATCGTCTTCTTGTGATCGTGCTCACGCTCACGGACATATTGTCCCCAGCGCGCATCAACAGTGATCTTCTCGACGTCGCCATCGACGCAAAACGTGAAGCCGAAGCTCGACGGTATGAGAGACTGATTGCTCGCCGCGTCGATCTCGTCGGCGGCGTCCGCCTCGGCATCGACCGTTCCTGTCGTGCCGTCGAATTCTGCGCCGGGATCATGACGTCCGGTATGAACTTCGAGATCGTCCGGCTCTTCTTCGTCCTCCGCTTCGAGTGGGCCTTCCAGGCCTTCGATGCCACCGGCATCACCGCGCTGCTGGGGAGCGAGCTTGCCGACCAAATAACGGTCACGGACGCCCATATCGACGATCTGTTCGTGCGGTCCGTTGGCCGGTCCGAGCAGGTCGTCCATTACGGCCAGTTGGAGAAGTTCGCGGATGTAAGCCTGATGTTCGATCAAGGATACATCGTCCGGCGTCTTACCCGTAATCTTCGCTAGACCGTCGGCGAAGTCGCTCCATTGAAGCCGAGTAATAGAGCCCGTTGAGGGTAGCGAGAGGCCGCCGACCTCAATTGAAATGGCGCTGTCAGCCTTGAGCATTTTGTCGAAATAGACCGTCGTTCTTTCGCTGCTTGAGCGACGCCGGAGCATGCGCCCGACACGGGCGAACTTTCCATTGGGAGTGGCCATCAAAATCCAATCGCCCTCGGCGATGGACGAAAAGAGATGTCCTTCGCCCCTTAGCTCCAACACGAAGTCCGGATAGGGGAATCCTCCGGATTCCTTCCCGGCATCAATGGCGATCCAGGCGTTTGCAATACTAACTATCGGCTGATCAATCATATGCGCCTCGTTGAGGCCGACACTTGGCCTTCGCTGAATAAGTCTTTTTGATCATTATCCGTGTCGATCGCCTTTTTCGGCTTTGAGGACGATGCTTTGTTTTCTTGAGGCGTCTGTTCGGCTTCATAACGTCTCTGGTTCAGTTTTGTCAGGCGACGAAGAAGCTCTAATCGTGCCTCCTCTTGAAGAGTGAATCTAATTCCTCTCGGTGTTTCATAAAAACTATGCCCAAGACTGAGATCGCGCCATCCATATGAAGCACAAACTGCATCGTCCAACTTGACATGAATACTACGTAATTCTTGGGTGCCATCTGAATTGTCATCTGTGTCATTGAAACGGTTATACGTTTTAGTTAATCCTTCATTTCGTGAGAGCATGAGCTCACTTCGAAACGAATGATATTTCTGAGCGATTTCCGACAACCCTTCAGCTGCTTCAGTTGGAAAAGGATAGGTATTAAAAACGTCCGATCGCGTATAGCGGATTGAGCCCCCCATCGTGGTAGAACAGTGTTTGAGAGCCCAGATGGTATGAATGCTGCTTTGAAGAATTCCGAATCTAGGAAAATCTGAGAACGCAAAAACGTTCATGGGCGCAGCAAACCGTGAAGTATTCGGCACTATACAGAATGCAATATGCTTACTTGTAAAAGCATGTACGATCACATGAGAGAGATTACCTGTTGCAGCATATAGACCAGGCCTCAATTCTCCATGCATCCACCACCGCTCTCGGTGGGCCTTCCGTTTAACCTTATCTCTAACAGGTTTTACTTTCTCACGAATGATGTTTAGGCAATTTGGATACGAAGCAGCATCCTCAAGAGAGCGATCACCGAAATCTATTACGAAGAACGAGGGGTTCTGATCTGGGTTGGAATTAAGGTCTTCACCACGAAGATAGGGATAGATGACTTCAGAGGCGCTAGGTTCGACTTTCACTAACGCAGCAGCTTGATCCGGCGTGAGTACAAATCCTTCACCGCTGGGTTTAGCTCCTTCAAAACTTTGGTTTAGGTTTTCCTTCAGGCTGTGAACTTCTTGCTCTAAATCAGATTCATCAAGAAACGATGATATATTTGCGACATTGTCATTGTTGAGTATACGGCTACCTTGCCAAGGGCTAACCGAAAGATAGACAACGGAAATTCGTTGTGCAGCTTTACCGGGCCAAGGAACAGATGTGGAGGCTCGGAAAACCGTTAAGCCTTTATTCAACAGCCGTTCTAGGCCTACTTTTCTTGTATCTCCTTGCGCAATAGTGTCAGTACCAATGATTCCAATATAGCCGCTCGAATGACAGAGCTCAGACGCCCGATTGAGGAATATGCTAACGAGGTCCGCCCGATTGCCAAAGTAGGGATATAGCGTATAGAGGTTTTGGAGGTATTCGTCTCCCAAGCGGTAACTGATCCGAGTCCCACCAAGAAATGGCGGGTTTCCGACAATCGCATCGAAGCCGTCACCGTTTTTTTGAAACACCTCTGGAAATTCCAGCGGCCAATGGAAGAGACGTCGTGAGGATCTACCGGTCGAAAGACCGGTGCCCTGGCTCTTTTGAGTGCGTCGGCTCAAAGCATGTTGGCTATCACTTTTACCTTCAATTGCGGCACCAACTTCGATTGAAAGGGCAGTGGTATCGAAACCTATGTTATTCGCCGTGAGTATCTCAATGACAAAGGAATCGGCGATGAGTTCCATTAGGTGAAGCTCTTGCCTGGCCTGTTCATCTAATTGAGCCATGACCTCAACATCGCGGATGTCACGGATAGCGCGGCTACGAAGCTCAATGCGCAAATCAATAGCCTTTTGGACGGCTTGATCAAT
This sequence comes from Parvularculaceae bacterium, assembly GCA_965263305.1. Taxonomy (GTDB): domain Bacteria; phylum Pseudomonadota; class Alphaproteobacteria; order Caulobacterales; family Parvularculaceae; genus MED-G105. Next base: position 2,955,585 of record OZ253666.1, read on the forward strand.
GTTCGATGCAAAGAGTTTCTTAGAGCTTCCACTACCCGGATTCATGTCCAGATAGTGGAGCTGCTCCATATTATAGATTCCGAGAAGGCTATCGCCGCTTCGAAGATTGTGGTCGAGGAAGCCAAACGGTCGCCCCTTGGCGAGCGTCACCAGCCAGATCGAAAGCTTCGCCAGCTCGACGGCGAGAGGGTTGACGTCCACACCGTATAGGCATCGCTCGGCAATCAAACGCCGGGCGGTCAGCAGCCTTTCTTCCGGATCGTTACGAAGCGGTTCGTAGCCATTGCGCTTCGCTACCACTACACCTTCGGCGGTGACGGAGTTTCCGGCTTCCTCGCTTTGGCCCCACGCTTCGACAAGCCGCTCCGAAAGCCAGCGGCAAACCTGAACGAGGAACGCGCCCGATCCCATGGCCGGATCGCAAATCTTGAGATCGAGAAGCTCCGCAGGGGATTTGAGCTTCCATTCATCACGAGGCTTGCCTTCCGCGGGGCCGACATAAGCGACAGGCTCCAGCGTTTCCTTGACGATCGCTTCGGTGAGGGATTTCGGCGTGTAGTGCGTACCCGTCTCACGGCGATCCGTTCCTGTCGTCACCATGAAGGTGCCCACGGGATAGACGAGCGGATAGTCCCAGCGGTCTATGCGCAGAAAATGGAAGTACGGCTTGACCCGGTCACGTAGCGCCTGATCGCCGTGACAGGCGGTCAGCAACTTGTCCGCATCTGCATCTTCGACCTTCTTTTTGAGGTCGTTCGTTACGCGGCTCTTCGAGCTGCCAGTGCGTTCCTTCAGCAATTTCTCTAACGCTTCGGCACTCTTCGCCGCAGCGGCTTCCAGCTCGTCGAGTGTCACCCAAGGTTTTTTGGCGTTCTTGGTCGCGTCGAGATCAAGCGTGACCTCTTTCGCACGGACGACGGTGCGTTCGAGCAACCCTTCGTAGACGTAGCCGATTTGCTCGACATCAAGCGCCCGATAGGAAAGTGTTCGCCCCTGAAAGAGCTGCACGGCGTCGAGCAGCAAGAGGACAGTCCGGTTGTCGATCGGCAACGGAGCCGCCGGATCGGTCTTCCAGTGCGAATCCTTCAATCGACCTTCCAGGAAGGGGTAGCGGTCGGGATCGAACAACGAACCGCCAAGCGCGGGCAGCCGCAGCGCCTCGTGCTCGATACCGCCATAGACTGCCCGGAAGATCGCGAGAAGTCTCGACCATGCATCCCAGCGGCGTTCGAGAATTTCTTCCGCATCGCCGCGAAGCTGCATCCGCAAGGTCGATACGGCGTAGTTGGCTTCGTATCGCTCGTCGCCCATCAGCAGCAGGCCGCGCTCTTCCGCCGAAAGCAAGAAGACGATCCGCATCATAACCGTCAGAGCCGCTTCATAAAGCTCGGCAGGTTCGACGCCTTCAAGGAGCTTGTAGTCGCGATCGACGTTCGCGCGGTCGAGCGACTGGACGAGGACTTCCACGGCACGGCCTACCTGTTCGCCGAGTGCATCCGTGACCTCGTCTTGCAGCTTCAACGACTCGTCCAGCAAAGCGGGTAGCTGCTCGCATTGATCGACGAAGAAGCGACGGACGCCAAGGAGGTTGACGAAGGCCTGCAAGGTCTTCGGCTCCTGGCTCCAGAGATTTGCGTACCAACTCGCGAAGCTCGTCACCGCACCGACCGGCGCATCGACGAACATCCAACGCTCGCCGTTCGTCACGAGCCCAAGGCGCACGCCGGTGGCCCGGCAAAGTTCGACCATTCGTTCGGCTGGACTGGCGGCCCAGCCATCCACCTTTATCGGTTCGTCGAGCGGCGTGTTCGGACCGTAGGTCGCAACCAGCATGAGCGCTTGCAGGCCTTGCGAATCGTTCACGACAGCAAAGTCGGGGTACAGAACCGCGCGGCGCTCAGGAAGGTCACACTTCAATGTCGCGGGTAGATCGCGACGCGCCTTGAAAACGTCTCCTGCTCCGTCCTCGTCGAGTTCCAGGCCTCGCCGCAGGACCAGATCGACCCACGCGGCATGGATCGCGTCCAGTTCGGGATCGTCGAGTTCCTGCGCCTCACGCCATTCGTCATAGGCCTGTCTTAGGAGCTTGCGCTTCGAAGCATCGATTTCTTCCAATCCCTGGGGGAACGTATCCTTGAGGACAGGCTCCGCAAGAAACGGACCGGATATGTCGATAAGAGAAAGCCATTCTCCATGTGGGCTGACCGCGCTCATTGTTCCGCCCTCGTCATTTGGGATTCGGGCATCAAAAAGATCACAGCCACCGGGAAGGTTCGATCGACGAAGCCCTCGTAACGCTGTTCGATCGCAGCGACTTCCTCTTCTTTTTCCTGCGGTATGCGCGCAAGCCGGGCTCTTAGAGCATCGCTGTCGCGCCGGACTTGCAGCCGCTCGTCTTCACTGAACAGCGCGAGCTGTTGGGGCTCGACGTCCTTCTTCAGTTCGAGGGTGATAGCTTTGGACAGTTCGTCGAGGACGGTGCCGATGTTCTTGATTTCCTGCTGCTTGCGGGTTTGCAGGGTGGTTTCGAGATTGCGCAGACGATCGCGTGATCGCGCGATGACGGTCTGCATGATCGCTTCCTCGTATTTGGGGAAGCGCGCAGAAAGCTTGTCGAGTTCGGCCTGCGTCGCATCGCTCTCACTCGCGGTCGTAAGCCATTCGTTCACCTGCGTGACGCGCGGCTCACGGGAGAAGCCGCCGTCCTTGAGGTAGCCACCTGAAACCGTCAGCTCCTCGTGCAAGCGGTGATGATTACCGCCCGTGATAACGAGACGCGAGACGATCACCACTGCCGGATCGTCGAGCATGGCGTCGGGTAACGTCCGAATATCGACGCGATGCAGTTTCTTCACATCGTCCTGCGCCCAGACCTCGGCGCGCATGAGCCGAAGGCACATCTGGACGAGTCTGTGGTTCAAATGAACCAGCACGACGTCATCCCTGTTTTTGGCGACGTCATGGTCGAACGTGATCGGGCGAAGCTTGCCGGTAAAAGGATGGCGCAAACCCTCCATGCAGCGAGCCCATGATCCCGTAAGCGCGGGCATTTCGAAGACCGTGCCAGAAGGCGCGCCTTCCAGTTCGACCGGCTTTAGGGGCGACTTGTCCGCAAGCGCCAGACCCGCCTTGACCGCAGCGCAAATACGATCGGGCGTGAGGTGAAAGTCTTTTCGCGTTTCCTGTAGACGCTCATGAAGCCGCGCAACTCGCTCCTTGAGCTGGCGCTCCGCGCGCACGAAGCGCCGTGCTTTCTCGGCCCGCAATTCGGCTTCGCGCGTGTCGAGTTCGCGCCGTGTGCCTTCGATCAGACCGGCCATTTGGGGGGCGATGACGGGGTTCACACTGCCCATGTCCTCGCGCATCGCTTCGAGCTTCTTGAGAGCCCGAATGATGTCGTCCTGGTGTCCGCCTAACGTGTCGCCCTCTGCTGCGCCTCCATCGACCGGGTGCCAGATCAAGACTTCGTCCTGTTTCTGCCCGTGACGGTCGATGCGCCCATTGCGCTGCTCCATGACGTTCGGGTTGTAGGGGATTTCGACATGGATGAGGCAATTACAATAGTTCTGGAGGTCAATGCCTTCCGAAGCCGCATCGGTCGCCAGCAGGATGCGAACGGCGGAATCCTTCGGGTTGGTCTGGAACGCGGCTTTGACGATTTCACGTTCGTCGTGGTCCATTCCACCGTGTATCGTTGAGAGCCTCTCAGCACCGAACCCGTTCGATGCGAGTATTTGCTGAAGCCATTGGTGCGTGGTGCGGTACTCCGTGAAGAGAATGACACGGCGCTCGTTCCATTCACCGTCAGTCTTGAGATTGGCTTCAAGCCAACCGACGATGGCGTTGGCTTTGGAGTCAGCACGATGGGCGTTTCGCTGTGCCCAATCGCGCATCTGGCCCAACAGCCGTTTTTCTTCATCCGTCAGCGGAGCGGCTCGTTTTGTGGCCTCCTCAATCGCTTCCTCTTGTGCAGCTTCCGCCTGGGCGTCATCGGCATAGTCTTCGTCTGCCTTCTGGATTGCTTTGCGCAGAATTCGTTCCGCCATGGCGTCGGCTTTCTGATCGACCTTGCCTGCATTGAGCGTCACGAAATGGCGCTCCAAGGTCGAAGCGAAGGCAGCCGGGGAAGAAAACAATCGCTTCTTGAGAAGACTGTTGACGAACTTCGTTCCCGTCGAAGCGGTGTCGCGGGCAGTTTGCTCTCGGCTCTTGGCGTAGGCATCCAAAATGCGATGGATCGAACGCTCGTCGGCTGTGAACGGTATCGATAGAGCTTGAAGGTTTCGCTTCGGATAGAGCGGTTTGCCATCGCTATCGACGAGATCGGTCTTCAATCGACGGATCATCACCTGCGAGAGCTGCTTCTCGTCCGGCAGGATGTTTCTAGAAAAGCGTTGATCGTCGAGCAGCTCCAGCAGTGAAGTGAATGACTCGGTGTAACCGTTGTGCGGGGTCGCAGTCAGAAACAATCGATGCTGGAAGTGTGGAGCGATCTTCCTTATCAGTCGCGTCCGCTGACTTTCGAGGGCATAGTGCGTCGAACCGGCGGGCGCGATATTGTGGGCCTCATCGACAACCAAGATGTCGAACTTTCGGGGATAGCTGGCGTGTACGGGTAGAACGTCGCGCAGCATACGGAACGCTTCGCCAGACTTGATCCAGTCCACGGACGCGATCAAGCGCGGGAACGATGTCCACGGGTTTGCGTGAATTCCACGATTACGCCTCAGTTCCTTTATGTACTCGGTGTTGACGATCTTGAATTCGAGCCCGAATTTTTCCAGCATTTCGACGCGCCACTTTTCCTGAAGCGACGCAGGGCAGACGACGAGCGCAGACCGCGCTCGGTGCCTCAAAAACAGTTCCTGAATGACAAGACCAGCTTCGATCGTCTTTCCGAGACCAACGTCGTCGGCAATCAGCAAATTGGCCCTCGCCATGTCGATGGCGCGCACCATTGGATCAAGCTGGAAGTCTTCGATGCTGACGCCGCTCCTGAAAGGGGCTTGCGGGAATCCTCGGTCGGCATTTGTGGCAGCGCCCCAACGAACAGCATCTAGAAATGCTTCAAGTCGTTCGGTGTCATCCTTGCCTGTGATGGTCGGCAAGCCAGCCTTCTCAATGATGTGTGCACCCGGCTCAATCTCCCAGACGACTTCGAGCTCTTCGCCGAGACTGTCTTCGTCAATAGAAGAGAGTGTAATGCAGTGTTGCGGTGTGCTCGAAGGTCCGTCAATCGACGAAGCTTGTACATTTGCAACAACCCATTGCCTTCGGCGAACCTCAACCAGTTGACCTGGCTCAGGCTCACTCGCGAACCCACTGTAGATGCGCTGTTCGCTATCAATCGCGGCCACCATCAAGCCGCCCGCTCGGTGATTTCTGAATATTGGCTTACGTGATTTACTATACTTCTGCCTATTGCTTTTCCAAGCTTCACGGGCACGGCGTTACCTATAAGGCGACCAATAGACTTTCGATAAATTGGTTCGCCGCTCGGCACGAATTTGTAGTTCCGAGGAAAACTTTGAAGAATCGCGCCCTCGCGCAAAGATATAGCCCGGTCTTGGTCGGGATGACCGAATCTACCATTGCCAAACCCGTAGTATTGCGTAGTCATTGTCGGCGCTACGTCATCCCAAGTCATTCGACCGTATACGCTCGGATATGTCTTTCCCGAACTTTTTTTGTGGCAGGCGGCGACAAGGTCAGGCTCCCAATCTCGCCAAGTTCCTCCGGGCTTTGAAGCGCGTATACGTTGGAGATTGAGTTCTGACAGGCTGCATGCTTGGTGGAGCGGGTCGCTAGAGCATGTCTCTCCTGCCTCTAGCGCTGGAAGCTCAGAAATAGCATCACGTACAGTAATACGTTTTCCTTCGGGTGTTGTTGGCTGAACAAAGTCAATCGGCCCCAGTCTTGATGCAAGAAGAACTAGACGCTGCCGTTGTTGCGGCACCCCATAATCGTAGCATTTCACTACGTCGAACCAAACAGAGTATCCTTCACGACGCAATGAGCGCACAAAGCCATCAAAAACCCTCTGTTCCTTTAGGCGTGGCACATTTTCCATGGTGACCAGATCGGGCTTTGTCTCCAATATTAGTCGCGTGAAATGCCTTAAAAGATGCCAGCGGTGATCTGATGGACCCGACTTTCCCTGCAAATATGTGGAGAAAGGTTGGCACGGGGCACAGCCCGCCAGAAGCGTAAATTGCGCCCCATCCAAAGCTCTGATCAGTTCTTTAGCCGAAAGATCATCGACGGATTTTAGCAAGAATTGGGAATTGTTGTTCTTCGAATAGGGATACTCACAAGCTGGATCAATATCCACGCCGAGAGCGATATCCACTCCGGCAGATTGCAGGCCTTTGGTAAGCCCGCCAGCGCCACAAAACAGGTCAATGCCCTTGATAGATGTCTTTCTTTTTTTTGCCGGCATTGATCCCCACTTTCGAAGTCATAGCTTGTTTGATCGCCCTATTTTTTGGGCTTGGGTATTTCTAAAGCAGACAACCGACGAAATTCCTCTATCGATATAACGACAACAACAGGTCTTCCGTGTTTTTCGACTGTCACCGGCTCAAAACGTGCCGTATCCAAGAGCTTGCCGAAGCCATTTTTTGCATCTCTCGCGGTGACGGTCTTCATGCTGACGCCTTTGAGCCATTTTGGCCATAATGGCTATTTCTGTATCGTGGTGCAAGAGCTTTTCAGGCTCTGACCAAACCTACGACGAACCTAATAAGGCTCAGCTCGCATATCCAACCAGCGCAAGGTTGGCCCATGTATCCAAAGAGCACGGGGAGGCTCTTGGTCGTAGGTATCGGGTCGCGACAGACCTGATCGGCATCCAAACCGCGCAGGGTTGGTCTCCATGAAATGGTCATGGGGGTATCGGTGGAGCAGGAACGCGCCCCTGATTGGCAGGTGTCGGGGGCCATAACTCTGACGAGTGGATTTCATAAGGGGCGCGATAGCCCCTTTGATCGATGGGTGCAGGGAGAGCGAAGTCTCCCGCGAGTGATGGAACGGCGACACGTTCTGATGGCTCTGGATGGGTTCAATGCCCAGGAAGAGCCAAGGCCGGAGGGATGCAACGGGAGCGCGCAGCGGGCTCCCTTGCCAAGATTGCGGTGTAGTACACCGCACATCTTGCGGGTCGGACTTATTGATAAAATTGGGAAAAATGGCTGCCGAATCAAGCAGAACGATGCCGCTTCGCGCAAGACCCGTTTGCCTTATGCTTACAGGATTTGCGTCACCAGATCACCTTCAGCGGACAGACAACCTCATCAAGCTTTTCGTGGGTTCCTTCCTTGAGATGGATGAACAGCACTCGGTTACAGTGCGGGGCAAGTTCTGCCATTTGATCGTTCAGTTCGAGGCCAGCGGGGCGGCGACGACCATCCTCGGCAAGGAACACCATCGTCTGCTCTTCTACGAAGTATTCGGCTCGTTTGATTTTCACTCGCAAGCGACTGTCGTGGAAGAATGCAGCCTTGTCATGACTCTTCGCAAAGGCAAGCTCGAAGTCCATGCTTCTGCTTCCATCCAACCAGAAAAAGTCGCAGATATTGTCGTAGATCAGCGGATGAGTCTGCTGATTGAGTAACGCCGTTATGGTCTCGTCATCAACGCCGAGAGCGACCGCCAGCGCATCCACTGTTGACGTCCTGGGCTTCGCAACATGGCCGTTTTCCAGTTCGGATATTCTGGTCTTATAACGTTCGTCGCCGAAGGCTCTCACTGCCAGCTCTTGCTGCGTCATCCCCTCGATGCCGCGACGCGTCTTCACGAGGTTCCCGAATATCTCCCCGAAGCTCATGCTGATCTCAATCTATTCTACAATCTTCAGCGGATACGTTTTGCCCGCTGTGGTTTTCTGCGTCCCGTCCTCGACGTGAACAAACAATATTTCACTGCAATTTTTGAGATAGCCTGTCACCTCCGGCGACAGAGGCAAACCCGCAGGGCGTCTTCGCCCTCTTTCTTCGAGACATACGAACATAGCCTCTTCCAGGAAGTATTCTGCGCGTTTGACCTCGACCTTGAGCCAACGGTTGTGAAAGAGGACCGCTTTGCCAGCAGCATTCGCGGCCACCTCGATATCAACAAAACCTGTGCCGTCCGCGTCGAAGAAGTCACAGAGGTTGTCGATGACACGTGGGTGAGGCTCTAGATTCAAGACCTTGTTCAGCTCGTCATCAGAAATGTTCAGGGCGACGACGAGCGCATCGATGGTCTTTGACTGAGGCTTGCCGACCTTTCCGTTCTCCAGTTCAGAGATGCGTGTTTTGAACCGCTCGTCACCGAAGGCGGCGACTGCTAAGGCTTGTTGCGTCAGCCCCTCAATCCCTCGCTTCGATCTGATCAGTTGGCCAAAAGCCTGTCCGAACGCCATGGGCCTCTAGTTCCGTAACTTTCCGGAACGCCCGCTCCGGATGGTTCTCCTAGCTTCGCGGACATGGACACGGCGCACAAGCGCAGAGTCAAACCGCAAAGTATAGGAGGGTTGAGCATGCATCTTTGCGCAAACTGTCTTGTAGAAGGATTCTGCAAAAAGAGAACAACAGAGATGATATCAAGTCGCCGTATTACTGACCCAAATTTTCTTCGTGATTTTCGGGACTTTACTTCCTCGCTCGGAATAAGCCCTGATCATTGGGTTGACTACCTAATCGACATGTACCGCGATTATCCTGGGCGAATTGTTCATAATGGTAACGAGGTTTCTCTGATTACGAATTATCTTGAAGCCGATAGCATGCGAGAGTGGGCAAGGGATTTTCTGAATAGACCAATTCCAAATGGCGTCCGGCCACGTTCTCGAGCTGAATCTCATCTAAGGATTGGCGTAGTGGCAACAATTTTGTCAATTCGCTATCCGTTTGAAGTCAGCATGCTCGGTATCAGACCGGCTAACGACAACAATCCGCCTACAGATTATGTTTCGCATTAGAACGGGACATCGTCCGCGTCGATCATTGACGTCGTTCCGTCCTCTTTGATCAGCGCTGCCGTGGTAATCTTGTTCGTTTTGTTATTTTGCAGCGCTTGATACTGCTCCGAGACAGTTACTCCGTGTACTCTTCGAAGGCCTTGACGCCATTCTTGTGCTTCAACACGCCGGTGCCATAAGTAAGCTTGGTCAAACGGTATGCCGCAATAATGGTTCATGAATAGAGCGCACAGATTGGCGTTGTTCGCTGGATGCGGGCCACCTTGCTCTTGAAGGGTCGGCCAGAACTTCTTCTTATCCATTTTCTTTTGGCGTTCTTCGAACTCATCTGTGCACGAGTGGTTGCCGACCATGCGCATGTAGCGGCAATAGGCAATGTTCAACGTTGGCACTAGGGACGGAATAAGCCCGAACACTTCCAATTCGGCTTTGCTAACGCTCTCAAAGTCAAGCGGGCTCCGCTCCCGTTCACTCTCTAGAATAATTACGTCCATGCTCGCACCTCCAGGTCACACCTTCGCAGATCGAGATTCCGCCTGACAAGTGCAGCGAGCTGGCGAACAGCCCCTTTGAGAAAACTCGGCATATCCCCCCGGATCAAGCAACGGTCTTTGGCAGGATGCAATCGTCGGCAATCAAGTTCGACGGCAACATCAAGGTCTACGAATGTCATTTATGAAGAAGCATCAAGATGCAGGCCGGTCGATCTTCATGTCGTCCATCCAAGGCCTCGCAAACACACTGGCGCTGCTCGTCACCTTCTTGGGCGCGCCGCCTCTCTACAGCAAATCAATCGGCTGGGTGCAGGCCTTTGCGGTTCGTCACTATGGCTACGGCTTCGAAGACGTGACTGCCCTCGTCTGGGGCGGTGTTTGTGCCGCCCTGGTCTTCTTCATCTCCCGCGCATCGATATCGACGGCGCTGGTGATGGGCGGGCTCGCACTCGCGACCCGCTTTCTGTGAACCACGAAAGGAGTTCGACAATGTTCACGAAGCATCGCCGCGTCGGCGGCATCTACAAGAAAGAAACTGACTGGGGCGCAGTCGCTGCGGTCATTTTCTGGGTCTTCGTCGGCCTAGCGATCCTGGGATCGCTAGGCGGCTAGGGAAGGCCTTTAACCCAAACTGACCTGAGCTCTGAGGACAGAGCTCAGGTTCTCGGGAGGCAAGCATGGAAGACCTCTATGGGAAATTCCTAGAAGCGCGCGAGGAACTTGCGCAGCGGATTGAGGACTACAAGGAACGTTATGGACCATTCCTTTTCATCGGTTTGCTGGTCCTAAGTGCGATTTTTGGTTGGGACTAAGTGTCGAGAAGAATTCAGATGGACAATATCCAAATTTCTTTCACCGAGCCCGAGATGAAGCCGATATTTGATCGTTTCAAACTCTTCTTTGCTCCGAATTCAGACAAATCAGACATTCCCTCCGATGTGAAGGTTTGTGTTTGGATACGGATGATCAACGCGTTTCATCCGACCGTAAAGCCACGTGAAATCCGCTCGCACTTCATCAAATGCTTTCATCCCGACGCGGGCACGCACGTCCTCTCGATTCCCGAAAAAACAAAAGTCATGGCCACACATGACCGTATTTTCAAAGGAAAGTAGTTATGATGAGCAATGAAGAGTATCGGTTCGGTTCTGCTGCCTGGGCGAATGAAGGCGAATTACGGCGCGCGGGCCTTTTTGAACGTAATGGACTGCAATTAGGATATTTTGCAAATAAGCCATTGCGTCTTGAGGGAGACGCCCCGCTCATCACGGTCGGCGGGGCGGGTTCGGGCAAACTGCGCGACGACCTGGCCTATGTACATTGCGGTTCACCGGGCGTGCCGATGCTGACCCTTGATCCGCGCGGCGAGCAGACTGCGATCTCGACCGCCGCCCATACGCGTCACGGCGACTATGCGTATTCGTGGAACCCAACAGGACAATGCGGCCTGCCGAAACATAGCTGCAACCCGCTCGACATCCTCAAGCCGGACAGTCCGAACCTTTTCGGCGACTGCCAGTTCATTGCAGAAGGACTGATACCCCTCTCGGGCGGCGGCAATGGGAAGTATTTCGAGATGCGGGCGCGCGAATGGCTCCAATTTATCATGATTGCCCTTGTGGAGCGCGAACGCGCTGTCAGCTTGCCGCGCCTGTATCGCGTCATCAACCTCGTCGAATCCGACCCGCAGGGCTGGGCGGATATACTAGAAATTATGCTGGCCAGCGCGTCCGCCGATGTACGCCGTGTTGCGAACGAGATGCTTAGCAAGCAACAGGACAGTCCGAGAGAGTTTGGCAGCATCATGGGCGAGATATACGCCCATCTGAATGCTCTTGCCGATCCGGTCCTAACGGCATCGCTTGAGCGTTCGGATTTCTCGCTAGCAGCACTCCTCTCAACCCATCCAGCCTGCAAAATTTCGCTGATTGCTCCAGCAGAGTACCTTTCAATCTGGTCGCCGCTGCTGCGCGTCTTCTTTACGGTAGCGATGCTCTACAAAACCCGAGCGCCGCAAGCCCGACGTGTGACGTTCCTCGTCGATGAAGCTGGGCAGATGGGGAATTTCGAAATGCTGCTTCGTAGTTTCACGTACGGACGCGGTGCAGGCATTCGGAGCTGGGCAATATTTCAGGACACGGGACAAATCGTGCGCAACTTTGGCGCGGCGGCTTTGCAGGGTTTTCTCGGCTCAGCGCAAGTGCGGCAGTTCTTCGGCGTTCGCGACTTTCAGACCGCGCAGATGGTGTCTTCAATGCTTGGCACCGAAACCCTGGAATACGACGATGGCCTCAGACAGGCCGATGCCAAGCGGCAGAAACTGAACGCGGCCATGAACATCATGAACGGGGGCGATCCGTTCTCGGCCTATGCAGACATGAAGTATCACGCCTACGCCGAAGAGCATCGCACCAAACAGGCACGCGCACTCATGATGCCTGAGGAAATTCTGTCGATGCCCGAGGACAGGCAACTGCTCTTCATTTCGGGCAAGAACCTCAAGCCAATTTTCGCCGAGAAGCATCCTTACTACGAAAGGTTAGACTTTGCTGGGCGCTTCCTGCCCAACCCATATCATCCGCCCCACGATTCCGTGCCTATCCCCTCAAGATGGGGTCGCCGTCGTGCGAGGGTCATCAATGAGCGCGTGCCGCAGCAATTCTCGCACTATCCGCAGTATGCCGACGGCATGTGGTCTTACGTCGAAGGCTATCGGCCTTCATGAAGAAAGGAGAACTATTGTGAGCAACAAACCTGAGTTTACGATCCGCGATGGCTCCGTCAAAGCAACGACTTGGCGAAACGCTGGAGAAAACGGCGATTACTTCACTACGTCATTCAGCCGCACTTTCAGAGACGAGAAGTCCGGTGATTTGCGCGATACCAATGCGTTTTCAGGGGCCGATCTGTTGAAGATCTCAGCATTGGCGCAGGAAGCCTATCAGCAGTCGCGTGAGCTTCGCAATCTGGAGCGCCTTGAAACGGCACGTAACGGGAAAGAACAGGACCGGCGACTTGAAGGGGCTCGGCACAGCAAATCACGTCGTCGAAACCGTGACCAACTTGAGAGATGACAATGGCATACGGTCAGGACGAAAAACCTACCGTTTCAACAAAAGAAGAGTTGCTGCGTCGGCTTCGGAACAGAAGTACTCCGAACCGCGCAGCTACTCTTGAGCCCAAAGGCGGACGCGGCTCTGAGGTGAAGCGTGAAATTGAAGAAGAAAATCGGCAACGGATCGCTATTCTTAGGAATTCTCTTGAAACGGCACACTCCGAACTTGAAGTAAATCAGACATTCGCGCGCCTTGGCGGCTTCGCAAAAGCAAGATTCTCAAACGAGCGTTGAGGCGCGAAACCGTTACTGAATTTGCGTTTCGAGCCTCCGATACGGTATAATTGAAGTATAGAGATTGATTAAAGCTGCACCGTTTTTGGCGCGCTAATCACCCGAAATGGGTGACACACTGATCTATTGTCAGCATTGGAAACGAAACTGATCAGCATGCTCTGCATTGCTGAAGAGGGAGGAGTTTGCCCTCATGAAAGACATACTGAAAAAGCACCGAGAAGCGGCCACTAAGCTTGGCTATTCAAGAGAGCATGCTGACGAAATTATCCACAGATTATCTGACATCATGAATGCCTTTATCGATGCCGCTTGGGGAGTCCATCCTGCGCAATTGAGTTCGATGGATGGAGGTAAGAAAGACCTTCTCCCTCAGGCTCGGTGTGGTAAACTGAGAACAAAGCCAAAACAGTCTAGCAAGGAAGAGACCGTGGCCACGCCAACGGAAGGATGAAGGACTCGATGAAAGAAAAGAGAGGAACCAGCAAAGCCGTAATTTACTGCCGTGTCTCTGATACTAAGCAGACGACACGTGGCACAGGCCTGCACTCTCAAGAGACGCGTTGCCGCGAGTACGCTTCTTTTCGCGGTCATGATGTTGTTCAAGTTTTTACTGATGATGCCTCTGGTGGCCTCATCAACCGCCCAGGCATGCAAGCGATGCTGGCTTTCCTGCGGAAGAACCGTCGCCAGCCGCACGTTGTAATCATCGACGATATTAGTCGCCTCGCGAGAGGCGTTCAGGCTCATCTAGAACTCCGCGCTGCACTCAGCAAGGCTGGCGGAATCTTGGAGTCCCCATCACTGGAGTTCGGCGAAGACAGCGACAGTCAGCTTATCGAGAATTTGTTGGCCAGCGTGTCTCAGCATCAACGTCAGAAGAATGGTGAGCAGACGCTAAATCGCATGCGTGCCAGGGCTCTAAACGGTTTTTGGGTCTTTCACGCGCCAGTAGGCTACAAGTATGAGCGTGTCAGTGGACAAGGCAAAGTGCTGTACCCTGACGAACCTCTGGCCTCGATCCTTAGAGAAGCGCTGGAAGGTTACGCTTGCGAGCGCTTCTCTACGCAAGCGGAAGTCAAACGCTTCCTCGAAGCACAGCCTGTATTTCCGAAAACGCCTAGAGGCGAAGTCACCAACCAAAGGGTCAACGACTTCCTCACGCAGCCTCTCTATGCAGGATACCTTGAGCTACCAAAATGGGATGTCTCTTTCCGCCCAGCGAAGCATGAAGGACTGATCAGCCTTGCAACCTTCAAAGCGATCCAGAACCGCCTAAACGGCAATGCGCGTGTTCCCGCACGGAAAGACATCAGCGAAGACTTCCCACTGCGCGGTTTTGTTCTTTGCGGATGCTGCGGCAACCCGCTGACAGCCAATTGGTCTAAGGGCAAAGCTGCCCATTATCCCTACTACCTCTGCCGTCAAAACGACTGCGAGGCGAAAGGCAAGTCGATCCGCCGCGAGGTGGTGGAGCAAGAGTTCGAAGCCCTTCTCAAGGCTCTTCGACCCACTTCTGATTTGTTCGAGTTTGCCTCGTCGCTTTTCAAGGACCTGTGGGAGCAACGCGCTAAGACGATGAAAGACCATGGCAAGTCAATGAAGGCCGAGCTCTCGCAGATCGAACGAAAGATAGCGCAGCTCATGGATCGGCTCGTCGAAGCTGATAGCGAATCCGTCATTCGCGCCTATGAGAAGCGTATCGGCGATCTTGAAACAGACCGGATGGTCATCCGTGAGCGGATTGAAAAATGTGGCACTCCACTCGCCACCTATGAGGATACGTTCGAACACTCGATGGCATTCCTCGCAAACCCTTGGAAAATTTGGGAAAATGGAAGAATTGAACACCGTCAAACAGTGCTGAAACTCGCATTTGCAGACCAACTAGCATACCACCGTGAAACGGGTTTTCGAACACCAGAAATATCTTTACCGTTCAAGGCATTAGGGGAAATTTGCAGCGGAAATTTGGAAGTGGCGCACCCGAAAGGATTCGAACCTCTGACCCCCAGATTCGTAGTCTGGTGCTCTATCCAGCTGAGCTACGGGTGCGTTGGCGGTTTTGAATGACCGCAGAGCGATGGGTTAAAGACTATTGCTCGGCCAAATGCAAGGGTTCTTTTGCTTTTCGCCTAGGGTCGATATCGGTCGCGGATTATGGTTTTTCCGCAAAGTAGATTGCCCGGGCGACGGCGCGGGCGACGCAGTCGGCGGCGATTAGGCCAAGCCTTGTGAGCATCAACGGATCATTCGCAGCGGGGGCTTCGGGGGCCGTTGACAGCGCGAATACAACGTCGCCATCCGTCGGGCCGTGGATGGGGCGGATGGCCCGCGCAAGGCCGTCTTGCGCCATTATCGCAAACCGTTGAGCTTCAGGTTTTGACAGCGGCGCGTTGGTGGCGACGACCCCGATTGTGGTGTTTGCTCGCCCGGATTTCGCCGCTGCGCCAAGTTTTGTGTCGGTTGGTAGGTCTGATGCTGGCGGCGCATCGGGTTCAGGGCGCTCGCCGCCGAATTCTTCGTTGATTTCAAAGGGCCAAGCCCAGAACGCTTGTTGTCCGGGCAACCGCGGGGAGCCGAAACTGTTTACGGCAATGAGCGCACCGACCGTGATGTCGTTTTGTGATAGGCGAAAGGACGCCGATCCGATGCCGCCGACGCCGTCGCCAGCCCGCGCGCCGTAGCCAGCGCCCGCACGCCCTTGCACCACGGCGTCTCGGGTGGCGGCTGCTTCACAGGCGGTTCGGCCCAGAGAGGCATAGGGCGGCGCGGCGCCCCAATTTTTGTCCCCGCCATTTGCGAGGTCATAAAGAATCGCAGACGGGACGATGGGAGACGGAGGCACGCCTTCCTGGGCAATGAGTTGGAACCCGCGCCCATGGCTGCCGAGCCAGGTTGCCGCGGCGTCTGCCGCGCCAAGCCCATAGGATGATCCGCCCGATAAAACGATCGCATCGGCGCGATCAACGAGCGTCGATGGATCAAGAAGATCCGTCTCCCGCGTTCCAGGACCGCCGCCCCGAACATCGCCAGCAACAATGGCGGGCGCATCGGGTAGGACGACGGTGACGCCGGTCGACACTTTATTATCATGGGCCTGACCAACGGAAACGCCAGGGACATCGGTAATATCATTGCGCGGTCCCGGTGCGCCACTGGCGGGAGATTGCGGTGAGGTTGCTCCACCGGATTCGGGAGCGCCTTTTGGAGATGAGGGTGGAGCCATATTAATTGTCTTTTCGGATCCGGTCCCCAGTTAGCGGGGACGGATGGTTTTTCCTGCAGAAAATTATCTCTGCAGAATAGACTAATTCGATGCTTTTTCGAGGGGGCTTGCGGTGGCTGCACCGCCTGCGCCTGCGACGCCGCTGACGCCAATGGGCAATGTAAAGCGAAACGTCGACCCGGTTTCATTTGACGCTGCAAGTTCGAGGTGACCCCCATGGGCGCGGGCGATTTCTGCCGCGATGGCAATCCCAAGTCCGGAGCCACCCGGTTTCAGAGACCCTTTAAATGGTTCAAACAAATGGGCGCGAGCTTGCTCCGGCACGCCTGGGCCGGTGTCTTGGATATCGATCCAAAGCGCTTCGTTTTTCACCGTCGCCGTCACCGTGATGATGTTTTTTTGAGCCTCCATCGTCCATGACCGGTCATCGCCCTCCGGTGAGGTTTTTTGTTGATCCGGGCTCATCGCATCAATGGCGTTTCGAACGATGTTGAAAATAGCGCGATAGAGATGGGTTGGATCGATATGCGCCCGAACACCCTCGGGCGTTTCATTGAATTGGGTGACGGTCATCGTCGCTGTTGCGTCGTATACATCATCAACTAATTTTCGAATGTCAGCTGTCTCCTTCTTTAAATGAGACGGCCCCATTTTCGCGAAACTAAGCGTGTCGCGACTAAGCGAGATCGCGCGATCGAGCGCGGAGATCAGGCGGGGGGACAGGCGGCGCACACGTGGATCATCGCTCTTCGCCACTCGGTCCGACATCAATTGCGCCGAGGCGAGAATGTTTCGGAGATCATGGCTGATCTTGGAAATGCCAGCCCCTAACGCCGCTAATCGGCGACGTTCTTCCAATAAATCATGAGTACGCTGTTCCATGGAGGCGAGGCTACGCTGGGCCGCGAGTAGTTCATCATCAAATCTGCCGCTTGGCTTCATGATGGTGTTGGGGTCTTCAGGGTTCGCTTCAAACGCGGCCATGTTGTTGAGTAGGCGCTTGACCGGTGCGATCAGGTCTTTGTTGAGCCAATTATAAAGCAACCCGGCCGTGATCGCAGAGATAACCAGCGACAAGAACAAAATGTTGCGAAGGTAAATCCATAAATCCGCCCGCAGATCCGCTTGAGAGACAAAAATGTCAACATACGAATTTTCATCGTAACCAGATTTACCGCGCACGGCGATAAGATTATCCCCTGTTGAAAACAAAGCGCTCCAGGGCGCGGTTAAAAATTCTACCCAAGAGGGATTTAATTCAATAGACCGCAAGGGTTTTGATCTTTCAGGATCAAGAGTTGTGACCCGGATCGTCTGCATTTCGCCGTTGCGCCAGAACCGAACGCCCTTCACATTGGCTGTTTCTAAGAGCCGGTCGGCCATTGCATCGCTCATTACGCGCCCTTCTTCGGAGGAGATGGCGAGCGATACCAGATATGATGCTTCCACCCGCGCTTTCAGCCAATCGATCCTGTTTTTTGCAAGAGAGGGGATGAGAACAAACGCCTCTGCGATGAGGACAAAAATTATCGTCAGGTACAAAAGTCGCGTCGACAATGACCTTTTGATTGGCGCGTCGTCATTGCGCTTTGAGAAGATGGAAGGAACGTGCATCGGGGACTTTCTTTGTCTCTCTCTTGCAAAAAAGGTGAACGGGTTAGTCAAACGTACTCAAGAGTCTGACAAGTGACTTCGTGCGGTCTGAAAACAGGGCAGGCGTATAAAAAGCGCCGCCTGCGCGTTTCGAGATTTCGCTGCGGGTAGGGTAGGGCGCAATCATATTGGTAAACGATCGAATTTTTTGCTTGTTCGAGATGGCGTATGCCCAGATGCTAATCTCATCGCCAGCGCCCTTGCCCACGATGGTGGCGCCGAGAATTTGACCGTTTTTCGCGACAAACGCCTTCAGGAAGCCGTCTGTGCGTTTTTCAGTTTGGGCGCGGTCATTTTCCTCAAAATCCCAGCGCACCGTTTTTGCGCCGGGATGTTTTTCCATCGCTTCTTTTTCAGTGAGGCCGACGCTGGCGATTTCCGGGTCGCAATAGGTGACATGGGGCGCTTCCGCATCGCGGCGTTTCGCCGGTGACTTGAACAGAATATTGCGGACGAGGGTTGAGGCGTGATCGCCAGCGACGTGAGTAAACTGTTTGCCGCCTGTAACATCTCCCGCCGCGAAAATGCGCTTATTCGACGTGCGCAAGCGGTCATCGACCACGATGCCAGCGCGGTTCGTTTCAACACCTGCGGCCTCTAACCCTAGATCTGCGGTGTTCGCGCGACGTCCGACCGCGACCAGAAGATGTGATCCCTCGATGGTCTGACCGTCATCGAGGGTGAGGGAGATGCGGCCATCGGCGGTATTCGCCGCGGCTTTTGCGAGCTTATTTTCGATAACGTTGACGCCGTCATGGATGAGACGCTGGCGGACGATATCAACCGCCTCTGGATCTTCGCGGTTTAAGATGGTCATCCCTTCAATCAGGGTTGTCTTGACGCCAAGGCGGCCATGAGCTTGCGCCAACTCCGAACCGATTGGTCCGCCGCCCAATATGATGAGATGATCAGGAGCCGTCCTATTGGCGAAAATGGTTTCATTGGTCAAATAGGGAACGCTGTCGAGCCCTTCGATCGGGGGAACAAAAGCGCTGGACCCGGTGGCGATCACGAAATGCTTCGCGGTCACGGTTGTATCGCCGGCGACGACCTCGCGGGGGCCGGTAAATTTAGCGGCGTCTCGTAAGACCGTGCAGCCAAACCCTTCGAACCGTTCTTGACTATCATGGGGCTCGATCTTGGCGATCACCGAGGCGACATGGTCCATCACCGCCGCGTAATCGACCGTTGGCGAAGCGGTGACCCCGTATTTTCCGGCGTCGCGCGCGGCCTGCGCCGCGGCGCCTGCTGAAATGATGGCCTTTGACGGGACGCATCCGTAGTTGAGGCAATCGCCGCCCATTTCGCCTTTTTCGATCAGAACCACATTTCTGCCGAGCTGGGCCGCGCCCGCAGCAAGGGAAAGGCCCGCTGACCCCGCGCCAATGATACATAAATCGGCATTGATTTTCTTTGTCATAGAGGTCGTTCACTCCGCCGGCGATGCATCGCCGAAATAGATAAAGCGCGCCAAGTCACGAGGGGGGCTGATTGTTTCGCGCTCCCTCGCGGGTTCGTGGCGTCCCTTTCATTTACTTGTTCAGGTAAGGACGTTTCATGTGGCTCATTATGACCCAACGGGTTCGCTCGATTTACCCCCGCTAAATCGCTTGAGCACAATGGGCAGGATCGCCAGGATAATCAGCCCAATAATCGGCAGTAGGGTTGTCGGCTGTGTCAGCACCCCTCTTAGGTTCAATTCTTCCCCGCTGTCGAAGGCGGCGCCCGCCGCATTGCCGATGCTCGCATAGACAAATGAGCCGGGGATGATGCCAAAGAACGTCCCAATAACGAAATTCCGGAAGGAAACACCCAATAGTCCGGCGCCGATATTAACAGCCCAGAACGGAAAAACTGGTGCTAAGCGTAGGAGGAACATGTAGCTCAACTCGTCTTCGCGAAAGCCTTTCTCCATTTTGGCGGCGAACCCGCCGGCGCGATCGCGCAACATATCGCCCAACGCAGTTTTAGCGGCGAAAAAGACGATTGATGCACCAAGGGTGGCCGCAACAACAATCGCGGGCACACCAGGCCAAAGACCAAACAAAAAACCGCCAAAAATCGTTAAGATCGACGCGCCGGGGAAGGAGATCGCGACGGCCGCAGCATAGGCTGCGATGAAAATACCAAGGGCCAGGTAGGGTGAGCCGTCCACCCATGCATTTAATGCTTCGCGATTATCCCTGAGAAAATCGATATTGAAATAGCGTTGCAGGCCTAGGCCGAAAAACGCGGCAAGGCCGGCGAGGATGAGTAAGATCGGCAAAAAACGACCGAGACCGCCTTTTTTCTTTTCTATCGGTGTTTCATTTACTGGCTGTTCAGAAGACATGGAATTGCCCCTAGTGTTTTGTTTCATTTAGGAAAATCGATTTTTTAGCGTCGTTACATCCTGTTGAAACGACGTGCGCCCGAGTTCCGATGTCGGAGGTAACATGAACCTGGGGTTTTTCTCTAAAAGAATACCGCTCATTATCTCACAATGCTGCGACCCCTATAGAACGTCGAATGGCGTTGAACATCGCCTTGACGGTTCGGGATGGTTTCGTTACATCCGCGCGCTCTTGATTTATTTTTGCGTGGCGCGGTCCCTAGGGCAAAAGTCCAGAGGTCAAAGCAAGCAAACTAGAAGATTTAGGTGAACCCCGATGAAACGGACATATCAGCCAAGCAAACTCGTGCGCAAGCGGCGCCACGGCTTTCGGGCGCGCAAATCCACTAAGGGTGGACAGAAGGTTCTCGCGAATAGACGGTCAAAAGGGCGTAAACGCCTATCTGCCTAGTGGCCCTGCAACGCGGGCGGACCTGAAGTATCGAGGGGGCCCGCGAGATGGGACAACTGTTGATCATCAAGCGCCGTGCTGACTTTCTGGCGGCGCGGCGAGGCCGGACGTCGCGGACGTCCGGTTTTTTGTTGGTCAGGCATGAGCGCGGTGATGATGGACCCGCACGGGTTGGTTTTACTGTCACCAAAAAAATGGGTGGCGCGGTCACGCGAAACCGTATGAAACGACGCCTAAGAGAGGCGATACGCGCGCATTTCGAGGAGCGGGCTATCCCTGGATCGGATTATATCGTGATCGCCCATCGCGGAGCGCTGTCGCTCCCCTTCAAGAGGTTGCTTGACGATATGGCGCAAGCCCTTTTAACCCTGTCGAAAACGCCCAGATAACCTTTTCAGGATCCCGTTAATGAAAGCCCCATTCAGTTGCGACGAACAACGGTCTGGCGCGTTTAAGTCTGACGGGGGCGGTCGCGTTAATACCGCGCCAAGCCCCAAACGTCGTCGTGTTGAAATGGGCGCGTAAACGACAAAGCCCGGTAGAGAGACATTCATGGACCGTAATTTTATACTCGCTATCGCGCTATCGATGGCCGTTATGATCGGTTGGGACATTGCGGTATTGGCGCCGCAGCGCGAAGCCCAACGCGCGGCCCAAGAGGCAGCTCAACAGGCGGCTGAAGAAGCAGCCAAGCAGGCGGCGGCCGAGACAGGCGCCCAGACGCCAGGCGATGCGTCGCGTCCCCAAGATTTCACGCCATCAGTCGCGGGAGACACCGGTGCGGTGGGCGATTTTACCCCGACCCTTAACATTTCTGGAGACGCTGGGGAGGACATTGACGCCGCGCTTGCTTCCGCGCCCGGTCGGATTGAGATCGAAACGCCTGCGATCATCGGCTCACTGAATCTCGCGGGCGCTCGGATTGACGATATCCGGCTGAAAGATTACCGCGAAGAATTGGCTGATGACAGCCCTCTTATCCGTCTCTTAAGCCCAGAACAAACCGCCCACGGCCATTTCGTCGAACAGGGATGGATTATAAGCGGTGACGGGCAGGGCGCGGGCTCAACTCTTGGCAAAGTTTGGACGGCGCCGTCGGGCGCCCGCTTAACGCCGCAAACGCCGCTGACCTTAACACGAAACGCTGGCGGTGTCGTCTTTGAGCGGACGATATCTGTCGATGATAAGTTCATGTTTACCGTTGAAGACGCCGTGCGCAATGACAGTGGTGAGACCCGTCAGCTCAATCCGTTTGGCCTCGTCATTCAACGCGGGATCCCTGAAGACTTCACGAATTTCATGATCCTTCACGAAGGGCCGATTGCGGTTGTTGATAAATCGCTTTTCGAGAGAAAGTATCCGAAAGCAAAGAAAGCGGTGGTTGAAAAGGAAGGTCAGCGTGGTTGGGTCGGCGTCACCAATAAGTATTGGCTCGCCGCCGCCGTGCCGCCGCAAGGCGAGGGGTTCGACGCGGATCTGCGTAATGTTGGCTCCGTTGAAAACCCAATTTTCCGAGCAACCTACTCCATGCCTGCGCGCGCCTTGGCGCCAGGGGAGACCCTTGACTTTAAATCCCATCTCTACGCCGGGGTTAAAGACGTCGATATTCTTCAGTCCTATGAAAAATCTGTCGAGAAGGGCGGGCTTGGCGTCTGGGATTTCGATAAAGCGGTGGACTGGGGCAATTTCTTTTTCCTCACGCGGCCGATCTTTTATTTATTGAATTTCTTCGGCGATCTTACGGGAAATTTTGGGCTCGCTATTCTCTTGATGACGCTGGTTATCAAAGCATTTTTGTTCCCACTGGCGAACAAGGGTTATGAGTCCATGTCAAAAATGAAGAAGCTACAGCCGGAAATTGAAAAACTCCGTGCGCGGTATGATGATGACAAGATGAAGCTCCAGCAAGAGATGATGGCGCTTTATAAAAAGGAAAAACTGAACCCCCTGGCGGGTTGCCTGCCGATCCTAATTCAGATGCCCGTCTTCTACGCGCTTTATAAAACCCTGTTCGTCACCCTAGAGCTTCGCCACGAGCCCTTCTTCGGCTGGATTCGCGATCTTTCGGCGCCGGACCCAACGACGATCTTCAACCTATTTGGCCTATTGCCCTTCGACCCGACCGTGTTGCCGGTGCTCGGCGCGTTCTTAGGCGTTGGCGTGTTGCCGGTGATGATGGGTGTTGCCATGTGGTTCCAGACGAAGTTGAACCCGCCTGCGACGGACCCTGTCCAACAACAGGTCTTTGCGATCATGCCGTTTATGTTCACCTTCCTGTTCGCGAGTTTCGCAGCGGGCCTCGTCCTTTATTGGTTCTGGAACACGGCGTTATCCATCGCCCAGCAGTGGTACATCATGAAACGCAATGGCGTTGAGGTGAACCTCGTTGAACGGCTGCCCTTTATCGGCGCCAAGAAAGCCGCCGAGGCTGCGCCTGAAGCGCCGCCAAAGTGACGTCGCGAAAATAGTGTCAGACCCGGAATACTCCCACGCCGAGCTTGAGGCTGCGCGTCGCCTGTTCGCCGGCCCTTGCGATTTCATGCTGGGCGTTGTCTCGATGGACAATCTTCCCGACGAAGGGTGCCCGGAAATTGCGTTCGCGGGGCGGTCGAATGTTGGTAAATCGTCCCTTTTGAACGGGCTTACGGGGCGCAAAGGGCTCGCCCGCGCCTCCAATACGCCGGGGCGAACCCGCGAGTTGAACTATTTCAATCTTGGCGATGTCTTACGCCTCGTCGACCTGCCAGGATATGGGTATGCGAAAGCCTCGCGCAAAGACGTTAACAATTGGACGGCTCTAACGCGTGATTTTCTTCGTGGGCGAACAGTTCTGCGCCGCGTTTGCCTTCTCATCGATAGTCGTCATGGCCTAAAGGAGACGGACACCGACGTTATGGATTTGCTTGATCAATCGGCGGTGAACTATCAAATCGTGCTGACAAAGATCGATAAGGTGAAACCGAGCGGCATTCCCATTTTGACGGGGCAGATCGCGGAGAAGATAAAGCGTCGCCCCGCGGCGCACCCGACCGTGATGGCGACGAGCGCGGAAAAGGGCACGGGCATGGCGGAGTTGCGGGCCACGCTCAACGCGTTATCGGTTCTCTAAACGATCCCTCTTGCTCTTATAGCCCGTGTTTTTGTTCATAGGCGCGAAGGTCCTGCTTTAACTCGGGCAGCAATAAGTAAAGCGCGATGATGTTGGGGATACACATGCCAAATAGCATCGCGTCGCTAAAGCCAATGATGTTCGACAAGTTAAGGGCCGCGCCGGTGGACAAGAGCGCACATAGGGCGAGTTTGAACGTGACATCAACGACGCGAGATGCGCCAAAGAGGTAAGCGGCGGCCTGTGCGCCGTAGTAAGACCAGGAAACCAGGGTCGAGAAGGCGAATAAGACCACCGAAACCAGTAAGATATATGGATACCACGAGAATGCGCCTTCAAACGCGGCAGAGGTCAGTTGGATGCCGACAATCTCTGAACGCGGCACGCCAAGATACGGCTCGTACACCCCGGTGACAATAATCACGAGGGCGGTCACGAAGCACACAACGACCGTGTCGATAAAGGGCTCTAAAAGCGCCACATACCCTTCTGTCATGGGTTCCTTCGTTTTCACCGCCGCATGGGCGATCGCGGCTGAGCCGATGCCTGCTTCGCTTGAATAGGTCGCCCGTTGAATGCCGTTGATGACCGCGCCAATGACCCCGCCGCCGACTGCTTCAAAGCCGAATGCGCTTTTAAAAATCGTGGCGATCGCGCCGGGAACAGCGCCGATATTCATCAGGATGATGATCAGGCCGGCGGTGAGGTAGATGCCGGCCATCGTTGGCACCAAAATTGATGTCACCCGACCAATCCGCTTCACCCCGGAAATGATGACAAACGCGACGGCGCTGCACATGATGACGCCGTAAAGCAAAGGCCCCTCGAGTCCCGTCACGGCGGCAAATTGCGCATAAGACTGATTAACCTGGAAGAGACTAAGGGAGCCGCCAATGGTCATGATCGCAAAAAAAACAGCGGCGATTTTCCCCACAGCGCTAAGGCCGCGCCGCCGGAACACTTCTTCGATGTAAAACATTGGTCCGCCCACGACGCGCCCGTCAGGCAGGATTTTGCGATACTTCACCGCCATGGAGCACTCGGCGAATTTCGAGGTCATGCCAAGAAAGCCCGCGAGGATCATCCAGAAAACGGCGCCGGGGCCGCCAAGGCAAATAGCGATAGGCACTGAGGCGATATTACCGAGGCCCACCGTTCCTGAAAGGGCGCTCGACAAGGCTTGAAAATGAGAGATTTCTCCGTCGCTTTTCTCGCCGGCGTAAGCGGTCTGGGGGCCGCGGCCAGAGACAATTTTCACGGCATGGTTGAAGCCCCGTAAATTAACAAATCTAAAGGTAACGGTGAATATCGCAGCAGCGAGGATCAACCATAAAACCACTAGCGGCAAGTCGACCCCGAAGATGCTGACAGCATAGAAAATGATGGCGTTCGCAGTATGGCTAACGGGGGCGAACAGCTGATCAATTTTATCAGCAAGCGGTATGTTAGAGGCGGTTGCTCGTTCTGTTAATTTTACCAGTGTTGTTGTCGGCGGCGTTGCGGCCAATATATCGGTAATCAAATACATAGGATAGAAGCCTTACTATAATCCGTTAACGCAATAAACGGCGAATATCACTCTTACCGTGTTTAGCTGAAACCGTTAAAAATGACGATCGCCAGCTGTTGCCGAAAGTACAAAACGATACCAATTGAGGCGCATAAAGCCGTTATCGTTAACCAGATTTTCTCAGACGCTAAGCGCATTAAATGCTATTTGCGACGTCTGTGTTTCAAGGGTCGTAAACTGTACTAGATCCTCTGAGCCCAACAATATGTTCGGTGCAAATAAATGGATCTGTCGCTTGACGACGCCGATAACGCCTCTTATCGAAGAAAGGGCATTGTTTATTTACTCTGTTCCGAAGGCAACCTTTTTGTCTGAGGCCTATGAGGTTGTGAAGGCGTGGTCGGGAAGCGATGATTTCATTGCGAAACTTAGGATAAGTTGCCCAAACCCTTCATGCTACAATTGTCGCCGGCATCTCCCCCGTCGGCGGCTTTCGGGCGGCGCTGGCAACTCCCCCGCCGGCGCCGCCTAGCTCCCCCGATAGCAAAACTCCTCAGCGATCATAACCCCTTCAGCGCCGAGTCGAGATCGGATTTTAAGTCATCGAAACTTTCAATGCCCACGGATAGCCGGACAAGGCTGTCATCAACGCCGAGTTCGGCGCGTCTTTCGGGTGGAATGGAGGCATGGGTCATGATCCCTGGATGTTCTATGAGGCTCTCCACGCCGCCCAAGGATTCGGCCAGCGTAAAAATCCGGACGCGCTCTAACATTGTTTTTGCCGCGTCGAGCCCGCCCTTCAGATAAATCGTTAGCATACCCCCGAAGCTGGTCATCTGGCGTTTAGCAATCTCATGCTGGGGATGACTTGCAAGCCCGGGATAGACAACGCGCTCCACAGCCGGATGGTCTTCCAGCCATGTCGCGAGAGCAGCGGCGTTTGATCCGGCGCGTTCTTGCCTCAGCGCGAGGGTCTTCACACCGCGTAATGCCAGAAAGGAATCGAAAGGACCCTGAATCGCACCGATTGAATTTTGGAGGAACGCAAGCCGCTCGGCGAGGGCGTCATCCTTCACAACGAGCAAACCGCCGATAACATCTGAATGCCCCGCGATATATTTGGTCGCTGAATGCATCACGATATCAGCGCCAAGATCGAGAGGGCGCTGGCAATAAGGGGAGGCGAATGTATTATCGCACCCCACCAACAGCCCATGCTTTTTCGCTATCGTCGACACCGCTTCCAGATCAACGATTTGTAACATCGGGTTGGTCGGGGTCTCCACCCAGATCAATTTTGTTTCAGGGCGCAGCGCCTTTTCAATATTTTCAGTAGACGTTAAGTCGGTGTAACTCACCGAGAGGTTGGTTGATGATTTGCGCACCCGCTCGAACAGTCGAAACGTGCCGCCATAGACATCCTCCATGGAAATGACATGGGCGCCCGCGTCGAAAAGTTCTAACATTGTCGCGATGGCCGCCATCCCGGAGGCGAAGGCGAAACCGCGTGTTCCATTCTCAAGATCGGCGACGCAGCGTTCGTAAGCGAAACGCGTCGGGTTATGGCCGCGGGCGTAAACATAACCCTGATGCACGCCAGGGCTCTCTTGGGCGAACGTGGACGTTTGATAGATGGGGGGCATCACGGCGCCGGTGAGGGGGTCCGGCGCTTGGCCCGCATGGATGACCCGCGTGTTGAAATCCAATCGGTTGTGTTGGGTTTTCTTTGTTTCCGCCATGGTCATCTCCTTGCCTTGGGTTTGCTGGGCCTTGGGGTTCGCGGGGCCTTGGGTTCGCTGGCTCTCTACCGGAATTTAGCGCCAATCCCAAGGCTCGTGATAAAGACTCAAGACATAGAGAAGATCCGGCGCATTTATAACACCGCCCCCGAGGATGCGATAAGTACCAAGACCGACTCTCTATTCCGTTTATGTCGCCAGAGTTGTCGTCGTCGCCGACCCATGGCACGGTCCAAATTGGGGTAAAAACAGGAAACATCACAATGGATTCAACGCGCCGCCATCTGTCCCGCCGTTCAGTTTTAAAGTCGTCGGCCGCTCTGGCGAGCGTGCTTGCAACGGCGTGTTCGCGCCAATCGCCCGATGAAGCGGCGCCGCCTGTTCAACCCCAATCTGAAGCGGCGACAAGCGGGGCGACGCATCAGTCGATCGAGGGGCTGTTAAAAAGGGCGACAGACCAGATCTTGAATGCTTATCCCGAAAGCGCCTCCAGTGCTGGTATCGACAACGGTGAATACAGCGCCTTGAAAGCCATGCTATCCGATCGGTCGGCCGCCGGCCAAGCGGCGATCAAGAACGGTGTCAAATCAACGCTAAGGGCGTTACAGGCGGTGGATGCAGACACGTTATCCGCTGGCGATGCCCTGGATTTGGATGTGGTGAAAACGGTTTTTGAAACCGCCGCCGACGGCTTTGAGTTTTCCTATGGCGATATGGCGTTGTTGAATACCAATTGGTCGTATCGAAATAGTCCCTATACGGTAGCCCAGAATACGGGTGCTTTTGTTGAAATCCCCAGTTTCCTTGATTCTTCCCACGCCATTGAGGCCACCGAAGATGCTGACGCCTATCTTACCCGCATGGCCGCCTACGCCGGCCAGCTTGATGGGGAAACCGAACGTGTTCGGATGGAAGGAGAGCGCGGGGTTATTCTGCCCGATTTCTTGATGACGAAGACCCTTGGCCAATTGCGCAGCGCCCAAGAGCGGGCGCCAGCGGAATGGGGGATCGTAAAGTCCCTCGCTTCGCGCGCCGCGTTCTCTGAACAAGCCTATGCTGAAGAGGCGCAGAAAATTGCTGAAAACCAAATTTTGCCCGCAATTGGTCGCCAGATAGAGGTGTTGGAGAAGTTAGCGGCGAAGGCGACCAGTGATGCAGGCGCATGGGCGCTGCCGGATGGCGAGGCCTACTATAATTGGGCGCTGCGCGCCGGGACAACCACGACCATGTCGCCCGATGAAGTCCATCAAATGGGCCTTGACGAGTTGGCGAGCCTCCAAAGTCGTATGGATCCGATTTTACGGTCTATTGGGTATACGGAAGGGTCTGTTGGCGCGCGAATGACGGCGCTGGCGGCTGATCCGCGCTTCCATTTCGCCGATGACGATGAAGGACGGGCGGAAATTTTGGCGTTCATTGACACAACGATTGATGATATTCGCCGGCGGATGCCCGATGCGTTCGAAACGCTGGTCCCTGGTTTTCTGGAAGTGACGCGCATTGCGCCGGAGGTGGAAGCCGGAGCGCCCACTGCTTATGGCGGCGCAGGTTCCATCGATGGTAAACAGCCCGGCCACTACTGGATTAATTTGCGCACGCCGGCCCTTCACAGCAAGTTTACCCTTGCTGATTTGACGTATCATGAGGCTATTCCTGGCCATGTTTGGCAGGGCGAATACACCTTCAAACAGCCGCTTATCCGATCGCTCCTTGCGTTTAATGCGTATTCTGAAGGGTGGGCGCTGTACGCGCAGCAGCTTGCCGATGAATTGGGCGTTTACGATGACTTCCCAGCGGGTCGCCTGGGCTATCTCCAATCTCTCGCCTTCAGGGCTTGTCGGCTGGTGGTGGATACAGGTCTTCACGCAAAACGATGGACACGCGAGCAAGCGATTGAATGGTTTGTCACAAACAATGGATCGAACCGAGACGAAGTTCAAAGTGAAGTCGACCGGTATTGCGCATGGCCGGGGCAGGCATGTGGGTACAAAGTCGGCCATACCGCGATCGGCCGATTGCGGGAAAAAGCACAAGCCGCCCTTGGCGACAAATATGACTTCCGTCGCTTCAATGACGCTGTGGTACTCGGCGGTAGCGTGCCGATGACGGTCCTTGGTCGCGTGATCGACGGGCATATTGAAGCGCAGCGGGTTCGGTGATCGCCTCTAGCACAGCGACCAATTTGTTAGCTATATATTCGTCTTGGGTTATTTTGCTGACGCAGAGATTGTCGCCCAGCTCTAGAGGGCTGGACGACGGTTCTCGTACTAAAGATTCTGGACTGTGCTCGATCTAGTCCTCATCATCCGTAGACGCTATTAACGCCTGGATAAGTTTGGCTGTATTCAAGTTTTGCGCCTGGGCCAAATTTGCGGCGTTCGTGATGTCCGACAGCACGTTTGCGGGCAGGGCGGCAATGCTTGCGACGGCCGCTGGATTGTGCGTCGTTGGCCGTTGCGGCTTGCGGGCGGCTTCGCACAATTCCTTCAGGCAATCAGTCTGTTCTTTGATAATGTCGATAACATCATCCAATCCCTCCGGGCGTGAAGCGGCGCCCGTGCGTTTAATAATCGATCCGGTGACAATGCGTTCGCGGGTCACGGCGGCGCCGCGCAAACTACGCCCCCGCGCGATGATTCTCGCCGTATAAACACCGGGTAGTGCTGTGTCGATAAATTCAGCGAGATATTGTCCGGGTCCGGCTTTAGAAAATCGCAATATTGACTCATTGCCGTCAGGGTCAATTAATTCGGCAAAGACATCAAAATTTTGCTGGATTGGTCTATCATATTCAAAAAGGCGAACACCGAAGGTCAATGTACTGTTGGGCGCCAATGAGTCTTGCGTGAGGTTCGCTCGCATGGTCAGATTCGATTGCGCTTGCGTCATAAACGCGTAGCGAACAGGCGGCAGCTTCTTTTCGTGCTGGAACTCCTTAAAGTAATGCCGTCCCAGTGAAACAACAGCTTTCCACTCACCGATATGGTCCTCTGGTTTCTCGGCGAAAGCGGGGAGGGCGAGTCGGTAAAAATGCATATCGTTACCGGCGACAAACCGCATATTGGGTTCCATTGCAGCACGGGCAGGGTTGATAACGTCGCCGTTGGGCGCGATCAGGATGCAATCCAGCGCCCAAGCCCACCGGCTCATAAAGTAGACATCGGCGTCAATATCGGCTTCTGTGATCGTAAACGGATGAATTTGTTTGTCTTTAGCCGATATGAGGAAATCCGGATCGGTGACAATTTCCGCATTTGAGACGTCCCCCAAGATTTGGAGGAAGTATTTGTGCAGCTTGAGCTGATTGTCTTGGTCGAGCGTGCCCGTGATCAATTGGTACCCGCCGGTGTTTCGAACAATTTCGTCGAGTTTTTCCGCTGACGTATTAGCAGGCGCACCAAGTCCGACGGCATAGGTTTGCGTAGTCAGATCCGGCGCCACATCGGCGATGGAACGCGGTGCATTTTCGTTGCCGTCTGTCATCACCACCATGGCTTTGACGTCCGCCGATGATGATGCCAACAAATTAGATGCTTCAAAAATGCCATCACCAATGGATGTGCCCCCGTCGGGGTTTAACTCCGGCCCCCGAATAAACGTCTTGGCGGCGGCGCGACCAGCAATCGAAATATCATCGGGCCCCACGTCTTGGATGGCAACTGAGGGTGCTGGTGCGTTCGCGTTGTAGCGCACAACACCGATGCCATCACCTTCGCGAATTGCATCAACGTAAGAGGTGGCGGCGCCGCGAAGAAGGTCAATTTTGCGGATACCGCCGCCAGCCCCGGCGTCTTCGATCATAGATCCTGAACGATCAAGTACGAGAACAGAAGCGGTGGTGGGTCGAGCCCGAACCTGCGCCCTAAGCGGTATCGTATATGTCTCACCTGTGTCAGGAATTGTGACCACAACATCTCCCGTATCGGGACCCGCAAGCGGGTCAGAAGGGCCGGCCGCATATAAAATCCAAATCAATTTCTCTCGTTGTTCGGTTGGTTCGTCTCCTGGCGATGAAAAAAGCGGGCCGGGATCGGCAAGGGTAAATGGGCCATTTGGATCAGCGACCTCGATCCTCACGGGCGTGCAGGAACGTACACCTATGCGGATGGCGCGTGCGGTTGTACGCCGTTCCACAACGGTGCCGAAATCGAGAGCCGATCCCGGTGTGGGGGAAACAAGTGATGTTGTTGGAAGCTGAGCATCGGCGGCGATGTCTGCACAAACCTCTGCCGCGCTTTGTCCGTGATCGTACATCCGGATGCCCGTCAGATAGCCATTGAAGGCATAATCGTTTGCACCGGGCGCAATAGGCGAAGGCCGATTGACGCCGCGAAAGTTACCAAAGCGAATATCAATCGCCGGGTCGTTGGGAAAGATGAGTTGGCTTGTATCGGCAAGGGAGGGATTAGCCGCGCGTTCACCGCGCAAGACGCCGTTGACATAAAGACGCCAAACGCCATCGGGCCATGCGGGATCAGCGCCGGCGAAACCCACGGGTGGTACAAGAACGCCCGCAATATGAACCCACTCGTTGACTGGCACATGGTAACCTTGGCTTGTAACGCCGCCAAGAGCCGTTTGTGCGATGCCGCCAGCTTGAATAACCTGCGGCCCGTCACCGGTAAATGCTAGCTCGCCTCGCTCATCCACCGGCACACTCTCGCCAATATTCTTTGTTCGCACGAAAAGGTAAAATGCTTCAGCCCCGCAAGTGTGCTGTGGGCAGAAAAGATCCTTCCCAGCGCTCGTTTCCGGGCCGTCCCATGGATTCCCGGTTGGGTCGTCGGCAGCGGCGTGGTAGGCCCAAAACGACACCGTAAATGCACGCGTGGAATCGATGTTGCGAATGGACGCCGTTAAAGGAACCTTCAAAAATTGAAGTTGGTTGTCGGGTTCCGCACCAGAGACGGGCCCTGGCGGCATGTCATCGACAGAGAACTTCAAACTCTTGAACGCATATCCCGGCGGTGTTTCTTCCGTCGTTAAAACCGCTGGCGTCAATCCCGGGCTCACGGGATTAATTTCGGCATTGTTCCCTAATCCACTCGTATCGTTGATCGTCGTGGCGCCGATTGCTTCATTGAATAAGTATTCGAAAATTTTGGCCATATCTCTCCCCCATGGCGTTGTCCTGTTTCGTGACGAAATAATACAATGGGGTGGTTGTTGGTCGCTGATGTCTATCGTTAGGTTTTCGCGAAATGCGTTGACCGTGTTGCAAACAAATATTTCGATAGCAAAGTACGAGCGTTTCCCATTGTTCACGGATCTAAGGTTACACGGAGAATAGATGAGTGAGGTGATCTAGCGCACAGCAGGGGATTAAATCTCTTTGGAAATCTGCGTGCGCGTCATCCTTTTGTGGTTAACGCGGTGTTACTGTCGAGTAGCTCTACGTTTTGGGTACACCATTGCGCCACGGCGCAGATGAGAAAATTTCTAAGCTGCCCATTTCCGAGAAATTAAATAAAGTGGCAAGAGCGATGCATGTCGTCAACCTCTTCCGGCATCGCCGGTAAAAAGTTAAAACCCGCCGCCTGTTTTAAAACCGCCGCCTCTTCCGCCCCGGCCACCTCTGGGGAAGCGGGGTGTTCTGGGTCTTGGGGCTCTTGGTATGCGGATTGTCGGTCCTCGGCTGCGACGGCGCATGCCGCGCCTGATCTCACGGGAAACTTCGCGACCGATGGTGCGGCCGATATCGTTGCCCCGATCATTCCATTGACCACCGCCCCATTGGCCGCCCCAGTTATCCGGGAGGCCGAATTTATCCCGCCACGGATCACCGCCAACGTCGCGGTCCCAGTCACGGCGGCGGGTGCGATGGCTGCGCTCAATACGCCGCCAAACATCGTCGCGGGAGAGCGCCCCGCGCATAAACTCCGCGAGCAATCCGTCGATGAGATTTCGTCCGCTAAATTCGGAATAAGGACTATCAAAGCGCGCTGTTTTAAACCGTCGGCGAAGCCCTTCGAGGTCGTTAAGGCTGCGCGCCTCGCGATCTATACGCCGCGCCGCAGCCGTTTTCTCGGCCTCTAGCTCTAACCGTTCCCGCTTGACCCGGATTAACTCATCGACAAGGCGATCATCCTCTAGGGTCGCCGTTTCGGCGGCGATGATTTTTAAATCCTGGGGCGTCATTCGGGAAAGGGCGTTGCTGACGAGATCCCGGGCGTCGCTGACGGGGCCTGTTTCCCCGCGTGCGGCGAGGGCGTGGGCATCTGTTGTTTCTTTGTGGCGTGTTTCCGCCGCCGCTAGCTCGGCGTCTGTTGCGTCCACCTCCCGGCGCAGGGCGGCGACTTCATCGCGGCGTTTATCAACGCCGTCCCGCTCAAGGGCGGCGCGTTCGATCGCTTCCAATTCTTCCTCGGCAGCGGCGGCGCCTTCATCGAGGCGTGCGGCATGCTCAGCAAGGCGTTCGGGAATTTCAAGAAGACGCTCGTAATTCAGTCTATGCTGACGATATTTGATCAACCGTCCGACCCACCCGTCGAGAATAGCGAACAGCGGAAATGCCCGATACTCGCGCGTTGCGAATTCGCGTTCATGTAGATACCGGAAGAGGGGGTCCGCTTCATAAGCTGCGCCCTTTTCCTGGCGATCATTCTCCGCGAGGGTGAGTTTGCGTCGGGCGCGTTCCGCCGTTGCGTTCGCTTCTTCGACTGCCCGCGCGCGGGCTTGATATTCCGGATCGTTCTCTAGGTTTTGCCGGGTTTCAGCCGCCGCTTGATCGTGGCGCTCCATGGCGATATCAAGCGCTTCTTCCGTGCGACGACGGGCCTCTTCTAAGCGTTCAATCTCGGCAGCGGCTTTGGCGCGGGCGAGATCCATTTTGGCGACATGGTCGTCTTGGGCTTTGATGAGTTTAACCGCTTGGCGGTCAGCGACGTCTAGCCCGGAAGAGGCCTCAGTATAAAGATTATGATCAGAGCGTTCATCGCCAATCTCATCCAAATGGGCGATTCTGATGGCGGCGAAGTCGTTCAGGACGTCGGTTTCGCGTTGATTCAAATGGGCGAGCGCGCGGGCGTCGCCGGCTGCCGCGTTAGACGTGGTCGTCAAGGTGCGACGAGCTTCCGCGATCGCGGCGTCGATGCTGTGAAGGGCGTTGCGTCCAGACGTCATAATTGCCTCACCACTCTAAAATCGCGCCGCCGGCCGTCGGAATGGCGTATACCGGTTGAAGCGCACCGCGCGGTTTTTGTCCGATGACGGCGTTTTGGATGATTTGGTCGTCATTTTTATCAGCGGCGATGCGGTTAAACTCGCCTTCCGGCACCCGCACACCCCATTTTGAGACCCGTTTAACGGATTGCGTTTCTTCGCTCGAAATCTCAAGCGTCTGGGCGCGCCCTCTTACGTCGACCGCTTCCACAATCAAATAAAAATTGCGCGCATTTGGCGTGTTATCAGGGACCCTGAAGACCCCCGATTGCTGGCCGTTTTGATAGACGACACGGATGGTGAGGTCCTTGCGAAGATCCGTCAGTAGGGCGCTTAACTCATCGCTGGCTTTGCGCGCCTCGCCGATGTCTTCGGCCGCAATCGCCGCCCGCCCGTCTTGATAGGCGGTCTCAATCCGCCGGCGCGCATAATCGCTGGCCGCGATCGACAGCGCCTCGTCACGGGCGGTTGATAGGTCGCTGGGCAGCGTGTTTGATAATTCAATCTGCGATTGGCGCTCGGCGCGCTGCTTTGGGGCGTCGAAGCCGAAGGCGTAGATACCGGAAGCAAATGCCGCGACCCCCGCGACGAGCGCTAACGGCCGGAACCAGCGTCCACGGTTGATGTAGAGTTTGGCGAGACTTACCTGGAAGCCGCGATGTTTTGGTTCGTAGACAAAGCGCTTTTCCTCCAACGCTTGAACGCCGTCTTTTAGAACATGCTCTGGCACCTCAATGCCCTGGGCGCTGTAGATATCCTGTAAGCGCTCGATTAGCGCCGCTTCGCGCTCATCTGTGGCAAGTTCCTTCTCCACAATGAGGGCGCGATGACGCAGCGTATCGACGATGTCCATGGCGAGCATGACATCATCGAAGGGTGCTTTTTCGGTCTTGACGCCCACCGCGCCATGAGGGTCGGTTGGTTCAGATAAGCTTTCCGCTGTCGGCGTTTTGTCAGGCGAGGTCATGCTGATGATGCGTTAAGTCGAAAGATGGATGGGAAAGACGAAAGCAGTGGTGCGGCGACTATGATTTCGTCAGCGCGCCCGTTGCGCCGTCTTCCACCAATTTAGCAAGACGTCGCTTGCCGTCCTCGACAGAGACGCGGATTTCTTCGGAGTTTTCAGTGGCGAGTTTGCGCATCTCAGCGATGATTTGTTGGCTGCGCGCTTGGTAGCTTACCACCGATTCGACGAGGGTTTTGACCGCTGCGGCGGAAACGGTTGGTCCGTACCCGGCCTCTACGGCTGCTTCCTGCACTTTACCGCCGACCTCCGATAATGTTTCCAAGCTTTCATTAATGCCTTTTTTCATCGCTTCCAGAGTTTGGGTGGATTCGTGCAGACCATGCATGCCTGTAAAGGTCGCGGTCAACGCGGTCAGCACTGTTTCATTGGTGCCGAAGAATGAGACGGCTTGGGCGTAAATGCGATCCTTCGCATTCGTCGTTTGAACAAGACGGGTCATGATGACTTCGGAGGTGTTATACCCGATCGTGATATTGTCGGAGAGATCTTTCGCAACTTGATAGCGTTTTTCTTCGCGCTGCAGGTCGCGCAACGCCTCGTCGCGATCAAGTTCTAACCCTGCGCGCTCAGCGGCGTCTTCCCCAGCGAAACCGGTGACCTTCTCTACGGCGGCGGCGAGGACTGATTTCGCGCCGTCCAATTTCGATTCAGCGGTCTTTAAAACTTCCAGCGCTAGCACTTCTGATTGTTTCATGGCGCCGCGGAAATCGCGATAGGCTTCAAGAATTCTGGTTTCCCGTTCGACCTGGTCGCGGGTATCGCCGGCGACTTCGAGATAGAGTTTTTTGATCTTGTCGAAGCGCGATGCGATGTCGCCTCGGGTCATCTTCATCCACATGTTGGAAATACGTTCCATCGTGGATACTTTTCCGTCGGCGTATTGATCAACGAGGGCTTTGGCGTCGTCGCGGATGGAATCGAAGGCGGCGGTGATGCCCTCATACCGCTCTGCGACGGTCATGCCTGAGACCTGTTCGCGGACAACATCGTTGAAGTAGGAGGCCTGGTCGAGGGTACGGGCAATAGCCGCGACGCGATCTTCATCCAATTCGGCGATCTGATTAAGGAGCGCGACGATTGGCGCAGGCTCGCCATCGCCGGGGGCGAAGCCCAGCGCTTTTAATTCTCCCATCGCTTTATCGAGGTATTGTAAGGCGGTTGAACGTTGGGTTTCTGCGATGGCGGTGTCAGACATAAAGCGCGGTTCCCTCTCTTGGTCGCCCGGTATTGGCGGGCAGGCTGCGTCATTTAGATAAGGTTGATCGCCGCCTATGCCTAGGGCGGGGCCGGGAAACATGGGAAAAATCCTGACGTATCAAGCGGTTTCCCTAACGTTTTTTCCACTCTTGGCGTCCAAAACAGAGGTCGGCATGGAAAAGGCGCGTGGCCAATGAACAAACAATCTTTGCAGATCGGGCTCCTCTGGCATTCGATGAACTCCGACAATCTCGGGGTGGGGGCGCTCACCCTTGGGCATATCGCGCTTATTCGCGAAGCGGCGGCCCGCAATGGCCAGCGCGTTCGCTTCACGGTTCTCGGCTGGCAGGACCCTAAAACGCCTTATCCCACGGCTGAATCGGTAGAGATTCGCGGCTTTCGGTTGGCTGATTTTGCACGCCTGCGACACGGATTTGTCGAGGCCGTGCGGGGCGTCGATGTCGTTCTTGATATCGGCGCGGGTGATAGTTTTTCAGATATTTACGGACCAGGACGCATTTTAAAAATGATGGCCGCGCAAAAGTTGGTTCGGCTGGCCGGGCGGCCGCTGGTGTTAAGCCCCCAGACCATTGGGCCGTTTAATAACAAGCTCATCGAAAAAACCGCGCTTTCGGTCATGCGCTCGGCGACGTTTGTTGCTTCGCGTGACGATCTCTCCACCGCCTGCGCCCGCGATATGGGCTTCGACGGCCCGTTGATAGAGGCGAGTGATGTGGCGCTGCGGCTGCCCTATCAACGACCGCCGTTACAGCAAACGGGGATTGTGCGGGTAGGGGTCAACGTATCGGGCCTCTTATTCAATGGCGGGTATACGCAAGACAATATGTTTGGTTTGCAGGCTGATTACCCCGATTTAATGCGCGCCATCATCGGTTATTTCAACGACATGCCCGATGTCGAGGTGCACCTCGTCGGTCACGTGTTGTCGGACGATAATGTGGTGGAGGACGACCATCGCGTGGCGCGACATCTGGCGGAGGAATTCGAGGGCGCTTGCGTCGCCCCGGTGTTCAAATCGCCCAGCGAAGCAAAATCCTATATCGCGGGGCTCGACTTTTTTACAGGCTCGCGGATGCACGCCTGCATCGCGGCTTTTTCTTCAGGCGTACCGGTGGCCCCGCTCGCCTACAGCCGTAAATTCGAAGGTTTATTCGGCGCCCTCGGATATGGCGCCTCCTTGGATTGTAAGACGCTCAACAAAGACGAGATCTTGTCGCGGGTCCGCACGGCGTTCCGCGATCGCCATGTTCTGCGCCAGGGCGGCGAAGCGGCGCTAAAGGAAGGCCTAAAACGTCTTCATCTTTATGAGGATTACCTTGTCGACTTATTCGCGGCAATCGCGCCGGTAAAGGCCGCCGCTTAATGGGCGCGTCGTCGGCGACATTGGATTTTGTTCGAGACGGCGATTTGTGCGCGGGCTGCGGCGCCTGCGCAGCGGTCACTCATGGCAAGGCGGTGATGGAAACCCGAGACGGGTTTCACCGTCCCCGTCAGAGTGAGGCATTCACCGTGGCGGAGGAAGCAGCCCTGGCGTCTGTTTGCCCGGGCCTCGGTCTCTCGCGCGAAAAGGGCAAGGATGATCACGTTTTATGGGGCGGTGTTCTGGAGATCTGGCAGGGTTGGGCGACGGATGACGCCATCCGCCGACAAGGCTCATCGGGCGGTGTCTTAACGGCTCTGTTGGAATACGTTTTGTCCTCTGGCGAAGTCGCGTTTGTGGTGCAAACGGGCGCTGATGATCAAACGCCCTATGCCAATAAAGCGGTGGCGACATCGGACAAGAACGAAGTTTTCGATGCCGCCGGCTCGCGTTACGCGCCATCATCTCCCTTGGAAGATCTTGAGACCCATCTTTCGCGGGGGGAGCCCTTCGCGTTTGTGGGCAAGCCTTGTGATGTCGCCGCCTTGCGCGCCATGGCGACGCAGGATCCGCGTATTGATCAACTTATCCCTTACAAATTGTCATTCTTCTGCGCTGGCGTACCGAGCTTGAACGGCGCCCGTGACATTCTGTCGGCCCTTGGCGTCGATGATGAAGAGACCGTCACGAGCTTTCGTTATCGCGGCGATGGCTGGCCGGGGCAGGCAAAAGCAACCCTTGCTAATGGGGAAGCCCGCGCCATGAGCTACCATGACAGCTGGGGTAAAATCCTGACCCAGCATTTGCAGTTTCGATGCAAAATTTGCCCTGATGGGGTGGGGGGCGCGGCTGACCTCGTCTGCGCTGACGCCTGGGTTTGCGATGACAAAGGCTATCCCGTTTTCGAAGAACGTGACGGCGTCAGCCTCGTAATAGCCCGCACGCCGGCGGGCGCTCGTCTCGCCAAAGCGGCCTCTGAGGCCGGCAAAGTGGCGTTAGAGGCAGGCGATATCGATGCTGTCGTCGCTATGCAGCCGGGACAAGTGAAACGCAAACGCCTTGCAGCGTCCCGCCTTGCGGCATTGGCGGCCCTGTCCCGCCCGCGGCCAACGTTCAAAGGCTTCAAGCTGACGGAAGCGGCGCGCCAAGCCGGCGTCTTCGCGAATATAAAGAGCTTTTTGGGGACATGCCGCAGGGCGGTTCGGCGCGCTTAGTTGGCGTTCCGAAACCCTGTTCCGATCAGTTCTGCCGCCATTCAAGCCTTCGCGTCTGAAATTGCGTCCCAACTTGCGCAAGCCCCTAAGCGCAGGCCATAAGCGATGCTGTGTAGATTTCTAAAGCGGACGCTCGCCCTCTCATGACAGCTGATTCTAACCCCTCCTTGCGCAGCACCGTTCGAAAGGCGCTCTTCTCCGGCCCCATGGCGAAGTGGAAGCAGCGCTATGACGAATGGCAGGTCGCGAAGAAAATTGAACAACCGCCCTCCCATGACGAAAACGGGTTGCCGATACCGAACGCGTTCCTCATCACCCTGGTTGCCGGCGCGATTGACTGGCGGTTTTTCCTCCATGGTGGCAGGGCGGCGATCGAAACCTTTTCAGCTGCAATTGACCGCCATGGCGGCGATTTCAAAAAGGCAGAGCGGATCCTCGATTTTGGCTGCGGTTGCGGACGACTTGCTCGCCATGCGAAAGACCTCACCGATGCGGAATATTACGGGGTTGATTATAACGCTCGCCTGGTAAATTGGTGCAAAGAAAATTTACCAGGTCATTTCAGTCAAAATCAGCTGAAACCCCCTCTAGCGTTTGACAGTGATTTTTTCGATGCGCTCTATCTCCTTTCAGTGTTCACCCATTTACGCCTATCAACTCAAAATGAGTGGCTGGCGGAATATGCGCGAGTCGTGAAGCCGGGTGGTATCGCCATTATTACGTTCCATGATGAAGATCATCCGAACATTGGCTTAACGTCCATTGACCGTGACACTCTTTTGGCGGACGGAACGGCCGTGCATAATGATGACGCGGAAGGCTCTAACCTTATCGCCATGTACCAAACCCGCGCCTTTGCGCGTGAGCAATTCTCAGAGTATTTTGAGGTCTGTGAGATTGTGCCGAGCACGGAGAATAAAGTAGGCCAAGCGCTGGCCATTTTGCGGAAAGCTCAATGATGCGTTTTGGGCGGCGTTGCGGGTAAATTTGCGTGAGGTTCAATTATCCCCATGAACACTACCAACGACCTCACTGGGTGGACGCCGCGACCGCTTCCGGCCATGCCGGTCACGTCCGGCCGAACGGTGGTCGTGGCGCCGTTTGATGCGCCGACAGATGCGGGGGCAATTTTCAACGCGATCTGTGGGCCTGAGAATGATGATCTGTGGACGTATGTTCCAATCGGTCCGTTCGAAACGCCCGGCGCCCTGGGGGCCACATTCGACGGCATGCACCAGACGCTGAACTGGCGGACCCATCTGCTCCGCGCGCCGGATGAGGGCGGGAAGGCCGGCGCCGTGTTGGGCATGGCGAGTTTCATGCGCCTTCGCCCCGACCATGGCTCGGCGGAGATCGGCTGTATTGTTTTCTCGAAAAACCTCCGGCGCAGAACGGCGGCGACGGAAGCGATGTACCTGATGGCGCGCTATATCTTCGAGGATCTTGGCTACCGTCGCTATGAATGGAAATGCGACAACGCGAATGAGGCGTCACGGCGGGCGGCGGCCCGCTTCGGCTTTCAATTCGAGGGCGTGTTCCGCCAGGACATGGTGTCAAAGGGGCGAAACCGCGACACCGCCTGGTTCTCCATCACAGACACGGAATGGCCGGCGTTGGCGGGGGCCTATCAACAATGGCTGCATCCAGAGAATTTTGATGCGTTGGGTCAGCAACGCCAAACCTTGAGCGAATGCCGCGCCAGGTTAGGCGCTTAGGCCCCCGCGACTTCTAATATCGTTGCAGTGCGCCAACACCCAGGCTATGCCGTTGGCGTCGTTATCTTTCTCACAAGGTTTCTTCCCATGAACATCCACGAATACCAGGCTAAAGAGCTTCTTAAATCATTCGGCGCGCCCGTCGCGGACGGCCGTGTCGTCCTGAACGCCGACGAAGCGGCGGCCAAGGCGAAGGAGCTGCCGGGTCCGATTTATGTGGTGAAAGCCCAAATTCACGCCGGCGGGCGCGGCAAGGGCAAGTTCAAAGAAGCCGCCGCCGGTGAAAAGGGCGGTGTGCGCCTGGCCAAAACCCCGGAGGAGGCCGCGGAGTTCACCAGCCAAATGCTGGGCGCGACCCTGGTGACGAAGCAAACCGGCGAAGACGGCAAGCAAGTCAACCGCATCTATATCGAAGACGGCGCCGATATCGAAACGGAACTCTACCTCTCACTCCTCGTCGACCGCGCTGAGGGGCGTATCGCCTTTATCGCCTCTACCGAGGGCGGCATGAATATCGAGGAAGTCGCCGAAGAAACCCCTGAGAAAATCCATACGATCCATGTTGATCCGGCGTCGGGCCTGCAACCTCATCACGGCCGCCGGGTCGCCGAGGCGCTTGGCCTTTCCGGCGCCCAAGCCAAAGCCTGCGGCAAGCTTGTGCCCAGCCTCTATCAGGCGTTCATCGACAAAGACATGGAGATGCTGGAAATCAACCCGCTGATCGTGATGAAAAACGGCGATCTGCGCGTCCTCGATGCGAAAGCCGGGTTCGATGACAACGCGCTCTTCCGCCATAAGGATATCATGGCCCTGCGCGACGAGACGGAGGAAGACCCGTTCGAGCGCCAAGCCTCCGAATTTGATCTGTCTTATGTGAAGCTCGACGGCAATATCGGGTGCATGGTCAACGGCGCCGGCCTTGCCATGTCGACCATGGACATCATCAAGCATTACGGGGCGGAGCCCGCCAACTTCCTCGATGTTGGCGGCGGCGCCACGAAAGAGAAAGTGACCGAGGCGTTCAAAATCATCACCTCCGACCCCGGCGTTAAAGGCATCCTCGTCAATATTTTCGGCGGCATCATGCGCTGTGATATCATCGCCGAAGGCGTGATCGCGGCGGTGAAAGAGGTTGGCCTCAACGTCCCCCTCGTGGTGCGCCTGGAAGGCACCAATGTGGAAGAGGGCAAAAAAATCATCAACGAAAGCGGCCTCGCCGTGACGTCTGCGGATGATTTGGAAGACGCGGCGGAGAAAATCGTGAAGGCGGTGGGGTAGGGCGCCCACGCCATAATCATTAGTGGGGGAGCTGATGGTTGAGATAAAATCAAGACAAGACCTACGTAAATGGTTGAGAGATCAACCGCGCGACGTCGCGGAGGTCATTGCGGCGCGGGCGGCATTGCGCGCCGCGCCATTTTTGGTGGGGGCGTATAAACGCCATTATGAGCATCGCAACCGTCTCACGCTTGCGAGTTTTCGCGCCCTTGCGATAGCGTGGAGTGTGCAAGGCGGGTACAATAAGGAAGGAGCGCGCGCCGCCGCCGCCTACGCCGCCGCCGACGCCGCCGCCGACGCCGCCGCCGACGCCGCCGCCGCCGCCGCCTACGCCGCCGCCGCCGCCGCCGACGCCGCCGCCGACGCCGCCGCCGACGCCGCCGCCGACGCCGCCGCCGACGCCGCCGCCGCCGCCGCCTACGCCGCCGCCGACGCCGCCGCCGCCAGAGCCGCGTTTTGGAGGGCTTTGAGCCGGGATGTTGAAAAAGGTAGCGTTGATGGCGTTACTGGATTAATTGGCGCCCCAATCTTTTGGTCAGACGGAGGCGCTTGGGGCGTTGTCGCGGGCGATTACGATGAATTAAAACGTACTTTGAACAATGCCGACCCCAATTGGCGGTTCTGGCTTGATTGGTACCAAGAACGTCTCGATGGCAAGCCACAAGACGCCGCCTTTGAACGAGCGCTTCTGTCGTTGACGGAAGAGGAGTGGAAGAAGCCGGTTGCGGTGGTGAATGAGTTGTTGGCGCACCTCGCGTATTCCAACAAGGAAAGGCCTGGAACCCATCGTTTCACGATGACTGCTGACGGTCAACAACAGGCGACTCTATATCCATACCCAATTGAAGCGACGACGAGTTTCGAAAGTTTAAGACAGGTTGTTCGGCAACAGATTGCCGACCTGAAGGGTGATATCGGCAACGTCTTTGAAGGGGATCGCGTCGCTGAAAAAGTCTTAAGGACTCTATCTCAAATCGAGGCTATTTTGTCTGTTGAAATGCCCGCCGATGATATTGGCGGTGCGCTCCTTGGATTGCTTCCGATATTTAGAGCGAACCGGGCATCAGTCGCACCAGGTCGCGGAAATCAGGTTTGGCCGACCGACCTTGTAGATGATCTGGATGCGCTGCTTGCGAATTTGCTAAACCTATTGGGGCATTGTGGTGATGATATTGCCACCGCTAAGGCGCGCGCCGACTCTATGGGAGTCACGCCCGAGAATTTTGATGCGATTGATGCATTGCTACGCCGAATTATTGCCGAGCTTAAAAAGCATCCCAATGTTATCGGCGACGATGTGATTGCGGCGTTGCAGATTGTCCTCGATGAGACGGCGCAAATGACTGAAGACCTTGCCGCCCTTGAAGAGGCGGGGCCCGCCCGGGCCGACCAGGCTGTCACTGTCAGAAAAGAGCGCGCAGCGCGGTTGGCTTTAGGCGTTGCATCGCAACAAGATCAGTATGCGAGCCTCGTCAATTTCTTATGGGGTAAAGCTGTCGAGGTGACAACGGCGGGTTTCAAGGGTGTGACGGCGGCGGTAACAGTTGGTTCTGCATATTACGTTCTAATTACTGTTTTTGGGGTTCAGCCACACTTTAGCGCCTTGGCGGCTATTGGTGGACATAGTATTAAATGGGTGTCTGATTTAGCTGCAGAAATACTAAGAAAAGCCGGCAAACAGGGAGCTTCCCAAGCCGAAGATGACGAAAACGACGATGATGAAATAATGGTGTAATCGCGACCCCCACCCGAAATCACAGATTTCGGCCTCCCCATAGGGGAGGCGCATTGCGGCGGCGCTTTTGGCACACCTCCCCTTGGGGAGGTCTAAATCGGTCAGACCGATTTAGGGTGGGGACGGAACCTTGCTGCAGACACTGTCGGGTTTGGCGCTGGCGATCCCCACCCGAAATCATAGATTTCGGCCTCCCCAGAGGGGAGGCGCATTCCGGCCGACGCTTGTGGCGCGCACCTCCCCTTGGGGAGGTCTAAATCGGTAGAACCGATTTAGGGTGGGGACGGATCCTTGTTGCAGACACTGTCGGGTCTGGCGCCGGCGACCCCCACCCGAAATCGGAGATTTCGGCCTCCCCAAGGGGAGGCGCATTGCGGCCGGCGCTTGTGGGGCGCACCTCCCCTTGGGGAGGTCTAAATCGGTAAAACCGATTTAGGGTGGGGACGGATCCTTGTTGCAGACACTGTCGGGTCTGGCGCTGGCGATCCC
Organism: Parvularculaceae bacterium; assembly: GCA_965263305.1. Lineage (GTDB taxonomy): Bacteria > Pseudomonadota > Alphaproteobacteria > Caulobacterales > Parvularculaceae > MED-G105. The sequence goes on from OZ253666.1 coordinate 2,999,607, forward strand.
CACCCGAAATCAAAGATTTCGGCCTCCCCAAGGGGAGGCGCATTCCGGCCGACGCTTGTGGCGCGCACCTCCCCTTGGGGAGGTCTAAATCGGTAGAACCGATTTAGGGTGGGGACGGATCCTTGTTGCAGACACTGTCGGGTCTGGCGCTGGCGATCCCCACCCGAAATCAAAGATTTCGGCCTCCCCAAGGGGAGGCGCATTCCGGTTGGCGGTTGTGGGGCGCACCTCCCCTTGGGGAGGTCTAAATCGGTAAAACCGATTTAGGGTGGGGCAGGGATCTTGCCGCAAACTCTGTCGGGTCTGGCGCCGGCGACCCCCACCCGAAATCGGAGATTTCGGCCTCCCCAAGGGGAGGCGCATTCCGGCTGGCGCTTGTGGGGCGTTTTTTCTCGAAACGCCTCGTTGCAAAAGTTCTTGATTTGTTCTATTGTTGCGCATGGCCAATCTGAGAGCAAGACAGCTTCGAAAAAATGCGACAATGACAGAGCGATTGCTCTGGCGTTATTTGCGCCTTGCGAAGAACGACGGTCTCAAGTTTCGCCGGCAACATCCAATTGGTCCGTACATTGCGGATTTCGCTTGCTTGCCGGCGCGCCTAGTGGTGGAGGTTGACGGTTATTCCCATAGCCTTGGAACGCAAGCGGCGCATGATTTACGGCGAGACGCGTTTCTTCGCAAAGAGGGGTATCACGTTGCGCGCTATGGGAATGAGGAAATTTTCTACAATGGCGCCGAGATAGCGGATGACATCTTGGTGTTAGCCCGTGACCGCGCTGAAAGCCTCTTTTTGGAACTGCAAATGACCGCACCTCCCCTTGGGGAGGTCTAAATCGGTGAAGCCGATTTAGGGTGGGGCAGGGATCTTGCCGCAAACTCTGTCGGGTTTGGCGCTGGCGATCCCCACCCGAAATCGGAGATTTCGGCCTCCCCGGAGGGGAGGCGCATCGTGGCCGGCGCTTGTGGGGCGCACCTCCCCTTGGGGAGGTCTAAATCCGTGAAACCGATTTAGGGTGGGGCTGGGATCTTGCTGCAAACTCTGTCGGGTCTGGCGCTGGTGACCCCCACCCGAAATCAGAGATTTCGGCCTCCCCGGAGGGGAGGCGCATTGCAGCGGGTGCTTGCTTCGGCTCCTGTTAGAGCGCTATGCCAATTTTACAGTAAGCACCAAAAGGCCCACCCATGACTGAACGTTCTCTCTTCGCTTTCTTCCACCCCCTCCGGGTACGGTGGAATGAATGCGACGCGCAAGGCATTGTCTTCAATGTCAATTATTTCCTCTATTATGATATCGCGGTGTGGGAATATACCCGCGCCCTTGGATATGATGGGTGGGAGGACGCGCCGGAGTTTCTGACCGTGCGGGCCGAGGCTGACTTTAAAGGATCGGCCGCCTTTGATGATGAACTGGAGATTGGATTGCGCACCACACGGATCGGCACGAAATCCATCGCCATGCAAGGCGCCGTCTTTCGTGGTGAAGAACTCTTAAATGTGGGGCAACTGACCTATGTTGCGGTTGAAAAGGGAACCAAAAACACCGCGCCTCTTGAGCCCGCCTATCTAGACCGGATTTTGGCGTTTGAGAAAACCAGGCCCGAGGGGCGTTAAGACGCCGCGCGTAACGCCTCTTCGGCGCCGTCCTGGCGTTGTTGGGCTGCCGCGTCCTCTGGTTTCGGTGTCTGGATTAAAATCCCATATTCCCGGGTGTTGATGTTCTCCCGCAGGATGCGCGCGGGGTTGCCCGCGACGATGCACCGGTCGGGCACATCCTTCGTCACCACCGCGCCGGCGCCGACAATACAATGATCACCGATCGTAACGCCTGGCAGAACGAGGGCCCGACCGCCGATAAAACAGTTCTTGCCAATCGTGGTGTTGGGTTTCATTCGCCGTGTCATGTCGTGGCTCAAAATGCGCGCGTCAAAGGCGATGTAGCTCAATTCGCCCACATGGATGCCGCGCGGATGGGTTTTATCAAAAACGGCTGAGAGGGACATCTGTACCGTGGGGTGGATATCCATCTTCCAAAAGCGACGCAGCCACATTCGCTTTAGCGCCACCACAAAGAGGCGGATTTTCTTTAGGTCGTTGAGGCTTTTCATAGGAACCCATGATTGTCAGGTGTTAACGCCTGTTAAGACAAATTTCATCATCGGACGAAGGAACAAAAATTTGGCTAATGGTTGTTAGGAATTTTTCGGTAAACACGGTGGGCTGGGAGAAGACTTTTATAGGATGTGCGCCCTACCACTGAAATTTGTGGGCAGGTCGGTTGAAGCAGACTGAGACCTCAATAGCGCCCGTGGAAGAGTGAATTTGGCGATGGGTAGGCCGGAAACGTGCTAAAATTTTTACAATCGGTGCGTTTTGGGTCAGCGGTGACGGTCACCGCCGGCAATGGCGTCTTCGCTGTTGCACTCCTCCTTCGGAATATCCTCTTGGCGCGCCTGTTGCCGGTCGAGATTTTTGGCATCGCCGCCAGTTTGATGGTCCTCGGCGCGTTGTTGGAAGCAGCGCAAGAATCCGGGATGAACCGGCTGATTGTGCAATCCAATCGCGGCGATGACGAGGGCTTCCAGTCAACGCTGCACGCCATGCAGCTGGGGCTCAGTTTAGCGGCGCTCGCCTTTCTAGGGCTCATCGCCCTTCCGTATGCGGTGATTGTCGGCACGCCTGATTTGTGGATCACGTATTTGATGGTGGGCGCGTTGTTTTGCCTGACCGGCTTCAATCATCTTGATATCTATCGGTTTCAGCGTCGAGGCGCCTTCCTTCCTTTCGCCCTTTATCAGGCGCTGCCAACACTGGTTGGGGTCGCTCTCATTTATCCGCTTTACCTTTGGCTGGGCGACTATCGGATTATCTTCGGCATGGTGTTGGGCCAGCAAGCGACCCGTCTAGCGGTGACACATCTGTGTGCTGAAAGGCCCTATCGCCTGAGTTGGGACGGACCCAGTCGTTTTGACGCTTGGCGGTTCGGGTGGCCGCTATTGTTGAACAGCCTCTTGATCTTTCTGGCGTTCAATGGCGACCGTCTCATTGTCGCGAATCGTTTTGGGTTGGAGCCGTTGGGCTGGTTCAGTGTCGCGTTCTTGCTCAGCTTTGTCCCGTCGAGCGTTATAGCAAGCAGTGTAAGGGCGTTGTTCCTACCGCGATTGTCCCAGAAAAAGGAAACCCCTGCCGCGTTTGAAGAAACGGCCATTGCCGTCTCACAACTCGGCTTGCTTTTGGGACTGGGCCTTGTGGCGGGTGTTGCGCTATTCGGCCCCGCTGCGATCCATTTTCTGTTCGGCGAAAAATACGCGCCAGCGGCGCCGATGCTGATCCTGTTGGCGATTATGCAAGCAACGCGCTTGGCGCGGGTGGCGTCTTCTTTGGTGGCGGTGTCAAAAGCGGAGACCCAAAACCCCCTGTATGCGAATATTGTCCGTTGCGTTTTCTTCCCAATCGCTTGGATCGTCGCGGGCGCCTATGGCCAAGTGATGATGGTGATCATCATCGCGTGCGTCGGGGAGTTTGTTGCGTTTGCTGTGTCGCTCCTCTTGTTGAACCGTCGGATAAACCTGAATGTCGACGCGTTGTTGTGGCCGATTTTTCTTTGCTTGCTGGCTTATGCCTCAATTGCTTTTACTGTGGTTCAAGGGCGCACAACGCAGAGCCTTTGGCTGGTGCCTGATATATATGCGGCGGCGTTTTTTACCTTCTCTATCTGCGCGGCGCTCAGTATGGAAACACTACGAAAACTCATCGCGCCGAGGCGTACGAAGGATGCTCTCATATGACGGCGACGCCTCTATTAATTCATATCGGATATCATAAGACCGGCACGACTTGGCTCCAGCGTCGTTTATTTCAGCCTGATTTTGGGTATCGATCGTTGTTGACCCATGACGAGGTTTTTTCGCTGATCTCAAAACCCCATAGCTTGTTTTTCAATCCCGCGCCCGCCCATGCTTTTGTCGAGCAACGTCGACAGGAAATGAAAAACGAGAGTGCTCACGGCTCAGCGGTCGATGTCATTTCATCAGAGATTCTCTCCGGTAATCCGTTCTACGGTGGGCGCGAGAGCATGGAATTCGCCCGGCGTCTGAAGGCAACGTTCCCTGATGCGTTTGTCCTGATCACCATCCGCGAACAGTTCGCGATGATGGCGTCAGTCTATATGCAATATCTCTTGCGGAGCGGGCGATTGTCGCCGCAGGATTTCTTTTCGGAAAACCCGGTGATCGGGTATGATGCATTCTCTACGGAGCATTTTCATTTTGATCGGCTCGTTGCCTACTACCATAATCTCTTTGGCGCGAAGAATGTTCTGGTTCTGACCCAAGAACAGTTAGCCGCTGAACCGCTCTCGTTCATGGCGTCGCTTTCCGCGTTTACAAGAAGGAACGCGCCCGGTGATGCGACGCCGGCGAACGATCGAACAGGGGTGAGTTATCCCGAATATGCTGCGCCTGTGCTTAGACGGATTAACTATTGTCGTTCAGGGCCGGCGGGACGAGAGTCATTGCTGCCGTTCCCTTTTCTAGGGCAGGGCGCTTATAGGTTAGCGGGAAAGGCGCTTTCGCAAAAATGGGTGCGCGGGTTATTTTTCGAGACAAAGCCCGTGACACGGTTCGTGAAAGAGCGCTTCGAAGGGCGCTTCGCCAAAAGCAATCAGCGCCTTCAGGCGCTTGTCGACGGCGATCTTAATTTAGCCGGCTATGAGGGCGCACAAGAAAACACTAGCCAAGGCGAGAAGAAACGGAATGCTGCTTAAGCAGCTTTGATAATGTCCGCTGCTTTTTCACCGATCATTATCGATGGCGCATTGGTATTGCCGCCAATCAAAGACGGCATGACCGACGCATCAGCGACCCGCAACCGGTCGATGCCTTTTACTCGAAGGTCCGGGGTCAGCACCGCCATCGGATCGTCCGAGGCCCCCATACGGCACGTGCCAACGGGATGATAGATCGTATCCGCCCGATTGCGAATATCCTCAATAAGGGCATCTTTATTATCGCCATCAGCCAGATACATTGGTGCGCCGCGTACGGCATCAAAGGTCGGGGTCTCGAAGATACGGAAAACCAGCTCAGCGCCTTTGACGAGACGGTCGAGATCGTCCGGATCGGAGAGAAAATTGGGATCAATCGCCGGGTCATCCAACGGGTTTGCGGAGCTTAGCCGCACGGTGCCTCGTGATTTTGGCCGCAACACGCAAACATGGCAGGAGTAACCGCCGCCCCAGTGCTTTTTGCGCCCATGATCGTCTACCAGGCCGGGGACAAAATGCAGTTGAATATCGGGTTCTTCTAAATCTGGTGAGGTTTTTAGAAATCCTCCGGCTTCTGCGATGTTCGATGACAGGACGCCCCGGCGTTCTCTTTGATAGGTCATCAAGGCGCCGGGCAGGCGGACAAGGAAGTTAGTGTTTAAGCCCACGCTGTCTTTTGACGCTGTGCGACGCAGGGCGCAGTAATCAAGATGGTCTTGCAAGTTCTCACCGACGCCGGGCGTGTCGACAAGCACGGGCACGCCAAGTTGGGCGAGATGGGCGGCGGGTCCTATCCCCGATAGCATCAGCAGCTGAGGGGATTGAAACGCGCCGGCGCTTAGGATCACTTCGCGGCGTGCGCCCACGGTTTTTGCTTGCCCATTTTGTTTGCCGCCATCGCGATAGCGCACGCCAATGGCGCGATTGCCCTCGATGAGGATTTGCTCCGTATGGGCGCCGGTGGTGACGCTGAGATTTTGTCGCTCAGCATTCGGATGCAGATAAGCGGCTGCCGCGGAACATCGCTCTCCATCTTTGACGGTGACTTGATAGTATCCGACGCCTTCTTGACGATCGCCATTAAAATCATCGTTGGACGGAAGCTGTAAAGATGATGCCGCTTCGAGGAAGGTGTCGCACAAGGGATTTTTGTAGCGTAGATCAGAAACGCGCAGTGGTCCGCCTGTGCCGTGCAGGTGGCTCTCGCCGCGTTCGTTATGTTCGGCCTTTTTGAAATAGGGTAATACGTCCTCCCACCCCCAACCCGATGCGCCCATCGACGCCCATCGATTGTAATCCGAAGCGACGCCCCGAATGTAGATCATGGCGTTTAGAGAACTTGACCCGCCTAGAACTTTACCCCGGGGCTGGAATCCGCATCGGCCATTCAGATGCTCTTGGGGGAGGGTATCAAAATTCCAGTTTTGTTTTGGGTTCTCGGGCCAAAAGGCGAAGCCCATTGGTGTCTTGATGAGGGGGTGATTATCGCTGCCGCCGGCCTCCAGGACCTTCACGGTTACGTTCTCGTCTTCAGACAGGCGAGCGGCGATGGTGGCGCCGGCGGAGCCCGCGCCGATAACAATGTAGTCGAATTCTTCGTCAAATTGATGGGAGCTCATGGGACAAATCCTTCATTCACAAGACGCCGCTAGAGGCCGGGTTGAGCGGCTTGTTTAACGACGCGCCGATCCACTGCGCGACCTTAGGGGTTCCAATTCGTTAAGAATTTAGAAGCCCTTACGCCCTTGCTGTCCAGGATTTCTGTCAGTGTTGAGGTCCCATTCGCTTCCGGCCGACGATTTGGGACCGTCATCAAGGAGTTTTTGCTCAATCAACGTTCTGCCCCACTATTTGTAAAGCGCCGGCGTGCTATCATCGAGCAAGTTTAGTAGAGATAAGGGTGATGGTGCCGCGTGGACGGCGCTCGGAACACCTAATGACGAGCATGACGCAAGCTAATAACGATCCGCGCCTTATTGCCGAGGCGAAGACCGGCCTCAGCCGCCTCCTGAAACAGGCGGCGGGCTACAGCTTTATGGTCAATCTGCTGATGCTCACGGGGCCGATTTACATGCTTCAAATGTATGATCGGGTTTTGTCGAGCCGTAGCCTGGAGACGTTAACGGTTCTGACTGGCTTGGTCATGGCGCTCTTTGCCTCGATGGCGGTGTTCGATTTCATTCGCGGCGCCTTATTGTCTCGCGCCGGCGCTCGATTTGAACAATCCTTAAAAGCCGTGACCTTCGATCTTTCCATGGAGGTTGCAAGGCGTGGCGCGCCGAGCGCGGACCAAGCGCTGAAAGATTTGCGTCAGATCCGCCAATTTTTGGCGAGTCCGGCGTTAACGGCCGTCTTTGACGCGCCGTGGACGCCGATCTTTCTAGGAGTCGTTTTTTTGATGCATGTCGGACTTGGCCTTGTGGCGCTGATCGGGCTGATCATTCTTCTCGCCCTGGCGGTTTACAATGAGCGGTCGTCGCGAAAAGCGATGGCGGAGGCGCAAGGCGCTTCGGGAACGGCGGACCGATTGGCGTTGTCATCCATGCGCAATGCGGCGGCGGCCGATGCGATGGGCATGCGGGCGGTGCTTCGCCAGCAATGGACGGCGCTTAGCGATAAAGCCTCCAACAACAATATGATGGCGACGGACACCATCGGTGGTCTGACGGCCGTTTCCAAGGCGTTTCGGTTGTTTCTTCAATCGGCGATCCTGGGCGTTGGCGCGCTGTTAGCGATCCGTGGCGAGATCACCCCCGGTGTTATGATTGCCGCTTCCATCATCACCGGGCGCGCCTTAGCGCCAGTGGAAGTGGTGACGAGCCAGTGGCGCCAAGTCGGGATGGCGCGCGCCGCATATGACCGGTTTACAAAATTTATTGGCGCGGCCCCGGCGCAAGAAGAACGAATGGCATTGCCGGCGCCAAAGGGAGATCTCTCCGTCGACCGTATTTATTGTCAGCCGGGCGGGGCACCAGCGCCGGTTCTCAAAGCCATTTCCTTTAAAGTTCAGGCCGGGGAGGCCATTGGCGTCATCGGACCAAGTGCGGCCGGTAAATCGACCCTTGCGCGCGCCCTTGTGGGCGTTGAGCCCCTTCGCAGCGGCGAGATTAAACTTGATGGGGCGAAGATCAATCAATGGGATCGCGACGCCCTCGGACGTTTTATTGGCTTCTTACCTCAAGAGGTGGAACTATTCTCTGGCACCGCCGCGCAAAATATCGCCCGCTTTCAAGAGGGCGCAAAAGCAGATGACATTATCGATGCGGCGCGCAAAGCGGGCGCCCACGACATGATCCTCTCTTTTGCAAAAGGCTATGACACGCAAATTGGCGAGCGCGGCCTGCATATTTCCGCCGGGCAGCGCCAGCGTTTAGGTTTGGCGCGGGCTCTTTTTGGTGATCCGACCCTTGTTGTGTTGGACGAGCCGAACGCCAATCTCGATGGGGAGGGCGATGCGGCCCTTGCCCATGGGGTAAAGGGGCTAAAAGAACGCGGCGCAACGACCATTATTATCGCCCATCGACCCAACGCGATTGCCTTTGTCGATAAGCTCTTACTCTTGGTTGATGGGGAAGTCCGGGCGTTTGGGCCGCGTGATGAAGTATTGAAGAAGATCGCGCCGGCCCAGGTTGCGCCCTTTCCGAAGGCTGGCCCGAGGATCGGATCCAGTTTTGACCCCAAGCTAAGCGGCGCCGGATCCCAACAAGGCCCACACCAAAAGGGAGGCGGCCATGGTGGATCATAAGACGGACACAGACGGTGTCAGCGAGAGAACTGAAGCATCGACAGAACAAACAACAGAGTCAGACACAAAACCACCTGTTCCCCATAGTGAACGGTTTTTGAACCGGATAGGATTGGCGCTGTTGGTCTTTCTGGTTGGTGGCGGCGGTTTATGGTCCGTGGCGGCGCCGATCGAAGGGGCGATCGTGGCTGCGGGCCAGATCGTTGTCGAGAGCAATCGTAAGGCGGTGCAGCACCTTGAAGGGGGGATGATTGGCGAAATTCTTGTGCGGGAAGGCGATGAAGTGGAAACCGGCGCCATTCTCGCCCGCTTAGAAGATACGACCCAGCGCGCGAGCCTGGCGTTGATTGATGGTCAGTTATCTGAATTTTATGCGCGCCGCGCGCGATTAGAGGCAGAACGTGACGGCGCCGATGCGCTTTATACGCCTCGCGGCCTCGCAGATGTAAGAGCTTTGGACGACTTCACGGCTAAAGTGGAGGGACAAAAGCGATTATTTGAGGCCCGCCAAGTGACACAGGCGACCCAAATTGAGCTGTTAGAGGAGCGTATTGTTCAACAAAATGAACGTATCAGCGGCCTTAACGCCCAGATAAAATCGCTGCGCCAGCAAGTGACCCTTATCGAAGAAGAGCTGACGGGTGTTCGGGAGTTGTTCAGCCAAGGATATGCCCCAAAAACGCGCTTGCGCGAATTGGAACGGGAAAGCGAGGCCCTAAACGGGGAACGTGGCGCGTTGCAAGCGAGCACAGCAGAATCCGCCAGCATCATCGCCGAGGCGAAGTTGGAAATCGGACGGTTGCAAGAGCAAACCCGCATGGAGGTTATTTCTGAACTGCGCGATGTCGAAGTGTCCATCGCCGAAATGGAAGAACGACGCATAGCCGCTGCTGATGCCTTACACCGTACTGAGATTATTGCACCCCAAGGCGGCCGTGTGATCGGTCTATCCGTTCATACGGTTGGCGGCGTTATCGCGCCGGGCGCCCCGTTGATGGAAATCGTACCCGAGGGCGATCGCCTCCGTATTTCCGCGCGCATTGCGCCCCAGGATGTTGACCGCTTGCAAATCGGACAAGAAACCCTAGTGCGCTTTACCGCCCTCGGCGCCAGAAGCACGCCGGAGACAAAAGGCGTAGTTACATCCGTTTCCGCAGACAGCCTTGTCGATGAGGCGAGCGGTTTATCCTATTACCTCGTTTTTGTTGAAATCCCCGAAGGCGAAGAGTTACTGACCATCCTGGGTGGTCAACGCATCGTGCCCGGCATGCCGGTGGAGGCGTTTATTAAAACAGGCAAACGCTCCACCCTTAGTTATTTCCTGAAACCCTTGACGGATTCATTTGCGCGCTCACTTCGGGAGGAATAACGCAGGGATACCTTATCCTGCGGCGTTATAGCGAAGCGGCGCTCAGCGGTAGATATCCTTCGCGACCGTTTTATAGGCGTTCATTGCCGCTAGATATCCAAATGGGCCATGGGATATTCGAGCAACGCCGGCGTTGTTAAAGTCGGCAATGGAATGGCCGTCTAACATCCGCATGACATTTACGGGCAGCGGGCTTTTCCGGCAAATCTCTTCGATAAGGGATAGGTCGTCAGTAAAGGGTATAAAAAGCCCCGTCGCCCCTGCGTCGGCATAATTTTCTGCGCGCGTCAAAACACTAGAAATTTGATCGGCTTTTTCTGAGGCCCGCTCGATTTGGAGAACATCGCACCGGGCGTTGATGAAACAATTTGCCGCTACCTCGTCCATCGCTGATCGCGCAGCGCGAATGCGCGCGGATTGATCGTCTACGGCCCGCAGTGATCCATCAGCAAGACTGTCTTCGATATTTAGGCCGACAGCGCCGGTTTTTATCACGCGTTGGCAGGAGCGGGCGACCTCCTCGGGAGTTTCGCCCCAACCGCGCTCGATATCATGGGTGACCGGAACATCTATTGCGGTGATAATTTGGGTGAGGACGCCCAAGGAGAATTCGAAGGGGCATTGTTGGCCATCGCTATATCCGTGGGACGCCGCAATGGCATGGCTGGCTGTGGCGACGGCGGCGGCGCCGCTTTCGACGACCGCGTTAGCTGTGCCGGCATCCCATGAATTGAAAAGAACAAGGGCATTCCCCGGTTTATGGAGGGCTTTGAAGGCGGCGGCATGTTGCGTTTGATCTGTCATTGGTTGTTTCCTGTCATTCCTTCGGCCTTGCATAGGCGGTGTACGCGCGTCGCCGCGACCCGTTTCTTGCGGTACGCCAGTTTTCTACCGGGGTTTTGGACGGAGTTAGCCGACTTGATCTACGCTGCCATCTTATCGGCGAACCATGTCTTAACCGCCTCTTGCTCCGCAGAGCTAAGGTGGAGCCCAAGTTTACTGCGCCTCCAGAGGATATCGTCGGCGCTTTGAACGAACTCATGGGCGATAAGATAGCGCAGCTCCGCTTCATACAATCCAGCGCCAAAATGGGTTCCGAGCCCCTCAATTGACGCGGCGCCGTCTAAGAGGGTCTCCACCCGTGTGCCATAGGCGCGGGCAAGGCGGCGCAGATGAGGCGCTGGCAGCCACGGATAAAGAGTACTTTGTTCCGCTAAGAAACGATCAAAATCGGCGCCAGGAATATCACCGCCGGGCAGCGCGGCGTCTTTTGTCCACGGCGCATGTTTTTCCCCCGTGTAATCACCAAGCTTATCCAGAGCATGTTCAGCGAGTTTTCGATAGGTGGTAATTTTCCCGCCGAAGATCGAGAGGATTGGTGGCTCGCCATCGCGACCATCCAAATCAAATGTATAATCGCGAGTCACCGTTGAGTTATTGGACGCGTTGTCTTCGTAGAGTGGCCGTACGCCCGCATAGGTCCAAGCAATTTGATCCCTTGTGACGGGTTTTGAGAAATATTCGCTCGCTGCAGCGCAGAGGTAATCGATCTCTTCTTCTGAGATTTCCACCTTACCCTGATCGCCTTGATAGCTAAGGTCTGTGGTGCCGATGAGGGTGTAATCATTCTCATAGGGAATGGCGAAAATTATCCTGTCGTCAGGGTTTTGGAAGATATAGCAATGATCGCCATCATAGAGTGTGTGGGTTACAATATGGCTGCCTTTGACAAGGCGTACATTCCTTTCATTGCGGCCGGGATGGACCTGGTTCACGATATCATCAACCCATGGGCCAGCGGCGTTGATGACCGCGCGCGCCTTCACCTCGCGTACCTCGCCATCAGAAAGGGATAACGTTGCGCGCCAGTAAGAGCCATCCGTATCATGAACGCGGGCAAGCGCTGTGCATGTCGTTCGCGTCAGGATTTCGGCGCCGCGTTCATTCGCATCGACGGCGTTTAAGGCGACAAGTCGGGCGTCTTCCACCCAGCAATCGGAATATTCAAAGCCGAAGCTGAGTTTTTCTTGGAGGACGCCATGATGGGCGCCCGTGTTCAGATCAACGCGGGTTGTTGCGGGCAGCATCTTGCGCCCGCCCAGATTGTCATAAAGAAAGAGCCCAAGGCGCAACAGCCAAGCAGGCCTCAATCCTTTGTCATAGGGCAGAACAAATCTCAATGGCCAAATGATGTGGGGCGCGGCTTTCAGCAATGTTTCACGCTCAATCAGCGCCTCGCGTACCAGCCGAAATTCGTAATGCTCAAGATACCGTAAGCCGCCATGGATCAGCTTTGTGCTTGCGGAGGATGTATGCATGGCAAGATCGTTTTGTTCGCACAAAACAACATCGAGGCCGCGCCCGGCGGCGTCGCGGGCGATGCCGACGCCATTGATGCCGCCGCCGACAATAAAAAGATCGGCAATGGTCATAAAGCGTCCCCTTCGGCAGACTCAAGATGGTAAATCAAACAGGTATTCGGCAGCATTAGCGGTAATTGCACCCCATGCACAAGAAGCGCTTCTCCTGATGCGACAACGCCGTCGCCCGTCAAGTCTGCCGCTTCGACAATAGATGGCGCCGTGACGGAAATCTCGCCCGTCGGCCAAATCAGCCGCAGGCGATAGCATTTTGCGGAGGCGAGGCCGATAAAATGGCATCGCTCCGGCAGGGTTGTTCCATGGCCGTTGGTTTTCGCGATTGAGAAGAGGGCCTCGCTTTGGTCTTTCGCGACGACGCCAACGCCGCTTAAATAGTCTGCCAAATCGAGACGGAAAAAATCCCCGCCATGGAGGAGCTGGCGATGGTGTTTATGGAGCGCGATCGCTTCCTTTAGTACCTCAAGATCGTGCGCCTCCTCGTCCAAAAGATTGAGCTCCATGCCCATATGGCCAAAGAATGCCGTGGCCGCGCGAAACGCGATTGGCAAAACGCGCCCGGTGATGTGACATTTTCTCGGCCCAACATGGGCGCCCATCACGTTTAATGGAAAGAAGTAACTTGCCCCGCGTTGAATGGCTTGCCGGTCAAGCGCATCATTACTGTCCGATGTCCAAATGCGATCCGTATAGCGTAGAACGCCATAATCAGCCCTTGCACCGCCGGAAGAACAACTCTCAATTTCCAATGTTGGGTGAGCCGTCCGCAAACGTTCCATCAGGGCGTAGACGGCAAGTGTTTGACGGTGAATAGCAGCGCGGCCAGAGCTGCCGGGGTGTTGGATGTCCCGGTTCATATCCCATTTGATGTAGGCGACATCGTTTTCTGAGACGATGGCGCTGACCCGATCGTAAAGATAATCAGAGACCTCAGGGCGGGTAAGATCCAGGGCGAGTTGTTGTCTCGATGGAATTTGATCTACCCCCGGCGCTTTTAACACCCAATCGGGATGGGCGCGATAAAGCTCGCTATCTGGGTTCACCATTTCAGGTTCGAACCAAAGGCCAAACTCCATCCCAAGAGAGCGGACCTTTTGGGAGAGGGGGCCAAGGCCATTGGGATAAACCTCGGGGGAGACATGCCAGTCGCCAAGCCCCGTTCGGTCATCGCGGCGCGCGCCAAACCAACCATCATCGAGGACAAACCGCTCTGCGCCAATCGCCGCTGCCTTTTCCGCGAGGGAGAATAATTTCTCCTCTGAGTGATCAAAATAGACGGCTTCCCAGGTGTTATAGTGAATGGGGCGGCGTTTACTCCGAGTACGTCTATCCATCACGTGGGCTTTCAGATGGTCGTGAAATTGCTGAGAAAGGCCACTCAGCCCGCTCTCTGACCACCCTGCGTAGAGAGGCGGGGTGCGATAGGACTCACCTCCGGCGATCGTCATTTCCCCTGGGAAAAACAACTCGCCTAACTGTGCATAGCCCCGCCCGTCCGAGTGATGGTCGGCCCGGACTCTGTTGTTGCCGCTCCACCCTAAATGTAAGCCGACGGCGAGGCCGGAGGCCTCATCGGTGGCTGGGGTCATCGCAATCAGGGCAGGGAAATCGTTATGGCTGGTGCGGCCGCTTTTGTTTTCGCGGACATAGCTGCCGCGAAACGCGGTTATTTCCTGTTGTTGAAATTCGCCAGCCCATCGCCCTGTAAATCCCATCAAGCGCGACAACCGTTTATCTAAGGGCATGCAAAGCGCGGTGCACCAATCAATTGATAATGGTTTATCACCATCGTTTGTAATTTCTGTATCCGCGGTCAAAACCCCGGTGTCGGCGTTAAGGGTTAACCGATAGATTGCGCCAATTTTGGTGTTCGCGTCTTCACAAATGATTTCGACACCGTGCTCATCTCTTTGGGAGACGCGAACGACACGGAAAACCGCTGACCAATCTCCGCCTGCGCGATGGGCGAGAAAACCTGGGGGGCCCGCGATGCCGGCGCCAAGCTCATTGGAGAGAGAGGAGGAGATGTCAATGGTAGGGCCGCCGAACGCCCATTGACGTACGGATAAGAGAGCTAATTGCGCGGGTTTCGTATCGCGAAGCAGAGGGCCCCAATAAAGGATCGACGGGCGACTACCTTTAGCAGCGTCAAGGATGAGTTGGGTTTTTGACGACGTCAGCGAAACAAACTGATCACCTGTCGGTTGGATATCCGTGTGCTGAGTCATAGGGCGGTATGATTTACTCTGGGCAGTATGAAATTAACGGTTTGAGCGTGTCGCGACAAAAGCCGCCGCCCCAATCAGCAAACATATAACGCCTGCTTTAACGAAAATTGGCGCGGCTGATTGGGTGACCAACCAAGCCGACAGCGCCATCATGGGCAGGGCGATCATTTTGGCGCGGAGCGGGATGGCGCCGCGCTCCCGCCAGGCGATCACGCCGGGCCCCAATTTGGGGTGGGTTAAAATCCATTGTTCCAACCGTGGGGACGACCGAGCGAAACAGGCCGCCGCGATAATGAGGAACAGAGTGCCTGGTAACAATGGCAGGACGATGCCGGCAATGCCGACCGCTGTCAGAATTAGGCCAACCACTCTGAGGACAATGCGCATGGCCGGGTTAGGCGGGGAATTCGTAGGGGCGGTCGCCTCCGGGAGCGTTTCGGGTGGGAACGGGTGTTCGCCCTCTCGCATCTCACCCATCCTATAACTCCTTGAGCGCTAACCCACAAAATCAGTCATTCGAAATGGCGTTGTTCGCCTATTCGAGCTTAGTTGTGTTTTATTTTCATAAAACACCGGCGTAAGCTATCAGTCATCGCGGGAGGGGCGTCAAGCCGCTTAAAGGAGAGTCTTACATGGCCGATCATCGGACCGCCCTCACGACCAACATCGGATTTGGCGGCGGATGCCATTGGTGTACGGAGGCTGTTTTTCAGGCGTTAAAAGGCGTCTACCATGTCGCCCAAGGCTTTGCGAAATCGACGGCGCCATTCGATACTTGGTCCGAAGCGGCGTTGGTGACCTTTGATCCCACGATCGTCTCGCTCGACGCGCTAATCACGGTGCACCTTGAGACCCACGCCAGCAGCGCGGCTCACAAAATGCGCGGCAAATACCGGAGCGCCATCTATGTTGTTGACGAGCGCCAAAGGTATGACGCGACAGATATTTTGGGGCGCGTGCAAGAAAGGAACGGCGCCGCGAGGCCATTGGTAACCCAAGTGTTGGCGCTCGACGCGTTCAAACGAACTGACCCCAAATTCCAAAATTACTACGCGCGGGACCCGGCGCGACCGTTTTGTAAAACCTATATTGAACCGAAGCTCGCGAAGATGCGCCAGGCGCATCCTCAGTTGCTTCGCTCGACCGCGTAGAAAATGAGGCGCGCTCCGACGGTGATGGCGGCAACCGCCACACCGCCGGAAGGCGGCGCCGCGAGCGCTCTTATGATCAGGCGCTGTCGGCGTCTTACGAAGCTCTACAGGCGAGGGTCTTATGCGCCTGATGGGATCGTGAATGAGGGCAGCTTTTCCTGCCGCTGTCCGTATAAAATTGTTTTCGGAAAACGTTTCTTCAGCATCCCAATTCTCCCCTTTGGGTGTTGTGCTCCGTAGAGCGTTGACGACGAGATCAGTCTCGCCACGTATTCATACCATCCGGGCAGGGGGTAAAAAATCAAAATTGCAACACCAGTGTGCGATGGATCACTACCATTGAACGGCGTTGATCTTGTCTAAAGACCAACGCCGTCATTCGTGTTAACGCGCTCTGTCAGCGCCATTCCGGGATAGCGACAATTTGTTTGTCATCCCGGAAAACGATTTGTCCGGGCGCGTCTGTTTCATGGCGCTCGATGGGGACGCCGCCCTCTTCGACCAGGGCGGCAAGTGTGTTGGCGTGAGTGAGGCATTCACCCGCCTCATCCCGAAACCAGCATACCCCGGCATACGGACGTTTTGATTTACGGGTGACGACGCCAAACCTTGATGGTTTGTCGAGTTCATCGCAAAACCAGGCGATTTCTTCTGCGATCGCACGACGCAACCAAGGCGCTGCGGCCTCGCCCCCAATTGGGCGATACCCATCTCGCAGGGCGTAGGCCGGTTGGAATACGCCAGTTAATGCACCACGCGTTTGGCGCGCGCGAAACGGCGACGTGAAACGGATATATTTACGGGCGCACATAAAATCCCTCCCGCCTTGCGCCGGTTGGCGGCAAGGTCGGCGAAAATGAATGGGCGGGCGCGCCCCTTGATGGGGGGAAGACACGTGGTCAGAACGGCGTTCTGGCGATAGCGCGTGATGACACCCGATAAATGGGGCGCTCGCTTATAAAAATGTTGTTGTTGGGGTTGCTGCGCCGATTTCGGCGCTCCTCCCGAAGCCTCGCCTTACCGGCGCAACATGCTCCAGTAGGAAAGAGGCGTATGGCGGTGATTCATCTTTATCATCCGGTTACCTCCGTTTTTAGGGGGCGTCCGATACGCCGTGCAGAAAGGAATGTCAACCTTTTAAATATATGGTTGGGACGCGTGCAAAACCTGTCAATTGGCGTTTTCGTCTGGGATTTCGGACGGATCTATGATTAAGATGTTTATTTTGCTAAACAATTCGCCGTAGTCGCGCCGAAGAAAAAAGTGAAGGTGATAATCAATGACAATACTTCAACGGCTGTTTGCCCCCTTCAAGATGACAGCAAGAGAATACGAAGCATCGGTGACGGCGTTGAACATATTTTTCGGCGCTGTTATTGGCGTCAGTCTTGGCAATATCGGCGAGATGCCAACGTCGGAATACGTAACGACTCTTATCTTTACATCCTCTTCGGTTATGGCGGTTCTCTTTGTTGCGTATTCTGAAAGAAAACTTATGAACCTTGTTATAACGCCCATGGTGTTAGGCGCTGTTTGGTGGGCGGATCAATCACCGAAGGAAGTGTTGAGTTTGCCGCCAAAGGTGATGCCGACGTTAGCGGTTTGGCTCGTGCTCGTGCTGTTCATCGAAGTGTTCAAAGCGTTTGCCGATTTTGAGTAAAGGCTATCGCGGGAGTGGTGGATGTCGGTTCGCGTTACATCGGCGCTAGCGTCCTTTTGGGCAAAGGGCTCTAGCGCTCCGCATTTATCGCACCCCTGCGATGATCAACGCCATGCCGGTGACGGCGATCAAGATCGCGGTTGGGATCAGCAATACTTGTAGTAGGGCTTCGCGCCCCGTAATCACACCGGTCCATGTTTCAAATGGTTCGTTCAGGAACTGGTGAAACGGTTTTGCTTGGGGCGTGTCGAACCTGCCGACCCGGCTCATAATATAGGGGGTCGCCATATAGGCCGCGAGATAGACGCCGCTGATCGCGACCATAAACAATGCTTCGGCATCGCCGAGAAAGGTCAACGCGAAAACCGCGAGAATGGCGACATTGACGACGGCAAGAGCTCTGAACGCCCCATTATGCAGCGTTGTATTTGCTGGCGCTGGTTTTGGGACCAACGTCAGGTGCGGTCGTTGGGGGGATTGGGTCGCTTGCTCTAATTCTGTTTCAAAAACAACGGTTTCCATTGGCTGTGCGAGCAGGGCATTCATGACGTTCTCCATATATGCATTTGGTATGCATCTTTTATATTGTCTCAAGCCGATAAATGCAATATATAAAATGCATCTTTCCAGAAAAAATCTCGTGCATGAAGCAAAAACCTAGGATCCAAACCGATTATTGGTGGGCGCGATGAAGGGATCATTGCGATTTGAGCACAGGCGAGAAAAAAGGAGCCAGATTGATGGAAGACGTTACCGCTGCGTGGCCGGCTGGCCTCGTAAAATATAGTGAGACGCCAGTCTTCACCGACAAAACCGTGCCGACGAAACTGACATCTGAACACAATACGAAACCGGGTGTTTGGGGGCGGCTTGTTCTCCTTGACGGCGCTCTTGATTACATCGTGCCGGGGATGCCGGAAAAATCGGTGTCTCTAACAAAGGGCGACCACGCAATTATCGAACCGCAAGTCATCCATTTTGTGACACCCCATGAAGGGGCCGCGTTCAGGGTTGAGTTTTACAAAATACCCAATGCCGATCGTTGACGCCGACTAGTGCATGGCGAACGTCGTTCTTCCATATCCCTGAAAAACGGCTGTCACAAAGATAGGATATGTCCCCTCCAACCGGAGGGCGCTATTATGAGAAATATCGGATTTTCGCTCGCGTGGCTGTTTCTGGCCGCTTGTACGACGCATACGTCGCAAAAGACCCATGATCATCACCGTCAACCTGAACAACACATCGCGGCGGTGGAAATTAGTGATCTTGACGAGCACCACGGGGAACCGAAACCCTGGACATCGCTCGACGTTCTCGATGGCCCAGAGAAATTTGCTTTCGCCGTGATTACAGATCGCACCGGCGGTGAACGCAAAGGCTTGTTCGGTCCCTTCATGGAAAAGGTTGATCTCATGCAGCCTGCTTTCGTGATGAGCGTTGGTGATTTGATCAATGGCTACACTGAAGATACCGCGCAGATCGACGCAGAATGGGATGAGTTTGACGGCTTTATCGAAACGCTGGACGCCCCCTTCTTCTATGTCGCGGGCAACCATGACTATATGAACGTTCAGATGGAGGAGGCATGGCGCACTCGGTTTGGCGCCAGCTACTACCATTTCCGATACAAAGACGTTTTATTCCTGATTTTGAACAGCGAGCTATTGGACATCAATCCAAATGGCCCTGACAAAACGGCTGGGCCGGGGCATGATGAATGGCACGCGACCGCTGGACGCCGCGCCGCGCGGGATGCTCAGTATACCTATGCACAAGACGTTCTGGCTAAAAATACAGATGTTCGGTGGACGTTCGTCTTCGTGCACAAGCCGTTCTGGCGTTCGGGCTGGGAGCATCCACCGCGTATTCCCGATGGCGAATGGGGAGAGTTCGACCTCAGTGATTACCCGGTGGAAGGGCCGTGGCCGATCCGAGAGGCGGAGACCACGGATTGGACCGCCCTTGAAAACCTCTTTGCTGATCGCGACTACACCGCCTTTGCCGGCCACCGTCATAGTTACGCGTATTCCGGCGATAATACTGGGGCGCATACCCATGATAAAATCGCGCTTGCCACAACAGGTGGGGCTAGCAATACCCGCGGTCCGGCCTATGGCGAGTTCGATCAGATGGTCTGGGTTACGATGACAGCAGATGGCCCGGTCATCGCCAATGTCGGGCTGAACGAGGTTCTGCCGAAGGACTTAGAGACCCCGAAAGCGCGCCCTTGGTGGGTCGACTAATCGGTCGATTGGAGAGCGTTCCAACCGAAAAAACGGGATACAGACAATTACTTGCGCCATCGCGCCTTGTTCGATAGGGTATCGTCCTTTCTTGGGTGGAGACGAGAACCCATTGTTTTGGGTGCTTTGCGGAAGCGAGCGATTGCGTCCAAGAAATATGGCTTGAATTCGAGCATTGCTTGGACCCTCTGCTCTTACCGCTTTTGTTATCTAGGCAGCTTGCCGGGTGGGAAGCAATGCCCTTTGCCCTCCGGCTTCGCGCAAGGGTGCGGATAGCTTTCATCGGCGTGATGCTTGATGTAAAGGGCAGGAGTACGCGGATAATCGCGGTTTCCGTAATAGGCTGTGACGCTGACGCCATCGGCAGGTCGGTAAAACTCTCGTCGAGCGGGAGTGCCTTCACATCGCTCGATACCGTTGCAGGTGCGTGTACTGCAACTCAAGATGTAAAGAACCTCTGCTTCAAGGAAGTCATCATCGGTCATAACGCGTGTGAGCGCTTCATCAAACTCCGTACGGTTCACATTCCGCAGGTAACTGCCGCATTGTCTGTGCTCGCCCGTCATAGCGAGGCCGATGCCGGGCGCCACACGAAGGTCCGTTCTGAAGTTATCGGATCGGTGGTTTTCGCGACAAAAGGGAAGGCCGAAAACTTGTCGAAAGGTGAAGGTTTCGGGCAAGGATTGAGAAACGCCGCAATCATCAGCCGCAAGAGCGTTTCTAATCTTCTGGTCAACACTCAGCTCAGTGGGTTTCAGCGGGGTGCTAGCACAGGAGGCTACTAAAGCTGAGACCAAAAGGAGTGGGGCGCAATACGCGCGTCGCATCCGCGCCCAAGTTGTTTGTCTAGCCATAAAAATCCACATCACAGAAATACCCCGCGCTTGATGAACCCGAGAGTATCAATAGCGATGGCGGAGTTCAATAAATTGGAATTTGACAAGAGATTGAATTTGAAAGCGTTTTTTCTGGTCTAAGTGCCAAGGCATTTAAAATGTCGAATTGACGAGGAAAATACACAAAACGCAATCTAGGCGTAACGATCCTCTGACAGTTCCAACGCCTCCCCTCTGGGGAGGCCCAAATCTTCGATTTGGGGTGGGGTGATTTCTCCGAGTAGAGAGCGTTGCGAAAACCATCTGGCCCCACCCTAAATTTGCCTGCAAATTTAGACCTCCCCGCAAGGGGTAGGTGGGTTTGGTATCGCTGACAGATCAATTGCTCTCAATAATCTGTTTTGATGACGCCCCATCCTGTGATGGGCATGCGCAGAACTAGCCGCTTGCATTGGGGATTTTGCTGAAATTGCTCGTTAACCCGTAGAAGACGAGACGTTTGAGCCTCCCCTCTGGGGAGGCCCAAATCTCTGATTTGGGGTGGGGTGTTTTTTCCGAGTAGTGAGCGTTGCGAAAATCGTCTGGCTCCACCCTAAATTTGCTTGCAAATTTAGACCTCCCCACAAGGGGCAGGTTAGGTTGGTCTCACTGACAGGCCAGACACTCCTCGTAATCCGTCTTCGCCACACTCGCTAAGTCCGGCCCCGCATCGTTGGCGGCGTCTTTGCCCGCAATGGCCGCGCGTTGGATGGATTTGGAACGGCAGTAATAGAGGCTCTTCACGCCTTTTTCCCAGGCCGTCCAGTGCAGCATATGTAGGTCCCATTTATCGATGTCGCCGGGGAGGAAGACGTTCACTGATTGGCCCTGGCAGATATAGGGCGAGCGGTCGGCGGCGAGGTCGATCACCCAGCGCTGGTCGATTTCAAATGCCGTCTTGAAGATGTCCTTCTCATGATCATCGAGGCAGTCCAGATGTTGGACGGAGCCCTCGTTCTCCAGGATGGAGGCCCAGACGTCATCCGTATCCTGGCCTTTTTCTTCGAGGCGTTTTTTCAGCGCGACATTCTTCACCGTGAACGAGCCCGATAGGGTCTTGTGGGTGTAGACATTCGCCGGGATCGGCTCGATGCAAGGGCTTGCGCCGCCGCATATGATGGAGATCGACGCCGTCGGCGCAATCGCCATTTTGTGGGAGAAGCGCTGCTTGATGCCGCGCTCCGCCGCGTCAGGGCAGGGGCCGCGCTCTTCGGCGAGCGCCACGGAAGCGGCGTCGGCGCGCATGCGAATATGCTTGAACAGTTTGGTGTTCCAGGATTTCGCCAATGGGCTTTCAAACGCGATGTTCATGGACTGTAGGAAAGAGTGGTAGCCCATGAGGCCGAGGCCGACGGAGCGTTCGCGCGACGCGGAATAAACGGCCTTCGACATTTCTGGCGGCGCGGTCTCGATAAACTCCTGCAGCACATTGTCGAGGAAGCGCATGACATCATCGATGAAACGCTCATCGTCTTTCCACTCGAAGTATTTCTCGGCATTGACCGACGAGAGACAGCACACGGCCGTGCGATCTTCACCCCGGTGGTCAGGCCCGGTGTGGAGCATAATCTCTGAGCAGAGATTGGATGTGGAGACCTTCA
Organism: Parvularculaceae bacterium; assembly: GCA_965263305.1. Lineage (GTDB taxonomy): Bacteria > Pseudomonadota > Alphaproteobacteria > Caulobacterales > Parvularculaceae > MED-G105. The sequence goes on from OZ253666.1 coordinate 3,021,622, forward strand.
GGCCGAGATCGCGCTGATGCTTGGCGAGCTGGCGGTTCACCGTGTCAGAGAACACAAGATAAGGCTCGCCAGTTGCGAGGCGCACTTCCAAGATCTTCTGCCACAATTTGCGGGCGTTCACGGTGCGGATGACGTCATTCGTTTTTGGGGAGCGTAAGCCGAATTCTTTGTCTTCGGCGACGGCCTCCATGAATTCATCGGTGATGTTCAGCCCGTGGTGGAGGTTCAGGGATTTACGGTTGAAATCACCCGACGGTTTGCGGATTTCGAGGAACTCCTCGATTTCTGGATGGTGAATGTCGAGGTACACGGCGGCTGACCCCCGGCGCAGGGAGCCTTGTGAAATCGCCAGGGTGAGGGAGTCCATCACACGGATGAATGGAATAATACCGGAGGTTTGGCCAGCGCCTTTGACTTTCTCGCCAATGGACCTCACGCCGCCCCAATAGGTGCCAATGCCGCCGCCGTTTGAGGCGAGGGCCACATTCTCGTTCCAGGCGCCGACGATGCCGTCGAGGGAATCAGAAACGCCATTCAAAAAGCAGGAAATGGGCAGGCCACGCTTGGCGCCGCCATTGGAAAGGATCGGCGTCGCCGGCATGAACCAGAGCTTGGAGATGTAGTCGTAAATGCGCTGGGCGTGGTCGGCGTCGTCACCATAGGTGCGCGCCACGCGAGCGAACATATCCTGATAGGACTCGCCTGGCAGCAGATACCGGTCATCCATCGTGGTTTTACCGAAATCTGTCAGGAGAGCGTCACGCGAACGATCGATCTGAATATCGCGAACGACCTTCAGCGCGGGTTTTTGCGGTGCGCGAGCGTTGATGTCGGCATGCTCCACAGCGGGCGCCGTGGTTGGGGCTGATTCTAAAAGGCTGATTTTTTCCGCTGCGTCGCCCGACAAAGACATATCTCTCGCCTCTTTCTTTTTTCTCGGCGCATTGTTTTTTGCGCGCGTTTACCCGTCACGGGGAAATTTAGTAATTCGCCCCGATGATGCCGCCGCCGCTTAATCGTGGTGGCGTTCGCTTTGTTCTTGAGACCCGTCTGAAACGAAGGCGCTTAGCCCCAATTCTCCCACCATGAGAGGAAAAAACTGGATTAAACCTGCCCTGTTCCCGCGGTGTCGGAGGGGGCTGACCCGGATTGGGTCGATACCGTCCACCAACACAACATATAGTGATGGAGCCCATCGTCACCGTCAATATGAAGTTACCAACAGGAAAGATTTTTTTCGTTAAGGGAGGGTTAACGTGGCGCTCTTAGTGCGCTCTTTGGGTTAAGGCTGTGGGAAATTTTTTGGATATCGTGATATCGTTTCGAGGGCGATTTTGACCGTCGCGATCGACCAAAAAAGCGAAAAAGTTCTAACGACGCTCGTTTATCGCTCATTGCGGCGGGGCGCGTCGCCGCTGTTTTTAAACAGACCGGGCGCGAAGCGACGCAAGGGCGATTGTTTTTCCAAATCAGCGGGGATCTCTTGGGGATGATCCGCCAAAAAGCTCTTAGGGGTCGATACAAACCCCGTTTCCACAAAACGCGGCTTTTCGTCGGGCGCCTGGCGCCATGTCGGCTGTTCGTTGTCACTCGCCTGCTTTTTATCTGCGGCGCCCTTCGATAAGCGAACGCGGAAGATCTCGCTCAACGCCTCTACATGTTGTGCAATGTCGCGGGCGCGGGGCGCTTCGGCGCTGGTAATGGCGCCGCGTACGGTGTCGAGGGCGCCTCTCATCCGCTCTAGACGCAGGTCGCGCCCGAGACCGTGCATCATGGTCTGGCTCACGGGGCCCGCAATGAAAAAGGCAAAAGCGCCCCCCATCGCAAGAAGCGCATAGAGCGGATAAAGACCAATTCCCGGCGGAGGGTCGAGTTGGGCTAACGCATCTTGCGGGGCAACGCCGAAGATCCCGATGGACGTGGCGATAAAGCCAAGCACCACGCCGATCATAATTCCGAGAAGGCCGCTAAACATTGAGGACGCCGCAGCCGTGCGTTGTTGCACCACCGTCGCGGATCTCAAATAGTCTTCGAACTGCAAAAGCGTGTCGCGGGATGGGCTATCGGCGTTTGATGACGGTTCAATGAGAAAACCGACTTCTTCAAACAACAATACCGCTTCTTCTGCTTTCAAATGGGCCTTTGGCACTTCGTTTTGAATAGTCGACTCACTGAGGCCCGTATCCGCCAAGATGTCCCGCTGGCGCTCAAGGTCCGTGTCGATAGATTTCAACATCTTGGCGATGGCCGCGCCGAAGTTATCGGCTTTGCGTGTGACGCCCGCGTTGCTGAACCGGCCGATCAAAAATGAAGGTAGGATCATCAGCGTCGTCGCGACGACGCCAAGCAAAAACAATCGGAGGAACAGGGTTTGCAACCCCTGTGCGTCAACCAAGGGGATGCCGCCTGGGATTGCGACAGCCTGCGGATTGGCGATCAACGTCTCGCTGATCTGCATATAGAGCCAGCCGGCCGCGCCGCCCCAGGCGGCGGCCACCGTAAAGCGAATGCCCGCTGCGCCGATAAAGGCGTCGCCGTGGCGGCGTTCCATTAATTCGTCTCGCAGGGCTTGGGCGTGCACCTTTAATTCATCAGTGCGCTGGGCAATGTTTTGCGCGCTTTCGCGCAACGTGCCTAAAAGCCGCGACCCGCCGGGGCTCAATGAGCCGCCATTGAGCGAGGCGTCGCTGAGCGAGGTATTGAGCGAGGTCGCGCCCCCGTCTTCCTTACCTAAAGAGGCGAGGGGCGCTTCGTCTTTTGATTCTTTAGCGCGTTCGCGCGAAGGGGCGTCCTTATTTCTCTTGACGATATCCGCCAGCGCGCGGCCTTTCTGGAGAGTCTCGCCGACCGTCTCTTTTGCCACAGCGAGGGCGGCGGCGCTGCGCTCCAAGACGGTGCGTTCATCGGCGACGGCCTCTGTTCGGCCGCCTTTCAAGTCTCGCGTCAATTCCTGTTCGTTGCGATAGTCCCGCATGTCCGCCTATCCCCAGGCTGTTTGGCTACATGTTTTGGCCATGACGTTTACAATAAGGCCTTAGTCCCGCGTCCACCCCTCCAGGATTTCGCAGCGCAGCCAAACTTCAGATCACCATATCGTTAATGCACCGAGGGGGGAAGCGGCCAGCGGTGATGAATGCGCAAAATGTGCGCATTTTATTTTGCTTTTCAGCGGAAAATCCAGAAAGCCACGAACGGAAAATAGGTTTATTCTTAGGGGTTTTGACACCCAAAACGGGTACAAAATCAGGGCGATGAGGGGTGTATTCAGAGCTGCAATCTGGGGGCGGCGTCTTCACATTTTGGCCTAAGCCTCTGGAAAATATCACAAACATCCCCATGTCTTTATTGGGCTATGAGAGGGTTTTACTTGGCGGGCGTTGTTTTTTCTCGACTAAAAAGACTTGTTTCAAGTCATGTCGCCGCGATGGCGGACGCGTTGAAGACGACCAATCCTGAGCAGGCGATGGATGACGCCCTTCAGGAGGTTGATAAGGCCCTGAACGGGATTCGCCGGGAAATGGGCCTTGCGATCGCCGACCAACATAATGCTGGCAAAGCGCTGGCCGAGGCAAAGACCCGCGCTGGCGAAATTGATGCAGAAATTACAGCGGCGATTGCCGAAGGCCTTGATGATAAGGCCGCTGCAGCGCTCAACCGCCAACTCGACCTGGAAGCCCACATTGCTGAGTTGGAAATGCTTGCACGCGAGGCGGCTGAGGCCCAGAGCGAGTTAGAAGAGAGCGTTTCAATGATGGCGGACCTTCGGCGCGACATGGTCGAAGACAAAGAGCGCTTTCTTGAAGCCCGCGCCGATGCGGCTGATGACGCTGCTTACGATGATCAGGGGGTGGATGGATCGCCCATGGCCCGCGCGGAAAGGGCGTACAACAATTTTAACCGTATCCTCGAAGATGTCATGAGCGCCACTGAGAAAGCCGTATTGCCGGTAGAGTCTGATGTTCCTCAGACGGATGACAAATTCGCCAAAGATCGCAGAGACCTTGATGCTTTGTCGCGGGAGGCCCAGGTCGAGGCGCGCTTAAAAGCCCGTATGGCCGCGAGAAAAACTGCTTCGCAACCTTAGTGTCGGCAAACGAGCGTCGAAAACAATCTCAGACCTTAAAGGGCGTAAGGAGAAACAAACCCGATGATGGACGTCTTAGCATATCCTCAATCAGCACCGTTTGTGACGGCATTGATGTTGATGATCTTGATTGGCGTTGTTGAATTAGTCGGCGTGCTATTTGGTCTTTCGCCATCAGACGCCATTGGTAGCATGTTGCCGGAAGTTGATGTCGGCGCCGGTGTTGAAATGGATCTCGACCTGGAGGCGGATATTGAGTTTGAGGCGGACGCTGCTGCCGGCGCCCCTCTGGACGTTGATGCGCCGTCTGCGCCTGATGTCACGAGCGCCGGTCCGCTGAGCCAATTCTTAAGTTGGCTGGGCGTCGGCCGCGTACCGATCCTTATCTTGCTCGTGGTGTTCCTGACGGTGTTTGGCCTTTCGGGCCTTCTCATTCAAAGCGTGGCGACAGGGGTCTTCGGTGCGCCATTGCCGGCCTTTATTGCAGCGGCGCCCGCGCTTTTTGCGACGATGCCGGTGACGCGCTCTGCAGCCATGGCGATCGCGAGGTTGTTCCCTCGTGAAGAAACAGAAGCCGTCAGTCAACGTAGCTTTATTGGTCGCATCGCCACCGTGATCCGCGGGGAGGCCAAAAACGGCGCCCCGGCGGAGGCGAAGTTGATCGACGCCCATGGCCAAACCCATTACTTGCTCATTGAACCGGATGTGGATGACGACATCTTCGGGCAAGGAGAGGAAGCCGTCATCGTTCGCAAGGTGGAAGGCGGCGTCTATCGCGCCATTCGCCACGACAGCGCCGCTCTGGCGTAATTCTTTTCACTGACGTTATAGGGAGAACGTTTATGTCTGACGTATTTTTTCAACTATTGCCAGTCGCGCTGATTATTCTATTTGGCCTGGTGGTCATCGGTTTAATCTTTGCACGGCTTTATAAAAAATCTTCGAAGGAAATTTCATTTGTCCGGACTGGTTTCGGCGGGCAAAAGGTGATTATGAATGGCGGTGCGTTGGTTCTGCCAATTCTGCATGATGTTATTCCTGTCAACATGAATACCCTCCGCCTGGAGGTGCGCCGCGCTAATGAGCAAGCATTGATTACGAAAGACCGCATGCGTGTCGATGTGCAAGCGGAATTCTATGTCCGAGTCCAGCCTACAATTGAGTCAATTGCGAACGCGGCGCAAACCCTTGGCCGACGGACGATGAGACCTGGCGATCTAAAAGAACTCGTTGAAGGTAAATTTGTTGACGCCTTGCGTGCCGTTGCCGCTGAAATGGCGATGGAGGAACTCCATGAGCAACGAGTGAACTTTGTCCAAAAAGTGCAGGCGGCCGTGTCGGAAGATATTTTGAAAAACGGTCTGGAGTTGGAATCTGTCTCGCTGACGGGGCTTGATCAAACGAATAAAGAATATTTCAATCCGAACAACGCCTTTGACGCTGAGGGTCTGACCAAGCTTACCCAAGAAATCGAAGAGCGCCGTAAAAAGCGGAACGATATCGAGCAAGAAACAGAAGTTCTTGTTCAGCGCAAAAACCTGGAAGCAGAAGAACAGAAATTCGCCATTGGCCGAGACAAAGAATACGCCCGCCTCGATCAGGAGCGAGAGATCTCCATCCGCGCGGCCGAACAATTCGCCCAGGTTGAAAAAGAAAAAGCCGACCGTGAACGCGAAGCCCAACAAGCAAAGATTTTCGCCGAACAAAAGGTGCGTGAATCCGATATCGAATCCGCCCGCGTGGTGGCGGAAAGTGAGATTCAGAAAAACCTCGCCGTGGAAGCGGCCGACGTTGAAAAATCTAAGCAAATTGAGTTGGCTGAACAGGCCCGTGATATCGCCGTTGCTGAAAAGTCGCGGGAGAAATCTGAAGCCGACGCCGCCGCCGACCAAGCGCGGGCCATTGCCGCGAAAGCCGCGGAGGAAGTGGTCACTGCAAAGCAAACGGAGATTGCGGAACGTGACAAAGCGATTGAACTAATTGAAGCGCGAAAAGCCGCTGAGCAACTCGCCATTGCTGTTAAAGTTGAGGCGGATGCGGAGAAACAAGCGGCAACCGACCGCGCCGAGGCGGTCCGGATCGCCGCCGAAGCCGAAGCGCAGAAAGAACGGATTGCGGCCGACGCCGCCTCCGAAGCAGAGAAACTGCGCGCCGCCGCGCAAGAGGCTGTCTATGCGGTGGAAGCCGCCGGTCAGCGCGCCATTAATGAGGCGGCGAACATTCTCTCTCCTGAGCAAATCGCGATGCAGGTGAAAGTGGCGCTGATTAAATCCTTGCCTGAGATCATTGAGCAATCCGTGAAACCGATTGAGAATATCGACGGCATCAAAATTCTCCACGTGGAGGGGTTAAACGGCGCCGGCGGTGCGAACGGCATCGATGGCGCGGGCGCCGGGCAGGGCGGTGTCGCCGACCAGGCCGTCTCCGCGGCGCTGCGCTATAGAAGTCAGGCGCCATTAATTGATGCCCTGATGAATGAGTTAGGGATCGATGGAAAGGATCTCGGTGGCCTTACCGGCGACCTTGCGAACGGCAGCGCTCTCAAGCCGCAATAGGGATTGTTGATCGGTCGTCGCTCTATTCGGGGCGTCTGATGAAAAACAAACTTGATTGAACGCGATGATCGAAGGGTTATCGCGTTTTTTCTATCCCGGCCGTGCGCGCCGACCCAATGTTTGGGTAAGGCGTCGGACGCGGCTGCAAAAATCCATCGCAGGGTCGGGAAATCCGTTTATCATCTGAGGTGACGCTGCGGTGATGGACTGAGCGTCGCCGACATCCGGAAGAAGGAAGCTCCCCCAGTGACGACATCATATACCGACCTGATCGACGCCATGCAGAGCGGGTCAGATCAGGCGCCCCTCTATCAAGTCACCATCCCTGAAGACTGGATGCAGGGGCGCACAACCTATGGCGGCTTAACGGCGGCGTTGTGCCTTGAAGGTGTGTTAAAGTCCTATGACGCCTTACCGCCTTTGCGCTCTGCGCAGATTTCTTTCATTGGCCCGGCTGGCGGGACCGTTTCGGTCACGCCGTCGCTCTTGCGTCAGGGAAAGTCAGTTACCTTCGCCGGCGCTGACCTCCACGGTGAAAAGGGCCTTGCCGGGCGGGCGGTCTTTGCTTTTGGCGCCGGGCGCGCCTCGCAATTTGATGTTTCCTTTACCGAGACCCCCTCGACCCGACCGCCGGAGGCTTGCGAGGATTTCTTCCATCGCGTGTTCAGACCGCCATTCGCGCAACATTATGAGAGTAGGTTGATGCGAGGTGGTCGGCCGGTTAGCGGCTCCGCCGAGCACGATCATTTTACCTGGGTGCGCCACCGTGATGAGGCGGCAACGTCCATCTCAGCTGTACTCGCCCTCGCAGATATGATGCCGCCCGCTATTTTGCCGATGTTCACGGCGCCGGCGCCAGTCTCGTCCATGACATGGATGCTGAATTTCCTAACCGAAACGCCCTCAACCCGTGATGGGTGGTGGCTGTTTGAGACGCGTGCTGAAAACGCTGCAGAAGGGTATTCGAGCCAAGATATGATGATCTGGAATCGTGACTTGGAACCGGTCATCGCCGGGCGCCAATCCGTGACGATTTTCGCTTAGCAAAACCGCTTACTGAAACGCCTGTAACCCCGTCTGTGCACGGCCTAAGATCAGGGCGTGGATGTCATGGGTCCCCTCATAGGTATTCACGGTTTCCAAATTCATCCCATGGCGGAGGATATGGTACTCTTCGGAGATGCCATTTCCACCATGGATATCCCGCGCAACGCGCGCGATATCAAGGGCTTTGCCGCAATTGTTCCGTTTCATGAGGGAAATCGCTTCGGGCGTGAAAGCGCCTTCGTCTAAGAGCCGACCCAACTGAAGCGCGCCTTGCAGGCCGAGGGCGATTTCTGTCTGCATATCGGCGAGTTTTTTCTGCACAAGCTGGGTGCCGGCGATAGGTTTGTCGAAGACAATGCGCTCCATCGCGTAATCGCGGGCCGCCATCCAACAGAATTCCGCCGCGCCCATGGCCCCCCAAGATATACCGTACCGCGCTTTATTAAGGCAGGAAAACGGCCCGCGCAGACCTTTTACATGGGGCAATAGCGCATCATCGGAGACGATCGCATCATCCAGGGCGATCTCGCCTGTGATGGAGGCGCGAAGCGATAGTTTGCCTTTGATTTCCGGCGTCGTGAACCCGTCAATGCCGCGTTCCACGATAAAACCCCTGATCTCCCCGTTGAGTTTCGCCCACACGACAGCGATATCGGCGATCGGGGAGTTCGTAATCCACATCTTCGCGCCGTTTAGTTTGTACCCGCCATCGACCTTTTCCGCCTTCGTGCGCATGGCGCCGGGGTCGGAACCGCCATCAGGCTCGGTTAGCCCGAAGCAGCCAACCCATTCGCCGCTGGCGAGTTTGGGCAGGTATTTCTGTTTTTGGTCTTCGGTCCCAAAGGCTTCGATCGGGTACATCACGAGCGAGGATTGGACCGACATGGCGGAACGATAGCCGCTGTCCACCCGTTCGACCTCCCGCGCGATCAACCCATAGGCGACATGAGACGCGCCGGCGCCGCCATATTGCTCTGGGACCGTCGCGCCGAGGAGGCCCTGTTCGCCCATTTCCGTCATGATCTCGCGGTGGAAAACGCCGTCGCGATTGGCCTCGATGACGCGTGGCATTAAATGGTCTTGGGCGTAACCGCGCGCTGCATCCCGGACCATCCGCTCCTCGTCGGAAAGCTGACCGTCCAAATCGAGGGCGTCTTTCCAATCGAATTTTTTGACATCTGTTCGGGCAGCGGTTTTGACAGCAGGCTGGGACATGGAAAAAGCCTCATGAATAGGGCGATTGGTGAGGCCAATAGGCCCCAGAAAGTCTCTTGCTACTGTAAATGAGCACCCCTTTTGATCAAGGGCGCCGGGTCTGAGATTGCGTTATGACGCAGCGCCAGCATTAAGCGCCCGTCCCGCCACGGCGTCCAATTTCGCCAAAAGCGCCGGGTCGCGCGCCTCGGCCGGTGTAATGATCGCGAAGTCGAGGCAAGTTTCGGTGCCGAGGGGGGAAGGCATGCGGGTTGGGCCCAAGGTTTCGGCCAGCAGCGGCAGCAGTGATTTTGCCGCCTCCGTATTCTGTTTCATGATGGCGAGAACAGAGGCGACATCTACGGGACCTTCTTCCTCGTGCCAACAATCGTAATCTGTCACCATCGCAACCGTGGCATAGGGTAACTCCGCTTCCCGCGCGAGTTTTGCTTCGGGCAAGTTCGTCATGCCGATGACATCGCATCCCCAGGATCGGTAGAGCGTGGACTCGGCGAGGGAAGAGAACTGCGGCCCGTTGATGCACAAATAAGTGCCGCCCATGTGATGGGGAATATCGAGGGTTTTACAGGCGCCGGCGGCGGCATCCTGGAGGGTCGGGCAAATCGGGTGAGCCATGGAAACATGGGCGACGCAGCCAGGGCCAAAAAAGGAGGTCTCCCGGCCGGAGGTGCGATCGATAAATTGATCGACGAGAACAAATGTTCCGGGCGCCAATGCCTCTTTAAATGAACCGCAGGCGGAAACAGAGAAGACATCCGTCACGCCTAGGCGTTTCAACGCGTCGATATTGGCGCGGTAATTCACGGCGCTCGGCGGTATTGCGTGGCCTGATCCGTGGCGTGCTAGGAACGCGACCTCAACGCCTTTTAACACGCCAGTGATGATCGGGCCGGAGGGCGCGCCCCATGGGGTTTCGACAACATGCTCTTCGGCGCCGTCCAGCCCGTCGATCGCATAGAGGCCTGAACCGCCAATGAACCCAATCTTACGCTTTGTCATAGAGAGTATTCTTCCAGCCCCAGGGCGGATTCAATTTTTCGCAGGACGATTTCTTCTTGAGGGGCTAGCGCGTTATCAGCCACGATAGCAGTCCGCGCCGCCTTGCTCACCATCGCGCTGACCCCGTCTTCATGACGAACTGTGCTAATGGTTTGAAGAACACTCTCAAGCCCCTTGGTGTAGTCGGACGAGAAAAGGTCAACAAAGTCATTATACGTTTCGGTTAATAAATCCGTATCGAGATTAGAGAGCTCAGGATCGTGGATTAGGCCGCCGAGGAGCCGCGCTTTCTCGCTATGATCGAAGCGACCGTCCGCAAAGGCGACGGAAAGGTAAGCGCCGCAGACGGCCTGTGTTCTTTCGCGCGTGATATCGGCCATGGACGGTTAGGCCGCTGTTTCTTGCTCTAGGCGTTCAATCAATTGATCGACACCGTTTTGTGCAATGAATGACGAGAACTCTTCACGCTTCACCAGCATAATGGAGACTCCCCCAACGATGATGTCGATGGCTTTCCTATCGCCGCTTTTTAAGCTGCGCACACGCCAATCGACGTTCAGAGGGTTACCATCATCACGGAAAAACTGCGTGCGAACGACAACGTCCTTACGGCCAACAGCTTTCGCATCAACGACGGATAAAGGGCGGCCGATGATTTCCTGAAACTGCTCGGCATATTGCTTTGTTATGTATCCTGGGAAGACGTTTTCATAGCGCGCTAGTTGTTCTTCGCTCATCGTTTTGCGCGATTTGCCGAGCATAATCTTGCCAATCGCATCAATGGCGAGGCCTTCCGTCAATACCGCTTGAAAATCGGCGAGTTGGGTTTCGGCGTCGGCTTCTTCGTTTGTTAACGCCGCTGTTGCTTCTTCTGTCAGATTTGTCGCAAACGCAACGGCGCTTGCCACTTTGTCTTCACGACTGTCTTCTTTGCCGTCGGCGGCGGTTTTGGCGGGCGTCTCTGCTTGGGTGGCGCCATTTTCGATTGTCGCTGCGCGGGTCGGCGCGCTTAGCAATGCCATTGACGCGGTCGCGACCAATAGGAGCGATGAAGATGGGGAAACCGAAAACAAAGCCATAGAATGCCCTCTCATAAACAACATGTCGGATCCGACCGGGTGTAATTCGATCGGCGTCTGCCTATTCGTCCAATGATCCGATAGCGCTCTTGTGCATTGCATATAAGACAGAATTTGGGCGCTGATCCAGCACCGGTGTGTCAAATAAGGTGTCTGGGCGTCGGATCAAGTAGCGCGGGCCCCTTCAAAAGGCGCGAAACGCCCTGATTTTACGTCGATTTTGAACCCGTTAACCGGTCTCGCCATCGCATCGCTGCGGGGAGCACCACAAGGGTACAAATTAACGTGAACGCGATAGCGATGGACAGTAATTCGCCCATGCTCGCCGTCCCGCGATGGGGTGAGAGCATCAGGCTGGCGAAAGACGCCACGGTCGTGAGCGCCGAGAACAGAACGGCGCGCGGGGTCGCGGTTCCGAAAATCGAATCATCCTCGCGGATTTTACGTTGCCGCATTACGAGGTGAATGCCGCTATCGACGCCAATGCCGAGGAGCAGGGGCAGAACAATAACATTCGCGTAGTTGAACGGGATGTCGAACAACACACCCGTCGCCGTCGTTAATGCCGCCGCCAAGGCAAGGGGGAAGATCATCAGTAATACATCACTAAAACGTCGTAACAGCGCCCACAAGAAAACGCTGATAAAGGCAAAGGCGATCCCTGTCGCTTGCAGCATCGCTTCTGAGATGATGTCGCCGGCTTTTTGAGTTTGAATCGCGCCGCCGGTGATATCGGGGAAAATGTCTTCGACGCTGGAGGTAAACCGCCGCCGCGCCGCCGGGTCGCGCACATCTTCTACCGGCAAAAGGTCGACGCGCCATTGTCCGTCATCGGAACGGTAACGGCGCACCAGGGTCGAAGGTAACGACGCCTCGTCGACTTCGTCTGCGGAAAGCTGGCTTTCCAGTCGCTCAATGAGCATCGGCCAAAAACGGAAGACATTCTCTTCAACGGTTTCGAGCGAACCAGGATTGGAAAGGGCGGCGTCGATTTGTTGAGCGAGGTGCGCGCCAGCGCTGTTCGATTGATACGCCTCATCAAGGCGGGCTTTTAAGGCCGCTGCCCCTATTTCGGCGTCAACCGCTTCAGATTTGTCAGCTGTTGCGCCAAGAGCAAATACGAGAGAGCCGGCCGCGATATCGATAAGCTCCAGCTTTTCATCCTGATCATCGGGGATGAAATCCGGTAAAGAGCGCACTGTCCTCACGGTTTCAATGGTGCGGGCCTTTTCTATCGTCGCCAGTGCCTCCTCTTTCGACGCCGTTAATCGCGATAGGCGGTAAGGGAGAGTGTTTTCATCCGCGAACAGAAGGTTAAACCCTCTGACAGAGGCGCTGTTGGGGTCGCGCAGGCCCATGGGGTCCGCGTCAAAACGGGCTTGTGGCAAGAGCGTGACGGCGGCGACGCCCAAAAGAATCGTAAGGAGCGCGATGGGCGTGGAGAGTTTATCGAGAACGTCAAATAGGCTGCGGACAACCCCTGAGCCCGGCTTTGGCGGTGGTGGTTTTAAGGCGCCCAGCATCGCTGGCAAGAAGGTGATGGCCACTAGAAATGCGATAATGACCCCGGACCCGGCGATTATGCCAAGCTGCGCGATACCAATGAATTTTGTTGGCGCAAACGCGAAAAACCCGATGGCCGTCGTTGGTGCAGCAAGGGCGAGCCCGACGCCGGCCTCCCGAACGCCGCCGCGCACGGCGGTCGGCCATCCTTCCTCGCGCAGACGTCTGTCTTGAATGTGCAGCAAAAGGTGGATCGCAAAATCAAGTCCCAACCCCACGAGCAGTACAGTAAAGGCGACGGAGACAAGATTGAGCTGTCCGACGGTCGCCGCGGCGAAGGCGCCTGTTAGCACCAGCGTGACGATGAGTGAGGCAAGCGTCATACCGGCGACGAGCACCGATCGGTAGGCGATTATCAGCAACAATGCGACCAGCACAAATGACAAGGCCAATGAAAGCCCAATACCACGGGTCACCGCCGAGAGTTCGTCAGCCCTCAGCGCCGGTTCGCCTGTTATGAGGGTTTCGACCCGACGTTCCACGCGAGAGGGCCCATTGATCGCGGCATGGACGGCCTCGATTTCCGTTTGAAGAGCGGCGATCGCGGGCTTGGCCGGTTGTAAGCGGCTGAAATCAAGCTTCGGTGTTGCGTAAACCAGGCGAATGACGCCTTCCGGTCCCGGATCATCTGTGTTGAGGGCGCCCTGCCAGGCAAACGGGCGTGCGTGGCCTTCTAAGCTTGCTTCGATCACCAAGCTGAGCTCGGCGTAGATATCCTGAAGGGTGTCTTGGCCGATATCGGCCCTTTCCGCGAGCGCATCATTATCCGCCAGGGTTTGGAAAAATACCCCGATGGTGGGCGCCTTCACGAGGGTTTCAATAAGGCCCGCCGCGCGGCTCAGCTGGGTGAGACGTTCTTCAAGCTCTTCTTCAGAAAGATAAAGGAGGCCATTCTGTAGGAAAAATGGCTCTGCCGACGGCGAGAAGACACTGTTGAACATGTCATCGCGCGCTAAGAGTCGTTTGCGCAGCGCGGCGGTAAACGCCTCCGCCTCATCAAAGGTCGGGGCGCGCACGATGACGGCGATGTCATTCTTAATCTCAGGAAAGGCGGTTTTTAGCGCGGCCGCGCGCTCTTGGAATTCCAGCGTCGGGTCCAGCATCGCGCTTGTATCGGTGTTCACCTTGAGGGTGTTCACCGCATAAAATCCGGCAAGCGCGGTCAATACAATAATGGCGAGCGCCAACGCCCAGCTCAGACGGCGCGCGAGACCGATCCATCGGATCATGAGAAATTCAATGAGACGCAGCATGCAATTGGTCTTGTATTATTCGCCCGCGGCTGTCAGCCCTTTTCAATCGGGCCCATCGCCAGAAATTTGACTGAACCATGCGGCGCCCCGGCGGAGCAAGGGGCGGGGGCTCTTTTCGCGGTAAAATCTGATCCCCGTTGCATTTCTTCTTCGGTGGTTCTTTTGAAGATTCGTTTTGCTGGCCGGTCGCTGGCCGGCTAGAGCCCCGCCTTGTCCGCGTGCGGCGGCTCAGCTACTCGTTGTTTGCTATGTGCGATAAACCACAAACTCTCCTTGATACTGGCGATTCCTGCCATCCGCTCGCGTTTTTACAAACTGCGCGCGCGACAATGGTGCGCGGCCTGTGGGCCTCAACCTTGTCCGGCGAAGCGGTCGGGCATCGCGCCCATGAGGGGCGCGCAAAAGGGTCGGCCATCATTCACGGGAATTCTTCTGTCGTTCGTTCTCATCTCATTGGCGTGGCGCTGGGGCGCCTTCAACCGCGCCGCCGTCGTTGCTCGGTTACACCTCGGACCCTCAGGGGCGTTCATTTGGCTATTGGTTTTCAGCGGCGTCGGCCAGTTAGAGCAGGATCGGTTTCGCAGAGCCCGTTACATCCATCGGTACAGGGATTGCTATCATGAGTTCGGCATTGATCAGACCCATTGTGGCGGGCGACTTCGATGATATTTTAGCCCTTGCCCAACAAGCCGATGGGGGGATGACAAACCTCCCGAAGGATGAGGCTGCGTTGCGCGCACGGATTGATTTTATTTTACACAGTTATGACCAGGGCGGCAAAGCGCCCAATGGCGAGACCTACATGATGGTGTTGCAATTGGATGGGCGTATCCTCGGCACGACGGCTGTTTTCTCCGCGGTGGGTTTAGAAAGTGGTTTCATCAATTACAAAATTGTCGAAGAATTCCACCGTTCACAAGAGCTAGACAGGCGCACGCACCGCCGCGTGATGATCCCGAGCCATGATTTTACCGGTGCTGCAGAAGTTGGCTCTTTGTTTTTGGCCAAGGACGCGCGCGGCGGTGGGTACGGTAAGTTACTCGCCCGGGCGCGCTATTTATTCATGGCGCAATCGCCGGAAATTGTCGACGATCATGTCTGTGCGGAGTTACGCGGTTGGCGGGCGCCTGACGGGACGATGCCATTTTGGGAAGCCTTGGGCGCGCGCTTTTTTGATATGGAGTTCGAAAAAGCGGATCTCCATAATTCGGCCTATGGAAATCAATTCATCCAGGATCTGCTCCCGCGACACCCGGTTTATGAATCGCTCCTAAGCGATGAGGCCCGGGCCTGCATGGGCAAACCCCACGATAACGCCAAGCCCGCCTATGAGATGCTCATGGCTGAGGGGTTTGAGTTTAACAATTACATCGATATTTTTGATGGCGGGCCGTTAGTTGATTGTCCCCTAAAACGTATCAAGACGGTGCGCGACAGCACCCTCGTCACGGTTGCTAAAATCGTAGACGCCAATGATGACCTGAAAGACGCCGAAGATTATCTGGCAGCGACGGGCGCGGTGCGCAGCTTTAAATGCGCGCGCATTCCCCTGCAGGCGACAACAGAATTTGCCACCATCAGCTCGGAAGCGGCTAAAACCTTGGCTGTGGCCGTGGGCGATAAGATCCGTATCGTCCCGTGGTGAGAATGTAAAATGCCTAGAATTTTTTCGATAGAACTCACTCTGACATAAGGAGACGGTGTGCAAACTTCCTCTCTCATAAACGGCGCGTGGATTGACGGTCAGGGCGCGCCGTATACATCATATGACCCATCAACGGCAGCGTCCGTGTTTGAGGCGCGAGGCGCAACCAGCGCTCAGGTGAATGATGCCGTGACGGCCGCCCGCGCCGCCTTTAACGACTGGGCGTTAACGCCGCTTACCGAGCGCATCGACATTATGAAGGCTTATCAAGCCTTAATCCTGCGCGATGCCGATGAGTTAGCGCGCCTGATTTCGAAAGATACGGGTAAGCCGTATTGGGAGACGAAAACTGAGGCCGCCGCCGTCGCTGGCAAGGTTGATATTTCAATCCGCGCTTATGATGAGCGAACGGGAGTAAAGGAGACCGCTAGCGGCGCCACGCAAGGCATATTGCGCCACAAACCCCATGGGGTGATGGCCGTTCTGGGGCCGTTCAACTTCCCCGCTCACTTGCCAAATGGGCATATCATCCCGGCGCTGATTGCTGGCAATACGATTGTCTTCAAGCCATCGGAATTGGCGCCGGCGCCTGGCGCGTTTATCATTGAACGGCTTGTCGAGGCGGGCTTACCCCCTGGCGTCATCAATATGGTTCATGGCGGCCGGGAGACCGGCGAAGCCCTTGCCCAACATGATGATCTCGATGGGCTCTTGTTTACCGGCGCGGCGCGGACAGGGCTCATCCTCCATAAGCAATTCGCTGAAACACCAGAGAAAATTCTGGCCTTAGAGCTGGGCGGAAACAACCCGCTCGTATGGTGGGATACGGAGGATGTCGACGCTGCGGCGTTTGCTGTCGTACAATCGGCGTTTTTAACGGCTGGCCAACGATGCACCTGCGCGCGTCGTCTCATCATTCCTGATAGCGCCATCGGCGACACCTATATCGAGGCGTTGGCGAGCCTGACGGACCGCCTGATTGTCGGCGCGCCCTTTGATGAACCACAGCCCTTTTTAGGACCGGTGATCGGGCCAAAATCAGCCGCATCTCTAGAACGCGCCTACGACCGGCTTGTTGAGCAGGACGCAAATTCTATCCGTACGTTATCCGTCACCGCCGAAGGCGGCGCCTTTGTCACGCCAGGTATCATCGATGTGACGGGGGTTTCGGCTATTCCGGATGAGGAGCATTTCGGGCCAATGCTCCAGGTCTATCGCGTGAAAGACTTCGACGCTGCAATCAAACAGGCAAATGCAACGCGTTTCGGTCTTTCCGCGGGGCTTCTATCGGACGACAACAGCAATTGGACGAAGTTTCTCGCCTTGTCGCGCGCCGGCATTGTGAATTGGAACCGCCAAACCACCGGCGCCTCTTCGGCGGCGCCTTTTGGCGGTATTGGTCATTCCGGCAACCATCGCCCGAGCGCTTACTATGCCGCTGACTACTGCGCTTATCCCGTCGCGTCGATGGAAGGCGAAAGCCTTTTATCGATGCCAGAGGGACAGGTAGGCATAAAATGACCCACCGGGAAGTCAATTTTGACGGCCTGATTGGGCCGACCCATAATTATGCGGGCCTCGCCATGGGGAATTTGGCCGCGGCCAAAAACGCCGGGGCGGTTTCCAATCCGCGCGCTGCGGCGTTGCAGGGATTGGGGAAAATGCGCGCGGTGCGTGATCTCGGCCTTGTCCAAGGCTTTCTTCCGCCCCAGGACAGGCCGAAATTATCAGTACTGAGAAATTTGGGATTTTCAGGAAATGATCGTTCGTTAGTCGAACAGGCGAGCGCGACGGCGCCGGCTTTGCTCGCAAATATTTATTCCGCCTCTTGTATGTGGACGGCGAATGCGGGAACAATCGCCCCATCACCGGATACCGCTGATGGCAAGGTGCATTTTACGCCTGCGAACCTCGCTGGAAATTTTCACCGTTCCCTAGAGCCAGAGACAACGGCGCGCACTCTTCAACATATCTTCAATGACGATGAGGTTTTCACTCACCATGCGCCGCTGAAGGGCGGGGTTCATTTTGGCGATGAAGGGGCCGCTAATCACGGCCGTCTGGTGGAAAGTCATGGGGGTGAGGGCGTACATCTCTTTGTCTACGGGGAGGATGGCGAGCGGTTCCCGGCCCGTCAGCGGCGCCAAGCCAGCGAAGCCGTGGCGCGTCTGCACAGACTACACCCTAAAAAATGCGTATACATACAACAATCAAAGGCTGCGCTTGATGCCGGCGCCTTTCATAATGATGTCGTCGGGGTCGCCAATGGGTCAGTGTTGTTTTTGCATGAACAGAGCTTTGAAGATCGTGATAACGCTCTCAGCGCAATAACAGCGGCGGCCCCGTTTGTTGAAATCATCGAAGCGCCGGCATGCGCTGTGACGTTGAGCGATGCGATCAAGTCCTATCTCTTTAATTCACAACTTATTTCGGTGGGTGGCGGCGAAATGGTGCTCGTTTTGCCCACCGAAGCTGAAGAGAACATCCGTGTTAAAACCTTTGTTGATGAAACTTTAGGCCGAAACAATCCCATCAACCGGGCGGTTTATCTTGATGTGCGCGAAAGTATGCGCAATGGCGGCGGGCCGGCTTGTTTGCGCCTGCGGGTAGTGCTTTCTGATTCTGAATTAGCGGCGACAAACTCTAATTTTATTTTGGATGATGACAGAATTGAAAAGCTGGAAGCCTGGGCGACGACGTACTATCGCGACCGTCTTTCTCCGGATGATTTAAGTGATCCCTTATTTATGGACGAGGCGTTCGTCGCGCTGGATGCTCTGACCCAATTGCTCAATATGGGATCGTTTTACGAATTTCAGCGGTAGGGACTGTTTGATAAACGCAGCTCCCGCGCGATTAGCGCGATTGCTCGGGCGAAGTTCCGTTACAGCCCTATGATCGACAATTCTACCGATGTAACGATCGAGCGCACTGTCGTTCGATCGCTTCACTATATCTATCTGTTCGAAATACGTTAATCAGACCCGCCCGGCACTGGTAGGATCACCTTTTTCTCTACCTGGCGCAACGTGAAGCTTGATTCCACCGTCGCAACTTTTGGCATACGGAGAATTGTTTCAGAGAGGAAGGCTTCATAGGCTGAGAGCGTTGGGATGACGACACGAATAAAGTAATCGAACTTCCCCGTGACCAGATAGCATTCCATTACTTCTTCGCGTCGTTTGATTGCTTCTTCGAATTCCCTAAGCGTCGAATCGTCCTCGCGTTCCAGTTTAACCAGGATGAGGACGGTCACATTAACGCCCATCGCTTCGCGATTGATCTCCGTCCGGTACCCGGTAATGATGCCATCCGTTTCCAAGCGGCGCAGGCGCCGAAGGCACGGCGTTGGTGATAGGCCAACTTTTTCCGCTAGGTCCGCGTTAGTGATGCGGGCGTTTTCCTGCAGATGCCGAAGAATTTTATGGTCAATCTGGTCAAGCTTCATCGCGAGATCCTGCCAACGGGGACGTAATGTCCACTAGATAGGGTCGGTTATTTGGCAGTATATGCTAATTGTCAAGATCTCTTGGGCGTAATTTAGAGGATGGTTCTCCCCAAATTTGGGTACGCTCATCATCGAGGGATACGCCGCGCCTTCCCGCCATCGTGCTGTTTCTTCGGCTGTGGTCACAAGGTACGGCGCATCGAACAACGCCCCTTGCAAGGGGGGAGTAACCAGGCCTAAACCGCCCGCAAAGATCGGATTGACCGTGATTGTACCCTGTGCAGGCTCGGGAAATTCGCCAATGAACAAAAGGAGACGCGCAATGGAGACACAGGACTTAGCGGTGGAGGGATGGCGGCGCGTTGTACACTTTCGGGATCCGGAAGCGCAGTTTGAGAGCATCATCGCCGTTCATGATTCAACGCTTGGACCTGGTTGCGGCGGGTGCAGATTGCGTCCTTATGAAAACGTCGATGCGGCGTTGGAGGATGTGAAAAACCTGTCTCGCGGGATGACGTACAAAAACGCGTTGGGCGGCATCCCGTTCGGCGGCGGAAAAGCGGTGATTATCGCAAACCCGCACACGGATAAATCCCCGGCCTTGTTCGAAGCATTCGGTCGCGCTGTCGAGCATATGGATGGGCTTTATTACACGGCGGAAGATTCGGGCGTTAACGAACACGATCTTCAAATCGCCCATGGGCAAACGCGGTATGTTGCGGGCCTGGGCCTTGACGGGAAGGGCGGAAACCCATCGCCATTCACCGCCCGGGGTGTTTGGCGTGGGATCGAAGCGGCGGTGAAAGCCCGCCTCCAGCGCGAGACGTTAGACGGTTTGCGCGTCGGTATTTTAGGGGTCGGCGCCGTTGGGATGGAGCTTGCGCGATTACTGCATAGCGCTGGCGCTTCGCTGGTGGTGGCCGACGTCAATGAGGCGGCGGTGAAAGAGGCGATCGAGAAATATGGCGCTGAAGCGATTTCCCCTGATGCTTGCATTGAAGCGGATGTCGATGTCTTCAGCCCTTGCGCCTTGGGCGGATCGATCAACCGCGACAGCGTCCACGCCTTAAAGGCATGCATCGTCGCGGGCGCTGCCAACAATCAATTAAAAACCGCCGATATGGATCAGGCTCTGAAAGACAAAAACGTTCTTTATGCGCCTGATTATGTAATAAATGGCGCTGGCGTCATCAGTGTCGGCCTTGAAATTCTAGACACGTGGACGGCGGAGGAAATGACGCGCCGTATTGATGCAATCGGCGATACGCTGGCCAACATTTTTGACCGGGCGGAAAAAGACGATAAGCCCACGGGCGCAGTCGCCGACGAAATGGCCCTTGATATCATCGCAAAAGCGCACGCTGCCGCCTAATCAGGAGACAAAATTATGGCTGATCCTCGTCCACAGAACGCAGATACTCCAATCGTCATCGCTGGCATGGCCCGCACCGCGATCGGAAATTTTCAAGGCGCTTTCACCGGCGTCGAGGCGACCACACTTGGGTCAGAAGCGATCCAAGCGGCTCTGGCCCGTGCGGGCGTTGATGGGGGCGACGTCGATGAGGTGATGATGGGATGCGTCTTGCCGGCGGGCCTGGGGCAAGCGCCGGCCCGCCAAGCAGCCCTCGGCGCCGGGGTGCCGAAATCGGCGGCCTGTGTCACCGTGAACAAAGTTTGCGGCTCCGGTATGAAAACGGTGATGATGGCCCATGATGCGATCGCAGCCCGGTCAGCAGATATCGTCGTGGCTGGCGGCATGGAGGCGATGACCAACGCGCCCCATCTTTTGCCCTCCGGGCGCGCCGGAATAAAATTTGGCCACGGACAAATTTTGGACCATATGGCGTTTGATGGTCTGGAAGACGCCTATAACAAAAACACCGCCATGGGGGTCTTTGCGGAAAAATGCGCGCGGGAATGGCAATTCTCCCGAGAGGAGCAGGACGAATACTCTATGCGATCCGTCCAAAGGGCGCAGGCGGCCATTTCAGATGGATCGTTTAAAGATGAAGTGACCCCGGTAGAGGTAAAAACCCGCAAAGGCTCTCTAACGGTGCAGGATGACGAGAAACCCAGCCTTGTCGATGCGGGCAAAATTCCAAATTTGCGGGCTGCCTTTGAAAAAGATGGTACGGTGACGGCTGGGAACGCGTCGGCCATTTCCGACGGCGCGGCCGCGTTGGTCTTGATGCGCGAAGAAGAGGCGCAAGAACGCAACGCAACACCTATTGCCCGTATTGTCGCCCACACAACCCATGCGCAAGAGCCGGAATGGTTTACCACAGCGCCCGTTGAATCTATTCGAAAGTTACTCGCCAAAACTGGATGGACGGCGGACGATGTTGATCTCTTTGAGATCAACGAAGCGTTTGCGGTCGTCCCCCTGGCGGCGATGCGCGAATTAAAATTGCCAGCTGAGAAGGTCAATGTTCATGGCGGCGCCATCGCGCTTGGGCACCCCATTGGCGCTTCTGGGGCGCGTATCATTGTGACGCTCTTGAGTGCGCTTCGCCAAAAGGGCGGCAAAAAAGGTATCGCTAGCCTTTGCATTGGCGGCGGAGAAGCCACGAGCGTCGCAGTTGAGTTGATCAGCTAACGGACACAGAGGCGGTTCGCCGATGCTGATGGAGAAAAGCGCTGTTTTTATGCAGCGCTGTTTTCTGATTGAGAATTTTCTTCATCCCCAGCTGAGGATGGCGCAGCGGACCGCTCCCATGTTCGGCGAACCCAGCGCGGCCAAAAATGCGTCGGCCATCTCGTAAAGTGGCGGGTCCACCGGACCTTGCGTTTAAGAAAGTTTTTCTCAACGCGGGGGCTGGCCACGACTGCTGCCGAAGAAACCGCCTCGATATCATGGGCTAGGTCTTCATGGGGGTCAGCGCGTGGGGCGCCGTCGTCAAAGTCTTCGTCGTCGGCGCTTGCAAGGTCGCCAAACATTCGCTCGCTAAATTCTTCTGCGGAAATTGGCCGTTCGTTGTCTCCGTCCGCCTCATGAGAGGTTGTCGGGGTTTGTTCGCGATGCAATGCGCCATCGCCTTGTGGGGCGTTAGGGGCAAGAGGCGCGGCCTCATCGAACACTGGATGGGGCGAATCAAAATCAAAGGATGGGATCGGTGGGCTATCTTGTGACGGCTCAGCATCAACCGCCGACGCGACGCCTAGTGAATCTTCTGCGATCATGGGATCGAAAACGGCAAGCGCCGGGTCGATCGCCGGCGGCGCAGCAGGCACAGGGGGCGCCATTGGCTCTCGGCCCGCCGCCTCGCCAACGCGGAGGCTAGGGACGAATTTGGCCGTAGCGGGACCCACATTGAGATGCGCTCGTTGGAAGGCTTGTTGTGGCTCGGCCCTATCCTCCAACGAGTCCGCTGGTTCCTGGTCAGTAGGAGTGGTTTCTGCTGACGCCTCTGTTTGTGCTACTGAGTTATTGGCATTTGGCGTCGGCGCGATACGCGGCGTTGGATTACCTGTCAGTACGGGATCCAATGATGACTGGTCTGACTCAAGATTACTTTTACCAGTGTTAGCTGGAAGTGATGTTTCTTCGTCAGCGGTGTTTTCATCCGACACGTCGTCGGCGACTTGTGCCAGTTCGTCGTCAACAGACGGGTCATTGCCGTCTCTAATGGAAGCATCTTCGGAATCCGCAGGATTGTTTGCGTCAATTGTATCCGCTTGGGGAGGCTCTTCTGACACCTGTTGGGCGGTTGCCCGTTTTAGGGAGGCGGCGACAACATCATCAATCGTCACGTTCGTCGGTGAACTTGTTGGGGGCGCCTCCGGTTGATCTTCGCCGGTCCCGTCGTCGCTTGCCGATGCAGGGTGGGCGCCCTCTGGGGACAGCTCATCTTCCGTCTGCTGATCGGTCGACCTATCGGGGCTTTGTGCGCCTGTTTGCGGCTCTTCCGCTGCGACGGACGATGCAAGGGGTGGGGCGCTGTCAGGGTCGGTAGTTGATCCTTGTGGTTTCTCATCCTGAGCGTCGGTGACGGTGTCATCAAGTGCTGTTGCGCCAGCATCATCGACGACGCCGTCGGATGTCGTTTCGGACCCGTCGTTCGCATCCGCGGGGTCTTCTTCTTCACTTGTCTGCGAATTTGCCGACATACCCTCTTTCACAGATCCATCCTCATCGGACGGCTTTGCTGTGTCCCCAAATGCCTCGCCTGCGCGCTCTTCATCATCGGAACGATCGTTGGAGGGCAATTCTTCGGGTGTCTTATCAGCTGTCGTCGATGTCGTCATTCTTTCAGATGTCGGTTGAGGTGTTTCCTCTCCATCGACGGGCTTTGCGTTGTCTTCTATGTCTTCCGTTGTGGCTGCTGGTAGGTTATTCGCTTCTTGGATGCTAAATTGGCTCTCCTCATCAGAGAAAGCTTCGAACTCCTGATGAAGACGCTCTTGCATCGATTGCGGGCTGGCCGCCGATTCTGTGCCCGCAGTTTCAGAGGTAAGATCTGCAGGCGTGAGAGGTTTTTCAACGGCGGGCGTTTCGGCGCTGACCGTTTTTTCGGCATTTTCGAGGATTTTCTTGCGCGCCCTCGCGATGGCGACTTTGCTTGGCGTTTGTTTTCGGGTGGGGCGTCGCGCCGATGTCTCAGCGGCCGATCCTGCATCCGCAGCGACGCTAGAAGTGGTCTTCGTTTCTGTGGACGGCGCTTCCGACGGTGCTTCTGCGATGGTTTCAGGCGAGGAGGTTGTATCACTTGCTGGTGTGCGCCGTTTACGGACGGTTTTACGCGTTGGCGCCCGGCGCTTGACGGCCTTTTTGGCCGGCGCGTTTTTGCTTTCGCCGTCGGGACTGTTCGCAGATTCCGGCGACGATACTTCGGACGATGTCTCGGATGGCGTCGCGCCGGCCCCGGCGTCGTCAAAATCTGACCCTGGCCCGTTCGTCCTGAAAAGAGCAGCCAGATCCGTTTTCGAAAGAGCCGTCAGGCCAAGGTGATCACGGACATCGTTGACCCGAGAGGGTGTGAATTGTCCCAGCGCACCTACCTTGCCAATATAGTTGCCTTGGGCCGCGGCAAACCCCAATCCCTTTAACGCTGTGAGCGAGCTTTGGTCCTCAACGCCGACAGCGGTAATGGCGGCGTTATGCTGATTAGCTAAATCGACAAGCTCTGAAATCGCTGAAAGACCGGGGCCGCGCACGGTGCGCGCAAAGCGCAGGATCGCCGCGCCGCCTGATTTCACTTCAGCAAACGGGAACGGGTCGAGCGATTTGAGGAGTTCATTTGCCCGGCCCCTCACTTCTATGGCGAGCCGCGTACCGGTATCCGAAAGAGCCTTGAACCGCTCCTTGGCCAAGTCATGGTCAAATTCGACCGACGGCATCGGGCACTCGAGGGTTAAAAATTCGGCTGGGAAATTCGCCTCGGCCAACACATCGGTCAGATGGCCCGCGAACGCATCGTCGGTCAGGTCGCTCAATGCTAAATTAATTGAAAACCCTGGCGCGTAAGGGCCGCGCCATTCCAAATAGGCGTTGAGAGCCTGATCAAGGACATATCGGGTTAATTCGCTCATCCGGCCTTGGGTCTCAAAAAACGAAATGAAGGCGCCGGGCGGCAAAACACCTAGGCTAGGGTGCCGCCATCTAACGAAGGACTCCATTCGCGCCAGAGCGCCGTTGCTGAGGTCATAAATTGGCTGGAACAGGATTTCGAACTGACGATCACGCAGAGCGTTGTCGATATCAAGATTTGAGAGCCGGACCGCCTGCGCGCCCATATTATTCGTCCTTCTGGTCGGTCCGTTGTCTTCCCGCCATTGTCATTTGGCAGTGTAACGTCGCAACGGCGACCCATAGATATGCGTAAGTCAGGTTAAACTTGCCTGAATCGCGGCATTGCCCACAGACGCTACCGCTATTGGTGCGGCCATACTCTTCTGGCGATTCAGCGTGTGCTGCAATTAGTTAACGTGAGAATCAAAGAGAAGAAAACTGAGCGGCAGGGTAGGTGCATCGCAAGGCGAAACGTTATTATTTCGATATCGTTATGAGTGGGCTTTTAATGCTCAAACTGCTCGCGCAGGGTGCGTTCCTCCAGCGAATGGCCTTGATCAAAGAGCAGGGTCATTGAGATGTTTTTTTCCCGTCGGGCCTCTACCCGCGCCACGTTGCGGGTCTCTTCGTTGTCCGCCACCGCTGATACAGGGCGGCTGTCGTTTTCAAGGGTTTCAAATGAAACGACGGCGTCATGGGGCAAAAGGGCGCCTTTCCATCGTCTTGGTCGAAAGGCGCTGATGGGGGTGAGGGCCAGGAGATGAGAGCCGATGGGTAGGATTGGCCCATGGGCCGACAAGTTATAGGCGGTTGATCCCGCCGGCGTGGCCAAAAGCACCCCGTCGCAGGTTAGGGATTCCATCCGTACCTTATCGTTGACGGAAATACGCAGACGGGCGCTTTGGCGCGTTTGGCGGAACAACGAAATTTCATTGATGGCGAGGGCGTTCTCAACGGCGCCATCAACCGTATGCGCCGTCATGCTGAGGGGATTGATCACGGCGCCTTCCGCCGCTTCAATGCGGGCGGCAAGGGTATCGACATCGGGAGGGTTCATCAAAAACCCTACCGTGCCGCAATTGACCCCGTAAAAAGGTTTCCCCAACTGCATATGGCGTCGGAGGGTTTCGAGCATAAAGCCGTCCCCGCCAACAACAACAATGACATCGGCGTCTTCGGCGGAGGCGTCGCCATATTGCCGGCGCATCGCTTCTGCGACGGCTTGTGATTTGGGTTTGCCATTCGACAAGATGCAAAAAGGTGCGGATGTCATGTCTGGGGCGTTCCTTTGGCGTTGTCCGTCTCGACCATAATTATACACGACGCCGGCTTGGGTGGCGATTTGCATTTCGCGGATAGGGGCGCGAAAACAATGGCCGAGTTGATGCAATCTGAAAAGCGAGCGAGGCAGTCATGGCCCTTGATGCGCCAGTCAATGCCCTAACAACGGCTGAAATCCATCATTTTTTATCCGTGAGGATGCGCTCTGAGCGCCTTGCAGAGCCATTATCCCCCGAAGATTGGATGATTCAGTCCATGGAAGCGGCAAGCCCGGTCAAATGGAACCTAGCCCACACCAGCTGGTTTTTCGAGACATTCATGCTGATACCGTTTGCAGACGGTTATACGACGTACCATGATGATTATGGATATCTGTTCAATTCCTACTATAATTTGGTCGGAGAAATGCATGCAAGGCAGAACCGAGGCCTGATTTCTCGCCCGAGCGCTGCAGAGGTATTGGCGTATCGTCGCCATGTCACCGAAGCGACCAAGGCGCTATGCGCGGCGCCGCCGAGGGAACATGCCGATGAGATCGCCCGCCTCCTGAAAATTGGCTGCGCCCATGAGGAGCAACATCAGGAGCTTCTTATCACCGATATCAAACACGGCCTCTATCAGAACCCTTTGGCGCCCGCTGCCTACCCAAATCCGCGTGCGGATTTACGCTTGGCGCCGGTTGACGCACCCCTCGTGCGTGAAAATCCTGAATGGCTCCTTTTTGATGGAGGGCTTGTTGAGATCGGCGCAGAAGAAGATGTCCACCAAGACGACGCTAATGTTGACGCTTTCTTTTTTGATAATGAGGGGCCCCGTCACAGCGTACATTTGAACTCGTTCGCCATGGCGCGTCACCTCGTGACGAACGCTGATTTTATGGCGTTTATTGATGGGGGCGGATACGATAATCCGGAATGGTGGCTGTCTGACGGGTGGGCGCTGGCTCAAGATCAAAAATGGCGCGCGCCGTTATATTGGCGCCGGGACGGCGCTGAGTGGGTGGAGTTTACCCTCCATGGGGAGCGTGAAATTGAGCCCACGGCGCCGGTCGCGCATATAAGTTTTTATGAAGCCGCCGCCTATGCCGAATGGACGGGCTTCCGACTGCCGACGGAGTTTGAGTGGGAGCACGCGGTTGACGGGGCGCCCATCGCCGGTCGTTTTTTGTCCCCCGATGGTCCGCGCCGACCGGCGCCTTATGATGCTGATTGCTCGGTTGAGGCTATGGGCGCCTGTTCCACTAGTGATTCCCACAAAGATGATTGTGAATTTCTTGCGGCGAACGGCATCGTTCAAGCCTATGGCGATGTCTGGGAATGGACCGCGAGCCCCTATGTCGCCTATCCTGGATATCGCGCCGCCAAGGGGGCCATTGGCGAATACAATGGCAAGTTTATGTCGTCCCAAATGGTGCTGCGCGGTGGGTCCTGTGCAACGCCGGAAGGCCATATCCGGGCGAGCTATCGGAATTTTTTCCCGCCAGAGGCGCGCTGGCAGTTTTCTGGCCTGCGCCTCGCGCGAGATGTTGATGTCGCTTGACGCCGCGTTGGTCAACCACCCAAATACCTAAGACGATAGCCTCGATGCGTTTTCGGGGGCTGCGCAACGAAGAAACCCAATTCTAGAAAGGATCACGCCATGCATGACGCAGCAGAAGCATTACCGGCAACGCCTGGTTTCGATATCCCTGATCCGCTTGATTTACCATCTCTTAAAGGCAAGATCTCGCCGGAAGAATGGCGGGTCCGTTGCGACCTCGCCGCAACCTATCGTCTGGCGTCGTTGTACGGCTGGGACGATATGATCTTTACCCATATCTCCGCGCGTTTACCGTCAGAAAATGGAGAAGAGCGTTTTCTGTTGAACCCTTATGGCGTTTTCTTTGATGAAATGACGGCGTCATGCCTGGTCAAAGTGGACTTAAAAGGCAATGCCGTTGAGGAAACGCCATATTTTACCAACCCCGCCGGGTTCACCATTCACTCCGCCTTGCACATGGCGCGCAACGACGCCCATTGCGTTCTTCATCTGCATACGCCTTATGGTGTTGCTGTTTCCGCCCAGCAGGAGGGGCTGCGACGGTTTACGCAATTTTCCATGCAAGTGCACGATGATCTCGCCTATCACGACTATGAAGGTATCGCGACAGACCTTGATGAGCGCGAACGCTTAGTGAAGGACATTGGGTCCCATAGTTTTTTCATCCTGCGAAATCACGGTACCCTGACGGTCGGGTTGAACTGCGCAACGGCCTTCTTGCGGATGTATTTCCTGGAGCAGGCGTGTCGCGCGCAAATATTGGCGCAATCCGATACGAAGGAGCCCATTGAGCAGCCCCCGACCATGGGGGCGAAAGTGCTGCAGCAGAGTGCGCCCGCATTTGTCCCCGGCATCGGCGACAACCTCGCTTGGCCGGGCTTGATGCGGAAGCTGAATAGAGAAAACCCTGGGTTTGACCAGTAGGGCCTTTATTCTGCGGTGGGCGCGCCCTGGCTCTTCAAGTAAGCGATGATCGCGGCGCGGCGCTCCGCCCGTCGTTCGCCGGGGAAGCTCATGCGGTTGCCGGGCATAAAGCTGCGAGGGTTCTCCAAAAACGCGTCGAGGGAGGCTTCATCCCAAGTGACGCCGGATGAGAGAAGCTTCTCTGAATATTTGAAATCCGGGTCAGCGCCCGCTGGCGCGCCAACGATATTCCATAAATTAGGGCCAATTTTACGGCGCGGTTTTTTCACCGCAGGGTCCGTCACGGCGTGACATGTGGCGCAGGCGGCGAAGGCGCGCCGCCCAGCGACGGCAGGGTCGGGCTCAGGCGCTGCGGCGGGAGCTGAGGCTTGTCCATCTGATGGGGTTTGCGTCCCAGGAGCGGCGGCGTCCGTCGCGTCAGCTGATATTGCCGTGACTGCAGCGCTCTCGTCGTTTCCAGGGGTGGCGACGGCGGATTCCCTAGGGGCGGCTGGGTCGGACGCCTCCGACGCATTGCCGCAGCCGGATAAAACCACCGCGCTGATAAGAATAGCGGCGCTGGCGAACGGCGAAGGATGGCGACGCTTAGCTGGCATGGATCAAGTCCTCTTCCAAAAAATTGATTTCTTCTTTCATCAGCACTGGACCGCTGACGTCAAGCGACTTAAACGATGTTTTACGAAAAATGCACCGCCCCATGGGATGGTCGCATGGTTAAGCCGGTTTAGCTCAGCTGGTAGAGCAGTGGTTTTGTAAACCGAAGGTCGGGGGTTCGAGTCCCTCAACCGGCACCATTTTTATCTGTTTTCGCTCGGGATGAATTTTGCTGGTCGTTTCAACGTTAAGCGGCCCCTATACCAAAGGGGCCGCCCGCTTTAGGTCGTGACCGGCTGTCCGGCTGTTCCAGCCCGGCTATTCCAACAAAGGTAGAATTCGATCGTAAAGCGCTCTTGCAGTGTTGTTCGCCGTGTCGTCATTGGCGTCATCATGTTCACTGTGATCTTCCGTAAAGAACACAAACCCATGTTGTGGCGAAATCCCGTTGTAGTTATCGTCGTCGCTCAGCCAATCCCAGGTGAAGACAACCCATGATTTATTGCGGTATGTTCGCCCATTTTTGGTCACGTGTTGATCAAAAAGCGCTGGTCGCGTTGAGCCGTTATTGGTCCAATTGCCGCGAAAGCGGGAACTGCTCCCCATATGTCGTAATAGGTCGCCACGCTGAGCATTGCTCAACAATTTATTTTCCGCCATTTTTCGAAAGAAGAGGGCGTATGTCCGTGGTGTGATGGCGTTGTAATGGCGATCAATGTGCCGGCGCCAAAGCCCATTACTCCGTCCACTGAAATTATCGTCAAGAATTTTCCGCTCTGCATCGTTCGCCAGCGCCCGGCCGGCTTGCTTGTTTTACATCCATCGCCGGAGTACGTGACACCTCACATTCAGAAGGCTTTTTTGGCCAGGCTTACTTGCTAGTGATCGCTTGTATTGATCACATTTGCCGATCATCGCGCCAAATTTGTGGCCGATACCCCGAGATTGGAGGGGTTTTCCTCCCTCCCATCGTATCATTAAGAAAAAACTATAGCTTCATACATTATAAAGTTCTCAAAATACCTGATCTATTGACTTTGACCTGCGCCCCAATTGGTCCCTCATTTGAAAGGAGAGTCCGTCAACCGGAAGGAGACGACGGACATGCGCAAATCGCGTTTCACAGAGGAACAGATCATCGGGATTCTTGGTGAACAAGAATAAGGCATGAAGACGGCCGAGGTCTGCCGTAAGCACGGGATCAGCCCAAATACTTTTTATAAATGGAAGTCGAAGTTTGGCGGCATGGACGTTTCAGACGCCCGCAAACTAAAGACGTTTGAGACTGAGAACGCCCGGCTGAAGAAGCTTCTAGCTGACGCCATGCTCGACAATGTCGTCTTGAAAGACCTTTTGGGAAAGAACTGACGACGCCCCAGCAGCGACGGGAAGCGGCTCTCACGGCGATGTCTAAATATGAGATGTCGCAGCGTCGCGCCAGTCAGTTGGTCAGCGTCGATCCGAAAACAGTGAGACGAACAAAGACCCCGGATCATCCGGAGGTCCGGGCGCGTATGCGAGAGATCGCATCAGAACGCCGGCGTTTTGGATATCGCCGCATCGGACAAATGCTTGAACGCGAAGGCATCAAGATGAACCACAAAAAGCTCCGTCGACTGTACCGGGAAGAAGGCCTGGCGGTAAAACGAAGGCGCGGTCGTAAGCGTGCTACAGGCGTTCGCGCACCCATTGATGCGCCTACAAAGCCGAATGAACGCTGGTCGCTCGATTTCCTGTCAGATGTTTTCGAGCCAGGACGGCGGTTTCGTATTCTCGGCGTCATTGACGATTGTACGCGGGAGTGCCTGGGCCTAGTCGCTGACACATCGCTATCAGGCGCGCGCGTCGCTCGCGAACTCGACAAGCTCATTCGGCTCTATGGTCAGCCCGACAGAGTTGTAAGCGACAACGGAACCGAACTGACGTCTCGCGCCATGCTCGACTGGCAGAACCGCACCGGCGTAAACTGGCATTACATCGCGCCAGGCAAACCGACGCAGAACGCTTTCATCGAGTCGTTTAACGGACGATTACGCGATGAACTATTAAATGAAACCGTATTCGAAAGCCTCGCTGACGCTCGGCGACGGCTGGCGCTGTGGCGGTACGACTACAACAACATCAGGCCGCATTCAGCCCTCAACGGGTAATCACCTGCAACCGCGCGCCGAGCGCTTGAGCTGTTTGATGGCTCCACGCACGGCGCGCTCGCAAAACACGAACATATGAGTTATTCAGCAACAGGACTCACCTAACGAGTGCGGGCCCTTCGGGGCGCAGGTCAGTTGGCGTTGCCCAATCTTACATGACGGACCATGGACTAAGAGGGTAATCAGGAGATGGCCCCTTTGGCTTAAACGGCGAAGGCGCAGTATCGGGTATCGCATCTATTGCAACATTTGCCGCCTTTGCCAGATCCTGAATGCGCTTCGCATAATGGGATTGCCAAGCGTTAAAGACAGCATCTGTATTGGGTGCGTCCACTATATCGGTCATGTGCCATTCATTGGTTTCCCAAATATACTTGCCTGTTAATCCACCGGGTGTTGTACCGGTCAGGTTACGCGTATGCCGTATGAAATGAGATTGATCGGTAAAAGCAGTGTTTCCCTGCTGGTTCCATGGGGTCTGCTCGCCGTGGACAAGGTTTTCCAGGGCCTGGAATGTTTTGGCCATGTTGAGTTCTTTGAGCGGGCTTGAGCCGATACGCGCTCTGAATATGCGCTCTAATTTGCGGCGATGAACACCAATGTGATCAGCGAGGTCGTGCGCAGAAATTGCGGCGTTACTGGCATAAATATGAAAAAGCGCTGCCTCAAATTCATCGGGCGCTGCAAGGTTTTGAAGTTGCGCCTGCAGTGCTACGTTACTAGCTTTGATACGGGCCGCATCGTTCTCCGCCTCGCGCAGTTCACGCAAAAGATCCATCAGCCATGGAAAATCACTTACCGGCAAATACGGTATGTCGAGCGATGAGAATTCCAGATTAAACAGTCGCGATGTGATACCGCGAAATAAATCAATACACCAATAATGAATATCACCATCGGTGGTGACTTGCGGCATGTCGATCGGTGTTACATTGATAAAACCCGTTTCGGGGGATCTGTAATCGCCAATTTGGAAAGGCTTGGAGTTCCCGAGAGGGATGTTGATCCGATCCACCGTATAGAACGGCATATCTGTCATGGTGACGGTGACATTCATATACGCCGCCACCATGCCGGAAACTTCTGAACCGGGGAGATAGAATTTTGAATAGCCGTGCCAAGAAGCGTTTTCAAACATCGCGCATGCTCTCAAGCTCTTTCATCTCGCGAAGCTGGCTCTTTCCCATACCGCCATATTTCTTACGCCAGTAATAGGTTGCCTCGCTCACGTCTGCCTATCGACGGGCTGTCGCTAAATCGAAGCCAGAGTCTAAGCTCAATTCTATCTGACGCTGCAAACTCAAAATATCTTCTTCAGAAAAACGCTTCCGCTCCATCTCAAAACCTCACAACGGCGATTGCTTATACCCAAGAATGCTGATCGGAATAAAGGCCATAACGAAAGTAGTAACTTACCTTAAGCAATGTTAAAGGCCGCTTCAAAATTGCGTTGGGCGAGGCGGTTTTCCCCGCAAAGTATCGCGAATTATGAGCACGCAAATTTCAGTGAGTTAGCTGGCGCCGAGGTAGTTTCAATTATACATAAATTATCCGGACAAATCACTTCGCGTTGATTTCCCTTTTGCATTTAAGTGTTTTCGAGGCGCTATGCGTCTCATGCCGAATATTGCTCGTACTGCTTTTCGCCATTCAGAAAAAATTATGATTTCAATGTAAAAACAACCATAGGTAGAAATTGATATTAATAGGTGCCCCTATGAGTCAAACTCCATTTACTCTTGGAACTGAAGAAAAAGATAATGTTCGCGAGGATAGCGCGGATAATCACATCCAAACTCTGGGCGGTGACGATCACGTTGTCGCTGGGCTCGGTAGGGATTTTGTCGAAGGCGGCGATGGGAACGATACGATAATAGGCGATGCGCCAGATCAAGCCGTTAGCGTTACCGACCTCATCACGATGCAAGAGGATCGCGATGTTACGGTCACTTTTGATTATGAGAATGCTGGGTTCCGGAACACCTTTGGCGTTTACAAGGTCGATCCGGAAACTGGTGAGATTTATGATGTCGAAATCGTTTGGGCGAATGCCTCGTTAGTTGGCGGGGGCGGCGATTTGATTGGCGGCGAGAGTAGCAAAACCATTGCGACAGAGGCCGGTGATCAAATCGGTTTCTTCCTGATCGGTGATGGGTTTAGCGCGAATGATTTCGATGATCTGGAAAATGGACGGTTCGAGTTTCGTAATGCAGACGGCAGCCCTGCAACCATAAATAGCGCGGCGCCGGAACTATATTTCGTCGAAAACAATGACGACGACGACGATGACGACGATGATCGTGACGACGATGATGATGGCGATAGCGACGGGGCGACGAGAATTTTGAACCCAATCTATCATTCCGCGGCCCATGGCGAAAACGTCGGTCTTAATCCTGATAACATCGTCCATACCGTTGGGCTCCTAAACAGCGGCGATGGCGTCATTCAACTTGGGTTTGAAGACTGGTTTACAGGCGGGGATAATGATTTCAACGACACCGTTGTGACCGTGGATATCGGCGAATCCACAGCGGAAGTGTTGAACGCCCATTTTGAAAAGAATTTAAGCAATGAAACCGAGAATCTGGACGTTGGCGGTGATGGGACGTCTCCGTTTGATCCCGGTCTAACGATCGACCGGCTTCATGGCGAAGATGGATCGGATCATCTTGAAGGGATGCAAGGTAATGATCTTCTCGTTGGCGACCGTTCTGGCGCCGAATGGCGGATTGTCGACGGCGAATGGGTCTATGATGCAAGCAGACAAGCCACCGGCGGTGAACAGGATACCCATGATGACGTTTTGATCGGCGGATCTGGCAATGATGTTCTGAATGGCGGCCTTGGCGATGATATTCATATCGGCGGCGTCGGTGATGACCGCATCAACGCCGGCGATGGCCGTGATGTGGCTGATGGCGGCGACGGTCGCGACGAAATTAACTTGGAGGACGGGGCTGATATCGGAACCGGCGGGCTGGGCGCCGATGTTATCCACGCCGGCGCCGGGAATGACGTTGTTTACGGCGATCTCGGCAACGTGCTCGACAACGGTGATTACGGCGCTGATCCGCATTCGGGCATCGGGTTTTCTTACCTCGGGGCTGAAGGCGGATGGATCGGCGGCTCGCCAGCCGTTGACGCTGAAAACGTCCAGACCCGGAGTGTCATGCAGTCTATTTCAACGACGGCTGGCGAAACCTATAGCATGAATTTCGACCTTGCCCTTGGGTCGCTGGCGGCGTCCGGTGCGGCTCGTGTGGAGGTTTTGTGGAATGGCGAACTTGTCGACACCATTGAACCAGGAAGCGCGCTTTTTGAACAATACTCTGTCTCGGTTGTCGGCACCGGTGGGGACGATCAACTCGAATTTAGAGAGATTATTGAACTCGATGATGTCGCAACCGCCCAAGCGGTTTACACCACAGAGGCAGAGTTATTGATCAATGGCGAAACCTACGAGCTTGATGGTTTTGCGCCCGGCCAATCAAACCTTTATCAGGTGATCAGTGATCAGCTTTATCGGTTCGATACTGAGGCGCAGACTTACGAAACTATCGGTGACGGTCTTGGTTTCAATGTGAACGCTGCTGGCTTTAATCCGGCGAACAATTTGGTCTACGGCTTTGCCACCAGTACCGGTGTGGACGTTCTTGGCAACGCGGTTACGAAACACGATCTTGTAGCTATTGATGCGAAAGGCGATGCTTATCGTGTCGGCGACGTGCCGTTCGAAATTGAAATTGGCAACAATTCAGTGTACATTGGAGACTTTGGACCCGATGGCATGCTTTATGTCATGAACGGCGGCCATCGGAGTGAAATGTTCCGGGTCGACGTTAACAATGTCTCCGGTGACGGTACATTGACCTATGAAGCCGTCCCACTGCCCCAAGATCAATTAAGTGGGTTTGCAGACTGGGCTTGGGTTGAAAGTGAAGGCGCATTCGTCGGTGTCGGATCAAACGGGACAGTCTACTCAATTGATCCGTTTAATCTGACCGATGGCGAGGCAACGGTAACCACGGCATCGGTGACGACAACGGTGACCGATGCTGGCGTCATCGATGGCGTTCCAAGGGGCAGCGCCTGGGGCGCGGTTTTCACGGATGCCGACGGGAACCTCTATGCTGGCCTGAATTCCGGCGACCACGACCTCGACGCTTCTACAGTTAAAAGTGGCGGACTTTACCAAATCACTGGGTTTTCCTCCGGCGAAGCCCAGGCCGTCCTCTTGTCAGAATCACCGACGACAGGGAGTAATGACGGCGTCTCTGACCCTCGGTCAATTTCTTCCTTTGCAACAACTGACGGTGATGCATCCGTCTTGATACGCAACGTTTCGCTGACAGGCACGGCTGGTGAGGACGATCTCATCACTGGCGGTGAGGGTGATGATCGTATCTATGGTGAAGGCGGAAACGACACCATACATGGCCAAGAAGGGAACGATCGTGTTGATGGCGGCGTTGGCGATGATGTGATCTTCGGCGACGAAGGCGATGATTTTATCACCGGCGGCGAGGGCGCAGACCATATAGAAGGCGGCACCGGCAACGACAGTTTGGCCGGGAACGTCGGTAATGACACGTTGATGGCCGGCGCTGGAAACGACTACGTCCAAGGCGGCGAAGGCTCTGACAAAGTTGTTGGCGGCGTTGGCGCCGATACGTTGGAAGGCGGCGCTGGTGATGATCATTTATGGGGCGGTGAATGGTCCGCTGACGGCGATGCGGATACGTTTATATTCTCGCCGGGGTCGGGCCAAGACATGGTTCACGATTTCGAAACGGCGCATGATGTGATTGATCTGTCCGCTTACGGTATCTCTTGGGGGGATCTGCAAGGGAATATGCAGGATCTAGGATGGGCCGTCAGCATCGAACTTGGCGCCCTCGGCGGTGAGGAGGGGGACCGGATCTTCCTGACCAATGTCTCGACCGATGATCTTTCTTCGGATAATTTTGATCTCGGCGGTGAATAAACCTAATGACAGGCTTTCGTGAAGTAACACGGCTTGCAGCGCGATTGGGCGGGCTCGGCGAATGGGCGCTGGTCAGCTTGATCCTCGGCATCGCCGTGAATCTTCTCTCCTTTGTAAGCCCTCTCTTCATGATGCAAATCATGGACACGGTCGTGCCGGCGCAAGATCAAAACACCTTGTTGATCTTATTGGGTTTTGGCGGCGTCGCGTTTATGTTCCTGTCGGTGCTCGATGGTGCGCGAAAGGTTCTTTCGGTCAAAGTCGCCGTTTGGACGGAAACGCGCCTCACCGATGGAGTGCTGTCTGCGGGGGTCGGCGAGGGCAATGACAACGTCAAAGCCCTTGGCGGCGTTCGCCAGATCGTCTCGTTTTTGCGAGGCGGCGCCTCAACTCTGATTGACGCCCCCATCAGTCTCCTCGCATTTTTTATCCTGTGGCTCATCCTTCCAAGCCTTGCCATTGTGGCGGCGGTGACCGCCTGCCTTCTTCTGGGTGCGTCGATTTTAAGATCCTCTGTGACGCGCCGGCGTTTCGAGGACGCAGCCGGGCAGCGCAAGCATGCGATGGCGCTTGCTGATGCGTTGGTTGATTCTGGCGTCACCGCCGCCAGCATGGGGATTGGCAAGAACGTCGAACAGAAATTCCTCAAAGACTTTTCGGTCAGCCTCGTCAGTGAAGCGAAGGCCTCGTCCCGGGGCGAATGGTTGACCGGCGCCTCTCGGTTTGCCCGCCAATTCGCGCAAATCACGGCCCTGACCATCGGCGCGCTCCATGTGATGGAAGGAACACTGTCGGGCGGTGCGATGATCGCCGGGTCTATCATTATGGGGAAGGCGCTTGCCCCATTTGATCAATTATCATCTGCCTGGGATGCTTTTACATCGGCTATTCGGGCGGCGAAAAACGTCAATACGGCCCTTGGGCCATCACAACCCAACACCTCGACCGCGCCAGAAAAGATCACGCCGGATCGCATCAAACCAGTATTGCGCATTGAGAACGTTACAATACCGCGGGGCGCGGGCGCAGCGCCAATTCTCGATCGTATCAATTTTGTCCTCCACCCTGGGGAGTGCCTTGCGATTGTCGGTCCCACCGGGGCCGGGAAGACAATGCTGGGCGACGTTGTCGCTGGCCTAACAAAGGCGCCGATTGGTGAAATAAGCCTGGACGGCATCCCATATGAGCAAATTCCTCAATCACAACTAGCGAGCTTAATTGGCTACGCACCTCAAACAACGGCATTTTTTCCCGGGACGGTCGCCGAGAACATCGCCCGATTTAAACCCGATGCTGATAAATCAGAAATTCTAGACGCCGTTCAACGGGCGCGTGTTGAAGAATTCGTTCGGAAACTGCCAAATGGGTTCGATGCTGAAATATCAGCAAAGGGCCATCCTTTATCATCGGGGCAGGCGCGACGTGTTGCGCTGGCGCGCGCGGTCTTTGGACACCCGAAGTTGGTTATTTTGGATGAACCGGCCTCCGGTTTGGACGAAGCTGGCGAGAAGGCGCTGATGTCCCTCGTCAGCAGATTAAAGGCCGATGGTGTCGCGATTGTGCTTATCGCACAGCGCGCGGGGCTGTTGGCGGCGGCTGACAAATTGGTACAGCTTGAAGATGGACGCCTGCGTGATTTCGGTGAAAAGAACGAAGTCCTAATGCGCTTGTCCATGCAACGCAGTCAAATTGATTTGTCCCCAACGCTAGATGAGGCGCCGCGCCTATTTCATTGGCTGGGCGTGCACCTCGCCCGCGCCGAAGATGGTCCCGTGCGGGCGCGCGCCGAACTCGCCCTGATGGAGGTTTTTCATATCCTCCGGCAACGCAAAGAAATCACCGGTCACGAAAAAATCTCTGTCAATATCAATTATACAGAGAAGGGAATTCAGTTTGCCGTTCATTCAGGTGTCAGCGAACCTGTTTTTGGCCTAGAGGTTTGTCATGCGAGTGGTCAAAATCAACTGCCGCGCGATCTAAACGATCTTGATCAAGAAGAATTAGGTCACATGGTCGTTCTTTCCTCTGTTCATCAGTTAAAAGAAGAAATAATCGACAATCGACTACACATTAGTTTCTACATTGAAGACGTAGAAACGCCTTCAGCCTTCGAACCTCGAAAAATTTCAGCTTAGATTATGCTCTCGTCAACTTCGCTTCACGACTTCATCGGCAATGGCCTGCGCGGTTCAATATTAACCCTAATATTGTTATTTTTGGCGCTGATTGCCTTTTTAATGTTGGTATCCATTCCGCGGTCGGTCATCGGTTCGGGGGAGCTTTCATCTATGCGCGCGGCGCGATCGGTGATGCACGATACCGGCGGGGTTATCCTTGATTTGCCGGTCTTGGAAGGGCAGATGGTGGAAAAAGGCGACCCGATTTTGAGGTTCGATACCTCAGCGCTTTCCGCAGAACGCGAAGCGCTGGCAACCGAAATCGTTGTTTTGTCTGCCGAACGTGAAAGCTTGTCCGCATCCGGAGATCCTGTCGACTTCGATCAATTCTCGAGCAATCTTCACGTCCTGGCGAAGACCTATGCGTTGGAACAAGACCTCAAGGATCAATCAACCAGGGCCGTCGCAGAAACGGCGGCAAAGGAACAAGTTGTCTCTCAATTGCAAGAGCAGCAACAAGCCTTGCGCGCCGAAAAAAACCATCGCATCCGTGAACGCAAGGCCAAACGTGAGGAGCATGCGCTCATCAAAGAGCTAATCTCGCGCCGGCAACCTCTTGTCGATCAAGGATATGCCTCAAAGGCAGAGATGAATACGATAAAAATCCAAGAAGCCTCCCTACGCGGTGCAATTGAACGTCTGAGCGCTGACATTGATAGCCTAACGAGCCAAATCAACAAAGCCGATAGCGAAGCGACCCGGATCCCAAATGAGCTTGATATCGAACGATTGACGCGTCTGTCAGAGTTATCGAGGCAGATTGCGGATAAAAACAAACGCATGACATTGGTGGATCAAGCCATTGTCAAAGCGGTTGTAACCGCGCCTGTATCCGGTCAGGTGATTGAGTTGCATCCCAATACTGTTGCTAGTTATATAGGGCCGGGGCAAAAAATTGCGATGATTGCGCCGTTCAACGAAGATTTGATCATCGACGTTAAACTTGAGCCACGTGACATTGATTTGATCTCACCAGGGATGAAAGCGAAAGTGGTTTTCTCTGCGTTCCCCCAACGGAGCCTGCCAGAGATCATCACCCAGATTGAGAGCGTCACCAATGATGTTCTCATCGATCCGATGACCGGTCGTAAATACTATAATGCTAAATTGCGAATCCCGGAAAATATCGCGGCGTTGCTCACAACGGAGAACGCGCAACATATGGTCTCGGGTATGCCGGTCCAGGTCTTCGTGACCGTGAACAGAGTAACGTTCTTTGACTATTTTACCGGGCCGCTCAGGCAAAGCTTCCATAGCGCTTTTCGGGCCTAGGGATCATCATGACGCGCAAACCACCGATCACGATGGCAGAATTCGGCGCACGCCGACGGTCCAACCCGATGCGACCAAAATGGATGCGATGCCTCAACCTCGTGATGGGGTTCCTTTTCGCATTCGTTTGCGCCCCGGGGGCGTTCGCAGAAGACCCCGCCGGCATCGAAAGCGATAACGGTGCATTGACCATGGAGGGAGCGTTTTCCCGGGCGTTGGCGACTAACCCCACAATTATCGCGGAACGCTACCGTCAGGCTGCGACGAATGCCGGCGTCGCGAGGGCCGCCGCCGGTGCGCTGCCCCAACTCAACGCTACCGGTTCCCTTTCGCAACAACGCAATGACCAAACGGTCAATTCCATCTTATTCGATGATACAGCGAGTGAAGAGCGGACGTTTA
The DNA here is from genome assembly GCA_965263305.1 of Parvularculaceae bacterium. GTDB lineage: Bacteria > Pseudomonadota > Alphaproteobacteria > Caulobacterales > Parvularculaceae > MED-G105. Next base: position 3,061,345 of record OZ253666.1, read on the forward strand.
AATTGGCGCCGACGTCGTTCTCCGTCTCTGCGGAGCAACCAATTTTTGATGGGTTACGGACGATCAATGCGGTGAAGCAAGCGAACGCGCAAAAAGCGGCCGGTGCGGCGGCGCTGCGGGCGATTGAACAAGATGTGCTTCTCCGCACGGCGATTGCTTATGTCGGAACGCTGCGGGATGATACGCTGGTTGAAATCCAACAAGATTCCGTTGCCATCCACATTGAGCGGTTGAAACATACCAAAGCCCGTTTTGAAGGGGGGGAAGTTTCTAAAACCGACATTAGCCAAGCAAGCGCGCGCCTAGCCGCGGCGCGCGCGCAACTCGCCAGCGCGTTGACGGCCCGGACCTCAAGCCATGAAGAACTAAGGGCGTTGATCGGCGATTTCCCCCGTTCGCGGATACTGCCGATGCGACCAGAATTACCGCCGACCCTCGCCGATGCGAAATCGATCGTCCTTCAATCGTCTCCCGATCTAGGGCAGCGTCGCGCCCTTGCGCGCGCCTCCCAGCGTCAAGTCAAAATCGCCGCGAGCGCTTTCTCTCCGACGCTTTCGGCATTTGCGACCTACCGGATCGCGGATGAGCCAAGCCCGTTTACGGTGCGTGACCAAGAGCTCGCTTATGGCCTTCGTGCGAACGTACCGTTGTTCCTTGGCGGTTCTCGATTGGCGCAAGCGCGTGAAGCGAGAGCCCTTGCCGCCCGCGATCGCGCCCAGGTGATGACCGCTGAACGCGAGGCGCTTTCACGGGTCGCGTCTCTTTGGCAATTTGTCGCCGAAACGGATATTCGCGTCATGGCTGCAAAAGAACAAATTGCGTCAAGCGAAGACGCTTTGAATGGCGTCAAGATCGAACACGCTCAGGGCCTGCGCACGACGCTTGATGTTCTGAACGCCGAACAGGAACGGATCGTCGCGCTTGCGAATGCTGCGCGAGCTGATTTCGATCAACTGACGGCGGCGTTCCGGTTGAAGGCGGAACTTGGCGCGCTTGCGGTAAACTGATTGTTATTTCCATCAGCGGCTGGCGATTGTTTCAATTCGATTGTCCTAATTCGATTTTACTGTAAAAACAGCGACCTAAGTAACAGAAGGATTGGCTTCCGATGGGTCGGGCATCAGTGCGTTTAGGCGTCGATATTGGCGGTACATTTACCGATGTCGTTTTGGAGGTTGGAGCCAAGCAATATTCAACAAAGGTACTCACCACATACGCCGCCCCCGAAGACGCCATCATCGACGGCGTTGCGCAGGTCTGCCAGGAATCGCAGATCAATGCAGGCGACATTCAACAGATGGTCCACGGGACGACGCTAGCAACAAATGCGCTAATTGAGCGGCGCGGCGCAAAAACCGCGCTCATCACGACCAAAGGATTTCGGGACGTGATCGAAATGCGCACCGAATCTCGTTTTGAGCAGTACGATCTAAACCTCACTTTGCCGGATCCGCTTTTGCCGCGTCATCAACGCTATGTGGTGAACGAGCGCATCGCCGCGACGGGGGATGTGTTGATCGCTCTTGATGAGGCGGAGGTGAGGGCGCTCGCCGCGCAACTGCGCGAGGAAGGTTATGAGAGCATCGCGGTCGGCCTCATACATTCCTATGCGAATGAAAACCATGAACGCCTAGTGCGGACGGTGCTGGAAGAACAATTGCCGGGGGTAATGATCTCCCTCTCGTCTGAGGTGTCGCCGCAAATGAGGGAGTACGAACGATTTAACACGGTCGTCGCCAATGCTTATATTCAACCGATGATGAAGAGCTATCTCAGCCGGTTGCGCGACCGGCTGCGAAGTATTGATGTCAAATGCCCGGTATTCCTCATGCATTCGGGCGGTGGCATTATTTCAATTGAAAACGCCGCCGCGTTCCCGGTGCGCTTGGTGGAATCTGGCCCTGCCGGCGGGGCTGTCTTCGCCGCGCATATCGCGGCGCGGTACGATCTCGACAAAGTGCTGTCATTCGATATGGGCGGCACCACGGCGAAGATTTGTTTGATTAAAAACCAGTCCCCAAAGACGAGCCGAGTGTTCGAAGTGGCGCGGACCTATCGCTTCAAAAAGGGCTCCGGCATGCCGATTTCCATTCCGGTCATTGACATGGTGGAGATTGGGGCCGGGGGCGGGTCGCTCGCCCATGTTGACGCTATGCGACAGATCCGCGTGGGGCCGGCCTCTGCCGGCTCTGAGCCGGGGCCTGCCTGTTTCGGGCGCGGCGGCGCCAACCCCGCGGTCAGCGATGGTGATTTGGTGCTAGGCCGTCTTGATCCGGATAATTTTGCCGGGGGGGCGATTACCCTTGATCGCGCCAGTGCTTCTGAGGTGATCACCAACGAAGTGGCGGCGAAACTCGATCTCGATGTTGAAACGGCGGCTTTTGGGATTAGCGAGGTAGTCGATGAAAACATGGCCAATGCGGCCCGGGTTCACGCGGTTGAAAACGGAGAGGATCTTGCGGGCTATACAATGATCGCCTTTGGCGGCGCGGCGCCCCTCCATGCGGGACGGCTTTGTGAAAAATTGGGCGTTGACCGTTTGCTTGTGCCGCCGGGGGCGGGCGTTGGGTCCGCTATCGGGTTTTTGCGCGCGCCGTTCAGTTTTGAGGCGACGAGAAGTCTTTTCATGCGCTTATCGTCATTCAACGATGGGGACGCTCGAACCATTTTTCAGGACCTTAGAAAAGAGGCGGAAGAGTTCGTCCGATCGTGTGATGTTGATGATACTATTTCCTCAGAATACAAAGTTTTTATGCGATATGCAGGGCAAGGCTCCGAGATCCCTGTTGTTTTGTCGCCCGATGTCGCCGCGAATCCTGACCCATCGAAACTTCAGGCGCTCTTTGAGGAACAATATACTGCGTTGTTTGGGCGAACGGTGTCGGGCATGGATATCGTGATCACGGTTTGGGCGGTGAACGCGACAACGCCGCCGCAACCTGTTCGAAGAACGGCGGTTGTCGACCACCCCGCCATTGAGAAAAGCGACCGGGTGCGCGATTTGTTTGATCCGGCGGTTGGTAAATTCGTGTCGGCGGGCGTTTTTGATCGCAACGCACTGAAAACGAACACAGCTGTTTCAGGCCCTGCGGCGATTACCGAAGCAGAGACGACGATCATCGTGCCATCGAGCTGTTACGCGATGATGCAAGAAGATGGCTGCATTGATGTTCGAAAGGCTAGTGGTCGCGAAAACGCGGAGCGTGAAAATCATGGGTGATAGCACCGCCATCTCTTATCAGGTGATGTGGAACCGGCTCATTTCGATCGTTGAAGAGCAGGCCCAGGCGTTGATCCGTACGGCGTTTTCAACGTCAGTGCGGGAGGCGGGCGATCTTTCCGCCGGTGTTTATGACCTGCAAGGACGAATGTTGGCCCAAGCGGTGACGGGCACGCCGGGGCATGTGAACGCCATGGCGGATGCGGTCGCCCATTTTATCCGACGCATCGGATACGATTCTATGTTCGAAGGGGATGTCTATATCACCAACGATCCGTGGGAAGGCACAGGGCATCTTCACGATATCACGGTTGTTAGCCCTACTTTCTACGGCGGTGAACTCGTCGGGTTTTTTGCCTGTACCGCTCATGTGGTCGATATTGGCGGGCGCGGCTTCGGGGCGGATGCAAATTCCGTCTACGAAGAAGGGCTCTACATTCCCATCATGAAATTTGCCGAGCGCGGTATTGTTGATGAAACGCTTCTGCGGCTGTTAAGAGCAAACACCCGGGAGCCAGATCAGGTCATCGGAGACATTTACGCCTTGGCGACATGCAACGAGGTAGGGGATCAACGACTTAACGTGATGCTCGAAGAGTTTGAACTATCGGGGTTGGAGGGGATATCGGCGTTTATCCTCGATAACTCTCGCCGGGCGACGATTGAGAAAATCGCCGCGCTGCCTAGAGCCGCCGCCGATGGTGAGATGACGATTGACGGGTACTCGCAACCGATCACCTTGAAGGCAAATCTCGAAATTCGCAATACGGAAATTTTGTGCGATTTTTCAGGCTCATCCGGCGTTGACCGAAACGGCGTCAACGTGCCGCTGGTCTATACAAAGGCTTATGCCTGTTACGCGCTGAAATGCGCCATCGCGCCGGAAATCCCCAACAATGCAGCATCCCTCGCGCCTTTTGTGATCACGGCGCCGGAGAATTGTATCCTAAACGCCAAACATCCGGCGCCTGTGGCGTTGCGCCATGTGACTGGGCATATGATTCCGGATGCGGTGTTTAATGCCCTCGACAAGATCCTTCCAGGCGTGGCGCCGGCAGAAGGGGCGGGGACCATCTGTAATTTCCAACTCTCTATCAAGCCGAGCAGAGACCTTGAGAATACCTCACAAGACGATAGTGGTGGAGCGAGGGCGGAGGTGCTCACGTTTAATTCCGGCGGTTCCGGCGCAAGGCCAACGTCCGACGGGTTGAATGCAACGGCGTTTCCCTCAGGCGTGATGACCATGCCCATCGAGGCCACCGAACATACCGGTCCCGTTATTATTTGGCGTAAGGAGCTTCGTCCCGATAGCGGCGGCGCTGGAAAATATCGCGGCGGTTTAGGCCAATTCATGGAGGTTGGCGCGCGAGAGGGATTTGAATTCGACTTCTCGGCCATGTTTGACCGCGTTAACTACCCGGCGCGTGGCCGGCGGGGCGGCGCAAATGGCGCGCCCACGACGATCGCCTATGATGATGGATCGGCCATGAAGGGCAAGGGCAAACAACCTGTCACGGAAGGACGAAGGGTCTGTCTCGCGTTTCCTGGCGGCGCGGGGTACGGCGATCCGAAGGCCCGCGATCGAACCCTCATCGGGCGCGATTTGCGCCTAGGCTATATTTCGGTGGAGCAAGCCAAAGAGGATTATGGTTTGACAGCGGAAGAAATCGACGCGGCTATGCAAGCGCCAATCGATACGGAAGCATCGTAAGATGCGACCAATGGCGGTCACCCCCTCGAAAACAACCTATGATGTTGTGATTATTGGCGGCGCCATGTATGGCGCGGCGATCGCATGGTTTCTGATCTCGAATAGCGACTTTAACGGCTCTATTCTAGTCGTTGAAAAAGACCCAACCTACGAGTTCGCGGCGACATCGCGCACCAATAGCTGTATGCGGCAACAGTTCTCCCATGGGATCAATGTGCGGATTTCTCAGTTCGCGGCAGAGTATGTGAAAAATTTTCGAGACTATATGGGGGGTGATCCGCGTATCCCCGATCTGGCGTTTCAGAGTTTTGGGTATCTATACCTCGCCAATAATGAGGCGTTTGCTGATGTTCTACGAGAAAACCAAAAGACACAGGCTGCTTGCGGGGCGGGCACGGTTTTGATGGATGCGGCGGAGATAAGCCGCGAATACCCCTTCTACAATCTGGAGGATATTGTCGTCGGTAGCCACAATAAGATTGATGAGGGCTATTTTGATGGGGCGACGATGGTTGATTGGTGGCGCCGTTCTGCGCGGGAGAGGGGCGTTGAATATATCTCCAATGAAGTCACTGGACTGACAAAAAATGACTATGGCGACGCCGTTGAGGTTGTGACGCTTAAATCAGGTAACGCGATATCTTGCGGTGTGGTGGTAAATGCGGCGGGTTGCTGGTCGGTGAAAGTCGCTCGAATGCTCGGTATCGATATCCCAATTGAGTCTCGAAAACGGTACACCTACATCTTTGATGCGCAAAAACCCTTGGATCGTGATTTGCCGCTTACGATTGATCCGTCTGGGGTGCATGTGCGCTCAGATAGCGCCTATTACCTCGCCGGATGTGCGCCGCCTAATGATCCCCCAGTTGAGCAAGAAGATTTTACGGCGGATCACAGCCTATGGGAGGACTTGGTCTGGCCCACGCTCGCCCATCGGATCCCGCAGTTCGACGCCGTTAAAGTCATTAACTCATGGGTGGGGCATTATGACTTCAATACGGTAGATCAGAATGCAATCCTGGGGGCCCATACAAGCGTTCAAAATTTTTACTTTGCGACAGGGTTTTCAGGGCACGGATTCCAGCAAGCGCCGGCTCTTGGCCGCGGGATGGCGGAGCTTCTCACCTATGGCGAATATCGCAGCCTTGATCTATCACCGTTTACCTATGACCGTTTTGCGCGCGGGGCGCCGATCGTTGAAAAGGCCGTTATCTAACAGGGGCCGTTCAATGGTGTGGCGTCGCCAACGACCATTCGGGCGCTTTTAAATCAGGGAGAAAAGTCAGGTGAAAAAAATCGTCTTAACAGGGGCGGCGGGGCGCCTCGGGTCCTATTTGCGCGAACCACTGACGAAGCTTGCAGATGAATTAGTCTCAACGGATATCGTCGATGATTGCGGCGCTCTTTATCCGGGAGAGACTTATATCAAAGCGGATTTAGCCGACTACAAAGCGATAGAAGCGGTATTGGAGGGCGCCGAGATGGTGGTCCATTTTGGCGCCATTGGTGATGAACGTCCCTTTGAAACCCTTTTGGGGCCAAATTTTATCGGCGCCTATAATATATGGGAAGCCGCGTATCAGCAGAAGCTAAAGCGGGTGGTGTACGCAAGTTCCATCCATGCTGTCGGCATGTACAAAAATACTGATTTTGTCGGTGTCGACGAGAAGCACCGTCCCGATACATTTTATGGGTTGGCGAAGTGCTTTGCCGAAGACCTCGCCAGCCTCTATTGGGACAAAAGAGGGGTAGAGGCCGTCTGTATGCGTATTCTATCATGTGCCGCGGTCAATAATGCACGCGCCCTTGGCACCTGGCTTTCTTATGATGACCTGATCCAGCTAGTTGAGAAATCTGTCACGGCGCCAACGACGGGCAACATGATTGTCTATGGCGTATCGAACAACGATCGCACGCCAGTTAACAACGCGAAGGCCAGCGCCTTGGGATATCGTCCAAAGGACAATGCTGAGCAATTCGCGGAGAAAATCCTCGCTGACGCGCCGCCGGCCGACCCGCAGGATTCCTCAAAAATGTGCGTGGGCGGGCCCTTCGCGACCGTCCCATTAGGGGAGAGCGGTGTCGCGACAATGAACATTGTGGATGATCGAAAGAAGACCTAGACTACCGTTAATCTCAGCCTTGGAAAAAGGAACCGGCTCATGGAATGGTCAAAAAGCACGCTGACCTTTTGTTTGATGGCGGTTGTCGCCTTTTTATCGACGCAAGCGATTGCACAAGGCGACCCGCGGGTGCGCGCGGCGCCCTCCATTTCGGTTGAATCCTCGCTATTACCACCGCCAGCGCCGTCGCGGGAAGACGCGGTGCTCGAAGCCTTTGTCGATGGGGTCGTGGCGGCCCATCGCCGCGAGCACAATATTCCTGGCGTGACCGTGAGCGTGGTTCGCAATGGGCGCTTGTTATTTGCAAAGGGGTATGGCGTCGCCGACATAGAAACCGGGACGCCCGTTGATGGGGAGACGACGCTATTCCGGATCGGATCAGTCTCAAAGACCTTTGTGTGGACAGCGGTGATGAGGCTCGTCGAACAGGGGCGGTTAGATCTTGATGCGGATGTAAATGACTACCTGACCGCATTTAAGATTCCTGACGCGTTTGACACCCCCGTCACGATGAACGACTTGATGACCCATCGGGGTGGCTTCGAAAACACATGGGGTGTTTTCACCCACGGAGATGATAGCGAAATAACCCTTGCCGAGGCGTTAGAGCGAGACATGCCGTCGCGTGTTTTCGCCCCCGGCGCGCGTACTTCTTATTCCAATTGGGGCACGGCCTTGGCGACACATATCGTCGAGAATGTGTCGGGTCGTTCCTATGACGCGATTTTGCGTGACGACCTTCTAGCGCCGTTAGGCATGCAAGATGCGACCCAAATGGCGCCATCAAAACTGACGGGGCGTTTAAAAGAAGCCTATGCGTCGGGGCACAAATTGGAACAAGGCGCCCCCTCTATTCAGGATAAAATGCAACTCGGGCCCTATGCGTCTGTGGGTGGAATTGCAGCAGCCGCTGATGATATGGGATTGTGGATGTTGATGCATCTGGGCGGCGGCGCCTTCGGCGATGTACGCTTGATGCAGCCGGCGACCCATCAAACTATGTGGACGCGCCATTTTACCGATCGTCCGTTATCAGACGATCTAGCCCATGGTTTCTTCAGTAAAATTTATGGCGATACGCTTACATTAGGTCATGGTGGTGGAATGGCTGGCTTCCTCACCAATATGGTGATGGCGCCTGAGTTAAACCTTGGTATCTTTATCTCCCAGAACACAGCGACGACCCGCGAGTTGGTCAATCGCCTCCCTTTTTTAGTGATTGACCATGTAAGGGGCGAGGCGCGGGTCAAAATCGAAGCGCCGTCAACCGACGCGTTAGCATTGAGCGATTATCAGGGGCAATTTCTAAACAACCGACGCTCTTTCACGCGGTTTGAAAAACTCTTCGCGACGAATGGGATAATGGCTGTATCCCAATATGAGGGCAGCCTCGTTTTGACCGATGTGAACGGTTCTGTCAGATATCATCCAATGGGTACGCCAGATGTGTTCGAGAATAGCAATGGCGATAGGGTCTTGTTTGGACGGGACGCGAATGGCGTTGTTTCCCACATTACGACAAATGTTCATTCATTCGACCGCGTCACGGCGACGACAAATCCGCTGCTTTTGAATCTTGGGATTGGCCTTGCTTTACTCTTTAGCATGACGACTTGGTTGGGGGCTTGGCGGCGTCAGGCCGTAAAGGACATCAAGCAATCTAAAATCGGCGCGCGCCTTGGTCAATTTGATTTGGTGGCTGCGGGGTCTGTCTTGGTGATGATCGTCATGATCGTGCTCATCACAGTCGCCCTCGCGTCGGCTTCCGCTTCCATGCTCGTGGATTACCCGCCATTAACCGTCACGTTGTTTCGCGGGGCGGCGCATCTTGCCTTCCTCGCCGGCGTCTTTGCCGTGGTTAGCATTGTGCCGGCCTGGCTCATGTCTGGGTGGAGCATTTGGCGCAAGGGCCATCATACGCTTTTCGCGCTGGCGCTCGGGGTTATGGCGTTTACCTTGTTGGCTTGGCGCGTTGTCTTTTCATCGACGATCTAAAGGTGGATTATTCTGGGATCGTCGGTTCTAACCGCCCGCCGACACGTAAGGGGTGCGCGCGAAGGGCGCGCCCATCGGCGCCTGTCTCAACGAACAACCCTGAGAGTGTCGCCGCCCCTGAGGCCGGGGAAAAACGGCCGGTCACCATTTTCGTCGAAAAGCGCCGTACGGGTTCGGTTTTCTCCATGCCGATAACGCTATCGTAATCGCCCGACATGCCGAGATCCGTCATATAGGCGGTGCCGTTCGGAAGGACCTGGTGATCCGCCGTCGGCACATGGGTGTGGGTGCCCACAACGGCGCTGACGCGTCCGTCGAGGTAATGACCCAGCGAGTATTTCTCAGATGTCGCCTCGGCGTGAAAGTCAACGAGAATGGCGTCCGCCTCCCGGCCGAGAGATACGCCTTCCAATTCCCGTTCAAGGGCGGCGCAAGGGTCGTCACATGGCGGCATCGAGCGCTGCCCCATGGCATGTAGGACGAGGACGGAAAATCCGTTTTTCGTCTGGAAGAGGCCGCTCCCGTGGCCAGGGTTCGATGGGTGGAAATTAGCCGGCCGTAGAAGCCTCTCCTCATCATCGAAGAGCTCAAGCTCGTCGCGCTGATCAAAGGCGTGATTGCCCGTCGTGATTACATCGGCGCCCGCGTCAAATACTTGTTTACAGATATCCGCTGTGACGCCAAATCCGCCAGCGGCGTTCTCTGCGTTCACAAGGACGAAATCAAGCGCCAGCTGTCGGCGCAATTGTGGCGCATGCTCGCAAAACGCGTCCCGACCGCTACGGCCAACAATATCGCCAAAAAGCGCTATGCGCATGGTTAACCCCTGCAGGCCCGCCAACCCCAATCACCTCAATTGGATCTAGCGAGCAATTCGGATCGCTTCACGCTCGGTGACGATCCAATCCAAAGGCTGATCTAGGGGGGTGGAGGGCAGGGCGTCAACTTCCTGGGCGCCATAAGCGTATCCCACCGCGAGGGCTGTGTGGCCGATATCGCGGAAATGCGCGAGCGTACGGTCGTAATATCCCCCACCGTAACCAAGGCGGACGCCGCCACGCGTAAAGCCGAGCATCGGCGCAACGACGATGTCAGGGTAGACAGTGGGGGCTGTTTCAAGAGGCGTCATGACGCCATAGGCGCCTTTTTCCAGTGCATCGCCAGGCGAGAAAGCGCGGAAACTCAACGGCCCCTTCCGTTTCGGCGTAACCGGCAATGTAATCTTGGCGGCGTTGTCTATAAGGCCATCGAGCAATGGTTCTGTATCAAGTTCGTCCCGGATCGGATGATATAGCGCGACGACGGCGTTTTCAAGCAACGGGATATTGGCGATAAAAAGCCGGGCGGCATGACGAGCCGCATCCGGGCGCGCCTTCGCGGCGACGGCGCGCTCTGCGGTCAGTTTCTCTCGGTGGAGACCTTTTGCGTCAAACAGTGTTTTCAATGGCGGTAGCATAGCGTTTGGCTACCGCCATAAAGGTCTAGTTGCAAGGGGCGACGCCGGGCCCGCCTGCGAGGTTGTGAGAATAATCGTTGCAGGGGTTAAGCGCGCCGTTATTGGACGTAACGCTTCACTTTCACGACTTTGCCGGTGCGATAGTTGACGCTGATCCGATAGCGTCGGTTTTCTGGGCCGAAGGCGATAAAGTCGCGTAATTGGCCAAATTTGTTGGCTTTGCCGAGGGTGATATATCCTCGCCTTTCAATGGCCCGGCGAATAGCGGGAACGGTAAACCCTTCAGCTGGACGTTCAAAAACATCGCCGCGCTTAAGGGGTGTCCATTCCTTCGCAGACACATTGGAAACGCCAAGCAGCATGGTGAACAGTATGACGGCGATACCCTTCAATTTCATGTCAGTAATTCCTTCTCGCGAACTCGGAAAATTCTTCAAGCGTCAAAATAGTCTGGAACGAGGCGGAAATTGAGGGCCGTTGGCGCGATCTCCCCGACACGTGAGAGGAGGTGACATCAGTGTGTGGGAGGAGTGAAGAATGGCCCGTGACCAAACAAAAAGATGCCGCCCTGGATGCCGCCCTGGCCGTCTGACTTTTATTCGCCCTGGACCCTAAGGACCAGGTGGGCGCCAGGTGTCAAAGACCACGGTCTAAGCCAGAGCCGGCTCCCTATTAGAAATGTAAGGCCCCGGGGAATGTTGTCGTGACGCACCGGGCAGCCGAGCACAGATAAGCAGTCGCGCGCCCGCCGTAAAGGCTTTTTCGGACGTGACTGGGGCGTTGGATCGCAGATATGACGGAATTTCGTCATTCTCGGCGCCCGCCTGCATTCCTGGTCACCGCCAATTCGCCATCGGATCGAAGGTCGAATGCTGGAGCTATCGTGATAAGCGCATCGTTGGCGGGCAAGGCGAAGCTCGCTATGATCCTCTCGATCCTGAAGGGGTTTGGAAGGGGCGACAAAGATGATTTACGCGGTTCGGTCAGGCTGGCGCGTTGGCGTTTCGGCATTCATGGCGATGGTTTTTGCGCTAACAGCAACCGGGTGTAGTCTCAATTTTACAGGCGAAGTCGGCGAGGATGTGGCGGCGCGGTATACGCCGCCAGAAACCTATTCTGATCACCGCGCACAGCAACAATTTTTTACGATCGATGGGAGACGGATCGCTTATACCGATCATGGACCTCGCAATGGTGAAGCAATCGTGTTGCTCCACGGCGTGCCAACCTCGTCATGGATGTATCGTAAGCTAATCCCGTTACTTCAAGATGATTTCCGTATCGTGACGATCGATTTTTTGGGATTCGGCAGTAGCGATAAGGCGAAAAAAGCACATGACCTCTACCAAACCGAAAAGCGCGCTGAGCGCGTTACGGCGTTGCTTGATGAGTTGGAAATTAATCAGTTCTCCCTTTTAATGCACGATATGGGTGGGCTTGTCGCCTGGGAGGTGACGCGCCTTATCCCGACGCGCATTGATCGTATGATTGTACTGAACACCATCGTCAACCAACAGGGATTTAATCATCCTAATATCGACGCCGGCGCCTTCACGCGTCAGATGATGAAAGCCTATTCTAGCCCCGTCACCAGCGTCGCTGTTTTAACGAAAACCTTCAATGATCTGGGTCTCGTTGGCGATTATGAACTCAGTGAAGAGGAGTGCTTCGGCTATGTCGCGCCCATCCGTGAGGGGGCTGACAACGCACTTTATGCTTTTTTCACAAGCATCAATGAGACGCTCTTTGCCCGGCTTGAAGAAAACAGAACGCTATTCCCTGAAACATTCCGTGGCGATACGTTAGTTTTATGGGGCCGCAAGGATGATGTGCTAACCTCAGCGCAAACGCCGATCTTGAAAGAAATGCTCAATATACCAGATGATCAGATTCATATTTTTGATGATCACGCCCATTTCCTGGCGGAGGAAGCGCCGACGTTGTTGGGGCGTCATATCAGGGAGTTTATGTCCGATGGGAAGAGTCGGTGATTTTGTTACCGACCCCGCACTGTCCCTCAGTTTGCCATGAGCGCCATGGCACCCACTGTCATCGCTTCAACACCGGTTTTCACCGATGGTTCGGGCAAAATCTTAAAATAGGGCGAATGGTGTCCTGCCGCATCCGCAAGGTCTTTTTCCAATGTACCGCCAACGGAAAAATAAACGCCTTTAACACCAGTGTCAGGCGTTACGAAGTAGGCGAAATCTTCCGCCCCCATCCCTTCTGGTGGAACAACGATCAAGCCGTCCTCACCAAAGGTCGTTGCAAAAACGCTCCGCAGTTTTTGGGCCGTTTTCGGATCATTGATCGTGGGCGGCGTTGACTCAAAGCCGACTTCGATGATCGGTAAAAGATCGTTGGGCACGCCAAGGCCGCGCGCGACGCCTTCGGCCGTACGCTCTATTCCGGCGATGAGTTGGTCGCGCACTTCTTGTCTGTTGGACCGCACGGTCAGCTCAAGTTCAACTTTATCTGGGATAATATTGTGCTTAAACCCGCCGTGGAACGACCCCACCGTAATCACGCCAGGATCCAACGGATTTAAGGTGCGGCTGACGACGGATTGGAGTGCGACCACAATATGAGAGGCGACTAGAATTGGGTCGACGCCTTTATGGGGGCCTGCGCCATGAGCGCCGACGCCGCGAACTGTAATGTTAACGCTGTCGGAACTTGATGAAACCAACTTGTCTTTGATTTCGATTTTACCCGCCGGTAGATCGGCGGCGACATGAAAAGCGAGAGCGTAGTCAGGTTTTGGGAAGCGAGTATAGAGGCCGTCATCTATCATTGCTTTTGCGCCGCCGATACGTTCTTCAGCGGGTTGAGCGATAAGCATCAAAGTGCCAGACCACTGATCTTTACGCGCCGCCATCTGCCGTGCAGTCCCGATCAGGGACGTTATATGCACATCATGCCCGCAAGCATGCATGACGGGTTTCTCGATTCCGTCGATATCGACCTGACGGGCTGTCGACGCATAGGCGAGGCCTGATTTCTCCTGCACTGGCAGCCCATCCATATCGGCGCGCATCATGACAGTTGGGCCGTCGCCATTACGCATGAGGGCGACTAGGCCCGTGCCGCCGACGCCTGTTGTTACATCATAGTCAAGAGCTTCCAACTCTGTCGCTAGCCGCGCGGCTGTTTTGCTTTCTTTAAAAGATAACTCTGGGTTGGCGTGGAAATGCTTAAACAAGACGTTGAGGTTGGCGTCGTAATCAGCAGCGATCGCAGCCCGTAGCGGTATCTCTGACACAGCGGCTTTGCTGGTGGCGGTGACGACTTTTTTCGCTTTTTCGGTAATTTTCTCTCTTTCAACGTTTACCGGGGCGTTGTCGGCGGCTTCTTGCGCCTGTTGCGCTAGAACACCGAAAGTCAATGAACCTAAATTAACGCCTGAAACCGCGCCAATCGCTAGGACGAATTTACTTACAGCGTAAGTTTGGATTGTGCGAGCCATTGGGACGGTACTTTCAATTTAAGAAACCAGGCGTCAGGAGGAGCATCGAAGCTTCAAAACGCTGATTAAAGACGAATTATTCTACAGTAAGATAGGCAAACCCCAAATTGGGTGCAAGCGACTTGCGCTGACTTTTAGGGGAAAACGACTGTCGCGCATGAGTTTGGGTTGTGTTGTGAATTGTTTTCTACTTTACGGTTCATGGGGGCATTGTCCGAAAAAGATCAATTTCAGTGATCGTAATATTTTCGCACGATTTTTTTGGCCAGCCTTGTTTAACGCCGAAATACGTAGGTGATGATAAGAAACATTGCGTACGGAATAAAGTTGCCATTACCTCATTGTTCCGTGTCGCCGATATAACGGTAAAGTCCAATCTGGGCGGCGCCGTAGGCGCGCCGGTCTTCCTCCGTATAAAATGGATGGGTCGCTGGCGTCTCCTCTGCACCTTGTTCGATGACGACGAGGGCGTTTGGCGATAGCCAAGCACCGGTTTTCATCGTCTCCAGAGTTGGTTGGACAAGGTCTTGGTCATAGGGCGGATCTAGAAACGCGAGGGTAAAGGCCGCGCCAACACCAGCGGGTTTTACGCCCAGATTTGTCGCGGATCGACGGTGCAGGCGGGTTACGCCGAATAATCCGAATGCTTCGATATTGTCGCGAATAGCGCCGCGGGCGTGGGCGTCTGTTTCAACAAAAAGGCACCAGGCCGCACCGCGCGATAAGGCTTCAAAGCCTAAAGCGCCTGAGCCCGAAAAAAGATCGAGGACCCTTGCGCCTTCAAAGGAAAAGTCGCTGCGATGGGCTATGATGTTAAAGAGGGATTCTCGCGTTCGCTCGCTGGTCGGTCGCGTATTGCGCCCCGATGGCGCGATGATCTTTCGCCCGCTTAAGGCGCCGCCAACAATGCGCATGGTCTCGTCTTTCTTTCGCGTTGCGCCTTTGGATGGTCGCTAAACGGCATTGAGCATTTCACATGCTTCGGAGATAGCGGGAAACCCCGCCTCACTGTCGTTGCCTGATACGGCCAACGCGCAACGTTTGGAAGGCGTCTCAATCGTTCGGTTCTTGGGGGCGCTCTGTCGCGCCATCCAATTTCTTGCCATCAAGGCGCTCTTCGCTTTTCTTCTTCTTTTTTTCGGTGGTTTTCTTTTCGGATTTGGTCCGGCCGTGGGCGAGGCGGTTTTCATCCGCCTGGCGTTTTTTATCCGCCTTCTTCTTTTCTTTGCGGTATTTATTTAGATTGATAATCTCGGCCATGATACGAAATGATAATCCTCTCCTCATGATAGTCTGACGCGCAATCAAAGCGCTCGTCAACACCTGGCGGTTGATATCGTCCCGCGTGATTTTTTGTTCGTTTGACCTCATCAGATTGTTCCACCACGATAGCATATTTGGCCAAGCGCGCTGTTGGGCGTTCAGGTTGTCGGCGCGGCCGGAAGCAAGCATAAGCGCGGGACGTTTATCGTGCATTGGCAGATTTGGCGCTGATTTTTGTTACCGCGGGGACAAGTCGACGCCATGACGCAGTCATATTTCCGCGTTGATTGTCGCAACCGTTAGACAAAGGGTTATAAACCATCCAATCAGGAGGTTTTCAATTCCCTGATAATCCTATAATTCCAATTGTGCACAGACCTTTGGGCCCAGCTGTTCTTTTAACTGCTTACCGGGAATTTCTTCGATTTCGCCTTTTTTAAGGGCGCCTAACTGAAATGGTCCGTAAGCGGTTCGGATGAGGCGGTTCACCTGCAATCCCAAATGATCCATGACTTTGCGCACTTCGCGGTTTTTGCCCTCGGTGATCGACAGTGTGATCCACTGATTACCGCCTTGGGTTTGCTCTAGTTTCGCGCGTATAGGTTTGTACTGAACATCGTCGATATTGACCCCGTCCTGGAGGCTGTCGAGGGTTTTTTGCGTGACACGGCCGTAGGCGCGAACCCGGTATCGCCGCACCCATCCGGTGGAGGGGAGTTCTAATTGCCGCGATAAGCCGCCATCATTGGTCAGCAGGAGGAGGCCTTCCGTCGTCAAATCGAGACGGCCGACGGAGACAACGCGTGGGAGGCGGCCCGCCACTGCCTCGAACACGGTCGGGCGCCCTTGCGGGTCCTTATGGGTTGTCACGAGACCGTCCGGCTTGTGATAGCGCCATAATCGCGGCGGCGCCTTAGGGCCGATGCGAACACCGTCCACCCGGATATCCATATCGGGGGTCACTTTAAACGCGGGCGTCTCTAAGACGCTCCCGTTCACCGTGACAAGGCCCTGGTCAATCAGGCGCTCCGCCTCCCGGCGGGAGGCGACGCCCGCCCGCGCCAGTACCTTCGCGATCCGCTCTCCGCTGTCGGCGCCGTCGCTTGGCGTTCCGGCTGATTGAGGGTCTTGATCGGATTTGGGCAAAGGAAACTCCTTACGCTCGTTGCGATCGGTTGTGCGAACGAGGCTAAAATTATGTTTTGATGCGCGCCGGGACGAGGGATGTAGCGCTCTCGTCGTTTTTGCACAATCGTGAATATGCTTAACGCCTCCTTTAGGGACCTCTGTTACAGCGCTTAACGGCGGAAAATTTGTGGCGAAGGCGCATACCCGATGGATTTGAAAGAAGAGGCCGCGATCGGCGGCAACCCGGAAAAGCATTGGTACTACATTGCAAAAGAGCGGGCGATTAAGACCTTGCTTGGGGATGAACCCATGGGCGCGGTTCTCGATGTTGGCGCTGGGTCCGGTGTTTTCTCTCGCATGCTCATCCGTGATGGCAAGGCGGAACGGGCCATTTGCGTCGATCCGAATTACACAGATGAGTGGCTCGCCGCACACCCAACGGACAGGGTCGATTTTCGTCGTAGTGTTGGCGATGTGAGCGTTGACGCCGTTCTGATGGTGGATGTCATCGAGCATGTAGATGACGATGCCGCTCTCATTGCCGACTATGTGGCCAAGGTCGCGCCGGGCACGCGCTTCTTGATTTCCGTGCCGGCCTTTAATTTCCTGTGGTCGTCCCATGATGATTTTCTAGAGCATCGCCGTCGCTATACGCTTTCTTCCTTAGAGGAGGCGGTGCGCGCTGGCGGGTTGGAGCCTTTGGAAACGCGTTATTTCTTCGGCGCCCTTTTCCCAGCTGTGGCGGCGCTTCGCCTGGCCGACCGCGCCTTGAAAGGGGACAAGGAAGCCGAAGCAAGCGCCCTGAAAGCAGCGCCTGATTGGCTCAATAAGACATTGGTCGCGGTTCACGATGTGGAGAGGGCAATGTTGTTCCCTTTTAACAAAGTGGCCGGCGTGACAGCCTTCTGTGTCGCCTGTAAACCCTTTGAAACGGCGACAACGGCGCCGACGGATATCCCGTCGAGCAACGCCGCCTAAAGGTCGCGCTTAGGCTTCATGAGATTGCTGCGCGCCCGAACGTTGAAAGGTGCGATATCATGAGCAAAGCCCGAGTTTCTCTTTTCTTCCTATCCCTTTGCAGCCTGGCCGGGTTTTCCAATAGCGCGTTGGCGGGGCAAGCTGACGTCGTCAAGGGGACCGCCCGGCAAACAGCGCCCGGCATCTGGCGCATTTCCGCCACGTTGCGCCATTCGGATGAAGGTTGGGATCATTACGCCGATCGTTGGGAAGTGGTGGGCCCTAACGGCAACGTCCTTGGCGTTCGGCCTCTTGCCCATCCTCATGTTGATGAACAGCCCTTCACGCGCTCGCTCACGGGGGTCGCGATCCCCGAAGAAGTGACCGCCGTCACTATCCGCGCCCATGATTCCGTACACGGGTTAGGCGGAGAGACATTTTTGCTCCGGCTTGATCGGAAATGACAGACGACACGCT
This sequence comes from Parvularculaceae bacterium, assembly GCA_965263305.1. Classification (GTDB taxonomy): domain Bacteria; phylum Pseudomonadota; class Alphaproteobacteria; order Caulobacterales; family Parvularculaceae; genus MED-G105. The sequence goes on from OZ253666.1 coordinate 3,079,141, forward strand.
CGCTCAGTTCGACGAAAGCATGATGCGCCGGGCCCTTGAGGCGGCTGAAGGCGCTGCGGCGAATGATGAAGCGCCTATTGGGGCGGTGGTCGTCAGCGCCGAAGGCGACGTTCTGGCGACGGCGGGTAATGCGCCGATCAGCGAAGCGGACCCGACCGCCCATGCCGAGATCCGAGCAATCCGAATGGCGGCGAAGAAAACCGGAAATTACCGCCTGACAGGAGCGAGCCTTTTCGTCACGCTTGAGCCCTGCGTCATGTGCGCCGGCGCAATTTCCCATGCACGTATTTCCAGGCTCGTTATCGCCGCGAGCGACCCTAAAGGCGGCGCCATCTGGCATGGACCAAAATTCTTCGAACAACCGACTTGCCACTGGCGGCCGGCGGTTGTGAAAGGTCCCTTCGCTGAGGAGTCCGGTGGTCTATTGAGGTCGTTTTTTAAAGCACGTCGATAAGACGCCAAAACGAACCTTTCTCGGCAATAACTTCATCATATAAAAACCGACCCGATATTTGGGCGCTTGAGCCTCACTGGACGGTATAGCTGCAGGTGGGTCCTCATGAGTATTAAACCCATGGAATCCACCCGCTGCGCATCCGGCTTCCCCTTTTGGGTGGTGTCGGCGATAACGGCGCTGGAAAAGTTGCAGGAGCAGTTTATGGATTTCGCCTACACCCCCCGTTGTAAGGATTACCTGAAACGCGTCGCCGATTTCATGGACAAATATGTCTATGAGGGCAATGAAACCTATGAGCGGCAGCATGAAGAGTTTGGGCCAGGGGCGGGGCGTTGGAAGGTGCCGCCGATCATCGACGAGCTGAAAGCCAAGGCGAAGGCCGAAGGGTTGTGGAACATGTTCCACCCGGACCCTCAATTCGGGCCGGGGCTTACAAATGCGGATTATGCGCCGATTGCGGAACTGACCGGTCGTTGCCATATCGCGCCGGAGGTTTTCAACTGCGCTGCGCCTGACACGGGGAATATGGAGGTGCTGTCAAAATACGGCTCTCCCGCACAACAAGAGCAGTGGTTGAAACCCCTATTGGATGGAGAGATCCGCTCCGCCTTTCTTATGACCGAGCCTGCGGTGGCGTCTTCCGACGCCACGAATATTGAAACGGATATCAAGCGCGACGGCGATCACTATGTCATCAATGGCCGCAAATGGTGGTCGTCAGGCGCTGGCGATCCGCGGTGCAAGATTTTTATTGTCATGGGGAAGACCGATAAATCGGCCGAACGCCACAAGCAGCAATCTCAGATTCTGGTGCCCTCGGATTCTGAAGGCGTCGAAATCGTTCGGCATTTACCGGTTTTTGGATTTGACGACGCCCCCCATGGTCATATGGAGGTCGTGCTGAACAACGTCCGCGTACCGGCGGACAATTTGATTTTAGGCGAGGGACGGGGTTTCGAAATCGCCCAAGGGCGTTTGGGCCCTGGCCGTATTCACCACTGTATGCGGACGATTGGCGCTGCGGAAGTGGCGCTAGAAAAAATGGTCAAGCGCATTTTATCCCGAGAGGCGTTTGGCAAACCGATTTACAAACACTCCATCTGGGAGCAGCGGGTGGCGGAAGCGCGGATCGATATCGAAATGACCCGTTTGCTGACGCTCAAGGCAGCCTGGATGATGGATACGGTGGGTAATAAACAAGCTCAGGCGGAAATTGCGATGATCAAAGTCGCCGCGCCGCGCATCGCCTTAAAAGTGATCGATGACGCGATCCAGGCCTATGGCGGCGCCGGCGTGACCACTGATCCCGGATTAGCGCGGGCCTATGCCGGGCTGCGCACCTTGCGTCTCGCCGATGGGCCCGATGAAGTCCATTGCCGCGCCATTTCACGCTTGGAATTCAAAAAACATTCGAATGCGGTCTAACGTCCGGTTTCCCGATTTTCTGATCTTTGTGGTGAGGGCGCTGCTTTTTGCAGCGTCCTCATTGTTCGTTTATCGAGTTGGTGTCGGGCTAATCGATCCGCATACCCCAGCGATCGGGCCCGATGTATCCTTCGGGCTTTTCACGATATCCATGGTTCCGGTCATGGCCGGGGTGATCGTTCTCTTTGGTGTTTGTGAGACGGGTTTTGGTCTTAGGCCGTCAATAATCGGCTATGCGGTAAGTTCTACGGTGATGGCTTACGCTGGAATCAGCGCTTACTTCTATTCGTTTTATGATGTAGCGCCATCATCGTTAGGCGCCCTTGAGGGGCTGTTTTTAATTTCGATTGCCATTGGTGGCGCTCTTTTTGGGGCCGCCGGGCGAGGCGTCCGTCGCATCAACAAATAGCTCTCTAACCAATACATCGATCGATGCCGCCACCACGCACGGTGCGCGCTCCATTTTTGTGCGCCGCACCCTCACGATTATCCGCCATTGGATGTGAGAGGTGGTGACAAGGCTTTGTGTGGCGTTACCCGATCTCCTCCCTCATATTTGGGGTGTCAGGCGCTTTCCGATGTCATGTTTTTAGTCTTTTGCGCCGGGTGTTCAGAAAGGAATAGATCATGGATCTTGTCGATAAAGCCTTTGTTTTGTGGGAACGAACCAATCAGCCTCGCCGTGCGCGCGCGCGCCTCAATAACGATTATGCCCCGCTGTTATGCGTTCTGCCGCCAGAAAACCTAAAAGCATCTGGGCAGTCTCTAACGCAGCATTCGGAACGTTAGGTGCCCGCACGCTAACCGACGCCCCGTAGAAAGAGCCGAACAACATATGTTGTTTGGCGTCCTACGGCGCTCTATAATGAAGGCTCTTCAAATGGAAGAGGCCTTCATGATTTCATCCGACCATGTCCGTTTGATGGCGGCTTATAACAAGTGGCAAAACAGCAGCATCTTTGAAGCGGCTGACACCCTTACAGACGAGGCGCGACAGGCCGATCGCGGCGCATTTTTTAAGTCGATTCACGCGACATTGTCTCATGTTCTGTGGGCCGATGAATTATGGATGAGCCGCTTTACTACGCATCCTGCGCCTGACGGGGGGATCCCTGAATCATCCGTCCGGTATCGCGATTGGGCAATGTTGAAGAAAGTGCGTACGGCCATGGATAAAACAATGATCCAGTGGGCCGCGACCATATCCCCGTCAGACCTTAATGGAGATCTCAGTTGGTTTTCTGGCGCCATGGGCCGGGAGGTTAGTCGGCCTAGGTGGTTACTTATAACCCATCTTTTTAATCACGGGACGCATCATCGCGGGCAAGTTCACGCGATGTTAACGGCGGAGGGCGCGAAACCGGATGACACCGATATTCCTTTTATGCCCGGGCTGGACTAGAAATTTCCTGGACGAAAGACAACGCCTTGAACGTAATTGAATAGAGTTTGTGCTATCGCGAGGGATCGCAGCGACGCTAGTCCCCACGCCTTACCACTTATTCTTGTCTTTTTCCTTCACCTTGGCCGTTTTCGCGCCTGTATGATGGTTTTTTATCTTATTCTTCGCGTGTGCGTCGTATGACCTTGCGCTAAGGGATTTTAGCAGGTGATCGATGGCGGCTTCTTGGTGCTTAAGTTGAACCATCGCGCGTTGTAGTTGATGTTCCTGGTTCGCCATTTCTCTTTCAAGCGAGCGTTGCGCGTTCTCAATCATTCGATAGGCGCGCGCGCGGGCGTTTGACGTTAATTCTTGGGCGTCTTCAATGTCGCGTCGGGCATCGTTCAACTCACGAAGGGCGTCATTCACCGCGTCGCCTTGATCCCTCGCGGCGTTTTTAAGCGCAACGCGCGCATCTCGGATGGCTCTTTTTTCTTCCGTAAGCGCATCAAGCCTTGCGTTCCGGGCTTGCCTGAGCGCATGCTCAACCACCTCTTCCAGATGGTGGCGATCGTCGTTGGCAAAATCTACATCAATTGTCGCCTCGAAGCCGGCAAAAGCGGATTTAACCTCGTTCTCAACTTTTTCCCATTCGCTATTTTTTTGAGAGTGTGTTGAATGATGGGCATGTTGGTTGCGATTGTTCTGATGCCGACTTGTATCTTGGTTGCGGTACTTATTTGAGTGCCTGCGTTTTCTGGGTTGTTCGGCGATGCGGCGGTGGACGCGAACAGCGTGGATAACCGCCTCTAAATCGGTGATGTCCGATTTGGTTGGGAAAATGACGAGACGTTGAGACGGCAATGCCGCCTTTAACATTGCAATCTCTTTTTGAATGGCGGCGTTGCCTCCGTTTGATACATTTTTCCTGGAAAAATGAGGTTCTCGCCCGCCGCCCAACAAGCTTTTTTCCAACTCATCGATCATCGTGGTGGTGTATCGGGCGTTCGTTTCCCTCAGATGCTGAGCGATATTGAATGGCTCAATCGACGTGTCTGATTTCGCCGACCCGTCGCGTGGGACAACGGCTTCAGTCGCCGGCAACGTCATCGCGAACCGTAGCGTTGTAAGGCCCGCGCTCTGTGTCGGTTTCTCAGGAGAGATTGGTTTTAATGACGGGCTTGCCGGTATCGTTGCTGAGAAAGGGCCGAAAAAGGACGCTGATCCTGTGGCCGCGATATTATCATTGGCGTTTTCCCGTACCTCGGTTTGGCAACCTACATGGCCAATATCATCAAAGCCGGCCGACATATCATCGTCGCCGGGTCGATTAACGAAACCTTTTCCCCATGAGCTTAATGAGCGGTTTCGCGCGCCACCAACATCTCCGGTGGCGATGTCTGGCGTATTCCAAGCCGCAATGAAAGCGCCGCTCGCATCAATGCGATGATCTGTATCGGCGATGATCGCCGCGCCTTTAAAGCCGTGTGCGAACTCAATTTTTGATTGATCGTTCTTGTTGTGATTTCCGAACGCATCATCATCTTGTTCGCCAACGGAAATAATGCGGTCCTTTGATTGAAAAGAAGCTATTAATCGAGCGGGCGGCGCGCAAGCGGTATCGGGATTGCGCCCCTCTGTTGCATTGGTCGTCAACGTTGTCTCAATGCCCAGTGCTGTTTTGTCTAAATGGCCTTCACTCTTCACCCATTTGTGCAACAGACCATGGCTGCGCACATTCGGGTTTACCGCAAGAGCGGCCTGACCCATGGCGAGGCCCAATCCGGCGAAGGCGGTCACCGCAAAGCCTGTTTGTCGACGGCGGCGCGCCATCGCAATTTGCCGTTCAAGATTAGTCGGTTCTAATGGCCCGCTTGCGGAAAGAATAGCATCAAGGCGCCGTCGCCGTCCGCGCCGATCATGGGGGGTGAACGCCAACGGGGTAAATGCCGGCGACGCAAACGTTGATCCGAAATTGCCGCTTTTGTTGTAGTGGGCGGCGAACTTCAGGCTATTGACGAAGCAAGCGGCGTAATGGCGTCGGTTCACGCCAGTTGAAAGGACAAGAGCGTCTGCGCTTTCCTCCGCCGCAAGTTCACATCGTGAGGCTAGTCGTCGAATGAACGGATTAAACCAAAAGAGGATGCGCGTCAGGGCAGTCGCTGAAAAGAGAGCGTGGTCTTTGCGACGGATATGGGCCAATTCATGCGCGGCCATCAACGACAATGCTTCTTTTTCCGCCGTTTTTAATAGAGCCGACGGAAAGATGATCTTTGGGCGGAAGACGCCAAAAATACAGACGCTTGAGACGGCCGATGAATGGAAAATCGGCGGCGTATCGGCAAGGCCGAACCGATGGGTCCATTCATCCACCATTGCCGTAATATCTCGGCGCGTCACGGGCAGAGCGTCGCGCACGAGCAGCGCGAAGGAGGCCGTCTTAATCAGCCACAAAAGAAAAGCGAGCGCCAAGCCATAACAATATAGGTACGCAGCCCCCTTCAGTGCGTCTCGCCAAGATAGGTCTTTCGCGCTGTTGAGGATGCCAACAGAATAGTCAGCAGCGCTTGCGGACATGACGATAGGTTCATGAGGTAATGGGCCGAAAGCTATCTGCGGTGCTGGCGCTTTTTTGCGAGGCGCAAGTGATGGTGTTGGGGCTACGAAGGACGTTGTCGATGCGAAAGGCCCAGTTGGGTTTTCAGTAATATCCGTATAGGAAGTATTAATATCCAAGGCGGCGATCTCGATGGGCGCTCCGCCGGATTCCGGCGCCGATGGGCGCAAAGAAACGCCAAGGCCCGCCATGGTTGGCGCCGCGAGCGCGGGAACGATGGCAACGATCAGGAGGCTGATCCAAAATCGGTCGCGCCCGTCAAGGTTGGCGGCGGAGCGGGCGGGGCGCCTGTCATCCTCGCCGGATAGCGCCGCACCGATGCCCAGAACCAGCGGGGCCCAAAGAACAGACGCGCCTAGGCAAAGAATCAGCGCTTCCAATTGATAATCAGACCAGAAATGAGAGACGGTGATCATTCGCTCTCCCCTTCGTTCAAGACACGATCTAATTCTTCAAGTTCTTCCTCGCTCAAAAGGCGGGAGTCGGCGAACATGACCGCGGAGGGCGCGGCGTCTAGCTCCAGCACACGATCGGAAAAATCTCTGATCATGTTGCTCAGAAGGGCGACTTTCCCGACGGCCGCCGCATAGGCGTTGATGCTCGCGTCTTGCCTTTTTTGGAGAAGTCCTTTTTCGCACATCCTTTCTAGGACCGTGCGCATGGTCGAATAAGTCCAGTCAAAGCCAGGGGCGACCGCATCGGTGATTTCCCGAGCGGTCGCGGACGGACGACTCCAGAGAAATTTCAAGACGGCCAGTTCGGGTTTTGTCGGCTGATGGGCGCCAAGGTCTTTTGTATCAGTCTTCGGCATGATCAGGGTTCCCAGGGTATCGCGATGCTCAATGATCGCTTGTTTGGCGTTTGATTAAGACGTGACACTTGTAGCTTACTTCTCTCGTTTTACTGTGTTGCGACAAGTGTCGCAAGAAAATTTTGCCCTTCTCCGCGCCTTGTGAACAGTGGTCCCTTGAATGCCTCCTGAGATGGGGCCGATTTCTTCGACCCAACCCAATGGCGAAAAACGGTCCCAAAAACTGCTGAATAGGGATTGACAAAGTGAGAACAAAAATAGAACTTAGAACATAAGAGGAACAAATTTAGCGAGGATCGATCCCTATGGAAAACCATCTCTTGAAAGACGTCTTCGGACTCGGGCTAGTCCTTTTCATTATCGCCAGCACACAGCTTGGCGGCTTCGTGCTGGGGTGATCGTCATCGGCGGGAACGATGTGATTGAACGGACCGATTGGCGACGGCGCTGATCGATATCCGTTAGGCCTGCTGCGAAGCGTAACCACGGGGCGTCGTGTCATGAGTTCTTTCATCCATTTGCATCTGCATTCGGCCTATTCTCTTTCGGAAGGTGCGATAAAAGCGAACCGTCTGAAAGACCTCTGCCTCGCCGCTGATATGCCCGCTGTCGCCGTGACGGACACCAATAACCTGTTTGGGGCCCTGGAATTCTCTGAAACCCTGTCCGCTGCGGGGGTGCAACCGATCCCCGGCTTACAGCAAGCGGTCCGTATCGAGGCGCTCGACGAATCGGAGGCGAAGGGCGTCCGGCCGCCGGGGCTTGTATTCCTCGCCCAGAGTGAAGCGGGTTTCGCCAATTTAATGGATCTGACGAGCCGCGCATTTTTAACATCAGCGTTGGAGGATGGGCCTTGCGCTCATCTTGATTGGATCGAGGCATTATCTGACGACGTATTGTGCCTTACCGGCGGATATGACGGGCCCCTTGATCGATTGTTACGGGCGGATCGCGCTGATGATGCGGCCGCCCTTTTGTCGCGCCTTACAAAGGCTTTCCAAGACCGCCTTTATATCGAAGTGCAGCGCCACCAGGACCGTGACTGGGGAATCAGTGAGCCGTGGCTTCTAGAACAGGCGTATAAGGATGGGTTGCCCATAGTGGCGACAAATGAGCCATTCTTCTCGACAGCGGACGATTATGACGCCCACGATGCATTGCTCTGTATTGCCGACGGTGCTTATGTCTATCAGGATGAACGTCGACGGGTGTCGCCGGATCACTACTTTAAGTCGGGCGCCGAAATGCAAGCCCGCTTCGCCGATTTGCCTGAAGCGGTTGAGACAACCTTAGACGTGGCGCGGCGGTGTTTTTTCCGCCCACGCACCCGCGGGCCGATTTTGCCGAATTTTGTTGCGGCCTCAACGGAGACGGCGCCGAGCGACCGACATAACGATGATCCCACCGCAGAAATTGATGGCGATGAAGCGAAGGAGCTGGAGCGCCAGGCGCGCGAAGGGCTCGCCGCCCGCCTGCAGGCCCATGAGCCCGCCGTTGAGGAGAAAGCCTATTGGGAGCGTCTCGATTTCGAATTGCAGATCATCAATCGGATGGGCTTTCCTGGTTATTTTCTCATCGTTGCTGATTTTATTAAATGGGCGAAAGCCCATGATATCCCCGTCGGGCCTGGGCGTGGATCGGGCGCCGGTTCTGTCGTCGCTTGGGCGTTGACCATTACCGATCTCGATCCCTTGCGGTTTGGGCTTTTGTTCGAACGCTTCCTGAATCCCGAGCGGGTCTCGATGCCCGATTTTGACGTTGATTTCTGTCAGGATCGTCGCGACGAGGTAATCCGCTACGTACAAGATAAATACGGGCGTGACCGCGTCGCCCAAATTATTACCTTCGGAAAGCTGCAGGCGCGGGCCGTTTTGCGTGACGTCGGGCGTGTTTTGGGCATGCCGTTCGGCCAGGTCGATCGTCTGTGTAAGCTCGTCCCCAATAATCCGGCGAACCCCGTCACATTGCAGGAGGCCATCGACACGGAGCCTCGCTTGCAAGAGGAGCGGGACCGCGAAGAATCCGTCGCAGCGCTCCTCTCTATGGCGCTCAAGTTGGAAGGACTTTATCGCCATGCCTCGACCCATGCTGCGGGGGTCGTGATTGGCGATCGGCCGTTGCATGAGTTAACGCCCCTTTATCTCGATCCGCGAGCGGATATGCCGGCGACCCAGTACAACATGAAATGGGTTGAGCCCGCGGGGCTGGTGAAATTTGATTTCCTCGGGTTGAAGACCCTGACCGTTATTCAGCGAGCGGCGGAATTTGTGCGCCAAGGCGGCGGCGATTATACCCCTGAGATGACGCCGCTTGATGACCGACCGACCTTTGACATGTTAGGGGAAGGCTCAGCGGTTGGCGTTTTCCAGTTAGAGAGCGCCGGCATGCGGTCAACCCTTCGGGGCATGCAGCCGGATTCCCTAGAAGACATTATCGCCCTGATCTCGCTTTATCGGCCGGGGCCGATGGAGAACATTCCAACCTATATTGAGCGCAAAAAAGGCCTGTTGTCTCCCGATTATCTGCATCCGACCTTGGAGCCTGTTCTTAAAGAGACCTATGGCGTCATCATTTATCAAGAACAGGTAATGCAGATTGCTCAGATCCTGTCTGGCTATTCCTTGGGGGAGGCGGACCTTCTTCGCCGGGCGATGGGCAAGAAAAAGAAAGAGGAGATGGACCGTCAGCGTAAGCGCTTTGTTGAGGGTGCTGAAGCAAATGGAGTCAGCGCCAGTAAAGCGTCTTCTATTTTCGACCTCGTGCAAAAATTCGCAGGTTACGGGTTTAACAAATCCCACGCCGCAGCGTACGCCTACATCGCCTATCAGACGGCCTATTTAAAGGCTAATCACGGCGCCGCTTTTATGGCGGCGTCCATGTCCCTTGATCGTACCAATACGGATAAATTAGCGGTTTTCGTCAAAGAGACCCGGCGCATGGGCGTTGAGATTGCGCCGCCCCATGTCAATCACTCAGAGGCGGATTTCTCGGTCGATAACGGGGGCATCGTCTACGGTTTAGGCGCGGTGAAAAATGTCGGCGAAGGGGCGATGGCCGGGATCGCAGAAGAACGGCGAGCCCATGGCCCTTTTAAAGATTTATATGATCTGGCCGAGCGTGTTGACCTGAAAGCGGTTGGCAAGCGCTCTATGGAAAATCTGGCGCGGGCGGGGGCCTTTGATGGTTTATGCCGGTCCCGCGCAGAGGCGTTAGGCAATGTTGATTTGATCGTGCGGTATTCGGCGCAAATTGCCGAGGAGAAAACAAGCGCCCAGGGCGGATTGTTTGACCTGGCGGGCGAGGGCGCAAGCGGCTTGGAGCGGCCGCGTTTTAAAGCGGTTGACGCCGCGCCGTCCTTAGAGACCTTGAATGAGGAACGCGCCGCCCTTGGGTTCTATTTCAGCGGTCACCCCTTGGATGATTATGCAACGGAGCTGCGACGCTTAAATGCAATGACGTTTACAGAGTTAACTGCGAGCGTCGGCGACGATCGCGTGAGCGCTGATATCGCGGTTGTCGTGCGCGGGGTCCGGTTGCGTCGCTCGAAAACGGGTAAGCCTTTCGCGTGGATCGAATGTTCTGATGCAACGGGCGATTTTGAAGTGACTGCCTTTTCTGAAGTTTTGGAAACCGCCCGTGATCTTCTTGAAGCGGGTGCGTTGCTGCTTCTCCGGGTAAATGCAGAGGACCGCGATGGGGAAGTGAGGTTAACATGCGATGGTGTTCGTCGCCTTGATGCCGCCGCTTCGCAAACCACCTCCCAATTAAGGATCGCTTTAGCCGCGCCGGGGGCTGTGGCGGCGGTGAAAAGGCGCCTCGCGGCGGTCAAAGCGCCAAGCCCGGGTGAGGCGGGCGATGTCGTTCTCGCCTTGCGGTTGAACGGCGATCTTGCCGACGCGGAAAATGGCGTGGCGGGCGGCGGTTCCAACCGAAAAACCCGCGATGTGGAGTTAAAGTTGAAAGGCCAGGCGGCCTGCACCCCATCGGTTCGAAGTGCTCTGCGTGCCATTGAAGGGGTGATTGATGTCGAGCTCATTTGAGACGGTCTAATTGCCAAAACTGGTTTCTTGAAATGGCAATTGCGCAGTGATGTCGGATCGATGCTTTAGCGATTTTTTGCCCCCAGCGTCCCGTCGCCTGACCTGCGCCCCGTGAGGGCATGGGTTGAAAATGGGGAAAAGGTCGCGTAAGAGCGCGTTCATCACACATGCGGGCCGATCTTCGGTCCATTTCATGTGGTTGGATTTCCGGCAGCTAGTTGTTTGGGGTCGCCTTCAGATCGGAGGCGTCCTTGGCGGTATTCTAGTCTGGTCGTGAGATACGCCCATGGAATGGCTCCGTCCCGCAGAGGAAAAACTGAAGGAGTATCTAATGGCGCTGCCAGAGTTTTCGATGCGCCAGCTGCTAGAGGCTGGCGTCCATTTTGGTCACCAAACCCATCGCTGGAACCCAAAGATGAAGTCCTACATCTTTGGCGACCGGAATGGGGTTCACATTATCGACCTTTCCCAAACCGTCCCGCTTTTCCACCAAGCCCTTCTCAAAGTGCGTGAAACGGTCGCCAATGGCGGGCGCGTTCTTTTCGTCGGCACAAAACGCCAGGCCCAAGCGCCTGTGGCGGAAGCGGCGCAACGATGCGCCCAGTACTACATGAACGTACGTTGGCTCGGCGGCACACTGACGAATTGGGAAACGATTTCAAACTCCATTCGTCGTCTGAAGGATCTTGAATCCACCCTCGAAGGCGGCGCGAAGGGCCTGACCAAAAAAGAGCAATTGGGGCTTACCCGCGAAAAAGAAAAATTGGACGCTTCCCTTGGCGGTATTCGCGATCTTGGCGGTCTTCCCGATCTCCTGTTTGTCATCGACGTTAAAAAAGAAGCCATTGCGATTAAAGAAGCGAAGAAACTTGGCATCCCGGTGGTGGCGATCGTTGATACGAACTGTGATCCTGATGGGGTCGATATTGTTGTGCCTGGCAACGATGATGCGTCTCGTGCGATTTCGCTATACTGCAATCTCGCCGCTGATGCGGTTATTGACGGGATCTCCGCAAGCCAGGCCTCCCTCGGGGTTGATCTGGGCGCCATGGAAGAAGCGCCAATGGAACCGTCGTTGAGCGATCCGGCGCCAGAAACTGAGCCGTCGCCAGAGGCGGCGGCTGAGGCTCCGGCCGGCGCATAGCGAAACGCTTGTTTGCCCGGCGCGCCTGCTGACAAGTGAACGTAGGTTTGTCGTTATGGAACTTTGTCACTGACGTTGCCCCATCACATTGGCGTGGTATTGGGCAACGTCATAAAACTGTCGCCAGATAGCGGCACAAGCGGGCCAAATCAGGCGGCGTCGAATTACGAATTACACGGTGGTTTTGATCAATGTGGGTTTTATCCTCAAGCATGAGGACGCCCGATGAAAATCGCCCCCATGCGGAATAACGGCCAGAGTTCAAATATGCGTCGGCTTGATCGTCCAACGCATGAATGACGGCGACGAATGAACGAATGAAGGAGACTACACCATGGCTGGCATCACGGCTGGAACGGTAAAAGCGCTGCGCGAAATGACCGGCGCAGGCATGATGGATTGTAAGGCCGCGTTGACCGAAACCGACGGCGATATGGACGCTGCGGTTGATTGGCTGCGCAAAAAGGGTCTTGCGAAGGCTGCAAAGAAATCGGGCCGTGCGGCCAGTGAAGGCCTCGTGGTGGTCGCAAAGCGCGCCGAAGGCGCCGGTGAAAAAGCCGTCGTCGTGGAAGTGAATTCCGAGACAGATTTTGTGGCGCGCAATGAGATTTTCCAATCCATGGTGTCGGAAATCGCCGGTGCGGCGCTCGAGACCGATGGCGCGGTTGAGGCGGTTCGGGCGGCGACGTTCCCCGGCGCCGGAAAATCCGTTGAAGAACATGTCGCCGAGATGGTTGGTCAGATCGGTGAAAACATGAATCTTCGCCGCGCCGGAGCGCTTACGGTGTCGGAAGGCGTGGTCGCGACCTATGTCCATAGCGCGGTGACCGACGGCGCCGGGAAAATCGGCGTTCTCGTGGCGCTCGAATCAAGCGGCGACAAAGAGGTCCTGAACCAGCTTGGCCGTCAGATCGCGATGCATGTCGCTGCGGCACGCCCCCTTGCCGCGACGGTGGCGGACCTTGATCAAGATGTCGTTGAGCGTGAGAAAACCGTTCTCGCTGACCAGGCCCGCGCTTCTGGCAAGCCGGAAGAAATCATCGCCAAAATGGTCGAAGGCCGGTTGCGCAAATTCTATGAAGAGGCGGTTTTATTGGAGCAGATCTTTGTGGTCGACGGCGAAACGAAGATTTCAAAAGTGATCGAAAACGCGGCGAAAGACGCCGGTGCGCCTGTTTCCTTCGGCGGTTTCGCCCGGCTCGAGCTCGGCGATGGCGTCGAGAAAACCGAAGACGACGATTAATTTTCTGTCTCCTGGTCTAAAGCCAGTGGTCAAAATGGCGCCCGCCGGCCCGCCCGGGGGCGCTGTTTTTTTGACCGCGATGTCAATTTACCTTGAACGTCATTGAGGGACATATTGGGGGAGCAAGGGATTGCTTGCATTTACGGCGGTCGCGCCTATTTTGACGCTCGTTTGCGAATGCCGCCGGATCGGGTCAGAACCTTTACAAGACAGCTGCATTTCCGACCGTCCCCGCCTGAAACTTTGTGCGGTGACCAAGGGGATGCGTCTTAGCCCCGACGCCGATGCCGAGTGTTTTCGCCGGGTCACTTTTTAAACGGAAGCGCCGCCATTATGACTGCTCGTGAAAACGCCTCGCCCGAAAGACCCGCTGAACTGACCGAGGCGTCATCAGACGGAGAGGGCGGCGGTCGGCGGGGACCAACGCCATCATCTGCGTTAAAATTCCATCGCATATTACTAAAAGTCTCAGGCGAAGCCCTCATGGGGAACGGGGCCTACGGGATCGATTACGACACGGTCACGCGCATCGCCTCGGATGTGGCGGCGGCCAAAGCAATGGGGGCGGAGTTATGTCTTGTCGTGGGCGGCGGCAATATCTTCCGCGGCGTTAGCCAAGCCTCCCGCGGCATGGAACGGGCGAGCGCCGACTATATGGGCATGCTTGCGACGGTCATGAATGCGCTTGCTCTCCAAAACGCTCTCGAAAACGCCGGGCTTTATACGCGGGTCATGTCGGCCATTGAAATGACCGCGATCGCGGAGCCTTATATTCGCCGACGCGCGATCCGCCATATGGAAAAAGGACGGATCGTGATTTTCGCCGCTGGTACGGGCAACCCATTTTTTACAACGGACACCGCGGCGGCCTTACGGGCGGCTGAAATGGGCTGCGACGCTTTGTTTAAAGGCACCCAGGTTGATGGGGTCTATACGGCGGATCCAAAGAAAGATCCCGATGCCGAACGGTTTGACACGCTGTCCTATCACGAAGTTATGGTGCGTGATTTAAAGGTCATGGACCAGGCGGCGATCGCGTTGACGCGGGAAAACAAGATCCCCATCGTCGTCTTCTCAATCGAAGAGAGCGGCGCCGTTGTGGGGGCGCTCACTGGCAAAGGCGCTCATACTATTATTGCGGACGGCCCCGCCATGGCGACGGGATAATCCATCAGCGAGCGCGCCTGAGAAAGGCCTGCAAAAGATCAGACTTTCGCCCGATTGGCGAGACAAAAAGAAACGGAAGGAGTGCGGGGCATGAGCACCGATACAGTTGATCTTAAAGATCTTGAGAAACGCATGGATGGCGCTTTAACGTCCCTAAAGACAGAATTCGGCGGCCTCCGAACAGGGCGCGCCTCGGCCGCCCTTGTCGAACCCATTATGGTTGAGGCCTATGGATCCCAGATGCCGATGAACCAGGTGGGCACGGTCTCGGTTCCGGAACCTAGAACGGTATCAATCTCTGTCTGGGATAAGGGCATGGTTGGCGCTGTCGAAAAAGCGGTTCGTGAATCCGGCCTCGGCATTAACCCGGTCGTCGACGGAACGACAGTGCGTGTGCCTGTGCCCGCGTTGACCGAAGAAAGGCGCGCTGAACTTGCCAAAGTCGCTGGTAAATATGCAGAAGGCGCACGCGTCGCGGTTCGCAATGTTCGCCGCGAGGGCATGGAAGCGATAAAAAAAGCCGAAGGCGTTGGGGAAGACGATCAAAAACGCTTATCGGATCAAGTTCAGAAACTGACCGACGACATGATCAAAAAAGTGGATGAAGCGCTTTCGAAAAAGGAAGCGGAAATTATGCAGGTGTAGGGTTGAGAATCTATCGCCCCTGGACGGTGTCACCGTCCACGATGGGGATATGGTCGATGACTGGCCCAGCCAAAAACGGAGAAAGGCCGCGGAGTTTATGGCGCGTCCGCAAAAAATAACGCGGGTTGATCCGGCGCTCGGCGATGAAGGGCGCAAACAAGACAGCACCGCTTCCGCGATTGATGCGAAAAACCGTGTACGGCATGTTGCGATCATCATGGATGGAAATGGCCGTTGGGCGAAGTCTCGAGAACTGCCTCGCAGTGCTGGCCATCGAGCCGGCGTCGATGCTGCGCGTCGCGCTGTGGAGGCGGCCCGCGATTTAGGCATTGAGTGTTTAACGCTTTATAGTTTCTCCACTGAAAATTGGCGCCGTCCCGCCGGTGAAATCCGTGATCTAATGGGACTATTGCGCGAATTCATCGGTGAAGATCTGCCGACACTGAAAGAAAATGGCGTGAGGGTCGAAATCATTGGTGATGAGCAAAACCTCGATCGTGATTTAAGGTTGTTGGTCTCGCGCGCCCATCGGGAGACACGTCAAAATAATAAATTTCTGCTACAAATCGCCTTCAACTATGGGGGGCGTGATGAAATTGTTCGAGCGGCAAAGGCGATCGCCAAGCAGGCGGCCACGGGCGCGTTAGATCCAGACGCAATTGACGAAGGGGTTTTTGCACAACGCCTTGATACCGCCGGCGCCCCCGATCCAGACCTCGTCATTCGAACAAGCGGCGAGAAAAGAATTTCAAACTTTCTTTTGTGGCAGGCCGCCTACGCCGAATATATTTTTCTAGATGTGCTGTGGCCTGATTTTAGTGAAAAAAGTTTGGCTGAAGCGCTGGCGGAGTATCACCGGCGAGATCGGCGTTACGGCGGGGTAACCCCCAATGTGGCTTCGGCAGAGTTGGGCGGCGCTTAAACACATGGTGAAAGCGGTATCGCGTCGAAGAGAACCGGAGCGCTGCGCCGTTCTCGACATCGGTAATGGAGAGAAGTCTCCATGATGACCGGGCAAGATGTCGACGCGACAGAGAAAACCGAAAACTCAGCTGTGGACGTAGAAAAAAACGACGCCGTCTCTGAGGCGGTCAGCGCGGAAGAAAAAAAAGATTCTCTAAAATTGCGTGTTATATCGAGTATAGGGCTCGGAAGTATCACGCTAGCGGGCGTTTATTACGGCGGTGCGCTTTTCGCGGCGGTTGTCGCGTTTTTAGTCGTTATGATGTCGTTTGAATGGACGCGCATGGTTGAAGGCAAGGAGCTGACGTCCGCCTTCGTGACTTTGGCGCTCACCGGCGGCGCGAGTATCGCTTCGGCGGCAATGGGATACTATTCGTTTAGTTACGGAATATGTATGGTCGGTGGGCTCATAGCTAGCGTTGCAGCTCATAGATTTTTGCCAATCACGCCGCCATCAGACCATCCTGATAAGGATGATCAATCTAGTGTCTTTCACCCTCGACGCGGTTTAAAGTCGCTGATCCCATCGGTTCGATTTCCTTGGGTTGGTTTTGGCGCGCTTTACTTTATTGCGCCATCAATAGCGCTCTTATGGTTGCGTGAAGATGTCGAGAACGGCCTCGGTCTGACGTTTCTACTTTTCTTTATTGTATGGAGTGCTGATATCGGCGCTTACTTTGCCGGGCGATTTATCGGCGGACCGCGCCTTTCTCCGAGTTTATCGCCCATGAAAACTTGGTCGGGGGCGATTGCCGGGGTGTTGGCCGGTGCTGCTTGTGGGGCGTTGGGCGCTGGGGTCATTTTCGGCGAAGGGGAAATCGGCGTCTACGTCTTGATGGGCGCTTCTTTAGGCGCGGCGTCCATATTGGGCGATATGACGGAATCCGCGTTCAAGCGCACGTTTAACGTGAAAGATGCGAGTGGTCTCATCCCAGGGCATGGAGGGGTGTTGGACCGGCTTGATGGGATGATCTTCGCCACAACCGCGCTGACATTGGTGCTTTTCATACATATTATTGCATCGCCACGTTGATCCTTTGCCTTAAACCGCTAGAGTGACTGTGTAACATTCATGGTGCGTGGAACGGTGTCACGGCAGGGATTGAGAAATGAACGTCGAAAGGCGAATTCTCAAACAAATCCCGTGACCAATAAAGCGAACATGATCACAAGACCAAAATCATGACGTCGGGTCGCCATCGCACACGGATCCCATCGCTTGGCGGCAATGGCGACGATGAAATAATAACAGGACGGTCGCTCCGGGCATGGCCACTTCAAATTCGGTACTCTCAACAGGCGATGCGGTGACAACCCCAACCGGCGGACCCTCATCGAAATCGCGCCGTGTGACCATCCTTGGGTCGACCGGATCGATCGGCGTGAACACGCTGGATCTTCTCGATTTTGCGGCGGCGGCGGGCGAAGCCACGATCCAATTGGAAGCCCTGACGGCCAATAAAAATGTCGATCTGCTGATTGAGCAGGCGAAAAAACATCGTCCCAGCTTTGTGGCGATTGGCGATGAGAGTTTAAAAAACGACCTTGCCGAAGGCCTTGCCGGTCTGGACATCGAAATCGGCGCGGGGCCGGGCGCTATTGAAGAGGCGGCCTCGCGTGATGCTGATTGGGTGATGGCGGCGATCGTGGGCGCCGCTGGGCTGCAGCCGACGCTGAAAGCTGCGCAACGCGGGGCGGCGATCGCGCTGGCCAATAAAGAATGCCTCGTCTGCGCTGGCGACGTCCTAAAGGCGGAAATCGAAAAGGCGGGCGGCGCGCTGTTGCCTGTCGATTCTGAGCATAATGCGATTTTCCAAGTCTTTGACTTTGAACGCCCCCATCGGATTTCCCGATTGATCCTGACGGCGTCTGGTGGTCCATTTCGAACCTGGGCGAAAGAGGACATGGCAGTTGCGACCCCTGAGCAGGCGGTCGCTCATCCGAATTGGAGCATGGGGGCGAAGATCTCGGTCGATTCTGCGACGATGATGAACAAGGGATTGGAGCTGATCGAAGCGGCGCACATTTTCCCGGTTGATCATGAGAAGATCGAGATCCTGGTACACCCACAGTCGGTGATCCACTCCATGGTGGAATATGTCGACGGTTCTGTGCTCGCCCAGCTTGGAACCCCGGATATGCGCACGCCGATTGCGTCGACATTGGCCTGGCCGGATCGCTGTCCTAGCCCATCGGCGAAACTGGACTTTGCCGCCGTGCGCGAACTTACCTTTGAGGCGCCCGATGCAGATCGGTTCCCGGCGGTAAGGTTGGCGCGCGAAGCCATTGAAAAAGCAGGGGTTATGCCCGCCGTATTTAATGCGGCGAATGAAGAGGCTGTAGCAGCGTTTCTGGGCGGTGGATTGGGGTTCCTTGATATCGCCGCCGTCGTGGAAGAGGCCATGGAAAAAATGGACCGCGTTAATGCGCCAACACGCCTATCCAGCTTGGATGAGGCGATGTCGGCTGATCGTGAAGGACGGCGTTTGGCCGTTGAGGCGATTGCGACGCGTGCTTAGTCAGTAAATTGGGAACCAGATGATCGGTCATATATTGGTCGTAATGAAACGATAGGAATTTTGAGCACCGTCTGCTTTTTTTTGCGGTAAGCTTTCGACCTATTCGAAACTTGGAAACAGGATCTCGTGCCGGAGTTTTTGCAAACACTTTTTGTACTGCCGATCTCCATCATCGCGTTTATCGCGTTGTTGACGATTATCGTTTTCTTCCACGAGTTCGGGCATTTCTCTATGGCCCGAGCTGTTGGCGTACGCGTGGACGTTTTCTCAATTGGGTTTGGCAAGCCTCTGGTGAAATGGGTCGATCGAAAAGGCACGGAATGGCGCATCGCGCCGTGGCCATTGGGCGGTTATGTGAAGTTTTTTGGCGACGCCTCGCCCGCCTCTAACGCCTCTGAAGAGGTGATTGAAGAAACCGGTCCGGCGACGACGCAATTCCCGGCGCCGGGCGAGGAGGCTGCGGTTAAGGGACTGACCCCTGAGGAAAAGGCTGTTTGCTTTCACTTCAAGCCTGTTTGGGCGCGCGCTCTTGTCGTTGCCGCCGGGCCGATGGCGAATTTCGTGTTAGCGACGGCGATCTTCTGGGTGCTGTTGATGTCCCTCGGCGAATTGGTCACCGAGCCGCGAGTTGCGACGGTGACCCCCGATAGCGCGGCGGAAGAAGCGGGATTCGAGCCGGGCGATTTATTGCTTTCGGTCAACGGTAAAAAGCTAGAGCGGTTTTCCGATTTGCGAATGACCACCCAGCTTTCATCCGGGGAAACGCTCATTATTGTCGTCGATCGTAATGGCGAGCGGTTGACGCTTGAGGCGACCCCGCGACGTCAAGAAATTGATGACGCCTTTGGCAACAAAGTAGAGACTGGCGTCCTTGGCATCGCGGCGTCGCGAACGGCGAGCCGGTCCGTGCGATATGGGCCGTTGCCGGCGCTTGGAGAGGCGGCTGGTAAGGTGGTCGATATTTTGACCGGCACCGTGAAGTTTCTGAGCCGCTTGCTCGTCGGAAAAGAAGATACTCGCCAGCTTGGCGGACCCGTTAAAATGGCCCAATACGCCGGACAGTCGGCGCTTTCAGGGTTCAGCGGCGACGGCGTTGATGTGTCGTTTGGCGATCGATTGCGGGTTAGCCTCATCAATTTCATCAACCTGGCGGCGATTGTCTCGGTTTCGATTGGTTTTCTGAACCTATTGCCGATCCCGGTACTCGACGGCGGCCACCTCATGTATTACGCCTATGAATCGGTGGCGGGCAAACCCTTGGGGCCAAGGGTTCAAGCGTTCGGGTTTAAAGTGGGAATCATCTTATTAGCGTCGTTCATGCTATTCGTAACGTGGAACGACGTGAGCAATCTTTTTTCGATCAAAAGCTAGGGCGACGGAATGAGTCTTGTAAAGTCGGGGGAAGGCGCTTTGCGCGCCACGTTATTATGCTCCGCCGCGGCCAGTGTTGGTTTGCTGTGGTCGTCAGCAATGGCGCCTGCGCTCGCGCAACAGGCGGCGCCCGCAGGCGCGGCGCTTCCGCAGCTTCCACCAAGCCCCGTGATCAACGCGATCAGTGTTACTGGCAACCAACGCATTGAGGCGCAAACCATTGCCTCCTACCTTGTTGTGCAACCGGGCGATCAGGCGACCGACCAACTTTTGGATATCGGGCTGAAGACCCTCTTCAACACAGGGTTGTTCGCCGATGTGACGCTATCCATGCAGCCCAACGGCACGCTTCTGATTGAGGTTGAGGAAAACCCGATCGTCAATCAGGTGATCTTTGAAGGCAACAAGCGCGTCAAAGAAGACAAGATCACCGAAGAAATCCAATTATCCGCCCGCAACGTTTTCACCCGTGCGAAAGTGCAGGACGATGTCCAGCGCATCATCGAAGTTTACCGTCGGACCGGGCGTTTCGCCGCGACGGTGACGCCAAAAGTGAAGCCGTTAGAGCAAAACCGCGTTGATGTTATCTATGAAATCGACGAGGGCCCTAAAACCGGCGTCGCTAAGATCAATTTCATCGGTAATGAAGCGTATACGAGCAATGAGCTGCGTGGTGAGTTGCTGACGAAAGAGAGTAATTGGTGGCGGTTCTTCTCGTCAAACAGCAATTACGACCCTGATCGCCTTGAATTCGAACGCGACCTGCTGCGTCAGTTTTACGCTCGTAATGGGTATGCGGATTTTCAAGTCATTTCCGCCATCGCTGAGCTGACGCCGGATCGCAAGGATTTCTTCATCACCTTCACGGTGGATGAGGGCGAGAAATACGAAATCGGTGATGTTCGGGTAAAAACGACCCTTGATCGACTGGATGAGGGGACACTAGAGCGGATCCTGCCTATTCGCGCCGGTCAGACATTTGACGGCGATAAGGTTGAAAAAGCGGTTGAGTCCATCACCTTCGCCACCGGCGCATTGGGCTATGCGTTTGTGGACGTCACGCCGCGATTGGAGCGTAACCCCGAGAACAAAACCATCGACCTGACCTTCCAGGTGAACGAGGGGCCTCGGGTTTATGTTGAACGGATCAATATCAAGGGCAATACGGTTACCCTTGATAAGGTGATCCGTCGCGAAATTCGAATTGCGGAAGGCGACGCCTTTAACCGCGTTCTTGTTGACCGGTCGAAGGCTCGGGTTCGTTCCCTCGGCTATTTCGGCGAAGTTGAGATCGAAGAAAAACCTGGCTCCGGCCCGGACCGCACGGAGCTTGATGTATCGGTGCAGGAGCAGCCGACAGGCTCCTTCTCCATTGGTGTTGGTGTTTCATCGACGGAAAACTTTATCCTCGATTTCTCAATCGAGCAGCGCAATCTTATGGGTCGGGGTCAATTTCTGCGTCTGCGCGCCCAGGCATCCTCCCGTACACGGAATATCGATTTGCGATTTACGCAGCCTTATTTCTTGGGGCGGAATTTAGCGGCCGGTTTCTCACTCTTTAATTCGCGGACGAATTTTAGGGAATCTGCTTTCTTTGGTGGCGCAACAGCCACTGATCCCAACGCGTTTTCGTCTCCGCGTTTTATTCGTGATCGGACGGGTTTTGGGTTGAACGCTGGTTTTCAGGTTGCGGAATTTGGTCGTGGCAATCTGCAATACCAGTTTTCGCGAGATGTCGTTGACACCTTTACGCCGGTGTTTTTGGCCGGATCTTTTGATGACATTCAAAGTCAGTTAGCGCCTGGTATCGGGCCGGACTCCCCTGAGCTGAGACCCATTACCTCTAACGGTGTTGATGGTTTTGAGACAGATCAATGTAGCCTATTGGCCGCATCGTTCCAGCCTAGTTGTCGTGCGCAGGGACGGTTTTTAACCTCGTTGTTAGGCTATTCTCTCGCGTTTGATACGCGGGATAACCCAATTGATCCAACGAGAGGCTGGCGCTTCTCGCTGTCGCAGTCGATCGCGGGTCTCGGCGGCGATGTTCAGTTCTTGAGAACCCAGGGCGAAGCCCAGTACTTCAAAAACCTATATCGTGGCTTTATTGGCCGCCTAAGGCTCCGTGCTGGCTACATCACCGATTACGGCGATTATGAGTTGCGCGTTCAAGATCGTTTCTTCGAAGGCGCGAGTTCTTTCCGCGGATTTGATGTTGCTGGTATCGGCCCGAGACTATTGTCCGGTCAGGGTGTTGATCGTGATGGTGAAATTTTTGGCCAGGCGCTCGGCGGCAATGCTTTCGCGATTGGTACGGCTGAGATCAGACTGCCATTGCCATTACCGAAGGAATACGGCATTCGCGCCGCGATCTTCAGCGATTTCGGTACGGTTGGCCTTGTCGACGACGAAGACAAGATTTTGAACGATAACCTCGCTTTCTTTGTTAATCCGGAAGATGGTCAATTGTGTACGGTGTCACCATCGGCGAATTGTATCGAACCGGTTCAGGATGATCTCGCGATCCGCATTTCGGCGGGTGTCTCAATCAGCTGGGATTCGCCTTTTGGTCCAGTGCGGTTTGACATTGCTGAAATCCTCCGGAAAGAAGAGTTTGACCGTGTTGAAAGCTTCCGCTTTAGCGCGGGGACGAGCTTCTAACGCGAAAACACTCGTGATGCGTTGGAAAGAGGGCGGGAACCATATGGGCGGCGCTAGGCGCGCTGTCTGACCAAAAAGAGGTAAGTGTTATGATGAAAAAACTTGCAACCGGGGCGGGCGTGTTCGCCCTCGTGGCCGCCAGCTTTATGAGCGGCGCCATGATCGACAGCGTCGAAGCGCAATCAAAAGCCAAGGCGCCGGTGATCCTGATTGTTGATCGGGCGCGTCTCGTCGGCCAATCAGCGGCTGGTAAGACAATTCCGGATCAGGCCAAATCCGTACAGGACAGCGTCCGGAAGGAGTTGGAGGCCGAAGCGGCAAAACTGAAGGCTGATGTCGAGAAGTATCAGAAAAACGCGTCACTGATGTCTGATGAAGTGCGCCAAAAGACTGAACAGGAATTGGCGGCGCGCCAGCAAGTTATTCTCCCACAGCAAGCGCAAATCATGGAACAGGCGTTTGTCGCCGCTGTTGAGAATGCGCAAGCGAAAGTATTGGTTGAATCACAGCCAATCCTGAAGGAAATCGTTGACGACCGTGGCGCGACAATTCTTCTTGACCGTTCGGCCGTCATGTACGCTGCGCCAGAAACCGACGTCACCCAGGAAGTTCTGTCGAAGCTCGATAAGAAACTAAAAACCGTTGAGGTGCAGAAAATCTCCCTCGCGGAAATTATGAAACAGTTGGAAGAGCGCCAAAAAGCGGCGGTTGCTGGCGGGTCGAGCGACGGCGGCAAGAAAAAAGGCAGAAAGAAAAAGAAAAAATAGGGTTCCGCTTTTCTCTGAGTTAGAGCCGGCCGTCTTGGAAAAAGACGGGCCGGCTTTTTTTCGTTTTTTTGCCGAATTTCGCCCTTTTTATGTTTTGTAATGTTGGTCAACATCGTTCGTATTCTAATGACGGGGACTAAGGGAGTTTTAAATGCCTGATGGCCGCTTTTTCATAACGTCAGGGCCACTCCCAGTCGCGGCGGCTCTTGATATTGCGCTGGGTCCTCAGGATGCGTCTGAAAGTGGTGTTGTGCGTTCTACGAGCGTTGACCCTGAAAACGCGGCGGTGCGCCGCGTCTGCGCCGTGGAGGACCATGATTTAGCCGGCGCTGTTGTTTACGCCGACAGCAAGACGGCCGTTTCACTCTTGGGCAAGAAGGAATTCGCGCTCTGTTTTGCAACGCCAACGCTTGCTGACATGATATCGCACCAGGCGGGGGGCGTCGCTGCTGTTGAAGACCCGAAGCTCGCTTTTGCGAAAATCGCCCGCCATCTCCATACAAGTATTATTGAAGAAACACCGCCAAAGGCTGGTATTGCGAGTGATGCTGAGATCAACCCATCCGCAGTGCTAGCGGAGGATGTTGTTATCGGGGCGAAGGCGCGCATTGCGGCCGATGTGGTGATCGGCCCAGGGGCGGTTATTGGGCCTGGCGTTGAGATCGGGCCGGGATCGAAAATCGGGCCGCGGGCGGTCTTATCCCATTGTGTCCTTGGCTCTCGTGTCGTGATTGCGCCAGGCGCGGTTATCGGTGAAGCCGGTTTCGGGTTTCACAAGCAGGACGGGCAACTCTTCCGGATGCCTCAATTGGGTATTGTGACGATTGACGATGAAGCGGAGATCGGCGCAAATACGACGATAGATCGCGCCGCCCTCGGGGAAACCGTGATTGGCGCGGGGGCGAAAATCGATAACCTCGTTCAGATCGGGCATAACGTGCGTATTGGACGCGGTGCAATCCTTGCTTCGCAGGTAGGGATAGCAGGCAGTACGATCATTGGCGACAACGTTTTGATTGGCGGCCAGGCCGGATTGGCCGATCATTTGACGATTGGGGACGGTGCCATGATTGCAGCCGGTACGGGGCTGATGCGCGATGTGCTCCCGGGCGAGCGTGTGGGCGGCTTCCCAGGGCGTCCGATCCGGGCGTGGCTTCGGGATGTTGCGAGGATGGAAAAAGAGGACGCGGCGCGCTATGGCGATAGAGCTCGTAAAAAGGAAAAATAAGACGATGACCATCGAGCCAGGTAAGACCGAACTTGATATTGATGAACTAATGCTCTTGTTGCCGCATCGTTACCCGATGTTGATGATCGATAAGCTCGTCGAGATTAAAGCCGGCGAGAGTGCCGTCGGCATTAAAAATGTTTCCTATAATGAAGAGTTTTTTCAGGGGCATTTCCCCCAAAAACCTGTCATGCCGGGTGTTTTAATCATCGAAGCGATGGCGCAAGCTGCCGCCGCCTATACCTCCTATACGGAGGAGTTGGATACCGCTGGTAAAATCGTCTTGTTTATGGGCGTGGATAAAGCACGTTTCCGCAAACCCGTCGTGCCCGGTGATCAATTGCGGATCACCGTAAAGACCGTGCAAAAGCGGGCGCCCGTTTGGCGTTTTAGCGGTCAGGCGCATGTGGATGGAAAACTTGTGGCGGATGCGACCTACGCTGCAATGTTAGCCCAGGCGTGATATCGAAGGATATGGGGGATAGCGAACCTATGATGGGAAACGGGCCGGTGCGTGCTGCGGCGAACAGCGGGCGGGAGAATGTGACGATCCATCCCTCGGCCATTGTTGAGCCCGGCGCCCAATTGGGGGTTGGCGTTTCCATCGGGCCATTTTGCCATGTTGGGCCAAAAGTCGCTTTGGGCGATGGATGTTCACTTCATTCTCATGTTGTTGTCAGTGGACGGACCACTATTGGCGCGAAATCGACGGTCCACCCGTTCACAGTTTTAGGCGGTCCGCCGCAACATCTAGCCCATAAGGGGGAAGAGACCGTTCTCGAAATCGGTGAAGGTAACGTTATTCGCGAACATGTGTCGATGCATACGGGCACCGTCAGCGGCGGCGGGGTCACGCGGGTGGGCGCTAATGGTCTTTATATGGCGAACTCCCATGTCGCCCATGACTGTCAGTTTGGGGATAATGTTATCCTCGCGAATGGAGCGGCGGTTGGGGGACATGTCGCTATTGGTGATTTCGTTTTTCTGGGGGGGCTATGCGCGCTGCACCAGTTTACGCGCATCGGTGATTACGCCTTCATCGGCGGTGGCTCCATTGTTGTTAGTGATGTTATTCCCTACGGGTCGGTTTTTGGTAATCGCGCCGTCTTAAACGGTCTCAATATCGTTGGCATGAAACGACGCGGAATTGAAAAATCGCGAATTCATGAAGTCCGGGCGGCCTATCGCGGCCTTTTCGCGAGCGATGGATCATTTAATGAACGGGTCCAGAACGTGGAGCACGCGTATAGACACATTCCGGAAGTAAAGCGCATCCTCGATTTCATTGCTGCCGAGTCAAAGCGTCCCCTGATGGCGCCCGGACGGTAAGGGGGGCGCATGCACTGGCGAAAGCTTGGCATCATCACCGGCGGGGGCGCGCTGCCCTTAAAGCTTGCCGCCGCCTGCCGCAACAAGGATATCCCCACATTTCTAATCCGCTTGGAGGGGGCGGCGGATAAAGCCGCTGATGAGTTTAGCGGGGCCGATTGCGCCATTGGCGAGGCTGGGAAAATTATTCGCTTGCTGAAAGAAGAAGCTTGTGACGCTGTCGCAATGGCTGGTGTTGTAAAGCGCCCAGACTTCAAATCCATCAAAGCCGATTGGCGGGGCGCCGCCTTGTTGCCAAGGATAATTTCTGCGGCTGCACGCGGCGATGGAGCGCTATTAAATGTGCTGGTCGATACTCTTGAGGCTGAAGGGTTTACCGTGGTTGGCGCCGACGATGTGGCGGTGGAACTCGCAGCTGGTCATGGCACGTTCACCTCTATTGCACCGACCACAGAGCAATTATCCGATATTCGCAAAGCCGCCGCCGTTGTCGCGGCGCTTGGTCCTTTTGATGTGGGGCAGGGCGCTGTGGTCGCGAATGGGCTTGTGCTGGCCGTGGAAGCCGCTGAGGGCACTGACGCCATGTTAGCGCGTGTCGGTGAACTGCCAAGCGCGACTCGCGGCGGCCCCCGCAGCGGGGTGCTTGTTAAGCGTCCGAAGCCAGGTCAGGAAGTGCGTGTCGATTTGCCAACGATTGGCGCGCAAACGGTGCGTCTCGCCGCGGATGCAGGGCTTGCCGGCATCGCTGTTGAGGCGGGGCGTGCGCTGTTTCTCGACGAGGAAGAAGCGGTCGCGATCGCCCATGAGCGTGGTTTATTCGTGTACGGCTTTACGCAACAAGAGCTGACGGTATGACATCCGCTGGCTTGTCGCCATCCGAGGCGCTACGCGCATCGGTCCATCGAAAAACGATTCTTTTTGCGGCGGTTGAGCCTTCGGCGGACCAGATTGGCGCCTCGGTCATGGCGTCGTTACGCCGTCAGCGGAGCGATATAAGATTTATCGGTTGCGGCGGCGAGGCGATGGCCGGGCAAGGACTGTCATCGGCGTTTCCGATTGACGCCCTAGCGGTTGTCGGCTTCTTCGATGTCGCGGCCGTCTATTTCAAAGCGCTGTCGTATGCCAAAAAACTTGCGCAATTGGCCGCCCGCGAGCAGGCGACGGCGGCGGTTTTCATTGATGGTTGGGCCTTCTCGCGGTTATGCGCCACGGAATTTAAGAAAACTTCTCCGCACACCCGACTATACAAACTCGCCGCCCCACAGATTTGGGCGTCCCGTCCCCAGCGCATCGATTTCGTCAAACAGATGTTCGATGGCGTCATGACCTTGTTGCCGTTCGAGGCGCCGCTGTTTGAAAAACATGGCGTCCCGACAGTCTTCATCGGCAATCCTAATTTTGAGGAGGCGGTCGCGCAAAAGGCGGATGGTCAAGCCTTCCGTGAACGCTATGAATTGAAGGGCCGTCCAGTCGTCGGTCTCGCGCCCGGTAGCCGACGCCACGAAATAGCAAGGCTAACACCGATTTTTATCGGTGTCATTCAGCGCCTGGCCCGCGACATTCCTGATCTTGCTGTGGTTGCGCCATTGGCGCCCGCTATCACGGCGCAGGCCAAGGCAATTATCGAACCGGCCTTACCGCAAACTATTTTCGTTGACCCCGAAGAGAAATATGACGCCTTCGCCGCCATGACGACCGCGATTGCAGCATCGGGGACCGTCACGACGGAGCTTGCTATCACAAAAACACCGATGGTGGTTGCATATCGCGTAGATCCGCTCACGGCTATTTGGGCGCGGCGTGTTTACCAACCCCAATGGCTCAGTATCGTGAACATTGTAGCGGGGAAGGAAATATTCCCGGAATGCCTGCAGGAAGACTGCACGACCGATGCTATTTACCGCGAAATTGCCGACTTAATGAAAAACCCGATGGCGCGTGAGCAACAACAACAAGCCGCTGCGCCGATTGTGGCGTCCTTATTGCCTGATGGTCCTCCGGCGGCGGACCGAGCGGCGATGGCGCTATTAAATTGGCTAGAATGACGCAGCTTTTTTGCGGTTTCATTTGTGACCAATCGATCCGCCTTTTCCGTGCCTGACCCCATTAATCAGTATTACTATTAAACATACCGATGCTTACTCGGCGCCGCCTTCCTGCCATCGCCCTTGTTCTTTCAACGCGTCTGCGACTTCTTTCGGAATGTAGGTTTCGTCATGCTTGGCGAGCACTTCAATGGCGTTCAATGCGCCGTCTGGCGCTAACCGGCCCTGGACGACCACGCCTTGACCTTCGCGAAATAGGTCCGGCAGGACCCCTTCAAAGCGGACGATGGTTTGCTCAAATTCATCTTCAATCGTGAATTGAACGAGGGCTGATTGAGCGTCGTTTTTTTGCGACGATGGTGTGGCGTTGTCGGAAGGGTTTGGCCGAACCACGCTGTCTATGGCGACAAGACCGCCGAGACGGATAAGGCCTTGGGGCGGCGGCGTTGCTTTGGCGAGGTCGGTGGGGGTGTAAAAATAGGCGACAGAGGCGCTCAAACCCGCCAGCACCAGAAAAGTGGCGAGCCCTGCGACACCCAGAACCCCGAGGATGATGGTCATACGACGGCGTTGATTAAGCGTGCGGCGGCTGGTTGTAGGATTATTCACGGGTCGTTTCCTCAAACTGGCTTCAGCGTTGATACAGGCGCTTCATCGCCGCCACGCCGGGCCTGTCGTCGTTCCGCAAGTTCCGCGCGCATGTGGATCAGAAGAAGCCATCCGTAAAGGAAGCTGTAGGCAAGCCCCATCATCCCAAGCGGCGCCAAGAAATCTGCGGGCATCGTCGGTCCATCTGGGCGGAACACGCTGGCGGGTTGGTGGAGGCTGTTCCACCAATCAACGGAAAATTTGATGATGGGAATATTGATGACGCCGACAATGGCGGCGATGCCGGCGATACGCGCTGCGCGTGCCTGATCGTCAATGGCCCGCCATAGAGCGATGATGCCAAGATACATAAAAAATAGGAGGAGGACGGAGGTGAGGCGAGCATCCCACGCCCACCATGTGCCCCACATGGGTTTACCCCAAAGCGACCCGGTAATCAGCGCGAGCGCGGTAAACGTTGCGCCTATGGGCGCCGTTGACTTCGCGGCAACGTCAGCAAGGGGATGTTTCCAAATGAACCCAACAGCCGATGCGATGGCCATTGAGGTGTAACAAAACAACGCCATCCAGGCGGCGGGAACATGGACATACATAATACGAACGGTTTGCGCCTGTTGGTAGTCCTCAGGGGAGGCGAAAAGCGCGAGGTATATTCCGATAACAAATGACAAAGCGGTCAGGCCCGCGATCCAAGGCGATATCCTTTGGGCGAGGGCTTCAAAGCGCTGAGGATTGGCGTAGGCGGTAATGAATAAAAGCATAGTGATCCACTTATACGATATTCAAACGAAGCGCCGCAGCGCCAGCGAGGGGCGCGATGATGAGCGCCATAAGACTTGTTGCGCCTAAAAAAAGCAATGATGGCGCAAATCGTGGATCGCCGACAGCGCCGGCTGTCGCTGCTTCCACGCCAAACAAAAGGGTTGGCGTAAACAATGGCCCGGCTAACAGGGTCATCAAAACACCGGACCGCTTGATGGGGAACGTCAGGCTCGCGACGAGCGCGCCCGTCAGAGATAGGGCCGGGGAGCCGATGGCGAAGGAAATCATTAACGGCGCAAACGCCTCCGACGGTAGGGCGAGGATGACCCCAAGCAGCGGCGTCAAAACAAGCATGGGAAAGCCCGTTGTCAGCCAATGGGTGACGGCTTTGGCGAGAACAAAGGGGGGCAAGAAATCAAAGCGTTGCGCCAGCACATCGAGGGATCCGTCTTCCGCCTCGCTTTGAAAAAGGCCGTCCAACGACAAAAAAACCGCTAATAGGGTCGTGGTCCATAGAATTGCGATAGCGGCCGGAGCGATCTTTGTTGGATCGGGGCCGAGGCCGAGGGCGAAAATCACGGTGCAGAGGGTGAAGAAGACGAGGCTTCTGGCCGTCGCGCCCCCGCCACTAAAAGCGAGGCGAAGATCGCGGGCGATAATAGCGCGATAGGCGCGCGCGCCCTCAGGCATGAACGCACCCATTAAGCACTATCCCCTTCTGCGCCAGGCGAAAGAAGGAATGTTTTCGAGGCGATCAGATGGAGCGGTTCATGGGTCGCGATCAGCGCAATGCCGCCATTCTCGCAATGCTCTTCGATAATGGTTTCGACGGTGCGGGCGGACGCAGAGTCCATCGCAGCAGTGGGTTCATCCAATAGCCAACATGCACGCCCAGAAAGAAGGAGACGGGCGAGGGCGAGCCTTCGTCTTTGTCCGGCTGAAAGTGTTCTCGCCGACTGTTCAAGCATCGTCGTGAGAGACAGACGAGAAGCAACGTCGCGAATGATCGCGTCGTCCCGGTCGGCGAGATAAAGGTCACGCCAAAAGCGAAGATTATCGCGAACAGACAAAGCGGCTTTAATCGCGTTTTCGTGGCTCAAAAGACAGGTGGCCTCAGAAGGCGTGATGATTGGGCTTTGAAGATTGTCTTTATTGTTTTCTGTGTCTTGATCTCCTATCGCCATTTCGAATTGAACTCGGCCTGTTTTTGATGGTGTAAGCCCCGCGATAATTCGCAGAAGCGTGGATTTTCCGGCGCCGTTCGCGCCTTGGAAAACAATCGCGTCGCCGGGTGCTGCGCTTAAGGAAACGCCAGCGAATACCGTACGGTCGCCACGACCGCCCGAAAGGCCGGCGCACATTAAAGAAACGTGATGTTTCATGACGGGTCGTTCGTCACATTGCGTTTTAGTGTATGCTGGTCCGGTCGTCCTTGCGCGGTATTTGGGTCTTGTCGCACCGATCGTTGAGCGGGATCGTCGTTTTCCTTAGGGCGTTTCGCTCGCGAAAAACGCGCGCGTGCGTGGAAAACAAGGGCGGTCAGCGCGAGCGCCGAAACGCCATAAGAGGACCATATAAAGAAGCCGTGGCCGCCCATGTTTAAAAATTCGATCATGACTTTCTTATGGCTGAGGAAACCCGTATTGACCAGTTAAACGAGATACAGATCTGAGCGTTAACCGGAAACTGCTGGAAACGTCGCAACTCCGCGTAGTATCCGGTGTTTTCAAGCGTCGGTAGCATGGCCTGCGACAACCGTGCATGACGATACCCCCTCTGCGGGGATGTCAGGATTAGGGCGATCTTCGCTATAAACAAATTATGATTGCTGAAGCTGGTCAAATACTGTTGCTGCTTGC
The DNA here is from genome assembly GCA_965263305.1 of Parvularculaceae bacterium. Lineage (GTDB taxonomy): Bacteria > Pseudomonadota > Alphaproteobacteria > Caulobacterales > Parvularculaceae > MED-G105. Next base: position 3,110,181 of record OZ253666.1, read on the forward strand.
CCTATGGGCGGCCCTTGCCCAGGGCGTTTTCCCCCTGATCGGCGCCCATATTGGGGATCATCGTTTGCTCCAGTTTGCCCGTGCCGCGGCTGGCGCGCAGCTTGCCCTCGTCGCGACAGCATTTATTGCCTTATCCAATTTGCATATCGTCTCTGATTTCTCGGTGCGCAATGTTTTCGAGAATTCCCATACGGCCAAACCGTTACTTTACAAAGTGACCGGTGTTTGGGGTAATCATGAAGGATCAATGCTGCTCTGGGTACTGATCCTCGCCGCCTATGGCGGTGCGCTTGCGGCGGTATCACGGATGGCGACGCCGTTAAAAGCGCGGGCGCTCGCTGTGCAGGGTCTGGTCGCGGCGGCGTTTTTGGCGTTTGTCCTTTTCACCTCCAATCCTTTTGCGCGATTGTTTCCGGCGCCTGCCGAAGGCCAGGATTTAAATCCATTGCTGCAAGATCCCGGCCTCGCGATCCACCCGCCGTTTTTGTATCTTGGTTACGTTGGGTTTTCGATTGTCTTTGCTTTCGCTGTAGCGGGCTTAATCAGTGGGCGTATTGACGAAGTTTGGGCCCGGCAAGTTCGTCCCTTCGCATTGGCGGCATGGGGGTTTTTGACCGTCGGCATCGCTCTTGGCAGCTGGTGGGCGTATTACGAACTCGGCTGGGGCGGCTTCTGGGCTTGGGACCCGGTAGAGAATGCTTCTTTCATGCCGTGGTTAGCGGGAACGGCGTTGATCCATTCTATCAGGGTCTTAGAAGTGCGCGGGGCGTTTAAAGCATGGACGGCGCTTCTGGCGATTCTTGCCTTCTCGTTGAGTCTTGTGGGGACGTTTCTTGTGCGGTCGGGTGTATTAACTTCCGTGCACGCCTTTGCCGTGGATCCTGCGCGCGGTATTTTTATCCTGGCGATTTTAGTTGCGGCGACTGGCGGCGGGCTGACGTTGTTTGCGTTGCGGGCGAACGCGCTTTTTTCAGGTGATCAAAGAGATGGACCGACCTTTGGCGCCATTAGTCGGGAAGGGGGGCTCCTCGCCAATAACGTGATGCTGACGGCGGCCACCGCCACGGTTTTTTTAGGGACGTTCTATCCGTTGTTTGCGGAAGTAACGACGGGAACAAAGTTATCCGTCGGCGCGCCATATTTTAATATCGCCTTTAACCCGTTGGCCTTGTTGATGGTGCTTGTCATGGCGCCGGCTTCGGTTCTTGCCTGGAAGCGCGGTAACCTCACCCGGGCGGTGCGCCAATTATGGCCGGCTCTCCTGGCGGGAGGCGCGGTGATGATTCTGGCGTTGTTTCTAACCGCGCCAAAATCGGTGATGGCGATCCTGGGGGCCGCGCTGGCCGCGACAATGGGTGTTGGCGTGATCGTCGATATCTTCCGTAGAGTGGATATTCGCCGATCGGGCGCGCTCGTAAGATTTTTACGGTTGCCGAAGAGTTATCTCGCGATGTCCGCCGCCCATATTGGCGTTGCCTTGGTGATGTTGGGCGCCATTGGCGCTGGCGCGTGGCATAGCGAGGAGATTGTTTATTTAAAGGAAGGCGAGACCATCGCAATTGGGGGCTACGAGGCGACCATGACTTCCGTTGAGGAGATTGACGGCCCCAATTACGTGGCGCAGCGCGCGAATTTCGATGTTACCCGTGGGGCGCAGGGCGCTGGTTTTAATCTTTCGACGGAACGGCGTTTCTATCCGGTGCGGGGCATGCAGACGACCGAAGCCGGGATTAAGACACTTTTGTCGGGAGATGTTTACCTAACCCTTGGCGATTTCGCCCCAGAGCGTGGATGGGTGGTGCGTGCCTGGGTGCGCCCGCTGACGGTTTGGATGTGGATCGGCGCGGGCTTTATGGCGATGGGCGCAGCGATTGGTCTTTTCGGGGCGGCGGCGCCCATTAAAAGACGCATCAAAGCGCCAATTGCCCAGAGCGCCGATATAAACGCCAAAGAGAACGTTGGGGTTGGCGCAGCATGAGAAAGGCTCTTTTCTTTGCGCCCCTGGTCCTCTTTCTCATGGCCATCGGTTATTTCGCCATCGGGCTGAACCGTGATCCGGCCTATATCCCATCCATGCTCATTGATCGGCCGACGCCGGTTTTTGACCTTCCCGCGATTGAGGGGCGTACGGAGGGGCTTTCTAGCGGCGATTTATCTGAAAACGTTTCCCTGTTGAACGTCTTCGGATCGTGGTGCATCTCTTGCGAGGTTGAGCACCCCATACTTCTTCGGATAGAGGCCGAGGGCGTTGCGCCAATTTACGGATTAAATTGGAAAGACAAGCCCGGGGCCGGCGCAGCCTGGTTGGAACGCCGGGGCGATCCTTATGCGAAAATCGGCGATGATGCAGATGGGCGCACCGCCATCGATTTCGGCGTCACCGGCGCGCCGGAAACATTCGTCATCGATCGGCGCGGCCGGGTTCGCTACAAACATGTCGGTCCGATTACCGCAGAAGAATGGACCACCGTCTTGCGGCCCATGATTGAGGATTTGCAAAATGCGCCCATTGACTAATCGTTTTTTTGCCGTGTTGGCGATCGCGATGTGCATCGCTTTCGCGCCCCAGGCCGCCTTCGCTGTCGACCCTGATGAAGTGCTTGACGACCCTGCGTTGGAAACACGGGCGCGGGCCATCAGCCGGGAACTGCGCTGCGTGGTCTGCCAAAGCGAAAGCATTGATGATTCCTCGGCGCCGCTGGCGAAGGACCTACGTCTGCTGGTGCGCGAGCGATTGTTGGCCGGTGACGATGACAAGGCTGTGGTCGACTACGTGGTGGCCCGCTACGGGGAGTATGTGCTGCTGAAGCCGCGGGTGACGCTGTCGACATTGCTCCTCTGGGGGGCGCCAGTGTTGTTTCTTGGATTGGGCGTCGGTGGGGCCATTCTTGCTCTCCGCCAGCCCCGTCCGCCGTCGGAGAGGGCCATGGCAGATGCAGAACGGGCAGCGGCGCCGGAATTTTCTCAAGATGATCGCGCGCGGTTGCAACGACTTTTATCTCGATAAGGCGGGGCTATGACGTGGCATTTTCTTCTTTTGGCGGTGTTCATCTGCCTGGCATTTTTTGCTGTCTTGTTGCCGCCGCTGGTCCGCGGGTGGCGGCGTCGGCAAACAGGTGATGGGACGGGGCTTTCCAATCCTGGCGTGAATGACCAGACCCAGCACGAGCAGAGTGCGGTGCTGCGCGCTCGCTTATCGCGGATAGAGGCGGACCGGGAAGCCGGATTCATAAACGATACCGAGGCGGCCGAAGCGATCCATGAAGCCGAACGCGGCGCTCTCAAGGCTCTTGATGCGGCGGACGCCAATAAAACAACGACCGACGGAAGTCTCGGCCCATCGCCGTCCAATCTGCGCGCCGCCCGTTTCAGCCGCATGGCGGCGGTTGGTTTTATCGTTTTAGCGCCGTTAATGGCGGTGTTAGTGTATCCTTTGATCGGAGCCCCATCAAAAATCGCGCAGCTGGAACAAGCGCCGCCGGGTGCTGTTGCGCCATCATCCGCGCAAACACCGGCGGAGGCGATCGCGAGTTTGTCCCCGGCGGATCGTCAGGCCGCCATTGAAAACATGGTGGATGGGCTTGCCGCCCGCTTGAGTGCGGCGCCTGAAGATATCGATGGCTGGCGAATGCTTGCGCGATCGCAATTGGTGTTGGGCCGGGGCGCCGATAGCGCGGAAAGCTGGCGACAGTTGTTAGGATTGGTCGATGGCGATCGCGATGATTGGCTAGGGTTCGCCAATGCGCGCATCGCGACGGAGGAGGCTGGCGCCTTCCCGATTGATGACGAGTTTATGACCATCCTTACAGAAATCGATGCACGCCAACCGGGCAATCCCTTGGTGCAGTTTTACCGTGCTGGCGCACTACTACAGCAAGGCGATGCACTAGGCGCCGCCTCCCTATGGCGTGACCTTCTGAACAAGTTGCCGGAAGATGCGCCGGTACGCGGCGCTTTGAAGTCACTCATTCGTGAAGCCGAAGACGCGCAATCCAAATCCTCCCCACGCTGACGGCGTCACTCCAGCTCTTCACAAAAGTTAGAGCGACCTGCTTCTCGTCTTGAAAAGAAAACCATTCACCGCAATTCATAGCGCCACGGGTTGCAAACAACCCATCGCTGCGTTCTACAGATGTAGTATGACATTTGTCGCATCTTTTGATTCGTGGCGGCTGTAGCACAAAAAGTGTCTGAAAAACGGGCGCTAACCTAAGAGGAGCGCGGAATGGGTCTTACCAAGCTGTGCTTGAAAAACCCCGCCGCCGTGGCGGTTACATTAGCCGTCATCGCTTTATTCGGCGCGATGTCTGCCCAGCGCCTCCCGGTGCAATTGTTCCCGAATATCGAACGGCCCGTGCTCGGTATCTGGACAGGATGGCGCGCCGCTTCGCCGCGGGAAGTCGAAGCTGAAATCATTGAACCCATAGAACGCGAATTGCGTGGAATGGCTGGACTTAGGACCATGCAATCCCGCTCAAACGCCGGCGGTGGTTTCATTAGTCTCGAATTCGCTCTTGGTACGGATATGGACGCCGCGTTTGCGGAAGTCACCGGCCGCTTACAACAAGTGCGGGGCCTGCCGGCGGATGCAGACCGCCCACGGGTTCAAAACAATGGCGGCGGCGGTAACGGCCAAACGCTCATCTTCCTGTTCCTGCAACGATTGCCTGGCAACAATGTTGAGAATTTCGCGCTCGCAGAGTTCGCAGAAACCACGATACGTCCGCAGCTTGAAGCCATCGAAGGCGTCGGCGGCGTGGATGTGGATAGCGACTATGGCGAGAGCATCATTAAAGTCGAATTTGATCCATTCCGCGCGGCGGAGCGCGGCGTCACCATCGATGACATTGTTCAGACAGTGAACCGATCTTCGGATGTAACGGGTGGTTCGGTCGAAGTTGGGCGGCGAGACTATACTCTGCGTTTTGAAGGGCGTTTTACTGCGGATCAATTGCGGGACCATATCCTGGCTTGGCGAAATGGTGCGCCCGTAAGGCTCGGTGATATCGCCACGATTAGCGTTGGCCCGGATGGTGGCTCGGGCGCTGTTTATCAAAATGGCAACCCGGCGATTGGCATGCGCTTGGTTCGAGATCCCGGCGCGAATACCCTTGAAGTAATTGACGCTGTCACCGCAGTTCTTGATGAGATGAATGCGGGCCCCCTCGAGGAGTTGGGCTATGCCATTCATAAAAGTTTTGACCCCTCGGTTTTTATTAAAAGAGCGATTGCCCTTTTGACAGGCAATCTTGTGATTGGGGTTTTATTAGCGATCGGCGCTCTGTGGCTCTTCCTGCGACGCATCTCTGCCACCCTCTTGATCGCTGGAGCCATACCGGCCTCTTTGCTCGCCACAGTCGCCGTTCTGGGCCTCGCTGATCGAACGATTAATGTGATCTCTCTTGCGGGGCTCGCCTTTGCCACCGGCATGGTTCTCGACGCGGCCATCGTTGTCTTGGAGAATTTCGTTCGTTTACGTGATACAGGCGCAAAACCGACCGTCGCAGCAAAGCGCGCCGTCGCGCAGGTGTCCGGCGCTCTTTTCGCCTCCACGGTGACGACTGTCGCCGTTTTTCTACCAGTGGTCTTTTTTGAAGATGTGGAAGGGCAGTTGTTCGCCGATTTGGCGATGACGATCGCGATCGCCGTTGCCTTCAGTTTTCTTGTTGCGATAACCGTGCTGCCAACAGGGGCGATGTTGTTCTTGAAAGGCGAAAAGCGCTCACCAAAAAACGAAGGTGAACGGGACGCAACTTTCGCTGATAGGCTTGCTGCCTTCATTTTGATGCTGACTGGATCAAAGGGACGTCGGTATGGATGGATTGCGACCCTCATCGTCTTTCCAATTGCCGTCAGCTTTGTCCTCTGGCCCCAGCTAAATTATTTACCGCCGGTAAAACGCGACGCGATTGATGGATTTATTTCTTTTCCATCGGGCGCTAATGCAAATGTGGTTCGTGAAGAGTTTTTAGAAGTCGTGGTCGACCGGCTGCAACCCTATATGGATGGTGAAAAAGAACCGGCGCTTAGAAACTATTATCTATTCTCCGGCGCTTTTGGGGGCAGCATCGGTATCCGAGCGAAGGATCAGTCTCGAATTCAGGAACTGAACCGTATCGTGAATGAGGAAATTCTAGCGGGATTTCCAGATACGCGGGTGTTTGCGCAACAAGGTGATCTGTTCGGTCAATTTGGCGGAAACGCAGCCATTCGGCTCAATCTGCAAGCGGCTGATTTTGACGCTCTGGGGAACGCTGTACCCGAAGTAATTGAAATTATAGAAGCGGCGTTGCCTGGTGCAGCCGTATGGCCTAACCCTGATCCGCAAATCGTCAATCCTGAAATACGTCTTGTCCCCAATGATCGGCGTATCGCCGAAGTTGGACTAACGCGGGAGAGCGTCGCCCGCGCTGTGCGGGCGCTTGGGGATGGCCTCTGGCTTGGTGAATTCTTCCACGAAGACGGGCGACTTGATATCTTTTTGAAGTCGACAGATTGGGGCACCCCGGAATATTTAAATCAGGCGCCGATCGCCACGCCAGGCGGTGCCGTGGTTCCCTTAGGAGAGCTTGCCTCAATTACACGTAGTGTTGGACCGCAGCGCATTCAGCGGATCGACAGTCGCCGCACAATCTCCCTCGGGATCAACCCACCGCCGGGAATGGCTTTGGGCGAAGTGTTGAAAGCCGTCCGCGATAACGCTGATGCGGATATCCGCGCCGTATTACCGGAAGGCGCCAATGTCATCTACGCTGGTGAAGCAGACGCTCTGGCGCGTGCTGCTGAAAATCTCGGTGGAAACTTTTTGTTAGCGACAGTAATCCTGTTTCTCATTCTGGCGGCGTTGTTTAAATCCCTGCGCGACGCCGCGCTCGTCGTCATTTGCCTGCCCATGGCGGCTGTTGGCGGTATCATCGCCATCAGGGTGCTGAGCCTTATCAACCCAACACCCCTTGATCTCCTTGGGATGATTGGTTTTATCATTTTGCTTGGCCTTGTGGTGAACAATGCGATTTTACTCGTGGCGCAAACCCGCGCGTCAGAGCGATCGGGGCTTTCGCGCCGTGACGCGGTGCACGAAGCGTTATCGTTGCGCATTCGGCCGATTTTCATGTCCACCATTACGTCCCTAATGGGTATGGCGCCGCTTGTGTTGTCGCCAGGCGCTGGCAGCTTGATCTATCGCGGTCTTGCGACCGTGATTGTCGGCGGGATGGCGATTTCAACATTATTCACCCTCGTGCTGTTGCCTGCTCTGTTGCAATTGGGCGCACCAAGAAAATCCATCACGAACGCCATTAATACGTATGGAGATGCGCGTCATGACGCGCCACTACCATCTCTTCAGCCTGCCGAATAAAGGATGACTGATATGACGCTTTCTTCGAAAACGTTCCGATACACCCCAACGCGGCCGAGGCTCATCGCCGGCGCCCTCCTGCTCCTTGGCAGTGCGGGGGGGGCGTTTTTTCTGGGACTGAGTAATCCATCTCCGGCGAACGCCCAAACGAGTGGTTCTGCCAGTGATGGGGCGCAAACCGGCCCCCCGCCAGCGCCTGTGGAGCTTGCAAGGGCTGTTGAAGCGCGGTTGGCGCCGCTCGCCCAAACCCCGGGCACAGTAATCTCCACCCATGATAGTTTGATCGCCGCTGTCGCGGCGGGCAAAGTCGACTGGGTGGCGGATGTCGGCGCGGCCGTCGTGAAAGGTGATGTGATCGCCAAATTGGACCCAGCGGACGCCCGATTGTCGCGCGATGAAGCCCGCGCGAATGTAAAACGCTTAAAAGCGCGCGCCGACTACGAAGTAAGCTTGGTCAAACGGTTTGAAGACCTTGGCGAAGAAAGCGGCGAACCAGAAGCATCGTTGGACCAGATGCGCGCCACGCGCGATCAAGCCTTACAAGAAGTTGAGAGCGCCCGTGTGGCGCTGCGCCGCGCCGAGGCCATCCTTGAACGGATGACTGTTCGAGCGCCGTTTGCAGGGCGTGTCGCGGCGCGTGAAATTGATGTGGGTGAGTTTGCGACTATTGGCGCGGCTGTGGTGCGGCTTGTCGATACTCAAAATATCGAAGTCTCGGTTCAAGCCCCGTCGAGCCTTCTCGCATCGTTGTCGCCTGGCGCGTCGGTGCAAGTGGCTCATCAAGATGATCTGTTAAACGGCAATGTGCGTGCGATCGTCCCGGTTGGCGATACTGTGACGCGTATGCTTGAAGTGCGCTTGGGGCTGCCTAATGCGCGAGACGGTGAAACGCGGTGGCCTATTGGCGCGCCGGTGCGCGTCAGCCTACCGGCGGCGAGGCCGCGCCTTGCGGTGGCGGCGCCCCGCGATGCGCTGGTGCTAAGAGCAGGGCGTATTAGCGTTTACAAAATCAACGACGAGAATATCGCCGAGCGCGTCGATGTCGAAACGGGCGCGGCCGAAGGCGATTTGATCGAGGTGATCGGCGACGTAAAGGCTGGTGATAACCTTGTCATCCGCGGCGGCGAACGTCTGCGCGACGGACAAAAAGTGATCGAAAAAGCGAAGGCTTATTCCGTGGCGGTTGGTTGAGACGCCTGTTTAGTGGAAACGGATCGATTGTTACGCACCATTGCGCCTGGCAGGGGCAGAGGGACTGGAACCCCCGCGCGCAACGCGCGCTCTTTTAAATATTCGTGGGTGAGACGTCTCTTCAGTGGGAACGTAACGATTGTTACGCGCCATTGCGCCTGGCAGGGGCAGAGGGACTCGAACCCACGACCCTCGGTTTTGGAGACCGATGCTCTACCAACTGAGCTATACCCCTAGGCGTTGGTCAGCTTTAAGCCGCCGCGCCGCCGGATTCAACTGATTTTCTGGGAGGGAGCTTCGAGAGGCCATTATTTGAACCACCACGAAGCGCCTTGATTGCGCGATAGTCCCTTGACGCCCGGTTCAAATGGACTAGATATCACTCACTTCTCCCGAATAATTAAAGTCATCCCAGCGTTATCAGGCTCCTATCGCCAGACGCCGACGAGAGGCTCTGATCTTCGGGCGGTTATCAAGAGGATAGGGCGTTTAGAGGCGCTCGTTTCTAAGGTGTTTAAAAGATATGCCGAAATCATCGACGCGTAAGAAGAAAAAATCGCCAAACCAGGCGGGCGGCAAGAAAAACGCAGGCAAGTCCGCCGCAGCTGGCGGCGCTGAAAATGTCGCCGCGTCGCAAACGATCGAAGGCGCCGCTGAAGAAGTACGTCCTAAAAAGAAAACCTCGCCGCTAGAGTTTTTTCAGCAGGTTCGCAGCGAAGGCCAGAAAGTCACCTGGACGTCGGTGTCTGAAACCAATGTTTCGACGGTGATGGTGCTGATCATGGTCATCATCATGGCGATCTTCTTCTTTATTGTTGATTGGGTGTTGCGCACCGGGGTTTGCACTGTGCTGCCTGGCAATTGCGCCGCTGTCGTCGGCGGTTAACGGCATCAACACGCGCGAAAACGGAATAATACAATGGACCAAAAATGGTATATCGTGCACGCCTACTCCAACTTCGAGAAGAAGGTGGCCGAGGCGATTAGGCAGGCAGCCGTCGAAAAAGGCATGGAAGAACTTATTGAAGAAGTCTTCGTGCCGACGGAAGATGTGACGGAAGTGCGTCGCGGGCGGAAGATTACGACGGAACGGCGGTATTATCCGGGCTACGTTCTGGTCAAAATGGTGCTGACGGACAGCACCTATCACCTGATCAAGGAAATTCCTAAAGTAACAGGCTTTCTTGGCTCCGCCAATAAAGCGATGCCGGTCAGCCAGAAGGAAGTCGACCGTATTCGCGGCGTTATGGAAACTGATGCCGAGCGGCCAAAATCAACGATCACCTTCGAAGTTGGCGAGAGCGTGCGGGTGACGGATGGTCCGTTCGCCTCCTTCTCCGGGCTGGTGGAAGGCGTCGATGAAGACGCGCAACGGGTTAAGGTCGCTGTGTCGATCTTTGGCCGTGCAACACCCGTTGAGTTGGAATTCACCCAGGTTGAAAAGGGCGCTTAAAAAGCCCGCACTACCGACATTTTTATTTTAAGAACCGCCCTTCGAATCGAGGGGCGGTTTTTTTTGAGTCGTTTTGCAATAGCGTTTAGCGCCGGAGGAAAATTCGCCCATCTGGTGTAAGGCCGATGCCGTGCCAGCACAGTACTACAGTTGTGGGGAAAACTGATATACTATAACAGAAATTGGCTTGAAACGGCGCATGACCTGCGGTTCAAATTGAAATAATTTGAAATATTCCATGATGATGCGCCGCAAGATTGCCCTTAATTCCCATAATATAACCATTTAATGACACTAAATTTAAACCATCGCGGGGGCGACCCGGCGATTGCGGCGGGGCGGCGGCTACGTTCTCTCTCCCCCACGTCAGGCTGCTGTCTCGTCGCGCTTCTACTTCGATGACGCTTGGCTTTCGATTTTGTGATAGCGATAATCGTTTGCAATATGAGAGCCCGTCGTTAAGTTGCGTTCCAACAGTTGAGTATCAAAACCGCTAACGCCTTATTCAGCTGCGTACTGGTTGTTCAGGCGAAAAAGGGCGCTTGCACCTCATCAATGAGTGGCAAGCGCCTTTTGCATTTTTGAAGGGCGTTCGTTTTGAATTGGGGCGTTGTTCAGCGTGAACCCAGACGGTTCGTGGTTGTTTTTTCGTCGGTGAAAACGCGTCTTCACCATAATTGCGCCATATTATTTCGTAATACTATAACATAACTGCGGCGGTCTGCGTATTTGACTGAATTTGTCTCCCAACCCGCAGTTCCTAGTAAAGTTGCAAACCTCCAAGTTGCGTATCGGAAACGCTCCCACGCCAATCTTTCAGGGCGGCGTGGGAGCGTTTTTTTAGATCGCGGAGAGCAGCAACCATGGTGATGAGCTTTGACGGCCGGTCTTGCGCAGAATTGGTCATTGACCTTCCGGCGATTCATTTCCTGATAAACGCTTGCGCCCCTGCGGCTCCCTTGCTAAAGCCCCAGCCTTCGTGGGAGGTTTTGGGTGCGCCGCTTCGCCAGAATGACGCGCTCAGAGCCGGACCACGTCCCTTCAACCAATGCCGTTGACCCATTTTGGGGCTGCGTCGTGCTTAATGTCAGAAGGTTAGACAATGGCGAAGAAAATATCCGGCTACCTGAAACTTCAGGTTCCGGCCGGCGCGGCGTCTCCGTCCCCGCCGATCGGTCCAGCGCTTGGCCAGCGCGGTCTCAATATCATGGAATTCTGCAAGGCGTTTAACGCAAAGACGCAGGAAATGGAAAAGGGGATGCCGGTTCCGACCATCATCACCATTTTCTCCGATAAATCCTTCACGTTCATCACGAAGACCCCACCGGCTTCTTACTATTTGAAGAAGGCGGCCAAACTGCAAAAGGGCGGTCAGACGCCTGGTCGTGCGGTGGCGGGTAAAGTGACCATGGCGCAATGCAAAGAAATCGCTGAAGCCAAAATGAAGGATTTGAACGCCAACGATCTCGACGCGGCGACCCGGATTATCGCCGGCTCTGCGCGGGCGATGGGTCTAGAGGTGGCGGAGTAGAATTATGTCCAAGGTTGGAAAACGGATGAAGGCGGCGAACGCCGCTGTTGATCGCAACAAATCTTACTCGATTGAAGAGGCGATCAAAATCGTAAAGCAAAATGCGAGCGCAAAGTTCGATGAGACGATCGAGATTGCGATGAATTTGGGCGTTGATCCGCGTCACGCTGACCAAATGGTTCGCGGCGTTGTCTCTCTGCCAAGCGGGACGGGTAAAGCGATCCGCGTCGCGGTTTTTGCAAAAGACGCAAAAGCCGACGAAGCCAAAGAAGCCGGCGCCGATATTATTGGCGCTGAAGATTTGGTGGAAAAAGTCCAGGGCGGTTTCATGGAGTTCGATCGCGTGATCGCCTCACCAGATATGATGCCTCTCGTTGGTCGTCTCGGTAAGGTGCTGGGGCCGCGCAATCTGATGCCAAATCCCAAAGTTGGCACTGTAACCCCGAACGTCGCCCAAGCGGTGAAAGACGCTAAAGGCGGCGCGGTCCAGTTCAAAGTCGAAAAGGCCGGCGTTGTCCATGCGGGCATTGGAAAAGCGAGTTTCTCAGAAGAAGCGCTGACGGCGAACTTGCGCGCCTTCCTTGATGCGGTGGCGAAGGCCAAACCATCTGGCGCGAAAGGCGTTTACATTAAGAAGATCGCGATTTCTTCAACGATGGGGCCGGGCTTGCGCATCGATTCTGCCGCTGCAGGCGTTGCTTAGGAACGCGGCAGAGGTTCGCCCGACACCGTTTCCGTCGGGCGATAAAACAACGAAATAAAAAAGCCTGGCCATCCGGCCGGGCTTTTTTGTATTTCGTTTTAGTCGGCTTATGATTTTTTTTTGCACTGCAAATAAAAATATCCATCATCACAATTATAACTTTTTAATGAATTTAATTAGCACGCGGTCATTCTTCATGTCATGCTGCGGCCGCTGGAGTGATTCTGCTGCAATGGTGGAACACGGCAAAGCTCTGCGTTGCGTATTATAGAGGCGTTGCAACAATGCCAGCGGGGAAAGCCGCAGCGATGCTTGAACGAAAAGCTTAATCTAACGCATGCGGCTCTAAAGGGAGTCCGGAATGCTTAAGACAGTAAAACGTTGCGTACACATCTTAAAACAATCAACCGCGGCGGTCACTGCCGGGGTTTTAGCGTTAAGCGGTGGAGCATCCGCTCAGGATGTTTATTCCTTCGGTGACAGTTTATCGGATACTGGCAACGTACGCAGTCTGACATTCGGTCTTGCGGCCGGTGATGAGTACTTTAATGGTCGTTTTTCGAACGGGTTCGTTTGGAATGACTATATATCTTTTTTCGTCAGCGGCGAATTACAACGCACCAACCCTGGCCTCATCGGGCCATTCGCCAGCGGCCGCCGAGGGCCCTATAATTTCGCCCATGGCGGAGCGGTGTCGGGTTCGAACGGGCTCAACTTCGAGGTTATTCTTGGAGGGCGCGTTCAGGGCGGCCTCTTGGAAGCGATCCCGGCCTTTCGCCTGACTGATCAGGCCGAGCATTTCCGCGATGCGCGCTTTTTCTTCAGGCGGACGTTCAGTCCATCAAGCAATGATTTTGCAACGATTTCTGCGGGCGGCAACGACTACTTCAACCTTGAAACTGATGTCAGTTTCGTTGTTGGCAATATTATTTCATCGATTAACACCATCAGACAACGTGGGGTCAGACGGTTCATCGTGCAGGACTTACCCCTTGTGGGGGAGATCCCGGCGCGGGAAAATTCGCCCAATCGCGCATTGCTCAACAACCTGTCCGTTCAACACAATGCTTTGCTTCGCACCGAAGCGGCGCGTTTCGCCCAGCAGACGGGTGTCGAGATCACCATCATTCCGGTCGGCGCGTTGTTTGATCTTATTCGCGCTGATGCGGCGAACGGCGGAGGACTGTTTGGTTTTACCGTGGTCGGCGCTGGGCCTGGCACGACGGGCCATTGCTTGGGGGATAACCTGATCCTTGGCGCGTGCCCTAGCACCTATGCGTTCTATGATGACATTCACCCGACCGCCCGGGCGCAAAGTATCATCGGCAATCTCGCGATCTCGGCGCTTTTATCGTCCGCGTCCTCCTCAAGCGCGAGTGCGTCTCGTAGTGTGGGCTTGGAGCAAACGAGCTTGAGCCAAAACCGAATTCTATCGGGGCGTCTCGCCGCCGCGCAGGCGGGCTTCACCGGCAACGCTTTCTTTGCAGAGGGCATTGGTTTTGGCGCAGCGGCGTTCACCCAGGGCGCCGGCCTGTTGCCGGGCGGGTTTTCGTTTACGAACGCCGGCGGTGGTGCGCCAACGGGCCCGCGTGCGGGCCAAGCCTCATTCTATCGCTATGTCGATGGGCAAGCGCCAGAGTATTTCGCGGTTGATCCGGGCAATAATTTGGATCCGGAAAACCTGAATTTCAGCCTCAACCTGCAAGGCGGCGAATATGTCACCGGATTTGGGTCTGACGTCTTTCTGTCGGAGAAATTCCTCATCGGCGGGCTCTTTACAATGTCGCGCCGAAACAATGATCAGCTTCGCCTCGATAGTGATGACCGGTCAGATAATTTTTCCGTTTACGGTGCTTATTTTGATGGTCCGTTATCGGTCTCATTCTCTAGCCGCGCCGCTCGCGTTGATCAATCATTCGTGCGTCAAACAGGGTTTTCGTTTGCGCCAACGGTTTCCGGTCGGTCGCAAAGCAGATTGGCTTCCATGCGGGTCGATGGAAATTACGTTGTTCAGCGAGGGCGTTTTTCTTTGGGCGCCCATGCCAAGGCAAGCGTATCCCAGATCAATCATCAGGGGTTTGAGGAAAGGGGCGGCCTCGGCCTCCTGGAGCGTCGGTTGGGTGATGAGCGCTACCGTGGCGCTGCCGGGTATTTAGGGCTCTCCACTGGGGTGGGTCTTCGCCCAACGGCCCGTTTCGCCTCTGTCATGACGGTCCGGGGCGGCGTCGTCGCCTCATCTTCTTCTGATGTTGGAATTGCGAATGTGCTTGATACGCCTGGGCTCGTTGACGAGACATTCGGTGAAGAGAGTATTTTCTTTACGCCGGGCGTTGATGGTTTGCGTGAAACCCTGGCGGCGCATGCCGGTCTCAGCCTTCAACTCGCCGGCGGCAATCGCTTTTCCCTCACGGCTGACGCCGACGCGATTACGGGAAATGACACGCGAGCGGTGGCACGGATGAACGCGGTGTTCCGTTTCTAACCCTTGGCTTCATTGCAAAAAGAAAGGCCCTGGAGACAGGGCCTTTTTTAATGTGGATTGGCGACAGGTTACGGTATGAGCGTTTAGTCCAACACTTCAAATTTCATCAGTAGAGTGCGTTGTCGCGATGAAAAATTATTATCCGTAATGAGATAAAGATATCTTCGCTCTCCGACGTCTCTTACGGCAATGCCTTCAAAATTATCAACGCTCAGGGGCGGGCGAAAAACAGCGAGGGTGCGTTCCTCGCCATCAGGGGCGCGCGCAACGATCGCGCCCCCGGAACCATCCGCTGGCGAATAGCTGCGGAACAGGAAGTAAAGCGTTTCATCATCTGCGGCGGCGATATCCGTTGGCGCGCCGCCAAGTTCATCCAGCGGGGCGGGTGGTGATGTTGGCAACCATTCCGAAGAGCCGTCGCTAACATAAGCGCATGGGGGCTGTTGATCCGGCGCCCGCTCCGCACACATGACAAACCCGTCGGCGAGGGAGGCGAGGGCTTCGATTCCTTTGTTCGGCGGTAAGGCGTCAAAAACGGTAAGGGGATCAAGGGTCGTTTCCGCCGCGGGGCTGGACAACCCATCGTACCGCCAGACCCGGTGGTCGCGTTCGAAGGCGACCAACCAGTCGCCGTTTGGGGCAACAGTGAGTGCTTCGGCATCGGCGTCGGCTTTTCCGTTCAGGACGCCGCCCTCCGTGTCACGCAAGTTCCCGATGTCGATATCCGCGATGCCGACTAAGACGCCATCCTCTTCCACCGGTTCGAAAGACGACCAGAGTCCGTGATCCATGACGGTCCATAAACGACCCTCTCGCCAATAGAGGCTGGAATGGCCTCCGAAGCGCTGACCAGGTTTTGCCTGCCCAGCGGTGTCGAGATGCAACCCACCGCGATAGCGCAACTGCCCAGATCGATCTTGGGTGGCGTCATCCTCATTTAAGGCGATTGGTGTCGCGGTAATGTTGGGTATTTCTAATGTGGTAGGTGGTTCCGGCGAGGTAGGCGCGGCGCAGCCAGCGGCGAGGGCGCTAAGGATGACAAACGCGGCGGACATCTGCCCAAACTGGATTTCGGGTTGTTTTTGTCGCCTCATCGGTTTCTCCTTTACCTGGGGCGATGCGCTAAACGGGCGCGATCGCCGGTTCCAAGCCGTTACTTTGTCCTCGGCGTTTTGCGCGTTGATGACAAAATGGCGTTTTTTGGCGGCTAATGCTTGCATTCCCCCGGAAATCCCGTATTACCCCCTCCGTTGTCGCTTCCGAGGGACAACCCTGTCCATGACTGTAGGTGTTTCTTAGGAAACTTAATCTCCTGCACAGACGGTGAAGACATACACTCTGCCAAGCGCTTACGCGCTTGATCGACATATGATCTTCTTTGGACAGGCTCTAGCGCTCTTTTGTGGGACGCAGAGCCTTTTTGGTTTCTGCTCTCCTTAAGTCTCAAGCGCTGAATTTCTCGAGGGGCCCGGCGGCCCCGAATGATTGATGGGCCCGAATGGGCCCTGAGCGGTGATGGTCTGGCTTTCGTGAACAACGGGCCGGTGATCACCAGTCGATGAAGGAATGGGATCGGATGGATAGAGCCCAGAAACAAGAATCGATCCAGTGGATCAGCGACGTGTTCGACAACAATACCGTTGTCGTTGTCGCTAACGGCGGCCTCACCGTCGCTGAGATGAGCGATCTGCGCAGCGAACTTCGCAAAGCAGGCGCCTCAATGAAGATTGTGAAGAACCGGTTGGCGAAAATCGCCATCGCGGGAAAGCCAATCGAAAAAGTAAGCGAAGTCTTCGCAGGGCCAACGGCGATTGCATACGCCGAAGACCCTTCTTCCGCCGCGAAGGTCGTGAAGAAATACGCAAAAGACAATGAGAAGCTGTCAATTCTTGGCGGCGCGATGGGCGAGGAAGTGTTCGACGCCAAAGGCGTTGAGGCGCTGGCGTCCATGCCATCTCGCGAAGAGCTGCTTGGCTCCATCGTTCATGCACTGACGTCGCAAGGCTCGAATATCGCTGGCGCTATTGGCGCACCAGCGTCCGACCTCGCTGGCATTCTTAAAACTTTGGAAGAGCGTGAGGCGGCGTAAGGCGGCTCTGACTTTTCCCTCAACCCTGATTTCACTGAATACCGATAAAGGACCTAAACCATGGCTGATCTAAAAAAACTGGCTGAAGAACTCGTTGGCCTCACGCTTCTCGAAGCAAAAGAGCTGAAAGACATCCTCAAAGACGAATACGGCATCGAGCCAGCCGCGGGCGCTGTCGCTGTTGCCGCTGCGCCTGGCGCTGCAGAAGGCGAAGCCGCTGAAGAGAAAACTGATTTCGACGTGATCTTGGTTGACGCCGGTGCGAAGAAAATCAACGTGATTAAAGAAGTCCGCGCCATCACGGGCCTTGGCCTGAAAGAAGCCAAAGAGCTCGTTGAAGCTGGAGGCAAAGCCGTAAAAGAGCAAGCGCCGAAGGCTGAAGCTGAAGAGATCAAGAAGAAACTTGAAGAAGCCGGCGCTAAGGTCGATCTTAAGTAAGGCTTCAATTTCACGTAACAAAAAAAGCGCTGCGTCAGCGGCGGCAGATTGAAATTTACCGGCGCAGGAAATGCGCCGGTTTTTTTGCGGGTACTGATTGAACTTGATGGAGCAGAGTGGAAGCTGTCTACATCTCGTTTGGGGTGCTCGTCGATGGGTTGGTGTTGTTGTTGCGATTACGGACGTAAGCAAGCCATCTATCGTTATCATCGCTAATAATTTCATAGGCTTTGACATGGGGAGGGCCAACAAAAATCAAATAGCTAAGGCCTGCAGAGAAAGAGACGCTGATTTTGCAGTTTTCTTGAAGTTTGGCGCGCCCGATCATATCGTCTGACCAAAATTCTTTGCTGCGATGGTGATTAAAATTATTTTCAGAATGTGGAGTATTTGGATCGCTCGCAACAAATATGGTATCAGCGCCCGCTCCTTTGATGTTTTGAAGAACTACAAGTTTTGTAATGCCAAGCGGTGATATTGCACGATCGCCGCCATTTTGGCCTTGAGTCGCCTTTGTGCGCTCTTTCTCGAGGTCGATTTTAGGACCAACGCCTGAATTGTTTTCGCGTTGATTTATCGAGGGCAAGGGCGCGACCTTTGCGATTACGATGCGGTCAGTGCGATCGATCAAGTCGTTCGCCGAGCTAGTGGTGATCGAAGCGCCGTCCAAGCAATTTGCGGCAGCGGCTGCTGCCCAAGCCGAGGAAATTGCCGCGATACAGATTGCTTTCAAAGTATTCATGTTCTATCTCGATTGTTTAGGTTGACACAATTGGTAAAATTGTTTGCCCACGTCGTCTTTTTTTTTAGCTAATATGTAGGCTATTTTGAGGCGGTTCAACAAAATTGAATTTAAACAAAAATGCTAAACGATTTGATCGTCGTTAGACCAAACCGGAATATTGTGACTTGCATCTTGCTCGGTCATTTGACACGGTTTTCTGGTAAAAAATCGCCCTGAAAAAATAATAATAGCAGGGCAGCAAAATCAAAAAATAGGAAAACCATGCTCAAAAAAATGAAATCCGGCCTAAACGTCGGGGCGGCGTTATTTGCGCTTAGCGCATTGGCGGCGCCGATCGGAGCTTCGGCCTCCGAAGATATCGAGTTAAATAGCTATCGTATCGACACGAATGATTGCCCAGGTTGTGGGAAGCAACTCCTTACAACTGAAGATGAAGTGCTTTCGTTCATGAGCGATATGCGTGCTGCATTTGCTGATGGCGATGGCGATGATTTTGATTTCTCGAATTCGTCAAACAACGATGACGATGATGACGATGATGACGACGATGATGAAAGACAAATCGTCTTCCTCGATTTTGATGCGGGCGGTGCGCCGACGTTCCCAGTATGTACGGATGCTGGAACTGTCTTTGGGATTTTTGAAGACCACTTTTATACAGAAGCCGAACGCGATGCGATTACCGCTCGGATTCGTGCTGACTACGCTGATTTCGACTTTGAAATCGTGCGCACACCCCCGGCCTCTGGTGAATTTACAACTCTGTTTATTGGTCAGAATGATGCGCCAGAAGATTGTTCCGCCGGTTCAAACATTACCGTTACCGCGACCGGTGGTGTAAGCATTTTGTTTGGCGCAGCTGAATCAATTGATTTCTTAAATTCGAATAGAAGCGATACGGCGTTTGCCGACGCAAGCCTTTGGGAATTTTTAGCGCAACTAGATCCTTCGGGCGGTCTCTTCGAAGCGTTTTCTGGGCTGAGCGTTGTCGATTTTGATGGCAACCTTCTTCTAGCGGTGTCTGAAGCGGTTACGAATCAAACAGCGAATACGGGCGCCCATGAAGTCGGGCATATTCAGGGATTGCGTCACCAAAATTCATTTGGTGCGCCTGGAGATGGATTGCCGGATACCGGCGCAATCGCGCCAACGGAATTCGTACCGGTTTTTGACGGCCCGTCTGCGGCGTCAGAAACAGTGCTTCACACGATGGCGTCCGGTGCATCGGTTGGCCTCGGTCTGACAGGCAGCACGATTACCGACCGCTTCTTCTCGGAACGATCGGCTGTGCGTCTTGCAGTCAATGAAGAAGGTCGCGTCCGGACGGAAGAACGTATTCGCCGCCGGGATGACAATCGTATCCGCTTGCGTGAACTTGATGTTCCTAACACGATTATCGAGGGGCAAAATGCAACCGCCGAAATTATCGCCGACGGCATTGTCGTTGAGGGCAGTCTCGATTTTGAAGGTGAGGCAGACTCTTACACTTTCCGTGGTCGCGCGGGTGAATTCTTCAATGCTGAGTTGATTTCTGTTGTTGGCAGAAGTTTGTCTTTCGACGAAGGTATTCTTGGTCAGGTTCGCCTGTTCCTAGTGAATGATGATGGAACCGAAACTCTCGTCGCATCAAATCTGCAAAGCTTTGAGACCGTTTTTGATGCGGAAATCTTTGATGCGGTGCTGCCGGAAACCGGCACCTATCGTGTGGAGGTGTCCGCACCAGATGAGTTCTTCCCAGCTGACTTTGATGGCGACGGCGCTCTGGATCCGTTTCCACTGTCGCTTGCTGGAGCCCCAGAGCTTCAGACGGGTTTGTACTCTCTTCAGGTCTATGTTTGCGTTAAGGCGCTGGACGACGATGACGACGATGATGATGATGACGAGAACGACGACTAACTCGCGATTTTCGTTTCAATGAAAACAGCCCGCCAGCATTGCTGGCGGGCATTTTTTATGGCGTTGATTGGGAAGCATTGGATTGGAACAAATTGATGACCTCAACATCCGCTGTATCAACCTCTCAATTCCAGATGATCGCCGCCGCGAACGGTGTCTTTAAACCCGAAGAAATCGCAGCCCTCATCGCCCATTGTGACGCTCATGCGGGAGAGGGCGCTCTTTCAGGCGGGTTGAAAGAAGAAAGCTATCGGCGCTCAAAGGTCGCGTGGATAAAGAAAGAGGAGGGGTTCGGTTGGGCCTACGATCGGATCGCGCAACTTGCCCAGGGGTTTAACCAACGCTTCTTCGGCTTCGAATTAACGTCTATCGAGCAGGCGCTTCAGGTGGCCCGCTACGAAGGAGGCCCCGTTGAACAACAAGCCGGGGGCTATGACTGGCACACGGATTTCGGCATGTCGGAGCAGGGCCGCAAGCTTAGTATCTCGGTGCAGTTGAGCGACGGCGATGCTTACCAGGGCGGGGATCTGGAGTTTGACGTCAGCACCGAGGTCACAAAGGTTGGTCGCGAAAAAGGGCTTGCCATTGCGTTTCCCAGTTTCGTGCGCCACCGGGTCGCCCCGGTGACGCAAGGGGTGCGCTATAGCCTCGTCGCTTGGGTGCATGGCCCGCGATGGCGCTAAGGAGCCCCGGTCTAAAACGCGGACTTGTTCCGGTCCTATGGAAAATTGGGGAGAATGCTCTGGTTTTCCCCCTTATTTTCCACAAGAATAAAAATCTGCGCAATCCTTGATTTTTTTCTTGACAGGGGGTTGCGGCGCGGGGGCGGCGTCATTATTAACGACCTTCACCGTCGGGGTATTTATTCCACGGTTTATGGCTTGCGCGACGTGCTTCGGAAAAATCGAGACTCAAAAATTTAAATAGAGAGACCCTCGGCTATTCGGTGGAATGGCTGCAAGGGTGTTATTGCGCGTTCTAATCCCCAAGGCCGCGTAAGCACCTTTTGCATTTGTCTCGGTTTGAATGCCGGTCGCTTCTGCGATCTCAGGCTCGGGCGCTAGCGAAGGCGATTTGGGGTGGAATTCGGCCGAAAGGCCTGCGGCCTCTTAGGTGAGAGCTGCACCGACCATGAGGATAAAGATGGCGCAATCCTTCGTTGAAAAGAAGCGTATTCGTAAAAGTTTCGGCCGCATTGGCGATGCAGCCCCCATGCCGAACCTCATTCAGGTTCAAAAGGATTCTTACGAACAGTTTCTTCAACGGCACACGCCGGCGGCGGAGCGGATCAATGACGGCATCGAGGCCGTTTTTAAGTCTGTCTTCCCCATTACCGATTTCACGGAGACGGCCGTCCTCGAATACGTCTCCTATGAATTCGAAGATCCGAAATACGATACCGAGGAATGCCAACAGCGCGACATGACCTATGCTGCGCCGCTGAAGGTGACCTTGCGCCTCGCGGTATTTGAGGTCGATGAAGACACCGGCGCAAAGTCCATTCGCGATGTGAAAGAGCAAGAAGTCTATATGGGCGATATGCCGCTCATGACGGACAACGGCACCTTCATCATCAACGGCACCGAACGCGTTATCGTTTCCCAGATGCACCGTTCGCCTGGCGTATTCTTCGATCACGATAAGGGTAAAACCCACTCCTCAGGCAAGTTATTGTTCGCCGCGCGCATTATTCCTTACCGCGGCTCCTGGTTGGATTTTGAATTTGACGCCAAGGATATCGTGAATGTGCGTATCGACCGTCGGCGCAAATTGCCGGCGACAACGCTCCTCTACGCCCTTGGCATGGACCAAGAGGAAATTCTTGACGAGTTCTATGAGCGCGTCCCGCACACGAAAGTCGAAGGCGGTTGGACTCTGCCGTTCAATCCCGAACGCTATAAGGGCTCGAAGCCGGATCGCGATCTGATTAACGCCGAAAACGGTGAGGTCGTCGCAAAAGCCGGGGAGAAGATTTCCGCGCGCGGCGCCAAGAAACTCGCCGAAGGCGGTCTGAAAAACCTGTTCATCTCCAATGAGGAAATGCATGGCCGTTTCTTCGCCGGCGATCTTGTGAACTTCGAAGATGGCGAGATTTTCGCTGAAGCCGGCGACGAGGTAACGCCGGAAGTCCTCGAGACCTTCGAGGAGATCGGCCTGGAAGCGTTCGACACCATTGATGTCGATCATGTTTCCATCGGGGCATACATGCGAAACACCCTGGCGGCGGACAAAAACCGTAACCGGGATATGGCGTTGATTGACATTTACCGCGTGATGCGCCCGGGTGAACCGCCAACGCTCGAAACGGCGGAAGGTCTATTCTACGGCCTCTTCTTCGATCCGGAACGCTATGACCTGTCGGCCGTGGGCCGGGTGAAGATGAACATTCGCCTGGATTTCAAGGATGTCGACGATGAGATGCGCACCCTGCGCAAAGAAGACATTCTGTCGGTGTTGAAAACGCTGAATGAACTGAAAGACGGCCGGGGCGATATCGATGATATCGACAACCTCGGCAATCGTCGGGTGCGTTCCGTTGGTGAATTGATGGAGAACCAGTACCGCATTGGTCTCTTGCGGATGGAGCGCGCGATTAAAGAGCGCATGTCATCAGCGGAACTCGAAACGCTGATGCCCCATGATCTCATCAACGCGAAACCCGTCGCGGCGTCGGTGCGCGAGTTCTTTGGCTCGTCCCAGCTTTCCCAGTTTATGGACCAGACAAACCCGCTGTCTGAGATCACCCATAAGCGTCGCTTATCCGCCCTCGGCCCAGGTGGTCTGACCCGCGAGCGTGCAGGCTTCGAAGTGCGCGACGTGCATCCAACCCATTACGGCCGTATCTGCCCGATTGAAACGCCGGAAGGCCCGAATATCGGTCTTATCAATTCCCTTGCGACCCACGCCCAGGTGAATAAATACGGCTTTATCGAAAGCCCTTACCGCCGCGTGATCGATGCGAAGGTAACCGACGAGGTCGTCTACCTGTCCGCGATGGAGGAGCAGCGTTTCGCCATCGCCCAGGCCAATGCTGATCTCGACGAAGAGGGCCGATTGAGAAACGAATTCGTCAACTGCCGGGTCGGCGGCGACGCGATGCTAATGCCCAGAGAAGATGTGGGCTATATTGACGTCTCGCCGAAGCAGCTTGTTTCGGTCGCCGCGGCGCTCATTCCGTTTCTTGAAAACGACGACGCGAACCGCGCGCTCATGGGCTCGAACATGCAGCGCCAGGCTGTGCCTCTCTTGCAGGCTGAAGCGCCTTTCGTTGGCACGGGGATGGAAGCCATCGTGGCGCGGGATTCCGGCGCCGCCCTCGGCGCCCGTCGGCCAGGTATTATTGAACAAGTGGATGCAGAACGCATCGTTGTTCGGGCGACGGACGAGACGGACCCGACAAAACCGGGCGTCGATATCTATAACCTTCGCAAGTTCCAACGTTCAAACCAATCGACCTGCATCAATCAGCGGCCATTGGTGAAAATCGGCGATCAGGTGCGCGAGCACGATATTATCGCTGATGGTCCGTCAACAGATCTTGGTGAGCTGGCGCTCGGCAAAAATGTGCTCGTCGCGTTCATGCCTTGGAATGGATACAACTTTGAGGACTCGATCCTCATTTCTGAACGCATCGTCCATGATGATGTTTTCACCTCTATCCATATCGAAGAATTCGAAGTGATGGCCCGGGACACCAAACTTGGCCCGGAAGAGATCACCCGCGACATTCCGAACGTCTCAGAAGAGGCGCTGCGCAACCTTGACGAGGCCGGTATTACCGCCATCGGCGCAGAGGTTCATCCTGGCGATATTCTCGTCGGCAAGATCACGCCGAAGGGCGAGTCGCCGATGACGCCGGAAGAAAAACTTCTGCGCGCCATCTTTGGCGAGAAGGCCTCTGATGTGCGCGACACCTCGTTGCGCCTACCGCCAGGGGCGTCGGGCACCATTGTTGAGGTGCGCGTCTTTAACCGCCACGGCGTCGACAAAGATGAGCGCGCTATCGCCATTGAGCGCGAGGAAGTTGAACGTCTCGCGAAAGACCGCGATGACGAATTGGCGATCCTTGAGCGGAATATCTTTGGCCGATTGAAGGACTTGATCCTCGGCAAGGAAGCGGTCTCTGGACCGAAAGGCTTTGACACGGGGACCATTACTGAGACCTCCCTCGAGCCGTTGACCCGTGGACAATGGTGGAAGATCGGCCTTTCCGATGAGGCGGCCCAGAGCGAGATTGAAGCGCTCAAAAAACAATATGACGACAGCCGCGACCGTCTTGAGGCGCGCTTTGAAGATAAAGTCGATAAATTGAAGCGTGGCGATGAGTTACCGCCAGGCGTTATGAAGATGGTCAAAGTCTTCGTCGCGGTGAAGCGCAAGCTGCAGCCGGGCGATAAGATGGCCGGCCGTCACGGCAATAAGGGTGTGATTTCCAAGATTGCGCCGATCGAAGACATGCCATTCCTGGCTGACGGCACCGGCGTCGACATCGTGTTGAACCCGCTCGGCGTGCCGTCTCGTATGAACGTCGGTCAAATCCTGGAAACCCACCTTGGATGGGCGTGTCGTGGTCTCGGTGGTCAGATCCGCGATGTGCTGGAAGCGTGGGAAGAGGGCACCGCGAACCGCGATGATCTCGTGGATAAGCTGAAGCATGTCTACGGCGAGGAACAAGCGCTGCCGCGTTCAAATGAAGAGCTGAAAGAACTTGGCGGTAATCTCGTGCGTGGCGTGCCGGCGGCGACGCCTGTTTTCGATGGTGCGCGTGAGCCTGACATTGTGAAGATGTTGGAAAAGGCCGGGCTGGAAGATTCCGGTCAGGTCGATCTATTCGACGGGCGCACCGGCGATCAATTCGCGCGGAAAGTCACCGTTGGGTATAAGTATCTGCTGAAGCTGCACCACCTTGTCGACGATAAGATCCACGCACGCTCCATTGGGCCGTACTCCCTCGTGACACAGCAACCGTTGGGCGGCAAAGCCCAGTTCGGCGGCCAGCGTTTCGGCGAAATGGAAGTGTGGGCGCTGGAAGCCTATGGCGCGGCGTACACGCTGCAAGAAATGCTGACCGTGAAGTCCGACGACGTCGCCGGCCGAACGAAAGTGTACGAAGCGATTGTCCGCGGCGATGACTCATTCGAAGCGGGCATTCCAGAAAGCTTCAACGTGCTTGTCAAAGAGATGCGGTCCTTGGGCCTAAATGTTGATTTGCGGACGACGTAATGAACGTCGTCCATCACACGATTTTCGTCTCCTAAATTATTGGCGAACCGAGTTAAATCTGAATATCCGACCGAAAGGCGAGGTCACTTATGTCCCAGGAAATGATGAATGTCTTTAACCCGACGGCGGCGCCGGCGACGTTCAATCAAATCCGTATTTCGCTCGCGAGCCCGGAGAAAATTCTCTCCTGGTCCTATGGCGAAATCAAAAAGCCGGAGACGATCAACTACCGGACGTTCAAGCCGGAGCGTGATGGTCTTTTCTGTGCGCGGATTTTTGGTCCCGTGAAGGACTACGAGTGCTTGTGCGGTAAGTATAAGCGCATGAAGTACAAGGGCATCACCTGCGAGAAATGCGGCGTTGAGGTTACCCTGACCAAAGTGCGCCGTGAGCGCATGGGCCATATCGAGCTCGCGGCGCCCGTTGCCCATATCTGGTTCTTGAAATCCCTGCCGTCCCGGATTGCGCTCATGCTCGACATGACGCTGAAGGATGTGGAGCGTGTCCTCTACTTTGAACAGTACATGGTTATTGAGCCGGGCCTAACGCCCCTCGATCAGCACCAACTCCTGACAGAAGAAGAATATCTTCAAGCTCAGGAAGAATATGGCGAAGACAGCTTCACCGCCGGCATCGGCGCCGAAGCCATCCGCGAAATTCTGATGAGCCTCGATCTTGAAGCGATCGCCGAGCAGCTGAAGGTCGAAATCGCCGAAGCGACGACCGAGCTTAAGCCGAAGAAACTCGCCAAGCGCCTGAAGCTCATTAATTCATTCATCGAGTCTGGCAATCGCCCGGAATGGATGATCATGACGGTGATCCCGGTGATCCCCCCGGAATTGCGCCCGTTGGTGCCATTGGATGGCGGCCGTTTCGCAACCTCTGACCTGAACGACCTTTATCGCCGGGTGATCAACCGGAATAACCGCCTGAAGCGTCTCATCGAACTTCGTGCGCCGGACATCATTGTGCGGAACGAAAAGCGGATGCTTCAAGAATCCGTCGATGCGCTCTTTGACAATGGTCGTCGCGGCCGGGTTATCACGGGTACGAACAAGCGCCCGCTTAAGTCCCTTTCTGATATGCTGAAAGGTAAGCAAGGTCGCTTCCGTCAGAACTTGCTCGGAAAGCGCGTTGATTATTCTGGCCGTTCCGTGATCGTGGTGGGCCCAGAGCTAAAGCTCCATGAATGCGGCTTGCCGAAGAAGATGGCGTTGGAGTTGTTTAAACCGTTTATCTATTCGCGCCTCGACGCAAAAGGCCTCTCGGCGACGGTGAAGCAAGCGAAAAAGCTCGTTGAAAAAGAACGACCGGAAGTCTGGGATATTCTGGACGAGGTGATCCGCGAACACCCGGTGATGTTGAACCGGGCGCCAACGCTGCACCGTCTTGGTATTCAGGCATTTGAGCCTAAGCTGATCGAAGGCAAAGCGATCCAGCTCCATCCCCTCGTTTGTACGGCGTTTAACGCCGATTTCGACGGCGACCAAATGGCCGTGCACGTGCCATTATCATTGGAAGCGCAGCTCGAAGCGCGCGTCTTAATGATGTCGACGAACAACATTCTGTCCCCGGCGAATGGTAAGCCGATTATCGTGCCGTCCCAGGATATTGTTCTTGGCCTCTATTACATCACGATCATGAAGGATAACGAACCGGGCGAGGGGATGATGCTAGGCTCGATGTCCGAAATTGACCACGCCTTGGAGTCCGGCGCCGTCACCTTGCACGCCAAAGTCAAAGCGCGCTGGGAAACGGTGGATGAAGATGGCAACAAGGTCCGCGAAATCGTTGAGACCACTCCTGGCCGTATGAAAGTGGCCCAGGTTCTGCCGAAATCGGGTGCCGTGCCGTTTGAAGAGGTGAACAAGCTTCTCACCAAGAAAACCATCCAGGCCCTGATCGATGTTGTGTATCGCCATTGCGGTCAGAAAGAATCCGTCATATTCGCCGACCGCATCATGGACCTCGGGTTCAAGGAAGCCTGTAAAGCGGGCATTTCGTTCGGCAAGGACGACATGGTGATCCCGGAGAGCAAGCAGGGCATGGTCGAGGAGACCCGCGCCCTCGTTCGGGATTACGAACAGCAATATGCTGATGGTTTTATTACCCGTGGTGAGAAATACAACAAAGTCGTTGATGCGTGGGCGAAGTGTACGGACCGTATCGCTGACGCCATGATGGCTGAAATCTCCGCGACCCATATCGACGAAGAAACAGGTCGAGAAAAGCCGGTGAATTCGGTCTACATGATGTCCCACTCCGGGGCGCGTGGTTCGCCAGCGCAGATGAAACAGCTTGCCGGTATGCGTGGCCTGATGGCGAAGCCGTCGGGTGAGATTATTGAAACGCCGATTATCTCAAACTTCAAGGAAGGCTTGACCGTTCTTGAGTACTTCAACTCCACCCACGGCGCGCGTAAAGGTCTTGCCGATACGGCGTTGAAAACGGCGAACTCTGGGTACCTCACCCGCCGCCTCGTTGACGTCGCTCAGGACTGCATCATTCGTGAGATTGATTGCGGAACCGAGCAAGGCATTACAATCTCGGCGGTTGTTCAGGGTGGTGAAACCGTTGTTTCCCTTTCCCAGCGCATCCTTGGCCGGACATTGCGCGAAGACATCGAGCATCCGAAAACCGGTGAAATCATTGCCCGTAAGGGCGATGAAATTGATGAGACCCAGGCGGAGCTTATTGAAGCGTCCGGCGTCCAGAGCGTTCGCACCCGCTCGCCGCTGACATGCGAAGCAAATGTCGGCATCTGCGCCGCGTGTTATGGGCGCGACCTCGCGCGAGGCACCCATGTGAACGTGGGTGAGGCGGTTGGCGTGATCGCGGCCCAGTCCATCGGGGAGCCGGGCACCCAGCTCACCATGCGGACGTTCCACATTGGCGGCACGGCGCAGGTTGGCGATACGTCCTTTATTGAGGCGAGCCATGATGGCGTCATCAAGATTGAAAACCGCAACGTCGTGAAAAACTCCGACGGCGATATTATGGTCATGGGCCGTAATTTGTTGGTCAAGATTTTCGACGATAACGATACGGAGCAAGCTTCCTACAAAGTCACCTATGGGACGAAGCTGCGGGTCGACGATGGATCTAAAGTTGAGCGCGGGCAACGCCTCGCCGATTGGGACCCTTATACAATCCCGATCCTGACGGAAGTTGCCGGTAAGGTAAAATACGAAGACCTCGTCGAAGGCTTCTCTGTCCAGGTGGTCACCGATGAAGCCACCGGTATCTCTAGCCGTGAAGTGATGGATTGGCGCGCCAATCCGCGTGCTTCGGGCATGAAGCCGTCCCTTACGGTGGTCGATGATAACGGCGAGATCCTGAAGCTCTCCACCGGGGGCGATGCGCGTTACACCCTGCCTGTGGGCGCTATTCTCTCGATCGAAGATGGCGATGCGGTTCGTGTGGGTGATGCGCTCTCGCGTATCCCGACCGAAGGCGCGAAGACGCGGGACATCACCGGTGGTCTGCCGCGTGTGGCCGAGCTTTTTGAAGCGCGCCGTCCAAAAGATCACGCGATTATCGCTGAAGTAGACGGCAAGGTCGAATTTGGCCGCGATTATAAAAACAAACGTCGTATCCAGATTGTACCAGCCGATGAAAACCTTGAACCAGTCGATTACCTCGTTCCGAAAGGGCGCCATATCGCGGTTCAAGACGGCGATTTCATCGCTAAGGGCGAATATCTGATGGACGGTAATCCTGCGCCCCATGATATCCTTCAGATTATGGGTATTGAGGCGTTGGCGGATTATCTCATCAACGAAATTCAGGAAGTCTACCGTCTCCAGGGCGTGCCGATTAACGATAAACATATCGAGGTTATCGTCCGGCAGATGCTGCAAAAGACAGAGGTCACAGACCCAGGTGACTCTCTCTTCTTGAAAGAAGAGCAGGTCGATCGTCATGAGTTTGAAGAGGTGAACGCCAAGTTGGAAAACGAAGGCAAACGCCCGGCGCTCGGTAACCCAGTTCTCTTAGGGATCACGAAAGCAAGCCTTCAGACCCGGTCGTTTATTTCCGCCGCCTCTTTCCAGGAGACAACGCGCGTCCTTACCGACGCTGCCGTTCAGGGCAAGGTTGATAACTTGGAAGGCCTGAAGGAAAACGTGATCGTTGGCCGTCTCATTCCGGCTGGCACCGGCGGCATGATGGCCCGCCATCAGGTTGAAGCTGAACGCCGTGACGAAATCCTCATCGCTGAGCGAGAAGAGTTGCGCGTCTCAGTTGAAGCGGCGCTTCCGGCGCCAACGCCTGCTTTCGACGTCGAAAGCCCGGCGCAGGAGACACCGCCGCCATCCGACGGCGAGGCTTCAACGGAGGCTGGATTGCCGGAAGGTGAAACAACAGCTGCTGAGTAATCTGCAGCATACCCTTATTTGCGAATGCTATAAAAAGTCGCCGCCAACGTTAGCGGCGACTTTTAAAGTAAATAATCAGCGTGGACCGTTTGACCACCCAATTGCGGCGGATGCGTATTTTATCGCTTCAATTGGTTTCACCATAATAAGCGACAATATTGCCTGACGCCGATAGTAAAGTTTTCTCAAAAACGCAGACTGATCTATATTATCGACAAAATCTTCGCACATAATTTTCCAGTTCTTGTACTTAGCTGGAAAATTACGAAATCTTGTTGTTGCGGAATGATAGGTTAGCTGATCTGAGCGACCATCATCGTTCCAGACCGCGCCCGGCTCATCAACATGTTTCCATTTATAACGGTCAAATAGGCGAAACGCCAAATGATCATCGACATGGCGCGTCATACGTTCATCGAATGGTTCTTTAAGGGCGACGTCTCGGCGAATCATTAACCCGTTTAGGTGAATCAATCGAACCAGCGGCTCGGTATAGATGCCGCGCATGGTTGCCTGGCGCACGCCGTCTTTGTCGTGACGTTCTGTGTTAATATAAACAATGTTCAAATCGAGATCGGCCCGAAACTCAGCCATCTGCTTTTCGATCTTTTCACAAAAGTAAAAGTCGTCGTCGTCGAGAAAGGAAACAAAGGCGCCCGTGGAGTGCGTAACGCCATAATTCCGCGATTGAGCTGTGTTCATGAAGAACGGAGACCGGATTACCTTCACCGATGCACCGTTCCCATCTGGCGAGGGCCAATCGATTGCCGGCGTCGATTGATTGTCTACGATGACAATTTCAATCGGATGATAGGTTTGAGCAATGACGCTTTCGATGGCGCGTTTTAAAAGGGCGGGCCGATTTTGCGAAACGATAACAACGCTGACGAGCGCCTTTGCCTCATCCTCATTGTATTCCTCAAGTTCCTTCATTTTGCCTCCCCCCGCAGGGCGGTGTCATCGGCTGCATTGGTGCGGCCTTATTATGCCATTCTCAGGCGGTGTGAAGGGGGGCTGTCCCCGCCAACGGGTGACATCTTTGCAAGCGCTTGCAAAATCCAATGGTAAATAGTCCATGACCGGGGCCGCTGTCCTTAACTCTGAGGCTGAGACCACCGCCATGCCAAAGCGGCGCCAATCTTCTCGTTCGCTCCTTTTCGGCAGGCGAGGTGGGATCGCCCCCAAGCGTTGCATCTGAAGGTGCTTTGCGCCCTAAACAACTTAAAATACGCTGGGCTTGCCGTCTAAACGGACAGGCGAGCACCGGCTGACGGTCGGCCGCTGTTCAAGTACGCGCCGGATAACGGGGTCGAGGCCGCTCGCGTATCCGGTTTTGGATTGGGTGACGCCGAAAATCACGCCGCTTGTAAAGAAGTTGTAAAAAAACCGCTAAATTCTCGCGGCGGCTATTGACCCGATCATATCACACCGTTAAGTCTCCGCCCGCTAGACGGCTGGCCGTCAGGGCGTTTTGATAAATTCGCCTCTGAAACGCAGCCAATCTTTGCCGACGACAGCATTAGTTTTCGACGCGCGGGGTTCCGGTTATGCGGGGCGCCGCCCGCACGCGTCTCATCGATGCGCATGGTTTTTTGCATCGTGAGGAGACGGGTAAATCGTGTGCCGTTGGCGCAGAGACGACGCAGAATTTGAGGGCTCAAGGAGATCTGATGCCAACGATCCAACAACTCATACGCAAGCCGCGTCAGCCGCGCCGCAAGATCAATAAGGTGCCGGCGATGCAGGCGAACCCGCAAAAGCGGGGCGTGTGCACGCGCGTTTATACAACGACGCCTAAGAAACCAAACTCAGCCTTGCGTAAAGTGGCGAAAATTCGCCTGACAAACGGGTTCGAGGTGATTGGATATATTCCGGGCGAAGGTCACAACCTGCAAGAGCACTCCGTTGTGCTTATTCGCGGCGGCCGCGTGAAAGACTTACCGGGCGTGCGCTACCACATCGTGCGCGGCGTCCTTGATACGCAGGGCGTTAAAGACCGCAAGCAACGTCGTTCGAAATACGGCGCGAAACGTCCGAAGTAAGGAGAAGGTCCATGTCACGCCGCCATAGCGCAGAAAAGCGAGTCGTTCACCCTGATCCAAAGTTCGGGGACAAGACCGTTTCGAAATTCATGAATTACGTCATGATCGACGGCAAGAAATCCGCGGCCGAGAAAATCGTTTACGGCGCTTTTGACCGTATCGAGGAAAAATTACGCCGCCCGCCGATCGAGCTGTTTAACGAAGCGCTTTCTAATGTGACGCCGGCTGTCGAGGTTCGCTCTCGCCGCGTCGGTGGCGCGACGTATCAGGTGCCTGTCGAAGTGCGTCCCGACCGAAAAATGGCATTGGCCATGCGGTGGATTATCGACGCCTCCCGCAAGCGCAATGAAACAACCATGATCGACCGTCTTTCCGGTGAGTTAATGGACGCCTCCCAAAACCGGGGCGCCGCCGTTAAGAAACGCGAAGATACCCACCGGATGGCGGAAGCCAACCGCGCTTTCTCCCATTACCGTTGGTAACCGTTTACAGCTTTCAGAGTTAAGGACATCCGTCATGTCTCGGACGCATAAAATCGAAGACTACCGCAATTTCGGCATCATGGCCCATATCGATGCGGGCAAGACGACGACCACGGAGCGTGTTCTCTATTACACGGGCAAAAGCCACAAGATCGGCGAAGTGCATGACGGCGCAGCGACGATGGACTGGATGGAGCAGGAGCAGGAGCGGGGTATTACGATTACCTCGGCTGCGACGACCTGTTTCTGGAACGATAAGCGTCTCAACATCATTGATACCCCTGGCCACGTTGACTTCACGATTGAAGTCGAACGCTCTCTTCGTGTGTTGGACGGCGCGGTCGCGCTGTTGGACGCGAATGCCGGCGTGGAGCCTCAGACCGAAACAGTCTGGCGTCAGGGCGATAAATACAATGTCCCGCGGATGTTCTTTATCAATAAGATGGATAAGATCGGTGCTGACTTCTTCAACTCCGTCGACACGATCCATAAGCGGCTCGACGCCAGTACGGTTGTGCTCCAGCTGCCCATCGGCGCGGAGAGCGATTTCAAAGGCGTCGTCGATCTCATCAAGATGAAAGCCATCATCTGGCTTGAAGAATCTCTAGGTGCGAAATTCGAAGAGGCCGAAATCCCGGCTGATCTTGTCGATCAGGCAACTGAATATCGCGAAAAGCTCATCGAAACTGTCGTCGAACAGGACGAAGCGGTGATGGAAGCTTATCTAGAAGGCAATGAGCCTGACAACGAAACCATCATGCGCCTCATCCGCAAGGGTACGTGCGAGGTTGCTTTCCACCCAGTATTATGTGGATCCGCCTTTAAGAACAAAGGCGTCCAGCCGATGTTGGATGCGGTTGTGGATTACCTTCCGAACCCGCTGGAAGTCCCCGCGATTAAGGGCGTTCACCCAGATTCAGACGAAGAGCTGGAGCGTAAGTCGTCTGATGACGAACCTCTCGCCATGCTTGCCTTCAAGATTATGAACGACCCGTTTGTGGGTTCCTTGACCTTCTGCCGGATCTACTCTGGCGTGTTGGAGCAGGGCATCACGGTCGTGAATACCGTGAAGGGCAAGAAAGAGCGCGTCGGTCGCATGTACATGATGCACTCTGATGATCGTGAAGACATCAAAATCGCTCATGCGGGTGACATCGTGGCGATCGCAGGCCTTAAAGACACGACAACGGGTGATACGCTGTGCGAAGCTGGCAAGCCGGTTGTTCTGGAACGCATGGAATTCCCTGATCCGGTTATCGAGCTGGCTGTTGAGCCAAAGACGAAGGCCGACCAAGAGAAGATGGGTATCGCCCTTCAGCGCCTTGCGGCTGAGGATCCTTCCTTCCGGGTGACCTCGGATGAAGAATCCGGCCAGACGATCATCAAAGGGATGGGCGAACTACACCTCGACATTCTCGTCGATCGCATGAAGCGCGAATTTAAAGTCGAAGCCAATATTGGTGCGCCACAGGTTGCCTATCGCGAATGCTTCACAAAGCCTTATACGATTGACTACACCCACAAGAAGCAATCTGGCGGCTCCGGTCAGTTCGCTAAGGTGAAGATGAACATCATCCCGCAAGAGCCGGGCGCCGGGTACGAATTTGAATCCCAGATTGTCGGCGGCGCTATTCCACGGGAATACATTCCGGGCGTTGAGAAGGGTATCAACTCCATCCGCGACGCAGGCATGCTCGTTGGGTTCCCTATTTTAGACTTCAAGGTCGAGTTGGTTGACGGCGCATTCCACGACGTTGACTCTTCGGTTCTGGCTTTTGAGATCGCCGCCCGCGCCGCCATGCGCGAAGCAAAGTCTCAGCTTGGTATGGCGCTTCTGGAGCCGGTCATGCAGGTTGAAGTTGTGACCCCTGAAGAGTACACCGGCACTGTCATCGGCGACTTGAACTCTCGCCGGGGTCAGATCCAAGAACAAGAAATGCGCGGCAACGCAAATGTTGTTCATGCCAATGTTCCCTTGGCGAACATGTTCGGTTATGTGAACACGTTGCGCTCTCAAACTCAGGGGCGTGCGCAATACACGATGCAATTCTCGCACTACGAACAAGTGCCGAAGAATGTTCAAGAGGAAGTGCAGGCGAAACTGGCTTAACAGTTTCACCCGCGTGATCCGCCTCGGGAAGGTCTTGGGGCGGGAAGAAACGAGAAATTAGACGAGTCGTCAGAAGACGGAGAAAAGTAAAATGGCGAAGGCTAAATTTGAACGCACCAAGCCGCATGCGAACATCGGCACCATCGGTCACGTTGACCATGGCAAGACGACACTGACGGCTGCGATCACGAAGTATTTTGGTGAATTCCAGGCCTATGATCAGATCGACGGCGCGCCGGAAGAAAAAGCGCGCGGCATCACGATCTCTACGGCGCACGTTGAGTACGAAACCGAAGGTCGTCACTACGCCCACGTTGATTGCCCGGGGCACGCTGACTACGTCAAAAACATGATCACGGGCGCTGCTCAGATGGACGGCGCGATCCTCGTTGTGAACGCAGCTGACGGTCCAATGCCACAGACTCGCGAGCACATCCTGCTTGCCCGTCAGGTTGGCGTTCCGGCAATCGTTGTGTTCTTGAACAAAGTTGACCAGGTCGATGACGAAGAGCTCCTCGAACTCGTCGAGATGGAAGTTCGCGAACTTCTTTCTTCTTACGATTTCCCTGGCGACGACATTCCGATCATCAAAGGTTCGGCTCTTGCGGCAATGGAAGGCCGTGACGAGAGCATCGGCGAGAACGCCATAAAAGAACTGATGACCCAGGTTGACGCCTACATCCCAACGCCTGAGCGTCCGGTTGATCAGCCATTCCTGCTGCCGATTGAGGACGTGTTCTCGATCTCTGGTCGTGGTACGGTTGTGACGGGTCGTGTTGAGCGCGGTGTTGTCAACGTCGGTGACGAGATTGAGATTGTCGGCATTAAAGACACCCAGAAAACGACCTGCACGGGCGTTGAAATGTTCCGTAAGCTCCTTGATCGCGGTGAAGCGGGCGACAACGTTGGTGTTCTTCTTCGCGGTATCGACCGTGAGGGTGTTGAGCGCGGCCAGGTTCTTTGTAAGCCAGGCTCGGTGACGCCGCACACGAAATTTGTGGCCGAAGCCTACATCCTTACGAAAGAGGAAGGCGGTCGTCACACGCCGTTCTTCACGAACTACCGTCCACAGTTCTATTTCCGCACCACCGATGTGACAGGTATTGTGACATTGAAAGAAGGTACGGAAATGGTGATGCCGGGCGACAATGTTGAAGTAAACGTCGAGCTGATCCAGCCGATCGCGATGGAAGAGAAGCTTCGCTTCGCTATCCGCGAAGGCGGTCGCACGGTTGGCGCTGGCGTTGTTTCGAAGATCATCGAGTAGCGCACTATAATGTGCAGAGCAGGGCGGACGATTGTCCGCCCTGCTTTTTTTGACTTTTCATCCCTGTTGGATCCATCGCGGGTTGTTTCAGGAAACTAGGATAGGCTGCGAGAGCAGCGGCTTTAAGAAACGTAGCATTATGCAACAGAATATCCGCATCCGGCTCAAGGCGTTTGACCATCGCGTTCTCGACACGTCGACGATCGAGATTGTCAACACGGCGAAACGTACTGGCGCACAAGTGCGCGGCCCTATCCCGCTGCCAACACGTATCGAGCGGTTTACGGTTAATCGTTCGCCGCATATCGATAAGAAAAGCCGTGAGCAGTTTGAGATGCGCACCCATAAGCGCATGCTCGATATTGTCGACCCAACGCCACAGACGATTGATGCATTGATGAAGCTCGACGTCTCGGCGGGTGTCGATATTGAAATTAAGACGGGCGCCTAAGGCACGGCAAAGGCGTAAGGAGCGACGACAATGCGAACAGGATTGATCGCGAAAAAAGTTGGCATGACACGGTACTATCGCCCTGACGGCGAGCATGTGCCTGTGACGGTAATGCATGTTGATGGCTGCCAGGTGATTGAACAGCGCACGCAGAGTTCTCACGGGTATACAGCGCTACAACTTGGCGCCGGTGCAAAGAAGATTAAGCGGACGACGAAAGCCGAACGCGGTCAGTTTGCGAAGGCGTCGGTTGAGCCGAAGCAAAAGGTCGTTGAGTTTCGCGTGTCCGAGGAGAATCTTGTTGAAATCGGCGCCGAGTTATCCGCAGCGCATTTTCTTGAAGGCCAGAAAGTCGACGTCAGTGGCGTGACGATCGGTAAGGGCTTTGCAGGCGGCATGAAACGCCACAATTTTGGCGGATTGCGCGCAAGCCACGGTGTCTCCATTTCCCACCGTTCCCATGGTTCAACTGGTCAGTGTCAGGATCCCGGTAAGGTTTTCAAAGGCAAAAAGATGGCCGGCCATATGGGCGACGTTCGGTGTACCACCCAAAACATCGAAGTCGTCCGGGTCGATGAAGAACGTGGTATTATCTTGCTGAAGGGTGCTGTACCAGGACCGAAAGCGGGATGGGTGATGATCCGTGACGCGGTTAAGACACCGGCTCCTGACGATGCGCCAAAACCAGCGAAACTCCTTGAGCGCAAAGCGCCGGCCGCCGATGCGCCGGTTGCGGAGGACGCTGGTGAAGGGTTCATCGACGCGATTGACAAAATTGTTTTGATCGACGGGATTGGTGAGAAAACGGCGGAAGCGCTGGAGGCTGAGGGCCTTGGCACTCTGACCGGTCTTGTCGCCCTGAGCGACGAAGACCGTGCGGCGTTGTTCGAAAAACTTGGTGTGACGGACCAGGCTGAGAAGCAGGAATGGATCGTCCAGGCCCAAGAAATGATCGATGGTAAGCCGCCGCGCGCCAAGGTTGACCAGGATCTGGTCGCGAAGCTCCGCGCTGAGGCGGCTGGCTCTGAAAATAATGAAGGCGAGGAAGCCTAGTCATGCAACTCGACGTTCTTGATCTTGATAACAAGAAGACCGGCTCGATCGATCTCGACGACAATGTCTTCGGTCTGGAGCCGCGCCGCGACATTCTCCAGCGCATGGTGGTGTATCAACTCGCCAAGCGCCAGCAGGGCACGCACCGCGCGAAGCCGCGTAACGAGGTATCGGCGACCTCGAAGAAATATGGCCGCCAAAAAGGGTCCGGCGGCGCGCGTCACGGGAATAAAGCCGCGCCTCAGTTTCGCGGCGGCGGCGTCGCCCATCCGCCTCGTCCGCGCAGCCACGCGATCGATCTGCCAAAGAAAGTGCGCCGCCTCGCCATGAAGCACGCTTTGTCAGCGAAGATTGCGGCTAAGGAAGTTGTTGTCCTTGAGAACACAGATCTTGCCGACAGCGCCAAGACCAAAGCCCTTGCTGAGCAATTTGGTAAATTGGGTTTGAAGAACGCCTTGATTGTTGATGCGGCGGTAAACGAGAACTTTGCGCGCGTTGCGCGGAACATTCCAAATGTGGACGTTCTGCCGACGGTTGGCGCCAATGTGTACGATATTTTGCGTCGGGAAAAACTCGTGTTGACCCGCGCCGCTGTCGAAGGGCTGGAGGCCAAGCTGAAATGAATGCGACCACTGAAAAGCATTTCGACACAATTACCGCCCCGGTAATCACCGAAAAGTCGACGATTTCCGCCGAGAATAATCAGGTGGTTTTCAAGGTGCCGTTGGAAGCAACGAAGCCTGAAATCGCCGAGGCGGTTGAGACCCTTTTCAAGGTAAAAGTGAAGGCGGTGAATACTCTTCGCGTAAAGGGTAAGAAGAAATTATTCCGTGGGCGTCCTTATACGCGCTCCACAGTTAAGAAGGCGATTGTGACCCTCGAAGAGGGCCATGCAATCGACGTGACGACAGGTCTTTAAGGAACGGCTGGGCGTGAAGCTTAGCGGGTGAATGAACAATGGCGTTGAGAACCTTTAAACCGACGACCCCTTCCCGCCGTCAATTGGTGATGGTTGACCGCAGTGATCTGTGGAAGGGCGGGCCGGAGAAAACCCTAACAGAGGGTCTGACCTCTAAGGGAGGGCGCAATAATACGGGCCGCATCACGGTGCGTCGTCGTGGCGGCGGTGCGAAGAAGCTGTATCGTAAGATCGATTTCAAGCGTCGGAAGCTTGATATCGAGGCGAAGGTTGAGCGTCTTGAGTATGATCCTAACCGCTCGGCGTTCATCGCTCTTGTTAAATATCTAGACGGTGAATTGTCTTATATCATTGCGCCTCAGCGCCTAAAGGAAGGCGATAAGGTCATCGCCGGCGCCAAGGTTGACATTAAACCTGGCAACGCGATGCCGCTGAAGTCTATTCCGGTTGGCACCATTGTTCACAATATCGAACTGAAGCCTGAAAAAGGCGGACAGTTGGCTCGTTCTGCTGGCTCATACGCCCAGCTGGTGGGGCGCGATGGCGCAATGGCGCAGATGCGTCTTACCTCTGGCGAGGTCCGCTTGGTTCACGGCGATTGCTTCGCCACGGTTGGCGCTGTTTCTAACCCGGATAAGATGAACGAGGTTGTCGCGAAAGCCGGCCGCAATCGCTTGAAGGGCCGTCGTCCTTCCGTACGCGGTGTGGTGATGAACCCAGTTGATCACCCCCATGGCGGCGGCGAGGGGCGTACATCCGGCGGTCGTCACCCGGTTACCCCTTGGGGGCAGCCGACAAAGGGTAAGCGCACCCGCAAGAATAAGAAAACCGATAAAATGATCATTCGCTCACGGCATGTCCGGAAGAAGCGTTAAGAGAAGTAAGCTTTAGGGCGTTGGAGAAATAAAGATATGCCACGTTCAGTATGGAAAGGGCCGTTCATCGACCGCTATCTGTTGAAGAAAGCGGAAGAGGCCCAGGATGGCGGTCACAAGGGTGGGGTGAAAACCTGGTCCCGTCGCTCGACCATCCTGCCGCAATTCGTCGGTCTGACCTTCAACGTTTATAACGGTCACAAGTTTGTGCCGGTTCACGTTACCGAAGATATGGTCGGTCATAAACTTGGCGAGTTTTCGCCGTCGCGCACCTATTACGGTCACGGCGCTGATAAAAAGGCACGGAGGAAATAACGATGGGTAAGACGTCTTTTCCTCGTCAGCTTGCTGACAACCAAGCGATGGCGAAAGCGCGGATGATCCGTATCTCGCCGCAGAAGCTGAACCTAGTGGCCCAGATGATCCGGGGTAAAAAGGTTGAGCGGGCCCTTGCTGATTTAGAATTCTCGCGCAAGCGCATCTCGAAGGACGTGAAGAAAGTCCTCGAAAGCGCCATCGCGAATGCGGAGAATAACCATGATCTCGATATCGATTCACTGGTTGTCGATCAGGCGTTTGTTGGAAAAAACCTGGTGATGAAGCGCTGGCGGCCACGCGGTCGCGGTAAAGTCGGTAAGATCTTAAAGCCGTTTGCTGAAATCACCATCGTCGTTAAAGAAGTTGAGGAGGCCGCCTAATGGGTCAGAAGGTCAATCCTATCGGGCTCCGGCTGGGTATTAACCGCACATGGGATTCGCGTTGGTTTGCGCCAGCCGCGAGCTACGCTGATCTTTTGCATGAAGATTTGGCGATCCGCACATTCCTTGAAAAGCGGCTAAAACAAGCTGGCATTTCTCGCATTGTCATCGAACGCCCGCACAAAAAATGCCGGGTGACGATCTATACGGCCCGTCCGGGCGTCGTGATCGGTAAAAAAGGCGCCGATATCGAGAAGCTGCGCGGCGAGCTACAGAAGTATACGGAATCCGAAACGGTTCTTAACATCGTTGAGATCCGCAAGCCGGAAATCGACGCAATGTTGGTTGCCGATAACATCGCCCAGCAGCTTGAACGTCGTGTTGCGTTCCGTCGCGCAATGAAGCGCGCGATGCAAACGGCGATGCGCATGGGTGGCCTTGGCATCCGGGTCAATGTTTCCGGTCGTCTAGGCGGCGCCGAAATCGCGCGCATGGAATGGTATCGCGAAGGGCGTGTGCCGCTTCATACTCTGCGCGCGGATATCGACTATGGCGTCGCGACAGCGCGCACGACCTATGGCGCCATCGGCGTAAAAGTTTGGATCTTCAAAGGCGAGATCATGGAACATGACCCAATGGGTCAGGAGAAGCGTTTGATTGACGCGCAGACCGGCGGTGTTTCCGGTCAGCGTCGTGAAGAACGCGCTTAGGTGAAACGGTAGGGTTTGGAGAGGCGCAATGCTGCAGCCGAAACGCACAAAATTCCGCAAACAGCATAAAGGGCGGATCAAAGGCGTCGCTAAAGGCGGTACGGATCTCAATTTCGGCTCTCACGGGCTGAAAGCGATGGAGCCGGAACGCATCACGGCGCGCCAGATTGAGGCGACGCGCCGGGCCATTACCCGTGCGATGAAACGCGCCGGGCGTGTTTGGATCCGCGTTTTTCCTGATGTGCCGGTGTCAAAAAAGCCAACGGAAGTCCGGATGGGTAAGGGTAAGGGCTCACCGGAATTTTGGGCTGCTAAAGTTAAACCTGGTCGCGTCATGTTTGAAATCGACGGCGTACCTGATGAGGTCGCCCGCGAGGCGTTGGCGCTGGGGGCTGCGAAGCTTCCGATTAAAACACGCGTCATCACGCGCGTTGGTGAATAGGAATAGGGAGCCCAGACGATGAAAGCA
The DNA here is from genome assembly GCA_965263305.1 of Parvularculaceae bacterium. Lineage (GTDB taxonomy): Bacteria > Pseudomonadota > Alphaproteobacteria > Caulobacterales > Parvularculaceae > MED-G105. The sequence continues at coordinate 3,150,744 of OZ253666.1, forward strand.
TCTGATATGCGCGACCTGACGGAAGATCAGCTGAAGGATAAACTCGTTCAGTTGAAAAAAGAGCAATTCAATCTGCGCTTCCAGCGCGCTACGGGGCAGTTGGAAAAGACCGCGCAAGTCGGTGAAGTACGCCGCGACATCGCGCGGATCAAAACGATCTTGCGCCAGAAGACAACACCCGCGGCGACGACCGGCGCCAGTGAAGCGGCGAGCTAATTAAAGGAACTGTCGATGCCAAAACGCATTCTCCAAGGCGCCGTCGTCAGCGCCAAGAACCCGAAGACGGTTGTCGTCAATGTCGAACGGACATTCACGCACCCACTTCTGAAAAAGATCGTGCGCCGCTCAAAGCGGTACCACGCCCATGTCGAAGATGGCTCGTTCAAGGACGGTGATCTTGTTCAAATCCAGGAATGTGCGCCGAAATCAAAATTGAAGCGCTGGGAAGTGATTGGTCTCGGCACCAAGTAAGCGAGACAAGAAAGTAGAAAGCCGTTGAAAAGCGGCGATGTTGATGAAGTGAGCGGTCTTCTAATTAGGGGAAGACCAGAGGAGGGTCAAAATGATCCAGATGCAGTCGAATTTGGATGTGGCCGATAATTCAGGCGCAAAGCGCGTCCAGTGCATCAAGGTGCTTGGCGGCGCCGGTCGTCGTTATGCCGGCGTGGGTGACATTATCGTTGTGTCGGTAAAAGAAGCCATTCCACGCGGTCGCGTCAAAAAGGGCCAAGTGATGAAGGCCGTCGTTGTACGAACAGCGAAAGACATCAAACGTCGCGATGGATCGGTTATTCGTTTTGACCGGAACGCTGCTGTGCTCATCAACAACAACAAAGAACCGATTGGGACACGTATCTTTGGCCCAGTGACCCGCGAATTGCGCGCGGCGAACCATATGAAAATCGTCTCGTTGGCGCCGGAAGTGCTCTGATCGTAAAGAGCTGTAGGAATAGAGGTCCAAGATAATGGCCGCGAAAATCAAAAAGGGCGACAAGGTCGTCGTCACCACAGGCGCTAAGCGCAATAAGGGTAAAGAGGGCGAAGTGCTCGCCGTTTATCCAAAGGAAGACCGCGTTTTAGTTTCTGGCGTGAACATCATTGCCAAGCACCAGAAGCAATCGCAGACGGAGCGCGGCGGGATTATCCGCAAGGAAGCGCCTATCCACGTATCGAATGTCGCGTTGTTGGTTGATGGTCAACCGACCCGCGTCGGGTTCAAAATTCAAGAAGACGGCCGCAAGGTGCGCATTGCCAAGCGGACGGGCGAGGTCATCGATGGCTGAGGCAGCATATTCCCCGCGTCTGAAGGCGCTTTATAATGATAGTATTCGTCAAAAGCTGAATGAGAAATTCAGCTACGCGAACGCCATGATGACGCCGAAGCTCGACAAGGTCGTGATCAATATGGGCGTTGGCGACGCCGTGAATGATCGCAAAGCCGTCGATGCGGCGTTTGCGGACTTAACACAGATCGCTGGTCAAAAGCCGGTTTTGTGCCGTTCGAAGAAATCCATCGCGGGTTTTAAACTCCGCGAAGAGATGCCGATCGGGTGCAAGGTCACGCTGCGCAAAGACCGGATGTATGATTTTCTTGATCGTCTTGTGACGATTGCGCTTCCTCGAGTGCGTGACTTCCGTGGCCTCAATCCTAAGAGCTTCGATGGTCGCGGTAATTACGCCATGGGCCTGAAGGAGCATATCGTGTTCCCTGAGATCGAGTATGACAAGGTCGATAAGGTGCGCGGCATGGACATCATTGTTTGCACCACAGCGCCGACGGATGACGAAGCGCGTGAACTGTTAAGAGAATTCAATTTCCCGTTTAAGTCTTAAGACGCAAACGGATAATTGGACCAGGTCCTGATTTTGGGAAACCGGTCCGACGGAGGACTAGATGGCTAAAAAGAGTATGATTGAGCGTGACCTCAAGCGGCGCAAATTGGCGAAGAAATTCGCCGGTCGTCGTGAACGGTTAAAAGCGATCATCAAAGACGATTCCTTGGAAGCAGGCGAGCGTTTTGATGCCGCGTTGAAGCTGGCGGAAGTGCCCCGCAATTCTTCAAAGACCCGCATCCGCAATCGGTGCATGGTGACGGGTCGCCCGCGCGGATTTTACCGCAAACTGAAAATGTCTCGTATTGCGCTTCGTGAGTTGGGGTCGGACGGTAAGATCCCCGGTCTTGTGAAGTCTAGTTGGTAAGGAGAGTGCGGAAAGATGTCGATTAATGATCCAATCGGCGACCTGATCACGCGCATCCGTAATGCGCAAATGCGTCGCCATTCTATGACTGCCGTTCCTGCATCCAAGCTTCGGGGCTGGTGCCTCGATGTGCTGGCGGATGAAGGCTACATTCGCGGCTATTCACGGGTTGAAAAGGACGGTGAGAAGCCGGCCTTTGAGGTCGAACTGAAATATTATGATGGTTCCCCGGTGATCTCTCATATCAAGCGCGTGTCCAAGCCGGGGCGGCGGGTGTATTCGTCCGTGTCTGAACTGCCGACGGTTCGTAACGGGCTTGGCATCTCTGTTGTCTCAACGCCGAAGGGCGTGATGTCGGACCAGGCGGCGCGCACGGCGAATGTCGGCGGCGAAGTCCTGTTCCAGGTTTATTAAGGCGGGTTCGCGCCAGGTTTGAAAAGAAAGGCTAGGGGAAGCTCCCATGTCTCGTATTGGAAAAAAACCAGTTGCCGTGCCCCAGGGCGTGACCGTTTCGGTCGACGGCCAGAAAGTGACGGCGAAAGGCCCGAAGGGCGAGCAGGCGTTTACGGTAAACGACTACTGCACGGTCGCGCTTGTCGACGGTGAAATTAAAGTTGAGCCGGTCGACAAGAGCCAGCAGGCGCGCGCCGCTTGGGGCATGAGCCGGACAATGGTGTCAAACATCATCGAAGGCGTCGCCAACGAGTTTAAGAAAGAGCTTGAATTAGTCGGCGTTGGTTATCGTGCACAGATGAAGGGTGCTGCGCTCAACCTGGCCCTTGGTTTCAGCCATGAGATCGATTTTCAGTCACCGGATGGGGTGAAGATCGCCACGCCGAAACCGACGGAAATTGTGATCACCGGCATTGATAAGCAAAAAGTCGGTCAAGCGGCCGCGGAAATCCGCGCATTCCGTCCGCCCGAGCCTTACAAGGGCAAAGGCGTGAAGTACAAAGACGAATATATCTTCCGTAAGGAAGGCAAGAAGAAATAACGGACGCGTCGTTTTTGACGGCGCCAGATGGCGAGAAGAGCTATGGCATTAAAGGATCGACAGAAGCGCGCGCAGCGCACGCGGACGCGCCTTAAGAAACTGGGCGGCGACAAGCCGCGCCTGTCTGTCTATCGGTCAGGTAAAAACATCTCTGCGCAGGTGATTGATGACCGCGAAGGCAAAACCGTCGCGTCTGCATCGAGCCTCGACAAGGATCTACGCGGCGGCCTTGCAAAAGGGTCAGACAAAGCGGCGGCTGAAGCCGTTGGTAAGGCGGTTGCGGAGCGCGCGGTGAAAGCCGGTGTCAAAGACGTCGTGTTTGATCGCGGCGGGTATATTTATCATGGGCGTGTAAAAGCGCTCGCGGAGGCCGCGCGTGAAGCCGGCCTAACGTTCTAGGGTTAAGGAGAAACGGCATGGCGCGCGAAGATGGACGTCGCGACGACAGACGGCGAGGCCGTAACGAACGCGAAGAGCGTGACGAATTCGTCGACAAACTTGTCGCGATCAATCGCGTCGCGAAAGTGGTGAAGGGCGGTAAGAACTTCGGTTTTGCTGCTCTGGTGGTCGTTGGCGATCAGCGCGGCCGCGTTGGTTTCGGTAAGGGTAAGGCGCGCGAGGTGCCTGAAGCAATCCGCAAGGCGTCCCAGGAAGCGAAGCGCAACCTTGTACGTATTCCAATGCGCGAGGGCCGCACGGTCCACCACGACGCCAACGGACGTTGGGGCGCGGGTAAGGTGGTTATTCGCTCAGCCCCGCCGGGAACCGGCATTATTGCGGGTGGTCCAATGCGCGCCGTGTTCGAAATGTTGGGCGTGCAAGACGTCGTCGCGAAGTCTCTGGGCTCTTCCAACCCTTACAACATGGTCCGCGCAACATTTGATGCGCTGAAGAACCAGGAGAGCCCGCGGGCGATTGCTGCGAAGCGCGGGAAGAAAGTATCGGAAATTTTTGCGGGCCGTCAGGCGGCCTCTGCGCCGTCTACGGATGTTGACGTTGACGTCAACGGTGGCGATGAGGCTGTCGAGGTTGTCGCTGAAGCGTAAGGAAACGATCGCTCCTCATTGAACGCAGGCGCGGTTGAAGGAATAGAACATGGCTCAGAGTAAAACCATCAAGGTGCGCCAAACCGGCAGCCCAATCCGGCGTCCGCAAGATCAACGCGCGACACTGATTGGCCTTGGCCTGAATAAAATCGGCCGGGTGCGCGAGTTAGAGGACACGCCCGCGGTTCGGGGTATGATCCGCAAAGTCGCGCATATGGTTGAGGTTTTAGAAGACTAGAAGAAGGCCCTTGCTTTTTGGCGGGGTAAATAGGCGAGGCGGACGGGCGACAGCCCTGTTCTGTCGCAAGTCGAGGTAAAAAAATGAAACTCCACGAACTTTCCGATAATCCTGGTTCGCGCAAAAAACGCATGCGCATTGGCCGCGGTATTGGGTCCGGCAAGGGCAAGACCGGCGGACGCGGCGTTAAAGGGCAAAAATCCCGTTCAGGCGTCAGCGGCATTCGCGCCTATGAAGGCGGTCAGATGCCGCTTTATATGAGGCTGCCAAAGCGCGGCTTTAACAAGCCGAACCGATTGAAATTCGCCGAAGTGAATATCGGGCGCCTGCAAGCTGCTGTTGATGCGGGCAAGCTTGACGCTGGGACCCCGGTGACGGGGGAGGTTCTCGTTTCCGCGGGTGTGCTGCGCCGTCTACACGATGGCGTGCGCCTGCTTGGTCATGGTGAGGTGTCCGCCAAGCTTGACCTTACAGTCGCCCATGCGAGCGCCGGCGCCAAAGCGGCCGTTGAGAAAGCGGGTGGTACTGTGACGGTCGTTCCTGTGGAAGGGCCAAAGGGTCCAAAGAAAAAAGCGGAGTAGGGTTTTTATCGCCGCCGCAAGCCCCAGCATCGCAAGAGCCAACGACGCGAAGCCTTGCAATGTTGCGACGGAGAACCACATAGCCGGCTGCGACAGTCGCCATCACGCATGAAGACGTCATAGGCAAATCAGGATGATCGCCGGTTGCAACGGTGTTTTTTGACCGCCTCGGTGTTGTTTTTGTAGTGTATGACGCTTGCGGCCAGGGTGATTGCTGAAAACCCAGCAAGCAGTAGATAAAGTGAGCATTACATGACGTCAGCCGCTGAACAGTTTGCGCAGAACATAACGTTTTCGTCTTTCGCCAAGGCGGAAGAACTGAAGAAGCGCTTGTTGTTCACCCTCGGCGCGCTGATCGTTTATCGCCTTGGAACGTATATCCCCATTCCGGGTATCAACCCAGAGGTGTATGCGCAACAATTTCAATCCCAGCAAGGCGGTTTGCTCGGTACATTGAATTTGTTTACAGGCGGCGCCGTCGAACGCATGGCGATCTTCGCCCTCAATATCATGCCTTATATTTCGGCATCGATCATCATGCAGCTGATGACGGCCGTCGTGCCGACGTTGGAACAGCTCAAAAAAGACGGTGAACAGGGGCGCAGGCAGATTAATGTCTATACGCGTTATTTGACCGTCCTACTGGCGACCCTTCAAGGCTACTTCATTGCCGTCAGTTTGTCCGCTGGCGGAACGGGCGGCGTGTCGGCGGCGATGAATCCTGGCTTGGTCTTTACATTCACCACAGTCGTTACCTTGGTGGGCGGCGTTATGTTCCTTCTCTGGTTAGGGGAACAGATTACGGCGCGCGGTGTCGGCAACGGTGTTTCGCTTCTGATTTTCGCTGGCATTGTCGCTGAGTTGCCTCGCGCGGCGGCCGGGCTCTTCGCCCTTGGCAACGGAACCGGCGCCGCTGGCGCGTCCCTGCCGAGTGGTATCGTCCTCGTTGTGATTTTAATGTCATTGGCGCTCATCTGGTTTGTGGTGTTCATGGAGCGCTCTCAACGCCGGGTGCTCGTCCAGTATCCGCGCCGTCAGGTTGGCAATCGGATGACCCAGGGCGAGAAATCCCACCTGCCTCTGAAGCTTAATCCATCGGGCGTTATCCCGCCGATCTTCGCGTCGTCATTGCTGCTGCTGCCCGCAACAGCGGCCAATGCAGTCGGCCCGAATTCCCCTGAATGGCTGCAGACATTGCAGATTTTGTTCGCTCCCGGACGGCCCCTCTATATCGCGCTATATGGCGCCCTGATTATCGGCTTCACCTTCATCTATACCTCCGTTGTCTTCAACGTTGAGGATGTCTCCGATAATCTGAAGAAATATGGCGGGTTCATTCAGGGCTACCGGCCGGGCGCGAGAACAGCAGAATATCTAGACTATGTCGTCACCCGTCTGACGGTCATCGGCGCCTGCTACATTGCATTTGTTTGTTTGCTGCCCGAAGTCGTGCGTTCTCAGTATTCCAATATTCCGGTTTACCTCGGCGGAACCTCGTTGCTCATTGTTGTCTCGGTGACGCTTGACACCGTGGGACAGATCCAGGGGCACCTCGTCGCCCAGCAGTATGAGAGCCTCATCAAGAAATCGAAACTACGGGGCGGAAAGCGATGATCCTAATTCTGCTTGGACCGCCAGGCGCCGGCAAAGGCACCCAGGCGAAAATCATTATGGAGGAGCGGGGCATCCCCCAGCTCGCCACCGGCGATATCCTTCGGGCGGCGATCAAATCGGGCTCAGAGTTAGGGAAACGCTGCAAAGCGATTATGGATCGCGGCGATCTCGTCTCCGATGAGATCATCGAAGAAATCATTACCGAGCGGGTGCAAGAGCCTGATTGCGCGAAGGGCTTTATCCTCGACGGCGCCGTGCGCACGATTGGCCAGGCTGAGATGATCGACCGTGTGCTCGGCAAACTGGGTCGGCGCCTGGATATTGTCATTGAACTCGTCGTTGACGTCGATCAGCTCGTTGAACGCCTGAACAAGCGCGTTGACGAGACAAAAGCGAAGGGCGAACCCGTTCGCGCCGATGACAATGAAGAGACGTTTCGGAAGCGTCAGCAGGTTTACCAAGACCAGACCGCACCGCTCATCCCCTATTACGAAGACCAGGGGAAGTTGCGCAAAGTGGACGGTATGGGGTCGATTGATGAGGTGGCGGCCAGTTTGCGTGTGATCCTCGATGAAATAGGGGTAAATAATGGCTAAAGCCGTCGTTTTCGCTGTTGACGGAAGCGCTGGGTTAGGCCTATCTACGCGCCTTCGCCACATAAGGCGCGGGTGGTTGCGCGATGATCGCTGCAACGCCGTTTAGCTCCGTCGGCCGGTTAGTTTAACGACCGTCCGATCGGGGCTTTATGTGTCTGGTTAAGGTGAAATTACCGCTCTTACATAGCCATTGGATCCCTCGGATCAGGCGCCGTTGGAGCCCTAAGGTTAAAATCGGTCGAAAGACGGCCAAGGTCGCAGTGAAGGCGGCGTAAACTAAAGAGGACGGCCCATGGCCCGTATTGCAGGCGTTAATATCCCGGCGAATAAGCGCGTTGAAATCGCGCTTCGTTATATTCATGGCATCGGCCCGTCGAAAGCGACGGAGATCTGTGAAAAGGTTGGCATTGCGCGGGAGCGTCGCGTGAACGACCTGTCCGATGCCGAGGTCCTTCAAATTCGCGAAACGATCGACGCCGGATACATGGTGGAAGGCGACCTTCGTCGCGATGTGGCCGTCAATATTAAGCGTCTCATGGATATGGGCTGTTACCGGGGGCTGCGCCATCGTCGTGGCCTGCCGGTTCGCGGTCAACGCACTCATACGAACGCTCGCACCCGTAAGGGGCCAGCACGGCCCATCGCCGGTAAGAAGAAATAAGGAAAAGACACAATGGCGAAGCAGCCAGCTCAACGCGTCCGTCGCCGCGAACGTAAGAATATTTCTTCCGGCCTCGTAAAGGTGAACGCCTCTTTCAATAATACCCATGTGACCATCACCGATGAACAGGGGAACGCCATCTCATGGCAGACCGCTGGCGGCATGGGGTTCAAAGGCTCGAGAAAATCCACGCCTTATGCTGCGCAGGTGGCGGCTGAAGACGCGGCGAAAAAAGCCATGGAACACGGGCTAAAGACGGTGAACGTTGAAGTAAAAGGGCCTGGCTCGGGTCGCGAAAGCGCCCTTCGCGCGCTACAAGCCGCTGGGCTCACGGTGAACATGATCACCGATACGACGCCCATCCCCCATAACGGATGCCGCCCCCGCAAGCGCCGGCGCGTCTAACAATTGCGCGGCAAGGCCGATGGCGGCCTGCGGATTTAACAGCATGAAGCCGGCGTTTGAACGATTTCGCGCCGCAACCTGGACGGAGCACTATGACGGTAGTTGAAAAGAATTGGCAGGAACTCATCCGCCCCGCAAAGCTTGATGTGAATGTGGGCGTCGATCGTCGCCGTCGCGCAACCATCATCGCTCAGCCGTTGGAGCGCGGGTTCGGTCTCACGCTCGGCAATGCCCTGCGTCGGGTATTACTGTCTTCTCTTCAAGGCGCCGCGGTGACGTCGATCCAAATTGACGGCGTGGTCCACGAATTCTCTTCTATTCCAGGCGTACGTGAAGACGTCACGGATATCGTCCTCAACGTGAAGCAGCTCGCGATGCGCTGCCATGCCGATGGCCCCAAGCGCCTCGTTCTCAAAAAGACCGGGCCGGGCGCTGTGACCGCCGCTGACATTGAGGAGACGGCGTCCGTCGATATTCTTGACCCTAAACAAGTCATCTGCACGCTCGACGAGGGCGCGAACCTGCGCATCGAATTCACTGTGCAATCTGGCAAAGGCTATGTCGCCGCGGACCGTAATCGTCCGGAAGATGCGCCGATTGGGCTTATTCCGGTAGACAGTCTTTATTCGCCGGTAAAGCGCGTTGCCTATCGCGTTGAAAATACCCGCGAAGGTCAGGTCCTCGACTATGATCGTCTGATCATGGATATTGAAACCGATGGATCTGTCTCGCCGGAAGACGCCGCCGCTTATGCTGCGCGCATCTTACAGGACCAGCTGCAGATCTTCGTGAACTTCGACGAACCGCAAAAAGACGCCGGCGGATCGGAACGCATCGAGCTGCCATTTAACCCGGCGCTTTTGCGTAAGGTTGACGAGTTGGAGCTGTCGGTGCGCTCTGCTAACTGCTTGAAAAACGACAACATTGTCTATATCGGCGATCTTATTCAGAAGACGGAAGCGGAAATGCTCCGTACGCCGAATTTTGGGCGTAAGTCACTAAACGAAATCAAAGAAGTCCTCGCAGGTCTCGGGTTGCATCTTGGCATGGAAGTGCCGGATTGGCCGCCTGAGAACATCGAAGATCTCGCTAAGAAATACGACGAGTAGGAACAGATCGGCGATTAACGGCCTCGCGTTAAGGGATCGCCGCTAGGAGAAAGAAAATGCGCCACGGCTTCGCATTGCGCAAACTGAACCGGACCCACGAACACCGCAAAGCGATGTTCGCAAACATGGCGTCGGCCCTAATTAAGCATGAGCAGATCACGACGACGCTGCCAAAGGCCAAAGAGCTTCGTCCGATTGTCGAGAAGCTCGTGACCCTTGCGAAGAAGGGCAACGCCAATGTGTCGAGCAAACTCTCCATGCGCCGCCTTGCCGCGAGCCGTTTGCGGGATGAAGCGATGGCGAAAAAGCTGTTTGAAACGCTTGGGCCGCGCTATGCCGAGCGTAATGGCGGCTACATTCGGATTATGAAGGCGGGCTTTCGTTTCGGTGATAACGCACCAATGGCCGTCATCGAATTCGTGGACCGTGATGAAGACGCGAAAGGTCAAGATTCTGGACCGACCATGATCCAGGACGATGATGGCGACGAGGAATAACCTCCGCATCGATTCTAGTGGGCGCGCCCTTTCGGGTTTAACCAAACTTTGTCCTAAAATAGGACACCCTTTTCTCAATTTGCCGTTTTGACCTGTTCCTGATCAATTTGGAATGGGTCTTCTTTGGTATGCCCTTTGCGTGGCTGCACGTAAAAGATGTGTGTTTGGCGCATCAGGTTGTGTAGTAAAGGGCATATAATTGTTATGAGACGGATTATTTTTTTGGCGGCAATGCTAGCGACCATGGTTGGCAGCGCACAAGCCGCAACGGTGCTGATTTCTAAATCGGAGTTTGATTCTAGAACCACCACAACAGTAGAAACATTTGAATCCACTACAAATGGACTCAATGATTTCAAGGCCACGACGACATTACCTTGGTTTTCTTTTAAGGAAACGCGTGGCTTCAATGCAATTGGGGTGAGTGACCGTTGGGACGGGGTGTTTGCCACAAGTGGTTCTAACTTTGCCGTTTACTACGATAACGGCGCGTCAATCGGCCATATTTTCGGGTTTGCATCGCCCATCACGGCGCTGGGGTTCAACATCACGTCGAAAAGCGACACGACATTTACCGTCAGTACCGATGGGCACGAGAGTAAGAGTTATGAACTGGCGGCGAATGTTCCGTTTTTCCTAGGGTTAGTGAATTTGGGTGGCATTACGTCCCTAGGTATTGATGTTGAAGGGGTCGGTCTCATTGGACTTGATGACATTGCGTTTGGCAGTGTGAGCGAAGTACCGCTACCGGCTGCTGCGCCATTAATGGTGATGGCGCTCGCTGGTTTTGCGGCGAATGGTGCGCGGCGCCGGAATGCGAAAGCGACGGCCTAACGATTCATCAGTTTATTATGCGGTACAATGAGTAATTATTGATTACCGAGGCTGCGTATGGAAAACATACGCGGCCTTTTTATTATCTTTTATACGGTCAGCCGCACGCCATAGGTCATCCACCGCGTGCCGATCTTTTCTTCGAACACTCTAAAGCCATTGGCATTGAGTATAGCGGCGCAGGCGTCATGGGTGCGTTCGCCATGGCGTTCGGCGCCAGTATCGAAAGCAACCCCTTTAATGCGATGAAAATCGTCGCCGACCCCTTCTAGGACTTCAGGCTCTGCGCCTTCTGCGTCGCACTTTAGAAGATCGACGACTGGAATATCTTGCTCCGTTAGAAACCGCGCAATTGTAGCGGCGGATTTCATTTGTTTCGGCGTATTTTCAGCGAATACGGATGAATCGGCGCGGTCTGGTGCAAAGCCGAATTCAACCTCGCCATTTTCTTTCCAGATGACCAGATCATGGACATGCGTGTTGTTGCAACCCGCCGTATTTTCTAGATAGCACGCGCGCGCTTTTGGGTCGGGTTCGAAACTATGCACAGCGGCGCCTTTTTGTGAACACAGTATGGCGAACTCACCAATATTGCCGCCCACATCCAGGACAGTGCTATCCTTGTTAAGCATAAAAAATCTGTCTAGCCCGTATTCATGCGAGAGCTGATCTAGGCGCGCGCGCCAACCATATTTGAACATTTTCCAATACAGCGGGGAGGGAACGTGTACCGCTACGCCATCGACCGTCACGACCGCCCCGTTGTCTGTTTCGGTCATCGCAAGGGGAACGTGGCCCTGGAATCCGATGGCGGCAAAAAACGGCTGTCGAACCAAAAATTTTAGTTTCTGTACAAATGGTAAGGTGGTCATGTCGCTTCTCTTGTTTTGGCGCTCGCCGGTCTTGGAGCTCGTAATCGCGCTCCTCAGTGGACTATTGGGCGTTAAGGCGACTCGGTTGTTTTTTGCCTTTCACGTCGGGAAAATCAAACGGACTTGATAAAATAAAATGTTCTTATTATGTTCCTATTCCGGTAAAGGGGAAAATTGATGTTGCGGGAATCCCATGAAAACGAAATTGATGGTGATGATGCACTAACATCGACGGTGGAAAATGCCGCGGCTGAGGGGGTGAAGCGGCTGCGTCTTACGTTAGACGTCGATGACCCAGATATTGTGTCCACGCTTTCCTTACACGCCCCCGGCCGAGATCGGGATGCTTATGCTCTTGCGGCGATGAAAATAGGTGTACTCGCTCTGCGCCAGGCGGAAGGCCAAATTGATGTTGAGCGGGTTCGCCATGAAGGGGACCGGTTGCTCAATGCTCTTACGGTCGCGTTGGATCGCCATCGCGAAGGGGTGACCGGCGATATCGGGCGCAGTTTAAAGGAGTATTTTGATCCGAAAGATGGCCGCTTCTCCGAACGCGTCGAGCGCCTTGTTTCGAAGGATGGTGATCTTGAAAACGTGTTGCGAGCGCAAGTGGCGGGTGATGGATCTGCCCTTGTGAAGACCTTGTCGGATCATATGGGGCCGGCAAGCCCCATTATGCAGGCTATCGACCCGACAGCGGAAAAAGGGATCGCCAGGCACTTGGCCCGCGCGGTTGAAGAAACGGCCGCGCAACAGCGCGAAGCGATCTTGAAACAATTTTCCCTCGACAACCCCGATGGCGCGCTGACGCGCACCTTGCGTGAATTGTCAGAGCAACACGGCGCCGCCGGCGAAGCCCTTGAGAAAAAAGTTGAAATGGTGGTGTCAGAGTTTTCGCTCGATAAGCCAGATTCGGCGTTGTCGAATCTTGTGCGCCGGGTCGATCAGGCGCAACGGCTGATCAGCGATGAATTTTCCCTCGATAAAGATGGCTCCGCGCTCTTCCGGATGCGGAAGGAGATGTTGGATCAGATTGAGGGGTTGGCGAAAAATAACCGCGAATTCCAAACCGATGTCATGGCGCGCTTGGCGGAAATGGCGGCGCGAAAAGCAGAATCATTACGCTCGACCACCCATGGTCTTGCCTTTGAAGAAGCGCTGATCAGTTTCTTGAAAAGCGAAACTCAAGCGCAAGGTGATATTGCCGTGGCGACGGGGGCGACGACGGGGCTGATCAAACATAACAAAAAAGGCGATTGCGTGATTGAACTCGGCCCCGATCATGTCGCGGCCGGCGCCAAAATCGTGGTCGAAGCGAAGGAAAGCGCTTCCTATGATCTTGCCAAGGCCCGCCAAGAAATTGATGAGGCGCGGAAAAATCGTGGCGCGGGCGTTGGGTTGTTTGTGTTTTCGGCCCGCACTGCGCCCGAAGGGTTAGACCCGCTCGCCCGCTATGGCGAGGATGTCTTTGTTGTATGGGACGAGGCAGACCAACAATCGGACTTTATCTTGAAAGCGGGCCTCTCCCTCACGCGGGCGCTCGCGGCTAAATCCCGCGTCCATGACGCACGGGAAGCGGCGGATTTCAATGCCATTGAAATGGCGATCCGGGCGATCGAAAAGCAAGCAGGCCAGGCAGAGCAAATGATCAAACTCGCCCAAACGGTGAGCAATAATGGTCAAAAGCTTGAGGATGGCCTCGGCAAAGTGCGAAAAGAGGTTTTGAAACAAATCCTTATCTTGGAAGATGGGTTTAAGAGAATTCGCGATATCGGCGAGGGCTGACGAAATTGCAGGGGGGAGATAAGGCTGCTCAAGGGCAAGGGGCGCGATCTTGCCATTGGGCGGGAGACAACCGATATGTATGCGCGTAAAACCCTTGTTTCCCGCTGCTTTCTCACTGATTTCCAACCGCGAATCCGGATTACGAATAATGAAACATTTCCTCGCCGCTCTCTCTAGCGTTTTCCTTTTTTTGGGTGGCGCTTGCGCCCAACCGGCCGCGCCCACATCACCATCACCATCAGCGCAAGCAGAGCCGGCCGCCGAAATCGCGGCGTCCGCGCCCGCCATCGCGCCAGTAAAGATCGACGCTCAAACGGATCAGATGACGGGCGGGGCCGTCGGTGAGGACACGCGCGTCGCGCCGGAGAGCATGGCGGCGGTGCGCGCCTCTTTTGCGCCGATTGTTGACCGCGTTGGACCGTCCGTTGTGAATATTTACACGAGCCGCACCATCAACCGAACAACTGGCGATACCTTCTTCGATCAATTTTTCGGGCGTGCAGGACCGCGGACACAGACCTCCCTCGGGTCCGGCGTAATCGTCAGCCCCGACGGCGTTATCGTGACCAACAACCACGTCATTGAAGATATGACCGAGATCAAAGTCGTTTTCGCCGACCGACGCGAATTCGATGCTGAACTCCTGCTGACTGATCCGCAAACGGATCTTGCTGTTTTAAAAATTGACGCCGGAGAGACCTTGCCCTTCATGGCGTTCGCCAACTCTGACGCCGCTGAAGTCGGCGATATTGTTCTCGCGATTGGGAACCCGTTCGGAGTTGGACAAACCGTAACGAGCGGCATTGTCTCGGCGTTGGCGCGTACGGAAGTGTCGATTTCCGATTTTCAGTTTTTTATTCAGACCGATGCGGCGATCAATCCCGGCAATTCCGGCGGTGCGCTTGTTGATGTAAATGGCCAGCTTTTGGGTGTTAATACGGCGATTTTCTCGCGCTCCGGCGGATCGAACGGCATCGGGTTCGCGATCCCGGCCCGGCTCGTTCAACAGGTCATCGCGTCGGCCATGCGCGGCGGCGCCGTTATCCGTCCGTGGACGGGGGCGACGACGGAAACCGTCACCTCCACAATGGCGAGCGCCATCGGCCTCGACAGGCCGGCGGGCGCGATCGTGAATGATCTGTATAAGGGCGGCCCCTTTGATAAGGCGGGCTTAAAAAGCGGTGATGTGATCATCGAATTGGACGGCAACGATATTCCCGATGCGGCGACCTTGCGATATCGCGTTGGTATTCTTGATGATGGCGCGGAAGCGGATGTCGTTTATGTGCGAAACGGAAAACAGCGCACGGGCAAGGTCGCCCTGAAATTGCCCCCCGAAACGCCGGCCCCCGATGAGCGTGTGTTAGAGGGCGAACATCCCATGAGAAGCGTCGCGGTTGTCAATTTATCGCCGCGATTTAATGAGGAACTGGGGATCAATCCGCTTCTGTCGGGGGTTCAGGTGCTGAACGCCCCACGACGCAGCTACGCTGGCCGAAAGGGCCTGCGGCGTGGTCACCGGATTGTTGCCGTGAACGGCAAGAAGATTCGTACGACGGCTGACTTAAACCGAGAGCTGAGTAAGCCGGTGGCGAGGTGGGATATCGATGTCGACACGGGCGACCGCGTGGTTTCCTGGTGCACAACCCGATCTGGTCGGCGATGTCGTTAGTGGCGGCGCTCCATACGTCGTTATTGATCCAATGACAGACCTTTTCGCCGCGAGCGGTTTAGAGAAAGAGGCGCCGCGCCCCCTTGCTGACAAATTGCGCCCGACAACACTCGACGATGTTGTAGGGCAGGATCATTTGTTGGGCGCTGACGGCGCGCTGCGCCGCCAGGTCGAGGCGGGTCGGTTGTCATCGCTTATTCTGTGGGGGCCGCCGGGCGTTGGCAAAACAACGATAGCGCGGCTTTTGGCGAACAAAACAAAACTAGAATTTGTTCAGCTCTCGGCGGTTTTTTCCGGTGTCGCCGACTTGCGCAAAGTTTTTGACGCCGCCCGCGAACGCCGGCGAATGGGGCGGGGCACGCTTTTATTTGTCGACGAGATCCACCGGTTCAATCGCGCCCAACAGGATGGGTTTTTACCCCATCTTGAATCCGGGCTGGTCACCCTGGTTGGGGCGACAACGGAAAATCCATCCTTTGAATTGAACCCAGCTATTTTGTCCCGCGCCCAAGTTTTTGTATTGCGCCGTCTGGAAGCCTCCGACATTGAAACATTGTTACAGCGGGTTGAAGAGGACGCGAATGCAGCCTTGCCGCTCACCAATGCCGCGCGGGAGGCCTTGATCGCCATGGCCGATGGCGATGGCCGGTATGCGCTGAGCCTGGCCGAGGCTGTTCTTATCGCGGCAAGTGCGCCAAACGCCGGCGCTCCGTTTGATCAAGAAGCCCTCTCGACGGTGATCGCGGCGCGTGCGCCTGTATACGATAAGGGACAGGAATCCCATTATAATCTCGCAAGCGCCTTGCAAAAATCCATCCGCGGCTCTGATGTTGATGCGGCTCTTTATTGGGCGGCGCGCATGGTTGTGGGCGGCGAAGATCCGCGATTTATTCTTCGTCGACTGATTGTTATCGCCTCGGAGGATATCGGCAACGCCGATCCTCATGCCTTGCCCATGGCGATCGCAGCGCGGGACGCTTATGAGATGTTGGGTCAGCCGGAAGGTGAAATCGCTATTGGACAACTCGTTGCCTATTTGGGGGCGGCGCCGAAGTCGAACCGTTCCTACGCCGCCTTTAAAATGGCGAAGACGGCCGCGCGGGAAACGGGGTCTCTTGCCCCGCCGCCCCACGCCATGAACGCGCCGACGAACTTGATGAAAGACCTCGGCTACGCCGATGGTTATGTATATGACCATAACGCGCCGGATCATTTCGCGGGCCTCAATTACTTTCCCCCGGACATGCCTCGCCAGCGTTTTTATGATCCGCGCTATATTGGGGCGGAAAAAGCGATTGCGGACCGTTTGGCGGAGTGGGACGCTAAGCGAGGGCAGGCGATGAGCGCGTCGCCTGAAACGGAGCCGACTTGAGATGACCGAAGCCAAATTATTTGCCTTGGTCGGCGCGGGCGGAGCGCTCGGCGCCATGGCGCGTTTCGCCGTTGGCCGTCTCGGTGTCGCCCTTTGGGGCGCGGGTTTTCCTTGGGGCACCCTGCTTGTGAATATCGTGGGCTCGTTCCTGATGGGGCTGTTTGTCCATTGGGCGGCGTTGCGACCAGAAACGGCGGCGGCCTCATCGTCAGCGCGGTTGTTTTTCGCCGTCGGGCTTCTCGGCGCATTTACAACCTTCTCGACCTTCTCATTGGATGTGGTCACGCTCTTCCGTGATCGTCATATAGGGCTCGGCGCGGGTTACATCGGCGCGTCTGTTTTATTGTCGATCGGCGCGCTCATCGCGGGCCTAGAGGCGGCGAGGCGCTTTCTATGAGCGATTTGGAAACCGTATCGCCCTCCAACGGCGCACAAAAAACCGCCGTTGAAAATCGAACGATTTCGAAGGCGGATGAAGGGTTGCGCCTGGATCGTTGGTTCCGGATGTATTTTCCACTATTGACCCATGGTGCTCTTGAGAAAATGTTGCGTAAGGGTCAGGTGCGCGTTGATGGCGCGCGGGTGAAGGCAAACCACCGCATGAGCGCCGGTGAAATCGTTCGTGTGCCGCCGATGCCAATTGAGGGCGCGGACGAAAGCACATCCCGACCCTCAGGCGCAACCACAAAAGAGCCGCCGAAGTTAAAGGACCTTGAAAGGGATAAGGCGTTCCTGCGTCGTCTTGTTCTGTTTGAGGATGAAACCCTCATTGCATTGAACAAACCTGCCGGTCTCGCGGTGCAAGGCGGGAGTAAGACGCGTCGACATATCGACGGTATGTTAGCGGCGTTAGAAAAAAACGGCGAGCGACCGCGCCTCGTTCATCGTCTGGACCGTGATACAAGCGGCTTGTTGATCCTGGCGAAAACCCGCGCTGCGGCGGCGGCGCTCGGCGGTGCATTCCAGCGACATGAAGTAGAAAAGACCTATTGGGCGCTTGTCTGCGGCAGTCCGCGCCCACGCAATGGGCGGATTGATTTTCCCATCGCCAAACGGATGGTCCGTGTTGGCAGGGGGGAGCAACAACGAATGACCCCAGCAGAAGGTGAGGACGCGAAAAAAGCGTTTACGGATTTTCAAACTCTGGAAGACGCCGGAAAAGCATCCGTCTTGGCGTTGCGGCCTTTAACGGGGCGCACCCATCAATTGCGCGTTCATTGCGCCGCCATTCAGGCGCCAATCGTGGGTGACCGAAAATATGGCGGCGCCGAGGCTGTGTTGCCAGGGGTCGCAGACCAGTTGCATTTGTTCTGCCGAGAGATGGTTTTTCCCCATCCTGAGACAGGAAGAAAAATGACGTTACAAGCGCCGCTTGCTGACACCCTTTTAGAGACATGGCGTTTTTTTGGGTTTGAGATCGAGCGCGATGTCGAGTGGCCGGATATTGACGGTGAGGCGCGAGGGGTTGGGCGGTGACGCAGCTGGGTACAGGCGCCGGGCAGGCGGTCGTTAAACGGTTTTATGAGGGCGTGGACATTGTTCCTTACAATGAAGGGTTTGCCCTGCACTTAGATGGACGCCCTGCAAAAACCCGTGGGCGAAATCTACTCTCCGCGCAGAGTAAGGCGTTAGCCGATGCATTGGCGACAGAGTGGCGCGCCCAGGAGGAGATAATTGACTTTCGATTGATGCCGTTGACACGGTTACAGACGACCTATCTTGATCACGGTAAAAGCGATGCGCCTGACTGGCGGGCGACAATATTGAGTTTTCTGCAATCTGATCTTTTATGTTATCGCGCAGAAACGCCGGCCGCATTGCAAGAGCGCCAAGCCGCGAAATGGGATCCTTACCTTGCCTGGGCTGATCGGGTTCATGGGCTTACTTTCCGGCTGGCGCAAGGGGTGATCGCTGTTGAACAGCCCACGGAAACAATCGCGGCCGGATCTCGCGCCCTTGAAAAAATGACGGTCCCGCAAGTACTGGGCGTGCGCGTGGCGACGGAGGCGACGGGTTCATCTATTCTTGGCATGGCGGCGGCGTCAGGGGTGTTCACCGTTGACGATTTATTCGACGCCTCGCGTGTCGATGAAGCCTTTCAAATAGAACGTTGGGGCGAAGACGACGAAGCATCATCGCGCGCTGAGCGCGTAAGACAAGATCTCGATTCAGCGGTCAGATATTTAGCGTTTTATTCCGTGTAGACGCGAAAGGCATCGCTACATTTTCACGGTGTAGCCCGCGATCGCCGCACGAAATGAGATGAGCGGATCATCGCGCAGAATACCATCGTTATCGTCATCCATCGCATCAAAATCAGTCAAGACTTCGCGGATATACGTTGTTAGATCCAGCGTTTCCGCGGCGCCCGCCATAAACATAAACTTCCTTTGGGCGGCTTCTTCTACGGATTGGATCGTTGCGCCATCTTTGGGTTTTGCCCACCAAGCGTCAACGCGTGGCGCATCGTTACTCGTATTGTCCGCCTCGCGCCAAAGGCCCGCAAGTCGAACGAACTCAGGTGAGGTTAGCGCACCGTCGCGATCAATATCGGCAAGGGCGAAATCGAGTTTCGCTTCCTCATAAGCCTCTGTGCGCGTCAGCGCTTCAAGATCGAATGACGTTTTGAGTTTTTCAACCGGTGACGCGCCCGCTTCCGTATCCTGAACAGGCGTGGACTTGTCAAAAATGACGGTGCGTGTTTGCGTTTCGACGACTTCTCCGTTGATCGTTCGTGTAAACGTAAAAGACTGTTGGAGCTGTTGTTGGGCGTTGAGGGAGGCGGCTGCGTTGTCTGGGTCGCTGTCCTGCGCAGTTTCAGGCGTCACTGCGGCGTCAGGCGCCGCTTCGGGAGCGGGGGTTTCTTCTTGTTGGGGCGAGGGGGCAGCGTTGACGTTAGGTGTCGATTGGGATGCGGCTTGGGCCGCGTTCACCCCAAGCGCCAGGAGGGCAAAACCAAATGTAGCGGTCAAATTGGCGTCTGAACGAAAAAGATGCATGGCGTCGAATGATCTCCTGAGAACCATTATCATCGTAACCTGCACCTGGGCTGGAACACAATTTATTTACGGGCGTTTTACTTGGTAACGCGGCAGTTTTCTGTTTTCGGGCCGTCTTTTCGGCCGTGAATAGAGACGGGCTCGGGCGCGCGCTATTTCATCACGTCTGCGTATTTCTGGTACCAGCGCCAAAAGAAATAGCTGGATACGCCAACCACGCTCACAATCCCTGAAATCAGTGTCGATATCGACTGCCCGCTGGCGAAATAAAGCCCGACCACTGCGCACAGGAAGATGCTTTCCAGAATAGCGAGTTTGACCAGCGCCGCCGTCGCTTCATTTTTAGCTGCAGTCTTGTCGTTCACGGATCTCCTCCAATCTGAGTATGAGGTGAGCGTAAAGGGGCGCTCAGAACGCGCCATCACGCTAGGCCGTTTGGGGAGGAACGTTAAAGGCGAGACGTTAATCAAATCCTCACGGGCGTTACTCAAAGGTCGCGCGGCGATTGCTCCGAAACAGGCAAGTGAGCGCAACAAACGTGCTCTTCATTTAGATCAGCGCAGTCACCGAACACTTCTATGTTGACATCATCCGGGGTGACGGTGATGGGGGAAAACAACGACGACAGTTGATTTTCATCCAGTTCAATTTCTTTTGTCTTCATACAATTGCGACAAATCAGAAAGGCATGCCCGCGCGTTCTTGCTTCGCAGTCGACGGCCAAAAAGGCGTTCAGGCTCTCGATTTTCTTCACGCAGTCTCGAGCAATCAGAGCCTCAAGCGCCCGATAAATCGTCATGGGCGCGCGAAGGCCCATATCCTGAAGCTCGTCCAAAAGTTGGTACGCTTTCAACGGCACGGATGATCGACGCAGCGCATCGTAAACCAGTTGTTCGTTACGCTTCAGAGGCTTCGACGCCCGATCACCATTGGCTCTTCTACAATCTACAGCACCCTCGGTCTGCACCGGGGCGGTTAGGTGGATTCCCATATACCACTCCTATTGAGTCGCGCCCTCGCGGGCGTTTGCGGTTCAAAAAGAAGAGGAGGTGGTTGGGGGCCCTCTCGCCGGGTTTTCACGATGGATACGGGTCGCAACAACGTGCGCTTGGCCGACGGTTAGCAGTTCGGTGGGCGAGACGTGCGGGGTAAAAAGCGAAATCAGGTCGGGCGATATTTTGCCCGTAACGGCCATGGCGATGGCGCAGGTAACGCAGTCATCCGGCAGATCGTTATCATGACGACCGTTTTGATGGGGGCGTTCATGGTCGTGGTGGTTGCGTAACGTGACGTTGGTAAAACTGGCATGGTCACGGTCGTCCACGTGGTCATGGATGAGGTTGCCAAAATGGCGTCGATGCTCGCCATCGCGACCTGAATCATAATGATCGTGGTTGTGGGATGCCTCGACCGTTGTTCCCAAGACCATGAGAATTGCGGCGATAAAACACGCGAACCGAGCATCGGTGATTACTCTAAGGCGCTGTTTTAAGACATTATAGTGTGGCCGCAGACCCGTCATAGGGGAATGCTACCATATCTGCGCCGGGTATCAAATCCGACGATGCTAAAAATGCCGCCCAGGTATTTTACCTTGGGAGGTGCAAAATAACTGGGCGGCAAGTCCGCAGGCGTTCCACACTCTAAACGCCTTAGGAAAACTCCGATTGGCAGATGGTCGTTCAGAAAATCGCAAATCAGAAATTCGACTAAAATGCTAAATTAGAAATAATTATTGCATTTATCGTCGAAATTTAAGTTCCTTGATGACGACATCTTCCTCGAAACTACGTTTAACGATCCTTCGCGCGTGATACTATCACAAAGTGTTCCGATGCTGCTTCGATGTGAGCGCGACCGGATGGAATTTGAGCGGCCTCATCGATGATGTGTCGAAATACGCGTGAGACGATGAGGTCCGACGCTCTTCAACTTTTTGAAATTAACAAATTTGTGACGAGACGCGGAAAAGAGACGGCGTATATACAGCGGCTCAAACTCAATTTTCCCAAAACAGTCAAAACAACAGAAAGGTATGCTCTCCATGAAGAGTTTTAGAATTGTTACCGGCGCCCTTTTCGTCACGTTAGTCGCCGCACCGTCGGTCTTCGCCCATGAAGTGATTCATGCTGATCATCCCGGCGTTCATACGACACGTGATGGTCATATCGCCATTAGTCACGATGGACATGTTGATCATCTCCATGATGGTCATCTTCATCATGTCCACGGCGATCACGTTGATGAGCATGTTCTTCAAATATCCGAAAATAATCCGTCAGCAGAAGAGATTGTTCGACCATCAAAGCATAAGGAGCACGTCCATTCAGTTGATGATGAGGATCATCCCCGTATTCAGCATGGGGATCATTTCGATTTTCTCCACGATGGCGAGCTCCATTTTGTTCACGGTGATCACATTGATAACCACGGGGCTGTTAAAATCGTAAAATCTGAGCGTTAAAAACGCCGTTTGCGGCAATAAGAAGACGGCTGATCTTACGAATCGGTTGAAGGCTGCGATCGGCCAACCGGATGGAGCAGCAATTACTTCCTCACCGGGTCGGCCGTCGATAGGGCGCACGCGCTTGCCAAAGGCGCTGTCCCGTCGATTGTCGATGCTGAGAACGCCTCTTCAAAGGCGCGCCTTAGCGCAATATCGACATCCATCAGGGTCACCGGCAATCCAAGATCAACAAGGCTGGTGACGCCTAATCCCTCTTCGGCGATGCCGCAGGGGGTAATTCCCTCAAAGTGGCTGAGATCAGGATCGACGTTGAGGGCGATCCCGTGAAACGTGACCCATTTGCGCACCCGCACGCCGATAGCGGCGATCTTGTCTTCACGGCGCGGTCCCCCAGATTGGGTACGGTCGACCCAGACGCCAACTCGGCCAGAGCGGTGCTCGCCGGTCACGTTGAATGCGCCAAGCGTTTGAATAATCCACTCTTCTAGGGTGTTGACGAAGCGGCGAACATCTCGACCGCGCTGGGTCAAATCGAGCATCACATACGCGACGCGTTGACCAGGCCCATGATAGGTAAATTCCCCCCCGCGTTCGCTTTTGAACACGGGAAAACGGTCTGGCTGGAGGAGGTCTGACGCTTGGGCTCGAACGCCGGCGGTATAAAGGGGCGGGTGCTCCAATAACCAAACGCATTCGGGGGCGACGCCTTGATGGATGGCGTTAGCGCGCGCCGCCATGGCGGCCGCCGCGTCGGGATAGGGGGTCTGCTCATCCGAAACGGCCCATTCGACGGGACTGACCGGCAGGCTTTCAGAGCCGTTTTCCATTGAATGGGTGTTCCCAATGCCGCTGAAATGAAAGAAACACCGTCATATCTCACAAATCTCGCTGGCGGAAGCGGCGGGGGAGAGGTGGCGAAGCCAACAGAATTAAGAATTTAGTTAATTGTTTCAATGCGCTCTTCACCCTTAACGACGTTCTAAGGGAGGCGCCGCCATAGTACCGGCCGTGACGGGTGGAATCATTTCCCATCACGAACGGTGAAGCGACGAAACGGGCGGACGGCCGAAATGGCGAGCATTGATCATGTGGGCTTGGATTTGACCGTCCTCATTGGGGCCGTGGAAATGCCCCTGGCGAGGGCCATGACGTTGGACCGGGGAACCGTCATTCCACTCGACCGGACGACCGATGCGCCGCTGACGGTCCTGGCGAATGGAGCGCCGGTGGCCGAAGGCCGTGTGAAACTATTGGGCGAGCGCATCGCCGTCGAAATAACGAGAGCCGCCGACGCGGCCAGTGACCCTTCCAGTGATGCGGCCTAACAGGGCGTCGATCATCTGACCGTTATTGTTTGCGTTTTCTGCCTCTTTGATTTGCCGCGCTTTTCCTGAAAGAACCCGCGTTTTTCCCTTGAGCAGCGCTTCGCGTTTTGCTATCCCCCGGCCTCGCTTCGAAATCCTCTGAAGTAACCAATGCGGTCGTGGCGGAACTGGTAGACGCGCAGCGTTGAGGTCGCTGTGGAGCAATCCGTGGAGGTTCGAGTCCTCTCGACCGCACCATTTTTTCCGGAATGGGAATTCCTCAATTATCTCTGCTCGGCAAGATCATCCGGCCTTATCCAGTATTGAAGCACGGGCTCTGAAAGCCCACCCATTCTATGCTCCGTGCTACGCCGAGGTATTGCATTCTAGGAATAGCTTGAACGCCGGTAACGCTGCGGTTCGCTATTTTTTTAAGCCGCAGTTAAAACCGTACCCCGTGGACTTTCCCAAGGTGCCTATTTTATCCTGAATGGGCGGTAACCGTCGGGGCGAAGCTGCGTCAATCGGAGAATTGTGAATCAACGTACTGCGTACACAGCTCATTTAATGGACTTTGGAGGCATCATTTTCTTATTGAATATGTCGAGTGAAATTCAATTGTCTACAAGGGCTTGCAATAATCTTGGGTTCGCACATATTAAATCCGAAATGTATGGGAATTTTGTTCTTTATTTCTTCACTTAATTCTCTGTCTGAGTCTCTCATTTGCGTTCGTAGCGTTTAGTGCTGTTTCCTTTGTTTTTCCGCTGCGCGAGGGCATGGCGGGATCAATCATGCTTTAGGGGGTTGTCGTGGTTGGATTTTCTGAGCGCTTGGTTAAACGCGCCTTTTTTGTTTCTCTGATTTTTTTATTCGGAAATTCTGCACTCGCTGGCGAAATTTCTTTTTATGAACTGACGAATGGCGCTCAGTCGGATGAAGATTCGGCGGGCTATGGCGATGACGATGACGTTGATTTTAACGATCCGGGTGCTTTCTGCGATGTTTTGATAGATTTTTTTGCGACGACGCCGGAAGAAGAGTTGAACGAAGATGTTTTGTTCGAAATCGAAGAGTGCCTTTTTCATGTGGATCCTGAAAATATTGAGGAACCTGTAGGTATTGAGGAACCTGTAATTATTGAGGTGGAATCTCAAGAACCTCGAACCGAAATTGAGCCAGAAGGCAAAGAAAATGCTGTGGGAACCCAACCGCAAAGCGTCGAACAACCGGTCGCGGCGCCAGCTCAAATTCCTGCCCCTTCCGGTCAGCAGCCGGCGCCGATTGCGGCGAAAACCCTGACACAAAACAACCGAAGGGCGTTGAAGCAATATATTCGGGGTTTAGACTATAATCCTGAGATATTGCTTGCGGCAACGTCCGGTGCCGGTAAGGCTATTCCCCTGCCAAAGACGAGAAACGACGTATCGGGCGGCGTCGTCGTTTGTACCCGAGATAAAATAACTCAAAACGATAACTTCGACAAAATTACGATCGTTCAACCAACAGAGGGTGTGATATATCCGGGCGCGCTCGTTTATGGTGATGCGACCTTGCGTGACGGCCAACCTCGCGCCATTCGCGAATTACCCCGACAGCCGATCTCTTTGCGTGTGGATTTGCCAGGCCTTGGATCGGAGGGCAGCTTCGATGTCGAGAGACCATCATTCGGTCGCTATCAAGGTAAGTTGAATGATGTACTGAAAATTTGGAACAATGGCCCTTCGTTCAAAGACGGTTACGTCAATGCGGCGCGATCAAAGTATGATATCGAAACCGCCTATTCGAAGAAACAAATTGCTGCGTCACTAGGTTTTAAGGCTAGCTGGGCGGGGATTGGCGGCAGTCTTGATTCCATGTTCAAAACTGACAATGAGAAACACGTGGTTGTCGCTGCGTTCCGGCAGGTTTTTTACTCGGTGACTATGGACCCTCCAAATTCCCCTGAGCAGGCATTTCTCGCATCAGTCACAGAGGCTGACGCACGAGATGTATTTGATGCAAAACGTCCGCCTGCGTATGTAAGCAGCGTTAACTATGGGCGTATTCTGCTTTTCAGAATGGAGCACGATAAGAATATCACGAGTGCAGATGCGAAGGCGGCGTTTGAATATGGCGCAGGGATCTCGGTATCAACGAACACCAAGTATGATCAAATACTACGAAATTCGAAAATTAACATTTTCACTCTAGGTGGAAATGCTGAGAATGCCGCAAATACGATCTCAGCTGGGTCGCCAAAAGACTTAGCATCAATCATAACAGGAAATAATGCTGTATACTCACCGTCAAATCCTGGCGTGGCTATATCGTATACGGTCAAATATTTGAAAGATGATAGGAATGCGAAATTCGGCTCAACCGTCGAATATACTCTTGAGAACTGTAAAAAACTCGACCATTTCCGAGTGAAACTCGTTCATGCTGGCGGTTTTGTCGGTTACTTCGATTTGGATTGGACCCAGGGGAATGGGCAGCTCCACAAAGAAGGGCCTTACTACGGTAAAACAGCGGGATGGCAAGAAGTGATCACTATTCCTGGAGATGCCACCAATATTAAATTGCTGGCGCGAAATGATACGGGGCTCGTTTGGCAGCCAAAACGCACAATTGTTGAGATGGAATTGACGCCGGCGATGCTGAAAAAACCGCTTTGCATTCAGGTGTTTGGCACGACGTTAGGGTCGAGTTGGGATAAGAATTGCCGCTTCTAGAAATTCGATAATTTTGCCGTGTTGGGTGTCTTGATGTTCGTATACGCAAGATGCAGTCGGCGTAGTTTCCCTTGCCATCGTCGATCGAAACTCTATGCCAACCATTCCGACAGATCGCGATCTGCCATGTCTTGTAAAGCTCTTATTTGATCCGTGTAGTATTCTTTAAGAGAGGATCGTAACTCCGGCGTCATTTTAGGGAAGGCGGGCCAGTTAAAGCCTAAATCGGCGTTTTTTCGATTTTTTGAGTTTGATGTAAAATCCAGGTCATCCGGCGTTAGGTCGAAATCGATATCCAAGCTCTCGAAAATACGCTTTGTAAACGAAACGCGATCGGTGAGGAGGTCATCGTAAAATAGGGGTTCGATATCAGGAAACCTCTTTCGCCAGTGACCTAAAATATCAGCATACCGCCCGAGTTGCAGCATTTTGAAGTCATCCGTCAGGGTATCGATGTTTTGAGTATAGGGAATGCGTTTCTGCATCGTATGGTGAATATAGGCCGACTCATATCGGTCGACGGGGTTTCTGAAAATCACGAAGAGTGCGGGGCTCTCCAAAATACTCTCAACGTTCGCGCTGATATCAACGCCGTCCCTTTCGACCTGAAAATACGCCGGCGTTGACTCCATGTAATAGGTCACGTTTTCCGTAACGGGAAAATGACTCTCATATTCACTCAAGTCGATCAGATCGCGTGGTTCGCGGAGAGTGTTCAGCTCCTTTTGTTTTGATCCAAAAATATGCCGAGATTTCGAGAGCGCCCGATGGGTCCAGCTTGTGCCGCATTTCTGGCATCCAAGGAGAAGAAGATTTGGGAGCGGCATCCGTTTAGCGCCTTGGGTAAATTGTGCTGAAATTTCGGACTTGCCATATCAACATTGGATTTCCTTTTCAATTTATCGCCTCGCGGCGGAAACTAGGCCGCACGGTGTCGCGCCGGTATCAAATCGCCTTCTTAGCGCCGTTCAAATTCCCTAAAAAACGGGTTACTAACGTCTGACGGTTTCCTGGCCGGTTTTGGGGCGGGAGAAATGGGCGGGTGGCCTCAGCCGATGGGCGAGGACGCGCTCCCAGACGAGCGTGTAACGAGAAAAACAAAGGCGGAGAGCAGGGCATGGCGCGGACAAATGTTGTTTTAATCACGGGGGCTCTTCTCGGGGCGTTCGGCGCCGGGCTTTTGTTGGGGCGCAGCATTGATCGCGGTGAGACGGCGCTGTTTGACTCTGCGGGCAACTCCCTCGTCGCGCCGGAGGTGCGCCGCTCCCAAGACACGCCCACCCATCCTTTCCAACAGGTGCGCGATGAAGACGCGGCCCGCCCAGGGACAACCGCTGACGTGGAAGGCGATGACGCTAACGGTGGTGCAGATTTTGGCTACCGTCGCTTAACTCTCAATACAAATGGCGATGAACCGCGTGCCTGCCTCCAGTTCAACGCGCCCCTCGATACGTCAGGCGAGACGAATTATGAGGATTACATCCGCCTGACCCCACAAACAAAGCCGGCGATATCCGTAGACGGCGTATCGTTGTGCATGACCGGCCTTGAATTCAACGCGGAGTATCGCGTGCAATTGCGGGCGGGGCTCGTCAACGCCGAGGGTGATCGTCTTTCCCGCTCGCAAGAGGTTACCGTCGCTTTTGGCGACAAGCCGGCCTATGTCGGGTTCGCAGGCAATGGCGTGGTGTTGCCGCGGTTAGAGGCTGATGGGCTTGGACTAGAAACGGTCAATGTCAGCCAGTTAAAGGTCCGTGTTTTCCGTGTTTCCAACCGGTCCCTCGCGCGCAAGAGCATTTTAGCAGGTAAAGCGACGGGGGAGGACGAGTACGGTTACGTCTTTGAGCAAGAAAATGGCGAAGACGTCGGGGTAAAAGTTTTTGACGATGTCATTGACGTCGCCTCGGCGCCGAATGATTTGGTGTCGACCGTGTTCCCCCTTGGCGCCGCGCTGCCGGATCTGACGCCTGGTGCGTACTTCATTCGCTTGGAAGACGTCTCCCCCGGTGCGCCCGACAATCGCGCCGCACAGGCTTGGCGGTGGGTCATGTTCACCGATTTGGCGCTCAGCACCTATTCCTCCAGCGAAGGGGTTGATCTGATCGCGCGCTCCATCTCGACCGCCCGACCGCGCGCAGGGGTGGAGTTACACCTCATTGCTCAGAACAATGATATTCTCGCCCGCACTGTGACCGGCGCTGACGGCGCGGCGCGTTTTGAAAAGGCCGCCATTAGTGGTGATGCGCCGCTGACGCCCAAAATGATCATGGCCTATGGGCCGCAAGATGATTTCGCGGTTCTCGACCTCACCCGGGCGCCCCTTGACCTTTCCGAACGCAATATTGGCGGGCGCGCCGCGACCCCGGTGGTTGACGGCTATGTCTATTTTGATCGGGGTATTTATCGCCCCGGTGAGAGCGTTCATATCACGGGGCTGCTGCGCAGCGCCGATGGACGCGCAGTGGATCGGCCGTCGACGGTTATTATCACCCGACCAAATGGCGTTGAGGCCCATCGCGAGCGTATCTCGGAATATGATATCGGTGGTTATTCCTTCCGTTACGATGTGCCGTCATCGGCGCCGCGTGGGTTGTGGACTGTCCGTGTCGACGCTGACGGGGTCGGACAGACCGCCGTTGAGACTTTCGCGGTCGAAGACTTTGTGCCCCAACGATTGGAAGTCGCGATTGAGATGGACGAGACGACGCCGATGCGCGCTGATGAGCGCCGCGAGGTCGGAGTCAAGAGCCGCTATCTCTACGGCGCCCCGGCGGCGGACCTGCAGGTGGAAGGGGAGGCGCGGTTGCGTCTCGACCCCAATCCGTTTCCCGATTTCAAAGGCTATCGGTATGGGCCCGCTGATGCGCGGTTTACGGAACGGTTCTTGCCAATTGAAAATGGGAAAACGGATGGCGCTGGCGAGACGACCCTGACCCTGGATGTGGCGGACACGCCAGGTCATCCCGCGCCCTTGCGCGCTGATCTGGTCGTCGGTGTGGTGGAACCGGGTGGGCGCGTCGTTCGCGAAAGCGCGCGCATCCCTGTGCGGCCACTCGAGCGGTATGTGGGGCTTCGCCTTGCTGGCGGTAAGAGGAGCGTTGGGCAGGGCGCATCGACGCAAATTGAAGCGGTTATTCTCAACCGTCTTGGCGGGGCCGAAGCCGGCACACTCGAATGGCGCCTTGTAGAAGAAGAATATTGGTTTGATTGGTACCGCCAGAACAACGCATGGCGTTGGCGGCGGTCGTTTCGCGACATTCTTGTCGCCGAAGGGCGGTTGGAGACGGATGCCGGGGGGCCTGGTCTCTTGACCCAACAGCTCGATGCTGGGTCCTATCGTTTAACAGCGATCGATCCGCAAACGAAGAAATCTACGGATTTGCGGTTCTATGTTGGCTGGCGCTCCTATGAATCAGGCGCCGATACACCGGACCAAGCGACCCTTTCTGTTCTGAGCGATCAAGTGACGCCCGGCGCGCGGGCGCGATTGTTCTTAGATCCGCCCTATGCTGGCGAAGCGGTTATCACCGTCGCCACGGATAAAGTGCACCTCGTTCAACGCTTGAAGGTCGACCAATCTGGCCGTGAGATCATCATCGATACGGATCCTGCTTGGGGACCTGATTTCTACGTCATGGCGACGATCGTGACACCGCGTAGCCCGAGTGAACGACCCGTTCCGCGTCGCGCAATGGCCGTCGCTCATGTTGGATTCGACATGAGCCCCCGTACGCTGAATATCGCCCTTGGCGCCCCAGACTTGGTGCGCCCTCGGCAAGATATAGACATTCCTATACAGATTACCGGAACGGATCGGCGCGAAGAGGTCATGGTGACCTTGGCCGCTGTCGATGAAGGCATATTGCGTCTTACGAAATTCGCCTCCCCTGATCCGGTTGCGCATTATTTTGGCAAACGTCGCCTCGGCATTGAAGTGCGCGATGATTATGGGCGCATGCTCGACGCCAATCTGGGCGCCGCTCAGCGGTTTGGCGGCGACCAAATCGGCGGTGAAGGATTGACCGTCGTGCCGACCAAGACTGTCGCGCTTTTCAATGGTCCGGTAACTCTTGATGATAACGGGGCGGCGGTGATTACCGCGTCGATCCCTGATTTCAACGGCGAGTTACGCCTTATGGCCGTGGCGTGGAGCGCTGATAAACTGGGCGCCGCCTCGCAGCCTTTGACCGTGCGCGATCCCGTGCCAGCCCTTTTGTCATTACCGCGTTTTCTGGCGCCCGGCGATACGGCTGAAGCGCGATTGTTGGTCGACAACGTTGATGGCGTCGCCGGGCCGTTCCAAGTGGATCTCAAGGGCCAAGGCCCGGTGGAGGCGGCCGTCTCTCGTGAGATCGAGCTTGCCAAAGGGGAACAGGCCCAGGAGGGCCTTGAGGTGAAGAGCGGGCGCGTCGGCGTTGGCTCGATGACGTTATCGGTCGCCGGGGCTGACGGGTTCCGCGTCGCCCATGATTACCCCATCCAGGTGAGAACGCCGTATTTTCCGGTGACGCAAATTTCAACCAGCCGGCTATCACCGGGGGAGTCCGTTGAATTAAACCGAACCCTGATTGAGCCGTTCATCGATGGATCAACCCATGTCGCGGTGTCGTTTTCACCGCTGCGCGGTGTCGATCCTGGTCCATTGCTCGATGCGCTTTATCGTTACCCTTATGGGTGTACGGAGCAGTTGACGAGTTCGGCGATGCCGCTTTTGTTTGTGGACGCCTTGGGCGCGGCGGCAGGGCGCGGACCCGAATACGAAGTGCGCCCGCGGGTGCAAAGGGCTGTGAACAAGCTTCTTGACCGGCAATCTCCCGACGGCGCTTTCGGCCTTTGGCGGGTCGGGGATAACGCCTCGACGGGCTGGCTCGGCGCTTATGTGACTGACTTCCTCTTCAGGGCAAAAGAAGAAGGCTACGCGGTGCCCCAGGCGGCGTTAGACAAAGCCTATGCTGCTCTAGAAAAAGTGAGCCGACGGCTTAACCGATGGACCTATGTCAGTTACCGGCAGAATGTGCAGGAAGGCGCGTGGACGACAGACACCAATGATCGGTTGATCCGGCGTTCGGCCGCCTATGCATTTTACGTTCTCGCCCGCGCCGGACAGGCCGATTTGTCCGATTTGCGGTATATGCATGACAGTTTCATCGACAAGATAGATAGCCCCCTTGCGCGCGCCCATATCGGCGCGGCGCTCATTTTAATGGGGGATAGGGCGCGCGGCCTCAACGCGTTTGAAAAAGCGCGAGAAGCCCTCGGTTACGACAATGACGGTGATTATTATCAGACCAAATTGCGTGATGCGGCCGGCGTCCTGGCGTTACTCTCTGAGGTCCAAGGCGCTCCTGGCGTTGATGAAGTTAGCGATGCCTTCGACCAGTTTATGAAAGAGCCGCAGCGATTGCATACGCAGGAAAAAGCATTTGTTCTGTTGGCGGCCCAGGCCATGTTGCGGGCTTCCGGTCCTGTTAGCTTGTCGCGAAACGGTCGTGACATGGATGGGCTTAGCCCGACGCCGCGGTTCTTCGCGGCGAGCGATGAATTGGCCGATGGGCTTTCCTTCCAGAACACCGGGGAAGGACCGATTTTCGCGAATGTCAGCGTCTATGGATCGCCGAGCGCAGCGCCAGCCCCCGAAGAACAGGGCTTTTCCCTTGAAAAGCGCCTCCTCACCCGGACGGGTGAAGCGGTCGATTTATCAGGGATCAAACAAAACGATCGCTTAATCGTCGTGGTATCTGGCGAACCTACGGGTGAGCGCCTACATCCTCTGGTGATCGCCGATCTCTTGCCGGCGGGCTTTGAAATCGAAGCGATCCTAACGCCCGAAGACGCCGCCCGTGGCAATGGCCAGACCGACGGGCCTTACGGGTGGCTCGGTAAGTTGTCACGAATGAAGACCGCCGAAGCGAGGGACGACCGGTTCGTGGCGGCGCTGGACATTCGTTCTTCCCGGTTCACCGCCGCGTATCTCGTGCGGGCGGTGACGCCTGGCGAGTTCGCGTTCCCAGGCGCCGTTGTTGAAGACATGTATCGTCCCGGCGTTTTCGCCCGGACACAAAGCGGACGGCTAACTATTGCGCCTGCTGAATAATATAATGGCGAGCGTCAAAAGGCTTGCAGCTCGATGGCCCGGTTTTTTTGCCAAGGTTGGGCGTCGTCGCCTCTTGGGCGCTTGCATCGCGGTGATCCCATGCCTTCTTGTCGTCGACCTATTGTTGCCGCCGCCTTTAGCGAAGGGTGCGGAAACAAGCGTTATCGTTGTTGACCGGGAGGGGCGGTGGCTCCACGCCTTTGCGACCAACGAAGGCCGATGGCGTTTCCGTGCGGATCTTGATCAAATTGATGCAGCTTTTGTCGAGCGCTTGATCGCTATCGAAGACAAACGGTTTTACGATCATCTAGGCGTCGATTTCTTGGCAGTGGGGCGCGCTGCCTGGTCATTCGCCTCGTCCGGGCGCATCACTTCTGGCGCGTCGACGATCACCATGCAAACGGCGCGCCTGTTAGAGCCTCGTCCGCGTACATTGCCATCAAAGCTGATCGAAATGCTCCGTGCGGTGCAGATCGAACGACGTTTATCCAAAGGAGAGATTTTATCCCTTTACCTCACCTTGGCGCCCTATGGTGGTAATATCGAGGGGGTGCGCGCCGCTAGTCTTCTTTACTTTGACCGTGAACCCAGAACGCTGACGCCCGGGGAACAAGCCTTATTGATCGCGCTACCGCAGGCGCCAGAGGCGCGCCGCCCAGACCGTCACCCCGAAGTGGCAAAAGCGGCCCGACAGACCATCATGGCGCGCTTGGCGGCCAATGGTTTACTGTCGGCCGCACAAGTGACAGAACATGAGGGGGTGACCGCCCATTATCCGCGACAGAGCTTTCCTCGTTATGCGTATCATTCGGCCCATCGCCTAGCGAAACACCCTAATGAGGGACGCATTGAAAGCTCCCTCGATTTAGATAAACAAGCGGTGGTCGAAACGGTTCTCACAGAACATATGCGTCAATCAGATGATGGCGCGACAGCGGCGGCTATTGTTCTAGATGGTCGCTCGGGAGAAGTGCTCGCCAGTGTCGGTGCCGCGAGCCTCCTCGACCCAGGCGGATGGATTGATTTAACCCGCGCCGTACGCTCTCCCGGGTCGTTGTTAAAGCCATTTATCTATGGGATGGCGTTGGAGGATGGCATTGCCTCCTCGGAGAGCATTCTCTCAGATGCGCCGCGTTCCTTTGGAACCTACCGGCCTGAAAATTTCGATCGCGCCTTTCGGGGCGACGTTCGGTTGCGCGAGGCGTTACAACATTCCCTAAATGTGCCGGCGGTGGCGACGTTGGAGAAAATTGGGGCCCCGCGCTTTGCGGCAAAACTGCAAGCGGCGGGCGCGTCATTACGGAAACCCCGCCGCTCGATTAATCGCGACGGGTTGGCGACAGCGCTTGG
This sequence comes from Parvularculaceae bacterium, assembly GCA_965263305.1. Lineage (GTDB taxonomy): Bacteria > Pseudomonadota > Alphaproteobacteria > Caulobacterales > Parvularculaceae > MED-G105. Next base: position 3,184,148 of record OZ253666.1, read on the forward strand.
CGGCGTTGGGATACGGTTGGTGGATGTCGCCATGTTGTATACGTCGCTTTCCAATGACGGCTTGGTGAGCCCCGTAAAATGGCGCCCGTTGGGAGGGGGGGCGGTTGATGGGGTAGGGGGGCTTAAGAAAATCCCTGACGAAACGCCTGAACGGGAAAACCCCGGGGAAGCAAAGCGTTTACTTTCAAAAGACGCTGCGCGCCGTGTGAGCGCTATTCTCACAGGATCGCCGTCTCTCGCTGGGCGGGCGCCAGCGGCTCTATCGGCCGGAGCGCCGATTATCGCTTATAAGACGGGTACGTCTTATGGATATCGCGATGCCTGGGCGGCGGGCCATGCTAATGGCGTCGTCATTGCGGTTTGGGTTGGGCGTGCTGATGGGGCGCCAAGGCCTCGGAAAACGGGGCGGAAAACAGCGGCGCCGTTGCTGTTCAAATTATTCGATGCATTGTCCGAGGACGATGCACATCTGCGCAGCCTGGCGGCTCAGCCGCATAACCCCGATGGGGCGCCCTTATTCGATGAAGCGGGGCGCACTCGCGCCGCCGGTCCATTAAAACCCCTCACCATCACGTTTCCTTTTCCTCAAACGGAGTTGTTTGTTGATCGCTTTGGCGAGGCGGGGCGGGGGGTTAGGTTAAGCGCGTCGGGGGGTGAGGGGCTTTTGCGTTGGTATGACAGCGGCGTTGAAATCAAACCTTCAGAATCTGGGCGAATTTTGTGGCGCCCGCGTGAGCCGGGGTTCTACACCCTGACCGTCGTCGATGAAGAAGGGCGCAGCGCCAAAACAGCCTTTCGCGTCAAGGGCCCCGTTTAATGGCGCGCGAATGCCGCGAGCATAATCGACCCTCGCAGTGCGCTGTGTCTCGGCGCGTTTTCCTAGCCGGGGCGCCTTATTCCATCATCAACGCCGCTGAGGCGCAGGCGCCCCAAAAAACAGCAGTCAAAGCGAAAAGCGGCGCCAGCGCGATCATTGGAACGCAAGAATTCGTTATTCCCGACATCATCGCGCCCATGATCCGGGATATCACCGGTGCAGCCCAACCCTATGCCGATGAAGCGCGCGCAGAATTGCAGGCGATTTTATCCGCAGACGAGTTTCGCTGGCCGGCCGATGCGCCAAGGGATCGGTGGGGGCGGATGATTGCGGACCCTGGTATTGCCGGAAATGGTGAATTTGTAAGCGCCATGCTCGTGGAGCGCGGCGCCGCGCGGGTTGATCCGCAGTCAGATCGGATTGACCATATTCAGGAACTTTTGAACTTGGAGGAGGGGGCCCGACTGGCGAGGCGCGGCCTCTGGCGTCTTGCCCCCTATCGGGTCCGGCGCGGCGCTAGGCCTGATGACGTTGCGCCTGGCGCCTTTCATATAGTCGAGGGCGTTGTGCGACGCGCAGCGAAACGACAATCACGATGGTTCTTAAATTTTGGCGATGATTTTCGCAGCGATGTTACGGCGACGGCGCGCGCAAGCGTGGCGCGTCGATGGCCGCCAAGCACCATCGATTGGCGCGATGCCGAGGTCGCATCAGCGCAACTGACCGGCGCATCTGTAAGGGTCCGCGGCTGGACGCAATGGATTAACGGCCCGTCAATTGACCTGACCCACGCGCAGCAAGTTGAGATTTTAGAGAAGCAACAGGCGGGTTAAGCCGCCTGTTTTTGCTGCAGATAGCTGTCGATCTCATTGATCGCGCCATCGAGTCCCGCTTTACGGACAGCCGCGACTTCCCGCGCCATCCTGTCGAGGGCGGCCTCAAACAATTGGCGCTCTGAATAGCTCTGCTCAGGCTGGTCGCTTGCGCGATAAAGATCCCGCACAACTTCGGCGACGGAGTTGATGTCGCCGGAATTGATCTTGGCTTCGTATTCCTGCGCGCGACGGCTCCACATGGTCCGTTTAATGCGGGCGCGGCCCTTTAGAATTTCTAGCGCCTTGGCGATGGCGTCATCATCGGAAAGCGGCCGCATACGGGCGCTCACAGCTTTGGCCGTTGGCACTTTCAGCTTCAATTTCTCTTGTTCGAAATCGATGACGAAGACTTCATTTGTGAAGCCGGCGATGATCTGTTTTTCGATGGCCACAATGCGCCCCACACCGTGGGCGGGGTACACAATATGATCGTTGACCTTGAACGCCTGCTTTGCTTCTTTCGATTCGGGTACGGACTTAGACGCTGATTCAATCGGCAGGGCGTCGCGATGGGCGTCACGTAAAGCCGTTGGGATAATCGTCGGTTCCGACTTTTCGCCCCGCGGTTTTTGGCCGACATTTAGTTTTCTCACAGGTGTAATTTTCTTTTCCGTTGTGTCGGCTGTTTTCTTTGACGCTTTTTTCGTCGCTGCTTTTTTAGCGGCTGGTTTTTTTGTCGTCGTTTCTTCCCCCGTCGCGGTCGCGTCGGCGCTATCGTTACTCATACTTGCTGCTTGCGTCATCTGCTCCTCTGGCGCGGGTGTTGCCGGCGCTTTTTTTGTCGAAGCTGACACTTTAGGTGATTTGCTCGCAGTGGTCTTGGGGGACGTTGCTGCTTTCGATGTTTTTTTCGCCGGCGTTGCTGTTTTCTTCACAGCCTTTTTAGACGCTGTCTTGGCGGGTGCTTTTGGGGCTGCGTTTTTTGGCGCCGCTTTGGCGGCAGATTTCGTCGCCGTCTTTTTAGGAGCAGGTTTCTTCGTTGTTGGCTTGGCTTCGCTTGCCGCCCGTTTCGCCGCAGTTTTCTTTGCTGCGGTTTTAGCAGGCGCTTTAGCAGCTTTCTTTGCACCACTGGCGACAGATTTTTTCACGGCTTTTTTCTTGACGCTGGCGCTAGCGGCTGCTGATTTAGGTTTCGCTGCGGTCGGTTTAGAAGTCGCCTTGGTCGGCGTCGATTTGTTGCTTGCTGTTTTTTTGGTCGCTGCCATAACAAAACTCTTTCGGTTCCTAGTGGGTCCCGAGGCTAATGGATTGTGGGTGGGCTTCTGAAAAATACCGTGTAACGGTCGTCACATACTGTCGAACCGTCAGACGATATTTTTTCATAGCCCCGCAACCGATATTCTTTGATAGACAGCTGTCATCAAAATTGTCGGTAGCGGAAGCCGTTTATACAGCGTCGCGCGATATGTTTTTACGGTTGTCGAGCATGCCTCGTTTTTGTTCTCCAACCCCTTGCACAGCGTAAACGGTCTCTACCGTTGGACACTGGCGTTTCTTCTCGCGCGTTCAGCGTAATTTCAGTTTCGTAATAATACTTAGCATAAAACACCCCCAAAAGCCATCCAGCCGAAATTTCTAGCGGAGGCCAGGGTAATGCGTGGGCTTTGATCAAGTTGCTTCAGGGTTAGAGCTATTGGAAAACCGCTAAAAACCTAGGATTTTTAGCAGGTTCAATTTTCTTAGTAGGCTCAAAACACCGAGTTTAACCGCAATATGTTCCTGTTATGTTCGGTGCGCCGGCGCATCACTGCGAAGATTGTGGGGCAGCTTCGAACGATGTTTAGCACTTCGATTCGAACAACCCGCGAAAGTGATGGAAATAGAAAGGTTGGCTTAATCGCCCTTGCCGGGTTCCGCGCTGAAGTGCTTTTCCAGCTTGCCTTTGACCTGGGCCATATCATCGGCGCCGTCCATGGCGTCGATTTTCTGGGTGATGTTCGGCCATGCGGCGGCGTATTTCGAGTTTAACTCAACCCATTTTCCATCGGCGTCATCGGTGTCGGGCACGATCGCTTCCGCCGGGCATTCCGGCTCGCAGACGCCACAATCGATGCATTCGTCTGGGTGGATCACCAACATATTCTCGCCCTCGTAAAAGCAATCAACGGGGCACACTTCGACGCAATCGGTGTATTTGCACATAATGCACGCGTCGGTGACGACGTAAGTCATTTGGATCTCCAAAAACAAACCAATTCCAGAACGCGATCTTCTAGACAGATTGCGGCGGATCGCAAGCACCTTCGGTGTTGAGGAAATATGATAAGACTATGAGCCTTGCTGACTTTCAACCCGTCGCCGTGCGGCGCCGCTCTCAACATCCGAGATGTACAAAAGGCCGCAAAGGCGTCTCATCAGGGCGTCTTCATGGGGGTCCTTCTCCGCATCGCTGAGGATAATCCGCCACATATTTTCCACGAGACGGATCTTTTCATCCGCCGCCAAGCTTTTGGCGACCTTCGTGAACTGGTGGATGTCCGTCGCCCCATCCTGTTTCGCATCAGCCTGCTCGCGCAATTTCGCCGCGCTCTCCGGGGAAAGGTCGAATTGCGACGCCAAGGCGCTTTCGATAAAGCGCCGCTCTTGATCCGTATACATTTGGTCAACACGCGCGGCTTCCACCAGAAGGCATGCAACCGCTAAAGGGGTTTCATCTTCTGTTTGCGGTTCTTCCGAAGTGGTATTTGGTGAGAAGAGTTTTTTGAAAAAATCGAGCATGGGGGGCCTCTTTGTTATCTCTTTAAAGCATCAAGGGCGCGGCGGTCTTTTTTTGTTGGTCGTCCGGTTCCTTTTTCACGATGCGCATTTGTTTCCGGGGGCATCGCCCCATCTTGTTTTGCCTGATTAGGCGCTGGCGGCGGCGTGTGGTCCTCATATAATAGGCGCGCTTCCGTCGCTGGGCCGCGACGTTCCGCACAGGAAAGAACCGTTGCATCGATCATGCGTGTCCCGATCAGAAAGGTAAGCCGATCTTGAGGCTGGATAAGGGCGCTTGCTTTTTCGACGCGCTGGGTGGCGCCGGCCCGGGTCAATCTGATTTTGCCGCCGGCGACAAACTTAGAGGCGAGGGTGCGGGTTTTAAAAAAGCGGGCGCACCATAGCCACTTATCAATGCGTTGGGAGGGGGCGGTTCCCGTATCGCTCATGCAGCCATCATTCCGATTTATCGCCGTCTTGTTTTAACGCGGCGAGGACCGCAAAAGGTGAATCCGGGTCCGGCCCTTTTGTTCGTTTTGGGCCGCTTTCATAACGACGGGGCGCTTGGGGGCCTTTGCCTCCCTTGCCATGTTTTCCTTTTTGCGGTGGGCGGCCTTTTCCTCGTGGGCCACCCTCTTTGAAATCGCCCCCTCTGCGACCATCGCGGTTCCGGTTGTTGTTGTCCTGCCTCTTGTGCCCAGGTTTTTGCCCGTCCTTTTGATCACCCTGATCTTGGGAGCGGGGCCGTCTATTCTGGTTCTGGGGCCGCCGTGGCTGCATGCGCCAGAGTGTTACCTCAACAAGGTCGTCCTCTTGCGGAGTATCTGGCGCCGTTGGTGCGGCGGAAGACACATCGTCGTTAGGCGCCGTACTCTGTTGAGCCTGATCTTCGTTTCTTGCACCTTCAGGGGAGGTGGTTCCGTTTTCGCCCGTCTCAGTTGGCTCTGAGGCGTTGCTCCCGATGTCAGCGACCGGCATAGGATCAGGCGTCGCGTATTCGGTTGGTGTATCGTCCGCCGCGATAGGCGTCTCTGTTGCCGCGACCGCTGTGTTGTCGGCGGTTACGCTCTGATCGGCAGGCGCTGCATTTGTTTCGCCCTGCTGTGCGGTGTTTGGATCGTCCACGGCTTTTTCTGCTGCGTTTCCTGGAGCGTCGTGTCCGGGCTCATTAACAGCCTTGCCGTTAGGGGCTGGTGCAGGGGGCGTTGCTTGCGCCGCCGCGTTTTCTTCAACCGGTTTTGGCTTTGGTCGTTTCACCGTCTGTTTGCGGAAGCCAAGGGAGCGCAGGATGCTTTCGAATTCTTCGCCAGAGCACCCGACAATCGACATCATCTGAGACGTCGCTTCAAAACCTTCCCGGCCGCCAGGCGCCTCACGGGCAGTGCGAACAAGTCCGGCCAGGCGTTCCAACATATCGATCCGCACGGCGCGCTCGCCCGATGGGCGATAGCCGCTTGCATAATAATAGGCATGCGGAAGGTCATTATCTAAAGGTAGGGAAACAAGCCCCGCCTTTGGCGGATCAAAATCACCCGGTGTTTTATCCGCCCACAATGCCCAAAGCATCGTCAGCAATCGCGCTGGTGCGGGTTTCAATAGGGACGGCATGTGTAAGGTAAATTCGCCGAACCGAACGCCAATCTTGCGCAGTTTTGCGCGGTCTTCCTGCTGAAGCTTTTTAAGGTCGGCGGCGATGGGCGCCCGCGACATGGCGCCGAAATTTTCCACGAGCCGGAAAGCGATGCCGCGCGCAAGGCCGTTTACGCCGGTATCGGCCTTTTGTCCGGTTGGCGCAGTGGCCGCTTCGCTTGATGTTTCACTGGTCGCCTCCCCAGCTGTTTCATCCGTTTTTTCATCGGTCTTTTCGCCGCCTTTGTCCCCGCCGTCATTGTTCCCTTTCGCCTCGCTCGAATCGGCGGCGGCCTTTAATTGCAGAAGATCGCCGAGAAGCGCCTCAATGCGGGCGGCGAGGAAGTCCGTAAGGCGGTCTTGTACGCGGCCGCGTAAGGACGGGGTAATCACATCAAGACCCCGCATCACCAGATTCGGTCGGAATGGGGTTGGGCCTTTCTCCAATCGCGCCACCGTCGATGTGCGCCAACGGATAGTGCCGTCTTTCTCCAATGATAACTCTTGCGTTTCAGCATTGGCGAGGGCTGCGGCCCGCGCCGCCAGCACCGGGGTCAATGCCTTCTCGGCGGCGGCGCGCACGCGCTTTGCTTCGACGCCCTTCGCGCGCGGGTCGAGGATGAATTCAAAGCCTAAAAGGCGGCCGACAAATTGGCCTTCCACAATCACGTCTCCGTCTTCGGTTACACCGGCGAGAAGCGGCGCATCATCACGTAACTTTTTCAACAACACCGATGTTCGTCGATCGACAAAACGCTGGGTGAGTTTTTCATGTAGCGCATCCGATAGGGCGTCTTCTATCGATCGCGTCTTCGCCTGCCAATAGGTGGCGTTTTCCATCCACTGTGTACGGTTTGCAAGATAAGTCCAACTGCGGATATGGGCGATACGCGTTGAAATTGCGTCAATATCCCCGTCGACCCGATAAAGCTGGTCGACTTTCGGCGCCAGCCACCTTTCGCCGATCCGCCCGTCGTCGATCAACTGCTCGTAAATCTCGCCGAGGAGGCGCGCATGGTGGTCAAAAGCAGATTTTCTGAAATCCGGCGTCTGACAAACATCCCATAGTAACGAGACCCGCGCCGGGCTTGTCGCGCGTTCTCTGATTTCTGGCAGCGCGATCAGGCGGTCGAGCGCTCGTTCGTCTTCGCCGGGGCGGGCCCGTTTCAGAACCTCATTGGCCGATGGCGTATCAAGCGATTGGCGGATCGTGGCGAGGGAGGAAAAATCAAGGATGTCAGAACGCCATTGCAAGGCGTCAACCGATGGAAATTCATGATCTTCGATCGCTTTTGCTATTTCGTCATCAAAAACCGGGCAGTCGGCTGTAACCCCGAATGAGCCGTTTTTAACGTGGCGCCCGGCGCGCCCGGCGATTTGCGCTAATTCGTCCGGACGCAGATCGCGTGAGCGTCGCCCATCAAATTTTCGCCGAGCAGAAAAGGCGACATGGTCGATATCCATGTTTAACCCCATGCCAATGGCGTCCGTCGCGACAAGGTAATCAACCTCGCCTGACTGATAGAGCTCGGCTTGGGCGTTTCGAGTGCGTGGGCTGAGAGCGCCTAAGACCACCGCCGCGCCGCCGCGTTGGCGACGAACAAGTTCTGCAATGGCGTATACGGTATCGGCGGAAAACCCGACGATGGCGCTGCGTCGCGGTAGTCGGGTGACTTTCTTTTGGCCGGCATAGGTGAGGGCGGAGAACCGTTCTCGGGTGAGGATTTCGATACCCGGATAGAGCCGGCGTAGAATACGCGCCATCGAATGGGCGCCGAGGAATATCGTTTCTTTCGTGCCTCGGGCGTTGAGGAGGCGCGAGGTGAAAATCCGCCCGCGCTCCATATCGGCCGCGAGCTGGATTTCATCGATGGCTAAAAATTCAACCGACTGCTCCAGCGGCATCGCTTCGACCGTCGACACCCAAAAACGTGGATTGGGCGGGATGATCTTTTCCTCTCCCGTCACCAACGCCACCTCGCGCGGATCGACCCTCGCGATCAGCTTATCGTAGACTTCCCGCGCCAGAAGTCGCAACGGCAGACCGATCATGCCGGAGCGGTGGGCGAGCAGGCGCTCGATCGCAAAATAGGTTTTGCCCGTATTCGTCGGCCCCAAAACCGCTACCAGCGCTCCGTCATCGACGGGTGCGCCGAAGGAACGGGCATAACTAGGGGCATTTGGCGGTCGGGAGGGCATGGGCTGAACGCGGTGTTTCGGAAGGTTCGGCAAGGAACGTCCCTGCGTTTAGCATCTGTTGCGCTAAAGTCGATTAAACGATTATCGAGGGGAGATCTTACTGGACGCGAAACCTCCGTTGGACCAAAGGTTGTGCTTGACAGCGCGCGGCCCCTCTATTACCCACGCCGTTCACGATTTCGAGGCGGGGCGACCCGCCCGTAGGCGCTTGTGAGCGCCAAACATGACCAAAATATAAAGCGGAGAGCGACATGGCGCGCCGGTGTGAATTAACGGGTGTTGGCCCGCGGGTTGGGAACAACGTTTCCCATGCCAACAACAAAACGAAGCGGCGTTTTTTGCCGAATTTATGCGATGTAACAGTGCGCAGCGATAAGCTCGGCCGGGCGTATAAAATGCGCATCACCGCAGCGGCCCTGCGGACGCTGGACCATGTTGGCGGATTGGACGCCTATTTGGTAAAAACAGACGATGGTCTTCTGTCGCCCACCGCCTTGAAAATTAAGCGCGAACTCGCCAAAGCTTCTTAAAAGGGCTTGTTCGCGACGTTCTTACTTCTTTTCGGAACGTTTCAAGTTGCAACCGGCCCTCTTTGGGCCGGTTTTGTTATTGTGGTCCATAACTTGAAATACGTTCGTGGAGAACGTTGACAAGGAACGCCTGTATTATGGACGCCGCGCCGCCCATTGACGATATTCCGCCAGAACACCCGGCGAGCGTCAGCGCCGGCGTTAACTCTGTTGAGCAATATCGACAGCGTGAAACGCCGTTGCAGCGGCTCATTCGGCAGACGGGAACTTTTTTCGTAGGCCTGACGCGTCTCGCTTTTCTATGCGCTCTTTTCACTCCAATATTGCTGGCAGCCTTTTTGACCCTCGATCTGCCTGTTTACGCCCTTGATCACTTTTTTACCTCGGCGTCTCTCAAGCCTGGGAATTGGCTGACCTGGGGGCAGGTGATCATGCTCGGCGGCGCGATGGCGAGCGTTCTGATGGCGCGCCGATTTGGCGGTGATGAAGCCTCGCGGGTGATTGTCGCCTCCTGGGGGATTGCGGCCGTCGCCTCTTTTGCTGAACTTGCCTACCTCGCGCCCGTGTTGGCGCCGGGCGATATTCCAAGCGCCCAGTTTATTGGCGCGTTCGTCGGATCATCTATGGTGGCTCAACTAGTGGCCGCCGGGTTTTACGATGTCGCCCGGGGCGGTGTGTGGTGGCGCGCGCCGTTTTACGCCTTGTTGGCGGGGTTCGCGGTGCAGAACCTATTCTACTATCCGGTGGTTTATTGGACCCAAGCAGCGCCGTGGCTCAATTGGTTGGTTGTCGATTTTGCTGTTAAGACGATGTTCGCCGCCGGGTTCCTCGGACCCTATTGGTTTTTGCGCAAACGATTGCGCCCCCAGGGTGGGTTTGGCGGCTAGGCGGTTTTTGGGCTTAAGCGGTAAGCACAGCGGCGCCCGCCTGATAAAAGATGTTCTTCACGCGTCACATAGACGTTGGCCCCTAGGACCTCCTGAAAGACTTCCAGCTCTTTTGTGCAGAACCCGGTACACGCTTTTGCAGCCGAGCAGATAGGGCAGTGGTTTTCAATCAAAAGCCAATCGCGGCCGTCTTTTTGGGCTTCGGCCATGTACCCTTCGGCGTCGCGTGCTTTGGCGAGGCGGCGTGCGCGATCAGCGAGACTTTTTCCACCTTTTAATTGCTCAGCATAGAAAATTTTTTGGCCATCTGCATGATGATCAACGATCTGGTCTAGGCCATCTTTGCCAAATTGCTTTTCAATAGAGGTGATGAGCTGGACCGCCAGGTGCTGGTGCGCATCGGGAAACACCCGGTCCGCCGTTGGCGTCAGGCGCCAATATTTTGTGGGCCGACCGCGCCCTTGAGAAAGGCTGCGGCTTTCCACCAATCGTTCCTCCTCGAGGGCGAATAGGTGAAGGCGCGCGGCCATTGGCGTAACCGACAACATCGCGCCTAGATTCGGTGCGGATAATTCGCCCTGACGTTTCAAGAGATCAAGGATCATCCGTCGCGTCGCCGGCGTCTCTGGCTTTATCGTCGATACAGCCTGTTTCGTATCGGTGGCGTTGCTTTTTCTTTTTCGTTCCATCGCGCCAGTTTTCATGTTGGAGTTTGTTTGATCCGCGGCTTATTTTATAAAGATATTGCTTTCTAAAACAACCAGTATTAAAGAAAGGGATATATTTCAAAAAAAGGAGGGCGCATGACTGATGTGGAAGGAGTTAAAGCCGTGCCCCGCATTGGCGCTCCTGAGGCTGTTCAGCCACGTCTGGAGCATGTCAATTTGGTTGTCACGAAAATCGAGTCGACGATGTCGTTTCTCATGGCCGCTTTTCCAACCTGGCGCGTGAGAGGCGAGGGCGAAGCCGAATGGTATGGCATGCCTAACCGGTGGGTTCATATTGGTGATGATGATTTCTACATTACGCTGAACGATTTTGGAAAAGGCGCTCAGCGGGATTTGAAAACCGACCAACCGGGGCTCGCCCATATCGGTTTTACCGTATTTTCTGTAGATGATGTTGTGTCACGACTAGAAGCGGCGGGTTTTGCGCCAAAGGTGTGGGGTGTTGACCACCCTCATCGTCGGAACGTTTACTTCCTCGACGGTGAAGGCCTGGAGTTTGAGTTTGTGGAGTACCTTTCCGACGTTCCTGCGGAAAAGAACCTCTATGTCTGATCCGTCGATCTCGCAGAAATTGGTGATGGCGATCATTGGCTCAAGCCGATCAAACGGCAACACCCGGCTTATGCTGGATGAGGTCATCAAGAAAATAGGCGCCGTTGATCTTGTCGACCTGTCAACACTTGCCATTAGCCCCTACGAATATGACGGCTCAAACGGCGACGATGATTATTTCTCCCTCGCGCGCAGGATGGTAACGTATAACACAATTCTGTTGGCGACGCCGGTTTATTGGTACGCGATGAGTGCTCAGATGAAGATCTTTTTTGATCGGTTGACGGATTTAACCACGACACGCAAAGATCTTGGCCGACGCTTGAAAGACCGGCATTTATATGCCATCGCCACAAGCTCATCACCAACGGCGCCAGACGGGTTTGAAACGCCCTTCGCCGGGACGGCTGGGTATTTTGACATGGTCTGGGGTGGGTTCCTTCACGGGTATTTTGAAGAGGATTTAATCCTCTCGCCAATGGTGGCGCGCGAGGCTGCGCGGTTCGGCGACAATATTATGGATGCTCTGTCTATTTGAACCAAAGTGTCTGCGCAGACAATCTGCACGCAAAAGACAGGCGAGACCTCAGACGATGAAACCTCAGACGATATGTTCTACATGCTGGGGGATGAGCGGGGCTCAATCCTGGCCTATGCGCGGCCCAACGGGACGGTTGTTCAGACGAACAGCTACGATTCCTATGGCCGCCTTGCGGACGAGAACGGCGGGACGTTCTCCTACACCGGCCAGCAAGTCCTCCACGAGCTTGGCCTGCACCACTTCAAAGCCCGGGTCTACCACCAGGAGCTCGGCCGCTTCGTCCAGACCGACCCCATTGGCTATGAGGATCAGATGAACCTCTACGCCTATGTGGGTAATGACCCGTTGAATTTGGTGGATCCGACGGGGGAGCAGGCAAGGCGCGCAATTTGTGGAATCATTTGTACGGGTTTGGGTGGGCCTATTCCAATAAATGCTTCTGATGGCACTCAAATAGGGTCTCATAATCGTTCAACTATAAATGCTGGCCTGACCTTTGGTACAGCCGGAGCGGTTGGGAGCGCCGGTGCAGTAATAGCCGCGCGGTCGGGGGCTGGGGCTCTTACGTTTGTTTCATCCAGGTTTTTGTTCCAAGGAATAACGGCGGGCCGGGTTGGCGGTACTGCAGTACTTGAAGAGTTTGCAGGACCAGGGGCCGCAGCTGCTGCGCTTGGAGTGCTAAATGAAGGAGCTGCAATCCTCCGCTCGTCACAATTCTCGACGTTGCGACAAGCCAATGCGGACAATGTTGCCGCTGAAGTTGTGATTGGCGGTAGAACTATACTGTTTGAACCTGATATGGCACGCTTGGATGGTGTTTCCGCTATGACTTTTGAAGGACTTAATGGATTTGTCCTAGCGCCAAGAGCATTTAGCAGCGAACAAGAATTAGCGAGGTCTATAACTCAAGAGCTATTTCGTTTAGAATTAACGAGTCAGGTTAATATGGGAGCAGATCTTGCGCGGGCAAATACTGATGCTGCCTTTGACTTTGCAAATCAATTTGGAGATTTTATAATTCCTCAATGATGGTGTCCAATTTTCGTCAAAAACGCCTTGCATGGTTTAATGCATATCAGAGTCTTCTTTCTGGTAAGAGGCCTGTAATGTGTCCAACTTGTGGGTTAGGGGAGTTGTCGGCAGAGATTGCGACGGAGAATTCTCACGAAGTAAGAGTCTTCTGTGATAGAGACGCTAATCATAGTTCTTTTTTTCTATACTCAGATGCTTCCGAGAGTTTAAAGGCAGTCGATAAGTGTTCGAATTGACTTGCTGTTCGAGCATTTATCCGCCAAGCTAAAGATGGCTTGCGCTCGATCTTTGGCTATGACGACCTGCAGCGTCTGATTTCGATCAGCCATCGTATTACGAATACTAACCGCATCCTCGACATTACCTATGGGGGGTACAACCCGGCCTCTCAAATCACGTCGCGGACGATGTCGGATGAGTCCTTCCGGTGGTCGGACCCGGCGATGGAGACGATTGACTATACGCCGAACGGTCTTAATCAGTATAGCTCTTTCACTATGAACGGCGGCGGGGCGGTGAGCCTTGCCTATGATGGCCGGGGGAACCTGACCTGCGATGGGGGCTTGCGCTTTGGCTGCACGGATGGAGATGCGGCGACCTATGCGGTCTATGATGCGGTGAACCGCCTGACGCGTGCGCGCAACAAGGCTGTTGTGTAATGGTATTCTAATCTAGCGGGTCGTCAGTGCTGTAAACCTGAATGCCCGGCGCGGCGAGTGTAAAGGGGGACAATATTATGGGTGCACTGTCTGTTTGAACCAAAGTGTCGGCGCAGACAAAAGGCCCTATGTCTTGGTCTTCGCTTCTTGCCAAAGGGCTTCCATTTCTTCGAGGCTCGCTTCCTCAGTGCTGCGATTGTCGCCCGCTAGGCGTTTTTCAATGTACTGAAATCGGTCGATAAATTTTTGGTTCGTCCGGCGCAACGCCGCTTCCGGATCCACTTTCAAATGGCGGGAGAGATTGGCGATGACGAACAACAAATCGCCGAACTCATCTTCAATTGCATCGGCGGACTTCGTTTCTCGCGCTTCGACAAGTTCGGTGGTCTCTTCGGCGATCTTGTCGAGCACCGAGGCGGCGTCTTTCCAGTCAAAGCCAACGCGCGCGGCCCGTTTTTGCAACTTCACCGCGCGGGTGAGCGCGGGCAGGCCGACGGGCACGTCGTCTAACAATCCGGTGGCGCCGCGGGCTTGGCGCTCCATCGCCTTTTGTTCTTCCCACGCGATCGTTTGTTCGTCTGCGGAACGGGTATCACCCTTGTCGAAGACATGGGGGTGCCGGCGGATCATTTTATCCGATACGGCGTTCGCGACATCTTCGAAATCGAAGGCGTTTTCTTCCCGCGCCATTTGGGCGTGGAACACGACTTGGAATAGGAGATCGCCAAGTTCTGACTTTAAATCCTGCCGGTCGTCGCGTTCGATGGCGTCGGCCACTTCGTAGGCCTCTTCGATGGTATAGGGGGCGATGGTGCGATAGGTCTGTTCGAGATCCCATGGGCATCCGCTGCCGGGCGTTCTCAGCTGCGTCATAATCTCAATCAGTTTGTCCGCGCCCTGGCTCATGGCTGCGCCCTCGTTTCGTTTGTTGCCTGCCCCGTCAGCCTAGGCGCGAGTCAGGCCGCGCATCAAGCAATCGCGGGTCGCACCGCCCGCCCGCGAAAAAAGCTGGCGCCGATTGCCTCCCATCGGTAATAGAAGCAGAAAATGCTCGAAGTAGGAGAAGAAAAATGCCGATCCAGGAAGCAAAATTTATATGGCGGAACGGCGAAATGGTGCCTTGGGGTGAGGCGACGACCCATGTGATGACTCATGCCATCCACTATGGCACTGGGGTCTTCGAGGGCATGCGCGCCTATGAGACGCCCCATAAGGGCGCGGTGATCTTCCGCAACCGCGCCCATTTTGAGCGTTTCCACTTTTCGGCGAAGGTCTACAAAATCGATATCAAACCATCGGTCGATGAGTTGATGCAGATCACGAAGGATCTCCTTATCGCCAACGACTTGAAGGCCGCGTATATCCGGCCGATTGCCTATCTTGGCTATGGGGAAATGGGCCCGTCCTCCACTAATTGCGTGACCGATCTCGTTATCGCAGCCTTCCCTTGGGGGGCGTATCTTGGCGAGGAAGGGCTGAAGAACGGCATTGATGTCTGCATTTCAAGCTGGCGGCGCCTTGCCCCTGGAACGATGCCGGCGGGCGTGAAGGCCTCGGGCAACTATCTTTCCAGCCGCCTGATCTCCATGGAGGCTAAAGAGCGCGGTTTTGCAGAGGGCATCGGCCTTGCCCATGACGGCACGGTTTCAGAAGGCGCTGGCGAAAACCTTTTCGTGGTCCTTCGCGATCGGATCATTACGCCCCCGGCGGCGGCGTCTATCCTCTCTGGGATCACCCGGGACACGGCCATGACCCTCGCTCGGGAGCATGGCATTGACGTGGTGGAGCAGCCGATCCCCAGGGAGATGCTGTACGCGGCCGACGAAATTTTCCTGACCGGGACCGCCGCTGAAGTGACGCCCGTAAAATCCGTTGACCGCATCACGGTTGGCGATGGCAAAACCCGCCCAATCACGCAGACGATCCAGAAGTCGTTCTTTGGTCTCTTTAGTGGTGAGACGGAAGACAAATGGGGATGGTTAGATCCAGTTGAGGGGTAGGCTGATCAATGTGCGCCGGTGAGTTTTAAGTCATCCCGTGCATTTGAAAAATACTGCCTAGTCGTTTGATCGGCCGGAAACATTAATTCGACTCTGATGTCCGACGCCATGACATCTTGAACGGTGCTAAAGGCGGCAATCGTCGTAATAAACGACGCGCGCATTGCTCCGAGTTGAAAAATTGTTGGGATAACCGCTTGGTCCTCGTTCGATTGCGCCAGCGCCGCCGCTTGGCCTCTCGAGGCGTCGTTCCCATCTTTGTTTCCTGCGGCGTTCAATCGCGGATGGGCCGCGAGCCGCTCGGCGCGCTGGGCCAGGGCGTCATTGCCGCCGAGTTGCGCGATTTCGGCGCGCAGGCGTTGCAGGGAAAGGACGGCGACCTCCGGCCAATTCAGCATCAGCGGTCCGTCGCCCAGCATAATCAGGATATCAATCATATTTAGCGCGCTGTCGCCGGCATTGCCCCCAATCGGTGCGGCGCCTGCCAGTTGCAAGAGCATCAACGCGCCTTGATTAGCGTTCAGAACATTCCACTCGCGGTCGATGGCGACGCCGGGTAACGGATCGTGGTTGGCGAGCATAGTCGCCACGGCGTCGCGCACGGGCGCGAGCGCGGGCGATTGGGCCGGTAAAGACGGGAAAACGGGCGCAAACCCGGCGGCGCGCAAAGCCTGGTTGGCGTTATCCTTCGGCATGGCAAGGGCCTCAGCGAGGCGCAGCACCATCTCGCGGCTCGGTTGCGAGCGCCCGGACTCTAAGAAACTCAAATGGCGCGCGGATATTTCGGCCGCGAGGCTAAGAGACAGCTGGCTGTGGCGGCGCAGGCATCGCCAGTGCTTTAGTATAGCGCCAAACGCGCCGGATTGGGCGGCGGCGGCTGTCATGATCGGTGAGGCGGGATCGGTCTGTGAAGCTGTCATGGGCTCATTATAGCAGAACGCCGTAGGAAAACGCTTACCTCAGAGGTAATTGCCGTGGTCCGCCGGCTAGGCGGTATACTCGCGATATCCGTCGAAAGCTGGTTTCGACCTGATTTGAAAGGAGCCTGTCATGAGCCCCGCCACAGCTGCTAGATTAGTTCGCATCAATGCGATTGTGTTCTTTGGAACCGCGTTAATTTTGGCGTCGAGTGCTTTTGCCGCCATCGATGGCCCATCGCGGCTGCTACATGATTTTTTGGATTTCCCGATTGATGGCGATTTCGCGTTCACGCCGGAGACGCGCTGGTTCGGCGCGATCGCCGGGGGCGTATTCGCGGGCCTCTGCGTGATGTTCCATCAAATCGTAGCACCCGCGATTGAAGACGGTGATGAGCGTGTACGCCGGGGCGCGATCCTAGGGATGTTTGTGTGGTTCCCCATCGACAGCCTGGGGTCGATCGCGGCAGGCGCGCCCGCGAACGCGGTTTTTAACATTGGTTTTTTAGCGGCGTTTTTGGCGCCCCTCGTGCTGGTCCGCCGAGAGCCCCAGACAGTGTCCGCATAAAAAAATGCGCGGCCAAGCTCGTTGAAAATCAACGGCCCAATTTGGGCTCTTCGTTATTTCTTTTTCTTTGCGGCGCGCTTCCTTAGGGCGAGCGCGTCGTCGATTACATGAAAAATGTAATTCTGTTCCACGGTGCCGCCGAAAAGATAAGCGCGCGGACCATCAGCGTATATCGTCACATCTTGCCCGCCATGGCTTTCTGACCGCGATGGGATGAGCGCCTGTTGTCGATAGGCTTTGTCCGTCGTTTCTTCTAGCCTCGGTGCGGGGCGCTTACCGTCTTCCGTCAATCCGACCAAGACAGAACCGGGCCCATTTGCATAGGCGAGGGTGGTATAGGGCTTTCCATCGGCGGCGAGGGCATATCCTTGATCATTGGTCGGACCGCCAAACGCGCTCGTCGCAAGGCCCAAAATGGGGTTGCCCTTTTTGGGGTATCCGGCAAAGGAAATTGTATGGCCATGGTCCGCCGTGGCGATAATCAATGTATCGCGGCTTGATGTTTTCTGTTTCGCAACGCGCACCGCCTCGGAGAACATCTGCGCGTCGTGTAAGGCCTGACGTGCATAGCCGCCATGGTGGGCATGATCGACGCGACCTGCTTCGACGACAAGCACAAAGCCTTCTTTATTTTGAGATAATATATCGATCGCCTTTGCCGTCATTTCCGCCAGAGATGGTTCCCCAGCGCCGTCGTCGGCGCGATCCAATTCATATTGCATGTGGGAGCGCTCGAAGAGCCCAAGCACATGCGGCGTGTCCGCAGGATCAATGGCGTCGAAACTCTCTTTGTTCCAGACATAGTGGTGATGATTGGATTTTTTTGTCCATTCTTCGGCAAGGTTACGGCGATCTCGCCGACCGCCTTTTTTGTCAGGATACTCCGGGTCTTTCACATTACTAGGGAGAAAGTTTGTGCGCCCGCCTCCCATGGCTACTTCTAATCCGTCTCCATAGGGAAAATCGATGAGCTGACTTGCGATATCGCGGCATCCGCTGGCGATGGCTTTTCCTGGTAGATTTGTGTCGCTTTCCCAATTTCGGCTGGGGGTATGAGCGTAGGTCGCCGCCGGTGTCGCATGGGTCAGACGGGCGGTGGAGACCACGCCGGTGGATAACCCGATTTCTTCTGCATACTCTATAAAGGTCGGCGCGGTTGCGGCGAGGCTGGAGGCGCAATCATTCGGCTGCGCAGCATCGCTAACGGAGATCATGCCGATTTTGGTTTTCACGCCGGTTGTGATCGCGGACATGGTGCCAGCGCTGTCCGGCGTTTGGGCGTTTGTGTTGTAGGTTTTCGCCAGCGCGATATGGGGGAACTGTTCGAATGAAAGATAGTTCTCTTCACCTTCTTCGCCTCTGGATTGACCATCGTAGATGCGCGCGGCGGTTACTGTCGTCGGGTCCATCCCGTCCGCCACAAAGAGGATGACGTTTTTTGCGCGTTTGGTATTCGGCTTTACCGCCCGCCGCGCCGTCAGAGTATTTTGCCCGTCAACAAAGAACCGATCGCTCTGCGGCGACGCTAATGGCGCGCTGGTGGGGGGCGTCGTCTGGGCGCTCGCCATCGTGCCGAATGCGGTGGCGGCGCAAAGCAAAAGAGAACGGAACGAAATCATCAATAGTTTCCCAAGTTGTTGTACCCAATTGAAAATAGCCCGCTAAGACGGGTCAATTTATCAAAATGGGGTGCACGCCTGTTTTGGCGCAACGCAAATAAACTGTCATTGACCGTCTTAACGATGGTCAATGACAGTTGTGATACAATCAGGAGGAAATAGGTTTCGCGCCGAAGGGCTTACTCGCTTGCGTTGCCCGTGCTCGCTGTCGGTCCATCATCCCGGTAGCGGGCGAACCAGGCCAGAATATTATCCACCTTGGCGATGAGATTGGAGGGGCGTCGGGCGATAGAGTGGGAAGCGTCCGGAATCCGGACCATCACCGTGTCGACCTCGCGTAATTGCAAAGCTTGGTAATATTGCTCCGTTTCAGAGATCGGCGTGCGGTAATCAGCCTCCCCGGTGATGAGCATGGTGGGGGTTGTCACATTCCCGACGAGGGAGAGGGGAGAGCGTTTCCAATATGCGGCCTGATCTTCCCAGGGCAGTTTTCCGAACCAGTATTTATAGAAGAATGGATACCCATCGGCGGTGAGGGCGAAACTCGTCCAGTTGATCACGGGCTTTTGGACCGCCGCCGCCTTGAAACGATCGGTTTTACCGACGATCCATGCGGTCAATACGCCCCCGCCGGAACCGCCCGTAACAAAGAGTTGGTTTTCATCGACGAAGCCTTTGGCGATTGCGGCGTCGACACCAGAGACAAGGTCATCGTAGTCGTTACCGGGATAGGCATGGTGGATGAGATTGGCGAACTCCTTGCCGTAGCTCGTCGAGCCGCGTGGGTTGGTATACAGAACAGCGTAGCCGGCGGCGGCATAGAGCTGTACCTCAGCGGAGAAATGGGGGCCGTAAGCGGCGAATGGGCCTCCGTGAATTTCCAGAATGAGGGGGTATTTTTTACCCTCTTCGAAGCCCGGCGGCTTGACGAGCCAGCCCTCCACATCGCGGCCATCGGCTGAGGATTTCCACGTTAAACGCTCAACCTCGCCGAGGGTGCGATGGGGCAATAAATCGTCGTTCAATCGGGTTAACCGGGTGGCTGTCCCGTTTGCGGGCAGGGCGGCGACATCCGCCGGCCGGTCAGCGCGGCCTGAAGAATAGGCGATGTCGCCCTTCGTATTCACGGAAAATCCGCCGCTTGTGTAAGGCCGGCCGATAGAAACGCCGCTGACATCGCGCACCAACCTGGTCATCTCGCCGTCGATCGGGACACGCGCGAGAAAGGTGCGACCAGAATCGTCGAACTGCGCGACAAGAGCGTTATTGTCAGCCCACTGAAATGTCGAAATCGATCGATCAAGGTTCGCCGTTAGAGCTTTGCCGCCCGACCCGTCGCGATTCATCACATAGAGGCGCGTATTGTGATAGCCCAACAACTCGTCATCGAAGCCGAGATACGCAATGCGTTTGCCATCGGGTGAATAGCGAGGTTGCGAATCTGGCCCTTTACGGGTGGTGAGTTTTTGCAAAGATCGATCAGCAAGCGTTAGTTCCCATACTTCGCTCTCAGATGGTTCAAGGGCCCAGCCCTCGTTTCGGTTCGCTGAAAGTAAGATCGATTTACCATCCGGCGCCCAGGAGACGCCGCCGCCATGGTTGAAATCGCCCTCGGTCCATTGAACCGGGGTGCCGCCGTCGGCGGGCGCGGTGAAGACATGGGTAAAGCCGGTGCGCGCGTACCCTGCGCCGTCACTGCGGTAGCCAACCTGATCGATCACCGTGACGGGTTTTGCCCATGTTGCGCCTTTTGGTTGAGCCGGCGGCGTCGCCAGGGGCTTTGCTTTTTTCTCGACAAACATGGTGAAGGCGATTTGAGCGCCATCTGGCGACCAGGCGATGGCGCCGGGCGCTTCTTGTAGGTTGGTGATGAGCGCCGTTTGGCCGGTATCCATCCACCGTACAAAGAGTTGTGGTTTGCCGCCCTCAATGGACGAGACATAAGCGATGCGATCGCCGGTGGGCGACCAGCGGGGGCTCGCGTAACTGGCTTTGCCAGAAAGGAGCGGGCGATGATTTTTGCCGTCAATATCGACCATCCAAAGATTGGAACGGGCGGTGTCGGTCATAATATCCATACTGCGACGGGCGTAGATGACTGTTTTGCCGTCGGGCGAGATTTGAGGGTCGGCGGCGATCTCCAGATTAAAGACATCAAGATTTTTGAAGACCGCCGCAGAGCTTTCTTCATGGTGGCCGGCGACCGCCGGGCTCGGCGCTGTTGCAAGGCCGGCTAGTAACATCAGCCCGCTTAGAACTCCGGTCAGGGTTGTCTTGCGGGCGCTGGCGCTGGCGATGAGATGGACGGTGGTCGGGAGCGTCTTTGTCATGAGGGTCTCCAATTGAGGATGGCGCGCATTTGCGACGTCTAAAGCTGCGCGAACCTATCGCGCTTAGGTCGACAACGAAAGGTAAAACGGGACCGGCCTATGGAGTTGGCGCTTCAAAACCGCTCGATTGAAGGCCATTTTCGATTACGTTTTCGGGGTTTTTAAGCGCCCCCGCGATGAGGCGCTCAATGAAATCCGCCGGATCGCGACCCGCAGACTCGCGGACAACTTGCGCATAGGTCTCGCCGTTCCACGACGCGCCATCTCGCACGCGATAAAGAAACGTTTTCCAAAGCGCGAAAAGATCATCGCCGCTTGCTGTCTGTGAAGCGGCATCGGCTGCAAGATGAGCAATGAGCCCACAATCGCCAATACCCCGAGAAGAGGTTTGGTCACGGCCGCTCTTTAACGAGCCCGTGTGCAATGCCTCCGCGCATTGTGCTTTAGCGGTCGCCAACCGGTTCGCGAGGAAGGATGCTGGCGCGGCATTCAGATCTTTGAGAGCCAGATAGGCAAATGCATCCGCTGCGCCTTCGTGGATCCAATTTTCCGCTTCATCGAATGCGATGGCGGTGCGTTTTTGGTAAAGGGTCGCCATCTCACGGGTGACAAACCACGCCAAGGAAAAACTCAACTCATTGTCGGCGTTGGATATGTCAGGGTTATTGCCCTCGATACCCAGGAAAACCTGATTTTGCAGGGTGCTGGCGCTAACAATGGGGCCGTGAGTTACGCTTGTTGGCGTAAACGAGACAAACAAGGTCGGCTTTTCTTTAAGGCGGCCAAGCCGTGTACTGAAGTAAGCTAGAAGGCGGGGTGCCAGTGCATCTAGCTTAGCGGAAAGGTCGCCGGGCAGGGTTTTATCGGTCACAGAGATATAACGGCGATGATCAACGATCGCCCCGTCACCAATATAAATTGTCGCGCCGTCGCCTTTGTCGACAAATGATAACGCACCTTGAACAACTTGCCCCCGCAGCACCATCGTGTGATCAGGGCTGGTATTAATCGTCATGCGCCATTGGGCGTCGTCCCCGTCGGTGGTTTTTGGGCATGTCTCGCCGCAGGCCCGAAGGAACGCCGAATCAAAAAGAAAGCCGCCATCACCAAAACGCGTGAAGGGCAAGGTGCCTTTCTGATCGGCGTTGATCGCCATGGGGATGATAACAGAGACGTTGGTGAAGGTCTTGCCGTTTTTTCGGCGAATGACCTCCCGATTGTCTACGAAGGCAAATTCAAAACCATCGTCCACTAAGCGCCATGGAGTTGATCGTTCGCCCGTCGACGAACGATTAAGCACCAGTCGCTCTGACGGCTTTGCGAGCGTAAAATCGGCACGCCACTGATCAATCGACCCTTCGTCACCATAAGGGGACAAGGTCGTATGGGCGGCCTCAGCATCCAAGGGCGCCCCAATCTGGGACTGAACAGCGCCCGCCGCGCTGGTCGCCGAATTAGTTGGGCATACGACGAGGCCAGCCAATAAGCTGGCGATGATTGTTAAAAATGTACGAAGAGAAGGGGTCTTTGAAGAATCGGACAGCATGGTTTTTCCGGGCGTGGAAGGAGGGGCGGAGGGCGCCGAGAGACGACACACAGAACAATGAAACTGTGGTCTCGGCAAGGTTTTTTCGGGGGTTATTCGTCATTTTTATGGAACGCGAAATCAACATTTCGGGCGGTGGGGGAACGCTTTTCTTTTGGAATATTTTCGACAGACAGAAAAAAAATTGCTGGTGGTTGAACCCATCGCGACCTTGAAACGTCAAAGGGTCATAAGCGGCGAGGATCATAAGTCGCCCCGGCGAAAGCGGTTCCCTTCCTACGCAATCGTCTCTTTTTGATCCCGCCGCTTAGCCCTATGGAACTCAATGGCAGGCGTATTCTGTCGTTGTGCGCGGCGGCCTGCGTTTTCCTCCCTCTCTCGTGGATGGGTCGTCGCGCGTCCATATGACCGTTAGACGCCTTTTGAAGCGCCATCCGTATCGGGATGACAATCATAAACCGCGCCGCGGGAGATGACCGTTGTTGGGTCAATAATGGCGCCCGGCGCGATTACCGCGTTGGCCCCGATTTTGACGCCGTCGCCCAATAGGGCGCCGAACTTTTCGACGCCGGTATCGATTATTTCCCCGCCCGGCCGTCCGATCAGAATTCGTTTATCCGCTTGTTCATTGCGGTGATTGGCGATGACGACGCCGGCTTCAATGTTCACATCCTCACCGAGCAAACTGTCCCCCACAAAGGCGAGATGGGCTATTTTCGCGCCCCTTAAAAGAAAAGAGGATTTTACCTCGCAGGAAGGGCCGATCACGCAATCGTCGTCCAGAAAGACGCCGCCGCGCAAATAGGCGAATGCGCCGACGAAACAATTGCGCCCGATGATGATAGGTCCTTTTAAAACCGCCTCTTCTTCGACTGTTGCGCTGGCGTGGATGAAAACATCACCGTCTCGGCGCCAATCCAGGCCGCATTCTTTTTGACGTTCGCGAATGATGGCGGCGGCGTCTTGCGTCAACGACCAGGGTGTGCGCTCAGCGTATTCGTCGCCAAGAGCGCCGGCGAGGCGATTTAACCAATCGCTTGTTCGAATGGCGGCGGACCTGTCGGACGATTGTGGCGTCATGGGCGCGCGAGGATCGCGTTAGTCGGCGTCTCCGGTGCGCTCATCGAAGGACGAACGGCGCAGATCCGCCCGGGTGTTTTCGATGATTTTCCGCACCCCAATGGGGTCATCAAGGTTCGGCAATTCGATCAGGCCAACACCAGTGCCGCGCATGATGAGGGCGCCATAGCCGAAAAGACGGCCCCAGACTGATTGTCTCAACGTGATTTCTTCAATCTTGTTGAGGCTAACCTCTTGGGTGTTCCTTGAGACAAGCCCGGTCTTATAAACAAACCGATAGGTCGTCACCACAATTTCCGTGGTATAAAGAACAATGAGATGGCTAAACAGGATGATCGACCCGGCAAACACCGCGACCGCGGCGCTCCACCACCCGACCTGAAGGTCTGAAAAGGCGACATCGCGCAAAAACTGCACATAGCCTAGGACGCCGACCGGCAATAAGCCGATGATGAACCATACCATCGGGAAGAAGCTATAAGTCCAATTGAAATTGGCGCGATGAACGATGCTCTCATCGCTCGCAAGCGTCTTTTCTACATAACTCGACATATCGGCGCGGCCCCTCTTCGCTTTTTAGCTTGGGTATTTGTTTCTCATATAATGGGCAAGACGTCACCCGCCAACGGCGATAGACGCCCTGAAGCGTTGAAACGACCCGCGCGAAGGGATAAGACGCGCAATCTGTTGCAACGACGCCGTGAATCGACCCTCGATTTTTCCCGTGAAGCCCCGTTTTCCCTTGGGAATGACGCCGTTTTGAGGCATCGCTTCGGTCGGGCGAACCCGTCGTTCGCGTCTTTTGAAGATATGGAAGAAAATGGCGAACCACCAATTTATTTACTTCATGCAAGGTCTGTCCAAAGCGTATACGGGCGGCAAAAAAGTATTAGAAAACATACATTTACAGTTTTATCCTGATGCGAAAATCGGGATTGTCGGGGTCAACGGCGCCGGTAAATCGACTTTGCTGAAAATTATGGCGGGCGTCGATACAGAGTTTTCCGGGGAGGCGTACCCGGCTGATGGGGCTAAAATTGGCTATCTTCCCCAGGAGCCGGAGCTTGATGCCTCGAAAACGGTTTTTGAGAACGCGATGGAAGGCGTCGGGGAGCTAAAGGCGAAAATCGACGCGTTCAATGAAGTTTCTATGGAGCTTGGTGAGAATTATTCCGATGAATTGATGGAGAAAATGTCCGCCCTTCAGGAGGAGATCGATGCGGCCGACGCCTGGGACCTCGATTCGAAGGTGGAAATGGCGATGGACGCCCTTCGATGCCCGCCGGGGGATTGGGCGGTCGATAATTTGTCGGGCGGCGAAAAACGCCGCGTGGCGTTGGCGAAGCTGCTTTTGTCAAAGCCGGATCTTTTGTTGCTGGACGAACCGACCAACCATCTGGATGCTGAATCCGTCGCTTGGTTGGAACATTACCTGAGGGATTATGACGGCGCCGTGATCCTCGTGACCCATGACCGGTACTTTCTTGATAATGTGACGGGCTGGGTTTTGGAGCTCGATCGCGGTCGCGGCATCCCCCATGAGGGCAACTATTCTTCGTGGCTCGACGCCAAGCGAAAACGCCTGGAACAGGAAGAGCGCGAGGAGCAGAACCGGAAGAAAACCCTTGATCGCGAAGCCAGCTGGATTAACGCCAGCCCCAAGGCGCGCCAAGCCAAATCCAAAGCGCGGATCAACGCTTATGATGAGTTACTGAATAAGGCGTCCAAAGAAGATATTAACATGGCGCAGATTCAAATTCCGCCAGGGCCGCGCCTTGGCGGTGTGGTGATTGAAGCGGAAGGGTTGAAGAAGGCCTTTGGCGATAAGCTGCTTTATGAGAACCTTTCCTTCAAGCTACCACCGGGCGGCATTGTTGGGGTGATCGGGCCAAACGGCGCCGGTAAAACGACATTATTCCGTATGCTTACCGGTCACGAAACCCCTGACGAAGGGGAATTACGGATCGGCGATACCGTGAAGCTCGGTTACGTCGATCAAACGCGGGAAGACTTATCGCCCGACAAAAACGTCTGGGAAGAGATCTCAGGCGGCCTTGATGTTATTCAGCTCGGCAAGCGAGAGATACCAAGCCGCGCCTATGTTGGTTGGTTCAACTTCAAAGGCGGCGATCAGCAAAAGAAAGTCGGTTCGTTATCGGGCGGTGAGCGGAACCGCGTGCAACTCGCCAAAATGCTGACGGAGGGCGCAAACACCCTTCTGTTGGACGAACCGACCAACGATTTGGACGTGGACACCCTCCGGGAATTGGAACGGGCGTTGGAAGATTTCGCGGGTTGCGCGGTCATTATCTCTCACGATCGTTGGTTCCTTGATCGTATCGCGACCCATATCCTTGCCTTTGAAGGCGACAGCCATGTTGAGTGGTTTGAAGGGGCGTTTTCTGATTATATAGAAGATAAGAAAAGACGCCTTGGCCCGGATGCCGATGTGCCAAAGCGAATTAAATATAAGCCGCTGACGCGTTAATCAAAGGCGCGCCGAAAACGGCGGCGATCAATATATAACGAGGGGTCCTATGCTGAGAATATTCGCCGCCGCCATGATGTTAGGGTTGTGCGCTTGTGGGGGCGCGCCTGACGCCCACGCTCAACAACAAGCCGATAATCAATCAAGCGCTGACGACCCGGATCGTGAAACCAATGATGCAGGCGCAGAAGAAAATGCGCGGGCAGACGATGGCAAAAGCGTCATCTATCTAACGGCTGGCGCTTTAGCGGACCCTGTTGTTGGCGATACCAACGCGTCGCCCGCGCTGATCATTGAAAACGGGATTATTACCGCTGTTGGGGCCCAAGAAACCCTGGCGGCGCCAGATGGCGCCGACGTCATTGATCTTGGCGATAAAACGGTTTTGCCCGGGCTTATCGATATGCATGTCCACCTCACAAGCTCTGCGGAAAAGGGGCGGGGATATGCCGGTCTTCAGTATGCGGGGGATCGCGGGGTAATTTGGGGTGTTGTCCATGCTGCGCGCACCTTGGAGGCCGGGTTTACGACTGTGCGCGATGTTGGCTCGAGAGGCTTCGCGATATTAAGTATCCGTGATGCGATAAATGAGGGCGAAATACCGGGCCCTCGGGTTTTTGCATCGGGACCGCCCGTTGGAATTGTCGGCGGACACTGTTCGGATAACAACGCGTTGCCATACGATGCGGAACGAACCGGCGATGGGGTTGCGACGGGTCCGTGGGATATGCGGGAGAAAGTCCGCCGTAACATTAAGTTTGGCGTTGATCTCATCAAAACCTGCTCGACGGGCGGTGTCTTCTCGAAAGGGACGTTATTAGGCGCACCTCAATCGACCGTGGAGGAACTAAAAGCCATTGTTGATGAAGCGCATCTGCGCGGGCTGAAAGTCGCGTCCCACGCCCACGGCGCCATCGGGATAAAAAACGCGATCAGAGCCGGTGTTGATACGGTGGAGCATGCAAGTTTTCTCGACAATGAAGCGATTAGCATGGTGCTTGAAAATGGCGTCTACCTTTCCATGGATATTTATAACACGGAATATACATTGTCCGTTGGTGAGAGCTTAGGCGTGCCGGAAGAATCCTTACAAAAAGAACGCGCCGTTGGCGGCGTGCAGCGGGAGAGCTTTCGCAAAGCGGTGAAGGCCGGCGCTAAAGTTGTTTTCGGTACCGATGCCGCGATCTATCCCCATGGCGACAATGCCAATCAGTTTTCGCGCATGGTGAGGTTTGGCATGACGCCCCAGCAGGCGGTGCGCGCGGCGACAATCCTTGCCGCCGAAGCTCTCAATAAGGAAGGAGAGCTTGGCTGCATCGCCGTTGGGTGTAAGGCAGATATTATCGCGGTCGATGGCGATCCGTTTGAGGATGTATCCGTTTTAGAAACGGTTGATTTCGTCATGAAAGACGGTGTTGTACATCTCAATTAATCGCCAGACACGTTTAACAACATCCGCTGATCGCGTCGACGCCGTCGGCATTTTGGCCGAAGGGCGAGAGCGTGCCGCATCCTGGGAAAATCCCGTAATGGGTTGACCAATCGCCGATGAAATCAAAGTAACGTGCAAATCGTGATTCATTCAGCATGCGGTAGGTATTGCCGCATACGGAAAAAACGCGCCCTTTTTCGATGTAGTGATGGCTGTCGAGGGTAAATGCGTTTTCGGCATTCTCTACGCCGCCTTTATATATAACCGCCTGGCCGTAATCTTCGCAGGCGGCTTCCAGCTCATCGATTTTGAACAGACGGTAGGTCGCGGAGTGGAATGCCGTTGGCGCCAGCATGGTTTTCAATTCAGGGCTGTTAATGGCGAGGGGACGATCCGTGACCAAACGCGGATCTTGAAAGCCTGATTTTTTGGCGATCGTCAGAAAATCATTCCAGTACAACGCGCCGGCAAGGCATTCGCCGTGGGCGGCTTCGTGCTCGCTCAGTTCTGGCGGCAGGCGCCGGTCCGCATAAACGTCAGAGAAATAAAACTCACCGCCCGGCTTCAGGAGATCATAAGCGGCCGAAAAGACTGCTTCTTTATCTGGGCACAGATTGATGACGCAGTTTGAAACGATGACGTCAAAGCTGTTTAGATCAAGCGGTAGGTCAAGGAGTTTCTCGATATCACCTTGTAGGAACGTGACGTTCGATGTTGCGTAACCGTATTTTTCGGCATGCCATTCTTGCGTGTTGCGAGCGACGTCTAGTTGCTGCGGGGTCATGTCGACACCAACAACATGGCCCTTTTCGCCAACAAGGCGGGAAAGGGCATAGGCATCGCGACCGGCGCCGCACCCAAGATCCAAAACCTTGGCGCCCTCGAGGGAGAGGGGAGCGATGAGACCGCAGCCGTAATACCGCTCCAAGACATCGGGGTGAATATCGCGCAGTAGGGCCCTTACATAGGCGGGTGTATCCTCGAAGGTGCAGCAGGCGTCGGTCATCAAATCGGCTGATGATTGAAGCGTTTCGCCATAATAGGTTTTTACATTCTGCTGGATATTCACAGGTTTTGCCCCTTTCTCGTCATTTCCGGGTCACGAGATGCCTATAAACGGTCGGCATCCGCAATGCCGAAAGCCTATAAATGTCGGTTTTGTGATCACATCAACCTGCCGGCGTTACTTTGCTCAACCCTCGAGGCCGAAACTGCTAACATTTTGATATACGGTGTAAGTTTGAAAAGGGTGCGCGTGACGCCGCCGTGGCGGATTGTAGAAAAGCAGTAGAGTTCTAGCGAATGACCATTACCGGTAGAGTATCCAATCTAGTCCCGTCGCGCCTCCGCGCTGCGGCGATGCGCCCTCTAGAGAACCATCTCGACGGGGCGGCGACCGCCTTTCTAACCGCGGGATCGGGACGATTGCCGGATTTTTCGGGCCCTGTTGGAGAGCCGTCATTTTCACCGCCGTCTTCGGTCGCATGGCGAGTGTTCAAAAATCCGGTAGCGCTTTTTATTGGCGGCGCGGCGGCCGTCTTGCTCGAATTCGCTGATGCGCGGGTGCGCTCTGGCGTTTGGGACCATTCCTCGTTCCGGGAGGATCCGGTGGGGCGGTTACGCCGGACGGGATTGGCGGCGATGGTCACGGTGTATGGCGCTAAAAGCGTTGCGCTCGCCATGATTGAACGGGTTAAGCGCCTTCATGATCGCGTTGAAGGAGTGACGCCGGGTGGAGAGGCCTATCGCGCGAATGACCCGGCCTTGCTGACCTGGGTGCATGCGACGGCGAGTTTCGGGTTTTTGGAAGCCTATTCGCGCTTTGTCGCGCCCCTGTCGAGGGTGGAAAAAGATCAGTTCTTCGCCGACACCCAAAAAAGCGCCCGCGCCTATGGCGCCGACCGGTCTCCTGGAAATGTTGGTGAATGGGAAGCATTGTTAGAGGAATGGCAGCCGCGGTTTGAAGCCTCGCCGGAAGTTTTTGAATTTTTGTCCATCATGCGCAAAGCGCCCGCGCTGCCGGGCGCGATGCAGTTTTCACAACGTATTTTTCTTCGCGCCGCCGTTGAAATACTGCCGCCCGAAGCGCGCAAAGCGCTGGACCTGGGGCCGTCTTTCGGTCTTCGACCCTTGGAAGGCATGCTCGTTCAACGCATCGGCAGACGCGCTGACCGGTTGATCTTGCGCTCCGCGCCCGCTGTTCAGGCGTGCCAACGCCTTGGCTTGCCGGCGACCTATCTTTATCCGCACCGCCACTGATGCGACGCTGACATGAAGGGACGGCGTATTGATGAAAGGGGGAACCGGCTCTAAAGACCTCGAAAAGCAATTTTCAAGAAGATCTTATGAGCGCCATTACCCCGGAAGTCGTTGCTGAGCACGGCCTTAAGCCCGACGAGTATGAAGAGATCAAATCCCATATCGGGCGAGAACCCAATCTACTGGAGCTCGGCTTGTTCTCGGTCATGTGGTCCGAACATTGTTCCTATAAATCGTCCCGCAAGCATCTGAAAAAACTGCCAACCGCGGCGCCATGGGTGGTGCAGGGACCGGGCGAAAATGCCGGCGTGATTGATATCGGGACAAATGATGACGGCGTGCCATTGGTCGCGATCTTCAAAATGGAAAGCCACAACCACCCGTCTTTCATCGAACCTTATCAGGGGGCGGCGACGGGCGTTGGCGGGATCATGCGCGATGTCTTCACCATGGGCGCGCGGCCCGTGGCGAATTTAAACGCCTTGCGATTTGGCGATTGGGATCACCCCAAGACGCGGCATTTGGTGAGCGGCGTCGTCTCCGGCATCGGCGGATACGGCAATTGCATGGGCGTGCCGACGGTTGGCGGTGAGACGAATTTTGATCCGGCCTACAACAACAATATCCTCGTCAACGCAATGACGGTGGGTATCGCGGAAAAGCACCGCGTTTTCTATTCAGCGGCCCGGGGATCTGGCAATCCGGTTGTCTATGTGGGATCGAAGACCGGGCGCGATGGTATACACGGTGCGACGATGGCGTCGGCTGAATTCGGAGAGGGCTCTGAAGAAAAGCGGCCGACGGTTCAAGTTGGCGATCCGTTTACAGAGAAACTCTTGTTAGAAGCATGCCTTGAGTTGATGGCGACGGACGCGATCATCGCGATCCAGGATATGGGCGCAGCGGGTCTGACGTCGTCATCAATCGAGATGGCGTCAAAAGGCGGCGGCGGCCTAGAGCTCAATCTTGATCACGTGCCACAGCGCGAAACGGGCATGAGCGCCTATGAGATGATGTTGTCGGAATCCCAGGAGCGGATGCTCATGGTATTAAAGCCCGGCAAGGAAGATGACGCAAAGGCGATTTTCGATAAATGGGGCGTGGATTTCGCGGTCATCGGCGAGACAACTGAGAGCGGCCGTATCGTCATCCACCACAAGGGCGAGGTTGAAGCTGACTTACCCTTGGCGCCCCTTGCCGATGCCGCCCCTGAATATGATCGCCCGGCTGCGCCGTTAGAAAAACCGGCGCCATTGGAAGATCCCGTAGCGGCTTACGACGAAATCACCGTCACCCTCAGCGGTGAGGGCAAATCTGCGGACGAAATGAAAACCCTTTGTGACGCGCTGATCGCCGATCGCGTGCACGGGATGGATGGTCTTGATGCGGCCGCGTTCTCCGTAAAGCCTGCCGAGGCCATGCTCTATTGTAGACTGCGCAATGGCGATAAGAACACTTTTTCGCCGTTGAGCGAGGCGGCCGAAAACCTAAAACAGACGAGCGTTATCTCAGAACTTCGTGTCGAGACGAACCGCGAAGAGATTTCTATTGCGGATAGCTCTGGGCCCGTCTCAATGTTGATCGTGATGAGCGACCTCCTGAAGTCTCCAGCGCTGTGTTCGCGCCGTTGGATCTGGGAGCAATATGATCACACGGTTATGGGTGACACGGTTATTGGCCCCGGCGGGGATGCAGCGCTTGTGCGTGTTCATGGTACGGATCGGGCGCTGGCGGTCAGCGCCGATGTCACGCCGCGATATGTGCAGGCTGATCCGGTGGAGGGCGGCAAGCAGGCGGTCGCGGAAACCTATCGAAATATTTGCGCGGTAGGCGCAGCGCCCCTGGCGGTGACCAACTGCCTGAATTTCGGAAACCCAGAGCGTCCCGAGATCATGGCCCAGTTTGTTGGCGCGTTGGAGGGCATGGCCGAGGCGTGCGAGGTTCTGGGATACCCGATCGTTTCCGGCAATGTCTCGCTCTACAATGAAACCGATGGCGTGGCGATCCCACCGACTCCGGCGATCGGCGGGGTTGGCCTGCTTGATTCTGTTGGTAAGACGGTGCGGGTCGGCGGCGCGCAAACGGGTGATGAACTCATTGCGATCGGCGTGACCCGTGGTCACTTGGGGCAGTCGCTTTACCTGAAGCAGACATTCGATATTCATGATGGCCCACCCCCGCCGGTTGACCTGGAAGCTGAACGCCGTAATGGCGGGCTAGTGCGTAAACTGATTGCTGAAGGCATCGTAACGGCTTGTCATGATGCGTCCGATGGCGGTCTTTTGGTCGCCGCAGCAGAAATGGCCTTAGCGAGCGGAGAGGGCCTTGACCTTCATACCCCGGTAAAACAACGCGCTGCGGCGTTCTGGTTTGGCGAGGATCAAGGCCGTTATCTTGTCGCGGCGGCGCCAGCGGCGGCCGATACCCTACTGTTGAAGGCGGCGATGGATGGCGTCCAAGCAACCAGGCTCGGCCGCTTTGCCGGAAATTTCATTCGGTTGGATGATAAAGATGCAATTGGTCTTCTGGATCTCGCCCAAATTCAGGATACCCCTTTAGAAACCTATATGGCGGGTGACAGCGCCGCTTCTGATACGGAGAATTCTTCCATGCCCATGTCCGCCGATGCTATTAAATCCATGATCATCGAGGCGATGCCTGACGCTGAGATTGAGATCGAAGATCTTGCCGGTGATGGCGATCACTATCGGGCTCGGATCGTTTCGTCAGCCTTTAACGGTAAAAATAGGGTGCAGCAGCATCAGTTGGTCTACCGAGCGCTGAAAGGAAAAATGGGCGGCGAGTTGCATGCCCTAGCATTGGAGACCGAGGGCCGGGAATAATCTGGTCGATTCGCTCTAGTGCGATTGCGTTGATCTCGATACTGACAATGCAGACAATGCATGAAAATCCGCGCCTGTTGGATTTTGGAACAACCGCAGGTCAAACTCTGGTGCCGCGGCAATGATGTGATCAAAAATATCCGCTTGAATGCCTTCATACCGGATCCAATTGGTGTCGAGGCTGAAGACGTAAATCTCAATCGGCAGGCCCGTTTCGCTCGGCGGCAGTTGGCGCACCAGAAACGTTAGGCTCTTGCTGATTTTCGGATGATTGCGCAGATACGCCTCAATATAGGCGCGGAAGGTACCGACATTGGTTAGGCGCCGGCCGTTGACCAATGTTTCGTCGGAAACGCCAACGCTTTGGTTATAGGTCGCGATTTCGGTATTCTTCGCGTCAATATAGTCGGCGATGTACTGAATTTTTGAAAACCGCTGGAGCATTTCTTCGTCACAAAAGCGAATGGAAGCGATATCAACACTGATTGATCGTTTGATCCGCCGACCGCCCGCTTCCTGCATCCCTCGCCAGTTTTTGAAACTGTCCGTAATCAGCGAATAAGTCGGGATCGTGGTGATGGTTTTATCGAAGTTTCGGATTTTTACCGTCGTGAGGGCGATTTCCATGACATCGCCGTCCACGCTGTATTTCGGCATCTCGATCCAATCGCCGACCGCGAGCATTCGGTTCGCGGACAACTGAATACCGGCGACAAAACCCAGAATCGGGTCTTTGAACACCAGCATCAACACGGCGGTCAACGCGCCGAGACCGGCGATGAAACTCAATGGCGACTGGCCAAGGATAAGCGACAAGGTTGTGATAAAGCCAAGGAAATAAAGGATCAGCTTGGCGACCTGGGCGAAGCTCTTAATCGGGAATTCTTTTGAGATTTCATAGGTGCCATAGATCTCAAGACCCGCATTGATCAACGCGTCGCCAAAAAGAACACCGACGGCGATCATATAGATCAGGCTGAGAACCGTGACGAATTGGCCGAGGAGCGGCGCCGCTGCAAACACGACCGGCGCAAAGGCGTAAATCACGATCGCCGGGGCGAGTTGCGACATGCGCTCGAATACTTTTCGGCGCACCAAAATGTCGTCGCGTCCAGAACGCGTTCTCTCTAAGGCTCGTGTCAGAAAGCCGACAATGAAGTGTTTCGCGACGACGTTTGCGAGATAAGCGAGCGTTGCAACCAATAGGCACGCGATGACGATGGCGAGCGGCGCGACGAAGCCATCAAACACAGTGAAACGCGCGAGGAAATCGGTGAGAATTGTCATCATCGACAAATCATGGCGCGACTCGATACCGCCGAACAAGTCACGCGGCCTCGCTGATTGTTAGCCTTGGGGCGTGTCGCCCTTGGTGAGAGGGCACATCATGACGTGCCCATCAAAGACCGCGCCCACGATGAGTGTGTGCGCCGTCGCCGCACCGACGGAAGAGCCATTTATTTCACCATCAACAGAGATGAACAGATCTTTGCTATCGCCCGTTTCCGGGTCAATGCGCGCAACCTGTGACGGCGCTATTTCAGCGGCGTCTTTTGCATGCTTTAAGAACGCAAAGGCGTCGGGGTGTCCAGCGACAATGAGCGCGCCATCTGGGGCGACTTCGATATTATCGGGACCAAAATCAACCTTCAGAGTTTTGTAATGGGAAAGCGCGCCGGTGATGCGATCGCGTTCATAGACGCGGACTTGGCGCAGAAGAAATTCCGCCACATAAATAGTCTTACCGTCTGCGGAGCGGTTGACGCCATTGGCGTAGGTTAGGCCTTTTGCCGCGACAACGGACCCTGCGCCGTCATAGTAGACAAGATTGACCAGAGGGAGGCCAAGATAGGCTTCAAGCTGTCCTAAGGCGCCGCCATCATAGCGTCGATCATTGGTGGCGTAGAATGCGCGTGCTCCAACGGCGACAACATCGTTCGGTGAGAACATGGCTGGGAACGCAACACTTTCCAGATGGGTCAGATCGCCATTGTTGGCAACGTCAAAAATTTCAACGCTTTCCCGCCCGGTCGATGCGTGATTGATCACGAATAAACGCGTGAGGTCGTCATCCTCGCTGCGCCAGAAACTTATACCGTGTGGGGAGAAATCTGTGAGGTTCTCAGGCGACACTTTTCGCAAGGAGCCAGGTGTTGCAAGATCGACGGCGTAAATTCCACCAGCAGGGCGGGGCGTTTTTTGGTTAGCGAACCACGCCCGCCGGTCTGCCGCGGAAATAAAAGCGCGTGCTCGATCAACATCAATCGTGACGTCCTCGGTGCCGGGGGCGACGTCGAGACGGCGGCATTGGTCGACAAGTGTTGGTGATAGCTCAGAGAAGTATCCCGAGACCGGAATAACGATCATCGCCATTCGTATAAGGAATGCCGCTGCTAATACGAGAATAGTAAGAACAAATAACCGCAACACCAAAGGCCCCTAGAAATCAGAGAAGACATCCCAGATCCTCTCAGAATTGATCAATGTCGGCAACATTGTTAAGCGGTTGCGCAACGCACGGAAGGAGGGTTTTTTCGCTGTTTCCGGCAACCGACTGCTGTGTTTGTGATCGCGTTGAATTCGCCAATGGCGCTCCGTCGCTGGCGCCCAATGATCTAACCTTGAGAAAGTCATGACCCAGCAGCAAAGCGATTTTCGACCAAAACCGCTTATTCTTACCTTACAATTGGACGAGGAAACCGACGCATTCTTTCAGGATTTGCGCACAAGGTACTTTCCGCCGGCGCTCAATTTTATTCCGGCCCATTTAACCCTTTTCCATCAACTGCCGGGCGAAGAAGAACGCCAGGTATTGGAGATTTTGGCGAAAGCGACGGAGCGTGCGCCGTTTCCAGTGACGATTGCGGGCCTCATGCGCCTTGGTCGTGGGACAGCGTACCGGATCGACGCCCCATCGCTGGAGGTTTTTCACCGCGATCTCGCCGCCGCTTTTAAGCCCTGGCTCATTAACCAAGACCGTCAGGGCTTCCGCCCCCATGTCACGGTTCAAAATAAAGTGAGCGCCGCGGAAGCGTCTGGGTTATTCGACCATCTGTCGCGGGACTTTGCCCCTTTTGAGGGGCTCGCCCAAGGGGTGCAACTTTGGTCCTATGAGGGCGGCCCGTGGTCGCCCCGAGGGGCAATGGCGTTCCGCGGGGCGCGTTTAGAAGATCGCCATCTTGACGAGCGATGAGAGGGTGCCTAGCTGTCACGGACGACCAATTTCCAGAGGAGCGCCCTATGAGCGACAATCCTATTTTCGACGCCATTCAGGCAAAAGTCGACGCCAACGCCGTAATGTTGTTCATGAAAGGAACGCCGCAGTTCCCGCAATGTGGGTTTTCTTCCGCTGTCGTGCAGATCCTCGATTATCTTGGCGTTGATTACAGCGCCGAAAATGTCCTGGCGGACGATGATGTTCGCGAAGGCATCAAATCGTTCTCCGATTGGCCGACGATCCCGCAGCTTTATGTGAAAGGCGAATTCGTCGGCGGCTGCGATATTGTTCGCGAGATGTTTGAAAACGGCGAGTTAAAAACGTTCTTGGCGGATAAGGGCATCGCTGTCGCCGCTTAAGTCGCCTATATCGACGACCTCAATCAATGACCGAAGCGCTCGTTTTTGAAATGAGCGCTTTTTTATTGAAAGTCGCGTTTTTCCTCTTGCTCCTGACCGTGCGGTATCAGTCATAACAACCAAATGACCGAGCAAACCAAGTCAGAAAACACCGCTTTAACCATCGGGGAAGTGGCCCGGCTTACAGGGCTAACCGAGCGCGCCTTGCGCCATTACGAGGCCGAAGGGCTCCTTTCGCCCCTGCGTCGCGACAATGGTCGACGCGCCTATCGAAGAGGCGATTTAGAGCAGCTTGCGCAGATCCGGCTTTTGAAAAAAGCCGGGTTTAAAATCGACCAGATGCGTCTCTTGCTGGAAGGCCGGACGGATTTAATAGGCCTGGTCGGCGCGCGCCTTGACGCGCTGGAGGGCGAGATGCGCCGGATACAAACCTCAGTTTCGCTTTTGTCATCGGTGCAGAACCAATTAGCCCAAGGCTCGGACGTAAGTGTCGATACGTTATGCGCCCTAATCAACAATGGAGAATACGCAATGCAAGAG
The DNA here is from genome assembly GCA_965263305.1 of Parvularculaceae bacterium. GTDB lineage: Bacteria > Pseudomonadota > Alphaproteobacteria > Caulobacterales > Parvularculaceae > MED-G105. The sequence continues at coordinate 3,220,492 of OZ253666.1, forward strand.
CAGGAATGGCAAAAAATTTACGATCGTTTCTACACAGCCGACGAACAAAAAGAGTGGGCGCGCGCGAAGGAGGAAGGTTTTAAAGACGTCGATATGGCGGCATATGCGAAACAATGGGAAGAGCTTACCGAGCGTATCAAAGCCTCGCTACCACTTGATCCGTCATCAGACAAAGCGCAGCAATATTTAGCTGAGTGGAACGCCCTTTTAGAACCATTTATGCGTCATGCCACGCCGACAATGCTCGAAAACGCCGGCCGTCTTTATGAAAACGTTGGCGAGTGGGGAGATAGCGTCAATTCTCCCGTGACACCGGAGATTTGGGCGTTCATCAAAGAAGCCGGTGAGCATGCTGTTGTGTAGGAACGCTCTATTGCTTGTTGGAATAGGCGACGACCAAGCAAGCAACACGGGCGCTTAGTTCAGCGCGTCAATCGCAACACTCCTGACAGAACGCTGTCAGGAGGCCTGTGCTAATCGCTCCTTGGTACACCGCAATCAAGGAGAATACCATGACCACCCCCTATCCAAACCGAGTTGTGTGGGCTGAAATTCCAGTTTCCGATTTGTCGCGCGCAACGAAATTCTATGAAACCGTGCTAAATGAGCCCCTGAAGCTGGATGAAACCGGGCCAAACCCAATTGCGTTGCTTCCTTATCCGGGCGGCAGTGGGGCGTCCGGTCATCTTTATCCAGGGACACCGGCGAAGCGGGGTGATGGCGCGACGGTTCATCTCGCCGTGTACGATGAATTGGAAACCGCTATGGGGCTTGTTAAAGAAGGCGGTGGCGACGTTGTTTCCGATGTTGTGACCATACCGGCGGGCTCGTTCTTCTACGCCATTGATACTGAGGGTAATTCCCTCGGGATTTTTAAGGTTTAATCAGTGCGCAGAGCCGACCGTCTTTTTCAAATCGTTCAATTCTTGCGTGGCGGTCGGCTCGTCACAGCGGCAATGCTTGCCGAAAAACTCGAAGTTTCTGAACGCACGATCTACCGTGATATTGTTGATCTCCAATCCAGCGGCGTTCCAATTGATGGCGAAGCAGGTGTCGGTTATGTTCTTCGATCTGGGTTTGAATTACCGCCCCTAATGTTCACGCGAGATGAAATCACGGCTCTCGTCGCGGGCGCGCGGATGGTGCGATCATGGGGAGGGGCATCGATCGCTCGGGCGGCCGAAGAGGCCCTCGTTAAAATCGAAGCAATTTTGCCCGATGATGCGCGCGGACGAATAGAGGCGACCGCCATTTTTGCACCGCCAATGGAAATGACCGAGGCGGCAAAAGCGTCCTTCGACGTGATCCAAAGAGCCATTGATGACCGTGATGTGATATCGATCGGGTATCGAGACGAGAGCGGCCAAAATACGCAACGCGACGTACAACCCCTAGGCCTTTGGTTTTGGGGGAAGGTGTGGACGCTCCTCGCTTGGTGTGAATTGCGCGGTGATTTCAGAATGTTCCGTATCGATCGGATTAGCGCTCTCAAGGTCGCGGGACGACGCTATCAATCCACCCCTGAGAGGTCACTCGCTGAATGCCTAAGGCAGATAGAGCAAAAATATGGGCCGCAGTCATAGTGTTTTCGCAAACGTCGTGACGTGAAATTCTTGGCGCCGGCCCGCAGCCGCCAAAAACGTTACGCTCGTTGGTCGATGTCGTCCAGACGGTCCGCCTGCCACAGGGGTGGAAACAGTTTGATCCATATCCCAGACGTGGCGATGGCGGCGACACCGCCAAAGACAACGGCGCCGACGGGCCCTAACAGGCGCGCCGCGATCCCGGACTCAAACTCACCCAGTTCATTGGAGGCGGAGATAAAGATAAACGACACAGATGTAACCCGCCCGCGCATGTTTTCCGGCGTCGACAATAGGAGTAACGCGTCGCGAAGGTAGACCGAGATCATATCCGCGCCGCCAGAGACGGCGAGGGCGACCATGGAAAGCCAGAACCATGGCGATAAGCCGAAGGTTAGCATGGCGGCGCCGTATACGGCGATTGCGCCAAAGAGCCAGGGCCCAACATTTTTTGTCATGGGGCGGACAGCGAACATAAACGCGACGCCAGCGGCGCCGATCGCCGGGGCGGCGCGCAAGAGGCCGAGCCCGCCGGTGCCTGTCTCCAGGATATCGCGGGCGAAAACAGGCAACAACGCCGTCGCTCCAGCAAAAAGAACCACCACAAGATCAAGGGAAATTGAGCCCAAGACCATTTTATTGCCGCGCACAAAACGCAAGCCCTCTTTCACCAAGGTCAGGCCGTCGCTTGTCTCTTTGGGTTCGTGCTTCGGGATGGGCGCAATTGAAATTGCCAGGACCGCACACAACGTCATGACGCCCCCGACGCTGTAGACGATCTGTGGGCCAAGCACATAGAGAAAGCCGCCAATCGCCGGCCCTAAGATCGCTGCGCCTTGAAACCCGAGGGAGTTCCACGCGATGGCGATGGGTAAATCCTCTTTCGGGACGAGTAAGGGGAACAGGGAATGGCTGGCGGAGGGAATAAACGCGTTCACCACCCCTTGCAGCGCCGCCATCGCGAATACGAGGGGCAGGGCATAGGCCGGATTGATGAATACTGAAAAAATCAGGCCGATGACCGCGATGATCCGGACGCAAAAAGCAACAATGAGAATATGGCGCCGGTTGAAGCGATCCGCTAGCTGACCACCGATCAGCGATAGAAACAACACTGGCGTAAACTGCGTTAACCCCACGAGCCCGAGGATAAAGGCCGCTTCCTCAACGGAGCGTGTCGTTCTGGCTAAATCATAGACCTGCCACCCAATGGCCACCGCCATCATTTGGCGGGCGGCCGACACTAGTTGGCGCATGACCCAATACCAGCGGTAACCGCGGTGCCGAAAGACAGCGAGCGAGGGGGTGAGGGACATATGGAGTTCTGTTCAACCTAAGAAAAAGATCGCATTGGCATATCATCCCCGCAAAATCTATCCTTTAGGAAGAGGTAAGGCGGGGGAGCGAGAGTAGAATATAGAATAAATTTTTGTACACAGAATAAAAATTTTGGTGGTGGTCAATTTGGTCGGCATTCTTCCTCGCGCCTTGTTTTTTGAACAAAGACATATATAGGAGGTCCTCCAGATTACGTTGGGCGAAGGCGCGCGCCCCGTATTTTCCTAAAGTGTCCTGCGCGCAGTAAAAAGCGCTGGCCAATCCATGTTTTTCCCATCGTGACATCATTTTCAGATTTAGGCCTTGCGCCATCGCTGTTAGCGGCGGTTGAGGAGGCGGGCCATCAAACGCCAACGCCGATTCAGGTGGAGGTGATCCCTGCCGTTCTGGAGGGGCGCGACGTCCTTGGGCTGGCTCAGACGGGCTCGGGGAAGACAGCCGCATTCGCGCTGCCGCTGCTGCATTTATTGGCGGCGCGTGGAGAGGTGGTGAAATCAGGCAAGGCCGCGCGGAAAAAACGCCGTCCGCGACAATGCCGGGCGGTGATTGTTGCGCCCACGCGGGAGCTGGCGGCGCAGATCCAAGACCAGTTCGATCTTTATGGGGCGACGCTCGGTCTACAAAGCGCGCTTTTGATCGGCGGCGCCCCTATCAACAAACAAATCGCCAATGTCCGCGCTGGGGCTGAAATTATCGTTGCGACCCCGGGCCGGTTTGTTGATCTCCTCCAACGAGGGATTGTGAAAGCAAATTTGGTCGAAGCGCTCGTCCTCGACGAGGTCGATCAGATGCTCGATCTTGGCTTTATCCACGATATTCGCGCGATTATTGCCGCCTTGCCGGACGCCCGCCAGAACATATTTCTGTCCGCAACGATGCCCAAGGTCGCCCAGCGCTTGGCGGACCAACTTTTAGATGACCCCATCCGTGTCGAGATTACTAACCAAGAAAAGCCGAAGATCACGGAGAGTGTTCTGTTTTTGGGGCCCAAAGAAAAGCCGAAAGCGCTTCTTGATCTTGTCAAAAAAGAAGGCGTGGCGCGCGGGCTTGTGTTCACACGAACCAAATACGGCGCCGATAGAGTTGCCCGCGCCCTTAAAAAGGAAGGCGTGGTTGCGTTCGCCATCCATGGGGATCGAAGCCAATCCCAGCGGCAACGGGCGTTGGAGGCGTTTCGCGATGGGCGCGCGCCAATACTCGTGGCGACGGATATCGCGGCGCGGGGGATCGACGTGCCGGATGTCACCCATGTTGTGAATTTTGATGTGCCAAATGTGCCGGAAACCTATGTTCACCGCATTGGGCGAACGGGCCGTGCGGGCGCTGCCGGACAGGCGGTTTCATTTTGTTCGCCTGATGAACGTCCTTACCTTCATCAGATTGAACGGCGGCTAAAGCGCAAAGTGCCGATCATCAAAGTCATCGGCGGTGCGCCTTTGGCGATTGATGATGACCTTGTTGCATCATCGGATCCTGAGGCTCAGCCCCAAAAGCAACAGCCGCAGCGTCAACCGCGCCAAAAAGCGTCCGTGAAACGCAAGGCCGCGAAGAAACGCGCCGCAAAGGCGGAGCAGTTAGCAGAGCAGGCGGCCAAGCCCGCCCGCAAAAAACACCATCGAAAGGGACGACGACCGGCGAAGGGGGACGAGGCCCGCGAAACAGCCAATGCGCCAAAGACGGATAAGAAATCCAAATCGAGGCACGCTGCGGCCGGGAAAGAGGGGGCTCGGCGAGAAAAACCGGCTCATCGCGGAGAAGGCCAAGCAGCAAGCAATGAGCCGCCTCGGCGCCCGCGTGAACTGCCAAAAGAAGGCGCGGCTCGGCGGATCGCGGAACGCGAGGAGGCAGCCCTAAAACGCCGCGCCGATGGACGCCCGGCAACGAAACACCAAGGCGCAGGCGGGCCGAAAAAAAGTGATGAGAGTTCTCGCAAACAACCATCACACAAACGAACGTCACCCAATCCCGCGAATGGCGCCGCCGGCGCTAAATCAAAGAAGGTTATGTCGCAACGGACTTCGAACCGTTCCGCCGCTGGCCGTCCTCACAAGAAAACGCGAGGGCCTGCAAAGGGTCGTTGACCCTTCATAAGAGCGCGGGTTACGGTAAACTTGTCAGTTTACTTTAGTTTAGCCCGATCATGATTCATTATCCTGTGGATTAGTGATTCCCCGTTTTGCAGGAGCCTGTGATGGAAAATGGCGTTGACGCTCGGAGCGCTTATGAAAACGACCATGTTGACGTCCTCATTGTCGGCGCCGGCTTGTCTGGTATTGGCGCGGCGCACCACCTGCAGGAACAAAGCCCTGACAAGAGTTATCTGATTTTAGAAGGCCGCGCCGATATGGGCGGCACCTGGGATCTATTCCGATATCCGGGCATTCGCTCCGATAGCGATATGTTCACCTTGGGCTATCGGTTTCACCCCTGGACCGACGCCAAAGCGATCGCCGATGGACCATCAATTCTCGCCTATGTGAAAGAGACGGCGGCGACATACGGCATCGATAAAAAAATTGTGTATAATCATTGGGTCACGGATGTATCGTGGAATTCCGATACCCAGCGCTGGACTGTCACCGCCAAGCATGAGGGGCGTTTGGCGCGGTTTACATGCAATTTCTTGTTTATGTGTTCCGGCTACTACAAATATGAAAATGGGTACACACCGGATTTTCCCGGATTAAGCGATTACGAAGGCCGCCTCGTTCATCCGCAGAAATGGCCTGAAGATCTCGACTATAAAAATAAGCGGGTTCTGGTCATTGGCTCTGGCGCGACGGCGGTGACCCTCATTCCTTCCATGGCGGAAGAAACGGCTCATATCACAATGCTCCAGCGCTCCCCGACATTCATGTTCGCGATGCCGTCGAAAAGCGTCTTGGCGTCTTTCCTATCGGCGTTTTTACCGAAAAGCTGGGTCTATCGCGTGATGCGCTGGCAGCGGATCTTATTGCAGCAGTTCGTGTTTAAGCATGCGCGGCGCAATCCCGAAAAAGTGACAAAAGAGCTTATTGATAAAACGCGTGAGAAACTGACGCCAGGTTTTGACGTCGAGACGCATTTCACGCCGAGCTATAATCCCTGGGATCAACGAATTTGTCTGGTTCCTGATGATGATTTGTTCAACGTCATTAACGAGGGCAAGGCCGATATCGTAACGGATCATATTGATCACTTCACGTCCAACGGGGTCAAACTGAAATCCGGCCAGGAGATTGAGGCGGATATCATTATCACCGCGACGGGGCTCTCGATCGAATTGGTTGGCGGGGCTCAAGTCTTTAAGGATGGTGCGCCGATTAAGTTTGCCGACACCGTGACCTATAAGGGCGTCATGGCGAGCGGTCTGCCGAACATGGCGTTCATATTTGGATATACAAATGCCTCTTGGACCCTGCGTTCGGATTTAGTCGCCGACTATGTCTGCCGTTTGCTCAATCATATGGATGCAGAAGGTTACGGCGCAGCGGAGCCGGTGTTCCCGGACAATATTGACGCCAGTGAACCGTTCCTCGATTTTTCTTCCGGATACGTCCAACGCGCCATTGATAAAATGCCGAAACAGGGCCCCGGCGTATGGCGTCATCCGCAAGACTATTTTCTCGATGTCCGGCGTTTAAGGCGGGAGAAAATCGATGACGGCAATATCGTCTTCACGCCTGTCAACGCCTCACAAAACGCGGCGGGGAAAATAACGCCTGAGGCCGTTGCGGCAGAGTAATTGAAGACCCAGCTGATTTAAGCTGTGATGTCACTGAGGTCGTGGCTCAGTTTGAGGGCTTCGGAAGGGTTTCGCCATAAGCGGTCAATCTCATAGCTATTTCGAACGTCTGTTTCCGGGCATTATTGAGTTTGTTGCGCACAAGCGACTGTGTTAGGTTTTGAACATGCCTTCAATGCTTAATAGAGCGTTTGTAGCCCTTTCCCTCTTCGTCGTATCGAGTGGGTGCGACAGCTTATCGGGCGAAACTTGCGAGCAAATGCATTTTGCGACGATAGACGCCGAGAACGTGACCGACGTTCGCCTGCACAAAACGAATTCTAGCGAGACCGTTGAGAATGAAATTACTAGACTGACCGATAATGGCAGTATTTTGAATGTTTTAGTTTTTTTGAAATCGCGAACAAAGTGGAGAGCCAGTCCTTTCGGAGTGCCAGTTGGTCGCTATCGAGTTGTCTTCTGGGGCGATGATGAGCGGTTGGGATCGGTTTCGATTGGCGAGGAATTTCTAGTCGGACAAGGCTGCGGCTACTTCTTTTCGTCCGACGCCAGTTCGGATGAAATAAAGGAATTTGCACGAATGCTTGGTGTGCAAGAACCGCTCGACTTTGAGTTCTAATTTCTGTTTTGACACCGGAAGCGGTCATTCCAGTTTGAAGTTAGTATGTCCACTTTTAACAAATACCAGTCATCAGATTTCAAACCGAGGCATTCCCCTAACCGGCCTTATAACCACTGGTCAGTTCGACAATCTTGTTAAAAATCTACAAAACACCGACCGCCAGACAATCGTGGATGTGTAACAGGCCCACGGGAGCGCCGTTTTCGACGACAAAGAGCGCGGTGATTTTTCCATCGCTCATCAGGCGCAACGCCTCGCCGGCGAGGGTGTCGGGTGTCACCGTTTTAGGCGCGCGGGTCATGATGACGGCGAGGGGTTGGTCGGGCGTTGCTTCGCCAAAACGCCGACGCAAATCGCCATCGGTCAGCATGCCGATCAGATGATCGGCGCTATTGGTAACGCCGATACAGCCAAATCCGCCTGCGGTCATTTTGTGAACGGCGTCGCTCAACGATGTATGTTCAGGACAGAGCGGCAAAGACGATAAATCCGTATGCATAAGGTCTTTCACCCGGCGCAAGGCCGCGCCTAGATTGCCGCCCGGGTGGAAATCTCTGAACGCCGCCGATGTAAACCCTTTTTGCCGCAAAAGGGCGACGGCGAGGGCGTCGCCGACAGCGAGCATCATGGTGGTGGAGGTTGTCGGCGCGCGGGTTTGATCGCAGGCCTCGACCGCATTCGGCAGGAGGATGGTCACCGCGGCGGCCTTCGCAAGGGTGGACCCCGCGCCGCCCGTGATCGCCACTAGGGGAATTGAAAACCGTTTGGCGTGGCTAACGATATTGTGGAGTTCGTGGGTTTCGCCAGATTTCGACAAGGCGAGCACCACGTCCTGAGGCGCGATCATTCCCAAATCGCCATGGCTGGCTTCGGCCGGGTGGACGAACAAAGAGGGCGCCCCCGTTGAGGCGAACGTCGCCGCGATCTTGCGCGCGATATGGCCCGATTTGCCCATGCCCGTTACGATGATGCGACCGTGGGGTGATATCGGTTGGGTCGAAGAGGTCGGGTTGGATATTGATTGGGCGGCGCGGGGCGCGCTTAAAAGCTCGGCGGCTTTCTCAAACGTGTCGCCGAGGCTATCTCTTAACGCCGCAAGACCATTGATCTCTTTATCCAACACATCGCGTGCGACGTTGAGCGGATCGTTTTCGGGCTTGATTTTGGCGCCAGGATTTTCGTCAGTAGACACAGTGAATTTCTTTGACCTCAACCGTCTACAAACGGTTTTTGAGATAGTCAGCGAACGCGTCTTTCAGGGCGTCGTTTTTTAGCCCTAAATCGACATTGGCTTGAAGCCAGCCAAGTTTCGATCCGCAATCATGGATGACCCCTTCGCAAATGCAGGCGTGAAAGGGCTGTTGTTCGTTCAGCGTGTTCATGGAGTCGGTAAGCTGGATTTCGCCGCCGGCGCCGCGTTCCTGGGTCGCCAGCAATTCAAAAATTTCGGGCTGCAATATATAGCGCCCGATGATTCTAAAATTTGACGGCGCGACGTCGGGCGCGGGTTTTTCCACCATGCCGCTCATTTCGATGAGGGCGCCGTTTCGCGATTTCGGGTCGATTACGCCGTATTTGCTGGTTTCTGCGGGCGGCACTTCTTCGACGGCCACGAGATTGCCGCCGACGCCTTCGTACGCCTCGACCATCTGTTTCAGGAAACCCGGGTTCTCTGGCGTGATCTCGTCGGGGAGGGAGACGGCGAACGGCTCGTCGCCGATAATATCCCGCGCGCACCATACGGCGTGCCCCAAGCCTAGCGGCGCTTGTTGACGCGTATAGGACAAGGCGCCTGCTTCCGGGATCACCGCTTCGACGGCGTTCAAGATTTCGGTTTTGTTTTTTGCCTTCAGCGTCGCTTCCAACTCGAAGGAATGGTCAAAATAATCTTCGATGGCGCCTTTGCCCCGGCCGGTGACCAGGACGACATGTTCGATCCCTGCTTCGCGCGCCTCGTTGATCACGTAATCGATGAGGGGGCGATCGACGACCGTCAGGAGTTCTTTCGGAATTGATTTCGTCGCAGGCAGAACGCGGGTGCCGAGGCCGGCCACCGGGATAACAACTTTTTTGATCGATTTCGGCATAGCGTTGGGGCCTCAACAAATGGCGATTACATAGGGCCTGGGGGGCGAATTCCCGAGGATTAGTGGGGTATCGCGCCCTCAGGCAAGCAGGGGTCGCTTATTTTGGTCGACCGATCAAGGTCGCTTAGACACTGAAAGAAGGCCAACCCGCAGGCGGCGCTGGACGTCTTAAGTTCTTTAAACCGTGATCACCTGGACCATATCAACACGCAATCGCCAATTTAAAACCCTTTTTCGGTCCCATGGTTTCAAGGTTTACCCCGGTAACATAAAATTTTGAGAATTCAGCGTTTCAATGCGGGAAGAATACCGGGTAGGAGTAGCGCATCGAAGGTTATACGGCGGCTAACACGGGTCGCCGGGTTTCTGAGTTGGAGAACGACATGTCTAGCCCATCATCGGGCCCGCCATCTGAACCACCCTCATCGCCTGAGGGCGGGAAAAAGGGCAGAAGTGAAAAAGCTGGCCACGACAAAGGGCACGGCCCAGAGCTGATAAAACCGCAAAAGCAGAGTTTTTTCGGCAATATCCGCTCAAGTTTTCTGGCGGGTATCGTGGTTGTCGCGCCCATCGGCATCACCGTCGCCATCATCTATTGGTTTGTGACCGGGCCTATGTCCCGGCTCGACGCCCTTGTGAAGCAAGCCCTGCCGATTGTGGGCGACAGTAATTTGGACACGATCACCCAGGCGATCCCTGGGTTCGGCGTTCTGGTCGCGATTCTCGCCATCATTCTATTGGGCGCATTCGCCAAGAATTTTATTGGCCGGGCGTTTATTCGTGCAGGCGAGGAGTTATTCGACTCCATGCCTATCGTGCGCGTTCTTTATCGTTTCTTTAAAAATGTTTTTGAGACCGCGCTCCAGCAATCCGAGCGGTCATTTAAGGAAGTGGCGCTCATCGAATACCCCCGCGAAGGCGCATGGGTGATGGCGTTTGTTGTTGGAGAAACCAAAGGCGAAGTGCGATCCGAGCTCGATGATCTCGTAGATGAAACTGGGATGGCGAGCGTTTTTATTCCGACGGTGCCTAATCCTACATCGGGTTTTTTGCTCTTTGTGCCGCGTAACCAAATGCGCCCCTTGCAAATGTCGGTTGAAGACGCAGCGAAAGCCGTATTCTCCCTAGGCCTCGTCATGCCAGCTGCGCCAGAGCCGGAAGACGCCGTTCGAAAGCTGGAGGCGGCGGCCGCTCAGCTTGAAGAGCAAGACACCAAAAAAAGGCGTTTGTTCGGTCGATAAAAAGGGGAATTCAGCCAGATTGTGGCATCCCCAAATATGAACATCGAATGTAAATTCTCGGTCGCAAGGAAAATCCCGATGACAGCGTTTGTTGATCCAACAAGAGAACAATTCGGCGCATTTGCAAAAATGCCAGACGAGGGCGAAATTTGGATGCTGAACATGCTGCGATTTCGCGAGCACGCAGCGTATGAAAACGATCACCCGAAGGCCCAAGAAAATTGGACCGGGCGACAAGCCTACACGGCGTATGGAGAAGCGTCAGGTCCCATCTTCCGGCGCGTTGGCGGGCGTATTTTATGGCGGGCCGAGCCCAAGGTGACTGTCATCGGCCCGACCGATGAAGCGTGGGATATGGTCTTTGTGGCCGTCTATCCTAACGCAGCCGCCTTCATCGAGATGGTGAAAGACGCTGAGTATCAGGTCGCGGTAAAGCACCGCCAAGCAGCGGTGGCGACCTCTCGTTTGGTGCGCATGGCCCCTGAGGAGAACGGCGAAGGGTTTGGGCTCTAGAGCGTATGGATATCGCTAAGGGGCGACGGTCACCTCAGCCTTGTTAGGTCGGGCAAAACCTTCCAACGGGGGCCCAAACCGGGGTCATTGATGCGCTCTTGTGGCCGACCCGGTATTCCGGTTAGGAACACCCTTGTGTCTGTTGCATAATTACATGAGGTCTTTCAGACCTTCCATATAATCTAAACGCCATCGGCAAAAGGATTTTCAATGGCTACGCCTGTTTTAATGCCTGCGCTCTCACCCACGATGGAGGAAGGGACACTCGCGAAGTGGAACGTGAAGGAGGGAGACCGGGTGTCATCGGGGGACGTGATTGCCGAAATCGAGACTGACAAGGCGACCATGGAAGTCGAAGCGGTTGATGAAGGCGTGATCGGCCGTTTGTTGATTGAGGCGGGCGCAGAAAATGTCAAAGTAAACACGCCAATCGCCGTCCTCGTCGAGGATGGCGAAAGCGCCGATGATGTTGACCTGACCAATGTGAATGGTCAGGCGAGCCAAGAGGTGGATGCGACTGGTGGAAACGCCGGTGCAGCGGACAACGACGGGCCCCAGCCCGGTTTCGCACCAGCGGTGGCGGTTAGCCCCGCGGATGACCCTGAATTGCCGGCTGACGTGCAAATGGCGCCGGTGACAGTGCGCGATGCGCTGCGGGATGCCATGGCGGAGGAGATGCGTCGTGATCCGGATGTCTTTTTGATGGGCGAAGAAGTCGCCGAGTATCAAGGGGCATACAAAGTAAGTCGCGGGCTGTTGGAGGAATTTGGCGCACGTCGGGTGATCGATACGCCGATTACGGAATATGGGTTCGCCGGCCTTGGCGTCGGTGCTGCATTTGCGGGCCTAAAGCCCATTGTTGAATTCATGACCTGGAATTTCGCAATGCAGGCGATTGACCATATCATCAATTCAGCCGCCAAAACCCGGTATATGTCCGGTGGACAGATGGCTTCTCCGATCGTTTTTCGCGGGCCTAACGCCGCCGCTTCGCGTGTCGCCGCGCAACACAGTCAGGATTTCGCAGCGTGGTACTCCAACGTTCCGGGGTTGATCGTGATTTCACCCTTCTCGGCGGCTGACGCGAAGGGATTGTTGAAGGCGGCGATCCGCGACCCCAACCCAGTCGTTTTTTTGGAGCATGAGCTGCTCTATGGCGACACGATGGATGTGCCGGATGTTGAAGATTGGATCCTGCCGATTGGCAAAGCGAAAATTCAGCGCGCCGGTGATGACGTAACGATTGTTTCCTATTCCCGCGGCGTGAAATTCGCGTTGGAGGCGGCTGAACATCTGGCGGCGGATGGCGTCTCGGCGGAGGTAGTGGATCTGCGCACCTTGCGGCCGATGGACATTGAGACCGTGCTCGCGTCGGTGCGCAAAACAAACCGTATCGTGACGGTTGAAGAGGGATGGGCTCCGTGCGGCGTAGGCGCTGAAATCGCCTGGCAGGTCACGCAGCATGCGTTTGACTATCTAGATGCGCCGCCAGCGCGCGTGACGCAAGAAGATACGCCATTGCCCTATGCAGCGAATCTGGAAGCACTAAGTTTGCCGAATGCGGAGAAAATCGTCGCGGCGGTGAAAGCGGTTCTATATCGCGCGTAATCGGCGCTGAGGAGAGATTGGGCGGCATGTTGAACTTTTTCTTCAACCCAAAGGGACGCGTTTCTCGCAAGGCCTATTGGTTGGGGTTTATGCTGCCTTTGTTCGGGGTGTCCCTGGCGCTCTCGGCTGGTTTTGCTGCTTACGTATTCAACAATGGCGGTGCGGCTGCGTGGGAGCAGGGGGATCCAAAACTGCTTGCTGGGACCATCGCTGAAAACCTGATCCTATTATCCACGTTCGCTGCGCCGGTTTATTTGGTCATCGCGTGGTCGTATTTCGCCGTCAGTGTAAAGCGGTTGCATGACCGCGGCCGGTCATGGTGGTGGATCCTGACGCCGTTAGCGCCGACTATCTTCGCTCAACTCGGCGTTGGCGCGGGGATTTACCTCCAACAGACCGCCGGTCCCAATATGATCTCAAACGTGGTCTTTGGTGCGGGCGTGTTCTTCTTGCTCGCAACCGTTGGGACCATCTTTTGGCTGTGCGCCATCATGTTCTTCCTGCCCGGCGAAAAGCGGGATAATCAATATGGGGCAAATCCTCTTGAAGCGCCCGCGTAACCGCCGCTATCAACTGATGGTCAATCCGTGGCCGCAGTTTATTCGTCTAATTTCGAGTTGATCTGAGAGCTGACATATTATGCCGACACCAATCCTGATGCCCGCCCTTTCCCCGACGATGGAAGAGGGAACGCTCGCCAAATGGAATGTGAAAGAGGGCGATGCTGTGTCTTCCGGCGATGTCATCGCGGAGATCGAAACCGACAAGGCGACCATGGAAGTGGAAGCTGTCGATGAAGGGGTCGTCGGGAAGATCTTAATCGAGGCGGGCACTGAGAATGTGAAGGTCAACGCGCCTATCGCCGTTCTGTTAGAGGACGGCGAAAGCGCTGGCGATATCGATGTTGCATCGATTTCTGGCGCGGCGCCGGCAAGCGCAGCGAATGGCGCTGCCGCAAATGGCATGACCAATGGCGCGGCTACGCCCTCTTCCGCTGGGCGCCCCTCTGCGCCGGCGCCAGCGCCCGCTGCTGCGCCATCCCCGGCGGGCGATCGGATTTTAGCCTCGCCCCTCGCCAAGCGGATCGCAAAAAATGAGGGGGTCGATCTATCCCGTGTAAAGGGAACAGGCCCCCATGGTCGCATCGTGAAACGTGATGTTGAAAGTGCGATAAAGGATGGCGGCGGCGCTCTAGCCTCAGGTGCGCCAGCAGCCTTCACCCCATCTCCTGCGAGCGTCGACGCGCGGCTTTACCCGCCAGAGAGCTATGAAGCGTTTAAGCTGGACGGAATGCGTAAGGTGATTGCCAAGCGCCTTTCCCAAAGCTTCAACCAGGAAGTGCCGCATTTCCCACTCAATGTCGATATTGAGCTAGATCAGTTGCTCGCGGTGCGTAAGCGCATCAATGCGACATCGGCCAAAGAGGGCGATCACGTTTTCAAGTTATCAGTAAACGATTTTATTATTAAAGCGTCGGCAATGGCGCTGAAGGCGGTGCCGGCCGCTAATGCCACCTATACAGATGAAGCAATTCTTTATCACAAACACGCCGATATTGGTGTCGCCGTGGCGATTGATGGCGGGCTATTAACGCCTATTGTTTGGCAGGCCGAGGAAAAAGGCCTGAAACAGATTTCTGCTGAAATCAAAGATATGGCGTCCCGCGCGAAAAGCCGAAAACTAAAGCCTGAAGAATACCAGGGGGGCACGTTCTCCGTTTCGAACCTTGGGATGTTCGGGATCAAATCATTCGCCTCCATCGTGAATCAACCCCACGGCGCGATTATGTCTGTCGGCGCGGGCGAGGAGCGTGTCGTCGTGAAGAATGGCGAGATGGTTATTGCGACGGTCATGACCGTCACATTGACGTGCGATCACCGGGTGGTTGACGGCGCCGTTGGCGCAGAATTTTTAACGGCCTTTAAGGGATATCTCGAAGAACCCGCCTCAATGTTGCTCTAAAACATTGACGTCGCTGCCAGCGTATTAAGAGAGTGTTAACGAAAGGTGAGCGTTTCGGACGGAGATTTTCGCCGAAATTGGCGGTCTGGCCGCATTAAATGGGGCGTCTACCCTCGTCGCTTAACATAATCTACATCATAATTTGCGTTTATGGCGGCTTCGCAGCCTGGTTTGGGAAGTCGTTTTCATGTTGTTTAAATCATCAAATTCCGTGGCGGTTATATTGTCAGCCGTTATCATCTCATCTGCAACACCAGCGCACGCATATGTTGATCCCGGAACAGGGAGCTTATTGCTCCAGAGCATTATCGGCGGCATCGTGGGCGGTATGTTCATTATCCGTACTTACTGGGCGCGCTTCAGAGCTTTTCTAAGCGGTCAGCGTGGTGACGTTTCGACCGAAGAAGCAGCCCCTGTTGCGAATGCAGAGGGCACCCATGAAGCCTGAACCAGCGTCTTTTCGGGACCCCGCTGGACAAGTCTTTTTCAACGATGACCGTGTTTTTAGAACGATTGCCGCCTCGGCGCTCGAATCGTTTGAGTTCGCTCAATCCACTGAACCGCTGAAAAAAGCAATCGCGCAAGGGGGGGTCGTTTCCTCCACGCCGTTGACGCCGGACGAACAACAAACTCTCGGCGCTGAGGCCGCACTTGTTGTCGAACATCCGCGTTTACCGTTTTTGTCGTACCCGTACGAATGGTCGTTTTCATTGTTGAAGGCGGCTGCGCTGCACCATCTCGACTTGCAATTGGCCTTACTGCCGAGCGGCGTGTCGCTGAGTGATGCAACTGCATACAATATCCAGTTTCAGGGTGTACGGCCAATCTTCATCGACGCCTTATCGTTTCAACGATATGAAGATGGCGACTATTGGACAGCGCATCGTCAGTTCTGTGAGCAATTTTTAAACCCGCTCTTGCTCCACGCGCTGTTTGGCATCCCGCACAGTGAATGGTATCGCGGCGCTATGGAGGGGGTCTCAACCCCCGCATTGGCCAAACTGATCCCGTTTCACAAGAGATTTTCCTGGCGTTTACAAACCCATATTTTGATGCCGGCGAGGTTCGACGATCCCTCGCGCGAGGTTGATGTTGATCAGGTCAAAAAATCCTTGCGTAAACCGCTGCCCCGCCACGCCTACCTTGGAATGCTGCAACAGCTGCGGGACTGGATTTCGGGCATGACCCCGAAGCACGCCAAGAAAACTGTCTGGTCGGATTATGCCGACAATAACAGTTATGACGATGAAGAAGCACAAAAGAAAAAATCGTTCATCGCTCAGTTTACCGATAAGTTAAAACCTGAACTGTTGTGGGATCTAGGGTGTAATACGGGGGCGTATTCGGAAACGGCGTTGCAAAACGGGGCAAAGCGCGTGATCGGGTTTGACTATGATCACGGCGCCTTAGAAGGGGCGTATGCCCGGGCGAAAGCCCGGAACCTTGATTTTCTGCCCTTGTTCCAAGACGCGGCGAACCCGAGCCCCGGACAGGGGTGGCGCAACCTTGAACGCAGCGGTCTTACCACGCGCAGTGAACAAGCCGATGGGGTGATTGCGCTGGCGTTCACCCACCACCTGGCCATTGGGCGCAATATCCCACTGGATCAGTTAGCGGATTGGCTATGCGGTTTGGCGCCGAGTGGTGTTATCGAGTTTACACCGAAGAACGACAGCATGGTGCAACGTCTATTGGCGTTGCGAGATGATATCTTCCCTGATTATGATCTTGACACGTTCAAGGGACACATCGGGCGCCAGGCGCGTATTGTTCGTGTAGAGCAGGTCACTCAATCGGGGCGGGCTCTTATTCATTATGACCGCACCTAATAACAATATTGAGGGGGCGGCGCGTCCCTCACTCAAAAACCTCACCTATGTCGTGATCGCAAGCGTTGCGATCAGCGCCGCTGCAGCTTTTGGGTTGTTAAACGATAACGCCGGCGAAGCAACGATCGGGGATATCCGGCGAATTCTCATCGCGACGACGTTGTTCGGCGTGTTGGGGCCCACATTGTTTTTCATCGCGGGCGCGAAACTGCGCGCTGCTGCATGGGCGTTCCCAATATTCGCGTTCAGTTTTTTTCAGTGCCATGTTTTTATTCAGGCAACATATGATCTGAGTGGGTCGCTCATGGCAGCGGGCATTTTCGGCTATCTCGGGCCATTTTTCATTTGGCTTCTCGCATCATTGATCATTGCTCGGGTGAAGGACCTGTCAGTTCTAGGATTTTTTGCCTTGGCCGGTGGCGCTATGGCGCTCGTCAGTGGCGCTCAAGCCTTTTTACAAGGAGAGACGCCGTCAGAAAAAGCGCGGATCAATACAGCCCTAGCGTCCTATACAGCGCCAATTTCTCTCAACGTTGAGGCTGAGAATGCCCCGGATATCATCTACATTGTTCCGGATCGATATGGGGCCGAAGAAACGCTAAATCAGGTTTACGGCGCCAATTTGGGGGCCTTCCATCAGGCGCTAGAGACGAGAGGTTTCTACCGGGCTCCAAATGCCCGAGCGAATTACGCGAGGACCTTTCAGTCATTAGCATCAACAATGAACTTGAACATGCTCGACGACATTGCGGATGAATTGGGCGCCGAGAGTAACAATTCGACGCCGATCTATCGAGCTTTGCAGAACAATGTTGTCCAGCGCTCTCTTCGTGCAGCAGGTTATGAGTTTATTTATGTCGGCAACTGGTGGTCGCCCGCACGTCATAATCCCTATGCAGATATAAATTACTACGGTGCAAGGGACTTTAAGTCGTCGCTCACAGAGATTGAGTCAACATTTCTGCGCGTGACGCCGATGCAGTTTTTCTTACCCATCTTTATCAAAAGCACGGTGACGGAATGTGACCGGCTGAAAAACCAGTTGGCGTACCTTAAAAAGGTGAGGGCGCAATCCGATCGGCCTGTTTTTGTCTTTGCTCATCTTACCATGCCCCATGACCCCATCACGATGGACCGGCAAGGGCGATGCATCCCTGAAATCCGCTATGATAGTTTCCCATTTACACGGTCATCGACATGGCCTGTGTTTCGCGACGCGTTTCGCGATTATCTTGGCCATTTGAACGATCAGCTGATTGAGATCTTCGATGCGGCCAAAGCCGCCGACACCCCGCGCCCATTTATATTCGCCATACAATCCGATGAGGGACCGTTCCCGAAACGGCTCCGCGAAAACATGGATATGGAGATGCACGATTTAAAATCCCACGAAGTACGCGACAAATTTGGAATATTAAACACCATCTTTTGGGATGAAGATCTCTACGGCCCGCCCATGCTCTCAGACACGCCGCTGAACAATTGGAGGATCATCTTTTCGCGCATTTTTGATGCCGATATGCCGATGATCGAAGACGAACGCTCATTGATGTTGCGGAGTATGTCCCGTCTTTATGATCTGCGCGACGTCACACAAACTCTTAAAGACGATGATAGTGAGCCGCATCCAACGCGGGATAGGATTGGCGATCTCTCCCTCGTCGAACCGAAAGAATAACGTTGAGGGTTTCCAAATCGTTGCCAACAAAAAACGCTCCGGCCAAAAAGCCGGAGCGTTTTTCATTCGCGCGTAGATTGCTCTTAGAAGTTGATAGTCGCGGAGACGCCCCAAATGCGGGGTTCGTTGACGAAACCGGTTAGGTTGTTGAAATCGATACCACCACGGACATTCTCTGCATCGAGAATATTGCGAGCGAAGAGAGCGAGATCAACACGGCCATCGTCGATGGAGTAGCCCAGCTTGGCGCCGCCTTCCACATTGCCGTTGGAGTTAAACTCCGCTGACTCAAACAGGAAGAAGTTCGTGTCCCCCTGGAACGCCCAATCCGTGAAGAAATAGATCTCGTTGCTATCGCTCACAGGAATGCTGTAGCGGGCGGCGACGTTCCAGATGATTTCAGGCGCCTGAGGGAAGGGGTTGCCCGTAATGAGGGCGTTACCCAAAGCGTCCAGCGGGTCGATTACCGTACAGCCGCCCCCGCAAGGCGCGACGGTCAGGCCTTCCTCGGTGATTTCTGTATCGTTGTAGCTAAAGCCGGCGGTGACGAGGAAATTCTCCGTCAACAATGCTTCAGCATCGATCTCCACCCCAAAGCCGCGCCCGTCAGCGTTCACGAGTTGGTTGAAGTTGCCAAGCCCACCAATCGCAGAGAACTGGAGGTCGTTGGCATCATAGTAAAACCCGGTGGCGTTCAGACGCGCGCGATTATCGAAGAAAACGCCCTTGATGCCGGCCTCATATGACAAGATCGTTTCCGATGTCGCCGTGGTTGGTTGGCCGAAGAAGGCGACATCGCGGCCCTGAATTGTCGGCGCCCGGAAGCCGCGCGCAACGCGGGCGAAAACCGTGACATCATCTGAGAGGCCATAATTAAGGGCTACATCCCAGGTGACTTTTTCATCAGAGACTTCAACATCTGGCGTCGGCAGATTAACGACAACGCCCGTGAAGTCTTTGTCGTCCTCGGTGTACCGGACACCGCCCGTGAACGTCAGACGGTCGGTGATGTCATAGCTGCCCTGACCGAAAATCGCCCATGAATCGTTCGTATGACGCACGGTGGTCAATGGCGGGAAACCGTCGCCGACGGTTGAGATCGTGAAATCACTGTCAAAGTAGAAAAAGCCAACTTGCCACCGGAAAGGGCCGTCAGATGTTGAGGCGAGGCGAATTTCTTGGGTGAACTGGTCAAGATCGTCGAGGCCATCGGTTGTATCCGACGGGAACGGAATGAAACCAGGGAATGATCCGCCGGGGAGGAAGGAGCCGCCGTCGATATCGCCGCGTGAGGATCCGTTGGCGGTTTCAAACGCGGTAATCGAAATGAGGTCGGCGAACCCTAGATCAAGTGTGACGCGGCCAGATAGGCCAAATTGATCATAGGACTGAGGATTGCCTGCCCCGCCATCAAAAAAGACGAGTTCTCGATCAAAGTTCTCGTTCAACTCGTTATTGCCGGGCCCTAAGACATTGGCGCGGAAGATCGTGGAAGTGCCTTCGATGTTTCTCGCGTGGACGTTGAGGAGGGCGCTGACCCGTTCGGTTGGTGTGTAAAGAAGCTGCAGTCGGCCGGCGATGTCTTGGAAGCCGCCGAGCACATCCTCTTCATTGGTGAAACCATTGTCGATGTAGTCATCGCGCTGGGAAAAGAGGCCAGAGGCGCGGTAGGAGAGA
Source organism: Parvularculaceae bacterium (assembly GCA_965263305.1). GTDB lineage: Bacteria > Pseudomonadota > Alphaproteobacteria > Caulobacterales > Parvularculaceae > MED-G105. Next base: position 3,240,354 of record OZ253666.1, read on the forward strand.
ACGCCGGGGATCAAGGGACCGCCAACGCCGCCTTCAACGCGGGTCGAAAAAAAGCGTCCTAAAGAGCCCGAGATGTACCCGCCAAATTCGTCTGAGGGTTTTGCCGTATCGAACTTGATGGTGCCGGCCGGGGTGTTCCGCCCGAATAGGGTCCCTTGAGGGCCGCGGAGAATCTCAATGTTTTCAATATCAAAGAGCGGGAAGCTTTTAAGGACAACGTTTTCAAGGACGACTTCGTCCTGGATAATCGACACCGGCTGTGACGCGGCAAGGTCAAAGTCTGTATTGCCAAGGCCACGGATGTAAAAGCGCGGCGCGACGCGACCGTTTGATGATTCTGCGTAAAGGCCCGGCACGCGGGTCGCTAACGCCAGGATATCGTCACCGCCGGCGAGGAAGTTGGCGAGGTTTTCTTTCGGTAATACGGTCAGGGAAATCGGAACATCCTGCTGATCCTCTTCCCGGCGCTGGGCCGTGACCACAATACGGTCCAGACCGCTATCATCAACCACGTCTTGGGCTTGCACAGCGCTTGGCGTTGCGACCGCGGCCACGAGGCTGAGCGCCGATGACCAGCCTAAGAGCGTTGCGGCGCTTTTTCGCTGCCAGCGCGTTGAAGTTACTTCGCTTTTTGAAGATACTAATGTCTGCGCATCGCGCATCAAATCCGTCATGCCACCTGTTTCCCGAATTGATTGGTCGATTAATAAAACAGTCCCTGCTCGCGGTGCTCTGAAGAGTGCATAAACGTCGACATCTGCGTTTATTGCTGGCTTCAACAGAACACCGGACCCTTTCGGCACATAACCGATTGACGACGTTTTTTTAAAGGACTTATGACATTGCGCGCGTGAAAACCCGGGCTTATGTGGCGCCGCCGCATCGATTTGTGACGATGTCGACGGCGAAGCCGACGGTTTTTTCTTGGTTGGTGGGGAAAACCGCGAGCGCGCCTATATCCGTAACCGGCGCTCGTGAAGGAATTCATAGGCTGGTGTTGATAGCGCCGCCGCTGATTCGAGGTCGGGCGTCAGAACTGGCGGCGCGGCGGCGGGGGCTTGGCGAAACCCGGTTGAGTTTTCCACAACGTCGTACCAATGGGCAGCCCATGGGCCATCGCTTGATCGCCGGCCATTCGGCCAAGATTGCATGTGCTCGGCAATCTCAGCGGTAAAGGGAATATCGAGGGTTTCACACAAGGACGCCAGCATCGGTCCAGGCGCTGCGAGGATGTCTTGGGCGTCAACGATGGGGCAGGGATGACCCATGCCCGACAAATGCTCAAAAATGCGGAGCATTAGAGCGTAACTCTGCGCAATTGGCGCGACGTCATCATATTTGTTTTTGAAGGACGCCACCATGCGCCGTGGATCGCGGATGAGTAAAATCGTGCGGTGCTGTTCAATCCAATCAAAGAACCAATGCGGGGTCACCATGGAGGCTGCGCCGTCAGCGGTCGGTTCGACAAAGTGGTAAGCGATATGCTTGCAAAAGGTGAACGGATGGTCCGCCTCGTTGATCCATGCAAGCGCGTTGTCATCTGTTGTCGGGTACTGTGTCAGGATCTCGTCGCGACAAGGATGGGGCGCACCTGTCTTTGAGAGATATACCCCGTAGAACGGTTCATCATAAACAGCTGTATCAGGACGGTTCTCAAAAGCGCGCATCATTGTTGTTGAAATATTGCGCGGCCCGGACCACATAGAAATAATATTGGACCGCATTTGTTAGCGTCCTTTCGCCGCTTCCGTTGCGGTGCGTTCTTTATAGAGAGTTTGTAACCGTGTCGTCATGGGGCCCGTTGTTGACGAAATCATGCGCCCGTCGACAGTTCCAACGGTCGTCAGGCCGGCGAATGTGCCAGTGACAAACGCTTCATCGGCCCCGTAAACATCCGTTAGAGAGAAATTACGCTCCCGCACCGGAATGCCATCCTGGCGGGCGAGCTCTAAAATCATACCGCGCGTGATGCCGCCAAGACAGTAGTCACCGCTCGATGTCCATAGCTCGCCATCGCGGACAATAAAGAAATGGGTTGAGTTACACGTTGCGACAAAGCCATGGGGGTCGAGCATCAACGCCTCATCGGCCCCGGCCTTCGTCGCCTGAATACACGCCATGATGCAGTTCAGCTTCGAGTGGGAGTTCAGCTTTTGATCTTGGACATCCGGAAACCCTCTTCTCACATGCACCGTAAAGAGATTAAGGCCGGTCTCGTTACGCTCTGAAGAGGGTGTTTTGAATTCGGGGATAATCACAATCGTTGCGGGGGTGATGGTGGCGCGTGGATCTTGATAGGGCGTTGCTTTTACCCCGCGCGACACCATCAAGCGAATATGCACCCCTTGATGGGCGTCATTCGCGTCAAGGCAAGCGTACAGACGTTGTGTCAAATCTTCCGGCGAGACGCCTAATTCAAAGTCGAGGGTTTTTGCGCCGTCATAAAGCCGCTTTAAATGCCGGTCGAGAAACGCGATGACGCCATTACCTTGTGGATCAGGATAAACCCGCAATCCCTCCCAGACGCCGTCGCCCAACACAAAGCCAGAATCGAAAACCGAGACTTTCGCCTCGGCGCGCGGAAATAGGTCGCCATTGATATCGATCAGGATTTTTTCGTTGCGCGGATCGGCGGCATAAGCATGGGTTGAATGGGTCATGGTCTCTCGGGAAAAACGCTCACTTTATAGACGTTGAATTGCGTCGTTATTGGCTAATGGCTGCCGGGGTGCAAGCCGCTTTGAACGCTTTACGCGTTAAAGCGCGATGGTGATAAAAATCCAACATCTTGCGCCGGCTGCCGATCCAATGCCAAAGCGGCGAGGGATCGACCGATGGCGGGCGCAAATTTGAAACCGTGGCCGGAAAAACCGATGCCATAGATAATTCGAGGATCCTCGCATAAACGATCAAGAACGAATGAACCGTCAGGGCTCATCGCATAGAGGCAACTCGTGCGTTTGCCGTTTTTCGCATAGAGGGCTTTTTCTTTGGCGGTCGCGTTCAGAAACGCGCAAATAGCGTCTGCTTCCTCTTGATTGGCGTATCGTCGGACCGAGGCTGTGGATAACGGCCGGCCGCCGCCGTGGCGGCCGACTTTCACGCCTTCTTCGTCAATTGCTGGAAACCCGTAGAAAATTTCGCCGTCGGAATGTTCAACAACAAAAGGGATTGCGCCGTTAGAAACGTGTAACGCCGAAATACCGGGCGCTTGCCAGCACAGCACCTTTTCGATCGGCGTTATTGGGCAGGGTAGCGTAAGCTCAAGGGCGTCAAAAACGTCAGCGGCGAAAGCGCCAGGTGCAAGGATAAGTCGGTCGACCTGATACCGATCCTTACGCGTTACAACCGTTAATTTATTCTCGTGTCGTTCCAACGCTGTTGCCGGTTCCCGCCAATGAAACGCTGCCCCGCTTTGCGTCGCATGGTGAATAAACGCCTCGACGGCGCGCTCTGCTTCGATATACCCCGCCACCGGCTCGAGGACGGAAACCATGTCTTGCGGTGGCCTCAATAGAATCTGTAGCTCGTGGTCCCGCTTCGCAACATCGATTTCAAGGGATAAATTGTGATGGGCGGCTGACCTACTAATCCCCTTAATCAGCGCACCCTCTGCATCGCCAAAATATATAACGCCCGATTGGTGAAAAACGGGCGCGCCATCGGCATGGCGCAGGGTGCGCCAATCGTTGAGGGCGTCTTTCAACAGCGGCACATAATTGGGATGTTCGAAGTACGCAAGACGAAATAACCGCGTTGCTCCATGGGAACCGCCATGGGCGTTCGCGGGGCCAAACCGGTCAAAAACGCGAGTTGTAACGCCTTGATCCGCAAGGGCCCAGGCGGTCGCCACGCCTATGACGCCGCCGCCCAATATCGCGTATTCCGGTGGGCGGCTCATGTGAGGGGCTCTTTGTTCATTCCGACTATCAATTCTAGAGCGTCAAGCGGCATGTGGAACATGCAAACCTATGCATTGCAATTGGACTCGGTATTCACGGGGTGCTCACTCATCAAATTAATACGTTATCGAGAGCCATGCCGAAATTTTTTTCCGTTTCTTTTTGGGGCAACGCTCGAGATTGGAATGCGGCGCTGCACAATAAGAAATTGAGTAAAACTTCCTCTACAGATTAAGAATCTTAATTTATGCTCCCATCGAGATTAAGAATCTGAATCATTTGCGGGGTTTTGATTTAGATTCTTAATCAAAATTAGAATATTATTGCAAAGTGATGATGCGCCAAAATTAATGAAAGATATGTGTAAAGAACTATGATCTTTTTTTAATTGAAAAACTGAAAATGTGATAATTTTTTAATTCGTATCAATAGTATTTCTATGACAGTACAGTTTTTTACACATAAAATATAAAATATCAAAAACGCATTATAATTTTATATTTTATTGGATTTCAAAAATAATGATATGCGTTTTTCATCGGAAATACGCTTCATTGACATATTTTGGTAGCGCTAACATAGTCTTCACGCGGTGTTGAACTTTTCGTGAAGGAGCGCACATAGCCGAACCTTGCTTAAGACCCCAAATTGCACCGCGGCGAGGACGGATTTATGTGGGGAAGGGAACATTAGAATGAGTGTTAGAAAAATGGCGCGGCGAGTGATCGCTGCGGCAGGACTGCTCGCGCTTTTTAGTGCGGGTGCTGAGGCGCAAAACCTACCACCAAACGGGCAAACATTCTTTTTTGCCGGACAAACGTCACCAGACCTTAGTGATTTCAGAAATCAAGTTTTGAACCAGGATTCGAGCTTTAAGGAACCTGCGGGTATTTCGCTTTACACAAACATTGCCGCCAATCAATGCAACGGCACAACGGGCCAGTGTAATCTCGGCGGCAGCGGGAACGTTATGAATTTCCCGCAAACACTCCAACAGTATCCTGGTGCGGCGCTACATGTCGGGCTATTTCTATCGGATACACCCGGGTGTGAAAACCAACCATTACGGGCGCTAGCCGGTCGAAACGACTCGGATCTCGCTAACGGTGTTGGCCAAGGCTATCGCAACCGCTTAGACGACCTTCTGCGGTTTCTTCGGGATACCGGTCGGAACGTCTATCTACGGATCGGTTACGAATTCGATGGCCCTTGGAATTGCTACAACCGCGAGTTTCACATTCAGGCGTTCCGCTATGCTGCGGGCCGTATCAATGCACTGGGCGCCAACAATATCGATACAGTTTGGCACTCGGCTACATTTCCTCTTGATGGAAACCCACAGTTTGATCAGGATTTTTCAAATCCAAATCACTTCAATGATTGGTATCCTGGCGATCAATATGTAGATTGGGTTGGGATTTCTACGTTCTATTTCCAAGATTTCAAACGGCACGCTTGGTCTTGTCTACAAGAAAGCATTGCACCGGTAACCCTGTTTAACCGGGCGCTGCAATTTGCCCGCAATCGCGGAAAACCGGTGTTTATTTCTGAGTCCGCGCCACAGGGCTATCAGACTGATGCGCGAACTGCTTCATGCATCCTTCGGAATGCTCAGACCGGTGTTTCAAATGATGATATTTGGAACCAATGGTACGCAGATTATTTTCAGTACATATCGGACAATCGCGATGTCATTCGGGCGTTTTCCTACATCAATTCTGATTGGGAGAGAATCGGTCAATTCAATTGCGCGGTTGGCTCAGATGCTGGTCAAGCCGGTTGTACGGATGGTTACTGGGGTGACTCTCGCTATCAAGGCATGAGTAATACCAATCGCAATCGATTTAAGAATGCGATTAATCAGAGCTTCATTCGTGGCCTCGGCTCTTCCAATGGCGGTGGCGGCGGTGGTTCCGGCGGTGGCGACACCGGTGGTGGCAGCGGCGGATCGGGTTCGCAATGGGGTTTTATCAAAAACACTCGTCGTAGCGGCCTTTGCATGACGACCGGCGGTTCAACCTCGGACAACGCACAAATCACGCAAGATACGTGCACATCCAGCGAGTCCCAGGATTTTGATTTTGAGCCTTACAATGGCGGTTTCAGAATCATCAATAAAAGATCCAATAAGTGCCTTCGCGTTCAAAATGGATCGACGAGCAACAATGCACTTATCGTACAGTATACGTGCCGTAATTGGGGCAGTCAGACCTTTGATGTCAGGGGCAGCGGTGTTAACCGGGAAATCGTCAACCGTCGATCCGGTCGCTGCATGCGCGTTGAGAGCGGCTCGACCAATCGCGGTGCACGGATTGTACAGTCTTCGTGCTCCAACAACCGCACGAGCGATAACTGGGAAATTGAAACGTCTCTTAACTAACGGAACGCTCTCGACCCGTCCCTAACATCACCAATTTTGGGGCGGGTCGGATTTGGGAGGTTGTCTTCCAAAACGCAGATACCTCCTCGTGAAAAATGAAAGGCGATGATCAGATGAGATCATCGCCTTTTTTCGTTGAGCGCCCGTGCGTAAGGGCGGATTCACTGGGCACTCACTATAGAAGTTACCGTGACCGCAAAAAAGGGGCTTGTTCCGCGCGATACATCCGATAATTATCTCGGACTCAAAGCGTGCGGGTCATAAACTCAACCTTCCAAAGCAGCCTCAAATTCAGGCGGTTTAAAACTCAAAACCTCCAACACGTCTTCGACTGACACCACCATGTAATGTTTAATGTCTTGGTGAATACTATCGTGTACTGACTGCTTTGCTGCCCATTTCAGCAACTCCGAACTGGTAGCCATGTAGAGACCGGTCTTAAAATCACCGCCTATTTCTTTCAAATAAACGAAAAGATCTGCTTCGTTGAAATTTCGATATGCATGGTGAGCCGTGAAGCGGAATCGACCTTTTTTCTCGCCAGTGCGATTATCCTCTATTTCTAAAGTAAGGCCATTTTGATCATCCGTAATTGTCATTATTTGAAAAGGGCAAATATCATCCCAAATACCGGTCAATCGGACAAAATCATTCATTTTCTGACTCTTCTTGTGGCGGATCGTCATCGTTATAGCGGTACGTTTCGCGATTTTCGCCGTCTTGGTTCTCAACAGTAGGACGACCATTACTTTTTTCGTTGCGGGGACGGTCAATGGTAAATCGTAACGCCGCCTGATCGTATCCCGAGGCTTAAAGGGCATCATCGAAGAAGCGGGCGCGCGATGTCGCTCTATATATAGCGACATTTCATGCTAAATATGCGCAGGATAGTACTAATCTAAAGCGATGTGCATCGGAAATATTTCGTTTGCCCTGCAGACAATCAAGAATTTAACCATTATTGTTAATCTCGTTTTGACCATAATTAGAGGCGACTCATTCGCCTGGGTCGTTGAGAGAGATTGGGAGGGTTAAATATGATTGGTTCCAAACGGGATGGTTTCGTTTTTTGCAGCGTAAGCGTTTTTGCCGCGATGACGGCTTTTTCCATCGGCGACTCCGCTGTGGCGCAGGACGAAAGAGACGAAATTATCGTCACAGCGACGAAGCGCGAACAGGCGCTTCAAGATGTGCCGTTCTCTATCAATGCGCAGACCCAGGATGATATCCAAAAAACCGGGTCGCAAAACCTCGAAGACCTGTCGCGCAATGTTGCTGGGTTGATCATTCAAAATTTAGGCCCGGGACAAAGCCAGGTCGCCATTCGGGGCGTATCCGCCGGACAGATTGTGCGTGACCAACCGGGCGTCAAAGAACAGGTCGGCGTCTACCTCGACGAGTCCGTTATCTCCCTTTCTTTGTTCACGCCCGACCTTGATCTTTTTGACCTCAATCGCGTCGAGACCCTCAGAGGGCCGCAAGGAACCCTTTTCGGGTCAGGCTCCATCGGCGGCACCATTCGGTACATTACAAACCAACCGAAAATCGGTGAGTTTGAGGGCGTCGCGGAGGGCAACATCAATGTCATCGACGGCGGGGGTGTCGGCGGCCATCTAAAGACTGTTCTCAATCTTCCGTTAACGGATAAGGCGGCCGTGCGCGCGGTTGGATACTGGCAGCAATTTGGCGGCTTTATTGATGCTTTGCGCGAGGGGGGCAACATTTCTGATGACGTTAATAGCGGAACGCGCTCCGGCGCCCGGGTCGCGTTACGTTTTGAGCCAACCGAGAACGTTAGCGTGACGCCGCGCGTCATCTACCAACGCATCGGCACCGATGGGTTTAACCGCCAGGAAGTTTTCAACCTGTTCGCAAACCCGTTCACGACAGACCGCACCGCCGTAAATTTCCAGGACCGTCGGCAGTTTCTTCTTCTGAACGAAGAGTTTGAAGACACAATCTGGTTGGGTGATGTTAACATCGAGGCAGATTTCGGGCCTGTCTCCTTTACCTCGATCACAAGTTACACTGATCGGGACATCTTAGTTAGCCGTGACGCAGGTGCGTTGACGGGCTCCGTTTCTGTAGATCTAGGGTTCCCTGACGCCGGTGTCTTATTGCCGTCTAACTTGCAGGACACAACAGAAGTTCAGCAATGGACCCAAGAAGCGCGACTGGCATCCACCGGTGACAATCGTTTGGACTGGTTGGTCGGCATTTTCTATTCTGATACGGAACGGTTTTATGCCCAGCGCTTGCCGACGCCGGGCTATGATGTCTTTATCGATCAGGTTCTGGGCGCGGGGACCGCTGCAGCGACGTTAAATGGGTTCCCCGCTGACTCTCCCTTTAGTTCTGATTTGCCTTATGATCTGCAGCAATTCGCCGTGTTCGGGGAGGGAACCTATGACGTCACCGACCGGCTGCATTTCACAGCGGGCGTGCGGTACTATGATTTCGAAGAGGTGCGCTCCATCCTCCAAGGCGGGCTTTTCTCCAGTGCGGCTGACCAAACCGACACAACAACGGGCAGTGGTTTTACCCCTCGGTTTCTCCTGAGCTATGATGTCTCCGACGACATTACGGTGAACGCCCAAGCATCGCGTGGGTTTCGTCTTGGCGGTGTGAATGACCCGCTTAACGTGACCCTTTGTACGCCTGAAGATGAAGCGATCTTTGGCGATTTCCAGGATTACGAAGATGAAACGCTTTGGAACTTTGAAGGCGGCGTAAAGATCAACCGGGGTAAATTTACGTTTAACGCCGCAGGTTTCTATACGGATATTAGTAACCTGCAAGTCACATTAGACGCAGGGTCATGCTCGTCGCGTATTTCGTTCAACGTGCCGGAAGCCCATACGCTCGGCGTTGAATGGGAATTGGCGGCTGAACCCATCGAAGGGTTAGAGCTCTCCTTAAATGGTAGTCTGATTGAATCAGAGTTCGATTCCACCGTCGTTGACGGCAGCGGCGCCGTTCTCGGCGGCGTTGCAGACGGCAACCGATTAGCCTCGGTGCCGGAGTTCCAAATCTCAGCGAATGGCCGTTATTCCTTCCCATTGGCGTCGGATGCGCTAGGGTTCGTGGGCTTTTCGTTCCAACATGTTGGCACGCGGTTTACACAACCATCTGACCAGGTTGATAACCCTCGTTCCTTTGTCTCCAACCTTCCATTCGGCGGGGCGACCGGCTTAGAGGCAACAGTTCTTGATCTAGAATTGCCAGCGTACCAATTGCTCAATCTGAATGCTGGTGTCGAAGTCGCGAATTGGGATCTTATTCTGTACCTCAATAATGTGACCGACGAAAACGCATTATTGTCGTTTGATCGCGAACGCGGTGGGCGCGCCCGTCTTGGGTTCCGGACAAATCAACCGCGTACGATCGGTGTGACGGCGCGGGTTAAATTTTAACCGGCGTTTTTTCGAAACACCACTGGAGTCCCTTCCAGCGTGAAACTGGCGGCCCATTGGGCCGCCTTTTTTGTGATTTTCTGTTGCGAAACGCTGGCGGTGTAGGGAGGGCAGGTCAGAATTAACCATCCGCTCACCTTAACCGGATATGGTAAACGCTCGGGCGTCATCGCTTGCCCAGGACTTGGTGGGAGACTTTCATGGTAGAGCGTGCTTTGCTGACGGCCGGCATTGCCATGGCGATTCTTGGTATTTTGCCTGGTTTAAGCGACAGCGTGTTTGCTTTTACGCATAGGCTCGAATGCGCGTTTTCCTCTGGTGAAGAGTGCCGTCGTATCGGTGATGGTGATGAAGGCGAGGCCGTTCGCCAACGCCGGCAAAGCGAGATTCCCGATACGCCGAGGCTGAAGCCGTAACAGTGTCAGACGGGAATCCCGTCGCGGGCAAGGGCATCGGCGCGTTCATTGCCGGGGTGCCCAGCATGGCCTTTGACCCAGCGCCAATCGATGTCTCGCCCGGCTGTCGCCTCGTCTAAAGCGATCCATAAATCTTGGTTTTTAACTGGTTTTTTCGCGGCCGTCTTCCAGCCGTTTTTCTTCCAGCCGTTAATCCATTGGGTGATGCCGTTTTTGACGTATGTGCTATCAGTATGGAGAATGATTGCGCCGGTGGTCGCCTTTAACGCTTCTATCGCCGCCAGCATTTCCATCCGGTTGTTTGTCGTTGATGCTTCACCGCCGTTTAACTCCCGTTCGCTGCCATGGTCGATAATCAAGACCCCCCAACCTCCAGGCCCGGGATTACCGGAGCAGGCGCCGTCCGTGAAAATTTCAATAGGGGCGTCTGACATAGAATGGCCTTTCTTTTTCAAAAAACGGGTTCGTAGTGGTGACAGAAGTTGTCTCTTAGACGGATAGAGGGTTTTGGCGATGGTGAAGCAACAAATCGCGATATTCTAAAGGGTCTTTGACGGCGACAACAGCGCCGTCCACCTGGTGGAGCCAGTCATAGAGGCGGGTGAGCAGAAACCGCAACGCGCTGCCCCGCAAAAAAACGGGCAAGGCGGTGCGCTCATGTTCATTCAGCGCGCGCGTCGCCTGATAAGCCTCCAACATAGCGGCAGCATTCAAGCTTAACCAGGCACCGTCTTTCGACACCTCGTTGGAGGCGTTTGAACACCAAGCATTTAAGGAAATTGCCAAATCATAGGCAAGATAATCGGTACACGAAAAATAAAAATCGATGATGCCGGAAACGGTTAGTGTTCCGCTGGCAGGATCGTCGAAAAAGACGTTATCGGGAAATAAATCAGCATGGATAAGCCCCTTGGTAAGGCTGTCTTCTGCGGGCCAGTTTTTCGCCAGCCAGTCCAGTTCTTCATCAATCAATTTTTGCAAACCGGGCGCACACTCATCTGCACGGGGATGACATTGTGCTGCTAAGGTGCGCCATCCCTCAAGGCTTAATGCATTATCGTTTTGGCGCGGAAATCCATCAGCCGTTTGATGAAGATGGGCGAGGGTGCGCCCCATGGCGGCGCAATGCTGAGGGGCCGGCATCATCTGAGCCCGGCCAGGCAAAAAACTAATAATGATGGCGGGTCGATCGGCCAGCCGGCCAAGGCTCTCGCCTTTATGCTTGCCGCGCGCCATTTTTTGCGGCTCAGGGGTTGGCGCGCCATCGCGCGCGAAATGTGCCATCGCTGACAAATAGAAGGGGATGTCTTCCTCGCGGACGCGCTTTTCGAAAAGGGTTAAAATAAACCGTCCACCGCCAGTGACGATGAGGTAGTTCGTGTTCTCAACCCCTTGCGCGATGCCTTCAAAGGAAATGAGCGGTCCTAAGTCAAAATACGAGAGAAAGGCCGAGATCTCGGCCTCGCTGACATGGGTATAAACCGCCATCTTTAAGTCGCTTTTGTCGTTGCTTGAGTCAGTCGACTTAACCGGGTTGTGAATTACCCTGCAAGCTGGCTTGGTTGTTTAAAGGTGACATTTTCCTCTGCGACATCAACGGTCTCGACACGCAAATCACGGATCGTCGCCAGTTTCGCCAGGAGCGTTTCCACCAATTCTTCTGGCGCCGATGCGCCGGCCGACAGGCCAATGCAGTGAGCCTCGTTGACGACCGCACAGTCAAACGCTGCTGGCGACGGCGTTAACATGGCGAAAGGTGCGCCGTTCGCCCGCGCCGTTTCAACCAGTCGTCTAGAATTTGATGATTCAGGATCGCCAATGACGAAAAATGCGTCAACATCAGGGGCGATCGCCTTCACTGCGGCTTGTCTATTTGATGTGGCGTAGCAAATATCGGCCCGGCTAGGCGCCGTCATCCGGGGAAACCGACGATAGAGAATGTCAATAATCTCGGCTGTTTCATCAACCGAGAGCGTTGTTTGGGTGACATAGGCGAGGGGCTTATCCGGCAACAGCGTCGTTTGTGCGTCTTCCGGCGTCTCGATCAAGGTAACAGCGCCATCGGGGGCCTGGCCCAGCGCCCCAACGACCTCTGGATGGCCTTCATGGCCGATCAAAATGACATGGACGCCACGGGCGGCATGGTGGCGAATGGCGTTATGGATTTTTAAAACGAGGGGGCAGGTCGCGTCGATGGCGATCATTTTGCGCCGCGTGGCTTCTTCGTAGACCGATTGAGGCGCGCCATGGGCTGAGAAAATCACTGGGCGGTCGTCGGGCGCTTCTTTCAATTCATCGACAAAGCGCGCGCCCATGGCCTTTAGCCGATTGACGACATGGGCGTTGTGAACAATTTCATGGCGAACATAAACGGGTGCGCCGAATTCGGCCAGGGCGTCTTCAACCGTTCGAATAGCGCGCTCAACGCCGGCGCAAAACCCGCGCGGCGAGGCGAGTTTAACAGTCAGAGGGGGCTTTGTTTCATCATCCCTCACAAGAGTGGTGTGATCGCCGTCAGGGGAGGGTGAACTCATGGAACGTCGCCTTATTTTCTGAAGCGGCCGCGCTTCGCGACGCCCAGAGTGTTATGCTGTCCCACGTCACACTGATTCGAGGTGGGTCGTTTAATCGTCGCCGAAACAATCGCTTCATCTATTGGTAGGCCAGTTGCGAAGGGCGGCGCTTAGCGTTACGAGAGGTGCCTTGCGATCATGGCGTCACAAAGGCGACGCCTTGACGATACACTGTTGATATTACGTCGATATAAGAAGGTCAGGTTGATGAAAAAAGGGTTATGGCTGGCGTTTTTAGTCGCAGGATGGACGCCATTAATGGCAGGCTGTGCGACGGAAAACTCCAAGGCGGCGCGCGAGAGAAATCCCGCCCCTTGTCCGAACATTATAACCCTGGCCGAAGCCGCGCGCGCTATCGATTTTGACGGGGACGAAGCCCTTGAGAACGTCGCATGGACGGCGGAGGTCGAAAATGTTTCTCTCGCCTGCCGATACTTCGCCGACGAACCCATCGACGCCAGTGTTGAAATCGATTTTGCCTTCGGGCGCGGCCCCAAGTCCGATGCGACGGAGCGCACCTATACCTATTTTGTCGCTGTCACGCGCACCAATCGCGAGGTGATTGCGAAAGAGAGTTTCACCATCGACGTGAATTTCAAAAACGATGCGATCAAACGCGTGAAAGAAAAGATAAACAAGATCACTATCCCCCGGGCGACCGAAGCTGTCGCGGGTGGCAATTTTGAAGTGGTCGTTGGTCTCGCTGTGACGCCTGGACAGGCGATCTATAATCGGTCCGGCAAGAGTTTAAAATTCCCAGATCTTGGGCAATAGACCTTAGAAGTTAAATTTATGACGCTGACGGAAGAATTATCAGCGATCGTCGGCTCGGCGTTCGTGGACGAAGGGCTTGATGCGCGGTTTGGCGATGTGAAAGTGTCCGACCGTCCTGACCTTGCCCAGTTTCAGTGCAACGGGGCTCTTGCCGCCGCGAAGATGGAAAAGAAAAATCCGCGTGCGTTAGGCGAATTGGTGGCGGCCCGATTGAAAGAGCACGCCATTTTCCAGGATGTTTCGTTAGCGGGGCCTGGTTTTCTAAATCTTACGCTGACGGACGACGCTCTCGCGACGCGCTTGAACGCACTGGTAAACGATACGCGCCTTGGTGGATGGATGGCGCCGGTCAAAGAAAAGGTTGTTATTGACTATGGCGGGCCCAATGTCGCCAAGCCCCTCCATGTCGGGCATTTACGCGCAGCCATTATTGGTGAAGCCCTAAAACGCCTTTTTCGTTTTGTCGGCCATGACGTCACGGGTGATGTTCATCTTGGCGATTGGGGTCTGCAGATGGGGCAGCTTCTCTCGGAGCTCGAAATACGCCAACCCGACCTCGTCTATTTTGATGCGGATCTAAACGGGCCCTATCCGTCGGACGCTCCGATAACGCTAGCTGATTTGGAGGAGATGTATCCGGCCGCCTCCGCGGCGTGCAAGGAGGATAAGGCGCGCCTTGAACTGGCGAAAAAGGCGACAAGGGCGTTGCAAGACGGCCGACCCGGCTATCGCGCATTGTGGCGCCATTTTGTTGATCTCTCCGTCGCCGCCATGAAGGTGAATTACGCCGACCTCAATGTTGAATTTGACCTTTGGAAAGGGGAGGCCGACGCTGACCCCTTGATTGCTGAATTAACGGCGGATCTGAAAAAGCGCGGAATCCTAGAAGAATCCGACGGCGCCCACATCATCCGTGTCGCCCGTGACGATGATAAGCAAGAAATCCCGCCGGTTATTTTCGTAAACTCAGAAGGCGCGGTGGGATATCACGCCACCGATATCGCCACCATTGTCGATCGTCGGCGCGATCTGAACGCAGAGCGTATTTTGTATGTCGTTGATAACCGGCAAAGCCTGCATTTCGTTCAGGTGTTTCGCTCGGCCGCGCTCGCTGGGTATGCGCAGGAGGATCAATTAGAGCATCTCCCCTTCGGCACGATGCAAGGCCCCGACCGCAAGCCATTTAAAACCCGCGAGGGCGGCGTGTTAAAGTTGCGCGATATGATCGACCGGGTCACGGCAAAGGCGACAGAACGTCTGTTGGAAGCGCGCTCTGATAAACCGAAGGACATTGATGAGAGCGAAGGTGAGAATGATCGAGAGGGTCGTGACGACGGCGAGCCCGACCTCGAGATCATCGATCGTGACCCCAATGATGCAGCAGATATCGCGAGGCAAGTCGGTGTCGCCGCCTTGAAATTCGCCGATCTGTCAAATCCCCGGACGACCGACTACGTTTTTGATCTTGACCGTTTTATGACATTCGAGGGTAAGACCGGGCCTTATCTGCTTTACGCGAATGTGCGGGTGAAATCGCTTATCGAAAAAGCGGCGCGGGCGGGTGTGAATTCGAACGAGGGTGCTGACGCGCCGATTGTAATTTCCGAGAATGAAGAACGTGACCTGGCCCTTGCCCTGTTGAATTTCGGCGATGCGACGAAACTGGCGACGGAAAAACGCATGCCGCATTTTTTATGCGACCATGCATTCGCCATTGCTCAAGGGTTTTCAAAGTTTTACGCCGCTTGCCGGATTGTCGACGAGGGCGATGACACCTTGCGTGCGTCGCGGTTGTCCTTGGCGGCGGTGACGGGCCGTCAACTTGAGGCGACGTTGAATATTCTTGGCATTGAAACACCTGAAAGAATGTAGAGCACGCTCATGAAGCGGAATGCAATTCTTTATCGGTCACGTTTTTCAAGATCCCGATCAATCAGGCGTTGATGACGTCGGTCCGATTTACGCCGGGCGCGACAATTATTCTTCATAGGTCCTTTTTGGTGAGGCGTGTTGACCCAGTGTTGCAAAAGCGCACAGTTCACGATGATTCACGACAGCTAAAATTGTGATCAAATTTGTTACTGCCCTAATTATAAAGGGAAATACCGCTTTCTAAAAACGCGTTCACGGCGCTGGTCGTAAAAGTTCTAAAAGTTTGTCACATATCTGTTGCGCGCCGAGCCTATGCCCCGCCCCGTGCAGCGCTCCAAGTCTAGTCGCTGCGTTGCTTTCCAGCCAGGGATGGGGATCCTTTCATGAAACTTTTAAAACTAATGACCGCCAGCGTCGCGACGATCGCCGCGGCTTCGGCCACGACGACAATCGCATACGCACAGCAAACGACTTCTGAAATCCGCGGCGCGGTGACCGATGCAACCGGTGCGCCTGTCGACTCCGCTAGTGTCACGATTAGGGATAGCCGGACAGGTTCGAGCCGAACCGTTTCTGTCAACGATGGGCAATTTAATGCTCGTAACCTCCAAGTTGGCGGTCCTTACACCGTGTCCGTTTCTGCAGACGGCTTCCGTGGCGAGACGATTGAAGGCATTTTCATCTCTGTCGGCGGCGCCACGAACCTGACCTTCGATTTAGAAAGCGTCAGCGCCGGCGGTTCTTCAGATGAGATTGTTGTTGTGGCAACGCGCGCCAATACGCAGCAGCTCGCGATCGGTCCGAATTCCACCTTTGGTCTTGAGACGATTGAAGCGTTACCTTCCATCAGCCGCGATATCCGCGACGTTATTCGCGTCGATCCGCGTTTGACTGTTTCCGGCGGCGACGATCAGGTGTCCTGCCTGGGCGGAAACTCTCGTGCGACGTCGTTCACCATCGACGGCGTGCAGGTTAACGACGCTTTCGGTCTGAACGCATCTGGTACGCCAGCGCGCGCCAACTTCCCGCTGCCATTCGACGCCATTCAGGAAACGGCTGTCGAATTCGCGCCATACGACGTTCAGTACGGTAACTTCACGACTTGTAACATCAATATCGTTACAAAATCCGGTACGAATGAATTCCACGGTTCTGCATTTGCTGTATTCACCAATCGCGGTTTGACGGGTTCGACGGCTGACGATATCACGCTGCTCGGCGATGCTGAATTCCGTGACTTCAACTGGGGTGCAGAAGTTCGCGGACCAATCGTAAAAGACAAGCTCTTTTTGGCTGTTGCTTATGAAGAAATCCGCGATGGTGGATCGATTATTGGCTTCGGGCCAGAAGACGGTTCCTTTGCTAATCCGGTTGACAACTTTACCAACGCCGACCTTGCAGAACTTTCTGCTATCGCTGACGGGTTTGGTTTCCCGACGGGCGGGCTTGCCTCTGTCGTTCCAGAAACGAGCCGTCGTATTTCGACGCGCGTTGACTGGTTCCTGAGCGACGAACACCGTCTTGAAGCAAACTATGTTCGCGAACGCGAACTGGAAGTTGAACCAGATCTCTTCAACGTTGACTTCCAGCCCCTCAACTCTTTTGAGAATTCAGGGTCGTCCAACGAACGGTATTCCTTCCGTCTCTTCTCAGATTGGTCACCTAACTTTTCCACCGAGATCCGTGTTTCCCGTACGGACAACCAGGATATCCAAAACCCAGTTGGCGGCGGTGAAGCGCAAGATCAGTTCCCGATCCCACGCCTAATTGTTGCCGGCGGCACGGCTGGCGCGTTCGGTGGTAGCGACGGCATTCAAATCGCTGGACCTGGTTTCTTCCGCTCAGCAAACGAACTCGTGACTCAACTTGACCAGGTTAAAATCAAAGGCGATTACAGCTTTGGATCGCACTTGTTTACTGCCGGCTACGAGTTGAACAGCCTAGAAGTGTTTAACCTGTTTATCGTCAACGCAACGGGTACGCTCGAATTTGATGATGCCGCAGCACTTGCTGCTGGTACAGCCAACACGATTACGTTTAGCGGTACGGCAAGTGGTGACCCATTAGATGCTGCTGCGGAATTCACCCGGAACATTCACTCCCTCTACTTCCAAGATACTTGGACGCCAATCGATGAACTGCAGGTGAGCTTAGGTCTTCGTTACGACTTTTATCAGTCAAGCGATACGCCTCTTGCGACTGACCTGTTCGAGCAGCGTTATGGCTTCTCCAACGACACCGGTTTCAACGACCTGTCTGTTTTCCTCCCGCGCCTTGGCATCAACTATGACGCTGGCTCAACGTTCTTTGGTGAAACATCTTTCCGCGCAGGCGCGGGTGTATTCTCCGGTGGTTTCCCAACCGTTGCCTTCTCCAACGCCTTCACCAATAATGGTTTCGGTACGGCGTTTGCGGCCTCATTCTTCGGGATCTGCGAGGATGCAGAGCTTGACGTTGTCGATGACGCGGGCAACTTTACGGGTCTTCCATCTTGTATTACGGACTTTGCCGCAGCGGGCGCTGCCGCCGGTAATGGCCGTGTTGATGCGATCGACCCTGATCTCCAAATCGCCTCTGTGATCCGTGGTTCCCTCGGTCTTACGCACTATACGGATTTCGGCGGCGCTGCCGGCGGTTTCTTCGATGGTTGGACCGTTTCAGCGGATATCATCTACACCGCCAACCGTAACTCCTTCGATTTCATCGACCTAACGTTGTCGAACAGCGGCACCGTTGCGCCTGATGGTCGTCCGATCCTCGAAGCTATCGATCCATTGCTTGACGGCTGTAACGCAACGTTCATTGCACCACGCGATGGCTTTGCGAATGTAACACCTGATTGTTTCACCGGCCGGGATCAGGACATTCTCCTGACCAATGTCGATGGAGATAATGGCCGCTCAATCTCTGTTTCGACCCAGTTTGCGAAAAGCTTTGACTACGATCTTTTCAATCGCCCAGCGAGCTGGACCGTGAACCTCGGCTACGCGTATACCGATGCCACGGCTGTCGTATCTAACCTCAGCTCAACGGCGACCTCTCTTTTCGAAGAGATCTCAGTTGTTACGCCAAACCAGAATCCAGTAGCGCCATCACAATTCGTGAACCGCCATGTCGTGTCACTGGCGTCGACCTTCCGTCAGGAATTCATTCCTGATTTGCCGACGTCCTTCAGCTTCTTCGTTCAAGCCCGCGAGGGAACGCCATTCTCCTTCGTGTTTGAAGATGATACTTCTGAAAACATCTTCGGTGACTCAGATGACGAAGCACGGACGTTGTTGACGGTGCCAACAGGCCCGACTGATCCACTCTTCGATTTCTCAAACCTTTCACCGGAAACGTCAGCTGAGTTTTTCGCGTTCCTTGACTCATCGGGTTTGTCAGAATTCGCAGGTGGCTTTGCGCCTCGGAATGCCTTCCGCGATCCTTGGTTCGTTGACGTTGATTTCCGCTTCCAGCAAGACTTGCCTAACTTCGTCGATGGCCTGCGGACCCTCTTCTACGTTGATATCGAGAACGTCCTGAACCTAATCGATGACGGTCGAAACGTTCAGCGCACTTTCGACCGCGGGAACTCTCGCGAGGGTGTGCCGGTTTTCGAAATCGACTCCATCAACGATGCAGGCCAGTTCGTAGTCAATTCGCGCGGCTTGGAATCTCAGATTACCGGTACGGACGGCTTTGATCGCAACGCTGGCGCATCTTTATGGTCCGTTCAGTTCGGTCTGCGCTTCGAGTTCTAAGGCTTGTAACGGCTGGGGGTCGGGGCGCTGCGTATAAGCGCCCCATTACTCCCAAGTCGAAATATTTCCTCCAAAAACTAAATAAAGCAGCCCTCGGGCTGCTTTTTTTTGTTCGAACAGAGCAAGGCGTTCGCAAGGGGCGTTGTACGATCACTCGGACGCGTAACGTCTCATGGAAGAAGCCGCTTAGCTCTCAATCAGCTTCATGAAGCGTGCTTCCATGGCGGGATCGCTTTCAAAGACACCAGTCATCGCCTGGGTGACACAGGAAACGCCTGTTTTGTGGATCCCACGGGTGGAGATGCATTGGTGCTCCGCCTCGATTAAGACGGCGACGCCGCGGGGCGCTAACGCTTCTTCAATGGCGTCGGCGATTTGGTTGGTCAGGGTTTCCTGGCTCTGTAAGCGATGGGCGAAGATATCGACGACCCGCGCCAATTTCGATATGCCAACTACCTTGTCTGATGGAAGATAGCCGACATGGGCCGTGCCGATGATGGGCTGGATATGGTGCTCGCAGTGGCTTTCCAACCGGATATTCTTCATCAGGATGATATTTTTGTAGCCCGCCACTTCTTCAAATGTGCGCGACAGGATGGCGACCGGGTCTTCCTTGTACCCGGAAAGAAATTCTTCATAGGCGCCGATAAAACGCTTCGGCGTATCGACGAGGCCTTCGCGCGCCGGGTCTTCCCCAAAATAGGCGAGGATGGTGCGGACTGCTTCTTCCGCGCTCTCGCGGGAGGGCTTGGCGGCGGCGGGCGTGTTGGCGTTAAACGCTATTGTCTTGGCGGTCATCGGATTACTTCCCATCCTTTTCGTCGCGTATATCGCGGCAGAGGTTGACGGTTTCAAGTGCGGCGAGGGCGGCTTCAGCGCCTTTATTGCCGGCTTTTGTGCCGGCGCGCTCAATGGCTTGTTCAATTGTTTCGGTCGTCAGAACGCCGAACGCCACCGGCACGCCCGTTGTGGCTGAGACATTGGCGATACCGCTCGCGGCCTCGCCGGCAACATAGTCAAAATGGGGGGTTGCACCGCGGATGACGCATCCAAGAGCGACAACGCCGTCATAGCGTCCCGTCTCGGCGAGTTTTCGGGCGATAAGGGGCACCTCATAGCCGCCAGGGGCAACCGCAATGTCGATATCATCCTGCGCAACGCCATGGCGGCGAAGGGCGTCTTTCGCGCCATCGCGCAGTCGATCAACGATAAACTCGTTCCAACGGGTGGCGATGATGGCGAACCTTAATCCTTGGCCGGACATCGCGCCTTCAAATACTTTGCCCATGATGCTCTCTTTACTGTCTAAAATTTTCCGACTGACATCTATTCAGCGGCGACGGTGGCGGCCCGTTCAATCTCTTCACGGTGCCGCGCTAAATCCTCCACCGAGATAATCGGCATATCGTGGCGCGCGGCGAACTTCTCAAGATCCGGTAGGCGCGCCATGGCGCCATCATCATTCATCACTTCACAGATCATCGCGGCCGGAGTGAGCCCCGCTAAGCGCGCGACATCAACGCTTGCCTCGGTTTGGCCGCGGCGTTCTAAAACGCCGCCATCCCGCGCGCGTAAGGGAAACATATGTCCAGGCGTTGCGATATCTTGTGGGCCGGTGTTTGGGTGGATCAATGTCTGGATTGTGGTGGCGCGATCATGGGCGGATATGCCTGTGGTGACGCCTTCGGCGGCTTCGACAGAAACGGTAAACGCCGTTCCGAACCCTGATCGGTTGTCTTCTGGTTTGACCATCATGGGCAGGGCGAGGCGATCAATCAGGGGCGCCGCCATGGCGCAGCAGATGAGGCCGCGCCCGAACATGGCGCAAAAGTTCACCGCTTCGGGCGTCACGAAATCCGCCGCCATGGCGAGGTCGCCTTCATTCTCCCTGTTTTCATCATCAACGATGATAATGAACTTTCCAGCCTTGAATGTTTCGATCGCATTTGTAATCGGGGCTAGGGGCATTATGCGGCTCCTTTTTGGGAATTCTTGGCGCCACTTGCATGAGTGGTCGGTTGTTCGGCGATGGTGGATTGTGTGAGGCGCTCGACATATTTTGCCAGGATGTCGACCTCGAGGTTAACTTTCTCGCCGACCGCCTTTCGCGGCAGGACGAGCTTCGTTTGACTGTAAGCAATCAGTGTCAGATCGAACCAGTCAGGGCCAGTATGAACGACGGTGAGGGAAGCGCCGTCGACGCATATATACCCTTTCGGCACGATATATTTGAGAAGGCTAGCGTCTGCACTGATCGTTAACCAGAGAGCATCTTTATCCTGACGTTTTTCCTGTATAACGCCGGTTCCGTCGACATGTCCCTGTACGTAGTGCCCGCCAAGTCGTGTTGTGGGTAGGGCGGCGCGTTCAAGGGCGACGTTCCCACCTGGCGCTAACACTTCAAGGCTCGTTCGGGTAAGGGTTTCGGGCGCGAGGCCGACCGTGAAAATATCGTTTTCCAAGGCGGTGACTGTAAGGCAAACGCCGTTAACGGCGATGGAATCCCCGAGATGGGCATCCTCTAAGACTGTCGTTGCCCGGATAGAGAGATCAAAACCGTCTCCCTTGGGGCCGATGGCGACAACTTCACCCAATTCTTCCACAAGGCCGGTGAACATCACGCACTCTCCTTTCGCTGGCGGTAACCGCGATACAAGATGTCGGATCCAATAGGGTGGGGCGGATCAAAGCGGAAGCGCGATGCATCCTGCAACGTGTCAACGCCTGCGCCGGCAAAGGCGGGACGCCCCCCGCCGATGAGTTTCGGGGCGACAAACAGCGCTAATTCCTCGATCAAATCCTGATCAAAAAACGCCCCTAATACCGTTCCACCACCCTCGACCATTACTTTCACGACACCCCTTTGGTGAAGCGCCTTTAAGAGGGCCGTTAAGTCTGGTCGACCGTCATGGTCTGTAGACAGAATTAGAGGGTCAACACCCATTTCTTCGAATGCCCGCAGGCGCGCGGCCGGTGCGCGATCCGTGGTAGCGAGAAGAGCGCTGATGCCTGGTGCATCGTTGCCTTGATGCGCTGACCGCTCAAAAACCTTCGCGCCGGGAGAGGTTCGGGCCGTTGAATCCAAGACAACCCGCAACGGTTGGCGCATCGCCAGGCCGGGCGGGCGGGCAGTGAGGGAGGGGTCGTCCGCCAGAACCGTCCCAGCGCCCACAATCATCGCGTCCACCCCCCAGCGATCGCGATGGCCGGCCTCTCGCGCTTCCGGCCCTGTGATCCATTGGCTTTCACCCGTTGATGTGGCGACCCGGCCATCAAGGCTCATGGCGGCCTTGGCTAAAACATAGCTGCTCCCGGTTTTGATCCCGTGAACCCAGGATGCGTTCAGTTTTCGCGTCTCTTCAATGGGGAGATGGCGCACTGACATCCCCGATTCGGCGAGCCGTTCGGCGCCGCCGGCCGCGAGCGCGTTGGGGTCTTTTTCGGCAAAGATTGTTTCAGCGACGCCAGCGGCGATTAATGCTTCCGTACAGGGACCAGTGCGGCCATGGTGGTTGCAAGGCTCCAGGGTCACGTAGGCGGTGGCGCCGTGCGTCTCGTTGCTTTGAGTTTTTGCGTCGGCAATCGCGGCGACTTCGGCATGGGGCGTGCCCGGTCCCGTGTGCCAGCCACGACCGATGACCTTGCCATCGTGCACCAAAACGCACCCGACCATGGGGTTCGGTGAAGTCAGCCCTTCAGCGCGACGGGCTAACGCGACGGCTTCGCTAAGAAAGCGTGCGTCTTGGTCAGTATCGTCAATCGTTTGGGCGTTAGCCACAAAAAAATCCCGTCGCATCTGCTTCGGGACGTGGGCTTAGCGGCAGTGCGCAACTCAAGTGTATCGGCGTGAGGGGACCCTCAATCCGACATAACACACTAACGTTTTTGCCGTCACCTAATGGCGATCTGACAAAACGGTTTGCGCAATCTTCTACCATCCGGACTATGACCGTCGGCTCTGGAATCTCACCAGATCCTGCTTTGCGCCTCTTACGAAAACGCTCGGCTCGCGGGCTTATCGGATTTCTCCGAAACACCGCCGGTGGGGACTTTCACCCCGCCCCGAAGATTTATTTTTCGCAACATTTCTGCTGCGATAGCCAACATATGGGGGTTAGGGCCCAGTTTCAAGCGTCTTCGGCGCCGGCAGAATTTTCCACCGTTAACGCGCAGTCAGTTTTGCGAGGTTTGGCGGCGGCCTGAATTTCGAAATTTAAGAAAAAATCGCATAAAGAGAGGGATTTTCCCTAAAACGGTGACGTCGTGGACGGGAAGAATTTGGAATGCACTTTCGAATCAGTTTTTTGCGGCCCGGATATGTCTCGAAAAGATGGCGTTAGACTCTTTGGTGCAGAAATCGCCGATATGAGCGATCGTCCATTCAGTGGACACGGAATAGCGCCTCCCGCGTGGTAACCCATGGGCGTTTAGTCCGAGGCGCACAAAGAGAGCCCTACGCTGGGTTTCTGGCGACATATCAAGCGCATCTTGCTGATCGATGCTGACGTTTCTGGTTATCGAGAGCCTAGAGATACGGTTACAGGAACGTCTGTTTACTCTGGCAGTAGACAATTCTGCCGTACCATCATTCAGGGCGGACTATCTCGCCCTCGCTAAACGTCTGATTCAACAAACCAAGAACCCGTTTTCTTTGAGTTTTCGTCCCAATGCGCATGAACACGGCAAGAAGTTCGGCCATTGCTTCAGCCTCATCCAAATCTTGTTTACCCTTCAGCGGATTGTTCGCGTGAGCTTGGGTTCGAAATGGTGCGCTAGAATCTTCAAAACCCGCTGTTTGATCATTGGAATTCGGCAAAAAATCTTGAATCGAAGCGTTATAAAATTCAGCTAATTTATAGATCGTTTCTATACTGCATTTTGAGGAGCCTTTTTCGTATTTCTGATATTGTTGTGGGCTGATTTCCAGGAATTGTGCGATATCCGCTTGTGTTTTGCCAGCGGTCGTTCGGCGGATCCTCATTCTTGATCCGATTTCCTGATCAATGTGGTTCTCTGGCGTCGTCATGATGTCATGCTCTTAGTGTCAGTACTTTTAGGTCGGCAATAGACCTGATGTCCGGTTCGATATTTCGAAAGGTCAATTTTGTTTTTGACTCTTGGTGTTAAATCCAATGCGCATTACTCTGTGTACGGATTTTATATTTAAACCGGAACCGTGAGTCGCATTTAGAGCGTGTGGTTTGGTCTATTTAGTATTGTCCGCTACGAAGTCAATTCAGGATCTTCAGTAGTAATCATTACGTTAGGCCAATCAACTGTCATCTTACGAGTGTTGTGCGCAATCTATGCGTGTATTAGCAGATAAATGTGCGCTTAGGTTGAAAAAAGTAACTGCAATTTACATAAAAGTTTACAAAACCTAATATGGTATAGTTGGTCCTCTCTTTTGTGTATTTTATTCAACTTTTGAGTGATAAAAATTTAGAGAAATGAGTAATTGATCTGTTCTTGAGAGAAAATTTTAGCATGAAAAGTGATCCAAAACTAAACTAGTGGTTTTGCTGTCCTTCATGCGCCGTTGCTGACTAGCTTTAGCGTTCTGCTGCAATTTTGTCATGAAGCCATGCTGCGTGCCGAGGGGCTTTTTTGGTCCGATTCCACTCTTCAAGCATCAAAGGCGCAACCCGCTTTAGTTCGGACATTTGTTCGTCAGTGTGCGTGTCAGCCGACAATTCAAGTCGGTGTCCATTGGGGTCGAAAAAGTAAATAGACTTAAAAATACCATGATTTGTGGGGCCAATGACCTCAATGCCGAGAGACTCAAGATGCGCTTTTGCGGCCATCAACCTATCTTCGTTTTCAACACGGATAGCGATATGCTGGACCCAGGCCGGAGTGTTTTCATCACGCCCCATGTCCGGCTGTTCCGGTAACTCGAAAAACGCCAAGACGTTTTTGTTCCCTATGTCCATAAATATATGCATGTAGGGATCGTATGCGCCGGTCGACGGTACATGGTCTTCCGCAATTGCCAATTGGAAAGTAGCGTTTAATGCGGTCTCATAAAATAAGACTGTTTCCTGTGCATCTTTGCAACGGTAGGCCACATGATGAAACCCAAACAGCGGCGGTGGCGTCAATTGCGTCATGGTAAGGGAGCCTTAATTTTACCTTTTGATTCGTTCTCGCCCAATTCGCGTGTCCGAATGCCTAGGATTTTAGCGGCGTTTCGTCTGAAACGGGCGGAATGGCCCGGAATAAATTACGTTTCGTATCTAGTATCATTTGTTACTTTTTACGGCGACTGGCAGAAAATATCAAGGTAAGACTTAGTTTGCGTGTTTTGACGAGCTAAGAGCATGCTCGAGGATTAATTGACCGTGACGCGGGTTGTCTTGACGTCGCATTGCACGCCGACCGTTCTTTTAAAAACCCAAGGACGATACGCAGCTCCAATTCTGTTTCGCGCGGCATTCCTTCAAGTTTTTCGTTTTCGGTAATCGAATGCTTAACAATAATTGGCAATATTATCAGGTCACGGGAGAGGTCGCTCTGTGACAATACGATTTTTCGACGAATGTCAGGTCTATTGGAGACGAAAATGCCGAAGATGCCATCATTCCGGAAAGCTGTCGCGGCAATCGCCGATCCGCTAGAGGCGGAAATCATGAATGAGCGAATCCGGCAGATACATGAATCGCGACAGTTCGATGATGATAAGCACCACGAAAGTGGGTCAAAACGCGTTGCTAACCGCTCAAAAACAATGCGCGTTGGAGAAATTCTGTTTGATAATGGGCGAACGGCCAGCTGTGTTGTGCGCGATCTTAGTAAAACCGGTATGCGGCTAACATTAACGGAGGCAATTAAACTGCCGCCAATGTTCCGTCTCCGCGCGCCAACCCTGAATTTCGAGGGCGAAGTAACCCTTGTCTGGCAAGATGGCGAAGAATTTGGGGTCACGTTCTTTTAAGACGCTTTGGTCTCAATTGGCCTCAGCAACGAATACCAACCTTAGCGATGGCGAATTTTAGCACCTGACCCCATGTTACAGTGCTTTAGCGGGCTCATCGATTTGCCCCTTGGCCAGGGAAAATGCTGAGCGTATTGTGTGTCAATGAGCGTTCATGCTGCCCATATCGAGGTCAATGATTCTCAACCGCCGTATGTTTGTTGGGTGGTCTCAGACGGAAGGGCTGGTGTTCGAAATCAGGCGCTCGGGCTTGCCGAAGCCGTCAACCGGATAATGCCGATACAGATCATTGATCGCCAGGCTCGTCTGAAGGGCGCTTGGCGAAAAATGCCCCGTTGGCTAACGCCATCACCGATCGATAAGCTAGACATGGCGAGCGATACGTTTTCACCGCCATTTCCAGATATTTGGATCGGCGCCGGGCGGCAGGCCGTGATTTTATCGGCGGAGGTGAAAAAGGCGTCTCCGGAGACTTTTGTCGTTCAGGCGCAGAACCCTCGCGCGTCGTTGCGCTATTTTGATCTTATCATCCCGCCGACCCATGATGGTGTTCCGCCCGATGACAAGGTCTTTCCTATTCTTGGCGCGCCGAACCGATTGACATCTGCATCATTGAGCCAGGCTGGCGCTGCATTCGCGCCCTTGGTCGAACACTTGCCCAAACCGAGGATCGCAGTCCTTATCGGCGGACCCAACAGTGAATTCGATTTTGACGACGATGACGGCCGGCAGATCATCCAGAAAATAAAAGAGCTTATCGAAAAAGGGATGGGCGTAATGGTAACGACGTCCAGACGCACGCCCGAGACGTTCGTTAAACAAGCGTTAGAATGCCTTAAGGCCTCCGATTGCTTCTTTGATGGTCGCCGTGGCATCGAGGGACGCGCTGACGACGCAAAACCGTATCCTGGGCTATTGAGCGTCGCTGACCACGTACTCGTCACGATGGACAGTGTGAATATGATGAGCGAAGCGGCGAGTGCTGGAAAACCTGTGCAGCTGATTCCACTGAGAAAAAAAAATCAGCTGAGATTTGCCCAAACCGGCGGGCAAATGAACAGATCAAAATTTGATCGGTTTCGTGACGACATGCGCGCCTTAGACTTGGTCCGTCCTCTCAATATGGGCGTGGAACATTGGTCCCCGCCAGCTTTTGATGAGACAGAACGCGCCGCACGGCATATCGCAACCCGTTTTGAAGAGCATGTCCTCAAGCTTAGAGAGAAAAACACGCTCAACGCTTAAGAACGCGCTCTCGAGTGCTGCGACGAAGAAACGACGAGGGGACAATTCCCTGCGACGAGGGGATCGATCCTAGTATTGGGGTGAATGCCGACGATTGCTACCTATGTAGCGTCCGGCCAGGGAGGCGATTCGTTTTTCTGGTCGGCGTTTTGAGCAGAACCTAGCCCTCTTTTTTGCTCATTTGACTAGCCGGACGGTCCAAAATGGACGGTCCGGCCCTTTTTATGCAGCGATTACGTGATCGGTTACGCGGTCATCGCGCGCAACATCCAGGCGGTTTTTTCATGAACTTGGATGCGTTGGGTCAGAAGGTCCTCACTCGCCGCGTCATCGGCGTCATCGGCAACTTCGAGGGCCTCGCGCGCGCGGCGAATCAACGTTTCGTGCCCGTCTAACAAGTTTGCGAGCATATCACTTGCGGCCGGCGGTTCTTCTTCGGCGCTTTCCAAAGCGGCGGTTTGTGCGAACACTTTGCCGCTCGCCGGGGCGAAATGACCAAGGGCGCGAACCCGTTCGGCGAGTTCATCGAGAGCGGTCCACATTTCTCGGTATTGTTCTTCAAACATTGTGTGGAGGGTATGAAATTGCGCACCGGTGACGTTCCAGTGATAGGCATGGGTCTTTTGATAAAGGACATAGGTGTCGGCAAGAACGTTGTTGAGCGCCGTGGCGACGCTGCTGCGGGCGTCCTCACTGAGGCCGGTATTCATAACGGTCATGGCTATTCTCCAATTCAATGGCGTTTGATGGCGTAAAAAATAGGTAGGGCGCCATGACGCCCGTTCCAAATTCAAAATACCAACGTTGCGTATCATGAGAACCGATGCGCCAAGACCGATGGAGCGCGCGATCAAAGCATCGCTCAGAGCTTGGCGCAGGTTAATGGAGGGAGCGACAAAAGCGCTGGATCCGCAGGCACGCTTCTTCCAAGTCTTTCAAGGCGGCGGCGTAAGAAATGCGGAAATGGGGCGCCAAGCCAAACGCGGCGCCAAAGACCACAGCGACGCCTTCAGCCTCTAGGAGCGTTGAAGCGAAGTCCTCATCGGATTTGATGACCGTCCCATCCGGCGCCTTTCGGCCGATAACACCAGCACAAGAAGGGTAAACATAGAAGGCCCCTTCTGGCGTACGGCAAGACAAACCGTCCGTTTGGTTCAGCATGCTGACGACAAGATCGCGCCGTTCTTTGAAAGCTTCTAGCCATGTCTGTAAGAAGCTGTGATCGCCGTTGAGAGCGCCGACAACGGCCCACTGGCTAATCGAGCTTGGATTGGATGTTGACTGGGATTGGATTTTCGCCATCGCTTTGATGAGTGGTTCAGGCCCGCCCGCATAGCCGATGCGCCACCCCGTCATGGAGAAAACCTTGGAGGCGCCGTTCACCGTCAGGGTCCGGTCAATCAGCTTTGGCTCAACCTGGGCGGGGGTTTTGAAATCGAAGCCGTCGTAGACGATTTTCTCGTACATGTCGTCAGACATGATGAGCACATGGGGGTGGCGGAGCATGACGTCTGTTAGCGCTTTTAACTCGCTGGCCGTATAGGCGGCGCCGGTTGGGTTGGAGGGGGAATTAAAAATCAACCACCGGGTTTTTGGCGTAATTGCCGCTTCTAGCGCCGCGGCCGTCAGTTTAAATGCGTTCTCTTCAGTCGTCTGTACAATGATCGGTTCACCGCCGGCGAGTTTGACCATGTCGGGGTAGGAAACCCAGTAAGGCGCGGGGATAACGACTTCGTCGCCCGGATTAATTGTTGCAATAAGAGCGTTATAGATAACCGCCTTACCGCCGCATCCAACGGAGATGTTCGACGGTTCATAAGAAAGATCGTTGTCGCGCTTAAATTTGTCGATAATCGCCGCTTTTAATTCGGGTACGCCATCCACTGCTGTATATTTCGTTTCGCCTCGTTCAATGGCGTCATTCGCTGCTTGCTTGATGAATTGAGGCGTATCGAAATCAGGTTCACCGGCGCCCAGGCCGATCACATTTTTACCGGCCGCTTTCATCGCGCGGGCTCTCGTGGTGACGGCGATCGTCGGAGAAGGGGCGATACGATTTACGGCGTCGGACAATCTGAAGTCGGTCATGGCGTCTCTCTGGTCGTGGCGTAGGGGAATAGGGGGCTTCTAAGGCGAGAAAATTCGAGCATTGCTGCGTCGCAGCGCCGCCTCCTTTTGTCAAGAATATGACGAAAAAGGCGACCAACTGTGGAGTAACGCGAAAACAGTTAATTGATGTTGATAATTTAAAATGCCCTACAACCCACTGTAAAAACAGAATTTATCGACGTTTTGTCAGACTCCTATGTGGAAAAAAGAACAGCGTTATCAACCATATGTTGCACTTTCGTCACGCCTGATCATGTGGTTTCATGTGGAGGCCTGCATATTGGCGGGCGGCCTCCGGGGCGGATGCATGATAGCGGAACTTCAAACGGCGATATCGACCAAATCTGAGACGGTCCGGGCGGAGCCTCCCATGACGCCGACCGACCGCCGAAAGGTGAAAGTCGAACGACACGCCTTGTTGCTGCGCGGGGCGCCCGTCGCCATCATTATAAGCTTCGTGAACGCCATATTGACGCTTTTCGTGGCGTGGAAATCGGTCGATCAGACATTGCTTTTGGGATGGGCGAGCGCCGTTGCCGTTCTGTCGCTCATCCGCATGTTTTTATGGTGGCGTTTCACGCGGGTCGCAAAATATCGCCATTCGTTGCTCCGGTTCACCCAAGCCCATGTCGTCGGTATGGCGATAAATGGGGTCCTCTGGGGCGCGTTGGCGCCGATCTTCGCCTTCAGTGGAATGTTGGGGAATGCGTTTTTGCCATTCATTATTGCGGGCATGACGGCGGCGACCGTGTCATCCGCCGGGGCTTCCTGGAAGGCAGTGACCGCGTTCAACGTTCCTGCACTGGCCGCGATGGCGGCTTCCTATGGGCTGGCCTTGGGCGGGGGCTCAGGGATTACGATTGCCTGTATTATCGTTCTTTATGGCGCTGCGACGAGTTACCTTGCTTGGAAGACGGAGCAAATGATTGCGCGGGCTATTCGGCTGCGGTCGCGTAACGATAAGTTATTGAAAGCTCTTTCTCGGCAGGTGGATACTGCCCACGAGTCCGAAAAACGTTTTCGCGCAATTGTTGAATCGTCGAGCGATGTCACCCTGATTTTCTCTCCGGATGGGCGCATTACCTATGCCAGCCCGGCCGTGGCCTCAGCCCTTGGGTTGTCGCCACAGGCGCTTCTCGGGAGAACATCCAAAGACCTAGTGCATCCGGATGATTTGGGGGTATTTCGGTCGGTCGGGTCGCAATCGTTGTCAAAGCTGGGAGAGGTGATTCCTCTCGACCATATCTGTCTTAAAGGCGCGGGCGATCAGTATATTAGCCTGGGCGGCCGGTTAACGAACATGCTCTACGTTCCGGGCGTGGAAGGGTTCGTCTTTAGTGGCGGCGTGTTGCACCATTTGCCATGCCGGGCGACCGCGCAGGTTGGTTAGGGGCTTCGCCGAGGATCAAATACCGTTCCAATGGCGTGCGGGGTGGGTATGGCGTGCGTCCGCTGCGACCGGCGGCATTGCTAACCCGTGTACCGATGCAACGGTGGTTTTGGTCTCTGCCCACCGCGGTTGATACGCGGTCATTCGTGGAAAAGAGTTTTTTCAGCGCCATTTCTGCTCGTCCCTATGCCAGTAGTCATTTTCCGGAAACACCGCACCATTTTGAGGCGTTCACGGCGTTTGGGGAAAATCGTTGCAAACCTTGCGCCAAATGGTTGTGGGACAAGAAAAGTCCTATCGCCCAATGAGTCGCAGGGTTGGACGGCGAAATGGCCCCTTTCGATGTCATGGTTAACGAAACGTAACGGCCTTTTTTAGGCTAGGCGTCTTCGTCAAAATCTGCAGCGGCGAGCCAAAACACTTCGCCTTCGCTCTGTTCGCTGTCGAGCCAGAAAAAGTTGAGATGGGGATAATCCTCTTCAAGAATTTCCCGCCCTGTCCCGATTTCACAAAGAAGCCCCCCCTCGGGCGTTAGAAAATCCGCCGCGCCATCCAGTAATCGCCGAACGATGTCGAGCCCATCTTCACCGCCGGCAAGTGCGATATCGGGTTCGGCGCGGTATTCTTTCGGCAGCGCCGCCATGGCTTCAGCGTCAACATAGGGCGGATTGGCTATTATGAGATCGAATTGGCGCCCCTCAACCGGCGCAAATAGATCTCCCTCCAGTAAATCGATGGCGTCGGATAGCGCGTGGTCGTCCACATTGCGGCGGGCGACGGCGAGGGCGTCGGAAGACAAGTCCACCGCCGTGACTTTCGCATTGGGAAAGGTCAACGCCGCTAGAATGGCAAGACAGCCGGACCCTGTGCACAGCTCTAAGACTTCCTCGACGTCTTCAGGGTCGGGCAAATCTTCGAAGGCGTCATTTTCAAAGAGGTCGTCGCCGATCAATTCGCCAATATACGAGCGGGGTACAATGACTCGCTTATCCACATAAAACGCCGCTCCCTGAATATAGGCCTTGTTCAACAGATACGCGGCGGGCACGCGATCTTCAGCGCGGCGGGTGACAAGACCTGCGAGACGGTCGCGTTCGTCGAGTGTCAGGCGTGCATCAAGCCATGGATTGATATCGTCGATTGGCAGATTTAAGCCTTCAAGGATTATATACGCCGCCTCATCAAGGGCGTTCGTGGCGCCATGGCCAAAGGAGAGGTTTTCCCGGCGAAACAAGGAAACGGCGTAGCGAAGAAAATCCCGTGGCGTGAAAAGTTGTTCAGCGAGAGCGGCGGTCGTGGTCATAGTAGGTCCGTCCTGATCATGGTGGAGATTGCATCAGCCGCCGCACGGCGAGTCAGATGACACGTGTCACCTTAGAGGCGTTTCTTCGGAGGGGTAATCCTAACTGGCACGATTTTTATGACTGCCGTGATTTAGCATTAGATTTTCCCCGTTTCGATTTGGGTTTCGACGCTGCTGCGGTAGCGATCTTCTTTGCGGGGCCAACCTTTTTGGGTTTGGCGTTTTTCGGCGGTTGTTTTTTTGAATTCTGTTTTTCGGTTGATTTTCCCGCCGGCGCCTTTCGTGTTGCCTTGTTGCGAGAGGACGGCTTTTTCGATCGAGAGGCGTATTCTGTTTTTCGAGTTTTATCGCGACGCGACTGTTTATCGCCTGGCGCCGGATCACTGAGGAGATCGAACCGCAACCCGCCGGTCACGGGCGCCGCTTCTGCGAGCCGGACGGTGACTGCCTGGCCGAGGAAATAGACGCCGCCCGTTGTCTCCCCAATCAGGGCGTGACGAGCCTCGTCAAAACGGAACCGTTCAAAGCCAACCGCGCGCATTGGCACAAAGCCGTCGGCGCCAGTTTCCTCCAGAGCAACAAACAGCCCGAAGCGGGTGACACCTCGGATTCGGCCTTCAAATTCATCGCCCACGCGTTCTTCGAGAAAGCTTGCAAGATAGCGGTCCGTCGCCTCCCGCTCGGCCGCCATGGCGCGACGCTCCGTATCGGAAATAAATTCCGCGATCTCGTGCAGTTCTTTTGCCTCTGCTTGCGATTGGCCGCCTTCGCCTAAATTGCAGGCTTTGACCAAGGCGCGGTGGATCGTCAAATCCGCATAGCGCCGAATGGGGGAGGTGAAATGGGAGTATTTCGCCAGGTTGAGACCAAAATGACCGAAATTCTCAACGCCGTAATAGGCCTGCATCTGCGAGCGCAGGACAATTTGAGAAATCAGCTCTTTTTGGTCTCGGCTTTCGGCGAGTTTTAATAATTGATTGAAATGGCGAGGCCGCACCGCGCCGCCCTTAATGAGGCTGTAATCCAGGCTTGAAAGATAATCGCGCGTTGCTGCGAGTTTTTCATCATCGGGCGCCTCGTGGACGCGATACATTTGTTCCGTCTTTTTTTGCTCAAGGGTCTCGGCGGCGGCGATATTGGCGAGGATCATAAATTCCTCGATCACCCGATGGGCGTCAAAGCGATCTTTCCGTGTAACCCCTAAGACCTCGCCTTCCTTGTTAAGGACGACTCGGCGCTCAGGCAGATCAAGGTCAAGGGGCGCGCGGTTCGTTCTTTCCCGCCAGCGCGCATCGAACGCGTTTTTCAGATGGCGTATTGTTTGACCGATTTCGTTATCGGTGGGGTTTTCGATGAGCGCCTGGGCTTCCTCATAGGACAGCTTCGAAGCCGAGCGCATGAGGGCGCGCATAAAGCGATGGCTTTTTTTATGACCATTGGCGTCGATGATCATCTTGACGGCGAGGCAGGGCCGATCTTCGCCAACCCGTAGCGAACAGAGCTCGTTGGATAGGCGCTCCGGCAGCATGGGAACGACACGATCGGGCAAGTAAACGGAATTGCCCCGTCGGCGCGCTTCACGGTCGAGGGCCGTTCCCTCCCGGACGAACCAGCTGACATCAGCGATCGCCACGATGACCTGGAATCCGCCTTCGTTATTCGGATCATCATCGGGGGCCGCCCAAACGGCATCGTCATGATCTTTCGCATCCGCCG
Source organism: Parvularculaceae bacterium (assembly GCA_965263305.1). GTDB lineage: Bacteria > Pseudomonadota > Alphaproteobacteria > Caulobacterales > Parvularculaceae > MED-G105. The sequence goes on from OZ253666.1 coordinate 3,274,124, forward strand.
GATCGATGGTGAGGAGCGGTGTTGCCCGCAAATCATCCCTCGCGCTAAGGGTCGGCGCTTTGGCTTTCTCCGCTTCTTTTTCTGCAGCGGGCGGCATATCCATGGGGACGTTATGGTTTGCCAGCGCCATAAGGGAGAACGCGTTGCGATCATCGATATTTCCAGCAATGCTCTGTATGCGCGCTTTTGTAGACGAAGACCCACGCCGGGGCGCCGCCTCAGCCCAGACGAGATCGCCGTCTTGGGCGCCTTTGGTGTCTTCTCGGTCGATCGTGAATTTTTGTCGAACGCGCTTTTCAACCGGTTCTGCAATACCGCCGAATTTCCTGGCTCGAAAAACGGCGAGAAACCGCTGAGCGCCGCGCCCAATGGCTTTGATGACGCTGGCTTCATAGCCGTCATCACCGGCTAGTCTGACGCGCGCTAGAATTCGGTCGCCTTCGCCAAGGGCTGGCTTCTGCCGGGCGGCGTCACGGGCGGGGAGCCGGATTGTTGGTGGGGTTGTCTCGCTACGCCATTTCGATGGGATACAGAGTAAATCACCATCATCATTGGCAGAGATAATATCTAGGGGGAGGACCGGCGGAAGTGCATCGGGCGTTTGTACGCGTTTCGGGCCGGTTTTGTTAAGGAGACCTTCTTCGTTCATTTCCTTCAGTAATGAGCGCAGTTCAGTGCGGGCGTCGCCCTTAATGTTGAACGCCCGGGCGATATCGCGGCGCGTAGCGTCACCGTTGACCTCGGCAAGAAAGTCGAGAATAGCGCTTTTGGACGGCAACGCTGACGGCGCCCCGGGGGCTGATTTTTTACGTCGAGGCGATCCGGCATCGCCCGGGGCATCGTTTTTCTTATTTCGCGGCAAGGGGCCATCCAATCATCAATCAAAGGAGCGCCTTATCATGATTGTCGGGCGGCGGCACGAAATATTGATGGATCGGGTGCTAAGCGCCGGTTTTGGGCCGGGCGAGGGGGTTTATCGGGCGATCATCGACACGGATTTCGTAGTGGAGATGGATGGCGGTCGCATTGCCCGTGCGCCCGGTACGGCCGATGGTTTGGCCTTTTTCAACGCGCTCGCCCTGTTTCACGGTGTTGGCGGAAAGGTGGGCATAACGCGTCAGAACGCCGGATCCATGGTCGATGTCCACCGTCCGGCCATAACCGCGTAGCGTCGAGACAAGCACAACCCGCCCGGATCCCGCCGCGACAATCTCCCTCGGGGATGAGGTAAACAGATCGATCCCCTGATGCACGTTGCCAGCCCCGCCGCGCCTTGGCCCGAACCCCGAAGAAAGGCAGCCTTTGACGGGGCGTCGCAAAAGGGCGGTGCGCCTAATGATAATGTCCGGTTGTAAGCTCGTTAAAGCGTGGGTGGGGGCGTTCGACACCTTCAAACCACGGCATATTTTAAATGGTGGTTGGTCTACAGATAAAACTGGCGCCGGTTCGTTTGTCGCGCACCCTGCGGCCAGAACCAGGAAAAATGATAGCCGGATCGTTAAAAGCCGTATGATCGAGATCGCACTCATAAAGGTAATATTTTACTGATCGATGGCTGATGAGGATAGGGTATCACGGACTAAGACAATATGAAGGGCGGCTGGGGGTGGGGTGAATACCGCCATCAAGCACCGCATCATCTCCGCACGAAAAGCGCTCCGATGACATTTTCGTGCTTTTTTGAGATTGGTGTTGACATATACGGCCCAGACGGTGGATAAGCTCGTTCAACGCGCCGATTTGACCCTTCAGCTTGCGGGCGCATTATAAGTAACGCTAAAGCGAGGGGTGCGGGTAGAGCGAACCTTTGTCGCCAAATGTAGACCGCCCTTTCTCTCTAGCTTCCTTATATAGCTCGTAAGCAATCTTCGTAGCCGGCGCATGATGGAGCGCTGGATGGCATTGTCATTTGATGGAACGCCTGATGTTGAGCGGGAGATTGGCGACGGTTTCGAAACCGGGACCAACCAAAAGAACGCGTTCAATGGCCTGAAGGCGCGTGGCTCACGAGTAAATATCAATATTCCCTTTCCAACGAATTGGCGCGGCGAGCGGGGCGCCCAGGTGGATGATCAGTTTATCCGGCTGGGCGCTGTCGGCCCCGAAAATGGTGTGCCGGTGCTTGTTCTCGGCGGCATTTCGGCGGGGCGCCATGTCTCTGCGGCGGTCAGCGACGGCGACTCGCAAGGATGGTGGTCAGATATCGTCCATGCCGGCGGCGCTGTTGATATCGATCGTCACCTCGTCTTCTCCCTTGATTTCTTCCCCGAAAACCCAGCCGGTTTCATTGATCTGACGACGAATGATTACGCCGACGTCATCGCCTATGCGTTGAAAGAGGCGGGGGTGAACCGCTTGCATGCGGCCATCGGCGCCTCCTTTGGCGGGATGGTGTGTTTGAAACTCGCCGAGCGCCATCCCGGGCTTGTTGATCGCTTGGCGGTTCTTTGCGCGGCCCATCGATCATCGCCAATGGCGCAAGGGTGGCGCCGGGTGCAGCGGCGCATTCTGTCGCTTGGCCTTGCCACTGGGTGCCCGGAAGAAGCAACCGCCATTGCGCGGGAACTCGCCATCACCACCTATCGCACCCCGGAGGAATTTTCGGCGCGCTTTTCTGAGAGTGAAGATGTCTGCGCCTATTTGGCCCATCACGGCGAAACTTATGCAGCGAATGTCAGCGCTGCGCGCTATCTCACCTTGTCGGCGTCTATCGACAGCCATGATTTGACCCCGGAAAACATCACCGCGCCGACCCTTTTGATTGGCGCGACGAGCGATCGCCTGGTGCCCATTGATGATATCCGCACCCTATCGACCCGCCTTGGCGGGCCGGTTCAGTTCAACCCCATCCCCTCAAAATACGGCCATGATGCGTTTTTAAAAGAAACGGCGACGATCGGCCCTCTCTTGCGTTCTTTTTTAGAAGACGCCTTTATTTCAAAGGATCAACAGCCCATGACCATTTCTTCCGTATCCGACACTGCGCCAGCGAATGGGCCTATTAAGCACCAGGAAACGATTGCGGCGAACGCGGGCGTGGGGCGTGATGCGGCTCATCGCGCGGTGGCGCCGCCAATCCATCTATCGGCGACCTATGCGTGGGATGACCCAACGGAGAAGCCGGGCTTTGATTATTCGCGCTCCGGCAATCCAACCCGCCGCCAATTGGAAGAGGCGTTGGCCGCGCTTGAAGGGGCTGCAGGCGGCGTCCTGACGGCGACGGGCATGGCGGCCGTTGATCTTGTGTTAACGCTGGTCAAGCCGGGGGAGTTGGTGTTAGCGCCCCATGATTGTTACGGCGGCACCCATCGTTTGTTGACCGCGCGGGCGCGCCTTGGCCATTTTGACCTTGCCTTTGTCAACCAGACGGATCCCGCCGCCCTCGACGCTGCTTTCGCCCGGCGCCCGAAACTTGTTCTGATTGAAACGCCGTCAAACCCGTTACTGCGGGTCACCGACGTCGCGGATGTCGCGCGCCGCGCCAAAGAAGTGGGCGCCATTTCCGTGGCGGACAACACCTTCCTGTCGCCTGCGCTGCAACAGCCTTTGGCGCTTGGATGCGATGTCGTCGTTCATTCGACAACGAAATATATCAACGGCCATAGCGATGTCGTCGGCGGGGCGGTTCTCGCAAAAGACAAAGCGCTCGCCGATGAGCTTTATTGGTGGGCGAATTGTACGGGCGTCACGGGCGCGGCCTTTGACAGCTATTTAACCCTGCGTGGCCTGCGCACGCTTTTCACCCGCCTTGAACGCCAACAAGCGACGGCGGAACGGCTCGTGGCGTTCCTCGCCAATGATGAACGGGTGGTGCGGGTGAATTATCCGGGCCTTAAATCCCATCCGGGTCATGAGATCGCGGCGCGCCAACAAAAGGGTTTTGGCGCTATGTTCAGCGTCGAGTTCGCTGAAAATATTGATGTGCTTGAAGTCTTGCGCGGGTTTGATCTGTTTACCACAGCCGAATCCCTCGGCGGCTTTGAGAGCTTGGTCTGCGTGCCGGCGGCCATGACCCATGCGGCGATGCCGCCGGAAGCACGGGCCGCGGCCGGTATTTCGGATCGGCTGGTCCGGTTCTCCATCGGGCTGGAGCATGCGGAAGACTTATTGGCGGACCTGGAAACTGGGCTTGCGAGAGGCGAGGGCGTTGGCGACAATGGTCATGAAATTGCAGGCCACAGCAGTGACGCAGCGGCGGCGGAATTTGCCGGCCATAAACGGGGGGCGTTTTTGGACGCCAAAGAAAAAGTATGCGCGTAGAGGCGGTAACAGGTGACCATCCAACGGGGGCGTCATCAAAAAATGTCAGTCAAGAGATTGTTGTATTAAAATTCGGCTCCTCGGTTCTTCGCCGCCCTGAGGATCTGCCAAGTGTTGTCACGGAAATTTATCGTTACGCCCGAGCGGGCCGCGGCGTGGTCGCCGTTGTTTCCGCGTTCGCCGGTGAAACCGATGCGCTGGTTGAGGAGGCCGCCGCATTCGGCGCCGACGCGGCCTCGCGCCATGCGCCGCGTTTTATTGGCTTGGGCGAGGAAAGGGCCGCCGCGCTTTTGGCGATCGCCTGTGATGCGGCGGGGCTGAACGCGGTTGTCGCTGGCGCCCGTCGCCTCGGGTTAACCGCGGCCGGGCCTGTGTCAGACGCTTACCCCGAAAGCGTGGATCGCGAAGCGTTAATCACCGCGATTGACGCCCATGACGTTGTCATTACCCCGGGGTTCGTGGCCGTCGGGCCGACGGGCGAACCTGTGTTGTTGGGGCGCGGTGGGTCTGATTTGACCGCTGTCGTCTTGGCGGACGCCGTGAATGCACCCCGGGCGACCCTGATTAAGGACGTGGACGGCGTATATGACCGCGACCCAGCAAAAGCCGCACCCGGCGAGGCGTTGCGATATAGCGATCTAGATTGGGCGCGAGCCCGCGAAATCGCCGGCCAATTGCTGCAACCAAAAGCCATCGAATTCGCCGAAACGAGAAATGTTCCCTTAAACGTTGCGCGGCTCGGCGTCGATCGTGGCACGCTGGTAAGCTCTGTGGGCGCAGACCCCGCTAAGGCACAAAGGCAGGCGCCCTTAAAAGTGGCGGTCGCCGGGCTCGGCGTCATTGGCAATGCGCTTGTGCATCGTCTTTTGGCCGCGCCGGAACGATATGACATCACCGGTATTCTCGTCAGTAATGGGAAGAAAGCGCGGGATCGTCAGATTAACCCGACCCTGTTGACGACCCAGGCGGACCGCCTTTTTGAAGGGCAGCCGGATGTTGTCATCGACGTTCTGTCCTCAGGGGCGGCAGGGCGCGCGCTATTGGGTAAGGCGCTTGAAAATGGCGTTTCCGCGGTTAGCGCGAATAAACAGGCGGTGGCTGATTCCATTAAGGATCTGTCGGCGCTCGCGAACCAAAACGGGGCGTTACTTTCGTTTTCATCCTCCGTCGGCGGCGGCGCGCCCATGGTCGAGACCGTGAGGCGGGCGCGGCAAAATGGATTGCGGTTGAAGCGGTTCAAGGCGGTGCTGAACGGTACGATCAACTACATCCTGACAGCTCAGGAAAGCGGTGCGAGTTTTGAAGACGCCCTCATCGCCGCCCAGAAAGCTGGTTTTGCCGAAGCCGATCCGTCGGCGGATCTTTCTGGCGCCGACGCCGTTGCGAAAATCAAGATCCTCTGTCAGGAGGCGTTTGACCAGTCGCCGGCGCATATTGAGATCGAGGCGCTCACCCCAAGCCGGGCAGCCGAATTTGCGGCGTCGAAAGAACCGTGGCGGCAAATTGCCGAGGCGACGGTGACGGAAGACGGGGCCATCAACGCGCGCCTATCCTACGCGGTCGCAACGCCGGGCGCTGTCTTTGCCGATCTAAAGGGAGAGGAAAACGCCCTCTGGCTGGAAAGCGCTGATAACCGCCATCAGGCAGTTGTCTGCCGTGGTCGCGGCGCCGGGCCCATTCCAACGGTTGAAAGCGTGCTCGCCGATCTTGGCGACATTGAACGCGCCCTCATTAGAGCAAAAAAATGACGGATACAGACGGGGGGTCGGTTGCCTCGCCCGGCGAACGCCCTGGCACGCCAGTTGAGGCGTTGGCGCAATCGAAGCGGTTGGTCCTCAAGGTTGGGTCGGCTCTTTTAGTGGGAGAAGACGGCGCCCCCAACTCATCCTTCTTAGAAGGGCTCGCGAAAGATATCGGGGGCTTAAAGACCGCAGGAAAAGATATCCTCATCGTCACGTCGGGCGCGATCGCCCTTGGTCGGCGCCGCCTTGGTATTGGGTCGAACCTGCGCCTTGACGAAAGCCAGGCCGCCTCGGCGGCGGGGCAATCCCTATTGATAGATGCTTGGAGCACGGCGCTGGCGCCCCATGGGGTAATCGCCGCGCAAATTCTGTTAACGCTGAGCGACACGGAAAACCGGCGGCGATACCTGAACGCCCGGGCGACGCTTGAGAAGCTTCTCGCTCTAGGCGCAACGCCGGTTATCAATGAAAACGATACGGTGGCGACAAGTGAAATACGCTACGGCGACAATGATCGGCTCGCAGCCCATGCCGCGCAGTTGGTTGGGGCAGATCTATTGTTGTTGCTTTCTGATATTGATGGTCTTTATACGGCGAACCCCCGATTAGATGCCTCGGCGGAGCATCTACCTCTTATCGAGAAAGTGACGCCCGAGATTGAAGCGATGGGCGGGGGCGCGAACAAAGCGGCGGGTGTCGGGTCGGGGGGTATGGAAACCAAAATTGCGGCGGCGAAGATTGCCGCAAGCTCTGGCGCAGCGACGATCATCGCGGCGGGCGAGAGTGAAGCGAAATCGCCCACATGGCGCCCCATCAAGGCTGTTGCTGACGGCGCGCGCGCGAGCCTATTTCTCGCCAACACAACACCCGCCCGCGCCCGGAAAACCTGGATACGCAACGCCCTGAAAGTCTCCGGCGTGATTACCATTGATGCTGGCGCGGTGACAGCTTTGTCGCGCGGCGCGAGCCTTCTGCCTGCGGGGGTGACCCACATTGAGGGTGATTTTCAGCGCGGTGATATCGTTGAGGTGCGCGGGCCAGATCCTAAAAATGGTCCCCTCATTGCCCGTGGCCAGATTGCCTACGATAGCGGTGATGCGATCCGCGCTATTGGTCTCAAATCCGACGATATTGACGCGCGCCTTGGCTATCGCCGTCGCGCGGCTATGATTGATCGCGACGATTTGGTTCTTTTTCATCACGATGACGCGCAGACGAGTAAAACATGTCCATAAAGACGAATGCGCCGACAATTGAAGCGCTGATTAATGAAATGGGGCGCGCAGCGACAAATGCTTCGCGAGTTCTGGCCACCGCTTCAACTGATCAGAAAACAACGGCGCTCGAAAATGCTGCCTACAACATTGCGCGCGCGACGAAAAATATTCTGAAGGCCAATGAACAGGATGTCGCTGACGCATTAAAAAAAGGCTTGGCGCCGGCCTTTATCGATCGTCTGACGCTTACGGATGATCGGCTGGAGAGCATTGTCACGGCGCTGCGAGAAATTGCAGCCCAGCCGGACCCTGTTGGTGAGGTCACAGAGAGTTGGTCCCGGCCGAATGGCTTGATGATCGAACGGGTGCGGGCGCCGATTGGCGTCATTGGCGTCATCTATGAAAGCCGTCCTAATGTGACGATTGATGCCGCCGCAATTTGTTTAAAGGCTGGCAGCGCGGTCATTTTGCGTGGCGGGGGCGATTGCCTCGCCACGGCGATGGCGTTGTTCAAGCCCTTTATCCAAGGCGTTGTTGACGCCGGGTTACCGGCTTCTGTCGCGCAGTTGGTGGAGACGCCAGACCGGGCGGCGGTTGGGGCGATGCTCGCGGGGGCCGGCGGGGCGCTGGATCTCGTCATTCCACGCGGGGGCAAGTCCCTGGTGGCGCGGGTCCAAGACGAAGCCCGCGTCGCCGTGCTCAGTCATCTTGATGGGGTTTGTCATGTGTATCTCGACAAGGCGGCGGATTTAGAAAAAGCCATCGCCATTACGGTGAACGCAAAAATGCGCCGAACGGGTGTGTGCGGCGCGGCGGAAACCCTTCTAATTGATAAGGCGGCGGCGCCGACATTGCTCGCACCCGTAACGACGGCCCTAAAGGAGGCAGGCTGCCTGATACGCGCAGATGAGGATGCGCGGGCGATTGGTCCAAGCCTCGCCCAGGCATCGGACGAAGATTGGTCAACAGAGTATCTCGACGCGGTTATTTCATTGGCGCTTGTCGATGGCGTTGAGGGCGCCGTCGACCACATCCGCGCCTATGGTTCCGGTCATACCGACGCCATTGTGACGGAAGACGCCGCCGCCGCTCATCATTTTTTGCATCATGTTGACAGCGCCATTGTGATGCATAACGCTTCGACCCAATTCGCTGATGGGGGCGAGTTCGGCCTTGGCGCAGAGATTGGAATCGCAACGGGAAAACTTCACGCGCGGGGCCCTGTGGGCGCTCGAGAGCTAACGACCTATCGCAATATCGTGCGGGGTCAGGGACAGATCCGTCCGCGTTAAAGATTGAATTCATTTGTGTATTTAATAAAGCTGCGTACGGAATGCGCATTTAGATAGAAAATTCATAAAATTTATTTCAACCATGACTTGTAAAATGCAATCGTGAATTAAATCAATTGGTTATCTTTAATAATGATTATCATACTCACGTAAGATCAGTATACATATTACTACTGAAAAATAAATGTCACATAATCACGGTACGCTTTTTAATTGTTGATTCTTTCTCTTTAAATCATGGGGTTTTGATATGACCAATCCGGTCAATGATCGCGATGCCGTTGCGGCTGTTGCTGACTACGACGTCAATTTCGACGCGTCCGAGGACCGTTCCACCAATCCTACAGGCAACAAGCCATTCGTTGATGTCGCCCTCAAGGCTGCCGCCTCACGCAGAACGATGCTGCAAGGCTCCTTGGCCGTTGCTGCGGCGACCGGTTTTCTAGCGCCAGAGGCGAAGGCAGGTCGCCGTAATCGGAATATTCCGAACGGCGCGCTCGTCGATTTCACACCGCTGACGATCGAAGAGGCCACGGCTGACAACACGGTGCCAAGCATTTCACCGAGCTATCAAATGCAGGTCTTAATCCCTTGGGGCACCCCGATCACGCCGGGCGCAACGACCGAATTTACCGGCGATCCAAATGCTCGTCCAACCGCCGCTGAAGCAGAACTGCAGGTCGGTATTGGCCATGATGGTATCGCCTTTTTCCCAGACCGTAATCGTGACGGGTCTATCGATTTCTTCTCAGGCTCTTCCGTGCGTTCGAGCCGGGGCATGTTGTGCGTGAACCACGAGTTTGGTCGCGAACCTGCCGTCCTCGGCAAACCTGTTGGCGGTGTTGAGTCACTTGAAGACGTGCGCATCATGCAAGCCGTACACGGCGTCTCAGTCGTCCGCATCCAACGTCGTCGCGGCGAATTCCAAGTCGTAAACAGCCCGAACGCCCGGCGCATCACCGTTAACACGCCCGTCACCTTCTCCGGGCCGGCCGCTGGATCGCCTCTCTTGGAAAACCCCGCTGGCAACGAGCCGCGCGGCACTGTCAATAACTGCGGTTCAGGCTTCACGCCTTGGGGCACTTATTTGACCTGCGAAGAAAACTTCAATGGGTACTTCGGGTCTACCAATCCCGGTTTCTCCGCAGAAGCGGACCTTACAGAAGGCCAACGCCGTCTTGGCTTCAATGAAAATGGATTCTTCTATAACTGGCATTTGTTCGACGAGCGCTTTGATCTGACGAACGCCGCTTATGTGAATGAGTCAAATCGCTTCGGGTGGATTGTTGAAATCGATCCATTTGACGGCACGCAAACACCGGTGAAACGCACGGCGCTTGGCCGCTTTAAGCATGAAGCCATCGCGATCGCCGTTTCCGGCAATGGTCGCATCGCTGCTTACATGGGTGATGATCAGCGTTTTGATTATTGCTACAAATATGTTTCCGACATGGCGTGGGAAGATGCGATTGCGCTTGGTCTGAGCCCCCTTGATGACGGCAAGTTGTTCGTCGCGCGTTTCAATGAGGACTTCACCGGCGACTGGTTGGAGCTGACGTTGGACAACCCTGAATTGGCGGCGCGTTTTGCCAATGAAGCAGAAATGCTCATCGACACACGGGTTGCAGCCGATATTTTGGGGGCAACGCCGATGGATCGCCCCGAATGGACGACAATTGGTCAGGACGGGGCTGTGTTCTGGACATTGACCAATAACACGGACCGCACAGAGCCAAATGCGGCGAACCCAGAAGCGCCAAACCGCGATGGTCACATTATTCGCACCGTCGACAGCGATGACTTCCTTGGTAACACCTTCACCTGGGAGTTCTTCTTCATCGCTTCAGATACACGCGACACGGAAGAAGTTTTCTCCGATCCTGACGCTGCATACGCTGATCCGTTTGGCCGTCTGTTCATCGGCACCGATGGCGGTCAAAGCGCTGGCCTCCAAGATCAGTTGGTCGTGTTTGACACCACATCGGATAACCCAACGCCACGGCGTTTGATGACCGGTGTGAACAGCGACGAAATCACCGGTTGGGCGTTTACGGACCGCGTTCACCAATATCCAGCACCCTGGGAACGGCGATCCAACCCGCACAAACTTCCCTGCGGCGACGGATGGCGTGACAATTCCACGGGACGCGACGGTCGTCATCACCCGTCGGAATGGCGGCGTTATCGGTTCCTAACCGATTGATCCTTCTTTGAAGAGTAAGAGCCCCGGATCGCTTATTAGCGGTTCGGGGTTTTTCATGGGATGTTCGATGCTTTTGGCTCAATCTGCCAAATTCAAATTCCCATAGAGTGTTTTATATGAAAAAATTAAGAAAAACGACGGAAACTCCTTGAAAGCGTTTCTCGACGCCGTTAAGACCACTTTTATCAAAGAAGCTAAGGTTTTTATAGACTGCGATGTCAACGATTTTTCGACTTATCCTACTAGTAGTGCATGTGGTCCTTCCAGGGGCTGCGGCGATGGGTAATGCGCGATAAACGACGCTAATTAAAACCTGACCCGACAGCCCGCCTCACCAAGATGGCGGGTTTTTTAATGCCGATGATCCGTTTTCGCCCTTACCGGCGGACGGCCCGAAACGAAGTAGATGAAGACGAAGGTGACCAATATGGCTGAGCCCATGCGCGTATATAAAGAAGAAGACGCTAATCCTGGTGCGTTAAAAGAGGGGCCCGTTGCCGTGATCGGCTATGGCAGCCAGGGCAGGGCCCATGCGTTGAACCTCCATGATTCAGGATGCGATGTTATTGTCGGCTGCCGCGCCGGCGGCAAAGGCGCCCTTCAGGCGGCGGCCGACGGGTTAAAGGTCATGAGCCCGAAAGACGCGGCAGCGGCTGCGTCGGTGATCATGATCCTCACGCCGGATATGAGCCATGAAGCGCTTTTCGCAGATGAAATTGCGCCCGGCCTCAATGCTGGCGATGCGCTCGCCTTCGCCCACGGGTTTTCTATTCTTTATGGGCGCGTGACGGCGCCAGCGGATGTCGACGTCATTATGATCGCCCCAAAAGGGCCGGGTGACCTCGTCCGCCGTGAATATGCAAGGGGTCGGGGCGTGCCATGCCTGTTTGCGATCCATCAAGATGCAACTGGCCGCGCCAAAGAGCGGGCATTGGCCTATGCGACCCTCATCGGCGGCACGCGCACAGGGGCCCTGGAAACATCATTCCGTGAAGAGACGGAAACCGACCTCTTTGGCGAACAGGCGGTGCTTTGCGGCGGGGCGACGGAATTGGTGCTCGCGGGTTTTGAAACCCTGACGGAGGCGGGGTACGCCCCAGAAATCGCCTATTACGAATGTCTTCACGAGCTTAAGCTAATTGTCGACCTTCTGTACGAAGGTGGTCTTGCGAAAATGCATGAGTTTATCTCTGAAACAGCGATTTACGGTGATCTCGTCTCTGGGCCGCGCGTCGTCAACGAAGACACGAAGGCGCGCATGAAAGCCGTTTTAACGGATATTCAAGACGGCACCTTTGCGCAGAACTGGATCATTGAGAACCAGACCGGCAAGGTGCGTTATAATCGTATGCTGCAAGCTGATCTTGATCATCCGATTGAGAAGACAGGTGCAGAACTCAGAGACCGGATGGCATGGCTTCAGGGCGGCGACAACGTCAACCCTGAATAATCAAGGAACCGACGCCGTTTGTCGCCAGGGCATGGGCCCTGGCGGTACATCAATACGGATACTGACATGACGATGGATGCAACAGTAAGCCCCGCAGAGAATAGTACGCCCGCCGTCGATCCACGCGTGATCAAAGCCGGGGCGGAGCTACTGCTTGACGCTCTCGAAGAGCAGGGCGTTGAAGTGATTTTCGGTTATCCGGGCGGCGCTGTTCTACCAATCTATGATGCGCTGCATCGGCGCGACACCATCCGGCATTTGTTGATGCGCCATGAGCAAGGCGCCGTCCACGCCGCCGAAGGCTATGCCCGATCGACCGGAAAAGTCGGCGTTGTATTGGTGACCTCTGGGCCCGGCGCGACAAACGCGGTCACCGGACTTGCCGATGCGTTACTGGATTCTATCCCGGTGATTTGCATCACGGGTCAGGTAGCGCGCGCCCTCATCGGGACCGACGCGTTTCAAGAGTGCGATACCGTTGGCATAACAAGGGCGTGCACGAAGTATAATTACCTCGCGACCTCCGCACAGAAATTGCCAACCGTTGTGCATGAGGCGTTCCATGTCGCTCGCAATGGCCGGCCGGGGCCCGTGCTCATTGATATTCCAAAGGACGTGCAATTCGAAGAGGCGCCGTATACAGCGCGTGTTGATGCGCAAAAACGAAATTGCATTGTCTCCCCGCCGATCCAGCGCGTGCAAATTGAGCGCGCCGTTGATTTGATGCGCCACGCCCGCCGGCCCGTCCTTTATACAGGCGGCGGCGTGATCAACGCTGGTCCGCGCGCTGTCGAGGCGTTAAGGGCGCTCGCGGAAGAAACCGGATTTCCGGTCACTTCCACCCTGATGGGGCTTGGCGCCTTTCCCGCTTCTAATCCTCAATGGCTCGGTATGCTCGGCATGCATGGCAGCGCCGAAGCTAACCACGTGATGCATGATTGCGATCTGATGATCGCATTGGGGTCACGCTTCGATGATCGTGTCACCGGCCGACTTGACGCTTTTAGCCCCCATTCGGTGAAGGTGCATATTGATATTGATCCGTCATCCATCAATAAAAACGTCCCGGTTGAGCTTGGTATTGTGGGCGACGCTGGCGAGGTCGCTGAAGCGCTGATGGCCGAATGGCGCAAGCGTGGCCCGTTAGAGACGCCTGACCGCCTAGCGCCATGGTTCAAACAGATCGATGGATGGCGGGATCTGAAATCATTCTCGTACGTCAATTCCTCAGATGTTATTCAACCGCAATATGCCATCGAACGGCTTTATCAGCTGACAAAAGATCGCGATGTATACGTTACGACCGAGGTTGGTCAGCACCAAATGTGGGCGGCGCAGTATTTTCCGTTTGAGGCTCCCAACCGTTGGATGACCTCCGGTGGACTTGGCACCATGGGCTACGGCCTGCCAGCGGCGCTGGGCGTCCAGGCCGCGCATCCAGACGCCCTGGTGATCGATATTGCCGGCGATGCATCAGTACAAATGACCATGCAAGAGATGTCGGCCGCCGTTCAGCATCGCCTGCCTATTAAGATTTTTATTCTGAATAATGAGTATCTTGGGATGGTGCGCCAATGGCAGGAGCTCCTCCATGATCGGCGCTACTCCCACTCTTACTCCGACAGCCTGCCGGATTTTGTCAAATTGGCCGAGGCCTATGGCGGGGTTGGAATTCGCGCGGAGACGCCGGCGGAACTTGATGACAAAATCCGTGAAATGATAACCGTGGATAAGCCAGTGATTTTCGATTGCGTTGTCACAAAGGAAGAAAACGTTTTCCCAATGATCCCATCGGGCGCCGCCCACAACGAAATGCTATTTGGCGGTGAAGTAACGGGCAAAGAAATCGGCGCAGAAGGTCGCAAGTTAGTGTAATGGCCCAACAGCAACAACAACCAGCCGATGCTGGGTTAAAGGCCAGTCAGTCAGTCTATCCCGTGACCTCCGATCAGGAGGGGGAGATCGAGAGCATCTTCGCGGTGATCGTCGATAACGAGCCTGGCGTTCTGGCGCGGGTCGTAGGGCTTTTCTCTGCCCGGGGATACAATATCGACAGTCTGACGGTGGCCGAGACGGATAATGAGAAGCACCGTTCTCGGATTACCATCGTGACCCACGGGACGCCGTCGAAAATCGAACAAATCAGATTGCAACTTGGCCGGTTAGTCCCGGTGCGCCTTGTGGTTGATGTGACGTTGGAAAGCGACGTGATTGAGCGCGAATTGGCGCTCGTCAAAGTCGCCGGCGCGGGCGAGAATAGGGTAGAGGCTATGCGCATGGCCGACATCTTTCGCGCCCGCGCCCTAGATATCACCCATAACTCGTTTGTCTTCGAAGTGACGGGCGCCCGTGATAAAATCAATGCCTTCATAGATTTGATGCGTCCGTTGGGACTTTGTGAAGTATCGCGAACAGGCGTTTTATCAATCCGGCGTGGTCAGGAGGCGGATTGATGCATGACATAAGAACCCACCGACTTACTCCCGCGCGTAGGGAACGCCCCACGCGCTCATGAATGCAACTTTCTTCATGAAAAAGGAATTTTAAAATGTCGGACACATCCGCAAATACCCATGTAAAGATTTTTGACACCACCTTGCGCGACGGCGAACAGGCGCCCGGCTTTTCCATGACGGTGGAAGGCAAGCTGATTTTGGCCCGCGCTCTTCGCGATCTGAATGTAGATATCATAGAAGCCGGGTTCGCGGCGGCGTCTCCCGGTGACGCGGCGGCTGTCGAAACCATTGCGCGCGAGATTGATGGCCCGCGCATTTGTTCCCTCGCACGCCTAAACGAACGCGATATTGACGCGGCCGCCCGAGCGGTCGAACCGGCGGGCAAAAAACGGGTTCATACCTTCATTGGTACAAGCCCCATTCACCGTGATGCGAAGCTGAAAATGAGCCGCGAAGAGATTTTGTCGCGTATCACGACGCTCGTGGCCCACGCCGCGTCCGCTTGTGAGGATGTGGAGTTTTCGCCCGAAGACGCCATCCGTACCGAGCGCGACTACTTGTTGGAAACCGTTAACGCAGCGGTCGCGGCTGGCGCACGCACCATCAATATTCCTGATACCGTGGGATATACGACGCCAGAGGAAATCACCGCGCTCTTCCGGTTCTTGTGTGAGAACGTTGATGGCGCCGAAAATGTGACATTCTCCGCCCATTGTCATGACGACCTGGGCATGGCGGTCGCGAACTCCTTGGCGGCGGTGCGCGGCGGCGCCCGCCAGATAGAATGCGCTATCAACGGCATCGGCGAGCGCGCAGGTAATTGTTCTTTGGAAGAAGCCGTGATGGCGCTGCGTACCCGGGGCGATTTCTTCGAGGTTGGCACTCAAATTGAGACCACCAAATTATTTCCGGCGAGCCAGGCATTGGCGCGGGTCACCCATAATCCAATCCCCCGCAATAAAGCGATCGTTGGCAAAAACGCCTTCGCTCACGAGGCGGGCATTCACCAGCATGGCGTCCTCGCCGATAAGCGCACCTATGAGATCATGGACGCGGAGGCCGTTGGCGTTCCTTCCAACTCTATCGTGTTAGGCAAGCATTCCGGCAAACACGCTCTCGGCGCGCGCATCAAAGCGCTTGGCTTCGAGGTCTCGCCCCAAAAAATTGAGGATGTGTTCCCGGATTTTAAGCGCCTCGCAGATACCTGCCGTGAAGTGACGGATGCGGATCTTGTGAAGCTGGTGACCGGCAATGCCCAGGAAGACGGTCGCTTAGGTCCTTGGCGCGTGCGGGCGGTCGAATTACGCGTTGATTTAGAAGATGTGGGCCGGCCTTGGGCGCGGGTGACGTTGAAGCATGATAACGGGGATCGCCGAACGGTGATTAGCGAAGGCCAAGGCCCCATTGACGCGGCTTTTCGCGCCGTTTGCGCCATCACGGGCGTTGATGCGCGCATCGCTGTTCTTGACCTCCACCATCTGGCTGATGAGGGCGTTGTGCGCGCTGAAGCGGTCATCGATGTGGAGGATCGGCGCTATACGGGCATCGCAAAAGAGATTGATGTCGCCGATGCCGCCGTGGCTGCCTTTGTCGCTGCGATCAATCTCGCCGCCGGTGTTGCAGAGCGAGAGGCCGCGATTGTGGAACCTGCATAAATCGATCGTCATCTATAACCCTGAATGACCACGATTGAAGATGCTCTTTAGCCGTTTGAAGGCGATAATCCTGTGACTGATCAACAATCTCCGAGAACACTTTTCGAAAAAGTATGGGATGCTCATATTGTTTCTCCGGAATCGGCTGAAACCCCGGCGATCCTCTATATCGATCTTCATCTCAT
This sequence comes from Parvularculaceae bacterium, assembly GCA_965263305.1. Lineage (GTDB taxonomy): Bacteria > Pseudomonadota > Alphaproteobacteria > Caulobacterales > Parvularculaceae > MED-G105. The sequence continues at coordinate 3,290,584 of OZ253666.1, forward strand.
CCATGAAGTGACAAGCCCTCAGGCGTTTTCCATGTTGAAGGCCCGGGGGTTAAAAATGCGCCGGCCTGATCTGACTATGGGGACGTTAGATCACTCCACACCGACCTTGCCCGCAGGGCCTGACGGGCGGTTGCCTTACGCGTCGCCGCAAGCGGAGGAACAAGTCGCCACTCTGCGCCGGAATTGTTCTGAACACGGTGTTGAGCTTTTAGATCTGGGCGATGAACGCCGGGGGATTGTCCATGTTATCGGGCCGGAACTTGGCCTCACCCAACCGGGAAAAACCATTGTTTGCGGCGACAGTCATACATCGACCCATGGCGCGTTTGGCGCGCTTGCCTTTGGTATTGGCACCACGGAGGTTGGGCACGTCTTAGCGACGCAATGTGTCTTCCAACGAAAACCAAAACTGATGCGCATCACTTTTGATGGCGCACTACAAAAAGGCGTCACGGCGAAAGACATGGCCCTTGCGGCGATCGAAAAAATCGGCGCTGATGGGGGCCAGGGCTTTGCGATTGAGTTCGCGGGGCCGGCCGTCGAAGCGCTGTCGATGGAAGGGCGCATGACCCTTTGCAATATGTCCATCGAGGCGGGCGCGCGGGTCGGTATGGTGGCGCCTGATGAAAAAACCTTGGATTGGCTTGATGGTCGCGATCGCGCGCCAAGCGGCGCCGATCAGATCGCCGCGCGCAAGCGTTGGTTGGCGTTGGCAAGCGATGCGGATGCGGCCTTTGATGTCGAAGTGACGATAGAAGTCGATGCTTTGCGCCCCATGGCGACGTTTGGCGTGTCGCCTGATGCTGCTGCACCTGTAGACGGTCGCACGCCCCATTCGAGTGAGCCGGACGCCGTCTCGGCGGCCGATTATATGAACATACCCGCCGGCGGAGCATTGCAGGATGTCGCCGTGGACAGAGTATTTATCGGGTCTTGCACCAACTCCCGATTGGAAGATTTACGCCTGGCAGCGGATGTATTCCGGGGCCGAACGAAAGCGCCGAATGTCACGGTGCTCATTGCGCCTGGATCGGAAGCGGTAAGACGCGCTGCGGAAGCCGAAGGCTTGGATAAAATCTTTCGCGACGCGGGCGCCCAATGGCGAGAACCGGGGTGTTCTATGTGCATCGCCATGAACGGCGATAAGGGCGAACCGGGGGAGCTTGTCGTCTCCACTTCGAACCGTAACTTCAAAGGCCGCCAGGGCCCCGGGGTGCGCACAGTGCTCGCGAGCCCCGCAACGGCCGCCGCCTCTGCGATTGAAGGCCGGATTGCGGACCCGCGCCGTTATCTCGATTAAGATTTCTGTTAAAAGGGAGAGGATCGATGGGATTTGATCCAATTCGCGTCATCACCTCAAATACCTTGGTGCTTGAACAAGAAAATATTGATACGGACCAGATTATTCCAGCGCGTTTTCTCACGACGACGGAGCGGGAAGGCCTTGGCGCCCATGCGTTTCAGGATTGGCGGTATGATGAGAGCGGGGCCGCGATCCCCGACCATCCACTGAACGCGGCTGACGCATCCGAAAAAAAAGTACTGGTCGGCGGTGTTAATTTTGGCTGTGGGTCCTCGCGAGAGCATGCGCCATGGGCCCTCCACGATTTTGGTTTCCGGGCGGTCATCAGTACAGATATCGCTGATATTTTTAAAAGTAATGCGCTGAAGAATGGGCTCTTGCCAGTCGAAATTGATGCCGAAACCCATCGGTATTTATTAGACACGCCGGGTGTGGAGGTGTCCATTGATTTGGAGCGGCAAGTGCTGAGCTTGTCGAATGGGCGCGAAATTGACTTCGTCATCGAGCCGTTTGCGCGCCAATGTTTATTGGACGGCGTTGACGCCTTGGGCGCACTATTAAACGCCACAACAAAAATTGCGGCCTTTGAACAAGCAAAGGGTTTATAGATGAAAATCGTCTACTTGCCAGGAGATGGCGTCGGACCAGAAGTGACCGCTGCAGCGCGCCTCGTCATGGCGAAAAGCGCTGAAGCCTACAATGTCAGTTTTTCTGAAGAAGAAGCACTGTTCGGCGGGATCGCCATTGACAAAGCGGGCGAGCCGTTACCCGCGGCGACGGAACAGGCGTGCCTTAGCGCGGACGCTGTCTTTCTGGGCGCTGTTGGCGGGCCCAAATGGGATCTTGCCGAAAAACGCCCGGAACAAGGGCTATTGGCCTTGCGCAAATCTTTAGGCGTCTACGCTAATCTGCGTCCGACAACGATGACGCCGGGGTTGGAGGATTTATCGCCGCTGAAACATGACAGGGTCAGCGGTACTGATTTTTTAATCATCCGAGAACTGACGGGTGGGTTATATTTCGGTGAAAAAAAAGAGGGGGATGAGAGCGCCTCAGACCTATGCACCTACAGCAATGCTGAAGTAACACGGATCGCGCGGATCGCGTTTGACGCAGCGCGTAAGAGGCGCGGCAAGGTAAGCTCGGTCGATAAAGCGAATGTTCTAGCGACAAGTCGGCTATGGCGAAAGACCGTCATCGCCCTCCATCAAGAAGAGTATAGCGACGTCGCATTGGACCATGTTTTGGTGGATGCAATGGCGATGAAGCTTATTCAGGCGCCGACTGAATTCGATGTTATTCTGACGGAAAATCTCTTTGGCGATATCTTAAGTGACGAAGCGTCTGTGCTTGGCGGCTCTATCGGGGTCGCGCCATCCGCCTCGCTTGGCGATGGCGTTCGGGGCCTTTATGAGCCTATTCACGGCTCGGCGCCGGACATTGCCGGGCAGGGCAAAGCCAATCCCATCGGGGCGATCTTGTCGGCTGCGATGATGTGTCGGTTTAGTCTCGGCGCCGGCGAGATGGCCGCGGCGATCGAAAGTGCGGTTGAACGGACGATTGCAGATGGTCTGACGACGCCCGATATCGGCGGCTCCCTTTCAACGATGGCCGTCGCGGAAGCTGTTGCCGATAGGGTCCAAGCGCCCGCCAGTTGACGCCTATAACGTGTTAAGTGGGATCTTTATATAACGCTTGCCGTTTTCCTCTGGCGGCGGTGCATCCCCTGCGCGCATATTGATCTGGACAGAGGGCAACATCAATTTGGGCATGCCTAATTGCGCGTCGCGGCTTTCGCGCATGGTGACAAACTCATCTTCACTGACGCCATCTTTCACGTGGATGTTTTCGGCATTCTCGGCAGCCACCGTTGTCTCCCACCGGAATTCATCCCGGCCCGGCGCTTTGTAATCGTGACACATGAACAACCTTGTTTCTGGCGGCAAGCTGAGTACGCGCTTGATCGACCGGTAAAGCTGTCGGGCGTCTCCCCCCGGAAAGTCCGTACGCGCGGTTCCAAAATCAGGCATAAACAACGTATCGCCAACGAACGCCGCATCGCCAATCACAAACGTCATACAGGCTGGGGTATGGCCGGGGGTATGCATCGCGACGCCCTCGAGGCCGCCGATTTGGAACCTCTCGCCGTCGGCCAATAGTTGATCGAACTGAGCGCCATTTGTGAGGAAGTCCTCTCCCTCGTTAAAGACATCCCGAAAATAGGACTGCACGGTGGTGATGTCTTTTCCAATGGCGATCCGCCCGCCCAGATGCTCTTTCAAATAGGGCGCGGCCGATAAATGATCCGCGTGGACATGGGTCTCCAAGATCCATGCAACGCTTAGCGCGTTGTCTTTAATAAACGAGATGAGCTTGTCTGCGGAATTTGTGGCGGTGCGCCCAGAGGCGGCGTCATAATCCAGCACGGAATCTATGATGGCGCATTGGGCGCTCATCGGGTCCGCCGCCACATAACTGATGGTGTTAGTTTCCTCGTCGAAGAAGCCAGTAATGTTGGGGTGGGCCGTTGAGCCGGAAGATTTATCCCCAGCGGGAGGCAACGTCATACAATGTTCCTTGAAACCTGTTTTCTTGGATCGGAGGTACAATTTTACGGTTTTTCGCCTGATCAACGCAATTACCCAGGGTCGTCAATGTTCACCAAGGCCCTATTTTGAAATGCCGTCAGTGAAAATATGCAACATTTACAAGGGTATACTTCTGGCTGATCCATGACCTTTTTCCGCACGTACTTAGGTAGCGCAGCAACTGCTCCCCCAAGAAGTTGCTGCCCGTTAGTTGCGCTTCGCTGATCTATTCTCGAACCCTCTCAGTTCCATTTCCCGAGTGCGGGTTGGTGAAGCGCAACGTCTTTTCAACCTCAAAAGTCGCGTTTCCAATTCGCGGACACCTTTTGATCACCATCCTGGCGCAACTCAGTCTCCACAGTGATGGAGTTTGTCACCTCATACTCAACCCTTACTGCCCCGCTATCGCCGTTGGCGCTTTGAGAGGCGGAAACGAAAAGCCCGTCAGCGACGTATTTTCCGACACTGAGGCTGCTGGCGCCGGTCCCGTCGAAATCAACATTGAGAAGATCGAGACCGATGGCGCTGCGCGCGCCTCCAGTCAGACCGCCGCCGCCCCCAAAGGGGCCAACACCGCCCAGCTGTGCGACGGCGTGGGCGAGTTTCACGGTCTCCAGAGCTTTTAGTTCTGAGGCTGGTTTGCCAAAAAGCACCAACGCCATGATGTCGTCTTGAGGTTGAGAGGGGACAGATTCTAAGCCGACGGAAGGGGACTGCGCCCGACCGCCAATGACGATCGATGCAACAACGTCTTCGGGCGTCGTATAATCCGCCCTCAAATCAAGGGTAGGGTTGTTCGGCGTGAGGCGGTCAAATGCGATTTCACCGGTCGATAGATCAAAGCGTCGGCCGGAAAAATCGATCCACCCACGGACGATGCTAAGATCGCCGAGCGTGATGGGGTTGGCGGCATCGCCCAGAATATGGAGATCTGCGCGCCATTCACTCTCCAATCCGCCGAAGCCGCGCACGAAAATCCGCCCAGGCGCATTGATGCGAATATCGAGGTCTAACGGGCTGGTCTCTTGATTGGGTTGGGCGGCTGTTACCGGCGTTAAGCCGAGCGGTGCGGTCTGATCACCGGTCCCGTCGATTATGTCTATCGCCACCAAGCCCGTCGCCGGGGGCGGCACAGCCTCGATATCAAGGGCGTCGACCGTGATTTCCCCGACGGCTTTTAGCGCATCAAACGCCCCGGACAGGCGAACATCTCCCGATGCGACGAGCCGCGAGATCGGGCCGCCCGAAAGGGTCGTTTCGCGCATCGTGGTGGTGACGTCGATCGATGATGTCTCCCCAAGTATCGTCTCGCCTTGAAGGGTGATTGACGGCGTTTCTTGCCCTGGCCCTGAAGCAGCGCCGTTAAACCGCGCCGTGGCGCCCGTCGGTGTCGATTGGGCGTTCGCCTGAAACGCGATGTTGACGAGGCTTATCCCGCTTGCAAGATCAGTGTAGGCGCCGTTTTCGATGGTGAGGTCTCCATCGACATGGGGGGCGGCGGTATCGCCGCTGAGACGGGCGTCAACGTTGAGATCACCTTCAATGGATTGGAACGCCGCTGGCAGGAAGCTCGCCAATTGTTCGAGGCGACCGTCATAACCAATTGTCCCTGCGAGGGGGCCGTCGACAGAAACAGAGAGCACCTCGCCGCGCAATAGCTGAATGGGGAGGCGAACATCGATGTCCAGCGGCGAGGGGTTTGGGGTAGGGGCGTCAACCAGATAAAAGGCTTCCTCAGTCCATGTTAAAGCAAGACTGATGGACGGGGCTTCATCGACATCGACGGTGTTCAGTGATGACACCGTGAACGCGCCTTCGGCAATAGTGGTCTCGTTCGTATCGAGGGCGAGGTCGCCGGTAATCGTCGCTGCACCGTTCGGTAACACAAAATCCTGCGCCGTTGCATCCATGCGCCAGCGTAATGGAGAAAACGCGGCATTGGCCAACACTCGCCCCTTTTCGCCAACAGCCAGGTCAAGGTTTTCCACTGAGACACCATCCTTGATGGCAATGGCAGCGGGTTTCTGCAATGTCACATCAATCGCATCGACGAGGGCTTTGAAAGAGGCAAGGGTGAACGTTGAACCCTGATCATTGAGCGTTGCTGTTCCGTTTAATGACAATCGGTCAATCGCGGGCGCGCCCGCCGCGGCGACGGCGGTCGCGGTTAGCTCTGTTTCAATAGCATCCAGCGAGCCAGCAAAGTTGAATTTCAGGTCGCGTATCACCGTTTCAGAAACGCTGAGGGCAGGCGTGGTGACATGTCCTTCCGCTCGCAATTTGCCAGTTGTGCTCTCGGAGGCTGCATCACCCTGAATACGGACATCTGCATCAAAAGAGCCGACTGCGACAATGCCGGGCCAAGGCGTTGCCCCCGTCGACCCATTATAGTTTAGGGACAACGCGCCAGCGTTCCCGTTGGGCGCTAGCTCGCCCTGTCCGGAGAGGCTGAACCCAGGTCCCTGGTACAATAACTCGGGGAGTTGGATGACGCCGTCGCCGGTCGTGATGAGGTTGGTTTTTAAATTGATCACGCCATCGTCGCTGGTGAGGCTCAACGCGCCGGAGGGGCGCAACGGTAATTTCGTGAAGGCCGCCTCTAGCTTTAAAGGCGGCGTCTCAGCCTCATCCAACGTGAAGCCGGGCGTGTCGCCGTCGACTTTCACCGAAAAATCATCGGGCGCGCCTTGTGCTGATAGCCTATACGCGCCGTTGCTCAACGCGCGCGCGTCAGGCGCGATCATTGCAAGAAATGCTGGCCCGGTGCGAAGAGCACCTGTGAAATCAAAACGGTTCGCCGCCGTATCAAAAGCGCCGTCGCCCTCCACTGCGGTTTCCGATGCTGACGCCTTTAGGCTGGAGAGTTTCACCAAGGTTTGATCAAGGGTCAGCCGGGTTTTAGCGGAATAGCCGGATTGGGCGATGGGCGGCAGAGCGCTGTTGTCAAACCCTTTGACTGCAACATCGCCCGTGAACATTTCTGCAAGATCGGTGGTCACGTTGTCGACCGTTAGGCGGGCTTTGTCTCCCGACAGTGTCGCCTGAAGCGCGTATGCGTCGCGGTCGCGGGAGAGGGTCGCGTCCAGTTCTACAGTTTCGCCGACATAGAGGGCCAATTCACCTAAGCCCGGAGGGCGTTCGCCTTCTGACAGGGTAAGCGCGCCCGTCGACGCGAAACTGGATAATCCATTTTTATCCTGACGGATTTTGAAATCGCCGGTGAACGTCGCTGCTTTCGTTGCCAGGGTCTCGATCGTGATATTGAGACCATCCTTTTGAGAGGCAAGCAGAGTGCGCGCCGTTACCGCATCGCCTAAATATTCTTCATAGGCCTCAAATTTTGCCCCAGGGTCGATATCAAGGGAGAGGGTAAGGCTTTCACCCGTTTCGAGATTGCCCGCTATAGTGAGGGCGCCAGAACCAAAATCCGCCCCATCCGCCGTCGCGTGAAGCTGATAGGCGTCGGCGGGCGCAGCCCCCTCGGCGCGCAGGCTTATTGGTCCGTTTGCGTGGGATAAAGCCGCGACTAGCCCATCGGCGGCGCTGTTGAAATCAGCCTTGACCCGTAGTTCATTCGACGCCGGGTCACGGGCGATGCTTACCATCGCACCATCTTTTCTATCCGCACTCTCGATATGGAGCATAAGATCAAGATTGCGACCGCCCATGTCGGCCGAACCGTCGCCAGAAAATGAGACCGGTCGCCCAATAAATTTCTCGTCAATAACAATATCGGTTAAGCTCAGTTGCCGGACAACAACATTCGGCAATGCACTGGGGAGTTTTAGACCCTCCAGCAGATTTGCGTTACCGGTATTTTGGGTCCCTTCCTTAGGGTTTTTGCTCGGGGGCATACCCGACATGCGGACACCGTTGATAGAAAGCACATCAACATCAAGCCCGCCGCCCATCAAGGCAAACGGGCTCCAATGAAGCCGGATTTCATCCGTTGTCAGCCAAAGATCATTGTCATTGTAAAGGCGAATATCCTCTAGAATGATACTGCCCGGCAGGTTGCCTTTCAGGGCGCCAATTTCCGCCTTTCCGCCGATGGCGTTGGCGATTTGCGGTTCGATCATCTGGGCAAGTCGGTTTTTTCCGGAATCTGTTCCAATAAAGAAACCGACAACCAGGAGGGTTATCACAAGGGCGGTGATGACGCCGATCGAGACGGAAACAAGAATTTTTTGCATGGTGCTTGGGTGTCCTGTCTTGCGTCGCCTAAAATGCTTGCCCGAGGGAGATATAGAGTTGCCACGGTCGGTCGCTGTCGCGCCGCTCTAGCGGGGTTGCGACATCAACCCGTAACGGGCCCACAGGGGTGATGTATCGAACGCCGGCGCCGACGCCATAGAGGTAATCGCCGCCAAAATCTGGTAGCGCGCTTGAGGCGACAGAGGCGGCGTCAAGAAATGTCGCCGCCTGAATATTTTGCGTGATCTTGACCCGCCCTTCCACAGCCCCTTCAATGACGGATCGCCCGCCAATTGGGTTCGCGTTTTCATCCAAGGGGCCGGCGGCCTGAAAAGCGAAGGCCCGCACGGAAGATCCACCGCCCGCGAAAAATCGTTTGTTGATGGGCAGGTTTTCAAATGAAGAGCCAACGGTGCCCCCAAGGCGCGCCCGCCCGGCTAGGGTGAAGCGATCGTTTTTGCCAGCGTGTATGCGCGTGCGGACATTGAATTCGCCCTGAGTGAATGTGTCCGTACCCGTATAAGGCGTCAGCGAAAAACTAGCGCGCACGCCGTGGGACAAAAGAAGCGGGCTATCCTCCGTATCCCATACAACCGCAAGGGGGAGGGAGAAAAACGCCGTGCGTTCCGTGCCTTCTGGGCTTGTCAAATCGGAAGTCTCGGCGGCGAGGCCGGCGCGGGTCTCTAGGCGGTTATCAAACCAGAACTTCGAGACGCCGATTGAGGCGGTGATCGTCCGCGCATCAAACGCGTCCTTCGTTTCATTGGCGAAGCCGATATTCGCAAACAAAGAGCCTGGCAAAGTCGGAAATGGTTTGTCGAACGTGATGCTAAAGTTTTGTTCGAGGAGGGAGGCGGAAAGATCAGCACGCGCGCGCTCGCCGCGACCGAAAATATTGCGATACTCGAAAAACAAGCGACCACCGGGGCCCTCAACGGTCGAGAACGAGGCGCCCGCGCCGATGGTGCGGCGTTTGCGTTCGCTGGCGGAAATTAGAATTGGCGCCGCACCCGTTTCATCGGGGGTGCCGTTGGCGACATCTATTTCGGAGAATATTCCCGTCGCTGATAATCGATCGCGATAGGCGATGATTTTGGATTTATCGACGGGTTCTCCGACCTCCCAAGTTTTCAGTTTTTGAAGATAATCTTCCTGAGTGTTTTCAAGCCCAGTTGTTCTTATTGCGCCAAAAAAAGCGCGTGGCCCCGTTTCAAACTCGTAGATGGCGCGGGCGCGGCCATCCTGGGAGGAGACAATTTCCGCGCGCCGTGAAACCGGGCGCGCCGTCGGGTATCCTTGGTCCCACAACGCCATCAAGATGCGTTGCTGTGTGTTGGCGATCGCCGCGCCGCTTGCGGTAGAGGCGGTAGATGGATCGATCACGATCCCTAAATCCGTCAGGGTGTTTGGGCGATCATCGCCAGGCTCAACGTCTGTCGCGTCATCCTGCACCGGATTGGTCGAGGGCGCGTCGACAAACCGAATGACGTGATCGTCGATGGTGAAGGACGGGCCTGGATCGATCGTGAACAACACGTTCAGGCGATCATCATCGCTTAACTGGGGCTCGCTCGGCGACGTCAGCTCGAATGTAACCCGGCCGACATAGTACCCGGCGGCGCGTAAGGCGCTCTCCATAGCGGTGGCGTCCGCGCGGCCGGCCCGGCGAACAGCAACCGCTGTTGGAAACGCCCGGGCCTCCTGCATCAGCGTTGATGTCATTGATAGCTGGGTTTTGAGCGCTGGTGGCGCTCCTTCAAGTTGGACCCGGTAATTGTCAGCCGCCGATGCGACGGAGGGGGTGATAGCGATGGCGAGCGCGGCAACAGCGGGAAGAGGACGGTAAGCAAACACGGTTTTACGACTTTTCTACCCTTGACGACCGTCCAGGCGGCGATATTTCCCCAAGCGTTTTGGCGACCATGATAAGGCTTCGACGCCTAGAACCCTCATGACAGATATTGGTTAATCGCACGGCAATAAGGCGATTTTAAGCTGATTTGGACATAGCCAGCGTTCATTGCAGCCCCATCATCGACTTCAGCGCTGGCGCAGGGCTGCGCGCTGGGCTATGCCGCCCATTCTTTATCACTCTCTTTTAAGGAGGCGGATCCATGGCTCACCCCTTGAGCGGGGCGAACCCGGCGACATTATCAGCGGTTCTTCAGCGGGCGGGCTTGCCCTCCAAAGCGCTGAGCGGGTTGGGCATTGGCCTTTCTGTGATGGGCCGTTGGCCCATTTCCACTGCGGAACGCGTGATCATGGAAGACCGGTTGCCAAAGACAACGGATCTGCCGCCGCCTGTTTTTATCCTGGGTCATTGGCGTTCCGGCACCACGCATCTCTACAATACGATGGTGAAAAGCGATGGGTGGGGCTATGTGCCGCCCGTCGCCACCGGCCTGCCATGGGATCTCTTTGGCATCGCCAAAGCGTTTCAACCACTTCTAGAGCGTGCGCTGCCAGAGCACCGATATATCGACAATATCCCGGTTAATCCTGATAGCCCGCAAGAAGATGAAATCGCCATCGCGAACATGACGGATCTCTCTTTTTACCATGGGATTTATTTTCCGAGGGCCTTCTCGACGTTTTTAGGGCGCGGGCTTTTCTTTGACGGGTGTAGCGAAAGGGAAGTTGATGAGTGGAAACATCGGTTCACCTATCTGATGCGAAAACTCACCAAGCTTCAGGATGGGCGACCAATGCTCATCAAAAACCCTGTCTACACGGGACGCTTCGCCCTACTGCAGGAGATGTTTCCGGGCGCGAAATTCATCCACATCCATCGAAATCCTTACGAGGTCTTTCTGTCGATGCGGAACTTCTACAAGAAGCTTTTCGCTGAGTTCGCCCTCCAGCCCTATGATCATGTTGACATCGATGAGACGATTTTGTCGGTCTATGATCGCATGATGTCGGCCTATGAAGAGGATGCAAAACTGATTGATCCAGAGCGCCTTGTCGAAATGCGGTACGATGCCCTGGACGACCATCCGCTGGCTTCAATTGAAAGAATCTATGAGACTCTCAATCTGCCGGGATTTGAGGACGCGAAACCGAAATTTGAGGCGTATCTCGCCTCAGTCCGCAATTTTGAAAAAAATAAATTCGCTTATGCCGATGAAGCAGCGGCAAAAGTTGAAAGTCGGCTATCGTGCTATCTTGAAAAATGGGGGTATACTCGTCCGGGCGCTTGATTAGCGCCGGGCATAATGCTCGATTTGATATGAAACAGATGATGTGAAACAGGCGCGCAAAAGAGGGGGCGCATCAGTGTCGACATCTTTAAAGTCTTTCCGGTTATCGGCGTTGGGGCGTTTCTCAAGCTGGGCGTTTTTGCGTTCCGCGGTACCGTTTATCGCGTTGGCGGGGTGCGCCGCTGAAATCACCGATACGCCATTATACGAGACGGATGCCTGTCGGCGCGTTTCTCTTGTTGATACGAAAACGGGCGCCTTAGTGGTTGGCGCGGAAGACATTGCTGTCGATCTGTCGCGGCGCGTTTTATATGTTTCCGCTTATGACCGACGCGCGGCGGAGACGGCGGCGCGGCGTAAAGCATTCAGTATCCCCCAGGGCGGGGTTTATCGGGTGAGCCTGAGTGATTTGACGGGCGCGACCGATAACAAAATGCATCGGCTAATCGCCGCCGAACCGCTTATTGAACCAGATGCCGTGGCGGGCGGTCTTCGGCCCCATGGATTGGACTTTGATGAACAATCGGGGGAGATCGCATTCATCAATCGAGGCTATCAAAAAATCAATGATCGGTGGCGGATGACCCCGCGCGTCGAACGCGTTGGGGTGATGGGGGAGATGTTCGTCGGTAATCACGGCGCCGCCCATTGCGCGGCGAATGATTTGTTGGCGGAAAATGAGAGCCATTTGGTGAGCATCGACCACGGTGAGTGTGGATGGTCCGCCGGGTTTGAGGATGTCTTTGGTTTAGCGAAAAGCGGCCTTATTACCGATGCGGGCGAGGGGGCGTTTAGCGCCGTAAAATTCGCCAATGGCGTGGCGCGCACCCCAAGCGGCGCGGTGGCGGTTGCCGGGACACGGGATAAAGCCATTCTTTTTCTAGATGAGGCGGATAACGATCCGGGTCGTCAAATGACGTTGAGCAAACGGGTTGAGGTGCCGGGAGGGCCGGATAACCTGACCGTGACAGCACAGGGCGAACTCATCGCCGCTGTCCATCCGTCTTTGATAACGTTGGCGTTGGACCGGAAGCTCAATGTTGGGCGGGCGCCCTCCCGGGTGGTGAAATTGTTGCCCGATGGGCAGAGCGTACAAACCCTGTTTGATGATCCGATTGGCGGGGCATTTTCTGCGGCTACCGTCGGGGTGGAGATCGATGCCGTGAAAGGCCCCGATTGGGTGAAGAAATCCTTGGTCGTTGGCTCCGTGATGGATGAAGGCTTGTTGATTTGCTCGCGCACGGAAGCAATGCCGAATAAAGCGTCAATGAATATGCAAAAGACGGCGTTGGGGACCACTCGTTGAATCCCTCAATATTGGTGACAGGCGGCGCTGGGTTTGTTGGACGCCATCTCGTGGTGCGCCTTAGAGAACGTGGCAACGCTGTTCGTGTTCTTGACTTGCGCCAACATCCTTCCTGGGCGGATGATCACGGCATCCAAGCGATAGAGGGCTCTGTCACGGACCCTTCAGCGGTTTCAGAGGCCGTGCGGGGTATCGAGCACGTGTATCACCTCGCCGGCGTTGCCGATCTTTGGGCGAAGGACGCCGCGATTTTCGATAGCGTCAATACGCATAGCGTTGATCTACTGATTAAGGCGTCAAAAGAAGCCGGTGTGGATCGGTTCTTATATTGCTCAAGCGCGACGACCCTCGTCGCTCAGCAAACGCCGATTGGTCCGTCGACGGCTGATGAGGCGCTTACATGGGCGCCCACCGATCTATTGGGCGCCTATCCCGCTTCGAAGCGCCGGGGCGAGCTTCTGGTCGAAGAAGCCGCAAGAAACGAATTTCATGCGGTGATCGTTAATCCCACCGAACCCGCCGGCGCCGGCGATGAAGCGATCACGCCGCCAACCCGGATGATGCTCGATTTTTTAAATGGGAAAACGCCTGCTTACATCGACTGCATTCTTAACTTTGCGCCGGTGGCGGAAATTGCCCTGGGCATGATCGCCGCCGTTGAAAAGGGGAAGGCGGGTGAGCGATATATTCTGGGTGGGGAGAATATTGAAATGCGCGAGCTCCTCGATTTGCTTGCCGAGCTTTCTGGTAGAAGCATGCCAAAGACAAAACTGCCTTACGCCGTTGGGTTGGCTGCGGGGGTTTTAGATACCCATTTGGTAGCGCGCTTCACCGGCAAAAGCCCGAAAGCGCCGTTGACCGGCGTGCGCCTTGCCGGGCGGAGGGTGGCGTTTCAAAGCGACAAAGCCGCGCGCGAGCTTGGCTGGCGGGCCGGCCCGGCCAGACCTGCGCTCCAAGAGATGATCGCCTGGGCTGGGAAAAACGGCTTGGTCGAGCGCTGAAACGTCTGCCGATAACGCCTTTTCATACTGAACGCCTAAAATCACATTCACGCGCCCCCAGCGTTTTCGCAGGAGGAAGCGGCGTCTCGCGCTGATTCTGGCATTGCCAAGGAGGGCATATCTCTGATATCGGCATTAACAGTCCTATTGTCCGACAATGGTACATTGCGTTCAAGCCCGCTTTTAATCACGCATTTGAGGCCCCGTCATGCCAACAAACAGCTTCGCCTTCATGAAATTTGATATCGACCCAATGATCGAAGAAATGCGCGATGTCGTCTCGCGTTGGGTCGCGGACCGATTGGCGCCCAGGGCGGCGGAAATTGATGAGCAAAATCTCTTCCCGAGAGACCTTTGGCCGGAGCTTGGCGAACTGGGCGTTCTCGGTATTACCGCGGACGAGGCCCATGGGGGCGCGGGGCTTGGGTACCTCGCTCATACGGTGGTGATGGAAGAAATTTCGCGGGGGTCCGGCGCGGTGGGGCTTTCCTATGGCGCCCATTCAAATTTGTGCGTCAATCAACTCAATATCAACGGAAACGAAGATCAAAAAGCGCGCTACCTGCCGAAACTTGTCAGCGGGGAGCATTTAGGGGCGCTTGCAATGTCCGAACCGGGTGCTGGATCGGACGTGGTTTCGATGAAACTGCGCGCCGATAAGAAAGGCGACCGATACATTCTGAACGGCAACAAAATGTGGATTACGAATGGTCCGGGGGCGGATACGCTAGTGGTCTACGCCAAGACCGATCCAGAGGCGGGGCCGCGCGGCATCACGGCGTTTATCGTTGAAAAAGGATTTAAAGGTTTCTCCACCGCGCAAAAGCTCGACAAATTGGGCATGCGGGGGTCGGATACCTGCGAGTTGGTCTTTGAAGATTGCGAAGTGCCCGAAGAAAACGTATTGGGCGAGATGAATGAGGGCGTGCGCGTTCTAATGTCGGGCCTCGACTATGAGCGTGCGGTGCTTGCCGCTGGCTCTATCGGTATCATGCAAGCCTGTCTCGATGTCGTCATGCCTTACATTCACGAACGACAGCAATTTGGTAAGCCCATCGGCACGTTTCAGCTTGTTCAAGGAAAGCTCGCTGATATGTATACAACCACCAATGCCTGCCGCGCTTATGTTTATGAGGTGGCGAAGGCGTGCGATCGCGGCGAGACAACCCGGCAAGATGCGGCGGGGTGTATTCTGTATGCGGCAGAGAAATCAACCCAGGTCGCGCTTGACGCCATTCAACTATTGGGCGGGAATGGATACATCAATGAATACCCGACGGGACGATTGTTGAGAGACGCAAAGCTGTATGAGATTGGCGCTGGCACATCAGAGGTGCGCCGCATGCTGATCGGGCGCGAACTTTTTGAAAAATCCGCATAGAGCAGGCGATTGATGGTGCATCAATTCCAACCGCTCAAAAAAGAGCCCGCCTATTTGAAGGTCTATCAAGCGATTGAGGCTGAGATTGTCTCAGGCGCGTTGGCCGAAGGCGCCGTGTTGCCAACGGAGGCGATGCTGTGTGAACAATTCGCCGTGACGCGCGCCACAGTGCGCGAAGGGTTGCGCTTATTGGAGCAAGCCGATCTTGTCAGGCGCGGCGCCGCAAAACGCTTTGTTGTCCGTCGCCCCGACGCCGGCGATGTCGCCCTTGCGGCGAGTAAGGGGCTCGCCCTTGGCGGCGCGACCTTCCAAGAGGTGTGGGAGACGTTATCAGCGATGTACCCACAGGCGGCCCGGATCGCCGCCCAGCGTCTTGAAAAACTCCAGATAAATGAATTACGGGCGATCAATGCCGATCTGCGGGCCGCGGCGACGGACGATGCTGAAGCCACGGTGACCTTTGCGGTGGCGTTTTTTCAGTGCCTGGCGGCCGGGTTGAATAACCGTGTTTTGCTGGCGTTATTGCAATCGTTGAATATGATGATCGAGGCGAGTTTGCAGCAGGTGATTTTGAAAACGCCCGAAGCTCATGCAAGGATTCTTGAAGCGCAGGGCCATATTATTGCCGCGTTAGATGATCGCAACGAGGAGCGCGCCGCCCTATGGATGACGCGCCATATTGATGATTTAAAGCGGGGCTATGAATTGGCGGCGTTAAATTTTCATGATCGCGTGCTTTAAGATGCTTCAAGGAACATTGCCCTTCTAAGGCCTTGTACAGAGTTCCCCAGAAAAAGTGCATCAGCGCTTTTGAGCAAATCGAGCGTTAAAATCGCCTCCTTGGCCTTTTTCCTCTGGAGTAAATCACCCCGCAGAACGCCTGGTAAAAGACCGCATGCGAGAGGGGGTGTAACGAGATCGCCCCCGACTAAGGCGAAGATATTGGTGCGACTGCCTTCACAAATTTCGGCCCGCTCATTCAAATATACAATATCGTTTACACCTAAAAGCGCCGTATAATGATTGTATTCATTGTCGTAAACGGACCGCTTTGTGGTTTTGTGCTGAAGCAACGGGTCAGCAGAGGCGAGCGTTGTCGGTGATAACGCGAATGACCATGGTTCACCCGGGGTTTCAATTGCCTTTGTCATCTCATCAATGGGCGCCGGCCCCGGCGGTAACGGCGTGCTCGTCAACGCGAGGTCGCCGTCTTGCGCAAGCGTGAGGCGTAGCCGAAACCGTGAATTGTCTAGGGACGCGATTGTTGTGGCTAACAGCGCCTTTGCCTGTTCAAGGTCGACGTCGAAGCCCAATGCTAACGCGGATTTTTCCAAACGATCGAGATGCCCATCAACGAGCCAGATCTGACCGTTTTTCATCAGCAGCATGGTTTCAAAGAGTTGAAAATCGACCATGGGAGGCGGCATAGGCGTTTTCTACAGCGTTAAGGACGGCGGGGGCGGCGTATTTAGTTTTGGGTCATGCATCGAAAGAAAGCTGTCAAACATCGGGCGTCCCACTGAGGTCAGGATCGACTCTGGATGAAATTGTATCCCCTCAATCGCGTAGTCTTTATGCTGAAGGCCCATGATTTCCATGCCAAACCCCGCATTCTCGACGATGGCTGAGATGTGAAGGCCATCGCCTGGGTCGTCCGGGGCCACAATCAGTGAATGATATCGCCCGACGGCGGTGGATTGTGGAATGTTGGCGAACGCGCCGGTGTTGTTATGTCGAATGGTGGATGCCTTGCCATGCATCACGCGCGGCGCATTGGTAACTTGGCCGCCAAAGTGCTTGGCGATGATTTGGTGCCCAAGGCATACGCCGAGAACCGGCAATTTGCCGATGGCGCGGTCCAATATTGCCCGGCAAATGCCAGACTCATCCGGGCTGCCGGGACCGGGAGATAGTAGGATCCGCGCCGGTGAAAGGCCTAATGCATCGGTCGCGCTCATTTCGTCATTCTTAATGACGTGCACCGTCGCGTTTGACTGACGCAAGTACTGAACAATCAAATGCGTGAAGGAATCATAATTGTCGACAACCAGCGTTGTGTTGGATTCGAAAGATGAGTGCATGGCGCCTGACAACATGATGCAATGTCACTCACTGGCTAAAGCATTGGCAAGGGCCGCCGTTTCATGTGCGTCTTCGCCAAATGGCCTGTCAAAAAGGTCAAAAAGGAAGCGGCCCTTACCCATGCATTCGGCAAATTCCGCCGTTGCTTCTGAATCATAGACAATACCCCCGCCAAGACCCAAATACGCTCGGTTTTTGGGGGCGGCTTGGTCAATAGTGATGGTTCTGATGGGGACGGAAAAACACATTTCCATTTGTGGTGTTACGTAACCAATAGCGCCGGTATAGACCCCTCGCGGCCCTGCCTCGAGCGCGGCGATGATTTCCATGGTGCGTATTTTCGGGGCGCCTGTGACGGAGCCGCATGGGAACAATGCTCTGAAGATATCGAGAAGGGTCACCGCATCGGATATGGTGCAACGGATGGAGGAGGTCATTTGGTAAAGGGAGCGGTATGTTTCCACCATCAATAGGTCCTCAACCTCGAGACTGCCTGGTTCTGCGATGCGTCCTAGATCATTGCGCAAAAGGTCAACAATAATGATGTTTTCAGCGCGGGTTTTCTCATCATGGCGAAGTCGGTTTTTGTGGACAGTATTAACACGATCATCATCGTGTTTTGCTGCTGTCCCTTTCATAGGGCGGGTGCGGAGGGTGCTGCCGCGCTTTTCAAAAAACAGTTCCGGCGATCGGGATAAAATCGTTCGTTCGTTGAATTGAAGATAGGCCCCGTAAGGGACCGGCTGTGCGCGCCTGAGGTCTTGGTAAAATTGAGTGAGATCACCCTCGACATCGAATTCGCAACCCATTGTGTAATTGGTTTGATAGGTATCACCCTGGTACAAATGCCGCTTGATTGCTTGGACGTTTTTGCGAAAGGTCTCTTCGTTTTCGAGGAAGGTGAGGTTCGATAATTCGTACCCACTATTCGTCTGGCGTTTTTCAAGTAAACCTTCTGCTGCGGCGTGGTCGAGGGCTTCGACCTGCTTGAAAAATCCGAATTGGGCATTCGGCCGCCTCTTATCGGAGGATTTGACAACCATATGTGGGTCGAAGGCGCTGGCGGCTTCATAGCTTACATAACCCGCCGCGTAGAGACCCGCATTGGTAAGGGCGTCAATTTCTTCACATAGAACAACAATATCATCTGCGGTGTAGGCGGATGATACTTTCTCACAGTCTTTAAAGAAGTAAGAAGAGCCGTCTTGGCGGTAATTATCGTCGAGAAGAATGAAAGGCGGTGTCACGTTCTGAAAAACTCTATGATCCGCCAAGTGCTTTCCTTAGCGGCGTTAAACGCCACAAAAGCCTTATCCTTTTTTTGAGTGCGCTCGCAAGCCGGCGCGCGCCACTGCAATTGTTGGTGGGGTTGGTGTCGCGTTTGGTCAGGCCGTTGGCGGGGAACTTTTGGGCGGTAATGGCAAAAACCCGCTCGTGCGGGCGCGGTATGCCTCGTATTCGGGGTACTTTTTCATCATGGAGCGTTCCAACAACGCCTTGCCAGAGATGTTCACCAGGAAGAATGCCATGACAAACGGGCTCAGAACGCCAATCCATCCAAAAGGCGCTTCAAGGGCGATTAAAGCCAACCCGAACCAAAGACAGGCGTCGCCGAAATAATTGGGATGACGGGTTAACGCCCACAAACCCGTGGTCATCAACTTGCCTTTGTTTTCCGGCTTGGATTTGAAGGCTTTGAGTTGGGCGTCCCCAATTGTTTCAAAGAGAATGCCGATGGCAAAAATTGCGGCGCCGATATACGAAAGGACGCCAAGGGTCGGCGAACCGGCGAATTGGCCGACCTGAACCGGGAGAGAAACAAACCACGCGACGGTTGCCTGCAAAAGGAAAATGCGCGGTAGGCTCCACCGGGCGAAAGCCGCGTCGGACCCCTGTTTTTTGCGCATCGCGACATAGCGAAAATCCTCTCCATGCCCCAAATTTCGTTGAGCCAGGTAAATCCCGAGGCGCGCCGCCCATAACACGGCAAGGCCGGTGAGCAGCCAAGCGCGAGGAGATCGGTCATCGAGGAAGAAGATAAAAGTGGCGACGGCCGGTGTTGCGCAAAATGGCCCCCAAAAAATGTCAATAATACTTGCGTCTTTCACGCGAGTGCTGACGGCCCAGAGGATTGTTACGAGGATCCATAATAAAAGGAGGTTGGCGAAGATTATCTGTAAAACGCTTGCGATCGTCATAGAATTAGGGCTCTCTCATCCGGGTTTAGAAACAACAGGTAAGCTTCAGAAACGAATGTCAAATCAGACACCAGGATCGAGTAAAAATGAAGCGCCTTCGGCGCCTCAACTAGGCGATTCCGTGCCGGGCGCCCATTCATCGCAAGAAGCGCGCGAGCTGATGAGATTGCGGCGCTCAACCCCGGCCGACAAAATTGGCGAGCCTGGTCCGGACGCGGACACTTTGGAGGCGCTCCTAACCATTGCAGCAAGGGTCCCGGATCATCGCCGTGTTACGCCTTTTCGGTTTATCGTTTTCGAAGGCGATGGGCGCGAAAAAGCTGGGGATCATCTCGCCGCTGCATTTATTTCCAATTCACCAGATGCACCATCTGAGAGAGTCTCTATAGAACGCCGCCGTTTTTTACGGGCGCCGGTGGTCGTCGCTGTTGTTTCTTGCGTAAATACCGAGCATCGCACGCCTGAATGGGAGCAGGTGCTTACCGCCGGGGCTGTATGCGAAAACCTCTTGATTGCCGCCTGCGCCTATGGCTTCGCCGCCCAGTGGATCACGGAATGGTACGCCTATGATCAAGCGGTTTTGGACGCGTTTGGGCTGGCGGCTGGCGAAAAGATTGCCGGATACATCTATATCGGCGCAGCGGAAGAGGACCCGTTAGAGCGGGCACGGCCAGATTTATCGCAGATTTTGACGCGATTTTAGCCTTTGCTTATTCTTCCATGGGGCTCATGCTCTCACAGCCGAGTGATCGGGGAGCCGAATGTCTTGGGTTTGTCGCAGAAGACTGCCACATATCGTCGTATTCGCGCCACGCTCGCAGTATTTCGTTTGAGGGGACGCGATGAAAACCAAAGTCTCGCCGCCGCGCCGCTCACCAGTAACGGATCGCGGCCGCCAAGTTGGAAAATTAAGGAATTCACGATGCGCACATTGTTAACCGCCGCCTGCGTCACCACCTTGCTGCTATTGTCGCCAGCGGCTATTGCACAGGATGCCCCCGCCGTTGATCCAGCCGCCGCCGTCGCCGGCGAGTACAAATCCGACCCAGGCCATGCGTACATCACCTTCCATTATGATCACCAGGGCTATTCGCGGCCCTATATTCGGTGGCGCAAATGGGACGGCGTTCTCAATTGGAACCCTGAGACGGTCGAAAAATCATCTGTAAACGTGACAATTGACGCGACCTCAATCGACTCAGGTGTTGATCGCTTCGACGAGCACCTGAAGAGTGCGGACTTCTTTGACGTGGAGAAGCACGGGACGATTTCGTTCGTTAGCACGAAGGTAGAAAAAACCGGTGACACCACTGGCGTCATCACTGGCGATCTGACGGTTAAAGAGATCACGAAGTCTGTGTCCCTTGACGTCACACTCAATCGCGCCGCGGCCGATAAAGGTCATAAACTGGGCTTTTCCGGCGCAACGAAAATTAAGCGATCAGATTTCGGTGTCGGCAAATACGCGCCTTTTGTGGGTGATGATGTCGATATCATCATCGAAGCAGAGTTCGTGAAGCCAGATGCTAAATAGGCGCTAAAGAAGCGATCATTTTAGATCTGGAGGATACCCCTTGCGATGAGTGAACAAAACGCCGGCCGATATACCTTTGTGGCGATTACCCTGCACTGGGTCATCGCCCTACTGATCATCGGTCAGTTGGCTGGCGGTTTGTTCATGGTCAATCTTTCCGATGAGCAAGCGTCCCTGAAATTTGAGCTGTTTCAGTGGCACAAATCCTTCGGAATCACGATCCTCCTTTTGTCGTTTGTCCGGTTGCTTTGGCGCCTCGGTCATCGCCCGCCCGCATTACCGAGCGCCATGGCGACATGGGAGCGTATTGCCGCCCGCGGGGCCCATTTTTTGTTTTATGTGCTGATGATCGCGATGCCGCTAGGCGGCTGGGCGGTTGTCTCCTCATCACCCTATGCCGGGAGTGTCCCGACATTTTTGTTCGGCGTCGTTCATTGGCCCCATCTTCCGTTCTTTGACGCGGTAGCGGATAAAGCGGCGCTGAGCGAGCAGCTAGCGGGCTATCATGAGCTTGGGGCCTATGCGATGATTGGTTTGTTGGTTTTGCATATCGGCGCGGCGCTTCAGCATCATTTTCTGAAAAAAGATGGTGTGCTCTCGAGTATGGCGCCGTTTGTTCGTCGGCGTCCTTCGTAGTGTAGAGGAATTCGGTCTCATGTTTTTGCGTTCTATTTCTGTCGCGGCGATCCTTTCCGGCCTTTCCAGCATTCTTCTTGTGCAGCCCTCCTTCGCGCAAACAGAGGGTGAACCGGTTGCGCAAGCCCCAGCGTCTCTTTGGGTGATGAATGAAGAAACGAGCACCATAACGTTCCATGGGGAGCAGACGGGGAACAAGTTCTCCGGCGAATTCGGTGACTTCACGACGGAAATTCGGTTCGACCCGAATAACCTCGCTGGGTCTTCCATTATGGCGACGATTTCGACGGCATCGGCAAAAACCGGCGACCGCCAGCGTGATACAGCGCTGCCAGGCGCGGAATGGTTTGCCTCAGATGATTATCCTCGCGCGGTGTTCACCGCTGAGGAAATTGCGTCGACGGGAACAAATACCTTCGAGGCGCGCGGGAGCCTCACGTTGCGCGATATCACCCACCCGGTGACGGTGCCCTTTACCCTCGCGTTTGAAGGTGACAACGCCAAAGCGGAAGGTGAATTGACGTTGATACGTTCTGATTTTGGGGTGGGCCAGGGCGCTTTTGCCGACGGCAAATGGGTAGCGCTGGAGGTTGGGCTGTCCATCAAGATTGACGCGACAAAGGCTGCCGAATAAATCTCGGTTATGACCGCATTTGAAGTCCGGCGGGACGATATACGCGCCACGCAATGGGTTGACGCATCTGGTGAGCCATCGGGAGCAACGTCCTCTGATGATCTAGCGCCAGGCTCGGCGCGACTGAAGATTGATCTCTTTTCTCTAACCTCGAACAACGTGACCTACGCCGCCATTGGGGCGGGTCCCTTAGGCTATTGGGATTTCTTTCCAGCCGCCGACGGTGGGGCAGAGTGGGGCCGCACGCCGGTTTGGGGGTTTGCGGACGTTATCGCATCCGCCGTTGAGGGTGTTGACGTTGGTGCGCGCGTTTATGGGTATTTCCCGATGGCGGAAACGCTCGATGTTTCGCCCGTTAAGGTCAGCGAAAAAGGCTTCATTGACGGGGCCGCCCATCGCCAAGCGAAAGCGGTGATTTACAACCAATATTCCTTCACCCAGACCGACCCCAGTTACGACGCTGCGTTCGAGCCGGAGCAAACTCTGTTCAGGCCGCTTTACGCCACGGGGTGGCTTGCCGCTGATTGTGTGGCGCGATCCGAGCCAACGCCGAGCGCCGTTATCATTTCAAGCGCCTCGTCCAAAACCGCGTTCACCACGGCGCATCAATTGAAAGACAAAGGCGGGTTCCGCCTGATAGGCCTGACGTCATCGAAGAATGCCGCCTTTGTGAAGGGTACTGAGCTTTACGATGAGGTGATCACATATGATGACACGGCGTCTTTGTCGTTATCAGGACCCGCTGTTTTTGTTGATTACCTCGGGCGGCGTGATCTGACGGGTGAGGTCCACGATGCCGCCGGTGATTGCTTGACCCGCAGTCTTGTGATTGGCGTCGCCGATTGGGAGGCGCAAATCACCGCAGAAAAAGAAGGGCGTGCGCCGGTGAGCGGTCCGAAGCCAGAATTTTTCTTTGCGCCGCAATATATTGCTGATCTCGTCAAACAAGAAGGCCCTGTTGTCCTGAAGCAGATGAATGACGCCATGCGCGCGTTTTACCCGGCATCGGCAAAATTTGTGACGCCACGGCGGGAGACGGGCGCAGCGGCGATTGAAACCGCCTGGAAAGCATTGACCGATGGCGATGTGCCCCCGTCCGAAGGATACGTTCTTTCCTTTTAAGGGCCTTAATAAACCGCAATCGACGCCGATGTGATTTAATCTCTACCACATGGCGCGAGTGCTCGTGCGCATTTTGCAACGCCGCCGTTGGGGGTTGGCGTCCTAATCGATATTGATGCCCAGCCCTCCATTTGCCCTAAGCCCAAACCAACCTGTAATTCTGCCGAGCAACGGGCGCTTTGATGTCGAGATTGAGTAGGGCGTCTCCGCCAATCTTTTCTAAGAATCCGACAATATCGGTATTTCCTGCATCAAGGGCGGCCATCGCCCGTTGCAGCATCCATTGCGTATAGGGAATGATGAGACGCTCGCCGGTGTTTCCCTCTAACGTAAAGGGATGCATGCCGATCATTCTAGGAATGTCTGCGTCAGCATTCGCTTCTTTCCAGGCAGCGACCTTGTCTACGAGATCAACAAGACAGGGGCCTTGTTCGCGCATCATCCTTTGGAGAACGGGGACTAGCGTCTCAGGTATTTCATCGCCAGGCAAGAAATCGCCTTGACGCGGTGTTGGCGGGTTCTGCATGCGCAGGACCCATTCAACGACTTTAGGGCTGCGTCGTTTCATTAATTCGCCTGAGGCCGGGTCGCGATATTGGTGCGCATAAAGAGGGCCGATCAAGCCGAAGTCACCGACGGAAGGCCGCCCCCCGAGCAGGTAATCGTGTTCTGAAAAATGTGCATTTAACTCGTCCAGTAAGGCTTCATATGACGCCTCGACCGAGGGACCCATTTCAGGCGTTGCCCCCAAAAGGGGAACAACGTCTTGAAACATTGCGGAGGCTTTCTCCGCTGCGGCGCGTTGGGTGGCTTCATCGCTTTCGGGCGCCGTTAATTTGCCGAACTCGCCGAGGGCGAAGTCCTTGTTATAGGTCCAGCGGTAATGCATCGCTGGAATGACTAACCATTCATCGCCGTAAATTTCTAACAAGCGTGCGGCCAAATGCTGCTTGGGCCCCTCGGGAATAACCGATGGCGTCGGCTCTTTCGCCTCAAAGTAATCAATGATCTCCGATGTATCCTGGATTGCTTCATCCTTCGGCGTGATCACGAGCGGAATGATAGGATAGCCAATCCGTGGTATGATGATTGTCTCGTAAATCTGGCGCGTCGCCACACGTTCTTCGAAACTGACGCCTTTCCAGCGGAGGTAAGCGCGTGCTTTACCTGTGAAGTAAGAAAGCTCGCCGCCATAGAGAATATTTTGATCGTTCATAGAGATCTCTCCGCTGAATGAAGGGAGCGCCAATGTTGGGGGGCCTGGAGCACGGGTCAACGCCCGAGTGCAGTCCTCGCAAAAGCGTGACGGGGCGGTTTGCCCACCTTTGCCTCTTGCTGAGAACCGGCGTAGGTCGAAACCATGAGCGGCGTTCTTTTAAAATCTCTCGCCACGGTCAGCGGCATGACCATGCTGAGTCGCGTCTTAGGGTTTGTGCGGCAAATCTTGATCGCAGGCGTGATCGGCGCTGGCGGCAACCCAGTGGCGGACGCTTTCTGGGCGGCGTTTCGATTGCCGAATTTGTTTCGCCGGCTGTTCGCGGAAGGCGCGTTTCAAGCGGCTTTCATTCCGCTCTTTCAGGGCAAGCTGGCGGGCGCGGAGGGAGACGCGGCGCGCGCCGAGGCGAAGCTCTTTGCAGAAGAAGTCTTGGCGGGGCTAATTCTTATTTTGGGCTTACTTACCCTGGTGGTCGAAGTCGCCGCGCCGTTATTTGTGTACACCGTCGCGTCTGGGTTCGAGAATGATCCTGAAAAATTTCGGCTGACAACCCTCTATATGCGGATCATGTTTCCGTATCTCGCATGTATGTCCCTTGTGGGGCTCTTGTCAGGTATTCTGAATTCTCTTGATCGGTTTTTGGCCTTTGCGGGCGCACCGTTGTTGTTGAATATCTGTCAGATCGGGGCGATCGTGCTCTACGCCCAATCTGAATTGCCGGTGACCGGGGCCGCTCTTGCGGCGGCGACCGCCATGAGCGGCGTCCTCCAAGCAGCGCTCCTGATCTGGGGGGCAAAACGCCAGGGGTACTTCCTCCGGCTTCGTATCCCGCGTTGGACGCCCGGTGTCGCCCGATTGTTAAAACTGGGCGCGCCTGGGTTTATTGCTGGTGCTGCCGTGCAGATTAATATCGTGATCGGCACAAATATCGCGAGCCGCCAGCCGGGCGCAGTCTCCTGGTTGATGAACGCGGACCAGCTCTACCAACTGCCTCTCGCGGTGATCGGCATCGCCTTAGGCGCGGTGTTGCTGCCGAGCCTGTCGCGAAAGGTGAAAACCGGCGATGAGGATGGTGCTGCGGCGACCTTAAATCGTTCGCTAGAACTCTCAGCGTTATTGACGTTACCGGCGGCGGCGGCGTTCTTGATCATGGCCGCGCCGATTTGCGACGCGTTGTTTCGCGGGATCGCGGGCGATGCCCTTTCCCTTTTTGGCGGGCGATCCTCGGCGTTTACCGCCCATGATGTCGCCATGACCGGCGCGGCGTTGGCGCTTTATGGGGCGGGATTGCCGGCGTTTGTTTGGCAAAAGGTATTTTTACCGGCGTTTTACGCGCGCGAAGATACAAAGACACCCATGCGATACGCCCTGTGGGCCATTGCGCTGAACACGGCGCTCTCCCTCGCGCTCTTCCCCCTTTTAGGATTCAAAGGCGTCGCCCTCGCGACGAGCGCAGCAGCGTGGTTTCAATTGGGATTGTTGGTGGTGCGCTCGCGGCGGGACAAGCACTTTGCGCCGGACGGGCGTCTCGCCGGTCGACTACCGCGCATTTTGTTAGCTGTCGCCGTGATGAGTGGTTTTTTGCTTTGGGCGGCGCCGCAAACAGAAGCGGCGGCCGCTTTAACCTTTGGCCGGGAATGGGTGGCGACCCTCCTGTTGGCCGGCGTGGGCGCGCTTGTTTACGCCGCCGCGCTGATCGCCCTTGGCGGGGCGCGCCTTGCCGACTACAAGGCGCTGGCGGGACGTCGCTAGGCGTATTCCCATCGATAAGCTCAAAACGGACAGACCCTCCCATGACGGACATACAAGCCGGGCAAGCCGGCGCTGAAGACCTATATGATGGCCCTGAACGGGTGCTTTCCGGCATTCAGCCATCCGGCGGCATGCATTTAGGCAATTATCTTGGCGCAATCCGAAAATTCGTCTCCTTGCAAGAAAAGCTCGATTGCTTTTTCTGCGTTGTTGACCTTCACGCCATCACCGTCTGGCAGGACCCTGAAAAACTTCGTGAGCAGACATATCACATCGCAGCGGCGTATATCGCCGCCGGTGTCGATCCGAAGCGCGCCGCTGTTTTCCATCAGTCGGCGGTGCGCGCCCATGCCGAACTCGCCTGGATCTTTAATTGCGTAGGACGCCTTGGCTGGTTGGATCGCATGACCCAGTTCAAAGACAAAGCCGGCAAAGAGAAGCAACGCGCCTCCGTCGGGCTTTATACGTATCCGTTGCTGATGGCCGCTGATATCCTCGTTTATAAGGCGACCCATGTGCCCGTGGGAGAAGACCAGAAACAGCATTTGGAATTGTCCCGGGACATCGCGGGTAAGTTCAACCATGATTTCGAGACGCCAGGGTTTTTCCCCCTTCCGGAGCCGTTGATCAAAAGCGCCTATGGCGGCGCGTTTGATGGACCGGGCGCGCGCATCATGTCGTTGAGGGATGGGTCGGCGAAAATGTCCAAATCCGATTCTTCACAAAACGCGTGTTTGTATTTGTCAGACAGCGTCGACGACATCACCAAGAAAATCAAAAAAGCCAAGACCGACCCGGAACCCTTGCCGTCAGAAATTGATGGGCTGGCGGAGCGGCCAGAGGCGACGAATCTTGTCGGCATCTATGCCGCCCTATCGGGAACGTCTGAGTCGGAGGTTTTAAAAACCTATGGCGGGCAAGGCTTCGGCGTGTTCAAACCAGCTCTTGCCGAGCTTGTCGCCGAAAAAATCGGCCCCATCGGCGCTGAGATGCGTCGCCTTGAAGGGGACCCTGGCTATTTGCAGGGTGTTCTCAAAGACGGTGCTGAACAGGCCTCGAAGATCGCCGATCCGATCGTCGCCGAGGTCAAGGAAATTGTCGGGTTTGTGGTCTAGGCGCTCTTGGCCTGGAGATGACCACCAGATGGCCACTCATGAGGTGGACCGCCCGCGAAGCGCGCTCGGCGGCTTGATCGCGTGAGACGGCGGGTGAAAAATCCGGTATGATATTTCATCGAATTCACCCCTTGATGATTCTCGAGTTGTCCTACCGCCGTTTGTCCAATCCTTTAGAGGATTTCCATGTCTGACAGCCCAGACGTCTCTGAAACCTCAGGCGCCCCGACACTCTCAGCGTCGGGCAATCCATTCAGGAGCCATTTGACGGCGATGGGTGTGGGGTTCGCCATTGCCGCAGTTGTGGCCGGCGCCTTGTTCGTCGCCTTCGCTGTGACGGATGGAGATGGCGATCAAATCATCACCCAGTTCACTGACGATCGTGAGGGAGGGGATGGCGTTGGAGAATTTGTCCGCGAAGAAAACGATCGCACCGTTAAAGCGCGGTGGCGGGGGGAGTTTTCGCTAAGCGCCGATGGAAGGTCCGTTGAACGCCTGGATGGCGAACTCAAAATTTCAGAAAAAGACAAAGGCGAGAACCGGGAAGTTGTTTTTGAAGGCGATGGCGCGACCACGCGCCTTGTCAGCGCAAAGGCGGGCAAGACCGACGTTTCGCCGGGTGATGATCGTGACGCCCTAGCGGGCGATTTAGTGCTCCTATTCGCCCGTCTTTCAGGCGCGGATGCCGAAAAACGGGTGGCGTCTCTCTTGTCTGTTGGGGGCGTCGAATCTGTCCTAGCAGAAATAGATGAACTACAAAGCAGCTACGCGATGCGCCGATACATGAAGGCGTTGCTGCAACAAGCGCTATTATCTGATGGCGATGTCATCAACCTTTCGACACGAATTGCGTCTCTTGAAAACGACTATGATCAGCGAACGGCGATTGTCGAGATTTTCAAAAAAATGGCGGCGCCTCCAGACGCGGCGATTCAGTTGCTTCAAACGACATCTAAGATGGAGAGCGATTACGAAAAGCGTCAAGTCCTCGATGAGTTAAGCGATGCGTACAACAATAGTGCTCTTCCTACGGAGGTTGCACAAAACATTATCGCCGTTGTTCGTGGTTTCGACAGTGATTACGAAGCGCGCCTCTCAGCCGAAGCCTTGCTGAAGTCGAATGCCCTAAAACCGGTGGATGCGGCGGACCTCTTGGCGATGACCGTTGAGGGCCTTGAAAGCGACTACGAAACGCGATTGCTGATCGAATTGGCGTCGGCGCGCCTTGATGAGGCGCCCATGGCGGACGTGATTATTGAGGCGCTCTCTGAAATAAAGGGCGATTATGAGCTGCGCCTTGTCACTGAAAATGTGGCTGATCGGTTGCCCAAGGAAAGTCCGTTTTGGTCGGCGCTGTTGGCGAATGTCGGCAATGTTTCCAGCGACCGGGAGCGGCGCTTGGCGCTGGAAAGCGTGGCGGCCCGGATGCCGCGCGCCCCTGAAACGGTGGCTCAGTATCGCGCCCTTGCGAGCGAAATTGACGCCGATGCTGAGCGCCGGCGAGCCCTGGCCGCGATAGAGTGGCCGTAATCCTTAGACTGCGTGAGCCAATGAGCGAACATACAATACATGTGAGCGCTCACTCATAATTGTTTCATCTCCGTTCTAACCTTCGTTGTCATGGGGTTGAGCCAGCGTGGCCTTCAGCTGTCGTTTTGGCTTTTTCCATCAAGAATCAAAAAAGGTACCGGAGGAGGGACACGTTTCGCGGGCTGCGACGACTTTATTCCTAGAGACAGCAAAATGAGCGACAACAAGTCGATGAGGAATTCCCGCGACAAAAGTCAGAACACCGCGAGACGGGGCGGGGCGCAGATCGCTCCCGGAACTACTCTTTCCCCGGGGGTTTCTGACGACCAGCGTCACCACCCTCGTGATGATCGGCAGAAGGAACGCGCCTATGACGCTTATCTGGTTGCGATTGTTCAAACGGGGGACCATCAAAACCAACGAACGGCGATGGCGCAATTGGCGGCGCGCTGGCGCGCGCGCCTTTATCGTCACGCGGTGCGGTTAACGGGGGAGGCTGATCTTGGCGCTGATGTCGCGCAGGACGCCTGGGCCGATATCATCGCAGGGATCCGGGGACTATCAAATCAACGGCTCTTTCCCGCTTGGGCGTTTCAAATTGTGACGCGTCGAGCCGCGGATGTGATCCGTAAGCGCCAGAAAACCCGACGGCTAAAAAACGCCGCTGAAACCGATGCTGTGATCGCGTCACAGGGCGTGGGCGCTGAGAATGCAGGCGGTGAAAAGCAAACGTTAAAACTAGCGTTAGGCCAGGCGATGGCGTCCTTACCGCGCGAGCAGCGGGCGGTTTTGGCGTTGCATTACGCCGAAGGCTTGACCATCACAGAAGTCGCCGTCGCCATGAAAATACCCGAAGGAACCGTGAGATCCCGCCTAATGAGGGCAAAATCCGTACTGCGACAAAAACTTGAAACGACGGGGTCTATTCAAGAAACCGAGACCACAAAGGAGACTAACGATGAGTGAACTTGACAACTTAATTCAGCAAACACTCGATGCGGAAGACCGTGAACTGATGAAGCGTTTCGAAGAGCGCGGGATGTTCGGCCAGGTATTCGGGATGTTTGAAGGCAAGCTCGGATGGATGGCGAGATTGATGTTTGTGATCGGCACCGTTGTTTTCGCGGTCGGTTCGTACGCCGCGTGGAAATTTGCGACGATATCGGATCTCGCCATCGCAATGCGTTGGGCGGCGCTTGCCTGGGCGTGTTATATGACGATGGTGGTCTTGAAAATTTGGAGCTACATCCGAATGGGCAACAACGAACTGTCGCGTGAAATAAAGCGCCTTGAACTTCAGATCGCGCGCCTTCAATCACGTCTCGATAAATAGGCCGCGCGTCGTCAAGGCATAAATTTATCCGGCTCAACCCATTGGTGGCGCGCCTCAACGCAGAAGAGCCTCGCCTTTGAATAAAAAGTGAGGGGATAATCAGATGACGCGAGGGGGGATGACAAAAGCGTCGTCGCCTGAGAACCGATTTCATCGTCCTCTCGTTCAGATAAAAATTTATTGATCTGTCTCAGGAAGAAAATAGTAAGAGTATGATGATAGCCGTCGGTATCGGTGTTTTGCACCCCCGTTGCTTCGTTGTATTGCTTGATCAGAGAGGGGGCGGCGGCTTCCGCGCCGTTGAGATCAAGGTCGTGCAATAAACCGCAGGCGAACAGAAGATGGGCGCAATGGGTCCATTGCGCCTTTGGCAGGGTGCGCGATTTAACGCCATCCAGAATGTATCCCACATCGCCGTTCGTGACGATGTCGCCGGCATGAATGGGTTTGGCGTTCGTGCTCATGATCTGTCGTCAGTGTTTTTAGAAAGTCGCTGAAAATAATGGCCGATCGGGGCTGACGCCCGCCCGTTTCATGCCGTCGGAATTCCAGGCGAAGGCGATTTCGCCCTCGCGGCTAACGGCGATTACGCCGCCATTGCCGCCAAGGCGGGCGACATCCTTGATGAGTTGACTGGTGGCCGCGCCAAGGTCAGCGCCTTGATACCGAACACGGCTCGCAACGTCCTGGGCGCCGCCGGCAAGGATGAAATACTCGCCAAGTCCGGTGCAGGAGGCCGCGACATATTCATCCGCCCACGTTCCTGAACCGATGAGGGGCGTATCGCCGACGCGCCCCTCTAATTTTCCGAATACGCCCCCTGTGGAGGTGGCGGCGGAAAGGCGGCCCGTCACGTCTAGCGCAACCGCCCCCACGGTGCCGTGGCCCAACTCGGCTTGCGTCATCTCTTCTGGGTTTACGCCTATCGGCGTTAAATAATACGATCCCGGATCGTTAACAAATGGGAGGCCATGAGTTTGGCAGAAGTTCTTAGCGCCTTCTCCCGCCAACATTACATGTGGTGTTTCTTCCATGACCCTTCGCGCGGCGGTAATCGGAGAAACAAGATGGGGAACAGCGGCGACGGCGCCGGCCCGACGTTTGGTTGGCGCATTTTGGTTGGTACTGGCATGATCGCCGGAATTGGCGTCGTCGGTTAAAAGGCCGCCTTCCATGATGGAGGCGTCAAGCTCCGCATAACCGGCCTTATTGGGGGGCGCACCGCGCCCGGCGATGTAGAGCCCGGATTCCTCCATCTCCAGGACCATCGCTTCCACAACATCAACGCCGCGCCGCCCGTCCCGAAGTTGCGCTTCGCCTTTCGCGCAAAGATCATGGAGATGCGCATCGGCCTTTGAATAATCTCGGCCATGTTTGGCGCCGGCGCCGCCATGGAGGGCGAGGGCGATTTTTTGCGTTTTCGACATAGGCCTGTCTCCCGTTCCCAGTAGATCTTACACCCATTACAATTGCCGTTGAGACGGCGCGTTGCGCTCTTTCTTCCGTAAGATCTTCTTGGGCGCTTTTTTCATCCTAGCCAAGACCCACCGCGCCGCTTATGACCACCAACATGTCTTTACAAAGCGTCGCCACGTCATGCTGGTGCGGCGCACATTTTTAGCAAGAGGACTTTGTCGATCCATGACCCAACTCATTTTGCTTCGCCACGGACAGAGCGAATGGAATTTGCAAAATCGATTTACCGGCTGGGTGGATGTTGATCTGACAGAAAAAGGCGTTGCCGAAGCGACAAAAGCCGGTGCGTTGATCCGCGATGCTGGGTTAGAGGTGGAAGGCGCTTATGTGTCGGTTTTGACCCGCGCCATTCGGACATTGCATTTAGCGCTTTCCGCGATGGATCGATTATGGCTGCCGGTGCAAAAGCATTGGCGCTTGAATGAACGCCATTATGGCGGCCTGACGGGTCTTGATAAGGCGGAAACAGCGATCAAACATGGTGAGGATCAAGTGCGCATTTGGCGGCGTTCCTATGATACGCCGCCGCCTGCGATGGAGCCTGCCAATGTCCATAACCCGGCGACGGATCCACGATACGCTCATTTGGCGCCGGGTGACGTTCCGATGACGGAATCACTGAAAACGACCCTTGATCGCGTATCCCCCTATTGGCAGGAAGAAATCGCGCCCGGCTTAATCGAAGGGCGCTCCCTTATCATCGCCGCCCATGGCAATTCTCTGCGAGCGATCGTTAAATTATTGATGGCGGTGCCGGACGAAGAGATTGTTGGGGTGGAAATCCCCACTGGCAACCCGCTTGTCTTTGATTTTGCGCCCGGCGGGCTAACCCCTAACAATGTGCGCTATCTTGACGAATCCCGCGCTGCGCCATTGCCGCCAACGCCTTAGTCGGCGGCCGTAACGCAAGCATCGAAATCGTTATTGTCTATACTGATGGTTTTAAGCGAATATGGCGATCGTCGCTTAAGTCTACTTCGCCGTCAGATCTTCTTTTTCTTTTTCCATCTGCTCCCGCGGTTGTTGCGAGGAGGGCGGGCGTTGAGGACTTTCCAGCTCTCTTGCTTTGATTAAAGCAGCGACTTCAAAGGCGACGTCGGCCCCCGGCGTAATCGATGTAAAGAAGTGTTTCGCGACGGCCGCGTCACCGCTTATCGATGCTTCATCGACGGAGTATTCGATTGATACCTCGCCGCGCATCGCTTTCATCAAGGTTTCAACATCGGATTTTATTTGGGTGACCCCCGGCGCATCGGCGCCGCGGCGCGCCGTCATTTCTCCATTCATAAAGAAATAGGTATAAGAATTATCGTCAATCGTTAGATGGAGCACATAGTTCTGGGGTTGCGTTTCCATCGTCAGAGTGGCGCATTTGTTGGCGAACATCTCCAGAGCAAGCGCGACGGAATCGGGTTGCAAATCATTTGAAAAGATACAGTCCCGAGGCGGTGACGGCTCTACGCGGTGCATAAAATACTCGATCGACCAGAGCATCATCTGCCTAATCATCGGGCGAAGGGCTTCGCCATCATCGGACAGTCGATACTGCCCCCGCGTTTCACTCGATGATGAAATGATCAGGCCCGCTTCTTCCAATTCTTTAAGACGCTTGCTCAACAGGTTCGTGCCAAGACCGGGTAGCGCGGTGTGTAAGTCACCGAATCGTCTTGGGCCCAAAAACAACTCTCGCACGATCAGCAACGTCCATCGTTCGCCTAATAGATCGAGGGCGTAAGCCAGCACACATTCTTGATTATATGTTCGCGCCATTTGGCGGTCCTTCTTGTTTTTTCCTTGCAAGCGCCCGGAATTTTACATCCCCGGTAGGCCTGCCAACGCCTTGAAGCTTCTCTGGTTTTCCAGTTTTAGAACGCCGGACAACCTTCAAAAGGATAAGAACGACGCTGCTTCATCAAACTGTCGCACACATTAGCAGATTTGTGATGCTTACGTAAATATAGTTGACACTTTAAAAAAAAGTAGTAAACCGTCTCGTGTTGTCGCGCGTAAATTTAATATCGTTAGTTAACGCTTCGTCAGGAGAGACCACTATGTCCATGAAAACAGCCATCCGCTCCACTTCTATCGCCATCGCTTCCGTCCTCGTCGCTGCCCCATTAGCGGTGACCCCAGCATTCGCCGCAAGCGCCCAACAGCAGATCGCCATGTGCACCAAGGCGCTCGACGCTCAAGGCCTGACAAAGGCCGGCGAGTACCGGTCGAAATTTGTAAAATCAAAGGGCGGCGCCGTGAAAACCATCACGCTGAAAATCTACCCACAGAATGGGTCTGGCAGCCTGACAGCCAAGTGCAGAATTAAAGGCGGCAGCGTTATTTCAGCCAATCTCGGCTAATGCCCCTTCACAGGTTTCGTTAGAAAACCCCGACAGCCAAAACGCCCCCTGAGAGTCCGCGCCCTAGGCGCGGACTTTTCCTTTGTCAGAACCTTGTTCCAGCGGGCAATGGTCCGCCGGTGTCACCGGACGCCGTGACCAGCAGCAGCTACATAGTGTCGCCGATCACAAAGGAACTTCACTGGGCCCCTGAAAATCTCGCTTGCGCGCCGAAACATGTGGCGCAGCAGGGCGGTCTGTTCATTGCAGCGCACATCACCAGTCGTTAGAAGAACGGCTTGGGCCAGATGCATTTTTGTCAGGTCCGTGAGTTTTCAAGTCCGCCTAACCAATGGCCGTATTCTGAAAGGGCCGATATGTCTGCGCAACAAGCATGGTCGCCTAAAAGCTGGCGTGAGAAGCCTGCGAAACATTTGCCGACCGATTATCCTGATGGCGACGCCTTAACGTCGGTAGAGCAGGAACTGGCTGAATACCCGCCATTGGTGTTCGCCGGTGAGGTGCGCACATTGCGAGCGCGCTTAGCCGACGTTGCGAACGGCAAAGCATTTTTGCTGCAAGGCGGGGACTGCGCAGAGAGTTTTAAGGAATTTCACCCCGATAATATCCGCGACACTTTCCGGGTGCTTTTGCAGATGTCTGTGGCGTTGACCTTTGGCGGATCGGCGCCGGTTGTGAAGGTAGGGCGTATCGCGGGGCAATTCGCAAAACCCCGATCAAAACCAACAGAAACCCGCGATGGGGTCGAACTGCCGAGCTATCGCGGTGACAATATCAACGGCATGGAGTTCACGCCTGAAGCACGGACCCCCGATCCGCAGCGATTGTTAAAGGCCTATGGCCAAGCGGCGGCGACATTAAACCTAATTCGTGCTTTTGCTGGGGGCGGATATGCCGACCTGAATAACGTCCATAAGTGGAACCTTGAATTTGTCCGCGATACGCAACAAAGCGATTTATATCGTCAGTTGGCGGATAAAATATCCGAAGCCCTGACGTTTATGAAGGCGTGCGGGATTAACGGCGAACAGGTGCCGTCAATTCGTGAAACCGAGTTTTTCACGAGCCATGAAGCATTGTTGTTGGGCTATGAACAGGCGTTAACGCGCGTCGATTCAACAACCGGCGATTGGTACGACACATCCGCCCATATGATCTGGATCGGCGATCGCACCCGGCAACCAGACGGGGCGCATGTCGAGTTCTGCCGCGGGGTTGAAAACCCGATTGGCGTCAAATGTGGACCAAGCCTTGATCCCGATGATCTCATGGTTTTGCTCGACCGCCTGAACCAAAAAAACGAGGCCGGACGCATTGTCCTCATCTCCCGATTTGGCGCTGAAAACGTCGGGTCCGGCTTGCCCCCGCTTGTCCGAAAAGTGACGGCGGAAGGGCGAAAGGTGGTTTGGTCAAGCGACCCAATGCACGGTAACACCATTACCGCCGATAACGGTCTAAAGACCCGCCATTTTGATAATATTTTGAAAGAAGTGGGGAGTTTCTTTGAAATCTGTCGCGCCGAAGGCGCATGTCCGGGCGGCGTGCATTTCGAAATGACTGGGCAGGATGTGACTGAATGTCTCGGCGGACGCGATGACATCACCGTGGGGGATTTAGCGTCACGCTATCATACCCATTGCGATCCCCGTCTCAATGCCCGCCAGGCATTGGAATTAGCGTTCATTTTGGCTGAAAGGCTCAAAGCCTCTCGGGCTTTGTAAAGCGCCTCCACAACGGGCGTTAGGTCAGTATCACCTTTGCAACGACCTCTCAATGTAAGGCGTTTGCTGCTATCAATTGAGGTTCGCCCGTATTTTTTGTCGCTGCGTTAGGCTATCCTGTCGCGAGTTTGTCGTCCTCGTTGGCTGCCCATATTCAGCAACAGAGATGATTACGGGTGGTGGAGTTGTAGACGTGGTGACATTACGGGCGGGAGTGATAGGCGCGGGGGTATTCGGCGGATACCACGCCAATAAACTCGCAAATAATACTTCGTGCTCTTTGGCGGCTATTTATGATCCGGATGCTGAGCGGTCGGAAAAGCTTGCCACGTTGCATGGCGCGAAATCGATCTCTGATTTAGAGGCGTTTTTTGCGGCCGTGGATATTGTCAGCATCGCCGCCCCCGCTATTCATCATGTCCGGCTCGGTGAAGCCGCGCTTGCAGCGGGCAAGCATGTTTACATGGAAAAACCTTTAGCATTGGAGCCGGAGAGCGCTGAGCGGTTGATCAGCCTTGCCGCCGCCTCGGGATTGGCGCTCCATGTCGGCCACCAAGAGCGCCAAGTGATTGCTGCGACGCCGATTGCAAGCTTAGGCCGTCCGAAGAAACTCGAGTTCTGCCGGTGTGGGCCGCCATCTGGGCGCTGCCAAGACGTCTCTGTGGTCTTCGACCTTATGGTGCATGACCTCGATATAGCGGCGATGGCAGGGTTAAGGGGGCCAACTCGTGTTTATGCCGCAGGTGACCCCGATGATACGGTCGCAACGCTCGAATTTGCGGATGGTGCACGGGCCTCATTCGCCGCAAGCAGAACAGCGAAATCCTGGGACCGTCGGCTAATTGGCGAGTTTACAAATTGTTTAGTCGAAATAGACTTTATAGCGCGCGAAGTGCGCACAACGTCCCTTTTGCCAGACGATAAACCCGCAAATACTGTTACTACTTCTCTAGATATGAATGATCCTCTCGGCGCCAATGTTACGGCGTTCATTGACGATACGATACGGCGCAGTGCAAAGTTGCAGAGTAAATCAATTTCTAGAGGGTATCGGCAAATAATGGAGCCTGCTCAAGAGGAAAGCTTAGCTTTGCTTGGAGCAGCAGAAGCGGTTTCAATGGCAGCGTCTATTGAGAGAGCCCGCGATGAATTGTCGATAACGGCGCGAAGTGAAAGTGTGACGATATGAACGGCGTCGCGAATTTAACGCTGGTGGACGGATCGGCGGTTGGCGAAATTGCTTTTATCGATTTGAAAGCGCAGCAAAAACGCATTCGCAAACGTGTCGAAGAGCGGTTGGCGGCGGTTCTTGACCATGGCCGTTATATCGCGGGGCCAGAAATTGAAGAACTCGAAGAGCTGTTAGCGGCGCGCACTGGCGCGGCGGCGACGGTTACCTGCGCGAGCGGTACGGCTGCGCTGATCATCCCGCTCCTTGCCCGAAACATCGGCCACGGCGACGCCGTTTTCTTGCCCGCTTTTACCTATAACGCGACGGCCAATGCGGTTCTAATGACGGGCGCGACCCCCATTTTCATCGATGTTGATCCGCATACGTTCAATATTGATATCGAAGACTTCGAAAACCGTTTGAATGCGGTCAAGAAAGAAGGTTTGCTACGCCCTGCTGGGGTGATTGCGGTGGATTTGTTTGGGGCGCCAGCGGATTACACTCGTTTGGCGGCATTGGCGGACCAAAACGATCTGTTTCTATTTGCGGACGCCGCTCAGAGTTTCGGCGCTTCATTGAATGGCGTTGCGGTCGGAAATTTGGCGCCAGCGACAGCGACGAGTTTTTTTCCCGGAAAAGCCCTCGGCGCCTATGGCGATGCCGGCGCTATCTTTGCGCAGGACAAGGATGAGGCGTTGCTATGGGAGTCTATCCGCTGGCATGGCACTGATGCAGCGCGCAAAACATCCGTGCGCGTCGGGTTTAATGGTCGCATGGATACCTTCCAAGCCGCCGTCTTACTGGAAAAAATTGCGATCTTTGATGATGAGCTCGAAGCGAGGGCGATGATCGCGGGCATTTACGATAAACGGCTAAACCGATTAGGGCAGCCTCAACGGCATTTGGATGGATCTCAGTCTGGCTATAGTTATTATTCTTTTTGTGTGAAAGATCGCGATGAGACAGCCGCCTTTTTAAAGGCGCGTGGTGTGCCGACGGCGATTTACTACGCAACGCCGCTCCATCAAATGGACGCATTTAGCGCTTATGCGCCTGAAGGGGGACTGCCGGTCACGGAAGCATTGGCGAGCGATATCTTGTCGTTGCCGATGCATCCCTATCTAACGCCTGATCAGGCCCATTACATCTGTGATGCGGTCGAGGCGGCCATTTCCTGATCGTCGTTGTCGCTCAAGTAATTCTTACAAAGAGGGTGTCGCCTCGTAGAGATCTGCGCGATGGCATCGAGGGGGTCGCCTTAGGTGGTGCACGGGGGATTATTACCGCGATGACTTCAGGTGCGACGTGTTCAACAAGCCAATAATTGCAAGGGGTAAAAGCCCAAGGGCGATTAAAGTGAGCGCCATGATTGACGCTTCCGCGACGCGTTCATCCGAAGCGAGGCGATAAACGCTCGTTGCAAGCGTCTCCATGCCGAATGGGCGCAGGATGAGCGTTGCGGGAAGTTCTTTTGCGATGTCGATAAAGACTATGGCAAGCCCTGCCAGCATTGATGGTCGGATGAGGGGCAGGTGGATCCGATGAAAAATCGCGCCGCCTCGCACACCCATTGTGCGGGCGGCGTCGAAAAACGATGGGGTAATCTGCGCTAGGCCGGCGGCGGCGTTGTCATGACCGATGGTGAGAAACCGCACGACATAGGCGTACAGTAAAAGCGCGCCGCCACTGCCGGCAATCAGCGGTCCGCGCAATCCTTCCGGGAAAAAGCTGATCAATTGTAAAATGCCGACGGCGACGAGGGCGCCTGGCAACGCATATCCTAGGGTTGCGATACGTAGTGCCCCTGTTTGTAGGAGCGCCCGCTTTGTTCGGCGCATTGAGCGTAAGTGAACGGAAAAAGCGAGCCCGCCGCCGATCGCTGTCGTGACAACCGCCCCCAAGCCCGCGAGCCATATCGTATTCGTCAGGGCATCAATGGTTTTTGTCGATAATGCCTGCGCGCTATCGCCAACCGCCATGGTCGTGAGGGTCAGCACGGGGATTAAGAACCCAAAAAGAGAGGGCGCCAGACAGGCGAGGACCGCCGTCAGCGCTGGAACACCGCGCAATGCGAGACGTTGCGGCGCCCGCCCGCCCCGGGCGCCATCATCGCGACGACCGCGCCGAGCGGCGCTTTCAAGCCAAACAAGGAAAATAGCGATCAGGAACAAACCGGCCGCCAATTGCGCCGCAGCCACAACATCGCCCAACCCGCGCCAAACCCGGAAGACCCCCGTGGATAGGGTGGGAACGCCGTAATACTCCGCAACGCCGAAATCTCCGGCGGTCTCCATTAAGCAAAGAGCGACCCCGCCTGCTAACGCAGGGCGGATTAAAGGGAAAAGGACTTGCTGCAAAACCGTCGCAGGTCGCGCGCCAAGGCTTCGCGCCGCTTCGAAGAAGACGCTTGATCGATTGGTCAAAACGGCGCGAACAGCAAGATAGACATAAGGGTAAGTGCACAAGGTCAATACGAAAGCCGCCCCCGCTAAGGAGCGAATGGGGGCCGATGGTGCGCCGATGAACCGAAGGAACGCGCCAACTGCGCCAAACGGAGAAAAAAGATCACCATAAACATAGGCGGCGATATAGGCGGGAACGGCAAGTGGCGCGGCCAAAAGCACCCCGAGAATACGACGACCTGGAAACTCTGTCAGCGCCGTGAGGAATGCGGCGCCGGCGCCGATCACGCCGGCGCTTATCCCAACACTCAGGCACAGACCTACCGTCCCAAAGAGATAGCGCGGTCCGGTCGTAGTCCAGATATGGGCTTGCGCATCAATGCTCTGGCTGGGGGTGAAAAGGCTTGCAGTCACCGCTGCCATCGGTGCGGCGATCAACACGGTGATTAGAAGCAGGCTTATCGTTGATAGGCTGACCCATCGTCGCGCCTGTTCTAGCGGGGCGCCCGCGTTCACTTTAGACGACGGTTGATCGGTCCTAATTGGCGGTAACGTTTCGGCAGTCATAATCTGTTTACGGCTATCATTTGCCAGCAGATAATGCGAGATGAAATTGATATGAGCGTGTCGCTGCACAATATCAGCTTTTCCTATGGCGAAAACGTCGTCCTCCAAGATGTCAATCTTGATGTCGGGGAGGGCGAAATTGTCGCTCTATTCGGGCCGTCAGGTTGTGGAAAGACAACAATTTTGCGTCTAACAGCGGGTCTTGAAACCGCAAGATCGGGCTCGATCCATATCAACGACCAGGTCATGGCGGATCAGGGAGAGAAGGTCGCACCGGAAGACCGTCCTGTTGGGTTTGTCTTCCAAGATTTCGCTCTTTTCCCCCATATGTCGGTGCTTGAAAATACCGTCTTTGGGCTGAAGGGCGCACGTAAGGATAGGCTGATCCGCGCCGGCGAGGAACTGCTAGCCCTTGAGATGGGGGAATTCGCTCATCGCTATCCGCACCAACTTTCCGGCGGTCAACAACAGCGTGCGGCATTGGCGCGGGTGTTTGCGCGTCGCCCCCATGCCATTTTGCTTGACGAGCCATTCGCCAGCGTCGATTCGGTCTTACGTCATCGCTTACGCCGGGATTTGCGCCTGCTCCTGAAAGAGCGACGCACGCCGACGATCATTGTTACCCATGACCCCGAGGAAGCGTTGGAGATGGCGGATCGCATTGCGGTGATGAAGCAGGGGCGGATTATCGAGGACGCAACGCCAGCGGCGTTGTTCGAGAGCCCAGAATCGCCTGAGGGCGCTTCACTTTTTCCGGGCGCTCAAGTCCTGTTAGGGGATATTTGTGAAGAGCGCGTCACCACCGCATTTGGGCCCATTGACCTATCTGGGATGATCTCGCTCCATGAATTAAGTGAAACGAAAATTATGATTGTCGCGCGCTCGGGAGCGTTGTCAGCTGAGCCTGATCGCGATGGTCTTGCTGTGATAAGTGACGTGCGTGATTTGGGCGGCAGTGTCAGGTATCTTGTCTCCGCGCGCGCGCCCGATCAGGCGCCAACTCAACCTACCGCTCCATTGGCCGTTGAGGCGCCGTCTCCTTTATCCATTGGTGATCGAGTTCGATTGCGACCGGCGTCATCGGGCGTCTTTGTTTTCTCGTCTGCGGGGGAGCGCGTCGCCGGTTAATCCTTTTGTTCCGGATCAATACCCAGCGCGTCGCGCCTTTCATTCGAGGAGCGCTTGACGCGGTTTGATGATGCCGATAACTGTAATTAAGAATTAATCGCAAAAAATAGAGCGATGGCGAGTTGTCGCTCAGGGAGCCTTAACGGGATGACTTCTTCTTCATTTAACGCGGTTCTGCGTTCGTTCGCAGCAGGACTAATAGGCGTCTTCGTATTGATCGCCTGCGCCGGCGAAAGTGACAATACCGACGCGGTGCCAGTGTCGGCGGCGGAGGCGACGAGTGACAGCGCAGAAGGCTCCTCAGCCGGTGTCGTCAATCTCTATTCTGGTCGCCATTATGATTCTGACCTCGCTCTTTTTGAGGCCTTCACCAAAGAGACCGGCATCAAGGTCAACATTGTCGAAGCAAATGGCGATGCGCTGATCGAACGGCTTCGTCGGGAAGGCGGTTCAAGTCCGGCAGATCTATTCATGACGGCGGATGCAGGCGTTTTATGGCGCGCCCAGTCAAAAGGGCTACTGCAGCCAATAACAAGCGAAGAGGTTCTGTCCCGAGTGCAAGAACGCTTCCGTCATCCGTCAGCGGAATGGGTTGGCCTTTCCAAGCGCGCGCGAATAGTAATTTTTAACAAAGAAATGGGGTTGCCCGAAGGGCTGGCGACCTATGGGGATCTGGCTGATCCCGCCTTTAAAGGGATGGTCTGTGTGCGGTCGTCCACCAATGTTTACAACCAATCCCTGCTTGCCAGTATTGTCGCGCGCGATGGCGCAGAAGCAGCTGAAGAATGGGCGAAAGGGGTGGTGGCGAACTTCGCCCGAAAACCTCAAGGCAATGATACGAGCCAGATAGAAGCTGTTGCGGCAGGGCTATGCCGTGTCGCCATCGTCAACAGCTATTACGTGGCCCGTTTTATCGGATCGGACAACGATAAGAACCGTGCCATCGGCGATAAAATAGATGTACTTTTCCCATCTCAAGAAACGACGGGAACCCATGTTAACATCTCTGGTGCGGGTCTCGCGCAGCATGCGCCCAATCGCAATAACGCGGAGGGCCTTATCGCCTTCTTACTGCGCGATGACAATCAACAAGCTTTCGCGGGTGGTAACAATGAGTACCCCATCGTTGAAGGGGTCGCTCCTACCGGGCCGGTCGCAGCCTTAGGAACGTTTCGCGAAGATGATCTTCCCGTCGCGGCCCTTGGCGAAAATCAAGCAGAGGCCGTCAGAATTTTTGACCGGGCGGAATGGCCATAGCGGCGGGGCGTGGCTCCCGTCATTGGGGTAGTCTTGTTATTGATATAACACCGGGATAACATCTCCGCCTTAACGTTAATTGTTAAGGGGGTGATGAGATGAGTGAGCAGCCTGCGGCCGTTGATCGGCCTTCATTCGCGACGCTGGGGTCAGCTGACCGACATGATCATGCCTGCTGTGACGGTGGAAAAAAGCCTCCCGTCGGTCTGACGAAGAACGAGACCCTTGTGTGGTCGGCATTGAATGACGCCGGTCAGCAAATGAAAGCTTATGAAATCCTTGATAAATTAAAGGCTCAAGGCGTGAGAGCGCCCATGACCGTTTATCGGGCGCTTGATGGGCTGGAGCAAAAGGGGATTATCCACAAACTTGAAGCCCTAAATTCATTTGTGATCTGCAACCACAATGACCCGCACCAAGTGCAGGTTTTCAGGGTTTGCGAAGAATGCGACTTCGTTGACGAAATTGATATTGAGGGCTTGGAGGCGCTCATTTCGCCATATGCCCGTGGAGACGGCTTTTCCATGACGGTCGCGCATCTTGAATTGCGCGGCGTGTGTAAGAAGTGCCGATAGTCGTACGTTGTTCACTCGGCAAAAGACTTATTCGAAGCATTTATTGACTTAAACCGTTTCGACTTTAAGGTCCGGTTTCAATCTGCGAGTCGAGACAGAGTAGGCAGATGACGCGCATAATGCGGGAGAGATTGGTGATCATCGGGAGATGATCGCTAGCGCCGAAGGAGCAACCGCCCCGGAAACTCTCAGGCAAAAGGACCGCATGCGTAAGTAAAGGCTGGAAAGCGATAGGGTGAAACGCCCTATCCACCGAAGGAGTAAGCCGGCATCCGTCATGAGGGCGGTTCGGCGAAATCTCTCAGGTTCCCATGACAGCCGGGGTTGCCGTGCATCGTCGCCATTGGCGGGGATGATGCGACCTTAGTGATATGGGAATGAGCTTTTGACCGACAATCTACACCGCACGCCGCTATTTGACCTCCATGTGTCGATCGGCGCCAAGATGACGCCGTTTGCCGGCTATGAAATGCCGGTTCAATACCCGATGGGGGTCATGAAGGAACATCTCCATACCCGCGCCAAGGCGGGCCTTTTCGATGTTTCCCATATGGGCCAAGCGTGGTTGACGACAACCAAGGCTCCCAAAGGCGGCGAGAACGCCCATCAGGACATTGCCAATGCAATCGAAACTCTGGCGCCGGGAGAAATCCGAAAACTGCGCAAAGGCGGATTGCGCTATTCCGTCCTCCTGAACGATGACGGCGGGGTTGTCGATGATTTGATGATTACGCGGCCCGCAGATGACGCAGAGGCGGGGTCATTGTTTTTGGTGGTAAATGCAGCGTGTAAGGACAATGACTTCCGGCTTATTCAAGAAAAGCTGGGCGCTGATGTCAGGTTAGAGATTGCCGATGACCGCGCGTTGTTGGCGATTCAAGGGCCGGCCGCAGCGGGTGTTGTTGAACGGCTCGTCCCCGGGTCGGCGCAACAAAAATTCATGACCATGCAGCGCGCTACTTGGGATGGCGTTCCGATATATGTCTCGCGATGCGGCTACACCGGCGAAGACGGGTTCGAATTGTCCATTCCAAATGCTGACGCTGAACGTCTCGCCCGGACTTTACTCGCTGACGAGGATGTCGAGCCAATTGGCCTTGGCGCGCGCGATTCTTTGAGGCTCGAAGCTGGCCTTTGCCTGTATGGGCACGACCTTAATGAGACAACATCGCCGGTGGAGGGCAATATCGCCTTCGCCATTGGCAAACGCCGTCGCGAGGAAGGCGGCTTTCCAGGGGCGGCGCGAATAATACGCGAGTTGTCGGATGGCGCCTCCAGAATTCGCGTGGGCCTTCTTCCAGAAGGACGCGCACCAGCGCGCGAAGGCGCGCCGATTACGGATGAAAACGGTGCGCCAATTGGCGTTGTCACATCTGGCGGCTTTGGCCCAACGCTCGGCGGCCCCCTTGCGATGGGCTATGTCGCGCCTTCTCATGCCGAGAT
Organism: Parvularculaceae bacterium; assembly: GCA_965263305.1. GTDB lineage: Bacteria > Pseudomonadota > Alphaproteobacteria > Caulobacterales > Parvularculaceae > MED-G105. The sequence goes on from OZ253666.1 coordinate 3,334,803, forward strand.
TGGTGCGCGGGTCAATCTAACGGTCCGGGGAAAGGCGCTGCCGGCGACCGTCGCGGCGATGCCATTCACGCCCCAAAATTATTATCGCGGATAAAGAGGTTATCATGACACTGAAGTTTACCAAAGATCACGAATGGGTGCGCCTAGAGGGCGATATCGCGGTTGTAGGGATTACCCACCATGCCGCAGAGCAGCTGGGCGACGTTGTTTTTGTGGAGCTCCCCGAAGCGGGCCGATCTTTCTCCCAAGGCGATGATATGGCGGTGGTTGAATCCGTAAAAGCCGCCTCTGATGTCTATGCGCCGATTACGGGTGAAATTGTCGAGGCGAATAGCGCGATCGTTGACGAGCCGGCGGATGTCAACGCGGACCCGGCGGGCGCGGCTTGGTTCGTGAAAATAAAACCATCGGATATGGCTGAAATGGACGGTCTAATGGATGAAGCGGCGTATAAAGAATTTACTGAAAACGCTTAAATTATCCAATCTTTGAAGGAGATGCCCGCCATGCGGTATTTGCCCCTGTCAAATTCTGAACGCCAGGAGATGCTCGGCGTCGTCGGCGCTCGATCGATTGACGAATTGTTTTCAGATGTGCCGAGCGATGCGCTGAACCCCGATATTGACCTGCCTCTTCACCAGAGTGAATTGTCGGTGGAGCGCACGCTCAATAGGATGGCGGCGAAGAACCGGACCGCGTCTGAAGGGCCGTTCTTTGTGGGGTGCGGGGCCTATAAGCATCACGTGCCAGCGACGGTTGATCATATTATTCAGCGGTCTGAATTTTTGACCTCTTATACCCCCTATCAACCCGAAATCGCACAAGGGACGCTGCAGTACCTGTTTGAGTTTCAAACCCAGGTCGCCGCGCTCACCGGCATGGATGTCGCTAACGCGTCCATGTATGATGGTTCAACCGCCTGCGCGGAGGCCGCGCTCATGGCGCGCCGCGTTAACAAACGGAAGAATGTCGTGCTCTCGGGCGGCCTCCACCCCCATTACGCCAGCGTGACCCGTACGAATTCGGAGCTTGAAGGCGACACGGTCGTCTCGGCGCCGCTGTCCCCGACGGGGGACGAAGATCTTTCATCACTGATCGATGATGAAACCTCATGCGTTATTGTGCAGACCCCGGATGTGTTTGGCAATTTGCACGATCTATCCGCGCTTTCATCGGCGTGCCAGGCGAAGGGCGCATTGCTGGTGGCAGTGGTCACGGAGATCACGTCTCTTGGCGCGGTCAAGAGCCCCGGGGAAATGGGCGCGGATATTGTCGTTGGTGAAGGCCAGTCGATTGGAAACCCACTAACCTTTGGTGGGCCTTATGTCGGCCTATTTGCGACGCGTCAGAAATATGTCCGGCAGATGCCGGGGCGTCTGTGCGGTGAAACAACTGACGCTGAAGGAAAGCGCGGGTTTGTTCTGACGTTATCAACACGGGAACAACATATTCGACGTGATAAAGCGACATCGAACATTTGCACAAACTCTGGGCTCTGCGCCTTGGCGTTTACCGTCCATATGACACTGTTGGGTGAGGCTGGATTGCGACGTCTGGCGGCCCTCAACCACCAAGCCGCCAGTCAAACGGCGGACGCCTTGGCCAGCATTGACGGCGTCGAAGTGCTAACGCGCGCGTTTTATAACGAGTTTACGATCCGACTACCAAAGAGTGCCGGCGATATCGTTGAGAAATTAGCCGGCGAGGGCGTCATCGCCGGCGTGCCGGGTGATCGGCTTTGGGCGGAGGAGCCCGATGCGGAAAACCTCTTGATCATCGCCGCGACTGAGACAACGCAGGATGATGATATTCGCCAACTCTGTGATGGGTTGCGCATGGCGATCCGGTGAACGTTTTCAGGATAGTGGAGAGACGAGTAATGGGGATTGGAATGGAACGAGTATCGGAAGTGCGATGGCTTATGCGTGGCGGATGGCTGCCCGTGTTACTAGCGCTGTTCATGGTGACAGGCGAAATGATCACTACGGACGCATATGCTCAAGGCTGGGATATTGAAGAAAACAGAAAAGGCGCCTCGAAATTGCTCCGTAAGTCCAATGAAGTGGTGAATGTTTTCCGTCAAACGGATGCGACAATGTCGCGATACTTTTCCCAAGCTTATGGGTATGCGGTGTTTCCATCGGTGACCAAGGCAGGCGTCGGCATTGGCGGCGCCCGGGGAAAGGGCGTTCTTTATCGTGGCGGTGCGCCGGTGATGAAGGCGTATCTCACGCAATTTACCGTTGGTGCGCAACTCGGCGGGAAGAAATACCGCGAAATTCTCTTTTTCAGGGATAAAGCCGCTTACGATAATTTTCGCGACGGGTCGTTTGAAGTCAGCGCCCAAGCGACGGCTGTGGTTGCATCAGATGGGGCGGGCGAAACCGCCTCATATTCCGAGGGCGTTGCAATCTTTGTGATCGACAAGGCTGGTGCAATGGTTGAAGCGAGCGTTGGCGGGCAAAAATTCCGGGTAAAACCTTTACGGTAGACCCCTTGATGATAGCTTAACCCGATTTCTGAATAAATTTGCATAAAGAGCGTACTGAAATGTCAATGAACTCCCAAGGTCGGCCAACGCGCCCAACCGCGGATACCGCCGCGGCAAGTGACACCTTCACCGGAAATCGGGCTCTCCAAATCGAGGAGAGTTTGATTTTTGAAAAAGACGCTTTTGCCCAAACCGGCGTTGATTTTCCCGAACCGACCCTGAAGGAGAAACGGTTAGGCGGGTTGGAGCGTCATAACGATATCGGATTGCCGGGGCTATCGGAGCCGGAGACAATGCGTCATTTCGTGCGGCTTTCCCAAAAGAATTATGCGATCGATATGGGGCCTTTTCCGCTCGGCTCTTGCACGATGAAACATAATCCGCGCCTCAATGAAAAAATGGCGCGTACGCCAGGCTTTGCCGATATTCACCCTCTGCAGCCCCAATCGACGGTGCAAGGTGCGTTGGCTCTGATAGACTTGCTCGCCCATTGGCTGAAAAATTTGACGGGTATGCCGGCGGTTGCGATGTCGCCTAAAGCGGGCGCCCATGGGGAGTTATGCGGCATGATGGCGATTAAAGCCGCCATCGATGCAAAGGGAGAAGGGGCGACGCGTACGCGTGTTTTGGCGCCTGAATCCGCCCACGGCACGAATCCAGCGACGGCCGTGCAGTGCGGGTTTACCGTTGACAGCATTCCTGCAGACGAAACGGGCAGGGTCGACCTTGCAGCGCTGAAGTCAAAACTGGGGCCGGATGTCGCCGGGATTATGGTGACAAACCCAAATACCTGCGGGTTGTTTGAACGGGATATCCGCGACATCGCCGTCGCCGTCCATGACGCTGGAGGGTATTTCTATTGCGACGGCGCTAATTTCAATGCGATCGCCGGCAAAGCGCGCCCTGGCGATCTTGGCGTCGACGCCATGCATATTAATCTGCATAAAACCTTTTCAACGCCCCATGGCGGCGGCGGGCCGGGGTCTGGGCCGACGGTTTTGTCAGAGGCGCTCGCCCCTTTTGCGCCGGTGCCGTTTGTCGCCCATACTGATGGCGCTTTTCGGCTTGTCGAAACGGAAAAAGACGCCGCCCGCGCGGGCGATGGGACGCAAAGTTTTGGCCGGATGACCGCGTTCCATGGCCAGATGGGCATGTTCGTTCGGGCCCTTGCTTATATGCTAAGCCACGGCGTCGATGGGGTTCGCCAAGCGGCTGAAGACGCGGTCCTCAACGCGAACTATGTCCAAGCGCGATTGAAAGCGGAAATGACCGCCGCCTTTGACGGGTTTTGCATGCATGAGGCGCTGTTTGATGATCGTTGGTTAAAGGATACGGGCGTCGAAACCATCGATTTCGCCAAAGCGATGATTGATGAGGGATACCATCCGATGACGATGTATTTCCCCTTAGTGGTACACGGGGCGATGTTGATTGAGCCAACGGAATCAGAATCAAAGCAGGAATTGGATCAATTCTGTGATTCGCTTCTGTCGCTCGCGAAGCGCGCCAAAGCCGGTGATGTCGAAGCCTTCAAAGCCGCGCCGATACATGCGCCGCGCCGCAGGCTCGATGAAACAGCGGCGGCCCGAAAGCCCGTTCTGCGTTGGACGCCATCAGTGCTTCCTGACGCCGCCGAGTAATTGTTCCGCGCCTCTTTAAAACCAGGGGCAACACGCGCCGCAGGCGGTTCGTCGAACCCGGTCGATCATTTATCCTTGTTTTCGAGCTTTTCGGCTTCTTTTGCTGCGGCCCGCTCTCTTTCTTTGCGGGCTTTAAATTCACGCCACGCCTGTTCTTTCTCCGCCTCGCGCTGAGCGGCGGAGATGGACCCAGTCTGTGACAGCGGCTCATCGCTTACTTTTTCGCCCGTCGCGTAGCATTGGGTTTCCGCGTCTAAGCACCGCGCGTCGCAGGCGCTGCGGGAAAGGGCGTCAGGGGCGCTGAGGCAGTCGGTTCGGCACTGATTAAAGCCGCCGCGACATCGGTCTTGCGCGTATCCAAAGGGCGCGCCTGTGACGAGGGGGACGTTGACCTGATAATTGGTGCAGCTGGCGGTGCAAAGGGCGAGAAAAACACTCACCAACAAGGAACATCGTGATTTCATGGTACTCTAGCCCTTACTGAATGGATGGCTGCGGCATCAGTCATTCTGTAACATGGCCGCTATGAAATTGTGAGGCATCGCCGAAAGTTATGCCGGTTTCGTGAGTGAAAAATCATGGAATTGTTGCTTGCACCATTGCGAAGAGCGCGCATAATCCGGCGAATTGCCATCAGGAGGGGCCCGTGGACGTATTGGCGAAACTGACAATTGAAGGTTTGAGTATACTAACGACGCTATTCGTCTTTGCGGTTGGCCTTGGTGTCTTAGGCGTCATCATTATGTTTCTGGTTGATAGCAACCAGACGAAAGACGCGGTTCGTCACAACTATCCGGTGCTTGGACGTTTTCGCTATTTGTTCACCCGTCTAGGCGAATTTTTCCGACAATATTTTTTCGCCCTTGACCGCGAGGAGATGCCGTTCAACCGGGCTGAGCGGGAATGGATTTATAAATCCTCCAAGGGTGAAAGTAACACGCAGCCATTCGGCTCCACCCGTAATTTAACGCTTGTCGGTACGCCGATATTTGTGAACTGCGCTTTTCCAAAGCTCGATGACGAAGCCAACGATCCTCCCGCGGTGACGTTTGGTCCGCACACGGCGAACCCATATCCCTGCCAGTCCATAATCAACATTTCCGCAATGAGTTACGGCGCATTGTCGAAACCTGCGGTGAAAGCTCTTTCACGGGGCGCTCAACTCGCTAAATGTTACATGAACACCGGCGAGGGCGGCTTGTCCCCATACCATTTGGAAGGTGGCGGCGACGTTATTTTTCAAATCGGCACCGCTAAGTATGGCGTGCGCCGCGATGATGGCGGGCTGGATGACGAAAAACTGAAAGCGATCGCCAGCAAGCCCGAAGTAAAAATGATCGAATTAAAACTCGCTCAGGGGGCAAAGCCAGGCAAAGGCGGTATCTTGCCAGCGGAGAAAGTGACAAAAGAAGTCTCGAAGATTCGCGGCATCCCCATCGGTAAGCCGTCGATCTCACCCAATCGTCATCCGGAAATCGATAGCGTTGATGACTTACTCGATATGATTAATCACATTCGGACCGTGTCGGGGTTGCCGACGGGGTTCAAAACGGTGATTGGCGCATACGGATGGATCGATGAGTTTTGCGATGCGATCGAACGGCGCGGTTTGGATGCAGCGCCAGACTTTATCACGATTGACGGCGGCGATGGGGGCACGGGCGCTGCGCCGATGTCTTTAATGGACAATGTCGGCCTGCCGTTGAAAAACGCGTTGCCATTATTAGCCGATATTTTAGAGCGTCGCGGTATGCGAGATCGTATTCGCATTATTGCATCGGGCAAACTCGTCACTCCGGCGGAGGTCGCTTGGGCCTATTGCGCCGGGGCCGATGTCGTCAATACGGCGAGGGGGTTTATGTTCTCCGTGGGCTGTATTCAGGCGCTGCGGTGTCACACGAATAACTGTCCGACGGGCGTCACGACCCATAAGAAGCACCTACAAGCGGGGCTCGATCCCAAACGAAAAGCGCCTCAAGTCGCGCGCTATGTGGAGAAGATGCGCAAAGATGTCGCCATGATCGCCCACTCATGCGGCGCGCCCCATGCGCGCGCCCTTAGGCGCCACCATGTGCGCATTGTTCAGGCCGACGGCGCATCGGTGCCGCTCGATATCCTCTGCAACCACATGGCGACGATGCAAGGGTATAAGTAGGATCGCGAATAGGGAGCCGCCAGGCGGGCGTGCGTTTTGTTCTGGATAGAAATTAACGCGAGCCTAGCTCGCGCGTTTTCTCTGTTGCCCGCGGCTTGCTTGTCGCTTTACCTGCTTCGGCTCCTCATCAAAGAGTTCGGCGAGTTTATCCACCATCGCGCCGCCGAGTTGATCGACATCAAAAATCGTCAGGGCCCGGCGGTACCAACGGGTCACATCATGGCCAATCCCGATGGCGAGCAACTCCACGGGCGAACGGTTTTCGATAAACGCAATGGTCTCGCGCAAATGACGGTCGAGATAGGCGCCGCCATTGGCCGACGAGGTGGTGTCATCTACAGGCGCGCCGTCAGAGATAACCATCAAAATACGCCGCGCTTCGGGACGGCAGACAAGACGGTTATGGGCCCAAAGGAGCGCCTCTCCGTCAATGTTCTCTTTCAAGAGACCCTCTTTCATCATGAGCCCCAACGCGGTGCGCGAGCGTCGCCATGGCGCATCGGCGGGTTTGTAAATCACGTGGCGCAGATCGTTTAGGCGGCCCGGGTTAGACGGCCTTCCAGCCTCCACCCATTTGTCCCTTGATCGCCCGCCCTTCCAGGCGCGTGTTGTGAAGCCCAAAATCTCAACCTTCACGCTGCACCGCTCCAAGGTGCGCGCGAGGATATCGGCGCAGATCGCCGCGATGGAGATGGGCCGGCCCCGCATAGAGCCCGAATTATCAATCAGTAAGGTAACAACCGTATCGCGGAAATCCTGATCGCGCTCGCGCTTAAAGGAAAGGGGCTGCATGGGATCGGTCACAACCCGCGAAAGACGGGCCGCGTCCAGAACTCCTTCATCGAGGTCGAATTCCCAGGATCGGTTTTGCTGGGCGAGCAATTTGCGTTGTAATTTGTTCGCAAGTCGGGAGACGACGCTATGGAGATTTTCTAGCTGGCGATCGAGAGACCGGCGCAGCCGCGCCAGTTCTTCGGCGTCGCAAAGTTCGGAAGCGTCAGCGATTTCGTCAAACTCGGTCGTGTACGGCTTATATCGCTCGCCGGTATCGCCTTCAAACCGCATCTGCATGGAGGAGATTTTTGCGTTCTCCGCCGCGCCGTCTGGATCGTCATCCTCAGCATCGGTTAGATCATCATCATTCATCTCCGTGTCGGCGTCCGATGTGTCGTTATCGGCCTCGCCGCGATGGTCTTCCGGCATATCGGTTTCGCCGCCGTCATCCTCATTCTCGGCGGTGTCGTCTTCATTCTCCGGGTTATCTTCGGACTCTGTTTGCTCTTCGCTGGGGCCTTCGCCGTCGTCATCTTCGAGATCGAGGTCCCGAAGGACTTCCCGCGCCAGCTGAGCAAACGCCGCCTGATCGTCGAGATCATGGGCCGCGGCGAGGGCGTCGAGGGAGGCGCCGGCCAATTCCTCAACATCGGGCGCGCAGGCGTCCATCATGCGCCGGACGCTTTCCGGGTGGTCACGGTTTGTTAGGCGTTGACGCAGAAGGAGCGCGGCGATCTCCGCCAGCGGGGGCGCCGCTTTTGGGTCGAGTTGGGTGTAGCCTTTCTCAGAAAGCCGTTTGCCAAGGGCCGCTTCAAGATTGTCGCCAACGCCTTTGAGCGCGCGAGCGCCAATGGCCTCGATCCGGGCTTGCTCAAGGGCTGAAAATACAGCGCGCGCCTCTGGCCCCTTTGGGGCGTTCGCCCGGTGGGCGGCGGCGTCATGATGGGCGAGCCAAAGGGCGGCGCCATCGGATTCCCCACGGGCGACGAGGGCCGATTCGCGATCGAGGATGCGCGGGGGCAGGGGAATCTTGGCGTTGTTCCCCTGGACGACGACATGGTCGCCGCCAAAACCGACCTCTACGTTAGGTTGCGCAGAAATCGCGCGGGTCGCCTGTAAGAGGGCGCGTTTAAAGGATTCTCGGGCTTTTTCACTTGGCGTCATACCTATGGTGTCGCTGATTACATGGCGCTTGCCAAGAGCGACGATCAGGCGCGTTTGGCGGTGACGAACAGGGCGATTAATTGAGCGCTGCTTATCGGCTAAGCGCCGGTTTTTGCGCGATGAACCGTTTGCCGGCCACCTTGTCGCGCAACGCCGCTCCCACCACATCCAAGAGCGCATTTTGACACGAGCATCGTTGGGGCGAACCATGGCGCATTATCACCACCATTATTATCACGGTCGCGACGGAAAGGCGCGTCGCGTCTCCATGGGGGAGGCGGCATCGTCCCCGATTTCCGTTGTGTTGAATATTCTTTGGCTCGTGACGGGGGGCGTCTTCGCGGCTTTGGGGTGGCTGTTTGCGGCTTTTTTAATGGCGATCACCATTATCGGGCTGCCATGGGCGCGCGCCGCGTTCGACAACGCCCGCTATCATTGTTGGCCCTTCGGTATGAAATTGGTCGATCGCGATATCGTCCACGGTCCCGGCGCTCGGCCCGGCCCGTTGGCGTTTATTGGCAATATCATCTGGTTCGTGCTCGCCGGCTGGTGGCTCGCCATTGGGCATCTCTTCGCCGCCATCGCCCTCGGCATCACCATCATCGGGCTGCCCTTTGCATGGGCGCATCTTAAGCTTGCCGGTTATGCGCTATGGCCCCTGGGGCGACGCCTAGTCGATGCGGATTATGGCCGCGCTGTATACTGATAGAGTTGGAAATGCCCGATTGGTAATACATTTGGTGCGAACCGCCGGAGATCAGCGATGTTATGACAAAGAAAACTTAGGCCGATTTTTTAAGCCGCGCGGCGCAAACTTCTGCGGCGACTTCTTGGATCAAGTAGCGCATATCGCTGACTTTCCCGGCGTAAATAAATCCGTCAAACGTTTTTAGAGGCACCGTGGGCGGCTTTACCTCTTCATACCAACGTAGCTGCGCCTGGAGTGCTTCGGAATAATCCGCCGGATCAGCGCGCTTTGCGATTTTGCGGGAAATTCTCGTCGGGTTTCGAGCTTCTGCGAGCAGGATTGAAAACGCCTCCTCGTGGCGGCCATGTGCGGATGCCATTAGAATTTTGTCATAAAGGTCAAAATAGACATTCGGTTGTTCGACCGCCATTCGCATCCGTATACGAACGCCGTCCGATAGCCGGTTTCTGAGGCGATCAACATCCATGATGGCGATTGCACATCCGTTGCATCCTAAGCTTAGGACGAGAGCCAGTTCGACGGCGTCGTCGCTCATATCGCCAAGAAGAATGTCACCCTCGACGCGGCCGATATCAAGGGCGTCCTGTTTGAAGATCTCCGATTGGATTTGCGGTCTTTGCAGGAGTTGTTTGTAATGCGATGACATCAATTCGAATTCACTCACGCCCTCCAAATGAGGTTCAGCGACAATGAGGATGGCAAAAACTGTTGCAAACAAACTTGCGAACCCTAATGCACCAGTAAGAATGGAGACCGATGAGTGAATTGCTATTCCAGGTATCAGCAAAAGAGCGATGAGAGCCTGGAGCGCCATCACGCCGACCATCATACAGCAAAGATGGCACCAGTCTTTCAAGATGACGCCCTGATAATAAATCGAGGCAAGGCCCGTGACGATTGCGATTGCGCTTGTGACCATGACACAGGCGTGCAGGCCGGGGATACTAGCGCCAATTCCAACTGCGAGTGTCATGACAACAAAATAGCCGAGTGTGGCGAGCGGCAGCCCGATCCAAGGCACGATTTTTGACAATGGTGATGAAAGTGCGCTCCCGCAACCTGATTGCGATAGGGCCTCGGCATTGCAAACATCGGGCATTAGTCCAGAATTTCTTCCATAAGTTAGGGTAACTAACGCTACGCCGAGGGCAATACCGACAATACTGAGTAGGAAATGTGCTGTAAGGCCCATCGCAGTTAGCCCTGGCGCGATTAGCCAGAACCCGGTAGCAGCGAAAACCGACGCAGCAGCTAAAAACGCAATAATAGTCCGTTTTCGCCATATTTGGGAGCGGTCTTTTTGTAATGCGTTTGTGAAAGCTGGATGAAACGGTGTCTCTGGCGGTGTGACTTTAACGAAGATCTCACAACTATAACCGTCGATTTTTTCGACAGATTCCCAATGCAAGCCGTGTTCATCCTCTAAAAGGATTTCACCGTCGCGGGTTTCCCGGATCATCGCCAAGGGTTCTAATCGCCCATTCGGCACCTTAAAAAAGGCAAGACATGGAACCAGGCTCGATAAGTTGCCGGCATTTGTTCGAAACACTCGCAACTTTATTCCGTGGTCTATGGCCCATTCGTGGAAAGATTCAAAGCCGGGAAAGCGCGGGTGCATGTTGATCGCCGTTTCTAGGCTCTTTGGGGTGAGTTTAACGCCGCCCGCGCGCAGCGCTTCACTATAAAGTGACGTCAGCAATACATTATGGGTTTTTAAAGCTGCTTTCGCCGAAAGTGTTGTAACGGAAGCCATAACCAAGAGTCCATTCACTTAAATTCTGCATGCAAACAGGCACGTCGAAAATTCAATTTTTACGCGCCGTTCGCGAGAGTATGTGATTTCTCACATCGTAATTTTTCACGTAGTGTCGATCACTAGCACCAAAAAAAGGAGCGGCGCTGACCGCTACATTGACAGTTTTCCTACTTCTCAATCGTTTTAAAGCCGCTTTTGTTTGCAAAAATTCGGTTTTTGAGCGAAACCAAATTTGCTCAGCCCGGGACGAAAAGGCTTAACATAACCAATGCTGACAAGTGTGTAAATTGAAAATTTAAAAAATTTCGAGTATTTTAAATTTTTCGGGACTTTAATTGTATTATTAAATTAATGCTAGTACTTCGTCTAAGTTTAATTGCGATAATTAATCTTTATTTACTATGGGGTGGGCGGCCATGAAATTTCAAGAAAGCTCCTTTCAATTGGCTTTTATGGAGGTTCTGTATACCGAGAGGAAGCGCTATGCTGGCACGTTGAGAAAGAGTGAGAAGTTTGCTGCAGGCTGAAGAAGCCGGATCCGAAAATCAAGTTACGGAGACTAATTGAACCTCGTCATGTTCGTCTGTAGTAAAAATATTGGAGCTTTTGCAGAGGGTTCTCTTCTTTTGAGTTTGCACTACTTTTGCACAAAGCGAAGCCACATTACGTAAGAAATCCTTCAATAGTACGAGCTGTTCAAAAACACGCAGCCAGGCGAACCTTCGACCTGACTGCGCGCCGTAGAAATTAAAGTCTTCTCTACATTGTAATGCCTAGCGGCACCAAAATGCTATGCGGCATTGTTGGCGTGGAATGCAAAGTGCGCACTCGTCTCTAACTGTTGGCTCCCCGTCGTTGATGCCGCCGGAGATCTCAACAATTTCAGTTGCTGATAGCTCAACAATTTGATCATTGCCTTGCATAATGTCGGAGGTTTTTGTTTCAATCATTTTATGTCCTCTTTTTTTGAATGTATGCGTAGACCGATTGCTTATGTTACTCTGTACCCGTGCGACCCAAAGTGTTTTTGGTCTACCAGACTGATCGGCACGGGAACTTCATCGACGAAAAATCGACGGCCGTCAAATAGCAATTTCAAGAAAAAGATAAAAATATTTTCATCGATTTTTTTGCAAAAAAGACCTGGCAAAGTGATCTGCTGGCATAGCTTGACCGTACTCGGCGTCCACACAACATTCTATTTCCGAAACCTGGCAATTAAACTCAGAGAGAATACAACTCATGGCCAAGTCTGTTGCACGCTGCGTCCTATCGGTTGCTGAGGCGAGTAATCGGGGGCGGTCGACGAGAGTACTTTTTAACGCGCAATACAATGATTGCTAAAGATGATCGTCAGTATCTGGCAGGGCGCAAGATTCGCCGCTTCCTGACCATGGTCTCACGCATTCCTTCTGCGCCGGATTAAGGTCTCCAAACCACCGCAGAATCTGCATGCGCTTTCGCCAAAATAGTTAAAAGATCCACCCGCTTGCGGTCATTTGATCACGTTCCGTCGTGTTCGTGATCCGCGTCACGGATTTAGTGCAGTTTAAGGCTAGCATAGGCCGCCGAATGCTTGGTATTAAACCGCTTGGCGAGAGTTAGCCCCATGCATCAACACCGGTACAAGGCCTTCATCAGTTACAGCCATGCTGATGAGAAAGACGGGCAATGGCTTCAGCGACAGCTGGAAGCCTTTCGCACGCCTGCTTCGTTGATTGGCCGTGATTCGATTCACGGCCCGGCGCCCGAGCGTTTGTCGCCGATCTTTAGGGATCGCGAGGATTTTCCCGCCGCTGGCAACCTCAATGATGAAATCCAACAAGCGCTAAGTGAAAGCCACTTCCAAGTTGTATTGTGCTCGCCGCGCGCGGCGGCGTCTAAATGGGTGAATGAGGAGATCAAACTCTTCAAAAAACTCCATGGCGCTGGGCGCACCCTCGCGATCATTATTGATGGCGAGCCGGGGGGCGGGCCAGGGCGCGAATGTTTTCCGGAAGCGTTGCGGTTCGTCGTCAACGAAAACGGTGAGATAACGGATGAGGCGGCCGAGCCCGTCGCCGCCGATGCGCGAGATGAAGGGGACGGTCGGCGCAGCGCGATTTTAAAAATCGCCGCTGGCATGTTGGGCGTGAAGCTTGACGATCTAGTGCAGCGCGATGCCGCGCGTCGGGCGCGACGGGCGCGTTTAATGGTGGCGATGTCCGCCGGGCTTACGGCGATTTTCGGCGTTATGGCCTTTTACGCCAATGAACAACGCCGCGAAGCTGTTGTGCAGCGTAACCAAGCGCATATCGCCCGGGGCGAGGCGGAAGATCTTATCGAATTTATGCTGACGGATTTTCGCGGCACCTTAGAGCCTATCGGACGGTTGGACGCCTTAGAGGCGGTAGGTGATCGCGCTCTTGAATATTATGGTCGTCAGGACGCGGTCGATGATGATGCGTTGGGCCGCCGGGCCAGGGCGTTATCTCTTGTGGGGCAAATTGATTTCAAGCGAAGCGATTTTCCCGCGGCTCAGGCCGCTTTCGATAGCGCGGCGATGGCGACCGAGGAATTGTTGCGGCGGGCGCCCAATGATGAGCAACGAATTTTTGATCATGCTCAATCGGTTTTCTGGTTGGGGAGGGTTCCTTTAGAGAGAAACGACTATGCGACCGCGAGAGCTCATTTTCTGGAGTACTTACGCCTTGCAGAACATTTGGTTGCTATCAACCCGGTCAATCCCGATTGGAAGTTAGAAATCGCTTATGCGACGAATACGTTGGGCGGGCTTCAACATCGGTCTGGTAATTTCGATGAAGCTGCCGAGTTCTTTAAACAGTCAGTTGAGGTTAGACGTTCTCTCGTTGATCTGTATCCTGCAAACAAAAGGTATCGTTTGTCTGTTGCAAATGCGTTGTCCTGGGTTGCGATTTCACAAATCGCCCAAGGTGATTACCTATCGGCGACGGGTGTATTGAATGAAGAAATTTCTGTTTATGAAAAAATAACGACCGGCGGTGGTGAGGACTATGAGAATTTGCATCTCAAGATCGCCGCACAGCGACGTTTGTCCAATGTATACCTTTCGACCGGTTCGTTTGCTGATGCGATGGCGATTGTTGAGGAGGCCACATCCCGTTCAGAAAAGCTAATCTTGAGAGAGCCAAGCAATACAATATGGAAAAGAAATGCTGCGTACACTCATTTCTTGAGGTCTGAAATTCATCATTATGATGGGTTAAAATCTTCAGCGATTAAAGCTGCTAAGCAATCGGTAGCTTATGCCAAAGAAGTCTATGAAAACGACAGCAATCATAGTGGTAGCATCATTGTGTACGCATATAGTTTGTCCAACTTGGTTCTACGTGGCGAAGCCAGTGACGACCAAATATCAGAGTTAAGAAAATTGCATCGACCACTCATCTCGCTTCAGTCAAAGACCTCCCTCGAGGCAATCGCAGCAAGAGCTATAGCGCTTTCATCAGCATTCAAAAGAGCGGGTCAAAATTTATCTGCCCGAGAAGTCATCAGTGATGCTATTATTCAGCTGCAACCAAAAGAAGGAGAAATGTCGATTTCTTCAAAGCTCAGACTATTTGAGTTATACCGTTTAAGTGATAGGCACGATTTACAAGCGCGCCAACTGCAAGATGAGTTCGAGCGCATTGGGCTCCAGCATCCAAGGTTTGTGAGAAACAAAATTGATGAAGCTTGAGGGTTGTTTGGAAAAATGTAATAAAATGTTATCGGTTTTTATTGATAACCGATTTAGAGGTGTTGTTTTCCCGCAATCGAGGGATAGATACGCAAAAAAGGGGAGTCGTTTAATGGGTATTGTACATAAAGTCATTTCACGCGGCGTGCTTGCGTTAGCATTCACAGGACTTTTAGCATGCGCGCATAGTTCTAAAACAACCGTCGAGGAAATTGTGACAGAACAATCAGCTGAATTTGATGATGCCGGGAATTTGGTTTTACCGATCGACGTTACCGTTACGCCGGTAAAAGGGCCAAGTGGAACGAGCTACACGTTCAAATATTCCAGTCCGTTACCGTTCGTTGATGCGGATGGTAATATCAACCTTCGTAAAGGTGTTGCTTACAAAAACACGGTGAAAATTGTTTTCACGCTGTCCAATGATACGCCTGAAAATATCAAATTTCAGACGCCCGCGGAAGATGCGATGTTTATAGCATGGAAACCGCTTGTTGGGGGTGGTAGCCCTCAGGAGAGGTACAGGCCGGTTATCGTTGAAAATAAGGACGATTTTATTAAATCTCAAGGGCGGGTCGAACCTGTCTTTAAAGAGGTTGATCCGGAATTTCGCCGCTTCACTCTTGACTCTAATGACCGTCAGTTGGCGGTCACTGATGAGAATAATGACGGTTTGACCTATCGCTATAATTTACGTTTTAACGTCGATGGTGAGTTAGTCGTCCACGATCCAGATCTCGGTAATGGTGGCGATCCACATTGATTAAATCAGCATAACGCTGATTATTGGAAGGCGATCACACTCGTGATCGCCTTTTTCGTTTTGGGACGTACTGCTTGTGCGGTGAATAAAACCGAACTGGATGAATGGGTTTTGGTCCACGCAAAGGCGTTTTTCCGACGACGGGTTGCAGGGGCTTGCTTTCCACCATAAATAAGCCGTCTTAGCGTGATCATGCGGGCGTTAGCGTTCTGCTATGCCGCAGGATTTTTCGGTAACCCCTTGTTCTAAAGGCCCCGAATATTGGCCGGATAAACACCTTAGGCGAATGCCAGGAGATAAAACCCATGTTGCTTTCCATGATGCGGGTAAAATTACACGGTGCGACCGTCACCGATTGCGATTTGCACTACGAGGGCTCCGTTGGGATTGATCGCACACTTTTAGACGAAACGGGGCTCTTGGTCGGTGAGGAGGTGAACATCTGGAACGTCACCAATGGGGCGCGCATCGCCACCTATGTCATCGCCGCTGAACCGGGCTCTGGCGCTATCGCCGTCAACGGCGCCGCCGCCCGTCATTTTGAGAAAGGCGATAACGTCATCATCAGCAGCTTCGCCCTGATGCCCCTTGAAGAGGCCAAAGAGCATCAATCGATTGTTGCGATCATGACGGCGGAAAACACCATCAAAGAAATCATTTGATTGGTTGTCGGTTCGTCGGTTTCAGATCATCCCATTGTGTCAAACCATAACGAAAAAGGCGGTGCATTATCTGCGCCGCCTTTGAATGACTTGATCGTAGATTGTGACGGCGGTTATGCGGCCGCAACCTGCTTTCGGCGACGCATCGCGCCTGCGCCGAGGACGCTTGTTAGGAATAGGATAGCAGCGCCCGGCACGGGCACCTCTGATACTTCCAGCGCCAAGCTAACATCATCGATTGTGGCGTTGAAGAAGAAGAGGTTGTCCTGTTGTTCAAACAGGATGCCGATATCTTGCCCTGCGAATGGAAGCAGCGCCATGGTCACATCGAACGACCGAAGATTCGGGCCGGACTGACTGGTCGTGTCACCAGGATTTGTTGAGAACACCGTTTCAATAACTGAGCCCGCCGCATCGACGAGGCTAACGCGGAACTCCTGATTCGGATCAGAAAAGACGCTAGCGAAATTTTCGATGCGATCCGCCCAAGAAAAAATCGCCGTTTGGAAACTGTCGGGCAGGGAGACTAATTGAAATAGCGAATTTAGCCCTGGACCTGTTTGATTCGAGACAGCGTCGAAAGAGCCTGAGATAGGGGCGATCGGTCCGTTGCCGCTGTTTGCGACGAATGTGCCGTTATTGATATTAAAGCCGAGAGCGCTACCGGTCGCGTTGGCCGTCCAACCGGTGAAATCACCTGTTTCAAAGCCGCCATTCGTGACGAGCTCCACCGCACCGGCATGGGCGGCGGTTAACCCTAAAGAAAAAGAAGAGACGATGGCCGCGGCGATCGTGTTACGCAACATGTTCATATTTGACCCCAAACAACTAAGTTACATCTAATTGTCGTATCGCTTATAAATTGTGGGTGTGCAAGGAAATTCGGTCTAAAGAACAAAGAAAAAAACCGAACTTTGCGTATAAGTTGTAAGCAATTTGGTTAATTTCATCGGCATGGGGTAATTTAACGAATTAAGCCTATTTTTGATCGAATCCGGGGTGTGAAAACATTTTGATACCGATCATGTTTCGGTGAAAAACACATCTGCTAAAATGGATTAACCATGGTCATTGAATAAGTGATCGGGGGCGAGATTAAGGGCCGATTATTACCCAATTGGCCGATTGCTGCTTATGACAATGGGTGTGGCGACGTCACTTCTGGATGGGGTTGATCGCATCGACAAAAATCGTCCCATTTGAGCGAGATGGAAAATTCTCACGCTATCTGCGCCGAAATGACGTAAGCGCCCATGACTATATCGTGGCGAGTGCTCTTCAGCGGTGAACAGAGTTCTGTCATAAGGGCGGTGACGCCAGCAATGAGAGATAGACGTTAGAACACCATGCAGTCATTCCAGCCTGAAAACACTCTTTTGATGGGGCCAGGGCCATCCAATGTAAGCCCGAGGGTTCTCGAGGCCTCGGCGCGCCCGACCATTGGTCACCTTGATCCGGCCTTCATTCAATTGATGGATGAAATCAAAACCCTCACGCGGTATGCCTTTCAAACCGACAATAGCCTTACGTTTCCGGTCTCGGCGCCAGGCTCTGCGGGGATGGAGATGTGCATCGTCAATCTGGTGGAACCGGGCGACAAGGTCATTGTTTGCATCAATGGCGTTTTCGGCGGGCGACAGAAAGAAAACATTGAACGCGCTGGCGGCGTCGCCGTCGTGGTGGAGGATCAATGGGGCCGGGCGGTGAGCGTTGAGAAAGTGCGCGCCGCGTTACAGGAAAACCCCGATGCGAAGGTCCTCTCATTTGTCCATGCGGAGACGTCCACCGGCGTTTGTTCTGACGCCCAAGCCATTTGCGCCCTTGCCCGGGAATTTGGCGTATTGACGATCGCCGATACCGTCACGTCCCTCGGCGGTGTGCCGTTGTTAATTGACGAATGGGCCGTGGACGCCGCCTATTCTGGGTCGCAGAAATGTTTATCCTGTCCGCCGGGGTTATCACCCGTGACCTTCAACGCCCGAGCGATTGAGGCGATTAAGGCGCGTAAGACCAAAGTCCAAAGTTGGTTTCTCGATCTTTCCCTTGTGATTGACTACTGGGAGGGCGAGGGCGCACGGTCTTATCACCATACCGCGCCGGTGAACGCGATGTACGCCATGCATGAAGCGCTGCTTATCCTGCATGAAGAAGGTGTCGAAACGGCATGGGCGCGCCACCGGGAGAATCACTTCCTCCTGCGGGATGGTCTAGAAGCACTCGGCTTTCGCTACGTCGCCCCTGAAGACGAGCGGCTACCCCAATTAAACAGCGTCTATCTGCCCGAACAAGTGGAAGATGAGGCCGCATTGCGCCGTCGTTTGTTAGATCGTCACCATCTGGAAGTTGGCGGCGGTCTCGGCGCGTTCGCTGGCAAGATTTGGCGCATCGGATTAATGGGGCAGACTTCCACGAAGGAGAACGTCGAGACCTGTTTGCAGGCAATAAAAGCCGAGCTGTAATGACATCCGCGGACGCATTAATCATCGGCGCGAGCGGCGGGATCGGCGCGGCGCTCGCCGACGAGGCTGAAAAACTTCCTTGGGTAAATAGCGTCACCACCCTGAGCCGTCGCGATGACGGGTTTGATCTCTGCAATGAAGATAGTGTCGCGACTGCGGCCGCTACCGTTTCTGGGCGCACATTTGGATTAATTGTAAACGCAACTGGCGCCCTCGCCATTGAAGGGGAGGATGGGTCGCGCGTGGGGCCGGAAAAATCTTTTCAGGCGATTGATCCGGCCATCATGCTTCGGGCATTTCAGGTGAACGCGGTCGGCGGCGCCCTCGTGTTTAAACATTTCTCCCAATACCTCCCGCGAAAGGGTCCAGCGGTGTTTGGCGCGCTATCGGCGCGGGTCGGCTCGATCGAGGATAACCTCCTTGGCGGATGGGTGAGCTATCGCGCCGCGAAAGCGGCCCTCAATCAAATAATCCGATGCGCCGCAATTGAACAGACGCGCCGCAACCCTGAAAGCATCGTTGTCGCTCTTCATCCGGGGACGATCGATACGCCGTTAACGAGGGCCTATGCGAAAGGGCGCTATACCGCGACGCCAGGTGACTGCGCCCAAAATCTGTTTTTGGTGTTAAAAAAACTGACCCCAGAGCAGTCGGGCAGATTTTTCGATTATGCAGGTAAAGAAATACCGTGGTGAATGAAAAGCGTCTTATCTTGATCCTGGGCGATCAACTGTCGCAGAACCTCGCCAGTTTGAAGGGAGCAATGCCCGGTCGCGATATCATCCTGATGGGAGAGTTGAAGGCTGAGGCGACTTATGTTCGCCACCATAAAAAGAAAATCGCGTTTATTTTTTTCCGCCATGCGCCACTTCGCTCAATCGCTGGAGGAGAAGGGGTTTTCAGTAGATTATCAGTATTATGATAATCAGAACGCAGTATCGACGTTTACCTTGTTGCTCACCCGTGCGGTAAAGAAACACAAGCCGACAAAAATTCTGGTGGTTGAAGCCGGCGAACATCGCCTAAAGCGGGAGATGGAAAGCTGGATTGACTTAGGCGCGCCCGTTGAAATTTTAGAGGATGATCGATTTTTAGCCTCCCATGAAGAATTTCAGCAATGGGCGGCGGGCCGTAAAACTTTTCGAATGGAGTATTTCTACCGGGAAATGCGCCAACGAACGGGCCTTCTTATGGAAGACGGCAAGCCGATCGGCGGGCAGTGGAATTTTGACCACGATAATCGCAAAGTTCTAGCAGACGGTGTCGCATTACCGGCTGTCCTTCGGACGAAACCGGATGACATCACAGACAGTGTTTTGCGCCTGGTTAAAAATACGTTTGCCGATCATTTTGGTGAATTGCATCCCTTTGAGCTTGGCGTGACCCGCAAACATGCGTTGCGCGCCCTTAATCATTTTATCAAACACGCATTGCCGCTTTTTGGTGATTATCAAGATGCCATGGTGAAGGGGGAACGCTTTCTTTTTCACTCGCTTCTGTCTCTCTATTTGAACATCGGCCTTTTATCGCCGATGGAAATCTGCCGACGAGTTGAAAAGGCCTATTTGGACGGCGAGGCGCCGTTGAACGCCGCCGAAGGGTATATTCGTCAAATTATCGGTTGGCGTGAGTTTATCCGCGGGGTCTACTGGCATGAGGGTGACGATTACACATCACGAAATTTCCTGAACGCGACGCGGGACTTGCCATCTTTTTATTGGACCGGCGATACCGATATGACCTGCATGCGCGAGGCGATTTCCCAAACAAAGGAAGAGGCGTATGCCCACCATATTCAACGACTAATGGTAACGGGTAATTTCGCTCTTTTGGCCGGGGTTGATCCGCGCCAGGTTCATGAATGGTATCTGGCGGTTTATTTTGATGCTTATGAATGGGTGGAAGCGCCGAATACAATCGGCATGAGTCAATTCGCCGAT
Source organism: Parvularculaceae bacterium (assembly GCA_965263305.1). Taxonomy (GTDB): domain Bacteria; phylum Pseudomonadota; class Alphaproteobacteria; order Caulobacterales; family Parvularculaceae; genus MED-G105. Next base: position 3,355,016 of record OZ253666.1, read on the forward strand.
GGGGGCGTCGTGGGGTCGAAGCCCTATGCGGCGAGCGGTAACTACATCAATAAAATGTCGGACTATTGTAAGGGCTGCGCTTATAGCGTGAAAGAAAAAACGGGCCCGAAATCCTGTCCGTTCAATGCCCTTTATTGGGATTTCTTGATACGGAATGAAAAGGTACTGCGGTCGAACCCTCGCATGGGCCAAATTTACCGCAATTGGGATCGTTTAAGCGATGACAAAAAAGCGGCCTACCTTGAGACGGCGGCGGCGACGTTAAACAAGATCTGATATTTATCCCATTCACAGCAGGTGTTTCGCCCTGAACCTTAACGGTGAGGATATTTTCATCGGACGGCATCGGCGCGGGGTTTTCTGAGAGTTGGTGCGCAAAATTTCGTGACATATTCTCCAATCCATGGGGGTCAAAATTAGAGTAAGCCTCCATATACGGCGCCCTCGGCGCTACAATTAACTTGCGCGAAGTGGGTTTGCGCTCAGGCCCGCCAGAAAAGGCTAAATTAATCGTCAAATAGTTTGTTTTGAGCACACTTAATCAGCGCCAATGTCCCCATTGCGCGATGGAACGCCAATGGCCTACACACTGGTGAAAGAGCGCTCAAAGGCCGTTGTGACGGTGGTTGGGCGCGTCAAATAAAGATCGTCCCGCCGTTGGCAATGAAGGGCGCTCGTGATTTGGGAGAACGTGCATGTCCAGCACCCGTCTGGAAGAAAACACAGGACCGTTGAGCGACGCCGCCTCGACTGATGAAAGTCGCAGCGCTGGTGCCAATGGCCGCGCAAGCAAGGGCCCCCTCAGTCTTTATGTGCCCGAACCGGAATTTCGCCCTGGCGACTCGCCAGACTTCTCGAATGTGGAAATACCGAAGGCCGGTAGCGTTCGCCGGCCCGCGATTGATACGCCTGCTGAAGACATTCATGATCTTGCCTACTCTATCATCCGCGTCTTGAACCGCGAAGGCGAAGCGGTCGGCCCATGGGCTGGATTGCTGAGCGACGAAGCCTTGATAACCGGCTTGCGGGATATGATGCGGGTGCGCGCTTTCGATGCGCGCATGTTGATGGCGCAGCGCCAGGGAAAGACATCCTTTTATATGCAGGCCTTGGGGGAGGAAGCGATCGCATGCGCTTACGCGAAAGCGTTGCGCAAGGGCGATATGAATTTCCCGACCTATCGTCAGCAAGGGCTCCTTCTGTCATCGGATTATCCGATGGTGGATATGATGAACCAAATCTATAATAACGCGGAAGACCCGCTGCGCGGCCGGCAATTACCGATTATGTATTCCTCAAGGGAACATGGATTTTTCACCATCTCAGGAAACCTCGCCACGCAATTTGTCCAAGCGGTCGGCTGGGCTATGGCCTCCGCGATTAAAGGCGATACCGCCCTCGCGACCGGGTGGATTGGCGATGGATCAACGGCCGAAGGCGATTTCCATTCCGCGATGGTGTTTGCGTCGACCTATCGACCGCCGGTGTTATTGAACATTGTCAACAATCAATGGGCGATTTCCACCTTTCAGGGTATCGCCCGAGGGAAGGCGGCGACGTTTGCCGCTCGTGGCCTTGGATTTGGCGTGCCGTCCTTGCGGGTTGACGGCAATGATTATCTCGCCGTTTACGCAGCGGCAGCCTGGGCTGCGGAGCGCGCCCGAGCAAATTTAGGGCCGACACTGATAGAATTCGTAACCTATCGCGCGGGTGCTCACTCGACGTCGGATGACCCGTCGGGTTATAGGCCAAAGGAAGAATCCGTGAAATGGCCGTTAGGCGATCCCATCGAGCGGTTAAAAAATCATCTCATCAAGATAGGTGTTTGGTCTGAAGAGCGCCATACGCAAGCTCAGGCGGAAATAGAGAGCATCGTCTTGCAAGCCCAAAAAGAGGCTGAGACCCATGGCACTCTCCATGCCGGCGGGGCGCCATCGGCCAAGGAGATGTTTGAAGATGTCTATGCTGAGACGCCGATCCATCTAATCCGTCAACGACAAGAAGCGGGGGTTTAACCATGGCGCGTATGACAATGATCGAAGCCATTCGTGATGGGATGGATGTCGCCATGGGGAAAGACGAAAACGTCGTCGTCTTCGGCGAAGATGTTGGTTACTTTGGCGGTGTGTTCCGCTGTACCGCGGGATTGCAGGAAAAATACGGTAAGAGCCGGTGTTTCGATAGCCCCATTAACGAAAGCGGTATTATCGGCTGCGCGATTGGTATGGCCACCTATGGTTTACGCCCTTGCGTGGAAATTCAGTTTGCCGATTATATGTACCCAGGCTACGATCAGTTATCCCAGGAAGCAGCCCGTATCCGGTACCGGTCAAATGGCGATTTTACTGTGCCGATGACGGTGCGCATGCCAACGGGTGGCGGAATTTTCGGCGGGCAAACCCACAGCCAGAGCCCGGAGGCTTTGTTTGCCCATGTTTGCGGTCTCAAGACCGTTATTCCGTCAAACCCTTATGATGCAAAGGGATTGTTGATCGCGGCCATCGCGGATGACGATCCTGTCATGTTTTTAGAGCCGAAGCGGCTTTATAACGGGCCATTTGACGGTCACCATGATCGACCGGTGACGCCATGGAAAAAGCATGATCTAAGCGAAGTGCCGGAAGGATATTTCACAGTACCGTTGGGCAAAGCGGCGGTGCGTCGCGAGGGCCAGGCGGTGACGGTCCTGACCTATGGCACAATGGTCCATGTCGTTGAAGCCGCCGTTGCGGAAACCGGTGTCGATGCTGAGATTATCGATTTACGGACGATCGTGCCTCTTGATCTTGAGACTATTGAAGCGTCGGTGAAGAAGACGGGCCGCTGTGTTGTTGTGAACGAAGCCACGAAGACATGTGGCTTTGCGGCGGAACTCATGGCGCTGGTGTCAGAAGCCTGTTTCTATCATCTCGAAGCGCCGGTTGAACGGGTGACGGGTTGGGATACTCCGTACCCCCATAGCCATGAGTGGATATATTTCCCTGGGCCAGAGAGGGTCGGGGCGGCGTTGTCGCGCGTGATGGAGGCGGCGTAATGGGCGTTCATGTCATTAAATTACCGGATGTGGGGGAAGGTGTCGCCGAGGCCGAGATCGTTGAATGGATGATCGATGAAGGGCAGAACGTCCAAGAAGACGAAGTTCTAGCAGCCGTGATGACCGACAAGGCAACCGTAGAAATTCCGTCCCCGGTTGAAGGAAAGATCATCTGGAAAGGAGCGTCCATCGGCGAAATCGTGGCGGTTGGCGCGCCGATCATACGAGTAGAAATCGATGGTGAAGGTAATGAGGTGGCTGCAAATGGCGCTTCGAAATCATTAGAAACACCATCAACGCCGTCTTCGATGGATACTGAAACGCCTTTAACCCTCAAGAAAGAAGACGTTATCGCTTCGCCTGAGGCGGCGAAAACGCCGGCGCCAACATCAAAACCTGCAATTGCGCCAGCAAGCACCGTCGTACCGCGTAAAGAAGGAGAGGCGCCCTTGGCCTCGCCAGCTGTGCGCAAACGTGCACTCGACAATGGCGTTGATTTGAGACGGGTCGTAGGGTCCGGCCCAGCAGGGCGAATTACCCACGAAGATCTTGATGCCTACTTCCAAAATGGCCCATCAGCGTCGCGTGGAGGCGCGCGCGCTCCTGACACCTCCGTTCAAGAAACACCGATTATTGGTCTGCGGCGTAAAATTGCTGAGAAAATGTCAACGGCGAAAACGCGAATTCCCCATATTACCTATGTGGATGAGATTGACGTGACGGCCCTTGAAGAAACTCGGGCGATGCTGAACAAAAATAAGCGGGATGATCAAGCCAAACTCACCATGCTGCCGTTTCTTATGCGCGCTTTGGCAAAAGCAATCAGCGAACAGCCGCAAATGAATGCGTTATTCGATGATGACGCCGGGGTGATGCGCCAATATGGCGGGCTGCATATGGGTGTCGCCGCCCAAACCGATAACGGCCTGGTGGTGCCGGTCGTCCGCCATGTCGAGGCGCTCTCGATTTGGGAATGCGCCGCTGAGGTGTCGCGCCTTGCTGTTGCCGCGCGGGACGGCAAGTGTTCCCGCGATGAACTTACCGGGTCGACCATCACCATTACTTCCCTTGGCGCCCTTGGCGGTGTGGTGACGACGCCAGTGATCAACTACCCGGAAGTCGCCATCATCGGCGTCAATAAAATGCAGGTAAAACCGGTGTGGGATGGAACTCAATTCATACCACGGAAGATAATGAACCTGTCGTCAAGCTTTGATCACCGCGTGATCGATGGATATGACGCCGCCGTCTTTATTCAACGAATTAAAGGTTTGATGGAAACACCAGCCGCCATTTTTGTTGAGGATTAACGCTCGGCGTCTTATCGGCGCTGATCGTGACGTCCACCATCGCGGGTTTTTAATTATCGACTGTTTCGAAGACTGGAAGTGAGAGTCGCTCCATGGCTAAGATAACCTGTACAGTTCTTGTAATCGGCGCCGGACCTGGCGGGTATGTTGCAGCGATCCGGGCGGGGCAATTAGGCCTCGACACGGTCATTGTTGAGGCGGCGGCGCCAGGGGGGACTTGCCTCAATGTCGGGTGCATTCCGTCTAAGGCGCTTATTCATGCTGCTGATGAATTTCATAAAGCTTCCCATTTCGCCAACGGCTCGCCCTTAGGCATTAAAGCGTCGAGCCCGACAATTGATATTGCTCAAACCGTTCAATGGAAAGATGGGATCGTGTCACGCCTAACGGGCGGTGTCAGTGGGCTTTTGAAAAAGAACAAAGTGCGCAGCATCAATGGATGGGCCAGTTTTGTTGATGGCAAAACAGTGAAGGTCAGGACTGATGACGGCGAACAGACGATCACCGCCCAGCATGTGATTATCGCAACGGGCTCTGTTCCAGTTGAATTGCCATTCCTTCCCTTCGGCGGCGATGTCATGTCGTCGACAGAGGCGCTTTCTCTTGAGACCTTACCGAAGACCCTCGCGGTTATTGGCGGCGGCTATATTGGCCTTGAAATGGGAATCGCGTTTGCGAAGCTGGGTGTCACGGTCAGTGTTGTCGAAGCCCAGGATCGTATTCTTCCGACCTATGACGAAGCGCTGACCAAGCCAGTGGCGAAACGCCTAAAGTCCCTCGGCGTTTCGGTGTTTACCGGCGCAATGGCCAAGGGCCGAGCGGCCGGCGCCAATAGGGGCGGCCTGAATATTGAAATTGACGGCGCGCAACAAACGGTACCGGCGGAAAAGATTTTAGTCACCGTAGGCCGTAAACCCCTGACGGAGGGTTGGGGCCGTGAAGAACTCGTACTCAATATGGACGGGCCGTTTATTCAAATCGATGATGAATGCCGCACCTCGATGAAAGACGTTTTCGCTATCGGTGATGTTACCGGCGAGCCGATGCTCGCCCACCGCGCGATGGCGCAGGGCGAGATGGTAGCGGAGATTATCGCCGGAAACAAACGCCGGTGGGATAAGCGTGTCATACCGGCGATTTGCTTTACCGATCCGGAAATCGTCTCTGCTGGTTTATCGCCGGAAATGGCGGCCCAACAAGGGATCGATGTTGTCAGTCAGATGTTCCCATTTGCTGCCAATGGGCGTGCGATGACAATGGAAGCCGAAGACGGGTTCATTCGTATTACAGCGCGTAAGGACAATCACGTCATCCTTGGAATTGAGGCCGTCGGTGGCGGAGTAGCGGAGCTTTCCGCTTCCTTCGGGCTCGCGATTGAGATGGGCGCGAGGTTAGAAGATATCGCAGGCGCCATCCACGCCCATCCGACCCAAGGTGAAGCGTTGCAGGAAGCAGCATTACGAACCTTGGGTCATGCCCTGCATATCTGAGACCGGCGACTGAAAAGCGCCTGGTACGTTTTATTCGCTCCTAGATCCGCGCGCCGGCAATAAGAATAAATCACGCTTTGGTTCGCCGCGCACGCGATTACTCAACGCATAAGAAACGGGGATCGCAACGAGGCCTGCAAAGGCGTGAACCGGCATATCGCCCGCCATTAAGTGGGCGGCGGTTGCCAGAACCATGTTGAGAAAATAGGCGCCATAGGCGATATCTTTAAGGTTCCGATACCGATTAGAAATGATGGCCAGTAATGCGCCAGCTTTCAAATAAGCGAGGGGGTACACGATGTAAGTCGGATAGCCGAAGGCTTCAAAAAAACCAGACATCGTTTCATATTGTAGGTGATAACCGATGATCGCCATCAGCATGAGCGCCGCCATGATCAATGTAGCGATCCAGTAAAGCATTTTTTCAAGTAGATGCATCAGGCGAGTCACTTTGTTGTTAAAAGCAGCGAGAGAGGGCCCAGCATGGGGTGAGGTGATACAATGATAAACGTTCGCGCCTCTTGTGTAAGCGCGCTGGCGGTAACAAAGCGCTGTTTTGCTTGGATCGGTTAGCTTAGCTGTATCTGAGATTGGCCGTGATAAAGGCGTTGCGTTACAACGCCAGCCAATTGTGTTGCGAAAGAGCCCTATCCTGTGCCCAATCCAGATACTCAAAAGCCCGATCTTGCGAGCGCCCGCGCCCTTGATCCACATTACTATCAAGATGACGATTGGTTTACGTTTGAGCAACGCCACATCCTCAGCGGCTGGCAGAAAGTCGCGCCGGTTGAGAGCGTTAGTGAACCCGGCGACGTCATCGCGAGAGATATCGCCGGAATGCCTATCATTATTGTGCGGGCGAAGGATGGTGCGCTCAAAGGTTTTTACAATATCTGTCCCCACCGCGCGGGTCCACTAGCGATGTGCGATCAAAAGGGCTTGAAACGATTGCGCTGCTTCTATCATGGGTGGGCCTATGATTTCGAGGGTAAGCTTTCAGCGGCCCCTGAAATGCAGGAGGCGGAAGGGTTTGATCCCAATACGATCCGTCTGACGCCTATTGTGGTTAAAGAATGGCATGGACTTGTTTTTGCAAGATTGCCGGGCCTCGCAGAAAAGCAAGCGACATTCGAAGATCTGACAGCGGGAATAGATGAAATCATCGGCGACGGGCTGGATGGGATCGTCCATCATCACGGGACGACCTATGATGTTGCGGCCAACTGGAAAGTGTATGTCGATAACTTCCTGGAAGGCTATCATCTTCCCTTTGTCCATCCCGGCCTGACGCAAGTTGTTGAGTATGCCGATTATATTACGCAATTGGGTGAGTGGTGGTCGTTGCAACGCTCGCCAGTGCCGGCGGATACCGGCGCCTATGGGGCCGGTGAAGGGTTATATTTCTTTATTTATCCGAACACGATGTTGAACATCATGCCAGGCCGGTTGCAGACCAATCGCGTTATCCCCAATGGGCGCGATGCGTGCCGCGTGGAGTTTGATTTTTACTATGCGCCCGGCGCTGAGGCGCGCTTTGACGAAGATCTTGCGTTCTCAAGCCAGGTGCAGGAAGAGGACCGCCTCATCTGTGAACATGTCCAAAAAGGATTGACCTCGCAGGTCTATCGGCCAGGGCGATTGTCGCCAACGCGCGAAGCCGGCGTTTGGCATTGGCAGAACTTGTTGCGCGATGCTTACGGATTTCGGAGGGACGGTGTTCCGAGAGACAAAATTCTAGAGAATAAATAAGTGGTGCGAGACCCTAATCAAAAAGGCTCGATACGGATTCTTCGTTGGCGATGCGCCGAATGGCTTCGGCCAACAAATTGGCGACAGAGACATGCTCGACCTTCGGGCATTGTGCGACTTCATCCGATGGCATGATGCTGTCGGAGATCACCAATTTTTTAAGGGCGTCGGCCTTCATAATTCGATCAACGGCGCCCGTGGACAAAACCCCGTGGGTGACATGGGCCGCCACGCTTTTTGCGCCGCCCGCCATTAAGGCGTCCGCCGCGTTGCATAGGGTGCCGCCGGAATCGGCGATATCGTCAAACAGAATGCAGTGACGTCCCTTGACGTCCCCGATAATGTTCATGACTTCCGACTGACCGGCTTGCTCGCGGCGTTTGTCGACGATGGCGAGAGGGCGGTCGCCCAATCTTTTTGCCAAAAGTCGGGCCCGGCGAACGCCGCCAACATCGGGAGAGACGATCGTGATATCATCGATGTTGCCGTTGTATTCCTCGCGAATGCGCCGTTCAAAATCATTGACCGCAAACAGGTTATCGGTCGGGATATCGAAAAAGCCCTGGATCTGCGCCGCATGAAGATCGATGGTGAGCACGCGGTCCGCGCCCGCTGTGGTGATCAGATTGGCCACCAGTTTTGCGGAAATAGGCGTCCTGGGGCCCGCCTTTCGGTCCTGCCGAGCGTAGCCGAAATAGGGGAGTACGGCCGTCACTCGGCTTGCCGAGGCGCGGGTCAGCGCATCAATAATGATGAGCAATTCCATAAGGTTGTCGTTCGCGGGATAGGACGTCGACTGGATGACGAACACATCCTCGCCGCGCACATTTTCTTGGATCTCGACGAAGACTTCGCCGTCCTTAAATGTCTTGATGTCCGCCGTCGCTAGCGGTGTCGCCAATCGTTTTGCAATGGCCTTGCTAAGATCTGGATTAGAATTGCCGTTGATAAGTTTCATAGGGCGCCCGACTTCCCGCTTTCATCAACCCGGTTCAATCGTACCGGTACTCGAAACTGTGTGACGGTTTTTTGACGTCGAATGCCCAGGGGATCAACCCCGTTTTTTCGTTTACGCTGCTGTTCGCTTTATCGACCTAAAAGCGCGGCGCCTTTGCAACAGACGGGGCGTGGGATTGGGTTAACGACCTAAAGCGTGATAGCCGATAAGTTACGCCCATAATCGTTGTGTCCGGCGCGCTGACTTGCGCGATAACTGAAATAACGCTCTTTCTCGCCCAAGGTGCAGACATCAAGATCATCAACTTGATCAACGCCCAATGCGTGCAATCGGGAAAGACCGAACCCAACTAGGTTAAACTGGCGTTTTTCTGGGGTGCGACCAGGGGCGAAAAATTGTTCCGCTTCCGGATGCTTATCAGTAAACGCCGTCACCAGATCGAGACCCACTTCAAAATTTGGTTGGCGCAAGCAGGGACCGACAGCGCCGATGATCCGTTGGGGCGCAGCGCCAAGGGAGATCATGGCGTTGATGGTCGCTTCTAGCACGCCGCCTTCTTTTGCTTTGGGGCCTAGGGCGCCGCGCCAACCGGCATGGGCGGCGCCAATGACGCCGGCGTCCGGGTCCGCAAACAAAAACGGCATACAATCGGCTGTTAAAACGCCAATGGCGAGGCCGCTCTCAGCGGTGACCATGGCATCGACCTTCGGACGTTCCTCGACAAAGGGGGCGTTGACGATGATGACGTCAGGCGAGTGAATTTGATAGGCCGTTAGCAAGCGGTTAGCGGTGACCCCCAAAACATCGGCGCAGCGCGCCCTGTTTTGCGCCACATGGTCAGGGGCGTCTTTGGAGCCTGGTCCGGTGTTGAGGGAGGCGTAGATGCCTTCTGACACCCCTCCTTCTCGGGAGAAGAACCCATGGGCGAGGCGCGCCGCTGATAGGCGCGATGATGGCAAAAATGGGGGTGTCATGGGGCGTCGTCCGGATGCGGATCGCTGTCTGGCGTATCGGCGTTTTCAAAGCCAGCGGGAATGGGTAAATTCGACGAAGAGAGGCAAATTGCTTTGAACAACTCGCCCATTTCCGAGGAGGCGGCGATCCGAAACGCGCCTGCCCGAATGCTTTCGACCTCCGACGGCGATGCGCCGAGGCAAAGGCGCTCCACCCGGGCGGCGAGCCCCAGGCGGTCGAGCAACACCCCTTGGGTGACCGGACCGTAGGCCGCGGCGCCGGCTTCGAACGCCGTTTCAACCAGCGATGAAAATGACACATGAGCTGTGAGGTCGGCTTTTCCTGGGGCGGTGAGCACCGGCCAGAATGCGTGGCGGCGGACGGCTTGCAATGTATCGCCGATACCATTCCCGGCATGGCCATAATCAATGATCAGAGCCCGGCCTTTGTCAGTTTTTAACCGTTGCGCGATGGCCTCGGTGAGGGCGATTGCCTCTGGTGATTGTTCAACAATGTCGCCGTCAAGCGCGCTCTCCTTCGGTGGCAGGCCAATCGAAGCGGGCGGCGGCGTATTGCCATTGGTGAACGAAAGACGGGTCTCATCATCGGTAAGGCCGACCATCCGTTCACGCCATCCGGCGCCGATACGGATATATTGGTGAATTGGCAAACAATCGAAAAACTCGTTGGCGACGAGCAGAAACGGCCCATCGGGCGTGTCTTCATACCGATCCGCCCATTCATGTCGAATGCCCCATTCCGTCAGCGCCGTGTCTAAGCGTTTCTTTTGCTCAACCCTCAAACGGCCCGAGGTTTCCACCATCCATAAATTCGCGGCGGCGAGGAAATCAGGTTTTAAGCGCGCGGCGCGCAGGATATCCGCCATGAGGACGCCGCGGCCAGGACCGAGCTCAATCAGATTAAAGGGGTCCGGCTCGCCCATATCGATCCAGGATTGGACGAGCCATAGTCCAATGAGCTCGCCAAAGATCTGGCTGGCTTCCGGCGCCGTGATGAAATCCCCATCGGCGCCGATGGGGGCGCCGGTGCGATAGTATCCTTCATGGGGATGAAAGAGAGCGTCATTCATGTAGTCGGCGACAGTGATGGGCCCATTCGCTTTAATGAGCGCGATGAGACGCTCCTCCAAAGGGCTTGTTTCATCCATCTTGGGGATGGACGGCGCCTCATCAGACGGCGGCAATGTCACTTCGCTGGGGCTCCTGTCGCGCCAATCGCGTTCCGTGTGCGGTAGATAAGCCAAAGGCCGAAGGCCAACATCGGCGTCGACAAGATCATGCCCATGGTAACGCCCAATGGAAAATCAGGCATATGGCTGTCCGGCTCTCGGAAGTTCTCTACAATGATGCGGGAAAGGGCGTATCCCGCCAGAAAGACGCCTGTGATGGCGCCCGGTCGTTTGAGTAATTGGAAACTATGGCTCGCGATGCGGATGACGGCGAACAGTAACAATCCCTCCAGAGCCGCTTCATATAGCTGACTTGGATGGCGGGCCACCTGTAGTGGATCGGTCGGAAAGACCATTGACCACGGGCCGTCCCACGGGCGACCATATAGCTCTGCGTTGATGAAATTGGCGATACGGACAAGGAAAATGCCGATCGGCGCGGCGCAGGCGAACAGATCGCCGACTGATAGGGGGTTTAATTTATTCTGTCGGCAGAATAAAAAACCAGCGATGGTGACGCCAATCAATCCGCCGTGGAAAGACATGCCCCCCTTCCAAAGCATCAGCGCCGGGGGAATGGGCAGCCAGCCGATGATATTTTTCAAAAAGCCGGGATTCATATTTGAGCCAAGGGGCTCCCAAGCGCCGACGAGCAGCGCTGGCTCGTAAAACAGGACATATCCGAGCCTACCGCCCAGCATGATTCCAAGGGCGACCCAGAACACCACATCATCAAGCTGAAGTTTTGTCAGCGGGGCGCCGGTAGCGTTGACGGTGTCGGCCCCATCCCCAGCACCAGCACCGGATTTTGGCGCGGGCGCCCACAAAGAGGCGTTAGCGATTAATCGGGTTAGGTAGAACCAGCCAGCCGCAATGCCGCCAATATATCCAAGTGCGTACCAACGAATCGGCAAAGGCCCCAAGCTAAAGGCAATTGGATCGATATTTGGATAAGGAACGCCCATGGTCCGTCTCGTTTTTCCGTCGTCTATGGTGGACGCTTAGCCGAGTTTTTGTCTTATGTCGCCTCCCTTTCACGCTTCGCAATGATGTGGTGGAAAGGCGTAAACGTAGCGATCAGATCACCCTTGGTTTGGCTCTTTTCCCATGATGCTTCAATCTGCACGGTGGCGCTGACGCGACCGCTGCGCTATTGGTCGATGCTAGAATTTTCAAGGAGTTAGCCCCGATGCAGTCGCAAAATCCATTGCTAGACCAAATGGCGAAAGTCATGACTGAAGCGGCTGGCGCGGCCGATGGCGTGCGTCGAGAGGCGGAAACGGTGATGCGCAGTCAATTGCAGCGATTGCTTGCTGATATGGAGCTTGTGACGCGGGATGAGTTCGACGCGGTCCGCGATATGGCGATTGCCGCGCGCGAAGAAAACGACCGGCTCTCGGCCCGTTTATCGGAACTGGAAGAAAAATTAGCCGCGAAATAACGCGCGTTTTTGCGCCCCCCGGTCAATCTAGTATTTCCCCAGGGAAATCGAATCATTGCAGGCGCCTCCGACTCGCCGCGCTATCTGTCCATCGTCTCCATGACGAGGAAACAGCGCGGGAAGGAGCCCCATGACCGTTGATTTTCAGACGAGCTTAGAACTCAACACGGATCCTTTAGAATCTTTAGAGGCCGTCGCCGGTCTATTGGAGATCGAGGCCGAACGTATCGACGATGGTGAACTTCATTTAGCCATGCCCGGCGCATGGCGGGATGCAGGCGTCTGGTTTACGTGGCGGCCGGAGCTATCAACCCTTCAAATGGGCGCCCCCCTCGATATTAAAGCGCCGAAGACGCGGATGGCGGATGCCGCCCGCCTGGTTGCGATGGTGAATGAGCGGTTGTGGATCGGTCATTTCGACCTGTGGTCCGATGACCTTTCCATTGTCTACCGCAATGCCGCGATCCTGCCAGAGGGCGGAAAATTAGACGGCGTGCAGGCGCAGTACCTTATTCAGGGGGCGTCGGAGGCAATTGATCGCTTCTTCCCAGCGTTCAATTACTTGATATGGGGTGATAAGTCCCCGGAAGAGGCGTTAGAAGCATCGCTGTTTGAAACCCAAGGCAACGCCTAACCCTAAAGCCCGCTCCCACGTCTATCGCGGAGAGTACACGCTAGGCCACTAGAAACGCGTGACCTTTGGCGTGGCGCGCTTCATATTGTTAGGTATGGAACAAAAAATTTCTATTATGCTGGTGGGCGCCGGCTCGATGGGCGGCGCTCTTTTAAAGGGTTGGCTTACGGAGGGACTGCTGGATGTCGGCAGTTCTACGGTGATTGATCCCGGTATTCCAGCCAATCTGGCAGAGCAGTGCCGGGCGAACGGCGTTCGTGTCTATGGCTCCCTTGGGGACGCAACAGATAACGGCGCGCCGTTGACAGACCTCCTGGTTTTCGCCGTCAAACCGCAAATGGCCGAAGCAATCTTGCCCGATTTTGCTTCCCGGGCGAAAGAAACATGCGCGGTATCCGTTATGGCGGGCAAAGGCGTCGCCGCCATCACCAAATTGCTAGGCGGATCAGATGATGATCCGAGGGCGGTGATTCGAACCATGCCGAACTTGCCGGCAAGCATTGGAGCCGGGATGACGGGCCTTTACGCCCCTGACCATGTCGCCCCAGTTGCCCGCAAAAGAGCGGAACAATTGATGCGGGCCGCCGGCGACATTGTTTGGGTGGAAACGGAAGAGGGTGTTGATTTCGTAACGGCGGTGTCTGGCTCCGGGCCCGCCTATTTCTTTCTCCTCGCCGAAGCCCTTGCTAAAGCGGGAGAACATCTCGGGCTAACCGAAGATGTTGCCGCACGCCTAGCCCGGCAAACGCTTATCGGCGCGGGAGCACTCCAGGCCGAAAGCGAGGACGCGCCGGCGGTCTTACGCAAAAAAGTAACGTCGCCCGGCGGCACCACAGCGGCCGCGCTCGATATTCTGGATGCGCCGGACGCGTTTCGACCCCTCCTGAAAAACGCCGCTCTTGCCGCAGCGAAGCGGGCGAAGGAACTGACGACGTAAGACATCAGGTCACGGTGCTATTTCAGGTCTTATCGTAGTGACGTCCTTTCCATTGGCCCCCTTTGCCCGCCCAATGGCGGCGGGCGGAATCAATGGTCATGAGCGTGTATAATAAGCCAGCGAGGGGGAGGGTGAACGCCATAAAAGGAGATTGGCCGTATAGAGCGCTTGTCGGTCGATAGGTGGCTGCCATGATGAACCAGGCGGCGGCGGCCAGTGCTGCAGCGGCGGGCGCGCTATTGATGAGGCCAAATATGGCGACCATGGGCGGCGCTAAGAAAAGCAACATCATGCCGAGGACAGACCCCATAAGAAGCCATGGTGAATGGCGTAGTTGGTGAAACGCTGTGCGCGCCACCATCATCCAAATGGAATTGAGGGAGCGGTTATCGCGCAAAGAAATCGCTTCGTCCTTGGCTAGGCCGAGCCAGATTGCCTGGCGCTGGGGCCCTTTGTTTTTGATGAGATCGGCGAGGGCGCAATCATCGATAAGCGCGCCGTGGATCGCCTCGATACCGCCGGCGGCATGGAGCGCATCGGCGCAGACCAGCATGCATCCCCCGGCCGCCGCTGCGAGAGGTTGGTCAGGATCATTGCTGGATGGGAATGGGTAGAGTTTCTGAAAGAAATAAACAAAGGCCGGAATTAAAATCCCGCCCCAGAACCCCCGTGCATCTAACCGCGCCATGAGGGAGACGAGCGCGAGCTTTTCCGCTTGGGCCTTCGCGACGAGACGGCGAAGCGTGACGGGAGACAACACAATATCCGCATCTGTCAGCAGATAGTATGACGGCGTTTCCTCCGGTGGCGTTTTTGATCCGGTATATGAAGCGGCATCGATGCCTGCTTTGACAGCGTTCATTTTTCCAGACCATCCGCTTGGCAGCGCAGGTGCGGCTGTAACCGTTAGGCGCTCCTCGGCGGCAGCGCTTCTTGCGATATCGCCGGTGCCGTCGCTGGAGCCATCATCGACGACGATCACCTTGAAAGGGCCCAGGTAATCGCTCGCCATATGGGCGCGAACGACATCGCCAATGGTTTCCGCTTCGTCGCGCGCAGGGATTACGGCCGTGACCGATGGCCAGGGCGGGCCGCCGACATAGGGTTCCAACCGTTCGCTGGCGCGCCAAAAGCGGTGGTGGAAGATCGCCAAATAGCCCCAAGCGGTTAGGCTGACCCCGGCAATAATCGTCAAAAACATGGCCAGACTCCGGCTTGAGGGAAAGAACGCCCAGCGTAGTCCGGCGGGGCTCTCACTAAGCCTGATAATGATATTTGCGGCGTGTGCGAAAAACCCGTAAACCTCTCACGAAGAACGTCAATATCGAATTTCCATGATGGCGGTCGTCACAATTGAGATGGTAAGCCAGCAACCAATGTTGACCGGCGACGCGTGCTTGGCTCTTCCTAGGCGCGCGGCACGGCCTGACCTCTGGCTTGATGGATTTGACGGCCCATTCGTGAAGTAAGCTTATGACCAGCACATCACAGACCGTTTCGGTAGAAAAGCCTTCGGGAAAGGGCGCCAAAGACGAGAACTTTCCCGTCGGGTCTTTTCTGCTGCCAAAGGCGCTCAGGCCCCATGTGGCGACCTATTACGCGTTCGCCCGGGCGATTGATGACATCGCCGATGATGAAGAGTTGCCGTCCGACGAGAAAATAACGCGCCTTCAGGCAATGGCGGCGGCCCTTCGTGGGGAACCGGGGCACGGATCAGAATTCGCCAAAGCCCATGATTTGCGTGAAAGCATGTTGGCGACGAACGTTCCTGTCGACCACGGCGCGGATCTGACCATCGCTTTTGTCCAGGATTGCCAAAAACTCAGATACCAGAGCTGGGAAGAGTTGCTGGGTTATTGCGAAAACTCAGCCAACCCCGTCGGTCGGTATCTGTTAGACCTTCACGGTGAAGACAAAGTAGGGTACCGATATTCGGATGCTCTGTGTACGGTTCTACAGATAGTCAACCACCTGCAGGATTGCGGTGATGATCGTCGCTCGCTTGACCGGGTCTATATCATCGAGCCCTGGTTAAAGGAGGCGGGCGGCGTTGTTGAGGACCTCGATCAGCAAGCGGAATCACCCGCGCTTCGCACGGTTATTAACCGCATGCTTGATGGCTGTGAGGCCTTAATGGTGGATGCGCGACGGCTTCCGGCGAATTTGCAATCCAAACACCTTGCCATGGAAAGCGCTGTGATCGTGCGCCTGGCTGACCGTCTGATCCGGCTTTTGCGTCGGGGCGATCCCCTGGCGACGCGGGTTTCCCTTTCGAAAATTGATTTTCTGCGTGCGGGCATCGGCGGCATGGTCGCAGGGTTTTTCGCTGCGGGCGGTGATGCGAACGCCAAAACGAATATGAGGGAAGCGTTATGACGACGGCGTCGATCTCCCACAATGATGCGCGCGCCCATGCCCGGGAGACAGTGAAGAAATCGGGCACTTCTTTTGGCGCGGGCATGGCGATTTTGCCGAAGCCCCGACGCGAGGCGATGCACGCCATCTACGCGTTTTGCCGCGAGGTGGATGATATCGCCGATGATGACGGCATGACCCAATCAGAGCGCCTGCGCCTCTTGGCGCAATGGCGCGATGAAATTGACCGCGTTTACGAAGGGCGCGCGCAAATGCCTGCTGGGCGTGCGCTTGAGGAACCGGTGAAGATTTTCAATCTGCCTAAAGATGAATTCTTTATGATGATTGAGGGCATGGAAATGGATGCGAACGGCCCGGTTGTGGCCCCGTCCATGGATGAGTTTCTAGGCTATACCAGACGCGTTGCTGGAGCTGTGGGGCTGTTGTCGATGCCGGCCTTTGGCGCGCCGGCGGGGCCCGTTTCAGATCGCTTTGCGCTAGCCCTTGGGGATGCTTTGCAAATCACGAATATCCTTCGTGATGTGGGCGAGGATGCAGAGATTGGCCGTCTTTATCTGCCCCGGGAGCTTTTAAACAAATATGATGCGCCGACTGACCCGGCGATGATTATTGGCGCTGCTGGACTTGCCAACGTCGCCGAAGAATTGGGCGCGATCGCCGCCGCCAAGTTCAACGAGGCGCGGGCTAATCTTGCCGAGCTCGATTGGCGCACCGTGAAACCGGCGCTCCTCATGATGGGGGTCTATGAGGCGTATCACAAGAAACTGACGGCGAGGGGGTGGGACCGTATCGGTGAGCCCCTTTCCATTTCGAAATTGGAAAAGGCGTGGATCGCCGGTCGCTACATGATGTTTCCGCCATCCAAAGCCGCCGCTAAAAACGCGGACAAAGTATAACGAGATGGCGTCTCCACATGTCCATATTGTCGGCGCGGGGCTCGCCGGTCTCGCCGCTGCGGCGCAATTGGCGGAGAACGGCGCTCAGGTGACGCTTTATGAAAGCGCGGGCCATGCGGGTGGACGTTGTCGGTCTTTTCACGACAAAAACCTCGACAGGGTGATTGATAACGGCAACCACCTTGTCATGTCCGGCAATCATCACGTGACGAAGTATTTGGCGCGGATTGGGTCGAAGGATGCCCTCGTCGGACCGCAGTTTGCGCAATACCCGTTTGTTGATGTGCAGACCGGCGCGCGGTGGTCCGTACGGATCAATGAAGGGTTTATCCCTTTTTGGATTTTCGATAAGCGCTGGCGTGTGCCGGGTTCCAAGGTGATGGATTACGTCAAGGCCGGCGCCATCGCGTTTGCGGGCCCTGAAAAAACCGTTGCCGATATCGTTGACCCACAAAACATTCTCTACAAGACCTTTTGGGAACCCTTAACCCTGGCGGTCTTGAACACAACGCCGGCTGAAGGGCAGGCGCGCCTGTTGTGGTCGGTAATCCGCGAGACCTTTGCGCTGGGCGGGCAAGCCTCTCGCCCATTAGCGGCGAAGGACGGCTTAGGGCCGGCGTTTATCGAGCCAGCGGTGGCTTATCTTCAAGAAAAAAGCGTCAACATTCGGTTGAACACCCGCCTGCGGGAAGTGAGCTTTGCTGACGGGAGAATTTCGCAACTTCATTTCCCCGATGACAGTGTTGAGATCGATGGCCAGGATGATGTCATCTTGGCTATTCCGCCAAGCCGCTTAAAGCAGATCCTCCCGGATATTGATCCGCCTGATGATAACGCCTCAATCCTCAATGTGCACTACCGCTTCAACAAAGATGTGCCTTTGGAGCCGCTAATGGGGGCGCCGTTTATCGGCATGCTATCTTCCGACGCCCATTGGTGTTTCGTCCGCGATGACGTCATTAGCCTGACGGTCTCTGCGTCACACGCCATCGGGATGGATGAGACGCCTAACAAACAGGCCGCCGATACGATGTGGCGCGAAACCCAAATCGCGCTGAATTTGGGCGATGCGCCCTATGAAGCCGTGCGGGTCATCCGTGAACGGCGTGCGACGCCCGACCAATCACCAAGCGCCGTCGCCAAGCGATTGAAGCCCGAAACACAGTGGCGAAACCTCATTTTGGCGGGGGATCATACGGATACAGGCGTACCCGCGACGATCGAAGGCTCCATCCGTTCAGGTGACCGGGCCGCCGGGATTGTGTTGAAAAAGCGCTGAAAGCCGGCGCGCTACCGAATTGAACAGTGTTTGTTCGATCGGCAGTTGAAAAAAAAGCGCAAGTCGCCATATTTGTAAAAAGAGGGGTTTATTTATGCCATTAGACAAGCTCGCCCTTATTTTGTTTTGGATCGTCGGGGTCGTTTACGCCCTCGTGGTTGGCGCCGCCATTGTCTTCGGTATGGTCCAAACCTTTCCCTACGGTTTGCCGGTTCTCATCATCGGGCTTCTGTTTTTATTCATTTGCGCCGCTGTCATTTATCAACGGCTCAATAATAAAGAAGACCGTTATTACGAGGAGAATGTCGATGAATAGGAACAGTCACATTGTGGTCGCGACGACGGAAACCATCGCAGGTCGCGACGTCATCGAGACGCTTGGGATTTGTCGTGGAAACGTTATTCGCGCCAAGCATTTAGGGACGGATTTCGTCGCGGGGCTTCGGAACCTTGTCGGTGGTGAGATGCTCGAATACACAAAAATGATCGCCGAGGCCCGCGAACAGGCGTACGATCGAATGTTGGCGAATGCAGAGAAAATGGGCGCTAACGCGATCATCGGTATGCGGTTCACGACCTCAACCGTAACGGATGGAGCGGCGGAAATTCTCGCCTTTGGCACTGCGGTGAAAATTCGATAGACTGTCGCCTTCGAATTCAAAATCAATCACTAAATTTGGGTGGCAGAGCGCTAGTCTTAGTCGGATAGGCGGAGAGCTCGATAATTCTCGGACGATGCTGGCTAATCGGTATCGTTGGCGATAAACCGTCTTACATGATGTCTCCCAATCCCCACTCATCCTTAACCGAAAACGAGCCGTTTTTAGGCGTCGTCTGTGGCTTGCAATCTGAGGCGACGGCCGTGCGCCGTGGGTTAACAAATTTCCATGGGACACGGGTGGAGGTCGGTGTGTCGGGGGCCAATGCTGATCGAGCGGCGGGGATTGCAGCCGATTTTCAAAAAGCGGGATGCGTCGGTTTGTTAAGCGTAGGCGTTTCCGGCGGGTTGGACCCGTCCCTTCGCCCAGGTGATTTGGTTGTTACCGGCGATGTCTATGCGGCGCCGGAAGGTACGGCGCGAATGGCGTCTAACGGGCGGGAGCCAGGGCCATTTCAACTCATCGAGCATGCCCATCGGGACCTATCGAGGTTGGCGAAGACGCCCAGCAATGCTCAAGCCGCGCCCATCCTGGGCGTGGATAAGATCATTCAGTCAGCAGATGAAAAAGCGAAATTGTTCGCCCAAACCGGGGCCATCGCGGTTGATATGGAATCCCATGCCGTCGCGCGCATTGCAGCGCGCCATGGTCTCGCCTTTCTGGCTATTCGGGGGATTGCTGATCCAGCCTCGCGCGCGCTGCCGCCAGCGGCGATGAACGCTGTCGCCCCCGATGGGTCGACCCGGATCATGACTACCCTCTTAGAATGCGCAAAAGCGCCAGGGCAATTCCCGGCGCTTTTGCAACTTGGATCTGAATCGAATAAGGCGCTGGCGACGTTACGCCGGGATCTTAGCGTCCTTATCAGCGGCTTCTTTCTCCGCCTCGATCTTTGACATTTCCTTGGCGACCAATTCGTCATGGAGGTCGCGAGCGGGCCGCGCACTGGACATATCGATTTCCGGCGCCATCGGACCGTCGGTCTTGATGTCGAACATGTTCTTCAGTTTGAACATTTTAAATGGGTTCTTGACCGCGTCCATCGCCGCCGTCGGTTCATAGCCGCAATGGGCCATGCAGTTCCCGCATTTTTCATATTTTCCAGTGCCGTAGGAATCCCAATCGGTTGTTTCCATGAGTTCCTTGAAGGAGTTCACGTAGCCTTCGCCAAGCAGGTAACAAGGCTTCTGCCAACCGAATACATTGCGGGTTGGCGAACCCCAAGGCGTGCAGGTGTATTCCTGATTACCAGCGAGAAAATCGAGAAAGAGAGAGGAGTGGGAAAGGTTCCACAAACGCCCACGTTCTTTACCGATTTTGAAAATATCCCGGAACAGATTTTTCGTCTTCTCGCGGGAAAGGAAGTGTTCTTTATCTTCCGCCCGTTCATAGGCGTACCCCGGAGAGATAGAGATATTGACGCCAAGGTCAGTTGCGAAATCGAGGTAATCTGCAACCTGTTCGGCCGTCATATTATCAAAGATCGTCGCGTTGACGTTCACCTGGAAGCCACGCTCCTGGGCCGCTTTGATCGCCTTTACCGCGATCTTGAACGTGCCTTTCTGGTCAACCGCTTGATCGTGTTCTTCTTCGAGGCCGTCGAGGTGAACGGAGAAGAACAAAAACGGCGACGGTTTGAAGAGGTCAAGCTTCTTCTCAAGCAACAGGGCGTTGGTGCAGAGCGACACGAATTTCTTGCGCGCCACGATGCCCTCGACAATTTCGCCGATCTCTTTGTGGATCAACGGCTCGCCGCCCGGAATAGCAACAACCGGCGCGCCGCATTCATCGACCGCGTCCAAACATTCCTTCACGGATAAGCGCTTGTTCAGGATCGGCGCCGGGTAGTCGATTTTCCCGCATCCTGGGCATGCCAAGTTGCAGCGGAAAAGCGGCTCCAGAAACAGAACAAGCGGATATTTCTTCCGTCTCATGATTGTCTGTTTCATGACATAAGCGCCGACGCGGGCTTGTTGGTGAAGTGATACTGTCATCCCGGGCTCCGTTGTTTATTCGGTGGGGGTGAATTGAAAAGGGTTACTCTTAAGTCTCTTGCTAATGGATATTAGGCGCTTTCTACCGCCCAAGCCTCCATCGCGTCTTTGGGCCGCGGAACATCAGCGAGTTCCTTCGGCAATTTGAAGTGGACGTTTTCTTCAACGCCGTCCAGGGCCTCGACGGAAACGTTGCGGTAGTCCCGCAGACGTTTGATCGTCTCCTGTACCAATGTTTCAGGTGCGGAGGCGCCGGCCGTGATGCCAACTTTCGTCACACCGTCGAGCCATGCCGGATCGAACATGGTCGCATCTTCGATAAGATGGCTTGGCAGGCCGAAATTTTCACCAATTTCGCGCAACCGGTTTGAGTTGGAAGAGTTGTGGGCGCCGACAACAAGAAGAAGGTCCACTTGCTTGGATAATTCGATCACCGCCGTTTGACGGTTCTGGGTCGCATAACAAATATCCCGAGTGTCGGGGCCAATGATATTGGGGAAGCGATCTTTTAAAGAAGCGATGACATCTTTTGTGTCATTCACCGAAAGGGTGGTCTGGGTGACAAAGGCGACTTGATCAGGGTCTGAGACGTCTAACGAGGCGACTTCGTGAGGTTCGGAAATGACATGCACCTTGCCCGGAATTTGGCCCAGCGTGCCTTCAACCTCGGGGTGCCCAAGGTGACCGATCAACACAATATCAAAACCCTTCGCGGCGTACCGGCGGCCCTCTTTGTGGACCTTCGTGACGAGGGGACAGGTTGCGTCGATAACGTCAAGCATCCGCAAGCCTGCGCCGTCTTCGACTTTCTTGGCGACGCCGTGGGCGGAGAAAATCGTCACCGCGCCTTCTGGCACTTCGTCAATCTCTTCAACGAAAATAGCGCCCCGCGCTTTCAGTGTATCCACCACGCGCTTGTTATGAACGATTTCATGGCGGACATAGACGGGGGCGCCGTATTTCTCGAGCGCCCGTTCAACAATATCGATGGCCCGTTCCACGCCAGCGCAAAACCCTCTTGGTTGCGCGAGGATGACACGGATCGCCTCTCTCTTTTCTGTAAGGCCGCTCTCGTTACTCATGATTTCCCTGCCTATCGTGTCCCCGCGATCGCCGCCAGAGGCGCGTTCGTCAATTGCCTGCAAGCGCGATGAAATTTCCTAAAGCCCTAAATCCTCACCCACACCCGGACGTCTATCTTTCACGCCTTGAGACGTTGGGGCAAGCGCAAAGCGAAGAGCGATTCTTCACTGTTGCGCGAACGCTATAACCCAGACCGTGCCGCAGTGCAAAACACCCTTTTTAGCCGAATACTTCAGAAATTTTCGCGTCTTCAACCGCGACCGCTCGACAGAATTTCCGATGGCGACACCGCTTGGCTGGGGAGGAGGGGGCGTGTACCGTATCTTAGGGGCGGCGCTTCAGAGAAAGCACGCTGGTAAAAAATTCTACAAGATAGGGCGTTGTTGATGAACCTACCTTTTTTAAAATCATTATTCTCCGGCGACCGCACGCAAATGGGGCCGGGCGCGTGGCCAAAAGCGAGTTTGATTGCCAACCTTGAACGCCGGTATGGCGTGATCGAAGACATTGGTACTGAAAAAGGCGTCAGTCTTTATGGGATTGACGACAACGGTATTCGCTTTGTGGCCGTCTTTGTTCACGCTGAGGGCGCCGATGACGCGGTGGTCGAGGTCGGCTTTCTTGCGCGGTTCTCAGGCTATGATTTGAGTGACCAAGCGTTGCAAAATTTGAACGCTAATCTCCATATCAGCGTCGTGGTGTTCGATGCGGACGGCGATCTCTACCTGATCGGCGGCGTTACGGCCGATCGGCCCTATGATGAAACGACGTTTTCGCTTGTTCTGGACGCTTGGCGGCGTGATCTGTCAATTTTGCTTCAATCGTTGTCGGGCGGCAACATGATGCACGTGTTTCCCGCGGCCCGTTCGGAGAAGGCGAGGCTATTTGCCCAAAACATCGCGCCGCGGCAAACCACGCCCGCAGCACCGATCCCCGCAGCGCCAAACAATGAATCAGACACAGCGGCGCCGATGCGTGATGTTTCAGCGGAGGAAAATGGGCCCCTGCCTGATTGCCCTCAAAACCCCGATCAAAAATTTGAGCGCGCCAAGACGGATGGGACTGGCGTCGATTATGCGGCGGCGTCGACCCTGTTTCGGCGGTTTATGGGCGCCGACGGCCCCACGAAATCCCTTTGTCGTACATGTGGGGGGCGTGGGAAAATTGGTTTCATGGCCAGAACTTGCCCCGATTGTCACGGCGATGGATTTGTTCGGCGCGCCGGCTAACGGGCGCCCAGTCGAATACGGGCTTTGGTTGATTGGGACCGGTGCAACTGTCCGTCGTCGGCAAAATTTGTGCCCATGCGCGGCATAGGAATTTGACCTGTGACGTTGGGGACCGTATGGGCAGTTGACCATATTTTGCGACAAGGGGCGCAGGTGGTCCTGCGGCGACATCACATAATCTGACAATGCAATGATGCTTGAACGGCGTCACAAAAATAAGGCCTATCATGACGGTATTCGAAACCCGCATCCGCGAAACCGCAGCGCTTGTCGAAAACGCGCTCGATGGTTTTTTACCGAGAACCAATGGTCCACTCGGCCGCGTCGTTGATGCTATGCGCCATGGCGCTCTTGATGGAGGAAAGCGGTTACGGCCGTTTCTAGTCATCGCGGCGGCGGATATGTTCGACTGCCCGCAGGAGCGATCAATTCGAACCGGCTGCGCCGTTGAGATGATCCATTGTTACAGTCTCATCCATGATGACCTACCGGCTATGGATGACAGTGATTTGCGCCGCGGCCGACCCTCTGTACACAAAGCCTATGATGACGCAACGGCGATTTTGGCCGGCGACGCGTTATTGACCCAAGCCTTCGAAATTCTCGCGGAGGATCAGACCCATCCCAACGCTGATGTGCGATGCCGCCTTGCTTTAATGCTTGCGAAGGCGTCAGGAAAAATCGGCATGGTTGGTGGTCAAATGATTGATATATATGCCGAACAAAAGAAATTCTCGCTCCCGGAGATTGAGGAGCTGCAGCGACTAAAGACGGGCGCGCTTATTCGTTTTTCCACCATGGCGGGCGGTGTCGTTGGCGGGGCCGGGGAGAAAGAAATCGCCGCGCTGGAGGCGTATTCCGAAGAATTGGGCCTTGCATTCCAGATTGTGGATGACTTGCTCGATGTCTTTGGCGACGCAGAAGCCCTTGGCAAACCCATCGGTCAGGACACCGATATGGATAAAGCGACCTTTGTAAAGCTGTTGGGCGCCGAAGGCGCTCGAGAGAAAGCAAAAGATCTCGTTTCGAGCGCTAAAGAGCATCTGAGCATGTTTGGAGATCGTGCGGCGCCGTTAAAGGGGGCCGCTGATTTTATCTTTATTAGGAAATCTTGAGGCTCGGTTCATAAAAATTTGAACGGGGCATCCACCGAAATCCGATCACAATTATTATGGAGCTTGTTTAAACCTATTGATCGGATCGATCGTACGGGTTAGCTCGAATATGCTTCGTTAAGTCCTCGGCGACGCCCAAACAGTCCGTAGTCATTAGTTTTAACAGATATGCGGTCTTGTCTCGATAGTTACCGCGTAAATACGAGATATGTAAATACGAGATATCACGACGGTTGGCATTATGGTTCATCCATCATTTCCAAATAATTACACAACATCACAACTATTAACTTATGCTAAGTTTCCTCTTGTTATCACGGATTTGAACTTACCTGATAATCCTATCGTATTTGCAAATGATGCTTTTGAGCAAACGACGGGATACAACCGGACGGCCATTTTGGGCAGAAACTGTCGATTCCTACAGGGCGAAGACACGGATGAAGAGGCCGTCGCCCGCATTCGCCTGGCGGTAGAAAATCGTCGCGAAATTGTTGAAATATTGAAGAAGGGGCTGTCCCAGATGTTTGAAACATCTAGGATGGCGGGATGCGGCTAAAGCATTCAAAACTAACGCATAATCAGACGAATAAGCTGCTCGAACACTTCGTTGCGGGTACGCCAGCCAGAACGGCTTGTTTGCTTGTCGGTGTGAATAAGGACACAGCAGCCACTTTCTATCATCGCTTGCGGATTGTTATTGCGGAAAAGCTGATCGAAGAAGCCTCCGAGTTGGCTGGCGAAGTAGAAGTTGATGAAAGCTATTTCGGCGGTGTTCGGAAGGGTAAGCGTGGACGCGGCGCAGCTGGAAAGATACCTGTCTTTGGACTGCTGAAACGCGGAGGACGCGTGTTCACCGTCGCTGTCAGCGATACCAAGGCTGACACGTTAATCCCTATTATTGCTTGCAAAGTACAGCCTGACAGCATTGTTTACACCGACAGTTATCGATCTTACGACACGCTCGACATCACTGATTTTCACCATATGCGGATCAACCATTCACAGCTTTTCGCTGATAGGCAAAACCACATAAACGGCATCGAAAACTTCTGGAACCAGGCAAAGCGGCACCTCAGGAAATACAATGGTATCCCCAAGCAAAACTTCCATCTTTATCTCAAGGAATGTGAGTGGCGCTTCAATTATGGAGCCGCCGATCAGCTCTTGAAAACACTCCGAGAATGGCTCAAACCATACTCAAGAAACTAAATCTTCTGGGACAGCCCCTTGAAGAATTATCGAGCTGACGGATTGCCGTTTTGGAATGAAATCAAGTTATCGCCTATCGTTTCGGAAGGTGAGAATGTTCGATACTTAATTGGCTTCAATCGCGAGGTGTCTTCACCGCATATCACTCCAGTCACCGATGGTTTGCGAGACTCGATGATGCGAGAAGTTCAGCATCGAGTCAAAAACCATATATCGATGATCATTAAACTTATTCGTACTCAACTGCTTGGTCCAACGGATACCAC
The DNA here is from genome assembly GCA_965263305.1 of Parvularculaceae bacterium. Taxonomy (GTDB): domain Bacteria; phylum Pseudomonadota; class Alphaproteobacteria; order Caulobacterales; family Parvularculaceae; genus MED-G105. The sequence continues at coordinate 3,380,821 of OZ253666.1, forward strand.
GTTTGAGGAATTTAGAAAATTAGCGCGTCGCATCGACGCTCTGCAGTTACTATATGAACAGGTCGATATTAAAAGACAGCGGTACGAAAACGTTGATCTTGGCGCCTATGTCAGCAAAGTTGTGGCGGCTGTTACGCATATTAACTTCTCAAAAGGCGTTCGGGTGAATTTAAATGCGGATGCTGTTGAAGTACCGGTCGACCTCGCTGTGCAAATTGGTCTGGTCTTGTCGGAAATTCTAACAAACTCCATCGAGCATGCCTTCGATCAGGGCGATGGCGGCGTTGTGGATATCGCCTTAAGGGCAGCGACTTCCGATCCGGTAGGCGAAATAATTACATTATCCATTGAGGATGATGGGCGCGGTTTTCCCGAAGGAAGTTCTTGGCCGGATACCGGCTCATCGGGGGGGCGTATAGTGAAAGAACTACTAGGTTTTGCCAATGCTGCATTAGACGTGACGTCAGGCTCGGGTGGCGCCGCCATCACGATTGAGTTTCCACTCTGAGCATCGGCTACTGATTTTCTGTCCGGAGACGAAAATCCGAATTCGCGACTGCTTTTCCGGACGGAGGAGCGAGCGGATCCACCGGAAGAAGATTTTCGTTCCCACCGACGTCAAACCAATCCTAATCACGGACGATGAGTTTCTCTTGATGAGCAATGTCGTCTAGATCGATCTGGTGATCAAAAACCACATCGGTTGATCGGTTTACGCCTGATTTGATAACGTTGGCGGTCAGTCGTTCTGATGTTTTGCGAGTTAGATTTTGACGCCCTACAATTAGACGTCAGCGCTTTTGGTATTCCTCTTGGCGCGTTTCGTTTTTGTTGCGCCTCGGGGCTTACTCAATAAAGTGCTTACTGTGCCTTCGCTTTTTGTGATCCGCCCTTTTGATTTTTGTTCGACGCGCGCCTCCACATCGGTTTGACGGGCAAGGGGGTCGTCAGCAATGGCGAGTTCCGTTTCCTGCAGCCGTTTAATTTCATCGCGTAATCGCGCCGCTGTTTCAAATTCCAGGTTGGAGGCTGCTTCGCGCATTTCGGCTTCCAACGCTTCAATATGAGTGCGAAGGTTGCCGCCCATGGGCGTCCCATCGTCGTAAGCCGCGGCCTCTTCCGCGAATCCGGCGACGCCGGGGCGTGCTGCCGCTGCGCCTTTGTGTCCGACGAATGTCTGGCCCATCGCCGCCTTGCGCCCGTCATCGTCATCGCGCGCGAGATCCGAAATCGTCGCTTGGACCGTCTGGGGCGTGACCCCGTGCTCTTTGTTGTGAGCAATCTGCTTTTCTCGTCGGCGTTCGGTCTCAGCGATAGCGCGCTCCATTGAGCCTGTCATGCCATCGGCATACAGAATAACGCGACCATCGACGTTCCGTGCCGCGCGTCCAATTGTCTGCACAAGCGATGTTTCTGAACGCAGAAATCCTTCTTTATCGGCATCGAGGATCGCGACCAATTTGCATTCAGGGATATCGAGGCCCTCGCGCAGGAGATTGATTCCCACCAACACATCAAAGGCGCCAAGGCGCAAATCCCGGATGATTTCAATCCGCTCCAGCGTATCAATATCTGAGTGCATATAGCGCACACGCACGCCTTGTTCGTGCATGTATTCAGTCAGGTCCTCCGCCATCCGTTTGGTGAGAGTGGTGACAAGGACGCGTCCGCCAGTTTTAGCGACCTGTTTGCATTCTTCGATGACATCATCGACCTGGTTCGATTTATCGCTGGTGACCGGGCGTATCTCGATCTCGGGATCGATAAGACCTGTAGGGCGAATGACCTGCTCGGTGAAGACGCCGCCGGTTTGACCCAATTCCCACGGGCCGGGGGTTGCAGAAACATGCACCGTTTGCGGGCGCATTTTCTCCCATTCCTCGAATTTCAAAGGGCGATTGTCCATGCACGAGGGCAACCGGAAGCCATATTCTGCGAGGGTCCGTTTCCGGTTGAAGTCACCTCGAAACATGGCGCCGACCTGGGGCACGGTTACGTGACTCTCGTCACAGAACAAAAGGGCGTTTTCCGGCAAGTACTCGAAAAGCGTCGGGGGAGGTTCACCTGGTCGGCGGCCGGTAAGATATCTGGAATAATTCTCGATTCCATTGCAAGAGCCGGTAGCCTGCATCATCTCCAGGTCGAACTGGACGCGCTGCTCGAGGCGCTGCGCCTCGAGCAGCCTACCTTCTTCCTTCATCTTCGGGAGAACCTGCGCCAATTCCGCAGAGATTTTATCCATCGCCTGATTGAGGGTCGGGCGCGGCGTGACGTAGTGACTGTTGGCGTACACGAACACTTTTTCCAACGGGCCAGATTTCTGCCCCGTTAGGGGGTCAAATTCGTCAATCGACTCTATTTCGTCGCCAAACATTGAAACGCGCCAGGCGCGGTCTTCGTAGTGCGCGGGGAAAATCTCGATAATGTCACCGCGCGCCCGAAAACATCCGCGAGCGAAGGCGGCGTCGTTGCGGCGATATTGCAGGGCCACCAGATCCGCAAGCAAGGTTTTGCGGGTAATCTCTTGGCCTACCTCTAGCGAAAACGTCATCGCCGTATAGGTCTCAACGGACCCAATGCCGTAGATGCAGGAGACGGAGGCGACGATGACGACGTCATCCCGTTCCAACAGGGCGCGTGTCGCGGCATGGCGCATACGATCAATTTGTTCGTTAATCGAGCTTTCTTTCTCGATGTAAGTATCCGTACGCGGTACATACGCTTCGGGCTGGTAGTAATCGTAATAGGAAACAAAATACTCGACCGCGTTGTCGGGGAAGAAGGCCTTAAATTCGCTGTAGAGCTGAGCGGCGAGTGTTTTGTTGTGGGCGAGGATCAAAGCGGGCCGCTGCTCCGCCTCGATGATTTTCGCCATGGTGAATGTCTTGCCCGTCCCCGTTGCGCCCAGCAGCACCTGGTCAAATTCGTTTTCCCGGATACCATTTGACAACTCTGAGATTGCCTGGGGTTGATCGCCTGCGGGCTCATAGGCGGATTTTACCCGAAGAGGACGAGATAAACTTTTCGACGTCACCGGGCGTTCTGGGCGGTGTGGCTCCCAAACCGTCGGCGCATGGGTGTCGTGATAAGTTGCAACGGCTTCCGAAAAACCACCAGGCGTGACCTCCGCCTTCGGTGTTGTCGGATGGGGCGCCGACTTGGCGCGGGATTTTGAGGGGGAGGAGGGCATAGCCTGAAAATAAGCTGAGCCCGACAAAAAGAAAGGGCCAAAAGAAAACGGCGCCGTCTCGGGGGGGAAAGACGGCGCCGTTAAATTCGCTGCTCGACGGGGGGGAGGTAAACAAGCAGCGTTTTCGTTGACAAGAACAATATACAAAACACCTCGCTCCCATACTATCCACGCATTTTCACGTTGGCGCGAACGGGCTTCTGGGGAAAACATGGATTTTGAGCTACATAAGTCGACGGTTCATTCCTGAAAAAATTGGCTTTTTCGCGTGCGCCATCGGGTTATACTGACATCGCAAAACCGTGATCACGGCGATGAAATTTAAAATTTCTCCAAACCGAGGGGCGATAAAAATGAGAAAAACGAAAATGCGACCGCTGATGACGGGGGCGATTCTTGGCGCGGCTCTGCTTTTGAATGCACCATTTGACCGCGGTGTTTTGAGCGCCCGCGCGGCGGAGAACACCGGACAGGCGGGAGATATCCGCCAAATTGAAACACGGGCGCCTGCTTTGGCGCAAAGCAATGAAACTTCGCGTCGGGCGTCTGATGCTTTCGCCCAAGAAAAGGTTCCGGCCGCGCTGACGGATCAGGTCTTGGCCGATCTTTTTCAAAGGTACTGGGCCTATGAGATGAAACAGGACCCATTCGCAGCCACAAGCGCGGGTATCAATGAATTTAACGACGAGGCGCCCGATGTCAGCCCAGAAGCCATCGATGCGCGCAACAAAGTACGACGAACATTTCTATCACAACTCAACGCGATCGACCTCGACAGCGCCTCACCAAACATGGCGGTCAGCGCCGGGATTCTTCGGTTTATTTTAAAAAGCAACGTCGCCCGCGCGCCCTATAAAGCATGGCGTGCGCCTTTCTTGTCAGATTCCGGATTTCATATGCGGATGGGCTTTGTCGTTGGCGCGACGCCATTTCGCACTGAAGCGGACTACGATGCTTATCTCACCCGGCTCTCCGCGCTGCCCGCCTATCTCGATCAGAACGTCGCCAATATGCGCCAAGGGATCGCCGAGGGTTTCACCCAGCCGGCGGAAATCATGCCCGGTATTTTGCCCTCTTTTGAAGCCCAAGCGAACAAAGCCGCCACGGCGCACCCCCTATTCAAGCCATTCGATCGGATCCCCGGCACCATCGGCGCTGCTAAATCAAGAAAATTAAAACGGCGGGCTGAAAACGTCATGGAGCGGGAAGTGATCCCGGCCTTCAAACGCGTTGAGACGTTTATGAAGGACGAATACGTCCCGGCGGCGATCGACAAGGTTGGGGCGCAATATCTGCCCAATGGTGACGAATATTACCGCACCCTCGTGCGGTTTTACACGAGCCTTGACGACGCGACGCCCGACGCCATCCATGAATTGGGCTTGAAAGAGGTCGCTCGTATTCGGGCGGAAATGGACGAGGTGATCCAGGACACTGGTTTTAACGGCGATTTTGATGCGTTTTTAGAGTTTCTGCGTACGGATGAACAGTTTTATGCTGATACGGCGGAGGAGCTCCTGAAAGAAGTCGCGCATATCGCCAAGGATATCGATGGCAAATTGCCGAAGCTCTTCGGGAAACTGCCGCGCCAACCCTATTCTGTGGAACCGGTGCCGGCGGAAATCGCTTCAAATTATACGTCGGGGCGTTACGTCGGCGCACCGCTGGATGGCGATCGCGGCGGGCAGTATTGGGTCAACACCTATGATTTGAAAACGCGCCCGCTTTATGAATATGTCGCGCTCAGTCTCCACGAAGCGATGCCGGGTCACCATTTGCAAAGCGCGCTCGCCTTGGAAATTGAGAACGTGCCGGCATTCCGCAAGGAGTTTTACCCCCATGCCTATGGCGAAGGCTGGGGGCTCTATTCAGAAAAGCTTGGCGTTGAGCTTGATGTCTATCGCACGCCCTACGATCATTTCGGACGGCTTTCCTTTGAGATGTGGCGCGCTGCGCGCCTCGTCATTGATACGGGACTTCATTCAAAGGGCTGGACCCGTGAGCAGGCAATTGATTATCTTGCGGGTAATACAGCACTTTCTTTGCACAATGTCACAACAGAGATCGACCGGTATATCGCATGGCCGGGGCAGGCGTTATCCTATAAAATGGGTGAGCTGACTATATTGGAATTACGCGCGAAAGCCGAACGTGAGTTAGGCGATAAATTTAGTATTCGTGATTTTCACGATGCCGTCCTTGACCGGGGCGGTGTGCCGCTCGATCTGTTGCGTCAACGCATAGACGAATATATTGCCGAGGCATCAGGAGAGTAGTGAGCAAAAGCCCGTCACTTAAATTTCAGAACTGATGACCCGATCCCCGCCAACCATTGAGACCGACCGGCTGATCCTACGCGCGCGACGCTTGGGTGATTTTCCCGCCTATGCTGCTATGTGGGCGGATGATCGAGTGGTGAAATATATCGGCGGGAAACCCCTGAGTGAAGAAGCCGCCTGGCAAAAATTCGCCCGATCAGTGGGCCTCTGGACATTATGCGGTTTCGGCCCATGGACCCTAGAGGAAAAATCCTCGGGGCGATTTGTCGGTGATATGGGCCCTGCGATTTACCGCCGCGAAATAGATTATGACGGCACCGGACGGCCTGAATTCGGCTGGACGGTTGTGCCCGATGCGAGCGGAAAAGGGTACGCGACAGAAGGGTTGGGCGCTGCGATTGAATGGACAGAAAAAAACGTGTCAGGCGACACGTTTTTTTGCATTATCGAAGGAGGGAACTTGGCGTCGTTACGGGTTGCCGAAAAAGTCGGGTTCCGTCCTATCCGTCCGGTTGTCTACCACGGCGATGAGGTTTTGCTCTTGGAACGCCCGTCTTCGGGTTGAACGCGCATTCAAAAATCCATCGGTAACAAAACGGTAAATTCTTAATGTATTACTTTTGCTGGCGTCCGTTTTGGGGCAGTGTAACGGCGGATTGGCGAGGGGTAGTTACATGACGATCGAACAGGCCGGCCTGTTTTGGTTGGCGGTTGGCGGGTATTTGGCTGCGGGCCTTGTATTTGGCATCATTTTTTTATGGATCGGGGCGGCCAAGATTGATCACGCTGCGCGCGGGTCAACGTTTCTTTTTAAAGTCACAACTTTACCCGGCGTGATGGCGCTTTGGCCTTTCGTTCTCGTTCGGTGGCTATCCGGGCGTGTCATTAACACCCCGGTCCATGATGATGCCGCGCCGTCGGAGGATGCCTCATGAAACGCTCCCATCGTCGACTGCATTTAGTAATTTGGTTGGCTGTCATTGGCGCTGTTGTGACAGGGGTTGTTGTTGGGCCGCGCCTCGCGCCAGCCCCCACTGACCCTCAAGCGCCCGCCGACATCTTCCAGAAAATCCCATCGTGAGAGTGATATAATGGGTCATCAATACAAAAGCGTGCAATGGAACGGCAACAAAGTCGTTTACGATCTTTATATGCTCGCGAGTGTTATCGCCTTTATAGCGGTTTTTATGGTGGTCGGCCTCAAGCCCCATTCTACTGGAAATGTGGCGGATCCGATCGTCCTCATGATCAGGGCTCTCGGCGTAGCATCGTTCACCATGCTGACCATTGTGTTGTTGATCGGCCCATTGGCGCGTTTAAGCCCTCGGTTTTTGCCGTTCCTTTATAACCGGCGTCACTTCGGCGTGTTAACCGCAATTGTCGCCGGTGCGCATTTTGGCCTTGCGCTTCTCTGGTACCATGGGGGCGGGCCCCTCAGCCCGTTTGTTTCCCTGATGGTGTCTAACCTTCCCGGCGACCCATTCCCGGGTGTGCCGTTTGAGCTCTTCGGGCTCGGCGCCTTTGCCATTCTCTTTGTGATGGCGGCGACGAGCCATGATTTCTGGTTGAACAACCTATCGGCGCCGGTTTGGAAAGCGCTGCATATGCTCGTCTATGTCGCTTACGGACTTGTCATTTTGCATGTCGCTTACGGGGCGCTCGTCACCGAAACGTCTCCGCTCTTGCCAATGGTCGTGTTCGGCGCAGCGGGTTTCGTTGCGTTTTTGCATGTGACTGCAGGCCTGAAAGAATGGTCGCTGGATAACGGCATGAAGAAGGCCGACATCAACAAGAAAGATGAATGGATTTCCATCGGTGATCCGTTAGGCATTGCCGATCTGCGCGCCGTGATTGCGCCGCTTCCAAACGGCGATCGTGTCGCCGTTTTTCGTGATGGCCATAAGGTATATGCGGTGCAAAACGCTTGTCGCCATCAAAACGGTCCACTCGGCGAAGGCTGCATCATTGACGGGGCCATTACATGTCCGTGGCATGGATGGCAGTACCGGCCGGAGGACGGCGTCTCACCGCCGCCATTTACCGAGCGTATTGCGACCTATGACGTAAAAATCGAAAATGGCGACGCTTATGTGCGCGTTAAGCCTAATCCGTTGGGTCAAAAGGGACGTGTCGGGATTATTAATGATGTACCCCAAGAGACGGTCTCGATCGATGCATCCTTAGAAGGGGGCCTCGCATGAGTTTGAAAGACGGCGTATACACGGGATCTTCTGATAAACACCCAATTTTTGTCGGTTGGGATAAAGCACCCGGTGTCGATCGACGTTTCCTCCTCGGGGCATTGCCTGTGTCATTGGCGGCGACGACCGGGCTTGCCTATACGGTTTCTTCCCAGCTCGATGATCCAGGCCCGGGCGCCTGGTTGACCAACGCCACCCACGACGTCACGGGCGTTCTCGCGAGTGAGCCTTATCCCATGATCCGGGTCGCGGACGAGAATGCGCCGTTCGGCATGCGAACCGTCCTCGTCGTGGCGCAGGGTAAATGTACGAGCGGTCTAGAGTTGGAGGCGTCGACGGGCAATCTTGTTTCGGCGAGCGGCGTTCTCATCGAGCGGGGATCTCGCCGGATGTTAGAAGTACCGCTCGCCCTATCGAAATGGATCAGCCCGGCCTCTGGCGCCGCGGCGGAGAACCTGGTGGCGCCGCCGGTTGAAAATCTTGGCCGAGCGACGCTCTCAGGCATGATCATGGACAGTAAGTGTTTCTTCGGCGTGATGAAGCCCGCCCGGGGGCGCACCCACAAGGCCTGTGCAAGTCTTTGCATCCGCGGCGGGATTCCGCCATCCTTCTGGGTGCGCGATGGGCGGGGCGGCGAGGCCGTCTTATTGATGACAGACGCCGACGGCGGGCCTTTACGCGATGAAATTCTCCCCCTCGTTGCAGAGCGAACCAAAGCGGAGGGTGAAATCCTGCGGGTTGGCGATCTCTTGCAATTCAGAGCCGACGCATCCGCCTACGATCTCATCTAGACCAACCGTCGATCATCCGATTTTACCGGCATGCGCGCCCTTGCTCAGTTTAGCCTGGCGAGACATAACCAGCGTGTATGGGAGCGATTGAAGAAGGAGCCCGTCTGCGGGGCTAAGATGATGTTTGAAGATATGGACGACGATGCCTCGAAGGCGAGTTCTCATAAAACCGGTAAAAATTTTTTGACGGGTTTGAACAGCGCCATCGAAAGCGCCGCCGATTGGTTGGCGGTTCGCCAAAAGCCCGAAGGGTATTGGGTTGGACGATTAGAATCCAATAGCTGCATGGAAGCGGAATGGTGCTTGGCCCTATGGTTTATGGGGCTCGAGGATCATCCATTGCGGGAGCGTCTCGCGCAGTCATTACGCGATACACAAAAGCCTGATGGCTATTGGTGTATTTATCACGACGCGCCGGGTGGTGATATCAATACAACGGTGGAAGCCTACGCCGCGCTTCGTTCCGTCGGTGATGCGCCAAGCGCGCCCCATATGGTCAAAGCCCGTGAGTGGATTTTGTCAAAAGGGGGTTTGCGAAATATCAGGGTCTTCACCCGGTATTGGCTGGCGATTATCGGCGAGTGGCCATGGCAGAAAACACCCAACCTACCGCCGGAAGTTGTCCATTTCCCAACTTGGTTTCCATTTTCGATTTACAATTTCGCTCAATGGGCGCGCGCAACGTTAATGCCGATTGCTGTTTTGTCGGCGCGCCGACAATCGCGGCCCTTACCCACTGAACGTCGCCTCAACGAATTGTTTCCTGAGGGACGCGCTGGGTTCGACTATACGTTACCGGGCAAACCTGGTGCTGATATGTTCGATGGGTTCTTTCGGTTCACTGATAAGGTGTTGCACCGTTTACAGAGCATGGGCGACAGCGTTGGTTGGTCCTTCGGGCGGGAAGGCTCCATCAAACGAGTTTTGGAATGGATCATTAAACACCAAGACGCAGACGGCGTATGGGGCGGGATCCAGCCGCCGTGGATTTATTCTTTGATGGCGCTTTATGTGGAAGGGTACGCCCTTGATCATGCGGTGTTGGAAAAAGGCCTAGGCGCGCTTGATGATCCGCGTTGGCGGGTTGACGTTGGAAAAGCGAGTTGGATCCAGGCCTCCACGAGCCCGGTATGGGATACTGTGCTGACGCTTCTCGCCTTTGAAGATGCAGATGTAAACGAACATCATCGCCAAGAGACGGAAAAAGCGATTGACTGGCTGCTGAGTCAACAAGTGTTAAAGCCCGGCGATTGGTCCGTGAAATTACCGCGCTTGGCGCCTGGCGGTTGGGCGTTTGAATACAAAAACACCTATTATCCCGATACCGATGATACGGCCGTCGCCTTGATCGCCTTGGCCCCGTTCCGTCATGATCCCGCGTGGAAGGCAAAAGGCGTCGATAAAGCGATCGAATTAGGCGTCAATTGGTTGTTGGGCATGCAATGCAAAAATGGCGGCTGGGGCGCCTTCGATAAGGACAACGATAAAACAATTCTGACGAAGATCCCCTTTTGCGATTTCGGTGAGGCGCTTGATCCGCCATCTGTCGATGTCACCGCCCACATCGTTGAAGCCTTTGGCAAGCTGGGCTTTACCAAAGATCACCCGGCCATGGTGCGCGCGATCGATTGGATGAAGTCGGAGCAGGAGGCTGATGGCGCTTGGTTTGGACGCTGGGGCGTCAACTATGTCTACGGCACGGGCGCCGTCTTGCCGGCGCTTGAAGCTATCGGCGAAGACATGAACCAGCCTTATATCCGTAAGGCGACGGATTGGTTGATCACGAAACAGAATGCCGATGGCGGGTGGGGGGAGAACTGCGCCTCTTATATGGACCCAAAGCAGATCGGTGTTGGTCCTTCTACCGCTTCCCAAACCGCATGGGCGTTAATGGCGCTCATCGCTGCGGGCCGCGATGATGATCGAAACGCCATCACCGACGGCGTCGCTTTTTTGATGGATCGTCAAAGCGAGGGCAGTTGGCACGAGCCGGAATATACGGGCACAGGGTTTCCAGGCTATGGCGTCGGTCAAACCATTAAGCTGACCGACCCGCTCTTGAAAGAACGCCTAAAACAAGGCGCAGAGCTCTCCCGTGCGTTCATGATAAACTATAATCTGTATCGCCATTACTTTCCGCTCATGGCGCTGGGGCGGGCGAAAAAGTTTCTCGCGGACTAGGGATCGCAATGATCGTTGAAGATTGCTTCGGTCATAAATTGAAGAGGATATTGGATTGACTTCTGATTCTGCGACGGCGGGCATAGATTGCTACTTTTCTTTTCGAAGCCCGTACTCATATTTAGCGACCCCTGGAATGAAACGCTTGCGCGATGATTTTGAGATCGCTTTAAATTTGCGTCCGGTCTTACCGCTCGCCGTGCGCGAACCTGATTATTTCCAGCCCGAAAACCTCAAGCGTGTTCGCTACATTATGATTGACTTTCCGCGCCGGGCGGAATTTCTCGGGATGGCTTATCAATGGCCCCAACCAGATCCGATTGTCCAAGATCCGGAAACGTTCAAAATTGCCGAGGAACAGCCCTTTATTCATCGACTTACAGAGTTAGGCGTTGAGGCCCAGCGGCGCGGTAAAGGGATCGATTTCGCCTATGAAGTCTCGCACGTTATTTTTGGCGGCGTGAAAGACTGGAATCAGGGCGATCACATTGCCAACGCCGCCATGCGAGCCGGATTAGATTTGGCCGAAATGGAAGCGGCGCGCGAGTCTGGCGCCGGTCATGGGGACGAAATTCACGCTAATCAGAAGGCGCTGGAAGCGGCCCACCATTGGGGCGTACCCACATTGGTTTTCAATGGGGAGCCGTTCTTTGGAGAGGACCGCATTGATACCTTGCGCTGGCGCTTGGAAAAAAGCGGCATCTCGCGCCGAACGTAGATCGGGTTATAGCGCCGCCAAAGCGCCCGTTAGCTTAATCGCGGGGAGTTTCGGCAGGACGCATTGATAGTCATCCGAGGAGACTGACGGGTTGGCGAAACCGTTTGGCGCATCAACATTGATGATTAATGCATCCCCATTGTTGACGCAGATACGTTTGTCCTCCGGTAGGGCTCCGTCGACGGTTTTTTGTGGATCAACAAAGCCGTCCCACAATATTTCCGGCAACGCTCCTTCCGGGCCGAACATGGCGTTTTTCAACGTCGATAATTCATTGGTGCCAGGATTTGCGCCGCTCTCAGTGATTTGATTATCGTAAATATAAATCCCCTCTGGATAGGGATCAAATTCGTCCGAAAAGCTTAGATCTGCGAACCCGGAAGAATAAACGCTAGAGATTATCACGCCGCCGGTGCCGTGATCGGAAATTTCATTGTTGAAGATCTCTACTTGATCATTCGAATTGACAATTATCCCGGTGCCCGCAGGCACGCTCGCGACGGGTGTGCCGGCCGCGCCAAAGTTATCCGTATTGTTCTCCAACACCTTGTTGTTGAAGACCCGCGTGCGGGCGCCGCGTTGGGGCAGGTTTGGCATATTAAAAACGAGAATACCGCCCGTATTGTTCACAGCGACATTGTCGTAGACATCCGCATCTTGCGTATTTTCTACTTCAATGCCGGCCACGTTATACTCAGCGCGGTTGTTTCGGATGACGACATTTTTTGACTGCCCGACATAGATCCCGGCGTCAGAGGCGGCGATGGCGACGTTTTCTTCAATCAATACATTGGAGGTTTGAACCGGGTAGAGACCATAGGCGCCATTTTCTGTTTTGGGCCCATCCGTCCATTCGGTGCGCACACGGCGAATAATGATGTTCTCCGCTTCAACAATTTTCAGGGCGTCGCCCTTGGCGTCCTCAATCGCCAGATCTTCAATTGTAAAATCACTGCCCGTGACCAATAGCCCTTCCGCACCGGCGGCTTGATTCTTAAAGCTGAGGATGGACTTATCCATGCCGGCGCCGCGAATAGTGACGCCATCTACCGCGAGGCTTAAGGAGCGGTCGAAAGAAAAAACACCTTCCGGAATTTCGATGACGTCGCCGGGGTTGGCGTTCAAGAGCGACGCCATCAATGTGTCCTCATAGGGCGTTTCATCGACCGTTGACTGCTCGTCAATGGAATCGGCGGCGCTGTTATCCGATGTTTCCTTTGCACAGCCTGCGATAATCAAAAACGCCGCCGCTGACATGCCGCAATGCAATAATCGACGACAGGTCGACATTCGCCGATCCGTAGGCGAGAGGTCGTCAGGCAAAATCTTCCTCGACCCCATCGGCGAAAAGCAAACCTTGCTCGGTAACATCGTCACGTCCCCATATTTGAATCTCTTGAGAGAATAGCTTACCGCGTATGATCAACAACGCCAAACACTGATGACAGGCGTGCCGACAGGCTATGATGTTCAATGATGCAAGAGGTTGAAAATGGGCGGTCAGGATAACGTGAGAGCCACGAGAAGACAGGTTCTACAAGGTGGTGCAGCCGCCATAGCGATGGGCTCGTTTGCATCCTGCGCGAAAGCACCGATAGCGGACGATGAGATGGAACTCGCCTCCATCGATGCTGTCGAAACCGTCCGTCGTCTTCGCGAGGGGGAGATCACGATCGTTGAGGTCGTAAGTGCTGCGATCGATCGCGCAAAATCTGTCAATCCTTTTACCAACGCCATTGTCACCAACAGTTTCGACGACGCGCGCCGCGCGGCGGCCGCGGGGCGAACTGGCGCGTTTGCCGGGCTGCCGACGTTCATCAAAGATCTTACCGACGTGAAGGGCCAGCCGACGCAATATGGCGCGCGTGCGTTCGCTGGCAATATTGCGGCGTCGCAGCCGCCGTTCACCGATGCCATGGATCAACTGGGCGTCATTAGTCTAGGGAAAAGCGCCACACCGGAATTTGGCCTGACGGCTACAACAGAACCGCTTGCTCACGGTCCAACGCGTAATCCTTGGAATGTTGATCATTCCGTGGGCGGTTCGTCTGGCGGTGCGGCGGCTCTTGTCGCCTCTGGCGTCGTCCCAATGGCCCATGCCAGCGACGGCGGCGGATCAATCCGCATCCCCGCTTCCAGTTGCGGTCTGGTCGGCCTAAAGCCGACCCGTGCGCGCCTTCCTAGTCCCTGGTTGCGACCCGCGCCGCCAATCGAGATATCAACGCCAGGTGTTGTCAGCCGCACCGTTCGGGACACCATCGCATTTTATGCGGCAATGGAAGCGGTCGCGCCGCCGTCGCTCCCTCTCATTGGGGGCGACCTTCAGCCTGTCGAACGACGGTTAAAAATCGGGTTCTTTACCGACGGTCCGACGGGATATCCGGTTGATCCGGATGTGGTGGAGGCGGTAACGGCCGCCGCTGCCATCTGTGAAGCGGCGGGGCACACGGTCGAGGCGATTGCGACGCCATTTGACGCCTCACCCGTTGATGATTTCATGTTGTACTGGGCTGGGCAGGCGCGCCAGGCCGTCAGTGGCTGGGAAAAAGCCACCGGCCGCCGCGCTGGATATGATGAGTTTGAGCCTTTTACCTTTGGTCTTGTACGCCATTTTGAGACGAACCGGAGCGGTTTTGATAAAGCTGTTCGACGTTTGAAAACCTTTGAGGCGATGTACGAAAAAAAGCTTGGCGATTTCGATGTCTTCTTGTCGCCTGTTCTTTCGACACCGCCGCCGCGAATCGGTCATTTGCGGACGGATGTTGCTTTTGACGTCGCCTTTGAGCGTGTGATGGCCTATGCCCAATTCACGGGCGGTCACAATCTCTCCGGGGCGCCCGCGATTTCACTGCCTCTTGGTCAGTCTACCGATGGATTGCCAATCGGAGCGATGTTCGCTGCGAAGAAAGGGCAGGATAAACTGCTTCTTGAGTTGTCCTTGGAACTGGAAGAAGCCGCTCCATGGATTGCGCGGCGTGCGCCTTTGTTCGGGAAGGGCCCTGAAAATTCATCAGCGAAATAAGCGAAGCAAGGGCGGGCGAGGCGCTTTAACGCCCGCCCGACTGCAAGGCGTCCATTAACCCTTTGAAAAACGTCACCCCGTCCATGCCGCCCAACAGCGGTGATATGGCTCGTTCAGGGTGGGGCATCATGCCGAGGACGTTACCGGTCTCATTCAAAATGCCGGCAATGCTGCGCGCGGCGCCGTTTGGATTGTCGATATAGCGAAACGCGACGCGGTTTTCTTGTTCAAGGGTGTCGAGGGTCGCCTCATCGGCGACGTAGTTGCCATCATGGTGGGCGACGGGGAAGGTGACAACCTGATTGTGATCAAGACCGTTCATGAACACTGACTCGGTGGCCTCGACCCGAAGAGAAACATTGCGACAGACAAAATCGAGATTTGCATTTCGCATTAGCGCGCCCGGCAATAAGCCTGCTTCGGTCAAAATCTGAAACCCATTACACACGCCAAGGACAGGCGCGCCGGCCTTAGCGCGGTCAATCACTGCGTTCATAATGGGGGAACGCGCGGCCATGGCGCCGGCGCGCAGGTAATCTCCATACGAGAACCCGCCTGGCAACACGATTAAATCTGCGTCCGGCAGATTTGTATCGCCGTGCCATACCATGGCGGGCGCGACGCCCGTGACTTCTTTCAGAGCGACGGCGGCGTCACGATCGCAATTGGACGCAGGGAAGACAACAACGGCTGATTTCATAGCAAAAGTCTTTATGCCGATTAAGAGAGGATTTTGATTTCGTAGTTTTCCATCACCGGATTAGCGAGAAGCTTCGCGCACATTGCTTCAACAGTTTCTTTCGCCGATGCTTCGTCTGTCGCCTGTCCATCCGGAAGGGTCAGTTCAATGACTTTTCCTTGGCGCACATCACTGACCCCGTCAAAGCCAAGCCCCTTTAATGCGCCTTCAATGGCTTTACCTTGGGGGTCAAGGACGCCGTTCTTCAGGGTGATCTCAACTTTTGCTTTCATCGTTTTAAATCCATGATGGCTGTCGGAATGCAGCTGTTCGCCATTTTCCCAGTACACTTACTTTTCGTTGTCGCTCACGAGAACCGGACCCTTCGCGCCGGCGGCGCTGCTGTCTTTTAAGACGCCAAGACGCATAGCGACGTCTCGGTAGGCGTCTGTCACCCCGCCCAAATCCTTCCGGAAACGATCTTTATCCAGCACCGCGCCGGTTTCCAGATCCCAAAGCCGGCAGGAATCAGGGCTGATCTCATCGGCCAATATGAGACGCATTAGGTCGCCTTCGAATTGGCGGCCGAACTCAACTTTGAAGTCGATGAGCTTAATACCAACGGCGGCGAACATGCCTGCAAGATAGTCGTTCACCCGCAGGGCAAGAGACATCATGTCGTCAATTTCTTGAGGTGAGGCCCAGTTAAAGGCTGTGATGTGTTCCTCTGACACGATGGGATCCCCGAGGTCGTCGTTTTTATAGTAAAATTCAATTACCGAACGCGGCAAGGCTTGGCCTTCCTCAATGCCGAGTCGCTTTGCGATGGAGCCAGCCGCCACATTCCGCACGACAACTTCCAGCGGGATAATTTCCACCTGCCGAATGAGCTGCTCGCGCATATTGATGCGCTTGATGAAATGGGTCGGCACGCCAATGCGCTCCAAGCCCTGCATGATAAATTCCGAAATCCGGTTGTTTAAAACGCCCTTACCCTCGAGGACGGCGCGCTTTTGGTTGTTAAACGCGGTGGCGTCGTCCTTAAAATGCGCGATGAGGGTGCCCGGTTCCGGGCCTTCATAAAGGATCTTCGCCTTGCCTTCGTAGATTTGCTTTCGCCGCGTCATAGTTTTCCTGTGTTCTCGCCCATTGTGCACCGTCTCAGGTGTTGTGATGGGGGGCTCTTTATCCGCTTGTAGCACGATAGCCGCAGCTCGTGTGTTCTTTACGCCCGCTTCAGGCGAAGCCTAAATTCTACGGGGTGTTAAGACCACAAGCAGAAGCGCTTGCTTATCTGAAGAACTTGGCGCGCCCAGCGTCAATAACTAAAAGCGGGGCTATACGCCGTTGCGCTCAGCGTGAAAACCCCCCACATACGACCCAATTGAGTAGCGTCGCTAGGGGATCGCCACGTGGTCTCCCGCAGCGCTTTGATGGGCGATGTTGATGGATCGCCGCGATAAAAGGTTAGGAAAATCGGCCATGAACTCCTTTGACGACCGTAAAGATAGTTTTGAGAAAAAATTCGCCCATGATGAAGCGCTTCAATTCAAGGTCGCGGCGCGCCGGAATAAGCTTCTCGGCCTATGGGCGGCTGAGCTATTAGGCAAGGAAGGCGATGAGGCCGAAGCCTACGCCAAAACAGTGGTCGTTGCTGATTTAGAAGAAGCAGGGGACGATGATGTGTTTCGCAAACTGCGCAGCGACTTTGACACCGCAGGGGTGGATCAGTCAGATCATCAAATTCGCCGTCACATGGAAGAGTTGATGACGGAAGCGATTAAGCAAGTGCAGGAAGAGGGATAACGAACGGACCCCTCTCCCGAAACTAATGCGCAAAACGCGCGCAACTGAGATTGGAGAGTGAGATGGGGCGTCTGGACGGAAAGAAAGTCTTCATCACCGGCGGGGCGCAAGGTCTTGGCGCGTGCTTTGGACGGATGTGCGCTGAACAAGGCGCCCAAGTATTTTTAACGGACATCAATGGCGCTGGCGCGTCGGAAACAGCTGAAGCGATCAACGCTATAGTCCCTGGCGCGGCGTCCTCCATCCAGCATGACGTCACCAAAAAAGAGGAATGGGAGGCGGCGCTACAGGCGGCGCAAGACGCCATGGGCGGCGTTAGTGTGCTCATTAACAACGCCGGTATTGGGTCGGCGGGAAATATCGAAACCGAAAGCTACGAGATGTGGCGCAAGGTCCATGAGATCGATGTCGATTCGATTTTCATTGGGACGCAATTAGCGATGCCGTTGTTGAAGGAGAGTTCGCCGGCCTCGATTATCAATATTTCGTCAGTTGCCGGGATGGTCGCTGACGGCATGATGCTCTCCTACAACAGCGCCAAAGCCGCCGTTTGGATGATGACGAAATCGATCGCCCTCCATTGCGCCCGGGCGGGCTATGACGTTCGGTGTAATTCCGTCCATCCCGTCTTTACTCGAACGCCGATCATCGACCCGCTATTAGCGAAGGGCGGGGGCGGCGACGTCGGAGAGGCAAAACTTGTTCGCCAGATTCCGTTAAAACGCCTTGGCGAACCAGAAGATATTGGTTACGCGGTCCTATACCTAGCCTCAGATGAAAGCCGGTTTGTGACGGCGGCTGAATTCAAAATCGATGGCGGCATCACCGCGCAATAGGTGAACGCTAACCGAGTGCGTTCTGGCAGATAGCCGGTCTCGCAAATGGCGGGGCCGATGATTAGCCTTATTAACCCCATTTCTGCGCAAAACTACATTGCTTTGTCGTATTAGCGTGATAACACGCAATTGCACACAGACGTCTCCTTGAGGGCTCGTCAAAAACAAAAGCCTATTTGAAAGGATCCAGCCATATGGACCAAGATCGAGCGTCGGCCATTTTACCGGTGTGCGAGGCGATCCTGACCTTGCATGCCAGTGCGGAGATTTCCTCTTTTTTGAGAGATCTTTTGACGCCGTCGGAACTCACCGCGATTGCGGAACGCTGGCGGATTGCTGAATTGCTGGATGGTGGGGAGATGTCCTACCGAAATATCGCTGAGGCGACGGGCGCATCGACAACGACAATCGCGCGGGTCGCTCGGTTTTTAAAAGACGAGCCCCATCAAGGATACCGGATGGCGTTGGATCGACGCAAAGCGCGGCTTACGAACCACGTTGACGAAAGCGCAATGAAATAGACGACAGAGTTTTAACATACAACGCGCCAAGGGCGGATGTAACGGGGACCATCAACAATGAGTGAAGAAAGATTAAGGCTCGGCTTGCAGAAATCAGGGCGCCTGTCCGAAGGCAGCGTTGATCTCCTCAAGAAATGCGGGCTGAAAATTTCTCGGGCTAAAGACAATCTGTATGGGCGCATTCGTGAATTGCCCATTGATGTTATGCTGCTGCGCGACGATGATATCCCAGCTTTTGTCGAAAGCGGCGCCTGCGATATCGGTATTGTTGGTGAGAACGTCTTCACCGAGCACCAACTTACAGCGCAGAGCGACGCCGCGCCGATTGTTCTTACGAAATTGGGTTTTGCTCGCTGTCGATTGATGCTCGCTACCCCAAAGGAATGGTCGTACAAAGACGTCAGCGATATCAAAGGCAAGCATATTGCGACCTCATATCCTGGGTTGATGAAGGCCTATCTTAATGAAAAGGGGATCGAAGCTAGTCCGATAAAAATGAATGGGTCCGTTGAGGTCGCGCCACGGTTAAAAATTGCTGATATTGTCTGCGATATTGTATCCACGGGCGCCACACTAGACGCCAACGGATTAAAACCTGTCGAAACGATCTTTGAGTCTGAGGCCATCCTAATTCGTAATGCTTTGTTAGATTCTCCTAACAAAAAACTAACGCTTGATGCGCTTATCAAGAGAATAGAGGGCGTTACCGCCTCTCGAGAGGCGAAATATGTGATGATGAATGCGCCGAAGGACGCAATTGCTTCCATTACAGAACTTTTACCTGGGGCCGATTCACCAACGATCCTTAATTTGGCGGGCCGAGAAGACCAGGTCGCTATACATGCGGTATGCAGAGAAACCGTGTTCTGGTCTACGCTTGAGGAGCTTCAAGAGCTCGGGGCAAGCGCCATACTCGTTATGCCAATCGAAAAGATGTTGCCTTAATGCCGATTAGGCATTTTACCAACTTTCAATGATTATATTGGCTTGTATTGGATGCGAGCAGCAACGGCTATTGATATAAGCCCGAGGCGCGAAAGCGCCTGGGCGTTATGGGCTGAGAGGCCGGCCTACTTCGAATCTTTAAATGGGAAGGGATCCTTCCCTGAAGGTAGAGTTATGAAAGCTATTGAATACAAAAGCCAAATTTCTGAGGATATTCGTTTTCTTAAAGGCGCCGCCGGCTCATTGAAAAAAAATCAGCTGCCCGTCGCGCTAAGCGTTGTGTTCCTGTCTATTGGTCCGGCATCAGCTCAGGAAGATCCTTGTTTAAGGGATCATGTTGCTTCTCTCGCGGGGAACGCGCCCGCTGCCAGGGCTTTATTGTTACGCGACGAGCCGATTTATCAACCAACCCCAAGACCAAGACCCCAACCAGATCCAACCCCAGATCCGGACCCAGATCCAACACCGGCGCCGAGACCGGATCCAACGCCAGATCCGGCCCCAGACCCAGCACCGGATCCTGCGCCCCGCCCAGATCCCACGCCTGATCCGGCGCCAACAAGCGGTCCTTTGCAGTTCACGATTGACGCCTCTCAGTCACGGTGTATCGCGCCATGCGGGGTTCACTTCAGAACTGAGGTTGCAAACAATCAGAGCGAAACGCGCCCATTCCATGATTATCAATACGAATGGAATTTTGATGACCCGACCTCTAGCTTCACTTCCCTAGGCAACGGCTTCCCGTTCACGCGCAACGCCAACAGTATGTCTGGGCCATTATCCGGACACGTTTTTGCTGAACCAGGCGAATACACTGTAACCGTAACCGTAACGACGCCCAATGGGGACCGACAAGCGTCGACCATCGATATCGATGTTCGCGATCCAGACAGAGTGTTTAATGGATCGAATACACTTGTTTATTCCGGTGCTGGCGACTTTAGCGGCGCTCCCGCGGGGGCGGAACAATTTACGAATTTCAATGAAGCCGTCCGCGCGTTGAGTTCTTCTGATACCGGACGATTGCTTATCAGGGCCGGGGAGACGTTCTCTAGTCAGGGGGAAGCGGAGATTCGCGGCGGCGGAGATTACGTCATCGGACGATTTGGATCGGGCTTGGATCCGGTCATGCAGCTATCCGGAAATAACCATGGTTTCCGTCTGTTTGACGTCGAAAACATTTCGATTTCGAATATTGAGTTTCGCGGTGATTACAATCCCGCCACTGGGCAGGGCGATACCTATAGCTTCAGTGGGATTAGGATGTTGGCCGGAACGAAAAACTTGACGGTCTGGCGTACAACCCATCAGGGAATAGCGTTTGGCTTAAGAGCGTTAGAGGCGGACGGCATCGTCTTTGCCGATAACACTGTCACAAGTTGGTATGATTACGGTATTTTTATCGGTGATTCAGAAGAGAATATCGCCATCATTGGTAACAGCATTCGCCAAAATGAAGATGTGGTTAGCGGCCCGGGGGCGAGAAGCTCTGCTTTACCTCGATATGCCGACCATGGTCCGGTGCGCGTCGCGGCATCGAAAAACCTCGTTATTTCGCAAAACGACCTACTTTCCTTAAACGGATGGTCTAGTGACGGACAGGCGCACCAACCAACGATTCGCTATCATACAAATGGCGGAACCGATGGAGATGGCCACGTCGGTGTGATTTCTCAAAATCGACTTACCGGCGGATTTTCGGTTGTCGCTCTTACCGTGGCTAGCGGGAGTCTAACGCCTGATGCCGGCGATGTTCTTGTCGACGGGAACGTCGTTCTCGGCACCGCCAACACCCGCGCATTGTTAGAAACGAACTATGGCGGATTTTCTCTACGGCGTAATTTAATGCTCATGCCCGATGTCCCAACATCGTTTCAGCAGTTTCGTGAAATGATACGTTTCATCCGAGTCACAAATTCTACATGGGAAAATGACCGTGCACCAATTGATGTTTCGAACAATGTGCTTGCGACGTTTCAAGATGCGGGCGGTCGTTCCGTCACGAAGATGGTGATCACACCGTCATGGGAAAGCACAATCGACCTGGAAACGCAGGATAATATCGCAGTGGCGCCAAATGCGGCGAACGCCGGTGAGTATGATCAACTGAGCAACGAAGAGTTGAGTGCGGTTGTCGCGAGGGAAATCGGTGTCGATTTCAACTCGATCCTCTCATCTGCCAGCGAATAACGCGATAGACCTGAATTCCTGAGATGGAAAGGCCCGCGCCATTGGCTGCGGGCCTTTTTGCTTGTTCGATTAGGTCGCGCCGCCAAAACATCGTATAGGTTGAGCGCCACTGCGCTGGTAGAAAACCAAAAAACGAAACTCGAAAAGGCGTTCCCATGATTCTTCGGTCAACCATTTTTCTTACAACGGCGATCTTTGCGACCAGCTGTGGTCAATCGAATGGACGCAACGATGCTTCAGAAAATTCCAGCGCAGCAGAACCCACAAGCGTAGCAGCCGCTGCTTCTTTAGATCCCACGGGCTGGACGGCGCGCAGTTTACCAGAGATCGCTGTGGCATTGCAGACCGGCGAGGTTTCGGCCGAAGCGGTGACGAAAGCCTATCTCGACCGTATTGAAGCGGTAGACTTCAGCGGACCAACGCTTCAGAGCGTGCTCACGCTAAATCCGAACGCTTTAGAAGACGCTCGCGCCCTTGATGCAAAGCGCGAAGCCGGGGAGGCGATTGGCCCGCTCCACGGCGTACCAATCCTTTTGAAGGATAATATTGAGAGCGCCGATGAGATGCCGACAACGGCAGGCGCCCTGGCGCTAAAAGACAATATGACGGGCCGTGATTCCCCGCTTGTTGCCGGATTGCGCGGCGCCGGCGCGATCATTCTTGGTAAGACGAATTTAAGCCAGTGGGCGAACTTCCGATCGAATGACTCCATGAGCGGATGGACAGCGTTAGGCGGGCAGGTCCGCAATCCGCATATCCTCGATCGAAACCCTTGCGGTTCATCATCCGGCTCGGGCGCGGCGATGGCGGCCTCCTTGGCGGCTGGGACCGTTGGTACCGAGACGAACGGATCCATTATCTGTCCATCCACGATAAATGGTGTTGTTGGTTTTAAACCTACTGTGGGACTTGTGTCTCAAAAATACATCGTTCCAATTTCTCATTCGCAGGATACAGCCGGGCCAATGACGAAAACTGTCGCGGGCGCGGCAATGATGCTTACCGCCATGGCGACGGATGATGCCGCCGATTTCCTGAGGGACCTTGAGCAAAACGCGTTGCAAGGCGCGCGGGTCGGTGTGTTACGTTTTGCCGAAGGATCGAGCGCTGACATCACGGGCCTGTTTAACGCCGCTCTCAAAGATTTAGAAGCGGCGGGCGCTGTTCTCGTTGAAATCGATGCGTTCGATTTAGGTGTTGAGAATTACGGTCAAAAATCACGCGATCTTCTGTATTATGAGTTTAAAACTGATTTGAACGCTTACCTCGATGATGCGGCCGATGCTGTCACAACCCGCAGCCTCGATGATTTGATTGCGTTTAATGAAGCCAATGCGGATGTTGAGTTAGCGCTCTTTGATCAGAGTATTTTCACGGGCGCTAACGAATTCGGGTCCCTAGATGATCCAGCCTACATTACGATAAAAGACGAACTCCAATCAGCCACGGGCCCCAACGGCATTGATCGTCTGCTCAAAGAGCACAATGTCGATATTTTAGTTTCGCCCTCAGGGCCGGTGGCGGGACGTGTCGACCCAATCAACGGTGATGTTTGGCCGGCATGGGCGGGCGCGGGATACCTCGCCGCTGTTGCGGGTTACCCCCATATCACGGTGCCTATGGGTTTTGTTCATGGATTGCCCGTCGGTCTCTCATTTATGGGAACAAAAGACGCTGACGCGAAGGTGCTGTCATTTGGCTACGCTTATGAGCAACAGACAATGCACCGGCGCGATCCATCCTTCCTCCCGACCGCTGAAGGCCGCGATGAAATTGCCGGGGCGATGAAGAGGAAGGATTGGAAATGACAAACGAGATTTTCACGCCCCGCCGAGAAACCGGATACGAATGCTAGTTTTGAGTGATCAAATAGCGGCCAGAGCTGCGCAGGCGCATTCGCTCGACGTCGCCGGTTGACCTTGAGCTTTTCGCGATTAGGCCAGATTCCATAAGGCTTGGAAGTCGTTTCTCAATTCGATCGGCGTCTAGGCTTGAAAATTGGGCTAAATCGGACACCGTCGGTCTTTTGATATTGAACCGTTCGGCCTCGGTGAAGGCGCGTAAGACTCGGAGGTCTTCGGGTTTAATCGACAGGTTTGGTCGATCGGGATTCGTACCGGGATGCTGATCTTCAATTTCTTCTTTTAAGTAGTCGATTTCATCTTGTACTGATTTTATTTCATTGAGCTGTTCGGTGAGAAGTTTCTCTGACATACTCATGATAAACCTCGGCGCAATAACACCAACCAAGACCGATAGTCCCAACAAAATCAGAATGCCATGGACGACCATGCTCGTTTCGTTTGCTTCGGCGGATAGGATTGACACTATAACACCGTCCTGATCGCCGAGTTGTGTGATGGTCAAAAATACCGGAACGATGAGTGCTGCGATAGCGCCGATACCAATATCCGCGCCTGCCTCCCTAATCATCGTGGAGAATGCTTTTTGTTTTTGAGCATTATCCTCCATATGTCGCAACACGTAGCGGGAAAAACCGCCAAGCGCGCCCCCGGTGATCAACGCTAGAACTATGATAAGAAAACTGAAAAAATTATCGACGGTCATTGCATCCCTCGCCAATCTCGAACAGATCAACGCCACCGACAGTCAAACGCAAAATGATGCAAGAAATGCCGGCGAGTTAATCAACTAAAAAAGGCGGGGGCGTATTTGTATGTATCCGTCGTCACAGTATCGCGGGTTTTATAGGCCAAACCGTTCCAACGCCGCTTCGGCAATTGGCCCGCCCCATTCTTGGACGAAATGGCCGGCATCGGCGACTTCCATGGGCTCTGGGCAGTTTCGGATTTGGGTACGGAGAAACTTCATCGCGCCCGGCCCAAGAACTGGGTCTTGCATCCCGACCGCCATGAAGCTGTCGCCTGACCATTGTTCTGACCAAAACTTGCGCGCCTTCAGGGAGGTTTCAACACCTTCCTTTGAAGCGGGCGTGAGATCGTCAGCGCGTTTTTCCTTCATCATTACAAGTTCTGGGAAACGACGGACACCGCCCTTATAAGACTGATCGGGAAATGGGGCGGCATAGGCGGCCGCTTCTTCTTCCGTGAGGATTGGCGTTGCGCGTTTCATCAACCTGGCCACATCTAGATCTGGGTTTGCGCGATTAAATGCGCGCCAGGCGGAAAACCCTTCTCCCGCTTCTTCGCCGCCGGGCAACCCTGTGTTCATCACGATGAGGCGCGTATATCGGTCGGGCGCCTCAAGCGGTAATGTCAGGCCGAGGAGACCGCCCCAATCCTGCACCACGAGGCAAACGTTTTTGAGGTCTAGTTTTTCAACAAACGCCAGCAACGCGTTGCGGTGAAAATGATAGGTGTAGACCTCATCATCGGTCGGCTTATCTGACCGGCCGAACCCAAACATGTCGACTGCAACAACACGATGGCTCTTAGCGGTAAAAACCGGGATCATTTTTCTAAAAAGATAGGCCCAGCTCGGCTCTCCGTGAATGCAGAGAAATGTGACGTCTGCATCCGCGGGGCCTTCATCCACATAGTGCATGCGCAACCCTTCGTAGCCCGCCAGATCATCAATATAGCGCGGCGAAAAAGACCAGCCTGGTAGATTGTTGAAACGATCGTCAGGCGTGCGCAGAGCGTTGAATTTTTTAGCGTTATTGGACATTGAGGGGGCTCCTTCGCTTCCATTTACCTTGGGCGAAGGTATAGTCGCGCCGATCTAAAGCTTCGCCAAGCATCATATGCAGTGAAGCAGAGCAAAAGGATGAGACCGATGGCGGAAAAGAAGGGTGATGTGAATGTTGATATTGCGGTGATCGGCGCTGGCCCTGGTGGCTATGTCGCCGCGATCCGCGCCGCGCAACTCGGCATGAAAACCGTCATCGTGGAGCGCGAGCATCTCGGCGGCGTTTGCTTAAACTGGGGCTGCATCCCGACAAAAGCGCTGTTACGCACGGCCGAGGTTTACACGAACATGCAGCACGCCGAGGCTTTTGGCCTTAAAGCGGATAACATTGGTTTTGATCTGGACGCCGTCGTTAAACGCTCACGCGATGTGGCCGGTAAACTATCCGGCGGGATCGGCTATTTGATGAAAAAGAACAAGATAGATGTGGTCATGGGGACGGCGCGTCTGGAAAAGGGCGCTGCTGCACCAATCGTCAACGTCAAAGGCGAAAAGGGTGAGACGACCATCCGCGCCAAGCATGTCATCCTCGCAACTGGCGCTCGGGCCCGCACGATCCCGGCGGCGGGGCTGGAGCCTGATGGCAAATTCATCTGGACGGCGAAGGAGGCGATGGTGCCTGATGCGTTTCCAGAAAAACTCTTGGTCATCGGCTCCGGCGCCATCGGTATCGAATTCGCGAGCTTTTATAATGCGCTCGGTGCTGAGACGACGGTCGTTGAGATGGTTGATCGTATCCTGCCGGCGGAAGACGAAGAGATTTCAAAATTCGCCGCCAAGCAATTCAAAAAAGCGGGCATGTCGCTTCTCACCAATGCGACGGTTGAAAAACTGGAGAAGGGTGCAAATAGCGTTATCGCGAGCGTGAAAACAAAAGATGGCAAAACAGAAAAAATCGAGGCGACGCGCGTTGTCCTTGCCATCGGTATTACGGGCAATACGGAAGGCCTGGGCTTGGAGGCGCTCGGCGTTAAAATCGACCGCGGTCATGTCACAGTGAACGAGTGGTTGGAGACAGGGGTAAAGGGCCTTTACGCCATCGGCGACGTTGTCGGCGCCCCTTGGCTCGCCCACAAAGCCTCCCATGAAGGGGTCATTTGTGTTGAGAAAATTGCAGGGCTCAACAATGTCCATCCGTTGGAAGTCGATAAAATTCCGGGCTGCACCTATTCCAATCCGCAAGTTGCGAGTGTCGGATTGACCGAAGCCAAGGCGAAGGCGGCGGGGCGGAAAATTAAAGTGGGACGGTTCCCTTTCAACGGTAATGGCAAGGCCATTGCCCTGGGGGAGCCTGAAGGCATGGTCAAAACGATATTTGACGAAAAGACGGGCGAACTCTTAGGCGCCCATATGATCGGCGCTGAAGTAACGGAACTGATCCAAGGCTTTGGCCTTGCCCGTACCTTGGAAGCGACTGAGGAAGACCTCTTCCACACAATTTTCCCGCATCCGACGTTATCAGAAATGATGCACGAAGCCGTGCTCGACGCTTACGGGCGAGTTGTGCATATTTGACCGGCTAGTTTGTTTACAGGGAAGTAATACCGACTGCTATTCGCGCCGTTGCGTTAGAGGCGTTCTTGCGACGATGGTCCCGTGAACGCCAGCATTGTTATACGCTAAAAGAGCCTGCCGATCTGCAGCGGCCAGCTGGTCCATCCGCTTAAGGACGGGTTGGAGCGCGCTATTATCGCCCAACGCGACAAATTCTGGAAAATATTGGGCGCGTCTGATTCGAAACCCTCTAGACACAGCGCTTTCAAGCCACGTCGCGGCGATTTTATCATTGCCAAGAGCGGCGGCGAGCCGCGCCTCGATGACGTCATAAAGATAATCGCTGCCGCCGTTCTCTCGATATTCATCCAAAAAGACGCGGGTTCTTTCTGCCAGCTCGGTTGCACCGGCGTCGTCACCAATCCTTTTTCGAAGAAACACTAGATGAGGCGCCGGCAAATCAAGTTCTGGATAATCGGCGAACAACGGCCCGATAAGTCCGGTGGTCGCATCAGCATAGGCCTCTAACAACGTCTTTGCCTCATCGAACCGGCCGAGCATCGCTAGGACTTCCGCAGCTTCGTCGTAGTTTGAATACGCCTTTGGCGTTTCGCCATCTGCGGCGAGAAGGAGCAGTGCGTCTGGGAACTCCCCTTTTGCGGCATGCAATTCCCACTGATGCGAGGATGGATAGAGCGCTGCCGCTTCCTCGAATAGACCAAGATCCGCGAGGTTACGCGCAGCATACAGTCTATTCCACATCAAGTTTGGCTCGATCGTAAGCGCCTGATCATACCAGTTTTTAGCAGCGGCCAATTTTCCCTGGAAACGGTTATAATGGCCTAACCCGCGGTAACCCGTGGATTTCTCAGGATGTTGATCAAGAACCCTGCGCCATATAGCGTGTGCATCGTCATAGCGATCTTGAAGAATCAGGGTTGAGGCGTGGTCCATTGCATATTGATCGTTAAACGGATCAAGCATCGCCGCCGTTTCGGCGGATGCATAAGCAGCTATCCATTTCCCGAGGCAACAGCGCGCTTCATAGAGGCTGTAATGGGCTGGCGCATGGGAGGGATAGCGCGCTAATGCTGTTTCAAGCGTCTTCTCTGCATCCACACATCTGCCGTCACTTAGTTGTAAGCGCCACTGCGCTTCCAGCGCGTCAATCCCCATGGGCGTGAGGTTTAGCGCTTTCGAGACATGGGGCGTCGCCGAAGCGCGGGCGTCCGTTCGATCTAAAACCGTCACGCCGCCAATTTCGGCGCCGAGCGATAATATGGTCTGCGCTAACCGTCCATGCGCCGGGCCATAATCAGGATCCAGAAGAATGGAAGTTTCGAAAAGAGCACGCGCTTGGCGAAGATTTTCTGTTCCACCGGCGCGCTGTTTTGCGACACCACGGAGATAGTGATCATAGGCCTCCGCAGATGCAAGTCGAAACCCATCGTTGGCCGACCGTTTTTCTTTTGTCTTGTGCGAGGAAAAGCGGTCCGTCCCAAAATTGACAATGGCGCTTTGGAGCGCGGTAAGCGAATGCTCCATTTCACCGTACTCTAATGGGGCGCTCCAGGAAAAAACGGAGTTACCCGAGGAAACGTCGATGAGATTCGCCGTGAGATGTTCGCCATCTGGGCCACTAGAAATTTCACCGTCCAGCACGTGGGTGACGTCCAGCACGCTCGCCATTTGCTCATAATTTTGTCGGTTATCGCGAAACGCAAAAGCACTTGAATGTGCAAGCACCCGAATTTCTTCTGATGTAGAGAGTGCATTGATGAGTTGCTCGGCGACGCTTTCGTTTAAATAATCAGCCTTGGGATTGGAAGGATTCGATTTCAGGGGAAGAACCACAAGTGAGGTAACAGCCCGGGATGTATTTGGTTGGGCGTCAAAAAAACTACTCGCCTGAGATTTGTCAGTGATCTCTGACGTCGACAATGGTTGATTATCGGCTTTTCGACTAGTTTCCTGAAATGGCGTCCAAAACATGACAAGACCAAGGAGCGCGAGGAACGTTATCGATGCCGCGATAGCCCTAATGGGATAATCGCGGGTCGGGGAAGGCGTATCAAATTGGTTGGGGAGTTGCTCTGGCTTACCGTCTGAAACAGCGGGCTTCGCCCTGGGATTCGGCTTCGAATTGGGATCCGGAACTTCGCTCGCACCGGTGCCCGGAGGATTTAGATCAACTTCGGCCGCTAATCGATAACCGCGTTTGGGAATTGTTTGAATGTAGTTCCGCCCCCCCGGTGCGATCGCCATTGATCGACGCAGTTCCGATATTACGC
Source organism: Parvularculaceae bacterium (assembly GCA_965263305.1). GTDB lineage: Bacteria > Pseudomonadota > Alphaproteobacteria > Caulobacterales > Parvularculaceae > MED-G105. Next base: position 3,409,634 of record OZ253666.1, read on the forward strand.
GCGTCAAGCTTTCATCGGAGGTCGCAACAGCATTCGGCCAAACCGCGTTTAGGATGTCATCACGCGTCACCACGTCGCCGGCGTGTGCAGCAAGAACGGAAAGAACTTCAATAAGTTTCGGCTCGACGCGTATGTTTTCGTTATCGTGGGTGATCGAATTTCCCAAGGGATCAACCACCAGTGCCCCAATACCGAATGGCTCATTCAGACTGATTTGATATTGCGCCATTCGCAAACCGTTCCCCCGGACAACAATTGGTCGCGTCATGACAACTATAACCAGTACAGGTGATGACGTCACCAGTAGACAAAAAACCTGATGAAAATATTCGGGTACAAAAAAATTGAAATAATAACAATAAATACAAAGGTTTAGTCGATTGAAAATTTTAACTCGCCAGAGAATTCCTTCAGGACGGCGGCTGTAAGCAATGACTACGCTCCTTCATGGATCGCCAATCGCATATGTGTTCACCGGCCCATATGGCCTCATCTACCTTCATCGGGCTTTAACAACTTGGGGGGACCGGGGGACTTCGGACGCTTCTGCAGGCGGCGATCCGTTTGTGAATGAGCTTTCGATGAAAAGGATAGACCACCCATGTTCAACAAATCTGCGATCGTTGCGATGGCGGCAGCGATTTTCTTTACCCAAAGCGCCGAAGCGGACTCCCGCCAAACCCGCCCGCGGGCATTTCTACAAACGTCTCAAGCTCTCAATGTACTGGAGCTGGATGAATTTGAGATTGGGCCGATTGGCCCATCAGAATCCTTCGGAACACTGACCCGCGAAAGCAATCAACTTGTTTTCAACGGTGCTTTCCAGGACTTGTCAGTGACTGAAAACCCCTATTCGGTATGGTGGATTGTTTTCAATTCTCCAGCCCGGTGCACCACGCCTTGCAGTGGTGATGACATCGCCACAGGTATCGGCCAGGCGTTTTTCGCTGGCGCGTTCATTGCTGATGAAGAGGGACGCGGTAACGTCAATGCATTACTGCCTGTGGGCGCGATCCCGTCTGGCGCTTTTCGCGCCAGCGACGCGGGCCTCGCGAATCCTCGTTTCGAAACGGGTCTAAGGCGAGCGCTCGACGCCCAAATCTCCGTCGTCATTCGCCGACATGGCGATCTGAGCGGCGAGGCGGCGAGTGTCGCGGACCTTTTTGGGGGGGCTGGCTGCGATGCTCAATTCCCGAATGGGCCGACCGCGAGCCTTCAACCATGTGATGACGAATTACTCATCGTGTTTCCTCCCGCGCGGTAGGTTGCGTCACTACCGTGGGCGCTCGGCATTTCCTTTTGGGGATGGCGAGCGCTACATTCATCTGTGGGTGGGAGGTTGAGCAATGGGCTCTAAACAGAACTCCCTTAGACAAGACTCATGGGGAGGGACACGACGTGGATATTGTCACGATTTTGGCGATCACCGCTATTTTTACCGTAAATAATCATAATACAGATGATGATACTACCACCTACACGTACGAAACCCGATATTTCTGTGAAACGTCCGGTGAAACCAAAGTCGATTCAATAATTAAACGCGTCGAAGCGCCGATCTACGATGACGAAGTAGCGAGTGGTCGGTTGCAGGGGTGGGGGTGGCTAAAACATCGAACCGGAAATCAAGCGCGCCGCCTTTTTATAGAGACCGGACCGAGCTATGCCTCTTTGTATGATGCGCAATCCAAAGCGGGAGGGTCATTTTCTTCAAAGTATACCAAGGAACGAGATGAATTCAGGGCGATCTGTACGTCCCATATCGATGACATTTGGCGCACGATCGCCGGAAATTACGTGAGCGAGAGCAAGGATCTTTTAATCGCGAATTTCTCATGTGCGCCCGGCACCGCGCCATTGGCGGACGCCTGGTTAAAAGAAAACCTTGCGACGGCGTTGGATGAGATGATTGAAAGCGGTGAACTACAAGCGTGGTCGTGGAGGACGAATATTATTGGCGGGTATGCAAATCGTTCCCTTACTCTGCAGAGTGACGATTATCTGAGGCTTCTAACCGCGTGGGAAGAAGTGATCGCGCGAAGAGGTGCGCGGGCCAAAAGAAAGAAAAATTTCGCCTGCAACGTTGTCGTAAGCGAGTTGTGGTACAATTAAACCCTTGTCGCGGCGTCTTTGATCGCCTTTCTAATGCGCACATAGGTCGCACACCGACAAATATTGCCAGCCATGGCGGCGTCGATGTCCTCGTCCGTCGGGTTGGGCGTTGATTCTAAGAGCGAAATTGCGGACATGATTTGGCCCGATTGGCAGTAGCCGCATTGCGGCACATCAATCGCTTCCCATGCCGCACGCACCGCGTCGGCCTGCGGGCCCTGTTTGCCCTCGATGGTCGTGATGGACGTTCCTTCCAAACTGTCATGGGGCGTTACACAGGACCTCATCGGAGTTCCATCAACATGGACCGTGCAGGCCCCGCATTGCGCAACACCGCAGCCGAATTTCGTGCCCGTCATTTTCAAATGATCGCGCAATACCCAGAGGAGGGGTGTGCCTTCTGCGGCGTCGATTTGGCGATCTTCACCGTTGATTTTAAGCGTAATGGCCATGGTGAACTCTCCTTATGCGTCGCGTTGAGCTGATAGATCGAGGCGGTCGCGGTCCGGTCCCAGGATTGGTAGGCGCCGGATGCGCAGGCCGGTGGCGGCGAAAATCGCATTCGTTAAAGCGGGCGCCGCTGGCGGTGTCGCTGGTTCGCCAACCCCGGCGGGCGGTGCATCGCTTTCGATGATGGCGACATCCATGTCGCGGGGAGCTTCGTTCATCCGCATGACCCGCCAACTGGGAAAATTCGCCTCAACCACGGCGCCGTTTTCTGCGGTGATGGCGCCATAAAGAGCGTTGGAAAGGCCGTAGAGCGTGCCGCCTTCCACTTGCGCGGTTGTGTGGCGCGTATTCACCACGGTTCCGGCATCCGCTGCGGACCAGACCTTCGGGATGGTGATGGCGCCATCGTCGCTAACAGCGATTTCGACGACCGTGGCGACATAGGTGAGGAAGGAGCGGTGCGCGGCGATCCCAAGGCCATGGCCCTTTGGCAGGTCGCGTCCCCAACCCGCCATATCCGCCGCGCGGCGGGTCACGGCGGCGAGGCGACCAGTATCAATGGGGTATTCTTCTAACGGATTGCCGTAATTGGTGTATGTCGCGCCTTCCGAATTGGGGTCAATCGTCCGTGGGCGGCCAATCAGTTCCAATAGATAATCTTTCTGGTCACGGCCGGCGGCGTGGGCCAATTCCGCGGCGAAACTATGGACGGCGAAGGCATGGTAAACATTGGCGACGGACCGCAGCCACCCAATGCGCAAATGGCCGGCGGCGTCGCCTGATTCAAGGCGAAGATTGGGCACATCGAATGGGTTGTCTGAGGCGCCGAGGCCGAGTTCCCCGTCGGAGGGAGTTTTTGTTTGCCCGTCAAAAGTCGATGTGATTGGCGGAAACACGGTGCGATGGAGGAACGCGGTGCATTTGCCGTTCTCGTCAAGGCCGCCTTCAAGGCGTTGCGCGCTGACGGCATGATAAAACCCGTTTTGAATATCATCCTCGCGGGTCCAAACGACTTTTACCGGCTTACCGACTTCTCTTGCGAGCATGGCGGCTTCGACAAAAAAGTCAGGCTTCGATTTCCGGCCGAAACCGCCGCCGAGCCAGGTGACGTTAATCGTTACGTTTTCCACCGGCACGCCTAGCGCTTGAGCGACTGTGTTACGCGCGGCCTGGGGGGCTTGAATGCAGCCCCAGCATTCAACCTTGTCACCCGTCCATTTGGCGGTCGCCGATGGCGGCTCCATGGGGGATTGGGAAAGATGGGGCGCGTAATATTCAGCCTCGATGCGCGTCGCGGCGCCCGCAAGGCCCGCATCGACGTCACCGCGATTACGACGCACTTGTCCCGACTGGCGCGCCGTCGCCATCATCTCTTCAGCAAAAGCCGCTGAATTATAGTCCTTGTTGGGACCGTCGGCCCATTCGATGTCGAGGAAGTTACGCCCCTGAATGGCTGCCCAGGTGTCTTTTGCAATCACGGCGATGCCGCCCATCATGCCGAACCCCGCCGGGGGTTTTTGATCGGGCAATTTCACCGTGCGCAGGACGCCCGGCGTTTGGCGCGCCGCGCTATCATCAAAGGATTTGACCGCGCCAAAAAGTTGAGGCGGGCGGGCAATGACCGCATACACCATATCGGGCAAGTCGACATCCATGCCGAACGTTCCCTCGCCCCGAACAATTTTCGGCACTGTGAGGGAAGGCGTTTCTTTGCCGATATATCGCCACGCATCCCTCGATTTAAGGGAGACCTCTTCTTCGGTCGGGATGGGTTGCTCGGTGGCGGCGGCAACGAGGTCCCCATAGCCGAGAGACTTGCCGCTGGCGGCGTGTTTAACCACGCCAAGCGCCGCCTTGCACTCGCCCGCATCAACGCCCCATTGCGCCGCCGCCGCGCGTTCAAGCATCAAGCGCATCGCCGCGCCGGCGACGCGCAAGCGATGAAAATGGTTGCGGACAGAACGAGAACCATCGGTATTTTGGTCACCGTAACGAGGATGCCCTTCGGCCTGAATAACCTCTATTTTTTCCCAGTCAGCCTCAAGCTCATCCGACACGATTTGCGTCATCGCGGTCCATGTCTGTTGGCCCATTTCTGAACGATGGCAGGTAATTTTGACCGCACCGTCCGGTTCGATCGCAATAAAGAGAGAAGGGGTTGCATCGCCGCCCTTCACATTGACGAGGGGGCTTTCTTGCGCTTCGGCGTTGTCGGCGGGCGTTTGCGATTCGGCTTCTGCCCCGGTGTCTTCAGCCGTCTTTTCCTTGGCGCACCCTTGAGCGAGGGAGACGCCAACGACGAGCGCACCAGCGCTGACACCATTGATGAACGTACGCCGGCTAACGTCAATGCGGCTTAAGACGCGCGTGTTGGTCGCGGGTTTAATCGTTGAACGGGGTGATGAAACTGGGGCGTCCCCCGGCATGATATCCAAATCGTGCAAAAACATGGGTGCTCTCCCGCAATGGACGCGTATCAAAAGAATTATAGAGTTTACGATAGCACAATTCTGTAGGCCGGCGCGACTTCTTTTCAGGCGGTTGATTTGGGAGGATTGATTTACGAGAGCGCATGCGATCACCAACGTTGCCTTCCACGCCTAGCCGCTAGGGGTTTGGGCGCCTTCAGCCGCTATCGGGCATTCCTTTTTAGAGGGCTCAGTTGAATTGTGGTTTGCGATTCTCTAGCAAGCTTTAAGAGTCATTGGTGGGCGGATCATCGTAGGAGTCGAGAACGCCGGCGTCTTGCTCCCGACCTTCCACATCTTCTGAGTCCGATAGAAAAGACAATTGCGTCGCCTCGCCTGCGAGAAGCATCTCCCGATCCCTCAAATGGGTGGGGTAATCGCCGGTGAAACAGTGGTCGGTAAAAGCGGGGTCGTCTTTATCGCGCGCGCCTTTGCCAAGGGCTTCGTAGAGGCCGTCCAACGTTAAAAAGGCAAGTGAATCTGCGCCAATCTCCTCGCAGATTTCCTCAACTGACATGCTCGCGGCTATTAGTTCTTTTCGCGACGGTGTATTGATGCCGTAATAATCAGGATAAAGAATAGGAGGGCAAGCGATCCGCATATGAACTTCGCGTGCGCCCGCACTGCGCATCATTTCAACGATTTTCCGGGACGTCGTTCCTCTGACGATCGAATCATCGATGAGAACAATGCTTTTGCCACGGACCAAGCCAATATTAGGGGAGTGCTTTCGTTTAACGCCTGCTTCGCGAATTTTTTGTTGGGGTTCAATAAAGGTGCGCCCAACGAAATGGCTTCGAATGAGCGCCATCTCATAGGGTAAGCCGCCTTGGTGAGCATAGCCAATCGCAGCAGGCACCCCGGAATCTGGAATCGGCGACACGATATCGGCGTCGCAGGGCGCTTCTTTCGCCATTTGAACGCCGAGGCTCTTGCGCAATTGGTAGACGCTTTTGCCGTCGACGATGGAATCGGGGCGAGCGAAGTAAATGAGTTCGAAAATACATGGCCGTGCATGTTCAGGCTTTGGAAACGCCCGAATGCTTTCCACTTTTCCATCGGGGCGGCACAGCACCACCTCGCCTGGTTCGATATCCCGAACAAAATCGGCGCCGATGATTTCTAAGGCGCATGTTTCAGACGTCAAAATTGGCGCGCCCTTCAGGTCGCCAAGCACTAGCGGGCGAATTCCGACGGGGTCGCGCGCGCCGACAAGCCCTTCTTGGGTTAACACCGTTAGCGCATAGGCGCCTTCTATGGACTGTAACGCTTCGATTAACCGGTCTGCTATCGAGCGGGGTTCGGCTCTCGCCGTTAATTGTAGAAAAAGCTCTGAATCCGAAGTGGACTGAAAAATGCACCCTTGGCGAATAAGATCTGACTTTAGTTTCCGGGCATTGGTGAGGTTGCCATTATGCGCGATTGCAATGCCGCCGGTGTCCAGATCGGCGTAAAGGGGCTGCACATTGCGCATCACCGTTTCGCCTTGTGTCGAATACCGCGTATGGCCAATGGCGGCATCGCCTTTCAAACGGTTCAGGGTCTCTGCGTCGGAAAATTTTTCCGCCACTAAGCCTTCATGGCGTTCTGTCGAAAAACGGGAGCCTTCAAGAGCGGCGACGCCAGCGGCTTCTTGGCCGCGGTGCTGAAGCGCATGAAGGCCAAGGGCCGTCAATGCCGCAGCGTCTTTCGTGCCGATAATGCCGAAGACGCCGCACTCTTCGTTTAATGCTCTAGGGAAAGGTGAAATTGGGCGGCGCGCGGCAGCCTTTGCGTATACGGATAACCGGTGGGCCGTTTGGGTAATAAATGACGAGGGTCCGCCAGCATTGTTTGCGTCAACAGGGTCAGCCTGTTGAGGGGCGCACCCCTTTGGAGGATTGCTTGGCGCCGCCTTGTTCCTCATTAACTCGCTCATATCCTGACTATTCGTCGATAACCTTCACGGCGTCGCAGGCCGGTAAGGAAAATTCGCCATCGAAACTCGGGCGGCGTTACAGGCTCCCGTAATGGCGCCCCTAATGGTGATCCGGCTCATTCCGTTCGCGTTTCGCCAACGCCGCGATCGGATCATTCGTCGCCGCTAGCGCCGTTAAATCGTCTGCTTTTTTTTGATCCGTTGTGGTTACGGTGGTGACGAGTTGGGTCAAGCCATTCCGCGTCTCGCGGTCGTAGGAGGCATTAGCCTCTTCCTGAGCAACGGGCGCGTCATTGTCATCGTTATCGGCGTCGGGTGATACATCCCGTCCACCTGTTGGCGTTGGATCGGGCAGGGCGGGCTCCCGGGCCGGGGCGACCCCCTCTATGAGGCTGGCGGCGCTTTTTGCCAGCGGTAATAGCGCCGCTTCGCGCACCATTTCCGGTTGGTTCTCTTCGTCAACGATGTAGCCAGCGCCGAGGAATGCAAGACCGACAAGCGCCATCGCTCTTATGAAGCCAAATACACCACCGATGACCCTGTCAATTAGGGATTGTCGGTCGTCAAGTTTCAATCCATTGGTCAATTTGGACGATAGAAAATAAAGGGCGATGAAAGAAATTAATCCCACAATACTCAGTACAAATATAATCGCAAAAAAGTTGTCAGCCTTGCCGATGGCGCTCAAAATTGGATTAAGGGTTATCCACGCGATAAAAGCGGCGAGACCCAAGCAAATCAGCGTTGTGAATTCCCGCACCGCGCCGCGATAGGCGGCAAAAAATACTGATACGCCAAGGATAAGAATGAGGATGCCGTCGAATAACGTCATTTTTACGCCCGTCCTGCTTCGCCCGACAAATGCGGGCCTATTACGATGGTGCCACCACCAGCTCCCCAGCCATAGCCGGTCATATCCCTGATTGCGCGCCGCCTCAATCCCGAACCCCTGTCGAAGGCGCGAAATCCGTGGATTTGTTGAGAGGGGCTCATCCGCTCTTGAGCCAACCGATGAGATCGGAGAGCTGGGCGGCTTTGACCATCGCGCCCGGGAGCGTTGCATTTTCTGTGTCTACCGCAGCCGGCAGCATCGCGCCGGTAAATCCTAGCTTTTGAGCCTCGCTTAAGCGCGCATCTGTTTGATTGACCGGGCGAACAGCGCCGGACAGCGCCACCTCGCCAAAGACGACGTGGTTTGCCGCCAATGGCGTGTCGAAGAGGGATGAACAAAGGGCGGCGGCGGCAGCGAGATCTGCCGCTGGTTCCCCGATGCGCATGCCGCCCGCCACATTCAGGAAGACGTCATGGCGGCTAAAATCAAGGCCGCAGCGCGCATCCAGCACGGCCAGCAGCATGGAAAGCCGCGCGGTGTCCCAGCCCACCACGGCCCGCCTTGGGGAGGCCAATGAGGAAGCTGAAACAAGGGCTTGAATTTCAACAAGGACTGGGCGGGTTCCTTCGACGCCGGCGAAAACGGCGGCGCCGGGGGAGGGTGCGCCCGCCTCCGAAAGAAAAAACTCCGATGGGTTGGAGACTTCACGAAGGCCAGCGCCCGTCATCTCAAAGACGCCAATCTCATGGGCGGCGCCAAAGCGGTTTTTCACCGCTCTTAAAAGGCGAAACGCGCGACCTTGTTCGCTTTCAAAATAGAGGACGGCGTCCACCATGTGTTCAACCACCCGGGGACCGGCGATTTGGCCATCTTTCGTAACGTGCCCGACGAGCAAAAGCACGCAGCCCGACGATTTTGCGAACCGTATGAGCTCCTGGGACGAGGCGCGGACCTGGGTCACTGTTCCGGGCGCTGCCGGCAGGGCGTCTGACCATAGCGTCTGGATCGAATCGACGATGACCACGTCGGGCCGTTCGCTTTTCAACGTGGATAAAATATCCCGAAGCGCCGTCGCTGAAGCGAGGGCGACCGGCGCTTTTTCAAGCCCCAATCGTTTGGCGCGTAGGCTGATCTGGGCGGTGGCTTCTTCGCCTGAGATATAGGCGACCTTCTTCCCGCTTTTGGCGACGCCTGACGCCACCTGAAGAAGAAGCGTCGATTTACCCACGCCCGGATCACCGCCGATGAGAAGGGCCGATCCCGGTACCAATCCACCGCCGCAGGCGCGGTCAAATTCGAGATTGCCCGTCGGCATGCGGGGTTCTTGGGGCGCTGCTGATTCGAGGGTCGTGAAATCAAGCAGTTTACCTTTGCCCGATTTGCCGCCCTTTAGACTGCCCGGCGGGCCGCTCTCGCTTTCTTCCTCGATGATCGAATTCCACTCGCCGCAGGCGTCGCAACGACCCGCCCATTTTCCATAGACCGCGCCGCAAGACTGACACACAAAACTGACCGAAGCGCGTGGCAAGATGGTATCCCGATGGAATCGCCGAGAGACGATTATAGTTCTTGATATGTTCGCATTTCTTCGCCGGGTTCGGCGAGAAATGCAAGGCGATATGATTTGGCCGTGTTGAAGGCAATTTTCCACGATCAACGCTCACACTGTCGAGGTCTCTGCCATTTCTCGGGGGCTCGTCTTATGGTGGTGCGTCAGTTTGGAGATCAGCCCATGAGCGTCGCTTTAAAGAACCCCTATCTTGAAGGTCTCTATTCGCCTGTAGACCAGGAGATATCGGCGTCCGATCTAAAAGTGATTGGCGAAATCCCGCGCGATTTGCGCGGCGCCTATTTCCGCAACGGCCCCAATCCATCCACCCCGCCGACCGGCATGCACCATTGGTTTGACGGAGACGGCATGGTGCACGGGATTTGGTTTGAAGACGGCAAAGCGCGATACGCCAACCGGTATGTGCGCGGCGATGATTTCGGCGCGGAACAATCGGGCGGCGCGGTGATGCCGGGAATTTTTTCCAAAGCAGAAGAACGCCCGGGCCGTAAGACGGTTTATAAGGACACCGCCAATACCGATATTATTGTTCATAATGGACGATTATTGGCTCTTTGGTATGTTTCTGGTCAGCCGGTGAGTCTCGATCTTGATACTCTTGATACGTTAAAAGTAGAAACCCTTGCGGGACGATTGCCTGGCAATGTCTCGGCCCATTCCAAGGTAGATCCGAAAACAGGCGAACTCGTTTTCTTTGATTACGCTCTGTACGAACCAAAAATGTGGCTTGGGACGGTGTCATCAACGAATGAGTTAACCCATTTTCAGGAGATCGAGCTGCCGGGACCGCGCTTGCCCCATGATATGGCGTTAACGGATAATTATGCCGTGTTGCATGATTTGCCAGTTGTCTTCACCGAAAGCGCTATTCGAAACAGGATGTGGCAGATCCATGTCGCCGATCAACCAACACGTTTTGGCGTTACGCCCCGCAAAGGCGGCGATCCAAAGTGGTTTGAGTTTCCCACATGCTACGTCTACCACGTTATCAATGCATGGGAGGAGGGCGACGAAGTCGTCATGGCGGCATGCAAGATGGTCGATAACGGGTTTCAGCCAGACCCGGTCACGTTTGGCGTTTACGCGCCAATGACCGCCGTCCTCGCGTTGCGGGCCCAGCCCTTTTTGTGGCGTATGAACATGAAGACCGGCGAGGGGCGTGAGGAGCAGATTGATGATGCGCTCTCTGAATTCCCGGTCGTCAATCTTTCCTACACGGGTCAAAAATCGCGCTATTCCTACCATGTGGTGATGGATGATCATGTGTTGCAGCGTTATTCAGCGCTTAGAAAATACGACCTGCAAACCGGGCGCTTTGAGCAGCATGACTTCCCGCAAGGTGTCTATGGATCGGAGCCTGCGTTTGGCGCCCGTATCGGGACTGGGGCGGAAGATGACGGCTATGTCGTTTCTTTCACGACGGATCTTGCGAATGGAACATCGGAAGCGGTGATTTTGGACGGACGGGATTTTAGCGCGCCGCCGCTGGCGCGCATCGCCTTGCCCCAAAGGGCGCCGGCCGGTTTTCACGCCACCTGGGCGCCGATGTAACGGCGTTTGGGCGATCGCCACTGGCCACTTATATTGCGCTGCACAATAATGTCAGGTAACAGCCCTCCTAAACGTTAGGAGACTAGTCATGCGTATCGACGCCATTTCCATCGGTGATAATCCGCCCGAAGACGTCAATGTGATTATCGAAGTGCCCGTCGGCGGGCAGCCCATTAAATATGAGATGGATAAAGCAGCGGGTGCCCTGGTGGTCGACCGCTTTCTCTATACGCCCATGTCGTATCCCGGGAACTATGGCTTTGTTCCCCACACATTGTCCGATGACGGCGATCCCATTGATGTATTGATCTGCAATACGCGCCCGCTTTTACCCGGATGTGTCATCAATGTGCGCCCGATCGGCGTGATGCTGATGGAGGACAATTCCGGCTTGGATGAAAAAATTCTCGCCGTGCCGAGTTCTGCGTTAACCCAGCGTTGGGAGAAAATCAGAAACTATGACGATTTGCCAGAGATCACCCTTCGTCAGATCGAGCACTTTTTCGAGCACTATAAAGACCTAGAGCCAGGTAAATGGGTAAAAACCGGTGGCTGGCAGAATGTTGACGTTGCGAAGACCTTGATCACAGAGGCGATCAATCGCGCATCGGATTGACGTCGTTTGCCACAATAGCGACGAACGGGTTCCACATTGTTCAAGAAGAGCTGAAGCGCTTGTCCCATCACGGTGCGCTCGCTCATTTACATCCGCTGTTCATCGAAATGCGCTGAGTGCTAACCAAACAGCCCCTGGCGTTTGCCCATTTAGTTTGATGGTGCGCGCTCATAAAAAAACGACCGCAGATGTAATCTGCGGTCGTCTGTAATAAGCTTTAGGCTCGTCTAGGAGCTTATGCAGCTTTCTTGCGACGTGCTGCGAAGCCGAAGCCTGCGATGCCAGCTAGGAACATCGGCAGTGCTGCAGGAAGCGGCACCTGAGAAACCTCAGCAGCAAGGAACTCGATCGTGTTCGTTGCAGCAGATGTGAACGAAGACGTAAAGTTCAGCTGAACGAAGAACTCTTCGCCGTCGAAGAGGTCGCCAGCAAGAGCGAGTTGAAGAAGCTGAGGAGCATCGTCGTCGCCAACACCTGGGGTGAAGAGTTCGTTGATGTCTGTGATAAGCATCGTCAACGCTTCGCCTGATGCATCAAAGATCTGGATTGATTCAAAGAAACCCGTTGGGTCGTTTACGCCACCAAGATCGAGATCTTGGAAAAGAATGCTCAGCGTACCTTCTGAACCGATGACAACCGGCGAGAAGCGCAAGAACATGGTCAAGCTTCCGCCTGTACCAGTATCAGAAGACTGACCTACGCCATCAACGCCAAAGACGCCGCTGGTTTCTTCCGACAAAGGAATGAAATAGCCAATAGCGTCACGGCCAAGTTCATTGTTATCACCGTCAACGCCTTCGCCTGGAGCGAATACTGCTCCAGCGACTTCGTTGCCGCCGATTCCGTCTACTGCGACGCCGACAACACCGGCGTGCGCTGCCTGCAACATACCGAATACACCGGCTGCCGCAGCAATAGTTGTTTTCACAAAGTTCATTGCTTCGATTCCCACAAAACTAATATCGGCTGCAATGGATTAGTAAGCATGACGGCTGCAACCCCCGCCAATCGTGCTCCTGCCCAAAAAGTACTTACCAATCATCAATTCTTGTGCCAACACAAAAACCTGTTTTTTCCCCAAAATTTTCTAAAAAATAGACAATTAGCAACCAAAAAGCATCCATTTTCGAGGTAGTTTTCCAATTTCGAGAAAAATACTCGCCCATAAGTTATGCTGCGGGTGCGCAATATGCGTTTTAAGGGCATTCTTCCCGAATCGACGGGAAAGAGAATTTAGTTAACGAATCGAGGGCAATAAAGGCAAAATTGCGGCAGGTTTATTGGCGAGAACGTGCTGTTGCGCCGCAATATTAACCCTTCCGCCAAACCCCGCCTTTTCGCAGTGCATCAGAGACTTTTGCGGTTCGCGCACCGTTGGTGCTGTGGTGGGCCCAAAACGCTTCTTCAAATGGAGCTTCCTGGGTTGGCTCACGATATAGAACGCCAATCGCCATTGGAAACTTTGGATGGGGCATCGCGGTCAAGAGTTGAGCGAGGGTCGGGTTCGTCTCGTCGTGGATCAAAAGATCAGCTGGCGGGTTCTCAACATCGTCGATCTCGACCACCTCAAGGGCGATCGACTGTGGATTAAACCGTAGCCCTTTTGTTCCCTTAGCGTAGATCAGTGGTTTGCCATGTTCCACGCGGATTTGCGCGTCCGCCGCTGCTTTCTTGTCCGTAAAGCCCGAAAACACGTCTGCATTGTAGACGATGCAGTTTTGAAAAATCTCGACAAAGCTTGCCCCTTTGAACGCGTGGGCGGCTTTGAGCGTCTCGCCGAGGTTTTTCGCATCCGTATCGATTCCGCGGGCGATAAATTTCGCGCCGACCCCTAGCGCCATTGAACAAGGCGTTAATGGGCCGTCGATCGACCCTTTCGGACTTGATGGCGAGCGCGTGCCGACGCGGGACGTTGGCGAATACTGCCCCTTGGTCAGACCATAGATCTCATTGTTGAAAAGAAGGATCTGGAGGTTCACGTTGCGCCGCAGCGCATGCATCAAATGGTTGCCGCCGATGGAAAGCCCGTCGCCATCGCCAGTGACGAGCCAGACGTCCAACGCCGGATTGGCCAGTTTCAAGCCGGTGGCAAAGGCGGGCGCGCGCCCATGGATCGTATGGAACCCATAGGTCGCCATATAATAGGGAAAGCGCGAGGAACATCCAATCCCGGAGACAAACGCGGTATTGTCGGGATCAGCGCCAATATCGGCCATCGTCTTTTGGACCGCTTTTAAAATAGCGTAATCGCCGCAACCGGGGCACCAACGTACTTCTTGGTCGGTCGCGAAATCTTTGGCGGTGAGAGGCTTATTCATTTTTCAATTCCTGACCGGCTCGGTTATTCAGCGGCTTTGCCGATGGCGTAGCTTTCGCGAATCGCTGCGAGGATTTCGGTGATTTTGAAAGGTTGCCCGGAGACCTTCGTCAGCGGCTCCACGGCTATTTCCAATTTATCGCGTAACAAAGTGGCGCATTGGCCCATATTCATTTCCGGTAAGAGGATATGATCATAGCTGCGCAATAGGTCGCCAAGATTATCTGGCAATGGGTTAAGCCACCGCAGATGAATATGCGCGACGTCGAGGCCTTCGTTGCGCGCTGCTTCCACCGCCCGCCAGATAGGGCCATAGGTTGATCCCCATCCGATGACGGCCAAGGGGCCTTTTTCTTCACCCTGTTCGACTGTCTGTGGAGGGATGTTCTTGCTGACGCTCGCCACCTTAGCAAAGCGCAACTCGCTCATCTGTTGGTGGTTCTCGTCACTATAAGAAATATCACCGGTGGCGACGTCTTTTTCCAGGCCGCCAATGCGGTGGGCGAGGCCTTCCATGCCCGGGGCGACCCAAGGCCGACCAAGTGTTTCTGTATCGCGCGCCCAAATGGCTTCTTTGACGTTGTCGACGTCGCCGGTTGGCGCCTGATGGGCCACAATCGGGGCAAAGTCGTCCATATTGGGGATCGCCCATGGGCCGGCGGCGTTTTGGATGTATCCATCCGTCAACAAAAATACCGGAGTCATATGCCGGATAGCGACGCGGGTCGCTTCAATCGCAGCGGTGAAACAATCATCGGGCCCTGAGGCGGCGATCACGGGCAGTGGCGCATCGGCATTTCGTCCGTAAACGGCTTGATAGAGGTCCGATTGCTCTGTTTTGGTTGGCAAACCCGTCGATGGACCACCGCGTTGTGCGTTGACAATAACCAACGGAAGCTCCGTGGCGATGCCAAGGCCGATGGCTTCTGTTTTGAGAGCGATCCCGGGGCCGGACGATGAGGTGACGCCGATTTTGCCGCCATAGGATGCGCCTATAGCAGCGCAACAGGCGGCGATTTCATCCTCCGCCTGGAAGGTTGATACGCCAAGCTCTCCCATCCGCGCCAAATGATGGAGGAGCGGGGAGGCGGGGGTGATCGGATAGGAACAAAAGACAATATCGCGATCGGCCAGTTCGCCGGCCGCCGCTAACCCAAGGGCCAATGCCTCTGCGCCTGTGATCGATCGGTAATCGCCCGCCGCGAGGGGCGCTTCACCCACGCGATATTGAGGCAGATTGGCGGATAACTCCGCTGTTTCTGCAAAAGCATGACCTGCGTTCAGCGCGGCGAGGTTGCCGGCCAACACTTCTGGTTTTTTGGCGAATTTGGCCGTCATCCATTCTTCGATTGGCGCGCGATCGCGTCCAAACATGAAGAGGATCGCCCCTAAAGCCCAGAAATTCTTACACTGTTCGCCATCGCGCTTGCCAAGGCCGGAGTCTTTCACCGCCTCCAGCGTTTGGGTTTTCATCGGAATTGCGATGACTTGGAAACGATCCAATTCGCCTGTTTGGCGGGGGTCTTTCTCGATATTCGCCTTACTGAAGTTTCGCTCGTTAAATTCATCCGTATTCAGGAGAACGAGGGCACCGTCCGGCAGCAGCGGCGCATTGACCTTCAAGGCCGCAGGGTTGAACGCAACAAGAATATCCGGCGCGTCACCGGCGGTCGCGATGCGGCGGGCGCCGAGATTGATCTGGAAGGCGGAGACGCCGAAGGTCGTCCCAACGGGCGCGCGAATTTCCGCCGGAAAATCGGGAAAAGTCGAAAAATCCGAGCCTGAAAGCGCGGTGGAGTCCGCAAATCGGCTGCCAAGAAGTTGTATCCCGTCGCCGGAATCGCCGGCAAAGCGGACGACAATGGAAACCGGGGAGGTCGGTTCGGGTGACGCGCCCATAAAGGCCCCTTCGTTACTTAATCATTCTTTTGCGCCAACCGGCGCTTAAGACAGTTTTGATGGTCTGACGATGCATGGCGTTGAAAGCCGATGTTTAGCGACGAGGTCAATCATCATCACCACCGTTTGAAGCGCAATGCCGACCCTCGCCCCATCATCAGAGGGCGATCATATAAACGGCTCCTATGAAATGGGAAGTGCGTCTTGATAACAGGGCGTTGACCTTTGCTAATGCCCTATGCGCGATGTCGCGGCAGATCATGATCGATGGAAAACGCGATTCCGGGTGGCCAACACTGTTTGGTTTGGCTTTTTTCGGCGCGCACGGGCTCAATTCGGCGAGAAATCCGGTGTTTGAGCCCCGCCAGATTACCTTTCTACTCGCCGTCTTGCCCAATGCGTTGGAACAGGCTAGCGCCTTTGGCGAATTGACCCCGATGTTTTCGCTCAACCGAATGTGACAGGAGCTCCTATGAAATTCTTCGTCGATACCGCCAATGTGGCTGAGATTGAGGCTTTGTTGCCAACAGGATTGATCGATGGCGTTACGACCAATCCAAGCCTTATTTTAAAATCAGGTCGTGATATTAAAGAGGTGACCAAAGAGATTTGTCATTTGGTCGATGGCCCAGTTAGCGCAGAGGTGACCGCCGTCGCCGCTGATGAAATGACTAAAGAGGGCCGCGTCTTAGCGGAATTGGCGGAAAACGTCGTCGTCAAACTCCCCCTCACAATGGACGGCGTCACCGCCTGTAAGGCGCTTTCCGATGATGATATCGACACCAATGTGACCCTGTGCTTCTCGGCCAATCAGGCGTTGCTAGCGGCGAAGGCGGGGGCGACGTTTATCTCTCCCTTTATTGGTCGCCTCGATGACATCGGGATTGAAGGCATGGATCTTATCCGCGAAATCCGTGTCATTTACGATAATTTCGATTTCCGCACGCAAATTCTTGCGGCGTCTATCCGCTCGCCCTTACACGTAAAAGATGCAGCTCTCGCCGGCGCGGATGTTGCGACGATCCCGCCAGGGGTCATCCGCTCCTTGGCTAATCATCCGTTAACAGATAAAGGCTTGGACGCGTTTTTGAAGGATTGGGCGGAAACAGGCCAATCAATTATCTCTTAGAGTCGGAGCCTAGTGGAGGCTGGCGGCTCAAAAGCCGCTGAAAACTTGTTGTTTAGACCTGATTGATAGATTGTCCTGCGAATATCGGGAACGCAAAGCGTCAAAAAAGGGCGCTTGATTGCAGCGACCGCCAGGGGCGATGAGGATGGGAGAACGAGATGACGTTTAACGTGATGGAGTCATTAGCGAAGGCGTTTGCTTACCTTTTCACGGAAGCCATTGAGATCTTCAAAGCCCTGTGGTTCCCAACGCTGATTTACTTAATGGCGGTCGTATGGGTGACGCCGCAGCTCATGGAGTTACAACTCGCGCAGTTCGACGCGGCGCAACGCGGCGCACCGGATGAATTCTCCGGCGAAATTTTTCGCCTATCGTCTATCACGTTTTTTGCCTTACTTGTTTTCTATCCGATGATGATCGCTGGCGTGCTAGGCCCCCTCGTTCGTGGGCGGTTTAATCGTCTCCCGTATTATTTCCGCTTTTTCAAAGACGAATTGAATGTCCTTGCGGGCGGGGTTTTGGTCGCGTTGATGTTGTTCCTTGTCTACCTCGCGGGGGTGCTTGGCGTCATCGTCGTGGTTTTTGTCTTCACTTTCGTAAATCCGATTTTGGCGGGCGTCCTCGGCGCCATCGCCGGGATTGCCCTCTGCGGTGTTCTTATCTGGTTCAGTGTCAGATTATCCTTAACGCCCTCAGCGGCGGTGGGCGAGGGAAACCTGGGTATTAGCGCTTCATGGCGTTTAACGAAGGGCGCAGCAGCAGGGTTATCCGCGTACTGGGGCATTTGGACTGTTCTTATGATTGGTATTTACATCATTTTTATCCTGATTATCGGCGGTGACACATTGGGGCTCTTTTTCAAGATGATGGCGAATGTTTCTGATGAGCAAGCTGTCATAAAGGCATCCCGCGATTTGATTGTCGCCCAGCGCGACATGTGGATCTTCGGAACACCCCGCTTTTGGATCAGCGTTGTCGGCTCCTTCATTTACATGATTGTGACGACGGGACTTTGGCTTGTTTTCAATGGCGTCGCCTATCGCGAGCTGGAGGACCAGTCTTAACCGTCGGCTTTTTCTGAGCAAGCGGCGATAACTAGAATACATCGGA
Source organism: Parvularculaceae bacterium (assembly GCA_965263305.1). Taxonomy (GTDB): domain Bacteria; phylum Pseudomonadota; class Alphaproteobacteria; order Caulobacterales; family Parvularculaceae; genus MED-G105. The sequence continues at coordinate 3,427,606 of OZ253666.1, forward strand.
TCATAAAATGGATTTCGTTTTCCCACCGCCGCAGACCAGCGCGTTGCCGGTCCAAAATGGCGGCCATTTTCCCGTGCGGCGTATTTTTTGTGTCGGCAAGAATTACGCGGACCATGTCGCGGAAATGGGCGGGGATGCGAAAAAAGACCCGCCGGTGTTTTTCACAAAACCGGCTGATGCGGTCGTGTGTTGCGATGATAAAGAAACCGTTGGAATTGCGTTTCCCCTAGGCACTCAAAACCTTCACTATGAGGGCGAGCTTGTCATCGCCCTCGGTAAAAATGGGTGTAAGCTTAACGATCATCATGAGGCGGAAGACCTCATCTTTGGCCTCGCTGTTGGGTGCGATCTAACTCGGCGGGATTTACAAGCGGCGGCGAAAAATAGCGGCGGGCCTTGGGACGCGGCAAAGGCCTTTGATCAATCAGCCCCAATTGGCCCGATCGGCCGCGTGACCGACTATCCACTCGGCGAGGTATGCAAAGCGCGCCTTGGTCTTCGTGTAAACGGTGAGGAACGTCAGAATGAACGCCTCAGCGCTATGATTTGGAGCGTGCCGGAGATTGTCATCACCTTGTCCCAGTTGTTTGAATTGCAGGCGGGAGATCTTATATTTACGGGGACGCCGTCAGGGGTGGGCCCGCTAAACCCAGGCGACGAAGTGCGTGTTGAGATTGGCCCACTACCGCCGCTTGCCTTCTCGATAAAGGAACGTCGCTCGTGACCGGATCACTATCGCCGTCTGCGAAAAAAGATCTCTATAAAAATGTTGCATTGGAAATTGCTGCTGTGTTGGAGGGCGAAAACAATGTCACAGCGCGCATGGCGACGGTATCAAATATATTGCACCACGCATTTGACTACTATTTTTGGACCGGGTTCTACGTCGTCGATCCAGAAAGGGAAAAAGAACTCGTGATCGGCCCCTACCAAGGAACGCTGGGCTGTTTACGGATTGCTTTTGGAAAAGGTGTCTGCGGCACCGCGGCTGAACAGCGCCAGACGGTCATTGTTGACGATGTTCAGGCGTTTCCAGGTCACATCGCTTGTGATGCGCGCAGTCAATCAGAAATCGTTGCGCCCGTTTTTGACAAAGACGGCGCGTTAATCGCCGTCCTTGACGTCGACAGCGACCAAACGGCGATGTTTGACGACACGGACAGGCAAGGCCTCGAGCATATTCTGCACGCGTCGTTTAGTGAGGCGTAGGGCGCACACGCCCTTTTTTGGAAATCCGGTGACGGCAAAGAGGCCCGCAAACGCGAGCCTCTTCGTCATTTCATGCTCATAGCCAGCAGTAGAAAGCCCTATGGTAGTAATGCCGGCGATACTGGAGAACCATCATTGGTATATCGCAATTCAACGCCCCACGCACCGCTGATCGGGGCCAATGGCGAGCCGTCAAATGACGCGAATGACGTGCTCGTCAGGGCGTCAATATCGATTGATAGGAAATTAGGTGGAAACCCGCTCGGGCCTGCCACCAATCCATCGGCAGAAAGAACGAGGAACAATTGCAATGCAGGATCCGCATCGAATGCTTCGCGGATGGTGAACGGAAGTGTTTCCGACCCTGGGAAGAAAAACGGCGTAAAATCATCGTCTTGTCCAATGAATCCACCAACACTTGTAATCGTCGTACCGAGTGCGGCTGTGCCATCAGGGTTGATGGTGCCGAACACAAGTTTTGCGTCATCAAAGGCAGGAACAAGAGATGAATCTAACGTACCCGTTTGAAAGTTACCACTGACCGGAACATCGCCCGCCGCAAGGCGTGTTTCGACTTCTGTCCGATCGAGTAGTTCTGCGTACACAACAGATGTTGCGCCGGCTAAATCGCCCGTCCCGATGAAGTCAATGTCGCCAGCTGTTCGCTGGATGGTCTCTTCATTCGCGATGAAACTGAGGCTTTGCGCGGCGAGACTGCCAGAAGTAAACCCGGTCGAATCGCCTGGCGAAAACTCGACAGAACTTTCTGATGCGCCGTTTTGAAACTCCTCAGGGAAGCTAGTTTGACCGTTGATGTCTGCAACAATGACGTTGACACCGATACTTGGTGGGGGCACTGGATCTCCGTCGACGGCTTCAATTGCCGCCACATATGTTCCATTTGGCACCGCCATCACCCAGTCGCCATCAATTGTGGACTCTGGGAATGCGAATAGGCCTCCAAACGTATCACCAAAAACGACCGATGAACCGCTATAGGTGCCAGCTTCGACAACCTCAAATTCGGTGACAGCTGTCACGTGAGCGCCGGCAAGTGGGGCGCCGGCTATTTCGGTTGTGCCAGAGATAACATCAAACGCAGCCGCAAAAGAGACGTCTCCGGCCTGTAGAGCGGCAATGCCGGTGGGGCTGCTGCCTTCGGGGTACAGGAACGATGATGCCGCGATATCATCGCTGGAAAGCGAACGAGCCCCAAGTTCAGAAGCCGCATCGCTGACATCGATGAAAGGGAACATTGTTGAACCCGTGCCATCAAGGGACGAGAGTTGATTGATAAGCGAGTGATTTAGCCCATGTGAATGGCCAAATTCGTGAGTAGAAATACCATCCACATCGATAAGGGATGACCCGTCTGGCAGTACCGTACTCGTTGGCGTGAGTTCCCATGTCTCGGTAGATGAGAACTGGACATCGTTATCCATAATGGTGCCAGCTTTATAAAAGCCGGCCGGAAATTCGATATCGCCATCACTGTCGATATCGGTACAGGTGTTGACGCCTTCAACGATCGGATCGAAGACGTCGCTATCTCCATCGCCATCAAGATCGTCTCCAACAACAAAAGTGGTGTCAGCGGTTAGAGAGGTTGATGGAGAGCTTGCAAGTGCCGTAAAATCAGCGGGCGTAATAAACGTGACTTCGTTGACGAAGTCACCACCTGCCCGCGGTGTTGGTCCAAGATCCGTTACTGATGTGATGTTCATCTCAATAAAAGACGTTGGAATACCATTCCATCGATCAAGGCCAGTTTGCACTGTTGCGGCAAGAACGGCGGGTGAGATTTCATCGGGTGTCCCGACATTGGCGCCGGCATTACTATTAAACGTGTATTCAACGCTCGCGCAGCGTTCGTCCCAAAAGATACCGACAACTGGATTAACAGTGAAAATGCCGCCAGCTGACGGAACCGTTACGGTGTCCACCGGGTCCGCGATCAAATCAAGTTGTCGTCCCGTGTTTTCGTGAGCATCTGCTGTCGCAATAGAAAGAGCAACCGCCGCGGCGGCCAACTTAAGAAGGTTTTTCATGGTCTATTCCTGTAGGTAAAACGCGATTAATTGTTTGTGAGTTCATTGGCGCGAGACGCCCGTTCGCTCACTGCTCTTGCCAGTGCGTCATCGACGCTGACGGCGCCGCCCGCGGCCGACGGTAGGCGGACAATTTCTCCATCGGGGCCATCGATAACCGAAAAAACACCCTGGGCGGCGCCGGCAACGGTGTATTCGCCCCGCGCTTTTCTATCCAAAAAGAGCATCGATTTTGAGCCGGTCAGGAATAGGGGCGTACCTGGATGCACCTCGGCCATCCCCACTTTCGTGTTCTGTAGACGACCGCCCGGCGTCACGACCGTTATTTTGGAGCGCAGTTTGCCGAACGCCGTTCTTCCCACCGTAAACGTTGTTTTTGTTACAACGCCGTCATCTGTGCTCTCGGAGACGGAATTTCCCGCCGTAGCAATTACGCAAGCATCTGCTGATTGAGCGATGTCGTTGAAGCCGGTTGTTTTCAACGTTGACGCGAAAGAAGGCGCAGAGAAGCTCAGTACCGCGCCTATATAGGCGACGGCATTCAGAAATTTAATCGTCACAAAAATTCTCCTGATGGATCTATTGTGTTTGCTGTTGAATGACCGTGAGATAAAACCGTAAGTTGAATAACATCAGTGTACGATTCGAAAACTCACGGCTTGATAACAGTATAACTTCGATCTGAAGGCAAATTACAAATAGCGAAACCCCGTAACATTTAATGTGATTTCAGCTGTTTGTGATCAATTGAAAAAATGACCATTTTTTAAATTACAAACATTATGTAATAAATAAAATAAATGATATTCGAATGATTTAGGGGCTGTCCCAGAAGATTTAGTTTCTTGAGTATGGTTTGAGCCATTCTCGGAGTGTTTTCAAGAGCTGATCGGCGGCTCCATAATTGAAGCGCCACTCACATTCCTTGAGATAAAGATGGAAGTTTTGCTTGGGGATACCATTGTATTTCCTGAGGTGCCGCTTTGCCTGGTTCCAGAAGTTTTCGATGCCGTTTATGTGGTTTTGCCTATCAGCGAAAAGCTGTGAATGGTTGATCCGCATATGGTGAAAATCAGTGATGTCGAGCGTGTCGTAAGATCGATAACTGTCGGTGTAAACAATGCTGTCAGGCTGTACTTTGCAAGCAATAATAGGGATTAACGTGTCAGCCTTGGTATCGCTGACAGCGACGGTGAACACGCGTCCTCCGCGTTTCAGCAGTCCAAAGACAGGTATCTTTCCAGCTGCGCCGCGTCCACGCTTACCCTTCCGAACACCGCCGAAATAGCTTTCATCAACTTCTACTTCGCCAGCCAACTCGGAGGCTTCTTCGATCAGCTTTTCCGCAATAACAATCCGCAAGCGATGATAGAAAGTGGCTGCTGTGTCCTTATTCACACCGACAAGCAAACAAGCCGTTCTGGCTGGCGTACCCGCAACGAAGTGTTCGAGCAGCTTATTCGTCTGATTATGCGTTAGTTTTGAATGCTTTAGCCGCATCCCGCCATCCTAGATGTTTCAAACATCTGGGACAGCCCCATGATTTAAATGATCAGTGGGGACGAAGAATTCCGATTAATTTTCGGTTTCATTATATTATGCACTGTTTTCACTCACTGGTGGCATACGTGGTTGTTACCTATTTTTTGATTGTATTTATTCGTTCTAAGACGCCGCCGATTACCCAACTATAAAATCATTGCGGCAATCAGATTATCCTCATCATGAAGATAATGACCTGAAAAATGAGAGGGCTGAGCGCGAAAAGGATCGTTACACGAATTTGGGAAGAGCGGGTTCGACAACTGATCTCAGGCCCTGGGGTGGGGCGTTTCGTCTAAAACGCTCTTAGCTAATCATCGCCCGATGAGGCAAAAGGATCGAACTCTGTGCTTAGTTCGCGCGACAAGACAAAAGATGGTGCTGCCGGAGAGAATTGAACTCTCGACCTCTCCCTTACCAAGGGAGTGCTCTACCCCTGAGCTACGGCAGCAATACGATGTCCGGGAAACTGTGCCATGATGACAGCGTTCGGTTATCGAATGGGCGAGGGGTATAGCCCGCTCTCCTCTGAATGAAAAGCGTGAAAACCCGATTTTGACGCAACTGAGCTCAGATAGCGTGCGAAAAACTGGCTCAGCGCGCCAGCCTGCGGTCTTGTTTCACCGCGCCTGTTTGTTTTCTTGACCCATCAGCGCTGGGGGCTAATGTCCGCGGCCATGTCAGACCACGAAAAGGCCTCCGAGCCGACATCAAAAAAGCCCGCCGCCACCCTATCGGAAGACGAGGTGAAAGACGCACGTTCTGGCCCGTCGGGGAAGGCGAGTGACCGTGAAGCTCGGTTGGGAGCGCGGTTAAGAGACAATTTAAGGCGCCGCAAGGGCGCGATAGCGCATTCCACGGAGCCCGGCGCCGAATAACCATCCCCCGCGCCCCATCAATGCAACATGAAGCGCTATTTTTGGCGTGTGAGAACAATAAATAAGGTGTTGACCCTATTATGGACAGATTGGCGATTATCGGCGGCCGGCCATTATTCGGCGATATCCCTATTAGCGGCGCGAAAAATTCCGCCCTTAAGGTGATGGCGGCGGCGCTGTTAACGGATGAGCCACTGGTGCTGAATAACGTGCCACGCCTTGCTGATGTCTCGATGTTACTGCGGCTGTTGAATCAGCTTGGCGCGTCGAGCGAATTCGATGGGTCCAATCTGACCCTTCACGCCAAGACAATTACCTCAACGGAAGCGCCCTATGATCTCGTGCGGAAAATGCGCGCGTCTTTTAACGTTCTTGGACCGTTGCTCGCCCGGGAGGGAAAAGCAAAGGTCTCCTTGCCGGGGGGGTGCGCCATTGGTGCGCGCCCGGTGGATCTCCACTTAAAAGCGCTGACGGCGATGGGCGCCGCCATCGAACTCGACGAAGGGTATGTTTTTGCGGCCGCCCCCGATGGTCTTCATGGCGCGCGCATCGATCTGCCCTTTGTGTCCGTCGGTGCGACCGAGCATACAATGCTCGCTGCGGCCCTCGCCAAGGGGCGCACCATCATCACCAATGCCGCCCAAGAGCCTGAGATCATTGATCTCGCCGATTGCCTGCGCGCGATGGGCGCTGTCATTGAAGGGGCCGGGACCTTTGAGATCACGATTGATGGGGTCGATCGGCTCACGGGGGCCACTCATGATGTGTTGCCGGATCGCATTGAAGCGGGCGCCTATGCCATGACCGTCGGTGTTACGGGCGGGGAGCTTTTTCTTCGCAATGCCCGTCTTGACCTCCTCGGCGCCGCGACCGGCGCGTTGGAAGAAGCGGGCCTAAAATTGGAAGAGGCGGAAAAAATCGAAAACGGCGTGACCCAACGCGGCGTAAAAGTGCGCCGGGCAGGGGATCGCTGCCGAGCGGTCGACGTTGTCACCCATCCCTTTCCCGGGTTTCCGACGGATCTGCAGGCGCAATTTATGGCGTTGATGGCGACGGCGGATGGCGTCTCGGTGGTTAAAGAGACGATTTTTGAAAATCGGTTTATGCACGCCCCGGAGCTTGCACGCATGGGCGCCAAAATCACCGTCGATGGACAGAGCGCCACGGTGCGCGGCGTCTCCCGATTAAAAGGCGCGCCAGTGATGGCGACAGATTTGCGCGCTTCCATGAGCCTCGTCATGGCGGCCCTTGGGGCGGAAGGCCAAACGTTGATCAATCGCGTTTATCACCTTGACCGGGGCTTTGAACGCCTTGATGAAAAGCTCGCGCTTTGCGGCGCACTTATCGAACGCGTCAAGGGCGATGATTAAAACGTTCGACGTAACGGACAAACGGGGACCGACAGCGCGTGGCGTCACTTAGAAATTATAAGCCTCTACGGTTGATCGCAGCGGATACTGATGATCTTGGCGTTATCTCCGCCTGCCTGCAAGATAGCGTTGCAAAACTGGGCGATTTCCATTTTTCGCCGGAAGAGCGGCGCTTCGCTTTTGTCGCCAATCGCTTCGTGTGGGAATGCGCCCAAGGACGGCGCACTGGCCCATTCGCCCGGGTCCGCGCGGGATGCAAATTCGATGATGTCTTAAGCGTCCAGCAAAGCCACTTGCGCATGGACGCCAAGGACGCAGTCGTGAGTTTATTGGCGCTAAAATTCGCCCCCGGTGAAGACGGCGCGGGTGCGATCGACCTTCAATTCGCGGGCGGCGGCATTATCCGGCTGAAGGTTGAAAGCGTGAACGCGCAACTCGATGATATTTCAGAACCATGGCGAACAGGCTCCGAACCACAACACGGTGACTAAGTAATTTTGCTTGAATGCGCCTGTTGACTGACTGGTGACTAATTTCGGTCTCGACGCATACACATTTCCCGAGATCGCTAGTGGAAACTGAATTCTTGGCGCCCAATCATATCTTCCTGAAAAATCTCGATATACACGAGAGCAATCACTACTATAAATTACATCTGTATCGAGAGTAATTTAATTAGCGCATTGCCTGTCGAGCTGGTGGCCAGTATTTGAAGACTCGACAAAGCTGACCCCAGCCTTGCGTAAGGTAACCGATACTTCCGATACAGCCCCATAAAAAACGCTCATCACGATAGCAGGCAAACCTCTTGTTGAGGATGATGAGACGATTTACGCTTCGCATCACAATAAATCGTCAAAAGTCGATACAACACATAAGGGAGCTGAACTGTGAGAAAACTAACGTCTTTGTTATGCGCTGCATTTGCAGTGTTTGGTTATAGCGGTGCGCAGGCCGATCAATCGGGCGCTGTTCGAAATCCCATAGTACTCGCCCATGGCTTCGCGAGCGATGCCGATGGGTTTTTCGGGGTTGCTAACGCGCTCAATCAAGTCGGCGCCGATAATGTGATAGCAACGGAAGTCGAAGCTTTTGAAAGCAGTTTCGCACGAGGCGAAGAGCTGTTGCAACAAATAGAGGTCTTTCTCGCCGTTTCCGGCGAGGATAAGGTGAATATCATCGCTCACTCGCAGGGCGGTGTCGATTCGCGTTACGTCGCCGGTGTTCGGCCTGATCTGGTTGGTTCTGTGACATCGCTTGCCAGCCCCCATCGGGGCGTTAACACAGCTGATGTTCTAGATGCCGTTACGGGGCCGCTTACAGATGATATTGCAGGGTTACTTGATGCGCTGGTGATTTTGTTTGGCGCAAGCGACACAACAAGTTTGTTCGGCTCTTTGAGTACCTTAAGCAGTGATGGCGCTGCAGGGTTTAATAGTGTATTTCCGCAGGGTTTGCGGACAGATGGGTGCGAAACGACACCGCTCGTCAACGTCGCAAGAGGGCCATTCCGGTTCATTTTTCCCCGCTTCGTGCGTGATTATTCGGTGAATGATGGTCCGCGCGTCGTCAACGGTGTTCGGTATTTTTCATTAGGCGGTGTCACAACGCTTTTTAATAACAACATTGCCGATCCGATTGATTTCGCCTTAGCCGTTACCAGTACGACGTTCTTTTTTGAATCAAATGACGGTCTTGTAGGTCGGTGTTCAACCCATCTTGGCGAGGTTGTCCGGGATGACTTCACACTGAACCATAATGATTTTACGAATGCAACAAATGGGCTGCGCGGGCTTGGGACGGATGATCCGTTAGCGGTCTATAAACAGCACGCCCGTCGTTTAAATAGCCGTGGTCTTTAGTCACTCCTAATTTTACGGGCCGGTTGGTGTTAAACCATCGGCCCGATTCCGATTTTGTAAAAGAAACCAGAACAATTATGTCTAAACCGCCATCACTGTCGAACCGTGTCCTATTTTTTGTTTTCTTGGCTGGGGGAGCAGTGACGGCTTTTGGCTTCATACAGAGGAAACCTACTCATACCCTGAATGCGCCCACGATTGAGCGCCAAAGTAATGCCGCGCCCAGCGAAACACCTGCCAAGTCAATTGAGACGACCAATATTTCCGAAAACGATGTGTCAATAGAGCTGCCATATTCATTGAGAAATGCGGGTGCGCCAGCACCGCTTGATATCGATGATCAAGGCAATCTAATCGTCAATATCAAGGTGCGGAACTTTTTTGATTTTTACCTCTCGGCCCTGGGTGAGGAAACATTGGAGGCGCTAACAGCGCGGATCGCGGGCGACCTATCAACACTTCCCCAGCAAGCACAGGACCGAGCACTGGCGATTCTCAACGGTTACATCGGATATCGTCAGGCGGTAGACGCATTTTTGGAGAGATCTGCGGCGAATAATTTCTCTGTCGGCCGTCGTTCCACCGAACGAGCACAGAAAATCGCTGCAGCCGAACAAAAATTGAAGCTCCGCGAGTTGCGGCGCGACTTTTTCGATGATGAAACGATTGACGCGTTTTTTGGCGCCGAAGATCAATATGATGATTATGTCCTCGCCCGGTTGAGGATTGAAGAAAATGAATTTGTTTCTGACGCTCAGAAAGCGGCGGAGAAGCAAAAACTCTTGGAGACGATGCCGGATTGGTTTCAGGAGCAAGAGAGGGTGAGAACCGCCGTCGCGGCGGTTAGGGCCCTTGAATTTGAAGATCTAACTCCCAACGAAAAGGCGCGCCGTCAAGCCGCGTTAGTTGGACCGGAGGCGGCGGCGCGATTGCAATTGCTTGATCAGCGGCGTGCGGTATTCAAGTCTCGTGTTGATGCCTATGAAAAGGCGGTCGAGGATCTGGAGGCGGTTTACGGGTCGCCCGGATCGCCAGCATATGAAAAAGCGCTAAATGCGCTCCGAGAACAAAGCTTTTCGAAGCCTGAGTTGATCCGCCTGCGCGGCCAAAGAGAACTAGAGCAGGAACGGGCGCGATTGAACGAGAAGTAGATCGCAAACATCGGAAATTTGAATAAGGTATCGTTGCGCCCAATCCTTCTGCGTGCGCGTTTTATCTACTTGTATCGCAGGACCGGCATTAGGCAGTCGCTCGATCAACACATAAAACAGCTTCGATCTCAATATTAGCATGGCGGCGTTGTTCGCGATGCTCGCTTCAAGATGGTGGACGCGCCCAAGCGGCCACTGGGCATTGACGATCATGGAGCGCTGCAACGCTATTGCTAAGAAAAGCGGGGACGAATATGTTGCGGGCGCACAGGTGAAGAGACAGAGTTTGATGACAGAAACGATTAAATCGGGCGCTGAAAATGCTGCGCCAAACTCTGCAGATATGTCCGGTGGCCCTGGATTTCGCTGGCGATCGGGCATTGATCGGCCTGCGGCCGAGACGATTGCAGGGTTAACGTCGTTTGCGACGGCGGACATTTCAGATGCGCTCAATCGAATGTTCATGATGGACGCAGGTCTCAAGCAGGTCACCGGTCCATCGAAAATTTGCGGACCAGCCGTCACGGTGAAGGTTTTTCCCGGTGACAATCTGATGTTGCATAAAGCCCTTGATCTTGTTGCGCCGGGCGATGTGATCGTTGTCGATACGAGCGGCAGCACCCGCAATGCGGTGCTTGGCGATATGATTGCCAACAAAGCTCACCATCTTGGAGTTGCTGGTTTTATCGTGGACGGATTAATTCGGGACATTGACGGTATTCGTCAGACAGGGATGTCGGTCTTCGCGCGGGGCGTGACAGGGTTCGGGCCACTTCATCGCGGTCCCGGCGAAGTGAATTATGCTATTTCTTGCGGCGGCATTGTGGTTGAGCCAGGAGACGTCGTTGCGGCGGATGCCGATGGATGTGTGGTCATCAGGAAAGATTTTGCCGACCGAACGCTGGAAAACCTACAGCGCCGCGAAAAAAATAATACCGAATACGTCCAAAATGTGAAAAGCGGCATGTTTTCAAACGCCTGGGTTCAACGGGCCCTTGATGAAAGCGGCTGTGAATCACTTTGATCATCGCCGGTGGTCTCTATGATTTTTCGCCCCGGAAATTACTCAAAACTCTACCAGCGGCTTCGGGTAATTCAGCGTCGCCGCGCTAGGCGTCCATTTCGTGTGCTTAGGCACCAATTCTATCACGATTTATGGGCCGCGGCGGCGAACAATGTCGGTGCGTCGTTTGAAGATCTCGTCGATGGGTTTTACCGCGTATCGCGGACGCATAGTCAAATTTACCTGCACCATGAACAAGCGCCGCTCGACACGCCGAATGCCTTCATGTTGGCTGGTAATAAACCACTTCTTTATAGGCTTTATACCGAAAACGGCGTTCTCTGTCCGCCGCATTGTATAATTGACCGCGGACAGTTATCCGAAGGCGGCGCTTTCATGACGTCGGCATCGAACCCGGTTGTCGTAAAGCCCGCTCGCGACAGTGGCGGCGGCGAAGGCGTAACTATGAACGTGACAACGATCGAGCAGCTTCGCAAGTCGGTGTATCTAGCCTGTGCGTATAGCGACCAGGCCTTGATCGAACGTCAGATTCCCGGGCGTTCACATCGACTTCTTTTTTTGGGCGGCGTTTTCATTGATGCTGTTCGTCGCGATCCTCCGACGGTTGTCGGGGATGGAAAATTATCGATCAAAGAGCTGATTAGACGAGAGAATGATCAACGTCGGCGCGGCGCCCCCCTGTCGGCGCTCAGTCCACTATCGATTGACCAAGAAATGACGTTGACGCTTCACCGCCAAAACTTGAATTTGCGCGCCATACCGGATGACGGCGTTGAAGTTCAGGTCAAAACCGTGGCTAACGAAAACGGCAGGACATGCAATCATCGGGTCTTCGAGGATGTGCATCCATCGACGATCGACACCGCCCGACGGCTTGTCAATACATTAAATATCGAGTTTGCAGGCGTCGATATTATATGCCGTTCCATCAGTGAACCGATTGATGAGGAAAATGGGGTGATATCAGAGGTCAATACAGGGCCGGGTTTGCACCATCATTATCTGACGTCGGACGGTGCCCGAGATGTTGATGTGGCGGAGCGTGTTTTGGACTATGCGTTGAAGAAACAACATGAAAATCAATACACATGAACAAGATGATGGCGCCGTCGACAATAGCACTCGACAACTCAATTGGTGTTGTCATCCTTGGCGGGCAGGAGAATGCGCTCGCTGTCACGCGTTCACTTGGTCGCCTGGGTGTGCCAATAGCGGTAATAGGCAAGCCCGTCACATTAGCGCTGAAATCGCGTTTCTGCCGTGAAGCATTTTGTACCGAATTTGACGAAAGTCTTGAACATGCTTTTAGCCGCGTATTACTTACCCAGAGAAAATCCCTGTTAAAAGGCCGTGTGATTTTTCCGTGTTGCGACGAAGCGATCAAGTTTCTCGCCGAGAATGAAGATGAGCTTCGATCCAATTACATTTTAGAGGAGGCCTCTGGTCAGCAACGTTTGGCGATGCTTGACAAGATGAAAACCCTGGAACTCGCAAGGGGCGCTGGGGTGGCGACGCCGAAACTTTGGCGTGTGGATGCTAACCTCTCGATCGACTCGTTGGCTGATGAATTGACATTTCCAATCATGGTCAAGCCGATTTACTCCCATGAATTTACAAAAGTCTTCGGTTGCAAGTTATTTATCATCGAGCAAGACGTTGAAGAGTTAAAAGAAAAATGCTCGCTCGTGCGCGAGCATGACATTGACGTTATGATCGTCGAGATGATTCCGGGTCCTGATACGCTGTTGAGTAGTTTTAATACATATATCGATAACGATGGGCGCCGACTTTATGAGTTTACTAAGAAAATAATAAGGCGGTACCCGGAAAACCGTGGCGCAGCCTGTTGCCACGAAACAGAATGGTTGCCTCAGACCCGCGATGCGGGGGGTAAGTTCTTTGATGGCATCGGGTTTCGTGGGATTGGCAACATTGAATTCAAGAAAGACCTCCGTGACGGTCTACTAAAAGTCATCGAAGTCAATGCGAGGTTTACGGCTGCTCAGGTGCATGCGAATAGGGCGGGCGCTCATCTCGACGTCATTGCATATGCATATTTGACAAATCAGCCAGTGCCTCATTTCGAAGCGTACAAAGAAGGATTGCGTTACTGGTATCCGTTTCGCGACTTTAAAGCATTTCGCGAATTGCACCGTACGGGACGCTTGACGATGTGGCGCTGGATTACAGATATAATTGGTCGTCCAACGGTAAACCCATATTTCGCATGGGATGATCTTGCGCCGGTTTTCCATGCAATCGCCGCCTTTTTTCGAAAGCGGATCAAGGACTAAAGAATGACCAAAGATATGGTGCGCCTGAATGCCGTTGACATCGGTGGGATTTGCGAAACGCTCTTCGAAGCTGCGGGCGTGTCTAGAGAACAACGCGAAGCCGTCACGCGAAACATTGTGTGGAATGAACTTGAAGGCCGGCGTAATTTTGGTCTGGAACGATTGTCGATTTATTTTAAGCGACTGCGCGCCGGCGTCATCAATCCATCACCGGAACTGCGAAAGGAAATCGTGGCTGGCGGCGCCGCCAAGATTGATGGCGATAATGGGTTTGGGCAATATACCGGTGAAACAGGAATGTCCCTTGCCATTGAATTGGCGAAGGCAAGCGGCATTGGCGCCTGCTCAGTAAAGCAAAGCAATTTCTTCGGCAGCGGTGCTTATTTCGTTTCAATGGCTGCTGAGCATAAAATGGCTGCCTTAGCGGTTTCAAACTCGTGTCCAAAAGTTACGGCCTATGGCGGGCGCCATGCCGTCCTGGGGACAAACCCGTTCGCCTTTGGCGCACCCGGTCCTGATGACACGCCTATTATCATCGATTTTTCTACGGGAAGCCTCGCCGGTTCGACGGTCCGGGATTATGCCAGGGCCGGTCAACCTTTGCCCGACGGGCTTGCCGTGCTGCCAAACGGTGACTGGGCGACTGACCCGAATGGGATTGGAGAGGCCGCCTTAACGCCTTTTGGCGGCGCAAAGGGTTTTGGGGTTGCCCTGGTCGTCGAATTGCTTGCTGGCGTCTTATCGGGGGCTGGAATCTCCCATGGTGTCGGCTCTTTGTATCGGGACTTTGATAAACCGGCCGAAAGCGGCCATTTCTTTATTGCTATCGATATTTCGCGTTGGTTGCCGCCCGATGAGTTCCACAAACGCGTATCTAGCCTGGCCGATGCACTCGTGAGTTCCGCCGGCGGCGGCGCAGTAAGGCTGCCCGGATCGGAGCGGGGGCGTATACGACAATATCATGAACGAGAGGGCGTTACGGTCGATGAGGGAACTGTCCAAGAAATCAATGAGATTGCGCTTAGTCTTGGTCGCGCGAAACTCATCGCCGACGGTAATCTGAGTGAAATTAGTAAGCCCCGGTCGGTTTGACAATGTGCCGCACCGTTTTGAGAATAATGATGATATCGGACTTTATCGATAGTGAGTTGATGTATTCGACATCAAGCTTAACCCGGTCATCAAAATCAACATCGGCGCGTCCCGACACTTGCCATAAACCGGTGATCCCTGGTTTCACCGCCAGCCGGTAAAAATGTTCAGGCGCATATGTCTCAATCGAGAACGATGTCGGTCGCGGACCAACAAGCGCCATATCGCCGGCAATGACATTGATGAGATTTGGAATTTCGTCGATGCTCGTTTTTCTGAGGAATTTTCCAATACGACTGACCCGCGGGTCGTTGCGTATTTTAAAATCTGGTGATTCCTCGCTGAAAATGTTTTGGGAAATCAATTCGCTCTTTCTGATCTCCGCATCGGCATGCATCGTCCGAAATTTATACAGCGTGAATCGCCGACCAAGATATCCAGTCCGTTTTTGCCGAAACAAAACAGGCCCAGGGCTGTCAATTTTAATCGCGATTGCGACAAAAATAAGAAGTGGAAATAAAAGAAATAATGCACAAAGCGCGACGATTCGATCAACAGTCGCTTTTACAATTGCGACATGTGACTGTTTTCTAAGCCAACTTAGCCGTACAACATCGTTGTCTTGCAAACATGTCTGCTCGACTTGCAAGCGAGTTTTGGAATTGCGACGACAAATTTCTGCCGGCGAATATGTAATAGTATTGGACAAGATGAAATCCCATAGCGCGCCGTTGGTCCGGATACATCCAATAGAAACGGTTCGCAACCGATCAAAATAGTTAAAACCAAAATGATTGATCAGAACGGCTATCCGGTTCGATCTTGCGATGTAATCGCAACAGTCTTGTTTTGCTGGTGATCTAAGTTTTTTTTTGCAACTAAAAGTAGAAAAATAACATGGAAAGCGCCTGCCCAGCACCGCCGGTGGATGGCGCGATGCATATCTGTGGCGCGACTATTGCTATATGTTTCTGATAACTTTTCTCTCCGAACCAGAGCGACTAGATCTTTCAGATGACCGACCCACATTCAACGCGCGCTTTGGTGGTCAATCCGAAGAGCGATATCATTAACCGCTTGGATGCGCTAACCGCCTCGGATGGTCAATGGCGACGGCTTGATGATGTTCCGCGACCGGCCCTAAGCAATGGCGCATATCTCGTTGTTACGCCAGATGATTCAGGCCTGGCGACAACGTGCGCCCTTGCCTGGGCTGTGTCGTTGAAGCAGAGAACCGAAAAATCTGCGTTGATCGTTGATTACGCCTGGGAGCAGGACGGCTTGACTCAAATGCTCGAAGCGGATCGCGAAGTCGGCGTACGGGATATCATCGACGGCGCCATGATGGCGGAAGATCGTGTCATTTCAGGACAGTATTGCGATTTTTTGCCGGTTGGCCGCAAATTGAAATCCACACCGTCAAAGGGCGAAATCGAGAAGTTCCGTAACCTGCTCGAATTATTGAAAACGACCTATGATAATGTCATTGTCTTGGTTGAAAACCCGTTGCGGAATGGGGAGTCAATCCAAATTGCCAAAACTGCCGATGGAGTGGTGATCGCTGTCGCGCTCAATCAAACGGAGCGAGATTGCCTTGAAGCGTTAAAACGTCGGCTAGATCAGAGCGACGTTTCGACAGATGGCGTATTAGTGTTGCGGGATGGAGACGTGTCGCCAACCCTATCTGATGTGGCGTCACGGTTAAGAGGGTAAAAGATGGACGTTCGAAAGACGCTTAGCGTCGCATTTTTTGGCCTAATGATGTCCATGGCAGTGGCGGGGTGTTCGACGTCGGCGCCGCTATCTGATCGCCAATCTCTTGGACTTGTTGATACCGCTTCACGCGAAACGGCGAAGCAGGCTCTGGCATCTTATAACATTGATGCATCCGTCGGCGCATTGCGGCCTGGCGATCTTGTGCGTGTAAAATTTACACTTGCGCCTGAGCTCGACACGGAGCAACGGGTATTGCCGTCGGGCCGACTTTCCTTGCCATATATTGGTCTCTTGGAAGTCTACGGCAAATCAATCGAGACGATAACAAAAGAACTACGAACCGCTTACGCGGCGCACCTTAATCAACCAGATATCTCAGTGACCATCCTGGAATACGCGAGACCGCTTCCATCGCCAAAAATTTACGTGGTTGGGGCCGTCAACGATGCGGGCGCGTTTGATATTGACGCGCCGATTACATTTATCGAAGCGCTAGCGCTCGCGGGTGGCTTGGACAGGGGAGCGAAACGCGATTCCCTTGCCGTCATCCGCCTTGAGGATGGCGAGTTTGTAGCGTCCCTTTATCAATCAAAATCGATTTTATTGGGACAAACAGATCGCCCATTGAAGATCGGATATTTGATGCCTGGAGATATCGTATTTGTTCCGCCGTCGCGATTAAGTTCAGCCTCGGAGATTTCTCAACAGGTACAACAATTGATTGGGTTCTCTGGGTATTCGGGAAATTTTGGTTTCCGCTTCCGGGAGTTTGATGGGCTATGATGTTTCGCGTTAAAAACACGCTGCCTCAGATGATCGACGGCGACGGTTCTTCTAGC
Source organism: Parvularculaceae bacterium (assembly GCA_965263305.1). Lineage (GTDB taxonomy): Bacteria > Pseudomonadota > Alphaproteobacteria > Caulobacterales > Parvularculaceae > MED-G105. Next base: position 3,444,631 of record OZ253666.1, read on the forward strand.
GGACCTGAAAGCGTGGATCTTATCGCAGAAGCTCTGCGCATGGGGCAAACCTATTGGAAATTGATCTGCGCATGGGTCGCCGGCTTTGTCGTTCTCGCGGCGATCATCTCTTTTCTTATGCCGCCGACCTACATTGTCAGCGCAGAAATCCTCATGTTGAACAAACGCCTGGCGGAACCAGGCGCAATTGAATCAAACAGAAACGCCTATGTGCGTTACGAAAGTCCACAGGCGGACGATCTTCAAACTGAAATCCGTATCCTGGAGACCAGCGCCTTGCTGAGCGGCGCCGTGGAGAGAATGTCAAACCCAAGAGCAAAAGGTGCGGTCGAGCTGCGCGGCGCGCCCGCTTCGCCGCCGGTGATCACTGAAGATGAAATGGCCAATATAGCCGATAGTCTCTCGTTTTCTGTTGTCCCCGGCGCGCACGTCATCCTCGCCGAACTGCACACCGGCGACGCCGATTTCGGGAAGCGCTTTCTGGATGCATTCACCGCCGAATATATCACGCAACGCCCGAAAATTCTTTCCAATGACAGCGCCATTGCGACCCATCGACAAAACAGAGACTTTTACAAAGAGCGACTGGACGAACTTGAAGAGCGATTGACCGCTTTGCAAAAGGAAAGCACCGTCGGCGATCTCGAGCAGGAAAAGGCAATTAGGCTTCAGCATGTTGAGAAGGAGTTGACGGCCGTTTCCCAATTGCGCGATCGGGTCGTGGAAGTTGGGCAATTGCTCGAATACTTAGAGGGGGCCGTGGAGGATTATCGCAGCGGTCAACTCGAGGCGCCGCCATCGACACCGGCGCGCCTTGGTGACGAAGAGTTACGCGAGGCGAATGCTCGATTATTTGCAACGCTGAATGATTTACAAACGAGACGAGCAACGTACACGCCGAAAAGTGAGGCCGTTCGAGCCGCACGCGCCGCGTATTCTCGACAGAAGATCAGCTACTTTAATTTGATTGACCGGAAGGTCGATGAGTTAAAAGGCGAAAAGCGGGCGCTTGAGGCCGCTATTGATGATAAACATCAACGCATTGCCACCTTGTCAGATCGAAGCTCAAAGCTGCAGGATACCCTCGCGGTTCGTGAGACAATCGCCATTGAAAGGGCGGCCGCACAAGACGCATTTCTGGCGGCGTCGGCGCGTTTAGATGCAGCAGAAGCGCGGCGAACCAGCGAGTATAGCGGTTTTTCAAATGTTCGTATTCTCCAGCCGGCGGAAACGCCGCAGTCGCCGTCATCGCCAAATTTAAAGTTAAATCTGGTTCTTGGTTTTTTGACGGGGCTCATGGTCGCCGCCATTCATGTCTTGTTGAAAGATATGTCGTCCCCACATATTCGATCCGAGAAAGAAGTAGAAAAGCTACTTGGCCTTCCCGTTATTGAACTATATGCAATGACGACCCGCGTTTGATTTTCAGGGGAGGCAAAACTGCGTGTTCTTCACGTCATAAGTTCGACGGGCGTTTACGGCGCTGAGCGCGTGATCCTAAACCTACGGCGTGCGCTCCCGCAGTTGCAAATGCGGATCGCCATTTTCAGAAAAGACAATAACGGGCATGCCGCCTTACAAAAGGCGATGATTGACCTTGGCGTTGAGGTGTCGCTACTTGATGATCAGGCGCTCAGGCCAGATCGAGCAATTAGACAAATTCGCAATTTGGTAACCGATCACGATATCAACATCGTTCATGCCCATGGATACAAGGGAAATGTGCTCGCGACGATCGCATTGCGGAAGATTCGATCTACCGCATTAATTTGTATGGAGCACGGGTTTACCGACAAATCGATCAAATCAACCGTATACGGTATGGTTGACAGAATGGCGTTACGAGCACGAAGCGTAACGCGCGTCGTTTGTGTTTCCGAAACTGTGACGAACCGATGCCTGGCGGCAGGGGCTCCAGCGCACAAGATCGTCAATATTACAAACAGCGCCCCCCCGGTAGCCGGTGTTCCGACGGATTTCAGTGAAAGGGATATCGATCTTTTGTTTCTCGGCCGACTGAGCATCGAAAAAGGCGCCGACGTGCTGATTGAGGCATTGTCTTTGTTAGAGAAAAAGCCAGGCCGGGTTGTTATTGCGGGCGATAGTCCGGATCGCCCAAATCTTGAACGCCAAGCGAAGTCGTCTTCTGCAGCAGATTTGATTGAGTTTACCGGGTATTGTAGCGACCCCGCCAGCCTATTTCGCCGGGCGAAATGGTTGGTCTTGCCCTCACGGACAGAAGGTGCGCCGATGACATTGCTCGAGGCTTTTGCATGCGGCGCCCCGGCGATCGCAAGCAATGTTGGAGCAGTGGGCGCGTTGTTTGATCGCGCCCAATTTGGGCGACTTGTGGAGGCGGGTGACCCGGCGCTTCTGGCGGACGCAATAGACTCTGCCATGGCGCTTGAAGTTGAATCCTGGCGCGCGTTTAGCCAGAACGCGATTTCGCTGACGAAAGGCGATTATAGTTTCGAAAAGTGGGCGGAGCGGTGGCTGAGTTTCTATACTGAGCTGACCAGAGGCGAGGGCGCCTTATGACACCACTGCAAGTTAAAGGGATCGTTCTGGCGCTGGCGTTACTCGCGGCGGCCTCGCTCACAACGCCATATGCTTGGCTAGCGCCATTCATTCCATTGGCGCTGGCTGGCGGATTTGTTATCTGGCGTTGGCCCATCTTAAGCATCTACCTGATCGTCGGGTTTGCGCCCTTCGCTGCGCTCAATGAGCTTAGTAATTCATCTCTTCTATCTCTTCCCAAACTTTTAGGCCTCGCGGGGGTAGGGGTCGCGGCGGCGCATGTCTTTTTTGGCGTACGCCCGATTTCAAATTTGAAAACTGATATTTGGGCCATGATCGCGCTGCTATTTTGCGCCTATATCATCGCTATGGCCGCGAATGGGTTGATTACTGACAGCACCGCGATCAAGTCCCTGCGACAGCTCGGTGTCGCCATTATCCTTTTTGGTCTCGTCCTGCAGTTTCAAGATCAGTTGCGAATTTTGACAGTCGCCCGCCTTATCGCTGTTATTGTATCTGTCCCGGCAATCGCCAGTATTTTGATTGATACAGGGAACATTGAAAATAGCCGTAGTTCGGGGTTTCTGAATGATCCCAATTTCTTCGCAATGTTAATTGCGATGGCGTTGCCTATAACCCTTACATTATGCGCAATTGAAAAAGAGCGAACAATCAAACTGGGTTTTGGGGTCGCGGCCATCGCGCAGTTTGTGGCGTTGGTGCAAACTGAGTCACGCTCTGGCCTAGTCGTTGCCGTTTTCAGCGCCGTTCTCGCCGCGCCAGTTCTATGGCGCGCTTGGGGCCGTTTGCAACCAATAAACCGGTTACGAATTCTCGCCCCAGTTTTAGTTGTTTTCGTCACAGCGGCGGCGACAGCGCCGCCGGAATATTATGAACGTCTCGATCGCCTTTCAGAATTTGTCGCGGCCGATAAGTCATCGGGGGATCGCTCACTCGGGCGCCGGGGGTCATATTTATCCGTCGGGATAGAGATGATGAGAGAGAAACCAATCCTGGGCCATGGGCCTTCAAGCTTTCGCACCGAATATTCCAAAAGCGGTTTTGCGGTTTACTTTGCCAGTAGTACAGAACAACACGCATTTCGCAGACGCGCGCACAATACCTACCTAGAACTTGGCGCAGAGACGGGCGTTATTGGGTTGCTCGCCTTTTGCGGAATTGTGTTTATGACGATCCGAAACTTTCGCGCTGTCACGGCGCGCGCGGCGCGGCGAGGGCATGTCGATACTTTTCTATTGGCGAATGGTATATTGATCAGTTTTTGTACGGGCGCTGTCGGCCTCATTTTCGTGAGTGATCAGGCCCACAAATTTATCTGGTTTTTGGCGGCCGTCTCGGTTGTTTGGATGCGTAGGGTTACCGCCGAGGCCCGGGATGCGGTGCAATGACCTATAGCATTGTTATCCCATCTTTTAATGAAGATGAAAATTTGCCGCGCTTGCTGAGATCTCTCGAAACTGCGCAAGGCAAGCGCGATCTAGAGATTATTGTTATCGATAATCATTCATCTGACGGAACCGTGACGATAGCTGCGTCCGCTGGGGTAACCGTAATGACGCCGCCGGCAAAGGTGAGAATTTCAGAACTTCGAAACCTGGGCGCCGAGCGGGCAAAAAATGATTTGCTGGTGTTTTTGGACGCCGATATGGAAGTCCCCTCTGATTTCTTCGATCGACTTGATACGGAGTTTTCGAAACCTGGGGTCGATGCCCTCGGTTTCGTTGAGGATATTCCCGATATAGCGCCTTGGTTTGCGAAAATTTGGTCTCGCCGGACTCTCGCGCGCCGCGCCGACCGGCGAAAAACAGACTTTTTGCCAGGCCGAAATATTTGTATCCGAAAATCGGTCTTCGACAGCGTGGGTGGTTTTTCGACCGAATTGCAAACATCGGAAGACAAGGACTTTATTATGCGGGTCGCCGCCACTGGCGCCAGTACGTATACGGCGCCGCCGATCGGCCTGGTCCACTGGGGGTATGAAAAGACATTTCCGGAATGGTGCCGCAAGGAGTTTTGGCGCCAACACAGTCATTTTGCGATGTTGAGCCGACATGGGCTAAGCCTTCGCCTCTTGCGGTTCCCTTTATTGAGCCTCGCCCATCTTGCCTGCACCTTAGCAATTTTGATGGCGTCGATCATTGTTGATTACCGAGCAATTTTTGTATTGCCTATAGTGATGACGCCTGGGCTAGGCTTTGCCTTGATGAAATCCGAGAGTCGAAAAACGGCCTTTGATTTAATCTCTTTTATGTTTCTCTATGCGCTCCGTTTTCATATTGCGGGCGTTGCATTTTTGAATGAGATCAAACAGCATTTTATCACGAGGCGTGGTTATGCTGCTTGAGGGTATTTTCTGGGGCGCGATCGCGGTTAATGCCATTACGTTTGTTGGGTACCCAGTGTTTATTATGGCGGCGGCGTATTTCGTACCAAGCCGAAAAGGTCATTATAAAGATATGCCGTCACCGACGGTTTCGGTGATCATTTGTGCCCATAACGAAATCGCGGCGATTTCCCAGAAAATAATCAGCGTGTTACAGAGCGATTACAGTCATCAATTTGAAGTACTGGTGGGTGATGATGGGTCCACCGATGGAACAGCCGATGCGGTTCGCGCGATCCAAGATAGTCGCGTTCGTTTATTTGAGTTCCCGCGTAGTGGAAAAGCGGCGGTCCTAGATGCATTGGTGGCGAAGGCAGCTTTTGATACTTTCGTATTCTCGGACGCCGATCCAATTTGGCGTCGTGATACGTTGGCGAACATCGTTAAACCAATGGCGAATGTGGAGGTTGGCGCCGTCGCCGGCGCCATTCTAACGCAGAAATCCCAACGCCGCCTGGAGGGCGGTGATAAAGCCTTTCGAAGATATGAAAGCGTCATTCGCCAAGCAGAAAACCGCCTATTTGGGGCTGTCTCTGGGGATGGCGGATTATATGCAATCCGACGGAAATATTATGAGGCGCCACTCGCCGGCGCCACTGATGATTTTTTTATCAGTACAGGCGCGGTTGCTGGAGGGGCGCGCATCGAATTCGCGCCTGACGCCATTGCGTTGGAAGAGAGCATCGCCAGCCCGCGCAAACACCTTAACCGGCGTATCCGCATTACTGTACGTGGTTTGGCGTCGGTCTTTGCGCGGCGTCGCTTGCTTAATCCGTTTCAATACGGAAGCTATGCTGTTGGGCTGTTCTTTCACAAGGTGATGAGGCGTCTTGCGCCGGCGCTGATGATCCCGGCAGCGTTAGCGCTGAGTGGATTGGCCCTAGTGAGTGGGCCCTATAGAATTCTTGGCGCAACGGCGGTCTTGGGGCTCTCCGTGTCGTTGATGGTGATTTTGTCTGATCTACGAGTGCTGCGTCTTTTGCGCTTGCCAGGCTATGTGATTATGCATGCATGGGGCCTTGCGGTTGGATGCATCCTTTTCGTGGCCGGGGTTCGGTATACTCAGTGGACGCCAGCGAAAGAAAAGGCGGCTCAACCGTGAAGCGCGTCCTAAAAAGGATGAGCGCCAGAGCGAGCGCCTTTCGCCCTATATTGGGCGGAAAATGCATTGTTTTGACCTATCATCGTGTGTTGCCCGAAGAGATGCTAAACCCCGCACAATCGGCCTGGTCGATGGCGGTTAGTAAAGAGAATTTTGCGGCGCAAATGCAACTGCTAACGTCGCATTTTGATTTTTTGAATGAGCAGGAATTTCTCCAATGGCGTCGGCAACCACACGCGTTTAAGGGTACCCGAGCAGCGGTGATCACTTTTGATGATGGGTGGCGGGATAACATCGACTTTGCTCTGCCCATCCTTTCAGATCTAGAGATACCTGCGAGCCTTTATATTTGTACTGATCATATAACGTCCGGCCAATCATTTTGGTGGCGGCTGATCGAACAATTGGCGCAATCGCAAGGAACCGCTAATCTTATCGTAAAATTGAAGCGGGCTTTCGACGAACAAGGGCTCTGCGAGCACCATCATGGTCAGCTTACGTCAGAATTGGCGTCAGCGCCGATTGGAACGCTCATCGACAGGTTAAAGTCCATTCCGGCGCCTTCACTGGTGGCTGCGATGAGCATCCTCGCTCGTGACGAGACATCGGATATGCGCGAAATAATGACTTGGGATGAGATAAAAGCTATGGCGGCCTCAGGCGTCGTCATCGGTCCGCACACGCGATCTCATGCGATATTACCGGCGCTGTCGAATGAGGAAATGATTGCGGAGATCGAGGGGTCAGCGAATGACTTGAAAAACCGTGATCTCCTGACCAGTGCGTTCTTCTGTTTTCCAAATGGCGACTATGATGCGCAATCCCGCGCGGCGGTGAGGGCTGCAGGGTTTAACCAATCCTATGGGCTGGGCCAGCGGGCGGTGAGGGCGTCAAAAGCGAGTTTAGACGTGGTCCCCAGGGTGAATGTCGGGATGCACAATGCCGGTGATCTTGACGCTTTCAGCTGGCTTCTGACCCGCGCGGGAGCCTTCGCGTGACAGATCCTTCGGTGTCTGGGCATTCCGCTCCTAACGATACGGTTAGGGCGAATATCATGCAGGCGTCATGGACGTTTTGCGTCAAACTCATTACCATGATGATCCGCCTCATTCGTAATGTCATTATAGCAAGAATATTAGGTCCCACTGAACGCGGCATCCTTGCCGTTCTTATGGCGATTCCAGAAGTTTTCGCGACGATCGGCGCTGGCGGGTTGACAGGGTCAGCATCCTTTTTCGGGGCCCGCCTATCGAGGGAAGGGTCATTTGCGCCCGCTTTACTATTACTTTCCGGCGGCGTCAGTTTGTTTGTTGGGATTGCCGTGCTTGCGTTCTTTTCATCACCGTCATTTTTTAAAGGATACTACGAAAGCGCATCGCCCTATGCATTGTTGATTTGCGCCGTCACAGCGTTGTTTGTGATGAAACTCACCTTCAATGGGATGCTTACGGGAATGGGGAAGGTCGGCGCGTTCAATGCGATGCGATTGTTGGAATCCGCCATTCCCCTGGCCGGTTTCTTGGCGTTTTGGGCTATGGGCGTTGCGCCATTCAAAGCAGCGATCATTGCGTGGGCCGGCGCCTATGTGGTGATCAACATCGCCGCCCTGTTGATATTGTTTAAATCCGGCGTTCTTTCATATCGTGCAACGGCGCAGTCGATGAAACAAATTGTCAGTTACGCAGGGCGTAATCATGTTGACCGAGCCGCCCAGATTGTTCTTCGTCGGTCCGATTACTTCTTTTTATCCTATTTCATTGGCGCAACGGCAACCGGGTATTATGCAATCGCGACGATAGGCGCTGAGTTGCTTTTGTCATTGTCAGAGGCTGTCAATGTCCCCATGACACGCCGTCTGTTCAAAGATAGAGAGACGCCGCGGATCGCCGTCGCGATCACCGTTGGGCGCCTAACGTTCATCGCGACTTTGGTGGGGGCGATTGTTCTTTGTTTGATTGCATCCCCCGCGATTTACATCGCATTCGGCGAGGCCTTCACCCCGGCGGCGCCGGCGCTGATTTGGCTGGCGCCCGGCGTTGTCGCGCTTGCGACAGGTTCGGTCTTTCGACTTGCGTTATTGGGGGATGAAAAACCGGGTGTTGTTTCTAGTATCACCGCGGCATCATCGGTTTTGTGTATAGTTCTCAACTTTCTGCTTATTCCGTCTTATGGCATTGTTGGCGCGGCGATCGCCTCCTCAGCAGCCTATAGTGCGGCGGCGTTCGCTTTTATCATCACGGCCTTGCGCAATGGGGGGTGTAACCCGATGGCGCTTTTGGCGATTGGTTCAGAAGAAAAGGCGTTCTGGGCGCGTATTATCACCAAAGTTAAAATGAGATTTTCATGACCGCATTTTGGCGTTCGATCATTGGCTTCATTGTTATGGCCCTCGCGAGCGGCGCCCATGCCGCAGATTGGCGGGATATCCGCGATGCGACGATCTATTTTAGGGTTGATGAATCTATGATCGAAACCCCCGTCGATTTGTCGTGGCGCCCCGCCTGGATCGCAAACACGCAAAACGAACGGTTATATTTTTATGCGCCCGATGGGACCTTACTGACCCGGATTGAAATCGCGAAGGCGCGCACAAGCGGCGCGACCAGGCTGCAATTTTCGGCTGGGGCTGGGGATTATCGTCTGGTGATTCCAGGCAAGAGCTATCGCTATTATCGGGTTAAGGTTGATAATGCGGTTTCGTCAGTCATCGAACCGGTGAAGCTTCACGCCTTCAAGCGCGCGCGCGCGGGTGAGACTTTTTATGCCCGTGCTTCGGAAACCAATCCCTCATCGCTCCATTTTAAATCCCGTGAGGCGGCGAATTCGGTATCGTTCATACCATGCGTTCAAAGCAATAAACGGTGCGCCAACGATCAACTCATAACCCTTGAAAATCATCGCGATCATGGTGACTACAATACTCATGAAGCGTATGAATTGCAGTCTAAAACGTCTGATGCGATTTACAAAATTCGTGTCAAACGGACGGGGAAGATCGCGCTTTGGATTGACGGGGGCGAAAACATTTTCTCCCAAAAACCCAATGATTGGTTCAAGCCAAGATGGGCGCCTGGCGTTGCGCGTTTAACGGTTAATAAAAGTGATCGCATCGCGACACCGCGAATAGGCGTTTATTTTGAGTTTTTTAAACCAAAAGACGACCAACTGGCGTTGGCGGCGAAGTTGAGTCCAAAATTCTCGAATTTCTATGCGCCTGAAGATGTTTTGATCCGGAATATTGATCGCGACCTTTTATTCATCGAGGCCTACCAATCAATTGGCGTCAAAAATTTCCTGACTATTCTCAACGATACCCGCCGGGATTCTATTTCCGCGTCGCCGGACGATAGTGTCCGTTTCTTTTCTGATTATTTAAAACGGCGTATTGAAACAAACACAGGGCCTGAAGTCATTGCATTTGTGGACGAGCCCAACCTTCGCTATCGCTCATTTGAGCAGTATAATGCCTATTTTAAAAAGCATCTTTCAAAATTGCGCGGAAATGGGGAGGGGACATACGCGCAAATTGAGATTGCAGCCCCTGAATCCTCCGGTATGTTGAACGGGCCGTCAAAACGGACCCTTGGCGATCATTCTGGCATCGCCTGGACGCGGCGCCTGTTGAATGATCATTGGAACGACATCGATGTCATTTCGTGGCATCAGTGGAATATCCGGGATCTGGAGGCGACCGATATTTTTGGTGAGACGATCGGCGCGGTGTCGGCGCTCAATCGCGAATTAGCCTTGATGAACCAAGACGCACCGAAGAAACTTGCAATCTCGCAAACCAATATTTCTAGCGGTGCGGAAATAAGCCCCTATGAGCAAGACACAATCTACGCCGGTATCTGGTGGACGGCGGCGCTCGCGGAGGTGATTGGCGCAGGCGGTGTCGATTTTATCAACTGGTTCAAGAGCGTTGACGAAGGCGTTTATCGCAAGGGCGTCATGCGGTGTACGGACGCCGGCTGTAGGTTAAAGCCCGTTGGGGTGATCATGTCGCGAATCCATAAGGCGATAGGATCATATTCTCACCCGGTTAAATCATCGGCTCACGAAGTTCGTGTATTCGCGACAAGCGATCAGGATAGCGAAAACGTAAGCTTCTTCACTGTCAACACAAGCCGGCGTCGATATAGTGTGAAATTTAACGAATCGCCGACTGTCTGTATTTTATCGGTGCAGGGATTCTCTGATAAGGACGAAGATGGCGTTGTGGAGGAGACCGAAATAGAGGCACCGCGTGGACAATTTATTCTACCACCGCTATCCATAGCGATCATTGATGCGGTGCCCAACCGGTGTGAGAGGCGTTGAAATCCAACACTACGACTACCGATATGTCCGATAATCTGCAGTATCGGAATATTTGACTTTTGGGGCAAACATCGGGATTTTTGCGGTTTCGAAGGTAACCTCAATAACCGCCATGAAATCCGCCGCTATTCGCATCGCGCCGCCGCCGATCCTCGATAATTTGAAGGAAATGGGCGATCCTCATAAGCAAAATGTTTTTGATGTCTCACCGCATTTGGCGGCGCCAATTGACGGTCGCAACAGCGATCGCGCCCATGTTGAGAATGCTGAGCAAGATTATGAGAGCGTTCTGAAATTTCTCTATAGTTACAACGGCTCATCGGCGACTTTTAATGCGTATCGTCGGGAGCTTGAACGGTTGTTGCAATGGGCCTGGCGCGTGGAACGGCGCGCGGCCATATCGTTGCAGCGCGAACATATAGAGGATTTTCTGCGTTTCACGATCAATCCGCCCATGGCGTGGATTGGCGTTAAAAACGTTGCGCGCTTCACCACGAAGGACGGCGCGCGCCAACCGAATAAGGATTGGCGCCCCTATGTCGTGTCGGTCTCAAAGGATGAGACGAAAAATGGGATCACGCCGGATCAAAAGCAATATCAGCCATCCCAAGCCTCCATTCAATCGACGTTTGCGGCGCTGTCATCATTCTATGATTATCTGACGGAAGAAAAGCTGATCGACTATAATCCAGTCGCGTTGATCCGCCAGCGCAGTAAATTCATACGCACCGATCACAACGCCAAGGTTGTGCGGCGAATTACGAACCTGCAATGGGATTTTGTGATCGAAACGGTCGAAGAAATGGCCGATGCTGATCCAACGATGGAGCGCTCGCTTTTCATTATGAACTGTCTGTTCGCGATGTATTTGCGCGTATCGGAGTTGGTGGAAGATGAACGGTCGTCGCCTGTTATGGGTGATTTCCGCAAAGACCAAGACTGCAATTGGTGGTTTCACGTGACCGGCAAAGGCAATAAAGACCGCACTATTGTTGTCTCGAATGAAATGCTTGATGCTCTGCGTCGATACCGCAAAAGCTTAGGACTAACGCCCCTTCCCGCCGTTAATGAAAAAACGCCGTTGGTGAGAAAAACAAAGGGCCTTGGGCCCATTACGAGCACGCGCCAGGTACGCCGGATTGTGCAGGATTGCTTTGACGCTGCATTCGAGCGCATGAAAGCTCAGGGCTTTGAAGAAGACGCTTATGATCTGCGCACCGCGACGGTGCACTGGCTTCGTCATACGGGGATATCAGAAGACGTAAAAATTCGGCCGCGTGAGCATGTGCGCGACGACGCCGGGCACTCCACCATGGCGACAACGGATCGATATATTGAAAGCGACCGGCGCGAACGCCACCAATCGGGAAAGAAAAAGCCGCTGAAAGATCTCTAACGTCTCGGGTGTTGGCGGCCTAATTATGTATACTGATGTTATTTGCCGGTGGCTAAAGGGTGAGCTCAAGCTGCATGCCATCGTAAGCTGGTTCAACGCCGCTCGGCAATTCCGCTTTTAACGTGGCATAATCCATCGTCACATGAAGATTGGTAAGGATCGCGCGTTCGGGCTTCACTTTTTCAATCCACGACAAGGTACGATCAAGATGAGCGTGGCTGCCATGGGGTTTTCGCTGCAGGGCGTCGACGATCCAGACTTTAACGCCGTCGAGTAGTGCGAAGCTTTCCTCTGACAGTTCGTTAACATCACTGGAGTATGCGATATCGCCAAAACGGAAGCCCAGGGAATCCACGCCGCCATGCTTTTGCAAAAATGCGAGCGCCGGGATAGCCCCCGACGGCCCGCTGATAGCAAACTCTTCACCCATGGGCGGCATAGTTTTTTCGTCCAGAATAGCCGGGTACCAACTGCCTTCGGCTTGCAGGAAGCAATAACCGAAACGCGCGAGCAATCCACCGGCCGTATGCCGATCAAGATAAACAGGCATCCGCGCCTGAGCACGGATGGCGTATGCCCTGAGGTCGTCGAGGCCGTGGGTTTGATCCGCATGGTCATGGGTGATGAGGACTGCATCGAGACGGGCGCATCGGGCGGCGAGGAGTTGCGCGCGCATATCGGGCGATGTGTCGACAAGCACGGACGTGATTGTTCCGGGGTCAGCAAACCCATCCTTACCGTGAGCGCGTTGAACCAAAAGAGAGCATCGTGTCCGCCGATTTTTGGGTTCGTTAGGGTCGCATTCGCCCCAATCGCCGGCGCCGTCGCCACCGCCAAGACGGGGCACGCCGCCAGAAGAGCCAGACCCTAGGATGGTCGCTCGTAAAATGCCCTGGTTTTGCGTTTCGTCACCCACAAGGTTTATTCCTTACACAACAAGTTGCGTGTGATCAGCACGGCGAAACAAGCGGAAAAAATTCTCGGTCGTCACGGTTGCCGTGTCTTTAAGTGACAAATCGCGTAACTCAGCCAATTTCTTCGCCACATAGGGCAAATGCGATGGTTCACAGCGTTTCCCCCGTCGCGGCGCCGGCGCCAAATAAGGGCAATCGGTCTCGATGATGATCCGCTCCAACGGCATCGCGGTCGCGATGGCGCGGACATCTTCAGCGTTTTTAAACGTGATAATGCCGGAAAAGGAAATAAAACCGCCCATGTCCATCACCAAATCGGCGAGACGGCGGCCACTCGTATAGCAATGCAGTAGGGGGATGAACTCTTTTTCCTTCATTGCAGCGACAAGCATTGCTTCCATATCTTCATCGGCTTCGCGGGTATGGATGATCAGCGGCAAGCCGGTTTTCTGTGCAACGACGATGTGTTTTCGGAAGACGGCAATCTGGTCTTCTCGCGGCGAATAGCTGTAGTGGAAATCGAGACCGCATTCACCAATGCCAACGACATCGTCTTCTTTGGCGAGATCAATCATGAATTCCGCGGTCAACTCAGCATGATCAACCGCATAGTGGGGATGGGCCCCGACGGACCGCCACATAAAGTCATGGGCGCGCGAAATTGTTCGGATGGCATCGGTTGATGTGATTTTGTCTGAAATCGTCAGCATGCCTTTCACGCTCGCCGCTAATGCGCGATCGACGACCCTGTCCAGATCGTCCTGGAATTGCTCGGCATGTAGATTCACATGGCTATCAATAAGCGGCGCGCCACCCAGCGCCTCAAGGATCTTCGGATCAATGTTTTTTGTCTCAAGTTCCATAAAGCTTGTTCAAATTCTATCGCATTAACGGGTGGTCGGTAGACGGCGAATGCGCCGTGCTGCGGCCTGGATAAGATGAGCGCGATCAAGATTGAGCGCATCGCCACGCGCGAGCAAGGATATGACGTCGTCGCGCATATCAAGGAGCTGTAAAGGCACCTCGTACCCGCCGCGCACGACCTCCTCTCGCACATAATCGTTTAGCTGATCGGTCAGGAGGCGTCGAAATAGTGACCATGTGGCGTCGCTCTGGCGTCCGCATAATCGCTGCAACGGACGCGCAAGATCGTTCTCCTTGGCGCGCTTTAAAAACTGTGCCGCCTCTTCTGCGGCGACCCCGCCCTCCCCGCTGGCAAGAGTAAGGGCGAAGCCCGGTCGCCCCTTAGCGGCGCCCGCCAATGTGCGTGCGCTTACGTTGTCGGTTTCTTCAACCGCGCCTTCACCGGTAATAAACTGAGCGATCAGCGTCTCATCAACTAGGGGCAAAGTCATACGACGGCAGCGTGACCGGATCGTCGCTAGTAATCGACCGGGTGCTGAAGAAAGAAGAAACAACGTCGTACGCGCTGGCGGTTCTTCCAGGGCCTTTAAAAGAGCATTGGCGGCGTTTCGATTAAGATCATCCGCCGTATCAACGATGGCGACGCGCCATTGGCCATAGCTTGGCGTGCGCGTGAGAAACTGGGTAAGCTGTCGAATAACATCAACGGAAATATCGTTGCTAAAGCGCCCCGTTTTTTCGTCGAATGTCCGGGCCGCAACAAATAAATCAGGATGGGCCCTGGCGGCGATAAGATTTTCGGTTTGATCAGTCCCCGCTTGACCAATCGACCCATCCGCCGCGTTTCCTCTGCGTAAAAGCAAACGCGCCAGTCGATAGGCGAGCGTTGCTTTGCCGGCCCCCTCCCCGCCGATAATCAGCCAGCCATTCGTCAAATCACCAGCCTTCGCCATGGTTTCATATTGGGCGAGCCACGCCTCGTCGCCCACAAAATTCAGGCGCGCTTGCGGCGAGGCAAAATCAATCTCTTCATCTTGAGAAGCCACATTTTTCTTAGGCGCCATGGGTAGGCCGCCTCTCCGACAACGCGTCTTTTGACGCGCTTACCCAATTCTCGATAACAGGACGCACGAGAACGTAGATTTCTTCTTCAACCGCGTCCATCGACTGACCGGCGTCGATTACTTTGCATCGTTCAGGCGCTTGGTCGGCGATCGTCAGGAACGCTTGTTCAACCCGCTGATGAAATTCATCGCCCTTGCGTTCAAATCGAGTCTCATCACTTTGCGCCTGGGCCTGACGGTCCTGCGTTCTTGCTAATCCGCGCTTAGCAGCCAAGTGCAAGATAATCGTGAGGTCAGGGCCATCAGCGCCTACGACCAAGCTTTCGAGTGTACTGACTGCTTTTTCGCCGACATCGCCTGCAAGGCCTTGATAGGCCATGGTGGAGTCTGAAAAGCGGTCGGAAATGACAACCTCACCCCTAACGCGGGCTGGATTGATTGTCTTGGCAAGGTGCTCCGCACGCGCAGCATACATCATTAGGGCCTCTGATAGCGGTGTGTATGCGTCCGCCTCGCCCGTGACCAACAACGTCCGCAATTTTTCGGCGCCCGGAGCGCCGCCTGGTTCTCTTGTAAGAAGAACGCGATGGCCCTCTTGTTGCAAGCGCGCGGCGAGACGTTGAATTTGCGTCGTTTTCCCGACCCCGTCGCCGCCCTCAAAGCTGATAAATGGTGCGCGCACTTATGTGTCGCCTTTGGTTCTGAGTTAGTTATTGCGCGCCGGCGGTTTCGTGGTCTGGTTTGGCCGGCGGTTTGCCAAAAATCTTCGCCGCCGCTAGGCCGATGCGGCCTAACGCACCAACACTGCCCACATTTTTCCCGGCATATAGCGGGTATTCGCGCGCCGTCACATCATCGAAATCAACGCGTAGATAGCCGATCTGTTGGTTTTTCCGGATCGGCGCCATGACCGGGCCCTCGTAAACAACTGTCGCCTTGACGTTATCCGCGCTTTGCCGATGCAGGATCATGGAGATCTCTTCGCCCGTCACGAGGGGGACGGTTTTTTCTTTTCCGGCAAATACTGCCGCGTCGCCGACAATGGCGGAATTCTCGAATATTCGACGTTGCGTGAAATCGTTAAAAGAGATCCGCAACATCCGATCGCTTTCCTTTTCTCGGGCTTTCGATGAGTCAAGACCGTTTAAAACAACGATGCGACGGTCGCCCTTCACAAGGGCCGAAGCAACTAGTCCGTAGCCGGATTCTTCCGTGTGGCCTGTTTTTAATCCATCTGCGCCGATGAATTGATCAAGGATCGGATTACGATTCGGCTGGCGTATTTTCTCCCAGGTGAACTCGCGTTCGGAAAAGAATTCATAGTATTCAGGGTATTCAGAGATGATGCGTCGCGCCAGCTTGCCGAGATCACGCATGCTCATTTTCTGATTTGGATCGGGCCAGCCGGACGCATTCGCAAAGCGAGAGTTATCCAACCCCCATTCGCGAGCTTTTCTGTTCATTAACTCAGCAAAGGCTTCTTCCGTACCGGCGATGTTTTCGGCCACCACAATGCACGCATCGTTGCCAGATTGCACGATGATGCCGCGCAGGAGGTTTTCGACGGTGATCTTCGTATCGACCCGCACCCACATTTTAGAACCGCCCATTCGCCAAGCCTTTTCAGAGACTGCAAACGGTGTGTCGGGCTTTAGTTCGCCGCTTTTCAACTTCTCCAGAACAATCGCCACGGTCATCAGCTTGCTCATGGAGGCCGGCGCCGTTGGAATGTCGGCGTTCTTTTCAAAGAGAACCGCGCCCGTCTTGTAATCCATGATCAGGGCGAATTCGGCCGGCGTCTCGATGGGAGGTGCGGCGATCGCAGAGGGCGCTGCGAGACCGCCCGCCATCGCTGTGAAGGTTGCCGATAAAATGGAGAGAAATCTAAAGAACGCCATCATGTTTAACTCGCGTGATCGGGAACAGATTGCCTAATACCCTACCCGCCATGGGGTAAGAAAAGAACTGCTGCATCGTTAAATCCAAGGGTTGAAGCCTGTAAAAGGGCCCGGTCGGCATCTGAAGCGCTGATGAACGGACCAAGACGTAGCGTGAAACCGGCAATCCCGTCGCCCTGCAATTGTTGCTCGAAAATGCCCATGTCGGCCGGCGCCTGTCGCAAGGCGGCGGCCGCCGCCGCCCGTCGCTCTAGTTCAGAAACGTCATGACTTTCCTGGAGGATAAGCCAGAACTCTCCGTCTGACGCTGCCGTAGGGTGATCTTGGCTCACGGATCCCGTCGCGCTCGAGGCTAAGCTTGCAATCGCATCCGCCTCATATGGCGATGATTGAGGGGCCTGGGACGCGCGAGTATCGCTCTGCCCCGGCGCGTGCCCCGGGGCGTGGACGAGGTTGATATCTCTTGTTTTGGGGACCGGAGGTGCCGAGGCGCCGGGTTTTGGCGCAAGCGCCGCCAAAATGGCCGGCCCGCGATACCGAACCCGCACCCGCGCTAAGCCCTTTTTCTCGAAACCGAGAACCCTTGCGGCTGCTTCTGAGAGATCGATCAACCGATCGTCGACAAATGGGCCGCGATCATTGACCCGAACAATAAGACGGCGGCCGTTTTCTAAATTTTCGACCTCTACCAGAGACGGCAATGGCAAGGTTTTATGGGCAGCGGACAACCGGGCTTTATCAAAGACCTCTCCGTTGGCGGTTTTCTTGCCGTGGAATTGCGCGCCATACCAGGAGGCAAGCCCCCGCTTATCATAATTGGGGTTGGCCCGCGGGACGTACGTGCGCCCTTTTACTTTATAGGGTTTACCAACCTTGTAGTGAGCGCCTGTCGCTGCGACGGATGAACCGTGATGAGGCCTCATCGCCAGGGACGACGAAGGGGACAACGGCGCGTTGGCGCACGCCGTCATAAACGCCAACCCTAAGAGGCTAAAAAGGCGCAAGGGCCCGCGTAGAGAGGGACGTTGAGTACTCATAACCGGTTTTTCCCGTCATTCGGACAGGCGCGCAAGCGCGTACCGTTTAAATCCCACCGGGATCTGCGTTCATGCCAGCATTTTGACAGATCATGTGAAAAATGCGCTTTTGATGGGCTTGTCCTTTGCGGCGAAATCACTACTGTCCCGCACTCTGCGGATGGGTGGCCGAGTGGTTTAAGGCACCGGTCTTGAAAACCGGCGAGCGTTCACGCGTTCCGTGGGTTCGAATCCCACCCCATCCGCCATTTTCAGAATTTTGTATTCGAATCAACTTGTTAAGAGGCCGGACTGGTTTTTTGATAACACGCCCTTAGAGCCGTGAGTCGCTATCAGCAATTTCTGAAATACATTTTCGAAGCCAATCTTTCGTTGCGACAATTTCAGGAACATCCTTCATGTCCATCCGCGTCACCAGCCAAACGTCTCGTTGGATGATCTGCGCCTGATCAATTGGCGTTATGTCGTCAAATTTTGCAGCAACGAACGATGGAAGTATTCCAAAAACAAGGCCGGTTCGAATAGCCTCTAGCGACAGGCTCGGATCATTTGTGCGCAACAAAGGCGCTTTCTTGGGTAACGCGGTCTCAACTGATTTTACCTCAGAGATATCCGCCAGTCGCCCACTGAAACCGATCCAGTCAACGGCACCCTGCACATGGGTCGATTGATACACGGAGTAAGAGAGCTTGCCAATCTTCTGTTGCGCGTAGTCGCGAGTTTTTGGCCGTTGAAGGCGGATGGCAATGTCGGCCGCCATTCGCGATAGATCCGCTAAATCATGGGATACATCAAATTGGACTTCAAGATTGGCATGCTCATCCCGCAAATACTTTATGCGCGGAATGAGCGCGTGACGGATGATGTTACTCGATGCACTGATGATCACCTTTCCATTGGGAACACTTTGCGAGAGTTTTGCGTCCGCTAACGAATCATAAATGGCCGCTTCTGCGCGTTGTGCATGGGCTAGGGCGCTAATTCCAAATTGTGTAAGAGTTTTGTTCCCGCCTTCAGTCTTGAACAATTTAGCGCCAATATCTTCTTCTAATCGACGCAGCCGCCTACTCACAGTGGATTGATCCAAATGCAAATATTCGGCTGCTTCTGCGACCGATCCCGCTCTGGCTACCGCCAAGAAGACTTTAAGGTTATCCCAGTCCATTTTCGCCAGACATAAAATGTTTAAGTGCGTCAGCGTAAACGGTTTATTCGAAAAAATCTTCTTTGTTTTCCGGTTTTTTATTTTTTCAGTGGGATAGTGGTGATCGTCGGAAATTTTAATTCTTAAACGGCAGGCAGCGATATTTGGGGGGGGGGTAACATTATAAAATCCGTACAATGTACTAAATAAGAAAACTCTTGTTCTATTCTTTTTGAACGAAACCACCCCTCTCAAATTTGAGTTGCCGTGCTTGCAATAATCGAGATTGGTGGCATCGCCATTCTTCCTGTCTGAAACACTCTCGTAGCCATGTTCGTATAAAAGCCGAGTTCAAAGCAGAAGCACTTTTTCTTCCGGCAGATTCGCAAAATTAAAACGCAAAAATACCTCTGGGCGGAAGGCCTCAAACCCTGCAAAAAAATTCTAAAGGAGTAGTCCTAAAATGACACCAGAACTTTTTAGCGCTCTCATCATCACGCTAATGCTCCCGATAAATGCCGTCATTGCTGGTACGGCGAATGCATTTTCCGCTGGGTTTGCATGGGGTTTAGGGAATCGGGACACGCGCCCTGATCTACCGCCATGGACCGAACGCCTAAACCGCGCCCATAAAAATTTACTCGAGAATGCGCCTAGTTTTATCGGGCTCGTATTGATCGCGCAAACACTCGAGGTTCGTGACGAAATCACGGCCATTGGAGCATGGACGTTTCTAATTGCCTGGATTCTATTTTACATCGTTTATGCGTTTGGCGTCACCTTATTCGCGGTTCGAACGGTTAGTTACTTTGTTTCGCTCATGGGATTGACGGCTATTGCGGTACAGATTTTTCGATCGATTTAGACCACGAGTTTTCTCGTTATGGCGTCGGGGAAACGAAATTGCCGGCTTGGATTACCACGAAATAAACCGCTCATTTGCCGGTCCGGTTAGCGATCGGCACTAAATTTGACGAAAGCCCGGTTTGCACCGTATGTCAATAATGACAGTCGCACCACGCGCAGTACAAAAAAAGCCCGCGCTAAGCGCGAGCTTTATTATTTCCAGAATTCTCGAATCCTAAAACCAGAACGATTTTCCGAGGCGTTGCAGGAACATCGGTGTATCTGTCTTTTTCAGATTCACTTTCCAGTTTAATCGCTGGCCTAGGGTGGCTTCTGCGGATTGTTCTTCGATTGAATGGCCGTTGCATTCGATGCGAACATAAAGCGTCGCGGTTTCCGAACGGGCGGGAACACCGACGTTTACGAAAATTGAATCGCCTTGGGTTCGGAAACCGCCGCCTGTGCGGCGAAATAGATTGTAGGTCGCGCCCGTATCCTCATTATGCAGACGCCCGCGCAAGCCCCCTGTCGCGATTAAGCGGTTAATATTATCAGGCACTCCGCCCTCAAAGATGATTTCTAAGTACACAGAATATTTTTCTGTACGCCGGGCTTGAACTTGCGTCACTTGCGCTTCGCCCGATTGGCCGGCGCCGGTGCGATAGGTTGCTTGAGTGATGCCATCCTCATTTATATAGGCGGCTTCATCGATTGGCGCTGGGCCTAATTCTTCAAAGAACGTATCGTCAGGTGCGGACAAGGCGCTCGCAAGATCGGTTGGCACCGCCGTCATGATAACCGCCAGCAACCCGAACCCTTGGGCGAAGGCGCCTTGGCGCGTGATCGGCTGGAAATAGAAAATTGACCCTGCCCCGACGGCGACGAGCCCCATGGCGACGCCCCAAAGGGGAATATGGACATGTCCCAGCCCTAAAAACGCGCCGAGAAACTCACCCAGTCCGACCGCCCATTGATTGAGGGTGTATAAGGAGGATGCTTCGCCGTGCTGGCGATAATCGGTGATCAACGCCGCGATGATACCGGCGGCGCCCGCCAGAGAAAATCCCAATAAATCCGTTACGTTATAGTCGCCAGGCGCTTTTACGCCTCTTTTAATGCCATAGGGCATGGTAATTCCCCTGTTCTCGCCACCGAATGAGCCGTTACCCAAAGGGATATTGTAACGAATTGGAACAGATTGCCTAGAGGGCTGTGGCCCAATCGCAAAGCTTTCAAAAAAAAGCCATATGGAGGGCGTGCCAATCTATGATGCCGCGGTTTCCGGCGTTGACCCCGTTGGCCGGGCGGCGCCGAAATCGACATCAAAAAGATGCTCAAGGCTCGTCCGGGGCAATCCATGTTTGACGTAATCATAGGGGGTGATGTTCACCGCCTTAATGATCGCGCGTTCAATTTGTAGGGCCGTTCCGCCTTCATTCGATGTCGCTTCATGGGTGTTTTCCGCGGGCGTCACGTCAATATCAATGACGTTTATACAAGCGAGATCTTGTTCAAACGCACTGATCGTCGCCAGACCCCCGCCGCAGGCCCAGCCTAGAATGATGCGATTGACCCCTTCATGGGCCACAACCAGCGCGGTGCGCCAATTTTCACGATGAATGAGATTTGTGAGCCCCGCCGTAATGCGCGCTTGCGCCCCTTCGAAGGTCTCCCCATCAGGGAGGAATTGAGCGCCAGGCTCTCCCGCGCTGTCAAAGCTAAATGCTAGGCGCGCCGCCAAAACCTCTCGCGATTCAACCTGTAACCAGCCGCTCTTTAGCTCCTCCAGATTTGGCTCACCGATGACCGGAATCTCTGGACGGTTACCGGCGACAATTTCCGCCGTGGTGATGGTTCGCGGCAACTCTGAGTGGCAAATCAGCTCGAAGTGGGTTGTTGACAGGGCGTCATGAGCCGCCCTCGCCTGCTCACGGCCCAGATCAGTCAACGGCACGCTGCGCGGGTCTGAAATGCCGGGCGCGAAATAATCCACATGCCCGTGACGCATCAGAAATATCCGCCGCCGACCTGTCGCTTTCATTTTTTCGCCCTTTCAATCAGCCCCCAAGCGTCATCCACAATGAGGCGCCGCACCATAGTCATGTGTCTTTGCGCGGGCCGGCCCTTAGGTCAATCTGGTTCATCGGTTCGGTTAACCAGGAAAAACACCTCCAATTGATGCCAAAAGACACCGCCAAGGGGCTCGCATCTTGAATGTGATAATGTTAGCGTTTGGAAATCGTGGGGCAATTTTGATGAGGGGTGGTCCGGGGATTATGCTTTCGCATCCGCGCACCATGTTCGCCGGGGCGTTTTTAACGTTAGCGGCCGCATACATAATTGGGTTTAATTTTTCGGTGCGACTAGACGTCGACGCCGCCGAAAGCCGTTATGAAATCCTCCAGGACGCTGGACGCGCACGTGCCGCCGCCGTTTACGGCGAACGCGTTCTGAAAATGCGCACCACCGAGGGTGTATCATCAGAGAGCCTCGCACCATGGAAAGCGTCTTTGGCGCAAACCTACATCAAGGCTCGCTCCTTTGACCGCGCCGCGGAGCTTTACCAGGATGCGTTAAGCACGCGCTGGGCCGATGATTTGTCGAGTCTTGAACGCGGCGTGATGGAAGAACATCTCGCGCGTTCATTAATTGTCGGGGGCCGCGTCGAACAAGCGGTATTTATCTTTTCCGATTTTCTTGAGCTATCGGGCGATGAAGCGACTGGTCATAACCACGGCGCTTCGGATTCCATTGCCGCCTTTTACGTGGATGCGACAGCAAACGCCGCCCGCCTCTTCTCCGAAGCACTAAAGCCGGTTGGCGATCCGGACCAATTCACCGGGGCGAACGAAGCGCGGCTCGCGGCGGCAAAGGGCATGACCTCCTTGGGCGGATTTTACGCCACCCGAGACAATGGTCTTTATGCGGCTGCGGGGCTTTTGGCCTCATCCTACGCCATCCGTCGTGAAGTTTTAGGCGGCGATCACCAAGATACGGTGCAAGCAGCGCTGATGTTGGGTCCTGTTTATCGCAGAATGGGCCGACTGGGGGACGCGGAAACGCTCTACCTCGAGGCCTTCCACGCGCAGGAAAAAACCAAAGGCGCCAATAGCCCAGACCTTAGTTTGTACATCAAGTTACTCGCGGGCGTTTACGAAGAACAAGGACGCGCCACGGAAGCGCAGGCATTGTACGAGCATATGCGCTCTCTCTTTCGGGACGCGTTTGGCGCACAACGTTATGCCATCAACCGCGCGCGTGACCGTAATCTTGATGTTGATCGACCAGTCTCACAGCAATTCCTGCTCGACAAACAATATGCGCCCAAGGATTTGACCCGCGCGGCGGAGTTTTCCGTCCCCCTTTCAAAAAATGCGGATCTTGATGAAATGAAGCTGCGGCTTGCGGCGGATCTAGACGAGGGCACCGACGCGCGCGAAGCGAACTTACCCGTAAGATTGGCGCAGCTCTTGTCACTTTGTCGCTCGGAGACGAATGAACGCCTTTCCTTGCGTTCAGGCTACCGATCATTCAGCACGCAAAACATCCTTTACGGCCGTCTTGGATACAAAGGCACCGTCACGCCGCCGGGCATGTCGGAGCACCAGCTTGGGCTTGCCGCCGATATCGATGTAAACGGGCGCCTCATGCGTCAAAGCGATAAATCCTACCAATGCTTTGAAGAGAACGCCTTCCGCTACGGGTTTATTCTCTCCTATCCGCCGGGGAACAATTATCTGCCGAGTGAGGACAGCTTTGAACCATGGCATTGGCGTTATGTGGGTATCCAAACCGCGCAACTCTATCGTGAGGCCGGCCCGTTAAACAAACCCCAGGAATTTCTCGCGGCCCTGCCATGCTACCAAGCGCGCGCGGCCTCCGGCTCCTTTGCGCCTATCGGAGAGCCTGATGTCTGCCTGACGGATCTTGAAGGGGACGATGAGGACACGCGTCTCGCCAACGGAGATAACGTCAATAAGAAGGCAGAGGCTTTGCCCACGCCCTCCAATATTGACACTCGAAAACTAAAGAACGCTCACGACCACACGAGACACTAAGCTCGGCTTTATCCGAGTTCTTATGTGTCGCGGTCGATGTAAAATCGACCGATTCAAAAAACCAATTTCACATATTGAACATGATTTTTGACAGGGATCGGACGCTGATAGCGCCAATCTAGAAGATCTTATTCGGTCGGTAACGAATGGTCCGCGGTTTGAATAACCGAGCAATAACCACCAATTAAAATTGGCGGAATGTCTAATATTTGATCGCGACGGGTGAGTGTTTTTCTTCGCCCACCGTAGAAAACCCGCATAGCGCGCGCTGCCGGATCCGGCGGCAATCGGAGGCTGAATGACGAGCGCCAAATCGAGACAGGCCCGCGCCCGCTTGGCCTGGATAAGCAGCAAGGGTGTCTCTAGCCCTCAATTGGCCGCGAGTTTGACACTCAAAGGGTTTTCCCTCGTATCCCCTATCGAACCTGCAGAACTGGCGCTGGTCGATGTTCGTCACCACCCTCGCCCGGCGAACCAGGTGCGCCGCTTCGCGCGCCTCTATCAAACGCCAAGCTATGGCGGGCGCATTATCTTAGCATCTCCGACATTGCCGTCTGAGGAAAGGGCCGCGCTACGGCGTTTGGGCGATGTCGTTTATGATGTCAGCCGCGGCCAAGAAAACACAACCGCGGTCACCAAACGAAACAAATATATTTCCGGCGCAATTCAATCGCGATTGCGCCTTGCCGCGATCGCGGAAGAAGCGGGAGAGCGGCTCAAAACCTGCGCAAGTTTTAACGCAGCATTGAAAGTAACGCCGACGGAAGATGAACCATCCATACTTCTAGCCGGTGCGCCCGGACCGGACATGTTGAGCGCCATGAATGCGCTTGACCGACATCGAACCGCAGTGACGGCGGTTTTTGCCGCACCGCAAATTTTACGGGCGATCGAGGTTAAAGACTTTGACGCCGCCGTATTCCTGCCACCCGCTCATGATACTGATGAAACGTGCCCGCTTATTTCCCTTGCCGGCGCCCTCGCCCGTCACTTGATGCATCGCCGTACGCCGATCATTATGCCGGTTGATGATAATTCAACGGAGACAGATGAAAAACGCTCTCTGGGGACGCTGGGCGTAATTCCTCTTCATTCTGCGCATCTGGACGAAGATTTGGCTTCTATCTCGATTGAGGCGGCGAACCGCGCCCGGGCTCATCGGGCGCTGAGGGATCTTTTGTCAAAAACCGCCCGCCAAGAAAATTGGTTAAAAGGCGAGGACAAACAAAGTGCAAAAGACCTCTCCACCGGGTTTTTCGCGGTTCACGCCAATAGGCTGCTCCAACGTGCTGGCCAGACGGGGCGGCCGATCTCCCTTATTGGCGTTGCCGCACAAAGTTCGAAAAGCGCAGACGCGCCTCAACCGGCCTTGAGGGCCGCTTTTGCGAAGACCCTAGAATTAGCGGCAAACGTGGTGCGGGACGAGGATTTAAAGATTCACGTTGCGCCAGATATGTTTGTCGTGTTGGCGCCGGCGACCCGCCAAGAAGATGCCGGACAAATCGCAGATCGTCTGGAGGCGTTCATTTCCTCAATCTCGCCACGGCAACCAGATCACATGGTGATGAGCGCGGCGATCCAATGCGACACGAACTATCGCATCGAAGAAAACCTGAGCCAGCTAATGAGAGACCTGAGACCTACTCGTCGCCCATACGACGCTGTACAGCGCCGATAGGATTAAGACGGCGCCTCGGCGGCGATTTCCTCCAAGATTCCCAGAACCTTCTTACATCCTTTCAGTCGAAACCGTTCGTCGGGCCAGCTTTGTTGAAACACCAGTCGCTGATCCGGGCGCAGTTTCACCTCATAGGGCGCGCTGGAGATAAACTCGACAAGGCCCGCGGGATTAGCAAACTGATCATGGCGGAAAGCCACCACGGCGCCTTTGGGTCCGGCGTCAATTTTAGCAACGCCCGCCCGCCGGCATTGTTCCCTGATGGAAACAATTTGCATCAAGTGATCGACCGACGCGGGCAATGGCCCGAAGCGGTCCACAAGTTCTGCGGCGAACGCCTCAACATCCTGTTCATTGCGTAGATCACCAAGGCGACGGTAGAGCCCCATACGGACGGTCAAATCCGTTACATAATCTTCCGGGATTAGGACGGCGGCGCCAATATTAATTTGCGGCGACCATTGATCCTCCCCAGCACTCGCCCCTTCTTTTAAGGTCGCGACCGCCTCTTCAAGCATATGTTGATATAGCTCAACGCCAACTTCCTTGACCTGACCAGATTGCTCCTCACCCAGGAGATTGCCCGCCCCGCGAATATCAAGGTCGTGAGACGCCAACGTAAAGCCTGCGCCCAAGGTATCTAGGGACTGCATAACCTTTAAGCGTCGCGCCGCCCCATCGGTCAGGGCTTTGCGCGGCGATGTGGTGAGGTAAGCGTATGCTCTTAACTTTGATCGTCCGACACGCCCACGCAATTGATATAGCTGCGCAAGGCCAAAATTATCCGCCCGGTGAATAATCATCGTGTTGGCA
The DNA here is from genome assembly GCA_965263305.1 of Parvularculaceae bacterium. Classification (GTDB taxonomy): domain Bacteria; phylum Pseudomonadota; class Alphaproteobacteria; order Caulobacterales; family Parvularculaceae; genus MED-G105. The sequence continues at coordinate 3,470,686 of OZ253666.1, forward strand.
GTCGGCACATCAAGCCCTGATTCAACAATCGTCGTGGAAACCAGCACATCAAACTTACCATCATAAAACGCGTTCATGATGTCTTCGAGTTGACCGCCCGCCATCTGGCCGTGGGCGACTTGAAATTTGACCTCCGGCACTTGCTCGGTAAGAAACTCTTGAATGCCGGCAAGGTCCGAAATGCGCGGGGCCACATAAAAGCTCTGCCCGCCGCGATAATGTTCGCGCAATAACGTTTCCCGCGCGACGACGGGGTCGAACGGCCCGACCGATGTGCGCACCGCCAACCGGTCGACGGGCGGGGTAGCGATAAGCGAGAGGTCCCGGATGCCGCTCATCGCGAGTTGCAATGTCCGCGGAATTGGCGTGGCCGTTAACGTCAACACATGCGTGTCGGCGCGGAATTCTTTCAGCCGCTCTTTGTGCTTCACCCCGAAATGCTGTTCCTCGTCCACAATGACAAGGCCGACATCACGAAACTTGATGTTCTTGGATAACAGCGCATGGGTGCCAATGACGACGTCAACCTGACCGTTCGTCAATCCCTCTTTCACAGCGCTTGCATCCGCCGTGGAGACAAGGCGCGACAGCGCTTTCACGCTTAAGGGAAAACCCTTAAATCGCTCAACGAAATTCTTATGGTGCTGGCGTGCGAGCAACGTCGTTGGTGCGATGACCGCGACTTGGCGCCCGGTCATGGCGGTGATGAAGGCCGCTCGCAAAGCGACTTCCGTTTTCCCAAAACCGACATCGCCGCAAACAAGCCGGTCCATTGGACGGCCCTTGGCAAGGTCTTCAATAACGTCAGCGATGGCGTTTTCTTGGTCCTCCGTTTCTGTATACGGAAAGCGCGCGCAGAACTCATCATAAACGCCAGCGGTGGGGGATAGGCTTTCGACTTTCTTCATTTCCCGTTTGGCGGCAATCGCGATCAATTGCTCCGCCATCATTCGGATGCGTTCGCGCATCTTCGCCTTGCGCCCCTGCCACCCCGCGCCGCCCAATTTATCGAGCGCGGCATTCGGGTCATCGGACCCAAAACGGGAGAGAAGATCGATATTTTCTACAGGGAGGAAAAGCTTGTCACCGCCAGCATATTCCAATTGGAGGCAATCATGGGGCGCACCCTGAACATCCAGCGTTTCAAGCCCCGTATATCGTCCCACGCCGTGGTCGACGTGAACAATTAAATCCCCCAGCAAAAGGCTCGAGGCTTCGGTCAGGAAATTATCGGCGCGCTTTTTCTTCCCTCGACGCACCAAGCGATCGCCCAGAATGTCTTGCTCGGCAATAAACGCGGCGTTGGCGGTTTCAAACCCCTTTTCTAGGCCGAGTTCGATGAGGCCGAGACCCGCTTTTTGCGCCTCCCGCCAACTCGAAAGCACCGGCGGCGCACCGTTGGCAAGGCCTTGATCCCCCAGCAATCCGGCCAAACGGTCGGCGGAACCAGCGCTCCAGGCGGCAACATAAACCCGCTTTCCCTCACCCCTGAGGGTTTGCGCATGTTTGACAACGGCGTCATAGACATTCGCTTTTTCCGCCGCGCGTTCAGCCGCGAAACTACGGCCGATTTTGCCCCCATAGGAAAACGACCGCCCTTGCCCCGCTGGCGCGGCGAAGGGCGTAAGGGAGCGAACAACGCATGTTTCCATTCGTTGGCGCCATTCCTTATCCTCAAGATACAACGCAGACGGTGTAAGCGGTCTGTAAGCGGGCGATGAAAATTCGTTCTTCCGTGGGCGTTCTTCTGTTACATCTTCACGGCGCGCCTCGTAGTAATCTGCGATGGCGACAAAGCGATCATCGGCCGCGTTATCACTTAGATGCTGTAGAAACCACAAAGCACCCGAGGCGTACTCAAAAAGCGTTTCCATCTTTTCATAGAACAGGGGCAGCCAATGCTCCATGCCTTGATGAATGCGACCAGCGCTGATCGCCTCGTAGACCGGATCATCCGTCGCCGCCCCGACGCCATCGGCAAAAGCGGCGCGGAAACCGCGACGGAAACGGGATATTGTCTCTTCTTGCAGCAATGCTTCGGTCGCGGCTGACAGGGTGACATCGCGCAATTGGCGGGTTGTCATTTGTGTCGCCGGATCAAAAGCGCGCACGGTCTCTAACTGATCGCCAAAAAAATCGAGCCTTAGCGGTTCCTCCGCCCCCGGTGGAAAGAGGTCCACAAGGCCGCCCCTCACGGCGAACTCCCCGGCCTCCCGCACCGTGCTCGCCCGAGCATAGCCATTTGCGGCGAGGTAATGGGTGAGAAAATCCATATCGACACTCGCGCCCACATGGGCGGCGAACGCGCCAGCCTTCACAACGTCTCGCGGGGCGACGCGTTGGGTGACGGCGTTGATGGAGGTAATCAAAATGAGCGGGGCGCCATCGCCTTTGCTTTCATCCCGCGCCGCCAGTAAGGCGAGCGCAGCCATGCGCGCTGAAGAAATAGCGGCCGATGGCGATACCCGATCATAAGGCAGGCAATCCCAGGCGGGAAAATCGAGCCTTGGGATCTCAGGGGCGAAAAACTGAAGCGCGGCATTCATCGCTGCCATGGCGCCCGCATCCCGCGCGACATAAACAATCAACCCGCCTCGCGCTGATGCGGCCTCGGCAATGGCCATAGCGTCAGCGCCCTCGGGCGCATCAAAGACGGTAAAAGACGCATCGCTTGTCCAGGCTTCATTGCGCCCGATCTGAGCAACGCCGGATACCATCGTCATAGCCTGTTTTCCTGTCTGCGCTCGGACCCAATATTTGGGCCCCGCCGCCATAGGGTTTTGCGCGATCGCCGGATTTGGCGGTCGCGTTCGTTGGTTTTGGGAAGCGATGACCTAGCGCCCCGCCCTAAGAAGAGCAAGGGATCTTCGCGATATCCCGGGGGGCTATTCATCCCGCGTTCGTGTTTTGCTTGGGGCCTACCGATCACTTAGAACCCAGTTAAAATTCCCCCAGATTCGAGCTTGTTTTGAGGACGGATTTCATAATGACCAACACCAACAGATTTCACCGTCGTCGATTCCTCACGGCCACCGCCGGCCTCACTGCGGCCATGGCGGGTCGCACCGCAGCGCAATCTGATCCCTCTGCCAGCGCCTTTCAGGACATCACCCATGGTCCTGTTGTTGGTCGATCACCCTTTGCCCGTCTTGAAAAAATTGCTGAGAACGCATGGGCTGTGGTTTCAACGCCCCTCACCGTTGACGGCGCTTTTAACCCTGAAGCCGTCGCGACCCTTTGCAATGGCGGCCTAATCGCGGGAGAAGACCGGGTCGTCGCTATTGATGCGTTTTTTCAACCAGCTGGGGCCGCTTGGCTCTCAGCGAAAGCCGAGGAACTAACGGGCAAGCCCATTACCGATGTCGTCGTCACCCATTTCCATGCTGATCATTCCGGCGGCCTTGCAGGGTTTCAAAACGGCGCTGTTGGCCCGGAGATAATCGCGACCGACACGACCCGGAAACTCATCTTCGAGCGTTACTCAACCCCCAATGTCAGAGAAGGCTCCCCTTTCGGGATCCCGGCAACAAGGCCCGTTCTACCGACACGGATTATCACGGACGAGACAAAGCCGGTGACCCTAGATTTGGGAGGTCGCAGTCTCACTCTTTCCCCCCTTAAAGGGCATACGCCGAGCGATCTTGCCGTAATCGTGGATGATGAACCCATTACCTTCGCCGGCGACCTTGTTTGGGCTGGTGTCTTCCATAATTACGTTGACGCCATTCCAAGCCATCTCAGAACATCCGCTGGCGAATTGCTGAAAGAGAAGAAAAGAACCATCGTCACCGGCCACGGCTATGTCGCGAAGGCGGAGGCGCTGAAAGACTATCTGAACCTATTGGATCACGTTGAAGAAGCCGCGCGCGCCTCTTACGACGCTGGAAAAACGCCAGAGGAAGGCGTAAAAGACTTTTCTGTACCCGCTACATTAGGGAATTGGCATCTGTTTAACCCTGGCTATTATAAGACGGCGTTCGAAGCCTGGCGCCGCGAGCTGGCGGGAGAGACGGCTTAGATTTAGATGCGGATCGAGCGGCTACTGAATGGCTGTTGATTTTCTGAAAAAATTGGGAATGCGCTCGATGTATCACCTGTCGATGCTGTACCGAGTAACGCTGTCGCGTCTTCGGCCCATGTCACCGTAACGGGAACCGGAAGTTTACCCTCGCCCTTTGACGTCACGGGCCTTGCCGTCGCCAGTATTGCAAGCGCAGCCAAGGAAATCGCCGCCCTCTTAAACTCCGTCGACCCGCCTACAGTTTTAGTCGACAGACGCCTTGCATCATTCTGGTTCGGATTTTCCATTCGCCCCGAAGGGTGGGATCTACCGCCCACATGGGATGCGATCGCGGGTGACTATCCGACAAAAGATGGATGGATCAAATTGCACACCAACGCGCCCCACCATCGCGAGGCGGCGCAGAAAATTTTAGGTGCCAACGCCGACAAAGCATCCGCCGCGCAGGTAATCTCAACATGGGAAGCGAACGACCTGGAAGAAGCGATCGTGGACGCCGGGGGATGCGCCGCCGAAATGCGATCCATCACGCAGTGGCGACGCCATGAACAAGGCGTCGCTGTAATGCGAGAACCACTCATTAATTGGTGCGAAGTTGGGAATGCGGATGAAACGATTTCCGCCAAAGGCGGTCCACCCTCCGTCACAAACGAAAAACCATTAGCGGGGTTGCGCGTTCTAGATTTAACCCGTGTGCTCGCAGGGCCGGTCGCGACGAGATTTCTCGCTCGGTTTGGCGCCAATGTCCTGCGCATCGACCCGTTGGATTGGGATGAGGGGGTTGTCATTCCAGAGGTAACAGTCGGTAAGCGTTGTGCGGGTCTTAACCTGAAGTCCGAAGAGGGCAGAAATTCGTTACGTCAATCGCTGCGGGACGCCGATATATTAGTGCACGGATATCGCCCTGGCGCCCTTGCGGGCTTAGGCTTTGACAGCGACACCTTGCGCAAGATCAATCCGCGCCTCATCGATGTATCTTTATGCGCTTACGGATGGACGGGCCCATGGCGCGACCGGCGCGGGTTTGACAGCCTTGTGCAGATGTCATGTGGGATCGCCCATGAGGGAATGATCCGAGCTGGCGCATCCAACCCGACGCCCCTTCCCGCGCAAGCATTGGATCAAGCGACGGGATATCTTATGGCGGCGGCAGCGCTGCGCGCCCTTCGCATTCGACGCGGCGGCGGCCCTATCCTAGCCGCCCGACTCTCTCTCGCCCGCACCGCAATGCTCCTGATTGAGAGTTTATCCAATGAAAAGACCCCTCTCTTGGCGCCCGAAACGACAGAAGATTTGGAATCTGCTATTGAAAACACATTTTGGGGTCCGGCCCGCCGTGTCCGCTTTCCCGTTCAAATAGGTGGTTTTGCTGGCGCCTTTCCCCATCCGGCGGGACCATTGCGAACGTCGCCGGCGCGGTGGGAATAGGCAATGCATGCTTTAGGGAAAAAAGATCAGTTTAATGACCATCCCGAAAAGAGCGATCATGAGCGCTTTTTTGATAAACGGCGCCCCCTTCTCAACCGCGGTGTTGGCGCCCAGCCATCCACCGATTGCGTTGCCAATCGCCAAAGCAGCGCCCGCCTTCCACAAGATGGCGGTATTCGTGGCAAACACAGCAAGGGCGACGCAGGAGAAAACGAGCGCGATAAAGACTTTGTGCATATTCACCCGCACAAGATCGAGCCCCATCACCCGGTAGAGGATCGGCATCATCAAAAAGCCGACACCGACCTGGATAAAGCCACCCCAAAATCCGGCGCCTGTCATGAGCACATGCCCTAGGATGATGTTTTTAGGCTGACTGGTGTCGACGGCGTTCGTGGCCTCCCCGCTGTTTCCCGCCGGCGCTTCTTTTTTCTCTGTCGCCATGATGACCATGACACACAGCATGACAGCCGCAAGAACCCGGTTGAACCAGACACCGTCGAGGTTGACACCCACTTGCGCCCCGAAAAACGCCCCGATCGATGCTGTCACGGCAAGGCTCGCTGACAGGCGAAAATCAGAATATCCCTTCCGGAAAAAAGCACTTACGGAGGCAATATTCTGCGCAATAATGGCGATACGGTTAGTGCCATTCGCCACCGGCCCCGGCGCGCCCAGAAAAATCATGATGGGGACGGTCAATAAAGATCCGCCGCCGGCAAGGACGTTAATCCATCCTGAGCCAAACCCGGCGAGCGCAAGCAAAAGAAGATGCCACCCATTGATGGCGTCGACGCCAGCATCCATCCTACAATCCTATTCGGAAAACTGATCCCAAGAAGATGCTCTTCTTTGGCGCATATCGCCTTGAATGCCAATGACCGCCGTATTTTTTGCTATCGTCCCAAAACTGGAGAAAATGCGTTTCGAAACAAAAAACGCAGAGTTAGGCTCGAAGCAACACCGATAGGCATGACGAATACACCGAAAAACAGTCCCAGTTCGCCCCCGTCGGAAACGGTCAAAATTCCGTAAAAGATAAGGCTCGTGATGATACAGACGATCAGCGCGGTGACCGCAGCACGTAGATAAGTGAAGCAACCGTTTTGACGCATTGTCCCAATTGCTAACGAAAGGCCCGTTGCGCCCGCTTGGACACTGCCAAACAAATAGGAAAAGATCACTGTAAAAGCGATAATGTTAGGAGCCGAAGGCAACATGTCAAACATCCATTCCGAGAAGTCATTTCCTCTATTAACGGCTTGAATGAACTGAGCGATAATCATTGTCACGATGAAAAAGAAGCCGCCAATGGGAGGACCTAACAATAGGTAGGTCCAAAAGATTCGCCATCTTGGCTTTGTGAGATGGCCTTCGATTTGATCTTTAGGCATATAATACCTCACATATAGAGAGACCGATTAAACCCGACAATTTCGGGCAGAGTTTCGCGCCAACTCCATCATCTTTGGCCCAGCGCCGCCATCGCCACGAGATAAGCTGTCGCCATCAATACGGTGAGCGGCGCCCGCACGGCAAGGTACCAGGCCGGGGCGCCTGATCCGCGGCTCGTGGCGCTCAAATCATCAATCAGTAAAATGAACAATGCGGCGACAATATAGGCGAATTTCGCGGTATCGGCGAATGGCATGAATAACGGCATCGCCGCCGCAAGGGGTAACGCGCCGCCGATTAATGCGCGGAACGTGGGGCCTCCCTTTTGATCGGCCGGCTTCATGACTGCCACGCCCCAACGCACTCCGCCAAAGAACGCTAACAACAATGCGCCATAGGCCGTCATCATATTGGCATAAACGGGACCATGGATAGGTTGGTTAACGATCAATAAAGCGGCGATAACAAGAGGCGCAGCGCCCGCATAGGCAAGAAAGGCCGCCGCCCCTGACATGCCAACTTCTGTTTCCGCCCTGCCCTCGTGTTTACGATTGAAACGACGATCCGCAGAGGTCGTAAATCGCTTTTTTTCTTGTTGAAGGTCCCATCTATCATCAGCAAAATCGATCATTCTCATGGCCCGGTTCCTTTTCATTGTTGGGCTGCTCATGGGGTTAGGCGATATCGTTACGGTCGGTCGTATCCTTGTCCTCTCTGTCATTTTTTCGGCTTAGAAAAGGCGATAATAGGTCAACCGCTTTCGATCCAAGACGTAACAACGGCAACAATCTGGCGCGGGGTACACGGCGCATTTGATCGAACCAGCTGTTGGAAACATCGATTAAATCAAGAAGCGCATCCAATCGTTCAACGGCCTTAGGGTTCGCCTTTGGATCGTTGCGGGCGTCAGCAAGGCAGCTTTTTAGGATTGCCGCCGCCGGATCGATTTCGCGGGCCTTTCTGATCTCGGCGATGCGGGTCGCCATTTCCCACACATCACCTTCGGCGATGAAATGGTCCCGGCGGTCTCCCGCCATAGGCGCCTTTCGAATGAGCGCCCAGCCCAGTAACTCCTTCAGCGAGTTGTGCACATTGGACCGGGCCATTGATAACGCATCAGCAATATCAGCGGCGTTCATTGGAGCGTCAGCAACAAACAACAACGCGTGCACTTGCGCGACGGATCGATTTACGCCCCAATTCGGCCCTAGATCGCCCCAATGGAGGATAAACCTTTCCATCGCGGCGCTTTGCGTTAACGAGGAAACCCCAGCACTGTCGGCAATAGGAGGTTGAGGGGTCATTTCGATAGGGTCGTTGTTGTCGGGCATGGTGAAAATCTTGACCTTCGATTTGTTCTGATAATTCTGTTATTTCAGAATTATCAGATAAATAGAAATCAAACACATCATCGTCAAGAGGTCACGGTCGTGGGACGAAGTGAAAATTTCCCACGATTAATCTTTTTTCGATATTTCGCCTTTAACCAAGATCGTAAGTGGTCTCACCCTTGCTTCCCACGATCATATTGCCCTAAAAAACGCTGAGCCTTCTTGAATTGGGATAAATCCCACGTGACAGATCTTTCGACCCTTATCTCCCGCGCGGAGCAATATGCAGCGGCCTCAGGCCTCTCCCTCTCCACCGTCTCGCGGAAGTTGTTGAATGACGGCAAAGGCATTGCGCGCTTGAAAGCCGGCGGCCAATGCACGTTGCGCACCCTGGAAAACGCCTTCGTCACCCTATCCGAATTGGAAGACGCCCTACGGGGCAGCGCCCAAATCCCTGAAAAGTTAGAAAAAGAGATGCCTATGACCGCTCCCGTTCGATCCGAGCGCGATCCGCTCGATATGACCCATCTTGATCGACTGGAGGCCGAAGCCATCCACATCATGCGGGAAGTCGCCGCTGAGGCGGAAAATCCGGTTATGCTTTATTCCGTAGGTAAAGATTCATCGGTGATGCTTCACCTTGCGGTAAAAGCCTTCGCCCCCTCCAAACCGCCGTTCCCGATTATGCATGTGGATACCACATGGAAATTCCGTGAGATGATCGAATTTCGGGATCGCATGGCGCGGGAGTTAGGTCTCGACCTTATTGTCCATATTAATGAGGATGGCGTCCGTCAGGGCGTTGGCCCGTTTACCCATGGCTCGCAAATTCATACCGACATTATGAAAACCCAGTCCCTGAAGCAGGCGCTGGACAAGTATAAGTTCGACGCCGCCTTTGGCGGCGCGCGCCGGGATGAAGAAAAATCCCGCGCTAAAGAACGCATTTTTTCATTCCGTTCCGCACAACACCGTTGGGACCCGAAAAATCAGCGCCCCGAATTATGGTCGATCTACAACACGCGCATTCACCAAGGTGAATCGATCCGTGTTTTCCCCCTGTCCAATTGGACGGAGCTCGATATCTGGCAATATATCTATCGGGAGAACATTCCCATCCCATCCCTTTATTTCGCGGCGAAACGTCCAGTTGTTGAGCGCGATGGCGCCTTAATCATGGTGGATGATGAACGCATGCCCTTGGCGGCAGGCGAAGTCGCAAAGGAAGAAATGGTCCGTTTCCGGACTCTTGGATGTTACCCCCTTACCGGCGGCGTAAGGTCCACGGCGACAACGTTGCCGGAAATTATCCAGGAAATGTTGTTGACGACAACGTCGGAACGACAAGGCCGCGTCATTGATCATGATCAGGCCGCCTCCATGGAAAAGAAGAAACAAGAAGGATATTTCTAAGATGGCCCATGTGACCCAAGACGCCGCCGACGATATCCTCGCCTACCTCGAAAACCACGAGCGCAAATCCATGTTGCGCTTTATCACCTGTGGCAGTGTGGATGATGGAAAATCGACCCTGATTGGTCGCCTCCTTTACGATACCAAGCTCATTTACGAAGACCAGCTATCCGCGTTGGAGCGGGACTCCAAGAAGGTCGGCACCCAGGGCGAAAAAATTGACTTCGCATTGCTTGTCGACGGCCTCGCCGCCGAGCGCGAACAAGGCATCACCATTGATGTCGCTTATCGCTTTTTCTCGACGGAACATCGCAAATTCATCGTTGCCGATACGCCGGGCCATGAACAATATACGCGCAATATGGCCACGGGCGCCTCAACGGCTGATCTTGCCGTTATTCTTATTGACGCCCGCCAGGGCGTGCTACAGCAAACGCGCCGTCATTCTTTCATTTGCTCCCTGCTCGGCATTGAGAACATAGTCGTTGCCGTCAACAAAATGGACCTTGTCGGATACGACAAGGAGACATTTGATGGTATCGAGGCAGCTTACCGCGACTTTGCCAAAGATCTTGGCTTTAAATCCATCGCTTGCATCCCCGTCTCGGCGCTTGAGGGCGATAACATCACGGCCAAAAGCCCGAACACCCCGTGGTATCAGGGGGCAGCGCTCCTGCCCTATTTGGAAACAGTTGAAACCCAGACGGATGATGCGGATGGGTCGTTCCGTATGCCAGTGCAATGGGTGAACCGCCCTAATCTGGATTTCCGGGGGTTCTCCGGCACAATCGCATCGGGCCTTGCGCGTCCGGGTGATGAGGTTTTTACCTCGCCATCGGGAAAGCGTTCACGCATCGCCGCTGTTTATGTCGGTGACAAAGAAACCCCGATCGCGGGACCGGGCCGCGCCGTCACCTTGACGCTGGAAGATGAAATCGACATTTCCCGCGGTGATGTTATCTGCGCCGGTGATGCGCCAGCGGAGCAATCAGATCAATTCGCCGCGCACATCATCTGGATGCATGAAGACGCCATGATCCCAGGTCGGCAATATATCTTTAAAACGGCCAATCGCATGCTGCCGGGAACGATCACGGATCTGAAGCACAAGATCAACGTTAATTCCCTCGATAAGCAATCTGGAAAAGCGCTTGAGCTCAATGAAGTGGCGATGTGTAACATCTCCACCAGCGCGCCAATCGCCTTTGATCCTTATACTAATGGGCGGTCGACCGGTTCCTTCATCATTATCGACCGTCGCACGAACACCACCGTTGGCGCTGGGATGATCGACTTTTCCTTGCGGCGAGCGCAAAACGTGCATTGGCAAGATCTCGACGTGAATAAAGAGGCGCGGGCCGATCAGAAATTACAAAAACCTTGTATTCTTTGGTTCACCGGTCTGTCAGGGTCGGGGAAATCGACGGTGGCGAACCTCGTTGAGAAGCGCCTCGCTGATCTAGGGCGGCACACCTATACGCTCGATGGCGATAATGTACGTCATGGATTGAACAAAGACCTTGGGTTCACTGATGTCGACCGCGTGGAAAACATCCGGCGTGTAGGAGAAACCGCGAGGCTCATGGTGGATGCGGGTCTGATCGTCCTCGTTTCCTTTATCTCCCCATTTATCAGTGAGCGACGCATGGCGCGCGAACTTGTGGAGGACGGAGAGTTTTTAGAGGTCTACGTCTCAACCCCTCTTGAGGTGTGCGAAAAACGAGACGTCAAAGGCCTCTATGCGAAAGCGCGACGCGGCGAGATTAAAAATTTCACCGGCATCGATAGCGCTTACGAACCACCGGTTAATCCCGATATTGAAATTGATACCTCAGAAGTCAGCGCGGAAGCCGCCGCTGAAGAGATCGTCGGCAAGCTGCAGTCGTTAGGGTATCTCACTCGCGGCGCATGACCCCAAGCAGACTGCTTTCGCGCCCATTTGGATAACAAATGCTATGAAAACCCGATATTGTTGAGGTGTCGGCTCATTTCAACCTGCGGCATTGCCCCTCAACCCTAACTCATGGCAGTCTTCTTGTGGGGAAGCGCCGCGGGAAGGGTAAGTCATCGTAATGTCACAACAACCACTACCGGCGGTCAATGACCCTTTGACTTCCGAAAGAATTAATTCTCTTACTAAGATGGTTGATGACCGTCTTGATAGTTTTTTTCACGAATCAAGAGAGCCGGCTCGCCTTACATGCGGAATTCGCCACGGGCTGTTATCCCCAGGAAAGCGCCTTCGCCCCTTGATCACCTTGCTCGCCTGCGAACAGAGCGGCGGCGACATTGAGAATTCACTTGATGCGGCCTGCGCAATGGAAATGGTGCATGCAGCGTCCCTGATCGTCGATGATTTGCCGTCGATGGACGATGCCCGATTGCGTCGCGGGAGTTTGGCGAATCATGTGGTCTTTGGAGAAGGCAGCAGCATCCTCGCCGCAATCGCTCTTCTCAATGAAGCTTACCGCATCATCGGTTCGATGGAGAATGTCGCGCCAGAGCGCCGGCTCCAATCAATCAACCGATTATCACAGGCCGTTGGCCTCGATGGATTGGCGGGCGGTCAAGAACGTGACATCGCCTGTCACGGCGCCGAGGGCTGTACAAACAGTATGGCGGATGTTGAACGGCGCCATTTAGAAAAAACGGGCTCTCTCTTCTCCGCAGCCGCCGCGATCGGTGCCGATGCCGCCCACGCGCCGTCTGAGGTTGTCGAGGCGATGGAAACCTATGGCCACTGCCTCGGCCTCGCCTACCAAGCTTTTGACGATTTGTTGGATTGCCGCGCCTCCAGCAAAGACACGGGCAAAGATTGCGGCCAGGATGCCGGTAAATCAACGGTTGTTTCGTTGTTAGGCCATGAAGGCGCCGCCCATGCGGCTGAACGTTGGCTTGCTAGAGCGGTGGAAACAGCTGAAAAAGCCGCCGCGCCGAACCCTTCTTCTTTGTCGGTGCTCGCCCAACAGATTGGCGTGAAGCTTGGGGCAATGACGACTTAGTGCATTTGCATTTTTCCTGATACAGATGATAGGCTCCCATCTGTCTATGACATCCCAAGAGAATTCTTCTACCGAAACGCGTCATGCACCGGTCTTTGCCGCTACTGGCGTTTGTGCCGGATATGGCGGGCAATCAATCCTTGACGATGTATCGGTCACCATTCGCCCTGGTGACGTCTATGGTCTTATCGGACCCAATGGCGCCGGCAAATCGACATTCGTCAAAGTCGCCTGCGGTCGCCTCAAAGCATCGCGTGGCGCTGTCACCATTTTTGATGCAGATATTGCCACCCCCTCAGCCAAACAACGCCTCGGCGTCGCGCCCCAAACGCCGGCGCTTTATGATCAATTGACCGTCGAAGAAAACATTGTGGCTTTTGCGCAATACGCGGGGCTAACATTAGGCCAAGCGCGCCAGGCAGCGGCACGGGTCATCGAACGCACGGGGCTTACCGATCACGCCAATCACTGCGCCGCGCGCCTTTCGGGCGGTTTAAAGCAACGAACCAATATTGCCGCCGCAATCGCCCATGGGCCGGCTATTATAATTTTGGACGAACCATGCGCGAATATCGACCCCGAAGGCGTGACGGCGGTTAACGGCCTCATTCAATCCCTCGCGGACGAAGGTCTATCTATTCTTCTCATTACGCACGATATGGCGCAGGCGGAGCAAATTTGTACACGAATTGGTGTTCTCAATCACGGCCGCTTGGTGGCGGAAGACACCCCTGCCCGGCTAATCACCAACTATGGCGGCGATCGCTACGTGATGACGGTGACGACGGTTGCGTCATCCTCCTCTCATCCATCGCCTGATGAAAAACTCATTGGCAATGGATTTGAACCGGTAACGTCCGGCCAATGGCGCAAGAACCTTTCCGACCATGACGATATTGGCGTAGAAATCAAAAAGCTTCATAGCGCGATTAATCGTGATGAGGAGGCTGACATGATCGCTGACGTTCAAATCGCCCGTGCGGGTCTCTGCGCTGTTCTTTCAAGCCTTGAGAACGAAACCACATGAGGCGCGCTGTATTCCGTGCAGCGGCTTTAACGCTGTGGCGGGATAAACCCGCCCTCGCGCTTACCTTTCTGTTGCCGCCGCTTATTTTCACCATCTTTGCGCTTGTTTTTGCGAGCGCCACGGGCGGTGACATCTCGATCCGATTGGGCGTGTACGCCGATGATAGCGATTTATCACAGGAGCTTGTCGCAACCCTGGAGGAGGCGCCGGAAATCACAACCCTCGTCAGGACGCCATCACGTGAAGAGTTGAAATCGATTGTTCAAACTGGCGATGTATCCGCTGGGATTGAAATCATTCGCTATGAGGACGACCCGGTTCCGGACTTCCGATTGTATAAAGCAGCGACGCGGCAGGCCGCCGCCCTCACCGCTGAAAAGGCGTTGTCGCGATTGCGCCCGGAAGACGAAGAAGAGGACTTAGAGAGTGAAGACGAAATTGCGCGCGAGCCTGTCCTTGAGCGGACGTTTGTGAATCCAGTTAATGCTGATGTCCCGATGGCGGCCTATTATGCTGCCGGCGTCAGTGTTTTCTTTCTCTTGCTATCAGGGTTTCAAACGGCGCTTTCCGTCATTGAGGAGCGTGATGCAGGCGTCGGGCATCGATTGATGGCGAGTAAAGCCGGTTTGGGTCCGATGATTGATGGAAAATTCCTTTTCATCACGGCCCAGGGCGTTGTTCAATCCGTGGTTATTCTTGCGGCCGCCGCGCTCTTTTTCAACGTCACGATTACCTTCGCTCCGCTCAGTCTCATTATCGCGGTTTTCGCGACATCTCTGGCAAGCGCTGGCGTTGTTCTTAGCGTTACAATGCTTTGCAGATCCCGCGCTCAGGCCCATGCTGTCGGCGCAATACTATCTCTGGTGCTTGCGTGCATTGGCGGTTCTATGGCGCCCAGTTTTCTCATGCCGGCTTATATGCAGACAGTCGGCGGGGCGACCCCGATCGGGCTCGGGATTGAAACCTATAGCATCTCACTATGGCGCGGCGGAGGCTTCGCGGAAGCTTGGCCCCCGGCTTTGTTACTGGCAACCTATGGTATCGTTGGTTTAATCAGTGCACGCTTGTTAGCGCCGTCGGCCATTGCAGCCGATTAATCGGGTGCGCCAGAAGCTGCTATGGCATCAAACGCAAGCCCGTCTTTGGGCCTGCGCCAGAGATCCGCGCGCGGGGGCGCATCGGCGTTCTTTAAAAACACTGACTGAGGCGCGCCTTGAAACAGCCCGCATAACGCCAGCCATGTTTTTCGGGCGCTTCCTATATGGGCACGGCTATCCCACGCCATTGCGCCTCGTTTAATCACGACGCGTCCGATATCACTGTAAACGTTCCGGGCCGCCGCGACCGCCGCGGCAGCCCGTGGCGGCAATCGCCGGATGCCGTTACTGGCGGACGCATAATAGCGATCAGCCTCGGTTAACAAAACGGACGTGGCATTGGCCAATCCCTTTCGATTTTCGATGGCCAAAACGTCTTCAAAAGACCTTATACCGTGATCCGATAAAATAGACGCCGGCATATAAATACGCCCTGCATCAGCATCATCGATGACGTCGCGCGCAATATTGGTGAGTTGAAAAGCAAGCCCAAGATCACAAGCGCAATCGAGGGTTTCGTCATCCTCTGGTGAAACCCCCATAAGGACGGCCATCATCAACCCGACGGCGCCGGCGACGCCATAGCAATATTCCAAGGTGTCATCGAGGGTGCGGTACTGGCGCCGCGCCGCGTCCATCTCAAAACCGGTCAAGAGGTCCATCGCATATTGCGCAGGCAGTTTGTGGCGAACCGCGACTGTCGAAAAGGCATCAAAGGCCGGATGGCCAACCTTTTGTCCCTCTAGGGCGACCCTCGTTTTGGCGCGTAACTCTTCAAGCAGGGTCGCCTGGTCCTCCGGTGATAAATCCGCATCCGGTGCATCACCGCCAAGGGTTTGCCCATCGATGACGTCATCGCAATGGCGGCACCATGCATAAAGCTTATGGGCGTCTTCCTGCATCGCCCGGCCAAACAAAAGCGACGCCATAGCGAAACTCTTAGAGCCAGCGGCGATCGTTTCACGACCATATTGAGCGAGGGCGACGTGATCATCGCCCACATCGCTACTAACGCCATTAGTCTCAGCCATGACCGGGCTGGACATTTATTCCGCCGCCACCTGTTGCAGATGGGCCTCGGCGGTTTCCGGTAAGCCCAGATCTTCTAATACTAGACCGGCGGTCGCTTTCGCGGACCCGACCACACCGGGAATACCAGCGCCAGGATGGGTGCCCGCGCCAACAAAATATAGATTGCTGATGGCGTCATCGCGGTTATGGATCCGGAAATACGCCGATTGCGTGAGGATCGGCTCAATGGAAAAGGCTGATCCCAAATGGGCGTTCAACTCGGTCTCAAAATCCTTCGGCGTGAAGATGCGACTTGTCACTAGGTCTTCGCTTAAGCCGGGCAGATACCGTTCTTCCAGATACTGGAAAATCCGATCCCGGTATTTTGGCCCCTCAACATCCCAATCAATATCGGCCTTTGCGAGATTCGGCACGGGCGAGAGAACGTAAAAGCCATCACACCCTTCGGGCGCGAGAGCCGGATCGCTCGCCGTCGGGCGGTGCAAGTAGAGAGAGAAATCATCGGGGAGCGTCGGCCCTTTGAAAATTTCGGCGATCAACTCGCGATATCTTGGCCCAAAAATGATGGAATGGTGCGCGATATTCTCATGGCGTTTCTTTAGGCCAAAATAGGCGACGAAAAGAGAGTTGGAGAATGCTTTGCGTTTAATCCCCCGCGCCATTTTTTGACCGCGCGGCGAGCGGCCAAGCAGCTTTTCATAGGTGTGCACAATATCAGCATTTGACGCGATCACGTCATAGGCTCTGCTTTCACCGTCCGGCGTCAGAATATGGGTGACGCGATCCCCTTCCGTTTCGATCCGTTCAACAGGCGCACTAAGTTTCACTTCCCCGCCGAGATCTTGGAACAACCGCGCCATCCCTTGGATGAGCGCGCCAGTGCCGCCACGGGGGAACCAGACGCCCCATTTGCGTTCTAACGCGTGGATTAGCGCATAAATGGCGGAGGTTTTAAAAGGATCGCCGCCGACGAGAAGCGTATGGAAAGAAAACGCTTCGCGCAGCTGCTTGTCTTTGACAAAATCTGAAAGCCGCGAATAGACGCTGCGGTAACTTTGTAACGTCGCCAATTGCGGCGCGGCGCGGATCATCGACCAGAAACTCAAAAACGGCACCGCGCCCAGCTTTTGGTATCCTTCGCGGAAAACTTCTTCAGAGTACTTATGAAAGCGTTGATACCCTTCAGCATCCGGTGGGTTCTTTGCTCTGATCTGTTCGAGGAGCCTCGCCTCGTCGCTGCAGTAATCAAAGCTATATCCATCTTCCCAAAGCAGGCGGTAAAATGGATCAAC
The DNA here is from genome assembly GCA_965263305.1 of Parvularculaceae bacterium. Classification (GTDB taxonomy): domain Bacteria; phylum Pseudomonadota; class Alphaproteobacteria; order Caulobacterales; family Parvularculaceae; genus MED-G105. The sequence continues at coordinate 3,487,724 of OZ253666.1, forward strand.
ATTCAACAACTCGACGTAATCAGACAGCTTGCGGCCCGTCAGCGCGAACAGCTCTTCAAGCGCCGTCGGGTCCGTGACAACGGTGGGACCAGCGTCAAATGTGAATCCATCCTGCTCGTAGACATAGGCTCGTCCACCTAAGCGATCACGCTTTTCATAAAGGGTCGTTTGGACACCTGCTGATTGCAGACGGCACGCCAGGGCAAGTCCGCCAAATCCGGAACCGATTACTGCCGCCGTTTTCATATGTATTTCCTATTCCCTGCGCCCCAGACCATATTGAGCTTTCTGGCGCTCACTGGCGAAGGGGGTATGCTTACTCTCTTGACAGTGTACGCGCAATTCAGCCCTTTCGATCAGACAAACCGCCAATTGCCGGCTTGATCGCGTGGTTAAGGTCCATCTGACGCGCCCCGATGACAGAGCCGTTCTGAAGCGATACGATCGTTTAGCTTGAATCGCGAGCGATAACGACCTGGAGCCTGCGCACTTTGCCACCGATCGTCGATACTTATTGGCAACTCACAGCCATTATTTGGGTCCGCTATTTCTTTATCGCGGGGCTTTTCTATGTTTTGCTATGGAAACGACCAGTTGAGAAAATCTCAGCGGCTCGTTTGTCCCCCCGCCCGCCTGAGCGAAACGTGTTGATCCATGAGATCCAGATGTCGCTAATTTCCTCGGCGATCTATGCGATCCCCGGTGCGCTTGTCATGGAGGCCTATAAAGCCGGCGGCACCGCCATTTATACCGAGGTCACGAGCCCGCTCGGATGGATCTGGTTGCCGATCAGCGCTTTTCTCTATCTTCTGATTCATGACACCTATTTTTATTGGACCCACCGCGCGATGCACCATCCGCGCCTATTCCGACCGATGCACCTGACCCATCATCGATCGCGCCACCCCACGCCCTGGGCGGCCTTTTCTTTCCATCCGTGGGAGGCGGCGATCTCCGCCTGGATTTTACCAGCCGCGGCCTTTTTCATTCCCATCCATATCGGCGTCGTCCTAACGTTGCTGGTCGTTATGACTTATTGCTCCGTGGCGAACCATGCCGGTTGGGAGATACTGCCGAAGAGCTTTGTCGAAGGACCCATCGGCCGGCAATTGATTTCCGCTCGCCACCATAATGTGCACCATACGGACTATACAGCCAATTACGGGCTGTATTTCCGATTTTGGGATCAGCTCTGCGGCACGGACCGCGGATTGGCGCCCGTTATCGCCAAAAATAACGACATCGCCCCGACGGCGTCTCATCAGGGCGCCAAGGCGTAACCTAGTAAGCTCGACAACGAATTACCTCGATAAATAAGGAAAAGCCGCATCCATGACGCAAGCGCCATCACCGACTTCCTCTGTCATTCCAGCGCCAAAAACCGCCGTGGAGCGCGCCCTTGTGACAAAGGCGCAATATGAAGCGCAATACGCCGCGTCAGTCGCGGATCCTGACCAGTTTTGGGCGAGCGTCGCAGAGCGCATTCAATGGGCGACGCCCTTCACGACGGTCAAAGACGTTTCGTTTCAGAAAGACGATTTCCACATTCGCTGGTTTGAAGACGGCGCGCTGAATGTTTGTGTTAACTGCCTTGACCGTCACTTACCGACCCGCGCCGATGAAACGGCGATCATCTGGGAAGGGGACAATCCAGACGACGCTAAGCACATTTCTTACCGGGCATTACATGAAGACGTCTCGCGCATGGCGAATGTCCTAAAGGCACGGGGCGTCAAAAAGGGCGATCGGGTGATCATCTATATGCCGATGATTCCGGAGGCGGCTGCGGCAATGCTCGCTTGCGCCAGGATTGGCGCTGTGCATTCCGTGGTCTTCGGCGGATTTTCTCCTGAAGCGCTCGCCAGTCGCCTCGATGATTGCGGCGCAGTCGCAGTCATCACCGCCGATGAAGGTGTGCGCGGCGGTAAATCAACCCCCATGAAAGGCAATGTTGATGCTGCCATCGACAAAGCCTCGACGGGTAGCGATGTACGATTGGTTTTGGTGGTGCGCCGCACCGGCGGCGCTATCGCCTGGAACTCGGGCCGTGACCATTGGTGGCACGAAGCCCGCGAAGATGTCTCCCCCGATTGTCCACCTGAGATCATGAACGCCGAAGACCCTTTATTTATTCTGTATACTTCCGGCTCAACGGGAAAACCAAAAGGGGTTCTGCACACAACAGGCGGATATATTGTCTATGCATCCTATACCCACGAAATCGTTTTTGATTATAAACCGGGTGAGATTTATTGGTGCACCGCAGATATCGGATGGGTGACCGGCCATAGCTACATCGTCTATGGGCCTTTAGCCAATGGCGCGACAACCGTGATGTTTGAGGGGGTGCCGACCTATCCGGACGTGTCGCGTTTTTGGAAAGTGTGCGAGAAGCACAAGGTCAATGTTTTTTACACGGCGCCCACGGCGTTACGGGCGTTAATGCGCGATGGCGATGAGCCAGTAAAAAGCGCGGATCTATCTTCATTACGGTTACTAGGCACCGTGGGGGAGCCCATCAATCCGGAAGCATGGCTTTGGTATCACCGCGTGGTGGGCGGAGAAAAGCTCCCCATCGTTGACACCTGGTGGCAGACAGAGACTGGCGGGGTTCTTATCTCGCCCTTGCCGGGCGCAACGGATATGAAACCAGGATCCGCCACGAAGCCGTTTTTTGGCGTGCAACCCGCCCTTGTTAATGCCGAGGGCGCCATTCTGGAAGGTGCGGTGAGCGGCAACCTTGTGTTGCTAGATTCATGGCCCGGACAAATGCGCACCGTTTTCGGGGACCATCAACGCTTTATTGATACGTACTTCTCGACTTATCCTGGCATGTATTTCACCGGCGACGGCGCCCGCCGGGACGAAGATGGCTATTACTGGATCACCGGGCGGGTTGATGACGTTCTCAACGTCTCAGGCCATCGTCTTGGGACGGCGGAAATTGAAAGCGCTCTCGTCGCCCATAAAGATGTCGCCGAAGCGGCGGTCGTCGGATTTCCCCACGATATCAAAGGGCAAGGCGTCTACGCTTATGTCACTCTGATGGAAGGCGTCGCCATGGATGGCGCGTTGGATAAAACCCTGTCCGACTGGGTGCGCCAAGAAATCGGCCCGATTGCGAAACCGGACCATATTCAGTTCGCCCCGTCGCTGCCCAAAACGCGTTCTGGTAAGATTATGCGCCGTATTCTGCGCAAGATTGCAGAGAATGATGTTAGTAATCTGGGCGATATATCGACACTGGCGGATCCATCGGTCGTCGACCAGTTAATCGCGGCGCGAAAGGCGGATTAGCGAACAGCGGTTCAAAACTCTCCGCGTGTCACCAAGCGATCGGTGTCCAAAACATGTTCAGGATCGATGCTGGGCTTACTGGAAAGTTGCTCGTAATAGGGCGTAAAATCTTGGTCGCAGATCTCGAACAATTGTTGAAAGTCATCGACGACAAAATAGGTTTTTTGGAAATCGTCGACCATGTAATCGGTCATCAAGACCCGTTCTAAATCGAATGCGACGCGATGGGGTTTCTTGCTCTCAAGAGAGTAAAGCGTTTCATCTTTAGAAGATAGCATCCCGGCCCCAAACGCTCGCAATCCATCCTTCGTCTGGATAAGTCCGAATTCAACGATATACCAATACAATCGCGCCAGCATTTTCTGCGCGCCATGTTCCAACGCCTTTGGGCCGCCCTTGCCGTATTTCTCCATGTACCCCGCAAAAACCGGATTGAGGAGCAGCGGTACATGGCCAAAGAAATCATGGAAAATATCTGGCTCGACAAGATAATCGAGTTCGTCCGCTTTGCGGATCCACCAAGAGACGGGAAACCTCTTATTGGCGAGATGATCGAAAAATACGCCGTCCGGGATCAGCCCCGGCACCGCGACGAGGTTCCAACCGGTGGCCGCCTCCAATACGCGGTTTGCATCATCCAATCGCGGGATACCGTCCTGTGCGTTTAGTTTTTCCAGCCCATCGATAAATTCATTCGCCGCGTATCCAGGCAAGAGCGCAGACTGGCGATCATAGAGAAATCGCCATCGTGCGTGCTCTTCATCCGTATAGGTCTCATAGGGTTGAGGGACCGTATAATCGGCGGCCATATTGTCATAATCACCCCGTAACTCATGGGAGGTATTGGCGGTGAATGGATTCGCAGCTTCGATCATCGGGGGGGCTCCTCGTCGGATGTCGGATCTTCACAATGAGCCATGCCGCTTAGGATTGTTGGCTTTTATATTGCGATAACAAACAAAATTTAGGATAATTTCCCGTAATTCTGTCGAATTCCGTAAATTATTCAGAAATTTGCTTTCTGCATCAGAGCGCTATGAAGATTGATTCCATCGACCGCAAAATCATCACCCTTCTGCAAGAAGACGCCCGACGCACCCATGGCGAGGTCGCCCTTGCTGTCGGCTTATCCCAATCCGCATGCCATCGCCGCGTTCAGCGCCTGCAGGACGAAGGCATCATCACCAGCTACTCTGCGGTGATTGACCGAAAAAAAGTCGGCCTGGCTATACTGGGCTATGTCTTTGTGAAAATGGAAAGTCATGACACGGCGCTATTACAAAAATTTGTCCACGGCGTTGAAGCCATTGACGAGATAGTCGCCTGTTACGCGATTTCCGGCGGGGGCGATTACCTATTACAGGTCGTGGCGTCGGATATGGAGGCGTTTTCTGAAATCGCCCTGAAACGTGTCGTCAGACTGCCGGGCGTGAAAGATTCCACAACAAATTTTGTGCTTTCGACCCTCAAGTCGAAGCCGACATGGCCGATTTAAGCATGCCCAGCAGGATCAGCTAAAATTGGATCGCCTTCCTTTCGTCGAAAGCGCCGTTTTAAACGCAGTGCGAGCATTTCTTGACAGCGCATTTCACCCCCACTAGGCCGGTATCCCTGACGATCAGATGAGCGGGATGGCGATGACCACGTTTGAAGCGATCATTGCCGGGACCGGCAGTTATCTTCCAGAGAACATTGTAACGAATGCGGACCTGACCAAGCGCGTTGACACGTCCGATGAATGGATACGCTCACGCAGCGGGATCACCCAACGCCATATGACCGCCGAGGGTGAGACGACGTCGGATCTCGCAGCCGCCGCGGGGTTACGCGCGATTGAGGCGGCGGGACTTACGCCATCGGATATTGATCTCATCATCGTCGCGACCGTCACGCCCGACACCACATTTCCGGCAACCGCCGTGCATGTCCAACGAAAAATCGGCGCCCCGGCCGGACCAGCCTTTGACCTCTCCGCAGCTTGCGCGGGGTTCGTCTATGCCCTCTCAACAGCCCATGGCCTGCTAATGGCGGAACAGGCGCAAAACGCCCTCATCATTGGCGCTGACAATCTCACTTGCTTTTTGGATTGGAACGACCGCGCTACGAGCGTTTTATTCGGCGATGGCGCGGGCGCCGTAGTGCTTTCACGTAAACCGGCAAGCGCCATTGACCGCCGCCGTGGGATCCTTGCAACCCATATCCGCTCCGATGGACGATACGCCGATCTTCTATATGCAGATGGCGGCCCCTCTTCGACGGGCACCGTGGGCCAGGTGCGGATGAATGGGCGGGAAGTGTTTCGCCACGCCGTTGAGGAAATTTCAGGCGCGGTTACCGCTGTCACAAAGAAGGTTGGTGTTTCTTGTGGTCACATCGATTGGTTTGTGCCCCATCAGGCAAATATTCGGATTATTCAGTCTTGCGCAAAGAAACTAGCTCTTCCGGACTCGCGCATTATCGTGACGATCGATCAACATGCGAACACGTCATCGGCCTCCATTCCCCTCGCCCTTGATGCCGGCGTCCGGGATGGCAGAATTGTCAGAGACCAATTGTTGGTGTTCGCCGCTTTAGGCGGCGGCCTCGCCTGGGGGAGCGCGCTTGTGCGCTACTAGAGGCTAACTTTCTTTCGAGTTATGCGCCTCGTGTCGCCTGTTTCTTGCCGCGGGCAAGACCAAGCCCGAAAAGCCCTGATAAAAGAAACGCAAACGCGCCCGGTAACGGCACCTCAGAGATGTCATCGCCGGTCGTGGCGGCCGTCGACAGCGTAAAAACAGCATAGGTGAATACTGATGAGATCGCTGTATCCGTCAGTAGACCAATGGCTGTTACATTCAGGACCGCGTCTAGCATTTCATCGCTGTTGTTTACAATTCTGAGGCCATTGACATTGCTGCCACCAGGTAAATCAGTTGGCAGAATGATTTGACATAAATTGGGATCGCTACAGCCACGAACAAGAGCTGGCGCACTGTCGAAATCGCCGAGCGCGACATCGAGTAAGACTTGGTCCAGAAGCGCTTGGGCCGCGACGAGAGCAATGGGATTTGGACCAAATGGACCGACAATGCCCCCACCGCACGTATCAAACAAAGAGACGCAGGAGCCGTCGAGAAACTGAACGTCGTAGATTTCCTCACCAACCATGACGCCTTCCGCGCCAATTAGTTCGCCGTCTTCAATGAGGAGTGTAACGGCCCCTGCGATAGCAGGCGCTGTGCTAAACGCGGTCGCAACAAAAAACGTCAAAACGCCAACGACGCCACGTAGCAAGCGACACAAATTTGTCATGTTAACCCCCAACCCCCATTTTCAATCTTCTGTCGTTTCGGATATCACCCGGTCGATCGAAAAGAAAGAAAAATCCCCCGAGATTGGTCAGTTCCTCTGAGCAGGGCCGAGGCTTGGCGATCCCTACTGTTTTTCCCAGGCGCCCGATGAAGATTGTCGCCAATAGGTTGCATCATGCCCGTCCGCTTTCACGGCTTTCCATAAATGGCGCGCGTCTGAAAGCGCTCCCTCATCAGCCCCATCAAAAATGAGGATGCACCGCTTAAACGGCGATAAGGCGTCCGAAGACGATCGGGCGCCCTCTACCAGAAATAACAAATCTGGGTTGTTGTGCAAATCATCCGTATCGGTCAGCCAAACGGGTTCCCGGCTGGCGCCTTCCTCGTTCACGGCGGCGCTATGGGGAAGAAAACTTTCGTCCGAATACGTCCATAACGCCTCGTCAAGGCGCTCAACAGATGCGCGCGAGCCGCAGCGCACCACCGCCCGCCATCCGCGTGATAAGGTCTTTTCGAGGAGGCTCGGCAACACGTTTTCCAGCCGCGCCCGCTCTAGATGGTAAAACAGAACTTCCGTCATCGCGCCTCTCGGTCACGGATAGGCGTCAACGCGGCATCACCCCTCGTAGTTTCCGCGCACCCATTCATCGAGGACCCGGACGCCAAAGCCAGTCGCGCCTTTAGGGCATGTCGGCCCGCCCTTCTTGGTCCACGCCATACCAGCGATATCTAGATGGGCCCAAACCATATCGTCTTTGATAAAGTTGCCGATAAACGCCGCCGCGGTGGAAGACCCGCCTTCCCGACCGCCGATGTTCTTCATATCCGCAACGTCGGATTTGATCATATCGTAATGGGTCTTTGTCAGCGGCATGCGCCATAACTTATCGCCGCTCGCCTCACCCGCCTCGATAAGCTGTTGCGCGAGGTCTTCATCCTTCGTGAAGACGCCGCCAAATTCGTGGGCAAGCGAAATGATGATGGCGCCGGTGAGTGTGGCAAGATCGACGACCGCTTTGGGTTTGTATTTTTCTTGCGTCCACCAAATCGCGTCACTGAGGACAAGGCGTCCCTCAGCGTCAGTGTTCAATACTTCAACAGTTTGGCCGGACATGGTGGTGACGATATCACCTGGGCGCTGGGCGTTGCCGTCGGGCATATTCTCCACCAAGCCGATGACGCCGACGACATTCGCCTTCGCTTTTCGACCGGCAATCGCCGCCATTGCGCCCGTGACGGCGCCGGCGCCGCCCATATCCCATTTCATGTCTTCCATGCCAGGGCCCGGCTTTAGGGAAATGCCGCCCGTATCAAACGTCACGCCCTTGCCAACAAAGGCGACGGGTGCATCGCCTTTCTTGCCGCCTTTCCATTCCATGGCGACGATTTTTGACTCCCGTATGGAGCCCTGACCGACGCCCAACAGCGCGCCCATGCCAAGCTTCTTCATCTCGGTCTCGCCGAGGACGGTGACCTTCACGCCAAGGGCTTCGAGCTCTTTGCAACGGGCGGCAAAACTCTCGGGGTATAAGATATTGGGTGGCTCAGACGCCAAATCCCGGGACAAGAAAACGCCGTCGACGACTTTGTCGAGGGACGCATGCTTTGCCCGCGCATCGCTCGCCTGTGTGCAGACCGTGACTTTTTGCAATTTGGGTTTTTGATCTTTCTCCAGCGTGGTGCGGTATTGATCAAACCGGTAGGTTTTTAGGCGCGCGCCAATGGCGATCCGCGCGGCCAATTCACCCGCCGAGACGCCGTCGATCTCCAAACCATCGAGCAAAAACGACGCCGCTTTTTCTTGGGACCGCAAAACCGGCGCAATCGCTGACGCCCCTAAGCGTTCCGCATCAAGGGCCGTGAACGCCTTCCCATTGCCAACGCCGACAACAATAATACGTCGGCCTTCGAAGCCCGATAGACCATAGAAGCTCGCGACCTGCCCCAGCTTCCCCGCAAACTCCGCCGCTTTAACAGCCGATGAGAGCGCGCCATCGCTTGCCTGATCAAGCTCATCGAAAGCGGCGGTCGGGCCGCCATTATCCTTATGCGGAACGATTAAGGCCCCTGTAGCGGGCGCGGCGGCTTTGGAAAAAGTCGTTTTCATAGACCTCTAATAGTCCCTCATTATGATGATGCGCCGCAACACAAACGATGACGATGATCCGGTCGGCAGACCGACCAAAATCGAAGATCGACATGACGATAGTCTGGAAGCGGCTTTACCTGAGTTTTCACTCCTAAAAGTATTAGCGGCTTGTTTCAACCAATGGGATGCGCTCCTGCGTGTTCTTTCGCTTATGTGGTCGACCTTGTCATCGAAAGGCCGTAAAGCAAGATCACAAATCGAGAAGCACAATTGGCTTCTCGATGAAGCCGTTACCTGTTGAGCGATTGGTGCAAAGCATCGACCGATACATTCTACGCCAGCTGTTCGCGCCGCTTCTGGTGGGCGTGATCGTGATCACGGCAATCGTTTGGCTGACGCAAAGCCTTCAGCGCCTCGATCTTGTCATCGACTATGGCGAAGGTTGGGGAGATTTCGCCCTCCTCACCCTCCTACTTATTCCGAGCTTGCTGGTCGTGGTGTTGCCCTTCGCTGTTTTCGGCGCCGCTCTTTTTGCCTTTCAGCGATTAATGGCCGATAGCGAAATTTCCGTGATGTTCGCATCGGGCCTTAGTAAAATGCGATTGGCGCGGCCGCTTCTTCTCCTTGCGGCTCTTTCATCGGCAATGGTGCTGTGGCTCAATCTAGACCTGATGCCGCGAAGCTATCGCCAACTCAAAGAACAGATCGCGGCCTTGCGTGCAGACTTCGCCTCCGCCGTTTTGCGGGCTGGTGAATTCACGGCCCTGGGCGACGATTTCACTGTCTATGTGGAAGAAGCGTTACCTGGTGGTCGGTTTAACGGGCTACTCATTCACGATTACCGAGATCGGGAACGCCCGATCACGTATATGGCCCAGCGGGCGCTTTTGCGGGGGTCGACGACGGGGCCCATTTTGTATCTTTCCAATGGCAATCGACAAAGCGCGGGAGGCGCTGGGCTTGATATTGTGCTGTTCGATCAAACGGCAATCAACATCACGGCCTTTACGGGGGGATCTGGACAGGTTCACCTTGAAACTACCGAACGATATCTTGGTGAGCTATTGCACCCAGATTTGTCAAACACTTGGGAGCGCGAGAACGCAGGAACGTTGATTGCCGAAGGGCACGCGCGACTTGCGGCGCCGCTTTATCCTTTCGCCTACGCCTTTATTGCGCTCTATATTTTGTTAGGCGGCGCATACAGCCGACGGGGCCATGGCGTGAAAATTCTCATCGCCTGTTGTCTCGCCGGTGGTGTTCGGATCATCGCCTTTGTCGTTCAAAGCATCGCGGCGGAGACGGGCGCTTATTGGATGTTGTACCTATTACCAGTGATGGCGGGGTTCGGCGTCATCCTTGTGATGAATGACAGCGCGCAGCGGGCATTGCGCCGCTTATGGTCGCCGTTTGGAAAACAACTTGTCAAAGATGATGACGACGAGAATGATCGTAAATCCAAAAAAACTTTATTGGGCTCGTTGCCTTCTTTGACGGACAAATCCAACCAGGTGACGGGGGATGCCGTATGACGCCTCCGTTAATGTTGTTCCGATATTTGACACGGCGAATCGTCGTCGCCGTCCTTGCGCTTTATGCGGTTTTAGCGGCGCTCATTTTTCTCATCGACTTCATAGAAAGCTTGCGTTTTGCCGGCAAAGTTGAGGATGCCGGTTTTTTCTTCGCTCTTAAGCTGACGGCCTTACGCACGCCGGGACTCACCCAAGCGTTGATGCCTTTCGTTTTTTTGTTCGGCGCCCTTTGGATGTTCTCCCAACTCAATCAGCGCTCCGAGCTGTCGGTTATGCGCGCCGCTGGTTTATCCATTTGGCGCCTGATCAGCCCAACGGCGATTTTCGCGGCGTTCGCTGGCGTATTTCTGATCGTGGTCGTCGACCCTATGGCCGCTCATTTCAGCGCGGAGGCCGAACGGGCGAAGAACGAGATCCGAAATAAACGATCGAGCGCCGTGCAGGTCTTTGGCGACGGTCTTTGGCTGCGCCACCGCGACTTTCAAGAAACCCTGCTTCTGAATGCAGATTTCGTTGATGAAGCGAACGGCCTGTTGCAGGGGGTGACCGTTTGGCGCGTAAATGAGGCGCATGAATTTACTGAACGCGTAGATGCGCCGTCGGCCGTTCTTTCCGGTCGCACCATTGAGTTGAGACAGGCCAGCATTCGCAATGCCGCTGACAGCCTTCCACGGCGTACGCCGTTTTTTATGATCCCATCGACCCTCACGATTACTGATTTCCGTGAAGGGACGCCCGCACCGGATGAGATTTCCGTGTGGGATCTACCCCGATATGTGCAGGTGGCGAAAGCGGCGGGCCTTCCGACTCTGAGTTATAATTTACGCTTTCATGATCTTTGCGCGACGCCCCTTAAACTGCTCGCCATGGTGTTGATCGCGGCGATGTTTTCCTTCCGCCCCATGCGCCAAGGCGGTGCTTTTCAACTCGCGATGCTGGCCATCGCGGCGGGGTTTATTCTCTATGTCATGACCGAGGTCTCAAACGCCGCTGCGGAATCCGGCGCTGCGCCCATCGCCCTTGCCGCCTGGACGCCGGCGCTCGTCGCGGCCGTCGTGGCGGTGACCGGCCTTTTAAGCATGGAAGAAGGATAAGAATCTGACCTATATGCTGGCTGAGCCACAAATGGGCGTCCGGTAAAATCGAGATCGATGAAACATTGTTTCTAAGGACGACAAAGAAACCTTTGATGCGCCTATGTTTTCGGTGGATTGAGGCGATTAGCCAATAGACGTTGCGTACGAGCTCAGATATCCCTTTTTTACCGGGGAACGGATTGGGATGCGTGGCCAACGATGGGCGGCGACGCCGCCCGGAAATACGAGTTGCTTGAGCGTCGGAGGTCTCTTGTCCAAGCACCAAGATAGGAAGTTGTTTGCTGTGCATGGACAAGGGCGCAAGATGGGGGTTGGCGCGTGCCCAATCCCGGCAACGTCAGACCTGACTAGGCGGGCGACGACACCTGACCCTATCCCGCAACAGCGGCTGGGCGCCTTGAAAACCAGCGCGGCCTATATTGCGCTTCTTGGGTTTGCCGGGACGAGCATTGTTACCTCGCCAGCGTTCGCCCAAAGCGGCGCCGACACGGCGCCGCCGCTTCGTGATCGCGAGAACCCCGGCCCAACAATCATCACGCCAGAGCTTAGTGCGCCTCTCGATCAAATCATCGATGAGGAGACGACGGATCGCGTTGTTCGGCCAAACGCTGGCGCTCTTCGATCGGGCGCAATTGACGATCTGGAACGGATTGGGGACGGCGACGAGGACGTTCTTTTCGAAGCTGACCATGTATTTCGGGAAGATGAAGAAAGCCCCCTGATCGCCGAAGGCAATGTCACCGCTTATTTCGGCAAACGATACTTAAAAGCTGATCGTCTAATCTACGATGAAGAACGCGATATCATCACCGCTGAGGGCAATGTCTCGATTACGGATGAAAATCTTGAGACGGCCTTCGCGGGCAAGGTGATCTTATCGGGTGATCTACGCGACGGCCTCGTCGAAAATTTCAGTGCCCTGCTGGCGGAGAATGCGCGTCTCGCCGCAGATTCTGCGGTGCGCGAACAAGGCGCCAGAACCAGATTGCGCAAGGCCGTCTATACCGCCTGCAGCGTCTGTACCGATGATGATGAGGGCAAAACGCCAACATGGCGCATTCGCGCCTTGCGTATTGTCCGAGACGAAGAACGCCGGATCGTGCGCTTCCGGCACGCCTTCTTTGAAGTGAAGGGCGTGCCTATTCTTTACACGCCATTTCTCCAGGCGCCAGATCCAAGCGTTGAGCGACAGTCAGGGTTTTTGACGCCATTGGTACGCGCCAATAGTCGTCTCGGCTTTAACATTGAGCTGCCCTACTATTTAGCGATCTCTAATTCACAAGACGCCACGTTCTTTCCAAAGTATACGGCGAATGACGGCGTTCTTTGGCAGGCGGAATATCGTCTCAAACGAGACAATGGCTACCATGTTGTCTCCGGCGGGGTGATCGATTTCGATAATATAGACCCGGCGTCGGAATCCTCGGAACAGGGCGTTCCTGGCGTGCGGTGGAATGTTTTCGCCCGCGGCCATGAAAACCTGACCCCGAATTTACGCGTTGGCTACGATGTGGAACGGGTCTCAGACAACACCTATCTAAGACGCTACAATGTGCGCCGACGGGGCGATTTACGTCGGGAAATTGAAACCTCAGATACAAACCGTCTGCGCTCCGGGATATTCGTTGATACGAAGCTCGCCGATGCGAATGTGCGCGCGGATACATTCGTGTTTCAGGATTTACGCACCGTTGCGGTTTGCGATTTGACCACGGGCGAACGCCTGAGCGTTGGCGGCACATCGTGTAACAGTTTGGCGGGCCGCGACCCTGGCGTTGTCGAAGCGGCGAATATTTCTGATTTGACGCCTTTTGTCCTGCCATTGGTGGATATTCGCGCGCCACTTCAAGATTTCTTTGGCGGGCGCACCACGGCGAACCTTAATTTCGTTTCCCTACAGCGTAAAAGTGGCGTTGATACGCGGCGCGTCACCGCCAGCGCCAATTGGGAACGCGAACACATCACCAAAACCGGACACCGGTTTAAAGCGTTTGGAGAACTAAGGGGCGATCTGTTCCGGTTTGCCGACCTAGATGAGGGGACCGAAATTCTACCCGGCCGCATTGGCGATCCGACACAGTTCGAAGCGCGGGTTTCTCCGACGATTGGCGCGGAATGGTCTTATCCATTGACGAAAAGGACGGGTAATGCCCGTTTGTTTATTGAACCGCGCGTCCAGCTCATAGCGAGCTTAGGCGGGCGTAACGATCCGGATATCATCAACGAAGATTCCCAGAGCATTGAATTCGATTATGCTGGGCTCTTTGATGCGAATAAATCCACCGGGTTTGACGCCATTGAAGATGGTCAGCGGGTCAATGCTGGTATTGCCGCCTCCGCGGTGTTTGACAGCGGATTGCGGCTCGAAGCGGCGGTGGGTCAACAATTCCGGATTCAGTCGACGTCGGCCTTCACGCCCCAGGGCATTCTGCCCGCTGGGGCTGATCCCTTCCCTGCCGGTATCGGCGAACAACGCTCGGATATCGTCGGCTCACTGAATATTCGGTATAAACGCCTCATCGGCGTCAATAACCGGTTTCGGATCGACGACGATACGGGTTCCATTCAGCGGGCTGAATCCTCCGCTTTCGTCAATCTAGGCCGGTTACGCGCGAACGCTAATTACGTGCGATTGAACGAGGAAAACGCTTCCGCCGCCCTCGTTCGTCGCGAAGAACTGACATTGGGCGCGCGGCTAAAACTGACCGATAATTGGTCCACGGGGGCGAGTTGGCGGGCGGATCTAGAGCCCCAGCCGTTTGAAGACCCGCCAAATTCCGGGACGATCGTTTCGCCTGAGTTCCAAACCATCCGGCAGAACTTTTCGGTGGCATATCGGGATGATTGTTCTCTTTTTGAGGTTATCCTTAGCCGTGACCGCACGCGCGATATCGGCCTCGGCACTGACAACGCGATTTTGTTCCGGTTTACCCTCCAATCATTGGTCGATTAAGCGCACGATCACTTGTTTTTTAACAACTGCAATATGCGTTACGAGATGGCTGTAATATGTTGATTTTAATGCGACTTTCGTCCGTCGAGCAAAAGGTTGCACGCTGGGCGAAATGAACTACTGTTAGAGCTCGATTAACGCAGAGCGCGATTAATCCTATTGGTGTCATCACTTGTCGGCGTCGCAAAGCGCCGCCCACCGTAGAGCAAACAAAAGAGATCATCCCCCGTATGCGTCACTATCATCTCCGCTCCTTGTGGTCCTTTATGCCGCGCGGCCTTCGCGTTTTATGCGCCGCCGCGATTTCGGCCGCACCTTTGTTCGCGGCCTCCCCGGCCGCAGCCTTTCAAGCGTTAGAAATCGCGCCAGTTGATGAAAGCGATCGTTCGGGATTACCCGAGAGCTATCGCGGGCCCGTCAGCGCCGTCGCCGCCATCGTTGGCGACGAGGTGATCACGACCTATGATGTGCGCCAACGCATTCAGCTGATGATCATTTCATCGGGCGGTCGCATTTCACCCGAAATCGCCAGCCAATTACAGGTCCAGGCGCTTCGCGACTTGAAAGACGAAAAGCTGAAACTCGCAGAAGCCAAAACCTTCGAACTCGTGCCCGAGAAAAAGGAAATTGACGCCGAGATCAGCGGCATCGCGGCGCAAAGTGGCCTGACCGCCGAACAATTGGCCGAAACCTTCGCCCTTAATGGCTTGTCCCTTGATACCCTGCGAGGCCAAATTGGCGCCAGTATTGTCTGGCCGCAGCTTGTGCAGGGGCGCTACGGCAAACGTGTGCGGATTACGGACGAACAAATCGACGCCACTGTTGAGCGCATGCGCGAAGAAGCAACGGCGGAGCAATATCTCGTTTCTGAGATCTGCATTCCGGTTCCATCGCCGGCCGAAGCGCAAACCTATTATCAAGGCGGATTACAGCTCATTGAGCAGATGCGACGCGGCGTGCCCTTCACAGTTGTCGCCCAACAATTCTCGGCCTGTACCTCAGCGGCGGCCGGTGGTGATCTTGGCTGGATACGTCCCGGCGAATTGCCCACTGAACTCGACACCGCCATTCAAGCGCTTGAAGTTGGCTCAGTGACCAACCCGATCCCCTCGGAAGGGGCATTCATGATCCTCGCTGTGCGCGACAAGAGAGAAGCCCGCCAACAAGGTGAGAAGACCTACACCCTCGCCTATGCCAGTGCGCCTTTAAGCATGGGCCGCACCCAAGCGCTGCAAGCGTTGGAAAAACTCGAAACGGCTGGCGCCTGTGGCGGCAGCAACACCCGCCGCCAAGATCTTGGCGAAGGCGTTGGCGTTGCGCTAATGGAGCGAGCGAAGCTTGATGATATTAATCCGCGCTTCCACCGAGCAATTGATGGTCTCGACCAAGGGGACCTTTCAGGCGCGATTGAATCCGAAGGGTACATGCATATCGCCTATATCTGCGAGTTAGACGAAGGTCTTGGCATTCCCTCGCGACGCTCGATTGAAGACCGTCTCTTTGGCCGCCAGTTGAACAGAATTTCTCAGCAGTATTTGCGCGATGTCGAGCGGAAAACGATGGTCGATATCCGCGCAAAACCTCAGCAGCCCAACGGCTAAAACATTATCGCCCTCCGCTTAGATTGATTGGCGCGGGCGATCATTGGCAGGGATAACGTGACCATAGACACCCCCCTTGCCGTGACCATGGGAGAGCCCGGCGGCGTCGGGCTAGAAATCACCATTAAAGCGTGGCGGGCGTTCGCCAACCTGTCACGTAGCGCGCCGCACGCGGAAGAAGCGCCCGAGTTTTTTTTGATCGATGATCCAGCAAGGGTGAAAGCGGCTGGCGCGCCCGTTGCGATCATTGAAGCGCCTTCGGAGGCGCTTTCGGTTTTCAGCGATTGTCTGCCCGTCTTCCCATTACCGGCAGCCGTGAGCGCTATCCCCGGGCGCGCGGCGCCCGAAACCGCCCAATCAGTCATCACGTCGATTGAAAAAGCCGTTGAGTTTGCTTTGTCCGGCGCGGTCGACGGCGTCGTCACAAATCCCATCCAAAAATCCGTCCTTAGAGACGCTGGGTTTCCTTTTCCTGGACATACTGAATTTCTTGCCGCCCTCACCGAAGACGCGCCAATGCCTTCCAATCGCCCGCGCGGGCCCGTGATGTTGCTTGCGGGCCCAAGACTAAAGACCGCACCCGTCACCATTCATGTCTCAGTGAAAGAGGCGGCGCAGTCCTTGAAAACCGACGAAATTATCCGACAAGGAATGATTATAGCTGATGCGCTTCAGCATGATTTCGGGATAACGTCGCCGCGCCTCGCCATTTCCGGCCTGAACCCCCATGCAGGCGAAAATGGCGCAATGGGTGATGAAGACAACCGCATCATCGCGCCGGCCGTTAAAGCCCTTTGTAGCGCGGGCATCGACGCAAGAGGGCCATTACCCGCCGATACGATGTTCCATGAGCGGGCCCTGGCGAGTTATGACGCCGCCCTTTGCATGCTCCATGACCAGGCGCTTATCCCCGTAAAAACCCTTGATTTTGACCGGGCGGTCAATGTCACCCTCGGCTTGCCGATAGTTCGAACTTCGCCTGATCATGGCACCGCGCTTGATATTGCAGGCAAGGATATGGCGCGGCCCGATAGCCTGATGGCGGCGTTAAGGCTCGCCTCGTTTATGGCGCAGCAACGTCGTGGGCGCCCATGAACCCTTCTCCGCTGCCGCCCTTGAGGGATGTGATTGCTGAATATGGTCTCGGCGCCAACAAGGCGCTTGGCCAGCATTTCCTGTTAGATTTGAACATTACACGGAAAATCGCGCGCCTAGCCAAGGTGAGCGGTGACGACCATGTATTAGAAATCGGCCCTGGGCCCGGTGGGTTAACGCGCGCCCTTCTTGAAACCGGCGCAACAGTCACGGCGGTGGAGCGTGACGCGCGATGTGGGCCTTTACTGAGTGACGTTTCGGCCGCCTTCGATGGTCGCCTTACCGTCATCGAAGAAGACGCGTTGCAAATACGGGAACAGGAATTTGTCTCCGGGCCCGTCAAGATCATTTCAAACCTGCCTTACAATATCTCGACGGAGCTTTTGATCAAATGGCTGAAACAAAATCATCAAGCACCCAAGGAGAACTCATGCGCTCCCCTTTGGTCAGCCATGGCGCTCATGTTTCAAAAGGAAGTTGCTGACCGCATCCTCGCCAACCAAAACGATAAAGCCTATGGACGTTTGTCGATCATCGCACAGACGGCGGCGCAGCCATCCCGCGGCTTCGATCTCCCGGCGAGAGCGTTCACCCCGCCGCCCAAGGTCGATTCGACTGTGGTTTTGTTCACCCCCGTTGATGACCGCCGAGATTTAGAAACACTGGAGATTGTGACCCAAGCGGCATTTTCGCAACGCCGTAAAATGTTGCGCAGTTCGCTCAAACCTATTTTCGGTGCGAACACTGAAGAGAATTTACGGGCCTGCGGCGTCGTCCCAACACAGCGAGCCGAAGAAGTCAGTATAGAACAATTCAACGCGTTAGCGGCGTTGTACGCAGAAAATCGATCATGAAATTAGGCTTGAAGAATATCGTATTCGTTCCTTTCAAACCCTTCGACTAATTTGAATTTTTGAATCTTACCCGATCCCGTCAATGGCCATTCATCAACCCAGATCCAATACCGTGGGGTTTTCTGGGGCGATAGTCGATCTCGGATAAACGCTTTTAGCTCTGCTGGCGTCGGGCGGGCATCCGATGGCGCCTCTGCGTTGGCGCGCATAAAACAAGCGACTTCTTCGCCCCATTTTTCATCGGGTTTGCCAACGACCGCCGCTTCGGCAATCGCATCATGCTCCAAAAGCGCGTTTTCGATTTCGACAGGAAAAAGGTTTTCACCGCCACGGATGATCATCTCTTTGACGCGGCCCGTGATTTTGACATACCCCCGGGCATCCATCACGCCGAGATCGCCGGTATGGAGCCAGCCATCCCCTTTAATAGCGCTGGCGGTTGCTTCAGGATTATCATTGTAGCCTGTCATAACGTGATAACCACGACAGCATATCTCGCCCTGGACGCCGATGGCGCAGACACCACCGGTCCCTGGGTCACGAATGGCGACTTCGGTATGGGGCATTGGTTGACCAATCGTTTCTGTACGATCTTCCACCGTATCCGTCGGCCAAGCAGACGTGATCACTGGAGAGCTTTCTGTCTGCCCGTAGACAATAACAACATCAGCACCCAGCACCTCTTTTGCTTTTCGCGCCAGTTCTGGGGCGACCATCGCACCGCCGGACCCTATGCCCCGCAAGGATGACGTATCAACGCCAATTTGCCCGGCAGCTTCGATAAAGCCGACAATCATTGTTGGGACACCGAAAAGACGCGTCACGCCTTGTTCTACGATAATTCTTGTCAGCATCGCGGGATCATAAAGCGGCGCTAAAAGGATCGTCGCGCTATGGGCCATGAAGCCCAACAGAATAAGGCCGCACCCGGTTGTATGGAACATGGGCATGTTATGCAAAACGATTTCATCATCGAGGCACCCTGCCCGTGCGGCAGAGTCTTTTGCGTTTTGGACTAACCCAAAATGATGCAGCAAGGCGCCTTTTGGGAACCCGGTTGTCCCCGATGTATACTGAATTTGGGCGATGTCACTCGGAACGACGCTGGGCAGCACGCCGGTGTCTTCTCCGTCAAATAGGGCTTGATGATCCGTGAGATAAAAGCGTGTTTTGACACCCGGCGCGCCTTTACATGCCTCCTCGGCGATGGCAGCCATTGGGTTGCCGCGAAATTCCTCGACAAGATAGAGCGCTTCGGCCCTTGATTGCTTGAGAACAAATTCCAATTCGCGCGCTTGATAGGCGGGATTAACGGTGACCAGCGTCACGCCGGCCAATCCGCAAGCGAATTCCAGCAGCACCCATTCGGGGATGTTGGGTGCATAAACAGCAACCCGGGCGCCTTTGGCATGTCGGCTCGCCAACGCCTTTGCGAGACGTACACTGTCTTTATAAAGCGCATCATATGTCCAGATGCGTCCTATTTCGCCCTTCAACGTGATTTCTTTTAGCGCGTCTTTATCTGGAGTGAGCCGCGCCCGCTCAGCCAGCATATCACCGATGGTGATTTCTCGCAGGGGCGTCGATGATTGTAACGGAAAGTACGATTCTTCGAGTGAGACCTGATACATTCCAACCTCTATTTTTGTCTTAAGCCTTTGGCGGCGTGATGATTTGGGTTTGGGTGACGATGGCTGCCAACGCACCGTCCTCTCGGCTGATGCGCGTTTCCCAAACTTGTATTCTCGCGCCAAGTTTCACCGGTGTCGTGACCGCCAGCGCTTTTTGCCCGACGGGCACGGGACGGAGAAAGTTCGTTTTGCTTTCAATTGTCGAGGTCGTGCAATCCATGGGCATGTTCAAAAATGCGCCGACCCCACCTAAATTATCCGCAAACGCCATAATTGCGCCGCCATGCAGCGTCGCCGGCACCGTCGCGTGATCGGGTGTCACTTCAAGTTCTGCTTCAATTCTCTCCTTTGAGGCAAAGGTGAGATGAACGCCAATCATTTTAGGAAACGGCGCATTACTCTGGTTGATTGCATCGGCAAGGTTTTCATCAGTCATCGGTCAGATCAGTTCCAATTTTGATACGTTGTCATGGATTACGTTGCTTTCTCCGGTGGCGCATTTATCAAAACCGCAACGAATAACGCCGGTTCATCGCCCCGGTTAACCCAGGCATGGTTCGTTGCACGCTGAATTACGACATCACCGGGGTGCAGCAACGTTGGCGGCCCCTCATCCAACAACAACTCAACATCGCCCTTTATTAATATTATGACATCAAGGGTATCGGTCTTGTGCATCATTGGATGACGCGTTGTATCAACCCGCGTATGGGCCGCACCTGCGGCGGAAAAACCAAACGCCGCCGCTGCTTCTTTTTCTTCAGGTGTTGAAAATTCTTTTTCGGTTGGCGTTGAGAACCATCGAATTTTTACCGATCCGGTGGGCGGCTCTAATTTTACAGGCGCGTTATTGAGGGTATCTTCGGCTGTAAAAAGATGGGCCGCGGCTAAATGGGTTTGCCAGATCTCGGCCAGCCCTGATTCACCCGCCGCCAAAATCGCCGCCGGGGCGCCGTCTATCATCACATATGACCGACCATCGTCATTATCCGCTGTGATGATGCGTCTTTGAGCGGACCAATTAATCATAGCGCTGCGGGGGCGTTGGGCGCTTGTTGTACCACGGGAATAGACTCTAAAACCTGACGTGCATCATAGATATCGTCACTATCCGGCGCATCGCCTTTTCCGAGCAAGATTTCTAACCGAGCGGTGTAAAAACGACGGGCCCCGATTGTGCCGAGGTCGCCGCCAACGCCGACATTAACCCCGCCTCGCCGGCCATAGGAGCCCGTTCCAAGACCTGCGCCGACGCCAACACCGCCTCTTTGTTGACCTTCTAAATCGCGACCGATGACCCGAAACCAATCATACCCGTTGTCTAGGGCTAACTCCGCGGCGCGCCGCAATGCGAAATCTTCGACGACCCCTGGCGGCGTCGCGCCATCGCCTGAAAATGCGACACGGAAACGGTCATCCTCCAACCGCGTCTGCGTGTATCCATATCCCTTCGCGTCAGCGGGTCCATACTCAGTGCCGACAGCTGTAACACATGCCGTCAGCCCCAAAAGAAAACTCAGGAACAGGCTATATCGCATTCGTCGCTCCTCCTATTGATCATCTCCACCCATCAAAAATCGTATCACCGACAAGAGCGGAAACAAAGCGCCCCGTGCGCAAGGATGATGACAGCGCCGCGCTGGCGCGGGATTGAAACTCCCTACCCGTCTGACGTCGCGGCTTCTTCTGGGGTCAGCGTTTTCATCGCCAAGGCGTGAACGGGCCCGGCCAATTCGTCTTTTAACGCTTTGTTCACCATCCTCTGGCGCGCCACACGGGAAGAGCCCTCAAAGTCGGCTGAAATAATCAGGATACGAAAATGCGACTCACCACCGTCGGGCGCACCGGCGTGGCCGGCATGGAGATGGGATTCATCTTTCACCTCCAAGAATGTTGGCGATAAAGCCGCCATTAATTTCTCTTCGATTACCTTTGCGACAGGCCCGATTGTTGGCATTTTTTGTGTCGTCATGTTGCTATCCGATGTTGCATTGGCTGAACGGGGGATAATGTTGTCGAGCGCCGGATTGTCGCCAATAGGTGGGCCCCAAATTGGGTGGATTTTTTCATCCTGTCGTCATTTTAAAAGGCGATTGATCTTTAAGAAGCGCCCTGGGCGTAGTGTCAAGATTGTATCCTTCGCAAAGCAGCAGCATATTAGCGCCATGGATGATCAGGAAGAATATAAACCTCGGCTCGGCTTCGACATTCGCGTGCGCACGTCAAAAAAGGCGGGCGGCAAGAAGAAAAGCTGGCAGAAAGTCGAAGAGACCATCTGCGAACATCCTGGATGCGACAAGCCCGCGACGGCGCAAGTCGCCAAGTCCCCTAGAGAGCCGAACGAAAAGATTTGGCTTTGCGCGGCTCATGCGGCGCAACACAATCGTAATTGGAATTACTTCGAAGGATTGAGCGCGAAGGAAGCAGAAAACGCGCGCGCTCAGTCCTATTATGGGGACAGGCCAACTTGGTCCCTCGGGAAGAATGATCGCGCCAGGGCGGCTGCGAAGGGCCGAAAACCATCCGATTTCGATGATGTCCATGGCCTGTTTGACGGCAAGGAGGGCCCGGCTGCGCCAGCGCCAGAGGCCCGTAAGCTCCCTCGCCTGCAGGCGAAAGCATTAGAGACCCTCGATCTGGAGCCCGGCGCAGACGCCACAAAAATCAGGCGGCGTTACGCTGATTTATTGCGACGCTATCACCCTGATTCGAATGGCGGCGATCGCAGCGCTGAAGCCCAACTCCAGGAAGTTGTAAAAGCTCATCAAATTCTCAAAAAAGCCGGACTTTGCTAGGGAATAATCGGTGTTTTTTCCTTGTTGGCGGTGAGCGCGCATCTGTCGCGCGAATCTCCGACTTTCCAGGCGCCCCTCGCCCTTGATCTCAAGGGGCTAATCAGGAATGTTCCCGGTTCATTTTTGACGCCCCTTCGCCCAGAAATCGTTGGCGAATGGTGGGGCGTTTCCGCTTTTTTCTGGAGTTTCCATGACCGCGCCTTCTCAAAATCTTACGGATCAAAGCGTCGACGATAAGTTTCTGGCAAAGCCCGACAATATGGTCTCTGCGCGCGATGTGTTTGGCGTCGATTTTGATATGGATGTCCCAGCCTTCGCTGAGCCGAATGATTATGTCCCGGCGCGCGATGACAGCTACCGCTTCGACAGCCAGACGACCCGCGCAATCCTCGCCGGTTTTGCCCATAATCGCCGCGTGATGGTCCAGGGTTATCACGGCACGGGGAAATCGACCCATATCGAACAGGTCGCCGCGCGAATTAATTGGCCGTGTATTCGGGTGAACCTCGACAGCCATGTCAGCCGGATCGACTTGATTGGCAAAGACGCGATCGTGGTCGAAGACGGCCGACAGATTACATCGTTTAAAGAGGGCATATTGCCTTGGGCCTTTCAACGCCCGGTCGCCCTGGTGTTTGATGAGTACGACGCCGGCCGTCCCGATGTGATGTTCGTCATTCAACGGGTGTTGGAGGCCGAAGGCCGCCTCACATTGCTAGACCAAAACAAAGTACTGACGCCCCATCCATTTTTCCGTCTTTTCGCCACAACCAACACCATTGGCCTAGGCGATACCACTGGGCTTTATCACGGTACGCAGCAAATCAACCAGGGCCAAATGGACCGCTGGTCGATTGTCACGACCCTGAATTATTTACCCCATGATCAAGAAGCGGCGATCATTGTTGCGAAAAACCCGCTTTATGATTCGGCCGAAGGACGCAACGCCGTAGAGGCCATGGTCCGCGTGGCGGATATGACGCGGAACGCGTTTATCAACGGCGATATCTCTACCGTTATGAGCCCGCGCACGGTCATCACTTGGGCGCAAAACGCCGAAATCTTCCAAGATTTTGGCTACGCATTCCGGGTGACCTTCCTCAATAAATGCGACGAGTTGGAACGGCCGACGGTTGCGGAATTCTACCAACGCGCCTTCGGTGAAGACTTGCCAGAGGCGGCCTATCAGGTGGATGTCGCTTAAGCGAAAGCCTCGTTTTCGGCAAAGCTGCATAAGTCCCTTGCACACCGCAAGGGCGGCGTTACCGTGTTTTGCAATTGCTAGAAAAATCGATGGCTGGCGTTGATCAGTCGTTAGAAAAGGACACCGCCATGTCTGCGCCAAATTCAATCGCCCAGAACCTCAAAAGCCAATTGCGCATTCCGGTCATTGGCGCGCCGTTGTTTATTGTTTCAAATCCGAAACTGGTCATCGCGCAATGCACCGCCGGTGTTGTCGGATCGTTCCCATCGCTGAACGCCCGGCCTGCGGAAAAGCTCGTTGAGTGGATCCGTGAAATCAAAGAGGGCATTGATCGTCATAATCAGGCGAACCCCGATACCCCGGCAGCCCCATTTGCGGTCAACCAAATCGTACACCGATCAAATGATCGCCTGATGGCCGATATGGAAGTATGTGTGAAGGAAGAAGTACCGATCACGATCTGCTCCCTCGGCGCGCGCGAAGATATTTACGAAGCGGTTCACTCCTATGGCGGGATCGCCTTTCACGATGTCATCAACAATACCTTCGCAAAAAAGGCGGTTCAAAAAGGCGCCGATGGCCTAATCCTTGTCGCCGCTGGCGCTGGCGGGCACGCTGGCGTTCTGTCGCCTTTTGCCTTGGTTCAGGAAGTGCGCGAATGGTTTGACGGCCCAATCGCCCTTTCCGGGTCGATTGCAACAGGCGACGCCGTTCTCGCTTCCGAAGCCATGGGGGCCGATTTCGGCTATATAGGTTCTCCTTTCATTGCGACCGATGAAGCGAATGCGACCGATGGCTATAAAAACGCAATCGTAGACAACGGCGCCGATGATATTGTGTATACAAATCTTTTCACTGGTGTGCATGGAAATTACCTACGACCCTCCATTGTTGATGCCGGACTAGACCCCGACAATCTGCCCGTCAGCGATCCATCCCAAATGAATTTCGGCTCCGGCGGCAACACCGATGCAAAAGCATGGAAAGATATCTGGGGCTGCGGCCAGGGTATTGGCGCCATTACCTCCCGCGGAACCACAGCGGCTTTTGTCGATAAAATGGCGGCTGAGTATCAGGCGGCCCGGGCGCGGATTGGGTGATCCTCGCTAAGCGCTGTTGCTGATGGAACTGCCCCTTCGAGGTGGTCCACCTTGCTCAGCGTGAGATGGAATCGAAAGATATGATCAACGCCCCCTTCACTTACGGGCGTTGATCGTAACAATGACAGCAAAATGACAGCGTCTTAATTAAACGCTCGATTCGACCCGAGCACTTTTCCGCAGCGCGCAACCACTGTACGGTCCGGCCGACATTTACCGGAGACCATCAGAACCATGCGCAAGCGTCATTGCAAAATTGTTGCGACCTTAGGCCCGGCGAGTTTTTCGCCGTCCATGCTCCGCCTATTATTGGACTCTGGGGTGGATATTTTTCGCCTCAACTTTAGCCATGGCGAACACTCGAAAATGGCCTCCGTCATGGACGCGATTCGCGCCGCAGAAGCGGAGCGCGGCAGCCCTATCGCCGTTTTTGCGGACCTTCAGGGACCAAAAATCCGCACTGGGGTCTTGAAAGATGACGGCATAGAATTGCGGTATGGCGAGACCTATCGGCTTATCCTCGCCAAAGAAAGCGATGAGCCGGATGTCATTCCCATCCCCCATCCCGAGGTCATGGATGTCATTCAGGAAGGCGACATCCTGAAATTAGACGACGGTAAACTACAAATCACCGTCACGGCGCGCCATGAAACCCATGTTGAAGTGCGCGCTGACGCCTTTGGCCCCCTCACGAATCGTAAAGGCATCAACTTACCGGGCCGGCAATTACCCATCTCCGCGTTGACGGAAAAGGATCGTAAAGACCTGGATCATGCTCTGAACATCGGGGTCGACTATGTGGCGTTATCATTTGTTCAGCGACCGGAGGATGTTATCGAGGCGAAAGCCCTCATCAATGGGCGCGCTAAGGTGATTTCGAAAATTGAAAAACCCTCCGCCGTCGATCATCTCGATGCGATTTTAGAAGAATCTGATGCGTTGATGGTGGCGCGCGGCGATCTTGGCGTGGAGCTGCCCCCAGAAGATGTGCCGAATATCCAGCGACGGCTCGTGCGCGCCTGCCGCTCGGTAGGGAAGCCCGTCATTGTCGCAACCCACATGTTGGAATCCATGGTGGACGCGATTGCGCCAACCCGCGCCGAGGCCTCTGATGTATCAACCGCAGTCTTCCAAGGGGCGGACGCCGTCATGCTCTCTGCTGAGACCGCCGTTGGGCGTCATCCACCGACAGCTGTAGCGATTATGGATCGCATCATCGCGGCCACCGAGAAAGACCCCGATTGCGGCGCCTTTTTTACTGATATTGATGATCTGCCTGACCCAACCACGGCGGACGCCATTACCCTTTCCGCTCAGCGCATTGCCGACGTTCTCGATTGTGCGTTGACGATCGCCTACACAAAGACGGGCTCAACGGCGCGCCGGTTATCGCGAGATCGTCCTCATTGCGGTATCCTCGCAGCAACCCCCAGCATCGAAGTAGCGCGCCAGTTAGCGTTTCACTGGGGCATCGCCCCCGTCGTCACCGATGACATTTCTGAGTATCACGAGATGGTGCAAAAAGCCGATCGATTAGCGCTGGACTACGGCGCGCAAAAAGGCGATCGCATTATCATCTTGGCCGGCTACCCATTCGGGCGGCCCGGCAAAACCAATACCATCAAGATCAGCCGCATCGGCGCCGACGACAATACCCTTAGCTAGACCGGTTCGGCCCGAAGACTAAACAGAGCTAAACGGAGACACCCATGTCGATTACGACACGCCCGATCGAATACGACCATGAAGGCGCTTCCCTAGAAGGCGTTCTGGCGGTTGATGGTGCAAACGCCGGTCCTCGCCCTGCCGTCATAATCAGCCATGCCTGGGCGGGTCGCAGTTCATTTGAGGTTGGCGCGGCGGAAAAAATCGCCGGGCTCGGTTACGCTGGTTTCGCCCTTGACCTTTATGGAAAGGGTGTCCTCGGACAAAGTGTTGAGGAAAACCAAGCGCTGATGACGCCATTTGTCGAAAACCGCGCGCTCCTCCAAGCACGTCTTTTGCATATCATCGACGTGGTCAAAGCACTGCCAGAAGTGGACGCGACAAAGATCGCGTGCATGGGATATTGCTTCGGTGGTCTCTGCGTTCTTGATATTGCGCGCACCGGAGCAGATGTGGCCGGCGTTGCGTCATTCCACGGGCTTCTTGGTGCGCCGGGCAATCAAGACGGCACAAAGATCAAAGCGAAGGTCGCCGCGTTTCATGGGTGGGATGACCCGATGGCGACGCCCGACGACGTCCTGGCGTTCACCAAGGAAATGGCGAGCGCCGGCGCCGACTGGCAACTCCACGCCTATGGCGGCACGATGCACGCGTTTACAAACCCCGCCGCCGACGACCCGGATTTCGGCACCGTCTACAACAAAAATGCCGATGAGCAGTCCTGGGCGTCGCTTAAGCATTTCCTGAAAACCTGTTTTCAATAGCGCGCGACTGAAAACCGATTTCTAACCGCAGCAATCCTATCAATCAGTTTAAAGAGAAATACCATGAGCACTCCCCTAAACGCTGTCATCACCGGTTCAACAAGCGGTATCGGCCTTGGCATCGCCGAGGCGTTTGCCGGCGCCGGCATGAATGTGATGATGAACGGCTTTGGTGATGCCGATGTCATTGAAGAAACCCGCGCTGATCTGGAGAAGCGCCATGCTGGCGTTCAGGTCCGTTACAACGGTGCGGATATGACGAAACCAGATCAAATCCGTGATCTGATCAAAGAAACCGAAGAAGCGTTCGGTCAAGTCGATGTCCTTGTAAACAATGCCGGCATCCAATTTGTCTCGCCGGTGGAGGATTTTCCCGATGCTAAATGGGACGCCATCATCGCCATTAACATGAGCTCTGCTTTCCACACCGTTAAAGCGGCGTTCCCCGGCATGAAAGCCCGTGGGTTTGGCCGGATAATCAATGTCGCTTCCGCCCATGGGCTTGTCGCCTCCCCGTTTAAATCGGCCTATGTAACGGCAAAACATGGGGTGATCGGATTGACGAAAACCATCGCCCTGGAAGGCGCTGAATTTGGCGTGACATCAAATGCGATCTGTCCGGGATATGTGAAGACGCCCCTGGTTGAAAAACAAATCCCCGACACAGCGAAGGCCCGCGGCATGACCGAGGAAGAGGTCGTCAAAAAAGTTTTGCTGGAGGCGCAACCAACAAAGGAATTCGTTACGGTGGAACAGGTCGGCGCCCTCGCCGTCTTTCTGTGCTCAGAAAACGCCGCCCAAATCACCGGCGCCGCCCATCAAATCGACGGCGGCTGGGTCGCTCATTAACGACCATTTTAGGGTCACGGATCATTCGCCGGCGCTTCACCCGCATCGCTATCCGTCTCCGCCGCCGGCACGGCGTAGGATTCAGAAAACCACCGATGTAAATCCACATCAGCGCATTTCTTAGAACAAAATGGCCGGTAAGCAGGGCTCACGGGCGCTGCGCAGATGGGACAGACCGGATCAGGCATAACAACTTTCTTTCTCTCGGCGCGATGGCATCGGCGAATAGAATTTAGCCCTAGACGATAGAGGCAATCAACGCTTTGCCCTAAGGCTGCTCGACAACCGAAAAATCAGCCGTCCCAAGGCTTTCATCCAGGATAACCTCAAAACGCGCGCCATAACGGGTGCGCAGACGATCGAGCCACTTAGGGATCTCCACCAACTCATCGTTGACCGCGCCCCCGACAATCAATGTGAGGCGTACACGGTCAGATTGGCGCAAGCGCCGTTCCAGCTGGGTCACGGCCTCTGCGGCGCGCCAAGCACTCCTCAAGCGTCGGCCGGGACGCAATAAGCTTGTATCGTCCCATTCGCTTGCCATCTCCAAAAGGCTGGGTCCCAAACGCGGCGCTGTAAAATCAAAGAGCCCATCGGGCGCCAATCTTCCGACCCGTACCCCCGCGATCATCGCCAGGCCTTTCTTCAGTTGGGTCATTAGCGCGCTACGCGCCTCAGCATTTGTTGGCGGCGGAAAATCAACAACAACCCGCCCGCCGAGGCGGCGGCGCAGGATCTCTAACGGTAGGCGTTGCGCCACGCGCTGATTGACCACATCATTCGCTTGTTTCGATGCGACGCCCATACTGCCTGTATCAATATCGACTGCGGTTACGGCCGGTGTTTCGGCAAAAATAATCCGTTCCCCATCCTTTAAGGTGAGGGTTTCTTCGATCGACTGCGCCAATACATCGTCGACCTGCGTTTCCTCAAAGGGGTTTCGCGCGACGGTCAGTGGCCCGTCATGGACATTCGTCAACACCCGCTTGCTCTCGATATCGCTCACCGTCACCGTGGTGGGCCCAAAGGGGGCGGCTTGTCTCAAGATTTCGATGGCGGGATCAAATCGCCGGGATAATCGGCCTGGCGGCGCCTTTTGGCTCAGCGCTTTCTCGACCCTCTCCTCTAATTGCTGTTGATCACCCCCACCAGCGTTCGCCGTTCGCGCCCGCCAGTCGGGGGTCAGTACCGGCTCTTTGCCGTCTATGGCTTCGCGTTTCACCGCGGCGATCACCCGCGCGCCTTCCACGAGCTTCTTTTTCCTATCGACCAAAAGTCCAGAGCCACCCTCGCCCAGATCAACAAAAGCGCCTTTTAGCGCTGGGGCTGCGCGGCGAACAATGCCGAGATAGACATCGTCCAAGAAGGGACGCGCCGAGACTTCTTCGTCGCCCCGCGCGGGCGCAAAGAAAAATCCGTAAACGATGTTCCCTTTCATCAAAACGCCGCGGGTCACGGCGCATCCAACGTCAATCAGGAGGGAGAAATTCTGCTTTTTAACGCCGTCGGTCATGCGCCTTTTGGCGTCCACCCCGCGCCGAACAGGAGGTTTGCAGTCTCATATACTGGCAACCCAACAACATTGGGATGAGAGCCGATAATGCTCACAATATGCTTTGCGAAAAGTCCTTGGATCGCATAGCCACCCGCCTTACCGCGCCACTCATCGGAAGCGATGTACTCATCAATATCGGCTTGAGAAAGGCGACGCACTTTAACCCGCGTCTCCACAAGGCGGCTTCGTTGTTCATCCTGGGGGCCGGCCAGAACAACACCAGTATAGACCCTGTGGGAGCGCCCGGAGATCAATGCAAGGCATTGGGCCCCCTCTTGCGGCGTTTCGGTCTTCGGTAAGATGCGCCGACCACAGGCAACGACGGTGTCAGCGCATAACACAAGAGCGCCCGGATGGCGGGGCGCAGCGGCTTGTGCTTTTTCCGTGGCGATGCGCATGGCATACGCCCGGGGTAATTCTCCAGGGTTCGGTGTCTCGTCAATATCGGCAGGATCGATTGAATCGGGTTCGACACCGATCTGGGACAACAGCATCCGGCGTCTTGGGCTGGCGCTGGCGAGGATCAGCGGAACACGCGCCATACCCTCTCCCGGCTTCCTATTTGAAACGATAGGTGACGCGCCCTTTGCTGAGATCATAGGGCGACATTTCCACCAGGACTTTGTCGCCGGCTAGCACGCGGATCCGGTTTTTGCGCATCTTCCCGGCGGTATGGGCGATAAGCTCGTGGCCGTTCTCCAACTTCACGCGGAACGTCGCGTTGGGGAGGAGTTCCTCAACCACTCCCTCAAATTCCAAGAGCTCTTCTTTCGCCATTCAATCCTCGTTAGCGCGGCGTTTCGAAGCTCGCGCAAAACCGCGTCATGCTTCCGCCTAATTCTCCCGTGAGCGCGAGAAAATGGTCGGCCTTACGGTCAAAATCAAGGGGGGTGGATGAGATGAAGCAGCCATAACCCCGAAAAAAACGAGGTTTTTGCCCAATCAGAGAAAAAGCGCCGGTTGTGATTTCAGAAAATATCGGAAAATCGGCGTTTAATACGCTCCGTCAGTTGGTCCCGAACGGCGCGATAGGCGCCAAGGAGAACGTCATCTGGGCCCCTCACATCGGTGGGATTATCAACTTCCCAAAACTCAACGGACTGGCCCGGCGCCAACCTGCGCGCCTCCCCCGCCGCTTCCGGCGTCAACACGACGATCAGATCGAATGTCTCTAAATCTACATCACCTAGGGTTTTTGGGTCTGCGGCATCAAACGCGACGCCTTCCTCCGCCAACACCCCCGACACGAACGGATCATGCCCACCTTCGTAAACTCCAGCAGAATCAACGGTCATGCGCGAGCCAGCATGCGCTTTTAAGAGGGCCGCGGCCATCGGCGAGCGGATGGAGTTCATATTACAAACAAATAAAACGGATTGCGTCATCGAAGATGTCAATCTTTCCTGAGTTTTCCTCAGCGCATATGAAAACTGCATATCAAGGTGAATAAGCGCCGCGCTGTATTAAGATCGAGAACAATTTTCTCATCCAACCGTTCACGGAGGATTTCAGACCCTTCATTGTGCATGCTCCGGCGGGCCATATCGATGGTCTCAATTTGCGCCGGCGCGGCATTTCGGATCGCGTCGTAATAGCTCTCACAGAGCATGAAATAGTCTTTGATAATCTTACGAAATGGCGTCATCGACAGGTGTACTTGGCCAATGGGCTCGCCGCCTTCCCGCCGAACGTCGAATACGAGGCGGCGTTCGACATAGTGCAGATAGAGTTCAAAGGGTCCTTCCCCGCCGCCGATCGGTTCAAAAGAGTTTTCTTCTAACAGGTCATAGATAGCAACTTTGCGCTCGTGCTCGATATCCGCGGTCGCGGGCGCAAGGGAGCGCTCATCAAGGTCAATCTTGATGATGCGAAAGACGCTTTGATCGCTTTCAGTATCCATGATCAGTCCTTGATCGCTCCTCAGTGGACCAAAGGGGCATTGCGAAAAGGTTCGCCAACGACGCCCTGCAATGGCCACTACCATTATCCAATAAACATTTATTAACCACACTCAAATCATTCTGTTTTCTATCGCCATTAAATTTCGCCGAAAGGATAAGGTGATGGCCTTACCTCGATATTGTCGCCCTGCCACGGATGCGGCTCTAAATATTGCTGCAATCGCTGGGATGACGAGCGTTGTTTTCATCGCGCCATGCGCCCATGCAGCGGAAGCTGACCTGCCGGATATTGCTCGCGCGCTGATCCACGCTGCGGCGGAGACCGGCAATGCAGACGAGGTACGGGCTGTCGCCAATGCAACGATTGATGTTTTCGCGGAGGATGCCGACGCGATTCGGGAATATGCGGGCGCCATCCTCGCTGACCTCACGGCGAATGAGATTGCTGTTACCGAGGCTGGAACAACGGACGGATCTGATGGAACAGAAACACCATCCGCGGCGCCTTCATCTAACGGCGTTTTTTCCCTTGCCCCCTGGGAAGGAAGAATTGGCGCGTCAGCCGTTTCTGCGTCGGGGAACTCTGATAACCTCGCCATCGGCGTTTTGCTCGACGCAAAGCGCGAAACCGGCGCATTCACCCATAATGTGACGGGTTACTTTGATATCGGCGAATCAACCAATGTCGTTAATCAACGCCGCTGGGGCGCTGCGTACAAACTAGATTACGCCATTGCTGATCGCGCCTATGCGTTTGGTCGCATCGCTTATGACGAGGATGAATTTTCCGGCTTTGATTACAGGTTATTCTTCGGCGGCGGCGTAGGTTATTTTTTCGCGAAAAGCGACCCGTTCACATGGAAAGTAGAAGCCGGTCCCGGTTACCGTATTTCCCCTATCGATGATACGAGGGAGACGGATCGCGATTTCGCCTTCTATGGCGCCAGCGAGACCGATTGGCTCATCCGCGAAGGGTTGCTCTTTGAGCAGAATTTTGGGGCGACCTATACCGACCCTACATCGACGTTTGAATCAACCACATCCCTAACGACTAAAATTTGGGAAGGTCTCTCCACCGGCGTTTCTTACTATTACCGGTTTGAAACCAACCCACCGCTAGGCCGTCAGCGAACAGACCAAGTCATCCGCGCGACGATTGGGTATGATTTTTAAAGGAAGACACTCTCGCCGATTTGACCGCCAAAGAGAGCCCGTTTACTTTACCCAAATAGGAAGTCATCGACGGAAAGACTGCTCGCGAGTGTATCGAGTATCGTCAATGTTTCGCCATTCCCGAGATCAATCACTGTGTCATCGCCGCTTTGAGAGGCGACGGCGGCGATGTCTGCAAACGTGTCTAGATTTGCGCCAAAGCCCACTAGTTCGATGACGTCGCCGCCACCGGCGCCTGCCACAAAGCCTGAGATAACGTCATCACCATCATTTGCATTTATGATGAACAGATCGTCTCCGCCACCCCCTTCAAGGGTATCGTCACCGGCGCCCCCGATGATTGTGTCGTTGCCGTTGAACCCGCTTATCCGATCATTTCCGTCGCCGCCATCAAGGCGATTATCGCCATTATCGGCAATAAGACGATCGGCAAATCCCGTTCCTATAATATTTTCAACGTCGACAAGACTATCTTCAACCACCCCACCTTGATAAAATCCGCCAGCGTTTAAGAAGCCACCAGTCTGCACAGCGCCGTTTATTAAATTCGCGCCAATTCCGCTGTTTAGAGCGCTATAGTCCACCGTATCCGACCCAGCGCCACCCTCAAGAGTATCGAAACCGACGCCCCCTTCTAGGGTGTCATTGCCGTTTCCACCAATCACGAGGTCGTTTCCGCCAAACGCGCTAATCCGATCATTCCCGGCGCCGCCGTCAAGGCGATTATCGCTATTATCCGCTATAAGACGATCGGCGAAAGCGCTCCCAGTAAGGTTTTCTATACTCGAAAGTACATCCTCGATAGAACCGCCCTGGTAAAATCCATCGGCGTTTAGGAAACCGTCTGATACTACAGAGCCCGCAAATAAATTAGCGCCGATACCGGTATCAGAACCGCTATAATCAGCCGTATCTGATCCATTGCCACCCTCTAAGGTATCAAATCCATCCGCCCCTATTAAGGTATCATCACCGCCAAAAGCACTAATGCGGTCATCACCAGCGCCGCCATCAAGATGGTTGACACCACTGTTTGCAATCAATCGATCAGCAAAAGCGCTTCCGGTAATGTTTTCAATGCTGGAAAGATCGTCCTCTAACGAACCACTCTGATAGAATCCACTCGCGTTTAAGAACCCGCCCGATTCCACGGAGCCCGCAAAAAGATTGGCGCCAATACCCGTATCCGAAGCGCTATAGTCAACCGTATCAATCCCGTTGCCACCTTCTAACGTATCAAAGCCAGCGCCTCCAATTAAGATATCATTACCATTCAACCCACTAAGCCGGTCGTTCCCATCACCTCCATCGATTAGGTTTGCCCCATTGTCAGCAATAAGACGGTCAGAGAACTGTGTTCCGGTCAGGTTTTCGATACTCACCAGAACATCTTCAGCGGCGCCGCCTTGATAAAAACCACCAGCATTTAAAAAGCCACCCGTCTCCGCGATGCCGCTTAAGAGATTCACACCAATAGCACCGCTTGCGTCAACATAACTGACCGTATCGCTACCGGGGCCTCCGGTTACAGTGTCTTGGCCGGCGCCCAACGTAATCAAATCCTCGCCGTCGCCAGCTTGAATATTATCATCGCCGTCACCACCGTGAACGGTGTCGTTATCCTCGCCAACCAAGATCGTATCGTCGCCCGCTCCACCGTTAATCAGTTTCGCGCTATTGAAGAGCGGGTTGGCGCCCCCGAAAAATGTCCTGGCGCCAATAATAATATCATCGCCATCGCCACCCGAAACGGTGTCATTCCCTTGTCCGGCGACAATATAGGCATCGGTGTTATCGACGGCGGCTAGGAGATCCGCGCCGGTGGTGCCATAAACAACGTCCAGTTCACGAGACCCAATCAATAAAATCTCTATATCGAAAGCAGTAACATTGCTTCCGTTTCCATTGGAAAAAATTAATCCCTGAGCATCTGGATCTTCTATCAAAGTAAAGAACAACGCAGCGCCGTCTTGGACTTGCAGCGTATCAAAGCCGCCGCCGCCGTTAACGGTAGCACTATTATTTAATGTTGATACCTCAATTAAATCGTCGTTTGCGCCGCCATCTAGAACGTCGGCCGCACCAGCGCCGCTGATCAGCGTGTCGTTTCCTTCACCGCCGAACAGAGAGTCCGAACCGCCGTTACCTTCGATTAGATCGTTCCCGGCCAAGCCAAAAATCTCATCCGCGTCTTCGCCGCCAATTAACGTATCGTTACCAGCCGTACCCATCATAATATTTTTACCCTACTAAACCTGTTTCCAGTCAATCTCCCCAATTTCAATGGAAAATTTCCAATGATCTCCCGCTCTCGGTCTCGTTTTAACACACTCCAACAACTCGAACGGGAAACAAAGCAAGACACGCGCCTTTTTCAGGGTTTTCATATTAATTTCCTTCCATCACCAAGTCCCCCTATTAAGTAGAGGTAGGAACGCCACTAGCGAATTTCGCCATGGTGCAAATGATCAACAAAATCTGTGAGGTATACTTTTAGGGTAAGGTTAGGATGGTAAATTTTTACCCACCACAACGGCGGCGGTTAATAACCAATCCGATCATGAAAACGCTGGCGGTCGTTCCGATGCTACGCCCAACGTCCCTTCTAATGCTCGACCTAGCGCTAAGATCTTTCCTTCCTGAAAGATATCGGCCCACAGACTAATGCCTCGTGGTGTTTGGAAAGTTTCCCCGCCGACACTACCTGTGTCACCATTTCGGGTCTGGGTCGTCGCATACCCCGCGCGCAGCGCAAGCTGAGGATGGCCGGTGCAGTTCGTGGCGAGCAAGGCGCCGCCGCCGCTGTGAGGGCCGATCAACGCATCAATTCCTTCGAACGCGGCACTCATCTCAGCCATCAGACGCCGACGCAATCGATCAATCTGAACGTAGTCCACGGCGGAGATAAAGCGCGCCGCCCGCCATGTGTTCGGCCATGCGGCGGGCGCTTGCCACACCAAATTGTCATCACCGTCTTCGAGGGTAAGATCGGCAAACGCGGCGGCGGACTCTACCAATACAATTTGCAATAGTGACTCAAAATCTGTGTCCGGCCATGGGAACTCGACCATCGTCACGCCAAGATCCCGCATGGCCGCCAATGCCGCGCGATCGGTCTCGTCGCCTGCTTCAAACCAGGACGGCACATACCCGACCGTCATATCCGTTAGGTCGAGTTTTGCGTCATAGGTAAACCCCTTGCGGGCTGCCGCAGGATCATCAATATCGAAGCCGTTGATCTCCGAAAGCACCAAGGCGCAGTCTTCGACCGTGCGACAGATCGGACCGACTTTATCAAGGGACCAGCACAAATTCATAAACCCTGCGCGGGAGACGCGGCCAAATGTCGGGCGAAGCCCCGTTGTTCCACACCGCTCTGAAGGGGAAACAATTGATCCAAGGGTTTCTGTGCCAATCGCAAAAGCGCACAGCCCCGCCGCTGTCGCCGAAGCGGAGCCAGCCGATGACCCAGACGAGCCTTCTTTTGTATTCCAGGGATTGCGCGTACGCCCCGCAAACCATTGATCGCCATAGGCAATCGCACCACAGGTGGTTTTGCCCAACAAAACAGCGCCGGCGCGTTTCAGTTTACGGACGATATCGGCGTCTTCTTCCGGCACCCGCTCTTGATAGGGCGTCGCGCCCCAGGTCGTTCGAATATTGGCGGTATCGGCAAGATCTTTTAGCCCATAGGGAATGCCATGAAGCGGCCCCCTATCGCGCCCTTTTGCGAAATCATCATCGGCTTTTTCCGCTTGTTCCAGGGCAAGATCCGGCGTCACCGTGACGAAACATTCAAGGTCAGGGCCATGGGCCTCAATGCGCGCTAGATATATTTCCGTTAGCCGGACGCTTGTCAGAGCGCCCGCCCGCAGCCAGGCGCCAAGCTGACCAATTGAGGCATAGGCGATATCAAAATCGTTATCGGGAAACGGCGCAACATAAACCCCGCTTGGTCTCAAGATATTCTTCTGTGAAGGAACCTTCTTACGAGGCAGTTGCGGATTGAATGTCATCGCCGGCGCAAGTGTATTCGGAGCTTTGAACGCCCGCATCCGCGCCAGCCATTCAAGATTGCTCTCAAGCCCATCGAGCATCATCGTGCGTTCTTCTGCTGTGAACCGAACGCCTTGCAACTTTTCCGCTTCAGCGATGGACCGCGTTGAGAGCCCTGTGTCCTCTACCGCCGCCGCCCCGTTGCTATCGGGCGCGCTGCACCCAACCGACAATCCCGCTGCGCTCGTCGCGCCGGTTAGCATTGCGCCGCGTAACAACTCTCGCCGTGATGTCATTTTATTGTCTCCCGTTTTGGCGGGAGATTGCCGAGGTAGAGCCACGATTGCAACAGCGTAACGAATTCTTGACGTTGAAGAGCGCGCTCTTACAAAGAGCGCATCCATGATCGCCAACGCCAAGATGAAAGGCCTCTCCCATGAGACAAGCATTTTACGATCGCCTTCACGACAATCTGGCTGATATTCGCGAGCAGGGTCTCGAAAAAGTCGAGCGGCTGATCACATCTCCGCAGGGACCCGTGATCACGGTGGATCACCGCAATACACCGACAAAGGTGTTAAACTTCTGCGCGAACAATTACCTCGGACTGGCGGACCACCCTGAAATTGTCGCCGCCGCCAAAGCGACCATGAACACCCATGGGTTTGGCATGGCGTCGGTGCGATTTATTTGCGGCACTTCGGATCTACACCGCAACGTTGAAGGCGCCATCGCTGACTATCTGGGGCATGCGGACTCGATCCTGTTTGCCGCCTGCTTCGACGCCAATGGCGGGGTGTTCGAGCCTCTATTGGAGGCGGAAGATGCAATCATTTCCGACAGCCTCAATCACGCCTCGATCATCGACGGCGTCCGGCTTTGTAAAGCGAAGCGCTTTCGTTTTGCGAACGCTGATATGGATGACTTAAAAACAAAACTCCAAGAGGCTGACGCCGCTGGCGCGCGAACAAAATTAATTGTGACGGACGGTGTGTTCTCGATGGATGGATATATCGCCAAGCTCGATCAAATATGTCAGCTTGCCGATGAGTTTGACGCCCTCGTGATGGTGGATGATTGCCACGCCACCGGATTTATGGGCGAAAAAGGCGCGGGCACGCCAAGCCATTGCGGCGTGGCGGAGCGCGTGGATATTTTAACGGGCACGTTAGGCAAGGCGCTCGGCGGCGGAATGGGCGGTTATGTCTGTGCGTCGGCTGATGTCGTCCATATGCTGCGCAATCGGGCCAGGCCCTATCTTTTCTCAAACGCCCTCACCCCGGCTCTTCTTGGGGCAACGTTGAAAACCTTAGAGCTTGTCATCAATGGGGATAATCTGCGCAAACAGCTTTTCCGCAATGCGGTACGTTTCCGGGATGGGATGACAAAGGCGGGCTTCGACTTGTTGCCTGGCGAACACCCCATTATCCCCGTGATGTTGGGCGATGCGCGTTTGGCGCAAGACATGTCGGCGAAACTAATGGACGAGGGCGTCTACGTGACCGGGTTTTCTTTTCCCGTGGTCCCAAAAGGACAGGCTCGGATCCGCACCCAAATGTGCGCTGGACATAGCGACGACCAAATTGATCAGGCGATCGACGCCTTCACA
The DNA here is from genome assembly GCA_965263305.1 of Parvularculaceae bacterium. Lineage (GTDB taxonomy): Bacteria > Pseudomonadota > Alphaproteobacteria > Caulobacterales > Parvularculaceae > MED-G105. Next base: position 3,525,774 of record OZ253666.1, read on the forward strand.
CGCGTTGGTAAGGGGTTGGGGGTTATCTAGCGCCCACCCCTTGCGCCAACTGTCGTGCTTGCGAACTTAATTGATATAGGGCGCGATGAGGGTTCTAAGATCGATCCGAGCGCGCAGGCGTGTTGCAATCAAATAAAGCCCGCCAAATTTGCGGTGAATAAAAACGGCCGGCGGCGGCGGCGGGTGCAAGAACCCAGCGGTTCGCAATTCAAATACTTTATCACGCAAGGCCGCAGCGAGTGTTGTCGCGCCAAAATCAAACACGCCTTCCTGGCGCAATGGCGCGGTGGCAAGTTCGAAACTCTCTCTCAATAGCCGCTCGATATCTGGCGGGATGTCACCTGCGACAAGGCCCATTCTTTGACCGGCCGCCAGTGCATCGGGCCAATGATCCCGGCTGGCGGCGGACAGCAGCGCCCGGTAGCCTTCAGCAAAATCAGGCTCGATTTCTCTTAGCGCTCCAAAATCGATTAAGTTAAGAACCCCCGAGTGCTCATCGTACAGAAAGTTTGCAAAATTTGGGTCTGTCTGCATGGCGTTGAACTCGAAGAGCTCTTTGAACGTCAAATCGATCAATAGATACGCCAAACGGTCGCGGTCTTCTTGGCTTGCGTCAGCAATTGCATCGATGGGAACGCCATCAACATAAGACATGGCTAGGGTTGTCGGCGTTGTCAGGTCGTCATGGGCTTCAGGCGCGCCGACACCTGAGAGGTTTTTTATCATGGCGCGATAGGCATTTAGCCGTTTTGCTTCCAACTCATAATCCGCCTCCGACGCCAATTGCTTTTTGGTCTCGTCAATGATGGGCCCAAGGTCCACATCCTTGGGCAACATCCCTGACAAGCGGATTATCGCCATCAGATTATCAATATCGCTGTCGATACTTTCGCGAACGCCTGGATATTGGATCTTGATGGCGAGCTTACGCCCATCTTTTGCGACCGCTTGGTGCACCTGACCGATGGAAGCCGCCGCGATGGGGCGCACATCAAAGGATTTGAATTGGCGAAGCCAATTACGACCCCATGCGGCGTTCAACTGCGCCTTTAATTGGTGGGGCGGCATATGGTGAGCGCCATTTCGCAACGGCGCTAAGAGATTGGCGACCTCGGGCGGCAAAAAATCCCCGCTGTCCATGGAGACCAGCTGGCCAAGCTTCATCGCGGCACCGCGCATGCGCGAGAGTTGTTCCGCCGCTTTGGCGGCGTTACTGGGTGTCAGGGCAAGTTCCTGGAGCGAGGGGCGTTCGCCCCGCGCCAATCGCTGCGCGCCTTCTAACGCCATATTGCCCGCGATTGAGGCGCCGAGCCCGCCAAACCGCGCAAGGCGCGTTAATCGGCGTTTGGGAACCGGAAGCCCCTCAGATTTTTTATCATCACCCGCCATGAGCCACTCCGCGCATTGGATTGCCGATGCGACCTATATTGGCGTAAGCACAGGTCTTTTCAGTGGGGCGGATCGACGCGCGCGACTAGCCGCCGTTTAGGTCGACCCCTAGTGAGGATATTGCGTGCACGAAGTTATTTGGCGCGATTTTGATATCGCCCGACCATCTAATTTTTGGAAAGCGATGTAGAATTTTTTGATACGCCGCTTCAAGCTGCATATTGGCGACCCGTTGCCCAAGGCAAACATGGGGCCCGATGCCAAAGGCGATATGGTCTTTCGCGTTCGAACGCTCGATATCGAATTGATCGGGGTCTTTAAAATACTTCTCATCCCGATTAGCGGCGCCATAATATACTACGACTTTTTCCCCCTCGGCGATTTTTTGCCCGGCGAGCTCTGTGTCTCGCGTCGCGGTACGACGCATATAAATAACTGGCGAAATAAATCGGATCGCTTCGTGGGTCATATTCGTGATCAGAGACGGGTTATCGAGTAATTTTTGCTTTTGCTCCGGAAACTCCGTTAACGCTTTCATCGCGCCAGAAAGCGAATTTCGTGTCGTGTCATTCCCGGCAAAGACGATAAGTAACCAGGACCCATCGAGAAACTCCTCGGATAACGGATCACCATCCATCGTCGCCAGAGCAATCGCCGAGAGGAGGTCTTCCTTCGGGTGCGCGCGACGCTCCGCTAGAATTTCCCGTCCGTAATCAAACATTTCCTGAATGCTCGTCATAAACGACATGAGGAGCGCGGGATCAATATCACCGATGGATTTCTGGGATAAGGTATCGGCCGCAAGTTCTAGATGGTGCATCCAGCCCACAAGTTTCGGCCGATCCGCCTCCGGCACGCCTAACATTTCACAGAGAGTGAACAGCGGCAGTTCCGCCGAAAAGCGCTGAACGAAGTCGAGTTCCGGCCCAGCTTCCTCCATCGCATCAAGAAGGGCGTCAATTTTTTCTTCCACGCGTACCTTTAGCGAGGCGACGTAAGCCGGCGTAAAAAACGGCATATGCTCGCGCCGTAACGGCAGATGATAGGGCTCGTCCAAACAAATCATCGTATTGAGGGATGCAGAGTGCAACATCGGATGGCGCGTTTCCGGCGCTCCATAACTCACATTGATGCCGCCGCGTTGGGAAGAAAAGGTTTTCGTGTCGAGCTCAACGGATTTGACATCATCGAACCGCGTCACCGCCCAAAAGCCCGGCCCATGGGTCTGCGATTTATAGGGTTCCGGGTGCCAGCAAACCGGTGCTTGATGTCTCAACGCCGTATATGCGTCGTAGGGCTGACCCTTTGTAAACAGATGAATATCTGAAAGATCGGCAGGCGGGGAGAAATTGTAAGCGCGCTCGAAACGGGGTTCCGTTGCCGGACCGTCTTCCTGGGCGGTTGCACTGACGAGCAGTGGCATAGGCTATTTCCTCCCGGATCGGATTATATTTTAATTTTCGGCTTGGGTAAGGCTCGTTGGCAGAAGACGCTTCATAATTTTCCCATAACTCTCTGGGAACAGCCTCTGTACGAATGAGATAAGCTTCGCATCACGGCCCACCACAACTCGGCGCTTACCCTTCGCCGCGCCGTTCAAAATGATATCGGCGGCCTGCGCCGGTGTGGTAATTGCGGCCTCTTTGAAGGTCTCTTCCATTTCTTCCCGGTTTGCCCCGGTTGCTGGCGGCGCGTCGATTTCAGCGTTTCGGACAATGTTCGTATCGACCCCGCCGGGGTGAACGCTGGTAATCCTAACGCCCGTGCCTTCCAACTCAGTTGACAAGGCTTCAGAAAATCCTCGAACAGCAAATTTCGAGGCACAGTAATCCGCCTGCCCCGGATAACCGATGAACCCGAAAAGACTGGAGATATTCACGACCCCGCCTTTCGTCTCCATCAATTGCGGTAAGAATGCTTTCGTCGCCCGGACGACACCCCAAAAATTGACGTCCATAATTTTTTCGAAGGATGAAAGTGGAGAATCCTTAAAATCGCCAACGCGCGTCAGACCGGCGATGTTGAAGACATAATCAGCATCACCCAGGCTTTCTTTGATGGTCGACGCATAGGCGTCAATCGCCTCGCCATCGGCCACATCTAATCGGTCGGTTCTAATCCGATTGGAACCTTCTTGCCCGATGAGACGGCGGGTCTCGGCCAATCCATCTTCATTGACATCGGATAACGCGACAATGGCGCCGCGTTCCGCCAGGGAAAGGCCGACGGCGCGGCCAATACCCGATGCCGCGCCGGTCACAATGCAAATCTTGTCTTTGAATGGATCTGAGGCGCCCTGCGTCATAGGAGTGGACCTTTTGTTACGGCTGAAGGGTTCTTCTGATTACACGCACCAGTTTACCCGTGATCACCTAGGACGCCACTAAAAACTACAGTTCGCCTGAAACATGAAGCGCACCCGAAATATCGATAACCGGTTCGCGCTAACCCGTTAGTCGAGAGGCTATGTCGGTCCAGTCTCTACCGGGCGCTGTTGCAAGCATTGGCCGGTCCGCGCTATCGGCCGGAAGATAAGCTTCATGGTCATCAAGGTAACCGCCCGCGCCGCCGAGCTCCTCTAGCATGAAAACACCCGCAGCATGATCCCAAGCATGGATGCGGCTAGATATTTTGAAATCAAACTCACCCTGAAGGAGTTTCGCATAGGCATATGCCGAACAATGCATCGCCTGGGTCACGACTTTTTCTTTGATTTGCCGCCGGATACGGCTGTCCCATTCATCGTTGAGCCATCCTAAAGATCGTAACCCGCTGGGTGTCTCGCCGGTTTGCGCCTTTGGCGCTATGGCGCTCAAATTACATGAGACGCCCTCTCCGCGCTGCCCGCGAAAAAGAAGATCATGTGGAATCGCATTGATCCATCCCGCGACGGTGCGCCCGTTGTTAACAAACGCAACAATCGTCGCGAACTCGGCATGGCCTTGCACAAAATTTCGTGTCCCGTCGAGGGGATCCACAATCCACCACGCGCCGGGCCCTTCAACCCGCGCTGGCAAAGTTGGATCGATTGCGGCTGCTTCTTCACCAATAAACCCCGCAGAAGGGGCGATTTCGGCAAGTCCGGCCTTTAATGCCGCTTCGGCTTCCTCATCAACGATGGTGACAAGATCGGTCGGCGAAGATTTTGTTTTGACCGCGTCATCGCTCAGTTTACCGTAACAAGGTGTAATGATGGTGTCGGCGACGCTCTTCAAAAGAGCATCGACCGCTTTCATCTGATTTTCCGAAAAATATGGGGACGGATGGTTCTCCATCACGCCACCAACGTTATTGATATTTTGACGTCCATAAGTACTACGCCCTCTCGCCGCTCATCCAGGGCGCCATGGCGGGGTCGGTAATGGCCTCATCTTGCGCGGCCTCTAAAGGTCGAAGCTCGATCGTTGGGAAGTTTTTGACAAATTGCCCGGCCCCTTTGGGCGACAGCCGCACAATTAACTCCTCATCCTCTTCCTTTAAGACATCGCTATGAGCGTGCAGCCAAGCGCGCGCCGCGCCGTCCGCCATGGGGATCACAGCCGAGTACTGCCGCCGGTCACCGGTGATAACGTCATCAATCTTTTTGAAAAGGGCGTCCGTCCCCTCTCCTGTAGCGGCGGATACGCAAAGGCGAACAGGATCCTCTAACGTCATCGCCGCTTTATCTTCCGACAATCGCGCGACGGACGATAATGTTAGGCGGTCTTCACGTTCTATTAGATCGATCTTGTTCAACGCTTCGATGACAGGCGCTGGCTTTTCATCACCAACGCGGCCGTCGCTTTCGCCCGCAACACCAAGTTCTTTTAGGACTTTCACAACATCAGCAGCCTGCGCATCAGTATCTTCATGGGCCGCGTCACGCACATGGACGATGACATCGGCCTCGTTCACCTCTTCAAGGGTTGCGCGGAAGGCAGCGATCAGCTGGGTTGGTAGGTCTGAGACGAAGCCCACGGTGTCAGACAATATTATTTTTTCACCAGAGGGCAAACTCGCCGCCCGCATCGTCGGATCGAGGGTGGCGAACAATAAATCCTTTGCAAAAACATCAGCGCCGACAATCCGATTGAAAAGCGTTGATTTTCCAGCGTTCGTGTATCCCACTAAAGCGATAACGGTTTGAGGCGCCTTTTTACGTTTCGCCCGCTGCAATGTCCGTGTTCGACGCACTTGTTCGAGTTTACTCTTTAAACGATCTATTTTGACAGCTAGGGCGCGCCGGTCGGATTCGATTTGTCGCTCACCGGGACCACCAAGGAACCCCGCCCCGCCGCGCTGGCGTTCCAAGTGCGTCCAAGACCGCACAAGACGCGAGCGCTGATAGGTTAAATGCGCCAACTCTACCTGGAGGCGCCCTTCAGCGGTGGAGGCGCGCGCGCCAAAAATCTCCAAGATAAGGGCGGTGCGATCAAGGACTTTCGCGTTCCACTCTTTTTCAAGGTTACGATGTTGGACCGGCGTTAACGCGCCATCCACGATCACCAGCCCTGGTCGGTCACCATCCCGCTCTTCACCAAACGCATCAAGGCGCGACTTGATCTCCTCGACCTTACCGGCGCCAAAGAGGGTCGATGGACGAGGTCTTAAGACCGGCACGATATCCGCTGCCGCGATCTCTAAGTTGATCGCCGCCGCGAGACCACAAGCCTCGTCTAATCGCGCTTGGGGGCTCCGCATAGAAGAAGCGCCCATCTCATGGCGATTGTCTGGATGAAGAACAACTGCTGATTCAGTCATGGTTTTAGACTCTAAGGAGCGCCCTCACGGGCGAGCGTAACGCCGGCATGATGATCGCCGCTCCCGTCGACCAAAACCATCTAAGATCCACCCTAAAGCTAGGGAGATGGTTCTGTCACGCGTCGCCTTCGTCATCGGCGCCGTCACCATCCCATAGATTGATGTTTTGCGCCGGCATCACCGTGGATATGGCGTGCTTGTAAACAAGTTGGCTCTGGGAATCACGCTTCAGGAGAACACAAAAATTATCAAACCAGGTGACAACACCTTGGAGTTTGACGCCGTTGACGAGAAAAATCGTCACCGGAATTCGTTCTTTTCTCACGTGATTTAGGAAGACGTCTTGGAGGTTTTGTTTTTTTTCACTCATTTTATCTGAGCCGTTTCTTGACTGTTATACGCTGCACCGCACAAATCATACTGACGTGCTCAGCATGGCAATGCAACAAGATCTGGTAGTAAATAAGGCGGGCAAAATAGCAATTTTACCCTTAACGGATAAATTCTGCACCGCGAGACGAGTTGATATAGGCCTCTCTTAAGCGAGTTGCGAGGGGACCCGGTGTCCCATCGCCGATATTTTTTTCGTCAATTTTAACCACAGGGGTAACGAAGCTCGTTGCTGACGTCAGAAACGCTTCTTTTGCATTGATCGCCTCCTTAAGCGTAAAAGCCCTTTCTTCCACGGTTAGTTGGAGCGCCTCTGCGACGCTCTTCACAGTCGCCCGTGTAATTCCCCCGAGGATCGAGTGACCAGTTGGATGGGTAACAAGTCTATCATCGGCATCGATCATCCAAGCGTTGGACGAAGCGCCTTCCGTCACGATCTCCCCGTCTTGCAACAACCAAGCTTCAGCGGCGCCGCCCTTACGGGCGTTTTCCTTCGCTAATACGTTTGGCAATAGGGAAACGGATTTAATATCCACGCGCTTCCATCTCAAATCCGGCGTGGAAATTACAGATACGCCTTTAGCGGCGCGCCGGTTCGCCGCTTCCAGATCGAAGGGTTTCGCGGTTACGACAAGACTAGCGGTTGGATCAGCCGGGAAAATATGGTCCCGCGGCGCGGGCCCACGCGTCGCTTGAAAGTAAACGAGCGCATTTGTAAGCCGATTAACTCTAAGAACGCGTTTGAGGATTAACGCCAACACCGCTGGCCCCACCGGCGCGGCGATCTCAAGTTCTTGCAACGACCGCTCCCAACGGGAGAGGTGCCCTTCGAAGTCCCAAGGCTCGCCATCGATGACAACAATGACTTCGTAGATGCCGTCGGCAAACTGAAAGCCTCGATCCTGAATTGATATTCCAGCGTCATCGAGCCTTTGATACGCGCCATTAACATAAGCAATACGCGCCATAATCGTTATGACCTCCAAAACGCATAGTTCATTAACGCCAGAGCGCTGACTGTTTCAACGCGCCCCAGCACCATACCAACAATCATCACAAAGCGCAGAAACGGCTCTTCAATAAAGCCATAACCGTTCGCCCCTGCCTCTAACAGGTGGATGACGGGGCCGGTGTTTGACAGCATGCCTGCCGCTACCGTGACAGAGACTTCAAAGGAATGTCCGCCCCCTGCGATCACCATCGTGAGAAGGCCCAACACGAGCGTCAGCAGCAGAAAATGGGTCCAAACGCCAAATTCATCGACCACGCGCGCCTCCCCCAAAACAGCGTTTGGGCTGACAAGGCGCCGGATCTCCTCTCGGGCGCGTCTAAAGACAACAAGCCAACGAATGATTTTAAGTCCGCCCGCCGTCGACACCGCCGCCCCGCCGACCATCACGGCGACAAGCGCAAGGGGCAAAAACGGCTTTTCGCCGACGAAGTAGCCATTCGTCGACATTAAGCTCGCAATGTTGAAAAACTGCGCCGGAATGAGAGAAAAATCTCCTGCGCCAAGAAGAAACCAACTCACTATACCTACGCTGAAAATAATAATTGCATAGGCGCCAGTTTCGACGTCTTGGAGTTTGCGCTGTCGAACGGTTGTTAAACGGGCAAGTAGAATAAAGTTTGCACCGCTCATGAAAATAAATGGCATCGCCACACCCGCAGCCGCGGCGCCATAACCTGCGACCCCGTCGGGATGAACCGCGAACCCTCCCGACGACATTATAGAAAGCGCCGCAACTCCTGCATCAAAGAGAGGCGTTGCAACGGCGGCCAGGGCAAGAAAACAGAGAACTGTCGCCCCGGCATAGATGAAAAAGAAGCTGTTCACCGCATTTGAAACGGCGCGCAAATCTGACTGGCGCTCACCACGGTTAAAGGGCGGCAACAAAGTATCGATGCCAATAAACATCGGTCTGATGAAAATCGCGGCGGCAATCGACATAGAGGCGAGGCCGCCAATCCACTGCAGCAACGCGCGCCATACTATGCCAGCGGGATCCGCCCGCGCTTGCGTTTCTGAAAGCCAGGCACCCGTCGTCGTCAGGGCCGACACGGCCTCAAAGTAAGCGTCTAGCAACGGCGCACCCTGCAGAACGAACGGTATCGCCGCAAAGAACGGCGCCATGATCCACCACAAAAGAACAACAAGAATGGCGCTTCGAATATCGCTCGCACGACGCTCGCCGAGGGATAACACGACAAAGCCGCCGCCGAACCCGAGCGTCATGATCATGGCGAGCACCCAAGATCCCGCTTGGCGCCAGGCATCCTGAGTTGCACCATCGCTGCTCCAAAAGGCCGCGACCATCGGGACGACCATGGCTACGCCAAGGACCAAGATTGATAACCCTAGCGCGCGAAAGATTACGGCGACGCCCATTAAAATTCCAATATCCAAATCTTAAAAGTAATCAATACTGACACGGAACATCTGTTCTACATCACGAACATTCTCACGCATCGCGATCAAGACAACGCGATCACCAGCATCCACCACCGTTTCTCGAGACGGCATGGTGACCACCCCATCGCGGTAGACGGCGCCAATCATCACACCTTCCGGCAGGGCCGCTTCTGAAAGGGGCTTGCCCACTAGCGGCGATGTCTCAAGGGCGATCGCGTCGATCAGCTCCGCCTCCCCATTGGGCAGGGAGAAAACGCCCTTTATTCGGCCGCGACGAATGTGTTGAAGGATCGTGGAAATCGTTGTCGCCCGCGGATCGACATATCGATCGACCCCCACGGCCTCGCAAATCGATTCATACCCCTGCTCATTTATCAGCGAGAGCGCGCGCCTCGCCCCTTCTCTTTTAGCGACAACAGAAGCAAAAATATTGACCTGATCGTTATCGGTCACGGAAACGACCGTTTCGGCTTCTTCAACGCCAGCTTCGCGCAACAAGGTGCGATCAAGACCATTGCCTTGCAATACAACCGTCCGCTCGAGTTCTTCGGCGATGTATTCAGCGCGTTGGCGATCATCCTCGATCATTCGGATTTTCATGGATCCGGCCTCTTCAAGGCCACGAGCGACATAAAGACCGATATTTCCGCCACCGACGATGATGATACGGCGCGCTGCTTTTTCTGCGTGCCCCATAATTTCCAGAGCTCGCATCACATCATGGCGGTCCGCGATGAAATAGATATCATCGCCTGGAAGGATCTGATCGTCGGAGTGCGCTCGACGCAGCGCGCCATTGCGCCTGATCGCGACGATCGTAATTTTTAAATCAGGGAAAAGCTCGCTGATTTGGCGCAACGGCGTATCGATAATGGCGCAGTCTTCTTTGATGCGCACACCAACCGCCCACACTTTACCGTCGACAAAAGCCTTTGTTTCAAAAGCGCCAGGCGTCGCAAGGCGTTGAAGGATTGTCTCGCCAACCTCCCGTTCGGGCGAAATAATCACATCGATCGGGAGATGGTTTCGGCTGAATAGATCGGAGTACTTTGGATCGAGATAGCCAGAGGCGCGGATGCGCGCGACCTTTGTCGGCACCTTGAACAAGGTGTGGGCGATTTGACAGGCGATCATATTCACCTCGTCAGACCGCGTCACCCCGACGATCATGTCGGCTTCTCGGGCCCCGGCTTCGGCCAAAATATCAGGATAGGCGCCATTTCCGATCACGCCGCGAACATCAAGGCGCTCGGCGACAGACCGCACAAGCTCCTTGGATTGGTCAATGATCGTTACATCATTCTTTTCGCCAGAAAGACGCCCGGCGATCCCGACGCCAACGCGCCCTGCGCCGCATACGATTACGCGCATATGGACCTTTCTTTCATCGCTCTCACGCCGCCAACGCTTCCTCGCGTTGAACTGCTTTATGCTCTAAGCACTTTCCGCCCGCGGCCCGCCGCTGACGCCAAGCGCTTTTAGTTTTCGATGCAGCGCTGATCGTTCCATACCGATAAACGCCGCTGTGCGTGAGATATTACCGCCGAAACGGTTAATTTGTGCGATAAGATATTCTCTTTCGAAGCGTTCACGGGCTTCTCGCAAGGGAAGCGCGATAATTTGCTCCAACCCTTCGCCAGCCGGAATCGTTAACCCCGCGTCAATAACTTCTGATGGCAGGTGTTCGCAGGCGATTTCCACGTCAACGTCGCGCCCCATCATGATAAGCGTGCGCTCAATCACGTTCCGCAACTGTCTTACATTGCCGGGCCAATGATAGGCTTGCAGCGCCGCCAGGGCTTCTGGCGAGAGGGAACGCTTGGGCAACCCAAGCGAGCGGGAAAGACGGTCAATGAAAAAAGCCGTTAAAGCGGGCACATCCTCCCGTCGCTCTGACAGGGATGGCGCTTGAATCGGCACTACATTCAGCCGGTGATAAAGATCTTCCCGAAAACGCCCAGCCGCCGCATCGGCCAACAAATCTCTAGATGTCGTGGAGACGATACGGACATCCACCGAAACGGGCGCATCGCCATTGACCCGGCGAAACCGCTGATCGACGAGAACCCGCAGGATTTTGCCTTGGGTTTCCATCGGCATATCGCCGATTTCATCAAACATCAGCGTACCACCATGGGCGCGCTCCATTAATCCCACGGATTTTGGACGTCCAGCGTCACCTTCGACGCCAAACAATTCCTCTTCCATACGCTCTGGCGCGATAGAGGCGGCGCTGGCGACGATAAAGGGTTGTTTTGTGCGACTAGACTTTGAATGCAACAAGCGGGCGATCGTTTCACGGCCGGAGCCTGGAGCGCCGGTGATTAAGACCCGTGAGCGGGCGTCCGCGACCTTATCAATAGCGCCACGTAGCGCGTTGATGGTCGTCGACCCGCCGATTAGGCCCCAATCCGGGGAACGGTGGCGCAATTCGGTATTCTCTCGGCGCAACCGCGCCGCCTCCAACGCGCGGTTAACCGCTAGGATCAGGCGGTCCGCATTAAAGGGCTTTTCAACAAAGTCGTATGCGCCCTTTTTGATCGCTGCGACCGCCGTCTCAATCGTCCCGTGTCCGGAGATAATAATGACCGGCAGATCAGGATGCGCCTTTTTCAATTCATCAAGGATCTCAATCCCATCCATCGCAGAGCCTTGCAGCCATACATCTAAGATGATGAGCCCAGGCAACCGATCTTTGAGCGCGGCAAAAACATCATCGGAATTTGCGGCGGCGCGCGGGTCAAACCCTTCATCTTCAAGGATGCCGGACACCAGCTCCCTGATATCCGCCTCATCATCCACGACCAACACGTCAATACTCATCTAACTTCGCCTTTCTTACCGCCCCCCGGTTATCCTGAAAAACTCTCGCAAATGTCCTATTCCGCCGCTACTGATTTCGCGTTTGGCGCTTCATCAGTAAGCGTTGCAGTTTCCCGATCGCCTGTATTTTCACGATCTTCGTTTGATGGGACGTCCGCCTTTGGCAGCATTATCCGCACGCAAGCGCCGCTCGGGCCGAGCGCCTGCTCATCGTGAAAATCAAGGACGCCCTCATGCTCTTCGATCACTTTCTTAACGATAGCGAGGCCCAGTCCCGTCCCCTTTGACCGGGTCGTCATATAGGGTTCCGTCAAACGATGACGTTCTGCTTTCGGCAATCCAAGACCGTTGTCGCGAACATGAACGTCGATCATGTCACCGGTTTCGGTTGTCGCCGTCACAATCGTCACATCCACCCGTCCCTTGGGTTCCGGGCGATCGACAACCCGAGCGTCTACGGATTCGCATGCGTTTTTCAGCACGTTGCCCAGCGCCTGCACAATGAGACGTCCGTCACAGCGCACCGGCGCCGTCGGCAACTCGGTCTTTAACTCAAATTCGATTTCCGGAAAGGCGACCCTTTGGGTGAAAAGCGCGGATTTGATCAGCTCGACCAAATCCTCCTCCCCGATGACGGGTTTGGGCATGCGCGCAAAGGACGAAAACTCGTCAACCATGCGTCCGATGTCATTGACATGCCGGATAATGGTCTCGGTGCATTTATCGAAAACCTCCGGAGACGTTGTAACTTCATGCTGATATTTGCGCCGCAATCGCTCGGCGGAGAGCTGAATTGGGGTTAACGGGTTTTTGATTTCATGGGCGATCCGCCGGGCGACATCGCCCCATGCCGCAGACCGCTGGGCGCCGATCAACTCCGTCATATCGTCGAAGGTAACAACGAAATTCGGCCCCCCTTCACTGTCATCGCGTACAATGCGAATATTGATCGTCCGGGGGCGGCCCGTGCGTTCCAATTCGATTTGGCCCGATACTTCCGTGTTGAGAGACAATTGCGCTTCTTCGAACAAGGGACCCATTTCCGGAATATGCTCCGGCAGCGGCGCCCCCACCATGCGGTGGGCTTCGATCTTTAACAGTTCTTCCGCTGATCGGTTGGCGATCGTAATGCGCCCTTCGCCCGAGACCCCAATCACACCGGCAGGCACACCGGCGAGGACGGCTTCGGTAAAACGCCGACGATGGTCAAAACGGCGGTTTGTCTCAATGAGATCCGCCCGCTGGGAGCCCAACTGCGTCGTCATCCGGTTCATGGAATGCGCCAGAACGCCAAGCTCGCCATCACGTTTATCGACCTTGACTCGCGCCGTCAGATCACCGCTGGAAACCTGCTCCGCCATGGTGACCAACCCGCCGATAGGTTTCACGATCCGCGTCGCCGCCTGAAGCGCCGCCCAAATCGCCCCCAGAACAATGATCAGGGCCATGATGATATAACCGGCTAGAAAGACCCGCTCTAGATGCGAGCGCTGACCTTTGACAATTAACCAGTCATCACGGTTCGCGCCGACGCCTTTTAACGATGTCGACACCGCTGTCGGGATCGGTCGGAACACAATGATATAGCCGCCATCCAAAACCTCGGTTTTTAAGACAGTCCGGAACATATCGAGATCAACGGCTGAGTTAACGCCAAAGCGGCCCCAATCCCGTTTAGGCCTTCCGCTTTCGGCTGCGACGTCGATACTGTCAAAAACGCTCTTCGTCGGCAGCGCGTAGGCGGCGTCAATTAGTTGCACGCTGGATAAAATTTCTCGCTCAGCATTTAGAATAAAGATCGCCGCAAATTTTCGCGCCGAGGCCTGATCGCTTAACGTTACGCGATACAAAATCGGTGATGTCCCAGGGGTTAGCCCGAAACTCTTATTCCGCGCCAGATCCCCTTCTAGGAGTTCGAGATTGGCGTAATCGTCACCGGCTTCTGCTTCGATATAGCTGTTGGCGAAAGCGCGCGATGTCTCGAAATAGTTTTCAATCCGATCACTGAAGACGTCATCGAGGCTGGAGCGCAAAATCGTGAAGGCGAACACAAAGGCGATTAGCGCCGGCGCGGCGGCCACTACAAGAAATGCACCGACAAGACGCAAATGGGTGCGCGAGCCCGCAAGCCGGTTTCGCCGGTTGGAAATGACATGCCAAAGCCGGGCGCCGATTAGCATGGCGAGCCCCGCCGCGATGACAACATTCCCCACGACTAAGGCAGAGATAACCCCCCGATCGACCCATGCCCAAGCCGGCGACAACATGAACCAGGTGCTCAGAAAGGCGATCAAGGCAGCGCAAACGATGCCGAGGGCGGGCGCCAGACTGGCAAAGGATCGCGGCGACGAATACGCTTCTCGGAGATCATAGCCGTCTTGGGCGCTGTAAATGTCGCCGTTTTCAGGATCATTATCGTGGTTGTCGCGGCGACCAATCATTGCCCGACCCGTTTTTTGGCCCGTTTTTCGGCCCATTGCCCGACACGGTGTGGCCCGCGAGCCGACGAGGCGGCGTAACCTTCAATCTGCGTTTCGTCGGACGTCACAAGCGTTTCGCAGCCTCAAACGCGCCCTTTAACTGGCGCTGCCTAGTCACCCGCATTGCGTGATCTACGTCGCGGATTTCGTGATCCTGTAACAAATGTTGCACAAGTTCAACAGTTTTGTTGCATAAATGGGACAGTTTTGGCGCCAGCGCCCCCGCTGACGCCCTTAAGAGCTTACGCCGCGTTCGACGGTGCAAATTCACCGCCAAGGGTGGTCAGCGCTTCTATCACGCCGTCAGAGTCCGGGATTTGGCAGAGCTGCGCCCGATAAGCCCGCCGATCGGCGTCTGGCCAATGGTCGAGCATGAGATCGATAAAAGCCGCTAAATGTTTTCGCGCCATGCGCACGCCAAGGCGCTCCCCATAATGATCAATCATCTCACGATAGTGACGGACCATCCCGGCAAGTTGCGCATTAACCAATGGCGGCTGAACAACCCCGCCGTTCTTTAAGGCATCCGCTACAGCACCGCCCAACCAAGGCCTTCCAACAGCGGCCCGCCCAATCATCACCCCGTCTGCGCCCGATTGATTGAGCGCCGCGCGCGCGTCGTCGACGGTGGTGATATCGCCATTTACGATAACAGGCACCCTCACCGCTTCTTTGACCGGCGCCACGGCAGCCCAATTCGCCGAGCCCTTGTAGAAGTCATTACGCGTTCGGCCATGGACAGTGACCAATTGAACGCCTTCGTCTTCGGCGGCTTTGGCCAGAACCGGCGCATTTAGCGAGCCCCAATCCCAACCAAGGCGCATTTTCAAGGTGACCGGTTTTGACGTTGCGGCAACGACGGCCTGAATGATCGCGACAGCGCGTTCAGGCTCTCGCATCAAGGCCGAGCCGCACAAGACGCCGGTCACCTGGCGCGAGGGGCAGCCCATATTGATATCGACAACATCAGCGCCAGCGGCCTCCGCCAATCTCGCGCCCTCGGCCATCCAATCCGGATCACTGCCCGCAAGCTGAATAACAAACGGCCGGCACGAAGGGTCTCCTTCTGCACGACGAACGACATCGGGGCGCTTTTTGACCAATTCAGCGCTCGCCACCATTTCGGAAACGACGAGCCCTGCGCCACCCCGTGCGGCAGCGCGGCGAAACGGCAAATCGCTGACGCCCGACATCGGCGCGATCGCGACATTATTGCAAAGCTCAATGTCGCCAATTCGCAATGGTGTGTTCAAACCCATGTCCCAAGCCTAACAAAGTCCCGGCGCTGAATCTATCATCGCCCTCTTCAGGCTTTGCGTTCCGTTCCAAGGACGAGTAGTCGAAGATGTTGTTTATATTTGTCTAATTTCAGGAGCCTGCGTTCCATGGCGCACCCTTCTCAAGATCTTCCAATTAGCGAGGCTGATGTCGGCGTTTTGATCGTGGCAGCGGGGCGCGGCGCCCGTGCTGGTGCTGGCGGGCCCAAACAATATCGTCTTCTCGCGGGCGAAGCGGTATTGTCGCGTACGGCGAAGGCGTTTCTGAGCCACGAGGAGGTTGCGGCTGTCCGAGTCGTTATTCACAAAGACGACCATGATTTATATCGCGAGGCGATGACGGCGCTTCTTGATCACCCTAAATTATTGGCACCCGTCGAAGGCGGCGCTGAACGCCAGGACTCAGTGCGTCTAGGCCTCGAGAGCCTCTGCGAGGCTGCTCCCCGGACCGTTCTGATCCATGACGCCGCAAGGCCATTTATTGACCACGAGGCTATCTCCCGGGTCATCGCGAGCCTCATCGATTGTGATGGCGCTATCGCCGCCCTACCGGTTTTCGACACGATTAAGCGGGCGAATGGCCATGATAACCCAAAAACCGAGCCGACAATCGATACGACCGTTCCGCGTGACAGTTTATGGCGCGCCCAAACCCCCCAAGGTTTCAGGTTCAACGCCATCCTTAGCGCCCATCGTCAGGCAGAGGGCCGCACCCTCACCGACGACGCCGCTGTCGCGGAGAATGCCGACCTAACGGTGCGCCTCGTCGCGGGGTCGCCCGACAACATGAAAATTACGCAAGCGGAGGATTTTGGTATGGCCGAAACCCTCCTTGGAAGGAAGAAAATGATGCCCTCAGATGCTGAGCCCCAGTCAATGGAATTTAGAACCGGCCACGGGTTTGACGTCCACGAATTCGAAGAGGGGGATGCAGCGATCCTGTGCGGCGCATCAATCCCGCACACCCATAAACTGAAGGGCCATTCTGACGCCGACGCCGGCATGCATGCATTGACGGACGCCATCCTTGGGGCCCTCGCCGCTGGCGACATCGGTGATCATTTCCCCCCAACAGACCCGCAGTGGAAGGGCGCGCCATCCCATATCTTCTTAGAAAAAGCCCGTGAACTTGTTGTCGAGGCTGGCGGGGCGATTACCCATTGCGATGTCACAATGATCTGTGAAGCGCCCAAGATTAAACCCCACCGCATGGCGATGAGGGAAGCACTCGCCAACATTCTTCAAATGCCGATTGCCCGCATTTCTGTCAAAGCAACGACAACGGAGAAGCTCGGCTTTACCGGTCGCAGCGAAGGCTTGGCCGCCCTTGCAACGGCTACCGTTCGCCTCCCGATGACCCATGATGATTAATCGGAAATCTTCCTCAACGAATTGGGCCCATGCAAAACAATCGCATTAGACATCTCGCCCAAGCGGTGATTGAAACGGCCGCCGCGAACAACGTCATGGTGGCCACAGCCGAATCCTGTACGGGCGGCCTCATCGCGGCGGCGCTCACAGACGTGCCCGGCTCCTCCACCGTTGTCGATCGTGGGTTCGTCACCTACTCCAACGAGGCAAAGCAAGAGATGTTGGACGTTCCAACGGCCCTCATCACCCGCCACGGCGCGGTGAGCGGCCCCGTGGCCCAAGCGATGGCTGTTGGCGCTCTAGAAAAATCGCGAGCCCAATTTGCGATATCCGTCACTGGGATCGCCGGCCCTGATGGAGGCACGCCGGAAAAACCGGTCGGGCTCGTGTGGTTTACCCTCGTAGGCCCGAACGGCCTTAACCGCGTCGATCATAGGATATTCCCGAAAGGCTCACGTGATCTTATTCGAGCCCATACGGTTGAAACGGCGCTGTCGATGCTTCTTGGCGGGTTACGGATGCCTGTTTAACCCTCTGCAATCGGCGCTATTTTATCCGTAAACGTCGTTTGCGCGCGCGATAAAGGCATCCATCATCTTTACAAACGTCCGTTCTAAAACATCGCTGGCAACCGTATGGAGCAAAATA
Organism: Parvularculaceae bacterium; assembly: GCA_965263305.1. Lineage (GTDB taxonomy): Bacteria > Pseudomonadota > Alphaproteobacteria > Caulobacterales > Parvularculaceae > MED-G105. The sequence continues at coordinate 3,543,305 of OZ253666.1, forward strand.
CTGCGAAACTCGAAATCGATCTCAAAATCTATACGGCAACAATCTTCGCCTAGGGGTTCAAACCGCCAGGCATTGCGCAAATGCCGAAACGGCCCATCGATATATTCCGCATAAATTGCGTATTGATCGCGATCAAATGTCACCTTGCTGCGGAACTTTTCCCGAAACACCTTGTAGGCTACCGCCATATCCGCCACTAGCCCACCGGTCTTGGTGTCTCCATCGCGCGATACCACGCGCAGGGCCACGCAGTAGGGCACGAACGCAGGATAGCGTTCCACATCAGCGACGAGGTCATACATCTGTTCGGCGCTATAAGGCGCTTCTGCTTGTTCGCGGCGTTTCGTCATTGGAGTATTTTTTATTCAGCAAAGGAAGCGCGTTTCGCCTTTCGGGCGTACCCGTCATATAGATTTAGGATCCGGTCAAACCAGTCGCTTAGAGCTTGGGGGGGCTCATACAATTCTTCTGTCGTGATCGTGCGTTGCCACATAAAGGCGCCAGCAAAAAAGTAATCCGAAAGATTAGGCGCATCCCCGCCAAAATACGCATTGTTCTCAACAGCCGCCGATAGCACCTTTAGCGCGCCTTCCATATTCTCGCGTAAATCGGGGTTAGCGGCGAACTCTTCCAGCGTGACCCCAAGCCTCTTTTCGCGGCTTTCCCTGAAATAGGCTGCATCTTTTGGTGTTAGCGTTTTCTCTATTCGCCAGAAGAGCATCGGCGCGAGGCTAGAAAATAAATGGGCCCCGGCGAATGCGGTGTAAAACCCATGCGCCGCCTTTTCACCGTCGCTCACGAATATTGGGTTTTCTGGATAGGCCTGATCTAGATGCGCGACAATCGCCGCGCTGTCTTTGATCATCTTGCCGTTATCGTCTAAAACTGGCATCAATCCGTATTCAGGGTCCGGATAATTTTCTTTTTCCGTGAAACGAAGCGGGACAGTCTCAAAAGAGACGCCTTTGTGCAAAAGGGCGAACTTCACCATCCAACATGGCGGACTGAAACGAACTTCCTCATCGGCGCTGCACAAATCGTATAGCTTCACAGACATAGGATTTTTTCCTTTTTATTCGCTGCAGACCCGCGATGATCGGTTCCCGGTCTTATCGCCGATCAAGGGCCTCGCGCGCCGCTTTTAGTCGCGCGAAATCTTCACCGGCATGATGGGATGACCGCGTCAGAGGGCTCGCGGAGACCATCAAAAAGCCTTTGGCGCGCGCCAACACCTCATAGGACTTAAACTCCTCCGGCGTCACGAAACGATCGACGGCGGCATGGCGGCGGGTCGGCTGAAGATATTGCCCGATGGTGAGAAAATCGACGCCCGCCGAGCGCATGTCATCCATGACTTGCATCACTTCTTCGCGCGTCTCCCCAAGGCCCACCATGAGCCCCGACTTTGTGAACATCTCCGGGTCACGTTCTTTCACCCGTTCCAGCAAGCGCAAGGAATGATAATAGCGCGCGCCCGGACGAATAGAGAGATAAAGTCGGGGCGTCGTCTCTAAGTTGTGGTTAAATACATCAGGCTTGGAATCGATGACGACTTCCGCCGCGCCATCCTTGCGCAAGAAGTCAGGCGTCAGAATTTCAATCGTCGTCTTTTTGTTTCGCACCCGGATTGCGCTTACGACGGCCGCGAAATGCTTAGCCCCGCCATCGACGAGATCATCGCGGTCGACCGATGTGATGACGACGTGCTCAAGGCCCATCTCGGCCACGGCGTCGGCGACATTGCCGGGTTCACTAGGATCCAACGGGGTCGGTAGCCCCGTGCGGACGTTACAAAAGGCGCAGGCGCGCGTGCAGATCTCCCCCATGATCATCATGGTGGCGTGTTTCTTTGACCAGCATTCCCCGATATTGGGGCACGCCGCTTCCTCGCAAACGGTGGTAAGGTTTTTCGACCGAACAATGGCCTTTGTCTCGGCGAACCCTTTGGAGGTCGGCGCTTTTACACGAATCCAATCCGGTTTGCGCAGAACGGGCGTCTCGGGCCGGTTCTGCTTTTCAGGATGCCGTGGTTCTTTTTCCGGTGGGGTCGTTGTGTCGATGAGCGTCGCCATAACGCCCATGTAGCAGCGCCCCCGGTTAAATGTAAGAAGGAAGCGCCAAATGCCGCGTCACTGAGAGATGAGCATGATCATCGCAAATCCAGCAGTATTTTTAGAGTAAGCGTTCAACAGCACCGACAATTTCGTCAAAAGAGCGATGGATGACAGCACCATCCATTGGGTCGCCCAAAAATGTGTGAACAGCTTCCCAGGCCTCAATAGAGCTGATGGATTTTACGGGGCCCGACGCCGACAGACGAGACCCCTCTGTCCCAAAGCTCACATGCTCTCGGGATACAGGAAGGCGCATCCAGCGCCAAACACGGCGATCAAGCCCACGCGCCCGATAGACCGCCCACCGCGGATCCGCATTGTCTTTGTCGATCGACAGAAAAATCGTCTTGAAGTCACCCGCATCAGCGAACACGAGAACACCGTGTTCATGCTCAAAAAAGCGCGGCGCTTGAGACAGTTTTAAAAAACAGGCTTCGGTAAACCCACAGCGCAAATCCGCCTCAGCGCGTCTTTTTTTGTAAGAACCGGCTTCAAATGCGGCCACGAGGCGCGGCCATTCTTTTTTGCCAACCAACGCCATCCCGCCAATCGCGATGGTGAAATAAGCAAGCGTGATCACCGCCGCTTGCCAAACGCCGCCCGCCCAACAGGCGAAAACGCAAACGATCGGAGTCAAATACGCGAAAGTCGCCGCAATGGGTCGACGGAATCCGATTAAGTCTTCCCGCGCATACTCCATTATATCGTCAACAAAGGACGCCGCTGTTTTTAGCTCAACAGCGACTGGCGACGGAATATCAACCCTTTGCGTGGTCAGCATGACAAACTCCTTACCGAAAGTAGAACAATCATGCCGCAACAGACCTTACCGTTGGTTTAGGAACAGCGGTCGAATTTATGTATATTACCAAGCAATTTAGCGTCGATTTATTGCCTTCGTATCCGACCGAACCACTCGCCCAACCTCGCGATGGCGCCAGTTCGATCACCGCCCCGTGTCCACCGCCATAAAACTAATGACCAACGGTAAAATAGTCTGCTAAAGGCCCTTCAAGTTATTCATTTTAACATGGAGGGCCCCATGCGCGTCGGCGTGCCAAAAGAAATCAAGAACAACGAATTCCGCGTAGGGTTAACGCCAGGCAGCGTGCGGGAATACACCACGCGAGGTCACGAAGTACTGGTGGAAACAGGCGCCGGCCTCGGCATCAAGGCCTCTGACGCCGTTTATGAGGCGGCCGGCGCTAAAATTGCGCCGAATGCAGAAACCATTTTTAAAGAAAGCGAAATGATCGTTAAGGTGAAAGAACCCCAAGCGATCGAATACGCCCGCCTTCGCGAAGATCAAATTCTTTATACCTATCTTCACCTTGCGCCAGATCCGGACCAAGCGCGCGGCCTCTTAGAATCTGGCTGTACGGCGATCGCTTATGAGACGGTGACTGATGACGAAGGCGGCCTCCCCCTCCTCGCCCCAATGAGCGAAGTCGCCGGCAGACTTTCCATCCAAGCGGCCGCTTATGCGTTAACGGCGCCGGAAGGCGGACGCGGTCTTCTCATGGGCGGCGTCCCCGGCGTTTTGCCCGCTCGGGTTCTGGTCATTGGCGGCGGGGTTGTTGGCACCCACGCCGCTAAAATGGCGGTCGGGCTCGGCGCGGATGTCACCATGCTCGATATCGACCAGCGGCGGCTGGCCGAGTTGGATGATCTTTTTAACGGTCGCGTTAAGACCCGATACTCCACGGGTGAAGCGCTGGACGAAGAAACAGACATGGCCGATGTGGTCGTCGGGGCGGTTCTAATTCCGGGTGCAAGCGCGCCCAAATTAGTAAACCGCCGTATGCTGACGGAAATGAAAGACGGCGCCGTCCTCGTTGACGTCGCCATCGACCAGGGCGGGTGCTTTGAGACCTCCAAGGCGACCACCCATGCTGAGCCAACCTACGTCGTTGAAGATGTCGTCCATTATTGCGTGGCGAATATGCCAGGCGCTGTCCCTTTGACGTCCTCTCATGCTCTGAACAACGCGACCCTCCGATACGGACTTCAACTTGCAGAGCATGGCCTCGATGCGCTTCGAAACAACGCGCATTTGAGAAACGGTTTGAACGTTCATCGCGGTAAAGTCACCTATGCCGCCGTTTCGGACGCCCTTTCCATCCCCTTTACCGATCCGATAGACGCCCTTTCTTAGGTCAAAGGAAAAAGTAGAGGTTGAGGGTTTCTTGGGTCTTCTCAAGAAAAACCGACGGCATATTTCGCACGATAGTGATAATTGAACGCTTCATCGCAAAAAGCCTTGTTTTTTGCGTTGTGGAGCGTTTGAGTCACAACAAGGGGACGAGAGTATGCGCCACAACCTTAATCTGACCTTTCTTCTCACAGCGGCCGTTGTGGGACTATGCGCGACACCAGCGGCGGCTCAGTTCGCGCGGTCGAAAGGCCCGATCTACGGACAAGTTGAAGCGAAGGCATCCCAACCGGCAGAAGATAAAGACGCTAATGTCTTGGATTGGATGATCACAACAATTGCAGCGCCATTCGTCGGCGGAAAAACCGGTGAAGAGTTGAGCGACGTGGTTGAGGAGATCGCCGAAACGGACGCGGCGGCGGCGCGTACTTCAAACGAGTTAAAAGAAGATGCCAACGACATCCCGTGTGATGGGAAGAGCAAATCGTCAACACCCTGTCTAATTATGGACGTCAAAAACAAAAATGCGGATGAGAAACCGGCTTCAACGGCCTCGACACCAAAGCCGACGCCTTTGTTCTTTTTCTAAAGTTTCCCCAACGAAAACGGGCCTGATTTAGCGCTAACTCACTTACCGCTCTTGCGCATTCCATACCCCCCACGACGCAACCGCATCACTACAAGCAGCAATCCCGACAATGCAAATAGGAAACCGGTCGCCGAGGCGGCCCTCAACAGCGGATTATTAAAATCCTGCCGCTCGTCGTAATCCATAATGTGCAGCATCCAGAAAAAATCAAAGATGCGCCAAATCCTATTGCGCCTGGCGACGACATTTCCCGTATCCGGTGAAATATAAAGCCTTGTTTGATCACGATCATCGAAATCAGCACGCCATACCGGACGATCCCCACGGTATTCTTGCGGCGGATTATTCATCAGCCGGATAATCACGATTTCGCCGGGCCCGACATAATCATGGCGGGCGACACGGCGTGCATCCTTTTCCTTGATGGGAGACAATTTCTCGCCAGTATCGGCATCAAACAAGACCGTGCGATCATAGCCCTGCACTTCATAGACGCGCCGGTTTAGCCAGGTCTTCAAGCGCACCTCAGTCGCGCCCTCAACCTGGGCGATGACGCCGCCCGGCGAGGCATAACTGACAGGGGCAAGCTCGGGTGGTGCGATATCGCTCTGCGCCGTTGTTTCGCCACGGACCCAATTAAGGGAAAACCAACTCATCACGACCCCGCTGGCCATCCATATGATGACCTGGGCGCCGAGCAAAAGCCCAAGCCAATGATGAATAATGAAGATTGGTCGGCGTTTCAGCTGGTTCATAATGACGTCGTGTCTTGAGCAAGATCTTTAGGGTCTTAGACAGATCTATTGTTTTTCGGATGAGTATTGTTCAGACTATATCACGCCAAAAAAAAAAAGACCTGCCGACAATAGCGCCGGAGGTCTTTAATAGCCATGAACTAACGGTCGCGAGAGCGTTAAGCGCGTGTGCCTTCGAAAGTCGATTCGCCAAAAGCGCCGAGCTTCACCGTACCGGAGATCGCATCACCGTTTACCGCACCGGAAAATTCCAAAGTCATCGGCATTGGGGTCGTAATGTTTGCTTTCCAGGAGACGTTATCATCGCCATCGACAGCGCCGTCCTGGAGATCAATGGCCCCCATTGCGCCGGACATGTTGCCCGTAAGCGCCGCACCATCGGTAGTGAGGGTAAGAACGCCTTCTTGTGCGCCCATTGGGGTCTTAATCGTTACGTTATAGGTGCCATCTACGGCCATTGGGGTCTCCTTAGGTTCAAACAACGACGCGCGAGAAGCGCGCCTGAATTGCGGTGCGCCTATACAACAGCGCGTTGCCTTTACTTGTGTTTCGCCGGAGACCTTAGTCATTGCCGCCAAGGGCGCAAGCGCTGCGTGCAGATCGACGAGCGCAAAACCACGAGAGCATCGTTGCGCGCCGGATATCATTGGCAATGCGGTGACAACCCCGGTGAAAAATAGCCGTCGTTTAAAAGCCGCTATTTGGCGCTGTGAGAATCATCTGCAGCACCGCACCGCAAATCACCGTGCTGGCCGTTAAGACGACCCCGAGAAAAACAAAGCTCACGCTTTCTGAAAAATCACTCATTCTACCACTCCCCATTCCCAAGGCGTCCCGCCCGGCGTTCCCGCCGTCAAGCTCTTGAGGCCTCCACACACAGAAAAGACGCCGCCGATGGACAGATATTAATCCGTCGCATCGCGGCGCCTTGTGTCTCTTGTCACAGAAGAGTGGATAAATCGTTGTCGTTTCGCTGAAGGCCTTAGTTGTCTAAGAAACTCCGCAACTTGCGAGAACGACTTGGGTGCTTGAGCTTACGAAGCGCCTTTGCTTCGATCTGGCGGATGCGCTCCCGGGTGACTGAGAACTGCTGGCCAACCTCTTCCAGAGTGTGGTCGGTATTCATCCCAATACCAAACCGCATCCGAAGAACCCGCTCTTCACGCGGCGTCAGGGAGGCAAGCACCCGGGTTGTGGTTTCCCGAAGATTGGATTGGATCGCTGCATCAATCGGCAGAACCGTATTCTTGTCCTCAATGAAATCGCCGAGATGGGAATCTTCCTCATCCCCAATCGGTGTTTCAAGGGAGATCGGCTCCTTGGCGATTTTCATCACCTTACGAACCTTCTCCAATGGCATAGAGAGTTTTTCCGCCAATTCCTCTGGTGTCGGCTCGCGGCCGATTTCGTGGAGCATCTGACGGCTTGTCCGGACAATCTTGTTGATTGTCTCAATCATATGCACCGGGATACGAATGGTTCGCGCTTGGTCGGCGATCGAGCGGGTGATCGCCTGGCGGATCCACCATGTCGCATAGGTGGAGAATTTATAGCCGCGGCGATATTCGAATTTATCCACCGCCTTCATGAGGCCGATATTGCCTTCCTGGATGAGGTCCAGGAACTGAAGGCCGCGATTGGTGTATTTTTTCGCGATGGAGATCACGAGGCGAAGATTGGCCTCGACCATTTCTTTTTTCGCAATGCGCGCTTCGCGCTCGCCCTTCTGAACCGTTTGCACGATCCGACGGAAATCAGAAACCGTCAGGCCCGTTTCCGTAGACAGATTACCGATTTCCTCACGAATGGCGCGGATCTGCTTGTCGCCCCGGGTCGCAAAATTGCTCCAGCCTTTGCCGGTTTTTTCCTGCAAACGCTCTAGCCAATCGGGATCAAGCTCGTGACCTAGATATTCCTGGAGAAACTCGCGACGGTTCACGCCGTTCGTATCGGCAAGACGGACGAGCTTACCCTCCAGCGCCATCAATCGGCGATTAATATCGTAAAGCTGCTCAACCAGAGCTTCAATGCGCTGATTGTTCAATCGAACGGAGCGAACATATTCAACGATATCTTTTTGCAGCTTTTTAAGCCGCTTGATCTGGGACGCAGAAAGATCCGCCCCCTGTCGTTGCTCCTCGATCATCATATCCTGAAGCCGGCGCAGTTTTTTGTATTCGCCGGAGATCGAGTCGAAGGTATCCATTACGCCATCGCGCAGCTCCGCCTCCATGGCGGAAAGCGACAGGGCGCCCTCATCGAATTCGTCGTCGTCTTCTTCGCCGCTTTCGGCCTTCTCAGCGGCTTCGCGGTTCACCCGCTCGGCCACTTCAGGCTGGGTCATGTCAGGGCGCGCCTCAGGCCCACCCCCATAGGTGGCGTCAAGGTCGATAATATCGCGAAGCAGGACACGACCCTCTTGGAGTTCATCGCGCCAGACCGAAATCGCTTCAAAGGTTAGGGATGATTCGCACAGCGCGCGGATCATGGTTTCGCGGCCCGCCTCAATGCGTTTGGCGATGGCGATTTCGCCCTCGCGGGAGAGAAGTTCCACCGTCCCCATTTCGCGCAAATACATGCGGACCGGATCGTCGGTGCGATCGTTGGACGAGGAGGTATTCGTGGTGACGACGCCGCTGGCTTTTTCTTCCCGTTTGGCGACGGCTTTACTGGCGGTGGCCTCGCCATCCTCGGAGGCCTCTTCCTCTTCCTCGTCGTTCTCCACGACATTGATGCCCATCTCAGAGAGTTGGGCCATCACGTCTTCAATTTGCTCCGAAGAAAACTCTTCCGAGGGCAACAGCGAATTCAATTCATCGTAGGTGACGTAACCGCGCGTCTTGGCGGTTTTGAGCATCTTTTTGACGTTCGCGTTGGTCAGGTCGAGGATTGGGCCGTCTGCGCCGGCTTCTGTGTCCTCGGTTTCCTTCGTCGCCGTTTTTGACATTCAGGTTGTCCTTTTACTTATTACTCGCACAACGCCGCGTTTCTTCGGGTCACTTGCTTTGGAACCGGCGGCGCGTTCGCTCCAGCCGATCCTGCAACTCACTCGAACTTACGCTGTCTTCGCCGCCGCCAAGGGCGGCGTTCCTTTCTTCTTCCGTTTCGAGCAAATCATCGCGGGCCGCCACGGCGGCTTTCCAAGATTCATGCCCATCAGAAAAATAGCGTGTCGCCGCGTCAGCGAGATCTCTTCTTGCGTCGGTTTCCGCGCGGTGACGCCTCAAAGCAGTTCGCCATACGCGTAAAACATCTTCCAACTCAGCGTCAGGTCGGAGGAAGGACTGTCTGTTGAGCGTCTCATCATCGAGTAATCGCTCCATGGCGTCCGCCGCCTGCGTTGATTGGAGATGAGACTTCACCCCATCGCTGTCAAGCCCCGTTTCATCGAATTCCGGGGAGAAAACAGCGTTCACGATGGTATCTAGGACGGTTTGAAGGTTCCCATCGCTCAATGTGAGGGCGAGAAACGCCTCCTCCTCCTCAATAACGATCGCCGGATGGCGCAACGCCGCCAAAACGAGCGTTTTTTCCCGGACATGGCCCGCTTTCACGTCCCGGGCTCGGACAGGCGTCAAAGGCCCGGCGCCGGCGCGGGGGCCCGCCCCAAAGCCGCCCCCCGTAAAAGGGTTCTTTTTTGGCCCAAACCCGGCGTTATCAGGCGCTCTTTGGTAAGGGCCTCGATTGTCAACAGCGCGGGCTGGCCGCGCAGACACCGCCAATCGTTCCGCCAAGAATGCACCATAGGCGTCGCGCACGTCTTTGTCGCTGATCGCCCGCACGCACTCGCGAAGCCCCGCCTTGAAGGCCGCTCGGCGCTCGGGCGTCGATAAATCTCTGGCGCCTGATTCGCGCCGCCAAAGCGCTTCCGCGAGAGGAAGGCTCTCGTGAACGACCGTTCGAAACCCCGATGGCCCGGCGTCTTTGATTAAATCATCAGGGTCCTGGCCCGCCGGAAGAAAGGCGAATTGCAGGGATTTACCAGGCTTCAGGAGCGGCAAGGCCCGATCAATCGACCGATAAGCCGCCCGTTCCCCCGCCTTATCGCCGTCAAAGCACAGAACGGGTTCATCGCTCACACGCCATAATAGGCCGAGCTGGTTTTCTGTAAGCGCGGTCCCCAAGGGCGCAACGCCGGTTTTAAACCCAGCCCGCCACAGGGCGATGACATCCATATATCCTTCGCAGACGATCAGCGGCTCACCCGCTTTTGCGTTCGCCTCGCGTGCGCCATTGTAGTGGTAAAGCACGCTTCCCTTATGAAAGACCGGCGTCTCCGGCGAATTCAGATATTTCGCGCGGGCGTTTTTATCGAGGGCCCGCCCCCCAAACGCGATCACCTCGTTCCGGCTGCCGCGAATGGGAAACATGACCCGGTTGCGAAAGCGATCATAAGAAGCGCCGCCATCTTCGGGCTCAATGATGAGGCCCGCCTCGACAAGGACGCGCTCTTCAAACCCTTTGTTGATCAGCTGATCTTTCAGCGCCGTGCGGCTTTCGGGCGCGAACCCCAATGAGAAGGCGGCGATTGTCGCCTCATCCAATTCCCGTTGGATGAGGTACTCATAGGCGCTGCGACCAACAGCACGGGTCAGGCATTCCTGAAAGAAACTGCTCGCCGCCTCTAGCGCCTCGATGAGACCTTTGCGCTTTTGCTGGGCGGGCGCCTCTCCCGGTTCATCGGCTGGCACGGGCACACCGGCCTGCTCACAAAGCCTGGTGACCGCCTCCATAAAGGAAAGCCCCTGAACTTCCTGCAGAAACGAGATGATGTCCCCATGCTTGCCCGATGAGAAGCAATGATAGAACCCTTTGTGATCGTTGACGAAAAACGACGGCGTCTTTTCATTCGTAAACGGAGAAAGTCCGGCCCATTCATTGCCCTGTTTTCGCAATTTCACATGCGCGCCGATAACGTCGGACGGCCGCAGACGGGTCTTTAACTCATCAAGAAAATCGGGCGAAAAACGCGGCATAAAGGCGATGACGGCTCATGAACAATGGTCCGTGACACTACACGAGGCGCACGCATAGCGCACGCCTCTTTGATGGTTGTGGGGGAATTAAGAGAGCGCTTTTTTCATTTGTGCGCCCGCTTTGCCCACATCCAATGCGCCCGGAAAGCGTTCTTTCAGGACACCCATACAGCGGCCCATGTCTTTCAAACCTTGGGCGTCCTGTTCCTTGATGATGTCCTCGACCGCCGCCGCAATTTCCTCTTCGGAGAGCTGGCGGGGTAAAAACTCTTTTATCACAAGGATTTCGGCGCGTTCCTGTTCAGCCAACTCCGGACGGCAGCCCTTTTCATAGGCGTCAGCGCTGTCTTCGCGCTGCTTCACCATTTTTGTGAGAAGCGCGAGCACTTCATCCTCACCGACGCCATCATTGCGATCTTCACCGCGCGCGGCGATATCGCGATCTTTGATGGCGGCGTTTATCAGTCGAAGGGTTGTAATGCGGGTCTTATCATCCCGCGCTTTCATGGCGGTCTTCAGCGCTTCATCAATCTTCGAGCGAATCATATGCCTACGCCTCCTGGCGCAAAATCTTGGACTAAGGACCAAAAGCGACGTTTATATCAATCTTTTCTGGTCACGCCCTATTCTTGTTCTAACATTTCTTGACCGAGGATGCAGCGCACCCTACGTTCCGGCCGTTTGTCGATCGGGCCGCGCGGCGTCTACAAGGCAAACCGCCTGATCTGGCCCTTGCCGGAGAGATGGCTTGGATCAACAGCCGCTCCACATATGCCGAGATGAAGTTAAGTCAAGCGCCTGCTCAAAATCCGACGGCGATCCTCGCCCTCGCCAATGGTCTTATTTTACGAGGGCAAGGCGTCGGCGCCGCCGGAGAAGCCGTTGGAGAGGTGTGTTTCAACACCGCGATGACTGGCTATCAGGAAATTTTGACTGACCCGTCCTACGCCGGGCAGATTGTCACGTTCACTTTTCCCCATATCGGCAATGTCGGTGCGAACGCCGACGACGTGGAAAACGCCTCGTCTACAGCCGCCCTCGCCGTCCGGGGCGCGGTCTTTCGCTCGCCCGTGACGAGCCCCTCCAATTATCGGGCGCAGATCGACCTTCATGCCTGGATGAAGCGTCGTGGAATCGTCGGCATCTGCAATGTCGATACCCGCGCCCTCACCAACCTTATTCGCGAAGACGGCATGCCCCATGGCGTGATCGCCCATAACCCCGCCGGTCAATTCGATACCGAGGCGCTGATCGCCAAAGCGAAAACCTTTGACGGACTGGAAAACAAAGATCTCGCCCGGGACGTGACCACCGGGCAACGCTTCGCCCATACCGAGACCGCTTGGCGAACGGGCGGCGGCTATGGCCGCGCTGGCGTTGATGGGCCCCATGTTGTTGTCATCGATTATGGGGTGAAACAGAACATTCTAAGATTGCTCGCCGACAATGGCGCGCGCGTCAGCGTCGTGCCCGCCGAGGCAAGCATTGATGATATCTCCGCGCTAAAGCCGGACGGCGTTGTTTTATCCAATGGCCCTGGAGATCCGGCGGCGACGGGCGATTACGCCCTTCCCGTGATTAAAGCGCTTCTCGCGCAAAAGACCCCTATTCTCGGCATTTGCCTTGGGCACCAACTCCTCGCCCTTGCCGCTGGCGCTCAAACCCGCAAGATGACCCACGGCCATCACGGCGCGAACCATCCGGTGAAAGATCATACCGACGGCCGTGTCGAAATCGTTTCCATGAATCACGGCTTTACGGTGGATACAGAGAGTTTCCCCGATAATGTTGAGCCGATTTTCACCTCGCTTTTCGACGGCACCAATAGCGGTATTCGCTTGAAAGACGCCCCCGCCATGTCGGTGCAGCATCACCCGGAAGCCTCTCCCGGGCCGCAGGACTCCTTTGGTGTCTTCAAAAAATTTGTCGACTCATTGCGTCCCGAACGGGCGGCTTAAACGCCTCATGTCTCCTCAACAACCTGCCTATCTTGACGGCAACCCAACACCCGACGCCGCCCTGTTCCGCGACAGTGGGTTTCTGAAGAAAGATTTTTCTTTCGATCCCTTACTGATCAATCGAGCGGCCGCAGAGACCCGCGCCCTAGGCGCGAACGGCGATCATCGCATTCAGGATCAATGGCGCCGTTCAACAGATGTCAAAGCACTTATTTGCGCGCCGGCGCTTATCGAATTTCTAACAGCCCTTTACGGGCGTCGCGCTTTTCCCTTTCAAACCCTTAACTTCGTTCACGGCAGCCAGCAGAAAGCCCATGCGGACACGCTGCATTTTTCGTCCGATCCGGCCCATTTTATGTGCGGGGTCTGGATCGCCCTGGAAGACGTGGATGAAGAAAACGGCCCGCTTTTCTATTATCCCGGCAGCCATCGCTTGCCCCTGTTCACCATGGCGGACACAGGCGGCGAAGATTACGTGACCGACTACGAACCGTTTCTGCAACGCCAACTCGACGAGCATGGGTTTGTCGCGCGCACCGTTCCCATCAAAAAAGGCGAAGCGGTGATCTGGGCGGCGAACCTCGCCCATGGCGGCGCGCCGATTATAGATCGCGCTCGATCGCGCCTCAGCCTTGTCGCCCATTATTATTTTGAGGATTGCGCGTATCTTACCCCATGGCGGGAGAAAGGCGAACGCGCCCATATCCGCGCGATTTATGATATTTCTGAAGAGCGCTTCGCCGATCAACGCCGGCAAGACGGGACGCGCCTGCGCCCGCCGCTTCTTGTCAGCCTCGCCGCGCGTTATCGAAATCTGATGGGAAAGACAATTGCCGTTTAACCCCGTCTTTTAACGTCGCCTTTTGACGCCGGTCGGCGTATAGCCTTCCCCACGCGTCAAGAAAAAATGGATACATCAATGAAAGTAGCTGGAAACGCCATTCGCCCGGGCATGGTCATCAATTTTAAGGACAAGCTTTGCCTTGTGGTGAAATACGAGCACCGCACCCCGGGGAACCTGCGCGCCTTCAACCAGGTAGAGATGCAGGACATCGTCTCCGGCACTAAATACAATGAGCGTTTTTCCGCGACAGAGATGGTAGAGCGGGTTCGCCTTGAGCAGCGCAAATTCCAATACCTCTATGAAGAAGGCGACAGCCTCGTTTTCATGGATGCGGAAAACTACGAACAGATCAATATCGACGGCGCGATGCTCGGCGATTCCCTCGTCTTCCTTGAAGCGAATATGACCGTCGAGATCGAATCCCATGAGGGAAAACCCCTCGGCGTTACGATGCCTGAAACCGCCGTTTACACCATTGCCGACACGGAGCCCACTGTGAAGGGCCAAACGGCATCGTCCTCCTACAAACCAGCGACCCTGGAAAATGGCGCCCGGGTGATGGTGCCGCCTTATCTTTCCGTTGGGGAACGAATTGTCGTGCGCATCGCTGACAAGGAATATGTTGAACGCTCAAAGGACTGATCAGCATGGCGCGCAAAGACCTTCGACAAACCTTTGAGATGCTGACAAACGCGCGGGGCTTCACCAAAGAAGCCGGCTTTAAGATCCGTGACTTTGAGGAAGGGTTCGTCGTCTTAGAGGTCGCGCCAAAAGAAGAGTTGGTGCAATTCATGGGCTACGTCCACGCGGGCGTTGTCACCGGCCTTGCTGACCACGCCGCCGGCGCCGCCTACGCCTCCGTCTTAGACGAAGGTCAGGCATGCGTGACGATCGAGTTGAAAATCAACTTTATGAAGCCCGCAATCGGCGACCTCCTGGTGGCGGAAGCAAAAGTGCTCTCCCCCGGAAAATCCGTTGGCGTCGCACAATCAGAAGTCTGGGCCGAGAAAGACGGCGCACGGACGCTGGTCTCCATTGCAATTGTGACATTAAAAGCGATTAAAGCAGGGTAGAGCCGGACCGTTCCAATTCCAATCGCAATGCCCAATACCCTAACGGCAGCGCACCGCCATTGTGAGACCTTCAGAACCAGAATTTCGGATAGCCGACCGCGCTAAGCGGCGCTCCCTTGAAGGGGCGTTGCTTCTCCGGGCTTGATAAACGCTTCATCCCAGGGTGGTCGCGTAAAGACCTCGCGCACCAATGGCTCAAAAAATTCCAATGGCTCCGTTGCATAATCGGGATCAAACGACGCCTGATCCCATCGCTCGCAAAACCAGACCGTCTGAGCGTAATACGGTTCATCCGCATATTTCTCACGTGCATCCGGATCAAGCCCGACCTTTTCACCATAGTATTTAAACTGAAAAATACCGTGATGACGCACCACCCAGGTGCATTCCTCACGAACATAAGGGGCAATGATCGCGGCCGCGAGGGTGTCGTGATTTTGGGGCGCCAACTCATCTCCAAGATCGTGGACCAGCGCCGCCACGATCCAATCGATATCCGCACCATCGCGCACTGCGCGCGTCGCCGTTTGCAGTGAATGCGTCAGTCGGCTGATTTTATACCCCGACAATCCGCTCTCCAACGCCCGCAATCGATCCAAAATACGATCAGGCAGCTGACGAGCGTATTGGTGCTCATATCGGTCCAGAAGGGCGTAATCTTCGACGGTTCCGTCTTTCATTTGCCGAAAAGAAACGACCTGTTGCCCCGACATTACGCGACCTCCCGACCGAGCGAGCCTTGCCCGTCACGCACCAACGTTCGGTACAATCCATCTGGCCCATCATGATCGATGTAACCGCCCTGGAGAAATCGCCGTCCAGCGCTGTGATCAAACGCCGTGCGACCGTGAAGGGTGCGACGGTTATCCATCATCAACACCATGCCTGGTTCAAAGGTATAACGTATTTCAAACGCTGGATCCGCCGCCAACTGATGCAGTCGCCGCCGACCCGCGTAGAAAAGATCCAACGCCGCGGGCTCCAGCGGCGGTGCAAAATCAAGGCGCGAACTTAGCCGCACGCCGATCAGGCGCCCGTCAGCCCCCCTCTCGATGATTGGGCTCGTGTCCTGCATTATTTTTGTCGCTGACTCATATCGAAAGCGCACCGGTGTTTCCTCAAGGATCGCGGCTTGTCCGGGCGCCTCTTCCTTTAATCGCGCCACAAGCGCGAAACCGTCAACGATCGTGGAATAACCGCCGCTCACAGTATTCTCTAAGCAATGCAGAAACTGAATGCCGGGCACTGGCTTCCGATAGGGGTTATCCGTATGCGCAGCTAGATGAAAAGACGTATACGCCAAATCTGTCGCTTCCCGCTTGGTGAATACGTCAAACAGTTTGCCCCAATTTGTTTCGCGCAAAAAACCGAACCGCGAGGCTAATTCTATGAGGCTCCCCGGCGTTGTCGGCGCACCGCGCAAAACGCAGAACCCATATTTGAAAAACCCTTTAAGCAACAGCAACATAACGGATGGATCATCAAGATCATCGACAAAGGCCGCTGGCGGCGACAGCGATTGGCGTTCTTGTCGCCCCCCCTCGGACGCGCTCCAGGTTTTCGCTGTCCATGAAATCGGCGCCGGCGGTTGTTGCGGATCAACCACCCAGCCACATTCCATCGCAATCTGATGAAGCGACAACTCTGCTGTGCAACCATCGCTGAAATCGATCGACCAAAAACCGGGCCGATCGCGGCGGACGCCGGTGATCCGTATATCTGGCGACAACAGCGCGGGATCATACAGGCGCTGATTATTCACCTGGTCGACAACCCCCGCCCCGGTTACGCGCTCTCGAACCCAAAGCGCGTGTAGAACTTTTAGATCGCCGCTTACGTTTTGAACAACAAGGCAACGCCCGTGTTCAGCAAGCTCCACATACTGAACGCCATTATCCATACCGAAGACCTCATCGAATTCGGATTCTCAATTTCTGCAAAATTTTAAACCTGTCAATATTCCCAGAAAACCGGATCATTCCGATTGATTCGCAATATGATGCCGCCCCATCACTCCACTGGCGAATTGCCCACTGGGCGCACCCTAAAAAAACCCGATCAAAGACGAAGAAACATTTATCAAATTGTGACCAACAATAGGAAACAATAGACTATTCGTGCGCAGGCGGATCCACATTAGGCCGGCGCCCAGCACAGCGGAGTAGATCAGGGCGACCCACATGACTTTGACCGCGCCTTCGCTCACATAAGCGCCGTGACCAAAACCAAATAGGACCGTCGCCAGCAGGGCGCCCCAACTAATATTGGCGCCGAACAGCGTGAAGGCCGTTCCCCTGATAGTGAGGGCAAGAGTGACGAGTAGAAGCCCTCTGTAAATGGGTTCTTCGGCAAAGCCCGGCATGGTTGCCTGATATATGAGCGTTTCCGCGGTGTCGCTGACGGTATCCCCGTAATCGGGGAACGCAAGATTGGCCGCGACCGCCCCGGCAATCATGATCGCGATGAGGGCGAGCGATGGGCCGATCGAACCTTCCGCCTGTCGCAAGCGAAACCCAAAGCCATGCTGACGGGCGTCCGACGACACAATCGCTACGACGGCGATCGTGATGAGGGCGACGAGGACTTCCCCGATCTTACCGCCCCAGTTCCAGTCCCATGACCATCCGGATGTCCACGCTGACGCCCACTGGGAGGCTGACACCAACTGCGGCGCTGAGAACAGCTCGCTACCCAGAATATTGCCGGCAAAGCCGAGGACGCCAATAAAGAACGACGCGAAAAACCAACGGATCGACAGTCGACTACCGCCGAGGAGGCTGTCGGTCAGGGCGACGATAAACACAATCCCCCACCACAATGCGAGACTCAGCGCCAAATCAGCCATATTGTCCTCCAAGAGATCTTGTTCAAAACCGACCAATATATTATTGTATCATGATAATTTTTTGTCAATAAATAATAATTGCGATGGAGCGCGTATGGAGCAAATTCGTCTGATTGGTCGCCTCTTGATGGGGTTGGTGGTGGTTATCGCCATGTCAGCCATTTGCGCCGTTTTCCTGCTTTGGCTTCAGGGGCCGATTATCGGGGACAATTTTATTGTGCTCGCCGAAACCACCCCGATCGCGGATCGCAAAATCTTTGGACTTTTTGGCGCATTGCCGGCGTTAGCAAGTTGGCTGGCGGCGCTACTAGAGGTTTTTCAGGTGTTCAAGCGTTTCGCCATCGGCGAGATCGTATCGAGTGAAATCGTCCGGCGCTTGCGGCGTTTTGCAATCCTCAGCCTATTGACCGTTTTATTGGCCGTTCTGTTCAGCGGCGTCCGGCGTTGGGCCCTAGGCCAAACTGGCGCGGGCGGGCCGATCACCCATATCGGCATCGAAGAATCTCAACTCGTCCTCGGCTTTATGGCGCTGGTGGTGTTTGCTGTCACCCACGGCATTGCCGAAGCAGATCGCTACCGCCGCGAGATGGAAGAGTATGTGTAAGTGACAAAAATCATCGTGACCTTGGATGTGATGCTCGCGCGTCGCAAAATGAAGTCAAAGGAGCTTGCGGCGATCATCGGGGTCACCGAGGCGAATCTGTCCAAGTTGAAACAAGGAGCGGTCAAAGGGTTCAAACTGGAGACGCTTGGCAAAATCTGTGAGGCGTTAGATTGCGAGCCTGGTGACCTTTTAAAGCGCGATAATTCTCCATGAGATAGTTCTACATGAACAGTGCACACCCTTTGATCAACTAATCGCTGGACGTATCCAGGATCAGTCTATCTGCGCAATACGGATGAAATCGCTAAAGCGCTTGGCGACGAGCTCGATCTCGGATTCGCGATAGGTATTTCCTGACACGCCATCATGGGGCAAGCGGACAAGCCGAGGGTCGGTCGATTTCTTACGAAGGTCTAAATAGTAATAGTCTCCGGAGCCAGTAAGGCATGATCCGATCGGCAAATAGCCTAGGGGATGGGCGACAATGCCGGGATAACAGGCTGTCGCTTCGTCAACGATTTGCTCAATCGCGAGGAAGCGCATGTCGACACCCCGCTCTGACGGATCGTCTTCTTCATCCAAAGAAAATTCCGTCCCAACAATTGGAATTGTTGTCAGAAACTCAATCAACCAAGACGGCGACAAGCGGGCGGGTAAAGCCTGTGTTAGCCGCTCAATCTCTTTCTCGTCCGAGAGGTGACCGTCGAAATCATCAATTCTGCCTCGCCCAGCTTCTATGGCTGACATGACGCGCCAATCCTTCACTATGCTGCCGTCGCCGAATTCTACTATGGGCTAAATTTAAAACGAAATCGCTTAAGAGCTGCAAATTAGTCGCGGCCGAACGTCGTTATCCGGCCTTCCCCCAATCCTCCGTTACCAGCGCCTCCACCACCGGTCGCGCCAACATTCTCTCCCGATATGCATTCAAATGTTCATACCCCGTCGGATCAATCCCGGCGCGGTCCATAAGGGTGAACGCCCAGGCAAGATAAGCATCGGCGGCGCTAAAGGTGTCGCTCACAAGGAACGGCGATGTCGCCAGATGGGCGTCCAGGGTTTTAAATCGCTCCGGCGCAAGCGCGCGGATGCGGTCCTTCACCTCTTCCGTCGCCTCTGAATAGAACACGGTACGGAAGATTTGTTTGTGGATTTCTGTCGCAACGAACCCCACCCATCGCGCGACTTGATAAAACGCCCGGCTCGCCGGATCGCGATGAAACTCGGGGTCCGGGCTTTGGCTTTGCAGCCAAAGGAGCACGGCGCCGGTCTCTGTCAGGATCTCACCATCGGGAAAGACAAAGGTCGATACCTGCCCTAGCGGGTTCACATCGTATAGGGACCCGCCGCCCTCAAGCGCTTTGGTGTTTAAGTCGAGAAGGACGATATCAATCGGGGTTTCGCCCTCGGCAGCGGCGATGCGCGCGGCGAGCGAGCACGTTTTAGCGGCGTGGTAGAGCGTCCCCAGCGGGGTGTCGTTTGTGATCATCGGCCGGCCTTCGCTGCTGCGGGAAACGCCTTCTTCTCATTTGCGCACGAGCGCTCTACATTGGCGTGATGACAAACGCCCCGCAACAGCCCGCCCCGCCCTTTTCGGTTCAAATCGTGCCGGTCACGCCGTTCCAGCAGAACTGCTCGATCATCCGCGCGCCATCCGGCAAAGCGGCCGTCGTCGACCCCGGCGGCGAGCCCGATAAGATCATGGCGGCGGCGGAAAAAATCGACGCCACCATCGTAAAAATCTGGCTGACCCATGGCCATCTTGACCATGCGGGCGCGGCCGAAGAAATCAAACGCCGCACCGGCGCGCCCATCGAAGGCCCCCAAAAGGAGGAAGTCTTCTGGCTACAGCAGATCAAAGAATCCTGGAAGCGTTTTAACATCGACGACGGTGAAGACTGCACCCCCGATCGTTTCGTGGAGGACGGCGACACTCTGGAGCTTGATGGGCTCGTGTTCAAAATCGCCTATACGCCGGGCCACACCCCCGGCCATGTGGTGATCTATCACGAAGGCGCGCGCCTCGCTTTTGTGGGGGATGTGATTTTCGCCGGTTCTGTTGGCCGAACGGATTTTCCGCGCGGCGATCAACAAACCTTAATTAATTCGATAACTGAAAAATTATGGCCGTTGGGCGATGATATGCAATTCGTGCCGGGTCACGGCCCCACCTCCACCTTCGGGAAAGAACGCCAGTCAAACCCCTTCGTCGCCGACAGCGTGACGGGCTATAAGGGCGCGACGAAGAAAGAGGCTGATGAGATGGCGCAGAAATTGTCTAAGCGGTGGACGTAGTTATTTAGCTGCGTATCACCATCCGCCTTCGTCGGCTGAGTATCTTGGTTGGCTGTATTTCACCAGGCTCGTAAACTATAATTAGTATGGCGAAAACCCATTATTCGTTGGGCTATTCTCGTAACCTTCAGCGGCAAATTTTGGCAAATTTAAGACGCCAAACTCATGACCAGTCTTAGTGCCGTAGCTGATATGAAAGACTCGAAAGTATCAACCCATGTAAATTTGCGAAATGCAAGTCATTTTGGCATGTAGAGAAAACATTTGTATACGACCAAATCTTAAGCTAAAGCGTCAATTTGTCCCGTAACAACCGCTATGACTTTCTTACCCAAAATTGATTTAGGTATTTGATCTTCTACTGATACGTCACAAACGTAAACAATGTAACAGTCGTCTCCTGCTTCGTCCTTGCCCACTCCAGTGCCAGTAACGCCAGGGACAGCTTGAAAATCAACCAACTCAGTTGGTAGATCCGAAGACATTTCGTCGTCAGGATTGTATTCAACAGGCCCGCAGTCAAAATGTTTGGAAGGATCTACCATAATTAATCACGCTAAATTGATGCAAGAGACTCTAAGTATATAGTGATACATCTAGTGCTTGCAATACTCGGCCTATCTTGTTGGCAAAAGTGTAACCTCTGCCGCCTGCGAAAAGCAATCCAACTGGTTGACGCTGAGAGTCCCAAGTCCATATCAGGGATCCCGAGTCTCCGCCCTGGCTAAATTCGCCGCGTGTACCTCGAATTGTGATTTGATCTTTGAACGCAGCAACGCCGGCCCGGCCGAAGTTGACCCTTACATCCGCATTACAATCATAAACTGATCCCATTGTCAGGCCAGTTGTTCGGCCACTTTTACCAACCATCAATCCAACTGAACATTTTTTTGGTTGAGAACCAACTCTGAAGTGGCGCCCCTGTTGGCCAGCCTGATAAAAGAAATCTTTACGTACTCGATTGTGCCAGGCCCATCCGGTAGCACAATCTACATAATTAGGTTTTCCGTCAAACTTTATAGGAACCCATCTCTCGAGGACGGCTATGCGGTCCTGTGGGTTTCGTCCTCGGTCATGGCTTCCTGGTTGAATAATTGAATCGTGAGCTCTGGCATCGTTTGAATTGGCGAGTACATGGTTATTGCTTAAAATTAGTACTCTATTTTGCCGCACGCCGCTACGCCCTCTAGCAAGGACACCAAGCGTACCTGCTGAGATGCGGTGATGTCCTACTGATACACCCCCAGGAGCAGGTCTATGCCTTGCGCGATGTCCAAGAGTATCAATTACACCAACTGGAACGACATTAACTCTAACCGCATCGCTTGATGCTGCTCTAATTCCAAGAGAATCAACGACCGCCGATTTCACAATATCCACCGGTGATTGTTCTACGACATAGACATTAAGGACCGTCTCTCCAGGCCCTTCTAACCCAGCGGACTCAAAGTCGATCTCTGCCCGTCCTAACCCTACGCCCACTACATTTCGAGATGACCGTAAATCAGAGGCGGAATATGCTTCCGCCGGGCCTTGTTCTTGAGCAAAAAGAGCTGTTGAGATCTGATCTTTCAGAGATACCAGTTCACGCTCCGAATCTGTCTCACCGAGCTTGCTTAGTTCTTCGCTTGGGGAGTCAACTTCGTCCGGATCTATCGGTTGGAAATCCGAGTTTTGGTTGTCTGCACTTTGTTCAGGTTCTGAAGATTTTTTGTTCTCTGGATCCTCATATTCACCGATTGACATTATTTCTAGCTCCTCAAATCAAAGCGATAACGCCATTCGTTGTCGCTCAAGAGCAGCTTCGGTCTTCGGCAGAATGATTGTCCGTGACCGCTGTCACACTATCAATCTTTTAGAAGATTGGGTCTCATTCTAAATTTAGATAGATATTTCAAGGGGCCGGTTTTGGGCATTTTAAGGAGCTGTCCAGGGTAAAATCCAGCTTCGTTTCAGACGTTCAAATCGAAATGACGTCGGTCGTCTTAGGAACGAAATTTGGCCTTTCTCTCTAGACTAAATTCAGCGGTTTCATGGTTCGTAATTAAACCCTTCAACTAAACACACGCCCCAACCAACCAACCATAATCGCATTTAACTCATCGGGTTTCTCCCAGGTGACCCAATGGCCGCAATCTTCGATGAGGTGTTTTTCTACGCGCGGTACAAGCTCCTCCATGCCATCGGCGCCATCGGGCGGGAGGAAGAAATCTTGAGCGGCGGCGACGAATAAGGCTGGTTTGTCGATAACCGGATTGAGAGTCTTATAAACCTCATGGTTCTGATCAATATTGCGATAGAGGTTGACCCCGCCGGTGAAGCCAGACCGCTTATAGGCGTTAACGTATACCGCCAGATCTTCTGGGCTTAAGATGACGCCGTTGACATCGGGCGCGGGCCCGTTTTCGAACCGTCCGATAAGATCATAGATCCGCACGCCCAACTTCTCCATATCGGCCTTGGTTGCGGGCCGGCGAAACATCAATTGAAAAAACCGTTCTTCACCACCCGCAAAGATCTTTTCGGGCGCCTCAGGCTCCTGGAAGCGCACGATATAATGGTCTTTGGAGAACCGTTTTTCAAAAATCGTCAGGGGCGGTATGGGCGGCGGTGGGCGATGGGGCGTACACACCCCGATAACGCCAGCAACCCGGTCAGGGTGAAGTTGCGCCATGGGCCAGACGATGGCTCCACCCCAATCATGGCCGCAAAAAATCGCCTGATCAATGTGTAACGCATCGAGTAATGCCACTAATTCATCCGTTAAATGACGAATACCATATAGGTTTGGGTCCTTCGGACAATCAGAGCCGCCGAACCCTTTCAGATCAACGGCGATCACCCTGAAGCCCGCCGCCGCCAATGGCGCCATCTGGTTTTTCCAGGAATAGGCAAGCTCCGGCCAGCCATGAACAAGAATGATCGGCGGGCGCCCTTCGTTGTTCGCGGTGTCACCACCGAGCTGATAGGTCGCGAGGCGTGTCTCGCCCGCCTGGACAAAGATGGGGTCTGGGAAATTGGTCATGAGGAGAAAGTGGCGCGCAATGCTCGCGCGGGCAAGCGCCTTATTCAGCCCCTTGCGATGTGGAGCCGGGACCTCCAACAGCGTGTTACAGTCACATGGGTAGCGCCAACTTGCGCCGCGCGTTAGACGAACGTCATGACCGATCAAGCTTTTCCCAATGCGCCATTAGGCGCTCCTACCCCACCAGACCAAACGGCGCAGGAAACCCTCATTCCGCCAGGATGGACCCGGCAACAGCATCCCGAAACCTTCGCCTGGCATGCGGGCCCCTTTTATTACAATCAAAACGGCGCGCCGGGCGTCGGGTTTGTGGCGCAACCGCACCACGCCAATCTTGGGAAAATGGTCCATGGCGGGGCCTTGTTGACCCTCGCCGATATGGCGCTTTTCACGATCTGCTTTCGGGAAGTCGGCGCGTTCAAGGGCGTCACCGTTTCCCTCAACACGGATTTCCTGGCGCCCGGTAAGATCGGCGCCTTCATCAGCGCGACTGGGGAGCCGGTCCGAATCGGCAAAAGCCTCATGGTCGCTCGCGGGCTGATTGAGAGCGAAGGCGTTACGTTGATGAGTTTTTCGGGGACCCTGAAGCGGTTTGCGCCATAGATTTTTCAATGACCGAGCCAGACGGGCCGGCGGTCTGCGCGCGTTTTTTCTCAACACGGCTGCGCTGGAGCATGTCGTAACTCGCAAAGCCAAGCGCCAGCCAGATTAAGCCGAAACAGACACCATGGGCCCAGGTAAACGCCTCCCCGTAATACAGGCCGAGGAAAAGCTGCCCCGTGGGGCCGATATATTGGATGAACCCCAACACCGTAAGGGTTAAGCGCCGGGCGGCCAGCGCGAAAAGCGTTAGCGGCGCTGTCGTCAGCGGCCCAGAAAGAATGAGCAGAAGGTCCGTCTGCGCATCGATGGCGCCAAAGGACAACCGACTTTGAAGCGCAAGAAACACAAGAACGCCCATGGCGACCGGCGCCAGCAAAACGGTTTCTGTGAACAGGCCCGGCACGGCGCCAACCGGCGTCGTCTTTCGAAGATATCCGTAAACGGTGAAGGAAAACGCCATCACGAGCGCCATCCACGGCGCTTCACCAAGGGCGATGGTTAGGACGAGAACACCGATTGTCGCCAAGGCGACAGCGATCGCCTGGAACCGTGAAAGGCTTTCCCCCAGAACAAGAACCCCTGCTGCGATAAACATTAAAGGATTGATGTAATAGGCAAGGCTCGCCTCTAATACGCGCCCATTTGCGACAGCGAAGACATATCCAAACCAATTCACCGCGATAAAAATCGCCGATACAAACAGCACACGAATGATGCGCCAGTCGGTGAAAATAGTTTTAATCTCGCCCCATTGCCGCCGCAAAAAGATGATCAGCGCGCAAACGGGGATCGCCCAAAGAATGCGCCATGTGACAATTTCAAGGGCCGCCACATGATCGACTTGCTTAAAGAAAAGGGGAAACAAGCCCCACAATGTGTACGCGACGATACCGCAAAGGAGCCCAAAGCGTGCGTCGCCCTCCGATCCTTGAGACGATGAAGGACGATCATTGGTCATCGAAGCGTGGTCCTTATTGTTGGCGGGGCAGTAATCCGCGATTATTCAAGGTTTCAGCAATCTGCACCGCGTTTAGGGCGGCGCCTTTGCGTAAATTGTCGGAAACACACCAAAGCGCCAACCCGTTTTCCGTGGTTGGGTCCGTTCGGATGCGGCTCACAAATGTCGCGAATTCGCCGACGCATTCAACCGGCGTGACATAGCCGCCATCTTCTCTCTTATCGACGACTAATAGGCCCGGCGCCTCGCGCAGGATTTCGCGGGCTTCATCATCGGAAATCGGACGCTCGAATTCGATATTTACCGCTTCGGCGTGACCGACAAATGTTGGCACACGAACGCAATTGGCGGTCAGTTTAATATTTTTATCCAGAATTTTTTTTGTTTCCGCCGTCATCTTCCATTCTTCTTTGGTGAAGCCGTCTTCCATGAAGACATCGATATGGGGGATGACGTTGAAGGCAATTTGCTTGGTGAACTTATCCGGGTCTGGCGTATCATTGACAAAAATACCCTTGGTCTGGTTGAACAACTCTTCCATTGCCGCTTTGCCGGCGCCAGAGGTCGACTGATAAGTTGATACAACAACCCGGCGAATACCGGCGGCGTCATGGAGCGGTTTTAACGCCACGACGAGCTGAGCGGTGGAACAATTCGGGTTTGCGATGATGTTGGTTTTCGTAAAACCGGCGACAGCGTCCGCGTTCACCTCCGGCACAATCAAGGGCACATCGGCGTGCATGCGAAAATGGGAGGAGTTGTCGATGACGACAGCGCCCGCCGCCGCCGCCTTAGGCGCCCAGCCTTTCGCCACGGCGCCGCCAGCGGAAAACAGCGCGATATCGACCTTCGAAAAGTCAAACTGCTCCAGATCCTGACATTTTAGGGTTTTGTCACCGAAGGACACTTCCCGCCCAAGGGATTGCCGCGAGGCCAGCGCGTGAATATCGCCAACAGGAAACAACCGCTCATCCAGAATGGAGAGCATTTCCTGACCCACATTGCCCGTTGCACCCACGATGGCGAGATTTACGTCCATAACCTATACTGACCTTCTATCGAAAAACGCCAAGAACGCTTTGTGGACATTTCTGTCAAGGCGATTTGGCGATTGGGATGGGCGAGCGCCACCGAAAAAAAGTGACGTCCCGTTTAGCAAATGTTCTCTCAAAGTCCCTCGTAAAGGGCCGCCAGTAAGCGCGTCGCGCGCGGGTCGCCAACAAGATAGGGCGACATTCGGTTCATCACATAGGCCGCCGTCAGGCGCCGCTCTGGGGCGACGACAACGCAAGACCCACCAAACCCAGCATGGCCGAGAGCCCTTTCTTCCGGGCCGAACTGGCCGTTTGTGTTGTGCATTAGCCCCGCCGCCCATGTCAGGTGAAACGGCAAGACCAGATCATCGCCGCTTACACGCGCTTTTAGCGCTTCGGCGACGACATCTGAGGCCAGCGCGAAAACCCCCTCCCCATCGCCATTACAGGCGAATGCATGGACAAGCTGCGCGATCGACCGCGCCGAGCCGTGCATATTTGACGCCGGTAATTCCGCCGCCATCCAGTCCTCGCGGGAGACCTTCGCCGGCGAGGACCAGGGTTTCAGAAACGCGGCCTTGGTGAATTCGTTCAAGTCACCGAGATCTGGCGCGCGCGGGGGCTTCGGCATGAACGCGGTGCGAGCGCCGATTTCCGGTGGAACGCCGCAATGAAGGTCAATCCCATGTGGCTGAAAGTAATCGTGCCGCAAAATCTCGCCAATCGTGCGGCCTTCGACCCGCCGGATAAGTTCGCCCGCTAAAAATCCCGCCGTCTGGGGGTGATACCCGTTCTCGCTGCCAGGGGGCCATAACGGCGCCATCGCAGCAAGCTTGCCCGTGATCGTTTCCCAATTCAGCCAATCGGCAGGCGGCATTTCATCGGGAAACCCGCAAAGCCCGCCCTGGTGAGACAACGCCTCGGCCACTGTGAGTTTTTCTTTTCCCGCCGCCGCGAATTCAGGCCAATAATTTGCAACGGGGGCATCGTAATCCAGTTTTCCCGCGGAGACGGCGCGAGCGATCAGAAACGCGCAAACCGCCTTGCCCGTTGAGTAAACGCACGCGATTGTATCCTCAGCCCAGAGCGTCTCTTTTTTTCGATCCGTATACCCGCCGTAAAGATCGACGATCAGCTCACCATCTTGCATGACAGCGAAACTCGCGCCGAGTTCAGGGAAATCCCCATCGAAGTTCGCGCTGAAAGCATCACGAACCGAAGACAGGATTGGTTTTATAAAACCACTAATTGGCGTCGTCATATCTCTACGCCTTGAATTTTAAATGCCCGGTAACGGAGGGCCAAAAAAGAAGAAGCCGCGCTCGGAATGGCGCGGCTTCAATTCTGATGGATCGCTTTGATCACGCCGCGTTTAATGATCAACCTTCGACCAAATCTCGCGATAAGACCAATAAAGTAGACCGCACAAAATAAGGAGATAGGTAATCGACATCACGCCCAGTTTCTTGCGCTGCTCCATTTTCGGTTCCGCCGCCCAAGTAAGGAACTCGACAACATCCGCCGCATACTGCTCAACAGTTTCCGGTGTATTTTCATCTTCATAATCAACAACACCTTCAGCCAATGGCGGCGCCATGGCGAGAACGCCGCCATAGGGAACCTCGACGCCTTTTTCCGCATGACCTTCGTCATCAAGATATTCCGGCTTTAAAAGCTGGGACATATCGCCAGGGAAATAGGGGTTGTAATATTGGCCGGCCGGAATTTCGACGCTAGCCGGCGCATCTTTGTAGCCGGTCAGCAAGCTATAAACGTAATTCGGACCATGATGGCGCGCTTTCATAATTAGCGAGAGATCAGGCGGCAGCGCACCGCCATTGGCTAGGCGAGCAACTTGATCATTGGCGTATGGACCAGGGATTTTATCCGATGGCAGCCCGGGGCGTTGGAACATATCGCCAGATTCATCAGGGCCATCCGTAATCTGATATTCTGCAGCGAAGGCCTTTACGATAGGGTTGTCGTTCGGGTTGGAACAATTCGTGCTCTCTGGCACCCCTTCCGGACAGCGGTCGAGGAAAAACGGACCGCTTTGTTGGCCAAGATTGCGGAACGCAAGTTGGTCCACCGAATGGCAGCTCGCGCAAACGGTGCGATAAACTTGGAACCCGCGTTGCACGGCGTCTTTATCATAAGTGCCGAAGGGCCCATCAAAATGCCAATGATGATGCTCGGCCTTTTTCACTTCGCCGCCGGCGGCGAGAGCAACATTCGTCACGCCAAACGCGCTAAACGAAAGGGCAATCATTGCCAACACGCCCTGTCGGGACGTTAACCAGCGGAGCGCCTTGAGAGGCTGTTTCATAACAGAAGCTTTCATTGCTACCCCCTACTCCGCCGGCTGCGCAGCCGGCGCGGCGGAAGATGGCGTTGACGCCATCGGTTTTAACACCGCTTGGGAGATTGATTTTGGCAACGGAGTTGGTTTTTCCAAAACGCCGAGAAGCGGCAGGATCACCAGGAAGAACGCGAAATAATAAAGCGTCGAAATCTGCGCAAAGAGGACATAGGCCCCTTCCGCGGGTTTACCACCCAAATACCCGAGCGCCAGGCAGCAGATCACGAACAAGAAGAACCACAACCGCGCGACAGGACGATACCGCATCGAGCGAACCTTCGAGGTATCAAGCCATGGCAGCACAAAGAGGACTGCAATCGCGCCGAACATCGCGAGCACGCCGCCGAGTTTCGATGAAATCGGACCGATATCAAAAGTAATCGCCCGGAGGATCGCGTAGAATGGTAGGAAATACCACTCAGGCACGATATGGGCCGGCGTGGATAATGGGTTCGCCGGGATATAGTTATCCGGGTGACCAAGAGCGTTCGGGCTAAAGAACACGAAAGCCGCAAACAGCACCATAAAAACCGCGATCGCGAAACCGTCTTTCACCGTGTAATACGGGTGAAACGGCACAGTGTCTTTCTTTACGTCTTTTACTTCGACGCCCGTCGGATTGTTATTACCCGGAATATGCAGCGCCCAAATGTGGAGCACGACAACGCCGGCAATCGCAAACGGCAATAGGTAATGTAGCGAGAAGAACCGGTTCAGCGTTGCGTTATCAACGGAGAACCCACCCCAAAGAAGCGTCCTGATGGATTCGCCAACATAAGGGATCGCGGAGAACAGATTTGTGATCACCGTCGCGCCCCAATAGCTCATCTGACCCCATGGCAACACATATCCCATAAACGCCGTCGCCATCATCAGTAGGAAAATAATGACGCCCAAGATCCAGAGCATCTCACGGGGTTCTTTGTATGAACCGTAATAGAGACCGCGGAACATATGGATGTAGACGGCAAGGAAGAACATCGAGGCGCCGTTTGCGTGGGTATAACGCAACAACCAACCGTAGTTCACATCCCGCATGATATGCTCAACGCTGTCGAAGGCGTAATCAACATGGGGGGTGTAATGCATCGCAAGCACGATGCCGGTAATGATCTGCACCACCAAACAAATCGCGAGGATGCCACCGAAGGTGTACCAATAATTGAGGTTCTTCGGTGTTGGAAAATCAACAAAAGAATCATAGGCGAGGCGCGGCAACGGCAGGCGCTCGTCAATCCATTTCTCTACGCCCGATTGGGGCTTGTATGTCGACTCGTGGCTCATGGCGTACTGATCCTTTTAGCCAATCTTGACAGTGGTGTCGGTGATGAACTGATACGGCGGCACTGGCAGGTTTTCCGGCGCCGGGCCTTTCCGAATGCGTCCGGAAGTATCGTAGTGGGAACCGTGGCAAGGGCAGAACCAACCGTTGTAGTCGCCTTTGATCTCCCCTTGGGATGTCCCAAGAGGGATGCAGCCTAAGTGCGTGCATACGCCAACTAGGATCAACCACTCAGGCCTTGCCTGCCCATCCGCGCCAGTGGTGCGCTCTTTATCCGTCGCATCGGCTGACAGATTATCATTACGCGCATCGCCATCTTTCAATGCGGAAAGCGGGGTTGCTTCAGCCTCGGAAATTTCTTCCGGCGTGCGTCGACGAATAAAGACGGGTTTGCCTTGCCAGAAAACTTTAATCGCTTGGCCGACTTCCACCGTCGAAAGATCAACTTCTTTGGTTGCAAGCGCCAGAACCGAGGCATCAGGGTTCATTTGGTGAACCAATGGCACCACGATGCCCGCGCCGCCCACGGCGGCCGCAGAACCGGCCATGAGATGGATGAGATCGCGCCGGGTTGGTTCTTCGGATGGGTTATCGCTCATTGCTGTGCCCTATTATCAGTCTCACGCGGTTGCGCCCCACGTCGTGTAACAAATATTCCCCCCTTAAATACTCAAGTCATTCGCCGGCTCTATGCGTCCTAGCGTCGCGAAAGCAATGGCGCGGTGTCACAGGGAAAATTCAGGAGACGTGCGACATGACGGCGACAACCGACGCGTCATTACGATTGGTGCTATATCGCCCGGAAATAGCCCAGAATGTGGGCGCCGCCACGCGGGCGGCGGCCTGTTTCAGCGCTGGGCTCGATATCATCGAGCCTTGCGGATTCCCGATGGGGGATAAGGGATATCGTCGCACCGCCATGGATTACGGGCTTCTTGCGCCGCCCACCCGCCATCAATCATGGGCGACGTTTTGCGACAGCGACAATCGGCGCTCAGGGCGGCTCGTCCTTCTGAGCACAAAAGCGATCTCAACGATTTGGGAAACGCCTTTAGCGGCTGGCGACCTTCTCCTCATGGGACAGGAAAGCGCCGGCGTCCCTGACGAGGTGCACGAGAATTGCGATCTCACCGTGCGGATCCCAATCGCCCCTGACGCCCGATCCTTGAATATGGCCACCGCCGCGGCCATCGCCCTTGCCGAAGCCCGCCGGCAAATCCGCTGGCCCTAAGCGGTTAGCCCGCCGTCAAAAATACATGGCGAATCGGTAAGGCCGGATCATCGCTACGCAGCATATGGGTGTAATATTGAACGGTCGCCCAACAAGCGACCTTCGCTTCCGACACATTTGCAGGCTTACTCTCACCGGTGATGAGGCCGGCATAGGAGTCGCCCAATGTTCCCTGCATCACTTCGAAAGCTTCATCGACGATCACGGTCGCTGACGCCTGACTATAATCGGGTATGCGCTGACCGGCGCCGCGCACAACGGCCGCTGCCGCGCCTTGTAAACGATCAAATTGGTCGGGGCCGATGATCTCTCGCAGGTCGGCCGTCGTTTTGTCCACCAATTCCGCGTTGCGATAGAGATATTGGTGGCAAAAATCAGGGTCCGTATCGAAAAGGCCGCTCAGAGTGGATGTTAACTCCGTCATGAAGGCCGTAATATCAGCGTCCTGTCCACGTTGAACATAATGAACGAGGCGCCCGCCAACGGTGGAGGAGCTCAGCGCGTAGAGTTCTGATCGCGCAGCGGCATGGGACGGTGCTGTCGCAAGGGTGCGCCGCATGCGCCGGCGCAGGACGTTTTTCAGTTCGGGTTCGCGATCGAGAATCGCAGCCATCATCGGGTCTTCCGATATCTCAGCGAAAATCGCGTCGATGGTTTCGCCAACATTCTCCACGACGCCGCGCCCCATGATCGCGCCGACATGATCATCAAGAAGAGGCTTGCCTAAGGTGAACGCGCCAGCCACGCCCGCCAACGTGCTGAGCCCCATCGCAACGAGCCCAGACCGCCCATTCTTGGCGACCGCGGTGACAATCCCGCCGAGAATAGTCCCGACGCCAAACCCCGCAAGTGCGCCAATGCCGCCATAGACAGCGCCAACCCATATGCTATCGACCATTATTCGCCCCTCGCGACGCAGCCCTATTTGCCGCCCTTGGTTAACCACATCATTATCCGCAGAAAGTCTCAACGCATCGTCAATGACGCACCTCGAACAGAAGAAAGACCGCGCCCAGGCTTGGTTTCAGTCGCTTCAGAACAATCTGATCGAAGCCTTTGAATCCCTTGAAGAAACGGCAGCAAATGATGATGGTGCGCAAGCCTCGCGGTTTCAACGCGAGCCCTGGCGGCGCGGCGATGGGGCAAGCGACCTTGGCGGCGGGATCATGGCGGTTCTGAAAGGGCGGGTTTTCGAAAAAGCGGGGATACATTCTTCAAACGTTTACGGTGAGTTTTCCGAAGAGTTTCGTAAACAAATTCCGGGCGCTGAAGACGATCCCAGATTTTGGGCGTCAGGCATTTCTGTCATTGCCCACACGGCGAACCCCCATGCGCCAGCGGCCCATATGAATACGCGGATGATCGTCACAACCAAGTGCTGGTTCGGCGGCGGTGGCGACCTTAACCCCATGCTCGATCGATATCGCGCGGAGATCGACAGCGCCCGCGCCCATGAGGACACAAAAGACTTTCACGCCGCTTACCGCGCCGCCTGCGACGCCCATGATCCGGCCTACTACCCGACATTCAAAAAGTGGTGCGATGAGTATTTTTTCTTGCCCCACCGAAATGAGCCACGCGGCGTCGGCGGCGTTTTTTATGATCGCCATGACAGCGGCGATTGGGAGAAAGATTTTGCATTCACCCAGGATATAGGGCGCGCTTTTTTGGATACCTATCCGCAATTGGTGGCCAGACGTCACCATACTCAATGGACCGAAGAGGACCGCCAGGAGCAATTGCGTCGTCGTGGTCGTTATGCGGAGTACAACCTGCTTTACGATCGCGGCACGACATTCGGGCTAAAAACGGGCGGCAATGTTGACGCCATTTTATCGTCCCTCCCCCCTCTTGCGCGGTGGGACTAAATATCCGCCAAGTCTCGGGCGTTTCGAACCGCTTGTGAGATCGCCCATTTTTTCAGCAAAAACGCATAAAAAATCGCGCCCTGCCTTTAACAGCAGAACGCGATTTTCGTTTCCTCCCGTAACGGAAACAGCGCAGCGACTATTGTTTTAATCTTGCCGCGCGTAAATTTTTATCGGCCTCTCATCCCGGCCAGGCCGGAAATGAGCGTCAACAAGCCGCCCCCGCCGCCGAGATAAGCGCCCCATTGCACGCCATCGAGGCCTTCATCCGTGCCCATCTGGCTGAACACGTAAAACCCGATCGCGCCAATCGCCGCGATGCCGGCGATGGTCGTGATGAAACTTGTGAGCCTGCCGATAAATGGCAACAGACCCAAAACGCCAAGAGCGGCAGCGACGGCTGACACAAAAACGGCCGCGAAAATTGCAAGCCCTTTCTCACCAGCTTTTGGCGCGCAATCGCCCTCGATAGAAAACTCTCCACCGATCCAGCAGCCTACCGTATTACCGACGTAATCATTGCCGGAATACATCACCGTTGAACCGCCAAGATCAGACCCCTCGACCTGATCTTGAAAAATTGGCGCAAAAAGAAGCGCCGCAATCACCGCAAGCGGCAGTAAAATTCTGAGCATAAAAAGCCCCCGTTACCCTTCAAAAACCCGATGTTAATCCCTAAAGCTTTTTAACCGGTTGTTAAGACTAAGCCAAGCGTTCGAATAGACACACTCGATATCTTTCACGTTCGCCTTGCACCGAATCCTGACCGCGCGACCAATTCACTTGCTGCGCCGCATCAAAAAAACTCGTCTCTTTCGCCATCCATCGTGGGATCGGCTCCGAAAGAACTAAGGGAGTACAAATGACCGCTTCAACCTTCAAAATGGCCGCCATCCAAGGGGCTCACGTTCTATTCGATAAAGACGCGGCCACGGAAAAAGCATGCCAATTGATCAACGAAGCAGGGAAGGAAGGCGCGGATATCGCCGCATTTGGGGAAACATGGTTACCAGGATACCCATTTTGGATCGAAGGCGGCGTTCAGGATCTGACTTGGGAAGCAAGCGCAGCCTATCTTGAAAACGCCATCGAAATTGGCGGGCCAGAGACCGACGCTTTATGCGCGGCGGCCCGCAAGGGTGGTGTTGACGTTGTGATCGGCATTGCCGAACGCGACCCCAATTCTCAAGGCGCGGTTTATGCGACAGCGCTGATGATCGGCCGCGAAGGCGAGATCATCAACAGGCACCGCAAGTTAAAACCCACCCATGCAGAACGCATCATTTGGGCGGATGGCGATGGCGCCGGATTAAAAGCACCCCAACGCGCCTATGGACGCATCAGCGCGTTGAATTGCTGGGAACACCAGATGATGTTGCCGGGCTACGCCCTTGCCGCACAAGGGACCCAAATTCACTGCGCCCTCTGGCCCGGCTGGGAAAAAACACCGCGGGCAGAGGAATATTGCTGGGCGCGCCAACATCTCTTGTCACGAGCCTTTGCAAGCCAAGCAGCATCTTATGTGATTTGTTCTGCGGGCCTACGGCGTAGAAGCGATATTCCTGATAAATGGAAACCACTTGGCGACTGGGAGCATACTGGCGACTCAGTGATCATAGATCCACGCGGCGAGATTATTGCCGGCCCTCTTGAGGGTGAAGGTATTCTCTATGCTGAAGGCTCTCTCGACATCGTGAGGGCAGCCAAAGCCGCCTGTGACATTGCCGGACATTACGCCCGTCCTGACATATTTGACCTGCAGATCGATGATACCCCGCGCGACAGGGCCGTCGAGTTTTTAAGTGACTATAGTTTTGACGAAGACATCGACGGTGTCCTCGATATCGATGCGACGGATTCTTAAATGCGGATTTCGGGCCTACTGATCGACGCGGCGGAGTTCTTCCAAAATCGAGGATGCTTTTTCAAGCGACGCCACCGCATTGCGGCGGGCCTTTTGGCGGTTCCGATGAAGGTTAGAAAGTTGCCGACGTAACTCATTTAGCGAGGATTGAGCGTCGCTCAGATCGGCGCGCGTCTCCTTCACTGATTCGACTAACGCGCGCTTCCACCCTTTCGGATCGTCATCGAAATACGGGACCTCGGATGTTTCCTCTTCTTGGTCCTTCTCAAGATCACCTTTTTCATGGGCGAATTTAGGGCCCGTAGACTGTTCGTCATTCGACTCCGACATGCGGGAGGCGTCACCTTCAAACCGCTCAGTTTCCTGCTGTTCATCGTCTTGCTTGCGGGCGGCTTCGATAGCATCGGCCACATCGGCGATGGTCGCCGGTCCACCATCCGCCGGAGCAAGGGCGGAAGAGGCGCTTACGGGAGCAGCATTATCCGACGATGGAGCGCCGGTCGCCGCCAACGTCGCCGTTGTCGAGGTCTTCCGGCTTCCTGCCTTTTTGCGCGCTTTTAATCGGTCAAGCACGCTTTCACCGACCTCCTCTCCCTCGGTCTCTGTCACGGGCTGGTCAGCTTTTTTATCAACATGGGTCATATCGGGCTCGTTTTGTGGAATGCTGGCCTCACCATCATCGCCAGTTTGAGGAACGGTTTCGGTTGTATCTAGTTCACCCGAAACTCGTTTTTCGTGTCCATCCGTCTTGGGATCGTTTTCGGGGGGTATTTCAACAGGATCTGATGGGACGAGCGCAGGATCGTCATCCGTGTTTGTCGGCGCTTCTTCCGCCCCCGCGGCCTCGATCACGTCATCAAATGAAACAACGCTATTCATCGAAGACGGCGCATCGAAACCATCGGTAGCATCAAGATCGGCGATAACCTTTCGAATGGTTTCATCATCGATCTCACGGCGTTCTTCGATAGAGGCCAACAACAGAACACGACCAAAAAGCGTATTCACCTTCAACGGATTTCCGCCGGTCGCCTCGTGAATTGCATCAAACGCTCGATCAGTAACGACGGGCTGGTCCTGCCACCCAACGAGGGAGAGGCGATGTTCAATATAGGCGCGCGTCTCCAACTGACTAAAGCGCTCTACCTCATACGACGCGATGACCCGTTGATGAAAAGCCTCGCTGCCTTCTTTGGCAACCGCATCCTTTAACGATGGCCGTCCGACGAGAAAAACCTGGAAAAGAGGCGTCCCCTCATAATCAATGTTAGATAAGACCCGCAGCTCTTCTAAACTCGCCGTAGGCAGGTTTTGTGCTTCGTCAACAATCAGCAGAACCCTGACACCGCGGTTCATTTGATCGAACAAAAAATCTTCAAACGCTTCAATCTCAGCGGCCTTGCCCATCTTGTTAGGCGTTAGCTCAAATGCCTTGAGGATGCCGCCCAATAAATCATCAGGCGTTAACGTCGGCGTTTGCAGGCGAGCCGCCCGAACATCCGCGTCATCAATCTGATCCAACAGATGGCCAGTAAGCATCGTTTTACCGACGCCTTGTTCACCCGTGATGACAATAAAGCCATCACGTTGGCGTAACCCATAGTGGAGATAGGCCATGGCTTTGTTATGGCTACGAGCGCCAAAAAAGAACTTGGTGTCCGGTGTCAGCTGGAATGGCGCGCCTGTGAAGTTGTAATATTCTTCATACATAGTTTTCTGGCCCGCCAACCGGTTATGAGCGATCGGCCTCTAAAAGGTATACGTCAACCCCGCCGTGACAAGGTTCTCACTGAATTCAAGAAGCGGATTCTCAGAAAACCGCTCCGTATGAGAGTATTCCGCAAAAGCCGATACATTCTTAAACACACGGTATTGAGCCCCGATGCGGCCGCCAACCGTATTCGATACGCCATTGGTCAAAGCAATATTCGTGCAGAACTGCGGTCCCGTTAAGAGACTGCCAGAAACAAGGCCGAAAAACTCAGGGTTTGCGATACAACTATCTAAGTCAATGGCAGTGTCAGCGCGCCGGTAGAAGACATCCCCATAGGCTGAAATGCGACGAGACAATTGATGATTAACGGCTAGGCCGCCCCCTGCCGTTTCAACCTGACGGAAATTGAAGTCGTCATCCACGTAATTCGCATTCGCCGAAACTTGCGTTCGCCGGAACGACCCAATTAACGCGGCTGAAGCACGGTTCGTCGCCGCAACGCCAATGGTTTGGGCGCCGCCAAATCGTCTATTAATATTGGACGATGAGTTGATAATCGACGCAGGTGATAACTCGATATTCCCTTCACGTAATCGGTCAGCAAACTCCAATGTGCTGCGCTGCAAGGACGTGAAACGCGTTGCGTTTGTTTGCGTGCGTGTACGGAAATCGCGACCCGCATTCGCACGGAACTGAAAACGCCTGGAAATATCGTAGCTGAAATCGCCCGAAACGAAGCCGTCACCAAAGCGCCGACCATATTCAAGACGCAAATTGGTCTTTCGGCCTGGACGCGCCCTGAACCCCGATCGCCAAAACACCCCGGATAAATCATCCTCAGGAATAAGGGCGGCCGGGGCATCTGACTGAATCTCATCGTAGCCAACGGCGCCTGTCAGCGCAAAACGGCTCGATACGGCGTATTCAACCTCCGCGCCCCCTGCAAATTGTTCGAAACCGAAGTTTTCGACAGCGACAGAACCGAATTCGTCATTAAAGCCTGCGTACCCAAATACCGACAAGCTCAACCGGTCGAACACCTCACCAGAATCATAGGCAGCACGAATTTCGTGGGTGCGCGAATCATTAAGCGCACTGTCATCGTCATCAACAAACACCTGTGAAAACCGATATCGAATTTCCGCCGTCGCCTCTTGGTCTAATTGACGGTTAAAATAGGGACTTACGCTTAAGCTATGGACATTCGCGCGCGCGCCCCGCGCCGCGTTGACGTTCCGAGAAAACGCAGCATTATCGCCGACCAACTGACGGTTCGTTGATCCCGAAATATCGATATAAGCGAGGTTTTCGGCCACCGTCGCGGTGCCTGTCGCGCCGAGACGCTGGTTCACAACAACATCTTCATCATCGGAGATGTACGAGACACCGAGATCGCCATCGATCAGCCCGGTGAACCGACGGTTGGAGTAAATCCCGCTACCGTTAAAATTTACAGAGCCGATGACAGCGCCGTCTCTGTTACCGTCTTGTCCGAGATTATTATTGTCGGAATATGTGACCGTTGGGCTGACGCTGGCGGCATATCCAAAGTAATTCGTTTTAAACGATAATGGCGCCTGGGTGCCGCCTCGCGCGCCTTGTTGGGCATTCGCAATGTCGACAGAAAAAGAAGTTGCAAGAATACATGCGCTGGCGCTCGCCAAGAACATCGAGCGAGCGTTGTTTTTTCGGGGACGATCAGGGGCGACCGACATAATAGAGGACTCATCCCCGATGAACTCGGCGACTTTTATCCTCTGCGCATCGAATTTAGCCGATAACGTCATTTATCTTAATCCCTTCGCCCGCCAAAAACGCGACATCTTCTAGAACATCCGCGTCATGCGCTATTTTACAATATCACAGAGCGCGTCGAAACTGTTTGCACGCACCGACAGTGCGAATGAAACACTGATTCAACCAAAACTGGTCACCGCCCCTGTCTCAAATTCCCCCTCCCATGTTGGGAGAAGGAGCAAGGGCGGCAATCAACGCGAAAAATTCCTAGAAAATACTCTCTGGAATAAGGATAACATCGCCGGGAAGAACCGGCACATTGGCGGCGATATTTCCCTTACGAAGCAAATCATCCAACCGGACACGATAGGATTGGCGATCTTCGCCCACGCCGCGAATAAGAACGGCTTTGTTTCCGGCGGCAAACTCGGTCAATCCACCAACAGCCACCATCACGTCAAGCACCGTCATGCCAGACTGGAACGGTAACGCGACGGGGCGCTGCGCTTCGCCTAACACCCGAACCTGCTGATCGAAGGTGGAGGTGAAGTTCGAGACAATCACCGTCACCTGAGGGCTTTTGACGTATTGGCGGAGAGACCGCTCAAGGTCCTTTGCAAGTTTTGTCGGGGTTTTACCCGCCGCCGTCATGTCTTCCACCAAAGGTGTCGAAATGCGGCCATCAGGGCGCACCGTGACATTGGTCGATAGTTCGGGCGCCCGCCACACGAACACCTCCAATTGGTCTAAAGGACCAATGAGATATTCCGGCGCGCCATCGGAAGCGGTTTCCGCCGACGTTGGCGCCGCCGCTAGGTTATTGGAATTGATGATGCCCGAATTGGCGCAAGCCCCCAGTGCAAGCGCGCCAAGTAGCACCGAAATTTTCAAAAAAAATCGAAGAATAGTCGACATGGTGGTATCCCTTTTTGGGCGCCGGCCTCCCGGCGTTCAGTTAAATCCGCATCACGACGCTCGATAAACGTCCATCGCCACCGCTCAATTTGGCCCTAATACGGTCGGCTGGAACGGTATGATCATGGCCGAAGCTTACCGTAAATTGGTCACCGCGATGACCTCTAACCTGTCTTTTGGCGCGACTCGCCGCCCCTCGCACGTTATTTCGTCGTCAGACATCCACCGTCGCGAATTAGGCGGACAATTGACAGCAAGTCCTTTGCCATCCTCCATTACTCGACTGTTTATGTCTTCCTCGAAACGTTCGCCAGTAAGGCGGAAAAAGATATCGGGGGCTGCGCTTTTGAAACCACAGGCGGCGCGGCCAGGGAGACCAACAAGGGCGAACATTTTTCGCGTTAAAAGCGAATCTATTGAGGTGTTTTCCAATGCCGACCAGCCCGAAAAATCACCCAAGCCGACATCCTTGCGAAAATGGAAAAGGAAAATCTTAACCTTAACCAAGCGTTAAAGAGGTTCAGCGCATTCTCTCAACATCGCCCTGGGCGAAGTTTCAACAAAGAGAACGCTTATGACGATCCTTGATATCGCCCGCATGATGTTCGCCCTGCTGTTTGTGCTCGGCCTGATAGGCGGTTGCGCCCTATTGGCGCGGCGCTTTGGGGTCGCTGAGCAGATCAAATCTGCTGGTGCGCCAGGGCGTCGCCAAAAGCGGCTTCGTCTCATTGAGACCATGGCGCTCGATCGCACCCAACGCATCGCGATCATTCAATGCGACGAACGCCAGCATTTAATATCAATGGGCCCGAACGGGGTCCGCCTGCTGCAGCAATCATTGCCTGAACCCCTCTCAGACGGCTGCGCCAAAACCGAAACGGCGACCGCCGCCGCAGTCTTCGGCAGTGCTCTCAATCTATCGACATCCGAGGCTGTCCTGGCGGCCGATGGTCAAAAAGAACCCGATACCGACATTGATCATTCTCTTGCACCAGGGCGTCGCGCTGCATGAGTTCACCTGGCGACATCAGACTTCGTTTCTTTTTACCGTTTATGGGACGAAAAACAGGCAATCGCTTTTTCTTAAAAGCAATCTTGTTCATCGCCACGTTGACGGTCGTCGGAGTGATGGTCTCTTCTTCGGCCTTCGCCCAAGCCTTAAGCATTGATCTTGGCGGCGGGGAGACGGGCTTTGCGGGCCGAATTGTTCAGCTCGTCCTATTACTGACCGTCCTATCACTGGCGCCGTCGGTCTTAATTATGATGACGTCATTCGTCCGGATTGTGGTGGTTCTTTCCCTATTGCGAACCGCAATTGGCATTCAGCAAAGCCCGCCAAATCCCGTGATCATCTCCCTCGCCCTTTTCTTAACGGCCTTTGTCATGGCGCCCACATTTGGTGCAGCTTATGAAGCCGGCGTGCAACCCCTCCTCCAAAACGAAATGCCCATGGAGGAGGCGCTACCCAAGGCCGCCGCCCCATTAAAAACCTTCATGCTGGCGCAAACACGGGAAAAGGACCTCGCGCTCTTTATTGATTTGGCCGAAGCCACCCCAGAAAGCGCGGAAGCAACGCCCCTTCATATTGTGACGCCAGCGTTCATGATCTCCGAATTGCGACGAGCTTTTGAAATTGGCTTTTTGATCTTCATTCCCTTCCTCATCATTGATATGGCCATTTCTTCTATCTTGATGGCCATGGGGATGTTAATGTTGCCGCCGATTGTTATCTCGCTGCCGTTTAAGCTTATCTTCTTTGTCCTGATTGATGGATGGCGGTTAATCGCAGGCTCCCTAGTGGAGAGCTTCGCGGTCGGGTGACCCTTGGTAGCTTGCTTTGCCGATTGCGCTTCAGCCGCTATAAAGCAGCATGAGCGCTGTCGCTGATATTCTCCACCCAACACCTAAAGGCATTTATTGCCCGCCAGGGGATTTTTATATTGACCCGGTCCGCCCGGTTGATCGCGCGGTTATCACCCATGGCCATGCAGACCATGCGCGGGCAGGCCATGGCGCCGTCCTCGCGACCCCTGAAACAATCGCCATCATGGGCGAGCGTTATGGCGCTGATTTCTCACCGAGACCACAAAGCGCCGCCTATCATGAAAAAACAACGGAAAATGGCGTCGGTATCCAGCTTATTCCCGCCGGTCATGTCTTAGGGTCAGCGCAAATTGTCATTGAATATGCCGGCAAACGGCTCATCGCAGCAGGGGATTACAAACGCCGCCCTGATCCAACCTGTGCGCCTTTCGAAGTCATGCCTTGCGATGTTTTCATTACTGAGGCGACCTTTGGCTTACCCGTTTTTCGTCACCCGGATGATCGCCAGGAGATACAAAAGCTGCTTCGCTCCGTCGCCCAATTTCCTGAGCGCACCCATCTTGTGGGCGCCTATGCCCTTGGGAAAGCGCAACGCATCATCGCCCTATTGCGGGAGGCCGGGTATGAAGAGACAATTTTCATCCACGGCGCTATGGAAAAACTATGCGCCCTATACGAAGAATTCGGCATTTCGCTTGGCGCATTAGCGCCGGCGACCATAAAAGACAAAACCGCGAAGACGAAAAACCAATTTGAAGGAAAAATCGTCGTCGCGCCGCCATCGGCTTTTTCCAACCAATGGGCGCGGCGTTTTCCTGATCCGTTACCGGTATTCGCCAGCGGCTGGATGCGGATCCGTAACCGGATGCGTCAGCATGGCGTCGAAATGCCCCTCATTCTTTCCGATCACGCCGATTGGGATGAGCTTACGACGACGATTGAAGAAATTGCCCCGGCGGAGCTTTGGGTCACCCATGGGCGAGAAGATGCATTGTTGCGATGGGCGGAACTTAAAAGTCTCACGGCTAAACCCTTGCATCTTTTTGGGTACGAAGACGAGAACGACTAACGATGGACGCCTTCGCTGAATTGTTAAACCGTCTCGTCTTAACGCCGCAACGCAATGGCAAATTGCGGCTTCTCAACGATTATTTCTCCCGCACCCCCGACCCGGATCGCGGCTACGCCCTCGCCGCGATCACCCGGGACCTCTCTTTTAAAAGCGTGAAGCCCGCCCAACTCCGTGCGCTGATCACGGACAGGATGGACCCGATATTATTCGAGATTTCCTATGATTACGTGGGCGATTTGGCGGAGACCATCGCCCTTGCCTGGCCGACGTCAACGCCGTCGCGTTTAAACCAGGGGCCAAGCCTCGCCGATATTGTTGATGGGCTTCAAAGCGCCTCCCGCACGGAAGGGCCAAAACTCATCGAGGGATGGTTTGACGCTCTCGACGCCGATGGGCGGTGGGCCCTTATAAAGCTCGTGACCGGCGGGTTACGGGTCGGCGTCTCCTCCCGTCTGGCGAAAACAGCCCTCGCCCAATTTGGGGGACAAGACGTAACTGAGATCGAAGAGATTTGGCACGGGCTATCCATTCCCTATACCGATCTATTCGCATGGCTGGAAGGGAACGGCCCTAAACCCGCGGCCGACAAAGCAGGAATGTTCCGCCCCGTCATGCTCGCCCATGGGCTGGAGGCAGATACGCTGTCATCTATCACGCACACCGACTTCACCGCCGAATGGAAATGGGATGGCGTGCGCGTCCAAGCGGTATCTGAACGCGGCGTTAGGCGGCTATATAGCCGGACCGGCGATGATATCACCAAGGCCTTCCCCGATGTGGTGGAAAGCCTCGATCTTCAAGCCGTCATCGATGGTGAACTTCTCGTTTTTGATCCCC
The DNA here is from genome assembly GCA_965263305.1 of Parvularculaceae bacterium. Classification (GTDB taxonomy): domain Bacteria; phylum Pseudomonadota; class Alphaproteobacteria; order Caulobacterales; family Parvularculaceae; genus MED-G105. The sequence continues at coordinate 3,585,833 of OZ253666.1, forward strand.
ATCAACTTGAGGATGGGTTTACGGTCCAACCCTTTGGCGAACTGCAAAAACGCCTCAACCGGAAAACGGTCAGTAAGGCCCTTCTCACCTCCCATCCGGCGTTCATTCGCGCCTATGATGTATTGAGCATCGATGGCGAAGATTGTCGACGCCTGCCCTTTTATGAGCGTCGCCAAAAATTAGAAACATTGATTGGGTCGGCGCGACCATCCCGTATTGACCTCTCCACACAGATTGTATTTGACGGTCCAGACACCCTGACCGATCGGCGGGCCAACCCGCCCGTTGACGTTATTGAAGGGTTGATGTTGAAGCGAAAGTCCTCCGCCTACGTGGCAGGCCGTCCCAAAGGCGAATGGTGGAAGTGGAAGCGCGATCCGCACATTATCGACGCCGTTCTTCTTTACGCTCAACGTGGCCACGGGAAGCGATCTTCGTTTTACTCGGATTTCACGTTTGGGGTTTGGACGCTCAACGACGAAAAGCAGGATGTTCTGGTGCCTGTCGGCAAAGCCTATTTTGGCTTCACCGATGAGGAACTCAAAGAGCTTGATCGTTTTGTCCGTGACAACACCATTGACCGTTTCGGCCCCGTCCGACAGGTCACGGCGACACCAGAAAAAGGCTTGGTTCTGGAAATCGCCTTTGAAGGATTGAACCGATCAACGCGCCATAAATCCGGCGTCGCTATGCGTTTCCCGCGGATCTCACGGCTGCGCTGGGATAAGCCGGCGCGCGAAGCGGATCACCTGGAAACATTGGAGAAACTGTTACCATAAGAAAACGGCGGAACACTAAGCTCCGCCGCTTTCCCCCGCCCACTTGTACTCAACCGAACGCAACATTCAGAAGCGGTAATTCAACCCCAGCTCTCCGCCATGAAAACCATCAGTACCCGCGGTGACGCCGACAAAACGGTAAGCGGCTTCAAGGCCAAGCTGATCCGTAACGTTGACGGCGAGGCCCGCGCGCCCCGTGTACGCAAATTCAAAGTCGTCATTGGAAATCGAAGCGACGCCGTCATCGACGGAACCGCGCACATAGGCGATGCCGATCCCAGCGGAGACAAATGGTGATAAAACCTCGCTGAGAACATAGTCCCAACGAGCACTCGCAAGACCAGCAATAAGCGTGCTGCTGACATCGATGTCGGAACCCATCAGACCTGTTGGTAGCGTTTCACTGTCGCGCGCGCCCAAAACTTCTCCTTCCCAGGAGAAAATTGACTTGCCCTTGGCAGCGAAAATCTGGCGATATCCCAGTGATCCATAGGGTTGAGAGACATCGGTTAAGGTATTCGTATCGGCAAAGAACAAGCCGCCGCGGGCGAATACCGCCGAGCCATATTGGCGATAGATAGACCCCGTGGATCTTCGACGCGACGGAGATTGCGATTGCTCTCCCTCGCCGGATCCCCGCTGCGCGCCGCCGCGAGACTCCAGAATGACCTGCGCATAGGCGTCTGACGGCGCAAAAGCGCTGACCATCACACCCGCTAGCAGGGAGATTAAAAGCGACCGAACCATAACATCACTCCGAACAATAGAACGGAATAGTCAAAGCATGTCGGTCTTGTTTTTTAGTTAACCAAGACTTTTAAATAATCCATACACAAATGTTAATGAATTATCATTGCGTTCTATGTTGACAGAGCGGCCTTTGTCGCTTCGGTGAATATCTCTAAACCCTCATCTAGCACCGCATCAGAAATCGTCAGCGGGACGAGGCAACGCAAACACTGAGCATAAGCGCCCGCCGTCGTCATGATCAAACCGCCTTCGCGGGCCGCCAATAAGATGGCGCTTGCAAGGGCGGCATCGGGTTGTTTCGGATCGTTGTCCTTGACGCATTCCACGGCGACCATGCCGCCGATCTGGCGAACATCCCCAAACCGATCTTTCGCAATGCTGCCTTGAAGGGCGCGCCAACTAGCGGCGACCTTTTCGCCAATGACGTTCGCGCGCTGGAGAAGGCCTTCTTCCTCAAAAATATCGAGAACCGCCAGAGCTGCCGCGCAAGCCACCGGGTTCCCGCCATAGGTCGACCCCATGCCGCCGGGCGCGATCTGATCCATCAGCGCCGCCTTGCCCGTTAGCGCCGCGAGAGGCATGCCGGCCGCAATGGATTTTGCGATGCAGATCATATCCGGTTCAACGCCGGAATGTTCGAACGCAAACATTTTACCCGTTCGCCCCATACCCGATTGAATTTCGTCCGCAATCAGCAAAATTCCATGTTGATCGCATAAAGCGCGCAGCGCCTGGAGAAACTCTGGCGGCGCCGGATTAAACCCGCCTTCGCCTTGAACCGGTTCAATAATGAACGCGGCAACCTCCTCAGCGGGGATCTGGGTTTTGAAAATATGATCGAGGCAGGCAAGGCAGCCTTGCGTTGACAATCCATGATAAGGATCCGGGTAAGGCGCATGAAAAATTCCCGGCACTAACGGCCCAAACCCAACTTTGTAGGGCTTGGCCTTGCCCGTTAGGGTCGTGGCGAGGAGCGTACGCCCGTGGAAGGCGCCCTCGAACGCGATTACGCCAGGGCGCCCCGTCAGGCGCCGAGCAAATTTCACGGAATTCTCGACAGCCTCCGCCCCGGCGTTAAAAAGCGCCGTCTTTTTCGGTGTCGGGCCCGGCGCTAATTTGTTTAGCCGTTCAGCAACCTCCACGTAGACTTCATATTGGGCGATGCCAAAACAGGTATGGATAAAGCTCTCAGCCTGCTTTTTGATGGCTTCCACCACCTTTGGATGGCGATGACCGACATTCAAAACACCGATCCCGCCTATGAAATCGACATACCTTTTCCCATCAGCATCCCAAAGCTCCGCGCCTTCCGCCTTTACGGCGTAAATCCCAGATTTTGAGGGCAATCCGACCGGGCAAGCATCATCACGGCGCGCTTTTAGACTGGCGTTTGAGGTGAACTCATTGCTGCCGGGGCTCGCTGCGCTGTCTTGGGTCATCGATCGTCTCTTCGTTCTGCTGGTTGTGGTTAGGCGCAATCAGTGGCGCCAATGACGGCTCTAGCACGTTTGGGCCTGAATAAAAGCGCCTGGGACAAATGGGTACTGGCGTCCTCTCGACCTGTTAACGGGCAAAAGACCATGAAAATTTTGAAAATCGCGTCATTCGCAGACGGAGTGTTGCATATGCGCACTTGATGCGATCCATGATTATAGTTGAAGTTAGCGGGATATGTTGTGTGAGTGACCAGTAAAGGGTTTCCTGTCGTCAAAGCGAAGATTGATGGCGAGAACCTCTAAATCAGAGCGTGAACCACCCTGGCGGCAACACGCCTTTCTTTGGAAACACTGCATCGACGAAATAAGGCACACCCATGACCGATGACCAGATCAAAAGGCGAATCTTGCGCTTTTTGAAACTTATGCAGACCGATCATGACGACGAGACGTTAATGGAAGAAGCGATTGAACGCGCATGGTTGACCGTGGAAGGCAGCCCGACGCCTCAAGGAGTGCGCCTCGCGCAGTCCTTTGACGACCTAGAACGCGTTTCCGGGGTCAAATAACCCTCTAAATTCCAGGCGCACCTTACGAAAGACGCTTCACGATAAGCGCTTTTCCGGCGCTATTTCATTAGCCGATGTTTTAAGATCTAACACCGCCGGTAAGCCGCTTTCCACGGCCTCTTTGAACAAACCGGCAAAATCCCCTGTCTTTTCGACCGTCGCGCCAAAGGCGCCAAAACTGCGGGCGTAGGCGGCGAAATCCGGGTTCTTTAAGTCTGTCCCCGAAACACGATGCGGATAATCCCGCTCCTGATGCATTCGAATTGTGCCGTAAGCCCCATTGTTGGCGACGAGGGTTATAACGGGCAAATTATATTGCATCGCCGTCGCCAACTCATTTGACGACATCATGAAACAGCCATCTCCGGCGGCGCACACGACCAATCGCTCAGGGTGTGCGGCCTTCGCGGCCAAGGCGGCGGGAAAGCCGTATCCCATCGCACCCGATGTGGGGGCAAGCTGGGTCTTAAACGCTTTGTGCCGATAAAAACGGTGGAGCCATGCGGCGTAATTTCCGGCGCCATTACACATGATGGCGTCAGCCGGCAGATGCTGATCGAGATACGCAAAGACCGTCGATAAGTTAACGCCTTCAGACACGGATACGGGCGACGTAAAGGCGTCGAATGCTTGATGGGCGTCTTTTGCAGCGGCGAGCCACTTTTCATTCACCGACCACGGCTGGTTTAAAAGGGCGCTCAACATTGGTCCCGGCGCCGCGTGGATGGCGAGGCGCGGCGTATACACCCTCCCCGCCTCCTCTGCGCCGGGGTGAATGTGAATGAGCTTACCGTCGGCATGGGGCGCTGCAAATAGGGCGTAGCCAGATGTCGTCATCTCTCCAAGGCGCGGACCGAGGGCGACTATGAGGTCGCTTTCTTGGATACGCGCCGCAAGCTGAGGGTTCGGCGCAATCCCGACATCGCCGGCATACTGAGGATGGGTGTTATCGAAGAGGTCTTTCGACCGGAATGACGCGGCGACCGGTATTCCTGTTTTTTCTGCGAATACTCTAAGGTCGTTGACCGCTTCGGCGTTCCAACCGCCGCCGCCCACCAATAACAAAGGCCGCGCCGCTTCCGATAACGCATCGCGGAGCGCCCCAAGGCTCGCCATATCGGGCGCCGGGGCCGTTCGCGGCGCTGGCGGTAATGCCTCGGCCTCGGCTTCGTCGGTGAGCATATCTTCAGGCAGCGCCAGCACCGTCGGTCCGCGGCGACCATTTTGCGCCGTTGCAAATGCCCGGTTCACGTATTCAGCGGCCCGCGCCGGATCATCGATCTGCCCGGCCCATTTCGAAATGGGGGCGAAGAACTGGCGATAATCGATTTCCTGAAAGGCTTCGCGATCCATCATCGTGCGGGCGACTTGCCCGATGAACAACACCATGGGCGTTGAGTCCTGGTACGCCGTATGGACGCCGACCGCCCCTTGCGTCGCGCCCGGACCGCGCGTCACCATGCACACGCCGGGCTTGCCCGTCAGTTTTCCGTAGGCCTCCGCCATATTCGCAGCTGCTGATTCATGACGGCAAGCGATTAAGCGAATTCGATCGCCCACATCATAAAGCGCATCAAGGACCGCGAGATAACTTTCACCCGGCACACAGAAAACATGATCAACGCCATTGGCGAGCAGCGCATCAACCAGATGACGCGCGCCGGTTTGACGTTGGCGATGAAAGGAATGTGAGGAAGGCAAGGACATAACGCCGGTGTACCAGAAATCCGGCGCTGTAAAAGCAACAATTCGCGTTTGAGGGCAACACCTCAATCAAACTGACTGATCAAGCACCAAACCGGCCTCAACATCGATGTTCACATCTTCGCGCACACCGCGCACAAGTTGGAGGAAGGCCCCTTCCGGCCATTGCTGCACCACTTCGCCGGTATCCACATCAATCGCTTGATAAACAAAGGCGCCCGGCCCGTCGGCGGGCGTGATGGAAAGGCGTGTATTCGCGCCGATCGCTCTTGCGATGGCTTCGCGCGTCGCGGCGAGTTCTTGGCTGGCCCGACTGCGGCTGGCGTCCGCTGCGGCGGTTCGTTCCGCCAATGCTTCCCGGCGACGCGTCGCTAAGGCTTCGCTGCGCTGGAGAGCAGCGTCATTCGCCCGGGACGTCGTTGCGCCCGCCGTTTGCGGCGGGATCGGTGACGGGGAAAAAGTCGGTGATGTCATATCGACCTACTTTGGCTTGAGGCTGTCAGAACGCCTGCCAAGTTATCAACCGCTGGTCGGAGGGAAGACCAGCGGTTGAAAGCGGCGCGTTCCTTACGCGAACAGCGCCAAGATGGCGTTCGGCGCAGCATTCGCGATCGACAATGTCTGGATCGACAATTGCTGCTGCACCTGAAGGGCCTGCAATCGAGAACTTTCCCGTGCGAGATCGGCGTCAACAAGATTGCCGATAGAAAGTTCAAGAGAGTCGGAAATGCTGGTCAGGATATTCGTCTGGAGTTCCAACGTCCCTGCCCCGGCGCCAAGCGAGCCCAAGGCAACCGAAAGATTGTCAATGGACGTTTCAATTGCGCCGAGCTGCGTGGCGGCGCCGGTGGCGACAGTCGCGCCAAATGGGGTGTCAGTGAAGTCAAACGTCAGGATGCCGCCCGTCGCGCTCAAATCCTGGGCCGCAACGGTGATTGTATCCGTGGCGTCAGTGCTGGCAACGACGGTGAGATCGCCGGCGCCGGCTTCAAGAAGGTTACGGCCGCCAATTTCTGCCGTGCCCACCAAGCGTTCGACCTGTTCGCGCAAGGACACAAATTGATCCGACAGCAATTGTTGCTGGGCGGCGTCAAGCGATGGATCTGCTGCCTGGGATGCGATGGCGCGAAGATCAATTAGGATATTACTGATTTGCTCACCGGCGGCCAAGGCGACGTCGACGGCGGATGACCCGATGCGCAAGCCCTGCTGCACGCTTTCAATTGATGCAAGGTCTGCACGCTGCTGCTGCGCGAGGGCGAAAACAGCTGGATTGTCGCGCGCGGATGATACTTCAAGGCCCGTGGAGACGCGCCGCTGCGTTTGTTCCAGATCGGCGTTGATGGAGGTAAGGTTGGCAAGCGCGACGAGGGCGCCCGGATTCGTATTGATGCTGACCATCTTTGTCGTTCCTTTTTCTAAGGTCGCCCACTGCAGGCGTTCGGCGCGTTTTGCGCCTTGGCCAGAAGGTCGCAAGAAATGGACCGATTAAGGATCTGTTTAGAATTATGAAGAACGCCGCCGGGACGCGTTGAAACATCGGTAGCAAAAGTTAACCGCTAGGAACGCCGCCCTGATTCATCAGGCGCGCTCGGCAAGAAGATCCCGGCAGAAATTGCCGACGGGTCGGAAATGCCGGGTCGTATTAGGTAATCCTCCTAACCATCACCACACCCATCGTTGCGGGACGGTTCGTTTGACGGTTTCGCTCAAACGCAATGCCGTTCCCTTTTCCATCGAGCATCATGAATTTATAGAATACTTGCTCTCTCAAATTTCGATGGATGCAACCCAGTCACGTTTTCGATTGACCAAATTCGTCAAAAAAAACCCGCCGGCAAAACCGGCGGGTTTCATTATCGAGTGCAATCGAAAACGACTATTTATTCGTCATCGTTTTCATCGTCCTCCCGGATCGTATCAACACGGAAGAACATAGAATTCGTGCCGTCAGGGCAGGTGGCGCCAGGCTTGACGAGAATTTCTGGTGACGCAAACCGGCTGCCTTCGACATCGAAGAAGATCCGGGGGTTATTCTAAACTATTCGAAAGACTAGACGGCGTTTTGGGTTCTTGGTTCGATGCCCTATCCGAACGACAGATTTCTATGCACGGGCCGCGATGTCCTGAATGTCATCATTGCAACGCAACATGAACGTATGAGCGATCGCGTCCACTAATTGGAGTAGATCAACAATGTCCGAAAACGTCTGACGGATCGAATCATCACTCCACAAACCAGTTTTTAGATCCACAAGATTAAATCGATCTCCTCCCGCGACATCGATAACCAAGTGGTCGCCGAACGCTGCCGCGCGGACATCGTCGCCATGGGCGAGCTCCAAAATCCGTTCGATCACGGCTGGATTAAAAATCAACCGCGCCTCAACCTGGTCCGAAGAACGCAGGTGAAAACGTCTGGAAAATGCGCTCGAGCCGATATTGACGGCATTCAGCGTATGCCCCTCTTGGACGCCAGGCCAACTCGCCCCCTTCGATCTTAATTGCGTCACCCCTTGGAGGCGCGATGGCGATTGCACGATCAACGACAAATGAAAAATGTGCGAACTTTCACTGTCCATTTCTTGCCATTCAATGGCTTCAAAGCAAACGCCGCCCCGTTCCCCCTTAAATCCATCTTCGAATTGTTGGCTTTTGTTTCTTGATTCAAGAAACGCCGCTCGATCTTCCGCGTCCCCCAATACTTGCGTGTCCCCAAGCAGCAACCCCGATTTTTGAACAATCGCCACCGCCTCTTCGAGGCCGCCATAAGCGTCGATCGTGTTCGCTATTTCTTTAAAAGCTGGCGGCATGCGCGGCCAGCGCGCTATGATCTTTAAACCTTCCGGCGCGCCGCCTGGCGTCGGCGTATAATCAAGACCATTCTTTTCAGCAATCGCCAAAAGCGCCTTTGACCGCGCAACAAATCGCGTTTGTCCGCGCAGAAAAACGCCAATAATACGGTCTTTGAAAAAAATAAGGGTAATAGCGATATTAGCGAAAAATATGACTGGAAACATCAAAAATTTAGCAGCCACGCCCCAAAAGTTATCGGGTACGAGGTTCGATAGGACGAAAAACTCCACCACAGTCATGATAAAGAGCAGTTCCAACGGAAACTGCATACCGGTCGGCGCATTTTCTTTAGAAAGATCTTCTTGCGGAATATCGATCAGGAACGGTTTAATCTCCTGATGGACAAAATGCTCTAGCCCGTCGGTGTCAAGCAGCGTTTCGATTTCGTCCCAGGTCCGGCTCATAAGGATTTCCCCACCGCAGATCTAATGGCTCTATTCGAGATTCAAAAGGAGCCCTGGAAAGGGCTACCCCCGGATTTAATCGGCGCTAACCGATTACGTATCGGAAGCATTTTCCGGCGCATCATCCGTTTGCCCCGCCAGCCCTTTCATGATCATCCGGTTGATATCAATCAGGGGCGAAAGGTCTTCTTTCCCACGCAACACAGCGCTTGAATGGCTGGAGACCCACCGCGCCAGCGAGATGATTTGAGCGCGCGTTTGCGGTGGCAACGCGTTGTCCTCCCGCGCACAATCATCTGCAAGCGCGCCCCAGAGCATCCGATTGACATGGAGCGCTTCATTCAAGGATTTTAAATCGCCTTTTGCCCCCTCGCGATGATCATCAATCGCCATCAACCGGCGGGTCGCTTCGGTAAACGCGGCGTATTCGATATCACGGGGGCCTGCCGTTTTCTTTTGCGCATGCGAATACGCGGCGTGGGGTTGGTTACTCATCGTTTTCTTTCGTACTCATCTCATTTTCATCAGCCACCGGTGCAAGGCGCGATGCCTCATACGTCATCAGCTGACGGATATCCCCCAATGCTTTATAATATTCCTTGTTCGCGACTTTCGCCGAAATCTTCAGGCACAGCGCCAGTATCGCGGGGTCGGTGACGGCGCCGATGAACTCGGTCAGGCGCTGTTCAAACTCAACAAGACTTGCTTTGCGATTGGTTGGTTCAAGCGCCATCAACATCACCGGCAAATAGACGCGCCGCGCCGGCGTTGTCGCCTCGGCTTCCTGGATGATGTCGCGCTCGCGTAAAACGCTAGCCTGGTTCTCCACGATAAGGCTTGCCCGGCGATCGCCGTTCACCATCACCGCGCCGTTTACCGCGAGTTTCTCGCCCGGCCTTAAACTAAGTTTCAACGCCATTTCGAACACCGACCTCTCAAGGCCGATATCTTAGCGGTCCATAGTTAACGAATAGTCGCGAGCCGAGACGCCCTTGATGGCGTTTGTTACCGAACGTAACTCGCCCCGTTCACGTCAAGCGTCGCTCCTACCACCGACGGGCACGCATCGGACAGAAGAAAAGCGGCAAGAGCGCCGACCTCACCCGGCTGCGCGACCCGGCGCAAGGGGATTTCGCTATCCGCCGCCTTGGCGCGCTTGGCGATGTCTTCCGGCGCCATGCGCGTCTCTACCCAACCGGGGGCAATCGCATAGAAAAGAATGCCTTCCTGAGAAAGGGCTCGGGCATAGGTTTTCGTCAACGCCAGCAATCCGCCCTTGGAGGCCGCATAGGCGGCATGGTCGATCCCGTCGCCGCGATGACCGGCGCGGCTCGCAATATTGACGATGCGACCGTTGATCTCGCTGGAGGCCTCACGCGCCCGCTCGCGAAAATATGCAACGGCGCTGCGACAGATATCAGCCGGCGCCTGGAGGTTCACCGCCAACGTTGTCGCCCAGCCCGTAACCCATGGGTCTTCGCCATCCCCATTGGCGGTTTTTTCCAATGTCAGGGGTGACTCTAGAAAAACACCGGCGTTATTGACGATCCCATCGAGGCCACCGCTCTTCGAGGTCGCATTGACCGCCTGTTCCACGAGACGCGCGCCCGCACCCGGTTGGGACAGATCCTCAAAAACAAGCTGTTCCTCGCTGAGGGAAAGGTCGGCGGCGAGAGCCGTCATCGCCGGGCTTTCACCGCTGGCATGAACAATCACCTTTCCCCCGGCGTTCACAATCGCCTTCGCCGTTTCCGCCCCAATGCCCCGTGATGCCCCAGTCACCAAGCATGTCAGTCCCTCTAACCGCATGTTTCGTCCCTTTGTAATTTTGCTTCGATCTTGATCAGAGGCCTCGCCTCGCGCTAAAGCCCGCTTCTAGCATTTCATCAAAAAAAGCCAGTACGACGGAGATCTGCTCATGGCCGGCCACAGTAAATGGGCGAATATCCAACATCGCAAGGGACGACAGGACGCCAAACGCTCCAAGCTCTTCTCGCGTCTGTCCAAAGAAATCACCATCGCTGCGAAGATGGGCGCCCCGGACCCCAATTTTAATCCGCGCTTGCGCCTTGCCATCCAGGCGGCCAAAGGCCAGTCCATGCCGAAGGACAATATTGAACGGGCGATCAAAAAATCGTCCCAGGCCGACGGCGCGAGTTTCGAAGAAGTCCGGTATGAAGGGTTCGGCCCCGGCGGGGTTGGCGTTATCGTTGAGGTCTTGACCGATAACCGCAACCGCGCGGCCGGCGAAGTGCGCACTTCATTTGCGAAAAACGGCGGTAATTTGGGTGAGACCGGTTCCGTCGCCTTTATGTTTGATCGTGTCGGCGCCATCGAGTACGCGGGCGATAAGGCCGATGAAGACGGCATGCTAGAAGCCGCCATCGAAGCAGGCGCCGATGATGTTGAATCATCCGAAGACCTGCATGTCATTTACACCGCCGCAGACGCCCTGGCGGAAGTCGCCTCAAATCTTGAGGGCGTATTCGGCGACGCGGTATCGACAAAACTCATCTGGAAACCGCAAAACACCATCGAAGTAACCGGCGACAAAGCCGGAACACTATTGAAAATGTTGGATGCGCTCGATGATTGCGACGATGTCCAGAATGTGTATGCGAACTTTGATATGTCAGCGGAGGATATGGATCGCCTCTCGGCCTAGGTCGCGATCAGCCAATCCAATCTCAAGCGCCAGATTTTATTCCTCGTCAGGCGTTTCTTTCGGCGCTAACGCTTGGAAATCCCCCAAAACACAAAACCCAATGGGTGTTAACGTCGTCTGGTCGAGGATTTGAACCTGGAGCGGTGAACAAAAGCCGACGCCGCGGACATTAAATTGATAAATGGCGTTCTGTCGGGTCGCCCCCAAACAACGCCCCCGGGTTTTGCTAAGATAGAATTTGTTCGCGCCAGTGCTGATCAGAAATTCGCGATTGTTCACCGCCTGAACATTTCGGCGCGACGCCGTGGGTAGACAGCTTCGCACCTCACCTGTCGGCTCTAGCTTGGCAAGGCGCGCAGCGGCGGCCCGGTTTTGCCGACTAAGTCCGTCGCCTTCTGCCGTTGTCGAACAAGCCGCCAAAAATACGAAAGCCAACGCGGCAAACGGCAGGCAATCCTTGTTCTTCATCGCCTATCCCCTCCTCAAAAAATCCAAAGAGGGTCAACTATACTCGGGAACCCGCGATGCGCTACCGCCCGTAGATAATAATGTTAGACAACAGGGTGTTAGCGCCGCTACCGCTTAGCCCAAATAGAACAGCCATCCCAACCGAAAAAACCGTCCAGATCGCACCAAAAACCAAAAGGAATTTTATTGATCTGTTTATACCATAACTCAGCACCGACCGATCCGGGTTATTCGGATCATAGCGCACCCCCACCACGGTGTTAATCGGCAATGCCGTATAGATCGAACGGTGAAACGCCTCCATGCTGCTGTTGGCGTATCCGAAAGCGATCCTTTTGCTCATATGATCAGCTCCGTGAACAGAATACTGGTAGGACAATGTTACGCCATAGGTCGTTCCATCTTCATCGGAATTAACCTTGAAATCGGACGAAATGATACGACCCTCAGTAACCGGCCAATTCTCCGCCGCTTTCGCCAGATAAAGCGCTCGAAATGCGAACGCCAGAACGCCGACGCCAATCAGGATAAAAAAACCAATAAACAGATTAGGAAACATCGAACCGCCCATTACAGTTTCTCCCGTCAACTCTAAGACACGCAATCGAAGAACGTGAGCGTTAACATCAAGGCGCCCGGCGTCCCCCGACGATTGGAACGCTATTAAAAGAACGATAATAATCTGCTTACAGGCGGGCGATTTTCTTGTGGTTCGTTACCTTGTTTGTTAAGCGACGCGTTCTCCGGGGCAGCTTGGTTTTCGCAATGCTGATTATCGAAGATATTTTTCCCCCTTTTTGATACCATTGAACGATAGTTGCGGTTCGACACCATGCAAAAACCTACGCCTGCCCCACCCAGACGCACCTCCCGGAAGGAGGCGCCGCCGCGCGCATGGCAGAGGATGCTCTCCGGCAGGCGCTTGGACCTTCTCGATCCGTCTCCCCTTGATATCGAGATCGAGGATATCGCCCATGGCCTGGCGCGTGTCGCCCGTTGGAACGGGCAAACAATTGGCAATCTCCCATTCACTGTCGCGCAACATTCTGTGTTGGTGGAAATGTTTTGCGGGCAACTTCAGCCCGATTGGCCGGCATCTTGGCGCTTGGCCGCCCTTCTTCACGACGCGCCGGAATTTGTCATCGGCGACATGATCAGCCCCTTTAAGGCTGCATTGGGCGAAAGTTACAAATCGATTGAAAACGGGCTCCAGCAGGCAATACACGTTCGGTTTGGGTTGCCAGCAACGCTTCCCGCTTCAGTTGAAAAACATATCAAGCGCGCCGATCGGGCAAGCGCGTATTTTGAAGCAACACAAATTGCCGGATTTTCGGTATCAGAAGCACAATCGCTGTTCGGCCCGCCTCGGGACTTGCCTATCTATAAGATTGAGATTGAAACGACAGAAATTGCCCAACGGACCTATTTAGAACGGTTTTACACCCTTCTGGACGCCGCTGATTAGGTTTCATGGCGAAAACCTCTTGTTGGATCGCGTCGGCCTTGGGTTGATCTTTAACTTATTTGTTAAATTTGAACCTTACTTTATGGGGCAAGGATACCACACCCGAATTCGTGATCGGGTTATCAACCGGGTGTGATGTTCATGTTCCTTTTTTTTTCATAGTTTACACGCCATTTTACCACCATGATTATCGTGAGTTCCCTTGAAGCAGCGCAGGACGCATTTCGTCAGTTTAACCCGGTAAGGGTGATCTCTCTTCTTTCAGAAGATGAGACCGTGCCCGAATTTACGGGGTTTACCGAAAGCGCGCACCTGAAGCTCTATGTCGAACATGAAAGCTGCGCGACGGCGATGAGCAATGCTGCGAGCAAACGCGCAAATGATATCGTGGCGTTTGCTAAAAACTGGGATGGCCAAGGTGATATCTTGGTGCATTGCAAGCGCGGTGTCTCCAGGTCGATCGCCGCGGCGTTCATCATTATGTGCGCAAAACGCCCTGATGAAGACGAAACGTCCTTGATAGAAGAGCTTCGCCGGCTTGCCCCACATAGCGATCCCTGCCCGCTTTTGATCAACTATGCCGATGAACTCTTGGATCGGGACGGTCGCATGCTTGACGCCGTTGAAGAGTTAGGGCCGCCATGCACTGTTATCGCGGCGCCGATTGCAAAAATTCCTCTGGCGGCATAGCCCACCCCATTTGTCCGCTGGTTTCCTGATCTAAACACCGTTTCAGACGTCAGTGTAGCAACATAAAATTATGCCTGACAGCAATTTTGAAGAAGGCGAACCCTCTATCATCGCGACAACGATGAGGATCGGTTTAAACGCTGTGATCGCCGCCGTCGACGGAACGGCGCCAAAAGCGCTGTGCGCTTCGTCGCTCTTTGAAGAGCAATCACGAGAGGCGTTTGGCGATAGCATCGATGGCGCACCAATCGCCGCACTACCCTATGGCCCTTTTGACCCAGCGCGCCATCGAACGTTTGAAATTGGCCTTCGACAATGGGTGGAACGTCAGACCCAAGTGCGTCTAGGCTATGTGGAGCAACTCTACACCTTTGGGGACAAAGGGCGTGAGGCGCCCGCCGCGCTCCTTGATGGAGATGATCAATCAGCACGCGTGGTATCCGTTGGGTATCTCGCCCTAACGCGCATGCGCGAAAACACCGAAGACGCCATCGACCAGGCGCATTGGCGTTCATGGTATGATTTTTTCCCGTGGGAGGATTGGCGAAGCGGTAGCGCCTATCGAGAACCGCCAATTTTATCGTCGGCGATCTTACCGGGCTTGGCCGCCTGGATCGAACGAGCGCCCGATACGACCCGCGCTCAAAAACGACGCGACCGGGTTCGCCTCGCCTTTGGATATACCGGCATCGGTTGGGAAGAAGAACGCGCTCTTGATCGGTATGAAATTATGTATGAGGCAGGCCTCGTCGAGGAGGCCTGGCGAGACCGCGCCGCCGCCGGGATGGACCTTCCCCGTGCGGATCACGCCGTTGCTAAAGTCGCCGGCGCGCCAATGGCTTCCGACCACCGCCGAATTCTCGCAACGGCGATCGGGCGGCTTCGCGGCAAACTAAAATACCGCGCCATCATTTTTGAATTGACCCCCGAAACATTCACCCTGTTGGAACTACAACAAATCGTCGAAGCGATTGTAGGCTTCGCCCTGCATAAACAGAATTTTCGCCGCAGCGTCGAGGCCAGCGGCCTCCTGGAAAAAAACGGCGACATGAGGGAACAAGGGGCCGGTCGCCCAGCGGCGGTTTTCCGCCTATCAGAACAAAGCGTCTCTGATCGCGCCGCAAAGGGGTTGTCTATTCCCCGGCTGCGTCAGTCGCCCCGTTTCGCCCTCTGATTGCCCCGATTAGGCGTCACTGCGTTGGTAAAAAACCTGACAATCCGCTTGACGGCATGAGATTAACCAGTATTTTCCACGTTTGCCCCTTGTGGGCGCTTTTTTACACCCCATATATGCTCTGATTGAGCATTTAAAATGAAAGGGGGCAGCCATGCCTGCTTTTGGTAGCGAACCCGAGTTAAACGAGACGCCTCTCGCATTTGACGACACCGTTAAAGCGAAAACCGACCATCTATATGAACGCGTCGCCGGTTTCATGCCCGAAGCAGAATGGCGTTTACACGCCCCCTATATCGCCGCGATCAACGACCTGAAGCGCGAAAAGAACGCCGTGATTTTGGCGCATAACTATATGACGCCAGAGATTTTTCATTGTGTCGGCGACTTCGCGGGCGACAGCCTACAGCTCGCGAAAGAGGCCGCCCAATCAGACGCCGAGATCATCGTGCAGGCCGGCGTCAAGTTCATGGCCGATACGTCAAAAATTCTTTGTCCCGATAAAAAAGTACTGATCCCCGATCCGCGGGCCGGGTGCTCCCTCGCCTCTTCTTTAACGGGGGCGGATATTCGCTTGTTAAAGGAAAAATATCCGGGCGCGCCCGTTGTCACCTATGTGAATACCTATGCCGACGTAAAAGCGGAAACCGATATCTGCTGCACGTCATCGAATGCGGTGGAAGTCGTGGAATGGGCAGCCAAAGAATGGGGCTCAGACACAGTGATCTTCCTGCCGGATCAATATCTCGCCCGCAATGTCGCCGCCATGACCAATATCAAGATTATCACTTGGGCAGGCGCCTGTGAGGTGCATGAGCGTTTCACGGCGGAGGATATCGCCGAACTGCGGGCGGGCACGCCCGGCGTCTTGGTGCTGGCGCATCCGGAATGCCCGCCAGATGTCGTCGCGGCCGCTGACTTCACCGGGTCTACCAGTGGCATGGCGAATTTTGTGACCGATAAAAAACCAAACAACGTAGTTCTAATTACTGAATGCTCCATGTCGGACAATGTGGCCTTGCAGAATCCGGACGTCAATTTTGTGCGCCCCTGCAATCTTTGCCCCCATATGAAGCGCATTTCACTCCCAAAGATTCTGCGCTCGTTGCAAACCTTGGAGCATGAAATTTTGGTGGATGAGGCGATCGCTGACAAAGCGCGCCTGGCGATTCAGCGTATGATCGACCTGCCGCTGAAACGCCAGAGCATGTACAACCATCAACGTGCGCCCGAAGTCGCCGCGATCGAAACGCGTGCCTAACATCACCGAAACTATTCGTGGGCGCTGGAATATATCACGCCAGCGTTCACTTTTTGCCGACAAGGTCTTGGCCACAAAAATATGCCCCAGCTATCGGATACTGAATCCGTCGATATCCTGATTATTGGTGCGGGCGTTGCTGGTCTCTTCACAGCTCTGTCTTTGAGCCCTCGGCCGGTCACCGTCGTCACGGCCCGTAAATTGGGAAAAGGCGGATCTTCCGGCTGGGCCCAAGGCGGCATTGCCGCCGCCGTTGGACCGGATGACCGTCCGGACCTTCATCTGGCCGACACGCTCGCAGCGGGAGCCGGCTTAGTACGACCCGATGCTGCGGAGGTTCTTTGTACGGAAGGCCCAGGCGGTATCGATGATCTCATCAACTATGGCGTACCTTTTGATCGAGATGCCAACGGCCAATTGAAACTCGGGCGTGAAGCCGCCCATGGCCGCGACCGCATAGTGCATGCTACTGGCGATCAAGCGGGCGCAGCGATTATGGCGGCTCTCATCGAGGCCGCCCGCGCCGCGCCCCATATTTCCATCATTGAGCGGTTCGTTGTGGAGGATCTCCTTCTCGATGATCATGGGGCCGTCGCCGGCGTCCTCGCCCTTGATGTCGACGCACAAAAACGCCTGTTAATGCGCGCCGGCGCTACGGTTCTCGCCACGGGCGGGATTGGCGGGCTCTATGCGGTCACCACGAACCCGGTGCGGGCGCAGGGCCACGGCCTGGCGTTCGCCGCCCGGGCCGGTGCTGTCATCCGAGATCCGGAATTTGTTCAGTTTCATCCCACCGCGATTGATGTCGGCGCAGATCCCGCGCCTCTTGCAACGGAAGCCCTGCGCGGCGACGGCGCTATTCTCGTCAACGCCGACGGTCAACGGTTTATGGAAGCGTATCATGAAGATCTAGAACTTGCCCCTCGGGATATTGTCGCCCGCGCGGTTGAGGCTGAACGCGCCATGGGTCGAGGCGCTTATCTCGACGCGACAAAAGCCGTCGGCGACGCCTTTCCCGACGCCTACCCGACAGTCTTTGCGGCTGCACGCGCTGGGGGCCTTGATCCTCGCGTCGAGGCCATGCCAGTCGCGCCTGCTTGCCACTATCACATGGGGGGTATTCTGACGGATTTAGACGGTCGGACCTCCCTCGAGGGGCTATTCGCTATTGGCGAAGTCGCTTCCACAGGCGTTCATGGCGCCAACCGTCTTGCATCGAACTCTCTATTAGAAGCGGTGGTGTTCGGCGCTCGCGCCGGCGATGCGTTACGCGATTCGACACTTGCTGCGCCGAGCCGCGTCTATGCGCCCGAAGATAGGTTGGCTCTAGCGCCGAAACCGGCGGATCCTGTCATCTGCGCAGCTCTGCGCCACGCAATGTCGGATGGAGGCGCTTTACTACGGTCATCAGAGAGCCTCGACGCCTGCCTGGAGATCATCGCCGATTTGTATCACTTCGATGGGATGACCAGCGGTTTTCTCTCTGCGCTCACGGGCGCAGAAATGATCATTCGCGGCGCATCGGCGCGCAACGAGAGCCGAGGTGGTCATTTCCGTACTGATTACCCAACCCCATCAGCAAACGCCTACCATTCTCTTGTTCATCGTCCGCCAGCCCTCACCCATGCGGCGTCGGCTTTTGCCGTCACCCATAAACCTCTCACCGAAGCATAAGGCTTTCTGATTATGGCTCCCGTTTTACCGCCTTTAGCGACATCCCTGATCGACGATGTTGTCAATCGCGCCGTGGCTGAAGATATCGGCCTTGCCGGTGATATTACGACCAATGCCTGCATCCCGGCGACAACCCAAATGAAAGCCGCTATCGCTGCGCGAAAACCAGGTGTGATCGCCGGTGTCGAATTAGCGCGCGCCGCATTCAAGAGCGCAAATACCGATATCGACGTGACCGTTGAGCGCTCCGATGGCGAGCGGGTCACCGCTGGCGACAACATTATATCGTTGAGCGGACCTGCGCGCGGCATTTTAATCGCTGAACGGGTCGCCCTCAATTTTCTTGGTCGGCTCTCCGGGATCGCAACGGCGACGGCGGCGTTGGTGGACGCGGTTGCGGGGACGGACGCAAAGGTCGTTTGCACCCGAAAGACAACGCCGACCTTACGCGCCTTCGAGAAATTCGCCGTCCGCTGCGGCGGTGGGCACAATCACCGTTTCGGCCTTTATGACGCAGTGATGATCAAAGATAACCACATCGCCGCCGCCGGTGGGATCGCAAAGGCTCTAAAGGCAACCAAGGCCGCGCTCGGCCATATGGTAAAGATCGAAATCGAGGTGGATGATTTGAAGGGCCTGGAACAGGCGCTCACGGAGGGGGCCGATGTCATTTTGCTCGATAACATGGGGCTGGAAGATCTGAGACGGGCGGTTCAGATGAACGAGAGCGCCGCCCGCTCCGCTATTCTGGAGGCTTCCGGAAACGTGACTATTGAGACCGTGGGCGCGATCGCAAAAACCGGCGTTCACGTAATCTCATCGGGTTGGATAACCCACTCAGCCCCTAACCTCGATCTCGGCTTGGACGCGCTGTCATAAAAAAAACCGGCGCGATAAACGCGCCGGCTTAAAGTTTAGCATGCAAAATAGCATGCCGTAGCACACAATTTAGGTACGTTCGTTACCAAAAATTGGATGACTGTCCAGGAGAAAAATTAATCAGAGGATGCGTTTGCCACCCGGCGGCGCGACGGGAAACGATAGAACCGATGGCGACCGATCTCAGCCGTCGGGGTTAAGCGCTTCGCCCAGGGCGGTGAGACGTAATCGGCATGGTAATGGGTTGCATGACCACTGATAGGTAAACGCATCCCCGCGAGGACAGCGCCGGCAAGGTCCTCCGATCGCGTCCAGGCCTTTGTGTTGAGGCGCGCCTTCATGGAGCCGTCGCAGGTGAACGAGAATTGGCAACCTGTCTTTCGTTCGCTGCCCTGGAAAACGACGCCGCAGATTGAATTCGGGTAAACTGAACTTTTCACGCGATTAAGCACAACATCGGCGACGCCAAGTTGGCCTACACGCGGTTCATTGCGCGCTTCGTAATAGATGGCCTGGGAAAGGCATTTCCACTCAGCCGCATCTAGGGCGCTTTTTTCCAACCGATTGAAATCAAAATCGACTAGATCGTGGTCTGCGCTCGCGATATCTAGGTTTGATTGGCGCGTCGACGGCGCCGGCTTCAACCGCGGCCGGTCCAGGCTCACCCGGGCGGCTTCCGTATCTTTCGCGAGATATGCTGCGAACTCGGCAAATAACTCCGCTTCATCGGCGACAGCTTGCTCCGTCATGCGCGCAGCGGCGGCGTTTTCTACGGTAATGGTGGCGCTGAACGCCGACAGCAACAAGCAAACAGCAACGCCGGCCGCCGCGAATAAACTTCGCGCGCCCCAATTTACGTCTTCAATGTTATGATGCTGCTTTTGCGTCATGCCATTCACTGCGAATCGAAGAACAAAGAAACTGACAGAATCCGTTTTTCGTTCGTTAGATCGATACGCTTTTTCTATCTCCATTAAGAAACCGCCCCATCATATATCCTCTGGAAGGTCGATTTCACCACAGCTTGCTTCACGACTACGCGAAAAAACATTACCAGATGCACATGAAGCAAGATTAACGCCTACTAACCACGCCCCAAACCGGGATCAAGGCTCGCGCCGGGCAACACACCGGATTTTGCATCTGCTGATGTTGCTTTGCGACATATAAGGCACACCCTATGCGCAGCAATTCCAAATCGCCGAGGGTATATGGACAAGAGCGACGCTTTTTCCAATCGCTAATGCTGCGCTTAACAACAAATTAACGCGAATTCACAGCGTGTTACGGTGAATTTCACATTGCACGAGTTTTTGCGCTTGCTTGCAAAACGGTGACGCCCCAGCAGACGGATTACTGCTTAATCGCCGCTTGGGCCGCCGCCAGGCGAGCAATGGGCGTGCGGTACGGCGAGCAAGAAACATAATCGAGCCCCGCTTTTTCAACAAAAGCGATTGAGGCGGGATCTCCGCCATGCTCACCGCAAATGCCTAGTTTGAGTCCCGGGCGCGCCGCCCGGCCCTTTTGCGCGGCGATCTCTACCAACGCGCCGACGCCTGCCTCATCAAGGGTGACAAAGGGATCAACGTCAAAAATCTTGGCCTTCAGATAATCGGGCATGAACGAGGCTGAATCATCACGGGACAGACCAAAGGTCGTTTGCGTAAGGTCGTTCGTGCCGAAGGAGAAGAATTCCGCCGCCTCAGCAATCTGATCCGCCGTTAACGCCGCCCGTGGCAGTTCAATCATGGTCCCAACAAGGTAATCCAGGGTTTCACCGGATTTGGCGAAAACATCGGCTGCGACGGCGTCAACTTTTCCTTTTAATAGCGCCAACTCTTCGCGGGTCGCCACCAACGGGATCATAATTTCCGGGGTCACTTTCTCGCCGGTTTCATTCCCGACCGAGATTGCCGCCTCAAGGATGGCGCGCGCCTGCATTTCGTAGATTTCTGGATAAGAAACGCCAAGACGGCAGCCACGATGCCCGAGCATCGGGTTAAACTCATGGAGCGACGCGGCGCGCTCTTTCAATTTCTGGGCGTCCATGCCTGAGGCCCGGGCGACATCTTCGATTTCCGCGTTCGAGTGCGGCAAAAACTCATGCAATGGCGGATCTAGTAACCGGACGGTCACCGGCAATCCGCGCATAATGCGGAACAGCTCTTCAAAGTCCGAGCGCTGCATGGGAAGGAGCTTTGCAAGGGCGGCTTCACGCCCTGCCTTATCTTCCGCCAGGATCATCTCGCGCACGGCGATGATACGGTCTGCGTCAAAGAACATGTGTTCTGTGCGACAAAGACCAATGCCTTCTGCACCGAAACCGCGGGCCGTCTCAGCGTCACGCGGGGTTTCGGCGTTGGCGCGTACGGTCATGCGGCGAATTTTATCCGCCCATCCCATAATTTTTGCAAAATCACCAGACAGCTCGGGCTGGACCATGCTGACCGCGCCAATATAGACTTTCCCTTCGCCGCCATCGATGGTGATTGTTTCGCCCTTTTTGATCGTCGCGCCGCCAACCGTTAACTGGGCCGCGCCGGCGTCAATTTTGAGGTCCCCGGCCCCGCAAACACATGGCCGGCCCATGCCACGGGCCACCACCGCCGCATGGCTCGTCATGCCGCCGCGCGCGGTGACAATGCCCGCGGCTGCATACATTCCGTGGATATCTTCCGGGCTCGTCTCAACACGGACGAGAATGACTCGCTTGCCTTCTTGGGCGAGGCGTTCCGCTTCGTCAGCGTTGAACACCACTTCGCCAACGGCGGCGCCGGGGGATGCCGGCAATCCCGTCAACAAAATGTCGCGCGGCGCATCAGGATCCAATGTCGGGTGCAACAGCTGATCCAAGGCGTGAGGATCAACACGGCACACCGCTTCCTCCTCTGAGATCAAACCGGCATCACACATGTCAGCCGCAATTTTAATCGCCGCCTTTGCGGTGCGTTTGCCGTTCCGCGTTTGAAGCATCCATAAGACGCCCTCTTGGACGGTGAACTCGATATCCTGCATATCGCGGTAATGTTTTTCGAGCTTATCGAAGATCGCCACCAACGAGCCGTAAGCATCCGGCATCGCCTCTTCCATCGACGGGTCATTGTCTCCCATGGCAAGGCGCGCGCGCTTTGTCAGGGTTTGGGGCGTTCTAATGCCAGCGACAACATCTTCGCCTTGTGCGTTGATGAGAAACTCGCCGTAATACTCATTCTCCCCTGTTGAGGGGTCGCGCGTGAAGGCGACGCCGGTTGCAGATGATTCGCCCATATTGCCAAAAACCATGGCTTGCACCGTCACCGCTGTGCCCCAACTTTCAGGGATACTATGAAGACGACGATAGACTTCCGCCCGGTCGTTGCGCCAAGAGCCAAACACCGCGCCGATCGCACCCCAAAGTTGCTCATGGGCGTCCTGCGGGAAATCGCGGTTAAGCTTTTCTTTGACAGCCTTTTTATAGGCGGTAATCACCTCACGCCAATTGGCGGCCGTTAACTCCGTATCGAGAAAATAATCTCGTTCCTCTTTATAGGTCTCTAGTATCTCCTCGAAATCATAATGTTCAAGGCCCAACACGACATTGGAGTACATCTGGATAAAACGACGATAGCTGTCATAGGCAAAGCGTTCATCGCCCGATAACGCGGCAAGCCCGGCGACGGTCTCGTCATTCAGGCCAAGATTGAGAACAGTATCCATCATCCCTGGCATGGAGGCTCGGGCGCCAGAGCGGACCGACACCAAAAGGGGTCGTGCGGGATCGCCGAAACTGCGATCGACATGAACGCCCACATTTGCGAGGGCCGTTTCAACTTGGTTCGTCAACCCGTCAGGATATTGGCGGTCATTGGCGTAATAGGCCGTGCACACATCAGTCGTAATGGTAAACCCGGGCGGCACGGGCAATCCGAGGTTCGACATCTCCGCAAGGTTGGCGCCCTTCCCCCCTAGGAGGTTCTTCATGCCCGCTTCGCCATCGGCTGTGCCGGCCCCAAAGCTATAGACCCATTTTGTGTCGTTATTGGCGCCTGGGTTAGCATTAGAACTCATCATGGCCTTATGTCGTCCTTTATAAATCCATTACTCATCGGCGGTCTTACCGGAATTCTGCCCGCCCGAAAGGAATGTGCTTGCCACACGGCTTGGGGAAGAAAAACCGTCATACAACTGTAACGGCGTTCATAAGCCGGTACATCGCAGTGCACAATAAATAATGCCGGCAAAGGGTTACAATCCGCTGGAAAAACGGGAAAAACGCCATCTCTTCGCGATCAAAACCGATGAAGCCATTTTGTAGAGTCCACTGATAGAGTGAGCATGTCGTCGATCTACCATTGTTTTCGACTCCCGTCTAAGGAGAATTCTTATGCCCTACATCCTTCACGAGCATCATGACGGCGTCGCCTCGATCACGTTTAACCGACCCGACGCGTTGAACGCCTTCACACCTGATCTACTGAAAGAACTCGTGGCCGCCCTGAAGGCCGCTGACGAAGATCCAAAGATCGGCGTGATCATCCTCGCGGGCGCTGGTCGCGCGTTTTCTGCCGGCGTTGATTTAAAGGTACTCCAGGGAATTGACCCGGTGGCCGGTCGTATTGGGGACGTCTTCGATGGCGCCGCCTCTGAAGCGGCCGATACGATCCGCCGGGCCAAAACGCCGGTTATCGCAAAAGTCCATGGGGCATGCTTTACCGGCGCCCTCGAGCTCGCGCTTCATTGCGACATGATTTACACAACCCAAACAACTAAATTTGGCGACACCCACGTTAAATGGGGATTACGCCCCACCTGGGGCATGAGCCAGAATCTAGCGCGCGCGGTCGGCGTGCGACGGGCGCGCGAACTTTCCTTCACAGCGCGCTCTTTCTCCGGCGCGGAGGCTGCGGAATGGGGCCTCGCCCTAGAAGCAACGGCGGATGAGGAAGCGCTTGACGCGTTGACGATGACGCGCGCCGAAGCCATCGCCGAGGCAAGTAGAGGCGGCGTGAGCGCCTACAAAAACCTCTACCGATTACACGAAGAAAACCGCCCGCTTGAGGACGCGTTGCAAGAGGAAATCGCCAGAGAGTTTCCCGAAATCACCGATACCGCCGCCCGCCTTGCCGCCTTCAATCGATAAGCGCGAGAACAGGATATATTTAGACCATGACGAACGCCAACCAATCCCTGCTCATCGATCTCGTCGCCGATCCGGTCTGTCCTTGGTGTTACGTGGGCCTTCATTCCTTTAAAGCCGCGAAAGAAGCATTGGGCGGCGGTGACGCGGTGACGGTGCGTTTCCGTCCGTATCAGCTCAATCCGGATACGCCGTTAGAGGGCGTTGACCGCAAGACCTACTACGAGCGGAAATTTTCGGATACGGCGCGCTTGGAGGAAATGCGGGCCGCTATGGTTCAAACCGCCGCCGCGATGGGCGCACCGTTCGATCCGAGCCAACCCGCATGGCTGCCAAATACGCTTATGGCTCACCAGCTGTTGCAGCTCGCCCAGCACCACGGGGCGGGCGAAAAAGCCGCCTTTGCCCTATATAACGCCTACTGGATTGAGCTTGAGGACATCGGTCAGGGAGATGTTCTTCTCAAGATCGGCCGCGATATCGGGCTCGACGGCGACGCCGTAAAATCCGCGTTTGCAGAAACAAAACAAACTGTCGCAGCAGAAGCCGATGCATTTCGCCGGGCTGGCGTTTCGGGCGTCCCGACCTTCATTGTGAATGAGAAACAGGGTTTCTCCGGCGCACATCCACCTGAAACCCTGGTTAAGGCTTTGCAACACGCGGCCATTGCCGCACCGAGCTGATGATCCAGCAAAGCCTTATTAGGTACATTACGAAGCGTCTGGCGTTACCAATGTCGAACCGATATTGGCGATAATCTGGCGCGCATCATAAGCCAGCGCATTGCTCGCCGGCTTGTCGCCTTTGTGGGTTTCGATCACCACACCGACCGTAAAGGCGCGTCGCTCTCGCGTTGTGGACGAACTGCTAAAGCCGCCGCCAAACCCGCGTCCAAACCGGCCGCCGTAGAAAAATCCGCGCCGGCGAAAACGGCCGAACCCGCCGCCAAAACTCGTGCCGGTCGTTCTAAAGGTTCGTTCTGCATCCCGGTTTTGATCGAGGATCACAAAGTAGTCGTCGCCATTGGCAATGGTAACTTCCGCGGCACGATAGAGAACGTAGTTCTCGATGGTGGCGAGATCCGTTGAGGTATTCCCCTCAAAGGTCACCCGAAATTTGGCGGCTTCGAGGCGAGTGTCCGTAAACCCAGGCCGGCCTTTAACTGACGGTTGGTACGGCG
Source organism: Parvularculaceae bacterium (assembly GCA_965263305.1). Classification (GTDB taxonomy): domain Bacteria; phylum Pseudomonadota; class Alphaproteobacteria; order Caulobacterales; family Parvularculaceae; genus MED-G105. The sequence continues at coordinate 3,610,903 of OZ253666.1, forward strand.
TCACGGTCGCACAAGCGCCGAGCGCCAAAAGCGCGGCGCCGAGAATAAGACGGCGGGCGATGACGGGTCTTTTCGTTGACGTGGGGGCGGTCATACCAAAATCCTTCTTTTCAAGCTCATCACTCGATTAAGTGTGGATACCCTGCCCCGACACAAACCCGCAGGCCATTAAACCCGCATCACATTCCCGCTAGGGTTTTTGAGGCCCCAGCGGGAAGAGAAGCGCGGTTGTCGTCTGTTGTATAAGACAGTTTGCCTAAAAAGGCCGTCCGGATGGTGAACCGGATGTCACGCCCTGGAAGCGGCGTTGTGTCTTTTAAGAAGGATGAATGCACCCGGCCCTCAGCGTTATTGAGGTTCCGAGCCCTGACTTCGAGCGTCACGTTCTTACGTTCCGCGAATGGACGAAGCGCGAGGTAAGCATTCACAAATACAAAGCTATCCGTTGGCAGTTCGAAATCAGCGACATTGTCTTGCGCGGTCACATACTCAACTTCGGACCGGAGCGAGACGAATTGGTTTGTCGCCGACAGACCAAACAACGTTGAAAGCGGAGGAATACGCGGCTGATTGTCGTTGTCGATGCCAGAAGACGTTGCGCGAACAAGGTCAGCCTGGGCGTGTCCAGCGAACTTCAGTGGCCCAAACCCGGTGTCAACAGCGCCAAGGTCGGCGTCGACCTGTGCTTCGAAACCGCGGAAGGTTGTATCCGCCGATGTGAACTGGAACACAGGAAGACCGTCAAGGGTTTCGCCCGTTTCCTGTTCAAAAATGAAGTCTTGATAGTTCGTATAGAAGCCATTGAGAACCGCTGTCAGCGGCCCAAACTCACCACGAAGTGTCGCTTCAAGACCCCGACCAGTTTCTTTACCAAGAGTTGGATCACCGGCTTCAAATGATTGGGTCGCTAAGTGCGGTCCAAAAGAGAATTGTTCTTCCAAGGATGGCGCACGTTCCGTCCGGAAAGCGTTGACACCAGCGAAGACATTTTCAGTAAGCTGATAACCAAATCCGCCTGATACGCTGAAGATGTTGAAATTGTTGTCAATTGCAACAGGATCGCCATCTTCTTCGGCAATGAACGTATCGGTTGAGTTGTCAACGTTTTCATACCGCGCGGCAATATCGAAAAGGAACGCGCCGTTCCGGTATTCCGCTAAACCAAAGACACCGAACTGCGTTTGTTGGGACGGCGGCACAAAGGCTTCAGCCCCAAGAGCGGAGAAATCACGGTAGCGCCCCTGAACGCCAACAGCGGTGCGAACCTCACCGCCGAAAGCGCTGGAAGGCTTACCGGTTAGCTCCAACCGGCCTTCTACTTCGTCATTTTCAAAAAGGGTGCCGACTTCGTCTCCTTCAAGCTCCACATGGCGATAGTCGCCATAACCGAGGCGGAATTTGAGTTTCTCGAACAACCCTAGATCGCCGTTCAACTCACCTTTCAGATCGTAGCGAAGCTGCTCGAGGTTGATCCGGATACCTTCCTCTTCGCCCTCTTCTTCTCCTTCTCCTTCGCCTTCTTCACCCTCTTCTTCACCTTCGAGATCTTCTTCCGTCAGGATGCCGGCTGGCACGCCATAATCCGTATTCAGAACAGAAACCGAGGCGCCAATGAAACCATCGTAACCGCCTTGATCGAAGAGATAAGAGATACCGCCAGCAAAGCTATTGCTCGTCAGGTCGCTGTTTGGCACGACGCCGTCAGCAAATTCCTCGGCGGGATCAAAAACCTCGCCTTCGGCCGCTGCAGCAGCCGATAACGCCTCAATCAGCGCCTCAGACCCGTTTAGGCCCGGGATGTCGTAATCATCGGCATCGCGGAACGCGCCTTCGGCGTGAATGACGAATGACCCGAGGCCCAAATTGAACCCGCCGGCGACTTCGTCCCCGTTGTTGACCGTGGAATGGGAGTAGCGCAGCGCGCCGTCAAAACCGTCTTCAGGCGCCGCGGACGGGATTTTACCCGTATCGGTGTTCACCACACCGCCAGCCGCAGAGCTACCGTAAAGAAGCGAGGCAGGCCCGCGGAAAATTTCAATGCGTTCAGCCAAGGCAGGCTCGACCGGCACGGCGTGGTCGGGGCTCGTTTGAGCCGCATCGAAGGAGCCGATACCGTCTTCAAGAACACGGATCCGATCGCCGCCAAGACCACGAATAATGGGGCGCGAAGCGCCGGCGCCGAAGAAAGTCGAGCTAATACCCGGTTCACGGCGAAGCGTTTCACCGATGGAGTTTTCAAGGTTCTCGGCGAGTTTTTCACCGTCAAAAATGGTGGTGTTCGTAATCGTCTGACCAATGGGACGCGCAATGGGTGAGCCAGTGACGATAATTTCGTCAAGGTCGATGCTGTTTGACGCGCTGACGACGAGATCTTCCGTCTCTTGAGCTTGCGCGAATGAAGGTGCGGCAATTGTTGTCGCTGCAATCGAGGCGCTGACAAGTAGGAGGCGACGCGAGTGTGCGCCTTGGGAAGCGAATGGAATCGACATGATTTTAAAGCCTAATCTGAGTTAACTTGGGAATGCTGAAAGGGCTCTCACCTCAAAAAATGAGGGATACGCCTTAAGTTGAAAACGATGGATCTTAGACCGGCAAAATCGGCGGCGCGCGCGCGCACCAGGGGTCTACGCCAATCTCTAATTGGGCCCCGGTCGGGATCAACGATTGTAAATTCGCAGTCGTTATCGTTGGACCATAAAGCGTTACAACAGGAGCATTCGGGTCGGTCGACGACACACCCGCCTCGCAGAAGGCGCAAAAAACATCGCTATAGGAATTGTCTTCGTTCTCATGATCATGACTGTGATCATGAAGCGAAAACGCCATTTGCGTCAGAAAAATAGAAATCGCAGCCGCGACCACCCAGATACGGCGAGGCGTCAGTATCTTTGGAAGAATGAAGTCCCGGTAAAACATGCTACGTGTGTAATGATTTCAACCGCCGTGTAATATCACATGTAAAATGAGGAGCAAACGGCCTCGCCCGTGTAACATGATGCAAAACAGACACAGTACGGCGAACTCATATCGGACCGTAGAATGCATTAATGCTCCGGCTCACGCGCCCGTGAACGACGGACGATTACAACCTAGGCGACCATACGTTTCGGAAACGTTCGGCGCGCGCGATGACGATCACAATAATGACGAAGCCCCATAAACGTAAAAAAAAACCGCGCCTGCAAAGACGCGGTTTAAACGATACACGTTATGGATGCGCGTTTTATGCGTTACGACGTTTGCGCCGTGCTGCCGCTAATCCACCAATGCCGCTCATCATCAACCAACCGGACAATGGCAATGGCACTTCAGAAACGTCGAACGACGCCAACGCGAAATCAGAATCGTTCCCCATATCGACGACGCTCACAGCGTTAAAGGCGATGGAGGCAATCGCCTGATCACCGAGCGGCATATCTGTGAAATCGAAACAGCCCGAATCGCCCCGTTGGGTGCCGCCGCAATTTGTTACGGTCCCAAAGCCGCTATCGATGGTCGCCATGTCTTCCCCAACCGCATTAATAGCAAAGTTTACGATGGTATCATCAGCAAGGGTGACCTTTAAGTTTCCCTGCTCGTTAGGGTCGCCAAATTCTGGACCGTTGAACAAAAACACTAGGCGAAACGCTTCGACGAGTACGTCCTTGTCAAACTCAACGAGAAGCGACTCCCCAGGATCGATCTCGCCGCCGGTGCGCCCCGAGATGCCAAGGCCGAATTGTCCCGCAACGGTTTTCCCATCCAAGAGACCACCAACGCCACTCAATTGTGCCCCATCGACAGCGCAACTCGCCATCCAATCGCACCCAGCAAGATCGCTTTCATCAACAACTGTCGCATTTGCTGAAGCGTTAAAGCATAGACTCGCACCAAAAAGCGCGACGCCCACGCTCATTTTTCTAAAGTTCGCCTTTAAGTTGATCATGGTATATTCCCCACCGAGTTATAAAAACGAGAAAACAGCGGTGCAAAACACACACCATGAAAGGCGATCAGCTGCCCCGTGCGGTGAAATTTGACTGACTGAGGGGATTTCGGCAGATTACGACAACCAAAAAATCTACATGTGATACACAAAGTATCGCAGTAAAATTATTCAGAAATTTCAACACACTCGGGCCACCTCTTATGAATTTATCTCACCTAAACCCTTCCCTCCGACGGCCAATGGTTTTTATCGCCGTCGGCGCGTCTCTGCTGAGCGCCTGCGGCAACAATCAACCAAGCGAGGCGGTCACGCCTGATGCAACTGCCGGCGCTGAAGTCGTCGTTGCTTCGATTGAAGACAAAGACACGACCGTTACAACAATCGACGAAGCGGATTTTCGCCGACGTATCGCGACACTTGCTTCCGATGAATTTGAGGGGCGCGCCCCCGCAACGCCAGGGGGCGCGAAGACCCGGGAATTTCTGATCGATGAAATGAAAGCGATCGGCCTGGCGCCAGGGAATGGCGACAGTTACGAGCAACCCGTGCCGTTGGTTGAATTAACTGCAGACCCCGGTCGCTCCTCACTCTCGATCGGCGATACCACCCTGAAATATGGGTCAGAGACGGTCTACTGGACGAAACAAGTGGTCGAGGAAAATTCATTCACGGATAGCGACGTTGTCTTTGTCGGCTATGGCGTCGTTGCACCGGAATATGGATGGAATGACTACGCGGCGGTCGATGTGCGAGGGAAAACCGTCCTAATCATGATTAATGATCCTGGATTTGGGACGGGCGATCCGGAACTCTTCAATGGAAAATCCATGACCTATTATGGTCGGTGGACGTATAAATATGAGGAGGCAGCGCGCCAAGGCGCCGCCGCCGCGATTATTATCCACCAGACAGAACCCGCCGCCTATGGGTGGGGGGTTGTCAACGGCAGTTGGACCGGCGCCCAGCTGGATCTGGAACGCCCCGATGGCGGACAGAACCGTGTCAAAATGGAAGCCTGGATTACGGAGGAAAAAGCAAAAGAAATTTTCTACTCTGCCGGCATCGATTTTGGCGACTCCATCGCCTTTGCCCGAACGCGAGGTTTCGAAGCCATTCCGATGGCCGTAAAAGCATCGGGCGCGCTGACAAATACAATCCGGCGATCTGAATCCGCCAATGTCGTCGGTGTTTTGGAAGGGGATACAGACCCTGACAACTATGTGCTGTTTATGGCGCATTGGGATCATCTGGGCAAAGTTCGCGTCCTTACCGATGACAAGATTGCCAATGGCGCAGTCGATAATGCAACCGGCACAGCCGGCATGCTCGCCATTGCTGAAGCCTTCGCGGCCCGCGACAAACGCCCAGCGCGCTCACTCATGTTTGCCGCTGTCACGGCGGAAGAATCCGGCCTTCTTGGATCTGCCTATCTCGCAGAGGACCCGATCGTTCCCCACAAAAATATCGTCGCCGGGTTTAATATGGATGGCATGTTGCCTTCGAAAAAGGCCAAAGATGTCATCGTTATTGGGTATGGCGCCTCTGAATTGGAAGATGCTTTGAAGGTCGAGGCCGATAAACGCGGCATGTATCTACGCCCGGATGCGGAGCCGGAAAAAGGCTTTTTCTACCGCTCTGATCATATTTCTCTCGCAAAGAAAGGCGTGCCAATGCTGTATGCGGATCTTGGCATCGACTTTGTCGACGGCGGCGAAGGAGCTGGTCGGGCATTAGCCGCAGATTACACGCGGCGGCGTTATCATAAGCCTGCCGATGAATACGCTGACGATTGGGAGATGGAGGGCCTTGTCCAAATGATGTCCCTAATTTTCGATACCAGTACGTCAATTACGGATACCGACATTCTCCCAGAATGGTATGAAGGCAATGAATTCCGCGCTATTCGTGAAGCATCCCTCGCAGAGCAGCCGAGCGATTAGCGGGGTATAGCGAAGACCTTATGGAATTTACCGACGACGGCGTCATCCTATCAAGCCGCGCCCATGGCGAAGCCCATGCCGTCGTCGACATTCTCACGAAAACCCATGGACGCTGGGCGGGGCTTGTGTATGGCGGGCAAAGCCGAAAGACCCAACCGCTGTTGCAACCCGGCAATGGCGTCAATGCGCAGTGGAAGGGACGCCTGGCCGATAGCCTCGGCCATTTTAGCCTCGAGTTGACGAGCCCCCGCGCGGCCGCACTGATGCAGGATCGCCTAGCGCTGACGGGGCTATCGGCCCTTACCACCCTTGCATTATGCGCACTGCCCGAACGGGAAGCTCATGCTGGCGTATACAACGCCATGCTTGTTGTCCTCGACAACTTGGAAGAGCCGGATCTATGGCCCGCGCTCTTCGCACGGTGGGAACTGGGTCTACTATCGGATTTAGGTTTCGGCTTGGAACTTGATCGCTGCGCGGCGAGCGGCGCGACCCAGGACCTCATTTACGTTTCACCAAAGACCGGGCGCGCCGTCAGTCGAAGCGCGGGCGAACCGTATAAGGATAAACTATTCCCCCTCCCCGCCTTCTTAAGAGGCGCCGTACCGAGCGCTCACCGCGAAGAGGCGTTAGACGCACTCGCCGTCACGGGGTATTTTCTGGAAAGGCGCATCTTGCACCTGGTCTCGCGAGAATTGCCCGATCCTCGTCGCCGAATGGTCGAGCTCTTGGCATAGTTTTTTGCGCCAAGGCGCCTAACTCTTAAAATCGCCCGCTAAGGACGCTTTTGTCGCGGGTTGGAGCAATGTCATGTGGGGGTAGTTTTCATGCTTGATGCCAAGCATGACATCGCCATCAAACCCTTGAAAAGCGGCCGCCTGTTCATCCGTAAAATGAAAATGCAGGAATTGGACTGACGATGCCTTGCCGTCGGCCGTCGTTCGATCCACGTCCTCTTCCGCTTTAGCAATAATTTCATGGTCGCCAAATTTGATGAACACCGTTTCCTCAACACCGCCTAGCCGGCCAAGGATGCTTTTGCGGAGGGTCTCGTCATCAATTTCAAACATCAAGGTCGCCACTAATTCACGCCCTTTTGGGATGAGTGGATTGTAGGCGGCCAATTCATCCGGAATCTGATTCTCACCGCCCTTTTCGATGTAGAGCATCTCATGGATCTGTAGCCACATCGTCTCGTAGCTCTCGAAATAGAACGTCGCATAGGGCCCAATCGGAACGCGCCGGTTCTTTTTTACGCCAACCAATTCTTTTCGCTTAGCGGCGCGGATTTTGGCGTATTCCGCCATGTCCATAATGTCAGCACGCGTAATTTCAAATTGATCGCGCGGCGCATGAAGGTTTACGACGTTGGACATGGGTGAAACTCTCTTCGGTGGCAAATGTTAAAACCCGTAGGCTTTGGCGACAATCTCGATGGGGTGCCATGATTTTGCCGGAGCGGCGTCCGGTTGGATTTCATTAACGCCGGTGCGAATGTGGTCGCATGAAAGCGGACATGTCGAAGTGAGGAAACTATTGTGAACGTCCAGTGCTTTGCGCGCCACTGGCTTGCCGACCTTCAGCGCTTTTTCATGGTTCTCTTTTTTGACGCCCCATGAGCCGCCATGGCCCGAACAGCGTTCAATCACGGTAAGATCCGTATTCGGGATAAGCTTCAGAAGTTCTGTCGATTTCTGGCCGATGTTCTGCGCGCGACTATGGCAGGAAAGATGGAGCGTGACGCCCCCTTTTACCGGCTTTAACCCCTCTGCGAGGCCTTCATTTTTCGCGACATCAACGAGGAACTCATCGAAATCCATGGTCGCTCCGGATAGCGCTTTGATGTTCTCATCTTCAGGAAGCAGTAACGGCCACTCAAACTTCAACATCAACGTGCAGGAGGGCACCAACCCCATAATTGTATAGCCCTCATCAACGAGAGGGCGCAGGGCGCTCGACACTTTTCGCGCATTTTCCGCTACCTTTTCGATATTGCCCTGCTCCAGTTCCGGCATGCCGCAACAAGCAGGGTATTCCACGCGCGCCTCAATGCCGTTACGCGCCAGCACTTTTAAGGCCGCTTCTCCGATTTCAGGTTTATTGTAATTTCCGAAGCATGTCGCATAAATGGCGAGCTTTCGCTTTCCATACGCCGGGGCGTCTGGATTAATCTCCAGAGGTTTCTTCGCACGCGATGTTAGGGTGCGGGTATTGAATTTTGGCAAATCGGCATCCGGATGAATATCGCCGATTTTATTAATTAAAGTACGGACTGTCTTATTTTTCTTGTCCGTTGCCCAATTTGCGATCCCCGCGACGGGGCGCGCCAGGGTTCCGTTGCGATCAGTTTTCACCAATTGATCATCAACAAAATTGTTTTCGCCTTTTTTACGCTGAATAGCGCGATAGCGCAGCATCAGATGCGGGAAATCAACGTTGAATTCATGGGGCGGCACATAGGGGCATTTCGTAAGGAAGCACATATCACACAAGGTGCAGCCATCCACCGTGTCTTTGATATCTTTCGCCGTTAGATCCTCAACAACTTCATTTTTGCTCTCATCGATCCGATCGAAGAGCGTTGGAAAGCTATCGCATAAATTGAAGCACCGGCGGCACGAATGGCAAATGTCCGCGACCCGACGAAACTCTTTGTCAAAGGCGGCTTCATCGTAGAATTCCTCATCCCGCCACGGCACTGGATGGCGCACGGGCGCATCTAATGAGCCTTCACGCGGCTGTTTAGTATCGCTCTTCGCGGTAGGATCTGACGACATTGAAACTCCGAGATATCGGGGGACGGAACGGACCTTGGTGGGAATGCTAAAGGCGGCGCGCTGGCCGCCTTTAGCCCGTTCATCGTTGGCGCTATCGACGATGCGCCGTGTTAGCTGGCCACTTCGTCGAGGGTCTTTTGAAATTTGCCAGCATGGGATTTTTCCGCTTTCGCCAGCGTTTCAAACCAATCAGCAATTTCGTCAAACCCTTCGTCACGCGCCGTGCGCGCCATGCCGGGATACATATCGGTGTATTCGTGGGTTTCACCCGCGATTGCAGACTTCAAATTGGCCACCGTATCACCGATCGGTTCACCGGTAGCCGGGTCGCCAACTTCTTCGAGGAATTCGAGGTGACCATGGGCGTGGCCGGTTTCACCTTCCGCCGTTGAACGGAATACGGCAGCAACATCGTTATGACCTTCGATATCGGCCTTCTGCGCGAAATAAAGATAGCGGCGGTTCGCTTGGCTTTCGCCTGCGAAAGCGGCTTTGAGGTTTTCTTCGGTTTTCGATCCCTTGAGCGACATGAATATCTCCTGGTTATAACGCGGCGTAGGACTCGCCTAATATGCAGTTATCGGGAGACCTCAATCGATGTCAATCAAGTAAAATTTCTAAGTGATATTGAATTTATAGATAAGCCGCATCGATTATGAGAGTGATTTGCAACAAGATGGTTATTTAAGTCCTTACACTTCGTAATCCACCGACTTAGACCCTGATCGTCGCATCAATTTTTCCGAAATTGTCTCGTGAAGGTCTTCGCTGTTGCGCAAGAAAATTGGCAAGAACAATGATTGTTGAGGACACAAAGCAGCATCGTATTAGCGCGCGGCCCATTTTCAATAAATTGTGATGATCGACCTTACGTCCAGGCGCCGAATTTCTTAGATGTCGGAAACCCTTTGGGCGCGATCTTACCCGCTTGAGCGCGCTTGCCGGTGCACGACTTCCATTGATCAACACTTTGTAGACGTCCCGCCCGATCAACAAAGGTAAGGCCTTCGCGTTTGTTAAACGCTTTCGCATCCGAAAGACCGCCATTGGCAAATTTTTGCAAAACGACCCCTTTCCCGCGCGTCATTTCGGGCAATTCATCTAAGGGAAAGATCAGCAGTTTCTTGTTATCGCCAACGCTCGCGATCATATCGCCCTTTGGATCTTCCGGGATGGGCCGACAGACGCAGGCTTCAGCGCCTTGGGCCACATTCAGAACTTGTTTGCCTTTACGTGTCGTCGCGAGGCAATCGTCCTCGTTCACGATAAAGCCGTGCCCGCTTGTTGACGCCACCAGAAAACGCCGTTCGCCCGTGTACAAAAACGCGGCCGCGACGGCTTGATCGTTGCCAAGCCCGACCATTAAGCGGATCGGCTCCCCATGTCCGCGCCCGCCCGGCAGGTTCGCCCCTTCTAAGGCGTAAAATTTCCCGTCGGTGCCGAACACCATGAGCCGGTCGTTGGTCATCGCATGAATGACAAAACCCTCAGCATCCCCGTCTTTGTATTTGATATCAGCTTTATTCTCGACATGCCCCTTAATTGTCCGTACCCACCCTTTTTCGGAGAGTACGATTGTCACCGGCTCTTTTTCGACGAGAATATCAAGGTCAATTTCTTCGGCATCCGGCGCTTCTTCTACGCTGGTGCGACGCCGGCCAATATCCGATTTCGGATCAAAGTTTTTGCGCACCTCACGCAATTGATCAGAAATTTTCTTCCACTGCGCGTCTTCTGATTTTAACAGCGCCTTTAGTTCTTTTTGTTCTTTTTTGAGCTCCTTGTGCTCATTTTTAATCTCCATCTCTTCAAGTTTGCGCAAATTCCGCAGGCGCATATTGAGGATGGCTTCGGCCTGATTGTCGCTGAGGGCAAAGGCCTTAATCAGTTCCGCCTTGGGATCGTCCTCATAGCGGATAATACGGATCACCTCATTAAGGTTCAGGTAAGCAATGAGGAACCCGTCGAGCAATTCTAAGCGCGCTTCAATTTTTCCAAGCCGCCAATTTGTTCGCCGAATGAGAACATCTTTACGGTGATCATTGAATGCTGTCAGCGCCTCTTTCAAACTCATGACACGAGGCGCCCCAGAAGCATCGAGGACATTCATGTTGAGAGAGATTCGACTTTCGAGATCTGTCGACTTGAACAGGCTTTCCATGAGCGCCGCTGGATCAATGGTCCCGGATTTAGGCTCCAGGATAAGGCGAATGTCTTCCGCGCTCTCGTCACGCACGTCGGCAAGCGCGGAGAGTTTCTTTGTCTGGATCAACTCGGCGAGCCGTTCGATGAGCTTTGATTTTTGAACCTGAAAAGGGATCTCGGTGACCACGACCTGATAGCGCCCTCGGCCGAGATCTTCGGTGGTCCATTTCGCGCGCACCCGGAAACCGCCCCGCCCGGTGGCGTAAGCATCGGCGATGCTCTCCGGCGGTTCAACGCAAACGCCGCCGGTGGGCAAGTCCGGCCCCTTCACAAATTTCAACAGCGTCTCAGGGCGCGCATTTGGCGTTTTGATGAGATGCAGGCACGCATCAATCAATTCCGCCGGATTATGCGGCGGGATCGATGTCGCCATGCCCACCGCAATACCATTGGCGCCATTCGCCAAAAGGTTCGGAAAGGCGCCCGGCAAAACAGCTGGCTCGCGCCCCTCGCCGTCATAAGTCTCCCGGAAATCAACGGCGTCTTCGTCAATCCCTTCAAGCAACAACTGCGCCGCTTCGGTAAGGCGGCTTTCCGTATACCGCATCGCGGCCGCATTATCGCCATCGACGTTGCCAAAATTCCCCTGCCCATCAATGAGCGGTATACGGACAGAAAAATCCTGAACGAGCCGCACCATGGCGTCATAAATCGCCTGGTCGCCATGGGGGTGAAAATTACCCATGACCTCGCCGACAACCTTGGCGGATTTCTTAAACGCCCCGCCCGGGTTTAAGCGCATGGTCCGCATGGCGTAGAGAATACGTCGATGAACGGGCTTCAACCCGTCGCGCACATCCGGCAGCGCCCGGGCTGTAATCGTAGACAACGCATAGGCCAGATATCGCCGTGACAGCGCCTCGTCCAATGGTTCCAGAAAGATATCATCTGGCTTCGGCGCGGCCGTCGCTTTTGTGGATTTACGAGGTATTTTAGGGGTGCGCGCCATGGATTGTCGTGAAAATAGTTAACGTGACTGAGGACCGCAGCGATTAACCCTGGTCGCATGAAGATGGCAAGGCCCCAGCCCCCAGGCTTGATCCCACTGGTCCACGTAAACGGGTGAAGCCCGCATTTACGCCTTTGTTTTCCCGGGCAAGTCCTTAACAAAACCGCCAAAACCGCCGGTGTTTTTCGGCTTTTTTTAACGTCGTTCATGTCATGTCGTGTTTGAGGAAGCGGAAGAAATCCGAAAGTACAACGAGGCGGACAATGTTTCTGGGGAAAAAAAACGATCGAGACGCAGCGGCAATCGCGCGAATTCGCAAATGGGAGGATGAGGCGGAGAAGTCGCCCGATCTCTATAAGCGAAAAGTCTTAGCGATGGCGGCCTTAGGGTATGGCTTTCCGTTCATCATCGTTGGCGTGTTAGCGGTCTTCGTTGTTTTGGGCGTTCTCCATCTTTTGAATGGCGGCGGCGGCGGCAGCGCGATTTTAAAACTCTCATTCGCCTCGATTATTCTGGCAGGGATTGTTATCCGGTCCATGTTCGTGCGCTTTGAGGAACCAACAGCGCGGCGCCTCCAAGAAGAAGACGCACCCGCCCTTTTCCAAGCCATTGACGATATTCGTGTCGGCTTAGATGCGCCCGCTATTGATGAAGTTTATATCGACGATCAGCTTAACGCCTCCATCGAACAGACCCCGCGCAATGGGCTTTTGGGCGGCGCCGTTAATCGTCTTACCATTGGGATCCCCCTGTTACAGGCGTTATCAGCGCAACAAGTAAAGGCGGTGCTCGCCCATGAATATGGGCATATCGCCGGCGCTCACGGTAAGACGGGCGCTTGGATTTATCGCACGCGTGTGTTCTGGGCGCGCTTAGCGTCACATCTCGATGAGCATGACACCCTTCTCAACCTCCCCCTCGTGCTTTTTTATCGGGCGTTTACGCCCTTCTTTGAAAAAATGAGCTTCCCGTTAGCGCGAGCAAATGAATATGAGGCTGACCGGGCGAGCGCGGACCTTGTTGATGCGCAAACCGCCGGGGACGCTCTTGTGCGCATAGAAATTGCCGCCCGATACTTGTCCGAAGAGTTTTGGCCAAAGGTCGACGAACGCGCCCGCACATGTGATGCGCCCAATGTGGCACCGCTTAAGCACTCAGACAAAGCATTTATCCGTTTACGTAGTTTCGAAAAAGCGGAAAAATGGTTGGAAGAGGCGCTGACAGCGCGCACCTTGTTTGAAGACACTCACCCCGCACTTGCCGATCGGTTACGTGCGCTAGAGGCGACACCGCGCCTAGCGCCGTTAAAGGGTGAACGAGCGACCGCGCTTCTTCAACCCGTTTACGAGGAGGCAAGGCAGACATTTGACCGGACATGGCGTGAAAGTATTAGTGGGCATTGGGCCGACGCTTACAAGCGCGCACAAATTCGCCTGACGCGCCTGGCAGACTTGGATAGTCGAGCCAAAAGCGGCCCCCTATCTCCGGATGAGGCCTTTGAACGAGGCGATCTCGCCACCGAGTTCGCCTCACGCGAGGCGGGCATCGCTGCCTACAAGCAAGCGGCGATTTGGTCGCCCGAGGACGCCCGCGCATTCCTACAGCTTGGACGCTTATTGGCGGAGGATCATAATCCTCGTGCTGAGAAATGCCTCAAGCGCGCCGCCGGGTTGGAGCCACGCTACGCCCTAGCCTCCATCTCAACGCTTTACAGCATGTATGTGTCGCAAGGTGAGCATGACAAGGCAGACGCCATCATGGAGGACATTCGCTTAGAAGAAGGCCGCCATGAACAGGCTGAAGAAGAAATCGCTACATTGAGCAAAAAAGAACCGTTTAAACCCCATGATTTATCGGCTGGCGAACAACAGGAACTGTTCAGCGTGATCAACGAGCTCGAGGGTGTGAAGGAAAGCTTCGTGGTTTGTAAGCCGACGAAAGTCTTCGCCGGCTACCACGGGTATCATGTTATTATCGTTCCAGAATCCCGAGACTTCGATGTGGAGTGTTTGAACGAGGCCCTTGATAATATGGACTTCCGCGCACCGCTTTTCTCCTGGGTAGCGGCCGGCGATTTGAAATGGCTCGCAAAGAAGGCAAGAGAAATGGACGCCAATGCCAGACTTGAACCCATCGCGGCGAGAAAAGCAGTCGCTGCGTAGGGTAACTGTTAGCGACCATCGAAATACTGATGCGCTATCCCTCACCTAACGTTGTTGGTCGATCCAATTCATCACAACGTCTTCGCCGCGACGATAGCTTTCAAAATCTTGCGGAATGGACACTTCAGGCGCCAATGAACCGGCGGGCACTTCATGCCTCTCGTTTAGGGTGAAGCAATAAGGCTCGCCTTTGCAGCCCTTTTCCCAATCATGATACCCCGTGGCGTAATTAATGTAGTATCCAGAATTGGGCAGCTGGAAACTTGTTCCGCGTTCAGCCCAGAATTGCTCTCGGTCACCGATCTTTTCGCCTATAATGATCCCTCTGCCTTCTGAATAATGTTTCAGCATAGCGACCGTGACAATCGCCGCGGAGAAAGTATTGGGCCCGGTGACAATGTAGATCTCGCCATCTTTTTTAACGGCCTTCGGCGCCGCTTTCGCGAAGGCGATAGATTGCATGTAATCGCCACCATCATGCAGGCGAAAATCGACAACCAGGTAATCCAAACTTCCTTCGGGCAGATCAGAAAGAATTGACTTGTACATGCTTTTGATCGGCCAATCACCAGATGACAGGCCGGCAAGCGCGCGAATGTAAAAGCCATTGTCATCGAGTTTATGGTACAATGGTTCGGACGGGACGGACAGATATTTAGGTATAACGGCGCCGTCGGTCTCCAGTATATGAGGCCAATTGCTAAATCCCGGTGATCCGCCGTCTGGTATCATTGTTTGCCACGCGCTGCGTCTAGGCAATTCGTCCATGCTATCGGGAACAATTCCATCGAATTGGACCATTTCCGTTCCACCGTCGCTGGTCTCTATCCCCAATTCAATGGCGTCAGATGTTTCCGAGAAATTCGCCGCCGCAAGTAATTCTGGGGACTCGACAATCAGCGTACTATACAAATCACGCCATTCTTTGCTGCCGCCGCGATACTTCCCGAGCGCCGAACGGAGGTCTTCAATCGGCGTCCCGTTAACGGATAAGACGCGTCGACCCAGAGTATCAATTTTTTGGGGCGCGGTGCTTAGAATGAAAACACCGTCACTAAAGGTGTAAAGCCTCGCGCCAATCGTATTGAACGCCGTATATTGCGGTCTGTAACTGATATTTGTGTGACCATTATCGGCAAGCGCGACAGCTTCAGCGAGGGCCAGATAAAACTGCGCATCACTCATGTCAGCGACATTTTCCGTTATCGCTTCCAGTCGATCCAAAAATGCGGCTTTCGCCGTGGTGCTGAAAGATCTGTCATACCGCGTCAAGCTCTTAAGATAATCAATATCTTGGAGACGTGCTTCGGCTTGCGTCGACGGCGTTTCATATTTTGGCGCGGATACAACGGGATTGAAAACCCATATCATACGCAGGAGTGGCCCATAAAATGGAAGCGTTATGACACTCAGGATGAGCCAGCCAAAAAACAGATATTTAAGGACTTTGAGCATCGTCGGAATTCCCCTCCAAATTCGATCGATTGACCGTCACCTTGGCGTTACACGAGCATAGTGTAATGCTGCGGTCTAGCCGCCCTGACAACCGCCCATGGAAATTTCGCAACGCTTCACCGACATAAGGACCTGCAATAACTTTATGGCAAGATAATCTGCAATTTTTTACTTCGCCGCAAACCGTGGTATCAATCTCGCGTGGGAGGTGATGATGTTTCGCTATCTTTTTTATACACTTGGATTGCTGGTTCTCGCAGGTTGCGCACATCAACCATCGGCGTTTCCAAACAAACTTCCCAACGCACAAACAGGCCACGCAATTTGGTCCGTAGACGATGATGTGCTCCTGCTTAGCGGCTTCGAAAACGATAAGATTTTCGGATCGATATGGAAATTTTCAAACAATACTTGGGACCGAGTTGATCAAAACGTACCTTTTTCGGATCGAACCTGGTTTTCAGCGACCTATTTCCCAACAAGAAAAGAAGTACTCGTTTTCGGCGGCAAATCCTTAGGGAGTAAACAGTTCGATCAAACCTGGATCTGGAAAAACGGCAGTTGGAACGAATATCTTGGAAAGAGCCCCACTGCTCGTAGTCATCACTCCGCCATTTATGATCCGTCTAGGGATGTCATTGTTCTTTTTGGAGGAGACGCCACGGAAAATCGATCAACGGGAGAATTCGAAATTCTTGATGATACCTGGGAATGGGATGGCGCCTCTTGGAAAAAAATAGAAATTTCTGGTCCGCCCCCTCGAGCCGTTCAGATGGCGGCATATGATCCAATTAGAAAACTCGTTGTCATTGCTGGCGGCGTCGCATCCGATAACGAGACGAGGCTACAGGACACATGGGGCTGGGATGGTGAAGCCTGGACTCAGTTGCCTGACCTCCCGTCACCACTGGCATTTGGCGCCACGGCAAGCGATGAAAACGGGGTCGTGATTTACGGGGGATGGCAACAAGGATATGAGCCCGTTTCGGAGACTCTCAGGTTGAATACGGATGGTTGGCGGATTGTTGACAAAACCGGCGCCCCCGCAATGGCTGCCGCTGTCCTTCACTATGACCAACAAAGAAATGCGTTCTTCTTGAGCGGCGGAATGAACAGCGATTTTGAATCTTCTGACAACGTCTGGGAACTTACGACCGTTGGCTGGGTTCAGCCTTCAGCAAGGTCAATAAATTAAATAGCGACCCAAAACCCTCCTTGTCGAAAAGCGCACAGACTGCCATAGAGCGCTCTTTAGACCGTCATGGCGTATAACGGATGTCCGGCGCATGGCATGAATAAAGAGTAGACGACCCCATGCGCGTTGACGAGTTCGATTTCGAATTGCCGGAGGAGCGGATCGCCCTGCATCCGGCGCGCCCGCGCGACGCCGCTCGACTGTTGCATGTCACGCAAACCCCAGAAAATGGTGGGCTCGGAGATTATAGCGTAGCGGATCTTCCCTCCCTCCTAAGGACGGGTGACATCCTGGTACTGAATGACACCAAAGTTATTCGCGCCCAATTGCGCGGATGGCGCCCCGCCCGGGAGGTTTCGACGCCCGGTGGCGACATCGCCATAGACGTGACATTGCACAAGCGGCTCAAAGACGAATACCGTCGCACTATATGGCGCGCTTTTGTGCGCCCCGCCAAACGCCTGAAAGAGGGCGATAAGATTGTATTCGATGACGCCTTATCGGCAGACGTCATTGCCCGCGACGGCGCGGAGGCGAGCCTCGCGTTTTCCTGCAATGGCGATGCGTTCGACGACGCCCTCGCCCGCATTGGCGCACCGCCCTTACCGCCCTACATCGCGCGCAAACGCGCCATGACGAGAACCGACGCAGAGGACTATCAGACCGTTTATGCCAATGAGGCGGGGTCCGTCGCGGCGCCGACCGCCGGGCTTCATTTTACCGACATGGTCTTCGCCGCTTTGGCGGAAAAAGGCGTTGAGCGGGAGACCATCACGCTCCATGTCGGCGCTGGCACCTTCCTGCCCGTCACCGCCGACGACACGACCGATCATGTCATGCACGCCGAATGGGGGCGCATCACATCCGAGCAAGCCGCCCGCCTCAACGCCGCCCGTGCCGATGGCCGGCGCATCATTGCCGTCGGCACCACAGCGCTTAGACTTCTTGAGAGCGCCGCAACACCCGATGGCGTGATCCATCCCTTCGCCCAGGAAACTGATATCTTCATCACGCCAGGCTACCGCTTCCGGGCCGTTGATGGGTTGATGACCAATTTCCATTTGCCGCGCTCCACGTTATTTATGCTGGTTTGCGCCTTCGCTGGTACGGAGGTTATGAAACGCGCCTATGCCCACGCCATAAAGGAGCGATACCGTTTCTATTCTTACGGCGATGCGAGCCTTTTGGAGCGAGACAGGACACCCCATGACTAAAGACGCCCCCAACCCCATTTCCATTGATGATTTTCTAAATGTCGACATCCGTGTCGGGACGATCATTGATGTAAAACCTTTTGAGAAGGCGCGCAAACCGGCGTTCAAAGTCTGGGTGGATTTTGGCGAGGAGTTGGGCGTGAAAAAATCTTCCGCCCAGATTACTGTTCATTATACCCCTGAAACCTTGATTGGTCGTCAGGTCGCCGCCGTTGTGAATTTTGCACCGCGCCAGATCGCCGATTTCATGTCAGAGATCCTGATCCTGGGCTTTCCTGCCGCCGATGATAGCGTTGTTCTTATCTCACCGAGCCTTGCCGTCCCCAACGGAGGGCGCCTGTTTTGACCACGCCTTTTTCTTTTAAGTTGGAAGGGACCGACGCCGGCGCCCGCACGGGCGTGATAAACACCCACCGGGGTGAAATCCGCACGCCCGCCTTTATGCCCGTCGGCACGGCAGCGACTGTCAAAGCGGTGTTGCCGGAGCATGTGCGCGCCACTGGGGCGGATGTTTTGTTGGGCAATACGTACCACCTCATGCTCCGCCCTGGGGCGGAACGGGTCGCGCGCCTCGGCGGACTCCATCATTTTATGAATTGGCCGCGACCGATCTTGACCGATTCAGGCGGCTTTCAGGTGATGTCCCTCGCAGGGCTGCGCAAGTTGACCGAGGAAGGCGTTTCCTTCGCCTCCCATATCGATGGCTCGCGCCATATGCTGACGCCCGAGCGGTCCATTGAAATCCAATGCCTCCTCGGCAGCGATATCCAGATGCAGCTCGACGAATGCCCCGCTATGCCGATTGAGCACGAGAAGGCGGCCGCCTCGATGGACCTTTCCTTGCGATGGGCAGCCCGGTCAAAGCAGGCGTTTGAAGAGTTCAGCACCGCCGGCCAAGCTCTGTTTGGCATTGTACAGGGCGCGAATTACGAAGATCTACGACGTCGGAGCCTCGACGCCCTTATGGACATCGATTTCCCGGGATACGCCGTCGGGGGCCTGGCCGTGGGCGAAGGCCAAGCGGAGATGTTTCGGGTCTTAGAGTTCACGACCCCCCATATGGACGCGCAAAAGCCTAGATATCTGATGGGTGTCGGTAAGCCGTCGGACTTGGTCGGCGCCGTCGCCCGCGGCATCGATATGTTCGACTGTGTCGCCCCCACCCGCTCCGGCCGCCACGGCCAAGCGTGGACCGCCCAAGGGGCGATCAACCTCAAAAATGCACGATTTGCCGAGGACCCTTCGCCGCTGGACCCGCAAAGCGATTGCCCAGCAAGCCGCGACTATTCCAAGGCCTATCTTCACCACCTCTTTAAAACCGGCGAATATCTGGGGCCCATGCTGCTTTCCTGGCATAATCTCCACTATTATCAACAGCTTATGGCAGAGATGCGCGACGCCATCGCCAATGGGCGTTTCGCCGCCTTCGAGGCGGCGTTCCACGCCGCCGCGTCGAAGAGCGGTCCCCCGGAAACTGCGACCAGTTAACCCAAAAATAAACACACGGGGCCGGTTGACCCGCCCGTGAGGCGCGACTAGTTTCCGCCTCCGCTTTACGGAGCCATGCAATAGGATATAGGTTGCATCCAGTTTCGAAGCGTCTATTTTGGACTAGTGTGTAAGGGCCCGTAGCTCAGCGGTAGAGCAACTGACTTTTAATCAGTTGGCCGATGGTTCGATCCCATCCGGGCTCACCACACTATTCAACTCTTCTACACCAACACCACGCTTCCCGTTTGTTTTGGGCTGAATAAAGGTTCAGTGCAAATGCCGGGTCATCGATACGTAATACTGCAATCGCAAGTGCTTTTTGGTGCTTTCTGTTTACGGATAAAACCAATTTCCATCAGTACCGCGCAGGTTTTCTTCAACAATAGTGAATTTTCCTACACCCTAACCTTTAGTCAGCGATGAGTTGATGACCCCGCGCCACGCCGCATCAACCGTTCAGTACCTCTATGGGAGCTCCTTTGGCGAACAAGAGTGCGCAGTTTAGATCAATGGCGATGTCAGTATCCCCTCATGTTTAGACATGCTAATGGCCAGGGTTGTCTGGCATCACGCCAAAGCCTTTAGTTTAGCGCAACATTCGGAGGCTAAACTCTCCCCTCTCAAGGGAAACACCTATTGGTCTATACCACCGATGCTAGAGAATTCACAAAATTTTCACTCATTGGCGTATGTAAAGATGCAAAAATGTCCCGGAAAATAGAACTGGTTTCGAAAAAGCAATCTTTTTGACCATCGACATCTTGACGATGTAAACAACCGTGGTTAGCTAGCGCCGAATGTCACTATCGCATGAAGTGAACTGGGGAGTTCCAAGAAATGTATATTATTACGTAGTCGAACAATAGAGTTCGATGCGCCCGGACGTCTTACCACCCGGCGCTCAACGTTTATCTCAACTGAATTTGCTTTGCGTTATACGGGGGAAACGCAGAGCTCATCGGCCTGCGAGCCGTAATGTTGCGTGCGCCCCCTATTCAGAAACCGATCACATTTGGTGATCATATCGACTAGGACTAAATATCATGAAAAAACTTATTGCCGCCTTCGCTGGCGCTTCCATGCTCACCGGCGTTGCTTTCGCTCAGAATGGGGGCATTCCAGCCCTCAGCGCAAATGCTGATGTCGAGTTTGAAGTTGTAAACCCACTGATCTGTGGCCTTCTGATCCTTGACGAGCCGGTCCTCTCTGGAGACACGTTCACGGCGACTCCATTGGTTGCTTGCAACGATTCAGATGGTGTGCAGTACCAACTTCAAGCCTCTTCGGGCTCGTTCGCATCAGACAACGAAACTGGCCCCGATTTTGAAGTAAATTGGACGGGATTCCCCGGCGGCGAATCGATCACGGGTTTCAATCCGGCCAACAATGGTGATTCAGAGTCTGTAACATTGGCCGCTTCCGAGGCCCTCGCTACAACAGCGACGGCAACGACGTTAGAGGTTGTGCTTTCCGACGTGCCAGTCTTTGCTGGTTCCTTCGACACACGCCTAACCATCTCCACAGTCGCTCAGTAACACTGAGAAGATTTCCGCGAGTTGCTGGATGTTCCAGCGGCTCGCGGCGATGCAAATGCGTCTATTCCCATTGTATTGCAACAGATTTGAGTTCGAAATGTTTAGCCTAACGCTGCGACGCGCCCATCCCGGGACCTTCATGTTGTCGATGATTAGCGCCTTGTTGCTGTCACTAACATCACCACTTTATGCCTATACGGTACAACCGCTTGTTTTTACGCTGGATACGAATGGATCTGGCGCGGGACGGGTTGTGACGATCGCGAATGATCAGAATACCGCCATCACCATACAGATCTCCATGTACTCTATGGAGGTGACCCCACAGGGAGAGGAAAATCGGCGCCTCGCAGAAGAAGACTTCCTAGTTTTTCCGCCCCAAGCCGTTGTAGACGCCGGCCGAAGTCAAAATTTTCGGGTCAAATATATTGGCGATCCGTCGATTGGCGAATCGGCTGTCTATCGCATGCATGTCGAGCAAATTCCCATTGACGTGGAAAAAGCCGCCGAGGGAGAAACCAAGATTGGCGTCCAGCTTTTGGCGGATTTCTGGGGGTTACTGAACGTCAAACCCAAAGGCGCAGTCGCAAACGTTACGGTTGACTCAATTGAAGCGACTGAGAGTGAAAAATGGCGGTTGTCGCTTTCGAATACCGGAACGGATTTTGCTCGGCTGCAAAAAGCGGATTGGTTATTCGATGATGGCGACGCCCAAACCCTAGTTAAAGGGAGCGATCTTGGCGATTTTGGCGTGTCATCAATTTTACCGGGCGGAAAAAGAATACTCGAAATCACGCCGCCCAATGGGTTTGATCCTGCTAAAACAAAGATAGAGGTTGGCGTTTCCGACAAGCAAAAAGAGCTTCTCGCAAATCGGAAACAATAACTCGCGCACTTTGCGCCGTCGGAGCATTCATCGTGGTGGGGGATACAAAAAACAAGCTCTTCCACCACCCTCGTCTTTTAACGGCCCTCACCTGCGCCCAATTCCTCGCGTCTATCGCGACACCGTCTCTCGGACTAATCAACCAATCGACTAACGCCGAAAGTGAAGCGTTAGAACCCCTTTTTGATATCGATATTCCTGTATTGATTAATGGTTCCCGGCGCGGCGAGGTTGCAGCACGCGTCGGCGTATCTGGCGCCGGTTTGGTGAGCATTGAACACCTGAAGCCGATCATCGCACCGCTTGTTAGTTCTACGCTTCGTAAACGAATTTCTTCCCTCAGCGGCTTCATCCCATTTTCCACCCTGTCAGACTACGGTTTAAATGCCGAATACGATTCAGGCGCATTGGCTCTACGGATATCGTTGGCCGCAGATGAGACCGCGACCCGCAATTTCAATATCAACAACGTCGCCTTACCGTCGCCGGATGGCGCCAATAAGCAAGCAAATTTTTCAGCCGGTATATCGACGGTGCTTCGGCCGCGTTTTAGCCATACTGGCGACAAAGGGTTTCAACCCCTTCAGGGTGAGTTTCGCAGCTTTGCAAATGTTGGGGGATTTGACGGTATTACCCTCATAAACCAAACATTCTTTACGGGCGGCGGCGCCAATAAATGGCGTGTGGATGAAGCCGTATTGGTAAAAGACTATTTCCAAAACGCCCTGAGATTACAACTCGGCACTCTTCGTCCGGAGACGGCGAGTTTCCAGACGCAATCGCAATTGTTGGGGCTCAGCTTCGGGAGAAACTATGGGGCGATACAGCCCTTTCGGACCTTACGCTCAACCGGTCGGCGGACCTTTCTATTGGAACGACCTTCACGCGTTACATTTGAGGTGAACGGAATCCCCATCAGAACCCAACAATTGCCGGCAGGGTCGTTCAATGTTGATAATTTCCCCCTCCTGAATGGGCCGAATAACGTCAGGATTGTGGTGGAAGACGATTTCGGCGCCCGGGAGTTGGCGGGGTTTTCGGTTTTTTCAAATACCCGTTTGTTAGGACACGGCATAACCATTTTCGATGTATCTGCGGGATTACAACGGGATTCCGGCGGGGTGTTTAATTTCTCTGATGATTATCGGGTTATGGGGTTTATTGATCATGGGTTGACGCCAAATCTCTCCGTTGGCGGATACGCGGATATCACTGAAGATGGCTATATGATCGGCGCTCGCGCCGCTCGCGGTATCGGAAACGGGGTCGTTACGTCGGAATTAGCACTAGTCGATCAAAATGGCGCCAGCGGCGCCGGCGCTATCGTCGGCTATCAAGCGCCATCTTGGCGTTTGTTTTCAGCAGAGCATACGACATCATTGCAAGGGGAATACCGGACGAATAGTTTTTCGGGTTTATCGAACGCTTCTCAAGGCACGCTATATCGTGCGGATTTGCGTCACCAAGCCCGCCTTGGGCCGTACAATTTTGTTTTTTCTGGATCCTACCGCGAAAACGACAGTGCTAAATCATCAGCACTAGGCGCGTCGATCGGCAGAATTTTTGGGCCTGTTAACGCAAGTTTGGGCATCCAGCAACAATTCTCCGACACGAATGACGGCGACCGCTTAAGTGTTTTATTCTCGCTCACACGGCGCTTTAAGGGAAACGTCACCGCAAGGGCGCGAGGCGCCACAAACCCACGCAGCGGCGGGTTTGAGATCAGTAGATTTGCCCGAAACACAGTGGGGAGTTTGGGCGGGAGAGCCGGTGTCGATTTCAATAATGGATCGACATTGGTTGACGTAAGAACCAATTACATCGGGTCTCGCTTTGAGGCGGAACTCCTGCACCGATACTCCGATACCGGCGGGGTTAACAGCGCATCGCAAGTAACCGAGGGTCGCTTAGGCTTCGGGGTCGGTGTCGCGGACGGAGCGTTCGGTATCGGCCGTCCTTTCAATAATGGGTTCGTTGTCGTTGAAACCCACAAGACCGCTCGTGACTTCGACATTAGGGTTCTGAACCGCCAGGGTGACCGTCATTTTGCCAGTGGCGGGGGAATGATCCCGAGCATCGCTCCCCTTCAAAGCTCCTATGTCTCTCAAAATTTCAGGATCGATGCAGAAGATGCGCCGGCGGGTTATAACCTAGGCGGCGACGAATTTATCGCCTTTCCTGGCGTTCGGGCGGGCTATCGCTTGAAAATCGGTTCTGATGCGAACATCGCTGTGATCGGAACATTAAAGACAGAGAATGGCGCCGCCCTATCGCTGGTCGTCGGCGATCTGGTACCGGTGGAAAACGTTCAAGCCGGGCCGGTTCGTTTTTTCACAAATAAATCTGGTCGTTTCGCCGGAGAGAACCTAGCGCCTGGAAAATACGTTATCGTTCTACAGCCTTCAGGGGTGGCCATTGGCGAAGTAACGGTCAAAGAAACCGCTGATTTTATCGATAATCTTGGCGTGGTAACCGTAAAGGATGTAGCCTTATGAGAAGGGTTTTTTTTCTTGGTTTCTTGGTGGCGACGGTGACCATAACCTCCGTATCGGGACAGACGCAATGCAATGATATTAACATCAACGCGCCTGGGCAACTACGTCTGCCTGTAGAGCCTTTTGATGGTGAAACGGACATTGCTCAAATCGATATTGAGGTTTTGCCCGCGAGCAACGCCAGCTGTGTCGCCGCGTATTCTATCGAACCCATTGAGGGTGCGACTTGGACGTTAAATGGGCTTGGCGGCGTTGCATCGCCTGATTTTCGATTGGGCGAGGTGAATTTTGTTGGAAATGGCGTTTTCGAAGCACCGGCGCTGCCATCCGGTCAAACGCCCTTCACGATGCTGATTGACGACAATAGCGTTTTAGAAGCTGGTGACTACCAAACGACCGTCCAAGTAACAGCGCTCGACGAGGCGGGAGAGCAAATCGCCCCGCCGATCCTCATTGAGTTATTCATCAATGCAATTCCGCGAGCGGAGATTTATGTCGCCGGTGCGGCCAGCTCATTCGGCAATCTACCCGCGGTGGACACCGTGCGCCTTGTAAAAGACGGAAACACGGCTTCAGGGCGCGCCATCGTACAAATTCGATCAAATAGCGACGTGTTGATCGAAGTTTCCTCAGAAAATGGCGGAAAACTTGTTCACGACACAGCGCCGGACCTAACAATCAACTATCAACTTTCGTTGGACGGCGAAGTGGTTCCCCTAGCCTCGCCATCACAACTTCAGAAGAGCCCGGAACGTTCACTAGCGGGCGAAAATCTACCACTCGATGTTATTTTAACTGAAGATTTGAGTAAGAAGTTTGCAGGGCGCTATCGCGATATCGTTCGTTTTGAAATCAGCCCTCAATAGCTGGCGCTCATGCACGCCTATATGGCGCCACGCCCACCCGTTGAGGCGATCGTCTTCGAAGACTTTTAGCCAGATGGTTTTCTCGTAACGAACGCCCCTATCTGACGTTCGATTAAAATGTCTATTCAAAAACAACACTGGGCATTTCATTAAATTTTTGAAACGCAGCCTTAAGCCGATAGTTGAAATTTATTCTTTATACATCATTGACTCCTCTGAATTCCTGACGCTATAAATGATAGCGCTATCATTTTTGAGATTCAAAGTGTCGCAAAACATCATTTGCGACGCTCCTGAGTGGCATAAACGAAATTTAGCCGACGAAAAACTGCTTTGCGATTCCTTGGACCGTCCATGGCCGGTGACGGTAGACCATGGCTTTGCCTGCCAAAATTGTAGCTTACCAAGATGAAATAACGGCCCAAATGTATGAAACCACGTTTCATACTGGTTAGTCAGGCGTGACTATCCTTTTACGGTATACTTTTATAAATCAACACTATAATTTTTTTCTCTAATTATATTACGAGCGAGATAATTAAATTATTCGTAATAGGTATACGAATTAACTATCAGTTGTCGCCGTTTTCTCGGTACCATCACTTCAGCATCATCTTCGATTGAACTTGCCGACCCACATATTCGAAACAAGGGAGACAAAACCATGTACGGAAAATTGGGCGCTTTATGCACCCTCTCTAGCCTATTCGCTTTACCCGTTCAGGCTCAAAGCTCGAACACGTTCGGCCTGCGTCACGTCAACGACACAACCTTCATCGCGTTTCGACAGGATGAGGGTTGGACGGCGGATTTTCAATTTATGTGTGTAGACGGTGATTGCCGTGCTGCGACACTCAATAACGGCTTTTACGAGCGCTCTTTTAGCCCCGCAGTCCTCGGGACGACTTACAGCCTTGAATGGAAAGTGCAGGACGACACACTCAACCAGGTGATCGAAAATACCGATGTCGTCTTCACAAGTGACGCTTCTGGGCCACCGCCAGCTAGCCCGACACCGGATCCTTCGCCAGATCCATCACCAGACCCCACGCCACCGGCGCAACCACCATCGTCGAGCACTCTCTCAAGCGGCGACATTCCGTGGTCAACGCGGGTTGAGAATGGCGTTGTTATTTCGGAAACCGCCGAGCGTTTTCGCGTACGCCATGAATTGAGCTTCGCTGATTTCAACAATTTCAACATTGAGTATTGGCTAGCCCGGTTCGGCAGCTATGAGGTGCGTGATTACACCCGCCCCGAGGCGGCGAGCCAACGCCAAAGCGCCTGCGGCTCCAGTGACCCTTGCGTGGTTGTTATTCTCAACGCCGCCTCCCCGATCGCCGTGCGCGATGTGTTTGGCAACGTAAAACCATGCAACCAACAAGCGCCAAATTTACGTTACTCTAAAGTTTATGGCTCGGAGACCAATTTTGACGCCGGATATGTCATGGATGTGGTGACATCGGGCGGGGCTGTTCCGGCTTGTCAAGCGACAGCGGATCAACTCGCCACCTCCACAACATGGCGGGGGATTATGCAGCCCTCTCAGTTTCTCAATGTGGATTTCAGCGCGGGAAATCAAATCGAGTTTGAAACCACAATCTCATTCAGCCGAGCTGAAGTTACAGGCGATAACGTTAATTACTATGGTCAGACGTTCAGATACGTCCTTGGTGAAGGCTTTACCGTAAACAATCAAGACAATGCCGCTGGCCCACTAGGGGTCAACGACGCCCTCGCCTTCCTTGGAGGCGCGACAACTGTTCCCCATCTATCGGATTCTGGCGGCGACCAACGTCGCCTGAGTTATATGCAACATGCGTACAATATTCGCCCAGAAAATATCGGGGATTGGCTATTTGGTCGGCGCCTTTTCCACACAAACTTCGAGAACGGCGATCATATAGAACAATTCTTGCCGGGTCCGCAGGCGATAAACGGCAATTTAGGGTTTCCAGAACAGGCCAACAAAGCGACAAACGCCATCCAGCCCTCGTGCATTAGCTGTCACGTTCTGAATGGTTCTGGCCCGGTTCAAAATGGCCAAACCGTCACCCCGCCCAAAATTATCGGTATGGGACTGTTAGAGGCGATCCCTGATAGCGTCATTGAAGGTTGGGCGAACGAAAATGGCGGCCGCGTGAACCGCGTCAACTTCGAGGGTCAGCAACGGATTGGGCGGTTCGGCTGGAATGCGGACGCGGCTACCGTTCGCCATCAGGTCGCTGACGCCCTCTTCAACGATATGGGCGTTGAGACCACTGTCGCCCAGTTCGGCAGCGCTGAACTCTCTACTGAGTTGTTTGATCAATTGGTCGCCTACACGGCGTTAATCGCCGTACCAACCCCACGAGCCAATCTGACGACGTTGCAAGGACACACTCGATTCCAGGATTTCGGCTGCGCCAGCTGCCATCGACTGGAAGCCGTCACGGGCGCGAGTCAGTTTGCTGAACTCAGTAACCAGACGATTCACCCGTATACCGATTTACTCTTGCATGACCTTGGCGAGGGTGAATTCCGCACGGCGCCGCTTTGGGGCGTCGGATATTCTGGCTTTGTCATCAACGGCAACCCTTCCTCGCTGGAGTTGATGCACGATGGGGCGTCAACGTCCTTTGACGCCGCGATCCAGCGCCACCGCGGCGATGCAATGAGCGCTCGCGATGCCTATAACAATGCTAGCAACACCCAACGTCAGCAATTGATTGATTACCTCTCAGCCCTCTAACGAGCATACGTCCTAACGTCGAAAAGGCTGATCCCATCCAGGGATCAGCCGTTTTCTTTTTGGGGGCGCAGGTCAATCGAATAGACACTGTTTTCATGGTTTTGAAACGTCGAAGAAAATCCCCGATTAGTTTTTTACTCTTTCAGCAAGCGCACCAATTGCTCATTTCAACAGCTGATAGATGACCCCGAACCTCTGGATGAAATAATTCTTGCACCGTCTGATTTTGTTAAGTTACTGTGCGGTGCAAATACGGAACGGATCGGGAGCCTAAAGTGAGCGCTCGCATAGAGAGTAGCTTACCTTATGGGGCCAGATTGATCGGCGGGGTATCAAAATGAATCGAGCCTTTATCGCGAGTTTTCTTGCGCTTGCGATCTCGACCATAGGTGGTATTGCCTTCGCAAATAGTGAGGGGTTTACCACTGCAGATGAAAAGTCGTTCAGAAACCACTTAAAATTAAACTGTCAGGATACGGGCACCACATGGCCCGACTGCAGATTTGTCCATCAAGCGTTTCGCTCAACCGTGAAAATTCAGATTAGGTTGCGAAAATATCGAAACCGGAGCGCTGCTAAGACGGATCAGGATATCCGGCTGAAACCTTGCCCACATGTTAAACATTGCCCCGTAATTTCCAACGGTCACGGTGTTTTTATCTCGCCCAAGGCAATTTACACTGCGCTTCATGTGGTCGTGCCAACGATCACGGCATGCAAAGATGACCGTTCAGAAAACTGCTTCGAAGAAAAATACCGCGAAGAAGACTTCGACTGTTATGAGCTTCTTGTTTTTGCGTCGAACGATGACAACAACTTATTGAATCGCAGACTTCGCATCAAAGCCCCATTCAGTCTAAACGAGTGTAGTGCGCCAAAAACTTTGGAAGCGACAGAAACGCCGCAAACGTTCTCCGTATCCGAGACAACGAAAGAAGATATTGGATCGTTTTTCACGGATTCCAGTGCGCGCGCCGCAGGCATTTTCGACACATGCTTCAATAGTTGGCATCTGTGTTTCAAAGAAGGTAATTCCGCGCCGCGGCTCGACGACGACTTCATTATTTTCTCGGTGTCGGATGCGAAGGAAGTTCGCCAGGATATCAATACTTTCATGGAAGTCGAGGATACTCCGTCGCCATCAGTCGAAGCGACTCATTTCGTAGATCTTGCCCCAACAATCGCGAGCGTACGGTACGATGTGGACCGTTTTTACGTCGTATCGTCCCGCCTTAACACCGAGAACGTCGATTACGATGGCGCAGATCCAGCACTACAAAGCATTCGGATGAACCGGCGTGATAGCAGTAGCAACTTCCGAATTGCCGGCGATGACAACGATAATTTGAGCGCGTTTCGCGGCGGTGTAAGTGGCTCACCGCTATTCGTTACCAAGTATCAAGATGGACGCCCTTATCTCAGTGTTTATGGAATTGTGGTTCGATGCAGGAAGCGCGACGACACATGTGATCAGGCGAAAGTCGCTCAGATTTCCCTTGCAGAGGAAGCGGCACGTAGCTTAAGGCCGCCGCCACGGGCTTTCAGCTTCGCCGCCCTATCCGCCGAAAGAACAGCATCGCGATATGGCCGTTCCTGGTTCTTTGCTCCACCGTTTCAGGAAAATGAAACGCCAATTCAAGAAGATGCCTACTGGGATTGTCGAAACTCGGATTTCCCCGATAAACAGCCCGTCAATGTCATCTACCGGCAATTATTGGCGCGAATTTCATTCGAAAACGCCCCCAAGACGTTCGAAGAGATTCAAAACTCGAACGATGAAAAAGTGTTCGTTCACTGCGTTGGGAACTTCTTCGGTTATTCGGGGCTTCTCCGCGACTTTCTAACCGAACGGATCGCCGCGTTTCAACAAGCAGAGAATTTTCCTAAACTTCCCGAAGACGAAAATCACATTGAACCGGCGACGGACCGAGCCTTACCTCTAAATTTCGATGTCGAGACGCTTCCACCACAGCTCAAGCATCCGTTATCGCATCCCTATATCGAGCTGTATCGTACGGCGTTTTTAGAACACCAAGAGGCAGGGCGCGATCCGTTGCGGTCAATCAAATTTGAGAATGAAAAAACTCGGGCGCGTCTCGGTGACTCGCTGGTCGTGCTAACGTTCGATATCCTTTCGCAGGAATTATCTAGCATCCTGGAAGGGCGCGAACATGCGCCGTCCCATCCGTTTTTGCTAGACCTGGCAAAAAATCAAATATTGGCTGAAAACACACTCGCGAGCGAACGCCTCCGCCGCCACGACTTGGCAGCTGCCCCACTGCCAGTCCTACAGTCTGACCGCAGACGTTTCGAAAATCGACTTGCTGCTCTTCGTCAGTTCAAACTGTTTCAAACACAAAAAGACCAAACTCTCGCCATCATGGAGATAGAAGATCATTTGGAGCGCATTGAGAAACATCTTCAGAAAATCGAAAAGCGCTAGGCCCAACCTAACCAGTGCAACCTCCCCGAATTTTAAGAACGATTCACCAGAGAAAAGGAGAGACATCGTGGAATTCAAAACTCTTTTAGCGATCGGCGCTGTAGCGTTTTTCGCGTCCGTCCCGACAGGCGCAATCAGCAAAACGCCTGAGAAAATCATGGCGGGGTATTTAGATGACATTACCCCATCGGACACAGCAGATTGGCGCCCTACCCTTGCTGATAGTCGCTTTGAGGTTAAGTCAATTTGGGTAGAGAAGAAAAATGCTCGAAAAATCAAAAACGGGAAGATTGGTAAAGCGTTCCAACGGGCTAGCGATGGCGGCGTTCTTTATAGCGATGAATTTGTAAATGTAAAAAGACGAGAAATTCCAAATTTCG
Organism: Parvularculaceae bacterium; assembly: GCA_965263305.1. Taxonomy (GTDB): domain Bacteria; phylum Pseudomonadota; class Alphaproteobacteria; order Caulobacterales; family Parvularculaceae; genus MED-G105. The sequence goes on from OZ253666.1 coordinate 3,641,555, forward strand.
AACGCGAAATGACAAGTTCCCGCAAATGGGCGCTAGGCGCTACATTGGCTGGAAATGTATCGGGCGCCGACATCGAAGCGGCAGCGAAATGGGCGCGCGAAAAAGGCTATGAGCTGAACTTCACTTATGAGGACGCCTATATCGAGTGGGTCGACACACTCGAAATGAACCTCGCACACACGAATAACCAGCATGTGCTCGATGGCATGCGTTCTATTTTTCAACAGGCGGATCTCGACAATAAAATGCCGCGCCACTTCACCGTGACCTCCGTTATGAAAGTGAAGAATGCAGAACTCAGCCTCGTACGATCAAAGGACGTGAAGGCTGGCGGCTCATTGTCTGCGGGACCATTCGGCAAGTTATTCGCGGCGCTTGGGTTCAATATCGATCGGGAAAAGAATGTAGTCATTGAAGACACAGTGACGTTTGACGGTGTTCATCCGATCGCGTATCAGTCGGCAATGGCGAACAAGGAAAACGGACTGATCAGTGACGGCGCCGCTTCCCTGACGGAAGTCTTTGATATCGCCGCCCCGGAAGAAGACGATAAGAACTAAGGCTCGACTATATTTTGGCGAGAAACTAGAGGCGACAGAAACAGACTGTCGCCTCTTTTGCATTTCAGATGCAAAATCCACAACGCACAGAAATCTATCCTTTTCGCATTTTGAAAAGCGCCGGATCCCGCTAAACCGCTTATTGTATCCTTGATTGCCTTATTCTGGCACCATCAATTGTCTGGCTTCACCAATCCACCCCGTTTTCAATGCTCAGCGGGCTGGTCGGCCTATCGAGCCCCCTCCTAAAACCCAACGGAGAGCCGCGCTGTTCCTTGGTGGGATGTCAGGCCATCGCCAAAGCCGCCAACGTCAGCAATTGATTGATTACCTCTCAGCCCTCTAACGAGCATACGCCCTAACGTCGAAACGGCTGATCCCATCCAGGGATCAGCGACATTTGGGGTTTTTTCTCCTGCATTATTCACGGGGTCAATATTCACGATTATGATGGTGCACGGATGTTTATTGAAGAGATGTCTGAACGGTTTCCTTCCCTTCGGCATTTGTTTTCTGATATTGGCTATTTCGGTGAGGCGATCGGCGAATTTGAGCGTGAGAAAAATAACCGAACATTCGAATTTTTAAGAAACCCGACAATACGAAAACCTTTGTGATGATCGCACGGCTTTGTATTGTTGAGCATCGCGTCCCATGGCTTGGTCCGGTTCGGCGATGGGCAACAGACTGGGCGACATCCAATGAGTCGTCAGAACGATGGTCCTAAGGTCCAACTATTCGAGTGATTTCAACACACTTCGCAAAACACAACAAATATTCATGTCGTTTTGAATCGGACTCCAAGGTCGGATTCAAGGATTTCTCACGTTTTTAGCACATTCATCTAACTTTGATTAAGATTATTAATTAAAAAAGGGGCTGTCCCAGAAGATTTAGTTTCTTGAGTATGGTTTGAGCCATTCTCGGAGTGTTTTCAAGAGCTGATCGGCGGCTCCATAATTGAAGCGCCACTCACATTCCTTGAGATAAAGATGGAAGTTTTGCTTGGGGATACCATTGTATTTCCTGAGGTGCCGCTTTGCCTGGTTCCAGAAGTTTTCGATGCCGTTTATGTGGTTTTGCCTATCAGCGAAAAGCTGTGAATGGTTGATCCGCATATGGTGAAAATCAGTGATGTCGAGCGTGTCGTAAGATCGATAACTGTCGGTGTAAACAATGCTGTCAGGCTGTACTTTGCAAGCAATAATAGGGATTAACGTGTCAGCCTTGGTATCGCTGACAGCGACGGTGAACACGCGTCCTCCGCGTTTCAGCAGTCCAAAGACAGGTATCTTTCCAGCTGCGCCGCGTCCACGCTTACCCTTCCGAACACCGCCGAAATAGCTTTCATCAACTTCTACTTCGCCAGCCAACTCGGAGGCTTCTTCGATCAGCTTTTCCGCAATAACAATCCGCAAGCGATGATAGAAAGTGGCTGCTGTGTCCTTATTCACACCGACAAGCAAACAAGCCGTTCTGGCTGGCGTACCCGCAACGAAGTGTTCGAGCAGCTTATTCGTCTGATTATGCGTTAGTTTTGAATGCTTTAGCCGCATCCCGCCATCCTAGATGTTTCAAACATCTGGGACAGCCCCTTAAAAAATGCATTTTGGTTAAGAATCTTAATTGTAGAATATTCTAATACGTTCTATTCTATCTTCGTTGATTGATAACGACATATATTGTTGGTTGATTTCAATAATTAACACTACTCATAACGTGTAGTCTTAATGAATGGCGTCTTTTACTCGTATCATGCGAGCAATAGATGCTGCAATAATCAGGGAGCAAACGTTAACATACTTTGTATTCCTGATACCTGTGCTTTCCCATCAATGGGGGGATCGCATAGGCGCCGGAGTGAAGATTTCTTGACTCCATTTCGTCACCGCATTGGGCGGCGACGATAGGCAAAATCGTGCAACAAGAAAGGAAAAGCACATGTTTAACGAAGAGAAAATCGAAACTGAAAAGCAAGTTAAGACCGACCTAAGCCTCGAAGAAATTAAGGCTGTATCTGGTGGTGAAGAGTTTCAATTGTTTAGTGTTTCCTGCGCTGGTCACTTGGTCGGCTAACTCCTGATAACCGCTTATGAAGCGCCTCTAATCCGTATACCATGGATTAGGGGCGCCGTCGTATAAAGCATCCTTGCAGGATTTGACGAAAGGGGCGCGGGAAAGGTCAACATTGTTTGGTTGAATTCGCTGCGCGGCATATCCCCTTTGTCCAAAAAACTGGGCGCGGAGTATTCATGGCAATGACTGCCTATCACGCAGCAGGCAAGCCAGCCATAAATTTTGGGTAAACTATTTTCACTGGCGTGATCTGGATTACCAGATCGTAAAAACAGGCCTGACGTTTCGGAACCCAAAAACTGAGGGTCGATGGTCTTTGTCAGACCGTCATGCATGCACACCCAAAATTCCCCCTCCTAAAACCCAACGGAGAGCCGCGCTGTTCCTTGGTGGGATGTCAGGCCATCACCAAAGCCGCCAACGTCAGCAATTGATTGATTACCTCTCAGCCCTCTAACGAGCATATGCCCTAACGTCGAAACGGCTGATCCCACCCAGGGATCAGCTGTTTTCTTTTTGGGGCGCTTTAAGCCAATCGCTTCTGTCAAATGTCGAGGTATCTCCAACGGTGAGTCTCGAACGGTAAGTTTTAGTTTTTTTGCGCGCAGCCAGCATCGGCCGAAGCCCCGCGATCCGGCTCATTCGGTAAAACAACCAAAATCAACCCACTCTTCCCACAAACCTGGATCACATGGATGCACAGACATCCCACCGGTCACAACGCCCCGTCTCGACGAATTCACGACACAACGTTATCCTGCCTAGTCGCCGCAACCGAACATGAGCAATGCAATTTTGCAAAGTGCAAAAGACAGGAGCCTTGTCGCTCAACGTCAACCTGATCGAGGTTACATCTTTGAGAGAGGACCGCAGATATGCTCACCAATAGACGCCAGTTTGTATCCGGAGCCACCCTAGCCTTGCCGCTTTGGCTTACGGCTTGCCAAGCTTCTGACATCTCTAGGGACCAGTTCGGCGTTGTTGACGCCGCCGCCAATAGCATGGTCGCCGATCGCCTTACGCCTGGCCTGTCAATCAGCGTCATGCGCGAAGGTGAGCTGATTTACTCTAAGGCCTTTGGCTATGGCAATCTTGAAACGGCGAGCCTGATGACGCCGCAATCCGTTTTCAAGATCGCCTCTATTACCAAACAAATGACAGCGGCCGCAATATTGCGATTGGCTGAGGACAAGCATTTATCGCTGTCAGACCCCGTCTCGACATATGTGCCTGAGTTTCCAAAGGCGGGCGAGATGACCCTCTATCAACTTGCAACCCATACCGCAGGCCTCGGATCATTCAACCGACTGCCCAGCAGGGGAAAAGATCGGCTCGTAACCTATGACGACGAAGGGTATCTGGAGCTTCTTTTGAAGACAGATCCAATGTTCGTCGCTGCGCCGGGGGAACGCGAATCCTATAGCAACACAGGGTATGGGTTGCTCGGCCTTGTGATTAGCAGAGTAACACGCGCTCATTACACGACGTACTTCAACGAACAACTCTTCCCAGCGGCCGAATTAAAGAACACCCGTTTCGATAATCCGTTGGCGGTCATCAAAAACCGTGTTGACGGATACTCCCCGAATGCCGAGGCGCCTGGCGGTTTTGAGCAATGTGGATACACCTCAGCGACTTATACTGGGCCTGCCGGCGGCGTCATTTCAACGACAGAAGATTTGTGTGCTTGGCATCAAGCGCTCGTCTTTGGAGGCTTGCTCCAAAAGGAAAGCCTGCAACGCATGTTGGCGCCAGTTGAAACAAAAGCGGGCTTATCTTTCTACGGTATGGGCGTGAGGACAAAATTCTCCAGACCCCCTTTCGAGGGCAGATCCGTCGTGTCCCATGGCGGGAGAATTTTGGGGTTCGCGGCGGATCTGTGGAGTTTTCCCGAAAAAAGAGTAACCGTCGCTACACTGATGAATTCAGACGGTGGAGATCGTGATGATTTCGGCCGTCGCTTCGACAGTATTAGAGATCCCGCAACGCAGATAGCCTTAGGTGAATTTGCGGCGTGAGCCGTTAAAGCTGCATCACGTTCGCCCAATAAAGCGCTAATAATAATAGAAGACAAAACTCTGCCCCCTGCGCATTAAAAACAAAGCGGGCCGACCGTGTTTTGCGTTTTAGAGATTTTTTGCCATGGGCGACGGTTAGCGGAATCGGTTCTGCCAATAACAAAAAAAGGAGCTGCTTAGCAGCTCCTTTTTCCCGCTCGTAAAACGTCTGAGACGAATCAAACGATTTTATGGTCGTGTAAACGTCACTGTATCCGTGACAATGACTTGTCCAGAAGCATCATCCTGTACACGGAATTCGATATCGTAGGAGCGGCCAAGTTCCGCAGGCGCAAGGCCGGTGTTCCCTGGGTAAGCACGCTCATAACGACCATTGGTTAACGTCCCGGACCGGCAATCGCCGTCCACGCAGAGGAAGTTAAACGAGGCCGACCAACCTTCATCATCATGGAAAACTATGAATGAAGTGTCGTCGACAAACTCAATCCCGAATGGTCCAGCAGCCGCCATGCCGTCAGGGTCTGGCATCGGGCTTGGGGCCGGCATTGGGCTTGGAGACGGCATCGGATTAGACGTCGGTTCAGGCGCTGGAGCAGGCTCCGCCATACCCTCACGCATAAACGTCACGTTTTTGTCTTCGATCACCTGACCAAGAACGTCGTCCTGCACTTTCCATTGGATCGCATAGGTCTGCCCCAGAACAGCACCGTTGAAGGTTCGCTCATAGAAACCATTGTTCAGCGTACCCGGGCGACAATCCTCGTCGACACAAAGGAAGTTAAAGTTCGCAGTCCACCCTTCATCCTGACGGAAAACAACAAATGTTGTGTCATTGACGAACCGAATGCCAAAGTCTGTGGCCTCAGCTGGCGCCGGGTCAGGATCTGGAGCTGGGTCCGGGGCAGGATCAGGAGTTGGCGCAGGATCCGGAGCCGGGTCTGGTGTAGGCGCCGGGGATGGCGCTGCACCGGAACCGCCCTCAATCGTGGAACTGGCGACGGCGGCTTTAAAGCGATCAAAAATCGTTTGGTTCGCTTGAATACGGCTGTCACCCCAATACCCGTCGGTACAGTCGCCATTACCGGCGGACGATCCTGGCGCACAGTTGAACTGGCTAATCGCCTCCCAATCAGAGTTGATGTAGGAAAACGCTCGAATGACGTCGCTGTTGTTTTCAATGTAATTGAAATAGTGGGCGTACCACTGGTTCCAAATACCATCTGTCGACACATTTGCGACGCTATTCGTCAACACACAACCAGCCGTGAGCGCATCGTTTTGATATGCCTGCGGGGTTGATTCGTTGATGAAGACTGGCTTGTTTCTGTTTCGCGCGAAGGTAAGAGCACGATCAAACAAAGTGATAGGATCAATGCTCTCGTCTAGACACGCCCACTGATGGAGATTGTAGTCCTGGAAGTAGAACGTTGAGATCCCAACCCAGTCCACATAGGCGTCACCGGGGTACCAATCATCAAAATGGGTTGGATTTGAGAAATCCTGGAAGAAATTTGGGTCGCCATCGAGCAGGAAGGTAGCGGATTGCCAAACCGTGGCAATGTTAGATGCGCCAAGAGCGTCGATTCGGCCCTTAACGTAACGGAATGCTTGAACGTAGAGATCGCGGTTGTAGCAATTCCAAGGCCCGTCATACTCATAACCAATGCGAAGATAGATCTCGCGGTTGGTGTCACGCAGATAGACTAGCAGCTCATCGAGCCGATCGCGAAAAGCTTGGCCTGTACCATCTGTAATGTCAGGATCATTCGAACCGATGAGGGCCCGCAATGGCTGATTGTCGCAACTTGGCGTGTCCGATAAGAAAAGACCGACAGCAACAGCAGCGCCTGGATACTGGCTCAGCGTGAGCGGGAAATCCATAATGTTGCCGCTGCCGCCAAGATTACATTCACCCTCGGTGCCATTACATTGGCCAGGGGTTATATTTGTATAAAGAGTGATCCCACCAGGGGTCGTAAAGTCCGGATCAGCATCCAGAACTTCTTGGCGAAACTGGGTAAGATCAGGCGATGTTTGACCGGCAAAAAACCGGACTTTTCCATCGGGTGGCAGATTAACTTGCGCACTTGCTGAGCCAACGGCTAGCGAAAGAGCACCAATTGCTGCAACTGCGAAGTTTTTTATTCTTCTAGTCGCGTTAAGAGACATAGTTGTTGTCACTCCCTTTGGACTGGGTTGAATTGAAGGTAAAAAGGTTGAGTGTCGGATCAGTCGCAAAAGACTGATCCGGCATTTGTAGGGCTCAATAGTGGTAGCGCTATCATGTTAGCGCTACCATTTTTTTGAGTCAAATAAATTGTAGGCTCACGGAAAATTTTGAAGAAAATGTAATCTTCAAAAACCAATACAAGTTTGATCAATACTAAAACTACGCGAAATTACCGTGTACAGTTTCATTTGCGGGCTTTTTGTGAGTATTCTAAAAACGTGATCAACGTTTTGTGATATTCTCTTCGCACCTGCAGCATGCACCCGTCGTACACCGAACAAAATGACTCACAAAAAATTTAAGACAGCGACGTAAAAGACGGCAAGTTGATAGAGGGGTCAAAACCGGCATTTTGATTTGCATGCAGAGACGGGAGTTGGCGTAATGCAGTATCTAGCGGTTACATTTGGTTGATAGCCACATGGCGTATCAACCGACGATAGGCATGCGATTCAGAGTTTCACGAAAACGAAAAAAGAACGCCGCCCTTTTCAGTGATGCAACATGAGCGTTCTACGTCTGGCGGCCCCGGCAGGACTCGAACCTGCAACCATTCGCTTAGAAGGCGAGTGCTCTATCCGGTTGAGCTACGGGGCCGATGGTGACACGCATTCATCGTTACAACGATCTCGCAATTTTCGCCAAGAAGATAATCGATGCGCCGCTAAAATTGAAAAGCGCCCATAAGAACGACGAATGATCCGTGACGAACCAAGGGTTCTCTCGTGCGTCGTTCAATGGGTCCAGGGCTTGCGCCGTTGAAAGGCGAAGTTGTCAGAATACGCTTTGGCGATTGGCGCGGATTGTCTTGGTTGCACCACCTGATACGGGATGTTCTTAGACGTCGCATAGGCGATCGCCGCATCTTGCGTTTCAAAAGAAAGCCGCACCTGCCCGGCCGCCGTGTCATCACCGCTGGTCCATCCCATTAGAGGGTCAATACGACGGGCGGTCTCGGCTTCGAATTCCAGGACCCAATGGGCGGTTTTAGCCTTACCGGACTGCATGGCGGTCTTCGACGGCTGATAAATCCTCGCCAACATGGGCCCTCGTCTTGAATGTCCGAGCTGGTATACGGACGCTGGGATGAGAACCATGGTCGGAGCGGCTGGATTCGAACCAACGACCCCCTGTACCCAAAACAGGTGCGCTACCAGACTGCGCCACGCTCCGCCAAGGTTTTCGGCTAAAAGACCGGCATATCGGCCCAAATAACCAGAGAAGTCTCTTGCCGAATGCTGCTGCGGAAGTAAAGCAGGCGGGGGCAAAGTTTCACGAAATTTTTTGAGAAAATTTAGATGTCTGTTGAAGCGATGCGCCCGGCGCTCGCGCCGCCGATCTGGCGGCCATCGCATAGACTATTCCGGACGGAAATAATCGGCCAACTCAGCTTGGCCCCTACCCATCGCAGGTTCAGTCAAAATGTCTGATCAAGGGGTTATTTAGTTCTCAGGGTCGGGGCGAATTTCAATCGCCGCCAAGCCTTTTGTGCCCTCTCCAAAGGACGCCTGCACGCGTTGGCCCTGCAAGAGCTCGCCCATGCCGCACCGGCGCAGGGTTTCCATATGGATAAAAATATCCTCTGTGCCCTCGCCACGCGTCAAAAATCCAAAGCCTTTTGCGCGGTTGAACCACTTGACCGTGACGCGCGTGAACGCGCCGGCGGGCGTTTGGCTATAAATCGGTTCGGGCGGCGTAAGCGCTGTCGCGGTGGAATCGTCGATATCAATGATTCTAAGGGCCTGTAGCCCTTTTGAACGGCGCACGACCTCACATTGGATGGTCGCGCCTTCGCGCGCTGTGGAGCGCCCAATTTCTTTCAACGCCGTTGAGTGAATGAGAATATCACCGCCGTCATCCCCTTCGGGAATAACGAACCCATACCCCTTCGTTGGGTCAAACCATTTTACAATGCCTCGGATTGTAAAACTGTCTGCGTCAAACGCCGCCTCAGCACTCTCGATTGCGCCGTCCCCCTCTCTCATTTCCGTCATGATACCCAAACCCCCATGATCACATAACGCTCACTTTTTAGTTGTATTCCGTTTCGGCGCCAACCATCAATCGCGCGAAACCCGAATCACATTGATTTATTGATTCTAATACCTTTTTCGCCATTTGAAACCAATTGACGCCAATTAGATCGCTGGAAATCGCACGAATTGCTGAATGGTGCGGCAAACACCGCCCCTTCCAACACGCCAATAGGTTGAAACTTAATCACTGCGGCATTCTCCCAATCCAGCGCCATGGATAAATGTAGGCGATCCATTTTTGCCTTACACAGACCCTTCTGCCTGGAAATCAGAGAGAAACTTCGAAATGAGCAATAGGAAGACGTCGAAATCGGACTCGATATTTTCGATGGTCACACCGCCAGTGGAATTTCGATCCATCTGAAGCGCGAGATCGCCATCACGGTCTAAATATGCGCGCCCGAATTTAACTTCGCTATTAAATTTACTGAGGAACGCGTGTCCGCCGAGCCCCATATCAACGCCGGAAAGGTAGGCGATATAGGAAACATCAGCATCAGCGCCATCAAGGCCAACGAAAACCACATGGTCGCCCACGGTGACGGCAATCATATTCGGCTGAACATCCTGCACAGAATACCCGCCTTGGGTGAGTACTTCCGTGATTTTGTCTTTTGAAACGCTGCCTGCCAGAGCGGACTGTAACGGAGCAACGAGTAAAATCGTGCTCGTAAAAAACGCTAAAATGAACCGCATAACCGCCCCGTAACTGATTTTCCGGTTTTAGGTTAATACAAAACTGAAAAAAAACGAAACAAAAATCGTCAAAATTCCTCTTCGCGCCCCGAGACGTGAACATTTTCGAACCCAATAAGTGGTATCGATCGGGTGGCGGCCATTAAGGGCGCACATTGCACGTATCGCACTATTTCGCCTGCGAAAAATTCGAAAGACAGTATTGTCGACGCCGGCAGTCTTTTGGCGCCAATTTTCCACAGGCAATCTGCGCGTCCATTACATCATGACGGACAGGAGATCTGATGATGAGGCGTTACATCCCCCCTCTGCGACGTAATCCCAGAGCGTAAGGGGCTAGTCTGTTCGTCTGCGCAACAACAAAATAATCGCCGCAAGTAATAGGAATGGGCCTAATAATACCCCTGCCGTGATAAACATCCCGACCGCAACCCCCGCCAGGCCAAGGATCAACGATACCAACATCGCAATGACCCCGATGACGAGCCCCAGCACGCCAAATATGAGACCGATCACCAAGCCCACAAACCCAACGATCAGGGCGCCGATTAATTCCCAAAACTCCAACTCACTGATATCGCGACCATTGATGACAATATGACCTTCGCCATAGGTCGTAACCGCCCAGCCCCCAACCGCCATGAGCACGACGAATATAAGCACGACCAAAATAACCGATGTCGTGTTTCCCTGTTGGCGACGACGGTTGGAATGGTATTTTGTATTCGCCTTATCTGTTGAAGCTATATCTCTCATAAGTCCCCTCCTTCTAATTGGTGATTCGAATAGTATTGGGGTGAAGAACGCCAATCAAAGGCAAAACGACGATCCGAACGCTCTGCACGCTGGACCGAAGGGCCGCCGGATATGTCTGAATTGCGATTGTTGTTACTCGCTTGGGTCAAATGCGCATTTGAATTGGGCAAAAAACTAACAAAAATAGATGCTAGGCACATTCGTGCGGTCGTTTGAGGTTGCCAGCACCCGCGCCCCTCCGTCCGTTAACCTTTTGTTAACCTCAAAATTATACAACTTATACGTGTTCTCGGCGGTTCCAGCGTTTCTAAGAGCGCTGCCTGCCTGAACTCTCCCCGACGCCGAGAACACATATTTTCTAGAATATTTTGATGCGCCATCGGTCGGCGAAACACCAGGACCAGCCCGGCTCTCTTCCCGTCAGATTACCCTACCCAACCGTAAATCAAGTACTCTCGATCAAATCGAGTATCTAAAATACACTGAGTTTTATTTCCGTATCCGTTTTATAGATTCGCCCTGAAAATATCAGCAATTCTGGCAATTATCTGCAGTGGTGACTCTACCACGAACATGGGTCAGGCTTTTTTCGATCCCCTAAAAATAATTTTGTTTAAATTTTTAATCTGATTACGTATAAAATAATCGTACGCGCTATTGCGACGCGAGTCGTTCGGAAAACAAACGCTACATTCGCGGACAAAGGAGGGAAAGTGTCTGCGGCGCGTCGTTGAGTTGAGGAGCTCACGACGTAGAGGAGAGGTTAAGCAGCGTGTTCACCGCAGACAACTATAGGTTGCATTATAGTGCTTAAGATTGGGTTAAGCCAATCGCCCCTTCAAAGAAAATTCCAATCTTTTGCGCAGAGGCCCGCTTCAGCGTCACATGCGGATGGATCACTCAAACCTCTTCGCCGACAAGCAGAACCATATCAATGGCATCGAGAACTTCTGAAATTAGGCAAAGCGCCATCTCAGAAAATACAATGGAATTCCCCGCCAGAACTTTCATCTGTATCTCAAGGAATGCGAATGGCGCTTCAACTATGGCCCTGCCGATCAGCTCTTGAAAACACTACGGAAGTGGCTGATTCCGTATGGAAAATCATCCAGGTCCAAGGTCAGCCCCTTTTTAAATGCCAATAAAGCGTGATTTTGCATCCAACTCAAAACCGCGCTTATAAATTTCTATTTTTCTTGCGATAGAGTCGGAAACAAGAATCAGCGAACGAGAAAATTAGTAAAACCGCCCCTCCGGCAAGAGGTCCACGTTGATCTTCAAAAGAAATACCGTGTTTATACATGATGTACGAAGCAAAACAGCACCCAACAAAAATAAGAAAGGGACTTACAAAATGGATCATACTTTGTTCCCTATATTACGGCGTTATTCTCTAACCTAAACTAACATCAATTCTTGTCCTCAACAATCTGTTCGATTGTCTCTCGGTCAAAGATCGATCGACACGGTAAAAATGGCGGCGAACCATATTAAGGAAGGCCGCATTCGCGTTGTTCAACAAAAGACCGGCGCCGTTCTTTGGGTGCCGTTGCATTCCGATCTGATCGCAACGCTACAAGGCGGCGCCCAAGGGCGCATGTACCTCATCAAGACCCGAGACAACAAACCGCGCGCCGTTAAGGGGTTTTACAATTGGTTCAAGGCAGCGTGTCGCAAGGCCGGCGTTGATCAAAAGCTATCGCCTCACGGGCTTCGTAAAACGGCGGCGACACGGCTTTCAGATGTGGGCTGTTCGGCTGCGGAGATATGCGCGATCACAGGTCACAAGAGCATCGCCGAAATGGAAAAATATATTCGCGATCGCGATCAAATGCACTTGGCCGACAGCGCCATCACCCGGCTTGAACAAAACGGGAAAGTGTCTAACCGAGTGTCTAACCTCGAAAAAACTCAACAAAAACAAGGTCCATGGCAGTCCCTAGGGGAATCGAACCCCTCTTTCCAGGTTGAAAACCTGGCGTCCTAACCGATAGACGAAGGGACCGCATTTTGTTGTTAGCTGGCCTGATTTCCAGCGAGCGCCTCCTATAGGGCAGCCGTACCGCTTGATGCAAGCCCCTTTGGGAGATTTTGCCCGGCTTTTCAACCGGTCTCAATCCATGGGTAAGAGCATTCCCCATAACGGTCATCTAGCACGATGCAAAACCCGGCGCTCGCCCGTTCCGGGCGGCGTTCTTAGCGGGATGATGGGCATAGGCCAGGAACACGCGCAGAAATTTCCGCCATATCAATCACCTGGAACTGCGCCGCATCGCCGCCGCGCCAATCATCGGCTTTTATTTTGCCGGCCACGAGCATTCGTCGCGCCTCGTGGGTGCGCGCCGGCGCGCGCAACATATGCTCCAATGGCGTGCCCACCGCTCGAAAGGCGATGGCGCGCACGCGGTCGCCTGACAAAGTGGTCAATTCAAATGCCAGATGGCTGTCACCGACGGTGCGAAGGCGATCAACAGTAACATCGGAGATGGCGAACAAGGGCTCAGGATTGCCGGCCCCATAAGGCCCGCCGAGCGCTATCTCATCGGCAAAGGCGCGACAAACGGCGCTTGGCGCGACAAGGGCGTCAATCTCCCGAACACGAGCCTCGCGAGCGCGTTCAATCGCCTCGCCTAACCGCTCGCATAAAAACGCCCGCAGCGCTTCAATCCGGCTCGCCTCAATGGTTAAACCGGCCGCCAGGGCGTGACCGCCGCCAGCGGTAAGCATCCCTTCCGCCCGCGCGGCCGTAATCACCGCCCCTAAATCCACGCCGCTGATGGACCGCCCAGAGCCTTTTCCAATGGCGCTGTCGGGGTCAACGCCGATGACGACGACGGGTCGATCATAGCGCTCTTTCAAACGGCCCGCGACAACCCCGATAACGCCCGGATGCCAGTTTTCGCGCGCGACAACGATCACTGGGTGGGCTGCTAATCCATCTCGCTCGATCATCGCATCGGCTTCGGCCTGCACCGCCGCTTCAATCGCTTGGCGTTCCGCATTCAGAATATGCAGTCGCTCAGCCATTTGAAGACGCTCATCGGGTTTGTCCGTCGTCAACAGATCAAAGGCGAGGCGAGCATGGCCGATCCGACCAGCGGCGTTAATCCGGGGGCCCAGGACGAAGCCAAAATCATAAGCGCTCGGACTTGCCTTGCGGGCGCCGGCCCGCGCCGCGAGCGCTTGCAGGCCTTTATTGCCCGGCCCTTCTTCCCCGGCCGCCAGCACCTTTAACCCTTGCGCCACGATCACGCGGGCAAAACCGGTCAACGGCATCACATCACAGACCGTGCCGAGCGCCGCAAGATCAAGGAGCGCGCGCAAATCGGGCGGCGTTTTTTCCTTAAACCAGCCCGCGTCGCGCAATGCTCTATTCAGGGCGACCACCGCCATAAAGGCGAGCCCTGCGGCGGATAAATTCTCCAGCCCCGACGTGTCATCAGGACGATTGGGGTTGACCACCGCCGCTGCGCCTGGCGGCGGCGCGCCTTGCATTAAATGGTGATCGATTACCACAACATCGACGCCGAGGGCGGCGGCCGCCGCAATCGGATCATAGGCCGCTGCGCCGCAATCAACCGTGACGATGAGAGACGCGCCCTGCTTTTTTAACGCCTCAAAGGCTTCAATCGTTGGCCCGTACCCTTCCAGAAGACGATCGGGGAGGTACACCTCCATCGGCGCGTCGATCATTTTGAAGTACTGCTTAAGGATCGCGGCGGCAGAGGCGCCGTCTACGTCGTAATCCCCGAAGACGCCAATTGTCTCTCCGCGCGTCACAGCCTTAGCGAGGCGTTCCGTCGCTAGCGCCATGTCTTTAAGGACAAAGGGGTCCGGCATGGCGTTGCGTAAAGACGGGGCCAAAAAGCCCTCAACGTTTTCTTTGTTGACGCCGCGGCTCGCCAGGATCCGCGCCAAGGGTCTTGAGATATTGGCGGCGACCGCGATCTCGCTCGCAATCGCTTCGTCTGTCAGCTTTAAACGCCATGGCCGACCCGAGGCCGTTTCAGCGACGGGCGGCAATGCGAGGCGACGCCCTGCTTCCCCACCAACGTCGACTTCGCCTAAATCGATGTCATTTTTGCTCAGTCCATCGTCAAGCGGCGAAACCACAGCCGTTACAGACATATCGTCGACTACCCCTTAGAAAACAACCAAACGCCACCGGTCATCGGCGGCTAGATCAACACCCGTGGTTCTGATTAGTCGCCCGCGCCTTCCGCTGAAGAGCGCTGATTAGCCCTGAGGAAACATGAACAAACGGAGCCGCATCGATTGCCCACATTACCCGAGTCGGCGCAGCGCGGGGACGCGCGGGACATGAATGGGGAAAATAATCTGGTTTTCCCTCATGGTCCGTTTGGATGACGGAAACAACGTCGGTGAAAATGGATGTTGGTGATATCGGCGCGTCGGGGGGTTAAACTCAGCCCCCTCAAAAGCGCCCTTGGACAAGCCATTAGCGTCACCCTAAAAACACGCTCATGCGCCCTGCGATTCTCAACCCTCTTTTCGCCGATATCACGACCCTAAAGGGGGTTGGGCCTCGTCTTGCAGCGCTCATCGAAAAAGCCGCCGGCCCCCGGGTCGCGGATTTAATTTTCACCCTGCCCCATGGGCTGATCGATCGCTCCCACCGCCCCAAAATAGCCGAGGCGAAGATCGGTGATCTCGCCACGATGGAGGTCACGGTGGACCGCCATGACCCGCCGGCGGATAAACGCCGTCCCTATAAGATCATCTGCTCTGATGAGACCGCCTTCATCACCCTCGTCTTTTTTCATCCCCGCGTTGATTGGCTCGTAAAGACCCTGCCCGAGGGGGCCCGGCGCATTATCAGCGGCAAGGTCGAAGAGTTCAGCGGCGGGCGACAAATGCCGCATCCGGACCATATCGCCGACCCGGATGATGCAAGCGCCCTGCCGTTGTTTGAACCGATTTATCCGTTAACGGCGGGGTTAACGTCGAATGTTATGCGCAAAGCATCGGCCGCGGCATTGGCGCGAATGCCCGATTTGCCGGAATGGCAAGACGCGGCCTGGCTTGCCAAAAACAAATGGCCCGGCTGGAAAGAAGCGATGGGCGCGGCCCACCTTCAAACGACCGGCGAGGAAAAAACCCCCGTTTCCCGCCATGACATATCGGTTACCGCCGTCCATCGTTTGCGCCTCGCCTATGATGAATTGCTGGCGAACCAACTCGCCCTTGCCCTCATCAGGCGATCGCGAAAGAAATCCGGCGGTCGCGCGTTCACTCCCAATGGCGCCCTACGCCGCAAAGCGCTCGACGCCCTGCCCTTCTCCCTGACGAATGCTCAGTTGGCCGCCATCGCGGATATTGACGCCGATATGACGTCTACAGATCGTATGGTACGGTTGATTCAAGGTGATGTAGGATCCGGCAAAACGTTAGTGGCGTTCTTCGCCATGTTGAATGCCGTTGAATCCGGCGCTCAAGCCGCCTTGATGGCGCCGACAGAGATCCTCGCCCGGCAACATTTAAAATCACTGCAACCCCTTGCCGATGCAGCAGGTCTCACCATCGACGTTTTGACCGGCCGCGACAAACCCCAGGAAAGAACGGCAAAACTCACCGGTTTAGAGCGGGGCTACATTCATATCATCATCGGCACCCATGCCCTGTTTCAAGAAAGCGTCGTGTTCGATGATTTGGGGTTAATCGTTGTTGATGAACAACATCGGTTTGGCGTGCACCAACGCCTTTCCCTCGCAGAAAAAGGCGCTCGTCCCGATACCCTGGTCATGACAGCGACACCGATCCCCCGCACCTTAGCGCTCACCGCCTATGGCGATATGGACGCAACCGCCATCACAGAAAAACCGCCGGGGCGCAAACCAGTGGCGACACGGATCATTCCCATCGAACGCCTTGACGATGTGGTGACGGCCGTCGGACGATCCCTGCAAAAGGGGGAGCAAGTTTACTGGGTCTGTCCCCTGGTTGAAGAATCCGAAATGTTGGCGCTGACCGCCGCGGAGGAACGATATCGAGCCCTCCATCAACATTTCGGTGAAAAGGTTGGCCTCGTCCATGGCAAAATGCCAGGCGCGGAAAAAGACGCGATCATGGCGGCTTTCCATCGGGGCGATCTCAGCGTGTTGATTGCAACAACGGTCATCGAGGTCGGTGTCGATGCGCCAAATGCGACGGCGATTGTTATTGAGCATGCGGAGCGTTTTGGCCTCGCCCAACTCCATCAACTGCGCGGACGGGTCGGGCGCGGCGACAAGCCGGGCTCATGCCTTCTCCTCTACAAAGGCCCCCTCGGAGAGACCTCATCGGCCCGGCTCAAAATTCTTCGAGAGACTGACGATGGGTTTCGCATCGCTGAGGAAGATCTCGCCTTACGCGGCGCCGGGGATTTATTGGGCGCCGCGCAATCGGGCCTGCCGCGGTTTCGCCTCGCCGATGCGGCCGCCCATGGTGAGCTCCTCAAAGCCGCCCGCGATGACGCCGCCATGATCGTGGAACGGGACGCCGCCCTGTCGGACGAACGCGGCAAGGCCCTTGTCACACTTCTCTATCTCTTTGCGCGAGAAGATGCCGTCAAACTTATCCGATCTGGATAGGCGCCTAGCGAAATTTATCGAGCCCGGTGGTGCGTGCCAGGATGAAATCCGTCAGTCGGGTCGGCGCAAGGTTGCGTACCATCAAAGATGGAATGAAGGTTTTTGGCGCCGTATAGCGCGCATGGGGTTTGTCAGCCGTCAGCGCATGATGGATCGCCTCAGCCACGACCATGGGCGATGCGCCGTTTGGGTGCCCTTGAGCGTGCCAGTTCTTAAAGACCTTCAACGCATCTGCATACGGACTGCTGTCATCAATGAACCGTTCAAACCCGTCTTGCTCTGCTTCGCCAAAATTCGTGTTGATGAAGCCCGGACGAATAACGCTTACTTTCAAACCAAAACGGGACACCTCGCGGCGAAGGGCGTCGCTGAACCCTTCAACGGCATGCTTCGATGACGCGTAGGCGCCCATAAAGGCCGGCGCGATCCGCCCGGAAAGGGATCCGACAGTGACGATCCTGCCCGCCCCCGCCTCGCGCATCATCGGCAGCACCGCCTTTGTCATGGCGACGACGCCGAAGACATTGGTTTCATATTGTGCGCGCCAGTCTTCGAGGGGCAATTCTTCAATCGGCCCGGTGAAAGAAGCGCCTGCATTGTTGACCAATCCAAATAGAGGCTGGCCCCCATCGGTGATCACGGTCATCGCCGCGTCGATGGAAGCGGGGTCGGTCACATCAAGCGCTAGCGCCGAGATGCGTCCGGCGCCAACGGCTTCCAGTTCTTTCAATTTATCCAAACGGCGCGCAGCGGCGTACACGCGAAACCCTTGGCGCGCGAGGTGAACAGCTGTCGCTTCTCCGATCCCGCTCGATGCGCCGGTGACTAGAACTGGTTTATGCACGTATGATTTTCCTTTTTTCGTCCCGGCGTAATCCGCCGCGAAATGGCGAGGATGACTCGCCTGATTGTTCTCTTTTTAATTCAAACTGAGCGACGGCCCGTTTTGTCAGCTAGCGCTATAAATCGCCACCCTCTTTTTCACGTTAAAGACTAATGATGAAATAGGCTGGGGTCAGGACATACAGCGCCGCTGTGAACCCCAGCACAATCCTGACGTTCCGCGCCGTGAACCTGCGCCATAGTATCATCATCAATCCGATGGCCAGCACCGCTTCCATGGCCCCTACGACAAGACCAAATCGATCACGCTCCCAATAGGAGATCGGGCTATGAAAGCGCCAATCCGTCAATGGTTGAAAATGCTGATGGGCGTCCGATCCATGTACGGGGAAATCACATAGGAGATGTAAAAGAGCCGCGCCCGCGAACACCGCCGCCAAACGCCAATGCCGCCATAGAGCCACTGCGAGGAGCGCCGCAAAGAGCGGAACCGAATTGGAAAACGCCTGTCCCCACTGTATGGGCGCCGTCCAATAAACCTCGCGCCAAAGAGTTCCTTCTGGAATACCAACCATTTTCGACCACCCCCAAATGCCAAACAAAAAGGCGTCAGGTGCAAGCGCCCCCGCCAGCACCAAACGGTTGTGTTGGTTTGCCCCTTGGCGCGCTAAAACCGCTGCAGCAATCAAAAGATGGGTCGGCGTTTGCACGAACCCGGTCTCCCTAGACGTTGAAAACCCGCACTGGTTTCAGTTTCAGACCATCCAACTCGCACACCGCCACCGGCGCGCCATGAGCGACCGCAAGCACCGCCGGAACGCCGCCCGATTCCCCAGCGCGCACCCCCCGGGCTGTCGCCGCTGTCAGGATCGCGGCCTGCCCTCTTTTTAGCCGCGCCGCTTCCGGCCCGCCGATGGAGGCTTGAGGCATTTCGGCGAGCGCCGCATCAATGGGCAACAACGCCTCGTCCCGTTCCTCTGGCTCTCCCAACGCCTCCAGGTCAGAGACCTTTACCCCGTCATCAGCGTGGAATGGCCCAACAGCGACACGGCGGAGCGCGCTCACATGACCTTCCGTACCAAGCATTCGAGCAATGTCCCGCACGAGTGCTCGAACATAAGCGCCTTTTCCAGTAACGGCTTCAAAGACGGTATGTTCCGCATCAGGCGTATCGACGACGATCAACTCATGAATGGTGATTGACCGCGCTTCCAGGACCACCTCTTCACCTTCGCGCGCAAGGTCATAGGCACGCGCGCCATCGACCTTGATGGCAGAGAATTTCGGCGGGATTTGACTGATTTCCCCCGTAAATTCTGGAAGGATGTCGACCACTTCCTGCGCCGCAGGGCGATGGTCTGAGGTTGCAATAACCTCGCCCTCGGCGTCATCGGTCGCCGTCGCCGCGCCCCATTTGGCGGTAAAACGGTAACGCTTAAAGGCATCCATCACATAGGGAACGGTCTTCGTTGCCTCTCCAAAGGCGATGGGAAGAACGCCCGTTGCGAGCGGGTCTAGCGTACCGGCGTGCCCCGCCTTTTGCGCTTGAAATAACCACTTCAATTTTGAAACGGCTTCCGTGGATCCGACATCGTAATCTTTATCAAGAATAATCCATCCATTTACCGGCCGGCCTTTTTTGCGCCGTCTGCCCATAGGGTTCGTCCTTATTGATGTTGGGTCATAACAGATCCTCTGGCGCGGCTCGAACGCGCAAAAGGAACGGGCTTTCAATCAGGGAACACGAAGGCCGTCAAGTCATCATGTTCCCACGCGATCATGAACCGGACGAGGGCGCCATCACATTACTCATCATCGTTATCGGCTAAATCCCGGCGCACCGACGGGCTTGCCAACAGCGCATCAATTCGGCTCGCCTCGGCAAAACTATCGTCATTCTTAAATATAAGAGCCGGTGTGAATTTCATTTCCAAGCGTTGCCCGAGCAGGTGCCTCAAATGCGGAGCCGCTTTATTCAACCCCGCCAACACCGCCGTCATGTCCGCGCCTTTGAGCGCACCGCCGAGGACGGTACAGAACACCGTCGCCTGTCGCAGATCCGGGCTCGCCCGCACCTCGCTCACCGTGATTGATACGCCGCTCAGCGCCTCATTGCGCAAGTCTTCCCGTTGAAGGATCTCCACAAGTTGGTGACGAATCAGTTCCCCCGCCCGCAACTGCCGCTGGCTGGGTCCCTTGTTTGTTGATTTATCCCGTGAAAAACGGCCCGACATTTTCATCACTTCCTAAAACATGTAGTTTTGAGTTCTGAGTTGACGAGGCATACAGTCCACAGAGACTGATATCAAAGGGCATCTTATGGTTAAGATGGAAAAAACGGCAGAGACGCGACGCAGTGTCATCAAAAAAGCATTGGGCGTGAGCGCCATCGCCGGCGCCCCGGTTGTCCACGCCCACGCAGCGCCGGCCTGGTGGACACCAATCATTGGCGTAAACAGCGCCAGCGTCATGGCGGGAAAAGAAGAGCTCACCCTATTGGGCGACCGTCCATTGAATATGGAAACACCGCCCCACCTCCTAGACGACGACGTCACCCCGGCCCATCGCTTCTTTGTGCGCAATAACGGCCTGCCGCCGGACATTAACGAGGTCGCCGACGAAGATTGGTCGCTAACGATTGACGGCGAAGTCGAAAACCCACTGTCACTGACAATAGCCGACTTAAAACGCGATTTTGAACCAGTAACACTTCGCCTACCATTAGAATGCGGTGGGAACGGACGAAAATTCTTTCGCCCCGCTGCAAGCGGAAACCAATGGACGTTTGGCGCTGTTGGCTTTGGGGATTGGACGGGCGTCAGGCTCCGCGATGTTCTTGCAAAAGCGGTCCTAAAAGACAGCGCCTATCACACTGGGCACTACGGAGCGGACAAGCACCTATCGGGCAATAAGAAAAAATTTCCAATCTCACGCGGCGTTCCCATTAAAAAAGCGATAGATCCGCACACGCTGATTGTTTGGGGGCTAAATGGCGAACCGCTACCGCCTCAAAATGGATACCCCCTTCGACTGATCGCGCCCGGTTGGCCTGGCTCCTGCTCCCAAAAATGGCTCACACGTATTTGGGTGCGCGATAAAATGCATGATGGCGCAAAAATGACGGGATCCTCCTACCGCATGCCCGAAACGCCGACGGCGCCAGGCGTGCCAATTCCGGAAGATCGTCTGCAGATCATAGAAAGCATGCCGGTTAAATCACTCATTACGTCCGTCAAAACCGGTGCACAAAAACCGGCTGAACGCCCATTTGAGGTGCGCGGTCATGCTTGGTCGGGAGAGACACCGGTCGCTGGCCTTGATGTTTCAATCGACTTCGGCGCCACCTGGGTGCCAGCGCAATTGGATTCGCTTAAAAACACTTATGCGCCACAACGGTGGCGCGCTGAAATTATACTACCGCAGAAAGGGTATTACGAAATCTGGGCCCGCGCTCGAGACGCTGAAGGCCGCATGCAGCCAGCGACGACGCCCGGTTGGAATCAAAAAGGCTACCTCAACAACATGCAACACCGTGTTGCCGTGTTTGCGGTTTGACAGGCGCATCCATGACGGCTCCACGGATTTCCCTAGCTTTTTTCTTTCTGGCCGTCGCTTTTTTGACGATGCCGCTCTCTTTGAACATCATGGTAAAATCGTCTGCCGATCAACAATTGGATGATCATGACGCAACGAAATTCACGGTAGACCCGTCGTCGGAACAAAATACTACATTGAGCAGCATTCCGCCCGGAGAAGTTGATTTCTACCCCACCTATTTCGCCCTGAACCCAATTAAACCCGTTTTAGACGCATCCCACGGGCAGGTTTCCTTTGACAAGACCGACACCTATGACGGCCTTCCGATGTCAGATGGCGTTGAACTCGTCGCAGGGTATTGTGCGAGTTGCCATAGCCTTCGTATTGTGATGCAGCAGGGCCTGACAGAGGATCGATGGGACGCCTTGCTCGACTGGATGGTGGCGAAACAAGGCATGGCTGAACCCCATCCTGAGGATCGATTAGCGATTGTTTCTTATTTAGCACGAGAATTTCCATCCAACCGATGAGAACACTATTTCACTTTTCGGCATTGGAAATCAGCGATTGAAGCATTGCACAGGAAAAATCAGCGGCCCAATCACTCGGTAGTGATGAGTCACTGACCAGACGAGCAATCAATTGGCGGTTCATGCAGTGCCAACAGTCAATCGCCGTCGCTACTTTCAGCGATTGATCATCAAATGAAAATTCGGCCTGGATTTTCGTCAGGGCTTTTTTATCGAACGCCGCGACGAGCGCCTTGGCTTCAGGCACTGCCACTGCCTCCTCCAATAACGCCGCTCTATTCGGGTTCTGCCGCATGAATCCGAAAATGAACTCAAGGTAGTCTTTAATGCTAACTGATGTTTCATCGCCGTCAGCCGATCCAACGGATTTGTCTAATTGGCTAAGGGTGTCGGCCACCAAGGCGACAAAAAACACCTTTTTCGACCCAAAATAGTGTTCAAACAAAGCGCGACTGACGCCTGCAATCCCGCAGATATCAGCAACTGACACTGTGCTGTATGGCCGTTGGCCAAACAACCCCAGTCCAATTTTGAAAAAAGCCGCTCGGCGCTCTTCCGGGGGCAATCGTCGTTCAGTCACTCACTACTCTCCCGCCCGACAAAACTCTCTGCGACGATCTAAAAAATACGTATTGCACGGTTGAAATTTCTCTGTTATGCCGTATACCCATAATTACTAGGCCTATTTCGAAAAAGAGTGTCCAGTAAACACCCGAACGAGGTTGATCGTCGTCCCCCGAAGCATCAACATGGGTAGGCCTGAGGGTTTTCAGCACCTCACCGCAGTGATTTACGCAGGTTTAGAAGCGAACCGTTCACTGGTTCGTTTCATGCTCGATAGGAAGTCTCTCGTTACAGATTTTAAGAAAGCTCAACGCCATGCCGGTTGGCATGCAGCGAAGATGTCTCCGGACCCGATAGAGTTGGTTTCTTTCGTTCAAAGATTATTTTAGTCCATTTGTCCAAATCGAAAACCTTACCGTCCGGTCACGATGTTTTTGGTTTTAGCCAACCGTTCCGATGCTTACGAAAAACTGGCTTCGACCAAATGAACGAGCCTTGAGAGTTTGTTCCAAGGTGATGATAGCGGTTTTTGTCCGTCGGCAATGACCCTCATATAGTGGCCCCAATCGTTTTTGCTATTTGCAAACAATGCTTTAGTCGAGTCAACTATAGATGGGCACGGCGTGTACAAGTAAGGCAAGATTTTGATGCAACGCGCGTTTTAGAATATTCAGAATTACATGTCTATGAAAATTTCATCTGCGATTGAATAAGATCTCACCGATCATACGACCAACAGTTCCTTAGGCGTACTGTTCTTAAGGAGGTAACAATTGGCCCCTTATTTCCACTCAAAATGGACTCAATAAAACTTGTATTTTGACGGACACAATCGGATTCTCGCGAAATAGATTATTAGTCTACATCGTGAACGGGCAGACATCTGTCAATTCTTTATACTTGTCATCAAGCCGGGACGTTCTGGAAATGATCGAAGGCTAATTTTGAAGCCTTCGACCGTGGGCGTCTTTTGACTCGTCAAAAGATCAGCCTGTCTACATCGACATCTGCAAGTTGGCGCTAGACGAGCCGAGATCGCTCCACTGCGGCTCTGACGAAAGCAGCGAAAAGCGGGTGCGGATCATGAGGTCGTGACTTCAGCTCCGGATGGTATTGAACGCCGATGAACCAAGGATGCGAAGGGATCTCCATGATCTCAGGCAGTGCGCCATCAGGCGACATGCCGGAGAAAACGACGCCGACCTCAGCCAGGCGCGACGCCCAGGCGCCATTCACTTCGTAACGATGGCGATGGCGCTCCTGAATCTCTACGGTCCCGTAGATTTCCGCCACACGGCTGCCTTGCGTTAACTGCGCGGGGTAAGCGCCAAGGCGCATGGTGCCGCCGAGATCGCCGTCAGCAATACGTTCTTCACGCGCATTGCCCTTTTGCCACTCGGTCATGAGCCCGACCACCGCTTCGCCATCAGAGGAAAATTCAGTCGATGTCGCCTCGCTAACGCCTAAAAGATGGCGCGTCGCTTCGATGACAGCCATTTGCATTCCGTAGCAAATGCCAAAGAACGGAATTTCTTTTTCCCGCGCAAACCGCACGGCCCGGATTTTCCCCTCTGCGCCGCGCTCGCCAAAGCCACCCGGCACCAATATGCCATGGACATCGCTTAGAACGGAGATCGCCTGTTCCTCGGTATCAAAAAGCGAGGCGTCAACCCATTCAATCTGCACGCGGACATTATTCGCGATACCACCATGGGCAACCGCTTCGATGAGAGATTTATAAGCGTCTTTTAATACTGTGTACTTGCCCACAATGGCGATCCGCACTTCGCCATCAGGTTTCGTGATCCGCTCCACCACCGCTTCCCAGCGGCGTAGATCCAAATCCGGCGGATGCTTGACGCCAAACGCCTCCAGCACTTCTTCGTCAAACCCCTCCGCATGATAGGCAAGCGGCACTTCGTAAATCGTGCGACAGTCCAGCGCCTGGACGACGGCCGACGGGCGTACATTACAGAATTGCGCAATCTTCCGGCGCTCATCTTCAGGAATATCTCTATCAGCGCGGACCAGAAGAATATCGGGCTGAATGCCGATAGACCGCAATTCCTTCACCGAGTGCTGGGTGGGCTTTGTCTTTAACTCGCCAGCCGCGGGGATATAGGGCAACAGCGTCAGGTGGACGTAGATCGCGTCGCCATTTGGGAGTTCGTTGCCGAGCTGACGGATCGCTTCAAAGAAGGGCAGGCCTTCAATATCGCCGACGGTGCCGCCGATTTCGCAGATGACAAAATCCGCGCCGCCCGTGTCCGACAACACGAACTGCTTAATCGAATCAGTCACATGGGGAATCACCTGCACCGTCGCGCCAAGGTAATCGCCCCGCCGCTCCCGCTCTATGATTGTTTGATAGATCCGGCCCGTGGTGATGTTGTCGCTCTTAGATGCCGACACACCCGTGAAACGTTCGTAGTGACCAAGATCAAGATCGGTTTCCGCCCCGTCATCGGTGACGAACACTTCGCCATGCTGATAGGGGCTCATGGTCCCTGGGTCGACATTTAAATAAGGATCGAGCTTGCGCAATCGAACCTTGTACCCACGCGCCTGCAACAACGCGCCAAGGGCCGCCGCTGCTACGCCTTTACCCAGTGAGGAAACCACACCGCCGGTGATGAAAATATACCGCGCCATGGGCCCCCTCCCTAACCGGGATTCTACTGCTTGGATAGAGCTTAATGTGCAAAAGGCTGAATTAGCCAAAAATCCCGGATCGCGATGCGTCGACCGGGATTTTAAGAACGCTTACCGCCCTATTGCGACGGTGGTTCGTCATTTGGGGTTTGGGCGTCATCCTCATCTGCCGCGGACGCATCAGCGCTTCCCGCGGCTTCCGATACAGCGTCGGTCCCAGCCTCAACGGCTGCGTCTGCCGCCGACTCAATTTGCAATTCTGCGGCCCCAATCGCATCGAGTAATTGATCCGAATCCACCGGGGCGGCTTCTTCGTCATCGGCCGCACTGCCGCCGCCGATGGTTCTCAGGAGATCCTCCGCCGTGGTGGCGCGATCCGGATCACTGAGATCTTCGCCGGTCAGATCTTCAATAACATCAAGATCCGACTCAGCGGGGTTCGCCAAAAACGCAAGACCGATAGACGTCGCAAAGAAGAGCGCCGCGAGCACAGACGTTGTTCGCGTCAGCACGTTGGCCGCACCGCGCCCGGTCATAAATCCACCGCCACCACCGCCGCCAAGCCCAAGGGCGCCGCCATCGGAACGTTGGATGAGTACAAAGCCGATAAGCGCAAGAACAATCAGCGTGTGTATCGTAAGCAAAACGGGCGTAATGGCCATATCCGGCAGGCTTCCTGTCGTGAACAATCTCGTTTGAGGAGCGTCATGGGTCGATATAAGGCCGTTTAGAAACCAATCAATCGCCAAGGCGCAAAATTAAGAGCGTTCCCTTACGCCAAGCGCGTCTCCATCACAAGCCCGCCGGGCGCGCCTTACAGCCCCGGCGTGGGCGGGGCAGAATCGGAGCCCGTCCATCCGAAGCCCCTAGATCCCAGAAGCGTGGTAGGCGCTTGGTGAGCACTGGAGATGGATAGCACTGAGAAAACGCTCAAAAAGTCATCACGACCACCCCATCACCCTATTCCGGGCCTTGAACGCCGGCGCTCGTCATCGCACTTGCCTAAGAGCGACGTTGAATAGGGTCGCTGAAAAGAAAAACCCGACTTGTCAACGCGCTATAACGGGCGCAATGTATTAGAATAATCTGCCAATGGATCGACGATGACTCAAAACCCATCCACCGCCGACGCCCATGCATTCAGCGATGTCCGGATCACCGGCACCGGACTATTCACCCCGCCGAACAGCGTTTCAAACGAAGAACTGGTTGAGGTTTTCAACACCTTCGTAGAGCGATGGAACGCGGAGCACGCCTCTCAAATCGACGCCGGCGCAGTCGCCCCCCTACAACCCTCTTCAGCCGCGTTCATCGAAAAAGCCTCTGGCATCAAATCCCGATATGTCATGGACAAAGCGGGCATTCTCGACCCCGATCGCATGGCCCCGCACTTGGCCGAGCGTCCAAATGAGGACCTCGCAATCCTAGCCGAAATGGCGGTGGCGGCATCGCATGACGCCTTGAAGGCGGCGGATCTGAAAGCCGATGATATCGATGGCGTGATCTGCGCCTGTTCTAATCTCCAGCGCGGCTATCCAGCCGTTGCAGTGGAAATCCAAGCGGCCCTTGGCATCGATGGTTACGGCTTTGACATGAATGTCGCTTGCGCTTCGGCCGCTTTCGGGATTGAGACCGGCGTTGGCCTTATTAGAGCCGGTGCGCGACGCGTATTGATGGTGAACCCGGAAATATGCACGGCGCATTTGAATTTTCGCGATCGCGACAGCCATTTCATTTTCGGCGATGTCGCAACGGCGGTCGTCTTAGAACGAGCTGATGAAACACCCAGAGGCGAAGCCTGGAATATCCTCGGCACACGACTGAAAACCGTTTTCTCAAACAACATTCGCAACAATTTCGGCTTTTTGAACCGCACCGAACTAGACACCCAAGCGCCGGCCGATGCGCAAACCTCCCCCACCACCGATAAATTATTTATCCAAAATGGCCGCAAGGTTTTCAAAGACGTCGTGCCCTTGGTGGGAGAGATGATCGCAAACCATCTTTCGGACCACCATATTCAGCCAGCCGACCTATCGCGGATGTGGCTACACCAAGCAAACCTTTCAATGAATGAACTGATCGCCAAACGCGTCCTCGGGCGGGAGGCCACACGCGAGGAAGCCCCTATTGTCCTCGATGAATATGCGAATACCTCCTCAGCCGGATCGATTATCGCATTTCACAAACACCGCGCCGACCTGCCCGTTGATGCTCTTGGGGTGATTTCTGGGTTCGGCGCTGGTTATTCCGCAGGCTCTGTCATTGTGCAGCGCGCACACTAACACGACCGACACGGATAAAACCCCTTACGGGATGTTACCACATCATATCTTTCGCATAAGCCGGATATTCCCGATCATAGGCCCCGGCGTCGAAATCAGATTTTTGCTCTTTTATAAAGTCGCCCGCTGTCGGGACCTTGTGACGATCATCGGCGCCGCTCCATAACTCCGACCGCATGAGCGCTTTCGCGCATTGGAAATACATTTCGCCAATTGCGACAACGATGACCGTCGCCGGTTTACTACCACCCTTGTCGAAGCGATCGATGATGCCTTCGTCAACCGTTAACAGCGCCCGGCCATTTATCCTGACGACGTTGTTACAGCCAGGGACCATAAACATGAGATTAACACGATCATCACGAACAATGTTGCGTAAGGAGTCGATGCGGTTGTTGCCACGCCAATCTGGCAGGAGCAGGGTTTTGGGGTCCGCAATTAACACCACCGCGCTGTCATCCCCGCGAGGGCTCGCGTCGGTTCCTTCCGGGCCCACCGTCGACAAAACAAGAAAGCGGGACGCTTCAATCCACTGTTGATAACACGGCGTTATTTCCGTCACCACTTTCGTAAGCGACATGGGTATAGGCGGCCCGTAAAGGCTCTCCAGGGTTTCTATGTCTCTTACGATCATATTCAATGCACCGTCTTTCAATCATAGGCGGCATCGACCCTACCCTACTGATTGCCATTCTTACCATAGCCAAGAGACGCACTGATTTTTTCTGACTATGACGAAAACGAAAAAGCCGACGCGGGGTTAATCGCGCCGGCTCTTGATCGCTATAGGTTTAATTTTTCCTACCAGATACGCACGCGCTCTTCAGGGGGCAGATAAAGGGCATCGCCCTCTTTCACATCAAAGGCGTCATACCAGGCGTCCATATTCCGGACGACGCCGTTGACGCGGTAGCGTGCAGGCGAATGCGGGTCGGCCTTTAACTGGCGGAGGATGGCTTCCTCTCGGACTTTACGTCGCCAGACTTGCGCCCATGCAAGGAAAAACCGCTGGTCTCCCGTCAATCCATCGAGAACAGGCGCCTCCTCGCCATTTAGAGATAGTTTGTAGGCGTAATACGCCATTGATAGTCCACCAAGATCGCCGATGTTTTCGCCTAAGGTAAAGCGGCCATCGACGAAATTCCCCTTGACAGGCTCATACACGCTATACTGGTTTGCAAGGGCCGTCGCTCTTTCTTCGAAACGCGCTCGGTCTTCATCAGTCCACCAATTACGTTGCACGCCATTGGCGTCGGATTTGGATCCCTGATCATCAAAGCCGTGCCCAATTTCATGTCCGATAACAGCACCGATAGCGCCGTAATTCACGGCCGGGTCAGCGGCCGGATCAAAGAATGGCGGTTGCAAGATCCCTGCGGGAAAAGTGATTTGGTTAAAGGCCGCATTATAGGTAGCGTTCACGGTTTGGGGCGTATTGAACCGCCACTCGATTTTGTTAGTCGATTCATTAAGGCGTGCAAGCGCTCTTTTGAAGTAGAATTCTCGCACACGCAGATCGTTACCCACCGGGTCGTCCTTGATAATTTCAAGGCTGGAAAAGTCTTTCCACTGATCAGGATAGCCAATGCGCGGCTCGAAGGTTGATAACTTCTGAAGCGCCTGTTCTTTGGTTTCGTCTCCCATCCATTCTAGGGCGATGATACGTTCTTCCAACGCTTTGCGCAGATTGACGACGAGGTCATCCATCTGGTCTTTAGCGGTTTGCGGGAAGTAGCGGTCGATATAAATTCGCCCGAGCGCTTCGCCAAGAGAACGCCCACGCCCGCCAACCTGTTGCACGCCGCGTTTCCAACGGGGCAGCTGCTCTGGTTGCCCGCGCAACGTCTTGCCATAAAAATTGAAATTCGCCGTGTCTAACTCTTCTGGCAGCATCGGTGAATGGTTCGACAAAAGGTGATATGAAAGATACGCCTTCCAAGTATCCAGCGATGTCGTCGACACCACCTCAATCAATGGCGCGAGGCTCGACGGTTGGCTTACGTTTAAATCGGCGATGTCATTATAGGAAACATCGGCCAGAAACCCGCGCCAATCAAAACCTGGATAATCTTCGACCAATTTTTCAACCGTATAAGGATTATACGTTTTATCGCGATTGCGACGATCGGCTCTCGGCCAGTGATGTTCTGCGATGTTTGTCTCAAGTTCAACGATCGCTGCAGCTTTCTGCGCGCCCCCATCAATGCCGGCAAGGGTGAACATTTCAGCGATATGGGCCTCATAGGCCGCACGAATGTTGTTAAAGCGCTCGTTGTCGACGAGGTAATAATCGCGATCCGGCAGGCCTAAACCGCCAACGCCGAGAGACACCTGATGGCGATTAGGATCTTTCCGATCGACGCCGATGAATGCGCCGAATGGAGAGGTTGCACCGTTTAGACCGGCGCGAGCGAATTGCGCCCGCAGGTCCTCCGGCGTGGCGATCGCCTCAATGGCATCAAGATGGGTCTGAATGGGGGCGAGGCCACGGGCGTTGATCGCTTCAACATCCATATACCCATTAAAATAGTCGGCGATCTTCTGCTCAACGGACCCCTCCGGATGGGTTCCCGCCGCAAGCTCTTCAATCAAGAGCCGCACGCGCTCGTCGACGCGATCCCTTAGAATGTTGAACGCGCCGTAACTCGAGCGATCAGACGGGATCTCGAAATTGTTAATCCAGGTTCCCCCAGCATGCCTGAAGAAATTATCTCCCGGCTTCACATCGAGATCGCGCGCGTCAAGCTCAATCCCCCAAGCGCCAAGCTCCGCGCTCGCAGGCGCCCGAGTGATCGTGCTGGCGCCAGCCGATTCGAAGGTCTTTTCTTCGCTCGTTTCAACAGGATGTTCGGAAGAAGGAGAACACGCAGCAAGCGCCATCAACGCCACGGTGGAAGTTATTTTTTTCATTGGTAGAACCCTCTTTATCACTATGGTCAGTGCAGGGCTTTCTATCTTCTCAAGCCCTAATCACACCGCATCTGGACCAAATCGCCATCGCATCGTCTGCCGTTTGCGATAGGATTTTGATTGTTAACGCCGAAGTTGCCCGAAAATCGGGCTCAATATTCTAAGTTTTTCAGCTCATCACGGCGCGCTGGGACATTACAGCGGTTTCACAGGAACAAAACCCACATTTGTGTGATTACTCCGCCTACCCGCACGGCTTAAAGCATGCCCGCAGGAATGCGCGCATGATTTTGCCATTTTCACCGATGCGAGCGCACGATATTACGTTAATTTTTCACGCCTATAAACTAATATCGCTCGAACGAACTAGATCGCCGAATAAAATAAGCGCCGCATTCCCGTCTCATCCAGCCTGTTGTTCTTCAATCCAGTCATCGATGACATCATCGAGAATTCCCAGGGGCATGGCGCCATTAAGGAGCACCGTCTCGTGAAATTGGCGCAGGTCAAACTCATCGCCCAACGCCTCTTCCGCACGCGCGCGCATTCGTTGGATCGCGATCATCCCAGTCTTGTAGGATGTTGCTTGTCCTGGCCAGACCACATAACGCTCAATCTCGCGGGTCACCTCGGCCTCGGTCATCCCGGTTTTTTCAAGCATATAGGCAATCGCCTGCTCTCGTGACCACCGCTTATGGTGCAGGCCCGTATCCACAACCAAACGCACCGCACGGAACATTTCGGCCTGCAAGCGACCAAGATCGCCCAAGGGGTCCTCTGCATACAAATTCATATCTTCAGAGGCCAATCGCTCCGCGTATAGCGCCCACCCTTCAGTATAGGCTGAAAATGGTCCCAACTTGCGGATAAACGGAACGCCTTCAATTAGTTGAGCCGTTGAAATCTGGAAATGATGCCCGGGCGCCGCCTCATGATAGAGAAGCGTCGGCAAGGTCCACCGCGGATTATCAGCAGTATCCTTGAGGTTGATGTAAAAACGCCCCGGCCGCGAGCCGTCTATCGCTGGCATGCTATAGTAGCCACCGGGGGCAGAATCCTGAGAATATTCCGGCACACGGACAATTTCGACCGGTTGAGGCGGCAATGTAATGAAGTAATCTCCCGCCTTCGACATGACATCCTCGTTCAACGAAACGAGATAGTCTAATAATTGCTGGCGTCCTTCATCCGTATTTGGATAAATTTGTCCCTCGCTCTGCGAGACAAGCCTAACACGGTCTGCAATCGTCAACAGCTTTTCTTCTGCGGCGCCGTTTTCTTCAAACGTCGCGTCGGCGTCAGAAAGGGGCGCCGTTCTTGGAAATCCTTGGTCATCCAAAATCGCGTGCATCTCTTTTTCGATGCGCGAAACCTCGGAAAGCCCGACATTGTGCACCTCACCAGCTGTTAAATCCGTGGTGGTGTTCGACTTAAGGCGCGCCGCATAAATCTTGTCACCGTCGGGGAGCCGCCAGATGCCAGCATCATGATCCGCGCCAATCGCCATTTCTTCGAACAGCTCGATCATCGCCTCATACCCCGGAATGACTTGTTCCGTAATCGCCTTTTCCGTCGCCGTAATGAATCCTGTTTTCTCCGCTTCTGATAGGCCTTCAATCTTATCCAGCCTATCCGGCAGCGTTGTAAGGAGCGGATTTGCCTCGACGCCGCCTTCAATAAAGGACCGCATGCCCACAAGCGCTTTTTCAATAATAAAATCAGGCGGCGTCACGCCATTGGCGCGATCATCTTCAACGCGCGCTTTTACTTCGCGTAACACCCGGCCGAATTCATTTATTCGGCTGACATAGCGCTCCGCGCTCTTCTCATTTTTGATAACGTGAATGTCGGTCAAGAATTGCGGCATATCCACCGTGACGCCGGAAATCTGATTGACGCGGTAGCCTCCATATTCAAATTCAGCAGCACGCAGCAGATCGTCAAAGAAAAAAGCGGCGATCCGATAGCTTAGTAACTCTTGTCCTTCGAGGCCTTCCGGGCCGTACCGATCGAGCCCAGCTCGAACTCTCCGAAGTTTCTCGAGATCTTTTTCTTCGCGCGCCTTGGTGTAGTCGCCTAACTTTCCAGAATGAAAATCCAGGGGCGTATTATCGATCGCGCCGAGCTGGGATAACAACTCCGGCGATGCAATGGCGAATTCCAGCGTCGCCTTATTGATGTAGTTGTTAACGCCAACGGGACGGCCCCAAAACCAAACATAAGCACCGGCTAACAGCGCCAGCGCCAGAAAAAGAATCCCCAGGAATATTTTGCCGATAACACGCATCGCGGGCCCCCTCAGCCTCTTTTATCGTCCAAGCGGCAAGCAAAGGTCCCAAGCTATGGGGCGAATGCGGGCCTGAACGATTAGTCTCTAAAAGAGGTTAGTCTAACGGGCGCGCCCGAAAGATGCCAGCAGGGCTGGCGCCGTCCTATCGCGATCAGCGGGCGTTTCACCGTTCCATGGCGTCTACCAACACCGCGGAACCACTAATGATCAAAAAGCTAAATACCGGCGCTTACTCGCGACATGGCTCGCTCTTCCGAACCATCATCTGGGGTCCGCGCCGATGGTGTTGCCGGCTCTGGCTGAGTGACGGGCCCATTGAGATTTTCCTCCAACGCCACCAACGCCAATCGCGGAGAGTTTGCCCGGGTTGCTTGTTGCGCATTCGCCAGTTCACCAAGTTCGTTTCGGATGCAGTTTATGACATCCCGCAACGCAGCGTAATCTTGCTTGGTCCGGCGCGCCGCTCGACAAAACATAATGACGGTCACGAGGCACGCCATCGACAACACCACGGTCAAGGCGAGCATGATGGCCTGCGCCATGAAATATTGTTGTGCAACGGCGTGACCAAATCCAAAGGTCGACAAGGCATTTTCTATCAATGGCATTCAGGCATTTCAAAATAAGGGCGCCGTTCGAGAGAAATTTCGCGCGCATCCATAAGACGCGTTTCAGCGTAAAGGCAGTGTATGAAAAAAACGCCAATAAAAACGATCATGTGGTTCCGCCGGGATTTGCGCTTGGCGGATAACCCCGCCCTTTATGAAGCGGCGAGAAACGGCGGTGTGATCCCACTATTTGTTTTGGAAGACGCCACCGACATGGTGTTTTCGCCAGGCGGCGCAAGTCGTTGGTGGCTGCACCATTCGTTATCAGCACTGAACAAAGCGCTCTCAAAAAAGGGCGCGCCTCTTATCTTGAGGCGCGGCGATCCGCGAGAGATCGTGCCTGCTCTTGCAGACGAAACTGGCGCCGATGCGGTTCATTGGAACCGTCGCTATGATTTTGACGGTATAGAAACTGATAAAGCCATCAAATCGACGCTTCATGACCAGGGTATTGAGGCGGTCTCTTTTAATGGCGCTCTCCTGCGGGAACCTTGGGAATTCAAGACCAAAACCGGCGGGTTTTATAAGGTCTACACCCCGTTCTGGAAAACGATGCAGGCAAACGGCCCCGGCCGCGATGACGCCCTGCCTGCCCCTAAAAAGATCGTGCCTGCGGACAACATAGACGCCATAAAAAGTGATGATTTGGCGGACTGGGCGCTTCTCCCGACAACGCCAAACTGGGCGGCGGAATTTCCAGATCAATGGCGCCCTGGCGAAGATCACGCAAAGAAGGCCCTCGACCGCTTTTTGAAAACCGCCGTTGATCGTTATGGGGACGAGCGCAACCGCCCCGACATCGAGGGCACGTCTCGACTATCGCCGCATCTTGCCTTCGGTGAGATGTCACCTTTACAGATCTGGCGCACCACCATGGCCCGGATAGAGGCCGGCGACGTTCAAAACGGTGAAGGGATGAAGTTTCTCTCAGAAGTCGTGTGGCGCGAATTTTCCCATGTGCTTCTTTTTCACTACCCAGAGATTCAATCAAAACCGCTAAAAGCGCCGTTTGCGAACTTTCCCTGGCGCGACGACCAAGAAACGCTCAAGAAATGGCAAACCGGCCAAACGGGATATCCCATTATCGACGCAGGCATGCGCCAACTTTGGCGAACAGGCTGGATGCATAACCGCGTACGGATGATTGTTGGGAGTTTTCTGGTGAAAAATCTAATGATCCCTTGGCAAGAAGGCGAACGCTGGTTTTGGGACACCCTCGTCGATGCCGACCCCGCCAATAATACCGCCAGCTGGCAATGGGTGGCCGGTTGCGGCGCCGACGCCGCGCCGTATTTCCGGATTTTCAATCCCGTCACCCATGGCGAAAAATTTGATCCCGATGGAACTTATGTCCGCCGCTTTGTGCCTGAAATCGCTGAATTGCCATCAAAGCACATTCATGCGCCGTTCAATGCGCCTCTATCATTGCTGAAGGGCGCGAACATCACATTGGGAGATACCTATCCCCACCCTATTGTCGATCTATCGGAAACGCGCAAACGCGCCCTTGCCGCGTATGATGACATTCGCGCGGCGTAACGAGGATCAATGCTCCGGCGCGTTAACGCCTTTATATGCTTTGCAAATATGCTAAGTTTTTTTGCTTCACAGTAAGAAGGACGCCATGTTTTTCGCTTTCATCCGCGCCATCGCCACCAAACTTCGTGTTGGCACATTGCATTTCGCACTCCCCGACGGGCGCACGCTGACCTTTTTGGGCGATCAAACCCCAACCCCTGAAGCGACGATCATTGTCAAGGATTATGCCTTCGCAAGGCGGACAATCTTCGGCGGCG
Organism: Parvularculaceae bacterium; assembly: GCA_965263305.1. GTDB lineage: Bacteria > Pseudomonadota > Alphaproteobacteria > Caulobacterales > Parvularculaceae > MED-G105. Next base: position 3,676,532 of record OZ253666.1, read on the forward strand.
ATATCGGTTTTTTTGAAAGCTTCGCAGATGGACAATGGGATACGCCGGATTTATCGGCGACGCTCTACCTTCTCGCCCTCAATGTCGACCACATACAAAAGGCGTACGGTGCAGCACCGATCATTGGTTGGTTTGACCAGCTATTGCACAAGCTAAACCGCAATACCAAAGAGGGCGCGCGCCGGAACATCGCCTCCCATTATGATCTTGGTAATGAGTTCTACGCCCAATGGCTTGACCCGTCGATGACCTATTCTTCGGCCCTTTACCCATCAGAGAGCGGTGATTTATCCAATGCGCAGACCAACAAATACCGGGCCCTCGCCGAAAGCATCGAGTTGAAAACCGGCGAAAGCATCCTGGAAATAGGATGCGGCTGGGGCGGGTTCGCAGAGTTCGCCGCCGGTGAAGTGAAGGCCCAGGTTACGGGGCTGACCATTTCAAAAGAACAATATGACTTCGCCCAGGAGCGAATCTTTCGCGCCGGCCTGAATGAAAAAGTCACCCTTCAACTAAAAGACTATCGCGATGCTGACGGCGCTTATGATAAAATCGCCTCAATCGAGATGTTTGAAGCCGTTGGGCGCGAATATTGGCCGGTTTACTTTTCGAAAATTCGCGAACGGTTAAAACCTGGCGGCGTTGCGGGCGTTCAAACCATCACCATCGCTGATAAGTTGTTTGATCACTATCAGCGGTCTACGGACTTTATACAGAAATATGTGTTTCCTGGCGGATTTCTCCCGAGCCCACCCGTTCTCAAAAGAGAAATCGAAAACGCCGGACTATCTTGGCAGGGCGCGCGCCATTTTGGGCAAGACTACGCCCGCACCCTTGTCGAATGGCGCCAGCGTTTTATGACCAATTGGGACGACATTAGGGGATTAGGCTTTGATGATCGTTTCCAAAATCTGTGGCGGTTTTATCTTTCCTATTGCGAAGCCGGGTTTCGCGCAGGCTCGACGGATGTTTGCCAGGCCCGTCTTGTGCGGCCCTAACGCTGGCTGGTCTCAACCGGTGAAGCGGCCGCGCTGCATGAACGACTTTTACTAACCGGTCGGCGGCGGTATCATCTGCACCTGCAGATTGAAGGCCCGCCATGACTGCCGCCGCTCCACCATCGATAAAGATGTCCTGCCTGATTATCGGCGCCGGCGATGCGACCGGCAGCGCCATTGCCCGGGCCTTCGCCCGTGAGGGTTTCATCACCTGCGTCTCGCGCCGTCCGCGTCACGGCGATGCACTAGACGCATTGGTCGCCGAGATTGAGACCGATGGCGGCCAAGCTGTCGCCTGTCCCGTCGATGCCCGCGAGGAGGACGATATGATCGCTCTCTTTAACCGCATCGAACGAGACGTCGCGCCCCTGGAAATCGTGGTCTTCAATATCGGTGCGAACGTTTTCTTTCCCATCACCGAAACGACAACCCGCGTTTATCGCAAGGTCTGGGAAATGGCCGCCTATGCCGGCTTTATAACGGGACGCGAAGCAGCGCGGGTCATGACCCCGCGCGAGCGAGGCGCGATCTTTTTCACCGGCGCAACGGCAAGCTTGAGGGGGGCCGCCGGTTTTTCCGCGTTCGCCAGCGCCAAACACGCGTTACGCGCCCTCTCCCAGTCAATGGCGCGCGAGCTAGGCCCGAAAAATATTCATGTCGCCCATATCATCATTGACGGCGCCATCGATTCCCAATTCATCCGCGAGATCACCCCCGACGTTGACGCAAAGCGCGACGACGATGCCATTCTGTCACCGGAGGAAATCGCGCGCAATTATGTCTGGCTCTACAATCAACAGCGCAGCGCATGGACCCATGAACTAGATTTGCGTCCGTGGAGAGAGAAATGGTAATGCCCCGCGCCCCCTTAAGGAAACGAACATGACGGAACGAACCCTCGAATGCATCATGGATTTCGGCAGTCCTAACGCATACTTCGTTTATAAGGCGCTGCCGCCGGTGCTGGCGCGAACGAAAGCGACCATCAAGTATACGCCTTGTCTCCTAGGCGGTATTTTTAAAGCGACCAATAACCAATCCCCCGTCATGGCTTTTAGCGGTGTCAAGGGAAAGCTCGCTTACGAACAATTGGAGATGGAGCGTTTTCGGAATAAACATGGGATCACCGATTTCACGTTTAATCCCCACTTCCCCATTAACACGCTCATCATGATGCGCGGCGCCATGGCGGCGGAGGCGGATGGGCGCCTCGATGACTATCTTGATGCAGGATTCCATCATATGTGGGTCGAACCAAAAAAGATGGATGATCCAACGGTCTTCAGCGAGGCCATGACCTCTTCTGGATTCGACGGCGCGGCGCTCCTCGAGCGCACGCAAGCCCCGGAAGTGAAGCAAAAGCTCATCGAGAATACGAACGCGGCCGTCGAACGGGGCGTCTTTGGCATCCCGACTTTTTTCATTGGCGAAGAAATGTTCTTCGGAAAAGACCGCCTGATACAAATCGAAGAAACCCTGAACGCGCTTTAATCAACGCTGCATAGGAAAGAAAATCATGCACCCCAAAACATCAAAAGCCGTATTTTTGAAAGCCTACCCGGATGGTCTGCCAACGGAAGACCTTTTTGATATTCGCGAGATTGATACGCCAGAGCCTAAGGACGGCGAAGTTCTATTGCGCACCATCTGGATGTCCGTCGACCCCTATATGCGCGGTCGGATGCGCCCAGATGTGAAAAGCTATATCCCTGCGTTTTCCCTTGACGCGCCTTTGGATGGCGGCGCGGTCTCCCAAGTGGTCGCCTCAAAATCCGATAAATTTAAGGAAGGCGATTATGTGGTCGGGTTCGCCGGCGGTTGGCGCGAATATAGCGCGGTTGATGCGGCGGGGCTGACGCCCGCCGATCCATCCCTTGCGCCCTTGTCGGCCTATTTAGGCGTCCTTGGTATGCCGGGGCTAACCGCCTGGGCGGGCCTAACGCAGATCTTGGAACCAAAGGAAGGCGAAACGGTATTTGTCTCTGGCGCCGCTGGCGCTGTCGGCTCCCTCGTCTGCCAACTGGCGAAACAAAAGGGGTGCCACGTCATCGGCTCGGCTGGCTCTCCCGAAAAATGCCGTTGGCTGACGGAAGAAGCCGGCGTCGATGTCGCCCTCAACTATAAAGATTATGCAAGCGCTGGCGCGCTCACCAAGGCCCTCGCTGAGGCGGCCCCGAAGGGCGTGAATTGCTATTTCGAGAATGTCGGCGGCATGCATTTGGAAGCGGCGATTAACGCCATCGCACTTGATGGTCGCATCGCGCTTTGCGGCATGATCGCGCTCTACAACAACACCGCGCCGGAACCCGGCCCTGCAAACCTCGTCAATCTGGTTGGTCGGAGCGTCAAAATGGAAGGGTTCATCGTTAGCAAGTATAGCCATTTGGCGATGCAATTCGCCGGTGAAGTGGCGCCGCTGTTGGCAGCGGGCAAAATCAAATTTCAGGAAAGTCAGTATGACGGACTTGAAAACGCCTCAAGCGCCTTCATCGGCCTGTTTTCCGGGGACAATAACGGCAAAGCCGTCGTCCGCATCGGCCCAGATTCACTGTAACGCTTCGAGGCTGGCCGTTCAAAAAAAACGGCCAGCCGCGACGGCCCCTATAATAAGAACCATGCGGCCAGACCCAAGAAAACTGCAAAGCCCACCAAATCCGTCAGGGTCGTGACGAATACGGCAGACGACACAGCCGGATCCTGCCCCGCTTTTTGAAGGCCGAGGGGCACCAAAATACCGGCAAGCCCAGCAACGAGCAAATTGACGATCATCGCAACACCGATCACAAGGCCAAGTTGCACGGCGCCGGCGCCCGCCCCTTCGCGCATGGCGAACCACGTTGCGCCCAATACGCCCATTAATATTGCAAACAACAATCCATTTGAAAGCCCCACCATCGCCTCGCGCCATATGATGCGGCGCGCATTGGCGCCCGTCAGATCTTTCGTAGCGATTGACCGCACCGCCACCGTTAACGTTTGGGTGCCCGCATTGCCCCCCATACTAGCGATGATTGGCATGAGGACGGCAAGCGCCACAATCTCGCTAATGGCGCCGTCAAAGAACGCAATGACGATGGAGGCAAGGATTGCGGTGCCCAAATTGATGATCAGCCAGGAAAACCGAGAGCGGACGGTCTCAAAAATGCTGTCATTCAACCCGGTGTCCGCTTCGACCCCGCCGAGAGCCAACATATCCTCATGGGTTTCTTCATGGACAATCTCAACCACGTCATCAACGGTGATCATGCCGACAAGGCGCCCGCCCTTATCCACGACCGGCGCAGAGATGAGGTTGTACTGTTCGAAGAGGTAAGCGACCTGTTCTTGGTCCATCTCCGCCGGGATCGCCTGAATGGCGTCCTCCGCCATGATGTCACCGATTTTGACCTCGCGCGGCGTCTTCAACAAGGTTGCAAGGGAGACCTCGCCGCATGGTTTGAACGTCGGGTCGATCACGAAGACTTCGTAGAAACGATCGGGTAGATCATCGGCGGCCCGCAACCGGTCGATAATTTGACCAACCGTCCAGTAGGCGGGCGCTGCGAAAAACTCCCGTTGCATTAAGCGCCCAGCGGTTTCTTCTCCAAAGTCGAAGGCGAGATTAAGAGCGATCCGGTCGGACGCCGGGACTTCCGCCAAAATCTCGGCGCGCTTTTCCTCGTCGAGATCTTCCAGAATGAAGGCGGCGTCGTCGGTTTCCAATTCGACCACCGCTTCGGCGACAGCATCGGGCGCCATGGCCGAGATCACCTGCTCCGTCAGGCCCCAATCGAGCTCCGCCAGAACATCGGCCGGCAACTTGCCATCAAGAAGCGAAATAAACCCGAGACGGTTCTCTTCGCTCAAAAACTCAATGAGGTCGGCGACGTCCGCCGGGTGTAACTCATCGACGATCGCGGTGAGTTGGTCGACGTCTTTGTTGGCGACCGCGTCTGAGACTTGATCAACAAAACCGGCGGCGATTTTTTCTTCATGCTGAGAAAAATCATCGTCCGCTTTATCGTGGTTTTGATTGTGATGATCGTCGGAGGAATCGCCTATTGGTTCATCAGGAAATTCTTGGATACTGTCGTCAGGCGCGGTGCGCTCCGACAAGTCAATGGAAGTATCCGACGCTGGTTTTTTAGCGTCCTGCGGATCAATGGTGTTTTGATCAGACATGAAAATCCCCTGGCGCACGGGTACGCGCCCGCGCTTGGTCAATAGGCTGCACTCCCTGGCTGACTGGTCGTCGCTCCCCGATCCCGCTCGATCTTTTCTGGTGATCGCAGAGTTTGCACTCTTTGTTCATCAGGAGATCATCGGCACTCCAAAGCGGAGGCGGCGGTCAGCCGTTTGATTGAATTTTTTGGAACACCAACTAATTAGGCAGCTTCGCTCAATACTTCAACCATCACGGGGGGTTAATCGCGAAAATTAATTATGCCGCTCATAATAATGACGCAAACAACGATCCATAGTCCAAAACTCACGCCTGTGGTCAGGAGCGCCTTGCGTTTCAAGCCCGGATCCTGCGGCGCCCCGGGTTCTGCGCCCACAACGCCGTCGCCCTCGCCATCTTGTTCCCATCGGCCGCGCACGCCCATGGGCAGAACGGCGAAAAAAACACACCACCAAATCAAGATGAAGATGACAACCGCCGCTGCTGGATTCATATCTGGCCTCAAACCCGGTGGATGATCGTTTTGACAATGGGACGTTTGCCCCACACGCCGATCATCTTGTTACGGACAGCGCGGGTGATGGTCACTTCCACATCGTCATCGCTGCCCTTTCGCCGACGCGCGCGCGATAAACTCTCAACCGCCTCTTCGATCGCCTCCTCGACAAGTTCGAGGATTTCATCATCGCTTTCCCCGTCCGGCGAATGGCGCGGCGCACCGTGGATCACGGCCGAGGCTGGGCTCGCCAAATTGCCCTCAGCAGAGAGGGAAACCGAGGCCACAACCATGCCGGCATAGGAAAGCTTGCGGCGCTCGCGTAGGGGGTCCGCCGCCGCTGGCAGCAAGAAATCCCCATCCAGCATCAACCGCCCGGCCGGCGCCTCGTCAATCACCGCCGGCGCGCCTGGCGCGATACGGATGATATCGCCATTTCGCGGCGCGATCGCATCCTTCACCCCAAGTTCAATGGCGAAATCGGCATGGGTCTCCAGATGGCGCGCCTCACCATGGACCGGGATCGCATATTCCGGCTGCGCCCATTCATACATCTGGCGTAATTCATCTTGGTTTGGGTGGCCTGAAACATGGATGAAGGCATCTTTCTCGGTAATGATCTCCACGCCTATATCGACCAGCGAATTTTGCAAATCGAAGATTTCACGCTCATTACCGGGAATAATTTTCGACGAGAAAACGACCGTGTCACCGTCCCTCAAGGAAATCTCAGGATGATCCTCCCGGGCAATGCGTGCGAGCGCCGCCCGAGGCTCGCCCTGACTGCCAGTACAAAGATACAGCACATGATCGGCCGGAATGGCCCGCGCTTCATGGGGATCAATGAAGGACAGCCCTTCGGGCAACAGCCCAACATCCCGAGCAGCGCTGGTGATGCGCAACATTGAGCGCCCGAGAAGACAGACGCTGCGGTCCGCCGCCGCCGCCGCTTCACAGATTGAGACCACCCGGCTAACATTCGATGCGAACGTTGTGACGGCGACAGCGCCCCGAAGGCCTTTGATGAGTGAGATGAGGTTTTCCTTCACCCTCATCTCAGAACCAGATACGCCCTTGGACAAGACATTCGTGGAATCACAAACAATTGCGCGAACGCCCTCTTCGCCGAAGGCTTTTAATGTCGTTTGATCGGTCACTGGCCCCAGGGTTGGTTCGTCGTCCAGCTTCCAATCACCCGTGTGCAGAATATTACCTAGAGGCGTGCGGATCGCGATGGCGTTCGGTTCGGGAATAGAATGGGTGAGCGTGATATATTCCAAATCAAACGGCCCAAGCGAGAATCGCGCGCCCATCTCAATAACCCGCAGGTCCAGATCGACGCCCGATTGCATCAACTTGCCTTCGACCAATTTGGCGGTAAAGGGCGTTGCGAAAACCGGGCATTCGAATTGCGGGCCCAGTAGTGCGGTCGCGCCGATATGGTCCTCATGAGCGTGGGTTAACACCACCCCCAATAATTGGTCCTTACGGGCCATAATGAAGGCCGGGTCGGGCGTGATCACATCAATCCCAGGGGTCGCAGGGCCCCCAAACATGACACCGCAATCGATCATGATCCATTGTCGGTTCCCCGGCGGCCCGAAGCCGTAGAGGTTCATATTCATGCCGATTTCGCCAGAGCCGCCCAAGGGGCAAAATACAAGATCGTCCTTTTTTGGGGTACGCGCCATTAAGCGTTTGCTTTCACTCTTTTGTAGATTTCAAGAAGACCGCGTACGGTTAAATCCTGATCAAAAATATCGATGCAATCCGTCGCCCCTTCAAAGAGGGAGGCAATGCCGCCGGTTGCGATCACCTTTAGCGGTTGGGGATACTCCGCTTTCACCCGGCGCACCAACCCCTCCATCAGACTGACATAGCCCCAGAATACGCCCGATTGCATCGCGCCGACCGTATCAACGCCGATGACCGATTTGGGTTGTTCAATCGCGATGCGCGGTAATTGCGCCGCAGCTTCATGCAATGCCTGCATTGATAGGTTGATGCCAGGGGCGATTACGCCACCTTCAAATGCGCCATCCGCCCCCACGATATCGAAATTGGTCGCAGTGCCGGAATCAACAACGACCAACGGCCCGCCATAAAGGGTGAACGCGCCAACGGCGTTGACCAATCGGTCGGCGCCCGCTTCCGAAGGTTTGGGGATCCGCACTTCCACCCCTGGAATCGTCTTAGAACTGACGACAAAGGGTTCGCAGTTGAAATACCGCCGCGAAAGGTTACGCAAATGAAACAAAGATTGCGGCACCACATTGGAGATAATGCAATCTTTTACATCCGTCAGGGCGAACCCGCCAAGGTTCATCAACTGTGTCAACCAGACGGCGTACTCGTCGGCGGTGCGTGTCGACGAGGTCGATGTGCGCCATTGGGCGCGCGTCTCGTCCCCTTCATAAAGGCCAATCACGGAATTGGTGTTGCCAACATCGATGGCGAGCAGCATGGATCGTCTTTCTTCTAGTGGCGCGCCCTAAACAAGCGACTGCTTAGCATCAAGGCGGCCGACAAAACATGAGTGCGTCCAGATCATGAACCGGTAAAACGTTACGTTTCCGGGGTTTTCATGACCCAAAATATCATTTGATTGGACTGTAAAGCGCTCTCGATCATATGGCCATTGCTCATATCATCGCGCCAATCACGGCCGTAAAAAGAGGCCAGACAACCCAATGGGGTAACGAGATAGGCCCCGCGCTCCTATCTCAGATCCACCGAGAGGGAGCCGGCAACAATGGATCGCTCGCCAGCGCTTGTCTCAAGGCGTAAAGCACCTAACCCATCGAGCCCCAACAGGCGGCCGCGTTCCGTTTCCCCCGACGGCAATGTAACGCTCGCCATTGCGCCCACGCCATATCCGTAGGCCATCCAGCCATCGACAACCGCATCCCTGCCCTTCACCCGCCAGACCTCGCGCCAGGCGGTAAACGCCTCGTCAAAAACACGCAAGAGATCTATTGGTGATGGTATGGGAACGCCCCTCATAAGATGGTCCATCAGCCGGGTGGTTGGATAGGGCGTATCCTCCGGCAGGCCGGTGATGTTCACGCCGCACCCAAGGGAAACGATCGTTTCGCCCAATGGGTCCGTCATCGTTTCCGCAAGCAATCCGGAAATTTTGGCCCCGTCGATCAAAATATCATTGGGCCATTTCAGTCGAATGTCAGCCATCGGTGCGAACCGGGCCAAAGCATCTCTCAACGCCACGCCCGCCGCGATGGATGTTAACGGTAATTCATCAGCAGGCAGAGCGGGTTTGCAAACAAAGGTGGCGGCGAGGTCGCCAATATTTTGCCGCCAAGCCGCGCCGCGCCGCCCGTACCCCGCCGTTTGAAGATCAGCGAGGATCCAGGATGGTCCGATGTCCCCTTCATCGATCCGTCGGCGTGCTTCTAAACTTGTGGAATCGAGCGTTTCAAATCGGGCGAGCCGCGCCCCCGATACAAAACCGGCAGAATTCGCCGTCTTCATCGCGGGGGCTGGAGGCTCAACGGGCATGATGCACTTGGCGCTCCCTTCGCCTTCAGAGAATATAGAGCCTAGAAAAGCGCCGCCGCCGCCGCCTGGGCGGCGCGTTGCAACGGCCCCACCCCGACGAGCAAAATCGGCAGCATCAATAGGGCTGATGCCCCGGCGATCATGCCAAGGGCTGCGCCAGATTCCCGCTCGAACGGCTCGGCGGGCTCGTCGAACCACATAATCCAAACGACACGGAGGTAATAGAACGCCGCCACGGCGCTCAGAACAACGCCCGTGACCGCGAGCCAAATGAGCCCGGCGTCAACCGCAGCGCCGAAGACAAACAATTTACCGAAAAACCCGCCCGTCGGCGGCACGCCTGCCAGGGAGAAGAACAGCACCGTCAAAATCGCAGCAAGGGTCGGATTCGTTTGGGAAAGGCCCGAAAGATCAGAAAGGTTCTCCGTTAACCCGCCGCGCCGGCGCATCATCAGGATGCACGCGAACACGCCGATGGTCATCATGACGTAAATCGTCATGTAAACAAGCAAGGCGCTCACGCCCCGCTCGCCAGCAGCGGCGAGGCCGACAAGCGCAAACCCCATATGACCGATTGAAGAATACGCCATGAGGCGCTTGATGTTTGTTTGAGCAATCGCTGAGAACGACCCGATGGACATCGAGGCGACCGCGATAATGGCGATCACCGGCGTCCAATCGTTCAACAAAGCAGGAAATGCGGCGACCATGGCCCGGGCGAATAGCGCCATGGCCGCAAATTTCGGCGCGGCGGCGAAAAACGCCGTCACGGGCGTTGGCGAGCCTTCGTACACATCCGGCGTCCACATATGAAATGGCGCGGCGGACACTTTGAACGCCAAGCCGGAAATCAAAAAGACAAGACCGATGATAAGGCCAATATTATTGTCAGTTTTTGAGGCGACATCCGCGATCTCGGCGAACCCAGTCGCGCCGGTGAAGCCGTAAATCAAGGAGGCGCCATAAAGTAACAGACCGGAGGACAATGCACCGAGCACGAAGTATTTTAATCCCGCCTCGGTCGACCGGCGGCTGTCGCGGTTGAAAGACGCCAAGATATAGAGCGCCAAACTTTGGGTTTCGACACCCATATAAAGCGCAATGAGATCGTTCGCCGACACCATCAGGGCCATGCCGAAGGCCGCTAATAAAATCAGAACGGGGTATTCGAATTTCTTCAGCGCATCGCTCGAAGGGTAATCCGCCGACATCACAATCGCCAACGCCGCTGCGCCAAAGATGACGACTTTCGCAAAACCGCTAAAAGCATCTATGCGAAATGCGCCGTCAAAAAGGGAAATCGCATCGCCGCCGATTGCCGCCCAAGAGGCCAATAAGCAGATAATGAGGATCGCCGTCGCCACCAACGCCACCATGGCGTTACGACCGCCGCCGCCGCCCGCGCCATTGGCGACGAGAGAGTTGTTGGCGCTCACCGCCTCGCGCTCCTCGCCGGCGAAAACGCCGAAAATCAGCAACGCCATTGCGCCGAGGGCCAGCAGAAGTTCCGGCAAGGCATGGGTCAGGGTTTCAACGCTCATCTGTCTTTTGCCTATTTATCAGCACTCATGGGGCTTTTCAGCCAACTCTAATGTCCAGCGGACGCCGCGCCATCGCTCAGGGCCGTCACCGCCCCCTCGCCGCCGGCCAGCGCCGCGTTATAATTCGTCAGCACCAGGTCCACCGATGGGGCGAACACGGATAACGCCGGATGGGGGTAGACGCCAAGGTAGAGCGCAAACGCCATCAGAACACCCAGCATCGCCATTTCGCGGTTCGTCACGTCCTTGATGGACATGAGATTGTCTTTCGTCATTTTGCCGTAGACGACCTCCCGGAAGAGCCGCAACGCATAGGCCGCCGATAGGATCACCCCGAAGGCGGCGAAAAATGCGACCCAGCTATTGGCTTTAAACGCGCCCGCCATGGTCAGGAATTCGCCGACAAAGCCAGAAATACCCGGTAGCCCGACATTGCCCATCGTGAAGAATAGGAAAATGAAGGCATAGAACGGCATGCGATGGACGAGACCGCCAAAGGCCGCGATTTCCCTCGTATGCATCCGGTCGTAAACAACACCAACGCACAAAAAGAGCGCGCCAGAGATGAAGCCGTGGGACAACATTTGGAAGAGCGCGCCCTCCACCCCTTGAGCCGTGCCGGTAAAGATCCCCATCGTGACAAAGCCCATATGGGCGACCGATGAATAGGCGATCAGTTTCTTCATATCCTCCTGCACGAGGGCGACGAGTGAGGTATAAATAATGGCGACGATGGATAAGGCGTAAACGAGCGGCGCAAAGTCGGCGCTCGCGATGGGAAACATCGGCAATGAAAAGCGAATAAATCCGTAGCCGCCCATTTTCAAAAGGATCGCCGCTAGAATAACAGAACCCGCCGTCGGCGCCTGTACGTGGGCGTCGGGCAACCATGTGTGCACCGGCCACATGGGCATTTTTACGGCGAAGGACGCAAAGAACGCGAGCCACAGCCAGGTTTGCGCCCCGGCTGGGAAAGCCACTTGTTGTAAGGTCGGAATATCCGTCGTGCCAGCATCCGGATAGCTATACATCCAAAGGATGGCGATCAACATCAATACCGAACCGACGAAAGTATAAAGAAAGAACTTCAGCGCCGCATAGACACGGCTCGGCATGCGGTACCCAGCGAATTCCTTCACCCCGTCAGAGCCCCATACCCCGATGATCAGGAACATCGGGATCAGGCTGCCCTCAAAGAACAGATAGAACACCACAAGATCGAGGGCGCAGAAGACGCCAATGACCAACGTCTCCATCACCAAAAAGGCGATCATGTAATCCGCGACGCGGTGCTTAATAGAATCCCAGGATGCGATAATGCAGATCGGGAAGAAGAACGTGGTCAACAGAACGAACAGAACCGAAACGCCGTCAACGCCCATTTTGTAATTGACGCCGCCGCCCAGCCATTCAGCTTTTTCTACGAGCTGATAGCCCGCCAAGGTCGTATCGTAGAATAGCACATACATGAGAACGGACAGCACGAAGACGGCGCTCGTCGCCAAAAGCGCGATCAACCGAGCATTCTTCTCAAGTTGCGATAATCCGTCGGCGGTTAAAGCGCCATTGGCGTCCTTTTGGGCCATCATCCGCCCGATGGCGATGAACAAAGCGCCCATCAATGGGAAAAAAGTGATGATACTGAGCCAGGGCCCTGATGCGAGGGACTCGGTCATTGGCCGCCTCCAGCGCGGATAAGGATGTAGGTGATGAGAACCCCGATACCGACGAGCATCGCGAATGCATAGTGATACATATAGCCAGTCTGCAGGCGGACAATTTTCTTCGCGCTCAGGGCGACGGTCGCCGCCACCCCGTCGGGACCAAACCGGTCGATCGTCTTCCCGTCACCGGCTTTCCAAAGGAACCGACCAATCGCATTCGCCGGTTTCACAAAAAGAACGCTGTAGATCTCGTCAAAATACCATTTGTTTTTTAGGAACCCGAAGATAATCCCACCAGGGCGCAAGAGCCCGGGGCGCAATGGATCACCGCGCAGGTAATGCACGGCGGCGCCAAATAACCCGGTTAGCATTGCAACGAGCGGCGCCCATAGAACCCATTTTGGTACGGGAGGATGGCCGTGCGCTTCCTTTTCGCCTTCACCGGCGACAGTGGAATGCCCCGCTTCCGCAGCATGATCAGACGCCGTCCCGTGCCAGCCTGACGTTTCTGCGTGTTCCGCATCAGCATGCGCCTCGTCAACATGGGTGGCGTCGCCATGATCTGAACTGTGGTCAGATCCATGCGCCCCATGGTCTGTTGACGCTGAATAAAGAACGCCGTTCCAGAAGGTGTCGGCTTTCTTGCCCACAAATTGAGGGTAAAACGCCATCCCCGCTAACAACGCGCCAACCGCGAGCGGCGCCAACGGCGCAAGCATTGTGTTCGGCACTTCATGAGGGTGTAAGCGAACCTCTTCCGGGGCGCGCGAGGGTCCGTTGAACGTTAAGAATATCAACCGCCAAGAATAGAACGCTGTAAAGACCGCCGCGATCAACCCCATGACAAAGGCGAAGTGCCCATAGGCGCGCCCTGCCACTCCGGCGGCGTAGGCTGATTCAATCACGACGTCCTTAGAAACGAAACCAGCTGTGCCGACGGGCGCACCAAAAAGTGTCAACCCCGGAATACCAACACCGGTGATCGCGATGGTCCCGATCAGCATGAATACCCAGGTCAGAGGTAATAAAGTGCGTACGCCCCCCATTTTCTTAATATCCTGCTCGTGGTGCATGCCAATGATGACGGAACCCGAACCGAGGAACAAAAGCGCCTTGAAAAACGCGTGGGTGAAAAGATGGAACATCGCAGCGCCATAGGCGCCAACGCCAGCGGCGAAGAACATGTAGCCAAGCTGGGAACAGGTTGAGTATGCGATGACCTTTTTGATGTCGTCTTGAAGAAGACCGACGGTCGCCGCGAAAAACGCCGTGACGGCGCCAACCAACGTCACGAGCGCGGCAGCGTCTGGTGCGTTTTCATAAATAACGGAACAGCGGCAGACGAGGAAAACGCCTGCCGTCACCATGGTCGCCGCGTGAATAAGCGCGGACACCGGCGTCGGGCCCTCCATCGCATCGGGCAACCAGGTATGGAGGAAGAACTGCGCCGACTTACCCATGGCGCCAATAAACAACAGAACAGCGATCGTCGTGAGGGCGTGATACTCGCCGCCCAAAAAGGTAATCGTCAGGGTCTGGATTGGCGCGCCTTCCCCCGCACGCCATGGCGTCACCACTTCGTTTTGCGCGATAGCGGAGAAAACAGCGTCAAACTCAACTGACCCAAAGACATAAAACACACAGAAAATGCCAAGGGCGAAACCAAAATCGCCAACGCGGTTGACCACAAACGCTTTGATCGCCGCGTCGTTGGCTGATTTCTTCTTAAACCAGAACCCGATCAGCAAGTATGACGCAAGGCCAACCCCCTCCCAGCCAAAAAAGAGCTGCAGGAAGTTATCCGCCGTCACCAGCATCAACATGGCGAAGGTAAAAAGCGACAGGAATGCAAAAAAACGCGGCTGTTCGCCGTATTCTTTCATATAGCCCATCGAATAGACATGAACGAGGAACGAAACCGAGTTCACGACCACCAACATGACGGCCGACAGAGTGTCGAGGCGTACGGACCAATCGGCGATGAAATCGCCAGAGGAAAACCAGTTGAACAACACAATTGTGCGCGGATGACCGCCGAGGGCGACATCAAAAAACAAGACCCATGAATAAAGGGCGGCGATCGCCATTAAGCTCGTTGTCACTATTTGCGCCGCGCCGGCACCGGCAGAACCGGCAAGACGGCTTATCGGCATCGCCATCAGCGCACCGAACAACGGCAAAAGCACGACAAAAGGTTCAAGGCTCATCGCAGATACGGCTCTTTATTGGCGTTAATTCTTCATCAGGTTCGCGTCGTCGACGGAGATGTCGCCGCGATTACGGAAATAGGCGACGAGGATCGCAAGGCCCACGGCCGCCTCGGCCGCCGCCACAGTCAGCACCATGAAAGCGAAAACCTGACCGGTGAGATCCCCAAGGAACTGGGAGAACGCGACGAAATTGATATTTACGGAGAGGAGCATCAATTCGACGGACATCAAGATCACGATGACATTTTTGCGGTTTAGGAAGATACCCGCCATGCCGATCGCGAAAAGGATCGCCGCCACCGACAAGTAATGTCCCAGTCCTATATCCATTCTGTCGAACCCCTCGAATTGACGCCGTTAGACCCGGTTAAATGCCTTGGCCGGTTTTGACTTTTCTGATCTCAACCGACGCGCTGCGCAAACGCGAGGCCTGCTCAGCGGGGTCTTGTTTCTTGATGCCAGAGCGCTCTCTGAACGTCAGCGTGATCGCGCCGATCATCGCGACCAGCAGTACGACCCCTGCGATCTGAAAGTAGTGCACGTAGTCTGTGTAGAGAATAAGCCCCAGCGCTTCGATATTGTTCGGCCCTGCAACAACCCCTGTCTCCGCCGCTGTGGGCGCCGGATGGGCGCGCTGTAGAACCTCGTCATCCGGAAAGGCCCAAGCCGCCACAACTAAGATAAGTTCCACAACAATGACCGCCGCCATCGCGCCGCCAATCGGCAGATATTGCAAAAACCCCTGACGAAACTCGACAAAGTCGACGTCCAACATCATCACGACGAACAGGAACAACACGGCAACGGCGCCCACATATACGACCACAAGGAGCATCGCGAGATACTCAGCCCCGATGAGGACGAACAACCCAGCGGCGGAAATAAACGCCGAAATCAGAAACAGCACCGAATAAACCGGGTTCCGCGCGGCAATCACCATCAACCCGGAGGCGATGAGAGCAGCGGAGAACATCCAAAAAATAAGAGCGGCGAATGTCATAAAGGCGACCGGTTGGCGTCGTTTAAGTTGAGCGCGTCTCTCCGCCCTAAAGGTTGACGGCGAGACAGCGGGCGGCGCGCGAAGCTACGCCTCGCATGCGGTTGAACGGATACGCCCTCCATCGCAATGCGACCGAGGATCGCGGGGGCTTGAATTGAAGCGCGTTGTAGACCGCTCGGCGCCTTTTGCAAAGGCGAAAACGCGTCTTTCATCGACCATCGGCCGGCAACAAGATTGTTCGATTTAAGAAGGGTTTAGCGGGGCCCAAGGGAAGTGCTCGCCCCGAGGGCGATTAGAATGGAACGCTCGCGGCCTTCGCCCCGCTATCGTTCTTATTGTCGTCCCCAAGGGCGGTCTCATCAGCCTCTTCAGGAGCCTTCTGAACGTCATTGAACGCTGCCGCCTGTCGGCCTTTGCCATCGTCGAAGATAAGGGTGCGCGTTTTGTCGTGAATAGTGATGTTCACGTGGTTCACTTGGTCGGCAAAGACGTCGCGCAGCAGATCGTTTTCAATGAACAAGCGCGTCGGCGGAGCCGCGAGGCGTATCTCCTGATAAATATAAACATGATTAGCCTTCACCTCAGCGCCGATTGTTTCGATATTCAAAACAGCCTCATCAGCGCCGAAAAGACGAAACTTGTCCGACGCCATCAACGCCAGTCGTGCGCGCGCCTCCAGGTCTGTTAGGGCCAACCGCCCGCTGCCTGTTTCACCTTTACGGGATGTCGCTTCCGCTTCATCATCGTCAGATCGTGCAGCCGCCGCCACGGACAAGGCCGTCAGCGCATCATGGGCGTGCAGCTCATGGGTGATCTCAATACGCCCAGCCGATTTTGACGACGCTTCATCAGCCCGCCAGACAACATTTGTCAGGGCCAGACGCGCGCGATGGGCGTGGGCGGCGTGGTTTAGCCCTACCATTGCGAGGCTGACAGCCCCGACGCCGATCATAAGGTCCCGGCGTCGGAGAAATCGTGCTGACAATACCGTCACTGATAGCCCCCGCTACTGAGCCGCCGCCGGCTCGAGGGGCGCCTCTTTCGCATCGGCCTCGGCTTTATCCTCCGCCTTCAACTTCTCCATCATGTCTTTCATAAGATTGCGGGTGGTTGAATCGGATTTGTATAATTCCAAGCGAGACGGCGCGATCTGCTGTGGGAACGTGTTGTTGGAGCGATCGGTATCCGGCAACTCGTGACCTGTATCGATTGTGAACGACGCGACCGGCCGATTGGTGATGATCAACTTCGTCACACGGCGATGGTTGCGCCGCCAAATCTCCGCTGGAATATCCATCCGTTCGGTTTTTCCGTCCGAATAGGTAATGTCGAGCGGCAACGGCGTCACGAGACCGCCAATATTCGCAAAGTCGACGAAGTAGACGTTTTCATTGTCCTTCACCGCGCGGTCTAGAGCCTTACGCTCCCAATCCTCAAGCCCCTCTAGGAAGCTCTTATAGGCGTTGCGATCAGCGTTAGAGACCGTGAACTGATCGTTCTCGTTATAAAAATCAGCGATCTCAGGAAAACGGCTCAACCGGGTCTTCAGCCCTTCCTCACGATTGCGGATTTGCGCCGGTGTCTCAGGATAGTCAGACGCCCATTCCAACGCATTTTTCGGAAACTCCACATCCGGATCTTGCGAGGAGACCTTGTAGGTGCGCGCGCCAGTAATGGCGACATCAACGTGGTCGGTCGAATAGAACCAGCCGCGCCAGAACCAATCGAGATCAACGCCGGAAGCATCCTCCATCGTCCGGAAGAAATCCGCTGGCGTTGGACGTTTAAACATCCACCGTTTTGAATACTCCCGGAAGGCGAAATCAAAGAGCGTGCGGCCCATGATGGTCTCACGCAAGAAGACGAGGCCCGCCGCTGGCTTTGAATAGGCGTTTGGACCGAACTGTAAAATGGCATCCGACTGGGTCATGATCGGCACTTGGTTCGTGCTCGCCATATACGTCGTAATGGAATCCATGATGTTCGTTTTGTTGCCGCGCCAAGCTGGAAACTCTTCTTCCCATTCCAATTCGGCGATGTACTCCAGGAAGGTGTTCAGCCCTTCATCCATCCACGTCCATTGGCGCTCATCGGAATTCACGGTCATCGGGAAATAGATATGGCCAATCTCGTGGATGATCACCCCGATCAGGCCGTATTTAATGCGACGCGAATAAGTCGTCTCGCCGCTTTCTTCATCCTTTGACGGACGGTATCCGTTGAACGTTATCATCGGATACTCCATGCCGCCCCGCTCCCAAGTGTTCACCGAAAGCGCGGTTGGATAGGGATAGGCGAAGGAGAATTTAGAATAGACGTCCATCGTATGGGCGACCGCATGGGTGGAATATTTCGACCACACGGGCTCGGCTTCATTCGGGTAAAACGACATCGCCATTACGACGGGATTTTTCGCATCGTCCTGGCGGTGGGCCATCGCATCCCAGATGAATTTACGAGAAGAAGACCATGCAAAGTCCCGCACATTTTCGGCTTTGTAGCGCCAGGTCTTTGTGCCCTCTTCTTTGTTCTTCTCGTTCTCGGCCGCCTCTTCAGGCGTGATGATAAACATCGGCTTATCAGCCTCGGCCGCTTGGGCAAGGCGCGCGCGTTGCTCCTCGCTCAAGACTTCCTCAGGGTTTTGCAAAACGCCCGTGGACGCAACGACGTGATTGGACGGCACCGTTAAACTTACGTCGTAATCGCCGAACTCAAGAGTGAACTCGCCGCGCCCTAAGAATTGCTGATGGGCCCAACCTTTATAATCCGTATACGCTGCCATGCGCGGGAACCATTGGGCGAGAAAATAAATATAGGTGTCATCATCATAGAAACGTTCATAACCGCCCCGCCCCCCAATAATTTTCTCCTCAATGATGTTGAACTCCCACCCGATGGTGAAGACGACCTGTTCGCCGGGCGCTAGCGGCGTCGGGAGATCAATACGCATTTGGGTGTCGTTGATCACATAGGGCAGATCGGCGTCGTTCGCGGCTTTGACGGCGGTAATCTCAAACCCATGCTCAAGATCTTTAAAGGCCTGGTGGCGCGCGAGTGCGGTGTAGCTCAGGGAATCGCCAGCACCAGCGCTCGTGCGGCGCGTGCCGGACGTGGCGGCGGTTTCTGAGCGGCGCGCAAGGGAAGTATCGGCAAAGCGGTTTTGGTCCAGCTGCACCCAGAGATAATTCAACGTATCGGGAGAATTATTGTAATAGGTGATTTCTTCGGAGGCCTCGATGCGCCGGTTTTTTTCATCCAACACGACATCCATTTTATAGTCGGCGCGTTGTTGCCAATACTCAGGCCCAGGCGCGCCAGAGGCGGTGCGGTAGGTGTTGGGTGTCGGTAAGTCTACATCTAATTGGCGAAAACGATCTTCGTAATTCCCCTTACTTTGGCGGATCGCGTCGGCTGACGCCTCTCCAACCGTTATAACGGCGAGCCCAAAAAACGTTAAAAAAGAAACAATGCTCGCTGAAGATCGTCGCATGGAACGCCCCTTTATGACTGAACAAAATTTTTAGCACGCTATCGTATCAAAAGGATAAATCAACGCGCGTTTACGAAACTGTGTTCGGTTGAGGCCTATGTGCGGTGAGTTGTGTTGCTTATTCAGAACAAGGACAGGCGCGCTTAGCGGTACGGCGCATCTAGCTCGAGGTTCTTCGCGATCTCACGTTCCCAGCGATCCCCGTTCGCGAGCAATTTGTCCTTATCGTAGAACAGCTCTTCACGGGTCTCGGTGGCGAATTCGAAATTCGGCCCTTCAACAATCGCGTCTACCGGGCATGCTTCCTGACAGAATCCGCAATAGATGCATTTCGTCATGTCAATGTCGTACCGCGTCGTGCGGCGCGAGCCGTCATCGCGCGGTTCAGCCTCAATTGTGATCGCTTGAGCCGGACACACCGCCTCGCAAAGTTTGCACGCGATGCAGCGCTCTTCGCCATTGGGATAGCGGCGCAGCGCGTGCTCCCCCCGAAAGCGCGGCGACAGCGGGCCTTTCTCGAACGGGTAATTAATCGTCGCCTTCGGCTCGAAATAATACTTCATGGCAAGGGCAAAGGCCTTCACGAAATCAGCAAGCATGAACCCGCGTAGGGCCTGGGCGATTCGAGACATGGCTTAGCCTCTCCAGCTTTGGAAATGATCGGCAAGGCCTGGGAACAGGATCATGAGCCCCGCAACCAACACCACCCAACTCAGAGAAAGGGGTAAGAAAATCTTCCACCCGATCCGCATCAGCTGATCATAGCGATAGCGCGGCACAATCGCCTTCACCATGGCGAACATGAAAAAGAAGAACAGGATCTTTAGACAGAACCAAAGCACCGGCACACTATCAAGGATCGCCGAGTTAACCCCCGGGATCGGGTGATGCCAGCCGCCAAAGAACAGGATCGTCATCATGGCGCACATCAACACGATGTTGGCGAGCTCACCGATCATGAACAGCAGGAACAAGGTGGAAGAATACTCAACCTGGTAGCCGGCGACGAGTTCAGATTCTGCTTCCGGAAGGTCAAAAGGCGGCCTGTTCGTCTCCGCGAGCGCTGAGATAAAGAACACCACAAACATCGGGAAAAGCGGAATAAAATGCCAGTTCAAAATGCCAAGCCCACGATCCTGGCTCTCGACAATATCCGATAGGTTCAACGACCCGACGAGCAGAAGCACCGTGATAATCACGAAGCCCAAAGACACCTCATAGGAAACCATCTGCGCGGCTGATCGAAGGGAGCCCAAAAAGGGATATTTCGAGTTCGACGCCCAACCGCCGAGAATAATGCCGTAAACGCCGAGGGAGGAAATCGCGAACAAATAAAGTATGCCGATATTGATATCGGAAACAACAAGACCAGGCCCAAACGGAATCACCGCCCAGCCGATAATGGCGAGGATAAACGTGACGACCGGCGCCAAAATGAAAATGGGTTTATTCGCCCCGGCGGGCACAATGATTTCTTTGAAAACGAATTTGAACAAATCCGCAAAAGATTGCAGCAACCCGAACGGGCCAACCACATTCGGTCCTTTGCGCATCTGCACCGCCGCCCAGACTTTGCGGTCGAAATACATCAGGAATGCTTGGGCGACGAGCAATGACAGGACGACCGCCAGCGCTTGAATCAGAGTTGGAAGAAGCCAAGCCAGCCAGCCGGCATCGGTGGGACGGGTGGATAGGAAAGTCCAAAGTTCGCTCATGCCAAAGGCTCATAATGCGGAATGAGGCCGCCGTCACGGGGGTTTCGCGCACAAAGAGACGCAAAATCGCCGCATCATCATGTCAGGAATCGAAAAATGTCGGACGGGTTTGGTAGTGCAGCCTAGTTGAGACCGCTACTTGATCGAAATGTCTGCGAGGAAACCGCCGGATTTACGCACCTTTGACGGCGCGCCTGATACCTCGATGTCGCCCATGCCAGACACGCGCGCATCGACAATTTCAGCGGCGTAAACAGAGGCTGACCCAACGCCGGAGACGATCACGTCGACCTCTCGGCACTTAAGGTCTTCAGCATCCAGCTCTCCGACACCGGAAACTTTTGCATCTAAGAACCCGCACTCGCCTTCAATTGTCACTTCGCCAACGCCTGAAAGCCGCGCCTTGAATTCATCCGCCTCAATATTGGTGATATCCGCTTCCGCCACGCCGGAGACAACAATCCCCGTCAGCCGCGGCGCCCGCACTTCGGCGTAAATCGTCGTCTTTTTGCCCCGGCCGCCCCGGCGAGAGCTCAAAGTCAATTTGCCGTTGCGGACCGAAATATCGACCCTCTCCATCTGTTTTTCATGTCCGGAGAGAATGATGGCGTATTCTTCACCTGCCTTGGCGTCGAGCTCAAAGACGCCGGCAATCGCGATGGTCTCAAAATCGGTTAAGTCGAATTGGCGAGAGACCTCATCGTCCGCCTGCGCAGACGACAGTAGAAAAACAACAACAAGGCCGCAAAGAGAGAAAACCGCCTTTAAAAAGTTGTTCATCATCAAGGTGACTCTTTATTTTTTGCCCAATTGGATTTCGACCAACTGGGTTCTCAACCATCCGGTTTTCCAGCGTTCAGGGGACACGCCACCTGACAGATCGGCGGTTTAATCCCAAAACTCGAGTCTAAAGGTAGTCAATTTTGGCGGAGCGACCAATCCAGCCTACCTCGCGAGGCCATCGGCTAATCGCATTTTGCCCCGATCGGGCAGGATAGCGACGGCTGATACCCGCGACGACCCGATTTTACTCAGCGGCGATTTTCCCCGCCGAGCCCGCGCCCGCCGAACAAGCCGCCATGGTTTCAGACGCCCGCGCAACCGGGTTGGTCATGTAGTAATCGCGAATGACGTTCTTAAACGGCGTATCATCAATCGCGCCCCCCTTGCCGATGGTTGAGAGATCCAGCCCTTCATCCGCCGACGGCGCTTCATCTATTCTGCCGAGAACAGGCGCATCCTCGATCATCGCTTGGCGCAGTGCAAAGAGATCATCATAGGGCAATGCTTTGCCCATGCGTCCAGACAGCGCCCGAATAATCGACCAATCCTCACGCGCCTCGCCAAATGGGAAATGCGCCCGGCGGGCAAATTGCGCCCTGCCCTCTAAATTGACGTACAGACCATTTTGCTCCGTATAGGCCGCAGATGGAAAAATCACATCAGCCACCCGGGCGCCGGCGTCGCCATGATGGCCCTGATAAACTACAAAGGCACCGCCCAGCTTCGCCGTATCGAATTCATCGCAACCGAGGTTATAAATAAACTCAATATCGCGGCTCTGGGCGCCTTCCAGGATTTTCGCAAAATCGCGCCCGCCTTCGCCCGGCAAAAAGCCAAGATCGAGAGCGCCAACGCGCGCGGCGGCAGTATGCAGAATATTGAACCCATTCCACTCATCGCGCACAACGCCCGCCGCGCTAGAGAGACGCGCGATCTCAGCCATCACGGCATCGCTGTCTTTGCGTTGGAAGACCCCGGCGCCAATAATGACCATGGGGCGTTCTGCGCCTTTGATGGCGTCAAAGCCCGCCGCAAGGCTGTCTGCGCCCGCGCCGACATGATGGTATTCATAAGTCAGCTCAGCCGCCTCACCGACAACCGCGATGCGCAAGGACATATCATCGAGCCATGCCTTGCGAATGCGCGCATTGATAATAGGCGCCTCGTGGCGCGGGTTTGATCCAATGATCAAAATAGCGTCTGCGCGGTCAACGCCTGTGATCCCGGAGTTAAACAGATAGGTTTCACGGGCGCCACCGAACGAGGACCCGTCCTGACGGCAATCCAAATGGGGCGACCCCACGGCGCCCATGAGATCCTTCAGCGCTTTGATCGCTTCGCAGGAAGACAAGTCACCGGCGATCGCCGCGATGTTTTCCGGCACGGTTTTGTTGATCTTTTCCGCAACGAGATCGAGAGCTTCCGACCACGACGCCGGGCGCAGCTTGCCCTGTTCGCGGATGTACGGTTTGTCGAGGCGTTGGGATTTCAAGCCATCCCAAATGAACCGGGCTTTATCCGCGATCCACTCCTCATTCACATCATCATGGAGGCGCGGTAAAATCCGCATGATCTCGCGCCCGCGGCTATCGACGCGGATATTGGACCCAACAGCGTCCATCACGTCGATCGTTTCGGTTTTGGTCAATTCCCAAGGCCGGGCGTTGAAGGCATAGGGTTTCGATGTCAGCGCGCCAACGGGACAGACATCGATCAAATTGCCGGTCAACTCGCTGTCGACCGCTTTTTCCAGATAGGTCGTGATCTCGGCGTTCTCGCCCCGATTGACGAGCCCCAAATCATCGACGCCGGCGACTTCTGTCGCAAACCGCACGCAGCGGGTGCATTGAATGCATCGGGTCATGATCGTTTTGATCAGCGGGCCCATATGCTTTTCTTCGACAGCGCGCTTATTTTCTTCGTAGCGGGTGCCGTCCCGGCCATACGCGACAGCCTGATCCTGTAGGTCGCATTCCCCGCCCTGATCGCAAATCGGACAGTCCAGGGGATGATTGATGAGGAGAAATTCCATGACCCCTTCACGGGCCTTCTTCACCATCGGCGTGTTCGTGAAGAGTTCGGGCGGGGCACCCTCCGGCCCGGGGCGCAGATCCCGCACATTTTGAGCACAGGACGCCACTGGCTTCGGCGGCCCGCCTTTGACCTCGATCAAGCACATCCGGCAGTTGCCCGCCACGGAGAGGCGTTCGTGATAGCAAAAACGCGGGATTTCCTCTCCGGCCGCCTCGCAAGCCTGCAATAGCGTGATGTCAACCGGAACATCGACGTCACGGCCGTTGACTTTGATTGTGCGCGTATCAGTCATAATCAAGCGTCTCTCGAAGTTTGGTTTCCCTGAAGGAACCCATTGTTAACAGTGGCGCATCGGGCCTTGGACAGCTGTCTACCCATAAACATAAAGGGTTTCCAGCACCTTCGTTGGAAAGACGCCAGTCGGTCGCAGGTGACGGCGTCGGCGCCAATTTTCACCTAGTCGGCGATAGGAATTATTAAGGAAAAAGCAAACGGGGATGCTGGCGAGAGATCGCCATGATTGTGCGCCGACCATGGCGCCCACGGGGTCCAAAGACCTCACGCTCAAAAATACCTAACCGAGCCCTTAGTCGTTGGCGCCGGTTTGCGCCTCGGGGGCCGACGCGCTTTGTAATTTCAAAAGTTTTTCCAGATGGATTTGGGCGCGCGACGCCGACTCTCCGGTTCGGCGAATATCTTCGTGCATAAGCTCGATACGTTGCTCCATCTTCACCAAGCGCGACAATATTTCGTTCAGGGTTGCAGACTCATCCATATACTTTCCCTTCTGACGTCATCAGCAGACGTATTATTTTCTCTTACAAAAAACCGGGTTGCTCCTTCTTTCGCCCCAAGGTTTTTAATCATTATGCGGCCCTAACGCTTCATGATCCATTCCGGGTCGGCGTGATTGCCGACCATGTAGGTGTACTCATGTACTTTCTGAAAACCATGGCGCGCATAGAGTCTTTGCGCACCGAAATTCTCCGAATAGACACTCAGGTATAAATGATCGAAACGCTCTTCCAACCAATCGAGCGCTGTTGCCAGCAATCGTCCGCCTAACCCGCTGTTTTGCATACCCTTATCGACATAAAGCCGCAACAGTTCTCCAGCGCTACTAGGCATATCCGGCGCCGGCAAATTACATGCCCCCGCAACGACGTAACCATGCAACGCGCCCAAATCATCGCAACCAACCCAAATTTCATAATCCGGATCGGCGAACAAAGCTCGATAACAATGCGGCGTATGGTTGCCCTCCAAGAACATATTTAAGTCTTCTGACTTATAAAGATGTCCAAAAGTGTCCGTAAACGTCTTTATTGCAAGGCTCGAAAGAGCGTCAATTTCATTTGATTCAATCGGTCGAACAACGAGGGAAGTGGTGTTTTGCGTATATGGCATAAAATAAAGACAATGAATGCAATGAGAGACCAAACGTGTAAATTGCCTGTCGGGCAGGCATAAAAAAATTACGGTAGATTTTTGCGTTCCAGTAAATCGTTCTTACCAAGTGGAGTCAAAGTCTAACGTCCAATCGCCGCGGTTCGTGATCGGTATTTTTCCATCTTTTGAATACTCGATTGGTATAAAGAAAACGCCCTGACATTCATCAGGGCGTTTATTCGTGAAAACGGAACCGGGCTAGATAGATTCTTTAAGATCTTTCGCAACCCGGAAAGCGACTTTTTTACTCGCTTTAATGCGGATTGACTCACCCGTCGCTGGGTTACGCCCCATACGGGCCGGGCGGTTGCGCACCTGGAGAATACCAAGGCCAGAGATCCGAATTTTTTGACCTTTTCTGAGGTTATCACCAATGTGATCAACGAAATCCCCTAGGATTTCTTCCATCTGACGTTTTGACATTTCATGGTCTTCAGACATCGTCGCAGCAATATGCTTTAACGTCATCACGGCCGGCGCAGCCGCTTTTTTCTTCGTTGCTTTCTTTTTCGCTGGCGCTTTTTTCTTTGCGACCGTCTTACGGGCAGTGGTCTTTTTTACAGCTTTTTTCTTGGTGGCCGTTTTACGGGCGGTCTTTTTTGCCGGAGCCATGATTTAATTCCTTTAAAATAGAGCGAATTGCGTAGCCGAGACCATCATGAGATTCGCGCAAACACAACATGAAATATGCTTTGTTTTAGGGTCTAAATGGGTAATTGCGCTCAAAAAAACACAAAAAGCCTTGTTTTGAGGGCATTTATCGCCGCGAAGATTGTATTTCAAAAATCAATCGGTAGCCGGTTTATTCTGCAGCAACGATGTCTTGTTGTACAAAAACCGGGCCTTTTTCGGCTCTGTAGGTGTTGATTCGCTCTTCAATCTCACCGCGGAAGTGGCGGATGAGACCTTGAATGGGCCATGCAGCCGCGTCTCCAAGAGCGCAGATCGTATGGCCTTCGACCTGACTTGCGACATCCAAAAGCTTATCGATCTCGGCAGTGGAGGAATCGCCAATCGCCATGCGTTCTAAGACACGCCACATCCAGCCCGTCCCTTCCCGGCATGGCGTGCACTGGCCGCAGCTTTCATGTTTATAGAAATAGGAGATGCGCGAGATGGCTTTTACCACATCCGTCGACTTATCCATGACGATGACCGCTGCGGTGCCAAGGCCGGACTTCACATCGCGCAGGGCATCAAAATCCATCAGGACATCATCACAAATCTCTTTCGGCAGCAGCGGCACGGACGACCCACCGGGAATCACCGCTTTTAGGTTCTCCCAACCGCCAACAACGCCACCGGCATGTCGTTCCAGAAGCGTCTTCAGCGGGATCGACATTTCCTCTTCGACGTTACACGGCCGGTTTACATGACCAGAAATGCAAAAAAGCTTTGTACCGGCATTGTTCGGACGACCCAGAGATTTAAACCAACCGGCGCCCCGGCGAATGATCGTAGGACAGACGGCGATTGACTCCACGTTATTCACCGTCGTCGGGCAGCCATATAACCCGGCGCCGGCAGGGAAAGGCGGTTTCAATCGTGGCTGGCCCTTCTTCCCTTCAAGGCTTTCCAAAAGCGCCGTTTCTTCGCCACAGATATACGCCCCGGCGCCGTGGTGAACATACAGATCAAAATCCCAACCAGAGCCTGCAGCGTTTTTGCCTAAAAGGCCGGCCGCATAGGCCTCATCCACCGCCGCCTGGAGGGTTTCGCGTTCATCGACATATTCGCCGCGCAAATAGACGTAACAAGCGTTCGCCTGCATGGCGAAAGACGCCACAAGACATCCTTCAATAAACAGGTGAGGATCATGGCGCATGATATCCCGGTCTTTACAGGTGCCGGGCTCAGATTCGTCCGCATTCACGACAAGATAATGGGGACGATCCTTTACTTCTTTGGGCATAAAGGACCATTTTAGCCCGGTAGGAAAACCGGCGCCGCCACGCCCGCGCAATCCGGATTCTTTGATCTGATCAATGATCCATGCCGATCCCATGCGGATAATATCGGCCGTCCCATTCCAGGCGCCGCGCTTTTTCGCTTCCTCTAGTCGCCAGTCGTGAAGACCATAAAGGTTTGTGAAAATTCGATCTTTATCTTGGAGCGTCATAAAAACAATCCGTACTTATTTTGGGTTTTCAGGTGAACCATAGAACGGTCAATGGCGAAAAGGTGATAAGAGAAGCGGCGAACAGCATATGCCATATCGGCCCTACCCCCGCAGCCAATGCGAATACGGCGAGGACGGAAAGAAGGCCACCGCCGCCAAAGGCGAGCCAATAGGTCTTTTGTCCCTTAGCGCGCGCGCGTTTCGGACTTGTCGGATCAAGCTCGGGGATATAATGGGGCGATCGATCCGTATTCTCTTCAAGATCCTCCCACGGATTTTCCGCTTTCGAGTCATCTTGTGACAGAAAATACGTTACGACCATCAACATCACACCGAACGAGCCAATAAACATCGCGCCAAGTTTGTTGCCGAAGACCCAATAAAGACAACATAGCAAAAACGTTGTCGAGAGTTGCGCCGCGGCCATAAACGCCTGGCGTATCATTAACTCCGTATCGGGTCCTTCGAACTCCTCTGCCATTGCTTTCCCTCGCCCTGGCGGCCAAAATGCCTACTCAGCCGCCGGCTTCGAATTCGGCAGTTCACGGATGGGCTTGGCGAGCGATCCGTCAAAAAGCGCCGGATCGGTCAGGGTGGTTAGATCACCTTCTGGGTTTGATGTATGGCGCTTATCGTTCGCGGTGCCGATCTTTACCTCTTCACCCTTGGCGAGTTTGCCGAGCAGCTCTTCAAAAACCCCCGGCGTCAAATCTTCGTAATAGTGATCGCCATCTTTCGTAGAAATCTGGATCATGGGGGCGTTGACGCAAGCGCCAAGGCATTCGACTTCCAGCCAGGAGAATTTCCCGTCGGCAGAGACGTCCCCCTGTTTGCCAATGACCTTCTCGCACACCGCATTCAAGTCCCGCGAGCCGCGTAGCATGCAGGGCGTCGTCCCACAGACCTGGATGAAATACTCACCAGCGGGTTCGAGGTTGAACATGGAGTAAAACGTCGCCACTTCGTAAACACGGATATAGGGCATCCCCAGCTGGCGGGCGATAACCTCCATCATCGCGATGGAAATCCACCCCTCCTGCTTTTGACCGCGCCAGAGAAACGGGATCACGCACGAGGCTTGCCGTCCTTCAGGGTACTTGGTCATTTGGGCGTCGCACCAAACCTGATTGGCGGGCGACCACTCAAAGGAGGCGGGTTGATCCTTGGCGGGTTTACGGACGGCCATAGCATTTTGCGCGGCTTTTTACGGCCGGCCCTCTTAATTCAAAATTCCGCCTCTCTTACAGGAAAGAGCAAAAGGCGCGAAAGAGCAAAAGCGCCGAAGAATCGACGCTTACACTCCGGTTTTTAGGGTGTTAGGCCCTTTCAACGCCATAGATCAAGCGGTCAAATCGCCTCCATTTCTGATCCTGGCGCTCCCTTATCAAGCCACATTGCCAAGCTTCCCCAAAATCGGCATGGTGTCAGGGACGATATGTCATCAGGGCCATGGGTTCTTCTGAAGAAGAATGTCGAGAAAGTTTCCAGGGGGGATTTATGAATAACAAATTTCTTAAACGCGGCGTATTGGGATTTGGGGCAGCATGCCTCCTGTCATTGGCGGCCTTCGCCCAATCTTATTCTCGCGAAGCGAACGGGGTGCCCGGCGTCTACTCTATGGAGAACGTCACAGATTGGGCGCTGGTCGAGCCCGTGGACACCACAACCCCTCTCTGGATGCGGGATACCTCCGCAAGCTTGCCCCTCTCCTGCACGGTTCATACGTCGCCGGTAAGCGCCTCCGACGCCGAAAAGCAGACCGCCCTGAATATTTTCACCTCTCTATCGGGCGACGCATATGTTGACTTTCTCCAAGCGGGCTTCCGGCAGGCCGGGCAGAATATAACCGTCAGCAATGGGGAAAACCCATATCGGATCAGTGTCGATGGCATTCCCGGCTTCGCAGCCGTTTACACTCTGACAGACTCAGCTACGCAGATACCTGTACGGACAATAACATACTCAATTTTCACGGATGGCGCGGTCGTGACCGTCGGGTGCGGCAGTCTTATCAACATATTTGAACAAAACAGAGCGCTGTTTGATCAGTTTGTGGACGGCATCACCTTCCAGTCTACGAGCAATACGCTCGCCGCCGTCCGCAATATTACGGAACGCAACGATCTAAGCGGCGTGACGGGGTTCGACAGACCACAAATCGTCTCCACCCACACGACGGTCGGCCTCCCACTGAGCGTGTCACGGCCGATCATGACCCAAGCGGTCGAAAATGCCCGCAGTACAATGTGGGCTCTGGAACAATAATCATTGTTGGACAAGTGACCGGCGAGCGTTGGAAACGCTCGCCCTCGTCACCGTAAGACAACGTGACCGTCGAACATAAACGATCGCCCTGGCTGACCGTCATCTGCGTCTCATCAGGGGTTTGGTTTTCTATCCCCACCCGGAATGGATGACCAAGCTCGATATATCGAGAAAACGCGGCCTTCCCCCCGCGGATGGTAAGCGAAAACCCTTCGCGACGGCGCGCCATATGCGCCGCTTGCCGGACAGCATCGAGGATATGGGGAGCATTTACGTGGTCGCCAGAGCCTGCATGGTACGGATGACCAGGCGCAAAACCATTTTCCGATGTAATAAGGGCGTCCGCCCAAAGTCCGCCCTGATCTGGCGTCCCCTCGCCCAACAAAGGACCCGATAGGCATTCGCTTTCGCTCGCGACACCCAGGTCGTCCGGCCCCGCATAAACAAAATTTTCACATGCGGGTAGAGCACTAATCGTTTGTCGGTTCTTTTCGCGCCACGCTTTAAAGTCTCGCGTCCGAAAGAAGACCCCTTCTCCGGTCATTCGGTACACGATGTCTCCTTGTTCATTGAAAAAGGTCGCCGCAAATGACGGAGAGTCCGGATCCGCGGACGGTTCAACCAAACCATGGCTCGCATGGGCGGCGCCCTCTCCCGTCGCCCGGCACTCCCAATGATGGGCGGTCAAAGCCGACCATTGGCTCGCCTCGAACGCATTTCGCGCGATCGCAGCCTCAACTGATGAAAAATAGGTCGCCATCTGAACAACGATGGGGTCTGACGGTGGCAACGCCAACCACGGCAGCGCCGCGGCATCTTGACGGCATTTAAACGCCACGGATTGATCGTCTAGAACGACGTGGTCGTAGGTATAGCGTTTATCTGGGTTGCTATTGGACATGACGGCCTTCTGAACTTCCTTGAACGCCGCCAGTCTGCCAGCCGTGGGTTTAGCGATCAATCTCGCCGAACACGATATCCAAAGACCCGAGAATGGCTGAAACATCCGCCAGCATGTGTCCACGGTTAATCCAATCCATGGCTTGCAGGTGCGGATACCCAGGGGCGCGGATTTTACAGCGATAGGGTTTATTTGTGCCGTCCGAAATCAGATACACGCCAAACTCACCCTTGGGCGCCTCGACGGCGACGTAGACTTCGCCGGCCGGAACGTGAAAGCCTTCTGTATACAGCTTGAAATGGTGGATCAGCGCTTCCATGGATTGCTTCATGTCGCCACGGCGCGGCGGCGCCACTTTGCCATCCGTCGTTAAGACAGGGCCCGGGCCCTCCTCACGGATTTTGGCGATGGCCTGCTTCATGATGGAAAGTGACTGACGCATCTCTTCGACGCGGCACAGATAGCGATCCCAACAATCGCCGTTTTTGCCGACGGGGATATCAAAATCATACTCGGCATAGGTTTCGTAAGGCTGGCTTTTGCGCAAGTCCCAGGCGACACCAGAACCGCGCACCATTACGCCGGTGAAACCCCACTCAAACGCCTGGTCGGCCGTCACAACACCGATATCAACATTGCGCTGCTTAAAGATCCGGTTCTCGGTGATGAGCGTTTCGATATCATCGAGTTTTTGCGGAAATTGATCGCACCATTCATCAAGATCATTTAGAAGAGCTTCCGGCAGATCCTGATGGACGCCGCCAACGCGGAAATATGCAGCATGCATACGGCTGCCCGACGCGCGCTCATAGAAAACCATCAGTTTTTCGCGCTCTTCGAAACCCCAAACCGGCGGGGTTAAGGCGCCGACATCCAATGCCTGCGTCGTGATATTCAGGATGTGGGATAATAGTCGCCCCACTTCACAGAATAAAACGCGAATATGTTGCGCACGACGCGGCGGGGTAATGCCGAGCAACTTCTCCGCCGCTAGGCAGAAGGCATGCTCCTGGTTCATCGGCGCGACATAATCCAGACGGTCAAAATATGGGATCGCTTGGAGGTAGGTTTTATACTCAATCAGTTTTTCCGTACCGCGATGGAGAAGGCCAATATGCGGGTCGACCCGTTCCACGACCTCCCCGTCCAACTCAAGGACAAGGCGTAAAACCCCGTGAGCGGCTGGGTGCTGAGGGCCGAAATTTATCGTAAAGTTCCGGTCCGACGACGAGTCAGACGCCGAATCTTCAACGACAACTGTACGTGTTCCATCTGCCATTTTAAGAAGCGCTTTCTCCGCTTGCGAACGCCGCCATTACCTCAGCGCCGGTCATTTTCTTTGTATCTTGGGAAAAACTGTAGAAGTCTGGTTTGTCGTCTGTAAAAATTTCGACGGTTAATTTTGCGTCGCTCAAATCGTCTAACGCGCCGGCATTCACCGTATAGAAGCCGCCATCCTTCATGCGGTAAAATAGGTTTGAACCGCATTTTCTGCAAAACACACGCTCGGCCCAGTCAGACGATTCATAAACCGACAACGCCGTCTCATCTTCTACAACAGGCGCTTCGGCCAATGTGACGCCCATCAATGGCCCGCCGATCGCCCGTCGGCACATGCCGCAATGGCAAGCGTCAACATGCATTCCATCCGTATGCGGTTTCGGGACACAGGTAAATTTAATGGCGCCGCATAGGCATTGACCTGACTTTATCGTCATTTAGAAACCTCCAAATGCGCCAAAGCTTTTTTATACGGATCGCTGATCAGCGTTGCGACAGCTTCACCGGCGTTGCCCGACGCACCAAGCTTTACCCGTTCGGCGTTGCATTTTAGCCCGTAAGCCGAAATGAAGAGCGCCATGTCATCACTCGAAGGCTCATCTCTGGTTTTTTGCAACGCTGCTTGAAATTTCGGGTCAGGATTTTTCTTGTATTTCTTCGACGTCGAAACAACCCTTTGCGCATTTCGATAGAGCGCAGCATAAATCATATTAATGCGGGTTTGATGCTGTGTTTTCGGCTGTTGTTGGCTGACCATCGACCCTTCTAATTGGCCATAGATTTCAAACGCCGCCGAACAATCCTCCCAATGCGCGGCCCCAAGTTTTGCCGCCGTTTTCAATTCCCGAGCGGACAAAACTGACAACAAATCGTCTTGTCGAGAAATGGCGATCTCTATCGCGGCTGCTAAATCAGCCTCACTGGCCCGTTGAATAGGCGTTTCACCCGCTGCGATCGCCGCTTTCTTTTTATCGATAAGGGCCTGTAGCTCCGGTGGAAGTTGGATCGCACCAGCTACGTCCGTGAACACCGCCATTGCAATGGCAAAGCAAAAAAAAGCAATTAGCCTCAGCGTTTGAAAAAATGTGGGCATCAATTTTCAGCCTTCTCATCCCCCGGCAGCGCATATTGCGCTCCTTCCCAAGGGCTTAAATAATCGAAATTTCTGAATTCTTGCACGAGCTTCACAGGCTCATAAACAACACGTTTTTCCTGGTCATCATAGCGCACTTCAGTATAGCCCGTCAGCGGGAAATCCTTTCGCAATGGATGCCCCTCAAACCCATAATCTGTCAGAATACGGCGCAAATCCGGATTGCCCGTAAAGACAATGCCGTACATATCAAACGCCTCGCGCTCGAACCAATCGGCGCAAGGATAGACGTTGCGGACCGTGGAGATCGTCTCATCCTCGCCAACTTGCGCCTTTACACGGATGCGCAAGTTATTGTGCAGGCTCAATAGATGATAAACGACGTCAAATCGTTGCGGGCGATCGGGGTAATCAACGCCGCAGATATCGATGAGCGTGATGAAATTGCACATCGAATCGTCACGGAGGAACTTCAGCACATGCTCAATTCGGTCGGCCCGCGCCGCAACCGTTAGCTCGCCGTAAGCGATAAAGGCGTCGCGAATATCCTCGTCAATCGACGCGGAAATATGCTCTGCCAATTCTTTAAGCTCTTCACTCACGATGATTTCCCAATTTCTGTGTCGTTTTCGTTAGGCCCGCCGCCCGCGGCGGAATAAATCGCCGACTTTATGCGCGTCCGCAGTTCCAGATAGGCTGTCACCACAACGCCGCCAATCGCGCCGCCAATGATCGCTCGTATGGCGACGTCATTCGTAAAGCCGCCTTCCCGAAGGATATTCGCCGCGAGCAACGCCCCGATAAAAAGCGCGCTGAACACCACAAAACGACGAAGACCACGCATCAGCATATCAATCGACCTTATCGAACGATGGAGCCTTCACGCCGGATTTTCTTCTGCAGTTGCAGGACGCCATACACCAACGCTTCCGCCGTCGGAGGGCACCCTGGAATGTAGATATCCACCGGCACAATACGGTCACAACCGCGCACCACGGCATAAGAATAATGGTAATAGCCGCCGCCATTCGCACATGAGCCCATGGAGATGACATAGCGCGGGTTCGGCATTTGATCGTAAACCTTGCGCAACGCCGGCGCCATTTTGTTGGTGAGGGTGCCCGCCACAATCATCACATCGGACTGACGCGGCGAGGCGCGCGGTGCAAAGCCAAAGCGCTCAAGATCATAGCGCGGCATCGCGGATTGCATCATCTCTACGGCACAACAGGCGAGGCCAAAGGTCATCCACATCAGTGAACCGGTGCGCGCCCAGTTGATCAGCGCATCCGCTGGCGCTGTGAAGAACCCCCGATCGGCGAGCTGGTCCGACAATTCGGTAAAGAACGGGTCTTCCGCCTCGGGATTATAGACTGGGCCGCCATCGTCGGCGATCCCTTGAAGCGCTTTGTTTTGGCGCGTCACCGAAGGGTTCGCAGCCGCATTTTTATCAGGACGGATTAGCGCCATTCCAGCGCTCCTTTCTTCCACTCATAGAGGAAACCGACGGCGAACACCGCCAAAAAGACAAACATCGACCAAAAGGCGAAAATCTGAAATCCACGATCAGCGCCCAATGTCGGGTTAAATAACGTTACCGCCCACGGAAAAAGAAACGCCACATCTAAATCGACGATAATAAAAAGGATGGCGACAATATAGAATTGCACATCAAACTTCATACGGGCGTCGTCAAAAGCGTTAAAGCCGCACTCATAGGTCGAGACTTTTTCGACATCGGGCTCGGCCGGTGCGATCAAAAGGGGAATAACAACGAACCCCACCCCGAGCACGGTTGCGATGCCGAGGAAAACCAGGATCGGAAGATAGTCTAGCAAAAAGGCGGGGGTCGCCATGGATCGCTCCTCTTAAGACTCACTGAATTTGCGCGGAAATTAGGCAGGTCGCGGCCGGAAAGCAATCGGTCGCTGCGCCGCAGAAGATCGAATATGGTAGGATGGTTTTTTCGTCGCCGAAGCGATCCTGTAAAAACGATCTGATGATTGATTTAGCCCCAAGTAGTGAGGCTTTATCATTCGCCTGTGATTGCGCCATGGGGTATGGCGTTTGATATGTCCTCCACTCCCCCCGTCGACACATCCCTAGGCAACCCGTCTGGTTCAGCGAGCCGCCGCGGCCTTTGGCAGACGCCCGTCCTCGGGCCGGCGCTTTTCGCCGCCTGGTGCGCCGACGCCCGGCGCAAAGCCGATTGGATGGCCCCGTTCATAACACAGGGTGATCGGTTGCTGGAGGTCGGATCCGGCCCGGGCAGCTTGTTGCGCACCTTGCGTGATCGCGGGTTTCAGACCGACGGGCTCGATGTTTCTGACACGGCCTATATCAGCGACCTCGCCCCGCTTTTATATGACGGCGATTCCCTGCCTTTCCGCGACGACGCCTATGATGCGGCCATTATCGCCACGGTCCTGCACCATGTTGAGGACCCGGAGACACTATTGAGAGAAACAGGGAGGATTGCGCCGAAACTCCTTGTTATTGAGGATATTTACCATTCCCCATTCCAGCGGCGCCTGACCAAGATCGCGGACAGCATCACCAATTTGGAGTTTATTGGGCACCCCCACAGTAACAAAGATGACGCCGGCTGGAGCGCCCTATTTGACAATTTAGGCTTCCGCCTTATTCACCAAAGCGAAAAACCCTATGCAGGCGCTTTTCTGCAGGCGCTTTACGTTCTCGAACGGCGTTGACGTCAACGCTCCCCTTGGAGGCTTCGCCGCCTTGCCCGAAGCCAAAATAAATCACTCCCAAGAGAACCGGTCGCAACGATCGGCCATTTCAGATGATACTCCTTTGGACAATGGTCCCGACAGCAGCGGCCCCAATGTCCGACCAAGCGTCGCCATCGTCACGCCGATCTTGAACGAGACGACCACCCTTGAGGCGCTCGCCCACTCCTTCACCGCTCTCGACCCGGCGCCAACAGAAATTACCATCGTTGACGGGGGATCAACGGACGGATCCGTTGATATGGCGCGCGCGCTTGGGTTTCGCGTCATCATCGCAACTCACCCAGGAAGGCCCGGTCAGATCAATGAGGGGGTCGCCGCCTCGACGGCGGACTATATCTGCGTGGTCCATGCCGATACCCACTTACCGACGGATGCGTTGAGCGTTGTCCAGAAAGCGTTGGCCGATCCGCGAGTCAGCCTAGCGAGCTTTACGCCCCTGATAGGGGACGGCGCAAAAACCCGTTGGGCGACAACACTCCATAACTGGTTGAAGACCTGGTACGTCCCGTTGTTTTTCAGGCCCCATCTCTTCGTCCGGGGCGGACGATTGTTGTTTGGCGACCACGCAATGTTTTTCAGACGCGACGACTTTCTTGCCGTCGAGGGCTTTGATCCGACGGTCACGGTGATGGAAGAAGCCGACCTCTGTTTAAAGCTCGCTCGCCGGGGGCGCATCCGCCTGATGCCCCGTTTCGTGCGCACCTCCGATCGCCGTCTCGCCCACTGGGGCGAGTTGAAAGCAAACTGGGTGTTTTTCAAAGTCGGCCTTCAATGGGCATTTGGGAAGAAACGCGGATTGGAAGAACAGTATCCAGATGTGCGGTAATCGCTAGAAATAGACCCGTCTTTTCGTTGACTTTTAATTTTCTATGGGGCTGTCCCAGATGTTTGAAACATCTAGGATGGCGGGATGCGGCTAAAGCATTCAAAACTAACGCATAATCAGACGAATAAGCTGCTCGAACACTTCGTTGCGGGTACGCCAGCCAGAACGGCTTGTTTGCTTGTCGGTGTGAATAAGGACACAGCAGCCACTTT
Source organism: Parvularculaceae bacterium (assembly GCA_965263305.1). Lineage (GTDB taxonomy): Bacteria > Pseudomonadota > Alphaproteobacteria > Caulobacterales > Parvularculaceae > MED-G105. The sequence continues at coordinate 3,713,040 of OZ253666.1, forward strand.
CTATCATCGCTTGCGGATTGTTATTGCGGAAAAGCTGATCGAAGAAGCCTCCGAGTTGGCTGGCGAAGTAGAAGTTGATGAAAGCTATTTCGGCGGTGTTCGGAAGGGTAAGCGTGGACGCGGCGCAGCTGGAAAGATACCTGTCTTTGGACTGCTGAAACGCGGAGGACGCGTGTTCACCGTCGCTGTCAGCGATACCAAGGCTGACACGTTAATCCCTATTATTGCTTGCAAAGTACAGCCTGACAGCATTGTTTACACCGACAGTTATCGATCTTACGACACGCTCGACATCACTGATTTTCACCATATGCGGATCAACCATTCACAGCTTTTCGCTGATAGGCAAAACCACATAAACGGCATCGAAAACTTCTGGAACCAGGCAAAGCGGCACCTCAGGAAATACAATGGTATCCCCAAGCAAAACTTCCATCTTTATCTCAAGGAATGTGAGTGGCGCTTCAATTATGGAGCCGCCGATCAGCTCTTGAAAACACTCCGAGAATGGCTCAAACCATACTCAAGAAACTAAATCTTCTGGGACAGCCCCTAAATCATTCGAATATCATTTATTTTATTTATTACATAATGTTTGTAATTTAAAAAATGGTCATTTTTTCAATTGATCACAAACAGCTGAAATCACATTAAATGTTACGGGGTTTCGCTATTTGTAATTTGCCTTCAGATCGAAGTTATACTGTTATCAAGCCGTGAGTTTTCGAATCGTACACTGATGTTATTCAACTTACGGTTTTATCTCACGGTCATTCAACAGCAAACACAATAGATCCATCAGGAGAATTTTTGTGACGATTAAATTTCTGAATGCCGTCGCCTATATAGGCGCGGTACTGAGCTTCTCTGCGCCTTCTTTCGCGTCAACGTTGAAAACAACCGGCTTCAACGACATCGCTCAATCAGCAGATGCTTGCGTAATTGCTACGGCGGGAAATTCCGTCTCCGAGAGCACAGATGACGGCGTTGTAACAAAAACAACGTTTACGGTGGGAAGAACGGCGTTCGGCAAACTGCGCTCCAAAATAACGGTCGTGACGCCGGGCGGTCGTCTACAGAACACGAAAGTGGGGATGGCCGAGGTGCATCCAGGTACGCCCCTATTCCTGACCGGCTCAAAATCGATGCTCTTTTTGGATAGAAAAGCGCGGGGCGAATACACCGTTGCCGGCGCCGCCCAGGGTGTTTTTTCGGTTATCGATGGCCCCGATGGAGAAATTGTCCGCCTACCGTCGGCCGCGGGCGGCGCCGTCAGCGTCGATGACGCACTGGCAAGAGCAGTGAGCGAACGGGCGTCTCGCGCCAATGAACTCACAAACAATTAATCGCGTTTTACCTACAGGAATAGACCATGAAAAACCTTCTTAAGTTGGCCGCCGCGGCGGTTGCTCTTTCTATTGCGACAGCAGATGCTCACGAAAACACGGGACGACAACTTGATTTGATCGCGGACCCGGTGGACACCGTAACGGTTCCGTCAGCTGGCGGCATTTTCACTGTTAATCCAGTTGTCGGTATCTTTTGGGACGAACGCTGCGCGAGCGTTGAATACACGTTTAATAGTAATGCCGGCGCCAATGTCGGGACACCCGATGAAATCTCACCCGCCGTTCTTGCCGCAACAGTGCAAACTGGCCTTGATCGATGGAATGGTATTCCAACGTCTTTTATTGAGATGAACATCACATCAGTAACGGATCTTGGACCAACACCGCGGGCAGGTGGTGACTTCGTCAACGAAGTCACGTTTATTACGCCCGCTGATTTTACGGCACTTGCAAGCTCTCCATCAACCTCTCTAACCGCTGACACCACTTTTGTTGTTGGAGACGATCTTGATGGCGATGGAGATAGCGACGTCTTCGATCCGATCGTTGAAGGCGTCAACACCTGTACCGATATCGACAGTGATGGCGATATCGAATTTCCGGCCGGCTTTTATAAAGCTGGCACCATTATGGATAACGATGTCCAGTTCTCATCTACCGAGACATGGGAACTCACGCCAACGAGTACGGTACTGCCAGACGGGTCATCCCTTATCGATGTGGATGGTATTTCTACTCACGAATTTGGCCATTCACATGGGCTAAATCACTCGCTTATCAATCAACTCTCGTCCCTTGATGGCACGGGTTCAACAATGTTCCCTTTCATCGATGTCAGCGATGCGGCTTCTGAACTTGGGGCTCGTTCGCTTTCCAGCGATGATATCGCGGCATCATCGTTCCTGTACCCCGAAGGCAGCAGCCCCACCGGCATTGCCGCTCTACAGGCCGGAGACGTCTCTTTTGCGGCTGCGTTTGATGTTATCTCTGGCACAACCGAAATAGCCGGCGCCCCACTTGCCGGCGCTCACGTGACAGCTGTCACCGAATTTGAGGTTGTCGAAGCTGGCACCTATAGCGGTTCATCGGTCGTTTTTGGTGATACGTTTGGAGGCCTATTCGCATTCCCAGAGTCCACAATTGATGGCGACTGGGTGATGGCGGTGCCAAATGGAACATATGTGGCGGCAATTGAAGCCGTCGACGGAGATCCAGTGCCCCCACCAAGTATCGGTGTCAACGTCATTGTTGCAGACATCAACGGTCAAACTAGCTTCCCTGAGGAGTTTCAAAACGGCGCATCAGAAAGTTCTGTCGAGTTTTCGCCAGGCGATTCGACCGGGTTTACTTCTGGCAGTCTCGCCGCGCAAAGCCTCAGTTTCATCGCGAATGAAGAGACCATCCAGCGAACAGCTGGCGACATTGACTTCATCGGGACGGGCGATTTAGCCGGCGCAACATCTGTTGTGTACGCAGAACTACTCGATCGGACAGAAGTCGAAACACGCCTTGCGGCGGGCGATGTTCCGGTCAGTGGTAACTTTCAAACGGGTACGTTAGATTCATCTCTTGTTCCTGCCTTTGATGACGCAAAACTTGTGTTCGGCACCATCAACCCTGATGGCACAGCCGCACTCGGTACGACGATTACAAGTGTTGGTGGATTCATTGGACAAGACGATGATTTTACGCCGTTTTTCTTCCCAGGGTCGGAAACACTTCCGTTCACCATCCGCGAAGCATTCGATGCGGATCCTGCATTGCAATTGTTCCTCGTTCTTTCTGCCGATGGATTGGTGGCAGGCCCGAGCGGGTTTCCACCTAATTTCCTATCAATCGATATTGACGCCCTGACGAGCACGTCATTCGCGTCATTTGACGGCTCGCCATTGGCCCCGATCAGCGGTGCGTGGGGCGTTGAATTGCGATATACCAATGATGGTTCTCCAGTATCGCCGGCATTACTACCATAGGGCTTTCTACTGCTGGCTATGAGCATGAAATGACGAAGAGGCTCGCGTTTGCGGGCCTCTTTGCCGTCACCGGATTTCCAAAAAAGGGCGTGTGCGCCCTACGCCTCACTAAACGACGCGTGCAGAATATGCTCGAGGCCTTGCCTGTCCGTGTCGTCAAACATCGCCGTTTGGTCGCTGTCGACGTCAAGGACGGCGATTAACGCGCCGTCTTTGTCAAAAACGGGCGCAACGATTTCTGATTGACTGCGCGCATCACAAGCGATGTGACCTGGAAACGCCTGAACATCGTCAACAATGACCGTCTGGCGCTGTTCAGCCGCGGTGCCGCAGACACCTTTTCCAAAAGCAATCCGTAAACAGCCCAGCGTTCCTTGGTAGGGGCCGATCACGAGTTCTTTTTCCCTTTCTGGATCGACGACGTAGAACCCGGTCCAAAAATAGTAGTCAAATGCGTGGTGCAATATATTTGATACCGTCGCCATGCGCGCTGTGACATTGTTTTCGCCCTCCAACACAGCAGCAATTTCCAATGCAACATTTTTATAGAGATCTTTTTTCGCAGACGGCGATAGTGATCCGGTCACGAGCGACGTTCCTTTATCGAGAAGGCAAGCGGCGGTAGTGGGCCAATCTCAACACGCACTTCGTCGCCTGGGTTTAGCGGGCCCACCCCTGACGGCGTCCCCGTAAATATAAGATCTCCCGCCTGCAATTCAAACAACTGGGACAAGGTGATGACAATCTCCGGCACGCTCCAAATCATAGCGCTGAGGCGTTCATTCTGACGTTCCTCACCGTTTACACGAAGACCAAGGCGCGCTTTGCATACCTCGCCGAGTGGATAGTCGGTCACGCGGCCGATCGGGCCAATTGGGGCTGATTGATCAAAGGCCTTTGCCGCGTCCCAAGGCCCGCCGCTATTTTTCGCCGCCGCTTGTAAATCCCGCCGAGTTAGATCGCACCCAACAGCGAGGCCAAAGATGAGGTCTTCCGCCTCATGATGATCGTTAAGCTTACACCCATTTTTACCGAGGGCGATGACAAGCTCGCCCTCATAGTGAAGGTTTTGAGTGCCTAGGGGAAACGCAATTCCAACGGTTTCTTTATCATCGCAACACACGACCGCATCAGCCGGTTTTGTGAAAAACACCGGCGGGTCTTTTTTCGCATCCCCGCCCATTTCCGCGACATGGTCCGCGTAATTCTTGCCGACACAAAAATACGCCGCACGGGAAAATGGCCGCCATTTTGGACCGGCAACGCGCTGGTCTGCGGCGGTGGGAAAACGAAATCCATTTTATGATCCGATGTATTCTAGTTATCGCCGCTTGCTCAGAAAAAAGCCGACGGTTAAGACTGGTCCTCCAGCTCGCGATAGGCGACGCCATTGAAAACAAGCCAAAGTCCCGTCGTCACAATCATGTAAATGAAGGAGCCGACAACGCTGATCCAAAAGCGGGGTGTTCCGAAGATCCACATGTCGCGCTGGGCGACAATCAAATCGCGGGATGCCTTTATGACAGCTTGCTCATCAGAAACATTCGCCATCATCTTGAAAAAGAGCCCAATGTGTCACCGCCGATAATCAGGATAAAAATGATGTAAATACCAATCATAAGAACAGTCCAAATGCCCCAGTACGCGGATAACCCTGCTGCTGCGCCTTCGTTAAACGCCATGAAGCGCTAATACCCAGGTTTCCCTCGCCCACCGCCGCTGAGGGCGTTAAGGATAATCTGACACTGAACCAGATAAGAACACCGCAGAGGGCAATCCCGGCGATGGCGCCGAGGACGCCCGCCAAAATCGGATTTACGAAAGTGAAGACAAAAACCACGACGATGACGCCAAGCACCCCCGCGAGGTAGACAAGGAACAACATCAACGCGACCAAAACCCCGCCCGCAAGGACATTCAATTCGTCTTTGAAAAAGCGGAAATAATACGGGAGACGATTAAACCGCCCACGAACGAGGGGGCCTAGCACGCCAGCGATCATCATCGGATAGAAAACAAGTAAGGCAAAAAACGTGATAGACGATAGGCGAAAAATTTCGCCGGAGAATTCATCCGGTGCGCCGCGTTGCGCCGCGTCGAACTGCGCGAGTTGTAACTCCATGAGCTGCGGCGTCACCCATACGACCGCCATTAAGTAAATCAGCGTTGGGAACCACAGGGCTTTGAAGATCTCAATGGCTTCCGTGAAAAGGTAAGCAAACGCCTTCGCTAATGACTCCATCACGTTAAACGTCATCTCGTTCTCCCATCCTCATCGCCCCTGGCGGTCGCTGCAATCAAGCGCCCTTTTTTGACGCTTTGCGTTCCCGATATTCGCAGGACAATCTATCAATCAGGTCTAAACAACAAGTTTTCAGCGGCTTTTGAGCCGCCAGCCTCCACTAGGCTCCGACTCTAAGAGATAATTGATTGGCCTGTTTCCGCCCAATCCTTCAAAAACGCGTCCAAGCCTTTATCTGTTAACGGATGATTAGCCAAGGAGCGGATGACCCCTGGCGGGATCGTCGCAACATCCGCGCCGGCGAGAGCTGCATCTTTTACGTGTAAGGGCGAGCGGATAGACGCCGCAAGAATTTGCGTGCGGAAATCGAAATTATCGTAAATGACACGGATTTCGCGGATAAGATCCATGCCTTCAATCCCGATGTCATCGAGGCGACCAATAAAGGGAGAGATAAACGTCGCCCCCGCCTTCGCCGCTAGCAACGCCTGATTGGCCGAGAAGCACAGGGTCACATTGGTGTCGATATCATCATCGGAAAGCGCCTTACAGGCGGTGACGCCGTCCATTGTGAGGGGGAGTTTGACGACGACGTTTTCCGCCAATTCCGCTAAGACGCGGCCCTCTTTAGTCATTTCATCAGCGGCGACGGCGGTCACCTCTGCGCTAACTGGGCCATCGACCAAATGACAAATCTCTTTGGTCACCTCTTTAATATCACGACCTGATTTTAAAATAAGGCTTGGATTGGTCGTAACGCCATCGATCAATCCTGTTGGCAACAAAGCCTCAATCTCAGCCACATTGGCGGTATCGACGAAGAATTTCATAGGAGCTCCTGTCACATTCGGTTGAGCGAAAACATCGGGGTCAATTCGCCAAAGGCGCTAGCCTGTTCCAACGCATTGGGCAAGACGGCGAGTAGAAAGGTAATCTGGCGGGGCTCAAACACCGGATTTCTCGCCGAATTGAGCCCGTGCGCGCCGAAAAAAGCCAAACCAAACAGTGTTGGCCACCCGGAATCGCGTTTTCCATCGATCATGATCTGCCGCGACATCGCGCATAGGGCATTAGCAAAGGTCAACGCCCTGTTATCAAGACGCACTTCCCATTTCATAGGAGCCGTTTATATGATCGCCCTCTGATGATGGGGCGAGGGTCGGCATTGCGCTTCAAACGGTGGTGATGATGATTGACCTCGTCGCTAAACATCGGCTTTCAACGCCATGCATCGTCAGACCATCAAAACTGTCTTAAGCGCCGGTTGGCGCAAAAGAATGATTAAGTAACGAAGGGCCTTTATGGGCGCGTCACCCGAACCGACCTCCCCGGTTTCCATTGTCGTCCGCTTTGCCGGCGATTCCGGCGACGGGATACAACTTCTTGGCAGCCGATTTGCGGACTCCACCGCGCTTTCAGGCTCGGATTTTTCGACTTTTCCCGATTTTCCGGCGGAAATTCGCGCGCCCGTTGGGACGACCTTCGGCGTCTCCGCCTTCCAGATCAATCTCGGCGCCCGCCGCATCGCGACCGCCGGTGACGCGCCGGATATTCTTGTTGCGTTCAACCCTGCGGCCTTGAAGGTCAATGCGCCGCTGCTGCCGGACGGTGCCCTCGTTCTCCTGAATACGGATGAATTTAACGAGCGAAACTTCAGTAAGGCGAATATCGAGAAAGACCCCCGCCAAACAGGCGAATTGGATCGTTTCCAAGTCATCGCAATTCCGATGAAAACCCAAACGCTGGAGGCGGTGAAAGACTCC